>NZ_CP171996.1:1282500-5372510 GCF_044056035.1 Aminobacter sp. UC22_36
TCATGCGCAAGCATGTGGAGGGTGGCACAGACCAGGGGGTAGCGACTGTTTATCAAAAACACAGGGCTCTGCGAAGTCGCAAGACGACGTATAGGGTCTGACGCCTGCCCGGTGCTGGAAGGTTAAAGGGAGAGGTGCAAGCTTTGAACTGAAGCCCCAGTAAACGGCGGCCGTAACTATAACGGTCCTAAGGTAGCGAAATTCCTTGTCGGGTAAGTTCCGACCTGCACGAATGGCGTAACGACTTCCCCGCTGTCTCCAGCATAGACTCAGTGAAATTGAATTCCCCGTGAAGATGCGGGGTTCCTGCGGTTAGACGGAAAGACCCCGTGCACCTTTACTATAGCTTTACATTGGCATTCGTAGTGGCATGTGTAGGATAGGTGGTAGGCTTTGAAGCCAGGGCGCCAGCCTTGGTGGAGCCACCCTTGAAATACCACCCTTATCTCTATGGATGTCTAACCGCGGCCCGTTATCCGGGTCCGGGACAATGTATGGTGGGTAGTTTGACTGGGGCGGTCGCCTCCTAAAGAGTAACGGAGGCGCGCGATGGTGGGCTCAGACCGGTCGGAAATCGGTCGTCGAGTGCAATGGCATAAGCCCGCCTGACTGCGAGACTGACAAGTCGAGCAGAGACGAAAGTCGGTCATAGTGATCCGGTGGTCCCGCGTGGAAGGGCCATCGCTCAACGGATAAAAGGTACGCCGGGGATAACAGGCTGATGACCCCCAAGAGTCCATATCGACGGGGTTGTTTGGCACCTCGATGTCGACTCATCGCATCCTGGGGCTGGAGCAGGTCCCAAGGGTATGGCTGTTCGCCATTTAAAGCGGTACGTGAGTTGGGTTCAGAACGTCGTGAGACAGTTCGGTCCCTATCTGCCGTGGGTGTAGGAATATTGAAAGGATCTGTCCCTAGTACGAGAGGACCGGGATGGACGGATCTCTGGTGGACCTGTTGTGGCGCCAGCCGCATAGCAGGGTAGCTATATCCGGACGGGATAACCGCTGAAGGCATCTAAGCGGGAAACCCACCTTAAAACGAGTATTCCCTGAGAACCGTGGAAGACGACCACGTTGATAGGCCGGGTGTGGAAGTGCGGCAACGCATGAAGCTTACCGGTACTAATAGTTCGATAGGCTTGATCGTTCTCATTCCTAATGCTCATCACAGTGCGATCCCAAAAGGATCGTCACACTGCCAAAAGCAGGATGAAAAGGCACATAAAGACCAGCGAATAGCCACGAGAGGCACCCCAACAGTTCCACTGTCGACGCCCCTCCACGCTCCTCGCTACACAAAGCTTCTCGATAAAACGTGCGTTTTGCCGACCTGGTGGTTATGGCGGAGCGGCTGCACCCGATCCCATTCCGAACTCGGCCGTGAAACGCTCCAGCGCTGATGGTACTTCGTCTCAAGACGCGGGAGAGTAAGTCGCTGCCAGGTCTGCCAAACGCACGTTGAAATCTTCTCTTTGCAAAAAAGGCCCGCCAAAGGGTACACGGGCCGCGCAAGCGGCCCTTTCCATTGGCAGTCTCTCGAAATCATCCGGGCAAACACCCATATGATCTCAAGAGAAAGACCAAAACTTGCCGCAAGCACAGCTTGCGATAATGGTGGCGCGGGGTGGAGCAGCCCGGTAGCTCGTCAGGCTCATAACCTGAAGGTCACAGGTTCAAATCCTGTCCCCGCAACCAAACCTCTTCAAATCCACGAGCTCTATCGCTGGCGGGAAGCTCCGCTTCCCTGGCGATGGTAGCTCCTCGTCCTGCGGACCATAAGCTGAAGGTCACAGGTTCAAATCCTGTCCCCGCAACCAAATACACAAAAGCCCGCCTCGTGCGGGCTTTTGTGTATTTAGATGCACGGCACGGCCGAGTTGAACCTGCATCAGGGGCCCGCAAGCAGGCGACAGCCGACCAAGCGGGACAAAAAAGCCAAATCCTGAAACCAAAACCAAACCTTCCAAATCCACGAGCTCTATCGCTGGCGCCAAGCGCCGCTTCCCTGGCGATGGTAGATCCTCGTCCTGCGGACCATAAGCTGAAGGTCACAGGTTCAAATCCTGTCCCCGCAACCAAATAACAAAACAGCCCGCCTCGTGCGGGCTGTTTTGCTATCTGGCCGCTGGTGACGGTTCGATTTGAAGCCGCATCAGGGGCCCGCAAGCAGGCAAAGCCGACCAAGCGGGACAAAAAGCCAAATCCTGGCCCACCAACCAAACCTCTTCAAATCCACGAGCTCTATCGCTGGCGCCAAGCGCCGCTTCCCGGGCGATCGTAGCTCAGCGTCCGCACGCACCAACTTCTGTCATACTATGCAAACCGTCTCGGTCTAGCCGAGGCGGCTTTTTGCCTTTTGAGGCTGGGATGTCTGGATGGCAGCCGACACCCGGTGCCAAGGTTTGAACGTCTCACATGGGGCCGACAGCAGGCTGTCAGGTTCCGGTAGAGACTGGCGATAAGCTGCCGCTCCGCTTCTCGACCTCCGCCTGCTTGCCGAAAGCGGCGATATCATCAGCACACGCCGGGTCCGTAAACGCAGGCATCCTCGGCAAACGTGAGTGATGAATATGCACCGGCCACATCAGTTTGATCTGGCTATCCGTGTTTGTCTTTTTTTGTCCGATCTTTGTCCGGTGAATGGCTGGAGTACTTCGGCACAAGGTCTACGATTGCAGCACAGCATGGCTCACGGAGTGTCTGGAAATGACCGATACTGCTCTACTCGTCATTGATGCCCAGGAAAGTTTTCGTCAGCGCGCCAGCTGGGGGGAGGTCGATAGCCCGACCTATCTCAGGAACCAGCAGGCGCTTATCGATGGTGCAATTGAAAAGGGCTGGAAGATCGTGCGCGTGTTCCATGCCGAGCCCGAAGGCATTTTCTCCCCCGCCTCGGGTTTCGTTAGACCTCTCGCGGAACTCAAGCTCAACAAGCCCGACCTCGAGTTCTTCAAGTTCAGGCATTCCGCCTTCGTCGGCTCGCCGCTTGAAGTGTACCTGATCGAGAACGGCATCCGTCGCCTCGTCATTTCCGGCATTCGCACCGAACAATGCTGTGAGACGACCACGCGCCATGGTTCGGATCTCGGTTGGCAGGTCGACTACGTTACCGAGGCTACCCATACCATGCCGCTTACCGACGCTACCGGAAAAACCTGGACGGCCGAAATGATCAAGGCCCGCACGGCAGCCGTTCTCGATGGGCGCTTCGCCCGCGTCTGCACGATCGCCGAGGCTCTGGCCAACGAGACGACGGCTGCCGCAGCATGACGCCGCCGCGTCGGGTTCCAACCTACGTCGTACTGCCGGCGCGGACCCTGCTGCTCGATGTGGCGGGGCCTATGGAGGCCCTGCGCTACGCCAATCGGCTGCAGCAGGACGTGCAGTTCGACGTCGACTATGTCGGCGCATTGCCCGAGGTCACGACCTCGATTGGGCTGCGCGTTGCCGGCATCTCGCCACTGCCCGAGACCGTTGAGGCAGGCGCCATGATCGTGATCGCAGGTGACACCGACGAGCCAATGGATGCGGGCCAGCCCTTCGAGGCGCCCGATCAAGGCTCCGACGAACTGGTCCAGTGGTTGCGGCGCAGCTTAAGGCCCGGCATTTTGCTCGTGTCGATCTGCTCGGGTGCTCTCCTGGCGGGGAGAGCGGGGCTGCTTGACGGGGTCAAATGCACCACGCATTTCACCGATTGCGACCGTCTCGCCCGGATTGCGCCGTTGGCCAAGGTGCTGGAGAACCGGCTCTATGTGGAGGATGGCGAACGCTATACCAGCGCCGGCATCACCGCCGGTATCGACTTGATGCTGCATATCATCGGCCAAATCACCAACCCGGCGGTCGCCGCCGCCGTAGCAAAGTCGCTCGTCGTCTATTTCCGGCGCCTCGGCACTGATCCGCAGCTTTCGCCATGGCTTGAAGGGAGAAACCACATCCACTCGGCCATCCATCGGGTACAGGACGCAATAACCGCCGATCCGGCGCGAGACTGGTCGCTCGCAACGCTGGCTGACATCGCCATTGCCAGCCCCCGACACCTTAGCCGCCTGTTCAATGACCAAGCCGGCATGAGCATTCCCGATTATCTCAACCGGCTACGCGTCGCACTGGCCCAGCAGCTTCTGAGCGAGACGAGGCTCGACATTGAGCGGGTGGCAGAGCGCGTGGGTTATGGTTCAAGCCGGCAATTGCGTCGCGCCTGGGGAAGGTTCAATGCGACTCCTCCGAGTGCACTTCGGCGCGGGGATCCTCTTCACCTGCCCAAAAGCTGAACTCCGCAGCGTGCAAATTGGCGGTCTTACGATTGGCTGCTATTTCCGCTCAGTTCTTCAAAAACTGCCTACCGCTTTGGGGCCGGCTTCGGTGGGAGGTCTCGGTGGCGTCAGTGGGCAAGATTGTCGGTGAGGAAAGAAAGAAGAGGCTGAACAATGCGGGCTTCGCTCTTCTCCTCACCGATGACCACGATCTCGGTCATCGGAAGTGCAGGCCACTGATCCGAAGGGCGGATGACCTGCAATCCGTCCTGAACGAATGATCTCCCCAGCACTGTCACCCCGAAACCACCGGCGACGGCTGCGCGCGCGCCGGCCAGGCTGTTGGTCGTGCAGGCCACAAACCAATCGCGCCGAACCGAATCGAGCGCCTTGATGGCCACGCCGCGATAGGTGCACGGGGCCGGCAAGAGAACCAGCGGCACCGGTTCGCCTGGATCGCGATCATATTGCTTGGACGAGATCCACATCAACGGCTCACGCCAGATGACCCTGCCTCGCTGCGCACGCCCATCCTTTTTGGCGATGACGATATCCAGCCGATCCTCGTCATAGGCAGCCAAGAGGTTGCAACTGAGGCCAGTCATCAGTTCGAGCCTCACCGCTGGACACAGACTGGCAAATTTCGACAACAAGGCGGGCAGATGGTGCGGTACGAAATCTTCCGAAATGCCAATACGCAGCCGTTCGACCTCTGCGAAATCGACAAGCGTACGAACCGCCAGATCGTTGAACTCGAGCATGCGCCTTGCCGCTGAGAGAAGGCGTTCCCCCTCGCCCGTGAGGACAAGGGAACGGCTGGTTCGCCTGAACAGCGGTCGCCCCAAAAGATCCTCCAGTCGGATGATCTTTTGACTGACGGCGGACTGCGAACGCCCGACGACGTCAGCGGCAGCAGTAAAGCTGCCCGTTTCGGCGACCGTCGTGAATGCCCGGAGAAGATCGATCTCCAGATCGGGATATCTCATTGCGGCCCCTGTCTGTCGTCCAAGCGTCACCATAAGCTAGAAGCGTTCCAGATCGATAGCATTAGATTTATGCGTTTCCTCTCATGCAGCGCTGACGGCACACTCCCAAAAGACGAAACGTGTTGGGAATCGTGAATGCGTGCAATGGTCCTGAAGGCTTTCGGAGGCCCGGAGAACGTCAACCTTGCCAGGCTTGAGACACCTCGACCTGCCCCAGGAGAGGTGCTGGTGCGGCTGCAGGCAGCGTCGGTGAACCCGGTCGACGTCCGTATCCGGAACGGTCTTCCCATCGGACCTGCTCTGCCGGCGGTGCTGGGCGCCGATCTTGCCGGCACCGTGGAAGCCATAGGCGAAGGCGTGACCGACCTGGTGCCGGGCGACGAGGTCTATGGCTGCGCTGGCGGCGTGAAAGGCCTCGGTGGCACATTCGCCGAATACATTGCCGCCGATGCTCGCCTGCTGGCGCCGAAGCCAAAAAACCTTTCGATGATCGAGGCAGCGGCGCTGCCCCTGGTATCGATTACCGCATGGAACTGCATGACGCGCACCGACGTTTGCGCTTCCGACCATGTCCTGGTGCACGGTGGCTGCGGCGGCGTTGGCCATATCGCCATCCAGTTGGCAAAAGCACGCGGCGCGCGTGTTGCAGCGACCGTCTCTTCAACGGAAAAGGCAGCACTCGCCCGCAAATTGGGCGCAGACGACACGATCCTCTATCCACGTGAACCGGTACAGGACTATGTCCACAGGCTGACTGCGGGGCATGGGTTCGATGTCGTCGTCGACACGGTCGGCGGTAGTAGCCTGGACCATTCCTTGCAGGCCGCTGCACCGCTCGGCCGCGTTGTCGCGACCGCCGCGCGAAGCACCCACGATCTGTCGCCGATGCATGGCAAGGCGCTGTCTCTCCACGTCGTGTTCATGCTGATCCCCCTGCTTTCGGGTATCGGCAGGGAGGAGCATGGCCGGATTCTCCGCGAACTGGCGACTTTGGTCGAAAACGGGAGCGTTCGCCCATTGATCGATCCCGAACGCTTCACTCTCGACAGGCTGCCCGATGCCTTCCGCCGTCTCGAAAGCGGGCAGGCGCTTGGCAAGGTCGTCGTTGAAATAGCTGGACACTTCGATGCCTGAAACGCCCTCGCAACGCCTCGACATGCACAAGGCGGCAGAAGCAATTCTGAGTGCCGAACGCGATGCGATGAGCATGCAGCCGCTCAGTGGCGAACATCCAGATCTCACGCTCGATGACGCATATCTCATCCAGAACCTGCTTAACGACATTCGCCAGAAGCAGGGGCTCCGTTTCGCTGGCCACAAGATCGGTCTGACCTGGCGCTCGACCCAAATCGCATGCGCTCTGACCGAACCTATCCGCGGAAGAATCCTGAGCAATGCTGTCTTCGACAGCGGCACCATGATGTCAGCTGCACGGTTCGTGAAACCACATATCGAAATGGAACTGGCCTTCATCATGGCGCGTGACCTCGATCAACCAGGCGCAACAATCGATGAGGTGCTGCAGGCTACGGACCATGTGGTCCCGGCCCTCGAGCTTGTCGACCATCGAATGGCTCCGCCGCGCATTGTCGCTGACACGGTTGCCGACAATTCCGCCTTCGCTGCCGTAATTCTTTCCGAACGGCGCTTGCGTCCACACGACATCGACACCCGTTGGGTCGGCGCAACCCTGTCGCGCAATGGCGTCGTGGAAGAAGCGGGCGTTTCAGCAATCGGGATGGGTCATCCGGCCGCCTGTGTCGCTTGGCTTGCGAACGCGCTTATCGAGGCCGGAGAGCGCCTCCGCAAGGGAGACATTGTCATGTCCGGAGCGTTCGCAAGAGCGGTAGCAGTATCGCACGGCGACTTTATCGAAGCGGATTTTGGGCCATACGGAAGCGTCAAGGCAACGTTTTGAAGAACGCGCCGGCTTTTTCGTCGGCTCCTGCCGTCCACTCACCAGCCACCACAATCGCCTGACGCCACGATTTCGTGGTGCCGACATCCCCCGGGGGAGGAGCATACAATGAGCAATCGCAACCATGATGAAAAGCCGATACCAGCCGCGGTCGCGCAGATGGCCCGAATGGCCAAGGCCGGCAAGATGGACCGGCGCGAGTTTCTGACCATCGCCAGTACGATGGGACTGAGCGCGGCGACCGCCTATGCACTTGCGGGCCTGGCACTGCCTGTGTCCGCGCGGGCGGCAACCCCGCAAAAAGGCGGCGTGCTCAGGGTTGCGATGCCCGTCAAGGAACTGAAGGATCCGCGTACTTTCGACTGGGGCGAGATGGGCAATCTCGGCAGGCAGTTTCTCGATCCCTTTGTCAAATACACCGCCAACTACACATTCGAGCCCATGCTTCTCGAAAGCTGGGACGTCAACGACGATGCGACGCAGTACGTGCTGCATCTGCGCAAAGGCGTGAAATGGAACAACGGCGACGATTTCACGGCGGAGGATGCGATATTCAACATCAACCGCTGGTGCGACAAGAAAACGCCGGGCAACTCCATGGCCGGGCGCATGGCCGCACTGGTCGATCCCGCAACCGGAAAAGCGCGTGCAGGCGCCATCGCCAAGGTTGACGATCATACGGTCAAGCTGTCGTTGTCGAAATCGGACATCTCGCTGATTGCGAACTTCGCCGATTTCCCCGCACTCATCGTCCACCGCAGTTACGAGGAAAGGGGTTCCGATCTGGTGACGCACCCCATTGGGACAGGGCCGTTTGAGCTCGTCTCCTTCGAAACGTCGGTACGTGCCGTCTACAAACGCCGGGACGGCTGGTGGGGGCGGCGAAACCTACCTGGATGGTGTCGAGTTCATTGATTACGGCACCGATCCCAATGCACTCGCCAGTGCATTCGAAGCCGGCGAAGTCGACGCCAATTTCGAAACCACCGGCGATCAGATTCAAGTGCTGGATTCCATGGGGCTTGCCCGCAGCGAAGCCCCGACCGCAGCGACCGCCGTTGCCCGGTTCAATGTGAGAAGCAAGCCTTACGACGATCAGCGCGTACGCAACGCAATGCAACTCGCCGTCGACAATGCTGCAGTCCTCAGCCTCGGCTACAGCGGCCGCGGCAATGTCGCCGAAAACCACCATGTCTGCCCAATTCACCCCGAGTACTTCCCCTTGCCGAAGCTGGAGCGGAATCTCGAAAAGGCTGCGGCTCTCATGGAGGAAGCCGGCATGATGGATTTCGAACACGACCTCATCAGCAGCGACGATGACTGGCATCGGGGGACGGCCGACGCGATCGCGGGGCAGTTGCGAGAAGCAGGCTTCAAGGTCAAGCGCACCGTGCTGCCTAGTTCCACATTCTGGAATGACTGGACGAAGTTTCCGTTTTCGCTGACCGGGTGGACGATGCGTCCTCTGGGTGTCCAGATCCTGGCGCTCGCTTATCGGAGCGGTGAGGCCTGGAACGAAACCGGGTTTGCCAACGATGAGTTCGATACAAAACTCAACGAGGCGCTTTCGATTTCCGATGTCGACAAACGTCGCAACGCCATGGAAGACATTGAAAAGATTCTTCAAGGGTCAGGTGTCATCATCCAGCCCTACTGGCGCAAGGTCTTTGCCCACTTCGTCCCCAAGGTCAAAGACCATCACGCTCATCCGCTTCTCCAGATTCAGCTCGAAAAGGTGTGGCTCGAGTCCTGAAGGCGCGACCGGCACACCGAGTGGACGCGACGGGCTCCGACCGCCACAAGAACCTAGGGCGCCGCTGCCGATGTCAGTTTTTGGCGAATGGCAGCGGTGCCTCTTGGCCGGCACAAAAGTACCGCAGGCAACGCCTGCAAATGGTGGCGGGGGGTGGAGCAGCCCGGTAGCTCGTCAGGCTCATAACCTGAAGGTCACAGGTTCAAATCCTGTCCCCGCAACCATTGATAACGACACTCCCGTGAGCCCTGCTCCGGGAGTGTTTTTGTTTGCAGGGCCAACAGCCTGTCGCTCGGTCCAGTTCAGGATCGTGCCCAGTTCTCCGTACAGCGTCGCCGCGATCTCGCCGCGCTTCGCGCCAGGTGTCAGAACGATCTTCTCGATCAACGATCTCAGCGCTGTCGCGGCTTGCGGCCGGTCGTCCGGATAGTTGAGCGCCTCGGTCAGATGCGCCACCTTCCGCGCATAGAGTGACGATATGCTCGGCAGCAGGTCCGGCTTGTCCTGGGGAGCGGCGGCAAGCTGGTTCGTGAGGTCAGCCTTGCGCGCCTCGAGCGCGTCCATCTCGGCCTTCATGCTCACCTGAAACATGCCGGCCTTGATCGCTTCGATGATGCTGCGGATCTGCTTGTCGACCTTCACCAGTTCTGCGTTCCAGCCGTCGGCATTGGCGCGGCGTTCGCGGTTGAGACGGTTGGTCTCCTCGGCGTAGGCCCTCATCGCAACCGCGGCTGCCTCCGGCGCCATCATCCTGTTCTTCAGGCCGGCCAGCACCCGCTGTTCCAGTTCGCTCCGCGCTATGGTGCGCTTGTTCGGGCATGAGCCATTGCTGGTGTGGCTGGAGCAGGCGAAGCGGTCGACGCTACGCAAGGAATAGGGCCCCTCGCAGCACCCGCAAAAGACAAGTCCCGACAGCAGCGACTTCGGCCGGCGGGCGCTGCTCAGCCGATTGCGCATGTGGTGAGCGCGGACAGCCGTGGTCAGGTTGACGGACCTGTCGGCGATATCGATCTGGCGCACCTTGACCGCTTGCCAGAGTTCGTCGCTTACGATGCGCAACTCCGGCACATCGGTGACGATCCATTCGCTCTCCGGATTGAGGCGGGAGACGCGCTTGCCGGTTGCGGGATCCTTCACATAGCGCTGGCGGTTCCACACCAGTCGACCGACATAGAGTTCGTTGTTGATGATGCCCGTCCCCCGCTTTATGTGACCGCGGATCGTCGTGTCGTTCCACAGCTTGCCTGCGGGTCCTGATATACCCTGGTCGTTCAGGTTCTTGGCGATCGTGCGCGGACTGATGCCTGTGGCAAAGTCCCGGAAGATGCGGCGGATGACATCGGCCTGATCGGTGTCGATCTCGCGGTCGCCCTTGATCTGTTCGCCGCGTTCGTCGACACGCCTGACGACACGATAGCCGTAACACAGCCCGCCGCCGGACTTGCCGAGTTCTACGCGGCCGCGCAATCCGCGCCGGGTCCTCATGGCGAGGTCCCCGAGAAACAGGGCGTTCATGGTGCCCTTGAGGCCGACATGCAGTTCGGAGATCGCGCCCTCTGCGAGAGTGACGATCGGCACGCCGGCGAACTTCAAATGTTTGTAGAGTGTTGCGATGTCGGCCTGGTCGCGGGAAATGCGGTCAAGGGCCTCGGCCAGCACCAGCTGGAACAACCCGCATTGGGCGTCGCGGACCAGCTTCTGGATACCGGGCCGCAGGATCTGGCTTGCGCCGGAGATTCCGGCATCCTGGTAGGTGCCGGCGATCTCCCAGTCTTCGCGCGTCGCATGTTCGCGGCAGAGCCGGAACTGGTCCTCGATCGAGGCTGCCCGCTGCTGGTCGGAAGAGTAGCGGGCATAAAGTGCTACGCGCATGGTCATGAGCGGTTCTCTCTCGGTCTAGCTGGTGTCGGAATTGCCGTCGCCGGCTCTTTCGCCCGGTGGTTCTGCCTTGGCCGCGTGAGAGTTGGGGGCGGCATTGGCGTCCGTTGCGTTTGCAAAGCGCTCGCGTGCCATGCCGCGGCCAATCAGCCAGGCGAGAGCCAGAATCGCCGGATGGGTTTTGGGCCTGTCGGTGCTCGGAGAGTGCCGCGCGTCGGCGGCCGTCATGTTGTCTTCTGCCATAGGCTTCCTCGCTTCGGTGTGTCGAAGCGGGGATGAAGCTGCCAGATATGCTGGCCGGGAAGGGGGAAAATGCGGTCGTAGCAACGTGGCGCGCAATGACCTGCATTCGGCGCCCTCTCCTAAGCAGACGCAGGATGCCGACTGCCGCGACGCTGGTAGCGCCGATCAAGGCCTTGGCGCCAACCCGCCTTGACCTTGACCGGCTCCGCCGTGAAGCCACATGCAATGAAGCCACCCGGCGAATTGTCCGGCAGGGCCGGGGAGAGGCAAGCCTCACCGTTTACCGTCCGGGAAAAACGCATGCGGTGTCAGCTGGCGCCCGATCCGCATCAGGTCCTCGCGCGCCGAGCGGATTTGTGGCCAGGGAAAGGCCGAACGATCCTCCCAGTCCGCGCCGTTGCGCAACACCGCATCGAGCTTGCCCACAACGCCTGAAAGCGAGACGGCGGGCGTCCCGGAAAGCGCCTCCAGCAGCGCCGCGCATTCTGCAAAGCCTGCCTGCTCAGCTCTCAGACCCTCGAAATAGCCGATCTCCGTCGCAACCACCTCGAAATGTGCTTGTCGCGCATCGAGTTCAGCTTCGGCCCTGTCGCGGATCTCCGCCATGTCCGTTCGCTCGCCGATGATCCGGTCCAGCGCTGCCTTCGAGCAAACGATGGTCTCCTCGCCGCCAGGGACGCTCACAACCGTCCACAGCCCGTCCACTCGCTCGGCAAGTGCTGCCTCGAGTTCCTGCAGCCGGTCACAGCGCCACATTGCTTGCTCATATGCAGCATTCCAATCGCGCCACAGCACCACCGCCGGGTCCGGTGCTGGATCGGGCATTACGTCAGAAGCCGCTGTCGCGCGTGAGGCCCCAAAAGCCCTCCCAACGCCGGCGACAAACAACCCGCCAAGCGCCAGCCGCCGCGTGACGCACCCAAAACTCATGCTATGGTCGGAATCAGCCATGATCCGAGCTCCCAACAGCTTAGGTTGTGGTTAGGTCGCTAACGGTGGTTGCACACCCTTGGCGGCCGCTGACAATGACAAAATCGTATCAGGGTTACGATAATGGCGATGGCGCTGCAGATCAACAAAAATCGTATCTGTGTTACGAAATGAATGCAGTTCAATGTAAAATGGCGCGCGTGGCGCTGGGATGGGGAACGCGAGACCTTGCTCGAAACGCGGAAGTATCACCTGATACGATCGCCCGTCTTGAACGTGGCGAGCAGCTGAAGGGTTCAACGATCGACGCAATTCGAATAGCTTTCGAGGCCGCTGGTATCGAGTTCATTCCGGCAAATGGCGGCGGCCCCGGCGTACGGCTGGCTCGAAACTTAGAACCGAAGAGCACGTAAAGCCCGGAGAGGGTTCCTATTTAGGCATTGCTCCGCGCCAACACTGCGACCATCTTCTCAACCCAGCTGTCATTCATAACGGTGGCAGTGTATGTCTGGCTCTGCCCTCCGAAGGCAGAGGTCACAGGTTCGAATCCTGTCGGATGCGCCAATAAAATCAAATGGTTATGGGAAGTTTGCGCGATTTCGTGCCTCGTCCCACATCTGCGGCCCACATAAAGCTTCCTTTCTGCGTTGAAGTGCTTTACCCGGCCGTTAGGGGTGAGGGCTGGGAACGTGTCTGTACTAAAACATCCTTTTGCGATCGGCGTTGTCGTTTTCTTCTTGTCGTGGAACATACTTGCGGCACTGCTAGGCCCGACGGCCTGTAACTCAGGCTGGCAATCTAGCTCCATCGGGCGCCAAGGCGCGTGCTCACATCACGGCGGCGTGGACCGATTACCGGCTGTTGTTGCGACCGTCGCAAGCCTCCTATTAGCCTTTGGGGCAGGAAGTCTCGCAAGCAATTTGCAGTCGCAACGTCGCACTCCAGCTGGTAGCCGCATACAGCGAATGTCCGCTAACCCTGCCCGAGCTCCTGGCTTGGGTTGCCCCAAGTGCGGCACGCAGAGGCGCGGAATGGCACGAGACGGCCGGATAGTCCTGCAATGCCCCGCAGACGGGTGCGGGCATATTGAGCCCTACTAGCTAGAGAGTTGCCGAAGCTGGGTGAGTGATGAAGGCTCATGTTACGGGCAAGAAACAACAGGCCGACTATCCCGGTGTGCTTAGTTGGCACTACTGCATTTGCAGAACCAGCCGCGCGCATCATGGCGCATGACGCCGCTCTGTGTGTTCGGCCTGATCGCAATTTCAGTCTTGCTCTTTTCGTCGAGGGAAAAGCAGTCCTTGTAAAGATCGACATACTGCATGAGCAACTGGTGAGCGTTTTTGCCAGTTATGGTCGTTGCCTCGCAGACCAACGTTTGCGCTAAATCCTCGGGGTCTGTTCGATAGCTCATGGCAGGGTCTTCACGTGTAGCGTTCCGAAGCAAACCTGGCAGCGGCAGGGCGTAGCCATGCACGTTCACCGGGATCGAATAGGTGCTGCCCGGTACTTCGTCAGGCCAAAAATAAAGCCCGATTGCCCCTAAGATAGCGGTCACTATGTAGGAACGTATGTCCCCAAAGATTAACGTACCCCACCTGACAATGAATGACGGCTTCCGCTCGGCCGGTTCCGGCATAGTCTAACTCGCCGCCGGACCAGGCAAGATTAGAACTAGCCTGATGGCCTCGCTCAGTGCCTCGATCACAAAAGATCCACCTTCAACTATCCCACAGGAAACAACCTCACTTCGGCGCTCAAAGGACGCCTGCTTGTACGCGGCATCCATGACGCATTGACGCAACGTTGCCGATTCTTGGCCAACTAGAGTGTTTTCAAGTGTTCCCAGCTGGTCGGCGTTCTCGTTCGTGCGCCATTTTTGGACGAGAGCCTGCATCAACACCGGAATAAAGGCATCCCATGCCGCGTCAGTCTCGCTCGGCTTCGCAGTCGCAAGTTGTCGGTAGTTCCGTGCAGCGGCAATGGCTGGCTTTGCAGTCGTGGAGCTCGCGGAGGCCGGCTCCGGGTTGACATCGATAGAACAATATCTTGTCGGACGGTTCTCGTAGATGCTTACGATTAGCGTTCCATCGAAATTGACTTCCGCACCGTTGCTGACAGTCTTGCACTGCTTGTAACTGGTGTCCGCGAAGGTCGCATTCACTGTCACAATTAACGCGGCCAACGCCGCGACTGATGGCAAGAGATGCTGCACGCCCCGACCCCAACCGATTGCGTCTCACAAGAATACACGCATTTGTTGCGGGCTGTCCACTTGGACCACGGGCGCTGATTCAAATCAGAAATCGGTTACCGCGGAGCCCCAAGGCGTCCGCTTCTTGCTAATGTGCTGACGCGCATCGCGCTCGAGCGCATTTGCCCATGATTGCTCTTCAACTTTGGCGCGTCAGGAAGGACGTTTCGCCGCGATCCTTAGAAAAGCACAATCATTACAAGAGCCGAACTGGGCAAGGGTGTCGCCACTTTTGCCAAATCAGGGTAGAGCCTTCGACTAGCTGGCGACAGTCACTAACTGGATGGCACCCGGAGCGAAGCCGACACATCGAGCCGAAATGCTCGAGCCTCTACGTGCCGAGAAAAAGGCAGCCTAGCGCGCAGTCATCTGCGTGCCGCCTCATGCCTTGCTAAGTCTTTGTTGCCGGCCGCGATTGCCTCTTCTCTCGTCGAGAAGGGGCCAATCTCGTCCAAGGTGCTTCCCCGAAAGTGCACCTTGTAGTGATACCCGTCGGCCTTCTTGTTGACCTCGACACTGTTCAGAGCCGGCGAACCAAAACTCATCTTGGCTAACTCCCGTTGACTCGCTTCAAACTTCCATCGCTCAACCGCCTGTCGAGCGGCCCATTTATCCAGCAAACGATAGGAGAGCGAACAACCCTCCGCCAAGTAGCAGGGCGCCAAGTACAGTGACCGCGACGATGATGAATATCAGACCAATTAAGCCGCCCAGGCAGCCGCGCCCTTCCTGAGAAAATAGCATCAGGAATACTAGCCCGATGACAAAGCACACCAGCAGGAATGCCATGATACCCCCCCGTCAACCTCGCTGATCAGGTAACCAGAAATCGCACTGACCGACAACCAGCAGCGCTGCTTCGCCTGATGCCGAGGCGGATCAGGATTCCGCGAGTATTCGCGCGGGGTGACTTCAGGATTTGGATTTGCGCCAGCCGGCAGCGCGAGCTTCGCTTTCGGAGCAGAACCATCGCTCACCAAACTCTGGCCGAATGGTTGTCTCGGAGTAATGATACTGGCCAGGCACGTGAAAGATGCGCTCGCCAGTGTTTATGCTGACATTGCCCTTGATGTTGCAGTGGCTCGAGACCTTGCCGGCTCGAGGCGCGGTCGCAAAGCTCGGGATGCTAACACCGTCGATGAAATACCCGGCTGCCGCTGAACCTGCGAGTGCCAGAACAATCGGTACGCTGATGGGGTTTCGCGAGCGTCTCATAAGTGCATCGTAACCTGCGCGAGCTATCGCACTGGCAAACGCAGGTTGTGCAATTTTAACAATCGTCAAGTCAGGGTAGAGATTCTAGCTTCAGCACCCGGTTTTCAAGAAAGACCACTAGTGAACCGTTTCTCTCGCGTCCAGGATGCCGGCCTCCAATGCCGCGTCGGTGAATGCCTCTCGCGCCTCGGCAGGTGTGATGTGCCCAGTGCTCACGCAGTTCAGGGCCGTGGCAGCCATCCGCAGGCACAGTCCGCCTTTGTCCGGCCAGTTCTCGCTTCGCAGGCAATGCACCGCTTCGAGCACGGTACTGATCGTCTGCGGCCTTCTTGGTTTGCCGAAGTCAATCCTCACTGGTTTGTCGAACTCGATCCGTCGCAAAATGGAACCAAAGCCTCTGCCCTCGAAGCTTCGAAGGGCGGGATGATCATTCTGGGGCTCGATCTTTGTCAGCCACAGGTTGGCCGCTGCACGACACCTCGTCAAGCCTTTCAGTGATGGAGGCGCGAGCGGCGGGCGAGGCCTATCCGCTTCAGGTCTTTGCAGGCGGCTCAATCAACAGGATGCCGGAACTCGCCGCAGAATGCCGTGAACGCCTCCCGAGCTTCCTCAATAGATATCGATCCATGGATGGCGCCCTGTATGGCGCTCTCGGCCAGATAGAAAAACGGTCCACGAGCGTTTGCCGGCCATTCGTCGAGAAACTCTACGGCCTCAGGCACCGATCGTATCTCACGAAGGGAAAATCCTGGGCCGTTGATCAGTATGGTTGGTACGATTTCCATCCAAACCAACGCGCTGGATGGGGGAGGGTTGCATGGACGCACGCCGGTCCACATGGTCAGCCCCGGTCAGTCATCCTCTGCCTCGATCAAGTCGATGATCTCTTCGACGGTTTCGGTCACCAGGTAGTTGGTTGTATAGTCGCCGCCCATACTGCTGCAGTGCACCTCCGTGAAGCTCACGCCGGCTTTCCGTGCGAAACTGATGATGTGGTTCACGTTGATGAAGATCGCCGTGGCGGCTTCTCCATGTAGCGTCAGGTTGATGAACATAGGGCCTTCCCAGTTGAGGCGCGCATCCTTCCACCACTCCGGCCGCCTGTCGAGCGGGCCAACCCGCCCAAACAAGCGGACCGTGCGCTATTTCTTGCTGTCCGTTGCCCGCAAATGGTCGTGTAGAACGTTGATCTCTTCCCAGCGGTATTGAGCGCCTGAGCGCGTGATTATCTTGGCCGAGGAATGTCGCCTGCCTAGCGGGACATTTGCTGCGTGCCGCAGGGCTTGCGACAGGTGATCAAATGCCATCCCATACGGCAGTTGACTGTCGTCACACTCAAAGAAAGTAGCAGGCTCGTGTAGATCGACGGACTTGATGTCTTTCATCGTGCGCACCGCCTAAACGAACGCCCCAGAAGTGGGCCTCAGTTGAGTGTGTCCTGGGTAACTTCCTGGACGGTAGCAGGATCCCGCGCACGGTCCATCAGCCCGATGGCTAAAAGGGCAGCCACAGCAAATGCGACGGCCGCCGTCATCGCATAAATGCCTCGCATGTTCTTCTGCATCCGCGCATCTCCTTTGAGATGACCGGAATCAACCGTCGACAGCCCAAACGGTTCCGCCAAGCCAATCGACTGCTCAAACCGGGGAGAGGACCGCAGAAGCTGCCGCGTTCAGGTGCAAAGACACGCCGCCCGTCCGGCAGTTCGATTGCCATCATCTCGTCAGGTAGCTGCACAAGGTTCCGCAGCGCGAGTGCCGCTGCGGCGTCCGTTACCAGCGTCACAGATGCAAGTTTCGCTTGCTTCTTCTGCGTCACGCCGAATTCCACGCGCCAGCGAAACAGGATGCCGGTCGCGATCCCATGCCGGCGCGCGACAGCCGAGACCGTTGCACCTCCAGCTCCACTCTCTTGCACGACGATGAGCTTCTGCGCGTCCGTAAGAACCGGCGGCCGCGCGTGGCGGCAATGTGTCATCTGTGTGCCCACGTCGCGCCGTTAGTGATACCACTAACGGTTCGGCGGGCGGAGGGATGAAGACGTGCCCGCCAGTTGACATCCAGTTCGCCATCCTCCAAGCGGTCACGTCAACGGCGTAGCGCGTAAGGCGACAGATGCTGCGCGGCAGCATACTCGCGAACGCCCATGCCGCTCCAATTCATCGCCTCGACATGCTTTGCCCAGAACGCCCGGAGCGCACGATTGCGTACGTCCGTGCTCACGCCAAAGCGTTGGCGTTGACGTCGGCGCGGCCCTTTCTGGCGCTGTTGCGGACACGCTTCTCGGAGCAATTGTGCCTGCGACTGCGCATGCTTACGCGCCGCTTCCTTGCCCATCAGGTGGTCAAGCCAGCGCTCGAACCTGCGCCGGTTGAGATGGTGATGGCGGCAATAGGTTGTGCGCGCCAACTCGCTCTGACGCCACGCTTCGACGTGAACCACCCAGAAGGACTTACGTGCCGTGTTCTCGAAATGTCTCAAGTTCACCGGAGATTATCCATGCTACGAAGGAACCCCACTTGCTGCGAATTTGCACCACGCCAACGAGGTGTCAGGACCGGACGGTTACACGGCGAGTATGCGTCCGGGGGCTGCACGTGATGTCAGCTCTTGACGGGATTTTGCGCTTTCCACGCCCATGGCAGGAGTTCATCGAGGCTGCTGACGGGATGCCCATCGAGCATGCGCTGCAGTACGTCGGCGAGATAGGAGTAGGGCTCGACATCGTTGAGCTTGGCAGTTTCGGTGAGAGAGCAAACGATCGCCCAGCGGCCGCCGCCGCCATCGCTGCCGGCGAACAGGTGGTTCTTGCGGCCGAGCGCAACGGGACGGATGGCCCGCTCGACCGGGTTGGTATCGAGCTCGACACGACCATCGGTGAGGAAGCGGGTCAGTCCGGTCCAACGCGACAGCGCATAGCGGATCGCTTCTGCAAGCGTGCTGCGTCCGGAGATGTGCTGGAGCTGCACTTCCAGCCAGGTGTGGAAGGCGGCAACAACGGGTTTCGATCGCTGCAGCCGCGCCGCAAGCCTAAGGGCCGGCGACTGTCCGCGCACATCCGCCTCGACGGCATAGATTTCACCGATCCGGCGCAGGGCTTCCGCCGCCACGGGCGATCCGGTCGCTTCGACCACGTCATAGAACTTGCGCCTCGTATGCGCCCAGCAGGCGGCGAGAGCGATATCGCCACGGGCAGCGAGCTGTTCGAAGCCGGCATAACCATCGACATGCAGCACACCTTTGAAGTGCTGAAGATGCGATATCGGGCGCTCGGCCTTTCGGTCCGGCGCAAACAGGTAGACTGCCGCCGGCGGCTCGGGTCCGGCCCAAGTGCGTTGCTCACGGGCATAGACCCACAACCCCCCCGTCTTGGTCCGCCCGCGGCCCGGATCGAGCACCGGCACCGGTGTGTCGTCGGCGAACAGATGGTTGGAGGCGAATATGTTCTTCACCAGCCGCTCGTGCAGGGCTTCCAGCCACCAGCAGGCGCCGCCGACCCATCCAGCCAGCGTCGAGCGTGCCAGATCGACACCATGCCGGGCGAATATCTGCGACTGCCGGTAGAGCGGCGTGTGATCGCAATATTTGGAGACCAGCACCTGCGCCAGAAGCGCCGGCGTTGCCAATCCGCCGGCGATCAACCGCTCCGGCGCAGGCGCTTGCGCTACCGTCTCGCAAGTCCGGCAGGCGTATTTCGGGCGCGTGATGCGGACAACGCGAAGCTGTGCCGGAACCCAGTCGAGCATCTCGCTGACGCTCTCGCCGATCGCATGAAGTGCGCCGCCACAGCACACACAATACGCTTCTTCGATGTCGAGCCGCATGTCCTCGCGCGGCAGATGATCGGGCAGCGGCTTGCGGTGGGATGGCCGCTCCAACGGTGGATGGACGCTCGGTGTGCTCTCCCGGATGCGGGCGATGTCGGCATCGAGGTCTTCCAGCGCGAGCGCCAGTTGGTCGGGATCGAGGCGCTCGGAACGCCGGCCGAACTGCGCCCGCTGAAGCTTCCTGATGATCGATTGGAGGCGTTCGATCTCGCCATCGCGGCTCTCGACGGCAGCTGCCATATCGCGCAGCAGACGCTGCAAAAGTGCTGGATCGGACGGCAGATTGTCGAGGTCGATCAACATGATCGAATCTACCATGAACCGCTCAAAAACCCAAGGATTCCGGTAGTTTCTGCGTCGATCGGAGGACCGTTTTCAGCCGGCCAGCGCCGGTCTCCAAATACGCTCGGGTGCGCGCCAGTCGATGCCCTCGATCAGCATGGCAAGCTGTGCCGGCGTCAATGTGATCGAGCCGTCATAACCTGCCATACGTGGCCACACGAAGCTGCCCTGGTCGAGCCGCTTGGTGAACAGACACAGCCCGTTGCCATCCCAGAACAGGATCTTGAGCAGCGACGCCTTCTTTCCCCGGAAGGCAAACAGATGACCCGAGAACGGGTCCTGCTTCAGCGTTGCCTGGACCAGCATGGCGAGCCCGTCCAGCCCCTTCCGCATGTCGGTGTGACCCAGCGCCAGATGCACCTTCACGCCCGCCGGAACGATCATCATGATGCAGTCCCTCCGCTGTCGACGAACGCTCGTACGGCAACAGGATCACTGCCCGCAGGTGCAAAGACACGCCGCCCATCCGGCAGTTCGATTGCCATCATCCCGTCAGGGGGCCGCACAAGATTCTGCAGCGCGAGTGCCGCTGCCGCGTCCGTAGCCAGCGTCACAGATGCCAGTTTCGCTTGCTTCTTCTGCGTCACGCCGAATTCCGCGCGCCAACGAAACAGGATGCCGGTCGCGATCCCGTGCCGGCGCGCGACAGCCGAGACCGTTGCACCTGCAGCTTCACTCTCCTGGACGATGGCGAGCTTCTGCGCGTCCGTGAAGAACCGGCGGAAGCGCGTGGCGGGAGTGTCATCTGGACGCGCTGTCAAGCCGTTTTCGGACGTCGCGCCGTTAGTGATATCACTAACGGCCGGGCGGGCGGCGGGATGAAGATGCGCGCGCCAGTCGATCTCAACCTCGCCATCCTCCAAGCGGTCACGCCAACGGCGCAGCGCGTAGGGCGAAAGCTGCAGTGCCGCGGCGTATTCGCGAACGCCCATGCCGCTCCAGTTCATCGCCTCGACATGCATTGCCCAGAACGCCCGGAGCGCACGATTGCGCACATCCGTGCTCACGCCAAAACGTTGGCGTTGACGCCGGCGCGGTCCTTTCTGGCATTGTTTCGGACACGCTTCCTGGCGCAATTGTGCCTGCGATTCCGCATGTTTGCGCGCTGCTTCCTTGCCCATCAGGTGGTCAAGCCAGCGCTCGAACGTACGCCGGTTGAGATGGTGATGGCGGCAATAGGTTGTGCGCGCCAGCCCGCTCTGACGCCACGCTTCGACATGAATCACCCAGAAGGACTTACGCGCCGTGTTCTCGAAATGTCTCAAATTCACCGGAGACCCTCCACGCTACGAAGGAACTCCACATGCTGCGATTTTGCACTACGCCAACGAGGTGTCAGGACCGGACGCTTACCACGGCGACAAAGGACGGCGAGATAAAAGCGCATGCCCGAAACGCGTTAAGCCATTGGCATGGCTAGCGTTTTCCTGTGCATATCGGCCGGTCGCGGGCATACTGCCCGGTTTTTATGGGAGAATTCAGAACCTTCGCATGCACATGGTAGTTGCTCTGGCAGCCGGCAGCCTCGCGTAAGGTTGGAAGATCGGCACCTCGAAGCCGATCGCCATGCCCTGATGCTTGGCTGCGTATTGGCCCTAAAGAAGAGGGTTCGACCATTTGTGGCTGAAACAAAGGATGCCGAGCTCGGCATTGCGCTCCGCCCTCCAGTTTCGGAGCTTAGCGCGTGTCTTGGGGTCCTGCAGGTTCCATTCGAGGAATTCGAATGGATCGTTCAATGCGTCGATCCGCGCGATCTTCAGCCGGCGATCCTTGATGGCGAGTAGCCCAAATTCTTGGGATGTGAAGTGATAGAGACGCATGGCTGAGAAGGAGCCGACCTGTTCGAAGACAGCAATCTTATCTGAAATCCCACTAGATATTGACCTTGATCTCGCTGAGGCCCTCTAGGGGGCGTTCGGATTTAGATGGCAAGACCTCGATGGCGTTGTGGATACTGCGAATATCTGCAAAGTACTCTGGAAGTCCGTCGCTCGTTTGCAGCGCGCTCTCTTTCTCCTCCCAGTCCGCGATTTAACGACAATGAGCCTAGCCAAGCCTTCTCCCAAGCGGCAATCTGTCGGACGGGGGGAACAACGATATGAAGCTGATCGGCGAGAACCTTCGCTTGAGTGCGCACGACCTGACAGGGTACGTGAACTGTCGACATTTGACGCAACTGGAACTAAAGGCTGCCACCGGCGTGCTGAAACGGCCAAAGCCTTGGGACCCGGCGCTGGAGGCGCTTTGGGGAACGAGGCTTCCGGCATGAGCGTGAGTTTGTGCAGTCGCTCGCTGATCAAGGTTTGCGAATAGACTTCATCGATGGCGTGGACGTCGACGATGCGGCCGTTGCGAGCACACTTGCCGCAATGAAAGACGGTGTCGATGTTATCGTGCAAGCCGCACTTCGCTCGGGCGACTGGATTGGTCGTGCAGACGTGCTCCGTCGCGTTGAGTTGGGCAGCGACCTCGGTGTCTGGTCGTACCAGGCTTACGATACCAAACTCTCGCGGGTCACCAATGCCAACACGATCCTACAGCTGTGTCTGTATTCAGAACTGCTCGAGAGGATGCAGGGTGCGACGCCGGAATACATGCATGTGGTGGCGCCCTGGAGCGATTTCGTACCTCAAAACTATCGTGTCGCAGAGTTTGCGGCGTACTACCGCCGTGTGAAGGGTGGGCTTGCAACAGCGATCGGGACCATCCCGGCTCCTGCAACTTATCCTCATCCGAACCCGCACTGTGATATTTGTTCGTGGCGCAGCGAGTGCAATGCGCAAAGGCGAGCCGACGACCACCTGTCGCTCGTTGCCGGAATCTCTTCTCTGCAAATCGCAGAGTTGAACGCGCACAGCATCTCCACTGTGGCTGCGCTAGCGGCCATCCCACTTCCGCTGCCATGGAAGCCTGAGCGTGGCACGCGTCATGGCTTCGTTCGGGTGCGTGAGCAGGCGCGGCTGCAGGTTGAATCCCGTGACGCGGGTGAGCTTCGTTTCGAAACCTTGCAGATTGCACTTGGGTTCGGTCTTGCGGCACTTCCAGAGCCGTCTGACGCCGATATCTACCTCGATTTTGAGGGTGACAGCTTCGTCGGAGAAAACGGCCAGGAATATCTGCTTGGCTACGCATTCAAAGGAGCGAGCGGTGCGCTGGAATATGTTGGCCTCTGGGGGCTGACGCGCGAGAACGAGAAGCGTGCCTTCGAAGAGTTCATCGACTTGGTTATGGAGCGCTGGGAGGCGAATCCGGACCTGCACATCTACCACTATGGAGCCTACGAGCCGGCGGCGCTCAAGCGGTTGATGGGTCGGTACGGCACCCGGGAGGACGAGCTCGATCGCATCCTCCGTGGCCTCCTCATGGTCGATCTGCTCAGCGTGGTTCGACACGCCATTCGCGCTGGCGTGGAAAGTTACTCGATCAAGCGATTGGAGCCGCTCTACGGGTTCGAGCGTCGGACCGATCTTCCGGACGCGAACTTGGCTTTGACGCGCCTACAAACAGCTCTGGAGCTCGGCGACCTTAACGATATTAGCGCCGCGGAGCGGGATGTGGTCGAGAGTTACAATCGAGATGATTGTGCCTCGACGCGACATCTCCACTTCTGGCTTGAGCAATTGCGGGCTCAGGCAATCGCATCTGGAACGCATATCGACCGACCTATTCGCGGGGATGGATCTCCCAACGACAAGGTCGCGGCGTGGCTGGCGCGGATCACCCCTTTGGTGAACGCCTTGACGGCCGATGTACCTGCCAATTCGGCAGAGAGGACTCCTGAACAGCACGGCCGCTGGCTACTAGGACAGATGCTCGACTTCCACCGTCGCGAGGACAAGGCGAGCTGGTGGGAATACTTCCGTCTCAGAGATCTCGACGCGGAGGAACTCGTCGACGAGAAGGTCGGGCTCGGCGGTCTGACGCTGCAAGCGACGGTTGGCGGAACTGCGAAGTGCCCAATTCACCGATATGCTTTTCCGCCGCAGGAAACGGATCTGCGACCAGGCAAGAAGCTCAAAATGGTTGGCGGCGAGAGTTCTCGGCGCGATTGAGGCGATCAGCGTCGAAGGACGAACCATCGACATCAAGAAGGCGGCTGCGTGTGCTGACGTACATCCGTCAGCGATTTTCATGCATGAGCATGTCGGATCCGAGCCGATGATGGAAGCGCTCGTGCGGCTGGCCGAGTATGTCATCGGCCACGGCCTAGAAGGGGAGGGGCCACATCAAGCGGCACGTGACCTGCTACTGCGAGTACCGCCTCGTTGGGCAGGTGGAGGCGCTGTTCGAGATGAGACTGAGGATGCGCTGGACGCAGCGCTCCGGATTGCCCGCCTGATCGAAAGTGATGTTCTGCCCGTGCAGGGACCTCCAGGCACTGGAAAGACTTACACCGGTTCACGCATGATTGCCGAACTCGTCCGCCGTGGAAAGCGAGTAGGCATCGTTGCGAACGGCCATGCGGTGGTGCGCAACCTCCTTGACGCGGTGATTGAGCGTGCAGATGAGCAAGGGCTTGACCTGGTCTGCGCTCAGAAGCCGGGCGAGAAGGAGCCAGATCAGCCCCGCCTCCGAATTGTAGGAAAGAATGCGGACCTAGTTGCAGCGCTTCGAGGGGGATGTCAGGTCGGTGGCGGAACCGCCTGGCTTTGGTCCTCGCCTGAGGCATACGAGGGGGTGGACGTGTTGTTCGTCGACGAGGCGGCGCAGATGTCCCTCGCCAACGTGCTTGCCGTGGCTCAAGCGGCAAAAGCGGTGGTTTTGCTTGGGGATCCTCGCCAGCTCGACCAACCGATGCAAGGGAGTCACCCGGAGGGCACTGACACATCGGCCCTAAATCATATCCTAGCCGGCGTCCAGACGATCGGTCCCGGCCAAGGGCTGTTTCTGGAGCAGACATGGCGCCTTCACCCATCCATATGCGAATTCACCTCCGAGTTGTTCTATGAGGGGAAGTTGAGGTCGCGGCCGGGGCTGGAGGTACAGGCGGTAGAGGGTGGGCCGGCTACCGGAAGCGGGCTTCGCTACATTCCGGTGCATCACGTCGGCAATCAAAACTGCTCACTGGAGGAGGCCAATGCAGTGGCTGATCTCGTCCGCGGGATCGTTGACGCAGGCGCTACCTGGATCGACCCAAACGGTGACGAACGTCTAGTCGGCCTGAGCGAGATATTGATCATCACGCCGTACAATGCGCAGGTCTACGAAATTCAGCAACGGCTGCCTGGCGCACGCATTGGCACGGTAGATAAGTTCCAGGGCCAGGAAGCGCCGATCGCGATCTACTCCCTCGCAACCTCGAGCCATGCCGATGCGCCCCGAGGCATGGAGTTTCTGTACAGCCTGAATCGGCTGAACGTGGCGACCTCTCGTGCTCGCTGCCTGTCATACTTGGTCTGCAGTCCAGCTGTCTTCGAGGCTGAGTGCCGCAGTCCGCGGCAGATGCAACTCGCCAATGCCTTCTGCCGGTATCTCGAGATGGCCGGCTGATTATTCGCGAAGCTAAGAGGTGAGCCCGGGGCCATTGCGGCTCGTGCCTGCTCGCGTTGACAATGCAGGCCCGCAATGTTGGAGATCGGTGGATCGCCGCCAGACGGCGGTATCAGCGCGATGCCGCTAAAGATATGATGCCGGTGGGAGCTTCATCCCGCGAACTGTATTGCTGACCGTTCGCTGCCACGCAGTGTAGCCAGGTTTCTGGCGCATCGAGATCCCTGAGTCTGTGCGGGTTCCATCGATTACCATCGGCCGTCCTGTGGTCTCTGCGACGGACTTAGCACACGCGATGGCGCGCCGCGGCGAGCCACATAGATGCTGCGAACAATACGACGACTTTGATATATGGCCGTTCAACGCAACGTTCGCTGTTGTGGGGCGCGGACATCAGCGACAGCTGTTTCCGACGCGCCCATTATCGCCACTCGTTTAAGCGGTGTAGCTCCCACAGGAGAGGATCTCTCGATGGCTAGGTCGGTTCCGACAATTGAGAGGTCTCTTCGGAGTTCCGAGACCTCCCCACACCAAATGGATTCTGCGTCACGGTCACGTGCACGATCTGCGGTGCCGCCGTCAGTCGTGAATGCAACCGCGCGCATCTGCATTCGCTCTAATCCAGCCGAGCTGACCTCTACACCATAGTCAGGCCGTGTCGTGCTACGCAGGATCAGTCGACCATCCTGCGGCGAGGCCAGCGTCATGCCTTCAGTGACTTGGTATCCAAGCTTTGCCAGGCCTTCGAGCACAGCGGTCCGCCGCGCTTCCGCAGCGGCGGCCTCACGACGAGCCGTTAACGCAACCTGCGTTTGGGAAAGCAGTGCTTCCAACGCTTCGACGCCAAGCTCGTCCAAATCGGACTGTGCCGGTTTGCCGTCCTTGTCGGTCGCCGACAGCTCCGCGATCTGAATACGGACATCTAGCACCAATGCGCGCCGTCTCCTGTGTTCCATCAACGCCCGCGCAGTCTCAACCTCGAGTGCATCCAGCATGAGATTGCGTCTGGCTTCATCAGCGTCTTCAATTTCCAAGATGCGCGTCTGCCAGCGGGCTGTATCGAAATGGTCCTGCATTTCATCGATCCGCGCCTGTATCCGTTCGATTGCAGGGTCGAGCGGCTGGGTAGGCTGCTGCGCCAGCCATTCAGCGAAGGAGCGAAGCCCACTGCCTTCCCTCATGCTAGCCGCCAGTGATGCTGAAGCTATTGAGTCATTGGAAACTGGTGTCGCTTTCTCCAGCAAACGGAATGCTTCGGACAACGCGTCCAATTCCGCCCGCCGAAGGCGATCGGCAAGCCCTGACGGGATGGAGACCTGCAGCTCGCTAAGGCGAATAAGGAGACTGGCCAAAGCCTCCTTGCCACGGCGCTCCTTGGATCTCTTCGCTGCCTTCGCGGCCGCGGCCGCGACCAGACGTCTTTGGATGTCATCGCGCAGAAACTGCACTTCGAGCGGAGCCTGCTTCTGGAAATCCATAAAGCGATCGCTTGCGATCAAGGAGGCCAGCGCATCACGGCGACGCCTCGTCGAAGTTATCGCATCATCATCGATAAACTCGTTCCGCTGACCGACCTTCAACCACTCGTCGAAAGCAGCATCGACGCGCGCCAACAGTCCATTGCAAAGGTCGATGATCTCATCCCGAGTGACGATCCGGACGACTTTCGGTCCGCTCATTTTGCGCTCCCCATTGCTCTGATGACTGCGCTACGAAGCAGATCGCGCTCGGTTTTTGGGTCATGGAACCATCGATGCGATGAGACCCGGTGTATCGCGGGTATCGAGCGACGGAGGACAGTCGGCCGCCACATCTCGCGTGCCCTTGCGTTCTCGAGAAGAGGATGCCGCGGAGCGTCGCACTCAATGCCCAATCCGAAGAGCCCTGTCCTCGGATCCTCGATCGCGAAGTCCAGGCCAAATGCGCCGTCGTCGCTCACACCGACCGGTTCCCATCCGAGCGCGCGGACTTCTTCCGCGACTGCTATTTCGAGACCATCCCGGTTGCTTTCGACGTGCCTGCTTCTCCGCTGTTCCGGAGTAAGCCGGGCCAGCAGCGCTTCTGCGGATTGGAAATCGCCGTCGGACAAAGCACGTGCGTACTCAAAGTACGCTTGGAGATAGTCTCGTGGACTCTGGACTTGCCGGCGTGTCGCCAAAAGATCGGAGATCAGCGGTATGGGCATCGAGGTGACTAGGATCACCTTTTGGCGTGCACGGGTCACCGCCACGTTCAAGCGGCGCTCCCCTCCTGTCTGACCCAACACTCCAAATGAGCGCCTGAAGGTGCCTTGCTCGTTTCTACCGAACGTAGAGGAGAAGATGATGATGTCGCGTTCGTCGCCCTGTACGTTCTCGACGTTCTTGACGAACACGCTCATGTCCTCACCGCCCTCGAGCCTCTCCCGTTCCCGGGTCAGCGCCAACCTGAAAGCGGAATCGCGTTCCGCCCGTTCTTCGAGAACATCGTCGATCAGGTCCGCTTGCTTTCGGTTGAAGGTGACGATGCCGACGGTGGGCGGATTCCGTCCATGTGCGGTCCAAAGGTCTCGCAGGATGTCAACGACGCGTTCTGCTTCCTGGGGGTTTGTTTGATCCTGATAGATGCCGTCGACGCGGACCAGCTCCACCGGACGCTTCCTCTTTATCTCTTCGATCGGCTGTCGTGCCGGAACACTGAGGCCATTTCTGTAGAATGCTGCGTTCGAGAACTGGATCAGCTCGCGGTATATCGATCTGTAGTGGATTTGGAGGGTCGTTGCCGGCAGTACCGTCTTGGCTAGTTGCAAGAGGTCGGGGCAATCCTTGATTTCGCGCCTGTTCCAAGTCTCCTCCATGACCTCACGTTCTTCCTCGGCCATGTCATCGTGTGCAAAATTGCCTTCAAACACCTCTGCTTCGTCGCTTTCCACCTTGCTGGAGAAGAAAGACGTTGGCGGCATCTGCTTCTCGTCACCAGAAACAATCATCCGGCCACTGCGGAACAGCGTCGGCAGCGCGTATTCGATCGGCATCTGGGAGGCTTCATCGAATATGACGGAGTTGAATAGCGCCTTCCGGAGTGGCAGAAGTCTGCTAGCGACGTCAGGATTGACCAACCAGACTGGGCGCAGCTTCATCAGCCCTAGATCGGTTCCCAGTTCCATAAACTCGCGCAGCCGACGCGAGCGCGTTCCACGCAGGCGGGTGATATCCTCCCACGCCCGCAAAGGTCTGATGCTGTCGGGATCGAAACCTTCAATGAGCAGCCTGCGGTTTAGACGCCGCATGTCCTGGTCCGCCGTAATCAGAGACGTGGCTTTCGCCGATAGTTCCCTGGCATCAAGTAGCAAGGCTGGATGGGCGCCTTCCAACCTTGCCTTCCACGCCAGCCGCGCTTCCGTGGCGATGATGCTCCGTACCACGGGCTCAAGGTCGGCTGGGTCCAACTGCTCCAGACGATCGCGGACGAGCGCGAGGTGCGAGAACACCTGCATGGTCTCTTCGCCCATCTGAGGGATGCGGGCGCGGAATCGCTGATAGGGAACCAACTGCGGCAGCGCCTTAATCAACGGAATGAGGCGTGAGGCATTCGAGCCGTCGAGTTCGATCGCCATCAAGCACTGATGGACGAACTCTTCCTGAAGCCAAGCGGATACCCGTGCGGCCGCGGCTCTGCTTTGCTCTCGTGCCGCATGACGCGCCAGCCCTTGTCGCATCCGGTCCAAGAGCAAGTGCACCGCTTGTTCGTCTGCGGCCTTCGCCATCACAACGGCGCTTGCTCTGTCGGGGTGTGTCTCCAGCGAGTGGACAAGCCTTTCTACTGCCGCCAGAGCTTCGATCTTCTCGCGCGCCCCTTCCAGCATCAGCGGAACGCGTAGCGGCCCGAGGTCCGTCGCTTCGCCGATGTCCATCATCGCAGTCTGAAGCCTGGAACGAAGTGGACGGAGCCGGACCTCTCTTGCAAGTGCTTCCGCTAGATCCGCTTCATTTGTTAGGTCGGAGGTCTTCATCAGCTTGCGCCGTTTGCTGGAGGCCATCCAACGTCTCGGCGAAAGCCTCTGAAAAAAAGTCGGCGGGGTCGATAGCCGATCGGAGATACCCTTCCAGACTGCGAGCGACGCGTCGTCCATCGCCCGCGCTACCTCGACCGCTTTCAGGCTTGCTTCGTCCGGGGGCAGATCGGTCAGCGCCTGCTCCAAGGCGGCGATTTCTTTCTGGATCGCGAGCGATCCTGGCTCCCTCTCTGCAGCATTCGCCATTCGATCCAGCCAGCGGGCAAGCCTCACGCGGGCTGTCGGGGCAAGGCTCTTGAAGGTGTTCGCATTGTTCCTTGTCCAACTCTCATGGGGTATAGGATCAGCGACCGGCAGTGCATCAGGTGTCCGCTCGATCGTCCCGATCCGTTCGACCTCGGCCGCCGCGAAAGCCTTAATGTCCTCCAAAAAGGTTTCGACGCTTCCATCGTCCGTGCCGAACGGGAGCGTGCTGGCGAGCGGGCTATTCTCGAAGTGCGCTAGCAACCAAACGGCTGCGATCGGGGCGCAATTCTCCTCCATCAACGCGAGGGTTCCCGGATCTGTACGCCCCAGCATCTGCCGCAACGAAGGCACTGGAATAGCCAACCTCCCGTCGGCTAAGCCGATGAGATCGCCAACTATCAGTCGGTAAGAGAGGCCGGTCTGTTCATCTGCGGCATGCAGCGCCTTGTGATGCTCGTCAAGCTCTCGCTCAAGCGACTTCGATTCGTGCTGCCGCTTGCGATCGCTGCTGCGGCCAGCCACGGGCGACGCGCGGATTCCGGAAGAGTTCTTCCAACTGCTCTCGGATGGCGCGGATGGTAGGCTCGCGGTCCTTGTTGACGTCCTGGACCATGACAATCCGCTCGCCGAGACCTGCCGCCTCGAGGCGTTTGAACACCACTCCAAGCGCCGCCTGCTTCTGGCACACTACCAGGAGACTGCACCCCGTCCCGATAGCGTCCGCGACCATGTTGACGATGGTCTGACTCTTCCCGGTGCCGGGTGGACCTTCCACGAGCAGTCCGTGCCCCCCACGCGCCTCGATGACTGCTGCCTCTTGAGATGGATCGGAATCGGATGTGAAATATCGCTCGCGCTCAGGGACTTGAGGCCTTTCAGGAGGAGCAGCTACCTCTCCGATCCTGAAAGCAGTTTCGAGACTGCTACCCAAAGGTGACAGGGCTTTCAGCTGCCGGAGGTCTTCCATAACGGCTTGCCCGAAGAAGCCGAGATGGAAAATCGCCGCCGCGCAGACAATCCTGTCTTCCCCTGGCCTGACACGGACATCCTTGGATGGAAGCGGTTCCAACCCGGTCGACTCTATGGTGCCGAACTCGGCGAAGGCCTCGGTGACCTCTGTCGCGGTGACGGTGGAGCGTTGCAGAATCTCCCTAGCGACTTCCTGCCACTTTACGGCTGCATCGATGCCCAGCAGTGTCTCGAAAGCGGGGTTCAGCCGGACTTCCTCGCGATCGCGGTCAAAGGAGATGATCACACGTCCGCGCGAGCCAACTTGCGGCTCAAGTTTGACTGGCCAAAGGAGAATCGGAGCGATCCGGGGGCGCACGCTCGCGCGTTGTTCCTGCATCACGAAGAATGGGAAGCCCATGTAGAGACCGTCAATACCTGTATCGCGACGGTATAGCGTGGAATGTGAATGCAGGGTGCGCAGCCGCCGTTCGATGCGGTCGTCGATCGCGAAAGCCTGTGGATCGATCTCGATCTTTTGATCGTTGCGCAGCAGGACATGGTTGAGAATCTCGGTAGCCTTGCGGCGCGAACTATCCAGCTCCATGAGATCGATGCGCGCCGACGTTTTGGCGATCGTCATCCTCGTCAGTGGCCCGCGCATGATCGTGCCCGTGATGCGCCTGGCGTAGAAATCAAGCAGGGTGGCCACATAAGCCTGACCCGGCGGTTTGACCCAATCACCCTCGGAGACAGCCAGCAATGCAAGCGACCTGGCCAAAGGCAGTCTTCTCTCGAGCCGGAACTGGTCGGCCCACTGGTCGATGCGGTCGTGTCCGCATCGTGCAAATCCTTCAAGCCTCCGCTCGATCTCCGCGTGTAGTTCTCGCCGAGGCTGGTTAATCCATTGCAGTGCGGCTACGCGGTCGAAGTCGCTACGACCAGCCTGTGTAGCGGCTTCCTGCGCTTCGTCGACAATGGCCCCTGCAGCCCGGAACTGGTTGGTCGCGGCACTGAGGAGAAGGATGAGATCTTCCTCCTCGGTGACCCGGCGCTCTACGATCGCAAGGAGACCAGGATGGTCAGTGTCCGGCAGTACACGACGGCGGTCATCCCAAACGGCGGCTAGACGGCTTCGGGACGTCGATAAGGACGCCGACCGCAGAAGACCTTCGTCGAGCTCGACCTCGAGCTGCCTGGCGCGCTCACGAACCCTATGTTCACGCCGCTTCAACCGTCCGAGCCAAGTCCCGTCCGGATCGTCTCCAAGACGATCCGGAACTGGTCCGGTCACAAGGGCGTAGCCTTCATCCGGATGGTCAACGAGCCAGCCCGGTGTGACGATTTCGCCCCGGACGACGAGCGGCATCGAAGTGTTCATCGCCTTGAGGGCGAGTGCGAGGCGAAAGTCTTCCGGCACATCGGAAAGGCCCGCGATCGTCCTAACTTTCGATCGGAGATCCGACTTTTGATCGGCCTCCGCGAGCCAGGTCGCAAGGTCTCCACCCACAAGCAAGCGCCGGGCTTCGTCCCAACGATCCGCCTGTGCCGCCGCGAGCGCGAACCGTTCCGGGGTCGAGATCCGCTGAGTTCCGAGCGGAATCGAAAGCCGTCCGCTAGAAGCCGATGAACCCCGCACGCTTGGTGGCGCTTCCGCAATGTCGCCGTCGAGCCAACGCCGTGTTTCCGGCCATGTCCAGCGCTTGCGCCGTTCTAGCGAAAGCAGGCCGCGCAGCAGCGCATCCAAAGGATGGGGCAAGCCTTCTGGAATCGGCGCCCCGTTCGTTAGTACGCTGATGAGGAACGGCTGGTCATCCGCCCCAGCGAAACAGTCACCTTTGGTCACCTGCTCTAGGAGAAGCATGCCGAGGCTCCACCAGTCGCTCGCGGCCGCGACGCCACCGGCTACGGCTTCAGGTGCGGTGTAGCGCGTGATCTCCAGCGGCGAGACGATATCGAGATCGTGGTCTGAGAGCTGTGCCGAACCAAAGCACGTTATCACGAGGTCGAGTGGCTCCCGAGAACGAACCAAGATGGTAGTCGGACGCAGGTCACGGTGCCGAAGACCGCATTCGGCCAGTGCCGCCAGAGCGCCACCGATTTCCTCGACAATCCGTGTGAGCGTGGCCACGTCACCCAAGTTGACGCCGAGATCTGCTAGGGTTCCACCCTTGACGTCCTCGGTCACCTCGTAGGCGCGGTCTTCCCATCTTCCGGTCTCAAGGATTTCAGGAACGTGGTCACGGTCGAGAGATCGGAGTGCGATGTAAACGTCAGGATCGGGTTCGCTGCCGTCGGCATAGAGCGTCAGGATGGCTTCCCGGCCGTCTGCGGCATGGACAGTTCGGTATCGTTCGCGCACCTGACTTGCGGTCGGCAGGCGCTCCACAAGACGCCATCCAGCAACCACCGTCTCGCCAAAAGGCGAGCTGCACTGCTCATCGACGGGGTCGGCACATCGAGAGAAATCACCATCGGCATCAGCGTCGGCTGCCAACGGGGACTCCACATCCAATCCACAGACAGTGCAAATTAGATCACCCGGTTCGACGGGGTGCCCATTCGGACAGGTAGATGGCTGTGAAGCGGGTTGTTCCAGAGGTGCTTGCTCAGGCCGCCAGCCGTTGGGCCTTACCGGCAGGCCGGATAATGGCCAGTCGCACATCTTCCCTTCGACCATTTCCGAGCAGAAGAGCTCGTCCAAAGGGCGTTCAGTTTCACAGTTGGCGCAAAAACGCATCATGCCTGGCGGCTCGCAGAAAAGTCGGATGTCACAACGTGATGCCCCTCACTCTCGAGAAGCCTTCTGAGTTTTCGGAACTCGCCGCGGGCCGGCACCCCCGCAAACCAAGCGTTCCCAGCTTCGTCGAACAATACGTCGAGCTTGCGGTCTTGCACTCCGGCCTCGCGATCGTACTCGACAAACTCTGCACCTGCGTCCGTGAGGACGTGAAGTTTCTGGTTATCGCTGCCGCGGAGCGCCAAGGTCTGGGGGAGATCAGACCTGAAGGGTCCGGTCATGATAGCGTCGATCAAGCCCGGATGCCGTTCTAGCCACCCTGAAATCTCTTCGAGTTCCCGACCGGTGAACACGAATATTGATGCGGATAATGTCGCACGCCACGCGGATAGAAGTGCGGCCAATGCATCTGGCTGATCGAAGGGTTCACCTCCCGATACCGTGAGGCCGTCGGCTTCATGCGCCGAAGCGATCACATGGTCGATGAGGCCTTCCACGTGGATCCTACCTGCATCGGCGTGCCACGTGTCAACTGAAACGCAGCCTGGGCATCGGATCGAGCAACCCTGGAACCAGACGCCTACACGTCGGCCTGGTCCTAATGCGGTCACTGGGAAGTGTACACGCGAGATCGAAGCCAGCATCAGACACTTTCCAGAACGAGCGTCGTTACGCTTCCAACCTCCACGCGTTCGATGCGGGCAGGGCCAGACTCTGTCCGATCGAACACGGCGCGTGCGAGCGGGTTTATCAGATGCGCTTCGATTTGATTGCGAATGCCGCGCCCCCCGTTGCCGAGATCTGCTGTACAAAGGTGCTTCAGTGTTTCCAACGCAGGGTCGGAGATCGTCACGATGTGACCAGAGGCGTTCGCCTCCCCGAGGACCGCCTCGACCATGGAAGCGAAGATCTTCTCCGCCACCGCGGGACGGATGAAGTCGAACACGATGATGTTCTCGCCGAAGCGGTTGAGGATTTCCGGTCGGTTGAGGACGAGCTTGAAGTGGTTGCCAATCTCGGCCTTGACGCGCGACTTAACTTCCTCGAACGGCTGCTCAGGGGAGACGTTCACCGTCCGGCTGCCATCAGGGGCAGTCGAGTATATGCCTAGGTTCGACGTGAAGATGATCAGGGCCTCCGAGAAGTAGACGCGATCGCCTCGGCCCGAAGTCAGCATTCCGTCGTCCAGAATCTGCAGGAACTTGTCGAGGATCTTGGGATGTGCCTTCTCGATCTCGTCGAAGAGGACCACGCTGAAGGGCTTCTCCCTCACAGCATTAGTCAGTTCTCCACCGACGTCGTAGCCGACATAGCCGGGTGGCGCCCCGATCAATCGCTGATCCGCATGCTCGGCGCTGAATTCAGACATATCGAAGCGGATATACGCGCTCTCGTCGCCGAATAGGAGCTCCGTGACGGTCTTCGCCAGCTCGGTTTTGCCAACGCCCGTCGGCCCGGCAAGGAACGCGACTCCCCGTGGCCTTCCACCGCGGCGCTCGCCGCCAATTCCGGTCGCGGCCCTCTTCACTATGTCGAGCATGTGAACGGCGGCGTGATCCTGGCCGATGACCCTTCGAGCTATAATATCGGCACCATTCCGGATCTTGCCGCGCTCGATTTTCTTCCAAGCATCCTCAGTCACGCCGACCTTGAAACGCCGAACGGCCTCGCCGATGTCCTGCATGGGGACCTTCTCCGTGCGTGCGAGCTGCGCCACGGAGTTTAGGTCGACCAGAAGCATCCCCTCGGTTGAGTCGACGAGTTCGCGTCCGGCAGCGGCTGCTTCTTCGTTGGAAGCTTCCTTGAAGCCCGACAGCCCCCGCAGCAGAGATGTCGCAACGGCTTGCCTCGCAAAGCGATCTGGTGGCGGTATGGGGATATGCCGAATTCGGGGGTTTTCAATCGTCAGCCAGTCAGGCAGGTCGCCCTCCTTCTCCACGATCCAGATGATTGTGTTGAACCGGGGCGCCCTGTCGGGGCCGACTGGCCGTGGCTGAGCGCGATGGCTCAGCACAAGCGCGCGGGTGAACAACTGCTGCTCGGCGGGCGACAGCGCGTCGCTCCTGACGATAAGGCGGGAGGCAAAGTCAACCACCAGCGAGAGCGGCGGCCCGTCAAGTGCAATCAAACGCTCCAACACCGAGCTTACTAGGTCTACGCCGGCGGCTGCCCTGCCGTTCGTCGGCGCGAGACCCAGCCTCGTGAGAATGCCCGTTGCATCTCCAGAAGATCCGTCCGGCCGAGCGAGAAGACTGAAGCCTTCGATGGGGTCGTATCGGACGACATCTGCGTATCCAGCATCACCCAGTGTCGCGGAAATCGCTTCCGTCAAGCCGACAGTCGCTGTCATCTCGCTTACGCGTCTCGTTTGGAGGTCGCGGACATTGCCCGTAAGAACGAACTGGCTTTTGAGTGGAAGGAAACGCGTCAGATCGCGTATCCAGCGAGAACCGAGATCTTCAGACTGCACGTGCTATTCCTAGGGGTTCGAGACCTGGGAAAATGAATGTCACCATTGGCACTCGTGTCGCCTCCCAAGCCCATTTCACATCGCGATGATCGATGCATAGCTAATTCATCCGGGATTTCGCTACCACAAGTCGATGCGCGCAATGGATGACGTCGATTCATAAGCAATCTCGCTTAAACAATGTTCTACTTCAACTCGCTAATATGAGACGGCGCCTAGGAAGGCCGGCCATGCAGTTAAATTGCTAGTTTTGAGCAGTCGCCGGAGCTTCGGATCGCGTATCATGTAGGCAGCGAGTACTCGGCTGACGCGGGTCAATGACCTTGGTGATCGATGAACTTTGCCAATCATTCTGGGCGTCTAGCTTCTTAAGGTTCTGGTCAGTTGTTTGGAATTCCTCCAGGCTTCGGGGGGGGGAAATGCGACGAAAAAACGTCCCCCCAAGGGATTAGCCCGCCTTGGCCAGAAGTGGTCTTTTGAACGCCTCCTCTCTGTCAAGTTGTTAGGCATTCTTCACATCACTGTTAACTGAGCTCTTTTGGATAGCCTTGACCTTCGCTTTCACTGCAATCACGGTGCGAGAGTGAGGGGTGGGCTATGACTGGCCGGGGGCGGCGACAATCGGAATGGCGACCGCAAAGAGCGCGCTATCGGCGGCGCAGGATGCCCTATGCCGCCAGACGATCAATTCCAGTGATGATCATCATTGGAGCAATAATGATCTATCAGGTGATGGAGCAAAGTAGCGCGAAGGTGGGCAGCCTATTCGATAGCCTTGACTCTAGCGCACCACGCCCGGCGACCGAGACTATCAAAGGGCGCGCTTCGGTAATCGATGGGGACACCATCGAGATCGCCGGCCAGCGCGTTCGCTTTAATGGCATCGATGCGCCCGAGAGTGCGCAATATTGCCAGGACGCGAAGGGCTTGGAATATGCGTGCGGCCGGAAGGCAGCGTCAGCGCTCGATAAGTTCCTTGCTGCTTCCCGTCCCGTGCGTTGTTCCTTTGTCGAATGGGATCAATACGGCCGCTTCGTTGGCAACTGCTTCCGCGCTGATGGGAAATCAGTGGCAGGCTGGCTTGTCGAGAGTGGCCATGCTCTGGATTGGCCTCGATATTCCAACGGCATTTATGCGCAACATCAGACAGCGGCTAAGCGTGCCAGGCTAGGCATCTGGCAAGGCCAGTTTCAGGAACCCTGGGACTGGCGAGCCAATCGTGCCGATGAGATCGTACCTACAACAGTGGCGCCCAGCCCAAGCTTCACGCTGCTGGGTTCTTCCTCGTGCGACATCAAAGGTAACGTCAGCTCTAAAGGCGAGCGGATTTACCACCTGCCTGGCCAGAAATTCTACCGACAGACCAAGATTTCAGAGAACAAAGGCGAACGCTGGTTCTGTTCGGAAGCAGAAGCCAGGCAAGCTGGTTGGCGCAAATCGCAACGATAATCGGCCTGTTTGCCTTGACGGTTGGCACTCAAGCAGCAAGGATGCAGGCTTGAATCCGGGGGGATTTATTTGAAAACTATACTGAAACTCGCCTTGATGGCGATTTTTGCCACTTGCTCAACTGCAACATCCAATCACCGAGGCCGCCGAACCTGATTGACGCCGCTGCACTCAGGCAGATGGCGCCGGCTGGCCGATATCGCAGCCCGGCAACAGCACACGGTGAACAGGGATGCATGGGAGTGTTTTCAATAGGTATCCCGTAAGTACGGCGGTAATCACAAGCCGGGAATCGCCCGAATGAAGGAACGACGCGGAGCCAAATAGGCTATTTTGGTTGAGGCACGGCAAAAATAGATTTGGCTTACAATAAAGGTATTACTGGGAATGGAAATGAAATCTGTATTTCTGGCGGTTCTGACGGTCGTAGCTCTGGCGAGTAACGCTGAGGCGCATGGTGGCGGCTGCCGCAAAAGTTCACCGCCCGGCCAATGTTGCCACATGGATAACAGCGCAGGATCGGTGCATTGCCATTGATGCGAGCGCCGTTGAAAAATCACAAAGAAAACATCGGGTTAAAGGAATAGCTGCTAGCCGCAGTCTGGTGACGTGCTTGCTGCCTTTCGAGAAATTCGCTGAAGAATTCCAACGCGCTTGAGGCAACCTATTTTCCGTTTCCTTGTCACCGACGCCGAGCCGAACTGCTCTATGCCCCGGTAGCAAGCGCTTGATTTCGGTCGAGAAGATGGGGCTGGTGAACACGCTCTGCGCGTTGGACGTTGCTAAGAGTCAGAAGTGAAGTACGTGATGGAAGAAGATGACAGTGGTTGGCTTCAAATCCAAAAAGAACACGCTGTAGCCTTCGGCAAGCCAGTTCCATCCGGTTTTGTTGTTCGACAGGGTTCAACCGCGATGCGTGAGGGTTCCCCGGATAAGAAACGGGATCGGCCTGAGCGAGATCGTTTGGTGGCAGAAGGTGTTCTGGTTCCCGATGAAAACCCGGCGCTTTTCCGTTTCGATGTCGATCATGTGTTCAGTAGCCCAAGCCGTGCTGCAGGAGTGATTATCGACGGCAATAGCAATGGCAGCCATTGGCGACGAGATGCTCTGAATGCTTCCATTGGATTCGAGGTGACAGGCGTCTTTACCAGAGCCGAGATCGAAGGGGCTATCGATGCCTTTGACCGTCAAGGCGAAACTGGCGAGAGCATAGAGATTTTTAGTCGGTTTGGAGACCCGCGCGATTACTGGGTGCGCTCCAGTCGTGAGCGTCCAAATCGCATGTATCCCTCGAAGCCACTCGTTGGCTTCATCCTAAAGAAGTCTGAGCTAAATGGAGGCTGGGGACAAAAATTAGATGCTGCATCGCGTCTGTACAATTCCGGCTTCATCATTGTGGACCAAAATGACAAGCCTGTTCTTCCCCCTGAAGGCTATAGTCACCTCATACGCGACGCAGACCGAATACGGCTTTGCGCGCTAAATTACTTCATAGAGCCGGCGCGAGAGCGCGATGCGCTCGAGGTCGCTATTCGCGCCAGCGAGATTGCAGAAGCGATGGGCTTGCGAGACGCATATCCAAACATCTGCAGTGCTCTTGGTGGAGAGAAGCTCCAACTGTTGGCACGGGTGTCCGCCCCATCCCATACCGAGCCGAGCCCCAGCAGCTCGACCATCTTCACGTACAAGCTCCCATCGCAGGCGGAGGCGCCCACCATGACTGAAGCAAAAGCGACGCCAACGCGTTCGGCGACCAACCTCATTCTTTATGGACCGCCCGGCACAGGCAAGACCTACAGCACTGCATGGGAGGCGGTCCGTCTTTGTCTTGGCGAGCAGGCTGCCGCGAAGTTTCAAGGCAGCGATGCGCGTGACGCACTAATGACCGAGTATAAGCGTTTGGTGAGCGAGGCGCGGATCGAGTTCGTGACCTTTCATCAGTCCACGTCTTACGAAGAATTCGTCGAAGGCCTGCGTCCGAGCACGGGCGACGAGGTTGGTGAGGGGCAGGAAGAACCGGAGGCGATCAGAGCCGGGTTCTCACTAAAGATTCATGATGGAATTTTTAAGAGAATGAGCGAGCGTGCAAGGCTTGATCCCAATTCCACAGGATCATTGCGGAGGCTCGATCGCTCCGCACGCCTATTCAAGGTTGCACTTGGAAACCGCCAAATTGAGCAGGAGCGTCACCGCATAGACTTTGGCCTGAACAACGGCTTGATCCATGTGGGTTGGGGCGGGGACATTGACTGGTCGGACGAACGGTTTGACGAGTTTAGCGAGATATTCACTGAGTGGAAGAAGAAGGAGCCCGACGCCTCCGGCAACAACGGAAATGTAGTAATTACCTTCTCCTTCAGGGCAGACATGCGGGTCGGCGACTATTTTGTCGTCTCCGATGGACGCGATCGGATCCAGGCATTTGGTAGGGTCACAAGTGAATACTTCTACGACGAGGGTGCCGCCTTCCATCCGCACCGCCGCCATGTTGAGTGGCTGTGGCGTGACGACGAGGGGACTGAGCGCAGTCGCTTCTACCCAAAGGGCTTCAGGCGTCATTCCATCTACAAGCTAGACCAATCACTCGTGGACTGGGATGCCCTAGAGGCGATTGTCTTCGGCGATGAGGCCCCCCTCACAAGCCCGTCAGCACGGGATCACGTTCTCATCATCGACGAGATCAATCGAGCAAACATCTCGAAGGTCTTCGGCGAGCTCATTACGCTTCTGGAATCGGACAAGCGTTTGGATATGCAAAACGAGATACGCCTCGTTTTGCCTTACTCCAAGAAGCAGTTCGGCGTGCCAGCGAACCTTCACATAGTCGGCACTATGAACACGGCCGACCGATCCATCGCGCTTCTGGACACCGCGTTGCGCCGCCGCTTTACATTCCGTGAGCTCATGCCGAACCCGCTGATCCTTCCCGTGAACGTCGGTGGGATCAACTTGCGGCAACTCCTGGCCACGATCAACGACCGCATTGAGTATCTTTTCGACCGGGAGCATCAAATAGGGCATGCGTACTTCGCCGGATGCACTACCCGCGACGATGTCGACCAGGTGATGCGCCACAAGGTAATCCCACTGCTGGCCGAATATTTCTACGAGGATTGGTCAAAGGTTGCTGCGGTACTCGGTGACTCGGCGCAAGGCCGTGCGCGGTTTCTTGAGGCTCGACGGCTCGCAGCGCCTGCTGGAATGGCCGAAGACGACTTTGCCGGTGAGAAATTGCGTTGGACTGTGAAGACGGAGTTCGACTTCTCGGAGTTCGCAGCTTGACACAATCCTATGCTGTCCGCGAATGGGACAGGCTCGCCTATGGTGACGGCGATGGGCAGATCCCCGAGCGTTTTGCTGATCGGCTCGCGGCACTAGCGCAAAGATCTACCTTTGCTGGCAGGGGAGGCAGTGGCGTGCTTGAACACGGTCGCCACAGTTTGCGCGCGCGTGGTGTGGTCGGCATCTTGGCCGCGAGCGGCTGTAGTCTCGAGATCCTGCCCAAAATCGACGTTGCGCCGAGCGAGAGCGTTCACGATCAAAATGCCGCAATCCGAAAACGTCTGGTCCACATGCTGGCGGTGGCGCTCAATCTGAAAATCGATCTCGGATCGATTACCGACTTGGCTTGGCAGCGAGAAACCCTGCTCGAAGTCTTGATCCGGATCTTCACCGATAAACTGACTGAGGCCGTTAGGAAAGGCATGCCCCGTCGCTACATCGAGCAGGAAGACGATCTGAGGGCCCTCCGCGGCAGGCTTGATGTCGTGCGCCAGTTCACCCGCCATGCAGTCAATCCTTCCCGTCTTGCGTGCCGTTTTGACGACCTCTCTGAGGATACGGCATTAAATCGGGTTATGAAGGCCGCCGTGCTGCATCTGTCCCGAACGTCTAGGAGTTCCGCAAACCAGCAACGGTTGCGTGAGCTGGCTTTCGTGTATGCGGACATCGCGGAAACTCCGCCTAGTGCGTTGCGTTGGAATGACATCGTAATGGACCGTACCAATCGTCGGTGGCGGGACCTTCTAAATATGGCGAGGCTCTTCCTGCGGGGGCGATATCAGACGACGACAGGCGGCGCGGGTGAAGGCACAGCACTTCTTTTTGAGATGAACACGCTGTTCGAAGAGTATGTCGGCCGCCTGGTGTGCCGGGCCTTGGCTGGGACGGATCTTGCCGTGTCCTTGCAGGGTGGGCGTCTCTTTTGTCTAGCTGCCGACACAACTGAGCGAGGTCTGTTCCAGACAAAGCCAGACATACTGATCCGTCGGGCAAATGCCGTCATCCATGTGATTGATACGAAATGGAAACGGATTTCTTCTCGCATTGATGACCCGAAACAGGGGATTTCACAAGGCGACGTCTATCAGATGATGGCGTATGCGCAGCTTTACCGCGCGCCACGCCTGACGCTTTTGTATCCGCACCATCCAGGGCTAGGCAGTGATGAGCTCGTTCACGCGAGACACCGAATAGCAGGCCACGAAACCATCCTTGAGACCGGAAGCATCGATGTGGCGAATGGTGAAAACGTTCTCCATCGGCTGCGACGACTACTCATCGGCGGCGAGACCGAGGTGCCCGCTCAAGGCCAATGACTGTAGCGCCATCTCAGAACGAGATGACCCTCCCGCGAAGCGGGTTAGTGCATGCGGCGCGAAGCAGTCGCAAACATCAAAGGATACGCAGGTTCCCGCGATGCGGACGTAACCACGGCCGGATGGCTGTGAACGGCGCAATCGCACAATCCAAGAGTCGACGAATATGTGCTCGCTGTGATGAGTGTCAGAGGGCGGCGCAATGCTCCAAGCATCACCGCGTGGTATGTGCATTGCATTCGATGGATCTCGAAGCCTATTCAAAGAACCTTACTGGCTCAGCTGAGGCCCGAGAATGGCGGCAAAGTAGGGTCCAAAGAGCCGCCATTTTGGCACGATACGTTAGAGTCGGAGAAAAACGAAAGCTGAATTCCATAAAGAACTCCGCCAGATAGGCGAACGTCGGGAAGAAAAAAGACCAATATTACTATTAGTTAGGGGATGGCGGGGCGAAAGGGATTCGAACTATTACTCCGGCGAGGTACCGTGGGGGTAACCAGCGCGGTCAGATCGCCACTATCAACGAATGTCGGTATCGGTAGTTGCCTGTCACCGCAACCATTGATAACGACACTCCCGTAAGCCCTGCTCCGGGAGTGTTTTTGTTTGCAGATCCAACAGCCTGCCGCTCGGTCCAGTTCAGGATCGTTCCCAGTTCTCCGTAGAGCGTAGCTTCGATCTCGCCGCGCTTGGCGCCAGGTGTCAGAACGATCTTCTCGATCAACGATCGCAGCGCCGTCTCGGCCTGCTGCCGGTCGTCCGGATAATTGAGCGCCTCGGACAGATGCGCCACCTTCCGCGCATAGAGTGACGATATGCTCGGCAGCAGGTCCGGCTTGTTCTTGGGGGCGGCGGCAAGCTGGTTCTTGAAATCGGCCTTGCGTACCTCGATCGCGTCCATCTCGGCCTCATGATCAGCTAAAACATCCCAGCCTTGATGGCCTCGATGATGCTGCGGGTCTGCTTCACGACCTTCACCAGTTCTGCGTTCCACCCGTCGGCACTCGCGCGGCGCTCGCGGTTAAGACTATTCTTCTCCTCGGCGTAGGCCCTCATCGCAACCGCGGCTGCCTCTGGCACCATCATCCTGTTCTTCAGGCCGGCGAGCACCCGCTGTTCCAGGTCACTCCGCGCTATGGTGCGCTTGTTCGGGCATGAGCCATTACTTGTGTGGCTGGAGCAGGCGAAGCGGTCGACGCTGTGCAAGAAATAGGGGCCCTCGCAGCACCCGCAAAACACAAGTCCCGACAGCAGCGACTTCGTCATCGCCTTTGGATGAGCGGGAGGGGGGGGCGTGCCATAGCCGATGCGCCACCCGGTCATCGCATAGGCTTTTGGAGACCTTGTTGACGTTCAGGATGCGATCGCGGAGCCTGGGTTCCAACTGTGCCAGCTCACGCGGGTGCGGCAGCAGCGCATCACATCCAACAGCGGCCTATAGTCGGCCTGCGAATAGGCTGCGCCAGTCTGGTTCGAGGGCGAGTTCAGCAAAAACTACCGCGTCGTCGTCGCTGCAATCGCATATGACCCGATATCCACGCGACCTAGTCCTCTGCGTGTGCTGGCGATCGCACATGCCGCACATCCCCAGCAGCTCGGACATCAACGCCGACATTCACCAAGAGCTTCACGAAATGGGATAGATGCTCACCCCGGCCACTGTTGTTGACGCCAAGTGCCGGGAACTCGCTGCGTCATGCCTGCCGCTTCGTCTTCCCGTTGAGCTCGGTTGCGCTCATCGCGTGCAGTTGCAGGTCGAGTTCCTGGGCAATATGCTCGCGCATTGCCCGGGCCGCCACGTCGCCGTCGCCACTATGGACAGCATCTAGCAGGTCAAGATGCGCACGAAGCGATTCTGCCAAGTCGCTGCCACTCATGGTCGAGGCGAAGACATGGAAAGAGATGCTTCGGTTCCACATCAGGTCGAACATCTCAAGCAGGTAGCGGTTTCCGGTCTCCAAGACAAAGGTTCGGTGAATGGCCTTGTTGGCCTCATAATATTCGGCAGCGGTGGTGACTTCACGTGCCTCTTCGACCCGGATCACGTCGGCAATCCTTTCAAAGCAAGCCTCATCCTTGGCCTCGGCCAAGAGACGCGCGCTATAGCCTTCGATCGACTGGCGGGCCGAATAGATCTCGCGAGCATCCTCATCGGAAATCAACCGTAGCGCAAAACCGCCGCGACCAGCAGTTACCAGCACACCCTCTTGTTCCAGCCGCAACAGCGCTTCGCGCACGGGGGTGCGGCTAATCTGGAACTCGGCGGCCAGCTTCTCTTGGACGATCCTATCGGAGGGCGCGATGATCCCGCCAGTTATCGCCAGCAGGATTTGGCGGTGGACCTCGTCTGCGAGCCGCTGGTTGTAAACGATAATTGGCTTAAACTCTGCCAATGAAGGCCCTTTCTTGAATTGGTCCAACGAAGTGCTCCACCCACCTTTAGGTTTGCACTATTGCCATATGCGGGCAAGATTTCTGTGCGGCAAGTCGTCAGCCGTGGAAATCGATGACCGTGCGGATGCCGTCACCGCGCTTCATCGCCTCGAAACCCTCGTTGATGCCGGCAAGCGGGATGCGCGCGGTGATCATATCGTCCAGGTTGAGCCGCCCGTCGAGGTAAAGCCGCACCAGCCGCGGCACGTCGGTGCGGAACTGGTTGGAACCCATATCGCAGCCCATCACACGGCGTTCGGCAATGAAGTGAGCGAAAGGCAGGTCTATCCGCGCGCCGTCGCCCATCAGGCCGACCATCACTGTCGTGCCGCCCTTGCGGGTCATGAGGAAGGACTGCTCCACCAGTTTCGGCGTTCCGACCGCCTCATAGGCCACATGCACACCCTTGTTGTCGGTAAGCGCCCGCACCTCAGCCACCACATCGCGCCCAGTGGGATTGATCGAGGCAGTTGCGCCGAAACGGCGGGCCGTTTCCAGCCGGGCGTCATTGATGTCGATGGCGATCACATCCACCGCACCGGCAATGCGTGCACTTTGCAGAATCGACAGCCCGACCGCTCCGCAGCCGACCACCGCGACGGACTGGCCGGCCTGAACCTTTGCCGTATGCACCACCGCGCCGAAGCCCGTGGTCACACCACAACCAATCAGCGCAGCGCGGTCGAGCGGCATTGCCTGGTCGATCTTCACGATGGCGTTCTCGTGCACGAGGAGCCGCTCGGCAAAGGCCGAGAGATTCATGAACTGGGTGACAGCATGGCCATCTGATGACAGGCGCGAGGGCTCTTCTTCAGTCCGCACCAGATGATCGCCACCCTCGCAGATCGAGGGACGGCCCGAGAGGCAGAATTCACAGCCGCCGCAAAAGGCCGAAATGCAACCGACAACGTGGTCGCCTGCCGCGAAGGCAGAGACCCCCGCGCCCACGGCCAACACCACGCCGGCCGTCTCATGGCCAAGGATCGCCGGCACCGGCACTGGCAAATGGCCCTGCATGAAATGCAGGTCGGTGTGGCAAAGCCCCGTGGCTGCGACCTCCACCAGGACCTCCCTGAAACCGGGATTGGCGTGACTGACGGTCTCGATCTCGAGCGGTGCGCCGAAGGCGCGCAGGACTGCGGCTTTCATTGAAAATCCCTTGGCTGAAAGGCTCAGCGGTGGCGGTTCAGGAATGCTGTGAGCGCGGTGTTGACGGCAGGCGCGTTTTCGACATTCGACAGATGCCCCGCACCGGGGATCACCTGCATCTTGGCACCGCCGATGCGCGCGGCGATCTCGGCGGAATAGGAAGGCGGCGTTTCTCCGTCCTTCTCGCCGACCAGTACCAATGTGGGCGCTGCGATGCGCGGCAGGTCTTCAAGCCCGTCATGCCCGCCGATAAGCCGTGTGCACAAGGCAAGCCCTTCGGGACGGGCGCGCGCCATCGCTCCGACGCCCGCAGCGCGGATCGCCTCGGGCGTGTCGGGCGCCATGATGGCGCGAACCATTCCATCGGCGAATTGGTGCACCGCGATGCCACTGGCGAGCTGCGCGAGGATCGGTTCGATGAACTCTTCGGGCTGCATGGACGAGCCAAAAGCGAATTTTGGCGAACTGTCCATGATTGTCAGGCTCGCAGCCATCTCCGGGTGGCGCGCGCCGAACGTCTGCAGGATCATTCCACCCACCGACAGCCCCACAAGATGCGCTCGCTCGACCTGCAGCTTCTCGCGCAGGAACTGGGCAAGAAGATCAGCCATCTCGGCCATCGGAGTGGTTTCGGAGATCGCTGCCGAGCCGCCGTAACCGGGCATATCCCAGGCGACGCAGCGATGCGTCCCGCGCAAGGTCTCCATCTGCGGCCACCAGGAATCCGCCGATCCAGCCATGCTGTGCAGGAACACCACAGGGCTGCCGACGCCTGCTTCGACATAGCAGGGCAGGTCGATACCGCGCTTGTATGTGGGCATGAAACTCTCCTCCCGACAGCTCGTTTTCTGGACCAAAAGTTCCCCCCTCCGTCTCTGCAACGAGGTATTGAATACTGAATTCAGTGCTGCTAAGCAATGGAAATGTGGCCGCCAGGGAGGAATTGGACGGCCGCGGCACAGGGAGGATTCATGCAGCACCGGCAAACACTTGCTTGGGATTTGTCCAATCCGGCGCAGTTCGATGCCGGCATTCCACAGGCCGCTTTCGCGCAGTTGCGTGCCATGAATGGGCTGGCGTGGAATCCCATCGATGGCTCGGAAACGGATGGTTTCTGGTCGGTCGGCCGGTTCGACGATGTCGTTGCAGTGTCACGCGATACCGAGCTGTTCAGCTCGGCTGTGGGTCACATCCAGATCTATTCGATCGACGACGACGCACTGGAGGCGCGCGCCTCGATGATCGACATGGATCCGCCGATGCATAGCCGCCTCCGGCGGCTCGTGAACCCCGGTTTCATTCCCCGTGCGATCCAGCGCTACATCCCCACGGTGCGCAAGCGCGCGGCCGATCTTTTGGGCGCCATGCAGGCGCAAGGCGGCGGCGACTGGGTCGGGGGGCTGTCGAAACCGATCCCGATCGGCATCATCTGCGACATGCTTGGCGTGCCCGAGGCCGACCGAGACCTGATGATCGAATTGACGGACCATCTGGTCGCCGGCACATCGGCCGAACCGCTGGATCCGCATGCCTATGGCAACACCACGCCGCTGCGGCTTTTGCCCTTCAACAGCCCGGCCGCCCACGCGCTGAGCGAATATGCCCGCAAACTGGGTGAGGAGCGCCGCGCCGCGCCTCAGGACGACCTGGTTTCGCAGCTGGTCTCGACCGAGATCGACGGCGAGCGGCTGACCGACAACGAGTACACCAATTTCTTCCGCCTGCTGATCTTTGCTGGCAACGAGACGACGCGCACGGCGATGTCGCATCTGGCGTTGCTGATCGCCAAGCATCCCGATCAGTTCGAGATGCTGCGCCACAATCGCGACCTCGTGTCGAATGCGGTCGAGGAGGTCGTGCGCTATTCTTCGCCCATCCTCTACTTCCGCCGCACCGCCACCCGCGATACCGAACTGTCAGGCACGCCGATCAGACGCGGCGACAAGGTGGTGATGTGGTATGCCTCAGCCAATTTCGACGAGACACGCTTCCCCGATGCGCTTCGTTTTGATGTGACGCGGCCCAAGCTGCCCATTCATGCCGGGTTCGGCGGCGGTGGCGTGCATACTTGCCTTGGGGCGGGACTGGCGCGACTGGAACTGATCGAGCTTGTCAACGAAATCCTCGACCGCAACCTCAAGATCGAGATTGTGGGCGACCCGGAATACGTGCAGACGAACTTCGTCAACGGGGTCGAACACCTGAATGTGCGGCTTTCGGCATGACCGGCAAGTTTCACGCCTACACCGTCCTGTCGCGGCACGAAGAAGCCGTCGGCATCTCGTCTTTCTGGCTGCGCCCCGAGGGCGCCATGACAGCGCGCGGTGGCGAGCATCTGATCGTCGAGGCGCTTGTTGGCGATGGCAGCTGTGCGTTGCGGCGCGAGTATTCGATTTCCGGGCTTTCCGACGGAGCGCTCCGGCTGACGGTCAAGCGCGAGGGCGCACCTAAAGGGCAGCCTGCTCTGCCGCCGGGATACGTTTCAAGCTGGCTGCACGATGAGGTGAAGCCGGGCGATGTCCTGCGCGCTTCGGCGCCGCGCGGCGAGTTTCGGTTGCGCGAAGGCTCCGACAAGCCGGTGCTGCTGTTCAGCTGCGGGGTAGGGATCACGCCGATGATGCTGCTGGCCAAGGAATTGGCAGGCTCGGGGCGGCGTGTGGCCTTTGTCCATGTCTGCCGCGATGGCGCACATCATGCATTTGGACAGGAGATCCGCCAACTGGCGGCGCGGGCGGCGAATATGAGCGTGCATATTTGCTATAAGTACGGCACCTCCGATTGCGCCGGCTGCGACAGCACGGGAGACCTGGACCGTGACCGACTGGCAGCACTTCTGCCCGGGGCCGGTTGTGAGGTTTATCTCTGTGGGCCGGGCGCCTTCATGCAACGCGCCTATGACATGGCGCTGGACCTGGGCGTCAGGGCCGAAGATATCCGCTATGAGCTGTTTGGGCCCTCTTCCGACTTCACCCCGCGCCATGCTCCAAGCAACGGCACGAGCGACGGCCCCCTCGTGACGTTCACCAAGTCCGGAGTCTCGGCGCGCTGGTCCGCTGATGCCCCTTCGCTTCTGGATTTTGCCGAGGAGCAGGGGCTCTATCCCGATTATTCCTGCCGCGCCGGTAGCTGCGAAAGCTGCAAAACACGCGTGGTGAGCGGCGATTTCGACTATCCGGTCGAGCCGTTCGAGCGGCCCGGCGAGGGGTATGTGCTGCTCTGCTGCGCGCAGCCGACCTCCGATCTGGTGCTGGAGGTCTGATGCGCGCAGGAGCAACAACCGGCACGTGACTATGCCTTCGTCGTGTCTGGAGGGACGCGGCGGAAGAGGCGAATGAAACCATAAGGGAGGGAAGTGCATGTCTATTCTGGAGGCGGGCAGCGGACAGCTGCGCAAAGATGCCATGGGCGTCTGGCACATCGTCTTTTTCGTCGTCGCAGCCGCCGCGCCACTGGCGGTCGTGGTGGGCGTTTCGCCTTATGCTTTCGCTGCCGGAAACGGCACGGGAGTTCCGCTGACCTTCATTCTGGTGGGCGCGATGTATCTGCTGTTCAGCGTCGGGTTCACCACGATGAGCGCCCATATCGGCGGGGCGGTGTCCTTTTACCCCTACATCGCCAAAGGTCTCGGCAAGCCTATGGGCGTCGGCGGCGCGCTGATCTCGATCGCGTCCTACATCGCGGTCCAGCTCATGGCGATGACGCTGTTCGGCATCTTCTCAAATGCAATCGTAACGCAGTACACCGGGCTCGATATTCCCTGGTGGATCTATTGCCTCATGCTCAACGTGGGGGTCTATCTCTGCGGCATGCGCAAGATCGAGTTTTCGGGCCGCGTGCTGGGCGTGTTCATGATCGCCGAGGTACTGGTCTTGTCCCTGCTGGGCATCGCCATTCTGGTCAACGGCGGGGGACCGGAGGGCATCACTCTGGCGCCGTTCGGGTTCAGTGCGGTGAACTCAGGCAATCTGAGCCTTGCGCTGGTGTTCATCGTCTCCGCGTTCATCGGCTTCGAGGCCACCACGATCTTTGGCGAGGAGGCTCGCGAACCGCGCAAGACCATCCCCATCGCCACCTATCTGGCTGTCGCCATAATCGCGGTCTTCTACGCGTTTTCGACTTGGGCCATCGCGCTCGATTACGGCCCCACGAACATCGTTGCGGCGGCAGAGGCAAATTTCACCGGGCTTTATCAGGTCTCGATGGAAAAGCATCTCGGCGGCTTTTCCGGTGTGGTGCTGCAAGTCTTGATGATCACCAGCCTCTTTGCCTGCGTCCTGTCGTTCCACAATACGATCAACCGCTATTTCTTCGTGATCGCGCGTGAAGGGCTTTTGAACGCCAAGATGGCCGCGACTCATGCCGAACATCAGTCGCCGCAGACCGCCGGCATCGTGCAAATGTTCATGGTGGCTGCGATCGTGCTGGTGTTCGCGCTGGCGGGGCTGAAGCCGGAAGTGATTGTGGGCCTGTGCTCAGCCTTCACGGCTATTGGCATCTTGATGATCCAGTGTGTGGTCTCGGTTTCGGTGATCGCGTTTTTCAGCAAGGATCATCGCGGCGTGAATGCCTGGCGGCGGCTGGTCGCTCCGGCGCTGTCGACGATCGCCCTGGCGTCTTGCCTCTACCTGATGGCCAGCCATCTCGCGCTGGTCAGCGGCTCGGAATCGATCTTCGTCCAAGCCTATCCGATCATCATCGCCGGGATCGGCTTGATCGGCATCCTGTTTGCCCGCTGGCTGAGGACCGCCCGACCCCAGACATACGCGAATCTCGGCCGCGTATTCAACTGACGTCAAAAGACCACGCCGTCGGAGTCTCGACCTCCGGCGGCCGCAGCAACCAGAAAATTAGGGAGCGGTGGCCGGCAGGTCGCCAATGAAGCAGCGATGAGCAATCAAGCAAGCAATCACAGCAAGCCCGTCTTCGACCTGCCCCCGGGCACGCATACCGTGTCGTTCGGATTCGGCGACATGAACGGCATCATGCGCGGCAAGCGCATTCCGGCGGCGCATTGGCCGTCAGCCTGCGAGAACGGCATCGCGATAATCGGAGCGATGTTTGCGATGGACATGACCTGCGACATCTGGGAAACGCCGTTCTGCGGTTTCGACAACGGCTATCCGGACATTCACATGTTTCCGCTGGCCGCCCCGGTCGCCTGTCCTTGGGAAGAAGGCGTGGCGATCTGCCTCGCCTATACCGAAGGCATGGATCACAAGCCGGTTCCGGTCGACCCGCGCAATGTGCTCAAGCGCCAGGTCGAGCGCGCCAAGGCCATGGGCTTTGACGTGCTGGTCGGCACCGAGCTTGAATTCTACCTGGTCGACCCGGAAACCAAGTTGCCGAAAGTAAAAGACAATCAGGTCTACGGCATCAATCGTTCGGCCGAACTTGAACACGTGCTTGGCCCGATCCGCAACCATTTGACGGCCATCGGCATTCCGATCGAACAATCAAACCCCGAATATGCGGCCGGACAGGTTGAAGTGAACATCCGCTATGACGAGGCTTTGATCGGGGCCGATCGGGTGATCCTGTTCCGCAACATGATCAAGGACATTGCGCGGCGCGCAGGATATCTGGCCACCTTCATGGCCAAGCCCTTCATCGACCAATCTGGATCTGGCTTCCATACCCATTATTCATTGTGGAAAGACGGCAAGAACGCCTTCGCCAATGAAGGCACCATCAACAAGCTGGGTCTGTCGTTCCTTGCGGGAATGCAGGCGCGGATGGCCGAGATGTCCTTGGCAGTCTCAACGACGCCCAACGCCTATCGACGCCGGGTACCGGGCTTGTTCTGCCCGATCAACACCGCCTGGGGCTTCGACAACAGAACCGTGGCGTTGCGGATCATCGAGGGCAAGGACAGTGCGGTGCGGATCGAAAAGCGGGACGGGGCGGCTGACTGCAATCCCTACTACCTGCTCGCCTGCGAACTGGCCGCCGGCCTCGACGGCATCGAGCAGCACATGTCGCCCAAGGGCGAGCCGACCACTGGCGATGCTTCGAAGCGGACCGATGCCGATCCTGTGCCCACCACCATCGACAAAGCGATCGAATTGGCCAAGGCTTCGGCTTTCATGGAACGGGTGATGGGCGACGGCCTGGCGATCCTGATCCAGCAGGCCGAGCGTGAGCGGGACTTCGTCTATCGGCAAGTCACCCCTGTCGAACGCGACCGCTACATGGGCAACCTCTGACAAGACTCTGCGCAGGCTCAGGCCTGCGCAGACAGCAGAGCCGACCCCTCGCGTGCACTTGAAGCCCGGGGGGTCGAAGCGATCAAACTGGAAATGCCCTGGCGTGTCTGGTGGCCTGAGCCGAGGAGTTGAACGATGGGTCTGATCGACGGTTTTGGCGCAGCCGTGTCGCACGGCAACAGGGCATCGGTTGATGCCTTTCATGCCGCGGCCGTGCGAATGCTTGGCTATGCACCCGATCCCGGGGCGATGATTGCAGCGGTACTGGCCGAGGACCCGGACTTCATCATGGGACGCTGCTTTCAGGCGGGACTGCTTCTTACCGCCTCAGACAAGCGTTATCAGGCAGATCTTGCGCGTGAATTTGCGTTGCTCGAGCGTCTCGCGCCGCAAGCCAACAGGCGCGAGCTTGGTCATATCAAGGCAATCAAGCTTTGGCTTTCGGGTGATTTCTACGCCGCCTCGCAGGCTTATGCCGACATTCTGCTCGACTGCCCGCGCGACCTCTGCGCGCTGCAATTCGGTCACCAGACCGATTTCCTGTTAGGCACTGCGAGTTCCACACGCGATCGCCCCGCGCGGATCATCCGTCATTGGAGCGAGGCCGACCCTGAGTACTCCTACATCCTTGGAATGCTGGCGTTCGGGCTGGAGGAATCGGGCCATTATGCCCAAGCCGAAGAGATGGCGTTGCGCTGCGTCGCACTGAACCCGCGGGATACATGGGGCGTGCACGGGTTGGCGCACTGCTACGAAATGCAGGGCAAGACCGAGCTTGGCATCTCATTCATGGAGCGCTGCGAGGAAAACTGGGCGGGCGAGAACTACCTTTCGATCCACAACCGCTGGCATCTCAATCTCTATCACCTGGAGAACTGCGATTTCGACAAGGCGCTGGCGATCCACGACCGCTATATGACGGTCACTAGGGATTCGGCGCTGATGGACATGCATGACAGCGCCGCGATGCTGTGGCGGCTGGCGATGGACGGAGTGGATTGTGGCGACCGCTGGACCCCCATAGCCGAACGCTACACCGAAGTAATCGACCAGGCCTATATCGCTTTCAACGACATGCACGCGATGATGGCTTTTGCCGCGACAGGCCGAGAGGCCGAAGCGCAGGCGCTGATCGCCGCCATGGAAGCCAATGCCGAAGGGCCAAGCACCAGTTCCATCGTCATCCGCACTGCCGGGCTCTCGATCGTGAAGGGGTTTCACGCTTTCGGCCGGCAGGACTACGCGACGGCCAAAACACTCATCTCCAAAGCGCGGCATTCGGCGCATCTGTTCGGAGGCTCGATCGCGCAGCGCGACGTCATCAACCTGACATTGATGGAAGCCGCGATCCGCTCCGGTGACCGGGCGATGGTTGAAGGCCTGATTGCCGAGCGCAGCCTGATGAAGCCCGAAAGCCCGCTGACTGACTTCTTCCGCAAGCGCGGTTCGGAAGCCGCAGCGCACTGATCAGCCGCCTGGCCCGCGAAACCGGCCGCGCCAGTCGTTGGCATCGTCCACACACCACAAGGAGAATTTCACCATGCGTCCTTGCATCGGCGTCATGTCCTGTTCATGCGATTTCCGGGGCGAGCCGGGCGTGTATCTGCCCAGCCGCTATGTGAGCGGAATCTCGGAGCAGCTCGACGCCGACATTGTTCTGATTCCGCCCATCCCCACAGCGGCCCGGGCAGGTTCTGTCCTGGCGAAGCTCGATGGCATCATCCTTACCGGCAGTCCGTCGAACATCGAGCCGGCACGGTATGGCGCGAGCGCCGGCGCCGGCCCGTTCGACCCTTCCCGCGATCACGTTGCCCTTGATCTCATCCTGGAGGCCAAGGCCCGCCGGCTTCCGGTGCTGGGGATTTGCCGGGGCCTGCAGGAAATCAATGTCGCCCTGGGCGGCACGCTGCAGGACGGGCTTGGTGCAGAGGACCGGATGTTGCGCCATCACGCCCCAGCCGGAACCGACGGCCCGGGCCAGTTTTCCTGGAGCCATTCGCTTGATGTCGCGCCAGACGGCCTGCTTCACCGGGAGCTTGGAACGGGCATGGTGGAGATCAATTCCATCCACTATCAGGGCGTTGCGACGCTCGGTGATGGCCTTCGCATCGAAGCCCTGGCGCCGGATGGTGTCGTGGAAGCAGTCGCAGCTGTCGACCACCCTATCTTCGCCGTGCAATGGCATCCCGAGATGAGCGTCGAGAGCCGCGTATCGAAGGCGGTCTTTTCGATCTTCGGCCGAATGCTCGGCTAGACCAGGGCTTTCGCAATCTGCCGCGGGCGTGCAGCAGCTTGCCAATGGACCGGGATAGTTGTCAGGCGAGGGTGGCAAGGACGATTGCGGCAAAAGCTGCGATCCACACGGTTTCCGCCACAATGATCGCCATGGCCCGGGGGCCGACTTCGAAGAAATCCTTCAGCGACGTTTTCATGCCAAGCCCGGCTATGGCTATCACCAGCGCCCATCGCGACGCATCGGCCAGGACTGTTGAAGCCTGCGCCGGTATCAGACCGACACTGTTGATGATCACCAACAATACGAAACCTAACAGGAAAAGCGGAAATCTGGCGCGCGTGCCCAGTCCCGAACGGGTCATGAGAAGGGTGATGGTAGCGACAACGGGCACCAGCATGGCGACGCGCAACAGCTTGACGATGGTGGCCGCGTCGCCGGCCTCCTGCGAGATCGAGTAGCCGGCGCCGACCACCTGGGCCACATCGTGCACGGTCGCCCCGATGAAGATGCCGGACAGCCTGTTATCGAAGCCGAAAAACGAAGCCAGGACAGGATAGGCGATCATGGCGACCGTGCTCAGCGCGGTCACGGCGACAACGGTGAAAATCGTGTCGCGCTCGGATATGCCGCGCTCTCCCTTGGGCAAAACCGATGTCAGCGCCAACGCTGCCGAAGCGCCGCAAATTCCGACCGCACCGCCAGTGAGAATGCCGAATGCGGCCGGGCGACCAAAAAACCGGCCGAGGCCTAGGCCCAGCAGGATGGTTGTCGCCAGGCCCCCGATCGTCAGAAAAATCGGGAGAGGTCCAAGCGCCATCATGTCCGAAAGCGTGATCCGCGCTCCAAGTAGGGCCACGCCGATCCGCAGAACCGAACGGGAAGCCAGGGCCACACCGGGAATGAACTTCCCAGCCGGATCAATGAAGTTGAACGCCATTCCCAACAACAAGGCGAACAGCATGACAGGCGCGCCATAGTGAGTGCTCAGAAAGGTTGCCGCCATCGCGACCGTCAGGCAAAGCACCATGCCGGGCATGATTTCGCGCGCGCCCTCGGGCGTCAGAAAGCGGGGCCAGACCAAGGTCGTCATTGCCGTCCGGCTCCCCCGAAATAGGCTCCGGGATCGAGGCTCGGCTCCATCGGCCTTGCCCTCCTTGTTCTGTGGGCGGTGTTCAGGCCAGCCGGCGCTGCTTTCACGTCTTTTCCGCAAGGTCACGATAACCGTCGCGCGACTGCGGCAGCTTCATCTCGAGAACGGCCGAGGCGACCTGATTGCGCAGCATCTGCGCCGTGCCGCCGCCTATCGTGAACATGCGCGCATCACGAACCATGCGCTCCATGGGCAAATTGCGCGAATACCCCATCGCGCCATGGATCTGCAGGGCATCGTTGGCAACCTTGATCGCCGTCTCGGATGCAAGGATTTTGGCCTGGGCAGCTTCCTGCATGCTGGGAAAGCCGGTCCCGGCATTGATCGCCGCCTTGTAGATAAGCGCCTGCGAGGCGGCGAGGCCGATCGACATATCCGCAAGCATCCACTGCAGACCCTGGAACTCGGCAATCGGTCGACCGAATTGCTCGCGCGCCTTGGCATAGTCGCGCGCGATCTCGAAGGCACCTTGGGCGATCCCGTGCGCCACGGTCGCGGCACCGACGCGCTGGGCGTTGTAAGCGCTCATCAAGGCGGCGAAGCCACGGCGAAAACCATGAGGCGGACGCACGACCATGGCTTCGTGCACCTCCAGATTATCGAAATGCAAATGGGTCTCGGGAATGCCGCGCAGACCCATGGCCGGCTCGCGCTTGCCGACCCGCAAGCCTTGCGATTCTCCACGAATGGCGATGAACCCGCCAATGCCCTGTTCCTCGCCGTTTTCGATGACGCGGGCAAAGATCAGGTGCACCTTGGAGACGCCGCCTCCGGTGATCCAGTGTTTTTCGCCGTTGAGGATGTAGCGGTCGCCTTTCTTGACCGCGGTCGTGGTCATCTCTGTTGCAGCACTGCCTGCCCCTGGCTCGGTGATGCAGATTGCCGGTTTGTCGCCCGCAAGGACGTAAGGCGCCACCTGCTTTTTTTGGTCGTCAGTACCGTAGGCCATGATCGCGCCGATGCCGCCCATGTTGGCCTCGACCACGATGCGTCCGGTGACCCCGCAGGTCCGAGCCATCTGCTCGATCACCAGGACCGCATCCAGATAGGTCAGCCCTCGACCGCCATATTCCTTCGGAATCGTCATGCCCATAAAACCGGCCTTGGTCAGCTTCTCGATGCTGTCCCAAGGGTATTCTTCGGTGCGGTCGACTTCCGCCGCACGCGCACGCACATGGCCTTCGGCGAGATCGCGCGCTTGATCCTGAAGCAGCTTTTGAGCGGGGCTGAGCTGAAACATCGAGTGTCTCCTCGTCTGGGGTTAGCTTGCAACGGGCCGGTGCTTGCGGTCGGCGGGCTGGTTCAAGAATTCGTCGAGCACGGCTTTGGTGTCTGCCCCGCAAACCGGCGGCGGGCGACGATAGGTGACCGGCGTCTTCGACATCTTGATCGGGTTGCCGATCAGATCGACAACGCCGCCGCCTGCGAGCGGGTGAGGCATGGAAATCTTCATGTCCCGGGCTGCGACCTGATCGCTGTTGAAGACGTCTCGCAGCGTATTGATCGGTCCGCCGGGAATGCTGTTTGCTTCCATGCCGGCAATCAGGCTGTTCCTGGCGAGGAGACGCAGCTTCTCCGCGATCATCGGGATGAGCGTCTCGCGATTTTTCAGCCGGGCGGCGTTGGTCGCGAAGCGCTCGTCGTGTCCAAGTTCGGGGGCTTCGATGAGATCGCAAAAGCGCCGATACTGGCTGTCGTTGCCCACCGCCACGATGACGTGGCCATCGCTGGTTTCGAAAACCTGATACGGCACGATGTTGGGGTGCTGGTTGCCCCGGCGCACCGGTAGCTTGGCCGAAAGCAGATAGTTGGTGCCCTCGTTGATCAGCCACGAGATCTGAGCATCGACAAGGGCGATGTCGATATGTTGGCCCTCGCCGGACATTTCGCTGTGGCGAAGGGCAGCCAGAATGGCGGTCGCCGCATACATCCCGGTCATGACGTCTGCTATGCCGACCGCCACTTTCGTCGGCTCGCCGTCGGCGGGGCCGGTCAGGCTCATGATGCCGCCATAGCCCTGGGCGAGCAGATCGTAGCCCGGCTTGTCGGAATTCGGGCCGGTCTGGCCGAAACCGGTGATCGAACAATAGACCAAGCGTGGAAATTGGTCTTTCAGGTCGTCATACGAAAGCCCGTACTTCTTGAGCCCGCCGACCTTGAAATTCTCAACCAGGACGTCGCAATGCGCCAGCAGTTCGCGGACGGTATCCGCCCCTTCCGGGGTGGCGATATCGAGTGCAACCGAGCGCTTGTTGCGGTTGGCGCAAAGGTAATAGGCGCTTTCCCCTGTGGCATTGCCGCTCTCGTCTTCGACAAAAGGCGGCCCCCAGGCGCGGGTATCGTCGCCGGCTCCCGGCTTTTCGATCTTGATCACGTCAGCACCGAGATCGCCCAGAAGCTGGGTGCAACTCGGACCGGCGAGAATCCGGCTCAGGTCGAGAATGCGAACGCCCGCGAGCGGTCCTTGAGTATGCACGCTGCCCCTCCTGCCCAGTCGTCGCGTCCACGCGCCACCGGAGCAGGCATAAGTTGAATGAAACCTAGACAACAGCGAGATATTATTTATTTTAGCGTGAGAAAATCTGACGCTATTTGTGACCCATGAATCTTCGCTTTCTTCAGGCCATTGTGGCTATCGCCGAACAGCCCAGTTTCACCGCAGCGGCCAGCGCGCTGGGCCTCAGCCATTCGGCCATCAGCTTGCAGGTCAAGACGCTCGAGGAGGAACTGCAGCTTCAAATCGTCGACCGCACCACAAGACCGCCGACGCTCACCGACACCGGTCTTGCGCTGGTTGAGCATGCGAGGCGGATGCTCAAGATAGCTGACGATATTCGCGCCTTAACCAGCGACGACAGTCTCGTCGGCACCGTGACGATCGGCGTCGTGCCATCGGTGCTCGTGAACCTGATCCCACCCGCGCTCGCCAGACTTCGCCTCGCCCACCCCAAACTGCTTGTACGTATCCGCAGCGGACTTTCGGGCGAACTTGCCCAAGCCGTGCGTAGCCGGGACATTGACCTTGCGGTTGTTTCGGAGCCGCGCGTCCTTCCGGATGGACTGGCGTCCTTCCCTATCTGCCAGGAGCCCCTGAATGTCATCGTCCCGCATTCCATGGCCGAAGCTGCTGACGAAGATGTTCTGCGCGCTCATCCCTTCATCTGGTTCAACCGGCGAACCTGGGCGGGACAGCAGATCGAACAGCATCTTCTCGACCGCAAGATCCATGTTCAGCCGGTGATGGAGATCGATTCGATCGAAGCTGTGGAATCGCTTGTCGCGCACGGGCTCGGCATCTCGATCACGCCGACCCGAGCTTGCGCACCCGATAGCGGCAATCAATTGCGGCGCATCCCGTTCGGTACGCCGCAGAAGCATCGTTCCCTGCTCATGGTGATGCTTGAAAAAGGCCCACGCCAACGGTTGGCTGAAACCCTTCTGCGCGAACTTCAACAGCTCACTGACCAAGACAGTCAGTTTTCGAAGAACGTAGACGCCAGATGCAAGTAAGACATTGGAGAATCGCAACCTCTCAGTCGCGCTGGACCAGCGGCCACAATTCGGTTGAGCTTGGCGACGGGTTAGCGTTGATCGAAAGCCTTCATTTCGATGATCATCGTGTCGACGCTAGTCGCCAGTCCCCATTCGACCATCCCGGACAACAGACTGTTCCCGAACTCAGAATCCGGCCACGTTCGCGATGATCGGCCTCGACGCAATATCGTGTCCTTTCCCAGATATGCGGGCGGCCCATTGGGCGTTTACCGTCGCAGAGTTGCGGGGTGATCTCGGAGACCAGATTCGGCTTTGTCGTCGGCAACATGCGCTGGTAGCCAGACAGGTCTTGACATGAGCAAAAGTACAAGGAAACCAGCGTTGGCGGTCTCGCAGTCAATGTCGTCGAACGCTGACCGGGACGAGCCGGACGGTGCGTGAGCATAGGTTTTATGCGGCGCCGCAACTCCAGTCTACGATGTTGTTTAGCGGGACAGGGCTGAAATCAGTGCTTCAAAACTCGCGCAAGGAATGAACGTGCGCGATCGTTCTTAGGATTGTCGAAGAATTCGTCGGGCTTGCTGACCTCTAGTATGGTGCCTTGGTCGATATAGACAACGCGATCTGCGACTTCGCGAGCGAAGCCCATCTCGTGCGTTACGATCATCATTGTCATTCCATCGGCCGCTAGTTCGCGCATCACGTCGAGCACTTCACCGACCATCTCCGGATCCAAAGCCGACGTAGGCTCGTCGAACAGCATGAGATGGGGCTCCATGGCCAGCGAGCGTGCGATCGCAACCCGCTGCTGCTGTCCTCCGGAGAGCTGTGCCGGATACTTGTGGGCATGCGCGGACAGCCCAACCCGTTGCAGCAGCCTTGCCGCCGTCGCTTCGGCGTCCGCTTTGGACTTCTTACGCACTCGCATAGGCGCGATCGTGATGTTTTCCGTCACAGTCTTGTGGGGGAACAGATTGAAGCTCTGGAACACCATGCCGACGCCCTTGCGGATCGCCGCCAACTCGCGTTCGCCGCCGAGGAGGCGGTCTTCCTGAACGGGCATGTGGAAGCCATCCACCTTAAGCGAGCCCGTCTGGTACATTTCCAACCCGTTCACGCAGCGGATGAGGGTCGACTTTCCCGAACCGCTCGCGCCGATCACCACCACGACTTCTCCACGGGTGACCGACAGCTCGACGTTCTTGAGCACGTGATGGGCTCCGTAGAACTTGTTGAGGCCGGACATTTCAACGATGGCGTTCATCAAATGAATCCTTTGAATGTGGCTGTCAGCGGCTGCCGCGCGCGAGATGGGCTTCGAGTTTGCGGGCGAGGAACGTGATGACCGAACCGACCAGGAAGTAGGTCAGGAACAGGAAGGAGTAGACCTCGTAGGTCCGATCGCTGTAGGCCGGATTGGCGAGGATCATCTGTCCAGCACGGAGGAAATCCGTGAGACCGATGATGAAGACCAGCGGTGCCGCGTTGAAGATGTCCAGGACGTTGCCGACGAGCGCGGGGACGACAACCCGCAGAGCCTGCGGGAGGACGATCGAGCGATTGATGTCGAACTCGCTCATGCCGAGCGACCTAGCCGCTTCGACCTGGCCCTTCGGTACAGCCAGAAGACCGCTGCGAACGTACTCGGCCACATAAGCCGAATAGAACACGGTGAAGCCGATCATGCCGCGTGCGACGTCTGCCAGATTGAAGTCCGTGAGCACGGGCATCAGGATCCAGATCCAGTACACGACAAGAATCAGCGGTACCGATCGCATCACTTCGATGTAGCCCGTGCATATCTTCCTGACGCTCGTGAAGCGGCTCCGGCGACCGAACGCGAGCAGGATGCCGATGGGGAGGGTAACGATCGACGTGACGAGGGTGATCAGGATGCTGAGGAGGAGGCCTCCCCACAGACCGACACCTGGAGGAGCCATCACCGCGAAGATCGCGATCAGGCCGACACCCGCGGCCGGGATCACCAGCTTCCTTGCGGGCTCCAGCGCTGAGGTGACCAACCAGGCGCTGCCGAATGAAGCGACGGCTGCCGCCGAGAACGCTGACACGGCGTCAATCCCGAAGCCGACTAGGAGGAAAGCCGCCACCAACACGGCAAGGATCGCCGCGTGGTGCTTCCGAAACGAGAACACGCATCCCAGCCCCGCACCCAACAGTGCGGCTATGATCAGCGTCGCGACCCACGCGCGCCATATCTGATCAGCCGGAAATATTCCGATCATTAGTACGCGCAGGCTGACCGGGATGATGTCCCACTTGGCGGTCGTGAGGGACCAACGGACGGCGTCGAAGACGAACCAGATGACCGCTGGAATGACCGTCAACGAGAGCAGCGCGTCGAACGGCTTGCCGAACAGGTTGTGGCGAGACCACTTCAAGGAATACACGATCATCGGGATGCTCCCGCCGTGTTGATCCGACGATCCACCAGGCTGACCAACGCGCTGATTATCCAGCTCAGGATCAGATAGGTCAGCATGACGATGATGATGCCCTCGAGGCTGTGTCCCGTCTGGTTGGCGATCGTGCCGTAGATGTTGAAGAGATCAGGGTATCCGATAGCAATGCCCAAGGCGGTGTTCTTTGCGAGGCTGATGTACTGATTGCCAAAGGACGGCAGCACGACCCGGAAAACCTGCGGGAGGATGATGTCGTTCAGGGTGTTGCGGCGGCTCAGACCAAGCGCGGCGGAAGCCTCCCACTGACCTTTCGGGAGCGAATCTATCGTTCCGCGGACGATTTCGGCGATGTAGGACGCGCTGTTGAAGACGATGCCAAGCAGGAGCGCGGCCATTTCAGGACTGATGCTCGTACCGCCGCTGGCCTTAAATTTGTTCGTGACCGGGAGATCGACGGCGAGCGCTCCAGTCGCGATCAAGGCCACGGCTGCCAAAACGGCGACTCCGGCACAGATCAGCCGTGCACGACCCTGGTCGATGAACAGGCCTGCTACCGACACGACGAATGCCGTCAGCAGTATGAGTGGAAGGATGCGATCGTCGCCCTGCCAACCGAGCGTGGGCAGATACAATCCCTGCTGGCTGATGACGAAGCCATAGAATTTCACTGCACTTGCGATGGGCGGAAACTTCAGGACGACGGCGAAGTACCAGAAGACGATCTGGATGAGGAGCGGCGTGTTCCGGATGAACTCGACCACCCAGAAACAGAGGTTTCTGCACTGGGAACAGTATCCGGGCTTTTCAGAGGCGTTTCCCGAAATTGAGTGTGTTCAGACGACTTTCGAAATCGATGGCGACATCCATAGCTGTCCGGGCGGTGATGTTCCCTTCGATATGTTCCTCAGGGTAGTCGAGAGCGACCATAGTTCCTCAGTCATGAACAAGGCTGGAGATTTGGGGCTTGCAAACCGTGTGCGTGAAGCCAGTGAGCGGCAAAGGCAGCCTATATCGGTACGCCACGAGGCGCTTGCCGAGATTATCCGGAAGATGGAGGACAGCGTGGCAGAGCCCGTGACGCTCTCTACGTTGGCTGCGAGTAGCAACCTTTCTCGCCGTCAGATCGAAAGGCTGTTTCTAAAGCAACTGGGCTGTTCGCCAGCGCGCTACTACCTTGAGATGAGGCTGGAACGAGCTCACCTGCTACTCAGCAGCTCCCGGCTATCGGTGACCGAGATCGGCATAGCATGCGGCTTTGGCTCTTTATCTTACTTCTCAAAGACTTATCGTTACAGCCATGGCTGTACTCCGCAACAGGCACGTCAGGCCGCTCTTGAACGAAGAGCGCCTAAGCCGGGCAATGCTGCCGCGGGAGCGAGGCACAGCACCCTGTCGAGTGCGCATTCGCGACATGTGCATGTTGCTGAGAGTTTGTCGCAAGCTGGAGGTAGGTAGAGGCGCCTGCACCATGAGCAAGCGGATTTGTTTGATGCACTTCAATAGATAGCGGCTATGCGCCACGGCCTTCTTGCCGGCAAGATCGAGTACCCGTGTCGCCAGAAAATTTCTTCGTGGTACCGCGGATGACGGACGACACACCGACGAAGTCGCAACGTTCACCGACGCCGAGCGTTCGATCTTCCCGCCGTTGAACACAGCAATCTGGTCACAGAGAGAGAGAGAGAGAGAGAGAGAGAGAGAGAGAGAGAGAGAGAGGTCGCGCGTCATGTAGACGAACGTCGTCCCCCAGCTCACGGTGGATCTTCTTGATCTCAAGTTGGAGCCATTCGCGCAGTTTCTTGTCTGGCGCGCCCAGGGCTCGTCCATGAGGAGAAACGAGCATTGAACACAAGCGCGCGGCCAATGTCACCCGCTGCGGAATGTCCGCTTTAGCCTTGTGCTTTCCAACAGCAGATAGACAGCTTCCGGCCCCATGTCGATCGTTCCAGCGGCCGCGCCCGCGCAACGTTTTGGCTGCCGCCCGTCCGTCCCCGCATGGATGTTTTCTGGGGCTATCTCTTTCAAACTGCGATCTGAAGCAAATGTCGGAATCGGTAGTTGCGTGTCCCCGCAACCAGATAGCAAAACAGCCCGCCTCGTGCGGGCTGTTTTGCTATCTGGACGCTGGTGACGGCGCGATTTGAACCGCATCAGGGGCCCGCAAGGAGGCGACAGCCGACGAAGCGGGACAAAAAGCCAAATCCTGTCCAAAATGTCATAAGGATTTGGCTGGAGTGCGATCTCGGTGGCTTGCGATCCGAGCCTTGTCGATGGGCGCCTGGTTTGTCAATCAGGACCGGCACTGGTCCGAGGCCAATTCCACGTCCTAGCAAAGCCGGCTTGCTGACTGCTTCGCGTCGTGGTAACGTTCCCACGAAGTCGCTGAGGAGGAGCGTTTATGCAGCGGAGGCGTCCGACGATCATTGACGTCGCGGAAAAGGCGGGGGTGTCGAAGAGCACCGCCGGCCGAGCGCTTTCCGGTGCCTCCAACGTGACCGACGAGGCGCGCGAACGGGTGCTGGAGGCTGCCAAGGCGGTCGGCTACGAGCGCAATGATCTCGCCGTCGGCATGCGCTCCGGGCGGACCGGGCTGCTCGGCCTGGTCATTCCAGATATCACCAACCCGTTCTGGGCCGAGGTCGCCCGTGGCGCCCAGGACCGCGCCGCCGAAAACGGCGCGTCGCTGCTGGTCTTTTCCTCCGACTGGAACCATGACCGCGAGGCCAGCCATTTGCGCGCTTTGCGCCAGGCCCGCGTCGATGGCGCGATCATCAATCCGGTCGCCGACAATTTCGACGATCTCGACCGTTTCGGCCTGCCTTTCGTCCTGATCGGCTCGAGCGCCGAGCGGTTCCCCGCGACCGCGAGCGTCGGTTCCGACATCGCGCAGGCGGTGAGGTTGGGCATGGATCACCTGGTTTCCAAGGGCCATCATGCGCCGGCACTGATCCTCGGCCCGAAGTCGCGTATCGCCCGGGCGCGGTTCCTGCGCACCTTCCACGAACATTGCGTCGAGCGCGACGTCGACCCGGCAGCACTGCCGATGGAAGACGGGGAATACACCGTCGAGGGCGGGCGCATAGCGATGAAGCGCCTGCTTGCGCGTGACCGCGTCGGCCATCTCGCGGTGTTCGCCGCCAACGACCTGATGGCGCTGGGCGCCATGGTCGCGGTGCGCGAAGCCGGATTGCGCTGTCCCGAAGATGTTTCGATCCTTGGTTTCGACGGCGTGCCGGCGGGGGCGTTTTCCTGGCCGGGACTGACGACGGTCGCCAAGCCGGGCCGCGAGATGGGCGTGCGCTCGCTTGATTGCCTGCTTGATGAAATTGCCGGTCGTTCAGAGCACGGCCGGGTGTTCCTGCCGTGCCGGCTGATCGAGCGCGGGTCGCTTGCCGACCTGTCACGCAACCAGCCCAGGCGCGCGGTCGGGGGCGGGAGGTAAAAGATGATGGCCGATCACGATCAGGCGCTGCATGCGTCGCGAATTGGGAACGTTCCCAATTCGGCGGTTCGCGGCAGGCCGAAACGGACGACGGCATTGGCCAATGGCTGGCGCCGCTGGTGGCCGTTCTACGTCATGATGGCGCCGGGCCTGATGTTCTTTCTGGTCATGCATTACCTGCCGATCTGGGAAGCCCGCATCGCCTTCGAGCAGGTCAGGATCGTTCCGCCCAACATCTGGGTCGGGCTCAAGCATTTCTACGTGCTGTTTGCCTCGCCGGTGTTCTGGCAGGTGCTGGCCAACACGCTGATCATCTCGGCGATGAAGATGGCCTTCTTCCTGCCGGTGCCGATCCTGGTGGCGCTGCTGATCAATGAGGTGCGGGGCGGACGCCTGCGCAAGTTCATCCAGTCGGCGATCTATCTGCCGCACTTCCTGTCCTGGGTGGTCATTGCAGGCGTCTTCATCGCCGCATTGTCGCCGACCGACGGCGCGGTCAACAATCTGATGGGCATGGCCGGCATCGCGCCGCGCTCGTTCATGACCGACACCGGTGCCATCCGCTGGGTGCTGGTGTTCACCGAGATCTGGCGCTCGGCCGGCTGGGACAGCCTGCTTTATCTCGCCGCCATCATCGCCATCGACCAGCAGCTTTACGATGCCGCCGAAATCGACGGCGCCAACCGCTGGCAGAAGATCTGGCACGTCACGCTGCCCGGCATCGTGCCGACGATCGCCACGCTGTTCATCCTCAACGCCGGCATGTTCCTCAACGCCGACCTCAACCAGGTCATCAACTTCTCCAACGACGTGGTCCGTTCCAAGATCGATATCGTCGACACCTATGTCTACCGCATCGGCCTGCAAACCGGCGAATACTCGCTGGCGACCGCCGCCGGCCTGTTCAAGGCGGTGCTCGGCACGATGATGATCGTCACCGCCCATTTCGTGTCCAAGCGCCTGACCGGCAAGGGAGTCTGGTAATGGCCCTGTCGCGCAAGACGCCGCTCGAACGCATCGAATATGCCATCATCGTGTCGACGCTTCTGCTGCTCGTCGTCGTCACGGTGCAGCCGATCCTCAACCTGCTGGCGGTGTCGCTGTCCGAGCCGGGCAGGGTGCCGGGAATGAGCGGCCTGACCATTGTGCCGAGAGGCTTCTCGCTCGATGTGTGGAGCGTCCTGCTGCAACATCCCAATGTCCAGCGCGGCATCTTCAACTCGATCCTGATCACCTTTGTCAGCACGCTGATCGGCGTCATCGGCACCGCACTGATGGCCTGGGGCCTGTCGCGGCCGGGCCTGCCGGGGCGCAAGGCGCTGTTCATCCTGGTGCTTGTCACCATCGTCTTCGAGCCGGGCATCATTCCCGAATATTTCGTCAACAAAAGGCTCGGGCTGCTCGACAGCTATTGGTCGGTGATCCTCTACAAGGCGGTCAACGCCTGGTACCTGATCATCCTGATCCGCTTCTTCGAGGAAATCCCCAAGGAGCTGCTGGAGGCTTCCGAGCTCGACGGCGCCAACCCGTTCCAGGTGTTCTGGTATGTCGTGCTGCCGCTGGCCAAGCCAGCGCTGGCGACGATCTCGCTGTTTTACCTCGTCTTCCACTGGAACGAGTTCTTCCACGCGATGATCTATCTCAACGACCAGAGCAAATGGCCGCTGCAGGTGGTGCTGCGCCAGTTCGTCATCGACGGCGACAAGATCGCCATCGTCGGTGCCGATAATGCCAACAACAACACTGGCGCCAGCCAGATCGATCTCAGGTCGCTCAAGGCCGGCATGATTTTGCTGACCATCGTGCCGATCCTGGCGATCTACCCGCTGATCCTGAAATTCTTCACCAAAGGCACCATGAGCGGCGCGCTCAAGGGCTGATGGCGACGAGTGCCTAACCAAAAAGCCTATCCAAACGGAGGAGATGAAATGTTGAGACGTGTGTTCCTGATGACATCGACGGCCCTGGCGCTGAGCCTTGCCGTGGCTGTCCCTGCCATGGCCGAGCCGGTCAAGATCCGCATCGTGTCGAAGGATTTCGGGCCGACAAACCCCGACGACGTCAAGCACATCAAGCGCATCGAGGATGCGCTGCGTGCCCAGGGCACGGACCTTGCCATCGAACTCGTCGACCTGCCGTCGTCGGGTTATGCCGACAAGCTGTCGGTGATGCTGCTGTCGGGCGACATTCCCGACCTGATCTACTTCCAGGGCGGCGACGCCAAGATGGTCGAGCAGGGCGTGCTCGAAGACCTCACGCCTGCCATCGCCGAGTCCAAATATGTCAAGGACGCGCTGTGGCCGCACAATGTCGAGCGCCTGAAGAACTATCCCTATCTGCTTTACGTCTATCCGGTGCGCGGGCCGCAGCCGGTGATCCGCAAGGACTGGCTGGAAAAGACCGGCCTCAAGGCGCCTGAAACCGTCGAAGACTATGTCACGCTGTTCAAGGCGATCAAGGATGGCGATCTCGACGGCAACGGCGTTGCCGACACCTATGGCGTGACCACGGCCGACAACACCAACGAGCTCGACTCGATCTTCAACCAGGCCTTCGGCATCACCGGTTCGTGGATGAAGAATGCCGCCGGCGAATGGGTGCATGCCCGCATCACCAGCCAGGAGAAGGACAAGATCGCCTTCTACGCCTCGCTGCGCGAGCAGGGGCTCTACGATCCCGAATACATCACCACCAAGTTCGACGTGAAGGAAGACAAGTTCTACACCGGCAAGGCCGGCGTGATCTTCGGCTCGTCGGGCGAAGTCATCGACATCTATGGCGGCAAGATGCGCCAGGTCCATGCCGGCACCGAGCTGGTGCTGCTGTCGCCGCCCAAGGGCCCGGCCGGCCAGGGCCTGTCGGCTGTCGACGTGTCCAAGGAATCGCGCGGTTTTGCGATCTCGACCACGTCCAAGCACAAGGCCGAGGTGATGAAGCTGCTCGACTTCATGGCGAGCCCCGAAGGCCAGATGATGGACCGCCTCGGCTTCGAAGGCCAGGAATTCACCAAGGAAGGCGACAGCTACAAGGTCACCGACAAGATCTCGACCTGGTATGCCCGCTTCATGGTGGCGGCGAACTGGCAGCCGCCAGTCGTGTGGCAGTCGCAGGCCGCGCAGCAGTCGCTTGCGACGATCCAGAAATACTTCAAGCCGGACAATTCCTTCGTCTGGCCGGCCGACTATGCCGCCGACCTCGATGCCACCGAAAACGTCTATCGCTCGTGGGTCTACAAGTTCATCTCCGGCGAAGCCAAGATGGACCAGTGGGACCAGTATGTCGCCGAATGGGAAGCCGCCGGCGGCAAGCGTCTCAACGAACATGCAAGGACCGTTCTTGATGCTGCCAAGTGATGCACAAGGGCTCTCGCTGAAAGGCAGGGTCCGCGCGCTCATCCATGGCGTCGCCTTAGGCGACGCCATCGGAGCGCCGATCGAAAAGCTGTCGGCTGCCGAGATCGCTGCCCGTTACGGGCGGGTGACCTCGCTTGAAACGCAGTGGCACAAGATGTCGCTCGACGCGACGGCGCGCAACGGCCGTGTCCGCGGCAGCGGCATCGTCACCGACGACACGATGATGACGCTGTGCCTGATGGATATCTATGCCGAAACCGGCAGGCATCTCGACGCCTGGGACATGGCCGACGGCATGGTGCGCCAGATCGCCTGGATCCCGCGTTATGTGCCCGAACTGCAGCGCGAAGCGATGCTGATCGAGCGGCTGTTTTATCCCGAGAAGTGGATCTTCCAGCGTCACCAGCTGGCGTCCTGCGACCCGCGCCAGGGCGGCATCGGCAACATGGTCAATTGTGGTGCGGCGATGTATGTGGCGCCGATCGGCGTGGTCAACGCCTGCGATCCCAGGGCCGCTTATGACGAGGCGATCGCCTTTGCCTCGGGCCACCAGGAAAGCTACGGCCTGGAGGCCGCCGGCGTGTTCGCAGCGGCGGTGGCCGCGGCCTTCATCCCCGGCACCTCGATCGAAGCCGTGATCGACACGGTGCTGGCCCTTGCCAAGGACGGCACCAGGAATGCCATCGCCGACATTGTCGCGGTTACAGGCAAGCTGAAGGCATCCAGAGCCGACTACGCGAGGGTTGTTGCCGCGTTCCACAAGACCATGGCGCCCTATTCGCCGATGGGCGACGACGTCAACCACACACCAGGCAAGGTCGGACGGCTGACCAACGCCTACCAGCCGAGCCGCCTCGGCGCGATCGAGGAGCTGCCGCTGGCGCTGGGCTTTTGCCTGCTCAACGATGGTGATTTCCGCAAGTCGATCGAAGACGGCGTCAATTCGGGCCGCGATACCGACTCCATCGGCGTCATGGCTGGCGCGATCCTCGGCGCCATGCATGGCGAAAGCGTCATCTCCGAAACCGATCGCAAGCTGCTCGACAGCACCAACCGGCTCGACCTCAACGCCTCGGCCGACGCCTTCACCGAAACGGTGAAAGTCATCCTCGCCGCCGACCAGGCCGCGGCTGACGCGCGCGCGACGCGCCGTGCCGCCCTTACGCTCTAGACCATAACGAAAGACCGATGATGCCCAAGCTGACCAAAGAGACGATTTACGAAAAGATCTATGCCGGCTTCATCGGCAAGGCCATCGGCGTGCGGCTTGGCGCGCCGGTCGAGCCGACGATCTGGAGCTATGAGCGCATCCGCAAGACCTATGGCGAAGTGACCCAGTATCTGCGCGATTTCAAGAATTTCGCCGCTGACGACGACACCAACGGCCCGGTCTATTTCATCCGCGCGCTGCGCGACTACGGTTTGGGCGCCACCGCCGAGCATGTCGGCAAGACCTGGGTCAATTATGCCGCCGAAGAGCATGGCATGTATTGGTGGGGCGGTTTCGGCGTCTCGACCGAACACACCGCCTACCGCAATCTGCGTGCCGGCATCCCGGCGCCGCAGTCGGGCTCGATCGCCCAGAACGGCGCCAGCGTCGCCGAGCAGATCGGCGGGCAGATCTTCATCGACAGCTGGGGCTGGGTGAATCCGGGCGAGCCGCAAAAGGCCGCCGACGCCTCGGCACGGGCGGCCTCCGTCGCCCATGACGGCGAGGGCCTGAACGGCGCGCGCTTCTGTGCCGCAGCCATCGCCAAGGCCTTCGAGGCGACCTCGATCAACGAGATTGTCGAGGCAGCCCTGGCGACCATCGACGCGCGCTCGACCTACGCCCGCGTCGCCCATGCGGTGATCGCCTTCCACAAGGCCAACCCCGGCAACTGGCGCGCCTGCCGCGACATGCTGACGACCGACTGGGGTTATGACCGCTATCCCGGCGTCTGCCACATCATCCCCAATGCGGGCGTGACCGTGATGGCGATACTGTATGGCGAAGGCGACCTGCCGCGCACCGCCGAGATCGCCACCATGGCCGGCTGGGACACCGACTGCAACGCCGGCAATGCCGGGGCCATCGTCGGCACCTTCCAGGGCGTGCAGCCGGGCTGGGACAAATACCGCAAGCCGATCAACGATTTTGTCATCGCCTCTGGCGTCGTCGGTTCGCTCAACATCGTCGACATTCCCTCCTTTGCCCGCGAGCTGACGGTGCTTGCGCTGCAGCTGCGCGGCGACGAGGTGCCGGCACTTTGGCTGGAGGATTTCACCCGGCGCGGCGTGCGTTTCGACTTCGACCTGCCTGGCTCCACCCATGCTTTCCGGACCGCCGGCTTCAACCAGGTCAGCCTCAAGGCTTCGAGCGAACGGCATGTCGAAGGTTCGCGCGGCGCGCTCGAAATCCAGCTCGACCGGCTCGAGCGTGGCCAGGGCGGGCGCATCTTCTGGAAGCCGTTCTACCGCCGCGAGGATTTCGACGACGAGCGTTATCGGCCGATGTTCACCCCGCTGGTCGATGCCGGCCAGAGGGTGTCGTTCAAGCTCTGGCTCGATCCGTGGAACGGCGACGGCAATCTGCGCGTCGTCCCATACGTCCGCCGCGCCATGTCGGGCGCCATCGAAGAGATCGGCGGCTGGCATGTGCCCAATCATGAGGGTTGGCAGGACTATCAATTCACCGTGCCGGAGGGCCTCGAAGCCATCGACGAAATCGGCATCCAGGTCGAGTATTTCGGCCGGGTGAAGTTCCTCGGCCGGCTGTTCCTTGCCGACTTCAAGGTCGAAGGCGCCGGCCACTCTGTCATCGACCCACGCACCGAGGTGCAGGAATGGGGGGCGATCTCGCGCTTCACCTGGAACCGCGGCCACTGGACGCTGCAGAACGGCCGCATCCATGCGCATACCCACAGTGACGCCGACATGTGGGCGGGCCACTATTATGCCCGCGACGTCAAGGTTGTGGCCGACATCCAGCCGCTCGCCGGTGCATCGCAGCTGGTGACGGCGCGCGCGCAGGGCACCAGCCAGTTCTACGCCGCCGGTTTCGACGGCGACGAGGTGGTGATCCTCAAGGAGGATTTCGGGACGACGCTGCTGGCGCGGGCGCCGTTCAAGCGCCAGTTCGGCAACAACTATGCCTTCGCGTTTTCGGTCACCGGCGACACGCTGTCTTTTGCCATCGACGGCAAGACGCTGATCGAGGCCAAGGACGGCAAATACGCCTACGGCATGGCCGGCCTGCGCCTCGGCGCGCTCGGCCGCATGAGCGTGGGTACGGTCGAAATCATCGAAACGGCCTGAAAACAGTGGTTCCCGCTCCGGGCCTGGCGGCTGGAGCGGGGACCTGCGTGGGTGCCGAAAGGGAGGAATACCATGTCGGAAATCGAACTCAGGAATGTCGGCAAGAACTATGGCAGCGTGCCGGTGCTCGACGACATTTCGCTCGACATGGGCAGCGGCGAATTCGTCGTGCTGGTCGGCCCGTCCGGCTGCGGAAAGTCGACGCTGCTCAGGATGATCGCCGGGCTCGAAGACATCAGTTCCGGCGAGATCACCATCGGTGGCAAGATCGTCAACGATATGCCGGCCAAGGAGCGCGACCTGGCCATGGTGTTCCAGAATTATGCGCTTTATCCGCATATGAAGGTCGCCGACAATATGAGCTTCGCGCTCAAGCTCGCCGGCGTCTCCAAGGCCGAGATCCACAAGCGTGTCGCCGAGGCCGCCGAAATCCTCGGGCTCGAAAAGCTGCTCGACCGCCTGCCACGCGAACTTTCCGGCGGCCAGCGCCAGCGCGTGGCGATGGGACGCGCCATCGTGCGTGACCCCCGCGCCTTCCTGTTCGACGAGCCGCTGTCCAATCTCGACGCCAAGCTGCGCGTCAAGATGCGCGGCGAGATCAAGAAGCTGCATCAGCGCCTCGGCAAGACCACCATCTATGTGACCCACGACCAGACCGAGGCCATGACCATGGCCGACAAGATCGTGGTGCTGAATGGCGGCAAGATCGAGCAGATGGGCCCGCCGCTGGAGCTCTACAAGAACCCGCGCAATCTGTTCGTCGCCGGCTTCATCGGCTCGCCCGAGATCAATCTGCTGCATGGCGAGGTCGACGGACAGAGCCTGCGGCTTGCCGACCGCGCAACGCTGCCGCTGCCCGCCGGGGTCGATCTCGCGCCGGGCCGCAGGATCGTCTACGGCATCCGTCCGCAACATATCGGCCTTGCCGACAATGGAGTCGCTGCCGAGGGCGTCACTGCCGAGGTGGTGCTTGTCGAGCCGACCGGCGATGCGCAGGAGGTGCTGCTGCGTATCGGGTCGACGGACATCTCGATGGTGCTGAGCGAAGCGGCACCTTTGCAGCCGGGGCAGAAAGTGACGCTTGGCTTCGATCCGGCCAAGGTGCTCTTGTTCGACAAGGACAGCGGCGAGCGTATCCGATGACCGGGTTTTCGCACATGCACTGGGACCCGACCAAGGCCGGGCCGCTCGAGGGCATCAAGGTGCTCGACCTGTCGCGGCTCGTCGCCGGCAACATGCTGTCGCTGCAACTCGCCGATTTTGGCGCCGATGTCATCAAGATCGAGCCGCCGGTCGGCGATCCGTTGCGCGAGTGGAAAGAAGACGGCCTGTCGATCTTCTGGAAGACCTATGGCCGCAACAAGCGCTCGGTCGTGCTCAACCTGCGCGAGGCGGCCGACCGCGCAGCACTGTGGGCGCTGATCGACGGCGCCGACGTCTTGATCGAAAACTACCGGCCGGGCACGCTGGAGCAGATGGGCTTTGGTCCTGACATGCTGCTAAAGCGCAATCCCGATCTTGTCGTCGTGCGCATTTCCGGCTTTGGCCAGACCGGGCCTTATGCCGCATTCCCCGGCTTCGGCACCATCGTCGAGGGCATGAGCGGTTATGCCTATCGCACCGGGTTCCCCGATCGCGAACCGGTGCTGCCGCCGCTGGCGCTGGCCGACATGATCGCCGGCATCTACGGCATGTCGGCGACGATGACGGCCCTTTTCGCCCGCCAAAAGGGCAAGACGCGCGGGCAGGTCATCGACCTGTCGCTGCTCGAACCGATCTTCTCCGTGCTTGGGCCCGAGGCGGGCATCCATGCGCTGACCGGCAAGGTCAAGGAGCGTGTCGGCAGCGCCTCCAACACCGCAAGCCCGCGCAATGTCTATCGCTGCGCCGACGGCAAACATGTCGCCCTTTCCGGCTCGACGCCGGCTGTCGCGCGCCGCATCTTCGAGATCATCGGCCGGGCCGACATGAACACCGATCCACGCTTTGCCAGCAACAGCGAACGCCTCAAGCACCGCGAACTGGTCGACGCGGCGATCGGTGCCTGGTTCGCCACCCGCTCGCATGACGAAGCGCTGGCCATCATGCGCGACAGCGGTGCCACCGTCGGGCCGATCTACAGCATCGCCGACGCTGCCACCGACCCGCATTTCAGCGAGCGCGAAGTGATCGTTTCACTCGACGACGAGGACCATGGCGCGCTGCCGATGCACAACATCGTGCCGCGCCTGTCGGCGACGCCGGGCACCTTCCGTCGCCCGGCACCGGGACTGGGCGAACACACCGTCGAGGTGCTTGAACAAGCGGGCATTGCCTCAGAGGCCATTGCCGCCATCGTCGCCGGAGCCGGCAAATGAGATTGCGCTCCCTGCTTTATGTGCCGGCCCATGCCGAGCGCTTCATCGCCAAGGCGCATGAGCGGGGCGCCGACGCGATCATCCTCGATCTCGAGGATTCGGTACCTGACAACAGCAAGCTTGCCGCACGTGCCGGTCTGGCCGAGGCGGTGCGACATGTCGGGCAGGCCGGTGCCGTCGTTTTTGTGCGCATCAATTCCTGCGATCTTCAGTTCGAGGATGCGGCGGCGGCCTGCCGCGCCGGGGCCTACGGACTCATGGTGCCGAAGCTTTCGACATTGGCGCAGCTTGACCGCCTTGGCGCCCAGCTTGCGCCGATCAGGCGCGATCCGATGCCGCTGATCGGCCTCATCGAAGATCCGGGTGCCGTGCTCGACGCCCGTGTGCTGGCCGCGCATCCCTCTGTTATGGGGCTGGCGCTTGGCGGCGAGGATTTTGCCACTGCCATGGGTGCCGAAGCGACGCCAGAGGTGCTGCGCCTGCCCAAGCTGATGGTGCACATGGCGGCCAAGGCCGCGGGCAAGCTGTCCTTTGGCCTGCTGCGTGGTATCGCCGACTATGCCGACATCGATGCCATCCGGCTTGCTGCTGCCGAGGCGAAAGCCTTCGGCTTTGATGGCGCGACCTCAGTCCATCCAGCGACTGTTCCTGTCCTGAATGCCGGTTTTTCGCCAACAAAAGCCGAGCTCGATCGGGCAAGGCGCATCATTGCCGAAGCCGAAAGGGCAGCCAGCGCAGGCCGCGGCGCCTTCGTTTTCGAGGGCAAGATGGTCGACGCACCTGTCATCGCCCGCGCCCGGATCATTCTGGCCAAGGCCTAACCGGTTGGCCAAGGCCTAACCGGTTGGCCAAGGCCTGGCCGGTTGGCCAAAGGCCTAACCGCCGCGACGCTGGGTGCAGCGCTCAGTCGAAGACGTGGGCCTTGCCCAGGACGGTGATGCGCACGGTCGCACCGACTGTCGGCGTATCGACAAACGACCGGCGCAGGATGAGCGGATGGTTGCCGATGACCGCCGCGTCGGGCGGGTCGAGGCTGTTGAGCACGCGCAGCGCAATCGTGCTCACCGCGCCGGCGAACTCCGATTCAACGATCTCGCCGAACACCACATTGGGTGGCGGATTGGCCGCTTGTTGCGGCGAGGCTGGTTCGAGGAAAACCTGTTCCGGGCGCAGCATGATGCGGGCGACATCGCGTCGCTCCGACGTGTCGACGCCGATGTGGCCGATGGCGCATTCGGCGATGCCGCTTGAGATCCGCGCCGGCAGGATGATGGCGTCGCCGAGGAACTCGGCGATCATCCTGTCCTTGGGGTGCGCATAGAGGTCGCGCGGCGCGCCCAACTGCGAAAACAAGCCGTCGCGCATGACAGCGACCTGGTCGGCGAAGGACAAGGCTTCGGCCTGGTCGTGGGTAACCAGGATGGTGGCGATGCCGGCTTGCTCGAGCAGTTCGGCGACGGCCTTGCGCATCGAGGCGCGCAGGCCGGTGTCGAGTGCCGAGAACGGTTCGTCGAGCAGCATCAGGCGCGGCTTGCGCGCCATGGCGCGGGCGAGCGCGACGCGCTGCTGCTGGCCGCCGGAGAGCTGGTGCGGCCGGCGCTTGAGAATGGCCCTGTCGAGGCCGACGACATAGGCCAGTTCGGCGATATGCTCGTCGCGTCTGTCGGCGTTGCGGGCCATGCCGAAGCCGATGTTCTCGGCGATGCTGAGATGCGGAAACAGCGCCCCATCCTGTGCCACGACGCCAATGCCGCGGCGATGCGCCGGCACGACCTCGCCATTGCCGGCAAGTTCGGTGCCATCGAGCACGATGCTGCCGGCGTCAGGGGTTTCGAAGCCGGCAATGAGGCGCAGCAAGGTGGTCTTGCCGCAACCGGAAGGTCCGACGATCGCGGTGCGGCTGCCGGCCGCGACCTCGAGGTTGATGCCGCCGACGGCTGTGACATTGCCATAGGATTTGCGCAGGCCGCGCAGTTGAAGAAAGCTCATCGGCCGGCCATCCGTCGCGACTGTACATAAAGCAGCCAGGTCAAGGGCAGCGACATCGCCACCATGATCAGTGCGTAAGGGGCCGCGGCGGCATAGTCGAGCTCCGCGCTCATCGCAAAGAACGCCATCGCCAGCGTGCGCGTGCCATTGGGGGCCAGCATCTGGGTGGCGGTGAGTTCGTTGAGGATGCCGAGTGCGACCAGCGCCATGCCTGCGGCGGCGCCGGGCGCGGACAGCCGCACGGTTGTCGACCACAAGGCGCGCAGCGGGCCGCGGCCAAGGCTGCCGGCGGCCTGTTCGAGTTCGACTGGCGCCTGGGCGATGCTGGCGCGCAGCGACACCAGCGCGCGCGGCAAAAACATCAGCGCATAGGCGGCGAGGATGGTGACCACGGTCTGGTACAACGGCATGGCGATGCGGACCGTGACGGTGACCAGGGCAAGGGCGATGACGACGCCCGGCAGCGAGCCGACGATGTAGTTGCAGGCTTCGAGAAGGCGCGGCAGCGGGCCGGGGCGACGGATCGACAGCCAGGCCATCGGGATGGCGACGACGACGGTAATCAGCGCGCCGGCAAGCGCCAAAAGCAGCGTCTGCCACAGCGCCAGGCCAATGACGTCGAGGTTCCAGACGCTGGTGCCGCCAGCGACAAGCCAGCGGCCGACCGTCAGAAAGGGCACGCCGAGCGCCAGCAGCGCGGTGATGAGCGGCAAGGCGAGGCAAGGCAAGGTGGCGCGGCCGAGGCTGGCGCGCGTTGCCGTGCGGGCAGCACCTGAGCCGACGCGGGCGTACCGTTCGCCGCCGCGCACGATCACTTCGAGCGCCAGCAGGACCAGGCAGCAGGTGACCAGAACGCCGGCCAGCATGTTCGCCGCCGGGCCGTTGAAGGTCGACTGGAACTGGTCGACGATGGCGGTGGTGAAGGTGTCGAAGCGGATGAAGACATAAAGGCCGTATTCGGCGAGCAGATGCAGGCCGACCAGCAGCGAGCCGCCGCAGATGGCAAGCCTGAGCTGGGGCAGCACGACCCGACCGAAGACGCGCCACGGCGTGTGGCCAAGCGATGCGGCGGCGTCTTCAAGTGCGGGATCGAGCCGGCGCAGCGTTGCCGCCACGGGCAGGTAGACAAACGGAAAATAGGCGACGACCGAGATCAGGACACCGGCAGCAAGCCCGTGAAAGGCAGGAAACAGCGTGATCCAGGCGTAGGAGTGGACGAAGGCCGGGACGGCCAGCGGCGCCACCGACAGCCAGGCCCAGATGCGGGCGCCCGGCATGTCGCTGCGTTCGGTCAGCCAGGCCAGTGCCACCGACAACAGCACGGTGATCGGCACGACAAGGATGACGAGGGAAAGCGTGTTGACCAGCAGTTCGCCGACACGCGGCCGGAACACCAGTGCTGCGACTGTTGTCCAGCCGGTCTGGATCGCAACCCAGATGATGAAGCCCAACGGCAGCAGCGCAAACAGCGATACCAGCACCGCCGCAACCGCGATCCACGACGTCGGCAGCAAGCGCGACCTGGCCGCGGCCATGGACAAGGTCTGCGACCGCGAAAGACGATATCCGGCCGACGAAGGCGTCACTCCAGGCTCCGGTCAGGCATTTCGCCTCGCGGCGAGGAATAGGTGACCATCCGGTGAAGGAATTCCGCCGTCTTGGCAAGCCCTGGCGCGGGGAAATGCCCCCGCGACAATGTCGCGGGGCAGGCTCGGTCGCGGAGGCAGGCCTGGTCGCGGAGGCAGGCTTGGCGATGAGGCACCTAAAGCAGGCCGGCTGCCGTCATCAGTTCGGTGACCTTCTTGCTGTCGAGCTTCGAGGCCTCGACTTTCGGCGCCTGCAGCTCCTTGAGCGGGGTCAGCGCCGGATTGGAGTCGGCGCCGATGCCGACGGCATATTCAAACGAGGTGCCGGTCTTGAGGATGTCCTGGCCGCTCTTGCCGGTGATCCATTTGAGGAAGGCCTGGGCCTCCTTGGGGTGTTTGCTCGAAGCAAGGATGCCACCGCCAGAGATGCTGACGAAGGCGCCCGGATCCTGGTTCTTGAACAGGTGCAGCGCGACATTCTTGCTGTTTTCACCCGTCTTGGCCTGATCGCCGTAGTAATAATAATGGTAGATCACCGCACCTTCGACCTCGCCGGCATTGACCGCCTTCATGGCGGTGCTGTTGCCGCGATAGGCGGTGAAGTTTTCCTTCATGCCCTTCAGCCAGTCGGCGGTTGCCGCTTCGCCCTTGAGCTCGAGCAGCGCGCCGACGATGGCCTGGAAATCGGCACCCGAGGGCGATGCCGCCCAGCGGCCTTTCCAGCTCGGATCGGCCAGATCGAGCATCGACTTCGGCAGCTTGTCGGCGGTCAGCTTGGTCTTGTCATAGGCAAAGACGGTGCTGCGCGCAGCAATGCCGGTCCAGTGGCCGTTGGCCGGACGGAATTCCTCGGGCACCTGGGCCAGCGTATCGGCATCGACAGGCGCGAACAGCCCGGCATTGTCGACAAGCGCCATGGCTGGCGAGTTTTCGGTCAGGAAGACGTCGGCCGGCGACAGCTTGCCTTCGGCGACGATCTGGTTGCCGAACTCGGTGTCGCTGCCTTTGCGGACGGTGACCTTGATTCCGGTCTCCTTGGTGAAGGCTTCGGCCCACTCGTTGGTCAGGCTTTCATGCTGGGCGTTGTAGACGACGATGCCGTCGGCATCCTGCGCCAAAGCGGATGAGGCGAGCAGGGTCGAGAGGATGGCGGCGCTGGCAAATGCGAAATGGGGGGACTTCACGGGGGCACTCCTTGGAAGCTGAAGCTGCGCGCTGATGCCGGACAGCAGCGGCAGCAATACATGACCACGGTATTCAACATAGACGCGGATGTCGACGCCGCCAGAAACGCGCGGCGCCTTGACGACCTGGCACGCGACAGCGCAGGTGCCCAAGATCGCCGCGCCGCAAACCATCGTGCAAGTCTAGTGCCGGTGCGCCGTCAGGCAAACCAAGCGGTGGCCGAGTGGAGCTGAGTAGATCGTGCGCCTTGCCGACGCTTAGCTTTGCAATTAGTCGCGGCCTTTACCCAATTCCCCTTGGTAGCTTTTTGCCGTCGAGTTTGATGGGCCAAACAGTGCAGGGGACCAGCCTCGAGATTTCGGGCCTGGTCCGGGCTGTGCCGCGGCGTTACCTCAGCAGATTTTTTTAGTCCAGCTAGGCGCGGCGATCCCTGAGGATCATGTCCGCAGCCTTCTCGGCGATCATGATGACAGGCGAGTTGGTGTTGCCGGAGACAATTGTCGGCATGATCGAGGCGTCGACGACACGCAGGCCTTCGAGGCCATTCACCCGCAGCCGGTCGTCGACCACGGCCATGCTGTCCGACCCCATCTTGCAGGTGCCAACCGGGTGGAAGATCGTCGTGCCGATGTCGCCGGCCTTGCGCAGCAGGTCTTCGTCGCTGTCATATTGGGTGCCGGGCAGCATCTCCTCGGGCGCAAAACGTGCCACGGCCTTGGCCTTCATCAGGCGCCGGACATGGCGCAGCGAGGCGACGGCGGTGTCGCGGTCGCCGTCGGTGGAGAGGTAGTTGGGCTGGATCTTCGCCGCCTCGCGCGCGTCCGATGAAGCCATGTGCACGGTGCCACGGCTTTCGGGACGCAAATTGCAGACCGACACGGTGACGGCTGGATAGCGGTGCAGCGGCTCGCCGAGCCGGTCGGTGCTGAGCGGCTGGACATGATATTCGAGATCGGGCGTTGCGAGGCGCGGATCGCTCTTGGCGAAGATGCCGAGCTGGCTCGGCGCCATCGACAGCGGGCCGCTGCGCTTGAGCGCATATTCGAGGCCCATGGCGGCACGGCTGAACAGATTGTGGTAGCGCTGGTTGAGCGTCGCTGCACCCGTCACCTTGAACACGGTGCGGATCTGCAGATGGTCCTGCAAATTCTCGCCGACGCCTGCCAGGGCATGGCGGACTGCGATGCCGAGGGCTGAAAGCAGCTCCGGCCGGCCGACGCCGGAGAGTTCGAGCAGCTTCGGCGAGTTGATGGCGCCGGCGGCAAGGATGGTCTGGCCTGATCTGACCTGGTGGAGTTGCCCGTCCTTGCGGAAGACAAGCCCGGTGATACGACGGCCGTCGAAGGTCAGCTGTTCGGTCTCGGCGCCGGTTATGACGCGCAAATTGTGGCGGTCGGTGATGCCGCGCAGGAACGCCTTGGAGGTGTTCCAGCGCACGCCCTTCTTCTGGTTGACCTCGAAATAGCCGGAGCCCTCATTGGTGCCGGTGTTGAAATCATTGGTGCGCGGTATGCCGAGTTCTGCGGCGGCTTCGCGGAAGGCGTCGAGGATCGGCCAGGACAGGCGCTGCTTTTCGATGCGCCACTCGCCGCCCGCACCATGCATGGCGCTGGTGCCGCCGTGATGGTCCTCCGACTTCAGGAAGTAGGGCAACACGTCGTCCCAACCCCAGCCGACATTGCCGGCCTGGCGCCAGCCATCATAGTCGGCGGCCTGGCCGCGCATGTAGATCATGCCGTTGATCGACGAGCAGCCGCCCAGCACCTTGCCGCGGGGATAGTTGAGGCTGCGGCCGTTGAGGCCGGCTTCCGGCTCGGTCTTCATCAGCCAGTCGGTGCGCGGATTGCCCATGCAGTAGAGGTAGCCGATCGGGATGTTGACCCAGTGATAGCGGTCGGAACCACCGGCTTCGAGCAAAAGCACACGATTGCCGGGATCGGCGGACAGCCGGTTGGCGAGCACGCAGCCGGCGGAACCGGCACCGACGATGACGTAGTCGTAGTCGCCGAATGAGGAGGAAACTTCGGTCACGATTGCGCCTGCTCGCTGGCGATGCGTTGCCAAATCGGCGTCATCGCCTGGTTGATCTCGCCATACAGGCGATAGCGCCTGGAATAAACAGGAGCAATCGCGCCATTGGGCGCATAGTGCCGCGCTGCCGCCGTCATGGCGGTCGCGCCGGCGCTGTAGTCTTCAAAGATACCGACGCCGGTGCCGGCCGCAATCGCCGAACCAAGCGCACCGGTCTCGCGGCTGCGCGCCACGGTGACCGGAACGCCAAGCACGTCGGCGAAGATCTGCGGCCAGACGGCGCTGCGCGAGCCGCCGCCCGACAAGATGACCTCGTCGAAGACAGCGCCTGCCTTGCGCAAGGTCTCGACGTGGCGCTTGTGCTCGAAGGCCACGCCCTCGAACAGCGCGCGCAACATATGGGCGCGCGTGTGCCAGCCGGCGATGCCGTAGAAGCCGGCGCGGGCATGGCCGTTCTGCTGCGAGCCATAGAGGAAGGGATGGTAGATCGGGATGTCGCCACTGGGATCGACCGAAGCGACAAGCTCGCTGCACAGCTCGAACGGCGAGGCGCCTGTGTCGTGGCCGTGTTCGAGGAATTCGCGCACGATCCATTCGAGATTGGCAGCTGACGTCGCGCTCGATTCGATCGCCAGATAGCGGCTGGGGTCGAAGGTCGAGAGCATGAAGATCGAGGGATCGCGGATCGGCTCGTCCGTGATGACCTGGTTGACGCTCCAGGTGCCGGCGATGATCGAAGCCGCGCCGGTGCGGGTGACGCCCGAGCCGACGGCACTGGCGACGACGTCGAACAGGCCGGCGACGACGGGTGTGCCGGCGCGCAGTCCGGTCAGGGCCGCGACCTCCGCTGTGACGTGGCCGGCAATGTCGGCCGATTCCAGCACCGGCGGCAAAAGCGCCATGCAGTCGCCAAGCCCATAGGCGGCGAGCAGGTCTGCGTCGTAGCGCCTGTCGGGCATCTGCAGCAGGCCGCAGCCCGACATGTCTGAGGTGTCGGTCGAGCGCGCGCCGGTCAGCCTGTTGACGACAAAATCCTTGCACAGGAACACCGTACCGATGCGGCTGAACAGCTCCGGCGCATGGCGCTTGATCCAGGCGAGCAGGGTCGGCGTCTGTGCTGCCCACGGCTTTTGCAGGCAATGGACATAGGTGCGCTCGCCGACATTCTGTCGAGCCCATTCGTCGACGATGCCTATAGCGCGCGTGTCGAGCGACTGGATGCCGACAAGCGGTCCACCGTCACGGTCGAGCGCGTAAAGGCCGTTGCCATGGCCGGCGCAGCCGATGGCGACGATCTCGCCTGGGTCGATGCCGGCCTGGTCGATGCATTGGCCGATGACGGCAACGGCGTTGCGCCAGAGCTCGTTGAGGTCGCGCTCGACATGGCCAGGCCTGGGCATGGACGAGCGGCCGTCGCAAGCGGCGAGCGCGAGTTCGCGCCCTTGCGTGTCGAAGATGATCGCCTTGATGACGGTGTTGCCCGCATCGAGGCCGAGAATATACGTGCCCATCTGGCTCCTCCCGATGCCGCTGCTCAGGCCTGCTTGTACAGGTCGAAGGCCGTGGCACCATCCGCACCGTCGTGGATGATCGCCATCAGACCGCGCACGACCGCGCTCGGATTGGCATGCTGGTAGATATTGCGGCCATAGACCATCCCCATCGCACCTTGCGCCATCAGGGCCGCCGACTTGTCGAACACGGCACGCAGGTCCTCCTTGCCGCCGCCGCGCACCAGCACCGGGCAGCGCGCCGCCTCGACGACACGGTGGAAGTCGCTGGGATCGGTGGTCGGGTCGGCCTTGATGATGTCGGCGCCCATTTCGCGGGCGAGCCGCGTCAGGGTGACGATCTTTTCGGCGTCGCCGTCGACCATGTAGCCGCCGCTCTGGTCGACCGGCAGCATGGCCAGCGGCTCGATCATCAGCGGCAGGCCGTATTTCTCGCAGTCGGCGCGGACACGGGCGATGTTCTGGACGCACTGGCGAAACAGGTCGGGCTCGTCGGGCAGCATGAACAGATTGACCACGACGCAGGCCGCATCCATCTCGATGGCGCCGAGCAGCGGCTCGGCTTCGTTCTGCAGCACCGCCCACATCGCCCGGTGGCGGATCTTGTTGTAGGGGTTGCCCATGTCGATGCGCATGACCAGTGCCGGCTTGTCCTTGCCCGCCACCGCCTGCAGCAGGTCGGCCTGGCCATAGTTCATCTGGATGGCGTCGGGCCCGGCCTTGACCAGCTGGGCGACCACGCCGGCCATGTCTTCGAGCCCGTTGAGAAAGCTCGGCTCGTTGCAGACGCCGTGATCGATGGCGACGTCGAGGCAGCGGCCGCCTGTGAAGAGCCGGTTCATGCGGACTTTGTGGTTCACGCGCATAGGGCGCTCCTTGTGTCGTTCGTCTGGGAGAGATCGGAAAGGGTGATGCCGTGCTGGTGGGCGAGCAAGGCGAGGAAGGCGGTGCGCTCGGCTGCCGCCTGCGCGGGTGTCCAGCCCTTGCAATCGGCCAGGATGCCAAGCACGGCCTCGATGAGGGCAAGGCTGAGGCCGCCCGAAATGGCGATGGTGGTGCGGCGCAGGAAGATGTCGGCCAGGCATTCGACCTGCTCGCGCGCGACGATCAGCCGGATCTCGCCGGCGGAGTAGGTCGATCCTGCCAGCATCGGGTCGGAAGCGAGATCGGCTGCAAAATCCACCGCCGAAGTGCCGTAGCGCTCAAGCAGGACTTTGGCGCGTTCGACCGGCAGGCCATGCCTGGCGCCAAGGGCGATACACCACTTGTCCGGGTCGGCGGGGAAGTCGCGGCCGCCGCCAATGGCAAGGTCTTCGGTGCCTGATCTGCGCTTGAGGCCAAGCCGCTGCAGCGCCATGTCGGCGGCCATCTCGCCGAAGGAGCGGAAGGTCGTCCACTTGCCGCCAATCATGCACAGAGTTGCCGGCAGGCCGCCGCTTGGCTCGACAAACTCGCAGAAATGATCGCGCGGGATGCGCCCGGTGAAGCTGTCGTCGCTGGCCGGCAATGGCCGCACGCCGGCGAAGCGGAAGACGATCTCGTTGTCGGCAATGGCGATCGAAGGGAACACGAAGGCGAGCGACTGCAGGATGTAGCTACGCTCGTCGTCGTCGCAGCGGACCTGGTCGGGATCGTCGACGCGGATATCGGTCGAGCCGATCAGCACCTTGCCGAGATAAGGAAACAGGATGCAGATGCGGCCATCCTCGTTTTCGTAATAGACCATGTGGCCGCCAAGCGCGTCGTGCAGTTCGGCATTGTCGACGATCAGGTGCGACCCCTTGGTGCCGCCCATCATGCGCGGGGCGGCCGCGCCGATGGCCTTGTTGGTCAGGTCGATCCAGCCGCCGGTGGCGTTGATGATCAGTCTCGGGCGCAGCGGCAGCTTTTCGCCGGTCAGCCTGTCGGTGAGGGCGAGGCCGTCGTTTGATGCGGCAACCGCGGCATAGTTCAGGGCGCGCGCGGTTGGGCTCGAGGCCATGGCGTCGAACAGCATTTCCAGGCCGAGACGCTCGGGACGGCTGACCCAGGCGTCGTAATAGGTTGCGGAGCTGCGGATATCGGGATTGATGTCAGGCCACGCCTTGAGGGTTTCGGCACGGCCGCGGAAGCGGTGCTTCGGCATCAATCGCCGTGCTGCCGTGAACAGGTCGTACATGGTCAGTCCGGCCTTGATCACCAGCGCACCGCGTCGGCTGGGCTTACGCGTCAGGCCGAGGAAACGGACCGCACCATTGGCGATGCCGGAGAAGGTGTCGAAGATCGGCACCGTCGTTGGCAGCGGCGCGACATAATGCGGCGCGTTCTTCAACAGCCGGTCGCGCTCGACCAGCGATTCCCGCACCAGCTTGAACTCGCCGTTTTCGAGATAGCGAAGCCCGCCATGGACCATGCGCGACAGCGCAGCACTGGCGCCTGAGCAATAGTCGCCCTTGTCGACGAGCAAGACGTCGACGCCTTGCAGCGCGAGTTCCCGGAACACCGAGATGCCGTTGATGCCGCCGCCTATCACCAGCACGGCAATATCGGGCCGCTCTCGCAGAGCGGCGAGTGTGTCGTTGCGGTTCATGTGGGCTGTGCCTTTTCGCTCAGGCATCCATGGAGGTGAGATGCGTGGCGATTGCCGTGTCGATGATTGCCAGTTCGTCGGCGCCAAGCGTGATCTCGCCGGCCCGGGCATTGTCGAGCGCCTGCTCGGCAGTGCGCGCGCCGCACAGGCCGAAGGTGATGCCCGGCTGCGCCAGTGTCCAGGCGATGACGATCTGGGCCATCGACGCCTTGTGCTGTGCAGCGACCGGCGCGATGGCCTGCTTGAGCTTCGCCACCTTTTGCCTGTTGGCGGCGGAGAAGCGCGGATTGCCCTTGCGCTGGTCGTCGCCGCTGAATTCGCGCGACGGATCGATCATGCCGGTCAGCAGGCCGAGCGCCAGCGAGGAGTAGCTGAGCGTGGCGATGTCGTTGCGCTGGGTGATCGGCAGCAGGCTGGTCTCGATCTCGCGATCGATCATCGAATAGCGTTCCTGGATCGCGTCGATCTGGCCGGCGGCGACATAGTGCTCGAGGTCCTCGGCGCTGACATTGGAAGCGCCGATGGCGCGGATCTTGCCATCTGCCTTGAGCTTTTCGAGCGTCGCCATGGTTTCAGCGATCGGCGTCGTCGGGTCCTGCCAATGGGTGATGTAGAGATCGATGTAGTCGGTGCCGAGGCGGCGCAGGCTCTGCTCGATCTCATGGGCGATGCCGTCGGCGCCGAGATAGCGGTGCACCGGCTCGCCGTCCTGGTCGAAGAAGTGGTTGCCCTTGCCGGAATGCCAGTTGAGGCCGCATTTGGTGGCGATGACGACCTTGTCACGCTTGCCCCTGATCGCCTTGCCGACAATCTCTTCGCTGCGGCCGAGACCGTAGGCGGGGGCTGTGTCGATCAGGCTGATGCCTGATTCAATGGAGGCTTCAATGGCGCGGATCGAGGCCAACTCGTCGGTGCCGCCCCACATCCAGCCGCCTATCGCCCAGGTGCCGAGGCCTACGGCCGAGGCGGAGACGTCGGAGCGGCCGATGCGGCGCTGGATTTGTCGGGAGCTCATGCTGCCTCCTGTTCGGCAAGGTCGAGAATCTGGAGGCTTGTCGCCTCGTCGGTGACGATGGTGTCGAGATGACTGCCGCGCATGGCGCTGAGGATCGGCGCTGCCTTGCTCGGCCCGCTGGCGATGCCGATCGAACGCGGGATGGTGGCGAATTCGTCCAATGTCAGCGACACCAGCGAGCGGTTGAGCGCGTAGCTGCAGAGCTTGCCGTGGCTGTCGATCAGGTGGGCGAGCAGTTCGCCCGACGCGCCCGACTGCTCGATGGCGCGGCGGTCGGCGCTCGAGGACGGATGCAGGTCGTAATAGCTGGAATCGTCGGTCAGGATCGAGCCGATGCCGACCACCGCGACGTCGGCCTCGCGCGCCTTGCGGAAGACGTCGGCGACCGAGCGCACGCCCATCAGCATTTCGCGTTGTTCCGGCGTGTCGGCAAACAGCGGCGCATGGATCTGGTAGGCGCGGCCGCCGAGCTTGTCGGCCATCAGCGACGCGACGTGGTTGACGTCGGTGTAGTGCTTGCCCTGGACGAGGCCGGTGGCCGGGATGACCTCGACATCGTAGCGGCGGCCGGGCTTGAGCCCGGCAACAAGCGCGCTGACGCCCTTGCCGCCGGTGATCGAGATGGTGTCGCCGTCCTTGATGGTGTCGAGCAGCAGGCTGGCCGCCGCTTCGCCGACACGCTGCAAGGCGGTCTGCGGATTGTCCGAGACCGATGGCACGACCACGGCGCGTTCGATGCCGCCAAGTGCGACGAGGCGCGCCTCGATGTCGACGAGATGGTCGATCGGCGACTTGATCTTGATCTCGACGAGGCCGAGCTGGTGGCCACGCTTGATCAGCCGGTTGACGGTGGCGTGCGAGATGCCGAGCTCCCTGGCGATGTCGGCCTGGGTCTTGCCTTCGACATAGTGCAGCACAAGCGCCTGATGCATCTGGCGGACGGTCGATATGTCGTCGCGGGTGTTTGGGGGTGCCATGATCTGCCTCGTCCGGATGCTCAGGACTTCTTGCGGTGCAGGAAGTGGTCGATGGAAACGGCGGCCAGCAGGATGCAGCCCTTGATCATGTCTTGCCAGTAGACCGAGACGTCGAGCAGGATCAGCGAGCTGGTGACCACCGAAAGCAGCGCCATGCCCAAGATGGCGCCGAAGATGGTGCCCGAGCCGCCATTGAGCGAGGCGCCGCCGATGACAGCTGCGGCGATGATGTTGAGCTCCATGCCGGCGCCGAAGGTCGGCGTCGCAGCACCAAAGCGGGCCATGTAGATGACGCCGGCAAGGCCTGCGAGGGTCGAGCACAGCACCGTCACCCAGAACTTCACCTGCTTGGTCCTGATGCCGGAGAACTGCGCCGCCTTCTCGTTGGAGCCGGTGTAGAACACCTTGCGGAAGGCGGTGGCGCGGCGCAGCAGGAAGTCGAAGATCGCAACGACAACGACGAAGATGATGATGACATAGGGCAGACCGTGGAAGCTGCCCTGGCCGATGGCCTTGAAGGCGGGTGGCAAAGTGAACAGCGACAGCGGCGTGCCCTTGGTGATGACCAGGCACAGGCCGCGCACGATGACCATCGCCGCAAGCGAGGTGATGAAGTGGTTGAGCCCGACAACTGTCACGAAGAAGCCCATGGCGGCACCGATCAGGGCGCTGACGCCGATGCCGATCAGGCTGGCGGTCCACGGATCGAGCCCGGCGAGGAACAAGGCGCCCGACACCACCATCGAGAAACACACCACCGAGCCGACCGACAGGTCGATGCCGCCGACGATCAAAAGGATGGTCATGCCGACGACGACGATGCCCTCGATCGAGAAGCTCATCAGCATGGCGCGGAAATTGCCCCATGTCAGGAAGTGCGGCGAGGCAAAGCTCATGGCGATGCACAGCGCCAGGATGATGACGATTAGGCCGGCTTCGCGCATCGAGGCGAGGCGGGCGAAGTTGATGCGCCCGGTGCCACCGGGTGCCTTGATCTCGGCGTGCATCAGGTCCGTTTCCCTAGGCGACATTTTGGGCCTGCTTTTCTTGATTGGACGAATTCTGGACGCCCGAGGCGAGCATGATGATGGCTTCTTCGCCGAGTTCGTCGGCACCGAGTTCGCCGGCGATGCGGCCTTCGCGCACCACCATGACGCGGTCGCATAGGCCGATCAGCTCCGGCAGCTCCGATGAGATGACGACGATGCCGACGCCCTTGCCGGCAAGCTGGCGCAGCAGGCGATGGATCTCGACCTTGGCGCCGACATCGATGCCGCGCGTCGGCTCGTCCATGATGATGACCTTGGGGTCGATCGACAGCTGCTTGGCGATCGCCACCTTCTGCTGGTTGCCGCCGCTCAGCGTCGACACGGCTGCGTCGATGCCAGCCATGCGCACGCCGAGGCGCCTGGTCAGGTCGGTGGCCTGGCGGTCTTCGGCCTTGCGGTCGAGCAGGCCGAGCGAACCGGTCAGCTTGCCAAGGTCAAGGGCGGAGACGTTGGCCGCGATCGGCATGTCGAGGAACACGCCCGAACCCTTGCGGTCTTCCGAGAGGTAGACGAGGCCGGCCTTGACGGCGTCGCTGTAGTTGCGGATGCGAAGTGCCGTGCCGTCGAGCGCGACGGTTCCTGAAATCGCTAGCCTCAGGCCGCAGATGGTCTGGGCGATCTCGCTGCGGCCGGCACCGATCAGGCCGCCGATGCCGAGGATTTCGCCGGCGCGCAACTCCAGCTTCACATCTGCGAAGCGGTCGCCGTCGGACAGGTTTTCGACCGAAAGCAACAGGCGGCCGGGTTGCTCAGGCGCCAGCTTGTCGGGATAAAGCTGGGTGATCTCGCGGCCGACCATCTTGCGCACGACATCGTCGGGTGAGCTCGCGGCGATCGGGTCGGTGGCGACGTAATGGCCGTCGCGGAAGACGGTGACGCGGTCGCACAACGAGAAGATCTCGGCCATGCGATGGCTGATATAGACCACCGAAATGCCGCGATCCCTGAGACCGCGCACGATGGCAAACAGCCTTTGCGCTTCGCCTTCGGTCAGTGCCGCGGTGGGTTCGTCGAGCATCAGCACCTTGCAGTCGAGCGTCAGCGCCTTGGCGATCTCGACGAGCTGCTGGTTGGAAATGGAAAGGTCGGCGACCCTGGTGCGCACCGGAATGGGCGCAAGCAGGTCCATCACCTTCTGCGCGTCGGTGTAGAGCTTGTGGAAATTCATCAGCGGCGCGCGGCGGCCGTTGATCGCGGCCATGTAGATGTTTTCGGCGACCGTCGCATCCTGGCACAGCGCGATCTCCTGGTGGACGAGTGCGATGCCGAGGCGCTGGGCTGCCGCCGGCGAGGGGATCGAAACCGCCGCGCCGTCGATCAGGATCTCGCCGTGGTCGGGTTGCAGCACGCCGGCGATCATGTTCATCAGCGTCGACTTGCCGGCGCCGTTTTCGCCGCACAGCGCATGGATCTCGCCGCGCTTGAGCTCGAACCGCACGTCGCTGAGCGCCTTGACCGGCCCGAATGCCTTGGACAGGCCGCGTATTTCAAGAATGGGCGTCTCAGTCACGCCATGCTCCTGCGATGGGCGCCGCGAAGGGGAAGGGGACCAAGGCCCCCTTCCAGGGTTTTCTGCCGAGAGGCGAGGGGCCGAGCTTATTCCTCGATGCCCTTGGTGCCACGGCGCTTGAGATATTTGTCCCAATAGAAGTCGTCGGCGTTTTCGGCAGTGACGATGGAAAAGCCGTTGTCGACGAAAGGCACGCTCATGCCGTTGGCACCCGAACGCTTGGTGTCGTTCATCGGATCGATCAGGTCGGGGTGCTTGGCCAGCCACAACAGCATGAAGCCCGTATAGCCCTGCATGCCCTGGTTGGGGTTGACCGAGCCGTAGATCTCGCCGGCCTTGATCATGTCGAGGATCTTGGCGTTGACGTCGGCGAGCATGACCTTGATCTTGCCGCCGCCTTCCTTGGCCGCCTGGGCCGCACCGATGGCCGAGTTGGCTTCCGGCATGAACACCGCACCGAGGTCGGGATGCGCCTGGGCCAGGGAGAGCACGGCCTGATAGGCCTTGGTCGGATCCTGGTTCGAGGCAGCACGACCGACCAGCTTCATGTCGGGCCACTTGGCTTCCATGCGGGCGATGAAGGCCGAGACGCGCTTGTCGTGGTTGTCCTGGCCGGGGTTTTCCAGCACGGCATATTCGCCCTTGCCGTCCATCGCCTTGGCAACGGCGTCGGCGGCATAGGTGCCTTCGGCCAGATTGTCCGAGGTGATGAAGGAGACACGCTTGGAGTTGGGCGAGTCGGCGGCGAAGGTGACGACCGCGGTGCCCTGTTCGATGGCGCGGTTGATCGGCTCGATGAACGGATCGGAGTTCATCGGATGGACCAGGATGCCGGCCGGCTTCTGGGCCAGCGCCTGGTCGAAGGTGGCGATCTGCCTGTTGACGTCATATTCGGGCGTGCCGGTGTATTCGGTCTCGCAGCCGAACTGCTGGCCGGCCTGCTTGAACATCTCATAGACCGGGAACCAGTATTCGACGCCCGAGACCATGACGTTCATGACGTATTTCTCACCCGGCTCGCACTTGAACGGGTTGGCGGTTTCGGCAAGCGCCTGGGTCGAAGCCAAACAGGTCGACGCAGCCGCCGCGATTGCGAGCGTGCTCAAAAATTTGCGCAAGTTTCCTCCCTTGGCCGAAGCCATCCTCAATGACCGTCGCGGCCGCCCGAGGCGCCGCTATGTGGATTGATTGCCGCCGGACTTCCTCCCGAAAGCCGACGATGTGGAGATTACAGCGTCCCGACGATGAGTCAATAAAATTCACATATTGAAATATATTTCACATCTTTTGGCTTGTACAGCCGAATTGTCGGCGGGTCCGGGACGTGTTTGCGGGCGCTCAGCCCGGCAGGGGTTTGTTTCAGCCGACCTTCTCGACATAATAGCGCGGGATGCGCTTGCCTTCGCGGCCACGGTAGAATTCGATGCAGAATTCGACAAACGCCTTGAAGCGGCGCGAGACGTGGCGGCGGCGCGAGTAGATGAGATTGATCGCCGTTTCCGGCGACCGCCATTGCGGCAACACCGGAACAAGGATGCCATTCTCGCACTCGGTCTCGACGAAAAAGCCGGGCAGATAGGCCAGGCCCTCGCCGGCGACAGCGAAATATTTGAGCGTCCAGTAGTCGTTGGCGATGCAATTGGCGGCCGGCAGGATGTCGATCTCGCTTCGCCCGTTCTGCGCCAGGTACCAGGATTGCGGCCGCGTCGGCTGGCGGAAGATCAGCCCGCGATGCGCGCCCAGCTCGTCGGTCGTCTCAGGCGTGCCATGGCGGGCGAGATAGTCGGGGCTGGCATAAAGCCCGTAGGACGCCGTCGACAGGCGGCGGCTGATGTAGTCGACATCCAGGGGCTCACCCCAGTGGAAGATGCCGTCGAGAGCCTGTTCGGTCACGTCGGAGAAAGGCTGCCGCGACGTCAGGAAGACGACATCGAGATTGACCTGAGGATATTGCTGGCGGAAGGCATAAAGCAGTTCCGAGGTGATGGTCGTGCCGAACTCGCCGGTCGAGCCGACGCGCAGCGTGCCGGCCACCTCCTGGCGCATTTCGGCAAGTGCCGTTGCTGCGTCCTCGCAACTGGCCTGGATGCGCCTGGCGTGGCGCAACAGCTCCGAGCCGGCATCGGTGACGTGGAGATGATGGCCCTCGCGGACGAACAGCTCCATGCCGAACTCGTCCTCCAACTGCCGGATGCGATGGCTGAGCGTCGATTTGGGCAGCCGATGAAGCCGTGATGCCGCAGAGATCGAGCGCGCGTCGGCGACTTTCACGAAACAGTCGATGACCGAGAGGTCCATATTTCGTCCAATCCATTGGATGATCTGTCCAATAAATAGCCGACTTCGGCCAATTGTGTAAACGACATCGGCTCGAAATACTCCCCTCAACCAGGGAGGTTCGATTGACTGATATCAGGGAATTCATACGTGCGGCGTCGGGGCGGGAAGCCAAGGCGACATTGGCGGTTTGCGGCGGCAGGCTGGTCAACGTCGTGTCGGAGGAAATCTACCAGGCCGACATCGCCGTCTACGGCAACCGCATCGTCGCCGTTGGCGACATCTCCGATCATATCGGCCCCGACACCGAGATCGTCGACGCATCGGGCAAGTACCTGTGCCCGGGCATGATCGACGGCCATCTTCACGTCGAATGCTCGAAACTGTCGATCACCAGTTTCGCCAAGGCCGTCGTGCCGCTCGGCACGACCTCGATCGTCACCGGGCTCGACCAGATTATCGTGGTCGGTGGTCCGGCGGCAGCGCGGGAGTTCCTCGACGAAGCCAAGCAGACACCGCTGAAGGTGTTCTGGGGCGCGCCCTGCAAGACGCCCTACACCATGCCGCGCTCGACCGTCGGCCATTATTTCGGGCCGGCCGACCATGCCGCGACCCATCACTGGCCGGAATGCGTCGGCATCTGGGAGACGGTGCGCGAGTTCATCCAGGAAGAAGATCCCGACGTGATGAAGGCGCTCGAAATCGCCGAAAAGAGCCGGCTTCCGGTGCTCGGCTGCTGCCCGATGACGCGCGGCGCACGGCTCAACGGCTACCAGCAGGCCCGCGTGCGCGCCGACCATGAAAGCTACTCGCCCGAGGAGATGCTGGAGAAGCTGCGCGCCGGCATGCATGTGGTGGTGCGCGAGTCGTCGATTTCGCATTTCCTGTCCGACAATCTGCGCATCGTCACCGAGATGGGCGTCAAGGCGTTGCGCCGCATCAGCTTCTGCACCGACGACGTGGTGGCGAGCGACATCCTTGTCCGCGGCCATCTCGACAACATGGTGCGCATGGCGATTGCGATGGGCATCTCGCCGATGGCGGCGATCCAGATGGCGACGATCAACGGTGCCGACGCGCTCAGGATCGATGAGAAGGTCGGATCGATTTCGCCTGGCCGCGCAGCCGACATCTTGATCGTCAACGACCTGCGCGAGTTCCGCATCGAAGCGGTGATCGCCAACGGTGCGGTCGCGGCGCGGGACGGCAAGATGGCGGTCGAGCTGTCGCCGCCGCCGCGCAGCGAAGCGTTGCTGCGCTCGATCAAGGTCGCTCCGATCTCCGTCGACGACATTGTCGTTCCCTATCAGGGCGACGGCAATTCCGCCCGGGCCATGGCGATTGCGGTCACACCCGAAAAGGTCTTCGTCCGCACCAAGCGCGAGGTGACGCTTCCGGTTCGCAATGGCCGGGTGCTCGCCGATCTCGACCAGAACATCCAGTATGTCACCGTCGTCGAGCGTTATGGAAAGACGCAGCACCGGCCCGTCGCCTTCACCTCGGGCTTCGGCCTCAAGGCCGGCGCGATGGCCAGTTCGACGGCGCCCGACGACAACAACATCATCTGTGTCGGCACCAGCCCCGAAGACATGACGGTCGCCATCAACCATCTCATCGCCAACAATGGCGGGCAGGTGGTGGTCAAGGATGGAGAAATCCTCGAGTTCCTTCATCTTCCGATCGGCGGCATCGTCTCCGACATCGAGCCGCAGGAAATGGCCGCCATCGAGGGCAGGCTCGACGATGCGGCGCGCAGCCTCGGCTGCGATCTGCCGTGGCCGTTCATGTACATGTTCGTGCTGCAGATCACCGCGATACCCGACTACGCCATCACCGATCTGGGGGTGATCGACTGCGTCAAGCTGACGGTGACGTCGCCGATCCTCGAACCCAATCTCGAGCCCACCCTCGAACAAGGAAGGGCCGTGGCAGCGGAGTGAGGAACGCTGCCTTGGCAAATTAGCCGCGTCGGAACCAGACAATAAGGGGAGGAATACATGAACTACCAGCCGCAGATTTCGGCGAGTGCGGGCGTGCAGCCATCCTGGCTGCACGCCGTCCTCGACCGCCATTTTCAATTCACCAGGCTCGGCTCCACCATGCGGACCGAAATCCTGGCCGGCCTGACGACGTTTTTGGCCGCGTCCTACGTCATCGTCGTCAATCCATCGATCCTTGCCCATGCCGGCATCCCGTTTTCGGCTGGGGTGACAGCGACCGTGCTGGTCAGCTTCATCGGCAGCTGCGCGATGGGGCTTTATGCGCGCAGCCCGATCCTTGTCGCGCCGGGCATGGGCATCAACGCGCTGTTTGCCTACACGATGGTGATCGGCGCCAAGGTGCCGCTGGAAATCGCGCTCGGCTGCGTGTTGTGGGCCGGCGTGCTGTTCACCATCATGGCGGTGCTCAATCTCAGAAGCACGGTCATCGAAGCGATCCCGACCGACCTTCGTTATGGCATCGCCTGCGGCATCGGCCTGTTCATCGCGCTGATCGGCCTGGTCAATGCCAAGTTCATCGTCTCCAACCCCGACACCATTGTCGGCCTGACCACCTTCAACCCCGTCACCTTGACCTTCATTGCCGGGTTCATCGTGACGGTGGGGCTGGTCGTCCGGCGCGTGCCGGGTGCGATGATGGCCGGCATGATCCTGACGACGCTGATTTCGATCCCGATCGGCCGCTGGTGGGGCAATGGCAGCGCGTTTTCGCCTGAGACGCCCGACGTGACGACGCTGGTCAACTGGAGCGGCCTGTCGGCCGCGCCGGACTTCAGCTTCGTCTGGCAGGTCGACCTGCTCGGTGCACTTGAGGTCGCCTACATCCCGTTCATCTTTGTGTTCCTGTTCACCAATTTCGTCGAAGCGCTGTCGACCTTTCTCGGGCTGGCCGAAGCGGCCAACCTCAAGGACGAGGACGGCATGCCGCGCAACATCAAGGAATCGATGCATGTCGATGCCGTGGCGGCGCTGATCTCCGCGCCGCTCGGCACCAGCCCGGCGACCGTCTATCTGGAATCGGGCGCCGGCATCGCGCAGGGTGGCCGCTCGGGGCTGGTCGCGCTTGTCGCCGGCCTGCTGTTTTTGCCCTTCCTGTTCCTGTCGCCGCTGCTGTCGCTGGTGCCGGCGATTGCCACGGCCCCGGTTCTCATCCTGACCGGACTGTTCATGTCCGAGCCGATGGGCCGGATCCGCTGGTCGGATGCCGAAGAGGCCATTCCGGCCTTCCTCGCCATCGTGCTGATCCCGCTGACCTTTTCGATCACGCTTGGGCTGTCGCTGGCGATCATCGCCTATGTGCTGCTCAAGCTGGTCGTCGGCAAGGCCGGCGAGGTGAAGCCGATCATGTGGTTCGTCGCACTGCTGGCAGCCGCACTCGTCGCCCAGATCCAGTAGCGCCCCAGATCCAGTAGTGCCGAGGCGGGCGTTTCGGCGCCCGCCAGACGCTCGCTTTTAAGGACATCCTTCACATGCTTCTGCCTTGGTCTGAAACCGCCCCGCGACTTGTCGACGTGGCGATGGGGCGGACACCAGCCGATCTGGTGATCCGCAACGGCAAATGGGTCAACGTCTATTCCGGCGAGATCGTGCCGCACACCGACATCGCGATCTCGGCCGGGCGCTTCGCTTATGTCGGACCCGACGCCGGCCATACGATCGGCGACAAAACCACTGTCGTGAACGCCGAAGGCCGCTATCTCGTGCCGGGCCTGTGCGACGGCCACATGCATGTCGAAAGCGGCCTGGTGACGGTGACCGAATTCGCCCGCGCCGTCATTCCGCACGGCACGACGACGATGTTCATCGACCCGCATGAGATCGCCAATGTGCTTGGCCTGTTTGGCGTGCGGCTGATGAACGACGAAGCGCAAAGCCTGCCGATCAACGTTTTGGTGCAGGTGCCGAGCTGCGTGCCGAGCGCGCCGGGACTGGAAACGGCGGGAGCGCAGCTCAGCGCCGACGATGTCAGGGAGGCGCTGGCCTGGCCGAACATCATCGGTCTTGGCGAAATGATGAATTTTCCCGGCGTCGCGGCCAACGACCCCAAGATGGTGGCCGAGATCGCCGCAACCCAGGCGGCGCGTCTGACCGTCGGTGGTCACTATGCCTCGCCCGATCTCGGCCGTGCCTTCCACGCCTATGTCGCAGGTGGTCCCGCCGACGACCATGAGGGCACGACGGTGGAAGATGCCATTGCGCGTGTCCGCCAGGGCATGCGGGCGATGCTGCGGCTGGGCTCGGCCTGGTACGATGTCGCAGCACAGATCAAGGCGATCACCGAACGCGGCATCGACCCGCGCAATTTCATTCTCTGCACCGACGACAGCCATTCGGGCACGCTGGTCAATGACGGACACATGAACCGGGTGGTCCGCCACGCCATCGCGCAAGGGCTGAAACCAGTCACCGCGATCCAGATGGCGACGCTGAACACCGCCCAGCATTTCGGCATGGAACGCGAGCTGGGCTCGATCGCGCCGGGCCGGCGCGCCGACCTGATCATCAGTTCGGATTTGGCATCGTTGCCGGTCGAGATGGTCTTCGCGCGCGGCAAGCTGTTGGCCAGGGACGGTGCGCTGGCCACTGACATGCCTGCTTACGCCTATCCCGACAGCGCCAAGAACACGGTGAAGCTTGGCAAGACGCTTGTGGCCGAGGACTTCGACATCGCCGCTTCCAATGCGTCCGAAGTGAAGGTGCGGGTCATCGGCGTTGTCGAAAACCAGGCGCCGACCAAGGCATTGGTCCGGCAGCTCCCGGTCGAGCACGGCATCGTTGGCATGGACCGAACCAACGACGTCTGCCAGATCGCGCTCGTCGAACGCCACAAGGCGACCGGCGGGGTGGTCAATGCCTTCGTCTCGGGCTTCGGCTACAGCAAGGATTGCGCCATGGCCTCGACCGTTGCGCATGACAGCCACCACATCATCGTCGTTGGCACCAACAAGGCCGACATGGCGAAGGCCGCCAACCGGCTGCAGCAGGTCGGCGGCGGCATCGTCATGATCAGCGAGGGCGAGGAACTCGCGCTGGTCGAGCTGCCGGTTGCCGGCCTGATGTCGGACGAGCGCGCCGAAGTGGTCGCGGTGAAGGCCGGCAGGCTGGTCGAGGCGATGCGCGCATGCGGCTGTCAGCTCAACAACGCCTATATGCAGCACTCGCTGCTGGCGCTCGTCGTGATCCCGGAACTGCGCATCTCGGACAAGGGGCTGATCGACGTCACCAAGTTCGAGAAAACCGACGTCATCATCGCGGACTGATCGCCGCTGGAATGGACCGACAACTCGGCCAGCCAGGGAAATGGCTGGCCGAGTTACGCTTTGCGGGCCCGTGATTTTGCTCGCCTCCGCGGGGGCAGCGCCGGACAGGGCCCGATCGATCGATGCCGCGACTGCCGACAGTGCCCGGCCAATGCTCCGAAAACTTGCTGAGATCCTGTGCGATTGCGAACGCGAATTTTCCGCTTGCCAAGCAGATTAGAAAATATCACCTTCTCCATGTGATGCATCAGTTGCAAAATCCAGGACATCAAAGTCTGGCTGATCGCTCAATGGAGAGGGTTCTTATGGTTGCCGTCAATCGTCGCGGATTTCTTGTCTCAGCACTTGCGGCTGGCCTTATGGCCGGCGCGGCAGGCGGTGCGGTGGCTGAGGACAAGCCGAAGATCGAATTCCTCTATTCGCCCTTTGCCGACTACGCGCCGTTCTTCCTGGCTGAGGATCTCGGCTATTTCGACGAGTATGGCGTCGACGTGACGCTGTCGCCGAAGAGCGGCACTGCCGAGACGATCCAGATGCTGGCCTCGGGCAATGTCCAGGCAGGGGCTGCGACCTGGGGTGCCGGGTTGTTCAACTCGATCAATGCGGGCGCAACCGTCGCCATTGTCGCGACCTCGGCCAAGATGCCGAACACGGTGCCGTCGCCGTCGCCCTTCATGGTTTCGCAGGCCGCCTGGGATGCCGGTATCCGCACGGTGCAGGACCTGAAAGGCAAGCGCGTCGGCATTCCCGGGCCTGGCGGCTTCGGCATGTATTCGGTCGCCAAGGCGCTGGAAAAGGGCGGGCTGACCGTCGACGACGTCGAGGCGATCTACCTGCCGCCGCCCGCCACCGCCGCTGCCTTCGCCAATGGCGGCCTCGAGGCCGGCTGGAGCATCGAACCCTTCGCCCTGCAGCTCGAGCGCGAGGGCCTGGGTCGCCGCCTGGTCGAGGACCATACCTTCGGCACCGAACTGGGCTTCATTGCCTTCAACAAGGAGTTCGTGCAGCAAAATGAGGGTGCCGTCGTCAACTTCCTCGCCGCCTATCTCAAGGCGGCGCGCCTGCTCGACAATGGCGGCTGGAAGGATGACAAGGTGCTCGACATCGTCGCCCGCTACACCGGCACCGAAAAGTCGCTGCTGCAGGGCATTGCCTACACCATCCGTTCGGAAGACGGGTCGATCGACCTCAACTCGGTGCGCGAGCAGGAGGCGTTTTTCCGCAAGCGTGGCGACCTTGAATACAAGGGCGATGTCGACATCACCTCGGTCTATCGCAGCGACCTGTTGAAGCGCGCCAACGAACTCGTGGCCAAGAAGTGACGCAGGCCGCGTTGCCGCTGGGGGCGGGTATGATGAGCGAGACGGCGATCGAGGTGCGCAACCTCACCAAGGCCTTCTACGACGCCGACAGCGACCGCACCACGGTCGCTGCCTATGAGGTCGAGTTCGAGGTCAAGCGTGGCGAATTCGTCTGCATCGTCGGTCCCAGCGGCTGCGGCAAGACGACGGTGCTGCGCATCCTTGCCGGGCTTGAAACCAAGCTCGGCGGCAGCATCGACATGAAGAGCGACAGCCCGCCGGCGATGGTGTTCCAGGAAGCGTCGGTGCTGCCCTGGCTCACCGTGCGCGAAAATGTCGGCTTTCCGCTCTCCCTGAAGGGTGTCTCAGCAGCAAAGCGCCGTGCGCGGGTCGACGAACTGCTTGAACTGACGGGTTTGAGCGATTTCGCCGATGCGCTGCCGCACAGGCTGTCCGGCGGCATGAAGCAGCGTGTGTCGGTGGCGCGCGCGCTGGTCGACGACCGCGAGATCCTTTTGATGGACGAGCCGTTCGGCGCGCTCGACGAGCAGACGCGGCTGGTGCTGCAGCAGGAGTTGCTGCGCATCTGGGAGACGACGGGAAAGACCGTCGTGTTCATCACCCACAGCGTCGACGAGGCACTGACCTTGGCCGACCGGGTGCTGGTGATGTCGCCGCGCCCCGGCACCATCATCGCCGATCTTGCCGTGCCCTTCGACCGGCCGCGCGACGTCGTCGAGATGCGCCGCGACAAGCGTTTCTGGGACCTCACCTATGAGGTCTGGCGCCTGTTGGCCTCAACCTCGCCGGAGCATCAGGCATGAGCCTCGTCACTGCAAAACTGACCGAAGAGCAGATCCGCGAGCTCAAGACACCGGCCCAGCGCGAGCGGCTGTTCCGCTCCATTTCCTATTTCAGCCCGCTGCTGCTTTTGTTGCTGTGGGAGGTCGCCTCGCAGCTCAACGTCATCGACAGGCGCTTCTTTCCGCCACCCAGCGCCATTGCCGGCACCGCCTGGCAGATGATCATGAGCTTCGAAATCTTCGACCATATCGGCGCGACGCTGCGCCGTGTCTCGGTCGGCTACGTCATGGGCGCCATTCCAGGCATCCTGCTTGGCCTGTTCCTTGGCCTGTCGCAGCCGGCGCGGCGCGTGCTCGGGCCGATCTTTGCCGCACTCTATCCGGTGCCGAAGATCGCCATCCTGCCGCTGATCCTTCTGATCTTCGGCGTCGGCGACGCCTCGAAATTCGTCGTCATCGCCATCGGCGTGTTTTTCCTGCTGCTCTACAACACCATGGGCGGGGTGATGCAGACGCCGCAGATCTATCTCGACGTCGCCAAGAACGCCGGTGCGACGCGCTTGCAGACCTTCTTCCGCATCGCGCTGCCATCGGCACTGCCCAACATCTTCACCGGGCTCAGGCTTGCGGCCGGCTCGTCCTACATCATCATCGCGGCGGCCGAGTTCCTCGGCGCGCGCAGCGGCGTCGGCTTCTTCATCTGGGCGTCGTGGCAGACCTTCGCGGTGTCGCGCATGTTCGTCGGCATCGTGGTGATTTCGGCGCTCGGCTACTTCACCATCCTCGCGCTGGAGCTGATCGAGCGTAAGCTCGTGCCCTGGGCGAAGCATTGAGGCACTGAGGAGCACAGGCTGATGACCGTCGAGGCCGACCCCACCGCGAATGCCCCTGTCTCGGAGCGCATCTACCTGGCACTGCGCCAGGAGATCATGCGCTGCGAGATCGTGCCGGGGACGACGCTCGACGCAGCCTCCATTGCCAGCCATTACGAGGTCTCGAAGACGCCGGTGCGCGATGCCATGCAGAGGCTCGCCGCCGACGGGCTGGTGACGATCCTGCCGCGCAGCGGCTATCGCGTCGCCCCCATCACCTTCCAGGCGGTGCACGACATTCTCGACATGCGCGCCGCGATCGGGCCGCATGCGGCCAGGCAGGCGGCACGCTACGCCACGCCGGCCGAAATTGCCCTGCTGCGCCAGATCGTCAGGGAATACGCCGCGCCGATGGATATCGGCACCATGCAACAGGTGGCGCGGCGCTTTCACCTCGCTATTGCCCGCTGCAGCCGCAACAAGCGTGTCGTCACCCTCTCCGAGACCCTGTTCGACGAGCTCGAACGCCTGCTGCGCTTCGCCATCGATTTCACCGTCAAGGCCGGCGAGCACTCCGATGAGCACACCGCCCTCGTCGATGCGATCGCAGCCGGCGACGGCGAGCGGGCCGCGGCGATCGAGTTCGCCCATATCAAGCACTCCAGGGAATTCCTGATCGAACGCCTGATGACCCTGGGCTATTTGTCGGCAAGCGAGATCCAGCTTGGCGGCACAGCGCGGAGCCCGGGCGAATGATCGCGATCCCTGATGCGGCCGGCCGGCTGGCGGTGGCGCTGGGCGGCAGCGCGGCAGCAAAGCTCGCGGCTTCGGCGCTGGTCGAGGCCGATGCGCTCGGCCTGCCGCGCTTTGGCATCGCCATGCTCGATGAATGGACTGTTGATGCCACGCCTGCGCCGGCGCGCGCCGGCGCGCAGGCCATAGACTGGCTCGACTGCTCCTCCTGCTTTGCGCCGCTGGCGGTTGCCAGCGCCACACTCGATCTGGCCCAGGCTGCCAGGCAGTTCGGCGTCGCCGCCGTCTTCCTGCGCGGCGTCAGGGGTTTTGGCCGGCTCGCGCCGTTCGTTCGCCATCTCGCCGATGCCGGGCTGCTTGGCATCGCCGGCGCCGAGGGGCCGCCCTTCGTTGCGCCACATGGCGGCAGCCGTGCGGTGATCGGCACCAATCCGCTGGCGCTTGCCATCGGGCAGGGTGCTGACCGCGTCGTCATCGACGTCGCCACCAGCACGGCCACCATGGCCGATATCCGCAATGCCCGTGTCTCCGGCGCGCTTTTGCCTGACGGCATCGCGCTCGACGGCGAAGGACGGCCGACCAGCATCGCTACGGAGGTTGCGGCGTTGCTGCCGCGCGGCGGCCAGATCGGCTCGCTGCTCGGGCTGGTGGTCGAACTGATGGCCGGCGTCGCCGGCGGCGGCCGGGGCGATGCGAAAGGCCGCGGTGTGTTCATCCTCGCCTTCGATCCTGCGCGGGCCGGCGACGATGTCGACTGGCAAACAAGGCTTGCCGGGTTGAAGCGCGACTGGACCGACGGCGGCGGTCACTGGCCGCGCGGCGGCAGCCTGTCGCCGCAAGCCGAACTGGACGCCGATTTCGCCCAGCGCCTCGACGCCCATCTCGCCCGCATGACCGGCCCGTCAGGCCGATGATCACGCCGGCCACCTCCCTGCAGAGTTCCAGATGACGACAAAGCCCGTTTCCGCACCTGTCTTTTCCATCGATGCCGTCGACGGCCTGATCGACGAGCCGCGCCGGATCGTCGTCTCCGGCCTCGCGCCCGACGAACTGGTCGCCATCTCCGCCCGCACGACACGGGCGCGCGGCGTGACCTGGATGAGCCAGGCGACCTTCATGGCCGACGCGTTGGGCGTGGTCGACCTGAGCCGTGACGCGCCGGTCGGCGGCGACTATGCGGAAGTCTCAGGCATGGGGCTGATCTGGAGCCAGCAGCCGATCGACAGCGCGAGCGCCGAGCTCTTCCCGGACGATGTCATGCAGCCGCTGCAGACGACGCTGACGGCCGAAACCGCCGCTGGCATCAAGACCGAGGCCAGGCTCTGCCAGAGCTTTGCCGTGTCCGGGGTCGAGCGTCGGGACATTCGCGACGACGGGCTGGTCGGCACGCTGTTCACGCCGGCCGGGCCAGGGCCCCATCCTGTTGTGGTGGTGCTCAACGGCTCGGGTGGCGGCATCAACGAACCGCGCGCCGCCTTGCTTGCTTCCCGCGGCTACCGCGCTTTTGCGCTTGGCTATTTCAAGGCACCTGGCCTGTCACCTTTCATCACCGAAACACCGCTCGAATATCTCGAGACCGGCCTGCGCTGGGCGCGCCGGGAGCTGCAGCCGAAAGACGGCTTCGTTGCGGTCAGCGGCCAGTCGCGCGGCGGCGAGCTCGCGCTCTTGTTGGGCGCCACCTTCCCGGAGCTGGTCTCCGCCGTGATCGCATTCGTTCCCGGTGCCGTGGTCCATGGCGCCCAGGGTGCGGGCGATCCGGCGCGTGGCGGCTGGCAGGGCACCAGCTGGACCAGGGACGGCGTTGCGCTGCCGCATCTGTGGCAGGACAATGCCGCCGTGCACTGGCACCCCTGGGCCGGCGATGCCCCGCCAAACCGGCATCATTCGGTCTTTTTCGAGGGGCTCAAGGACACCGCACTTGTGGCGCAGGCGCGCATTCCGGTCGAGAATATCGCCGGCCCGGTGCTGCTGATCTCGGGCCGCGACGACCGCGCCTGGCCGTCCAGCCTGTATTCCCGCATGGTCGTCTCGACGCTCGACCGGCACGACCATCCGCATCTGGTCCGCCATCTCGACTTCGACGATGCCGGCCACGCCATCAACCTGCCGATCGTGCCGTCGACGCAGCTGAGCCGGCTGCACCCGGTCTCGAAGGTTCCCTACACCAATGGCGGCACGCCCTCCGGCAATTCCAGGGCCGACGACGGTTCCTGGCGCGGCATGCTCGCCTTCCTCGGCGAGGTCACCGGCTCAGCCGGTCAAGGCTGAGCCCACCTAACCCCGATGCACAAGCAGACAGCTGAATTCTTCGAAAGGGAGACGAACATGCCCACAAGAGAACATTTGGAAGGCCAGTGGCGTGAATGGCGCTACGCCCATGTCGCCAAGATGTTCCGCCCCTATGGCTGGACCTCGCTGGTGGCCCAGTACTGGCTGGAAGCAAACGACAAGGACCTGAGTTTCGATCTGCTTCCCGGCACCTGGTCGGTCGAGGACGGCAAGGTCATGTTCACCCCGCCGGCCTCGGGACCCAACCTTTCGGTCAATGGCAAATACCCGACCGGACCGGTCGAAATCGTCCCGGGCCGCAACCAGACCTATGGCCATGGCAAGAGCGAGCCGGTCTATTTCGGCGTCAACGAGGTCGAAGCGATCCTGCGCAGCAAGAGCAACGGCCAGTCCCTCTACGGTGTGCGGGTGCGTGACCCCAGGGTGGCGACGACAGTGGAAGAAGCTGGCGTCAGCGCCTTCGATTATGATCCCGCCTGGCGTATTGCAGGCACCTATACGCCGACCGCGCTTACCGAATACGAGGCCGAAACCGTGGAAGCCGGCGTGCGTGAATCGACGCCGCGCATCGGCACCTTCACCTTCGAGCACAAGGGCAAGAGCTACAGCATCGAGCTGATCGGCAAGGACACGCCAACAGGCGTGCAGCCGGTGGCCCATGTCCGCGACAAGACCAGCGGCCCCGTCACCTATGGCGCCGGCCGCGTCATCGAGCTGCAGTTCACCGACGCCAGCAACAGCCGCATCGACTGGATCGATTTCAACTATGCGGTGGCGCTGCCCTGCGCCTTCACCAACTTCGTCACCTGTCCGCTGGTGCCGCGCGAGAACCAGCTCGATTTCGAGGTGCTCGCCGGTGAAAAGCGCCCGGCGCAGGATGTGGTCAGGACCATGACCTACAAGGCCTGAACAAACGGCGCTGGCTGAACGGGCGTCACCGCGAGCGTCCGGCAATAGCTCCCGTCGTCGACGGGATTGTTGCTTTGATGAAATCTTTGTCAGCTGGCGGGCGAGCCCGCCGGCTGACAAAGCCTACGCCAGCCCGAGCCTTTGCTTGCGCTTGGTTGCCCAGGCGGTGATCAGCTGGTCGGCGGTCAGCCCCATGAAGGCGACGCAGAGGCCAAGCACAAGGCCCTTGCCGGCATCGTTGAAGGTCAGCGCCCGGAAGATCTCCTGGCCGATGTCCTTGGTGCCGATGAAGGCGGCGATGATGACCATGAACAGCGCGAACATGATCGTCTGGTTGATGCCGAGCATGATTTCGGGGAAGGCCAGTGGCATGCGGATGTTCCACAACAGCTGCCTGCGGGTACAGCCCGACGTGATGCCGGCCTCGACGATTTCCTGGGGCACGTTGCGCAGCCCGAAGATGGTGTAGCGGACGACCGGGATCATCGCATAGATGATGATCGCCGAAATCGCGGCCACGTCGCCGACCTTGAACAGCATGATGACAGGGATCAGGTAGATGAAGGACGGGAAGGTCTGGAAGGTGTCGCACACAAGCTTGGCGATGGCGGTGCGGCGCTCGCTATGCGAGGCCCAGATGCCGATCGGCAGGCCGATCATGATGCAGAGCAGCACCGCGACCGTCACCATATAGGCGGTGATCAGCGAGCGCTCCCAGTAGCCGGCGAAGGCGATGAACAGGACGAAGCCGGAGACGGTGAGCGCGAGGCGCAGGCCGCCGAGCGACCAGCCGGCTGCGGCCACCAGCGCCACCATCGCCGTCCAGGGAATGCTCTGGAACAGGTCGCGCACCGGGATCAGCACATAAAGCAGCATCGCGTTGCGCAGATATTGCAGCGGCTCGTAGAAGGTCAGCGTCACCCAGTCGACGAGCGCATCCCAGAACGGGGCGGTGCTGAGCGCGAGGTCGGATGGCCAGGTGTGGGCATAAAGTGTCGTTAGCGAAAGCACGAACGAACCGATGACGACCAATGCGGCGGCTGCCAAGAATGGAAAGCGCTGCAGCAAGGTGGCGTCAGGCGCGACATGCGCGGGTTCCTTGAAGGCGGCGGCCCGGCTCAGCTGGTCGAGCGTGATCGCCATCAGCACGATGGCGACGCCGCTTTCCAGCGCCTGGCCGATCTTCAGCGCCTGCAGCCGGAACAACAGGTCGTGGCCGAGGCCACGCGCGCCGACGAAGGACGCGATGACGACCATCGCCAGGCACTGCATGATGACCTGGTTGACGCCGACAAGCAGCGGCTGGCGGGCCGACGGGATCTCGACCATCCACAAGGTCTGGAAACGGCTGCAGCCGGCCATCTTGCCGGCCTCGCGGACCTCCTCAGTGACGCCTTTCAGGCCAAGGATGGTGAGCCGCGCCATCGGCGGAATGGCGAAGATGACGGTGGCGATGGTGCCGGCCTTGTGGCCGACGCCGATGAACACGGCGATCGGGATCAGGTAAGAAAAATGCGGCAGCGACTGCAGCACATTGAGCAGCGGCACGATGAGCGCTTCGAACCAAGGCTTCTTGACTGCGACAATGCCGATGCCGAAACCGATGAGACCGGCGATGGGGGCAGCGACAAGCACCACCGACAAGGTGATCATCGACAGTTCCCATTTGCCGAAGATCGCCATGTAGGCAACGCATCCGGCCGCCAGCAGCCCAAGCCGCCAGTCCCTGAGATACCAGCCGAGCACGCCCGACAATCCCGCGGTCATCACCCAGGGCATGGCGGCAACGCCGATCTTGGGAAAGCCGGTGACCAGCAGGCCCTCGACGAAGGCCAGTGGCCAGGTGATCAGCTCGGCAATGGCACGCGTCAGGTCGCGGAACGAAAACAGCCCGAAGATGGCGTCGTCACGCAGGTGGTCGAAAACGGTGTTGGCCCAGTCGACGAACGGAATGGTCCAGCCCTTGGGCACCTGCACCGCCCAGTCGGGCAGCACGGATGCAGCCAGCAGCAGGATGGCGAAGGGCAGTATGACCAGCAGCGGCTTGGTCATCGCGGCCAGCGGCTTCGGCGCCTCCATCTCTTGCGGCCGGGTCAGCGTCGCGGCGCTCATGGGCACTGTTCCTTGCCATAGAGCGCGTCGATCAGGCTGGCGCGGCTCAGCGTGCCGACAAGGGTGCCGCCATCGTCGACGACATCGACCGGACGTTCCGACAACAGCACCTGGCGGGCGACGCTGGCGAGCAGCGCCTGTACCTGGACGGCGGCCGCGTCGGGCGTGCGGGAGGATGCGGGCGCCATCACTGATCGCACCGACATCAGGCGATCATGCGCGACATTGCGGGTGAATTCGGCGACATAAGGCGTGGCCGGGCAGGTGACAAGTTCTTCCGCCGTGCCGAGCTGTTCGACGACGCCGTCCTTCATGATGGCGATGCGGTCGGCGACGCGGATCGCCTCGTCGAAGTCGTGGGTGATGAAGACGATCGTCTTGTTGAGCACCTGCTGCAGGCGCAGGAACTCGTCCTGCATCTCGCGGCGGATCAGCGGGTCGAGTGCTGAGAACGGTTCGTCGAGGAACCAGACGTCGGGGCCGACGGCGAGCGAACGGGCGATGCCGACGCGCTGCTGCTGGCCGCCGGAGAGTTCGCGCGGATAATAGCCTTCGCGGCCCTTCAGGCCGACGAGCTCGATCACCTCGCGGGCGCGGGCCTCGCGCTTGTGGCGATCGGTGCCGCGAACCTGGAGCGGGAAGGCGACATTGTCGAGCACGGTGCGGTGCGGCAGAAGCGCGAAGTGCTGGAACACCATGCCCATCTTGTGGCGCCGGAGCTCGATCAGTTCGCGCTCGGAGGCGGCGAGGATGTCGCGGCCCTCGAACATGACCTCGCCCGATGTCGGTTCGATCAACCGTGCCAGGCAGCGCAGCAGCGTCGACTTGCCGGAACCCGACAGCCCCATGACGACGAGGATTTCGCCCGGCATCACCTCGAAGGAGACGTCACGGACAGCCGGGATGTAGCCCTCGGCGCGGATGGTTTCGATCGACGGGGTGCCGCCCTGGCGGCGCAGGAAGCCGGCCGGGTCAGAGCCGTAGAGCTTCCAAAGATTACGGCATGCGATCTTTGCTTCGGTCATGTCGAGTTTGCCTCTCGCCAAGGTGGCCGATGGGTGTGCGCGGGCGAGGTGGCGCCTGCTCTGGGCAAGCGCCACGACACCACGACACGACTCTTCGATGCGGGAATTACCTGGTCGATTCAGGAATTACCTGGTCGATGCAGGAATTAGCTGGCCGAACCGAGCCAGGTCTTCCAGCGCCCTTCATTGTCGGCCAGCCATTTGTCGGCGGCCGCCTCGGGCTCCATGTTGTCGATGTCGGCAAGCTTGGCCTGAACCGCGATGTCCATGTTGGAGAAGTTGATCTTTTGCAGGATGGCGTAGGCCTTGGGCCACTTGGTCGGGAATTCCTTCCAGGCGGCGATCTTCAAATAGCCATCCTTGGGGTTGCCGCAGTCGTAGCTCAGCTCCTTGTTGGAACCCCAGGCCGGATCGTCCTTGCATTTCGGGTCGAAGGCCGGGAACTCGACAAACTTGCCGTCATAAAGTGCTTCGACGAAATTCGGCGTCCAGTTGAACAGGACGATCGGCTCCTTGCGCTTGACGGCGGATTCGAGCTCGGCCCACAGCGCTGCCGACGAGCCGGCATTGACGACTTCGAAGTTCATGGCGAGTGCTTCGACACGCTCGGAGTCATGCTTGAGCCAGTCGACGGGGCCGCCAAGGAACCGGCCTTTCGGCGCGGTCTCGGCCGTTGAGAACTTGTCGGCGCAGGCGTTCAGCGCTTCCCATGCCGGCAGGCCGGGGCAGACTTCCTCGACATAGGTCGGATACCACCACTCCTCGCGGGTCTTGGCGTCGTGGGTCGCCGCATCGACGACGCAGCCTTCCTTGACCACCTTCTGGAAGGCAACGCCGAAGGCGCCTTCCCAGACTTCATGCACCAGGCTGACGTCGCCTTCGCACAAAGCGGTGTAGACGACCTGGCTGTCGGCGGAGACATACTCGACCTTGGCGCCGCCCTTTTCGAGCAGCTTGCCGACGATGTGGGCGCCGACAATCTGGCTCGACCAGTTGTGGGTCGGGATCTTGATGACGTCGGTGGAATCCTCGGCGAATGCCGTGCCGGCCGCAAAAGCCATGATCGTGGCCATGCTCGCAGACTTCGTGAACTTGCTCATTGAAGCTCCCATTGTTTTGTGTTGCGATCGTTCCCCTGGAGTTGCGGATGCTGGCCTCTGCGGGCCGGTTCCAATTCCGCTCCAGGTCCGCAAACATAGCGGTGAGAAGTGAACCGGTGTCGGGCGGGGTGTAAAAGTCGTGGTCTGATTTGTGAAAAGATGTTAATGAAAGGCCAGGTCACGCGACGAAACGCGCGGGCTATTTTCCGGCCGCGGGCTGCAAGGCGAGCGCGGAAGCGCCATCATCTTCGCGCTTTTGTAGTCGAGGTTGCCGGACAGTCCCGGTCTTTACCTGCAACCAGGTCTTGGCTTGCAAGCGCCCGCTTCGATAGAAGAAGCTGGTTTCGGCCATTTGGTGGCATGTCTCCTTGGTGATCGCGCTATGAACCCCAGCATTCTCGTTGTCGATGACGACCCGGATATCCGCAACGTGATCGGCATTGCGCTGGAAAGGGCGGGAATGCATGTCCAGCAGGCGGCCAACGGGCGCCTGGCTTTGGAGCAGTTGCAGCGACACCATGCCGACCTGGTGGTGCTCGACATTGGAATGCCTGTCATGGACGGGGTCGAATGTTGCAAGACCATCCGCGCCAGCTCACATGTTCCGATCGTCTTCCTGACCGCGCATGACGACGAAGTCGACCGGATCGTGGGGTTCGAGCTTGGGGCGGACGACTATGTCAGCAAGCCGTTCTCGCCGCGCGAACTGCTGCTGCGGATCAAGGCCATACTGGCACGAGGCAAGCAGGCAGGTGGCATCATCAGGCACGGAGACCTCACTCTCGATAGCGGACGCCACGTCTGCCGCCTCGCCGGAAAGGATCTGCCGCTGACGGCGACGGAATTTTCGGTGCTGGAAATCCTGTCGGCCCGACCCGGGATCGTCGTCGGCCGTGGGGCCATGATCGACAAGGCCTATGGCGGGAACAACACCTTGTCGGGACGTACAGTGGACAGTCACGTGCGCAACATCCGCGCCAAGGCCGCGGCACTTGGCTACTCCGACGTGATCGAAACGGTGAGAGGGGTAGGGCTGCGGCTTGGCAATTGCGTCGCTGGGCCTGGCACCGCGTGAGCCAGATAGCCCGGAAATGGCGGCCGTCCATGCCACTGGTGGTGTTGCTTGTCTGCGCAAGCCTGCTTGCGGTGCCGATCGCAACGACGCTGGCCTTGCAGATCGGAACGAACCGGCTCGTCAACGAGACGGAGGCTTCGCTTATCAAGCAAGCGGCGATCTATGCCGGGGCCTATGTCGTCGCTTTCGAGGCCGAGTCGCCCGAAGCCGGAGGGCCGATAGCTGGATATTATCTGCCACCGCCCAAGCGCATATTCTGGAGCGCCGCGTCACGGACCTTTCGACCGCTCCTGAACCTTCGCCAGGATGTGGTCGAGCCTGTCCGCCCCGATCCCGTGCCCACCGCAGAACGGCTCGATCCGCGATATCTCCGGATTGCGCCGGGGCTGGGTGCCCTGGCTGACAATGCCAGCCGTACGACGCTTTCGACGGTCGTTTTCCTGGACCATCAAGGGATAGACATGCTCGCGCGCGAGCCGGCGAGTTTTGCCACGGTGGCGGAGGTGCAGCAGGCGCTGCAAGGCGATGTTGGGGCCGCACTGCGCTGGCGGAGTGACGCGGGCACGCGGTTTCGTCTGGCAGCACTTGGCGGCGGGACAGGTTTCAGGGTGCTGATTGCCTATCCTGTGATCAGCCAGAACCGGGTGATCGGCGCGGTCTACCTGTCCAGGACCGCTCCTGGGCTGACGGAGTATTTCGCCGGCGAGCGCATCGCCGTCATTGTCCTGGTCGCCGTGACGCTGTTAGGCGCTGCTGTCGTGGGAACGCTGCTGGTACGGACGATGCTCCGGCCGATCCGCGCCCTGCGCGACCAGTCGAGAATGGTCGCCAATGGCGGCCATTCCGAGCTTGCTCCGCTCGGCCACTACGGCATGCGGGAGATTGCCGAACTGGGCGAGGCCGTCATCACCATGGCCGGCACGCTGTCGCGGCGCAGCAAGGAAATCGGCATCTATACCAACCACGTTACCCACGAGCTCAAATCGCCGGTTACCTCGATCATGGGTGCCGCCGAGCTTCTCGAGGACGGCCACCTGTCCGATGATGCGCAGCACAGCCTCATAGGCACCATCAAGGCCCAGGGGGAGCGGATGGATGTGCTGCTCCACCAGCTCCGCGACATGACAAGGTCGCGCGAGGGCGTGCGCGGCGAGCCCGGTCAGATCAGGGATATGCTGCCCGAGATTGCCGACCTCGCTATCAGCCTGGCTCCTGTGGATGCCATCCTGCCGCTGTCGGTTGCGCATGGACAAACGGTACTGGCGCACATGGCGCAGAATGCACGCCACCATGGGGCGACCAGGCTCGAGCTGGTTTGGGCTGGACCGATCCTGCGGCTTTCAGACAACGGTACCGGGTTTGCCGACATCGACCTTGGCCGCTTGGCCGAACCGTTCTTCACCACGCGCCGGGACGAGGGCGGAACAGGCCTCGGCCTGGCCATCGTGGTTGCCATCCTCGAGCTTTATGGAGCGCGCCTGACGCCGGTCGCGAACATGGGCGGCGCCATTTTCGAGATCGAGTTCGACTAGCGCCTGTCTTGACCCTGCACCGAATCTGCACGCGCGTTGCACCACTTCGAGGTCGAAAGCGCGTCGTGCGCAAACTAGACGATTGAGGGCAAACGGGCCGGCCGGCCTCGATCCACTCAAGGGTAGACCTATGAAGTTGAAACGTCCTCTTGGCCTCGCCATTGCGCTTGGCGCCGCGATTGCCACCACCTCCGCCATGGCGTGGGATAATCCAGCCAATCGATATGCCAATGCCTACAAGCAGTACACCGGCGCAGCATGTCCGCTGGCGGCGGACAAGATCGAACATTTCGTCTATTTCAGCCGGGATCGCGATGCGATCCGCGACCATGCGTTCTTGACCAGCGATCGCTTTGTCGGTGCGCAGATCATGTATGCGTGGCGCCAGCTCGAGCCGACCGAAGGACACTACGATTTCTCGCTGATCCAGTCCGACGTCGACTATCTCGCCAAACATGGCAAGCGGCTCTTCATTCAGTTGCAGGAAGCGTCCTTCTCTCCCGAATACAAGCCGGTGCCCGACTATCTTTTGAAGGGCGACTATGACGGGGGCGTCACCGCGCAATATACCGACGGCGGCGTCGTCGAAGGCTGGGTCGCCAAGCGCTGGAACGCCAAGGTCCAGCTGCGTTTCGCGGCACTGCTTGCCGCGCTTGGCAAGCAGTTCGACGGCGTGATCGAAGGCATCAACCTGCAGGAAACGGCCATCGGCGTTTCGACGGATACGGATTCGTCCTTTACCCCGGACAAATATGTGGCAGCGCTCAAGACCAATATGCGTGCCATGAAAATGGCGTTCCCGACCTCGACCACCATGCTCTACGCGAACTTCATGCCCGGCGAATGGCTGCCTTGGGAGGACAAGGGATATCTGCGCGGGATCTATGAGTTTGGCGACAAGATCGGCGTCGGCATGGGGGCTCCCGATCTCATGTACATGAAAAAGGGTCAGCTCAACCATGCCCTGGCGATGATGCATGAAGGCAAGTTCACGGTGCCGCTTGGCATTGCGGTGCAGGACGGCAACTATGTCGGCGAGACTGGCTCGACGAATGTCGTGGCGAACCGCACCAACCTGGTGCCGGTCCTTCATGCCTTTGCGCAGGATTTCCTCAAGGTCGGCTACATGTTCTGGGTCAATCAGGAGCCATATTTCGAGGAGGACGTGCTGCCTTGCTTCTCGGCAAAGAAAGGCTGACGTGGCAGATCCCAAGCCGTGATGGCAGAGGCCGGCGTCGCCATGACAGGTGCGGTGCCGGCTTGTTTCATCAGTCAGGCAGTGCAGCACTCGCGACGTTGCTGCTTTGCCTCGGGCATGCGAGCACTGCATCCTCGTTGCCGGTGCGGGCCGACTTGTGAAATGATGTCAACAAAGTCGGGAGGACAAGATGGCATGCGGGTTCAACATCACATCGTGATCGTCGAGGACGATCCGGTCACGCGGGCCAAGCTGGCCGGCTATTTCCTGGCCGAAGGCTACAAGGTCAGCGAGGCCGGCGACGGCGAGCAGATGCGCGCCATCATGAGCCGGCACCCGGCCGACCTGCTGATGATCGACATCAACCTGCCCGGCGAAGACGGCCTCAAGCTGACCCGCGAGCAGCGTGAGCGCTCCGATGTCGGCATCATCCTGGTCACCGGCAGGACCGACACAGTCGACCGCATCGTCGGTCTCGAAATCGGCGCCGACGACTATGTCACCAAGCCGGTCGAGCACCGCGAACTGCTGGCCCGGGTCAAGGGCCTGCTGCGCCGCGTCGGCAAGGGCCGGCAGCCTGCCGTCGCCGCAGGCACGCGGCAGTTCCATGGCTGGGCGCTCGAGGTGTCGCGCCGCACATTGCAGGCAGCCGACGGCAGCTTCGTCGAGCTGACCGGCGCCGAATTCAAGCTGTTGTCGGTGCTGACGGCCAATCCCGGCCAGGTGCTGTCGCGCGAGCGTCTGCTGCACGAGATTTCGCGGCGCGAATGGGACGCCAGCGACCGCACCGTCGATGTGCTGGTCAGGCGCCTCAGGCAGAAGCTGAACGACAATCCGCGCACGCCGCGCATCATCGTCACCGCCCATGGCGAAGGCTATTTCTTCGCGCCGGACGCGCTTCAGCCGGCGCGCGCCTCGGGCTTCTGAGGGCAGTGCCTAGGCCGAATGGGCCGGATCGGCTGTGCCTTCCAGCGTCTTTTGCCCTAGCATCTCTTGCCCCAGTATCTCGAGCCATTGTCGCGAGCCTTCGGCGAAGGCCTGTTCACAGGCGTCGACGATGCGGCGCAATGCGCTTGAAGGCGCTTGTGCCGCCGCCGCTTCGAGCGCTTCCGCTGCCTTCAGCAGGCGCGGAAAGCCGAGCGAGCCGGCGGTGCTGCGGGTGGCGTGGGCGAGATCGCGCAGGGCCTCGCGATCGCCTGATTTCAGGGCGTCGCGCATCGACTGGAAGCGGCGGGGCAGGCTGTCATGGGCGATGCGGTGCAGCCGCCGCACGGTCTCCGAGCCAAGGGCATCGACGTCGGCCTGGCAGGCGGCCAGGTCAAAAGCCGCCTCGGCATGATCGGCGGAGCGGATTGGCCGGCCGCCAAGCGAGGCAACCGCATCGAGCAGTTGCGCGTGGACGATCGGCTTGGCCACGAAGGCATCGACGCCGGCATCGAGGTAACGCTCGATGTCGGTCTTGAACACATGCGCCGACATCGCCACCACAGGCAGGTCGGGCGCCGAAAGCGCTTGCCTGATGCGGTTCATCGTCTCGATGCCGTCGATGCCGGGCAGGCTGACATCCATGACGACGAGATCGGGCCTGAAATCGCCGATCGCTTCGAGCGCGAGATAGCCTGAACTCACCGCCTTCACGTGATGGCCGGCATTGGACAGGATGGTGGTCGAGACCAGCCGCGTGGCATCGTCGTCCTCGACCACCAGGATGTTGCAGGCCGACGGCATGGTCTTGCGCGCACGATGCTGCTTGTCGGCCGACAGGCCGGCGGCCTTCGCCTTGCGCAGCGGCATGTCGAGCGCGAACATGCTGCCGGCGCCCGGTTGCGAGGCGACGCTCAGTTCAGCATCCATCAGGCGGGCAAACTCGCGGCTGATGGCAAGGCCCAGCCCCGTGCCGCCGAAGCGGCGGGTGATCGAGGCGTCCATCTGGGTGAAGGGCTGGAAGACGTCCTGCTGCCGCTCCGGCGAAATGCCGATGCCGGTGTCCGACACGGCGAGGCGCAATGTCTGCATGCCCTTGCGGTTGGCCGCGACCTTGACGTCGACAAGCACGTGGCCGTGCTCGGTGAACTTGATCGCGTTGCTGACCAGATTGAACAGGATCTGGCGGATCTTGCCGGCATCCGCGTTGAAAGCAGGCGACAGCCTGGGATCGATCTCCAAGCTGAGTTCGAGCCCCTTTTCGCTCGCCATCGGCCGCATGAAGGCGACCACGCCGCTGACCAGTTTGCCCAGATCGAAGTCGACCTTGTCGATGGCGACATTGCCTGTTTCGACCTTGGAGTAGTCGAGGATGGCGTTCAAGATGCCGAGCAGGGCTTCGCCGGAACTCGCCGCGACCGACAGATGCTCGCGCTGCGTCGGGCCGAGCCTGGTCTCGGCGAGCAGGCGCATCATGCCGAGCATGCCGGTCATCGGCGTGCGGATCTCGTGGCTCATGGTGGCGAGGAAGGCCGACTTGGCGCTGTTTGCCTGTTCGGCGCGGGCCCGGGCCTCGTCGTGGTCGATCGCCTCCTGGCGCAGGCGCTTGTTGACCAGCCTGATCTGCTCGGTCTGTTCCTCGACCAGTTGCTGCAGCTCTTCGCGGTGCCGCCTGAGCTCGTCGGTGATGCGTTCGCGCTCCTGCTCCAGCTCCAGGCGCCGGCGCGAACTCGTCGCGGAACTGGTTGACCGCCACCGCCATGGTGCGCAGCTCGTCGTCGCCGGTGTCGGTCACGGTGACGTCGAGATCGCCCGCCGTCAGGCGCTGCATGGCCCGCGACAGGCCGCTGAGGCGCCGTACCAGATTGCGCTCGACATAGAACCAGACGATGGCGCCCGAGACGAGGATGGCGCCGAACAAGGTGACGACGAGCACGATGACGCCGATGCGCACGGCATTGTCGGCACGTTCGGCGGTCGTCCTGGCGAACTCGTCGGAGCGGTCGAGAATGTTCCTGGCGACCTGGTTCTGCGTCACCGCGAGGTCGCGGTTGGCCTGGGCCATGGCGTCGAGGCTGCCGGCAAGGTCGACGACATGCTGGCGGCGGCCGAAGATCGATCCCGACACCGGCGCCTCGCCCGCCGCCGCTTCGATGGCGCCGAAGAACTCCATGCCCTGCTTGCGCCGCACCGGGTCGTCGATGCTGAGGATACGCCGCCTGATGACCTTCACATGGTCCTGGAAAATGCCGCTGATCTCGTTGATTTCGGCTTTCGATTCGGCGCGGCCCAGCCGGTTGATCAGCAGGCTGACCTGGGCGCTGCGGTGACGCAGCTCGTACATCCGCTCCATCAGATAGATGTCGTGTTCGATCAGCCGGTCAAGCGCGACATAGGCGTCTTCCCGGCGCGCCGGATCGCCGATCAGGCCGTAGAGGCTTGCCGTCACCGCCGAGGCGCCGGCGGAGGCATTGGAGATCAGCGTTTCCGACAAAAGCAGGATCGATTGCGCCGCAACCGTGGCCGCTTCCGCGCCGTCGCGATAGGCCTTGTCCTCGTCCAGCCGCTGCCGCACCAGCTCGTTGTTCTGCTTGAGATTGGCCAGCATCTTTTCGACCGAGCCGGCAAACGCATCGACGAGTTCGGGGTCGATCGACAGAAGCTGGACCTCGGCCAGCGACTTGACGATCTCCTGCGACAGGCTGGTGAGTTTCGTCTGCTCGGCCTGCAATTCGGCGCGCGAGGTGACGGCGGCAAGCGCGGGTGCCGTGGCGATCAGCTTGGCGCTGAGCTCGGCGGTGCGCTGGGTGGCCGCCACCGCCGGCAGCGCCTGGGCGTTCACCACCGCTTGCGCATCGGCGATGTTGCGCAGGATCAGCCAGCTGACGATGCCGGATGTCAGCGACAGAGCCGTGATGCACAAGAAGGCGAGGAACAGCCTCCCGCCGATGCCGAACCTATGAAGCATGGCTCATATAACCATGGTTTGCGCTGCCAGCGTAAGCGCTCAACAACACTGCGCGTCCAATTGGATGGACAAAGGACGCCGTGGCATTTTGATTGCACATGATCGCCAGTGAAAATCGATTTTGATTTGAGGGGGCATGCACTAGCCTAGGGCGATGAAATCCCGCATCCGCCGCCAATGTCTGGGCCTGCTTGCCGCCGCGTTTCTGGCGCTCAATGCCGGCCATTCCGCCATGGCCGGCGAGGCGGCGACGAGCTGGAAACTCAACGCCTGGGACCCGCCTTTCGACTATTCCAGGCAGCCCACCGAGATCGACTACCAGCCCGTCGCCAGGGCTGCCAAGCCGTGGCGCATCTGCGCGTCCTACCCGCATCTCAAGGATTCCTACTGGGTCAGCGTCAACTACGGCATGGTCGAGCAGGCGCGTTCGGCCGGCGTCAAGCTGACCGTCGTCGAGGCCGGCGGCTACCCCAATCTCGACCGCCAGATCGAGCAGATCCGCACCTGCAGCGCCAATGCCGATGCGCTCATCGTCGGCACCGTGTCTTATGAGGGGCTGACGCCGACGATCAGGGAAATCGCCAGGCGCATCCCCGTCATCGCGGCGGTCAACGACATCGACGACGCCGGCATCGCGGCGAAATCAGGGGTTTCGTGGGAGGAGATGGGCCAGTCGATCGGCGCTTATCTCGCCCGCCTGCACCCGACAGGCTCGATGCCGGTCTCCGTCGCCTGGTTCCCCGGCCCCAAGGGTGCCGGCTGGGTCAAATTCGTCGAGGCAGGTTTCCGCGGCGCGCTGAAACAGAGCTCGGCAAACATCGACGCCGTCAAATGGGGCGACACCGGCGTCGAGATCCAGCTGCTGCTGATCGAGGAACTGCTCGAGGCCCAGCCCGACATCGACTACATCGTCGGCAGCGCGCCGACCGCCGACGCTGCCGTCAGCATCCTGAGGGCACAGGGGCGGGCCAACCACGTCCAGGTGCTGGCCGACTACTTCACCCACGGCACGTTCCGCGAGATCAACCGGGGCAAGGTGGTGGCGGCGCCGACTGATTCACCGCCGCTGCAAGGCCGCATCGCCATCGACCAGGCGATCCGGGCGATCGAAGGCACGCTGCACTATCGCCATGTCGGGCCGCCGGTCCAGGTGATCGACCGGACCAATGTGCAGTCGCTCGACCTCGAGCGCTCCCTGGCGCCGGCCTGGTTCAAGCCGACCTTCGAGGTCCAGTAAGACCGGCACCGTCACACTGCCAGCCCGCGTCGCCCTTCGCCCACGACGATCCGACGACGAAACGACCAAGGTCGTAACGGCTGACTTCGGCTGTGGGGTGACAGACGATCCGGCATTTGCCATCACTGAGCTTTCGGCAAGGAGGCTCAGGCGATGATGATGACGGGATCGATGTGCAGGGCGGCACGCGCCCTGGTGGAGATCAGCCGGCAAAGGCTCGCCGCAGCCTCCCAAATCGCAGAGCCTGATATCGAGGCCTTCGAACGCAAGATCAGCATCCCCAACGATGCGGCGGTCAGCGCCTTGCAAGCGGCACTGGAACATTATGGTGCCGTCTTCATCCCCGAAGACGGTGGCAATGGTGCCGGTGTCCGCCTGAAGTTCAGCCGCTCGGTGACCAGGAGGCTGTCGACGCTGGAGGGCGAGGGTGGCCCCGCGGCCAGCGACGACGTTCCCTGACAAGGTGCCGTGCGCGGCTGCGGTGGGCTTGAGGCCATCCGCCGATGTGGACTAGCTTGCGCCATGCGGTTGTTGCTGGCCCTGATGCTGTCTGTGCTCTCGTCGGCTGCGCTGGCGCGCGACTGCGTCGTGCTGCTGCACGGGCTCGCGCGCACCGACACATCCTTCCTGCTGATGGAGCAAACGCTCGGCAGGGTCGACTACGCCGTCGTCAATGATACCTACCCTTCGGTCGATGCGCCGATCGAAAGGCTGATCGCGCATGTCGATGCGTCGGTGGCCGGTTGCGGCAGCGCTGCCAGGGTCAATTTCGTCACCCATTCGATGGGCGGCATCCTGCTCAGGGCCTGGCTGATCGGCAACCGGCCGGCAAATCTCGGCCGGGTGGTCATGCTTGCGCCGCCCAACCATGGCTCCGAGGTCGTCGACACGCTCGGTGATCTCAGGCTGTTCGAGATGATCAATGGCCCAGCCGGCATGCAACTCGGCACCGGCCCCGACAGCGTTCCGAACCGCTTGGGCGCAGCCGACTTCGAACTCGGCATCATCGCCGGCGACCGCACGTTCAACCCGATCCTGTCGACCATGTTCAACGGTCCCAATGACGGCAAGGTTTCGGTGGAAAGCACGAAACTTGCAGGCATGGCCGACCACATCGTATTGCCGACGACGCACACCTTCATGATGAACAATCCGCTGGTCATCGCCCAGACGATCAACTTCCTGCGCACTGGGCGGTTCGATCATCAGCTGACGCTCGGCGACCTTGTCCGGCGCGGCCTCGGCAATTGAGCCGTCGAGCGGCGCCCGGCAAACCGGGCGAATTCCGGGCCGGGCGCATTCCAGGCCTGCCGGTTGTCGACGACAACTGGCGCCACCATGGACCTGTGACAGATCGGCCTGGCCGTCCGTTGCCACAGCCACGCATTTCCAAGAGTTCAACTGGCCCAAGAGTTCAACTGGTCCAAGAATTCAACTGGCTTCCGCGCGGAGTTGAACTCCAGCTTTCCGCCTTGAACATCGGATCTTCAAAAAATGCTGCCAAGGCAGCAAATGCCGCTCCTGTATAGTCCCGCATGGCAACTTGACTTTACCTTGGCTGCCGCTAGGTTGCCGCCGTCATGGTCTTCCGTCTTCTCGGCGGAAGCTAAGAGGGAATCCGGTGTGAAACCGGAGCTGACCCGCAACTGTAAGCGGTGAGCCGATCGTCCATATGTCACTGGCAGTCATTGCCGGGAAGACGGGCGACAAAGGCTGCGATCCGTGAGCCAGGAGACCTGCCTGACAGAGTGAGATTCCGTGGTCGGGGTGTGCCACAGGAGTGACGGTTCCAGCTCGGAAGTCCGCATGCGGCTTTCGTTTGGCCCGCATTTCCGCAGCCCCGCCATGGCAGGCAGAGGTTGGCGCGGCGATGTCGGGAAGTTCCCCGGGAATTCGAGAGTTTCAGCAGGCGCGTCTCACGTCGCCGGCTGTCATTGCCATGCTGCGCCTCGTCTCCCCGGTGTTGGCCGGGCACGGACGCGCTGACGTTCTCGAACGTTGCGCCCCCATTTCAAGCAAGGAGAGATCATGAAAATCAGTCATTGGGCCCTGTGGCTCGGCCTCGCCGTGGCGTCGGCCATCGGCCTGGCGCCGGCTGCCGCGGAAACCTTCACCGACGATGCCGGCCGCAAGGTCGAGCTGGAATTGCCGATCAAACGCGCCGTCATCTTCAACCGCTACGCGGTCGAGTTCGCCCGCGCCATCGGCGCCATCGACAAGGTCGTCGGCGTCGACGCGAGCACGATGCGCGACCCGGCCTACTGGCCGCAGTTCAAGGAAACCGACATCGTCGGCCAGGGCCAGACCCAGCCCAATTACGAGGCGATCGTGGCGCTCAAGCCCGACGTGGTGATCATTCCGCGTAATGGCGTCTACGAGGAAGCGGCGCGACAGCTCGAGGCGTTCGGCATTCCGGTGCTGGTCGTCACCGCCTGGGACACGCTGCAGCATGTCGAGAACGTGACGCTGTTCGGCAAGCTGTTCGGGCAGAAGGCAAAGGCCGACGCACTCAACGCCTATTACACCAGCTACATGGATCTGCTGGCCGAGCGCCTGAAGGGCGTCGAGCGCAGACGCGTCTATCTCGAGGAGGTCCGCGACCTGGTGACGGTGACGCCCGGCTCGGGCTGGCACGACATGATCGAGGCCGGTGGCGGCATCAACGTCTTCGGCGACATCGACGTCAAGAAGGAGCCATCCTCGCGCGGCAACGAAAACAGCTTCACCGTCGATCCTGAGGAGATCATCGCGCGCAAGCCCGATCTGGTGATCAAGCTGCAGCCGGGGTCTTACAAGACGATCCCGCAAGCGAAGTTCGTCGAAAGCTGGAAGGCCATCGTCGCCCGCGAGGAGATTTCGGGCACACCGGCTGGACAGGCAGGCAATGTGCGGCTGATCAACTACTATTTGGCCGGCGGCTCGTCCAAGGTGACGGGCGCGCTGCAGGTCGCCAAATGGCTCTATCCCGAAAAATTCGCCGACGTCGATCCTGAAGCGGCGATGAAGGAATGGATCGAGATCTATCAGGGGCTGCCGTTCCAGGGCGGCATGACCTACCAGGGCACCGCGTCCAACTGACGACCTGCACGCCGCCGCCCGAGCGGTCGCGGCGTGCGCTTCCCAACCCGGAGCCCACTGACCATGGACATCGCAACCACCACCAGCCTGGATCGCGGCTATTCCCACGGCATTTCCAGTCGCTACCGGCAGGCTGGCCACCGCAGGCTGGCGGTCATCCTGTGTTCGTTTCTTGCGCTTCTGGTGGTGGCGGGATCCGTCGCCATCGTCGGCATCGCCGAAACCGGGCTTTCGACCCTGCTTGCGATCGTTCTGCAGAAGATCACCTTCGGCCATTTCGTCGCCGAGGTCGACCCGCAGCAGGCGCGGGTTCTTGTCCATCTTCGCCTGCCGCGTGTCGTCATGGCGATGGTGGCCGGCGGTTCGCTGGCATTCGCCGGCGTGCTGATGCAGGCGATCACCCGCAACCCGCTGGTCAGCCCCTATACGATCGGCGTGTCCTCGGCGGCCGCCTTCGGCGCTTCCATCGCCATCATGTTCGGTGTCGGCTTCAGCGCCGCCGGGCTCTATTTCGTGCCGCTGACGGCCTTCCTGTTTGCACTGGGCTGCGCCGTGCTGGTGTTTTCGATGGCCTGGCTGCGCGGCATGGGCGCCCAGACCATGGTGCTGACCGGCATCGCGCTGATGTATCTGTTCTCCGCCATGACCGCGGCGGTGCAGTTCGTCGCCACCCAGGAGCAACTGGCCCGGGTCGTGCACTGGACCTTCGGCAGCCTCAACGGCATCGGCTGGGATGCTGTCGCTGTGGCCGGACTGGCCTTGCTGGTCGCCTTGCCGCTCGCCCAGTCGAAGGCATGGCAGTTCAACGCGCTGACCAGCGCCGGCGACGATGTCTCGCGCTCGCTTGGCATCAACGTCGCCTTGCTGCGCGGTCTCGCCGTCGTCCTGTCGGTGGTGGTGTCGGCGGTGGTCATCAGCTTCACCGGGGTGATCGGCTTCGTCGGGCTGATCGGGCCGCATGTCGCCCGCCTGATGATCGGCAGCGACCATCGCTACCTCATCCCCTTCTCGGCAATCTGCGGCGCCATGCTGCTGCTTCTGGCCGACGCTGTCGGGCGCATGGCGTTCAGCCCGACGGTCATCCCGGTGGGCATCGTCGTCGCCTTTGTCGGCGTGCCGCTGTTCCTTCATTTGATCCTGTCGCGACGCTCGGAGTATTTTTCATGAGCGCCTATCTTGCCATCGACAAGGTCAGCTTCGGTTATGGCAGCCGGACGGTGTTGCGCGAGGTCTCGGTCGGACTGGCAAAGGGCGACATCCTCGGCCTCATCGGGCCCAACGGTGCCGGCAAGTCGACACTGGCGCGGGCCGTCCTTGGCCTCGCCACTGTGTCTTCGGGCCGCATCGTGCTGGATGGCGTGGACATCCGCGGCATGTCGCCGAAGGCGCGTGCGCAACGGATCGCCTATGTGCCGCAATCCTCGCCCCTCAGCTTCCCGGCCACCGTCTTCGAGACCTGCCTGCTCGGCCGGACGCCGCATATGGGCGCCAGGCCCGGTGCGAACGACCTGAGGGTGGTCGAAGACCTGCTGAGGCGGCTCAGGCTGGAGAGCTTCGCCTTTCGTCCGATGTCCGAGCTGAGCGGCGGCGAGCGCCAGCGGGTGATGCTGGCCCGGGCGCTGGCACAGCAAACCGACATTCTCGTGCTCGACGAGCCGACGAGCGCGCTCGACATCGGCAACCAGCTCTTCACCTTGCGTGTCGTGGCGGAGATCGCGCGCGAAAGAGGGGTGACGGCGCTGGTGGCGATACACGACCTTTCGCTTGCCGCGCGGTTTTCCGACAGCCTGCTTTTGCTCGACAAGGGTGTGGTGGTCGGCCATGGCGACTGGCAGAGCACGCTCACCGAAAAGATCGTGCGCGACGTCTATGGCGTCGATGTCGAGATCGGCCTGCTGAGGGGCGTGCCGGTGTTTGCCCCGCACGAGCCGGCGTGATGCGGCTGGATGTTGCGGGCTTTGCCCGAGGCGGCCGAACCGAAAGCCATGAGCGGGTGCTTCACCTGTGCGAACAGGTCGAGCGCATTGGCTTCGACGGCATCTGGTTCAACGAGTTCCATTTCCAGTACCCGCCGCAAGCCTATCCGTCGACAATGATGCTGGCCTCGGCCATCCTTGCCCGGACACAGCGCCTGCGCGTCGGAACCTCCATCGTGGTGACGCCGCTCTATCACCCGTTGCTGCTGGCCGAGGACGTGGCCCAGCTTCACTGGCAAAGCGGCGGCCGCTTCGACCTCGGCATCGGCCGTGGCACGCATCCGGCGACGCTCATGGCTCTGGGCATTGCGGCAGAAAGCACGCGAGATCGTTTCGAGCAGTCCTATGGGATCATGCGTGATGCCTGGGCGACGGGTGCCAGGATCGAGGAAGGTTCGTGCTGGCCGGCGTCGGACGTTTCGGTCGGGCCGCTTTTGGCCGGCGAGACGGTGCCTGTTTATGTCGCGGGAACGTCAAGGGATACGCTTGGCTTTGCTGCCAGCGAGGGATTGCCGCTGCTGCTCAGCCTCGATCCGCCGGAAGGCGCGCAACTGGCCACCTATCATACGATCCTTGCCGAAGAGGGCCACGCCTGCCGTTTGCAGGCCTCGTCGCTGTCGCGCTACGTCTGCATTGCCGCAACGACAGCGCAGGCGATGGCCAAGCTCGACGCGTTCATCCCGCGCCTCTACGAGCGCCGCATTGCCTCGGCGCGGGCCGCCGGACGGCCCGCCGATCAGATCGTCATGCCCGACCGGCAGACGGCCATGGCCCGCCAGATCATCGCCGGCTCGCCCGACGATTGCGTGGCGCAGCTCACGACCTTGCAATCCGGCACCGGTATCAATGCTGCCCGGCTGGTGTTCAACGGCAATGGCATCGTCGACATGTCGGCGGCGATCGCCGACATGGAGCTTTTCGGACGCGCGGTGCTGCCGGCGCTGCGGGGCTGAACCGGACCCGGCTGCGCGCGCCTTACGCCGTCTCTTGCGCCGCGTCGGCGCGGTCGGCCTTGCGCGCCACCACCCAGCCGAGCAGTGCGGCGCCAAGCAGGACGACTGCCGCGAGGTAGAAGGCGAGGCCGGGGTAGGGCATCGACGTGCCGTCGCGTACGGTCCAGGCATAGACGGCGCCGAAAAACAGCGGCGAAGCGACGCCGGCGATGCTGGCCACGCTCATATTGGCGCCCTGCAGCTGGCCTTGCTCGAATTCGGAAACGCGCTGGGTCATCAGCGACTGCGTCGTTGGCATGGCAAGGCCCCAAAGCGCGTTGGGGATGATCGCCAGCGCGAACCAGAAGCCGGTGGGCGCAAGGCCCATGCAGGCGATGCCCAAGGCGCCGGCAAACAGGCCGAAGACCATGGTGGCGCGGTCGCCGAAGCGCTTGACGACGGGGCCGACGATCAGGCCCTGGACGATCATGTCGAGCACGCCGACCATCGCCAGCAACGTGCCGACCTCCCAGGCATGCCAGTTGTAGCGGTAGGCGGCGTAGAGCACGAACACCGCCGAAAAGACGTGGTGGGAGAAGTGCAGCAGGAAGGTCACCGCGGCGAGGCCGGTCAGCTCAGGGTGCGAGCGCAACAGCATCATCGCGCCGAACGGATTGGCCCGGCGCCAGGAAAACGACATGCGCTTTTCCAACGGCAGCGATTCCGGCAGGACAAAAGCGCCGTAGAGGAAGGCGAGCCCGCTCATCGCCGCCGCTACCCAGAACGGGGCGCGCGGTGAGATCTCGCCGAGGAAGCCGCCCATCAGCGGGCCAGCGACGAATCCGGCGCTGAAGGCGGCACCGATCAGGCCATAGGCGCGGGCGCGGCCCTCGGGCGGGGTGATGTCGGCCATATAGGCAAAGACGGTGGTGAAGCTCGACGAGGTGACACCGGCGACGATGCGGCCGAGCGCCAGCCACCACAGGTTGGGCGCCACAGCCATCAGCACATAGTCGGCGGCAAGGCCCGCGGTCGACAACAGGATGACGGGGCGGCGGCCGTAGCGGTCCGAAAGCGAGCCGATGATCGGCGAGCAGACGAACTGCATGAAGGCCCACAGCGCAATGAAGACGCCGTTGATCCAGCCGGCGTCGGCGTTGGAGCCGGCAAACTCCTCGATCAGCGACGGCAGCACCGGGATGATGATGCCCATGGCGATGATGTCGAGAACGGCGGTGACGAAGATGAAGGCGATCGCCGCCTGGCGACGCGAACCTGATATGGACATTGTGGTGGCCTCGATGGAGGAGCCTTATAAAAACAACCAGTCGCGCGATCCAGCCGTGGCGGGGAATATTATCCAAACCTACTGACATTGGGGCACGGGCGGCCAAGCGCTGACCCAAGCCTTCCCGCACCAAGGTTGCCGGCCTACAAATGCCGTCGGATTCAAGATACGGGCGCGCCGCGCGCCGTTCTACAACTCCGCCAACACGACAGCGCCGCGCGTCCCATGGGAGGCGCAAAGGATGCTGTAGAATTTTGAAACTGATCCTTTCCGAAAATCGATTGCGATTTTCGGGGCCATGCACCAGGGAGCCTGCCATGCTGCGCAAGACGGATTTCTTCATCGACGGAAAGTGGGTCGCGCCAACGGTCGCGAAAGAGCTCGACGTCATCAACCCGGCCGACGAGCAGCCCTTCGCGGTGATCTCGCTGGGCTCGTCCGCCGATGTCGACAAGGCGGTGGCCGCAGCGCAACGCGCCTTCCCGGCGTGGAGTGCGACCAGCCGCGAACAGCGCCTGGCGCTGCTTGAAAAGCTGCTCGCCGCCTACAACAGGCGCGTGCGCGACATGGCCCAGGCGATTTCCTGGGAGATGGGCGCGCCGATCAAGCTGGCGCTGGAATCGCAGGCAGCCAGCGGCTCGGGCCACATCGAGAGCTTCATCGAAGTGCTGAAAAATTTCGAGTTCGAGGAACCGCTCGATGCGAAGAACCCGCAGGAGCGCATCGTGCGCGAGCCGATCGGCGTATGCGGGCTGATCACGCCGTGGAACTGGCCGATGAACCAGGTGGCGCTGAAGGTCGTGCCGGCACTTGCCGCCGGCTGCACGGTGGTGCTGAAGCCGTCGGAAATCGCGCCGATGTCGTCGATCGTGTTCGCCGAGATGATGGAGGAAGCCGGCTTCCCGGCCGGCGTGTTCAACATGGTCAATGGCGACGGGCCGACCGTCGGCGAGGCGATGTCGCGCCACCCCGGCATCGACATGATGTCGTTCACCGGCTCGACGCGCGCCGGCGTCGCCGTGACCAAGGCGGCATCCGAGACGGTCAAGCGCGTCGCGCTGGAGCTGGGCGGCAAGTCGCCCAACATCGTTTTCGCCGACGCCGACCTGACCGACGCGGTGACGCGCGGGCTGGCGCATTGCTTTGAAAACACCGGCCAGTCCTGCAACGCGCCGACGCGCATGCTGGTGCAGCGTCCGGTCTACGACAAGGCCGTCGACATCGCGGCGAAATATGCCGCCACCGTCAAGGTCGGTAATCCGGCCGAGGATGGCGACCATATCGGCCCGCTGTCGTCCGACGTCCAGTTCGACAAGGTGCAAGGCATGATCGACGCCGGCATCAAGGAAGGCGCGCGCGTCGTTGCCGGCGGGCTCGGCCGGCCCGAAGGCTTCAACCGCGGCTATTATGTACGCCCGACGGTGTTTGCCGACGCCAACAACGACATGCGCATCGCCCGCGAGGAGATCTTTGGGCCGGTGGTGGCGATGATCCCGTTCGAAACGGAAGAAGAAGCGATCGCCATTGCCAACGACACGCCCTATGGCTTGTCGGCCTATGTCCAGACCGGCGACAGGGCGCGCGCCCAGCGCGTGGCGCGCAAGCTGCGCGCCGGCATGGTGCAGATCAACGGCACCGACCGGCCCTATGGCAGCCCCTTCGGCGGCTACAAGCAGTCGGGCCTCGGCCGCGAGGGCGGCAAATGGGGGCTGGAGGATTTCCTCGAGGTCAAGGCGATCAGTGGCTTCGAGGAAGGGCTGGGCTGATCCCGGCGTTTAGCCGCAAGAGCAGCGCAAGAGGCTCCCCCAGCGCAAGAGGCTCCCCCTCGGCGAAGCCGTGACGGAGAGGGGGGGCTTGCGGTGAGGGATCAGACTTGGCTCGCGCCTAGCCCTCGTTCCGTCTCAGATAGTCCCCGGCAATCTCGCGCATCCTCGTGCCGTCGATGCTGTCGGCGTGGCCGCCATGGGCGACGCGCACCGGCAGGGTCATGAGCCGGCGCATGGTGGCGCAATAGGCGGTGCGGTCGGAATCCGGCATGTCGTCGACCAGCAGCCCGCCATGGATGGCGTCGCCTGAAAACAGCGTGCCGTCCTGCTCGTCGAACAGGCCGATCGATCCCGGCGAATGGCCGGGCAGGTGCAGGACGCAAAAGCGCCTGTCGCCAAGCTCGACCACGTCGCCTTCATCCAAAAGGCGATGCAATGGCGCGGGCCTGATGGCGTAGTCGGCGGAGCTCCAGCCGGCATAAGGCAGTTCGGACACCGCGCCGGGAAAATTGCGGAACATGTGGGCGTAGGTGGCAGCGTCCGGCATGGTTTCGAAGAACGCGGCTTCGATGCGCGGCCCGGCGCGCCAGGAAAATTCGTGCAGCGAACCGACATGGTCGAGATGGACATGGGTAGCGACGACGAGAAGCGGCTTGCCCGGGTTCGTCTCGATCTCAGGCGCTAGTGGGCAGATGCCCATGCCGGTGTCGACCAGCATGTCGAGGTCGCGGCCGCGGACCAGCCAGATGTTGGCGCGGCAATAGTCTGTGACGAATGGCTCGGTCAGCATCGTCGTGGTGTCGTCGACGAGGCTTTTCGAAAACCAGCCGGGATGGGTCGTCACACGAACGGCCTGCCGATCTTGAAGCGGCCGGGTACCAGCCGCCTGAAATAGTCCATGCCCTTTTCGGACAGATGATTGACGTCAGGCAGCATGTAGTCGTCGGGCATGTGCCTGGTCTTGCCGGCGACATTGGCCAGCGGCACCAGCTTGAGCACGGTCTTGCCGCCCTCATATTTCAGTGCCACCGAACCGCCGCCCTTGTCGGCCGCATCAATGGCGAAGACGCCGGCGTCGAAGGCCTCCTGCGCGTCGACGGCATTGACCGCGCCGATATAACCGCGCGGCATGTAGCCGAGCGCATCGACACGGGCGCGCTTGCCGGGCAGGCCTTCGGCGAGCGCGTTTTCGAAGGCCCGGCTCAGATCGCTGCCCGACAGCTTGATGTTGCCATGGGCGTCGCGTTCGAGCTTGTCGGCAGGCACGATGCTCTCGACCAGCGCCTTGCCGTCGGCGGTGCTCACACCTTCGGAAACCGCAACGACGCAGCGACGATGGCGGCCGAGCGTCTCCTTCACCTCTTCGATGAAGCGCGGCACCGAAAAGGCGCGCTCCGGCACATAGATGAGGTGCGGGCCGTCGGTGTCTTCGTCGCGCCATGCGGCGGCTGCGGCGGTCAGGAAGCCGGCGTGGCGGCCCATGACGATGCCGACATAGATGCCGGGCAGGGCGCGGAAATCGAGATCGACGCTGAGGAAGGCACCGGCGACGAACTCCGCCGCCGAGATGAAGCCCGGAGTGTGGTCGTTTTCCTCGAGGTCGTTGTCGATGGTCTTGGGTGCATGCACGAAGGCGATGCTGCCCTTGGCCGCTTCGGTCAGGATCTGCTGGGTGCCGGCGGTGTCGTTGCCGCCGATATAGATGAAGGCCTGCGCGTCGGCCTTCTTCAGGCCTTCAAGCACCAGGTCGCAATAGGCGGCATCGGGCTTGTCGCGCGTGCTGCCAAGCGCTGCACCGGGGGTCGCGGCAATGCGCAGCAGCTGTTCCTCTGCGATGTCGGTCAGGTCGACATAGTCGCCGTCGCGGATGCCGCGCACGCCGTGGCGTGAACCGAGCACGCGTGCCTTGGGATGGCGCCGGCGGATTTCGAGCACCGCGCCGGCCATCGTCTGGTTGATCACCGCGGTCGGTCCGCCGCCTTGTGCAATCACGAATGTCGAGGGCATGGTCGTCCTCCCCAGGGGTGCCAAAATGGCCGCCAGCACGGCGCTGTTTTCCGGCACATTCGCCCTTCTGGCGAATGGACGCAATGGGAGAGTCAATCGGTTTGGAAGGTTTCGAAAGTCGGGACCGGAGCCGCAGCCCCGGCCACTTGCCGGTTAGCCGACGACGATCGGGGTCTTGCCGTTGACGCGGCTGTAGAGGTCGATGACGTCCTGGTTGATCATGCGCACGCAGCCTGACGACATCGCCTGGCCGATGGTCCACCATTCGGGCGAGCCATGGACGCGGTAGCCGGTGTCCTGGCCGTCCTTGTAGATGTAGAGCGCACGGGCGCCGAGCGGATTTTCGAGGCCGCCGGGCTGGCCACCAGCCCACTTCACCAGTTCCGGCTTGCGCGCGATCATCTCGCGCGGCGGCGTCCAGGTCGGCCATTTCTTGCCGTACTGGATGTTGGCGCGGCCGTTCCACAAGAAGCCGTCGCGGCCGATGCCGACACCGTAGCGGATGGCTTCTCCGCCGGGCTGGACCAGATAGAGGAAGCGTTCCTGCAGCTTGACCACGATGGTGCCGGGCGCTTCGCCGGTCGGATCGACGACGATCTGGCGGCGGAATTTCGGGTCGACCTTGGCGAACGGGATTTCCGGCAGCTGATACCCTTCGTCGGTGAAGGACGCGTACATCACATTGGGGCTGGTGACCTGCTTGTCGACGCTGATCTGCGGGCGGATCGAGCCGGTGGCCATGTTATCGAGGCCCATCGCCGGCATTTCGAAATCCATGCTGCGGCTGCAGCCGGCGACAAGGCCGGCTGCACCAAGGCCGAACAGCACGTTGCGGCGCGATGCAAGTTTCGGGAGGTCGGACTTCGGAGCAGGCGATTTCGACACGGCACAATTCCACTCAATACGCGGGGGCGGCCAGGCACCGGAGCGAACCCCGGCTGTGGATGAAATGCATTTTCACCATTCATGGTTGAAAAAGCGTGAACGCCACATGGCTTGCGTTAAGGGCTTTACATCGGCACGGCTGCGGAGCTTGATCCCTGATACAATGAGGGAGAATTGCCATGTCGTTTGAAAGCTGGGCCGCCTTTGCCGCCGCGTCCGCGGTGCTTCTGGTCATTCCGGGCCCAACCATCCTGCTTGTCGTGTCCTATGCGCTCGGCCAGGGCTGGCGTACCGCGCTGCCGATGGCCGTCGGCGTCGCATTGGGCGACTTCACCGCGATGACGCTGTCGATGCTCGGCATCGGCGCGCTGCTGGCCGCTTCGGCCACCGTCTTCACCATCCTCAAATGGATCGGTGCTGCCTATCTGATCTATCTCGGCATCAAGCTGTTCCGCGCCGGTGGTTCGCTCGACGCCAAGCCGCGCACCGATGCCGCATCGGCCGCCAAGATGATGGCGCATGCCTGGATCGTGACGGCGCTGAACCCCAAGAGCATCACCTTCTTCGTCGCCTTCCTGCCGCAGTTCCTCGACCGCAACGGCGACTTCTGGACCCAGATGCTGGTGTTCGAACTGACCTTCCTGACGCTCGCCTTCGCCAATGCCTTTGGCTACGCGCTGGTGGCGTCGCGGGCTCGCAGTGTCGTGTCCAATCCGCGCGCCATCCGCATCTTCAACCGCACCGGCGGCACGCTGCTGGTTGGCGCTGGCGTTGCCGTGGCAGTGCGCGCGGGCGCCTGAGGCGTGTCATGGTGAAGGATCGGCTCGGGCTCGCACTTTCAGGCGCCGACGAGGCAGCGGCCACGCACTACGAATGTGGCGTGAGCGAACTCCAGCGCTTCGTCGGTGATCCGGTCGGCTCGGCCGATCAGGCGATTGCCGCTGCACCCGACTTCGTCATGGCGCATGTGCTGAAGGGCTGGCTCTATGGGCTTTCAACCGACCGTGAGGCGATGGCGGTGGTGCGCGATTGCCATGCGGTCGCCGTGGGGCTTGCTGCAACGGGCCGCGAGAAAGCGCATGTCGCAGCCCTTGGCCGTCTCGTCGAGGGCCATTGGCACGCGGCCGGGCACATCCTTGAAGAGCTGAGCTCGGAGCATCCGACCGATGCGCTGGCGCTGCAGGCCGGACACCAGATCGACTTCTTCACCGGCAATGCACCGATGTTGCGCGATCGCATCGCGCGGGCGCTGCCGGCATGGAGCAAGTCGATGCCCGGCTATCATGCCATCCTTGGCATGCAGGCTTTCGGCTTCGAGGAGATGGGCGACTACATCAGGGCCGAGACGCTCGGCCGCGAGGCCGTGGCGCTCGAGCCGCGCGACGGCTGGGCCCAACATGCGGTGGCGCATGTGATGGAAATGCAGAGCCGCCAGCGCGACGGCATCGCCTGGATGCGCGGCAACACCGATGCCTGGACGAAAGAGAGTTTTCTCCAGGTCCACAACTGGTGGCACCTGGCGCTGTTCCACTACGATCTTGGCGAGACCGACGCGGTGCTCGCGCTTTATGACGGGCCGATCTACGGCGCGCAATCGACGCTGGCGCTCAACATGGTCGATGCCTCGGCAATCCTGTGGCGGCTGCATCTTGGCGGCGTCGATGTCGGCGCGCGCTGGGCCAGGCTTGCGGCGAACTGGACGCCGAAGGCTGCCGCCGGCAACTACGCCTTCAACGATGCGCATGCGATGATGGCCTTTGTCGGCGCCGGGCTCGATGCGCCGGCCAGGACGATGCTCGATGCGCAGCGCGAGGCGATCGCCCGCGACGACGACAATGCCACCTTCACCAGGGATGTCGGCCACCCTGTGACGCTGGCGATCAAGGCCTTTGGCGAGGGGCGCTATGGCGAGACCGTGCGGTTGCTCGAACCTGTCACGGCCATCGCCCACCGCTTCGGCGGCAGCCACGCCCAGCGCGACGTGATCGAGCTGACGTTGATCGAGGCGGCCTTGCGCGACGGCAATGACGCCCTGGCAGTACGGCTCGCAGCGACACGCCATCATGCGCGGCCGGCCAGTCCGCTGTCGGGCCTGTTCATCCAGCGCGCAGCCCTTCTGGCGCATGGCTGAGCCGCTCGCTCGGTTGTTGCAAGGCGTTCGATATATTTTTTGCGAGTTCCGAAATAAATGTCGACCCGACCCCGGAATGTTTGCTAATAAGCACCGTCCGTCGGAGGAACGGGCGATGGCCCTGGCCGTTTCTGCCGTTTGGCAACGAAGGCTGGCCAATGACGTGAGAGGATCGGCGCAGCCAGCGTCCGCATCGCTCATTCGGGAGGAATGGCATGTATCTCGGGCTCGATCTCGGCACGTCAGGCGTCAAGGCGCTGTTGATGGACGCCGACCAGAAGATATCAGGTTCCGGCCATGGTTCGCTCGACGTCTCCCGGCCGCATCATGGCTGGTCCGAGCAAGATCCCGCCGACTGGATTCGCGCCACCGAGGAGGCGATCGCCGAGCTCAGGGCGGCGCATCCGAGCGAACTTTCCGCCGTGCGCGGCATCGGCCTGTCGGGCCAGATGCATGGCGCGACACTGCTCGATGCCGCAGGCAAGGTGCTGCGGCCCTGCATCCTGTGGAACGACACGCGCAGCTTCGCCGAGGCCGCCAGCCTCGATGCCGACCCGCGCTTCCGCAAGATCACCGGCAACATCGTTTTCCCCGGCTTCACCGCGCCCAAGCTCGCCTGGGTGAAGGCCAATGAGCCGGATGTTTTCGCCAAGGTGGCGAAGGTGCTGTTGCCCAAGGACTATCTCCGGCTGTGGCTGGCAGGCGAATATATTTCCGAAATGTCCGACGCCGCCGGCACCGCCTGGCTCGACGTCGCGGCGCGGCGCTGGTCGCCCGAGCTTCTGGCCGCCACCGGTCTCGGCACCGAGCATATGCCGTCGCTGGTCGAAGGCACCGACCGGGCCGGGATGCTGCGCGGCGAGCTGGCCTCGCGCTGGGGCATGGCGCAAAGCGTGGTGATATCAGGCGGCGCCGGCGACAACGCCGCTTCCGCCTGTGGCATGGGCACGGTCACGCCAGGTGCTGCCTTCGTGTCGCTCGGCACTTCGGGCGTTTTGTTTGCCGCCAATGGCGCCTACCTGCCCAACCCTGAAAGTGCGGTCCACACCTTCTGCCATGCGCTGCCCAATGCCTGGCACCAGATGGGCGTGATCCTGTCGGCGACGGATTCGCTGAACTGGCTGAGCAACATCACGGGCAAGGATGCGGCGGAACTCACCGGCGAACTGGGCGACGAATTGCGCGCCCCTTCCGGCGTGACCTTCCTGCCTTATCTCTCGGGCGAACGCACCCCGCACAATGACGCGGCGATCCGCGGCTCGTTCACTGGCCTTGCCCATGAGATCGACCGGGCCGGGATGACGCAAGCGGTGCTCGAGGGCGTGGCCTTTGCCTTCCGCGACAGCCTGGAAGCGCTGGCCACGGCCGGGACCTCGCTGACGCGCGTGACCGCCATAGGGGGTGGCTCGCGCTCGCGCTACTGGCTGAAGTCGATCGCGACAGCACTTGGGCTGCCGGTCGACATTCCCGCCGACGGCGATTTTGGTGCTGCCTTCGGCGCCGCGCGGCTCGGCCTCATCGCCGCCGAAGGTGCCGACCCGCATCAGGTCTGCACGCCGCCTGATACGGCTGAAACCATCGAGCCGGTGGCAGCGCTGGCAAGCGCCTATGCCGAGGCCTACCAGCGCTATCGCAAGCTCTATCCGGCGATCCGGGGGACGATGTGAACGCCGAGCGTGCCAGATCAGCCCGGTACCTTGTCGAGGAAGCCGGTGACGGTGCTCAGGCGCCCGTCCTTGATCGTGGCGAAATCGGAACCTTCGATCACGGCCTCCGCGCCATCGGGGCCAAGGTCCCAGGAAAAGCGGATGTGGTCGCCGAAGCCGTCGGCCTTGCCCTTGAGCTTGAAGCGGAAGCCGGGGAACTGGCCGTGCACGCCTGCGATCAGCGCGTCGATGCCGTCATGGCCGTCGCCCTGCATGATCGGGTCGCGATAGGACACGCCGGAGGTGAAGGCCGCCTCGACCAGCGCCTTGCGGGCGGCCGCCTCGGTCTCGTTCCAGGCAGCGAAGTAGGCCTCGGCGATGGCGTTGTAGTCGGTCATTTCTGCTCTCCGTCAGTTGCGTCTTGGTTGACGCGACCCTTGTCGCAGCAGTGCCGACTGGAACCAATTACGCCTGAGGTAATCGAAATCGGAATTTCGACGGCCGCACTGTCCGCGGCGGTTAAGCGTACTCACTGAAAGGAGTTCTCCCATGAGCACCGGCTATTTCGGCGACATCAAGCCCGTCCGTTATGAAGGCCCCGACAGCACCAACCCGCTGGCCTATCGTCACTACAATGCCGACGAGGTGGTGCTGGGCAAGCGGCTGGAAGACCATCTGCGTTTTGCCGTCGCCTACTGGCACAGCTTTGCCTGGCCGGGCGGCGACCCGTTCGGCGGCCAGACCTTCGAGCGGCCCTGGTTTGCAAAGACGGGGTTCGGCGAAACGATGGACAATGCCAGGCTGAAGGCCGACGTCGCCTTCGAGCTGTTTTCGCTGCTTGGGGTTCCCTATTATTGCTTCCACGACGCCGACGTGCGGCCCGAAGGTGCAAACTTCGCCGAGAGCGCCAAGCGCCTCGACGAGATCGCCGACCATTTCGAAGCCAAGATGGCCAAGACCGGCGTCAAGCTTTTGTGGGGCACGGCGAACCTGTTTTCCAACCGCCGCTTCATGTCGGGGGCTGCGACCAATCCCGATCCCGACGTCTTTGCCTATGCGGCAGCGACGGTGAAGCATTGCATGGACGTCACCAGGCGGCTCAAGGGCGAGAACTATGTGCTGTGGGGCGGCCGCGAGGGCTATGAGACGCTGCTCAACACCGACATGGGCCGCGAGCTCGACCAGCTCGGTCGCTTCCTCAACCTCGTCGTCGACTACAAGCACAGAAGCGGCTTCACCGGCACGATCCTGATCGAGCCGAAGCCGCAGGAGCCGACCAAGCACCAGTATGATTACGATGTCGCCACCGTCTATGGCTTCCTCAGGAAGTACGGGCTGGAGAACGAGGTGAAGGTCAATATCGAGCAGGGCCATGCGATCCTGGCGGGCCATTCCTTCGAGCACGAGCTGGCAACCGCCAACGCGCTCGGCATCTTCGGCTCCATCGACATGAACCGCAACGACTACCAGTCGGGCTGGGACACCGACCAGTTCCCCAACAACGTGCCCGAGATGGCGCTGGCCTACTACCAGGTGCTGCTGGGCGGCGGCTTCAAATCAGGCGGCACCAATTTCGACGCCAAGCTGCGCCGCCAGTCGCTCGACCCGGAAGACCTGCTGGTCGCCCATATCGGCGGCATGGATGCCTGCGCGCGTGGCCTCAAGGCGGCGGCGAAGATGATCGAGGACAAGGCGCTGTCGGGTCCGCTCGAGGCACGCTACGCCGGCTGGAACGCGACTGAAGCCAAGGCGATGCTGGCGGGCGAGCGCACGCTCGAGCAGATCGCCGCGCGTGTGGTCACTGGCGGCATCGAGCCGCAGCCCAGGTCGGGGCGGCAGGAATATCTGGAAAACGTCGTCAACCGCTACGTCTGACGGCTTTCGCACCGCAATGAGACATGGCGCTGGCCTCCGGGCTGGCGCCATTTTTTGTCCACGCTGTCCGATGCCGGGATGCGGGGTTGCTGCTAGAGCGGCGCTTCAAGAGCAGGAGCGACAGATGGACAAGCGCAACATTTCGGTGCGACCGGCCCGGCCCGAGGATCTTGTCGCGGTCAAGGATGTGCTCGCCGATACCTTCGAGAGCACCTGGCGGCCGGAGATCACCGAAGCGGCTGGCGAACGCTATCTCTCGTCGGATGTCGGTGGCCGTTATGTCGATGAAAACGGCCTCGCCTTCTGGGTGGCCGAAGTCGACGGGCAGGTCGCTGGCATGGTCCACTGGAGCGGCGACTTCATCGAGGCGCTGCACGTCTCCGGCAGGTTCCAGCGCCTCGGCCTCGGCAGGCTGCTGCTGGCGCGGGCCGAACAGGAGATCGGCAAGGCCGGCCTGCCGAAGGTGCGGCTCGAAACCGATACGTTCAACCAGCAGAGCCAGGCCTTCTATCGTGCCATGGGCTATATCGAGACGGCGCGCTATCCCGACGAGGAGTGGGACAGCGGGCTGACCACGGTGCTGTTCGAAAAGCCGCTCGGCCTAGGGCTGAGGTGAAGGCGGGACTCGGCCTGATTGAGCCCGGCGGCGGCGCACACGCCTGCCCCCGAATTGCCTCTTTCTCGCCCTCAAGACGCCCGTCGAATCAGGGACTTAGCGCGCCATGAGACGGGAACAAAAGACTTTCAGCAGAGATACCCACGATCCGGCAATCGAAGCCTTGCTCGGCAAGGCCGGCGACGTTTCGTTCGTCGATCGCCTGATGGCGCTACCGCCTCCGCCGCTGGTGCCCGAATTGTCCGACGAGTGGAGCCGGGCAGTCGCCTCGCGCCTTGAAGCCGTGCTCGCCCAGAACATGCGCGCGCATATCGATGTCGATGGCCGCGCCGCGGCCTGATCCCGACAGCGTGGTTTGACGAACCAAGGGCGCTCCGCCATCCTCCTTGCATGATACGCGCGGTGCTGCTCGATCTCTCGGGCGTCGTCTATGATGGCGACACGCCGATACCAGGCGCGGTCGCAGCCATCGGGCGGCTGCGCGCCGAGGGCCTGCCGATCCGCTTCGTCTCCAACACGACACGCTCGCCGCACCGGGCGATCGTGTCGCAACTGGCGAGCCTCGGCGTTGCCGTCGGCGACGAAGAACTGTTCACGCCGGCGCGCGCGGCTGTCGACTGGCTCGCCCGCCAAGGCTGCGTGCCGCAGCTTCTGGTCCATCCCGACCTCATGCCCGAATTCGCCGGCAACAGCTTCGGCGACCGAAAGGCCGTGGTGGTCGGCGATGCCGCCGACGCCTTCACCTATGCGGCGATGAACGTCGCCTTCCGCCAGCTCATCGACGGTGCCGAGTTTGTCGCGCTTGCGGTCAACCGCACCTTGAGGGATGCCGATGGCGGGCTCAGCCTCGATGCCGGCGCCTTCGTCGCAGCGCTTGAATTCGCCGCTGGCAAGCAGGCGACGGTGCTGGGCAAGCCCGCGCGGGAATTCTTCCACGCCGCCCTTGCCGGGCTGGACTGTCCGCCAGGGCAGGCGGTGATGGTCGGCGACGACGCCGAAAGCGATGTCGCCGGCGCCTTGCGGGCAGGACTTGGGGGCGGGCTGCTGGTGCGGACGGGAAAATATCGCGCCGGTGACGAGAGCCGCCACGCGCCGCATCCGAGCGCTGTTGTCGATGATCTCGCGGCAGCGGTCGACTGGATCCTGGCTCATCGCCGCTGAGGCCGCTTGCTTTGATCGCATCGAGGATCACCCCCACCCCTTACCCCTCCCCACAAGGGGGAGGGGATCGGAACGCTCAGCGCCAAGCGATTTCGTCGATCGCTTGGCGCGGCGCAAAGCTTCCCTCCCCCTTGTGGGGAGGGATCGAAGGTGGGGGTATTTCTGCGTTGAGCTGAATGCGCGATCTAGCCCTTGCGCAGCCTCACCGGCGGCGTGCCGAAGGCATGCGAAAAACTGCGCGAGAAGGCTGCGGCGGAGGAAAAGCCGGTGCGCTCGGCGACTTCGGCCATGCTGACGCGCGTATCGACCACCAGCCGGCGCGCGGCGTTCAATCTGAGCCTGAGATAATAGGCACCTGGTGTTTCGCCGATTGAGGCACGGAAGATGCTTTCCAGCGTGCGTGCGGTGACCCCGGCACGTTTGGCGATCGCTGCTATGGTCAGCGGCTGGTCGACATGCGCTTCCATCAGCCGGATCGCCTGGGCGAGACGCGGGTCGTAGCCGTCGAGCCGGCCGAGCGAGACCAAAGGCTGCGCGTCGGTCGCCGCACGCGACTGGTCGTAGATGAAGACGCTGGCGACATCGAGGGCGGTGGCCATGCCAAGGCGCGAGCGCACCAGATGCAGCATCAGGTCGAAGGTGGGGGCGGCACCGCCCGAGGTGAACACCGGCCCGTCGATGATGTAGCGGTCGGGCCGGACCTCGACTTCGGGGAAGGCGGCGGCGAAATCCTCCATGTCCTCCCAATGCGTGGTGGCGGCGCGGCCTTCCAAAAGCCCGGCGCGGGCGACCAGCCAGGTGCCGGCCTCGATGCCGCCGGCGGCACGGGCCTGGCGGGCGCAGCGCCTGATGCCGCCGAGCAGCTTCGATGTCGTGTAGCCCTGGGTGCCGAAGCCGGCGATGACCATCAGCACGTCGCATGGTGCATCGGGGTCGAAGGCACCCGACACTGCCACCGGCAGGCCGCAAGTGGTGATCGCCGGTTCGCCGGTCGCGGATACCAGCCGGAAGTCGAAATGCGTCTCGCCTGAAATGCGGTTGGCGGCGCGCAGCGGGTCGATGGCCGAGGCGACGCACATGATCGATGCGCCGGAGAACACCAGCATCGTCACCTTGAGCGGCGAGCGCTCCTCGCGAAAGATTGTCGGCTTTTCGCTTTTTGCCATTTGTATTTCGTAAAACGTAAAACAAGTCGAGGCAAGCGGCGCGATGATCCCCGGAGTTGCTTACTGGGAGGAATGTGATGCCGCTTGAGATGAACCGCGAGGTTTTCATTACCTGTGCCGTGACCGGGTCCGGCGGCACGCAGGATCGCAGCCGCCTGGTGCCGCGTTCGCCCAAGGAGATCGCCGACTCGGCCATCGATGCGGCCAAGGCGGGAGCGGCCATCGTCCACTGCCATGTCCGCGACCCCGAGACGGGCAAGCCGCGCCGCGACATTCATCTCTACCGCGAGGTGACCGAGCGCATTCGCGCGGCCAATGTCGACGTGGTGCTGAACCTGACCGCCGGCATGGGCGGCGACATGGTGTTCGGCGGCGTCGAGACCCCTTTGCCGCTCAAGGAAGTTGGTACCGACATGGGCGGCGCCACCAACCGCGTCGAGCATGTGCGCCAGTGCCTGCCGGAGATTTGCACGCTTGACTGTGGCACGATGAACTTCGCCGAGGCCGACTATGTCATGACCAACACGCCGGGCATGCTGCGGGCGATGGGCGGCATGATGACTGATATGGGCGTGAAGCCCGAGATCGAGGCCTTCGACACCGGCCATCTGTGGTTTGCCAAGCAGCTGGTGGAGGAGGGCGTGCTGGCACCCGACGCGCTGGTGCAGCTGTGCATGGGCGTGCCGTGGGGCGCGCCCGACGACCTCAACACCTTCATGGCAATGGTCAACAACGTGCCGAAGAGCTGGACCTTCTCGGCCTTCTCGCTCGGCCGCAACCAGATGGCCTATGCCGCAGCCGCGGTGCTGGCCGGCGGCAATGTGCGCGTCGGCCTCGAGGACAATCTCTGGCTCGACAAGGGCGTGCTCGCCACCAATGCGCAGCTGGTCGAAAAGGCCGTGACCGTCGTCGAGACCCTGGGCGCGCGGGTGATCGGACCGGAAGAGGTGCGCAAGAAGCTCAACCTCGTCAAGCGCGCGCCGCTCGCGGCCTAGCAAGATCGCAAACATGGCATTCCTTGGCGCCCCCCTCTGTCCTGCCGACCCCCTCAAGGGGGGAGGTCGGCTGGCCGCGATGGGTTCGCCTACTGCCAGCGCCGCAAGCACAGCACGGAAATCGAAGCTGCCAATCTCCCCCCTTGTGGGGGAGATGTCCGGCAGGACAGAGGGGGGCAACGTAGAGTGCTACGCCCTCCGTGAGAGGGAGTTCACACAATGACGATTTCAAAGGCGGCCGCCATTGGCGGCGGGGTCATCGGCGCCGGCTGGGTGGCGCGGCTGCTGCTCAACGGCATCGACGTTGCGATCTTCGATCCCGATCCGGAGGCGTCGCGCAAGGTCGGCGAAGTGATGAAGGGCGCGCGCCGCGCCTACAAGCAGATGCTGCCAGGCGGCCTGCCCAAGGAGGGCAAGCTGACCTTTGCCAAGACCATCGCCGAGGCGGTGGCCGATGCCGATTTCATCCAGGAGAGCGTGCCTGAGAGACTCGACCTCAAGCACAAGGTGCTGGCCGAGATCGATTTGCATGCGCCGGCCAATGCGATCATCGGTTCGTCCACCTCGGGCATCAAGCCGTCTGACATGCAGGTGGCGATGAAGAAGCACCCTGAAAGACTGGTTGTCGGTCATCCGTTCAACCCGGTCTATCTGCTGCCCATCGTCGAGATCGTCGGTGGTATCAAGACCTTCCCTGAAGCGATCGAAGTCGCCAAGGAAATCTACGCCTCGATCGGCATGAAGCCTGTCGTCATCCGCAAGGAGATCGAGGCTTTTGTCGGCGACCGCCTGCTGGAGGCGGCATGGCGCGAGGCGCTGTGGCTGATCAAGGACGGCATCTGCTCGGTCGAGGAACTCGACGACATCATGCGCTACGGCTTCGGCCTGCGTTGGGCCCAGATGGGCATGTTCCAGGTCTATCGCGTCGCCGGCGGCGAGGCCGGCATGCGCCACTTCATGGCGCAGTTCGGGCCGTGCCTGAAATGGCCGTGGACCAAGCTGATGGATGTGCCGGAGTTCAATGACGAGCTTGTCGATCTCATCGCCACGCAGTCGGACGAGCAGTCCGACAAGTGGTCGATCCGTGAGCTCGAAAAGATCCGCGACGATAATCTCGTCGCGATCATGGATGCACTGTCGAAACAGAACAAGGGCAAGGGCTGGGGCGCCGGCGCGCTCTACAAGGACTACACGAAACAACTCGCCGCCCAGGCCAAGCCAAAGGTCTCGAAGGCCGCCGAAAAGGCCAAGGCGAGCAAGCCGGTGAAGAAGGCGGCGAAAAAGGCAGAGGCGACGAAGAAGACTGGGGCCAAGAAGAAGGGCTAGCGACATGCATTTCGGTCTGTCCGAGGAACAGCAGCTCATCGTCGAAACGACGCGCGCCTTCGTCGAAAACGAGCTTTATCCGCATGAGCTGGAGGTCGAGCGCACCGGCCATCTGCGGGGTGAGCTGATCGAGGAGATCAAGGCAAAGGCGATCGCCGCCGGGCTCTATGCCGCCAACATGCCGGCCGATGTCGGCGGCGCCGGGCTCGATACGCTGACCTGGCTGCTCTACGAAAAGGAGCTCGGCCGCGCCAACTATGCGCTGCACTGGACCTGTGTGGCGCGCCCATCGAACATCCTGCTCGCCGGGACGCCGGAGCAGCGCGAGAAGTATCTTTTCCCTTGCATCCGCGGCGAGAAGTCGGACTGCCTCGCCATGACCGAGCCGGGTGCGGGTTCCGACCTGCGCGGCATGAAGGCGTCTGCCGTCCAGGACGGCAGCGACTGGGTGCTCAACGGCACCAAGCATTTCATCTCCCATGCCGATATCGCCGATTTCGCCATCGTCTTCATGGCCTCCGGCGAGGAAGATTCACCGCGCGGCAAGCGCAAGAAGATCACCGCGTTTTTCGTCGACAAGGGCACGCCTGGATTCACCGTGCGCGACGGCTACCGCAACGTCTCGCATCGCGGCTACACCAATTCGGTGCTGGAGTTCGACGACTGCCGCCTGCCGGCAAGCCAGGTTCTTGGCGAGGTGCACAAGGGCTTCGAGGTTGCCAATAGCTGGCTCGGCGCCACCCGCCTGCAGGTCGGCGCGACCTGCCTCGGCCGCGCCGAACGCGCGCTTGGCCATGCCATCGACTATGCCGCGCAGCGTCAGCAGTTCGGCCAGCAGATCGGCAAGTTCCAGGGTGTGTCGTTCAAGCTCGCCGACATGGCGACCGAACTCAAGGCGGCCGAGCTGATGGTGATGGAGGCCGGCTGGAAATACGATCAGGGCACCGTCACCGACCAGGACATGGCGATGGCCAAGCTCAAGGCCACCGAGATGCTGGCCTTCGTCGCCGACGAGGCGATCCAGATCCATGGCGGCATGGGCCTGATGGACGACCTGCCGCTGGAACGCATCTGGCGCGACGCCCGTGTCGAACGCATCTGGGAAGGCACGTCGGAAATCCAGCGCCACATCATTTCGCGCGCGCTGCTAAGGGCGGTGGGCGGATGAGTTTGGCGCTGCGCAGGCGGCAATCCGGTTTGACCTTGCTCCTCGGGGCAAGGTGGCCCGCAGGGCCGGGTGGGGGTGGAAATGAGTAGCTCGACTTTGACCACCTCCACCCCGAAGCCTGGCGGCCGCCTCGAACGCCTGCTGCGCCCCAAATCCATTGCCGTATTCGGCGGCGCGCAGGCGGCGGCCGTGGTCAGGCAATGCCTGAAGATGGGCTTTGCCGGCGACATCTGGCCGGTGCATCCGACCAAGGACGAGGTCGAGGGCATAAGAACCTTCCGCTCGGTGGCGGAACTGCCGGCAGCCCCCGATGCCGCCTTTGTCGGCGTCAACCGCTTCCTGACCATCGAGGTGATCGCAGCGCTCGCCGAGCGTGGGGCGGGCGGGGCGATCTGCTTTGCCTCGGGTTTCCTCGAGGCCGGCAATGACGATGCCGATGGCGAACGCCTACAGGCCGAACTGGTGGCCGCTGCCGGGGCCATGCCTGTCATCGGGCCCAATTGTTATGGCCTGATCAACTATGCCGACGGTGCGCTTTTGTGGCCCGACCAGCATGGCGGCCAGCGGCTGGCGCAAGGCACGCGCGGCGTTGCCATCATCACCCAGTCGTCCAACATCGCCTGCAACCTGACCATGCAGAGGCGCGGCCTGCCGGTGGCGTTCCTGATGACCGCCGGCAACCAGGCGCAGACCGGCCTTTCCGAGATGGCGCTGGGCCTGATCGAGGACGAGCGCGTGTCCTGCCTTGGCCTGCATATCGAAGGTTTTGACACCGTCGACGGTTTCGAGAAACTGGCGGCGCGGGCACGCGAGCTCGGCAAGCCGATCGTCGCCATGAAGGTTGGCCGTTCCGAGCAGGCGCGCAAGGCGACGATCTCGCACACGGCGTCGCTGGCCGGCTCGGATGCCGCCTCCGATGCCTTCCTCAAACGCCTCGGCATTGCCCGTGTCGACACCATCCCCTCACTGCTCGAGACGCTGAAGCTGCTGCACGCCGTCGGTCCGCTGCCGGGCTTCACGCTGTCGTCGATGAGCTGCTCGGGCGGCGAGGCCTCTGTCATGGCCGACAGTGCCGAAGGCCGGCGGCTGCGTTTCCCGGCGCTTACGCCTGAGCACTATGCGCGGATAAAATCGACGCTTGGCGCCTTCGTGGCGGTCGCCAATCCGCTCGACTACCACACCTTCATCTGGAACGACGAACCGGCGATGACCGCCACCTTCTCGGCCATGGCATCAGGCGGTTTCGACCTCAACATGCTGGTGCTCGACTTCCCGCGCAACGACCGCTGCTCGGATGCCGATTGGTGGCCGACGGTGCGCGCCTTCGAGGCAGCACTCAAGGCCCATGGCGCGTCTGGTGCGGTGGTGGCGTCGATGTCGGAGAATTTGACCGAGGCGCACGCCGCCGATCTCTTCGCGCGCGGCATCGTGCCGTTGCAGGGCATTGCGGAAGCGATGGATGCGGCGGAGGCTGCGGCGTTCATCGGCGAGGCGTGGGGCAAACCTTTCACCTCCCCCTTGTGGGGAGGTCGCGCCGAAGGCGCGGGCGGGGGTGACGCCGTCAATTCCCCCCACCCCGGCGCTGCGCGCCGACCAGCCTGGGCGAGCCGCCGGTCTCGCCCGCCCTTCGGACCCCCACAGGGAGGGAGGAACCCTCGACGAAGCCGCCGCCAAATCCCTGCTGCGCGACGCCGGCCTCGCCGTGCCGGCCGGCCGCCGCGCGGCAAGCGTTGCGGAGGCCATCGCGGCGGCGGAGGCGCTGGGCTATCCCGTCGCGCTCAAGGCGCTCGGCGTCGCCCACAAGAGCGAACTCGGTGCCGTCAGGCTCAACCTGCGGACCGGCGAGGAGGTCGGCACAGCCGCTTCAGCCCTTCTGCCGCTCGGCTGTGGCCTCTATGTCGAAAGGATGGTCTTGGGCGGCGTGGCCGAACTGATCGTCGGTGTCACCAGCGATCCGCTGTTCGGGCCTGTCATGACCATCGGCACCGGCGGTGTGCTGGTCGAACTGCTGAAGGACAGTGCCACGCTGCTGCTGCCCGCCTCGCGCGGCGACATCGCGGCGGCATTGCGCGGCCTGACGATGTATCCGCTGCTCGATGGCTATCGTGGTCGCGCCAAGGCGGATGTCAGTGCCGCCATCGATGCGATCATCGCCATATCGGGCTTCGTGTCACGTCATGCCAACGCAATCGAGGAACTCGATATCAATCCGCTGATCGTCTGTGGTGAAGGGCAGGGCGCCTGGATTGCGGATGCGCTTTTGGTTACCTCTTCCACCCTCCCCCTTGTGGGGAGGGTCCGACCGCAGGTCGGGGGTGGGGGTGCCGAGGTGCCGCTTTGAGAATTACCCCGACCCCGCCCGGCTTCGCCGGTCGACCCTCCCCACAAGGGGGGAGGGTGGGCGCAATCGCCGAAGGAGAGACAAAATGTCCGATGTCGTGAAAACCCGTCGCGAGGGTGCGATCCTCGAAGTGACGCTCGACCGGCCCAAGGCCAATGCCATCGACCTCGCCACATCGAGGCTTTTGGGGCGAGACTTTCAAGGCCTTTCGCGACGATGACAGCCTGCGCGTCGCCATCGTCAAGACGGCGGGGGAGAAGTTCTTCTCGGCCGGCTGGGACCTCAAGGCGGCCGCCAGTGGCGATGCGGTCGATGGCGATTACGGCGTCGGCGGCTTCGGCGGGCTGCAGGAACTGCGCGACCTCAACAAGCCCGTCATCGCCTGCGTCAACGGCATGGCAGTCGGCGGCGGCTTCGAACTGGCGCTGTCCTGCGACCTGATCTACGCCTCCGAGCATTCGAGCTTCGCGCTGCCGGAGATCAGGGCCGGCACGCTGGCCGATGCTGCGACCATCAAGCTGCCCAAGCGCATTCCCTACCATGTGGCGATGGACCTTCTGCTCACCGGGCGCTGGATGGACGTGGCCGAGGCGCATCGCTGGGGCCTGGTCAACGAGGTGCTGCCGGCCGACAGGCTCGAGGACCGTGTCTGGGAGATCGCGCGCCTGCTCGCCGGCGGTCCGCCGCTGGTCTTCGCCGCCATCAAGGAAGTGGCGCGCGCCGCCGAAGTGATGGGTTTCCAGGAGACGATGAACCGCATCACCAAGCGGCAATTCCCAACGGTGGACGAACTCTACGCCTCGGAGGACAATCTCGAGGGCTTCAAGGCGTTCGCCGAAAAGCGTGATCCGGTGTGGAAGGGGAAGTAGGCTCGTTCGGCGGGTGCCTACCCTCCCCCTTGTGGGGAGGGTCCGACCGCAGGTCGGGGGTGGGGGGTGCCTGGGCGCGACGTAAGGACCCCCACCCCGCTCCGCTGCGCGGATCGACCCTCCCCACAAGGGGGAGGGTAAGGGAGAGCCAATGACCGACTACACAAAACTCATCGACGCCGAGACCTGGGCCTTCATCAAGCGGACCAACTCCTACTATCCGCCCGATACCATCGACTACACGATTGCCCAGCAGCGCGAGATCTACGACCGCATGTGCCGCGAGTTTTTCGCCGGCTACCCCAAGGGTGTGATGGCCGAGACGACTGCCATTGTCGCGCCCAGGGCTGCATCCGGGCGCGACGTGCCGATCCGCGTCTACCGCCTGGCTGGCGAGACACCGGAGGCCGTGGTGCTTTATTTCCACGGCGGCGGCTTCATCCTCGGCGGGCTCGACAGCCACGATGACGTCTGTGCCGAGCTGTGCGGGCGCACCGGCTACGAGGTGGTGTCGGTCGATTACAGGCTGGCGCCCGAGCACAGGCATCCGGCCGCCTTCGACGATGCCATGGCCGCCTTCGAATGGGCGATGGCGATGTACAGCCAGCCCATCGTGCTCGCCGGCGACAGCGCCGGCGGCAACATCGCGGCTGCCGTCAGCCACGCGACGCGCGGGCACGTCAGGCATCCGGTCGGCCAATTGCTGATCTATCCCGGCCTTGGCGGCGACCGCAGCCGCGGCTCCTATGTCAGCCACGCCGAGGCGCCGATGCTGACCATGCGCGACCTCGAATTCTACAAGGACATCCGCAGCGGCGGCGAGGACCGCACCGGCGACATCACGCTGTCGCCGCTTGCCGACGCCGACTTTGCCAACCTGCCGCCGACCGTCGTCATCACGGCCGAATGCGATCCGCTGTCGTCCGACGGCGAGGCCTATGGCGAACGCATCGTCGCCGCTGGCGGCAAAGCGTTCTGGCACGAAGAGCCGGGCCTGGTGCACGGCTACCTGCGCGCCCGCCACACCGTCACCCGCGCCCGCCAAAGCTTCACCCGCATCGTCGATGCGGCGACGGCACTGGGGCGAGGCGAGTGGGTGTGGTGAGCTACGTCGCGAGGCGTGCGCCGAGATCCATGCGCTGATGAAGAATGCGGATCACGTCGATGGTTTCGCCCACGATGCGATAGACGATGAAATGTGAGCCGATGCCCAATTTGTGGTAGCCGGCCCTGATTTCCGCGAGCGAGCGGCCCTTGCGTCGACCCGCTGCGAGATCGGTGCATGAGCCGTGAAGCCGCAGGACATACTGATCGGCTTGATCTACGGTCCATTTTTCGGCGGTGTAGCGCCAAATCTGCTCGAGGTCGGCTTCGGCTGCCGGAGAGAAGATCAGCCGCTTAGCGGCCATGGCCGGCGCGCATCCGGCCAAGGAAGTTCTCGATGTTTAGGGGCGCGGACGGTCCGCTCTCCTCGCCTTCAATGATGGCTGCACGCAGTTGTGCCACCTGCAGTTCATGCTCTTCGAGCAACCGCAGCCCGGCGCGGATGACCTCGCTGGCCGAGCTGTAACGGCCGTCATCAACCTGCCTGTCGACGAACTCTGAGAAATGCTGGCCGAGCGAGATGGAGGTGTTCTTGTTCATGCGGCAAGGATACCAAAAATTGGTACCCTTGCCAAATCACTCAATTCCCCGCGCTCGCCATCCGGCGGCCGCCGATCGCCTTTTCCAGCCAGCCGATCTCCATTTCCGGCACCGACGACAGCAACAGGTCGGTGTAATCGTCGAAGGGCGGCTTCAGCACCTGCGACTTCGGCCCGTAGCGCACGACTTCGCCGCGATACATGACGGCGATGGAATCGGCGATCGACTTCACCGTGGCGAGGTCGTGGGTGATGAACAGATAGGCGACGCCTTCTTCCGCCTGCAGGCCGAGCAGCAGCTTGAGGATGCCGTTGGCGACCAGCGGGTCGAGCGCGCTGGTCACCTCGTCGCAGATGATCAGTCTGGGTTTTGCGGCCAGTGCGCGGGCGATGCAGACACGCTGTTTCTGCCCGCCTGACAGCTCGGCCGGATAGCGGTCGACAAAACCGCGCCCCATTTCGATCTTGTCGAGCAGTTCGGCGACGCGTGCGTCGCGCTCACGCCCGCCCATGCCGAAATAGAACTCCAGCGGCCGGCCGATGATCGTGCCCACCGTCTGGCGCGGGTTCATCGCGACATCGGCCATCTGGTAGATCATCTGCAATTCGCGCAGGTCGTCGCGGCTGCGGTCGGCAAGGCGGTTGGCGAGCGTGCGCCCGGCAAAGGTGATGCTGCCCTGCGCGGGCGGCAACAGGCCGGTGATGGCGCGGGCCAGCGTCGACTTGCCGGAGCCGGATTCGCCGACCACGGCCAGCGTCTGCCCGGGCAGGATGTCGACCGAGACGTTGTTGAGCACCTTGACCTTGCCGCCGCCATAGGCTGCGGTGATGTTCCTGACCGACAGGAAAGGGCTGGCGCCCGGCTTCTTTTCCTCATGCGCGATCTCGTGCACCGAGACCAGTGCCGAGGTGTATTCCTGGCGGGGTTCCTTGATGATCTGGCGCGTGCCGCCCCATTCGACCAGCTTGCCGTGCCTGAGCACCATGATCTCGTCGGAGACCTGGGCGACCACGGCAAGGTCGTGGCTGATGTAGAGCGCCGCCACGCCTGTGTCGCGGATCGCCTCCTTGATGGCGGCGAGCACGTCGATCTGGGTGGTGACGTCAAGCGCTGTCGTCGGCTCGTCGAAGACGATCAGGTCGGGCTCGGAGCACAACGCCATCGCCGTCATGACGCGCTGCAGCTGGCCGCCCGAAACCTGGTGCGGAAAGCGCTGGCCGATGTTTTCGGGGTCAGGGAGGCTGAGTTTCCTGAACAGCGCCACGGCCCGCTTTTCCGCCTCGGCACGGCTCGCCACGCCGTGCAGGATCGAGGCCTCGACGACCTGGTCCATCAGCCGATGCGCCGGGTTGAAGGCGGCGGCGGCCGACTGCGCGACGTAGCAGACCTCGCGCCCGCGCAGCGCGCGGATGCCTTGGGTGCCGCCCTTGCGGATGTCGCGGCCGTTGAGGATGATCTCGCCGCCTGAAATCTTCACCCCGCCGCGGCCATAGGCCATCGACGACAGGCCGATCGTCGACTTGCCGGCCCCCGGATTCGCCGATCAGGCCGAGCACGTTGCCTTTCTGCAGCGTCAGCGAAACGTCGTGCACCAGCGTGATGGTGCGCGGCGCTTCGCCGGGCGGATAGACCTTGGCCTCGATCCTGAGGTTGCGGATGTCGAGCAGCGGGCCACTGCCATCAGCCGGTGCCTTAGCCATTGCCACGCCCTCCCTTGAGATCGGTGGTGCGGTTGAGCACCCAGTCGGCGACGAGGTTGACCGAAATCGCCAGTGCGGCGATCGCCGCCGCCGGGATCAGTGCGGCCGGAATGCCGAAGACGATGCCGTCCTTGTTTTCCTTGACCATGCCGCCCCAGTCAGCCTCCGGCGGTTGCACGCCGAGCCCGAGGAAGGACAGGGCGGAGAGGAACAGCACGGCATAGATGAAGCGCAGGCCAAGCTCCGAGATCAGCGGCGACAGCGCATTGGGCAATATCTCGCGGAAGATGATCCAGCCCATGCCCTCGCCGCGCAGCTTGGCGGCCTCGACGAAGTCCATGACGTTGATGTCGACAGCCACCGCCCGCGACAGGCGGTAGACGCGGGTGGCGTCGAGAATGCCCATGACCAGGATCAGCGTCACCAGGGTCGACGGCAGCACCGACAGGACCACCAGCGCGAAGATCAGCGTCGGGATCGCCATCAGCAGGTCGACGAAGCGCGACATGCAGGTGTCGAACCAGCCGCCGACCACGGCCGCGGTGAAGCCGAGGATCGCGCCGAGCGAGAACGACAATGCCGTCGCCATCACGGCGATGAAGATCGTCGTGCGGGCGCCGTAGATCATGCGCGAGAGCAGGTCGCGGCCGAGATTGTCGGTGCCGAGCAGGAATTGCGACGACATCGGCGCCCAGACGTCGCCGACGATCTCGCCGAGGCCGTAGGGCGCAATCAGCGGCGCGAAGATCGCCGTGATCAGGAAAAGCGTCGTCAGGATCAGGCCGATCGCTGCGCCAAGGGGAATATTTTTCAGATCAAGCATGGCGCGCCCCTCACTTCGGATGCCTGAGGCGCGGATTGGCGACGATGGCGGCAATGTCGGCGATGATGTTGAGGCCGATATAGACGGCAGCGAAGATCAGTCCGACCGCCTGCACCACCGGCACGTCGCGCTTGGCGACATGGTCGACGAGATATTGCCCCATGCCGGGATAGACGAAGATCACCTCGATGACGACGACGCCGACGATGAGGAAGGCGAGGTTGAGCATGACGACGTTGATCACAGGCGCGATCGCGTTGGGAAAGGCGTGCTTGCGGATCATCTCGAAGGGCGACAGGCCCTTGAGCTCGGCGGTCTCGATATAGGCCGACTGCATGACGTTGAGGATCGCCGCCCGGGTCATGCGCATCATGTGGGCGAGCACCACCAGTGTCAGTGCGGTTGCCGGCAGGGCGATCGCCCGCATCCGTTCGAGGAACGGCATGCCGTCATAGACGGTGGAGATGCCCGGGAAGATCTGCCATTTCACCGCGAAGAAATAGACGAGCAGGTAGCCGACGAAGAACTCCGGCAGCGAGGTCGAGGCCAGCGCCAGGCCGGAGATGGTCTTGTCGATCCAGCCATTGCGGTAACGCACGGCGAGCAGGCCGAGGATGATGGCCAGCGGGATCGACACGATGGCTGCCCAGAAGGCGAGGAACAGCGTGTTCCACAGCCGCCCGCCAATGGCATGGGCAATGTCCTGCCGGCTCGACAAGGCGGTGCCGAGGTCGCCGGTCAGGACGCCGCCGAGCCAGCGGAAGTACCTGACATAGGCAGGGGCATCGAGACCGAGTTCCTCACGCAGATTGGCCAGCGCCTGCGGCGTGGCCGACTGGCCGAGAATGGATTGGGCGACGTCGCCGGGCAGGATCTGGGTGCCGGCGAAGATCAGGACCGAAACGGCCAGGAGCAGCAGAAGGCCCAGCGCAATGCGCTGGGCTATCAGTTTCAGGATCGGATTGGACATGCGCTCGATGCCTTTGTCAGGCGTTGAGCCAGCACTTGGACAGTGCGTAGCCGCCCATCATCTCCTGGTTGCCGTCATCGACCCAGCCGCCGACCTTGGCGCTGGTGGCATCGATGAAGTCGTTGAACATCGGCGTGATGACGCCACCTTCGTCGCGGACGATCTGGCCCATGTCGGCGTAGATCTTCTTGCGCTTCTCCGGATCGAGTTCCGAACGGGCGGCAAACAGCATCTTGTCGAAGTCCTCGCGCTGGAAGCGCGTGTCGTTCCACTCGGCCTTCGAATAATAGGCGGTCGAGTACATCTGGTCCTGGGTCGGGCGTCCGCCCCCAGTAGGAGGCCGAGAAGGGCTGTTTGTTCCAGACTTCCGACCAGTAGCCGTCGCCGGGCTCGCGCTTGACCTCGAGCGTGATGCCGGCCTTGGCTGCACTTTGCTGGTAGAGCTGGGCGGCGTCGACGGCACCGGGGAAGGCAACGTCCGAGGTGCGCAGCAACACCGAGCCGGAATGGCCCGACTTCTTGTAGTGGAAGGCGGCCTTTTCCGGATCGAACTTGCGCTGTTCCATCTCGGTGAACAGCGGATAGGCCTTGTTGATCGGCGTGTCGTTGCCGACCGAGCCATAGCCCATCAGGATCTTCTGCAGCATCTCCTCGCGGTCGAGCGCATATTTCAGCGCCAGCCTGAGATCGTTGTTGTCGAAGGGGGCGGTGTTGCAATGGGCGATGAAGACGTAGTGGCCGCGGCCGGCGACGTTGCGGATGACCACGCCGGGCACACGCTTGATCAATTCGACGATCTTTGGCTCGACGCGGTTGATGATGTCGACCTGGCCGCCCTGCAATGCGGAGGTGCGGGCCGTGGCGTCGTTGATGACGATGATCTCGATCTGGTCGGCGAAGCCGCGGTCGTCGCGCCAGTAATTGGCGAACTTCTCGGCGCCGAGCCGCACGCCGGCCTCGTTGACGGTGACCTTGTAGGGGCCGGTGCCGATGCCGGCGTCGGGCTTGTCCTTGCCGCCATTGGGCTGGATCATCAGATGGTAGTCGTCGAGCAGGAACGGCAGGTCGGCGTTGGCGTCCTTGAGTTCGAAGACGACGTTCTGGCCGTCGGCCTTGACCGAGGCGATGCCGCCCATCAGGCCGAGCGCGCCGGATTTCGCCTTCTCGTCGGAATGGCGCTCGATGGTCGCCACCACGTCGGCCGGGGTCATCTCCTTGCCGTCGTGGAACTGCACGCCCTTGCGGATCTTGAAGGTCCAGGTCTTGGCATCGTCGGATGCGCCCCACTCCTCGGCGAGCGCCGGCTTGGGCTCACCTTCGGGCGAAATCTGCACCAGCTGCTCGCCCCATTGACGGCCGAAGAAATAGGGCACCTGGCTCGACCAGGACGCCGGGTCGAGGCTGTCGGTGGCAGCGCCACCTTGCATGCCGGCGCGCAAGATGCCGCCTTTGACGGGGCCTTCCGCCTTGGCGGCGCTGGCCAGCAAGGAGTTGGCAACGGTTGCCGCGACGCCCAGGGCCGCGGCGCGGCCAAGGAAATCGCGGCGGTTCAACTTGCCCGCGGCAACCCGGCGGCTCAGATATTCCAGTTCATTGGACATGGGAAAGCTCCTCACTCTGGCGGTCGTTATTGCTCGACTTCTGGTAGCAATATTGACCGTAACGTAAGGGCAGCGGCAAGGCCGAATGCGACATCATGTGGCGCAATCTCCACGTCGCATTTGGACCAAGGCGTCTCCGTGTCAGATGTGTCCGCGGGCGATGATTTCGTTGAAATCGCGTTCGAAAATCAGCTTCTCGCCGTCATAGGCCTCGATCCGGCCGGTGAGGTGGAAGTTTTGGCCGTCAGAACGCATTGTCGTGAAAGTTTCGGTCCGGATGGCCCAGTCGTTTCTCGACAAAGTCTGTGTCCAGTGGGTCTCGCCATGGGCAGATAACGGGTCGGACGGGTCGATTGTCCAGTGCTCGCGCGCGACATCGCCAATGACCAGGCCGTGGTCGGCATCGCGGATTTCGCCGAAGTCGTCGACGATGCTCAATGTCACCTTGCCGTCGGTGCGTTCGACCGTGCGGCTGTTGGAGGCGTCACGCAGCGTTTCGGTCTGCCAGGGTGTTGCAGCTTCCGGTTCGGCAAACGACCATTCGTTGCCTTCACCTGAGGGGCGCACCGGCAGCTCGATCGCGCCGTCATGGAGCGTCAGCGTCACCTCTTGCGGCGACGGCCAGACCAGCGGCCAGTAGGTCGAGGAGATGGCGACGCGCAGCCGGTTGCCCGGCAAGACGCGATAGGCGATGTCATCGAGCTTGAGCGTGATCTCGATGGTCTCGCCGGGAACGACATCTTCGGGAGAACTCGTGGCTGTTGCGATGGCACAGGTTGAGCACGCCATAGGTGATGCGCGTCGAGGCACCATCAGGCTGGACGTCGCAGAGCCGCACCGCGACCATGCCGTGCCGGCGATCGGCGGCAAGCTTCAGGCGGATGATGGGCGCGCCGACGATGTCGAGTGGGGCGTCGAGCACGGCACCGTCGAAACAGGCGGATTTTGCGTCGTCGACACGCTGGTCGCCAGGCAGTTCCGGCCCGAGCCAGATGGCGCAATATTCGCCGCCATCCATGCCGCAGTCCTGCGGCGAGTTGATCGCAAGCGGGGCTGCAAACGCTGCCGTCTCAGCCAACTCACCCGACGAACCGAGCGCCAGGCGCTTCGTTGCGATATCAGGCGAGGGCCATTGCTGCTCCGCGATCCAGCGGCCTGGACGCTCGAGATACCAGTCGCGCGGCGGCTCGGAGTCCATGACGTAGAGCCGCATCGCCGGGTCGTCCTCGACGCCGGTGTCGATGCCCTTGAGCCAGCGGTCCCACCAGCGCAAAGCTTCCTGGAGGAAGCCGATGGCCGGCTTGGGCACGGCGAAATGCGGATATTTGTGGATCCAGGGGCCGACGATGCCCTTGACCGGCGCCTGCACGCCCTGGACCAGACGAGACACCGCATTCTTGTAAGCGTCGCCCCAGCCGCCGATGGCCAGAACCGCCGCCTTGATCGCGGAGAAATCCTCGTTGACCGAGCCGCGTTTCCAGTAGGCGTCGCGGGTCTGGTGCCTGAGCCACACCGCCGGCAGGAACGGCTCGTGTTCCAGCCGGTCGAGCCACATGTCACGCCAGGCGTCGCCGACGAGTGCCGGGTCTGGCGGCCTGGAGGAGTAGGACAGCATGGTCGCGCCCCAACCCATGTTCTCGTTGAGCAAAAGGCCGCCCTTGTAATGGATGTCGTCGGCGTAGCGGTCGTCGGTCGAGCACAAGGTGATGACCGCTTTCAGCGCCTTGGGTTGTTTCGCTGCCACCTGCAGGCCGTTGAAGCCGCCCCAGGAGATGCCCATCATGCCGACCTTGCCGTTGCACCATGGCTGGGCCGCTGCCCATGCAATGACGTCGCAAGCGTCCTGCCATTCCTGCTCGGTGTATTCGTCCTCCATCAGCCCTTCGGAATCGCCATTGCCGCGCATGTCGATGCGGATGCAGGCATAGCCGTGGCCGGCGAAATAGGGATGGGTCAGGCAGTCACGCGTCGTCGTGCCGTCGCGCTTGCGGTAGGGCAGGTGCTCGAGGATAACAGGCACCGGGTCCTGGTCGGCATCGGCCGGCATCCACACCCGCGCCGACAGCCGCGTGCCGTCGGGCATGACGATGCCCATGTCGGGGAATTCGACGATGTCACGCGGAAATTCGGTGATGGTCTTCATGCTTGGTTCCCTGCGCCATCACTACAGCGCCGCGCGTCCTGAGGACGCGCAAAGGACGCTGTAGCGCTTAAGTCTGTGCATGATCCTTGGCCGAAAATCGACTTCGATTTTCGGGTTCATGCACTCGGCGACAGGTTGCCAAACGCAAAGTCCGTTGCATGAGCCAGGGAGCGGATTTCTCTGGCCTGTTCGCGTCAGTTCAGCGGGATGTCGTTGTCGGACTTGCTGGCCTGGTAGGTCTCCGACATCTCGTCGTAGCGCTTGGAGATCTTTGCCACGCGCTGCTCCAGCCGCTTGCGGTCGGCCTCGGGCAGTTCGCGCACCAGCTTGCGCAGCGAATAGCTCTTCCAGTAGGCGTTCTCGGCGTTGTAGCCGCCGGGCTCGAGCGTAAAGACCTCTTTCAGGATCTTGAGGTCATGCGGGATGGCGAAGCTGTCGCGCGAATCCTCGTGGCTGAACAGATAGTAGAAATTGTCGAAGCCGGCCCAGGTGATCGCCGACAGGCACAGCGAGCAGGGCTCGTGCGTCGATACGAAGATGAGGTCCCTGGTCTCGGGCCGATCCGCCTTGGGCATTTCGTAGAAGCGCTTCAGGCAGTGCATCTCGCCGTGCCAGAGCGGGTTTTCGAGCTCGTTGTTGGTCTCGGCTAGCACCAGCGAGCGGTCGTCCTTGGCTAGCAGGGCCGCACCGAACAGCTTGTTGCCCTTCGTCACGCCCTCGGCGGTCTTGGGCACGATGTCGTGTTCGATGACGTCGAACAGGCGTTCGATGAGCGAGAGTTCGGCCATGTGTCAGAAGCCTTCCGGAAGCACGATTTCATAAGGGTGCGAGAAGTGGAACTCTTCGAGATTGGGACCGGTGCCGCCGCGGTCGACGACGACGAAATCCTGGTTCTCGCCGATCGGGGTCAGCACGCCGTGCCAGAGGTTGCGCGGGTAGTTCACGCCCTGTCCGGGGGAGGTGATGAAAGCATGCGGCTCGCCCGGGCCGTCGCCGATGTCGTGGCAGACGACGACAAGATAGGGCCGCGGCGTGAGCGGAATGAAGGCCTGGCTGCCGAAGGGGTGGCGTTCGACCATCGCAAGCTTCAGCGGAAACGGGTAGGGCGTGCCCTTGAAGATGTTGATGATGACATGGCCGTCGGGGCCGGCGGCTTCGGCACGGGCGAGCGCATGGTAGCGCTCGCATTTGCCTGCATTGATCGGGTAGTGGCTGTCGCAGTTGGTGTCGATCACCTCGCCGAACTCGGCGAAGTTCTCCCGCGTCAGGGGCTTGGCCACGATCCGCTTCATCTCACCGGTCATGGCTGAGCCTCAGCGGCGCGAGGCGAACGGTGCGCCGAGCTTCATGTGGCGGTTGACGTCCTTGTAGAGCAGGTAACGGAACTTGCCCGGGCCGCCGGCATAGCAGGCCTGCGGGCAGAAGGCGCGCAGCCACATGAAATCGCCTGCTTCAACCTCGACCCAGTCATTGTTGAGCCGATAGACCGCCTTGCCTTCGAGCACGTAAAGGCCGTGCTCCATGACGTGGGTTTCGGGGAACGGGATGATGCCACCGGGCTCGAAGGTCACCACAGTGACATGCATGTCGTGGCGCAAATCATTGGGATCGACAAAGCGGGTCGTTGCCCATCTGCCGTCCGTATCCGGCATGGCGTTGGGCTCGATGTCGTTGTCGTTGAGGAACAGCGGTTCGGGCGCGTCGAGGCCGTCGACATATTCATAGGCCTTGCGGATCCAGTGGAAGCGCGTGGTCTCGGTGCCGGCATTGCGCACGGTCCAGCCGCTCGCCGGCGGCAGATAGGCGTAGCCGCCCGGCGTCAGCACATGGCTCTTGCCTGATATGGTCACCGTCACTTCGCCTTCGACGACGAAGAACACGCCTTCCGCGCCGGCATCCGGTTCCGGCCGCACGCTGCCACCGCCGGGCTGCACTTCCATGATGTATTGCGAGAAGGTCTCGGCAAAGCCCGAAAGCGGGCGCGCGATGACCCACAGCCGTGTTGCGTCCCAATGCGGCAGGAAGCTGGTGACGATGTCCGAAAACTCGCGCTTCGGGATCACCGCATAGGCTTCGGTGAAGACGGCGCGGTCGGTGATCAGGTCGGTCTGGGGCGGCAAGCCGCCTTTCGGAGCGTAGTAGGAGCGGTTTGCCATGGTCTCTTAGCTTGGAAGGAGGTCGTGGAGTCGGTACCAGGCGATGCGTTCCACCTGCTTGCAGGCGGTGGCGAATTCCTGGTCGCGGTTGTTGGCGATGCGGGTCTCGAACGCCTTGAGGATGCTCGCCTTGTCATTGTCGCGCACGGCGATGATGAAGGGGAAGCCGAATTTCTCGACATAGGTGGCGTTGAGTTCGGTGAAGCGGGTGCGCTCGGCATCGGTCAGCGCGTCGAGGCCGGCGGAAGCCTGCTCCTTGGTCGACTCGTCCGTCAGGCGCTTCGCCTGGGCCAGCTTGCCGGCGAGGTCGGGGTGGGCGGTCAGCACGCCGAGGCGCTCTGCCTCGCTCGCCGAGCGGAAGGGACGGCAAAGCGCGTTGTACAGGCCGCCGGCACTGTCATGGGCCGGGCCGAGCTCCAGCTCGAAGGCGCGTTCGGCGATCCATGGCGAGTGCTCGAAGATCGAGCCGAAGTGTTGCACGAACTCGTCGCGCGCCATGCGCGAAGGACGCAGCGCCTGCGGCTGGTAGGGATGGTGCTGCTGCCAGTGCTGGGCGATGTCCTGGCGGCGGGCCAGCCAGACCCTGTCGTGACCCTGCACATATTCGATGAAGCGGCGCAGCGCTTCGGCGCGGCCGGGGCGGCCGACAAGGCGGCAATGCAGGCCGATGCTCATCATGCGCGGACGGCCCTTCTGGCCCTCGGCATAAAGCGTGTCGAAGCTGTCCTTGAGGTAAGCGTAGAACTGGTCACCCGAATTGAAGCCTTGCGGGGTGGCAAAACGCATGTCGTTGGCGTCGAGCGTGTAGGGAATGACCAGCTGCGGGGGAATGGCGTTGCCGTGGCCGTCATGGTCGAGCCAATAGGGCAGCTCGTCGTCATAGGTATCGGAAATCCACTCGAAGCCGCCTTCGGCGGCGGCGAGACGGACCGAGTAGACCGAGGTGCGGCCGAGATAAAGACCCTTGGGGCGTTCGCCGACGACTTCGGTGTGCAGGCGAATCGCTTCGATCAGGTCGGCGCGTTCCGCAGCTTCGTCGTGATCGCGGTAGTCGATCCAGCGCAGGCCGTGCGATGCGATCTCCCAGTCGGCGTCCTGCATCGCCGCGACATGGTCGGGCGAGCGGGCAAGGGCAGTCGCCACGCCATAAACTGTTACCGGCACATTGGCCTCGGTGAACATGCGGTGCAGCCGCCAGAAGCCGGCGCGGGCGCCGTATTCGTAGATCGATTCCATGTTCCAGTGGCGCTTGCCGGGCCACTGGGCCGCACCGACGACCTCCGACAGGAACGCTTCCGAAGCGGCGTCGCCATGCAGGATGTTGTTTTCGCCGCCCTCTTCGTAGTTGACCACGAACTGCACGCAAACATTCGCGTTGCCTGGCCATTGCGGGTGGGGTGGGTTGGCGCCGTAGCCGCGCATATCTCTTACGTAACGCATGTTCCCTCAAAACCGGATTCTTGCCGGGCACTTGAGCAGAATAGCGAAAGGTGCGGCAGACATTCCCTCGAAAAATTTTGAAAGTCTTTTTGTAGTGCTCTGCTCGACCACACCTTATGCAATGGCCTTAAATGGCGCAAAATCTATGACGATGGCGTTCAGCGCCAATAGGGAGAGCGAATGACGAAGGCCGAAGGCGGACGCCTCACCACCCATGTCCTTGATACTGCTACCGGCAAGCCTGCAGAAGGCCTGGCGATTTCGCTGTTCCGCATCGAAGGCGACGTGCGTACGCTGCTGAAGAAGGTCGCCACCAATTCCGACGGCCGCTGCGATGCGCCGCTGCTCGCCGGCGACGAGTTCCTGACCGGCGAATACGAGCTGATCTTCGCGGCCGGCGATTATCTCCGCAGCCTGGGCACGGATCTGCCGAAGCCGGCATTCCTCGACATCGTGCCAATCCGCTTCGGCATGGCCGAGCGAACACATTATCATGTGCCGCTGTTGATCTCGCCCTTCGGCTATTCCACCTATAGGGGGAGCTGAGCCATGGCGACGGTCAAGACACGCAATCATATCCGCTTCATCCTCAATGGCGAGGATGTGACGCTGGGCAATGTCGCGCCCGACGCCACGCTGCTCGATTATCTCCGGCTCCAGCGCACGCTGCGCGGCACCAAGGAAGGCTGTGCCGAAGGCGACTGCGGCGCCTGCACGGTGCTGGTCGGCCGGCTCTCCGGCGGCAAGCTGGTCTATGAAAGCGTCAACGCCTGTATCCGCTTCATGGGTTCGCTCGACGGCTGCCATGTCGTGACGGTCGAGCATCTCGGCACCGGCAATGGCCAGTTGCACCCGGTGCAGCAGGCGATGGTCGATTTCCACGGCTCGCAATGCGGCTTCTGCACGCCGGGTTTCGTCATGTCGCTCTACGGCCTGTGGATGGAATCGCCTGAACCGTCCGATGCGCTGATCGAGAAGGCGCTGCAGGGCAATCTCTGCCGCTGCACCGGCTACGAAGCGATCATGCGTGCGGCGCGCGCCATCTCCGACTACGGCAAGGTCGCCAGGGATCCACTTCTCGTCGAACGCAAGGCGATCACCACCCGGCTCGAAGCCTTCAAGGATGGCACCCGCGTCGAAGTCGGCGCGGGCAAGCACCGCTTCGTCATCCCGGCCAGCGTCGACGATCTCGCCGATGTGCTGGAGGCCGAGCCGACTGCGACCGTCGTCGCCGGCTCGACCGATGTCGGCCTGTGGGTCACCAAGCACATGCGCGCCATTTCGCCCGCTGTCTTCATCGCCAATATCGATGGCCTGCACCAGCTTGAAGAGAACAAGGGCGTGATCTCGATCGGCGCCGGCGTCACCTACACCGAGGCCTTCGAGACGCTGTCGAAGCGCATTCCAGCACTTGGGCCACTGATCGACCGCATCGGCGGCGAGCAGGTGCGCAACATGGGCACCATTGGCGGCAACATCGCCAACGGCTCGCCGATCGGCGACACGCCGCCGCCGCTGATCGCGCTCGGCGCGACACTGACGCTGCGCAAGGGCAAGGTGCGCAGGACGATTTCGCTGCAGGACTTCTTCATCGCTTATGGCAAGCAGGACCGCGCGCCAGGCGAGTTCGTCGAGGCCGTGCATGTGCCGGTGCCAAACAAGGGCGAGCATTTTGCCGTGCACAAGATCACCAAGCGCCGCGACGAGGACATCACCGCCACGCTTGGCGCCTTCTGGCTGAAGCTTGCCAAGGACGGCACCGTCGACCAGGTCCGCATCGCCTATGGCGGCATGGCGGCGACGCCGAAGCGCGCCTCAATGGTCGAGGCAGCGCTCGTCGGCCAGCCATGGACCGAAGCAACGGTCGAGGCGGCGATGGCGAAATACGCCGAAGACTTCACGCCGCTGACCGACATGCGCGCCACCGCAGAATATCGCGCGCTGGCGGCAAAGAACCTGCTGTTGCGTTTCTACATGGAAACGACCGGCACCAAGGCACCGCTGCAGGTGTCGAGATACGAGGCCGCGTGAGATGACCCAGCACACTCCGAACCTCAAGGCCCAAAAGATTTCGGGCGGCGTCCACACCGACCAGCGCCATGATTCCGCGCACAAGCACGTCGCCGGCGAGGCGGTCTACATCGACGACATGCCCGAGCCCGCGGGCACGCTGCATGTCGGGCTCGGCCTGTCGAATATCGCGCATGGCACGCTGAAGACCGTCGACCTTTCGGCGGTGCGCGCAGCGCCCGGCGTCGTCGACGTCTTGACCTATGCCGATGTTCCCGGCGAAAACGACATCTCGCCGAGCGGCATGCATGACGACCCGGTCCTCGCCCAAGGCAAGGTGCAGTTCCACGGCCAGCCGATCTTCGCTGTCGTTGCCGAAACGCGCGAGCAGGCGCGCCGGGCTGCACGCCTGGCCAAAGTCGAGTATGACGAGCTGCCGGCCGTCATCAGCATCTGGGATCTCGATACCGAGAAGGACAAGCAGGTGACGACGCCGCTGACCCTCAAGCGCGGTGATGCGGCGGCAGCGATTGCCGCGGCTCCGCGCCGGATCAAGGGGCGGATGAAGCTCGGCGGCCAGGACCATTTCTACCTCGAAGGCCAGATTTCGCTGGCCGTGCCGGGCGAAGACGACGAGGTCATTGTCTATTGCTCGACGCAAGGGCCAAGCGAGACCCAGCACCTCGTCTCGCATGTGCTCGGCGTGCCGAGCCACGCGGTAACGGTGGAGGTGCGCCGCATGGGCGGCGGCTTCGGCGGCAAGGAAACCCAGGCCAACCAGTGCGCGGCGATTGCCGCCATCGCCGCCAAGAAGCACAAGCGCGCCGTCAAGGTCAGGCTCGACCGCGACGAGGACATGACCGCCACCGGCAAACGCCACGACTTCGCCATCGACTACGAGGTCGGCTTCGACGACGAGGGCAACATCCTCGGCGTCGACTACATGTTCGCGCTCAATGCCGGCTTTTCGGCCGACCTGTCGGGACCGGTCGGCGACCGGGCGCTGTTTCACTGCGACAACGCCTATTTCTATCCCAACGTGCACGCCAAGTCGGCACCGCTCTACACCAACACCGTGTCCAATACGGCGTTTCGTGGCTTCGGTGGACCGCAAGGCATGGTTGGCGCCGAGCGGGTCATCGACGAAGTCGCCTTCGCCGTCGGCAAGGACTCGCTCGAAATCCGCAAGCTGAATTTCTACGACCAGATGGGTTCTGTCGGCGAGCGCAACCTCACGCCCTATCACCAGAAGGTCGAGGACTGCATCATCCAGCGCATCGTCGCCGAGCTCGAAGAAAGCGCGCAATACGCACGGCGCCGGCGCGAGATCGCGGCCTTCAACGCCAACAGCCGCTTCATCAAGCGTGGGCTGGCGCTGACGCCGGTCAAGTTCGGCATCTCGTTTACCAAGACCGAGTCCAACCAGGCCGGCGCGCTGGTGCATGTCTATGCCGATGGTTCGGTGCACATGAACCATGGCGGTACCGAGATGGGCCAGGGCCTGCACCTCAAGGTGGCGCAGGTGGTGGCGGAAGAGTTCCAGATCGACCTTGAGCGGGTCAAGATCACCGCAACCACCACCGCCAAGGTGCCCAATACCGCGCCGACGGCGGCATCGTCGGGTGCCGACCTCAACGGCATGGCGGCGCTGGATGCGGCGCGCCAGATCCGCAAGCGGCTGACCGACTTCGCCGCCGAGAAATATCAGGTTCCGGTCGACCAGGTGGTGTTCCTGCCCAACCGCGTGCGCGTCGGCAACCAGGAGATTTCCTTCAACGACCTGGTCAAGCAGGCCTATCTCAACCGCATCCAGCTTTCGGCGGCCGGCCACTACAAGACGCCGAAGATCCATTGGGACCGTGCCAAGGGCAGGGGCCACGCCTTCTACTACTACGCCTATGGCGCGGCCTGCGCCGAGGTCTCGGTCGACGTTTTGACCGGCGAATATGTCGTCGAGCGCGCCGACATCCTGCACGACACCGGCCGCTCGCTGAACCGGGCGATCGATATCGGCCAGGTCGAGGGCGGCTTCATCCAGGGCATGGGCTGGCTGACCACCGAAGAGCTGTGGTGGGACGACAAGGGCCGGCTGCGCACGCACGCGCCGTCGACCTACAAGATCCCGCTGGCATCCGACCGGCCCAAGATCTTCAACGTCGCGCTGACCGACTGGTCGGAGGCCTATGAGCCGACGATCCACCGTTCGAAGGCTGTGGGCGAGCCGCCGCTGCCGCATGGCATGGCGGTGCTGCACGCGCTATCGGATGCGGTGGCAAGTGTCGCCGAGCACAAGATCTGCCCGCGTCTCGACGCCCCGGCAACGCCGGAGCGGGTGCTGATGGCGATCGAACGCCTGCGGGCCGAGGCGGCCCAGGCAAAGTGAGCACGACGGCCAAGAGCCTCAGGGCCTTCCTCGACGCAGCACCCGCGGTGGCGCTGGTCGAGGTGGCCGAGGCCAAGGGCTCGACGCCACGCGAAAAGGGTGCCTGGATGCTGGTGTCGCCGCAGCGCATCTTCGGCACCATCGGCGGCGGCCAGCTCGAATTCATGGCGATCGACACGGCGCGGGCGATGCTGGGCGCCGACGCCCCACCCTCCCCCTTGTGGGGAGGGTCGATCCGCGAAGCCGAGCGGGGTGGGGGTGAGGTCGCCTCCGAACATGCAGTGATTACCCCAGCCCCGGCGCCGCGCGCCGACCCTCCCCACAATCCCCACAAGGGGGAGGGTAAAGAAATCACCCTCGACATTCCGCTCGGGCCGGAGATCGGCCAGTGCTGCGGCGGTCGGGTCGAGGTCGCCATCAGCAATGTCGACGGGGCGATGCGCGCCGAGCTGCTGGCCAGTGCCGAAGCGTCCGATGCGGCGCGTCCGCATGTCCATGTCTTTGGCGGCGGCCATGTCGGCCATGCGCTGGCATCGGCCTTTGCGCTGTTGCCGCTCAATGTCGTCGTCGTCGAAACCCGCGCTGACGCGCTCGAAGGCATGCCCGACAATGTCGTCACGCGGCTGACGCCGATGCCCGAGGAGATGGTGCGCGAGGCACCCGCTGGCACGGCCTTCGTCGTGCTGACCCACGACCACGCGCTCGATTTCCTGATCGTCGCCGAGGCGCTCAAGCGCGACGACGCAGCCTATGTCGGCATGATCGGCTCCAAGACCAAGAAGGCGACGTTCAGGAGCTGGTTCCTCAAGACCGCAGGCGGCAGCGAGGCGCAGTATGCGCGGCTCGTCTGCCCGATCGGCGGCGACGGGGTCAAGGACAAGCGCCCCGCCGTCATCGCCGCGCTCGCCGCAGCCGAGATCATGACCGCGCTGGTTCTCAGGGCCAAGTGACCGGCGCGGCCTAGCTCCGGCTGGCGGCTATTCGCTTTCCTGGATGTGGGCTTCGAGGAACCACAGCGACTTGTCGAGCGCACGCGAATAGGCGGTGAAGATGTCAGCCGTATCGGCGTCTCCTGCCTCTCCCGCCTCGTCGATGGCCGCGCGCACGCTTTTGGCGGCGTCGGCATAGCGGTCGATCAGTGCCGCGATGTGATCCCTGGTCTTGGAGATATCGGTCGGGTAGGGCCTCAGCTTGCTGGCTTCGACGACGACCTGCGAGGTGCCGAGGGCAGCCCCGCCGAGCTGGGCGGCGCGTTCGGCGATGGTGTCGACGTGCTCGTCCAGGTCCTTGCGAAAACCGTCGAGCATCTCGTGGATGGCGATGAAATGCGGCCCCTTGACGTTCCAGTGCGCCTGCTTGGTGATCAGCGCCAGGTCGATCGCATCGGCAAGCCGTGCGTTGAGCAGTTCGATCGAAACCTTCTTGGCGTTGGAGTTGAGATCATTGCGCGTCGGATGCGAAATCATGGCCTGCTCCTTGATGGCTGGTCGCGTCACCCGATGGTTTCCAGGCGACGCACGCAGGCTACAACAGCCCCATGACAGTTCGGTTCCGGGCCGGCCCAGAGCGCTTGCGCTTTCTTCGAAGCGCGGAAACGCTCTATCTTCTTGTTTTTGCGCAATTCCGGACGGAAAACCGCTGCACAGTTTTCCTGGAATTGCGCGAGTCGAAAATCAGCCTGATGCGGCGTTGCGGGCGACCACTTCGAGATAGGCCGCCTGCAGTTCCTGGCGCACCGGAAGCCGGCGCTGCGCCGCCTCCGATAACGGCTCGCCGAGATGGTCGGTGCGCAGTTCTTCCATGAAACGCTGCCACATTTCGGGCCCGCCCTTTTCCAGCAACTCGGCGCGGATGCTGAGCTCCTCGCTGACCGGCAGCCATTTGCGGCCCCAGGCGGCGATCTGCGCGAAAACCGGCAACAGCTCGATTGCCATTTCGGTCAGCGAGTAGATCGCCTTCTGCTTGTGGCTGGGGTCGTCAGCCTTGCTGATCAGCCCGTCCTCGAGCAGCCGCCGCAGCCGGTCGGCCAGGATGTTGGAGGCGATGCCTTCCTCGGACTGGGTCAGCAATTCGCGGAAATGCCTGCGATTGCCGAACATCATGTCGCGCAGGACGATGAGGCTCCATTTGTCGCCGACCACCTCGAGGGTCAGGTTGATCGGGCAGCCCGACCGGTGATGCACGTTCATGCAATGCGTCTCCAAAAAACCAGTTGCAATATAAAATCAGTTTACCTATCTTACAACCAGTTAGTAATTGCAACCGGTTGCAAAAAAGGCCATTTGGCGAGCAGCCTTTTGATGGAGAGAACAATGACCGCAACTGCAACAGTTCAGGCCAGCTTCAGCATCGACCGTTTCTATGCGGCATCGCCCGCCGAGGTGTTCGCCGCCTTCTCCAATGCCGAGCGCAAGCGGCGCTGGTTCGCCGAGGGCGACGGCTGGGAGGTCGACGAATTCTCGGCCGATTTCCGCGTCGGCGGTTCGGAGCGCAGCCGTTTCCGCTTCCAGGGCGGCCCCGAGATTTCCAATGACACCACCTATCTCGACATCGTCACCGACCAGCGCATCGTCATCGCCTATGTCATGGCGCTTGCCGGCACCCCCTTTTCCGCTTCGCTCGCCACCATCGAGTTCAAGCCCGAGGGAGATGGCACCAGGCTGACCTATGTCGAACAGGATTCGTTCCTCGACGGACAGGACGGCTCCGCAGACCGTGAGGCCGGCTGCAGGGGCCTGCTCGAAATCCTGGCTGGCGAAGTCGAGAAGGTGGCGGTTGCCGCGTAGGGCGGCAGCGCCTGGAATTGGCGAGATGCCAGACAAGGAGGCTAACATGAGTATGTCTTCGGGGTTGGATCGTCGTACCCTGATGAAGGGATTTGCGCTGTCGGCGGCTCTTGCTGCGCCGACGGCGACCGGTGCCGAGGAGGCGCCGGCAAAGATGGCTTCGGCCACTACAGCTGCAACAGGGAGCACGGCCATGAGCGCGGGAAATTTTGCACCGGACCGGCTCGAACGGATGCGCAAGGTCATGGCCGGCCATGTCGAGCGCGGCGACGTGCCGGGTCTGGTCTGGGCGGTCAGCCGCGGCGGCGAAACCCATGTCGAGGCTGCCGGCACGCTTGCGCTCAACGGTTCGGCACCGATGCGGCGCGACAGCATCTTCCGCATCGCTTCGCTGACCAAGCCGGTCACCGCGGCCGCGGCGATGATCCTGGTCGAGGAAAGCCGTCTCAGGCTCGACGATCCTGTCGACACATGGTTGCCCGAGCTTGCCGACCGCAAGGTGCTCAGAAGCGTCGACGCCCAGCTCACCGATACGGTTTTGGCCAACCGGCCTGTCACGCTGCGCGACCTGCTCACCCTGCGTTTCGGCGTCGGCGCAATCATGGTCTACCCGTTCGCTTATCCGGTGCAGCATGCGATGACCAAGGCCGGCATCGCGCCCAGTGCCGACCTGTTCCGCGGCTCGCCCGACGCCTTCATGAAGGCCGTCGGCTCCCTGCCGCTTGCGCATCAGCCGGGCGAGGGCTGGCTCTACCACACCGGTCTCGACGTCGCCGGTGTACTGGTCGCACGCGCTGCCGGCCAGCCGCTGTCCGCCTTCATGCAGGAGCGGATCTTTGCGCCGCTCGGTATGAAGGATACCGGTTTCCACGTGCCGGCGGAGAAGGTCGACCGGCTAGCCACCGCCTATTCCCGGGATTTCCAGACCGGAAAGCTCGGCGTCTATGATGAGGCCAAAGGCGGCTTGTTTGCCAAGCCTGCCAGCTTCGAATCCGGTGGCGGCGGACTGGTCTCGACAGTCGACGACTACCTCGCTTTCCAGAAGATGCTGCTTGGCAAGGGCAAGCTCGGTGGCGAGCGCATCCTGTCGCGCGCCTCGGTCGAGCTGATGACCACCGATCAGCTCAGCGATGAACAAAAAGCGAGTGCGCAGATGTTCTTCAACGGCAATTCGGGTTGGGGCCTTGGCATGGCGGTGGCGCTCAAGCGCGACAATCTCTTTACGACACCGGGGCGCTTCGGCTGGGACGGCGGCTACGGCACATCAGCCTATGCCGATCCCGAAAACGACCTTGCCGGCGTCCTGTTGTCCCAGCGCCTGATGGATTCGCCTGAGGCGCCCAAGCACTATGTCGACTTCTGGACCTCGGCCTACCAGGCGATCGAGGGGTGAGGCGTTAGCCTCACGTCCCCGCCCGCCTCACTTGCCGGCCAATATGTCCTTGATCAGCTTGTGGCAACGGTCGGCCATGAAGTCGAGCAGCAGCCGGACCTTCGGGTCCTGCAGCTTCTTGTGCGGATAGACGGCGGCGAACTGCACTGGCGTCGGCGGCGTCTCTTTCAAGATCACCTTCAGCCGCTGATCGCGGATGAAGGGCTCGACCTCGAAGCGCGGCTTGTTGATGATGCCGCGTCCGGCCAGGGCCCAGCCGGTCAGCACGTCGCCGTCGTCCGAATCGAACGGGCCATGGACTTCGAACTTTGTCGGCCCGCCTGGCGTTTCCAGGGTCCAGAAATATTCGCGCGAGCCGGGATAACGCAACATCAGGCAATCGTGCTTCCTGCCGATCAGCTCGTTGGGGCTTTCCGGTTCGCCGCGCTTTTCAAGATATTTGGGTGCTGCGACCAGCACGCGCTCGCATTCCATGATGCCGCGCATCCTGAGGCTCGAATCCTCGATCAGCCCGAGCCGGAAGGCGACGTCGATGCCTTCCTTGAGGATGTCGACATTGTGGTCGGACAGCCGGAGCCGGACCTCGATGTCGGGGTACTTGTCATGGAATTCGGGAATGCCCGAAGCGACAAGGCGCCGCCCAAGGCCGAGCGGGGCGGTGACGCGGATGGTGCCGCGGGGCTGGCCGGAAAGCGCTGAAACGGCGGCTTCGGCCTCGGTAATCGCCTCCAGCACCTGCTTGGCGCCGGAATAAAACACGTTGCCATGTTCGGTCGGCATCAGCTGCCGGGTGGTGCGGTTGAACAGCCTGACGCCGAGGTGCTTTTCCAGCTCCTTGATGCGATTGGAGGCGACAGCCGGCGAAATGCGCATGTCGCGTCCCGCGGCGGAAAGATTGCCGAGTTCGACGACGCGTACGAAGACGGCGATGTTGTCGAGATATGCCATGCGATGCAGGGTTCCATAGCCGGCTTGTGCCGTGCCGCGCTACGCTAGTATTTTCCAGATTTTTTTGAAAGTCATCGCGAATCCTTTCACTTCCCCAATGCATCGGGCATCGTAAGATCGGCACGCTGCGAAAAAGGGACGGCGGATGTACGACTTGGCGTTTTTCATGGAGTGGGCGAGCTTCGCCGTGCGGTGGCTGCATGTCATCACCGCGATGGCCTGGATCGGCTCGTCCTTCTACTTCATCGCGCTTGACCTCGGTCTGAGGAAGCACCCCGGCCTGCCCGTCGGCGCCCATGGCGAAGAGTGGCAGGTCCATGGTGGCGGTTTCTATCACATCCAGAAATATCTGGTGGCGCCGGCGCAGATGCCGGAGCACCTGACCTGGTTCAAGTGGGAAATCCTACGCCACCTGGCTGTCGGGCTTCGCGCTTTTGTGCCTCGTCTATTATGGCGGCGCCGAACTGTTCCTGATCGACCGCAACGTGCTTGACGTGTCGGCGCCGGTGGCGATCGGCATTTCGCTCGCCTCGATCGGCATCGGCTGGCTGATCTACGACCAGCTCTGCAAGTCGAAGCTCGGCGACCACGACACGCTGCTGATGATCATCCTCTACGCCGTCGTGGTGTTCATGAGCTGGGGCTACACCCAGCTGTTCACCGGCCGCGCCGCCTTCCTGCATCTCGGCGCCTTCACGGCGACGATCATGTCGGCCAATGTCTTCATGACTATCATTCCGAACCAGAAGATCGTCGTCGCCGACCTCATCGCCGGCCGCAAGCCCGACCCGAAATACGGCAAGATCGCCAAGACGCGCTCGACCCACAACAATTACCTGACCCTGCCGGTCGTGTTCCTGATGTTGTCGAACCACTATCCGCTGGCATTCGGCACCGCATTCAACTGGGTCATCGCCTCGCTGATCTTCATCATCGGCGTGCTGATCCGCCACTACTTCAACACGCTGCACAAGCGCGAGGGCAACCCGCACTGGACATGGCTCGCCGCCGGCATCGTGTTCATCATCATCATGTGGCTGTCGACGGTGCCGAAGGTTTTGACCGGCGAAGACAAGAACGCCTCGGTGACGACAGCCCCCTTCGTCGCCTCGGCACAGTTCCCCAAGGTTCGCGACACGGTTCTCGGCCGCTGCGCCATGTGCCACGCCAACGAGCCGTCCTATGAGGGCGTCTACCATGCGCCCAAGGGCGTGGTGCTGGAGACCGACAACGCGATCGCCGAGCATGCCCGCGAGATCTACCTGCAGGCCGGCCGCAGCCATGCCATGCCGCCCGCCAACGTCACCCAGATCACGCCCGAGGAGCGGGCACTGCTGGTTGCCTGGTACGAGCAGGCGCGGAAGTAGCACACGCGCCGACACAGCAGTTTGAAAGCTCGGGGCGCGCTCGTCGCGCCCCATTCGACGCGCGGCGACAGCCGCGGTTTCGCCACGCCAGAAAGCTTGTAGAGTTCGATCATGACCACCACACTTCTTCGCGGCCGTACCTTGTCTTTCCTGCGCTGGCCCGACAGCGCCGACGACCATGCGTCCTATGCCTATGAGGAAGACGGTGCGGTGCTGATGCGCGACGGCAGGATCGCCGCGGTGGGCGCCTACGCCCAGGTCGCGGCCCAGGCCGGCGGCGCCAAGGTCATCGACCATCGCCCGCATCTGATCCTGCCCGGCTTCATCGACGCCCATGTCCACATCCCGCAGATGCAGATCATCGCCGCCTATGGCGCCGAGTTGCTGGAATGGCTGAACAAATACACCTTCCCCGAGGAAACGCGCTTCATCGACGCCCAGCATGGCCGTCGCATTGCGCGCTTGTTCCTCGACGAGATGGTGCGCCATGGCACCACGACAGTTGCCGCCTATTGTTCGGTGCACAAGCAGTCGGCCGAGGCGTTCTTTGCCGAATCGCACGACCGCAACATGCTCAACATCGCCGGCAAGGTGATGATGGACCGCAACGCCCCTGACGGTGTGCTCGACACGCCGCAGGCGAGCTACGACGACACCAAGGCGCTGATAGCGGACTGGCACGGCAAGGGCCGCCAGCATTATGCCATCACCCCGCGCTTCGCCATCACCTCCTCGCCCGAGCAGATGGAGATGGCCGGCCAGCTGGCGCGCGAGCATCCCGACCTGCACATCCAGACGCACCTGTCGGAAAACCACGCCGAGATCGCCTTCACCCAGGAGCTCTACCCCTGGTCGCGCGACTATACCGATGTCTACGAGCACTACGGCCTGCTCGGCAAACGCACGCTGCTCGGCCACTGCATCCATCTCGGCGAGCGTGAGTCCGACGCGATCTCCGACCACGGCTCGATCGCCGTGTTCTGCCCGACCTCCAACCTGTTCCTCGGCTCGGGCCTGTTCGACTACCAGCGCTACCGCCAGCGCGACAAGCCGCTGCGCATCGCCACCGCCACCGACGTCGGCGGCGGCACCAACTATTCGATGCTGCGCACCATGGACGAGGCCTACAAGGTCATCGCGCTGAATGGCGAGAAGCTCAATCCGCTGGCCTCCTACTGGCAGCTGACGCGCGGCAATGCCGAGGCGCTGTCGATCGCAGACAAGGTGGGCACGCTCGAAATCGGCACCGACGCCGATATCGTGGTGCTCGACGCCCGCGCCACGCCGGGCATGCGGCTCAGGATGGAGCGCACCGGCACGCTGGCCGAGGAGTTGTTCCTGCTGCAGACACTCGGCGACGACCGCGCCGTGGTCGAGGTTTATGTCGCCGGCAAGGCCGCCAAGTCGACCATGGACCAGGCTGCCTGACCTTGCGTCATTGGCTCGCGTCTGCCATGTGACCTCTGGCCTGGAGGAGGAGCGGACGATGGCAGCAGCCGAGGATGTGAAAAAGATCGCCGAGCAGGAAGCCCGGCTGGTCTTCGAGGGTTTCGACGAGGCGACGGCCTTCGAGATCGGCGCGGCCATCCGCGCCCGCGGGCTGGCCGAGAACTTTCCCATCATCGTCGACATCCGCCTGTGGGATCGGGCACTGTTTTACTGCGCGCTGCCAGGCTCGACCGTCCACAACGCCGACTGGGCGCGGCGCAAGATCAACGTCGTCAGGACCTTCCACCGCAGCAGCTACCGCATGGTGCTGCACAAGGCGCGGACCGACCGCACATTTGCGGTCGGCGATGCCTTGCCGATCGACGACTATGTGCTGGCCGGCGGCGGCTTCCCGATCCGCGTCAAGGGCGTCGGCGTCGTCGGCGCCATTGCTGTTTCAGGCCTGCCGGAGCGGCAGGATCATGAGGTGGTGGTCGCGGCGATCTGCGCTCACCTCGGCATTCCCAGCCAGGAACTTGCGCTCGGGCCGGCATGATTTGAACGCCGCGCCGCCCCCGGCAGGGGGATGAGGGGCGGCGCGACATGAACAAGCAAAGCGTATAGCGAGAGTCCGGATGACCACTTTTGAGCCCAGACACTTCCTCACCAAGGTCTTCGAGGCCGCTGTCGCGGCTGCCGACCCCGAGCTCACCATCCGCCGCCATCTGCCGGAAATGCCCAAGGGCCGCACCATCGTCATCGGCGCCGGCAAGGGCTCGGCGCAGATGGCGGCTGCGTTCGAAAAAGCCTGGGACGGTCCGCTGGAGGGCGTCGTCGTCACCCGCTACGGCTTTGCCGCCCCTTGCGAGCGCATCAAAATCGTCGAGGCGTCGCATCCGGTGCCCGACGCCAACGGCCTCGAGGCGGCGAAGCTTCTGCTTGAGACGGTTTCGGGCCTGAGCGCGGACGACCTTGTCGTTGCGCTGGTCTCGGGTGGCGGCTCGGCGTTGCTGCCGTCGCCGGCCGGCACACTCACCCTTGCCGACGAGATCGCCGTCAACGAGGCGCTGCTCGCTTCGGGCGCGCCGATCTCGGCGATGAACACCATCCGCAAGCACATCTCAGGCATCAAGGGCGGCAGGCTTGCCGCCGCAGCCTGGCCGGCACGTGTTGTTTCGCTTGTCGTCTCCGACATCCCTGGCGACAATCCGGCGCTGGTCGCCTCGGGTCCGACGGTGCCCGACGAGGCCTCGCGTGCCGACGCGCTCAGGCTGATCGAGACCTACCGCATCGCGCTGCCGGCCAACGTCATGGCGCATATCAACTCGGCTGCCGCCGATGCCCCTGCACCGTCCGACCCGCGCTTCGCCCGCAACGAGGTCCATGTCATCGCTTCGGCAGGGGTTTCACTCGATGCAGCCGCCGAGGCGGCGCGTGAGCTTGGCGTCGAAACGGTCATCCTGTCCGACGCCATCGAGGGCGAGGCACGCGAGGTCGGCGGCGTGCACGCCGCCATCGCCCGCGAGGTCGCGACCCGCAACCGGCCGTTCAACAAGCCGGTGCTGATCCTGTCCGGCGGCGAAACCACCGTCACCTTGCGCGCAAAAGGCAAAGGCGGGCGCAACAGCGAGTTCCTGCTCGCCTTTGCCATCGGCATCGACGGCCTCCAGGGCATCGACGCGCTGGCCGCCGACACCGACGGCATCGACGGCTCCGAGGACAATGCCGGCGCCTTCGCCGACGGCTCGACGGTTGCACGGATGCGTGCCGAAAGCGTCGATGCCAAGGCGATGCTCGCCGGTAACAACGCCTGGACGGCGTTCAATTCGGTGGGCGACCTGTTCGTGCCCGGGCCGACCGGCACCAACGTCAACGACCTGCGCGCGATCCTGGTCCGCTAGGCAGCCATCATCGCGCGCACGGCCCTGATATCCTCGGCGAAGCGGGAACGCTCGGCCGCGGCTTCCTGCGGGTCGCGGAGGCGCAGGATGTAGGATGGGTGGATCGTCGGGAACACGGCGAGGCCGTCGTTGCGCATGATGGTCTGGCCGCGCTGCCTGGTGATTGCCGCCGGCGCGTCGAGCAGCGACTGGGCGGCGGTCGCGCCGAGCGCCACCACCAGCCTCGGCTTCAGCAGCTTCAACTCCTGCGCCAGCCACCAGCGGCAGGCCTGCACCTCGCCGGCATTCGGCTTGCTGTGGATGCGGCGCTTGCCGCGCGGCTCGAACTTGAAGTGCTTGACGGCATTGGTGACGTAGACCGCCGTGCGGTCGATGCCCGCTTCGCCGAGCACCGCCTCGAAGATCTTGCCGGCAGGGCCGACGAATGGCCTGCCTTGCAGATCCTCGTGGTCGCCCGGCTGCTCGCCGACGAACACCAGTTCGGCATTGTCGGGGCCGTCGCCGAACACCGTCTGCGTCGCCTCGCTCCATAGCGGGCAGCGCCGGCACTGGCTCGCCTGCTGGCGCAGGGCGTCGATGGAGCGCGCCTCAGCCTCGACTTGATCTTTTGCCGTCGGCCAGTGCCTGGCCTGGATCGCCTGGTGATGCGGTGCGGGCATGGTCGGCATCCTTGCGATCATCTCCCTTGCAGCCCGGTCGGCGCCAGCTATCAGGCCCGGAATGAGCGAGGCCTCGGGAAGGTTCCGCCAGTACTTCTTGGGCATCTCCGATTGCATCGCCTTCACCTTGAGCCGGGCGGGATTGAAGATGCTGGCGAAATAGGTCCGCCACATCTCCTCCGACTGGTCGGCGGCAGGCGCGTCGTCCTTCGAGGCGCCGGGTCCGAGAACCAGCCTTTCGCGGTCCCATTCGGCCGAGCCATGCGGCGTCAGGATCGCCCAATGCATGCCGGTGAAGCGGCGCACGAAGAACGGCGCGGCCAGTTCGAGGATGAAGTGCTCGGGCTCGAACCAGGCGACGAAGCGCTCGTCGTTGCCGTCGCCGATCTTCCTGAAGCGGACGAAGGCATGCATCTTGTGCTCGTCGCGCCGGACCGACTTCTCCATCGCCTCGAAACGCCTGACGTCGGGGTCAGAGGCGATCCGGAGCAGATGAGGTTCGCTGCGCTGCCGCCACAACAGCCGGTAGAGCAGGGCGAAACGTTCGTTGTCAAAATGACAGGCGATGATGGCCGCGCGGTCGATGAAGTCTTTCGAGACCCTGAGTTCGACACCTGGGGTCGGCGCTGGCAGCTCGGTCGCTTCGCCGCCGACGTGCCACTCGATGTCCTCGGGCTTGACCTCGTTGAAGGCCAGCCTTCGCGCGGCATCGCGCCAGCCGTCGAAGTCGGTCGGGCCGGCGAGGTGCACGGTGTAGGCGGCCAGGGAGAAGGCGGGCTGGCTGGCCATCAGAACAGCTCGAGTTGCCGTGGCTTCGGCGCGATCGTCTCGCGCAGCCGTGCCGCATCGGTGGCAGCGCCCGGCGACCAGCCGTCGGCAACGATGAACGGGCGCACCTTGGCGATGGATTGGCATAGCCTGCCGACGTCTTCGAGTCGCAACCGCTTGAAGCGACGGGTCTCGATGACGCGTTCGACGGCGCGCGTGCCGAAGCCCGGGATGCGCAGCAGCATCTCCTTGTCGGCGCGGTTGACGTCGAGGGGAAACGAGGCGCGGTTGCGCAGCGCCCAGGCGAGCTTGGGATCGATCTCGAGATCGAGCATGCCGTCAGGCTGACCGTCGAGGATCTCGCTTTGGTCGAAGCCGTAGAAGCGCATCAGCCAGTCGGCCTGGTAGAGCCGGTGCTCGCGCATCAGCGGCGGCTTCTTCAGGGGCAAGGCGGAGGAGGCGTCGGGGATCGGGCTGAAGGCCGAGTAGTAAACGCGGCGCAGCTGGTAGCTGCCATAGAGCCGGGCGCTGGTCTTGAGGATGCCGGCATCCGGCGTGGCGTCGGCGCCGACGATCATCTGCGTCGACTGCCCACCCGGCGCGAAGCGCTCGCGCGTCTTGGTCCGCAGCGTTGGCTCGGCTTTCTCCTCGATCTTCGAGCGCAGCCTGGCCATCGAAATACGGATCGTCTCGGGGCGTTTTTCCGGCGCCAGCCGTTTCACGCCCTCGTCGGTCGGCAACTCGACATTGATCGACAACCGGTCGGCATAGAGGCCGGCCTTTTCGACCAGTTCAGCAGAGGCTTCCGGAATCGTCTTGAGGTGGATGTAACCTGCGAATTTCTCGTCGAGCCTGAGCCGCCTGGCCACCTCGACCATCTCTGTCATGGTCTCGTCGGGCGAGCGGATGACGCCTGACGACAGGAACAACCCCTCGATGTAGTTGCGCTTGTAGAAATCCATGGTCAGTCGCACCACCTCGTCGACAGTGAAGCGGGCGCGGCGGACGTTGGAGGACGAGCGGTTGATGCAGTAGCTGCAGTCGTAGATGCAGAAATTGGTCAGCAGGATCTTGAGCAGCGAGATGCAGCGGCCGTCGGGCGCGTAGGAGTGGCAGATGCCCATGCCCTCGGTCGAGCCGATGCCGCCCGACTTAAGCGAGTCGCGCCCGCCGGCACCCGACGAGGCGCAGGAAGCGTCATATTTCGCGGCGTCGGAAAGGATTGCGAGTTTGTCGCGGGTCGAAAGAACTGCCATGTGTTCATGATATGTTCTTTGAGTCGACAAGGCCAGCGACTTCGCCGCGACGTGGCGAAATGTGATCGCCTCGAAGGCGACTAGGGATCACACCTCGTGCAGATAGAGGTGGTAGTCCAGCTCGCTCACCGTGCGGGCGACGCGCAGATACTCGGCTTCCTTGATCGCCGTGAAGGTGCGGTGCAGATCGTGCCCGAGCGCCTCGCGCAGGAACTCCGAGCCCTTGGCCGCCTCGATCGCCGTGCGCCAGTCCGCGGGCATCAGGCTTTCGCTGCCCTCGGCCTGCTCATAGCCGTTGCCTGAGGTCTCCGGGCCGGGATCGAGCTGTTCATCCAGCCCCTTGGAGATGCCGGCAAGAATGGTCGCGGCCACCAGATAAGGATTGGCATCGACGCCCGAGGGGCGGTGCTCGATGCGGCGGTTCCTGGCATCGCCGGCCGGCACGCGCAGCGCCACCGAGCGGTTGTTGACGCCCCAGGTCGGCGCCACCGGTGCGTAGGACTGCGACACGAAGCGGCGCCAGGAGTTGGCGTGCGGGGCAAACACCAGCATCGATTCCGCCATGGTCGCGGCGAGACCGCCGATCGCATTGAGCAGCTTCGGCTGCCACTCGCCTTCCTTGGCCTCGGTGAAGACATTGGTGCCGTCGGCGTCGAGCAGCGAGGCATGGAAATGCATGCCCGAGCCGGCATATTTTTCGATCGGCTTGGCCATGAAGCACGCGGTCACGCCATGCCGGCGCGCCTGGATGCGGACGATGCGCTTGAGCATGATCAGATCGTCGGCCGCCTGCATCACGTCCTTGCGGTAACGCAAGGTGAGCTCGTACTGGCCCGGCGCGTATTCCGAGATGACGGTTTCGGCCGGAATGCCCTGCAGCTTGGCTGCGGCATAGATGTCGGAGAACAGCGGCTCCATGCCGTGCAGATGGTCGACCGAATAGACCTCTGTCTTGCCGGAGGCGCGGCCGTCGAGCACGGCGCGGGCCGGCTGCACCTTGCCGTCGCCGTCGCGTTCGTTGGACAGCAGGAAGAATTCAAGCTCGAAGGCGCCGGCCGGATGCAGGCCCTTGGCCGCCAGCTTGTCGACCTGGCGCTGCAGCGCCAGCCTCGGGTCCGAGGTCATCGGCGCGCCGTCGAGATGGTACATCGACATCAGCAGCTGGCCGCGGGCCGGGCTGGTGGCATGCATCGGCTTCAGCGTGCCCGGGATCGGCCAGGCCCTGAGGTCGCCGTCGCCGGAGTCCCAGATCAGGCCGGTCTCGTGCACGTCCTCGCCTGTGATGTCGAGGCCGAGGATGGAGATCGGCAAATGCCGGCCGCCTTCATACAGCCCCATCAGTTCGTGGCGGCGGATGATCTTGCCGCGGCCGACGCCATTGGCGTCCGTCAGCACGATGTCGAAGGCTTCGATGTCGGGGTTTGCGTCGAGGAAGGCTCTGGCCTCGTCGATGGTCGAGCCGGAAGGAGATGTCATGATCTTACTCAATTGTCCTGAAGCCTTGTCTCATGCGGCAAGCTTGGCGGCAATATCGCCGAAAGCCGCAACCAGCCTGTCGACCTGCCGTGTCGTGGTGACGGGCGAGACCAGCATCATATTGTGAAACGGCGCGATCAGCACGCCACGATTGACCAGCGCGACATGCACGGCTGCCTCCAGTTTTGAGGCATGCGCATGCTCGGCCTCGCCGCCGTTGCGCAGCGGTCCGGGCGCGCAGATGAATTCGACGCGGGCACCGACCCGCATCACGTGCCAGGGCAGTTTGCGTTTTCGAATGGCCTTGTCGAGCCCGGTCGCCAGCCGTTGTGCCAGCGTCTCCATGTGGGCGTAGTTCTTTTCGGTCATCACCTCTTCGAGTGTTGCCCGCATCGCCGCGAACTGCAGGGGATTGGCCGACAAGGTCGTGCCCATGCCGGAATAGCCGGGTTGCTTGGTCCTGTTGTAGTCGGCGTAGCGCGCGGCGACCTCCTCGCTCATGCCCCAGACGCTGGCCGGCACGCCACCGGCGACGGGTTTGCCGAGGACGAACAAATCGGGGTCGAGACTGTGCTTGCTGGTGTAGCCGCCCGGGCCGGTCGAGATGGTGTGGGTCTCGTCGATCAAAAGCAGCGTGCCGGCTTGCCGCGTCAGTTTGCGCACGCCTTCGAGGAAACCGGGTTCGGGCAGCACCATGCAGGAATTGGTCAGCACCGGCTCTGATATGACGCAGGCGACATCGCCATGGCTGAGCGCCTTTTCCAGTGCCGGCAGGTCGTTGAATTCGACGATGCGGGTGCGGGCGGTCAGGTCGCGAAACTCACCTGCCAGCCCGGGACGGTTGATCGGTTTGCCATCATCCAGCCGCACCATCGTCTCGTCGACGGCGCCGTGATAGCAGCCGTTGAACACCAGGATCTTGTCGCGGCCGGTAACGGCGCGGGCGACGCGCAGGGCAAAACGATTGGCGTCGGTGGCGGTGGTGGCGATCTGCCAGTGCGGCAGGCCGAAGCGCTTGGTGAGCAATAGCCCAAGCGTCAGCGAATCCTCCGACGGCAGCATGTAGGTCAGGCCGCGGCTCGCCTGCCTGCGGATGGCGCGGGCGACGGGGGCAGGTCGAGTGGCCGAACATCGAGCCGGTGTCGCCCAAGCAGAAATCGGCAAGCTTGATACCGTCGACATCGGTGATGACAGCACCGCTCGCCTTGTCGACCAGGATCGGGAAGGGCGTCGGCCAGTCGTTCATCCAGTGCATCGGGACGCCGCCGAAGAAGCCGGCCACGCCATTGCCGAGTGCGGCCTCGGATTTGGGCCGGGCGCGGCGGAAGATTTCCGCCTCCGTTGCTGCAAGCTCCGCAATGCGCGACAGCGGCACGCCGCCTTCGGTGGCATCAGGTCGTTCGATGCGGTTCATCATGGCTCCCATTGGACAGATGCGCGCCACTCTAGCCAGAGCCGATGCGAAACGGCAATTGGCCGTGCGCAAGGCGTCGATTGGCGCAGCCAGGCAGGCTCTTGACCGTGCCGGAACATCGGCGATCATGACACTGTGCTTTGGGGGTGAATACCGATGCGTGTTATGATGACGGTCATGTCGATCCTGCTGGCGGCGGGTCCGGCCGGTGCCTCTGGCGGGCTCTCATGCGGTGCCAAGGATGAGGCAGTGAAACTGACCATCGAGAGTGGCATCACCCGTGGCATGGGCAGTCCGGTGTTCAATTTTCGCGGCGACATCGAGCTAGCCGAAAAGGCGATTTCACAAGATCTGCGCAAGATGAGCTTCGAGCGCGAGCACCTCGCGCAATACTGGCTCGACGGCGAAGAGCTGCGCATGGTCGTTTATCGCGAGCGCGACAGCGACAAGCCGCACGGCTATGTCGAGGTCACGGTCAGGACCAAGTCAGGCGACGAGGGCGACTATATCGGCCAGTATTCGGTTACTATCTTCGACATGACCGACGCCAGCGGCGGCGACGGCAAGACCTACAATTTCACCGGCCGCGCCACCTGCCTGGTCGAGTAGTTCCAGCCAGCTCGTCGGCATTGGTTGCGCCGGCGACGCAGCTTACGGTCAATCGCCATGCATGGCTGATATGGCACGTCGCATCAGTGCCAGGAACGTCTGCCGTTCCTCGTCGGTGAATTCGGCCAGTGCGGCTTCGTTCTGGGCGCGGGCGGCCGCGGTTGCAGGGTCGCGCAGTGCCTTCGCCCGTGCCGTCAGGTGGATGGCCTGCGAGCGGCCATCGTCGGGATTGGCCCGCCGTTCGATCAGCCCGTCGCGTTCCATCCTGGTCAGCGTATTGGCCATCGTCGCCTGTTCGACATCGAGCCGCCGCACCAGTTCGCTCTGGGCCAGGCCATCCTCGTCCCACAAGGCCAGCAGGGTCATGAACTGCGCCGGCGCCAGCCCGAGCGGGCGGATACGCTCGTGCAGGCCCTTGGCGAAGAGGCGTGCCATCTGATTGGCGAGGAAACCGGCGGAGCGTTCTTTGTGGAAAGCCATAACCGAGAGATAGTTGTTGAATAGCATGCTATGCAATGATATATAGCTTGCTATATAAATTGGAGGTTCGACAATGAAAGCGAAACTTCATGCCGCAGCCGGTGGCGTCGCCTTGCTCACGGTCGCCTGTTTCTGGATTTCCACTGTGGCTGCCGAACTCACCGGCAACGCCGAAACCATCGCCGCGGCCAAGGCCGCGATCCTGGCCGGCATGGTGGTGCTCATCCCGGCGATGATGATTGCCGCTGCGTCGGGCTTTTCGCTCGGCAAGGGCTGGAAGAGCCCTGTCGTCCAGCACAAGAAACGCCGCATGCGCATCATTGCCGCCAACGGCCTTCTGGTGCTGCTGCCTTCGGCCTATGTGCTTGCCGGCTGGGCCGAAGCCGGCCGCTTCGACACGGCCTTCGTCGTCGTGCAGGCGCTGGAACTTGTGGCCGGTGCCATCAACATCGCGCTGCTGTCGCTCAACATGCGCGACGGCCTGGCGCTTCGGCGCAGATCAACCAGGGTTCTGCGCGCGGGCTGATGTCTTGCCGTGCGCAATTGCTGATGGAAGCGCTTCACAGTTTTCCTGGAATTGCTGACTTCTTGATGTGCGCAATTCCGGACGGAAAACCGTTTCACAGTTTTCCTGGAATTGCGCTAGCCCGCAATGTCGATGACGCCGCAGTCGCCCGCGGCACTGCCGAAGGCGATGCGGCGTTCTTCCTTGTCCCAGGCCATCGAGGTGATGGCGCCCTTGCCAGGGCGGCGCAGCAGCACTTCCTTGGCATCGGCAAAACGCACCGCCAGCACCATGCCGTCGTCATAGCCGACAGCGACGATGTCCTCGCTGGGGTGGCAGGCAACCGAAGTCACCATGGTGTTGCCGCGCGTGCCGAGTTCCAGCGGCGCCTTGCCCATCGGGCCGTCCTTGCCGCTGAAGGGCCAGACGATCGCCGCCGGCGCGCCGGAGCTTGCCAGCCACTTGCCCTTGGCGCTCCACGACAGGCTCTTCACCTTGGCGGGATAGCCGGTCATGCGCATGTGCTTGGCATCGACAAGCTTCCAGCCATGCAGGGCGTTTTCCTGCATGGTGGTGACGAGGAAGGAGCCATCCGGCGAGAACGTGACGCCGGTATGGGCACCGTCCCATTGCAGTTCGGTCGGCGTGCCGTCGGCGGCGGGGAAATGCAACGTCGCGCCATTGTAGCGGGCGACGCCGATGCGCATGCCCTTGGGCGAAAACGCGATGCCCTCGACCGAGCGCGGGTGGTTAAGTTCCTTGGTCTTGCCGTCTGCGAAGCGTACCCAGGCATTGCGGCCGCTGGCATAGGCGAGGGCACCCTGCGGTCCCGAGGCAACCGAGGTCACCCACTTCTTGCCGATGCTGGCCAGCTCCTCGGCCACGCCCGCCGAGGTCAACGACATCACCTTGCCGTCCTCGCCGCCCGAAATCATCAGGTCGTTCTTGGCGGTGGTGGTTGCCGACAGCAGCCCGTCGTGCAGCTTCAGCGACTTCTGGCCATGGTCGAGCCAGTGCACCATGCCGTCGGCAAGCGCAAAGAACGGGATGTCGTCGAGGAAGCTTGCTGTGACGCAATGTCCGTCGAGATCAAGCGGGGCGACTGTCGGCATAAGAGACTATTCCATTCGAGATTCATGCTGCCCCTCACCCTTACCCTCTCCCCGTAAACGGGGCGAGGGGGGGCGTCAGCGTTACCGCTTGTCCCTTCTCCCGTTGTCGCGGGGTCCTAAGGACGGGGCGAGACCAGTGGCTCGCCCCCGCAGTGCCGGCAGGCGGATGAAGGGCAGGGTATCCAGTAATGCTGGCGCGGTTAGGCCGCCTGGCAAGCCTCGAAGCTGCGCTTGAGACGCTCGGCGTCAAGCTCGCGGCCGATGAACACCAGCCGGCTTTCATGCTTCTCGTCGTCCTTCCAGGCGCGCTGGTGGTCGCCCTCGATGATCATGTGCACGCCCTGGATGACATAGCGGTCCGGGTCGTCCTTGATGGCGATGATGCCCTTGAGGCGCAGGATGTTGGGGCCTTCCATCTGGGTGATCTTCTCGATCCAGGGGAAGAATTTCTTGGAATCCATCTCGCCGCCGCGCAGCGAAACCGACTGCACCGTCACGTCATGGATCGGCGATACCGCGCCGTGCTCGTGATGGTCGTGATCATGATGGGCATGGTCGTGATCATGATCGTGATGATGATGGTCGTGGTCGCAGTTCGGGCCGCATTCATGATCGTGGTCATGATCATGCGCGTCGAGGAAATGCGGGTCGTCGGCCAAAACGCGCTTCAGGTCGAAGGCGCCGCGGTCGAGCACCTGGTCGAGCGCCACGCCGGCGCGGGTGGTGCGGTGGATCTTCGCCGACGGGTTGATGGCGCGGATGGCGGCTTCGACGTCGCGCAGCTCGTCAGCGGTCACCAGGTCGGTCTTGTTCGAGCACGACGACGTCGGCAAAGGCGATCTGGTCCTCGGCCTCGCGGGAATCCTTGAGGCGCAACGGCAGGTGCTTGGCGTCGACGAGGGCGACGACGGCGTCGAGCTTGGTCTTGGAGCGCACGTCATCGTCCATGAAGAAGGTCTGGGCCACCGGCACCGGGTCGGCCAAGCCGGTCGTCTCGACGACGATGGCATCGAAGCGGCCGGGACGGCGCATCAGGCCCTCGACGACGCGGATCAGGTCGCCGCGCACCGTGCAGCAGACGCAGCCATTGTTCATCTCGTAGATTTCCTCGTCGGATTCCACGATCAGGTCGTTGTCGATGCCGATCTCGCCGAATTCATTGACGATCACCGCATAACGCTTGCCGTGGTTTTCCGACAGGATGCGGTTGAGCAGCGTCGTCTTGCCGGAACCGAGATAGCCGGTCAGCACGGTCACGGGGATTTGGGTCTGGGCTTCGGTCATGGAGCGTCCTCGGGATCGGATAGAGGCTCCATATAGGATGCCAAAGAGGCTTTTGCACGTCTCAAACGTCATCACGGCCGCGCGTTGCGAACATTACGGAAGTTTCATTGGGACAGCAGACGGGGCGCACCTAGATTGATGGGTGGGCAAGGGGCTTGCCGACCCATTTCGCGGAGACAGCCAGCGATGCAGAAAGCGTCTTTTCCCAGCAGACTGAGCCGCCGCCGGGCACTTGGCCTGATCGCGGTGACGGCGGGCGGCACAGCGCTCGTGCCGGTGCAGCTGTTTGCCCAGCAGGCTTCGCCGGCATCTGATGCCGCGTTGCTGATGCCCGGCGCCGGTGTCTGCGCGATCACGCCCGAGACGACGGAAGGTCCCTATTATTTCGACCCGGCGCTGGAGCGCAGCGAGATCACCGAAGGGCGCGAGGGCGTCAAGCTTACCGTGCGCCTGCAAGTCGTCGACGAGGCCTGCATTCCGATCGAAGGCGCGCGGGTCGACATCTGGCACTGTGACGCAACGGGCCACTATTCCGGCTATCCCGGCCAGGGCGACAATCGCGACGTCGATACGTCAGGCCAGAAGTTCCTGCGCGGGTGGCAGCGCACCGACAAGGCCGGCATCGTCGCGTTCCAGACCATCTATCCCGGCTGGTATCGCGGCCGCACCACGCATATTCATTTCAAGGCTTTCCCGCGCGAGGGCTCTGAAATGACCGGGCAGATGTTCTTTCCCGACGATTTGAGCGAGCATGTCTTCTCGACCAAGGCGCCCTACAACCAGCGTGGCGGGCAACGCGACACGATGAACGCCGACGACGGCATCCTGCGCCGTGCCGGCTCCGGCGTGCAAAGTGCGGTGCGCGAAGCGGCTTCGGCCTATGAAGCCTTGATGATCATTGCCGTGAAACGGGCGGGATGACGCCACGTCGCTAAAAGATTTGCCGGCGAAGGGTCTCTGTCATCGAACTGTAACATGCGTCTGGCAATAGCGCTCCTGCGGATGGTCGGTTGCCGGCAAAGTGAGACGGCAACAATCTCCCGCGGTCGATTGCCAAGGGCCACGCAGCAACTATTCTCGGCCATTACGGCGCGGGGGCGTGGCGCAGGAGAGGCGGATGTCCAAGTCCAACAAAGGCGCGGCGATGAGCCGGCTTCATCAGGTGGCCCGGTTGGCGCGCACTTCGCTTGCCGCACGGCTTCTGGCGCACGGCTTCTATGCCGGCCAGGACCAGATCATGCTGTCACTGCACGACGACGACGGCCAGACTCCCGGCCAGCTCGCCTCGCGGCTCGGCGTACGTCCGCCGACGATCACCAAGACCATCAACCGGCTCCAGGCCCAGGGCTTCCTCGAGAAGCGTGCGTCCGAAACCGATGCCCGCCAGGCCCATATCTTCCTGACCGAAACCGGCCAGGATGCCATCCGCGCCGTCGAGAAATCGGTCAAGAAGACCGAGAAGCAGGCGCTCAAGGGGTTTGACAAGAAGGATGTGAAGCAGCTTTCCAAGCTTCTGCTGCGCATCGAGGCCAATCTGTCCGACCTGACCCTGATCGACGACGAGGCTGCGGCCGACGTCGAGGGCGGCGCCGAAGTCGAGCCGGAAGTGGAAGCCGAAGCGGCGGAATGACAGCTGCGGTCGCGACGCTCTATCCCTGTTACAGGGATAGAAAAGAGCCTGGTCCACCTCTTTTGCCTTGCCGGGCGGCGGCGATAGGCGCAATAGCCAGATATCCCAGTCATTTGCCCGGCCTGCCAGCGTGTCTCCTCCAAAACCAGCAGAATCCGCAACGCCCGCATCGGCGATCCTGCTGATATTCGCCTGCGGTCTGGTGTTTTCCTTCCTCGACACCAGCGCCAAGCATCTCGTCACATCAGGCATGGCCGCACCCTTCGTCACCTGGGTGCGCTTTGCCGTGCACGCGCTCATTGTCATCGTTTTGTTCAAGGCCTGGCAGCGCCCGGAGCGCCTGGTACCGCAGAGCCTGAAGCTGCAGATCCTGCGCGCCGTGTTCATGTTCGGCTCGACGATCTTCAATTTCCTGGCGCTGCAGACCCTGCAGCTCGCCGAAACGGTGTCGATCAACTTCGCCAGTCCAATGGTCATCACCGCACTTGCCGGACCGATGCTCGGCGAATGGGCCGGCTGGCGGCGCTGGCTCGCCGTTCTCGTCGGCTTTCTCGGCGTGCTCGTCATCACCCGGCCGGGCTTCGGCGGCTTCGACATGGGGCATGTCTTTTCGCTCTGCGCCATGCTGAGCTCGTCGCTCTACACCATCATGACCCGGCAGATGGGCAACCGCGAAACCGCCGAGAGCCTGATCCTTTATTCGGCGGTCGTGCCGGCGATCTTCATGCTGCCGGCCGTTCCGCTCGCCGGCTCGCTGCCGGTCCATCTCTATGACTGGCTGGTGCTGTTCGGGCTTGGCGTCTTTGGCGGTTTCGGTCACTGGCTGCTGATCAAGGCCTATCAGCGCGCCTCCGCCACCGCACTTGCGCCGTACCCCTATCTGCAGATGGTGTGGATGATCATTCTGGGCTGGCTGGTGTTCGACCAGCTGCCCGACCGCTGGACCCTTGCGGGTGCTGCGATCATCGTTGCCAGCGGCCTCTACATCATCCATCGCGAGCATACGCTGAGGGTCCAGAACCGTGCCGCGCCGAACGCCGAAACCGAAGAGCTGGCAAAAAAGCTTTGATTTGCCGTTGAACAATGGCATACGGCTTTAAACGGTTTAAAAGACCGTCCGTTCACGCTTGCGGATGGAGGGCCCGCTGGCTCAGAAGATCAAGCTTTCGACGATTGCCGACGCGCTTGGGGTTTCGACCGCAACCGTGTCGCTTGCGTTGCGTGACAGCCCGCTTGTTGCCGATGTCACCCGCGACCGCATCAAGCAGCATGCCCGCGAGATCGGCTACATCTACAACCGCCGTGCCGCCAGCCTGCGCACCTCGCGCTCCGGCATCGTCGGGGTCGTCGTCCACGACATCATGAACCCGTTCTACGCCGAGATTTTGCGCTCCATCGAGAGCGAACTCGACCGCAGCCGGCAGACCTTCATCCTGTCCAACCATTATGACGACCTTGAAAAGCAGCGCACCTTCGTCGACACGCTGCTGCAGCTCGGCGCCGACGGGGTGATCATGTCGCCAGCCATCGGCACGCCGGCCGAAGATATCGTCATGGCCGAGGAAAACGGCCTTCCCGCTGTGCTCATCGCCCGTTCGGTGGAAGGGGCGGAGGTTCCGGTCTTCCGCGGCGACGACGCCTATGGCACGGCACTCGCCACCAATCACCTGATCTCGCTCGGCCATAAGCGCATCGCCATGATCGGCGGCACCGACCAGACCTCGACCGGCCGCCACCGCTACCAGGGTTATCTCAACGCCATGGAAGCGGCAGGGCTCGAGGTGCTGCCGAGCTGGCGCATTGCCGGTCCGCGCACCAAGCAGGGCGGTTTCGAGGCGGCGGCGCAGTTCCTGGCGCTGAAGGACAAGCCGACCGCTGCCTGCTGCTGGAACGACCTCGTCGCCATCGGCCTGATGAACGGCATCGCGCGTGCCGGCCTCGTGCCCGGCCTCGACGTTTCGGTCACCGGTTATGACGACCTCGAGGAAGCGCAGATCGCGACACCGGCGCTGACCACGGTGTGGAACGGCCAGCGCGAGGTCGGCCGCCGCGCCGCGAGCGCGCTTCTCGACAAGCTCAACGGCCAGTCGGTGCGGCCGTCGCAGGAACTGATCAAGCCTGAGCTGCATGTCAGGCAGTCCACCGGAAAACCCAAAGAACGCACATGACCGTACCCAACATCGAAGCGCCGGTGATCCTGATCCCCGGCCAGCTGCACCCGCACGTCGCGGAGAGGCTCAAATCGGCATTTCCGCTTGTCCATCTCACTGAAAGCGATCCCGCATTGCTGACCGAAGAGATGAAGGCAAAGGTGCGCGGCATCGCCTCGATGGGCCGCGTCGATGCCGCCTTCATCGATGCCTTGCCCAATCTCGAGATCATCGCCAATTTTGGCGTCGGTTACGATGCCGTTGACGCCCGCCATGCCGGGGCGCGTGGCGTCATGGTCACCAACACGCCTGACGTTCTGACCGAGGAGGTTGCGGACACCGCTGTCGGCCTGCTCATCAACGCCGTGCGTGAGCTGCCGCGGGCCGAAGCCTGGCTGCGCGACGGCCGCTGGCAAAGCGACGGCGGCTATCGCCTGACGCCGGGCACGCTGCGTGGCCGCCGCGTCGGCATTTTCGGCATGGGCCGCATCGGCCTTGCCATTGCGCGCCGGCTTGAAGCCTTTGGGTTGCCGATCGCCTATCACAATCGCCGTCCCGTCGACGGCCTTGCTTACGACTACCATCCGACGCTGAAGGAACTGGCATCCGCCGTCGACACGCTGGTGTCGGTGGCGCCGGCCACGCCGCAGACCGAAAAGATCGTCAATGCCGAGATTTTTGCAGCCCTTGGCGCCAACGGCGTCTTCGTCAATGTCGGGCGTGGCGCCACTGTCGATGAGGCAGCGCTTGTCGAGGCACTGTCGAACGGCACGATCCTGGCCGCCGGCCTCGATGTCTTCGCCGATGAGCCGAACGTGCCGCAGGCACTGATCGACTTGGCCAACGCTTCGCTGCTGCCGCATGTCGCGTCGGCGACCGTCCATACCCGGCAGGCGATGGCCGACCTCGCTGCCGACAACATCTTCTCGTGGTTTTCCGATCAGCGCCGGGCACTGACGCCGGTGCCCGAGACCGCACATGTGAAAAGCGGGACTATGTGATAAACACGTATCTTCTGATGTTCAGCGGCATCTATCTGCTGTGCGTGTTCCTCGCGGTCGGGGCCTCGCTTGTGCTGAACTTCGAGCTGCCGTCGGCGATGGGAATCATCATCGTGATCGCTGCCATGGCGCCTGTCGTGCAGAAGTTCGTCGGCGATCACCGGCGCGTTCCGACCCTCGGTGAGCGGACGACGCTTTCGAGCGGCATCGGTGTCGCCGTCATCATCCTCAACCTTGGCCTGGCCGCGGTCTTTTTCTACGTCGCGAAGGTGTTTTTCGGCGGCGCCAACCCGTTCGCGTATTTTCAGGAGCTGCTTGATATGGCGGCCCGAGACGGGTTTTCGGCGCCCGTCGTGCTTGCCGGCCTGGCGGCGATTTCCTTCCTCAGTTGGCTCGCCGCCTTCTTCTACGTTCCGTTCGGCGCGCGCGCCGCGTTGAAGCGGCTCTCGGCTTCTTGAGCTGCGGTCCGAGGAGCACTGCCCCCCGGTAAGGGCCCCCTCGGTAAGGTTGAGCTTATTCCGCCGCCGTCCGTGCCGCCTGGCGTGCAACCGCATGGGCGCGTACGGCATCGCCGAAGGCCTTGAAGATACGCTGCGAGACGTCGTCCGACTTGACCCAATATTCCGGGTGCCACTGCACGCCGACGGCGAAGGCGCTGGAATTGCGCACCGACACCGCTTCGACAGTGCCGTCCGGCGCCACCGCCTCGACCTGCAGCTTCGGTCCGAGCCGCTCGATCGCCTGGCGGTGGACCGAGTTGACCAGGATGTTGCCGGCGCCGAACACGCCGGCAAGGCAGCTACCCGGCTTGATGGTTGCCACCTGGTGGATGGCGAAGCGTTCGTCCTGGTTGTCGCTGACGGGTGCGCGGTGATCGGCGATGCCTTCACGCTCCTGGATCTCGGTGGCGAGCGAACCGCCGAGCGCAACATTGAGCTCCTGGATGCCGCGGCAGATGGCGAGCAACGGCACACCGCGCTCGATCGCCTTGCGGATCAGCGGCATGGTCGTGGAGTCGCGGGCGAAGTCGTAAGGCCCATTCGGCTTCCGTCGCTTCCTCGCCATAGAGGCGCGGGTCGACGTTGGACTTCGAGCCGGTCAGCATCACGCCGTCGACCGAGGACAAGAGCTCGTCGAGGTCGAGCCGGTCGCCGAAATTAGGCACCAGCACCGGCAGCACGCCGGCGCCCGAGATCGCCGCCTCGAGATATTGCTGGGGTGCTGCATGCCAGGTGTAGTTCTCGAACTGCTTGACGTCTGACGACACGGCAACGAGCGGCTGGTGCATGATCGGGTTCGAATCCTTTGGAAAGCAGGCTGTTTCCTTGCCTACAAAATAGGCGATCCCGTGGCGCTTTTCCAACACAAGTTTGCATATCTCGTATGTGCCAGACGAACGGGATTAGACTATAGTTTTAGGTGCTTGGGCTGCCGCAGTGTTTTGCGCGGTCAAACTTTCGCCGGCCCATCGGGTGCGCTTTACTCATCCCCTTCGCCGTGTATTGTCGCGGTCGGCGTTAGTGGTGGGAGGCCAAATATTTCCCCAGCGTCGTATGTCTTTCGGTCCACTATGGGAGGATTTTGATGGATCGCCGTTCATTTATCAGGAAGGCCGGAACCACCGGCGTAGGTGCGGCCGCTGCCGCAGCGACGCTTGCGGCACCGGCAATTGCCCAGTCCAATCCCAAGATCACATGGCGGCTCGCGTCGTCTTTCCCGAAGTCGCTCGACACCATCTTTGGTGGCGCTGAAGTCCTGTCGAAGCACCTGTCGGAAGCCACCGACGGCAACTTCACCATCCAGGTGTTTGCAGCCGGTGAAATCGTTCCCGGCCTGCAGGCAGCCGACGCCACGACTGCCGGTACGGTCGAAGCCTGCCACACGGTGGCATATTATTACTGGGGCAAGGATCCCACGTGGGCGCTCGGTGCGGCCGTTCCGTTCGCGCTCAATGCACGCGGCATGAACGCTTGGCACTACCATGGCGGCGGCATCGACCTGTTCAACGAATTCCTGGCGACGCAGGGCCTCTACGGTCTGCCCGGCGGCAACACCGGCGTCCAGATGGGCGGCTGGTTCCGCAAGGAGATCAACACGGTTGCCGATCTGCAGGGCCTGAAGATGCGCATCGGCGGCTTCGCCGGCAAGGTCGTCGAGCGGCTCGGCGTCGTGCCGCAGCAGATCGCCGGCGGCGACATCTATCCGGCGCTGGAAAAGGGCACCATCGACGCTGCCGAATGGGTCGGCCCTTATGACGACGAGAAGCTCGGCTTCCAGAAGGTCGCGCCCTACTACTACTATCCCGGCTGGTGGGAAGGTGGCCCGACGGTCCACTTCATGTTCAACAAGGCCAAGGTCGAAGAACTGCCGGCAGCCTACAAGGCGCTGCTGCGTACGGCGGCCCAGGCGGCCGATGCGAACATGCTGCAGAAGTACGACTTCCTCAACCCGACGGCGGTCAAGAGCCTGGTTGCCAACGGCGCGCAGCTGCGTCCGTTCAGCCCGGAAATCCTCTCGGCCTGCTTCGACAAGGCCAACGAGGTCTATGCCGAGATGGAAGCCAGCAATCCCGGCTTCAAGAAGATCTGGGATTCGATCAAGGGGTTCCGCAAGGAGCACTATCTCTGGGCCCAGATCGCCGAATACAACTACGACACCTTCATGATGATCCAGCAGCGCAACGGCAAGCTCTAAGCTTCCGCCCTGCGACGTGTCAGAGGCCCGGGGCGCACATGCGCTCCGGGCCTTTTCGTTTGCAAGCTCAGGAGCAGGCGACCTCGACGAGAACGCCGCCAGGGGCATTGCAGTAGAAGGTCGTCGTCCTGGTGCCACCGCGTGTCAGCTCCTGGACGTCGCCCGTGTCGAAACCGGCCTCGACCAGTTCGACCTGTTTCGTGCGGACCGTCTCGGGGCTTTCGACGAAGAAGCCGACATGGAAGCCCGACGGGTAGGGGCCGTCGTCCCTGGACGGCTTCATCAGGTTGAGCACGAAGCCGTCAGTGCCGCGCAAAACGGCAAAGGCCTCCTTGCCGCGCATGTCGAGCTGTTCGAAGCCGAAGTGGCTGACGAAGAAACCCGACAGAGCGGCAACGTCGGTGGTGGTCAGATTGGCGTGATTGAGTTTCATGTCCGTTTTCCTGTCCTTGATGGGTTGCGGACAGGATTTGACTTGTCGAGACCGGAAAGACCGTGCGCTGAAGCTCAGCGTGTTGCCACAGACCCGCCGGCCGCGCGGCAAGTGCCATCGCAGTCCGGCCGTGGGTCCTCCCGCATAACGGTGGACAGGCTTCCCAAGGGGGAAGTGACCGGACTTACCGAACCGGTCAGGTCTTTTTCGGCGATCGCCAGATACCAGCATTGTGACGATCTGGCAAAGGCAATGTCGTCTTGATGAGTCCTGCTGTTCTTGTCTTCGCCCCATCTCTAATGAAGTTATCGCTTAACAATAGATCAAAAAATCGTTCCATCGACCTGCCTTGACCGGACCGCCGAAGGATTTGCGCTTGTCGCGAAATTATTTGGATGAATTTCGGGAATATCCCGAAGGCATGTCGAAATCCGGCAATGGCTTCCGTTCTTGGAGCATAGGCAACAACTCAACCGGTGATTTCGACATGATGTTGACGACGACGACTCTCTACGCCCTTATCCTCATCGCAATCTGGTTTGTTCTGTGGACCAGGGTCACCTCGGCCAGATCGGCGCTGAATTGTTCGATTGGCGATCGTGGCGACCTTGCGCTGCTGCAAAAGATCCGCCGGCACGGCAACTTCATCGAATGGGTGCCGTTGGTGCTGGTCCTGATGGTGCTGGCGGAGGCCCAGGGTGCCGATGCGCTGTGGCTGCATGCCGCAGGCATTCTGCTGGTTGTGGGGCGGCTTGCCCATCCGTTTGGCTTGCAGATCGACAATGCCGGCCACCCGCTGCGTTATGTCGGCAACGGCACCAACATCCTGGCGGTCCTCGTGCTCGCCATTGCCCTGGTGCGGATTGTCACCGGCCTCTGATCCCCGGCAATTTCAAAACCACGGAGCCCTTCATGATCCTGAATGTTCGGGACCTGTCAGTTCGCTTGCGCCAGCTCTGCACGCTGTTGCTGGCGGCCCTGGCTGTTACGATCGCAGCGACGTTGCCGCTGCAGGCACAAACCGCCATAACCGCAACGGAAGGAAAAAAGCCCATGCAATACATGCTGTTGATCTACGGTGACCCCAAGCTGGAACCCGCCTACGGCACGCCGGAGTTCGAAACCATGATGGGCGGTTTCTTTGCCCTCAACGAGCGGATGAAGGCGGACCAGGTGCTGATCTCAGGCGAAGGCCTGCAAGGCGTCGAGACGGCAACGTCGGTGAAGCTGCGCGGCGGCAAGGTCGAGACGATGGACGGGCCGTTTGCCGAGACGCGTGAACATCTCGGCGGCTACTATGTCATCGATGTGCCCGATCTCGACAGCGCGCTGCGCTATGCGGCGATGGTTCCCTCGGCTGCCTGGGGCACCGTCGAAGTGCGCCCGCTGATGAACTACAACCCGACAGAACAGTAACATGTCATCTGCCGCCTCCAGTGCCGTTGCCATGACCAGGGCTCTCGACAGCCTGGTCCGCAACGACCGGGGGCGGCTCATGTCCGCCCTGATCGCCCGTCTCGGCAGTTTCCAGCTCGCCGAGGACGCCTTGCAGGATGCGATGGTGTCAGCGGTTTCTCACTGGAGCCGCAATGGCGTGCCGCATTCGCCGCAGGGCTGGCTGCTGCAGACTGCCTATCGCAAGGCGGTCGACCGCATCCGGCAGAACAAATCCGAAGCGCGCAAGGTCGATGGCTTGCGGCCGCTGTTGCCGGACGAGGCCGCTGATGATCCCGACGAGATTCCGGACGAACGCCTGCGCCTGATCTTTACCTGCTGCCATCCCGCGCTCGAAACCAAGTCCCAGGTCGCCCTGACCTTGCGGACCATCGCCGGCCTGTCGACGATTGAGATCGCGCGCGCCTTTCTCGACGCCGAGACGACAATGGGGCAGCGGCTGTCGCGGGCCAAAGCCAAGATTGCCGCCGCGCGCATCCCCTATGCGGTGCCTGAGCCGGAGGAATGGGCGACGCGGCTGCAGTCGGTGCTCGCCGTCATCTACCTCATCTTCACATCAGGCTATGCCGCGGGCCCGGGCTACGGCCGCGACCTCGCCGAAGAAGCGCTGTTTTTGTGCCGGCTGCTGAACCGGCTTCACCCTGATGATCCCGAGATCGAAGGCTGCCTCGCCTTGCTGCTCATCACCCATGCGCGCTGCCCGGCACGTGTCGATGCGGATGGCGTGACGGTCGCGCTAGCCAAGCAGGACCGGACCAAATGGGACCGGGCGCAGATCGATGAAGGCCTTGGGTTGATCGACGTGGCGATGCAGCGCCGCGCACCGGGTCCTTACCAGATCAAGGCCGCCATTGCCGCCTGCCATGTCCAGGGCGATGCGTCCGACTGGCCCCAGATCGTCCTGCTTTATGACAGCCTGTTGCGCCTCGAGCCGACCGCCGTCGTGCGCCTCAACCGGGCTGTCGCGCTGTCGGAGGCAGGGTGGCTCGAGGCCGCGTCGCGCTCGCTTGACGCACTGGCGTCCGCGCTCAAGGATTATCAGCCCTATCATGCGGCGCGCGCCGAGCTGCTGTCGCGCATGGGGAATTTCAGCGAAGCGGCCGCCGCCTATGCGATTGCCATCGACCTGGCCAGCTCGGTGTCAGACGCGGCCTTCCTGCGGCGACGGGCTCAGCATTTGGCCAGACAGGCGGGATCGGCCTAGGTCAGCGGCTTGCCGGAAGCAGGTCATGTCGGGACAAAGAAAAAGGCGCCTTTCGGCGCCTTTTTTGTTCAGTTGAAGCTCGGCGGTTTCGACAGGTCGTTGGCAGGTGCCGCTGGTGCTGTGCCGGGCGCTGGTGCCGTGCCGCCGGGAGCCGGTGCTCCAAGCGGCGGCAGGCCGATTCCGCCGCCCAGTCCGGGCATGTCGGGCATCTTGATCTCGATGGTGCTCGGATCGACCGGCGTGCCCTTGTAGTGCATCACCATCTGCGGGAAGGCGATGGTAAGCCCGATCATGATGATCTGGATGCAGACGAAGGGAACAGCACCCCAGTAGATCTGCCCCGTCGTCACCGGCTCGATGTTCTTGCCGGTGACGCGGTCGAGATAGGGCACGCGGGCCGCGACCGAACGCAGGTAAAACAGCGCGAAGCCGAATGGCGGATGCATGAAGCTGGTCTGCATGTTGACGCCCAAAAGCACGCCGAACCAGATCAGGTCGATGCCGAGCTTGTCGGCGGCCGGCGCCAAAAGCGGCACGATGATGAAGGCCAGTTCGAAGAAGTCGAGGAAGAAGGCCAGCAGGAAGACCAGGATGTTGACGGCGATCAGGAAGCCGACCTCACCGCCGGGCAGCGAGACCAGCAGATGCTCGACCCAGAGATGGCCGTTGACGCCGTAGAAGGTCAGCGAAAACACCCGCGCGCCGATCAGGATGAACAGCACGAAGGACGACAGCCTCGTCGTCGAAGCCAGCGCCTGGCGGATGACGTCGAGCGAAAGCCGTCCCTTGATCGCCGCCATGATCAGCGCACCCACCGCGCCCATCGCGCCGCCTTCGGTCGGCGTGGCGATGCCGAGGAAGATGGTGCCGAGCACGAGGAAGATCAGCGCCAGCGGCGGGATCAGCACGATGATGACCTGCTGCGCCAGCCGCGACATCATGTTGAACTTGAGGCCGCGGTCGAGGATGGCCGCGATGTAGATGACGACGACACCGACACAGGCGCCGAGAATGTCGGCATTGGCGCCATGGGTTGGCGACAGATAGACATGCGCGGCATAAGCGATCACCACAGCCAGCAGCAATGCCGCAAACAGTGAGGTCACGCCGTGGCCGAGCGTACGCGCTTCGAGCGGCAGCGCCGGCATCGACTTCGGCCGAATGATCGACATCAGCAGGATGTAGGCCATGTATAGCCCGGTCAGCACCAGGCCGGGGATCAGCGCGCCCTTGTACATGTCGCCAACCGAGCGGCCGAGCTGGTCGGCGAGCACGATGAGCACGAGCGAGGGTGGGATGATCTGGGCCAGCGTTCCCGACGCGGCGATGACGCCTGAGGCAAGGCTCCGGTCATAGCCATAACGCAGCATGATCGGCAGCGAGATCAGGCCCATGGCGATGACCGAGGCGGCAACGACGCCGGTGGTTGCGGCGAGCAGCGCGCCAACGAAGATGACCGCATAAGCCAGGCCGCCGCGGATCGGTCCGAACAGCTGGCCGATGGTGTCGAGCAGGTCTTCGGCCATGCCGGAACGTTCGAGCACGATGCCCATGAAGGTGAAGAACGGGATCGCCAGCAGCGTCTCGTTCGACATCACCCCCCAGAAGCGTTCGGGCAATGCATAGAGCAGCGGCCATGACAGGTTGATGGAGTTGTTGGAGTAAGGCGCGAGTTCGACGCCGATGAAGAAGAACAGCAGGCCGTTGGCGGCGAGCGAAAAGGCGACCGGGTAGCCAAGCAGCATGAACACGATGAGCGAGAAGAACATGATCGGCGCCATGTTCTGGGCGATGAACTCGATCATGGACGCACCTCGTCGGCCAGCGCCTTGCCTTCAAGTTCGGCTTGCTCGTGAGCCGAGATGAACGGGGTCGGATCGTCCATGTCGCCGCGCATGATGGCGATCTTCTTGATGATCTCCGAAATGCCCTGGAAGCCGAGCTGTACAAAACCGCACAGCAGCAGCGCCTTGGCTGGCCACAGGATCAGGCCGCCGGAGCTGGACGACATTTCACCCGAGCGGAACGACAGGCCGACATAAGGGACGAAGTAGACGATCATCAGGATGACGAAGGGCATCAAAAACAGCAGGTGGCCGAGCAGGTCGATCCAGTGCTGCACCCGGCGCGAGAACATGCCGTAGATGATGTCGATGCGGATATGCTCGTTCTGCTTCAGCGTATAGGCGGCGGCCAGCATGAAGGCGGCGCCGAACAGGTACCACTGCAGCTCCAGCCAGGCGTTGGACGACATGTTGAATGTCTTGCGGATGACCGCGTTGCCCGCGCTGACGAGGATGGCGAGCAGGATCGCCCAGGATATGGTCTTGCCGATTGCCTCGTTGATGCGGTCAATCAATCTGGATAGAGCGAGAAGCCCTGCCATGCATTCCTCCCTGATGTGGTGGGGCAGCTGTTGTTCCCCGACGTTCTTTTTCCAGCATTCCCCGATGTTCATGGGTATGCCGGTCAAGGGTGTCGCGTCAACACGACAGCCTGACCGCGTCAACCGCTGCGAAGGTCGCAAATCTAGGGAAAAAGCTGCTGTGACGCTGCGGCATACAACCAAAGTCGCACATGGAAAGCGCCGCTTCAGACCGCGCTGGGTGCGTCCTTGCGGTCACCGGCCAAGACCAGCATCGCCGCGAGCAGGCCATACATCCAGGCGTCGCGCCATTCGATCGGAAAATAGCCGGCCCACAATGACTCGGCGATGCCAAAGGCGGCGGCACCAAGGGCGGCGCGAGCGGGGGCGTAATAACCGCCGACCGCGGTGATGAACAGGATCTTCAGGCCATAGACGAGGCCGGCGCCGAAACCGAGATTGCCATAATAAAGTGCCGCCAGCACGCCGGCCAAACCGGCGCACAGACCGCCCAGCAGCAGGGCGCGATGGAATACGTGTGTCGTGTCGATGCCGCAGAGTTTTGCGGCGAACGGATCGTCGGCGACGGCCCGCCAGTGCTGGCCGAAGTTTGACCGTGCCAGCAAGATCGCACCCCAGACGATGACGACTGCCGCCACAGCCGTGTTGATCAACTGGATCACCGTCAACGTCGCGACGAAAGTGCTGCCCGAGGCAAAGACGACAGGCGTCGAAAGCATCGGCGGCAGCCAGTAGTCATGGGTGTCGGCGGCGATCCGGCTCAGTTCCATCAGCACCAGCATGACACCGAGCGTCGCGGCAACGATCGCGTTGGGCGAACGGCTGACGAGCGGGGCGAAGACCCACTGCGACAAGACCCGGCTGAGGAAGGCGGCATAAGCGAGTGCGACGACGATACCGAAGGCGATGGTCACGGGCAGCGTCAGCCACAGCGCCTGCCAGCCATAGACGGCGGCCAGGATCATGGTCTGGCCGCAAAAGGCGAAGATGCCGCCATAAGCGAGGTTGGTGCGCTTGAGCAGGCCGTTGCCGAGCGCGTAGCCAAAAGCCAGCAGGCCGTAGATCGCCGCCGAATGCACGCCGTTGAGAAGCTGTTGCAGGAAATAGAGCATGCACGACCCGGCACGGCGGGCACATCCCGCTGCGTGCCGAAATTGCGCTTTGGAATCTAACTTGTCAAATTACGTTTACCAGTTAGATTTGAGGCATGGCAGTTTCCTGGATCCAGCATCGCTTTTCCGGCGGCGCACTCGCGCTCGACACCACCAACACGGTTGTGCTTCGAGGTGATGCGGAACGCAGCTTTGACCGCTTCGATGATCCGGTGGAGATCGGTCGCTTCGCCGAGGCCGCCAGCGGCTTTCGCGCCGACGAGCTCAAGGGCCGGACCCTTGCCGCGCCCGACCCGCATGCGATCGCTGGCAAGGTGATCGCGATCCGGGAAGCCACCGATCGGCTGATGCGGCGCTCCGTTGTCGATGGCGTGCTGGCAGCAGCCGACATGCCAGGCCTTCTCAACGCCTGTGCCGACGGGCTTGCCGGTTCACGCGAAAGCCTGAGTGCCGCCGCACCCTTCGGTGCCGCGCCGGAACCGTTGGCGTTCGAGGCCGCACTCGCCGTTTCAGCGCTATCGCTGTTGTCTGCCGACACCATGTCGCGGCTGCGGATCTGCCCGAACTGCAACTGGCTGTTCGTCGACCGCAGCCGCAATGGCAGCCGGCTGTGGTGCGACATGGCCGTCTGCGGCAATCGCCAGAAGGCGAGGCGCCACTACAGCAGGCGCAAGCAGGAGGTGGCGAATGCCTGAGCGGAGATTTTTGCGCGCGGCCTTTGCCCTTTCGGTGCTTGCTTTGCTGGCATTGGCCGGCTGCCGTGAAAGCAGCGGCGGGGGCGACTATTTCGAGCTGTCCGGCCGGCTGTTCGTCTTCAACTACCGGGTTGCAACAGTGCAATATCTGGTGACACTCAGACCGCTGAAACCGGTCGGCCAGGGCGAGGTTGCAATCGCGACGTTCGAGAACCCTGCCGGTGGCGAGGCGCTTGTCGTGCGCCAGAAGATATGGCCGCTCAACGACAAGGTGACGATCCACAGCCCGCCGCTCGAATGCGTGGTCAAGGACAGGGCCTACAAGGTGTCGATCCGCATCGAGGATGCCAAGGGCGCCGTAATGCAGGCGCTGGAGACGACGATGACTTCGTCGCAGGATCAGTCGGTGCTGCCCGACAAGCCGCTTGTCGTCGGCCCGCTCTACGACCCGAACCCTGAGCTGAAGGGTCATCCCGACGGGCATCTGCCCGGCGGCCGCGGCGTGCCCTGTCCACCTGCTGCCTGAGCTTTCCGGCTAACGGAAATTTTCATGCGCGTCGACGTCATTTGCTTGTGCATTCGTGCGTGGCCGGCGGCCATACATGCGTTCGATTGCTCATTTCCCCCTGCAAAGAAATTCGTTTGACGCGACAGCCGCGCCCGGAAAAGCTATCGCTAGGCTACCCAAGGTCAGTCGCCCGAATCGAGGGCGGTTGGGGCACAGGAAATGCTGATGACGCTTCACGACGTCGCTCTCGATGACAAGTTCGATCTGGGCAAGGAGCGGATCTTCCTCTCCGGCGCCCAGGCCGTCATCCGCATGCTGTTGATGCAGCGCGAGCGCGACCGGCTTGCCGGCCTGAATACGGCGGGCTTCGTCTCTGGCTATCGCGGCTCGCCGCTCGGCGGTCTCGACCTGCAGCTGTGGAAAGCCAAGACGCAGCTGGCGCAATCCAGCATCGTCTTCCAGCCCGGCCTCAACGAGGAGCTGGCCGCCACCGCCTGCTGGGGTTCGCAACAGGCCGAGCTGATGGGCGAAGGCAAGCACGACGGCGTGTTTTCGGTCTGGTACGGCAAGGGCCCCGGCGTCGATCGCTCCGGCGATGTCTTCCGCCATGCCAACCTTGCCGGCTCGTCGAAGAAGGGTGGCGTGCTGGCGCTGATGGGCGACGACCATACCGCTGAATCCTCGACCAATGCGCATGCCACCGAGTTCCTGTTCGTCGACACGATGATCCCGATCCTCAATCCGGGCGGGGTGCAGGAACTGATCGACTACGGCCTGTACGGTTTTGCCCTGTCGCGCTTCGCCGGCACTTGGGCGGCGATCAAATGCGTCAAGGACAACATCGAATCGACAGCGTCCGTCGACGCCTCGCTCGGCCGGCTCAACATCGTCATCCCCGAATTCGACATGCCACCAGGCGGGCTCAACATCCGCCACGAACTCGATCAGCTCGGCCAGGAAGCGCGGCTGCATGAATACAAGCGCGCCGCTGCTTCTGCCTTCATCCGCGCCAACAACATCAACCGCATCGTCTATTCCGGCGGCCGCAAGCCAAAGATCGGCATCATCACCGTCGGCAAGAGTTTCCTCGACGTGCGCCAGGCGCTCGACGATCTCGGCATCGACGAACAACGCGCCAACCAGCTCGGCATCCGCCTGTTCAAGGTCGGCTGCCCGTGGCCGCTCGACATCGAGCACATCAGGGACTTTGCCCGCGACCTCGAGATGATCGTCGTTGTCGAAGAAAAGCGCTCGCTGCTCGAGGTGCAGGTGCGCGAGGAGCTTTACGGAACAGCGATGCAGCCGAAGGTCGTCGGCAAGAAGGACGAGCGCGGCGACTGGCTGTTCCCGGCCAAGGGCGCGCTCGACCCCAACGACATCGCCATCGCCATCGGCGAGCGCGTGCTCAAGGTCATCGGCCCGTCGGAGGAGATCGCCGCCCGTGTCAGCCGGTTGCGCCAATATCAGGCGATGCTGGCCGATACCAAGGACGTGGCCTCGCGCACGCCGTTCTTCTGCTCCGGCTGCCCGCACAATTCCTCGACCAAGGTGCCGGAGGGCTCGATCGCCGGTGCCGGCATCGGCTGCCACTTCATGTCCTTGTGGATGGACCGCAGCACCGTTGGCTTCACCGCCATGGGCGGCGAGGGCGCCCAATGGGTCGGACAGGCGCCGTTCACCACGCGCGAGCACATCTTCCAGAATCTCGGCGACGGCACCTACAACCACTCAGGCACGCTGGCGCTGCGCTTCGCGCTCGCCTCCGACGCCAACATTACCTACAAGATTCTCTACAACGACGCGGTTGCGATGACCGGCGGCCAGCCGCACGAGGGCAGCCTGACCGTCGACATGATCGCCCGCCAGGTCCGGGCGGAAGGTGTCGAGCGCATTGCCGTCGTCACCGACGAGCCGGACAAATATGGCAGTCGTACGCAGTTTCCCTTGGGCACGACGTTCCATCACCGCGACGATCTCGACCTCGTCCAGCGCGAGCTGCGCGACATCAAGGGCGTCACCGTCCTGCTCTACGACCAGACCTGTGCTGCCGAAAAACGCCGCCGTCGCAAGCGTGGCACCTTCCCCGATCCCGACAAGCGCGTCTTCATCAACGAGCTCGTCTGCGAGGGCTGCGGCGACTGTGGCGTCAAATCGAACTGCGTTTCGATCCAGCCGGTCGAAACCGAATTTGGCCGCAAGCGCAAGATCGACCAGTCGAGCTGCAACAAGGACTTTTCCTGCGTCAACGGCTTCTGCCCGTCCTTCGTGACGGTGCATGGCGCCAAGATCCGCAAGGCCGAGGGCATTGCCGGCACCAGCGACGCGTTGCAGGGCGTGCCGGAGCCAAGGCAATTCCCGCTCGACCACGATGGCTGGGCCGCGATCATCGATGGCGTTGGCGGCACCGGTGTCGTCACCGTCGGTGCGGTGCTCGGCATGGCCGCCCATCTCGAAGGCAAGGGCTGCGGCATGATCGACATGGCCGGCCTCGCCCAGAAGGGCGGCTCGGTGTTCACCCATGTCCGCATCGCCCGTTCGCCTGACGACATCAACGCCATCCGCGTCTCGGCGGGAAAGGCCGACCTGATCCTTGGCTGCGACCTTGTCGTGTCGGGCGCCAAGAAGGTGCTGGCGGCGGTGCGCGAGAACCACACCATCTTCGTTGCCAACACCGCCGAGATCATGCCTGGCGAGTTCACCCGTTCGGCGGATTTTTCGCTGCCGACTGAGCGGCTGAAAAAGACCATCCGCGAGGCGGCGGGCGAGGCGAACGCGCATTTCTTCGATGCGACCCGCACAGCGTCAGCCTTGTTTGGCAATTCGCTCGGCGCCAACATGTTCATGCTCGGTTTTGCCTTCCAGCATGGCGGCCTGCCACTGTCGGCCGAGGCGGTCGAAAAAGCGATTGCGCTCAATGGCGAGGCTGTGGCGATGAATATCGCTGCCTTCCGCTGGGGCCGCCGGGCTGCGCATGAGCCGGATTTCGTCCGTGTCATGATTGGTCGGACCAGCCGCGGCGACGAGCCTGCTCTGGCTGAGACGCTGGACGAGATGATCGCCCGCCGCGCCGCGTTTCTGAAAGCCTACCAGAACGCCGCCTATGCCGAGCGTTACATCGGCCGCATCGCCTCGATCCGGGCCGCTGAGCAAAAGGCGAAGCCGGGCTCGACTGACGTCACCGAAGCCTCAGCGCGCTCTTTGTTCAAGCTGATGGCGATCAAGGACGAATATGAGGTCGCACGGCTTTACACCGACGGCTCGTTCCAGCGCGAACTTGAAAAGCAGTTCCAAGGCTACGACCGGCTGGAGTTTCATCTCGCGCCGCCGATCCTCGGTCGCAAGGGTGGGGATGGTACGCCGCGCAAGTCGAGCTTCGGCCCTTGGATGATGAAGGGCTTCAAGCTGCTTGCGGCGATGAAGGGCCTGCGCGGCGGGGCCCTCGACGTCTTCGGCTACACCGCCGAGCGCCGCATGGAGCGCCAGTTGCTCGACCGCTACGAGGCCGATCTCGAGCTGATCCGTGGCGCATTGACGAGCGACAACATCGAAGCGGCGGCAGCGCTGGCATCGGTGCCTCAGCTGATCCGCGGCTATGGTCACGTCAAGCACGCGAGCGTCGACAAGGCTTCGGGGGAACGGCAGCGCCTGGTAAAGAGAATGAACATCGTGCCTGCCGGTCAAGCACTCCAGGCTGCCGAATAGCTGATACGACTTGTTTACCTGAACCTAAATTAGAAGTTGTGGCGGGCGATTGTGTCGCCTGCTGTCAACATAAGAGCGCGCTTTCTAAGCCTTTCTTAAGGTGGATGTGGCAGTCCTTGGCCTCCTAGGCAGGCCTCGGATGCGCAGAAGAAACAACGAGATACCGGTCGACGTCTATATTCCCTTCGTGGAAACGCTTTTCCGCGATGGCTCGACGTTGGCTGTCGGCATCATCGCGCAGACGTTTCTGATCGGCGTTGTCTGGTGGAAGACCGCCCATCCGCTCTATCTGGTCGTTGCGATCTGCATGCTGCTGGTTGGCACGCTGCGCATGCGAAATTTCAGCAAATACAATAACATGCCGTCGGCCTCGACGTGGGAGGAAGCGCACCAGCGCGAGAACGACTACATCCTCTATGGCACGTTGCATGGCGCCGCCTTGGGTGCGTTCTGCCTCGCCGGCATCTACTTCGCACATGATCCGTTCGCCGAGATCGCGGCGGTTTGCGTCACATTGGCATCGGCAACGTCGATTGCCGGGCGCAACTATGGGTCGCCGCGCATGGTGATGATCTTCATCATCACCACAACATGGCCGATTTCCCTCGGCTTCCTGCTGCGCGGCGATTTCTATCATGTCTTTCTCGGCCTGTTGTCGGCGCCATTCCTGTTTGCGATCCGCAAATTCGCCGACACAGTGCGCGATGTTCTGTTCACTGCGGTGTCGGAAGAAAAGAAGGCCAACCGTCTCGCCCAGCGCTTCAATCGCGCGCTCAACACCATGTCGCATGGTCTGGTCATGCTCGGGCCTGACGGGCGCGTAGCGGTCGCCAATGCGGAAGCCGCGCATCTGATGTCGGTCAAGTCACCCGAAGCACTGCTCGGCCGCTCGATCCACGGCCTGTTGATGCGTGGTGTCGCCGGCGGCCAGCTGGCGCTCAAGGACTGCCGCTACATCGAGGCACAACTGACCCGCGCGCTGCGCGAGGGCAGGGACCGCAAGGTCCTGGTTTCGCTTGCCAACGGTCAGTGCCTGGAGTTTTCGGCACGTGAAGGCAGCCAGGAGCTTGGCGTCATCACCTTCGAGGACGTCACGGCCCGTGTCGCGGCCGAGGAAAAGATCCGCTTCATGGCACGCTATGACAGCCTGACCGGGCTGCCCAATCGCGCCTATTTCCATGAAACGGTTGCCGAGTGCATCCATTCGGGTGAACGCGACCGGCTTTGCGCACTTGCCGTGCTCGATCTCGACGACTTCAAGAGCGTCAATGACACGCTCGGCCACCCGGTCGGCGACGGGCTCATCTATGCGGTCGCCGAACGTCTGGCGGTGTTTGCCAGTGACACGGTCAAGATCAGTCGCTTTGGCGGCGATGAGTTCATGATCTATTTCGACAATGTCGACGACGAGAGCCACCTCAGGGTGATGCTTGAGCGCATCTTCGCCGACATGCAAGGCGATGTCGACGTCGCCGGCCATGTGCTGCGTATCCAGGCAAGCGGCGGCGCGGTGCTGGGGCGAGCCCGTGAATCCGATGTCGACACGATGATCGTCAAGGCCGACCTGGCGCTCTACAAGGCCAAGGAGTCGGGCAAGAACAGCTGGCATCTGTTCGAGGCGGTGATGGATGCTGCCTTCCGCAATCGCCAGCTGATGAAGGCCGATCTGCGCAATGCGGTGGAGGCGCGTGCCTTGCGCGTCGTCTACCAGCCGATCGTTTCGATGAGCACGATGCGCATTGCCAGCTGCGAGGCGCTGTGCCGCTGGGACCATCCCGAACTTGGCCCGGTCTCGCCTGCGACCTTCATCCCGCTCGCCGAAGAGATGGGCATCATTTCCGACATCAGCACCTTCGTGCTGCAGGCCGCTTGTGCCGAATGCGCCAAATGGCCGGCGCAGATCTGCGTGTCGGTCAATCTTTCGGCCAAGGACTTCCGCAATCGTGATGTCATCGACAAGGTCAGGGATGCACTTGCGGCATCGGGCCTTGCGCCGCATCGCCTCGAGATCGAGGTCACCGAAACAGCGCTGCTTGACGACAAGTCGCTGACGCGCAGCTACATCGAGGAACTCAAGTCGATCGGCGTGCACATCGCGCTCGACGATTTCGGCACCGGTTATTCGAGCTTGAGCTATCTGCACAAGCTGCCGCTCGACAAGGTCAAGATCGACCGCAGCTTCCTCGCCGACGTGGCGCAGAACCCGCGCTCGCTGCAACTGCTCAAGGGTATCGTCGACCTGTCGCGCCCGCTTGGGCTGACAGTGACGGTGGAGGGCGTCGAGACCTTCGAACAGCTCAAGATCCTGGCCGTCGAGGTTCATCCCGATCTGGTCCAGGGCTTCCTGTTTGGTTCGGCGCTGTCGTCTTCGGGCATCGAAACCATGTCGAATACCGTGTGGCCGTTTGTCGAAGATATCCGCTCTGCCAGGTTGGCCGTTCGCCGCTAGCAGGTATCAGCAAATGCTGTTTGGATGTTTCGGCGCCACTTCAAGTCATTAACCTTAACAATAGGTAAACGCTAAGTTTCGCATTTTTAGGTTTTGAAGTTGTCCATGCTGCCGTAGTGTCTCCGATCAGGCGGGCTACGGGGAATATGATGGACCTTCGCGTAAATGCGTATCGTGAACAGTCGAGTGACCAGGGAAGTGCGCCGACAGAGGAAATGTCGAGCTTCGCCCGCCACGTCTATGCGCTGTTGGAACGAACTGAGTACCGGCGATGTGAGTCGGGCGAAGACTTCGAAAACATCTACAGGCTTCGCTACAACTCATACCGGATGAATTCGCTGGTGCCTGAAAGTGCATCCCGGATGGTGCATGATCACTTCGACGAGCTTCCCAACTGTCATACCTTCGGCATCTATGTCGACGACAGGCTGGTCAGTACGCTTCGTCTGCATAATGTCTCGGCCGAGATGCCGATGTCGCCCGCACTCAGCGTCTATCAGGATTTGCTGACGCCGCGTTTGGCCGCTGGCGAAGTCTTCATCGATCCCAGCCGATTTGCTGTCGATGTCGAATGGTCGCGCGTCTACCCGCCGATCCCCTACATCACCCTGCGCCTGGCTGGCATGGCGTGTTTTCACTTCAACGCGCCTTTCTGCATATCGATGATCCGCGAGGATCATGCGGCGTTCTACAAGCGCATCTATCGTGCCCGAGCGATTGGAGACGCCCGGCCTTATGGCGGCGTCATCAACTGTTTTGCATTGCTCTACCAGGCAGATGTGCTTGCGATCAAAAACGAGACATATGCGCGCTTCCCGTTCTTCAAGTCGACGCCGATGGAGCAGCGGCTGATGTTCGGCAAGCCGCCGAAGGGCGAGCTCGCACCGCTGACGATCCTGCCAACGGCAAAATACTATCGCGAAGCCGCCTGAGCTTCGCGTAAGGTCGGCGGCGCTGTAATCCGGACCCTGCGGAAACAATGACGACGCCTGTGACCAAGTACCTTTTGCGGGCAGCATTGCTGCTCGGGCTGATCTTGCCCGCGCCCGCGCGCGCCGAAGACACCATCGCCATCGCCAACATGACGTTCCGCACCGGCCCGTTCGCTGCTGCCGGCACGCCGCTGATGGATGGCCAGCGCGACTACATGCTGATGCTCAACGAGCGCGACGGCGGCATCAACGGCATCAGGCTGAACTACGACGAGTGCGAGACCGGCTTCAGCGTCGACAAGGCTGTCGAATGCTACGACAGGGCCAGGGCATCGAGCCTCGTCACCCAGCCCTGGTCGCCCGCCATCACCCTTGAACTGCTACCGAAGGCCGGTGTCGACAAGGTCCCGATCCTGGCGTCGGGCTACGGCTTTTCGGCGATGGCCGACGGCAAGCGCTTCCCATGGGCCTTCAACCCGCCCGTCACCTATTGGGACGGCGCCTCGATGATGCTCAAGAGCATATCAGGCGGTGACCTCGACAGCCTGAGGGGCAAGAAGATCGTGCTCCTGCATCTCGACGGGGCTTATGGCGAGGAGCCGATCCCGCTGCTCCAGGCCTATGCCGACAGCTTCGACTTCACGCTTGTGCCCGTGCCGGTCGCGGCAAAGGAGATGCAGAACCAGTCGGCGCAGTGGGCGAAGATCAGAAACGAGCGCCCGGACTTCGTGCTGCTGTGGGGCTGGGGGGCGATGAACGCCGGTGCTCTCGCCGAGGCGGTGAAATCAGGCTTTGCGATGGACCGGCTCGTCGGCATCTGGTGGTCGGCCCTCGACGACGATCTCAAGCTGGCCGGCGAAGCCGCCAAGGGCTATCGCGCCCTGTCATGGAACTTGCCCGAACCGAATGCCGAGGCGATGCAGGACATCCGCAAATATGTGGTCGACGCCGGCAAGTCGCAGACGCCGGCGGAAGTGCTCGACCAGCTGTTTTACCAGCGCGGCGTACTGATCTCGATGTTCACGGCGGAGGCGATCAAGGCAGCGCAGGCGCATTTCGACACCAGGCTGATCAATGGCGAGCAGATGCGCTGGGGGCTGGAGAACCTCAAGCTCGACGACGCCAGGCTGGCATCGCTTGGCATGACCGGCATGATCGCCCCGTTCTCGACCTCCTGCGCCAGCCATGCCGGCCATGGCGGCGCCTGGATGCTGGAATGGGACGGCGCCAAGTTCGTCAAGGCATCCGGGCTATTGAGCGCCGATGCCGAGATGATCACGCCGCTGGTCGAGCTGGAGGCCGGCAAATTCGCCGAGGCGCACGCGCCTTGGCCGCTCAACGAAACATGCAAGAACTAGCGCCTTCGTCGTTGGGCGTCGTCCAGTCCTGACCTCTGTGTTGCCTTGTCAACCATTGCCCGCGATATCAGCCATCGCAATTGGCACAAACAGTTGCCATTTGATCAAATGAGCATTCACTTCCCCGTTGGGGATTGATAATCTTGTCGCAGCCACAGGGGCAATCTTTCCATTGCCCTGCGGCGCGCATTTAGGTATGTGCCCTTGAACTCGTTTTCCGGAGGGGACTCTCATGGCTGACAAAACGCCGACCGGCCCGATCGAACTTGGCGCGCAGATGGACTACGCCGAGCACGAGAAAACCTATTCGATGTTCATTATGCTGTCCAAATACGGCACGCTTGGCTGCGTAGCGCTGATGATCGCCATGGCCTTCGGGTTCTTCACCCCCGCCGGGTTCTTCTCCAGCGTCGTGCTGTTCCTGGTCCTCTGCGGCGTTGGCGGCTATCTGCTGCGCGACGTGCCGACTCATATTCGCTGACAAATTTCTGCGCGGCCGCGGGTTTCCGCGCCGGTTCGTGTTGCGGCCAATTTCCGGCCGAAGCTGAACGGGCAATCTTCGTTCGAAGAGCGTGACCAAAAGCGGCTGCAAGCAATAACCTTGCCGGCGAAGCGCCCGGCAAGGCGTGGTCCTGATAAGATTTTGGTGCGGGTGCGTCGGCGGTTTCTTCGTCACTACCCATTTTAGATTTCGTTGGTAAGGCGCCGACGCGTCTGTGTGCGTCCGGCACTTTACGTTTGGTAAGGTTCCAACCGAAAGGACGTGACGGTGGGCCAGACGATATTCATACCCAGAGAGCTTGATGCGATTGAGACCCGTGTTGGGGCTTCGCCGGACACGGTGAAACGCCTTGTCGGGCTTGGTTTCGAGGTGGTTGTCGAGACCGGGGCAGGGACCTTGTCGCGCATTCCCGACGCCGATTTTGCGGCGGTCGGTGGCCGGATCGGCAAGGCGTCGGATGCGGCCAAGGCCGATGTCGTGCTGAAAGTGCGCCGTCCCTCGGAGGCCGAGGTCAAGGGCTACAAGCCAGGTGCTGCGGTGCTCGCCACCATGGACCCTTATGGCAACGACGCTGCGGTCGCAGCGATGGCCAAGGCGGGTGTGACGGCGTTTGCCATGGAGTTCATGCCGCGCATCACCCGGGCCCAGGTGATGGACGTGTTGTCGTCGCAGGCCAATTTGGCCGGCTACCAGGCGGTCATCGACGGTGCCGCCGAATATGACCGCGCCTTGCCGATGATGATGACCGCGGCCGGCACGGTGCCGGCAGCCAAGGTGTTCATCATGGGTGTCGGCGTTGCCGGCCTGCAGGCGATCGCCACGGCACGCCGCATGGGTGCGATCGTCACCGCCACCGACGTGCGTCCGGCGGTCAAGGAACAGGTCGCCTCGCTTGGCGCCAAATTCCTCGCCGTCGAGGACGAGGAGTTCAAGGCCGCCGAAACCGCCGGCGGCTACGCCAAGGAGATGTCCAGGGAATACCAGGCCAAGCAGGCGGCATTGACCGCCGAGCACATCGCCAAGCAAGACATCGTCATCACCACCGCTTTGATCCCGGGCCGTCCGGCGCCGAAGCTGGTGTCGGCCCAGATGGTCGCTTCGATGAAGCCGGGTTCGGTGCTTGTCGATCTCGCCGTCGAGCGCGGCGGCAATGTCGAGGGCGCGCAAGCCGGCAAGGTGGTGACCACCGCCAACGGGGTCAAGATCGTCGGCCATCTCAACGTGCCGGGCCGGGTCGCGGCGTCGGCCTCGCTGCTTTATGCCAGGAACCTGTTCGCCTTCCTCGAGACCATGGTCGACAAGGCCTCCAAGCAGATCGCCATCAACCGCGACGACGAGCTGGTCAAGGCAACGATGCTGACCGACGCTGGCCGCGTGGTGCACCCCAACTTCGCCAATGCGGCTGCAGCGGCTGCCGTGGAAAAGCCCAAGCCGATCGTTGCGGGCCACAACCGCGGCGACGACCCGGCAAGCGACGGTGCCGCCAAGGCCGCGCCGAAGAAGGCCGCCAAGGCTGACAAACCGGCGGCTGCCAAATCGGAAAAACCAGCCGCTGCCAAGAAGCCGGCCGCCCAGCCGAAGAAGTCATCTCAGGGAGACGCGTGATGGAAGGTCTTCAAAAAGCCCTCGACCAGCTCGACCAGGCGGTCGCCGCCGTCCGGCTCGGCGTCCAGGATCTCGCCACCAGCCAGGGTGCTGCGGAAGCCGCCGGCAATGCCGCGCATGCGGTTACGGGTGGAGCGATCGACCCGTTCGTGTTCCGCTTCGCCATCTTCGTTCTGGCGATCTTCGTCGGTTATTACGTCGTGTGGTCGGTGACTCCGGCCCTGCACACGCCGTTGATGGCGGTGACCAACGCGATCTCTTCGGTGATCGTTGTCGGTGCGCTGCTGGCCGTCGGCATCGCCGCTTCCGGGCTTGCCACCGGCTTCGGCTTCGTTGCCCTGGTGCTCGCCTCGGTCAACATCTTCGGCGGCTTCCTCGTCACCCAGCGCATGCTGGCGATGTACAAGAAGAAGGACAAGTGACGTGACCATTAACCTCGCTTCCTTCCTCTACCTGGTCTCCGGCATCCTGTTCATCCTGGCGCTGCGCGGCCTGTCGCATCCGACCACGTCCCGCAAGGGCAATACCTACGGCATGATCGGCATGGGCATTGCCATTGTCACCACGCTGGCGCTGGCCAAGCCGTCGGTGACGGGCCTCGGCCTGATCGTGCTTGGCCTGGCCATTGGCGGTGGTGTCGGTGCGGTCACCGCACGGCGCATCGCCATGACCTCGATGCCGCAGCTGGTCGCTGCCTTCCACAGTCTCGTCGGCATGGCCGCGGTGATGGTCGCAGCAGCCGCCGTCTATGCGCCGGAAAGTTTTGGCATCGGCACCGTCGGTGCCATCCACGGCCAGGCGCTTGTCGAGATGAGCCTGGGTGTTGCCATCGGCGCCATCACCTTCACCGGCTCGGTCATCGCCTTCCTCAAGCTCGACGGCCGCATGTCGGGCAAGCCGATCATGCTGCCCGGCCGCCACGTCATCAACGCGGCCCTTGGCATCGCCCTTGTCGTGCTCATCGTCATGCTGGTGACGACCCAGTCGACGACGGTGTTCTGGCTGATCGTGGCGGTGTCCTTGGTGCTCGGCGTGCTGCTGATCGTGCCGATCGGCGGCGCCGACATGCCGGTGGTGGTGTCGATGCTCAACTCCTATTCGGGTTGGGCGGCAGCGGCTCTCGGCTTCACGCTCGGCAACCTGGCGCTGATCATCACCGGCGCTTTGGTCGGCTCCTCGGGTGCGATCTTGTCTTACATCATGTGCAAGGGCATGAACCGTTCGTTCATCTCGGTCATCCTCGGCGGCTTCGGCGGCGAGACGACTGCCGCGGTCGACGACGGCATCCAGCGCACGGTCAAGACAGGCGCCGCCGACGACGCCGCCTATCTGATGATGAACGCCCAGAAGGTCATCATCGTGCCGGGCTACGGCATGGCGGTGGCGCAGGCCCAGCATGCGCTGCGCGAGATGGTCGACAAGCTCAAGGCCAATGGCGTCGAGGTCAAATACGCCATCCATCCGGTCGCCGGCCGCATGCCCGGCCACATGAACGTGCTGCTCGCCGAGGCCAACGTGCCTTATGACGAGGTGTTCGAGCTCGAAGACATCAACTCCGAGTTCGCCCAGGCCGACGTCGCTTACGTCATCGGCGCCAACGACGTCACCAACCCGTCGGCGCGCGACGACAAGAACAGCCCGATCTACGGCATGCCGATCCTCGACGTCGACAAGGCGCGCACCTGCCTGTTCGTCAAGCGCTCGCTCGGATCGGGTTATGCCGGCATCGACAACACGCTGTTTTACAAGGACGGCACCATGATGCTGCTCGGCGATGCCAAGAAGATGACCGAAGAGATCGTCAAGGCCATGGATCACTGAGCCAAGGAGCTCAGCCAACCACCACCACGACAAACAAAAGCCCGGTGCAAACCGGGCTTTTTTGTTGCCGTGAACTGGCATACCTTGCCGTCGCTTGCTGAATAGTCTTCGCTCTTGTCAGGGGGATTTGCGAATGAACGTCAGCCCTGCGCCAAGTCGGCCATCGGCGAAAGATAATCCGCGCCAGGCCGTCGTCATCGTCCATGGCATGGGCGAGCAGCGTCCGATGGACACCATCCGTGGCTTCGTCGCCGCTGTCTGGAGTTCCGATCTCAGCCGGACCGAGGGCAGGTTTTGGGCGCGCAAGCCGAACCCTGACGGCGAGGGCGTGATCAACAAGAGCTGGGTTCACCCCGACCGGCGCGCGCGCTCATATGAGCTGCGCCGCATCACAACGCCCGACGACGTCAACAGCCGACGAACCGAATTCTACGAGCTCTACTGGTCCGACATCACCCAGGGCACCACCGTCCAGCGCCTTGTGGCTTGGGTGAAGGGCCTGCTGTTTCGGAAATGGTCGGACGTTCCCAGCGATGCGCGACGGCTCTACATCGCCGCCTGGGTGGTGACAGTGGTGATTGCTGCACTGCTGGTCGTGCCCAACCTGATCGAGTGGTTCGGGCTCGGCACATGGCTCGCGCCGGGCTGGGTCTGGAGCCTTGCCGCCGTCGTCGTCGGCTGGCTGGTAAGCCAGTTTCTGCTGCCCTATTTCGGCGACGTCGCCATCTATGTCAGGGCCGAGCCCGACACCATCGCCAAACGCACCGAAGTCAGGGAGCGGGGGCTTGCACTGTTGCGCGGGCTGAATGACGACCCCGCCTATGACCGTATCGTGGTGGTCGCCCACAGCCTCGGCACCATCGTTGCCTATGACATCCTGCAACTGCTGTGGGCCGAACGCGCGCCAAGCGGCCGCAACAACCGCACCGAGCCGGAATTGCTCAAGGCATTCCGCGCCGTCGGCAAGAAGGCGCTGCCGATCGACAGGGTGGAGCGGGCAACGGTCACGATGGACGCGGCCCAGCTGGCTGAATTTCGTGGGCTGCAGTGGCAGCTTTACCGGCAGCTGCGCAGCGCACCGTCTGATAAGCTCGACAGCTGGAAGGTCAGCGACTTCGTCACCTTTGGCAGCCCGCTCACCCATGCCGAGTTCCTGGTCACGCACAATGCCGCCGACTTCGCCAAGGCGGTCGACGAGCGCCTGCTGTCGACCTGCCCGCCGGTGGCCGAAACCGGGAAGTCAGGTATCCTCTATCCGCTGAGGTCGCCTAGATATCCGCACCATGCCGCGGTCTTCGCGGCGACGCGCTGGACCAACATCCACGACAAGGGCAATGGTTGGCTGACCGGCGACCCGATCTCCGGACCGTTGAGCGAAAATTTCGGTCCCGGCGTGCTCAACATCCAGGTCAGCCTGAACTGGGCGCTTGGCCGCATCTTCACCCATACCAACTATTGGTCGAGTGCCGCCCAAGGCTGGGAGGTTTTGCCATCGGGCGAGCGCGGCCCGCGCAGCCATCTCGATGTCCTGCGCGACGCCGTCGACCTCGGTCGCAAGGCCGACCCGCTGCCGCCAGCGCCAAGGCTTGCCGTGCGCCGGCGCAGGCCTGCCGGACCAACTGCCTAGCGCTGCGCCTCGGTTGCCATCTTCACGGCCAGCCCGGCCAGCACGGTGCCCATCAGCCAACGCTGCATCGTCACCCAGCCGGGGTTGCTGGCGAGGAAGGCCGAGATCGAGCCAGCGGAGATGGCGATGATGGCATTGACGGTGATGCTGATCGAAATCTGGATCGAGCCGAGCACGAGCAGCTGCATAAGCACGCTGCCGTCGGTCGGGTCGATGAATTGCGGCAGCAGTGAGAGGTAGAGGACCGCCACCTTGGGGTTCAAAAGATTGGTGAGAAAGCCCATGGCGAACAGCTTGCGCGGCGTGTCCGTTGGCAGCTGCCGCACCTGGAAGGGTGAGCGTCCACCCGGGCGCAGGGCCTGCCAGGCGAGCCACAGCAGATACGCGGCACCGGCGAAACGTATGGCGTCATAGGCGTAGGGCACGGCGAGCACGAGTGCCGTGATGCCGAAGGCCGCGCAAAGCATGTAGACGACGAAGCCGAGAGCCACCCCGCCGAGCGAGATCAGGCCGGCCTTGGGACCCTGGCTGAGCGAACGCGACACCAGGTAAATCATGTTGGGACCGGGCGTCAGCACCATGCCGAGCGCGATCGCCGCGAAGGCAATGAGATTTGCTGTCTCGGGCATGCTGTTCCCCTCGCCGTGCGATGATATCGAGGGGAACTTCTATCGCCTCCGTGGAGGCTGTGACAGGGGCAGGTCGGAGCAAGCCATTGCGGCAGCCCCGACCGCCAGCATGTTTACTTGAGTGGCGCCGTCAACTGCAGCGCGCCGATCGCTACAGCGGCGTTGAGGCCGGTCTGGTTGGTCAAACTGACAGGTTGCAGGGCGATCGAGCGGCTTGATCCGCCAACCAGCACGTTGGCGCCAAGGCCGACGGCGACCGTCGCTTCAGCCGTTGCGCCGAGATAGTTGCCGGCGAGCCCGCCCGGATCATAGACGTCGCGGCTCGGCGCCAGCACCAGCCATTCCAGCGCGCCGCCGGTCGTGGTGCCGATGTCGACGCCATATTTGTTGATGCGGCCGGAGTAGATCTCCTGGGCGCGGTTGCCGAAGGCCGGCGTGAAGGTGCACTGCATGTCCTTGCTCGAGCCGATGACGAAGCCGGTGCCGCCGTTGACGATGCAGCTGAGCATGCCGAGCTTGGCGCCGAACTGCGCGTGGGCAGGTGCCGCAAACGGCACGAGGGCAAGGGCGAGGATGGCAAGCTTTTTCATAGGAGAATCCTTTCAGGCATGAAGCGATATCAACCGCATAGCCGCTGAAAGGTTCCCGTTGGGAGCGGGTGCGGCTAGGCGATCTCACGCAATTGCCGGCGAATCGCGTCGGCAAAACGCATGACGCGCTCGGGCTGAGGCTTTTCTGCGGCGTAAAAGGACAGCATGGCAAAGCTGGCCTTCGGCGCGCAGGCCTTGAACAAACCCCACTTCAGGATACGGCGCACAGGCCGGCGCATGACCAGCCGGTCGACCCACCACGGGCTGCCGAGCGTGGTGATTGCCACGGCATGGCGGAGCTTGCCAAGCAGGGGCCTGATCGGGCCGAAGTCGCTGCCGTGGTCGAAGGCGATGCCGGGGGCGAAGACCCGGTCGACCCAGCCCTTCAGCATTGCCGGCAGGCCGAACCACCAGGTCGGAAATACCAGCACCAGCATTTCGGCGTCGCGCAACGCCTGGGCGTGCGCTTCAAGGGCGCTGTCGTCGAAGCGCTCGCCATAATAGGAGCCGCGCTCGGCGGGGGTGAGGCGCGGGTCGAAGCCGCTGGCATGGAGGTCAAGCAGCGTGACGGTGTGGCCGGCGCCGGTGAGTGCGGCGACTGCCGTGTCGGCGAAATGCCGGTTCAGGCTTTCGGGCAGCGGATGCGACAGGACGACGAGGCAGTTCACGGCAATGCCTCGCCGGGAAAGATCAGGCGCCGCGCGTGCGGGCGAGGCCGTCGACCGCCGGCTTGTAGTTGGGGTCGAGCCGGACCGCCTCGGAATAAGCCTTGGCGGCCTTGGCCTTGTCGCCACGGCGCTCATAGATCAGCGCCTGGTTGGCCCAGCTCTCGGCGATCTTGCCGTCGAGCTTGATTGCCATGTTGAAGTCGGCGAAGGCGTTTTCCTCGTCATTGGTGGCGAGGTAGGACAGGCCACGGCCGTTATAGGGCTCGGCGGCATCGGGAGAGAGCGAAATCGCCTTGGAGAAATCCTCGATGGCAAAGGCGTGCTGGCCCTGGCTCTGATAGATCAGGCCGCGATTGTGGTAGGCGCGCGGGTCGGTGGTGTCGAGCTCGATCGCCTTCTGGAAGTCGGCGAAGGCGTCCTGGGTACGGCCCGCCTTGCGGTAGAGATTGCCGCGGCCGATATAGGCGGCGTCGTAGGACGCATTGAGCTGGATGGCCTTGTTGTAGTCGGCCAGGGCTGCCGCCTGATCGCCCATGAAGCGGTGGATCAGCGCCCGGTTCGAATAAGCCTGGTGGAAATTCGGGTTGAGCTGCAGCGCCCGGTCGAAGTCCTGCAGGGCCTCGCGATATTTGCCACCGCGGCCATAGGCCGAGCCGCGGACATTGTAGGCTTCGGGATCGTTGGGATTGCTCGCGATGACGGCGCTTAGCGACGAGATGTTCTCGCTCGAGCCTTGCATGGTGTCGATGCGCGTCAGCTCGCCCGCCGGGCCGCCAGACTGGCAGCCGGCAACGGCCATGGCGACCAGCACGAGAGCTGTCATGGCGCCGCCGCGCAGCAGGGAGTTGCGGTTGCTCATGACTGCATTCATCGCTGCGTGTCCCTCGCTTGCGCCTCTATGAATTGAGCGCCGCGTCCGGAGCAATCCGGACAAAACAAAAAGGTGGCGGCGATTTTTGGTCGCCCCACCTTGTCGTTATCCTTCGAAAAGGACCAAAGATTGGCAGATCAACGTGCCGGACGTGCGCCAGCACCTGCACCAGCAGCAGCTGCCGGGCGCGGCGTGCTGGGCAGCAGGCCTTCGCGCTGAGCGCGCTTGCGGGCCAGCTTGCGGGCGCGGCGAACGGCTTCAGCCTTTTCGCGAGCACGCTTTTCCGAAGGCTTCTCGTAGTGACCGCGCATCTTCATTTCACGGAAGATGCCTTCGCGCTGCATTTTCTTCTTCAGCGCGCGAAGCGCCTGGTCAACATTGTTATCGCGGACGAGTACCTGCACGTGTGATCCTGTCTTTCGGGTTCGAAATCCTAAGGCTAGCGGCAATAGCCACGATGCCTCCGCGATGGGTTGCACCGCGAATTGTGGGCGGCTGATAGCAGAATCAGGTCCGCTTGTCCACCACAAAGGCCGCATTTCCTGCGCTCTGTGCGAAAGGCGATCGCGGGCCGTGCCCACTTCCACCGCAATCCAAGCTGACCAAGCCTCTCCCACTTTCGAATCCCATATGCAAGGTTTTCATGCGTTCACTGGTTTTCGCCCTGGCGCTCGCCGCAGCCATCCCGCAGGCCCATGCCGCCGATCTCATCGGCTTCTGGGACAAGCCGCAGCATGGCGGCAACAGCTTCAACCCGCTGCCGCCAGACCAGGCCTATTTCGACGCCCTGCGTGGCTATGGTGAGCCGATCGCCAAGCGCCTGTCGGCTGGCAAGTAAGCGTCTTTTGGCGCAATTCCCAAGGGAAAACCGCGGCACAGTTTTCCTGGAATGGCGCTAGGCCAGGAACCTCAGCCCGTTGACGACCTTGTCAATGAGCTTGCGTTCGCCATGCAGACCGAGCCCGACAATGTCGAGCTCGGCGGCTGGCGTCGCCGCCACCGAGGCGCGGTTGTCGGCGTCGTTGCTGGTCGCAAACAGCGGCCGCGTGTAGATCGAAAACGCCATCCCACGCGAGCGCGCTCGCTCATAGGTGCGCCTGATTGTCAGGGCATCGGCGCCATAGACGAATACCGGCTCGCGGATCATCGCGAGATAAAAGTTGTCGTCATTGTCGCGATAGGGCTCGCCGGCCATATCAGGATAGCCGTGCATCAGCCCGCCGGTCAGGAAGGCCGATATGTTGACCTTCAGCCAGGCGGCGAGATCGTCGATGAGGATGAGGGCGGTCTTTGTCGGGTACATCATGCCGCGAGGCTAGCCCCCGCTTCCGACAGGGTCTTGAACGTTTGTGCAAGGGCCCCGACATTGCAGCCCTAGGCACCGCGGACCTGCTTGATGACTGAAGACTTCATCGCCACCGACGAACCGGCCCAGGGTCTGCAGCGCCTCGTCGCGCGCTTCGGCGGCCATGCCTACGACCCGCACCGGCACGAAACCTACGCCGTCGGCCACACGCTGTCGGGGGCGCAGGCCTTCCGCTATCGCGGCAGCGACAGGGTCAGCATTCAGGACGAATGCATGGTGCTGCATCCCGACGAGGTCCATGACGGCCATGCCGGCGCGCCCGAAGGCTTCACCTACCGCATGCTCTACATCGAGCCGTGGCTGATCTGCCGTGCGCTCGGCCGCGACCGCCTGCTGCCCTTCGTGCCGGGCGTCGTCGAGCGTGATGCCGAACTGGCCGCGCTGATCGACGAGGCCTTCGCCGATTTCCCCAATGCCATGGAGCCGCTGCAGGTCGACGCATTACTCTCGGGCGTCGCCGAGCATCTCGCCCGGCGCAGCGACGATGTGAAGCCGCAGCGCGCGGCACCGCTTGCTCTGGACAAGGTGGCAGCAGCGCGCTCGTTCCTGGTCGAAGAGTTCGACCGGCCGATCGTGTCAGGCGACCTCGAACGCGTTACGGGACTCGACCGCTTCGAGCTGGCACGGGCCTTCCGCCGTCTTGTTGGCACCTCGCCGCACCGTTATCTTCTGGGTCGCAGGCTTGCCGCCGCCCGCGCCCGCATGGCTGCGGGCGAGGGGCTGGCCGAGGCTGCGGCTGCCTCGGGTTTCGCCGACCAGAGCCACATGACGCGTCATTTCCGCGCCCGCTACGGCATCACGCCGGGGCGCTTCGCGGCCTTGGCGGGTGCCATCAGGGACTGACAACTGGACCGTACAGTACCGCAGCGTGCACCATGAAAGCCGCGGCCTCCGGGTCTATGTCAGCCTGTCCCTTGAAATGCGCCCGGAGTTTTTGCCGTGACCGATACCGCCATACCCGCCCGATCGTCGTCCGCCGATGGCACGGTGCTGGCAATTCTTCTCGCGGTCAGCTTCAGCCATTTCCTCAACGACGTCATGCAGTCGCTGATCTCGTCGCTCTACCCGATGCTGAAGAACGACTACAAGCTCGACTTCTGGCAGATCGGCTTGCTGACCACGACCTTCCAGGTAACCGCGTCGCTGCTGCAGCCGGTCATCGGCATGTACACCGACAAGAAGCCGCTGCCGTTCTCGCTGCCGGTCGGCATGTGCCTGACGCTGATTGGCCTTTTGACGCTGGCCTTCGCCCACAGCTACGAAATGCTGCTCGTAGGCTCGGCCTTTGTCGGCCTCGGCTCGGCGATCTTCCATCCCGAATCCTCGCGCGTCGCGCGCCTCGCTTCCGGCGGCCGTTTCGGTCTTGCCCAGTCGCTTTTCCAGGTCGGCGGCAATTTCGGTTCAGCACTCGGCCCGCTGCTTGCCGCCTTCATCGTCGTGCCATTGGGGCAGGGCGGCATCGCCTGGTTCTCGATCGCCGCCATGGTCGGCATCGTCGTTCTGATCCGCGTCAGCGTCTGGTACAGTCGCCACATCGTCAGCGCCGCCAAGCGCGCGACACCAACGCTGTTCAACCCGCTGCCGCGCAACAAGGTCATCTCGGCGCTGGTCGTGCTCGCCATCCTGGTCTGCTCCAAGCAGGCCTATACGGCCAGCCTGTCGAGCTACTACACCTTCTATGTCATCGAGCGCTTCGGCGTGTCGGTGCAGGAATCGCAGTATCTGCTGTTCCTGTTCCTCGGCGCGGCAGCACTCGGCACCTTCCTCGGCGGCCCGATCGGCGACCGCTTCGGCGCCAAGACGGTGATCTGGTTCTCGATCCTCGGCGTGCTGCCGTTCACCATCATGCTGCCTTATGCCGACCTGTTCTGGACCAAGGTGCTGACCGTGCTCATCGGCCTGATCCTGGCCTCGGCCTTCTCGGCCATCGTCGTCTTCGCGCAGGAATTGGTGCCGGGCCGCGTCGGCCTCATCGCCGGCATCTTTTTCGGCTTCGCCTTCGGCATTGGCGGCATTGCTGCCGCCGTGCTCGGCGTGGTGGCCGATGCGCGCGGCATCGAATATGTCTTCAAGCTCTGCTCGTTCCTGCCGATGCTCGGCCTTTTGACGGTCTTCCTGCCCAACATGAAGGCCGCGCGTCTCGGCGCGGCCTGACACCGATCGCGTCAGGAGCATGATCCCGAGCCGGCGGCCCGCGCAGCGGGGACCGGCCTTCGCTCATGCTCCGGCGGCTGTTCCCCGGCGACCGACCTCCAGCACGTTGCGCAGCTTGTCGGGATTGCGCGTCACATAGATCGCGACAACCTTTCCTTGCTCGACATTCAAGGCTGTCGTCTGGACCGTCGTTTCCTCTTCGATGGTGATGAAACCCGGCAAGCCGTCGATCATCGCATAGCGGATCAGCTGCGAGGGACGCACGGCAAACAGACGCGCCAGGCCGGCATGGCGCGTCATGACGGCTTCGATCCCGACCCATGGCTGGGACGGCGCCGGAACCTGGCCGCCGCCATCGGCATAGGTGACGACATCCTCGGCGAGCATCGTGCGCAACGCCGCGAGATCGCCGGTTCTCGATGCACTGAAGAAAGCGGCGGCGAAGCGCAGACCTTCTTCTTTCGGCACAGCGAAGCGCTGCCTGGCGTCGTGGATATGCGTGCGTGCCCGGCTGGCGAGCTTGCGGCAGGTGGCGGCCTCGCGCCCGATCGCCTCGGCCACCGCCTCGAATTTCAACCCGAACACGTCGTGCAACAGGAACGCCGCACGCTCCAAGGGCGACAGGCGCTCCAGCGCGATCATCAAGGGAAGCGTGATGTCATCTGCCGCGTCCTCGTCTTCGGGGTCAAAAATCGGGTCCGGCAGCCAGGGGCCGATATAGGTCTCGCGCAGTCGTCGCGTCGACTTCAGTTCGTTGAGGCACAGGCGGGTGACGATCGTGCGCAGATAGGCGACCGGCTCGTCCACCATGCTGCGATCGGCGGCGAGCCAGCGCAGCCAGGCGTCATGAACGACATCCTCCGCATCGGCGATTGATCCCAACATCCGATAGGCGAGCCGGACAAGGCCCGGACGCTGATCGGAGAAGGCTGTGGTCAACGGAATCTCGGTCATCTGCGCTCCAGACTAAGCTGATGCCGAAACGACGTCACGCCCACGCGCAAACTGCAGTGCGGCATGGGCGACCCGCTTTCCCAGGTGGCGGGCGGTGGCGAGATCGGATTCGGGCGGTGCCGTTTCAGGGCCTTCGTCGGTGTTGGACTGCGCACCGGCGCCCAGCCAGAAACCCAGCCTGTTCAGGTCGGCTTCCGAACCTGACGAAGAGCTGTTTGACGGAGGCAGGTCGAGATTGATCCAGTGCATGCCGTGCTGTGCCGCAAACAGCGCGAACTGGATCAATGTGGCGAGCTTGTCGCCGGAGCGCGCGCCCGAATTGGTAAAGCCTGCCGCGAGCTTGTCTTTCCACAGATAGCCCTTGGCCATCACCGTCCTGGAGGTCGCTTCGGAGAAAGTTTTGAATGGCGCGGAAGCAGCGCCCATATAGGTCGGGGCGCCAAAGATGATGGCTTGCGCGCTATTGAGGTCGTCCCAATGCCGGTCGACGATCTCGACCGGCAGCAGAAATGCCTCGACCCCGGCGACGTCATGGATGCCGGCTTCGACGGCCTCTGCCTGACGCCGCGTGTGGCCGTAGCCGCTATGAAAGACGATCGCGATGCGCGTCGCGCCGCGGGCGGCCGCAATGTTGTCCATGGTCATGTCCTGTGCTGATGCAGTTACAGAAGTCATGACAAGCCAGCATCGCAAAATGTGACATGCGCGGTTGACTCTCCTAAGGCCACGCCTGCCGGCGCGGCCTTAGGAGCGGTTGCTCAGAGCCGGTTGATCGAGACGCCGCCATCGGCAAGCAAGGCCGTACCGGTGGTGAAGCTCGAGGCTTCCGAGGCGAGATAGAGCGCCGAACGCGCGATCTCCTCGGGCCGGGCAATACGCTTGAGCGCGTGCAGCCCCTCGACGAAGGCGCGCTCGTCGGCGGTCTTGAACGTCGCCATCGGCGTGTTGGTGCCGCCCGGCAGCAGCGCGTTGACGCGAATGCCCTGTGGCCCGTACTCGGCGGCGAGCACCTGCGTCAGGCCGATCAGCCCGGCTTTGCCGGAGGCATAGGCGGCCATACCCGGCATGCCGACGGTATGGCCGACAAAGGTCGAGGTGAAGATCAGCGAACCAGCCCCGCGCTTCAGCATCGCCGGGATCTGGTACTTGGCGCCGAGAAAGGCGCTGGTCAGGTTGGTCTCCAGCGCATCGGTCCAGTTCTCCAGCGAAATCCCGGTGATCGGCCCCATCTCGCCGACCATGCCGACATTGTTGAAAGCGATGTCGAGGCCGCCAAATGCGTCGACCGCCAGTTCGACCAGCGAACGGGCGAAAGCTTCGTCCTTGACGTCGCCGGCCAGCGTCCGTACCTCGCCGCCCGCGGCGGCAATCTCGCTCGCGGCAAGGTCCAGTTCCGCTGGCCGGCGCGCGGCGAGCACGACGCTTGCGCCTTGTGCGGCGAACAGCCTGGCCGTCGCCTTGCCAATGCCCGAGCTCGCTCCGGTGACGATCGCGACCTTTCCGTTCAAATCAAACATCGTTCATGCTCCTGTATGAGTGCGGCTGGCTGTTGCCGGTCGCGTTCGTACAGGTCGCAATTCGCGCGGCGCCCGGCCACCCGATACACGCGGCACAAACGGGCGGCGCAAAACGGCAGGCGCCGTCGCAAACAGTGCAAGGCTGGTCGTGAGATTTCGCTAGTGCTACACCTCGCGCTCTTAAGCTTCCGGCATCTGCGAGGCCCTGAAAAAATGCGGAAATATTCGGTTTTTGCCATAGCCCGTGAGGCGATGCGCGGCCACAAGGGCTGGGAGGAACAGTGGTCCTCGCCCGAGCCGAAGAGCGAATACGACGTCATCATCGTCGGCGCTGGCGGCCACGGCCTCGCCACCGCCTACTATCTCGCCAAGGAGCACGGCATCACCAATGTCGCGGTGCTGGAAAAGGGCTGGCTCGGTGGCGGCAACACCGGCCGCAACACCACCATCATCCGCTCCAATTATCTCTATGACGAATCGGCCGGCATCTACGACCACGCCCTGAAGCTGTGGGACGGTCTCAGCCAGGACCTCAATTACAACGTCATGTATTCGGCGCGCGGCGTCATGATGCTGGCGCACAACGTCCACGACGTGCAGGTGCTGAAGCGCCATGTTCATGCCAATCGTCTCAACGGCATCGACAATGAGTGGCTGACGCCGGAACAGGCCAGGGAGTTCTGCCCGCCGCTCAACATCTCGGCCTCGGCGCGCTACCCGGTCGTCGGCGCTTCGCTGCAGCGTCGCGGCGGCACCGCCCGCCACGATGCGGTTGCCTGGGGTTATGCCCGTGGCGCCTCCGATCGCGGCGTCCACATCATCCAGAATTGCGAAGTCACAGGCGTGCGGCGCACGCCGGACGGCCGCGTCTCGGGCGTCGAAACCTCGAAGGGTTTCATCGGTGCCAAGAAGGTCGGCGTCGTTGCCGCCGGCCACACCTCGGTCATCATGAACATGGCCGGCGTGCGCATGCCGCTCGAAAGCTATCCGCTGCAGGCGCTGGTGTCGGAGCCGGTCAAGCCGGTCTTCCCCTGCGTGGTGATGTCCAACACCGTGCACGCCTACATCTCGCAATCCGACAAGGGCGAGCTGGTCATTGGTGCCGGCACCGACCAGTACATCTCTTATTCGCAGACCGGCGGCCTGCACATCATCAATCACACGCTCGACGCCATCTGCGAGATGTTCCCGATGTTCACGCGCATGAAGATGCTGCGGTCGTGGGGCGGCATCGTCGACGTCACGCCTGATCGCTCGCCGATCCTGGCCAAGACGCCGGTGCCGGGGCTCTACGTCAATTGCGGCTGGGGCACGGGCGGCTTCAAGGCGACACCGGGTTCGGGCAACGTCTTTGCCCACACCATTGCCCGCGACGAACCGCATCCGATCAACGCGCCCTTCACCATCGAGCGCTTCCGCACCGGCCGCCTCATCGACGAGGCGGCAGCCGCGGCCGTGGCGCACTGAACCATGACCCGCCGAGCAAATCGTTTCTTTGTGATCATGGGGGTTGCGGGTTTCGGCACGTTGGTGGGCCTAATAGTGTTGTCTAATTATGGTTACAAGGAAGAAGTAATCAGACCATTCTTGCTCGATCATGTGGGGTACTTGTTGTTCCCATCTTTCTTTTCCCTTCTCTGGTTTGGGCTGATGCCGAGAGCAGGGACATGGATGTATCTGCAGGGTGGCTTTGACCATCCGCGTCGTAACTACATGTTCGAATTGGCGCTGTATCGTTTCCTTTTCCTAATCACTGATGATCCACGGGTTGTAGCAAGAAGGCGAGGTCAAAATTGACGTTGCCAATCTTCCATGCCCCTGGGCCTGCAAATAGAAGCTACCGTACCGGCTGCACAGCCGAAGAAGCGGCTTTCGTGGTGGAGGTGCGCCTATGACAACGCTCGCCGCCACCATAGCGGCAGTGGCCGCGCCGTTCGTCCTGGCCGACGAGAAGGGCATGTTCCATTTGCCCGACGCCAGCGAGGTCCGGCTGCAGGCGATCAGCCGCAACGGCAACGAGGCCGAGTGGCCGTTCTCGGTCGCTTCGGGCCTGCTCGCCTGCGTCTGGAGCGGCGGGCGCAGGGTCGTCTCCTTCATCGAGCAGCCCGAAGACCCCGATGACGAGCATGACGCCCCGCCCGGGCGCCACGTCATCGTCTCGGCCAATCCGTTCGAACTGAGCTTCCTCAACATCTCAAGCCGTGACCTCTTCTTGCCGGCGGACAACGTGGAAACGCTGATCAGGCGTGTCGCCCCGTTCGAGGCATTGGGGCAAAGGCTCTGCGACCAGCCGCAAGGCACCACAATCGGCCCCGGCGAACTCTAGGGATCATCCAGATGCTTCTCATTCACTGCCCCTATTGCGAGGAAGAGCGCCCCGAGCTCGAGTTCCGCAACGCCGGCGAGGCGCATATCGCGCGCTCGACCAACATCGCGGCCGAAAGCGACGAGGATTTCGAGAAGTTCTTCTTCATCCGCTCGAATCCCAAGGGCGTCATCTTTGAACGCTGGCGCCACATCCATGGCTGCGCGCGCTTCTTCAACGCCGCGCGCGACACCATCACCGACCGCTTCCTTTTGACCTACAAGGCGGGTGAGCCCAAGCCCGACCTGGCGAAACTTGCCATCGATGGCGGTCCCGCCGCCTGGGCCAACCGTCCGCCGGACCAGCTCAACGAAAAGCCCAAGGCAAAACGCTCGACCAAGGGAGAGGCATGATGGCCGGTACGTACCGCATTTCCGGCCAGGGCCGCCTGACGCCGGCCAAGACCGCACGCTTCACCTTCGACGGCAAGCCGATGACCGGCCTCGCCGGCGACACCGTTGCCTCGGCGCTGCTCGCCAATGGCGTGCATCTTGTCGGCCGCTCGTTCAAGTATCATCGCCCGCGCGGCATCCTGTCGGCCGGCGCCGAGGAGCCCAATGCGCTGGTGACGGTCGAGCGCGATGCCGCCCGCAAGACGCCCAACGTGCGGGCCACCGTGCAGGAGCTCTATGACGGTCTGACCGTCAACTCGCAGAACCGCTGGCCCTCGCTGTCCTTCGACGTAGGTGCCGTCAACGATCTGGCGTCGCCGATGTTTTCGGCCGGCTTCTATTACAAGACCTTCATGTGGCCGAAGGCTGCCTGGCACAAATTCTACGAACCCAACATCCGCGCGGCCGCCGGCTTGGGCATAGCACCCGACCAGCCCGATCCCGACCATTACTCGGCCCGCTACGCCCATTGCGAAGTGCTGGTGCTCGGCGGCGGTGCTGCCGGCCTTGCTGCGGCACTGGCCGCAGCGGAGACCGGCGTGCGCGTCATCCTCTGTGACGAGCAGGCCGATTTCGGTGGCGCGCTGCGCTACGAAAAGGGCGCTGTCATCGACGGCCAGGACGGCTGGAGCTGGGCCCAGGCGACGGTGGCGAAACTCGCCGCCATGGACAATGTGACGGTGCTGTCGCGCACCACGGCCTTCGGCTATTACGCGCAGAACTTTGTCGGCCTCGTCGAGCGGGTCACCGACCATCTCTCGCGTCCAGGCCGCGACGAGCCGCGCGAGCGGCTGTGGCAGGTCCGCGCCAGGCGCGTCGTCATCGCCACCGGTGCCATCGAGCGCCACATGGTGTTCGCCAATAATGACCGCCCCGGCGTCATGCTGGCCTCGGCCGCGCGCACCTTCCTCAACCATTACGGCGTCGTCGTCGGCAAAAATGTCGGCGTCTACACCGCCAATGACAGCGCCTATGCCGCCGCGATCGATCTCAAGAAGGCCGGCGTCGGCATCGCTGCCATCGTCGACCTGCGCGACAACCCGACCGGCCCGCTGGTCGACGAGGCGCGCGCGCTCGGCATCGAGGTCAACCACGGCCGCGCCGTCACCAGCGCCAATGGCAGCCAGCGCATCAAGTCGATGACCGTGCAGGCCAAGGCCGGCGGCGCCGAGCGTACCATCGCTGTCGACGCGCTTTTGATGTCGGCGGGCTGGACGCCGTCGGTGCACATGTTCTCGCAGTCGCGCGGCAAGGTCGCCTTCGACGATGCCACCAAGCGCTTCCTGCCCGGCACCTACGCCCAGGATTGCGTTTCGGTCGGCGCCTGCAACGGTTCCGACTCGCTGGAGGATACCGTCGCGCAGGCGCTCGCCGCCGGCGCCGATGCCGCCAGGTCTGCTGGCGCCAAGGCGTCCAGGGGAACGGCGCTCAAGGTCGAGGCGTCCGAGGGCTGGACCGGCGGCATGCTGGGTTCCGGTCCAGGTGCCGGTGCCGGTACCACCGTCAAGGCCTTCGTCGATTTCCAGAACGACGTCACCGCCAAGGACATCCGCCAGGCGGTGCATGAAGGCATGCGCTCGATCGAGCACGTCAAGCGCTTCACCACCAACGGCATGGCCACCGACCAGGGCAAGACGTCCAACATGCACGGCCTCGCCATCGCCGCCGAAGCACTCGGCAAGGACATCCCGCAGGTCGGCCTCACCACCTTCCGCGCGCCCTACACGCCGGTGACCTTTGGTGCCATCGTCAACCATGCCCGCCACGGCCTGTTCGACCCGACGCGCAAGACCGCGACCCACAGCTGGGCCGAAAGCCATGGTGCGGTGTTCGAGGATGTCGGCCAGTGGAAACGCGCCTGGTATTTTCCGCGCGCCGGCGAAGACATGCACGCCGCCGTCGACCGCGAATGCGTCACGGTGCGAAAAGCCGCCGGCCTGTTCGACGCCTCGACCCTCGGCAAGATCGAGGTCGTTGGCCCGGACGCGGCGAAATTCATGGAACTGCTCTACACCAACCCGTGGGAGAAGCTCGAAGTCGGCCGCTGCCGCTATGGCATCATGCTGCGCGAGGACGGCTTCATCTATGACGACGGTGTCGTCGGCCGCCTTGCCACCGACCGCTTCCATGTCACCACGACGACCGGTGGTGCGGCGCGCGTCATGAACCACATGGAGGACTACCTCCAGACCGAGTTCCCCAATCTCGACGTCTGGCTGACGTCGATCTCCGAGCAATGGGCGGTCATCGCCGTCCAGGGCCCCAACTCGCGCGACATCATCGCGCCGCTGGTCGAGGGCATCGACATATCAGACGAGGCCATGCCGCACATGTCGGTGCGCGAGGGCAAAATCTGTGGCGTGCCGACAAGGCTGTTCCGCATGTCGTTCACCGGCGATCGCGGCTTCGAGGTCAACGTGCCGGCCGACTATGGCCGCGCCGTCTGGGAAGCGCTGTGGGCCGAAGGCCAAAAGCATGGCGCGGCCGCCTACGGCACCGAGGCGATGCACGTGCTGCGCGCCGAGAAGGGCTACATCATCGTCGGCCAGGACACCGACGGCACCGTCACCCCCAACGACGCTGGCCTCGATTGGGCCGTCGGCAAGAAGAAGACCGACTTCGTCGGTATTCGCGGCCTGACGCGCCCCGACCTTCTGGCCAAGGGCCGCAAGCAGCTTGTCGGCCTCAGGACCAAGGATCCGCGCACGGTGCTCGAAGAGGGCGCGCAGATCGTCGAGAACCCCAAGCAGGCGATCCCGATGAAGATGATCGGCCATGTCACGTCGAGCTACTGGTCGGCCAATTGCGACCGCTCGATCGCCATGGGCCTTGTGCTGGGCGGGCGCGACCGCATCGGCGAGACGCTCTACGTGCCGATGCCCGACGGCGTCATCGAGGTGGAAGTCACCGGAACCGTGTTCTTCGACGAGAAGGGAGACCGCCTCAATGGCTAAGCTCGCAACCGCCACCCGCAACCCCGCTTTGTCAGGCCACAGTGTTGGCGGCCATGGCGTTTCGCTCAAGGTCCTGGCGCCGGCCAGCCGCATGTCGTTGCGGGCGCGCCCGGCTGCCGTTGCCGCTTTGTCGAAGGCGCTCGGCTTGAGCCTGCCCGACAAGGCCAAGACCTCGGCCGCCAAAGGTGGCCGCACCGTGCTCTGGCTCGGCCCCGACGAATGGCTTGTCATCGACGAGGCCGGCGGCGACCCCATCGCCGATTGTGCCCAGGTCAAGGGCCTGCACTCGGCGGTCGACGTCTCGCACCGCAACGTCGCCATCGCCGTCACTGGCCCCAATGCGGCTGCCACCATCAATGCCGGCTGCCCACAGGACCTGTCGCTTCAGGCTTTCCCGGTCGGTGCTGCCTCGCGCACCGTGCTCGGCAAGGTCGAGATGGTTCTGTTGCGCACCGGCGAGGACGCCTTCCGTCTGGAATGCTGGCGCTCGTTCTCCGACTATGTCTACGGCTTCCTGTCGGAGGCCGCGCGCGACGGCTAGTCCAGGCGCGGAGTTTCAGGCCAGGCAGAAGATGCGCCATGCCACGGAACCTCGGGGCAGGGCAGGCGTTTTCATCCCCGACATTTGCGCGGTGGATAAACGCGATGCCCTTCAGTTCCGAATCCGGCCTTAGGTTCATGCTTCCAAAGCGCGAGAGACGTGCCCGGCGCAGCGACGATCGGCCGAAGGACCAGCAGGTGCTGCAAGAGGAGCTCGACGAGGGTCTGGAAGACAGTTTCCCGGCCAGCGACCCCGTGTCGGTGACCTCGACGACCATCTCAGGCGCGCCAACCGGCGATGCCAAGGGCAGGAAGCACTAGGCCATCCCGCGAGCAGTCCGGGACAGCTTGACCCGGGATCCATGCCGTGACGTTCGAACTGTGGCGCCGGTCCAAGCAGAGCCTGTAACCCTCAGCGACGACCCGGATGACGCCTGCTGCGTGCCGGACAAGCACAGCCGCCGAGAAACGAAAAAGCCGCCCTGGGATGGGCGGCTTTTCTGGAGGTACTGAGAGAACACTCAGTTGAAGCTCGGCACGATCCACGGGTTGATGTCGATGCCGACGCGCGGCTTTTCCGCGCCGATCGAGTTGGTCGTCTGCGGGCCCTTGTCAGCCTTGATGGAGCCGGTCGAACCACAGTCGAGCTTCTTGCCGGATACGGTTTGGCTGCACAGGGTGGGCTCGTGCGTCGTCTTGTGGGTGTCGTTTGCCATTGCAAAGCCGCTCGTCGCGGCGAGAGCCGCGAGCGCCAGAATAGTCCGTCGCATTGTCATCTCCGTAAATTTTTGCCGTACGTGTACGGTACAACTTACAGATACGGCCGCACCTTGCGTTTTGCAAGGGGTAAGCCGTACGCGTACGAATTTATTTTGGATGCACTGACTGCACTGCTACCCAGGACACATGCCGGGTTCGTCGGTGAGCGGCGGCGTCTCGCTTGCGGCAAGGCCTGCCATGGCGAGGTCGCCCATCCGCATCACATAGGTCTTCGGATCGCCGAAGGGGTAAAAAGGGAAGGTGATCAGCAGCGAAACCGAGCCGTGCGCGACCGTCCACAGCGCGGTTGCGATGGCGCGGGCATCACCCTTCAGCACACCGGCGGCGAGGCACGCCTGCACCCGCTCGATGATGATCTGGAAAGCCGGGTTCTCGCGCTCCATCTGCGCGAACGTCTCTTCGGGCGGGTGCTTCTGCTTCTCGGTCATGAACACGGTGCGGTATTCGTTCGGATTGCCGAGCCCGAATTCGGCATATTCGGTGAGTGCCGCGCGCATCGCCGCGATAGGGTCTTCCGGCTGGTTTTGCCGCATCCGCCGCGCCAGGTCGGCAAAGGCATCCTCGGCCAGCGCCATCAGGATTTCCTGCTTGTCGGCAAAATAGGAATAGACCGACATCGGCGCATAGCCGACCCTTGTCGCCAGCTTGCGGATGGTCAGGCCGTCATAACCTTCCTCCCGTACAAGCGCGTGGGCCGCCGCAACCAGCTCGGCCCTCAGTTCGGCCTTCTGGAGTTCGCGTCGTTGTGCTGCACTGCTGGACAAGAAACCGCCCTACTGCTTTGCCTTGATCGGATCAAGCGAGTCTATACACCGAGCCGTGACGCGGCAAGGCGAGCGACGACGTAGCTCATCGGGACTAGCGCAATTCCAGGAAAACTGTGCAGCGGTTTTCCGTCCCGAATTGCGCAGCAACACGAAGACGGGGGGGTCAGGCGGTTTCGCGCTTGGGCTCGACGAAAGTCATGGTCAGCCAGCGCGCGGTGAGCGCCGGCTTCTTCTGATCCTCGATCTCGATCGTCACGTCGTGGGTGGCCTGGATCCAGCCGGACGGGCGGATCTTCAGCCCGGAGAGCACGAAGCGGGTGCGGATGCGTGAGCCGGTCTTGACCGGAGCGACGAATTTCAGTTCCTCGAAGCCCTGGTTGATGCCCATGCTGCCGCCTTCGACCGAAGGCAGCGTGTCGAAGGTCATCGCCGAAAGCAGCGACAGTGTCAGGAAGCCATGCGCGATGGTGCCGCCAAAAGGCGTCTCGGCTGCGGCGCGGTCGGGATCGCAATGGATGAACTGGTGGTCGTCGGTGGCGTCGGCAAACTGGTCGATCATCAGCTGGGTGACGGTGCGCCACGGCGACACGCCAACCTCCTTGCCGAGGTTGGCCTGAAGTTCGTCGAGAGTGATCGATTTCAGGCTCATTGCATCCTGTCCTGCATAAGAAAAAGTCATGCGGCGCTGTAACTGCGAGGACTGATACAGAATCAGACACGCCATGTCATCGCTTGCGGCGGCAAATCGGTCGCAGATTGGCCAGTATCGGCAGATGATGTTGCTATTCCGCCGGTTCGACGCCGGTATAGGCGGCTTCCTCGAGTTCGCGCTTGAGGCGGCTCTCCTCGGCGACCTTGGGCGTGATGAAGCGGCCGAGCAGCAGATAGGCAACCGGGGTCAGGAACAGCGTCGAGATCGTGGCCAGGCCGAGGCCGCCGACGATCACCCAGCCAAGCGCGATGCGGGCCTCCGCACCGGCACCTTGCGCCAGCACCAAGGGCAGGCCGCCGAGCACGGTACAGATCATCGTCATCATCACCGGGCGCAGGCGGATCGTTGCGGCTTCCTCGATCGCCTGGCGCACGCCCATGCCGCGGTCGCGCAGCTGGTTGGCGAACTCGACCACCAGGATGCCGTTCTTGGCCATCACGCCGACAAGCAGCACCAGCCCGATCTGGCTGTAGGCATTGAGCGAGGTTCCGGTCAAAATCAGCGCGAAGACGGCGCAGGCGAGGCCGAGCGGCACGGTCGCCATGATGATGATTGCCGAAACGAAGCTTTCGAACTGTGCCGCCAGCACCAGCAGGATGATGACGATGGCGAAGCCGAAGATCGTCAGCATGGAGCCGCTGGTCTCGTTCAGCGTCGCTGCCTCGGCAAGCGGCAACAGGCGGCTGCCTGCCGGCAGCACGGGGGCTGCGATCTGCTCGACTTCCTTCAGTGCATCGCCAAGCGCGAAGTCGTCGGCGAGGCCGGCGGTGATCGCCACCGAGCGTTGCTGCTGTTCGCGCGACAGCGACGGCGGCACGGCGCGTTCGGAAAGTGTGGCGATGGTCGACACCGGCACGAAGCGGCCGTCTGTCGTCCTGATGAAGATGTTTTCGAGGTCGGTCGAATCGTTGATCGGATTGGTGGTCGAGACCAGCTTCACGTCGTAGCTGCGGTCCTCGATGAACACGCTGGTGATCTTGCGGCCGTCGAGCATCGCCTGCAGCGCCGGCGACAGCCCCTTGATGTCGATGCCAAGGTCGGAGGCGCGCTCGCGGTCGACGGTGACGAACAGCTGCGGCTGGTTGGCGTCGGTGCTCAGGCGCGGCTGGCGAAAGCGCGGATCCTTCTCCATTTCGGCCAGCACCTTGGTGGCGGCAGTGCCGAGGTCGGCGTAGCTGTTGCCGATCAGCGCGAATTGCAGGCCGTTGCCGGCGCCACGAATGCCGAGGCTGTTGGGCTGGCCGACGGTGGTGCGCACGCCCGGCACCTGGCTGGTGCGGGACAGGATGTCGGCGGCGATCTCCTGCTGGGTGCGGCTGCGCTCGCTCCACGGCGCCAGTGACAGCACCATGAAGCCGCTATTGTTGTTGTTGCCCATGCCGGCGCTGACGAAGGTGCTTTCGATCTCGCCCGATTTGCGCAGCGGCTCGATCAGCCCCTCGATGCGGCGCAGCTGCGAGGCAGTGTAGTCGAGGCTGACGCCTTGCGGGGCGGAGACACGCAGCATCACCAGCGAACGGTCCTCGGTCGGCGTCAGTTCCTGGCGCACGCTGCCGAAGGCGATGTAGGCAGCGCCGGCAAACAGCAGCGACACCAGGATGACGATGGCGGGCGCATTGAGGCAGGCATGCAGGCAACGCCTGTACAGTGCTGCGAGCTTGGTGCCGAGCTTGCCGAGCGCGCCGCCATGGCTGTGCTCGATGCTTTTTTCGGTCAGCATGCGCGAGGCCAGCATCGGGCACAGCGACAGCGCCACGATCGACGACAGCAGCACCGAGATCGCCAGCACGAAACCGAATTCGCGGAACAGGCCGCCGGTCTGGCCGGGCAGGAACGAGATCGGGATGAACACCGCGGCAAGCGTTGCGGTCGTTGCCACCACGGCGAAAAACACCTCCTGGGTGCCGAGCACGGCGGCGGCGCGCGGGCCCATGCCTTCGTTGCGACGGCGCACGATGTTTTCGAGCACGACGATGGCGTCGTCGACGACGAGACCCGTCGCCAGCACCAGCGCCAGAAGCGTCAGGATGTTGACCGAGAAGCCGGCGAGATAGATGCCGGCGATGGTGCCGATCATTGCCACCGGCATGGCGAAGCCGGGGATCAGCGTCGCGCGCCAGTCCTGCAGGAAGGCGTAGATGACGATCAAGACGATCGTCACCGACAGGATCAGCGCGATCTCGACCTCGTGGATGGCGCCCTGGACGAAGGTCGCGTCATCGGATGTGACGCGAATGGTCATGCCGGCGGGCAAGGTGGTCTGGATCTTTTCGGCTGCCGCGCGCACGCCCTTGGAAATGTCGAGCGTGCTCGACTGGGCCTGGCGCACGATGCCGATGCCGATGCCGGTCTTGCCGTCGGAGCGCAGCGAGGTCGAGCCGGGGTCACCGCCGAGCGTGACGGTGGCGACGTCGCCGAGCTTGGTCCTGCCGTTGATGATGATGCTTTCAAAGGCCTCGGGCGTCGTCACGGCGGCACTGGCGCGGACGATCAGGTCCTGGTTGCCGACGGTCAGCGAACCGGCCGGCGCGTCGAAGGAGACGCTCGCCAGCGCGTTGGAGATGTCGGCCAGCGTCAGGCCGAGGCTCGCCACCTTGGCCTGGTCGATGTCGACCCGGAACACCTTGGCGCGGTCGCCATAGGTCTGCACGTCGGCGACGCCGTCGACGGCGGCCAGCGTGTCGACGATCTGGTCCTCGACGAGGATCGTCATGTCCTCGACCGGCATGGTGTCGGAAGTGACTGCCAGGCGCATCACCGCGTCGGCATTGGCGTCGGCCTTGACGATGCGCGGTGCGTCGGCGTCGTCGGGCAGCGAATTGGTCACCCGGCCGACGGCGTCGCGCATGTCGGAGGCAGCGACATTGAGGTCGACGCCGTCATTAAATTCCACCGTCACCCGGCTGTTGCCGTAGGACGAACTCGACGAGATCGACTTGACGCCGGTGACACGCGCCACCGCACCTTCGACCACCGCCGTCACCTCGCGGTCGACGATCTCGGCCGCGGCATCGGAATAGCTCGTCGACACGGTGATGACCGGTCGATCGACATCGGGCAATTCGCGCACCTCGACGCCGTAGAAGGCGGCGAGGCCGGCAACGACAATCAGCGTATTGATGACGAAGGCCAGCACCGGCCGGCGCACGAAAAGTGCCGTGATGCCTTTTTCGGCGTTGTCGTTTTGCATGGTGCTCATGTCAGCGCTCCCGCTCAGGAGCCGCTGCCGGCGGGCTCGCGGCCGGCAATCAAAAGCTCAGCCCCTTCGCGCACCGTGTGGATGCCTTCGGTCACGACCTTGTCGCCTGCGGTCAGTGCCGCCTGGACCAGCACGCTGTCGGTGTTGCGCTGGATGATGCGCACCGGCACGCGCTTGGCCTTGCCGTTGTCGAGCGCCCAGACGAAGGCACCGTCGCCGCCCCACTGGATCGCCAGGGGATCGACCGACGGATAGGTATCGCCGGGGAAGTGCATGGCAACCTGGAACGACATGCCGGCGCGCAACGCGTCGTCGTCATTGTCGAGGCGGGCCTGGATGCGCAGCGTGCGGCTCTGCTCGTCGAGCCGGTTGTCGACAGCACTGACCTCGCCTTCGAACACCTGGCCGGGACGGGCGACCGAACTTGCCGTCAGCGGTGCGCCGACTGAAATCAGCCCGGTGAAACGCTCGGGCACCCAGATGTCGACGATGATCCTGGAACGGTCATCGATGGTGGCGATGGTGGTCTGGCTGGTGACGTAGTTGCCGGCTTCGACGGGCAGGATGCCAACGATGCCGGCGATCGGTGCCGTGATGGTGCGGCGGTTAAGCGCCAGTGCGGCATCGCGCACGCCAAGGCGCGCATTGTCGAGGGCGAGCTCGGCTTCCCTGAGCTGCACAGCGCTTGCGGTATTGGTGGCGCGCAGCGCCTTGATGCGCTCCAGCGCCGCCTCGGCATCGCCCTGGGCGATGCGGGCGCGTTCGAGCGCGATCTCTTCCGAATCCGAATCGAGTTTGGCTATGACGGTGCCGGCTTCGATCTTTTCGCCGGCGCTGACCGTAATTTCGGTAAGCCGCCCGGAGGCATAGGGGTTGATGACGACCGAGTTCCGCGCCCGGCCGGTGCCGATCGCCGACAGCCGGTCGTTGATCGTGCCCGTTGCCACCGCCTGGGTGACGACCGGCGTCTGCGGCTGGCCGCCGCGATTGCCGCCCTGGCGGTTGCCGCCGCCGCGCGCCGTCTGCGGCTGTTCGGTCTTGGCCTGGGCCCAGTCGATGCCCCAGCTGGCGAGAACCGTGCGCGAGCTCGGCACCAGCAGCACCCATCCGGCGGCTGCCGCAAGTACAATGGCAATTGCCAAGACAATCTGCTTCCAGGCGGCCATGCGTACTCCGGTCTGCTGCGTTTTCGTTCCGCTCGGGAACACGTGGCTTCTCATCGCTGGCAAGGCACTGCGCCGTCGCCGCACCTTGCCAAGGGATCGTTCGTCGGCAACCGGACGCAAGCCCGCACGGGCGCGCCAGTATAGCCTAGTTCGTCAGCGGAGGATTAGGGCAATTCTCGGCGCGTAGCACATTAAATCTGCGTAATATTTGCAGGATTGGCTTTGCGTTCAGCGCAGATCCTCGATCGCACGGATGCGCTTTGCGCCCTCGCTTTCGAGCTGGCGCGTCAACGCGCCGATCACCGCTTCGGCGGCGACGAACAGCGCGGCCGAGGAGTCCCAGGCCGAAGGCACGGCGGTGCGCCCGGCGATGACGTGGCGGGCGAAACGCGCGATCGGCGACAGCCACTGGTCGGTGAACAGGATGATCGTCGCGCCCCTGTTATGCGCCTTTTCGGCGAAGCGGATCAGGCTGCCCTGGTAGCGGCGGATGTCGAAGATCAGCAGCGTGTCGCGCTTGCCCATGTCGATCAGCCGGTCGCGCCACAGGCTTTCCTGGCCGACGAGATGGGTGACGTTGGGCCGGATCAGGTTGAGATGGGCTGCCATGTAGCGTGCCAGCGGATCGGTGAAGCGGCCGCCGACGAGATAGACATGGGCCTTCGGGCTGGCGAGCTGGGTTACGATATCGGCGAGCTGACGCTCGGAAATATGCCTAAACGTCTCGCGGATGTTTTCGAGCACCGCTTCCAGGATCGGCGCCGTCGACGCGGGCAGGAGCGATGGCGTGGTGTTGGTGCGCGATGCTGGCGACTGCAGCTGTGCTGCCAGCTCGTCCTGCAGCGCCGACTGGAACTCGGGATAGTTCTGGAAGCCGAGCCTGGCGACGAAACGCAGGATGGTGGGCGAGGAAACGCCGGCCTGCTGCGAGAATTCGGCCACCGTCTTCAGGCCGATCAGCGGGTAGGAGGCGATCAGCGTCTGCGCTGCCCGGCGTTCGCCGGCAGGCATGGTGTCGATCTTTTCGGTGATCAGTTCGGCAACGCTCGAAACCATCTATATCCCCTGCCTTATCGGTTGCCGCCCTGGCCCAGCGCTCAGTCTGGTTTAGGCCTGAAATGACATTTGACAAACTCGTCCAAAGTGTATGAAATCATCCATAGGGGCGCAATGAACAAAAATACGTAACATACGATACGGCCCCGGGGATGACTGAATGGGATCGGGCCAGGCCGCTGCGCGTGCAATGTCGAATGCCGTCCGGGTGACAAACCGGGCCGGGCGCAGCCCCTTTGTCATCCTGTGCGATCACGCCTCCAATCATCTGCCAGCAAGCTACGGCACCCTTGGCCTCGACGCCGCCGAGATGTTGCGCCACATCGCCTGGGATCCCGGCGCCTTGCCAGTTGCCCAGCGCCTGGCCGAGGGCCTCGACGCGACGCTTGTCGAATCCTGCGTGTCGCGTCTCGCCATCGACTGCAACCGTCCGCTCGGCGCCCACGACCTGATCCCGGAGATCAGCGAGACCACCGCCATCCCTGGAAACGCGGCACTCTCGGCCACTCAGCGCGAGGCGCGAATCGCGCTATCATGGCGCCCGTTCCACGAGGCGATCGACGAGGTCGTTGCGGAACGGCTCCGCGAAGGGCGGGAGACGAGACTGGTGTCTGTCCATTCCTTCACTCCTGTCTACAAGGGCGTTTTCGCGCCCCTGGCACATTGGCATCATCCATGACGAGGATGCCCGGCTTGCCGCACCGCTGATCGCAGCACTGCAGGGGCTCGACGGCATTACCGTCGGCGTCAACGAGCCATATGCGCCGGCCGACCGCGTCTACTTCACCTTGGAACACCACGGCAGGTCGCGCGGCCTGCCGTGCGCGATGATCGAAATCCGCAACGACGAAATCTCGGCGCAGACCGGGCAGCGGAAATGGGCGGATCTGCTCACGGGCATCTTTGCAGAGCTCGAACCGGAAGCGGGCGAGGCAGCCCCATTCCAGACGGGCAACGGACGCGCAGCTCAATCGAAGGCATAACAATAAGGGGACACTGAAATGACAGCGCCTGGTTATTCCGACAAAGACAAGAGTGAGGACGTCCAGGTCCTCCACAGTATGGGCTACGCCCAGGAACTCGAACGGCGAATGAGCCAGTTCTCGAATTTCGCGGTTTCGTTCTCCATCATCTGCATCCTGTCAGGCGGCATCAATTCGCTGGCGCAGGCAACGTCGGGCGCAGGCGGTGCCGCCATCGGCATCGGCTGGCCGCTCGGCTGCTTCGTGTCGCTGGTGTTCGCCGTGGCCATGGCGCAGATCAGCTCGGCCTATCCGACGGCCGGCGGCCTCTATCACTGGGGTTCGATCCTCGGCAACCGCTTCACCGGCTGGCTGACCGCCTGGTTCAACCTGCTCGGCCTCGTCACCGTGCTCGGCGCCATCAATGTCGGCACCTACTACTTCTTCATGGGCGCCTTCGGCACGAGCTATCTCGGGCTCGAAGACACCACCACCACCCGCATCGTCTTCCTGGCCGTCATCACCGGGTTGCAGGCGCTGGTGAACCACATGGGCATCGGCCTCACCGCCAAGCTCACCGACTTCTCCGGCTATCTCATCTTCGCAACGGCAATTGCCCTGGCGGTCGTCTGCCTGGCAGCTGCCGACAGCTACGAGATCTCCAGGCTGTTCACCTTCTCGAATTACTCGGGTGAGGCTGGCGGCAACGTGTGGCCGGCCAACTCGTCGATGTGGGTGTTCCTGCTCGGCCTGTTGCTGCCGATCTACACCATCACCGGCTACGACGCCTCGGCGCATACCTCGGAAGAAACGCTGAAGGCGGCGCATTCGGTGCCGCGCGCCATGATCGGTTCGGTGCTGTGGTCGGCCCTGTTCGGCTACATCATGCTGTGCGCTTTCGTGCTCATGCTGCCGAGCATGGACGAAGCCGCCAAGCAGGGCTGGAACGTGTTCTTCTGGGGCATGGAGCAGCAGGTCAATCCTGTCGTGAAGGACATCCTCTACCTCGCCATCTTCGTCGCCCAGTGGCTCTGCGGCCTGGCGACCGTGACGTCGGTCTCGCGCATGATCTTCGCCTTCTCGCGTGACGGCGGCCTGCCGGGCTCCAAGGCACTCGCCAAGGTCAGCCCGACCTATCGTACCCCTGTGGCTGCGATCTGGACCGGTTCGATCCTGGCTGTCCTGTTCGTCTGGGGTTCGTCGCTGGTCTCCATCGGCGAGACGCCTGTCTACACCATCGTCGTCGCCTGCACGGTCATCTTCCTGTTCTTCTCCTTCACCATTCCGATCGCGCTTGGCCTGATGGCCTGGGGCACCTCGAAGTGGGACAAGATGGGTCCGTTCAATCTCGGCGAAGGTGTGTTCAAGCTGTTTGCGGTGCTGTCGATCATCGCCATGATCCTGATCTTCGTGATCGGCATCCAGCCGCCGAACGACTGGGCGCTCTACATCACCGTCGGCTTCCTGATCGTCACCGGCATCGTCTGGTTCGGCTTCGAAGCCAGGCGCTTCCAGGGTCCGCCGATCGGCGACCAGGTGGCCAAGCGTGCCGCCGAGATCGCAGCGGCTGAACGTGCCGTCGGCGAAACCGGACACTGACAGTTCTCTAAATGGCCGTGGCCGGCCAGGTGCCGGCCACGTCTTGTTTCAACCCTCAGAACGATCTTCCAAAACCTGAAAGTGGCATTGCCCGGAGCGGAACAAAAATGGCTGGAAATCTCTCATTCGATCAGTTGAAGAAGGCAGTCGCCTCAGGCGAGATCGACACGGTCCTCGCCTGTGCCGTCGACATGCAGGGCCGTCTGGTCGGCAAGCGGTTTTTGGCCAAGTACTTCGTTGAGTCCGCCTACGATGAGACCCATGGCTGCAACTATTTGCTGGCCAACGACATCGATATGGAGCCGGTGCCCGGCTACAAGGCGGCAAGCTGGTCGAAAGGCTATGGCGACTTCGTCATGAAGCCCGACCTTGACACCATCCGAAACGTACCCTGGCTCGAAAAGACGGCGCTGCTGCTCTGCGACCTCAAGGATCATCACACGCATGAGGATCTGGCGCATTCGCCGCGCGGCATCCTGCGCAAGCAGGCCAAGCGGCTGCAGGATCGCGGCTATCTCGCCTATTTCGCCTCCGAGCTCGAATTCTACCTGTTCTCCGAAACCTACGATTCAGCACGCGCCAAGCACTGGCAGAACCTCGACACCGCATCGCCCTATATCGGCGACTATTTGATCGGCATTACCACCAAGGAAGAAGGCGTCATGCGCCGGCTTCGCAACGAGATGGAAGCCGCCGGCATTCCGATCGAAAACTCCAAGGGCGAGTGGGGCCCGGGCCAGGAAGAGATCAACGTCCGCTACGCCGAAGTGCTTGAAATGGCTGATCGCCATGTCATCCTGAAGAACGGCGCCAAGGAGATCGCAGCCAGCGAAGGCAAGGCGATCTCGTTCATGTCCAAGTACAATTACGGCCTCGCCGGCAACTCCAGCCACATCCACAATTCGCTGTGGAGCGCCGACGGCAAGACGCCGCTGTTTTATGACAAGGGTGCCGAGTGGACCCTGTCCAAGCTCGGCCAGCAATGGTCGGCCGGTCAGCTCAAATACGCCAAGGAGTTCACCTGGTTCCTGGCGCCCTACATCAACTCCTACAAGCGCTTCCAGTCCGGCACGTTTGCGCCGACCAAGATCATGTGGAGCGAAGACAACCGCACCGCCGGCTTCCGCCTTTGCGGCGAGGGCACCAAGGGCATCCGCATGGAGTGCCGCATCGGCGGCGCCGACCTCAATCCGTATCTCGCCTTTGCCGCGCTGATCGCCGCCGGCCTCGCCGGCATCGACGAGAAGCTCGAGCTGCAGAAGCCGTTCGTCGGCGACGCCTACCAGGCGGCCAGCCTGCCCGAAATTCCGAAGACTCTGCGCGATGCCACCGAGACCCTGGCATCGTCGAAGATGCTGAGGGAAGCGCTCGGCGAGGAGGTCGTCGACCACTACGTCCACACCGCGCGCTGGGAGCAGTTCGAATACGACCGCCGCATCACCGACTGGGAGCTGCACAGAGGCTTCGAGCGGTACTAAAGTCACCATCATTGCGTGACCCTCCTTTGGCCTGCCGGCCAGGGGAGGGTGTTGAACTTGGAAGGACAATAGACATGACCGAGACGGTCAAACTCAAATCCCCCATCGATGGCTCGATCTTTGTCGAGCGGCCGGTCGCTTCCGACCAGGCGGTCAATGCCGCGGTCGAACGCGCGCGCACCGCGCAGGCCGACTGGGCCAGGGTGCCGATCGCCGAGCGTGCCAACTACATGCTCAAGATGCTCGAGGCACTGGTTGCCATGAGCGACGAGATCGTGCCAGAGCTGGCCTGGCAGATGGGCCGGCCGACCCGCTATGGCGGTGAGTTCGGCGGCGTCAAGGAACGCACCAACTACATGGTCGAGATCGCCGAGCGCGCGCTCGCGCCCGTGCTCGCCTCCAATCCCAAGGACGGTTTCGTCCGCTACGTGAAGAAGGATCCGCTCGGCGTGGTGATGGTCATCGCGCCGTGGAACTATCCTTATCTCACCGCCGTCAATACCATCGTTCCAGCACTGATCGCCGGCTCGACCGTCATCCTCAAGCATGCCGCCCAGACGCTGCTCGTCGGTGAACGCTTCGCCAAGGCCTTCGAGGTCGCCGGCCTGCCGAAATACGTCTTCCAGAACCTGGTGCTCAACCACGCCCAGACCGAGAAGCTGCTCGCCTCGGGCAAGATCGACCATGTCAATTTCACCGGCTCGGTCGCCGGCGGCCGCGCCATCGAGAAGGCGGCTGCAGGCACCTTCATGACGCTCGGCCTCGAGCTCGGCGGCAAGGACCCGGCCTATGTGCTGCCTGACGCCAAGCTCGACCATGCGGTTGCCAATCTGGTCGAGGGCGCGTTTTTCAATTCGGGCCAATGCTGCTGCGGTATCGAGCGCGTCTATGTCCACGAGAAGATCTACGACCAGTTCGTCGAGGGCTTCATCGCCGAGACCAAGAGCTACGTGCTCGGCAACCCGCTCGAGCAGGCAACGACGATGGGGCCGATGGCCCAGGCGCGCTTCGCCGATTTCATCCGCGAGCAGAAGGCCGAAGCCCTGCGCAAGGGTGCCGTTGCGCACATGAACACCAAGGACGACCAGGACAAGGCCGGCTCGCCTTACCTGCCGGCCGAGGTGCTGACCAGCGTCGACCACCAGATGTCGGTGATGCGCGACGAAAGCTTTGGCCCCATCGTCGGCATCATGAAGGTGCGCAACGACGACGAGGCGATCGCGCTGATGAACGACAGCCCCTACGGCCTGACCGCCTCGATCTGGACCGCTGATACCGAGCACGCCATTTCGGTCGGCGACCGCGTCGAGACCGGCACCGTGTTCATGAACCGCTGCGACTATCTCGATCCGGCACTGGTGTGGACCGGCGTCAAGGACACCGGCAAGGGGGCTGCGCTGTCGCAGATCGGCTACGACAATCTGACCCGGCCGAAGTCGTATCACCTGCGTGAGAAGATCTAGGGAGCACAGCTGACAACAGGATGACCATCGCCCAGCCCCCCGCAGCCGAAGACGAACCCAAAGGTCTGGGGGGCTGGCTGATTCTCGTTATCGCCATTCTGGTGATCTCACCGGCTTTTGGCTTGCTGGAGCTGAGCAAGTACGAATTCGTGGTGCGGAACTTCGCATACTTGAGCGGTCAGCAGATGGTTCTGGTGGCAGTGGAGCTTGCAGACTTGCTGCTTCTGGATGTGCTGGCAGCGCCAATCATTCTCTATCTGATGGTGAAGCGACTGGATTTGTTTCCAGGGGTTTTCATCATCTGGCTCGTCGCATCTGTAGCGGTCATCTTCATCTACATTGTGTTCAGCTATCTCCTGTTCAGCGACAGTCTGGTGGCGCAAGGCCTGGAGTTTTTAGCCCCGCCTTCAGGCGGAGAGCTTTCACGGCGGTCGCCTATGCGCTGATCTGGATTCCCTACATGTATAACTCGAACCGGGTTCTAAACACCTTCGTCAACAAGCAGCCGGTCTGACGGCATAGAGAGTAGAATAGATGTCCAAACTCGTTTCCAAGTGGAATTACCCGACCACAGTTCGTTTCGGCGCCGGCCGCATCTCCGAGCTGCCCGACGTGCTCGCCGCCACCGGCATCAAGAAGCCGCTGTTCGTCACCGATCCGGGCCTGGCCAAGCTGCCGGTCGTCGCCTCGACGCTGAAGATCCTCGGCGACGCCAAGGTGCCTTACGGCGTCTTCTCCGACGTCAAGCCGAACCCGGTTGAATCGAACCTCACGGCCGGCATCGCCGTGTTCAAGAAGGGCAAGCATGACGGCGTCATCGCCTTCGGCGGCGGTTCGGCGCTCGACCTTGGCAAGCTGATCGCCTTCCAGGCCGGCCAGACCTTGCCGGTGTGGGACTTCGAGGATGTCGGCGACTGGTGGACCCGTGCCAATTCCGACGCCATCGCCCCGATCATCGCCGTGCCGACCACCGCCGGTACCGGCTCCGAAGTCGGTCGCGCCGGTGTCATCACCAATGAAGAGACCCACACCAAGAAAGTCATCTTCCATCCCAAGCTTTTGCCGGCGATCGTCATCGCCGATCCGGAGCTTTCGGTCGGCATGCCGTCCTTCATCACCGCCGGCACCGGCATGGACGCCTTCGCCCATTGCCTCGAAGCCTATTGCGCGCCGGGCTACCACCCGATGGCCGACGGCATCGCGGTCGAAGGCATCCGTCTGGTGTTCGAAAACCTGCCCAAGGCCTATGCCAATGGCAAGGACCTGACCGCCCGCGCCCACATGATGAGTGCTGCCGCCATGGGTGCCGCCGCCTTCCAGAAGGGCCTCGGCGCGATCCACTCACTGTCGCATCCGATCGGCGCGCTCTACGACACCCATCATGGCATGACCAACGCCGTGTTCATGCCCTATGTGCTCGCCTTCAACCGTGACGCCATCGAGGAGCGCATCGCGCGCCTGTCCGCTTATTGCGGCATCAAGGGCGGCTTCGACGGTTTTGCCAAGGCGGTCATCAAGCTGCGCAAGGAGCTCAAGGTGCCACATGCGCTGCCCGGCCTGATCAAGGGCCTCGACATGGACAAGAAGCGCAAAGCGCTGATCGCCGACATGGCGGTCGTCGATCCGACCGCCGGCGGCAACCCGGTCAAGCTCACCAAGAAGGCGGCACTCGGCTTGCTTGAAAACGCCATCGAAGGGACGGTTTGAGACCAGTGCGGGAAGGCAAAGCCGACTTGTATAGTCGGCAAAACAAAGGGGAGGGGCTTGGGAGGTATCCGGAATTTAATTAGCCGGTAAACAACGGCGACGATTGCGACAACCGATTAAAAGTAGTTAACTTTTTTCCACTGCGGGCGCCGGCTTCATGGAACTTTCATGTGACTGTCACATGAAGTCGATACCGCATCGCAGGCGTCTCATGGCGTCAGTTCAACGGAGAGAACAACATGTTCAAGTTTGCAGGGAAAGTGCTTTCCCTAAGCGCGGCGTCACTGATGGTGACGACGGCTTTTGTGTCGGCTCAGGATATGGCCGCGCTCGAAGCCGCCGCGAAGGCGGAGGGCCAGCTGACCACGATCGCGCTGCCGCATGACTGGTGCGGTTATGGCGCCGTCATCGAAGGCTTCAAGAAGAAGTACCCCGAGATCACCGTCAACGAACTGAACCCCGACGCGGGCTCCAGCGACGAGATCGAGGCCATCAAGGCCAACAAGGACAACAAGGGCCCGCAGGCGCCTGACGTCATCGACGTCGGTCTCTCCTATGGTCCGCAGGCCAAGGCCGACGGCCTGATCCAGCCCTACAAGGTCGCGACCTGGGACTCGATCCCCGACACCGCCAAGGACGCTGACGGCTTCTGGTACGGCGACTATTACGGCGTGCTGTCCTTCGAAGTGAACAAGGACCTCGTCAAGAACGCACCGGCCGACTGGGCCGACCTGCTCAAGGACGAATACAAGAACTCGGTTGCGCTCGCCGGCGATCCGCGCGCGTCCAACCAGGCGATCCAGGGCGTTTATGCCGCCGGTCTCGGCTCGGGTGCCACCGATGCCGCTTCGGCTGCCGAAAAGGGCCTCGCCTTCTTCAAGGAGCTGAACGCCAAGGGCAACTTCGTGCCGGTCATCGGCAAGTCGGCCACCCTTGCACAGGGCCAGACCCCGATCCTGATCACCTGGGACTACAACGCCCTTGCTGGTCGCGACACGCTGAACGGCAACCCGCCCGTCGACGTCGTCGTCCCGGCCACCGGCGTCGTTGCCGGCGTCTATGTCCAGGCGATCAGCGCCTATGCGCCGCACCCGAACGCTGCCAAGCTGTGGATGGAGTATCTCTATTCCGACGAAGGTCAGCTCGGCTGGCTCAAGGGCTACTGCCACCCGATCCGCTTCAACGATCTCGCCAAGAACGGCAAGATCCCGCAGGACATGCTCGACAAGCTGCCGCCGGCCGCTGCCTATGAAAAGGCCGTGTTCCCGACGCTTGACGACCAGGCCAAGGGCAAGGAAGCGATCACCAAGCAGTGGGATGCCGTTGTCGGCGCCAACGTTCAGTAACTGAGCATCTGCTATCGCGGGCGGCTTCGCAGCCGCCCGCATTTTCTCTCAAGACGGCGCCCCGATGACCCAAGCCAGCATATCCGACCCGGCCATCGCCACACGCTCCGCCCCGCCGGACGCGCGCAGCGGTTTCCGCTTGCCGACCCATTGGCTCGGCGTCGCGCCGTTCTTCATCTTCGCCCTGATGTTCTTGATCCTGCCGACGCTCTATCTCGTCATCGGCGCGTTCCAGAACGACCAGGGCCAGTACACGCTCGACAACATCCGCCAGCTCTTCATCGACAAATCGATCCGCGACGCCTACTGGGTGTCGATAAAGATCAGCTTCTGGTCGGCCACCATCGGCGCCTTCATCGGCCTTGCCATGGCGATCGCCATCGTGCGCGGCGGCCTGCCGGCCTGGGTGCGCTCGTCGACGATGACCTTTTCGGGCGTCGCCTCCAATTTCGCCGGCGTGCCGCTGGCCTTTGCCTTTCTCGCCACGCTTGGCCGTCTCGGCCTGGTCACCGTGCTGCTGCGCAATCTCGGCATCGATATCTACGCGATGGGCTTCAACGTCTTGACGTCGTTCGGGCTGATCATCGTCTATCTGTTCTTCCAGATCCCGCTGATGATCGTCATCATCACGCCGGCGATCGACGGCCTCAAGCGCGAGTGGGGCGAGGCGGCTGCCACCCTTGGCGCCACCACCTGGCAGTACTGGCGCATGGTCGTCATTCCGGTGCTGTGGCCAAGCTTCCTCGGCACTGTCATCTTGCTGTTTGCCAATTCCTTCGGCGCCATCGCCACGGCCTACGCCTTCACCGGCTCGTCGCTGAACATCGTGCCGATCAAGCTCTATGCCCAGATCCGCGGCGACGTGCTGCACAACCCGCATCTCGGCTATGCGCTGGCCTTCGGCATGATCGTCGTCACCGGCCTCGCCAACATCTTCTACATCTGGTTCCGCACTCGCAGCGAGAGGTGGCTCAAATGAAGACCAGTCGCTTCTGGGCCTGGCTCGTCTTTATCGTCGGCGCCGCCTATTTCTTCATCCCGCTGATCGCCACCTTCGAATTTTCGCTGCGCATGCGGCGCGGCGCCTACTCCTTCGACGCCTACCGCGTCGTGCTCGGCGATGCACGTTTCCAGGAAACATTCGCCTATTCGGTGACGGTGGCCGTGTTCACCATCCTGCTCGGCGTGTTCCTCGTCGTGCCGACCGCCTACTGGATCAGGCTGCGCATGCCGCAGCTGAGGCCGGTCGTCGAGTTCATCACGCTTTTGCCGCTGGTCATCCCGGCGATCGTCATCGTCTTCGGCTATATCAGGATGTACGGCTCGAACTCGCCGCTGCCCTTCCTCGGTTCGGCGCGCGGCACAGACGCGCTTTTGGTCATCGGTTATGCCACGCTGGCGCTGCCTTACATGTACCGCGCCGTCGACACCGGCCTGCGCACCATCGACGTGCGCACACTGACCGAAGCAGCACAGATTCTCGGCGCCGGCTGGACCACCATCATCGCCCGCGTCATCCTGCCCAATGTGCTGATCGCGGTGCTGTCGGGCGCCTTCCTGACCTTCGCCATCGTCATCGGCGAGTTCACGCTGGCGAGCCTGCTCAACCGTCCGGCCTTCGGGCCTTACCTGCAGAACATCGGCGCTAACCGCGCCTATGAGCCGGCGGCACTGGCGGTCATCGCCTTCGCCATCACCTGGGGCTGCATGTCGGTGATCCAGATCCTTGCACGTTTCGCGCCGAAGTCGGCAAACCGCCCGAACTGAACAAGAAGAGCACAAGCCAATGGCCGATCCCTTCCTTTCCATCCAGAGCGTCAAGAAGTCCTTTGGCAACGTCGCCGTGGTCAAGGACTTCAACCTCGACGTCGGCGCCGGCGAGTTCGTCTCCTTCCTCGGACCATCGGGCTGCGGCAAGACCACCATGCTGCGCATCGTTGCTGGCTTCGAGGAGCCCTCGGCCGGCAAGGTGCTGATCGGCGGCAAGGACGTCACCGGCCTCAAGCCGAACCAGCGCAACATCGGCATGGTGTTCCAGGCCTATGCGCTGTTTCCCAATCTGACGGTGGCGCAGAACATCGGCTTCGGCCTCAAGGTCGCCGGCATGCCGAAAGCCGAGGCTCAAGCGCGCATCGACGAGATGCTCAGCATCATCAAGCTGCCCGACTTCGGCGACCGCTACCCCTACCAGCTCTCCGGTGGCCAGCAGCAGCGCATCGCGCTGGCGCGTGCCCTTGCGCCCAAGCCCAAGCTGTTGCTGCTCGACGAGCCGCTCTCGGCGCTCGACGCCAAGGTGCGCATCTCGCTGCGCGAGGAAATCCGCTCGATCCAGAAGAAGCTCGGCATCACCACCATCTTCGTCACCCACGACCAGGAAGAGGCGCTGTCGATGTCCGACCGCATCGTGGTCATGAACGAAGGCCGCGCCGACCAGACCGGCACGCCGTTCGAGATCTACAACCGCCCGTCGACCAAGTTCGTTGCCAATTTCGTCGGCACGCTCAACGTGCTCGAAGGCACGATCAGCGACGCCGCGTCCGGCACGGTCAAGATCAATGCCGAAGAGATCGGCCTCAAGGGCAAGCTCAACGGCTCCAAGTCGGGCGACACGCTGTCGCTGGCGCTCAGGCCGGAAGCGATCTCGCTTGGCCGCAAGGCCGGCAACGACTCCAACCTGACCGGCCAGATCGCCGACGTGCATTTCTTGGGTTCGGTCATCCGCGTCCGTGTCGGCGTCGGCCAGAACGTCGTGTCGCTCGACACCTTCAACAGCCCGAGCAGCCCGCCGCCGGTCGTCGGCCAGAAGACCGAAATCAGCTTCTCCTCCGGCGACGTGCTGGTGCTGCACTAGCGGGCTTTGTATCGAACAAATCCTAAGCAAAGCGGGGAAGGCTTTCCCCGCTTTTTGCTTTTTTGGCAGGCGCTGCCTTGGGCTTTCGCCGCGGCCCGGCAGTTTCGGCGCAGATCGCCATGCGCCTCGTTCCTTCGCACCCCCCTCTGGCCTGCCGGCCATCTCGATTAGTCTCGTCGCTGGCGGCGCTCATCCTGGAACATCGTAGGGATTAGCCTAGCGATGTTGGCGATTGGCCGAGAGGTTGATGACGGCGTGATCTCCCTCCTTGTGGGGGAGATGGCCGGCAGGCCAGAGGGGGGCGAAGGATCGCAACGCGGAAGATTTGCCTCGTAAGGCATAAGCGCCTGTTACCACCTGTCACCAACCAGCGTGGATAGCCACGCCCGTTTCTCCGCGCCCTCCGAAACCTCCCGTATCATTCCCTCGCGATCTCCCACTGGACCTCGGTGCGCACCAGCGGGGGACGCCGGGCCGGCAGGGGGTCGGTTCTCCTGCTGGGTGATGAGCCCCCAAGTCCGGGTCTCGCTTGCCTCGCCCCCGATGACGGCTACGCGGTGTCCGGCCCCGAGCATCCACCCCCTTCCCAAATCCCCCACCGCCCTGTTTAGTCCAGCCATGGCCTTCACGCTTCGCCAGCTCCAGTTCTTCGTCGCCGTCGCCGAGCAGGGCACGATTTCGCGCGCGGCGCAGAACCTGTCGATCTCGCAATCATCGGTCACCGAGGCGATCAAGGAACTGGAGGGCGACCTTGGCGTCGAGCTGTTCGAGCGCCATCCGCGCGGCCTCAACATCACCCACAAGGGCCACCAGTTCCTGCGCCATGCGACCAAGATCCTCGCCGACGTGTCGGACGCGCGGCGCACCTTCTTCGGCGGCCAGGCCACCGCCACCGGCCAACTCAAGCTCGGCGTCACCTCGCTGGTCGCCGGCTATGTGCTCTCCGATCTTCTGGCGCGTTACCGCCGCGCCCATCCGGCGGTCGAGATATCGGCGATCGAGGACAATGGCGACTATCTCGAACACCTGCTTGTCGGCGGCAAGCTCGACCTCGCCGTCATGGTCACCTCCAATTTGCGCGACCGTATGGCGCTGCAATCGGAGATCCTCGAGGTCTCGGCCTACCGGCTGTGGCTGCCGCTCGGCCATCCGCTCGCCTCGGCCGAGATCATCAGCGTCGACGACATCGCGTCGGAGCCGCTGATCATGTTGTCGGTCGACGAGATCGAGGAGAACACCGGCAAGCTGCTCGCAGCCATCGGCGCCAAGCCGCATGTTGCCTTTCGCACGCGTTCGGTGGAAGCCGTGCGCTCGCTGGTGGCGACCGGGGCAGGGGTGGCACTGCTGCCCGACCTCGTCTACCGGCCGTGGTCGCTTGAAGGTGACCGCATCGAGTCGCGCGACGTCTCCGGTTCGCTGCCTGTGGTGCAGGTCGGCATGGTGTGGCGGCGCGGTTCGTCGCTGCCGGCGGCGGCGCGCGATTTCATCGGCATCGCCCAGGCGCAACGCACCGTCCGCCAGAAGCTTTGACATAGCCGGCCTGAAAATCGGTGTCGGAAAGCACGATGCGCAGCTTCAAAATGCCAAAGCGTCCTTGGCGCGTCCGACCGGACGCGCGGCGCTCTGGGTATCGGAAAAACCGATATCACCCTTCTTTCGAATGAATTTGCGAAACCTGCGCTTTCACAGCACCTTTCGTTTCAGGGCAATGCCGCCGATCGAGAGCGGCTCCTGCAAATGGGAGGATCGAGATGAAGGCATTTCTGAAGTCCTGCACGGCAATCGCCTTGGCTTGCAGCTTTTCCGGCCAGGCGGTGGCGCAGGTCAAGGAAATCGGCGCCGGCGAAGGCCAGGTCAACATCATCGCCTGGCCGGGCTATATCGAGCGCGGCGAGACCGACAAGAATTACGACTGGGTGACGGAGTTCGAAAAGGCGTCGGGCTGCAAGGTCAACGTCAAGACCGCCGCCACCTCTGATGAAATGGTGGCGCTGATGAACGAGGGTGGCTTCGACCTCGTCACCGCCTCGGGCGATGCCTCGCTGCGCCTCGTCGCCGGCAAGCGCGTCCAGCCGATCAATACGGATCTCGTCAAGAGCTGGTCGACCGTCGACGAGCGCCTCAAGGATGCGCCGTGGTTCACCGTCGATGGCCAGCATTACGGCGTGCCCTATCAGTGGGGCCCGAACGTGCTGATGTACAACACCAGCGTCTTCAAGGAAGCCCCAAAGAGCTGGAACGTCGTATTCGAGCCGATGGACCTGCCCGACGGCAAGCCCAACAAGGGCCGCGTCCAGGCCTATGATGGCGCGATCCATATTGCTGATGCCGCCAACTATCTGATGGCGCACAAGGCCGAACTCGGCATCAAGGACCCCTACGAGCTCAACGAGGATCAGTACAAGGCAGCGCTCGATCTGCTGCGCGTCCAGCGCACGCTTGTCGGCCGCTACTGGCACGACGCCATGATCCAGGTCGACGACTTCAAGAACGAAGGTGTCGTCGCCTCCGGCTCGTGGCCGTTCCAGGTCAATCTGCTCGGCTCCGAAAAGCAGCCGGTCGCTTCGACCATCCCGGAAGAAGGCGCCACGGGCTGGGCCGACACGACGATGATGCATGTCGATGCTGCCAATCCGAACTGCGCCTATATGTGGCTCGAGCACTCGCTGAACCCCAAGCTGCAGGGCGATCTTGCCGCCTGGTTCGGCTCGAACCCCGTCGTGCCAGCTGCTTGCAAGGGCAACGAACTGCTCACCGACGCAGGCTGCAAGGCCAACGGCTTCGAGGACTTCGCCAAGATCAAGTTCTGGAAGACGCCAGTGTCGAAATGCGCCAGCCAGAACGACCAGTGCGTGCCCTATTATCGCTGGGTGTCGGACTATATCGGTGTGATCGGCGGCCGCTGAACTCGGCAACGATGCCCCCCTCGCCAGACCGCGTTGCGGTCGCCCTCTCCCTCAGGGGAGAGGGGGCGGAGGGCATCAACCGACCCTTTGAGACGACCGCCTGACAGTGCGGCATGAAGGCATCGGCGGCCGCGGCTCGGCCGGATGCGCAGCCATGGTCCAGACAGATGGACCAGACATCGGAAGCTTGAGCGATGACCCCTGCAGTCGCCTTTCAAAAGACCTCCCGCCACTTCGGCGCGGTGCGCGCGGTCGATGCCGTCGACCTCGAGATCAAGCCGGGCGAGTTCTTCGCCATGCTGGGCCCATCGGGCTCGGGCAAGACCACCTGCCTCAGGCTGATCGCCGGCTTCGAGCAGCCGACCTCGGGCAGCATCTCGATCTTCGGTGAACGCGCCGAGGGCGTGCCGCCTTACCGGCGCAACGTCAACACCGTGTTCCAGGACTACGCGCTGTTTCCGCATCTCAACGTGCTCGACAACGTCGCTTACGGTCTGATGGTCAAGGGCGTGAGCAAGGACGAACGCCATCGCGCAGCCGAGGATGCGCTCAAGCTGGTGCAACTGCCTGGTTATGGCAGCCGCAAACCGGGCCAGTTGTCCGGCGGCCAGAGGCAGCGCGTGGCGCTGGCGCGTGCGCTGGTCAACAAACCCAAAGTGCTGCTGCTTGACGAGCCGCTCGGCGCGCTCGACCTCAAGCTGCGCGAAAGCATGCAGGAAGAGCTCAAGCAGTTGCAGAAGGCGCTCGGCATCACCTTCGTCTTCGTCACCCATGACCAGGGCGAGGCGCTGTCGATGGCGGACCGGGTTGCGGTGTTCAACGACGGCCGCATCATGCAGGTCGGCGCGCCGGAGGATATCTACCAGCGCCCGGCATCGCGCTTCGTCGCCGATTTCGTCGGCTCGTCCAACGTGCTGCCGCCTGACTTCGTCCAGCGCTATGCCGGCGAGCGACGCTGGGGCAGCCTCAGGCCGGAGCAGATCCGCGTTCGCCGTGACACCTCAGGCGACGGCGTCGCCGCGCGCGTCGTTTCGCGCCACTATCTGGGGGCAGCGACCAAGCTGTCGCTCGACGCCGACGGCCTCAGGCTGCATGCGACGGTGCCGTCGGGCGCTGCCGTCCCCGAAGATGGCGCCCATGTCATGTTGACCTTCAACCGCGACCAGCTCCATTTGATGGAGGAGCAGGCATGAGCGTTCAGGCTGTGTCAGGCGCGTCCGACGTGGCCGCCGCGATCCTGCCCAGGCGTGGCGGCTTCGCCGGTTCGCTGTCGGACCTGTTGTGGCGCAAGCCGGGGCTGCTGCTGTTCCTGATGCTGGCGCCGCCGCTGCTGTGGCTCGGCGTCGTCTATATCGGCTCGCTGATTGCGCTCTTGGCGCAGAGTTTCTTTTCGATCGACGAGTTCTCCGGTCTGATCAGCCGCGAGCTGACGCTCAAAACCTATGGCGACCTGTTCCAGCCGGCCAATCTCGACATCATCGTGCGTACCGTGACGATGGCCGCACTGGTGACGCTCGCCTCGGCGGTCGTCGCCTTTCCCATCGCCTACTACGCGGCGCGTTATGCCCGCGGCACATGGAAGGCGCTGTTTTACCTCGGCGTCATGCTGCCGCTGTGGTCGAGCTACCTCGTCAAGATCTATGCCTGGAAGCTGATCCTCGCCAAGGAAGGCATCCTGACCTGGCTGTTTGCCAAGCTGCATCTGTCGTGGCTGCTCGACAGCTGGCTGTCTTTGCCCGTCGTCGGCGGCAACTCGCTGTCGGTCTCGTTCACCGGCACCTTCATCGTCTTCGTCTATGTCTGGCTGCCGTTCATGATCCTGCCGATCCAGGCGGCACTCGAGCGTGTGCCCGGCAATCTGGTCGAGGCCTCATCCGACCTCGGCGCATCGCCGGGCCAGACCTTCCGCAACGTGCTGTTCCCGCTGGCGTTGCCGGGCATTGTCGCCGGCTCGATCTTCACTTTTTCGCTGACGCTCGGCGACTACATCATCCCGCAGATCATCGGCACGTCCAGGCTGTTCATCGGACAGGCCGTCTATGCCCAGCAGGGCACCGCCGGCAACATCCCGCTCGCCGCCGCCTTCACCGTGGTGCCGGTCGTCATCATGGGCTTCTATCTCTGGGGTGCCAAACGCATGGGAGCCTTCGATGCGCTCTGACCGCTCGCAATCAGCGCCCCTCGGCATCAAGGTCGCGGCTGCCGTGGGCCTGGCCTTCCTGCACCTGCCGATCCTGTTGATCTTCGTCTACGCCTTCACGACGGAAGAGAAGAGCTACCAGTGGCCGCCACCCGGCCTGACGACGCAGTGGTTCGCCGCCACCTGGGCGCGGCCCGATGTCTGGCAGGCGCTTGGTCTTTCGGTACAGGTCGCGGCGATTTCGACGGCGATTGCACTGGTACTCGGCACACTTTGTGCCGCCGCCGTCAGCCAGACCCGGTTCTTCGGTCGCGAGGCGATTTCGCTTCTGGTCATCCTGCCGATCGCATTGCCCGGTATCATCACCGGCATAGCCCTGCGCTCGGCCTTCAGCCTGGCCGAGATCCCGTTTTCGTTCTGGACGATCGTGCTCGGCCACGCGACCTTCTGCGTCGTGGTCGTCTACAACAATGCGGTGGCGCGGTTCCGCCGTACCTCGGGCTCGCTGATCGAGGCGTCGATGGACCTTGGTGCCGACGGCTTCCAGACGTTCAGGCATGTGATCCTGCCCAATATCGGAACGGCGCTCCTGGCTGGCGGCATGCTGGCGTTTGCGCTGTCGTTCGACGAGGTCATCGTCACCACCTTCACCGCCGGACAGCAGCAGACGCTGCCGATCTGGATGCTCGAGGAGCTGGTGCGGCCGCGCCAGCGCCCGGTCACCAATGTCGTCGCCATGGTCGTGGTTCTCGCGACCCTGCTGCCCATCCTCGCCGCCTATTACCTGACCCGCGAAGGCGACCAGATCGCCGGCGCCGGCAAATAAGACTTCGAAAGGGAGAAGTCATGGACACCCAGATGCTGATCGGCTCGACGTTCGAAAAAGGAACCGAGACGGAGGAGGCGATCCTCAACCCGCGCACCGGCGAGACGATCATCAGCCTGCCCGAGGCATCGCAGGCGCAGATCGAGGCAGCGGTAGCTGCTGCCGAAAGGGCCTTCGTGACCTGGTCCAAGACCACGCCGGCGCAGCGTTCGGGCTATTTGCTCAAGATCGCCGACCGCATCGAGGCCGAGGCGGAAGGCTTCGCCAGGCTTGAGGCGCTCAACTGCGGCAAGCCGATCAATGCCGTGCTCAATGACGAGATCCCGGCCATCGTCGACTGCTACCGCTTCTTTGCCGGTGCGGTACGTTCGATGCCGGGGCTGGTGGCGGGCGAATACCTGCCCGGACATACCTCGATGATCAGGCGCGACCCGATCGGCATCGTCGCCTCGATCGCGCCGTGGAACTATCCGCTGATGATGATGGCGTGGAAGCTGGCCCCTGCTGTCGCCGGTGGCAATACGGTGGTTTTCAAGCCCTCCGAGCAGACGCCGCTGACAGCACTCAAGCTGGCAAGGATCCTTGCCGACGTGCTGCCGGAAGGCGTGGTCAATGTCGTGCTCGGCCGCGGCGAAAGCGTGGGCAACACGCTGATCAACCATGCCAAGGTCAACATGATCTCGATCACCGGCGACGTCGCCACCGGCAAGAAGGTGCTGCAAGCGGCAGCCAAGTCGGTCAAGCGCACGCATCTGGAACTCGGCGGCAAGGCGCCGGTCATCGTCTTCGACGATGCCGACATCGATGCCGTGGTCAGCGGTTTGCGCGCCTTCGGCTACTACAATGCCGGCCAGGATTGCACAGCGGCCTGCCGCATCTATGCCGGCAAGAAGGTTTACGACAAGCTTGTCGCCGACCTGTCCTCGGCGGTGTCGACCATTCGTTTCGGCCAGGCCGACGACACCGAAAACGAGATCGGGCCACTCATCTCCAGGCGCCAGCGCGACCGCGTCGCCTCGTTCGTCGAGCGCGCTTCGGAGCTCAAGCACATCGAGATCACCACCGGCGGCAAGCCGGGCGAGGGCGGCGGTTTCTATTACCAGCCGACAGTTGTCGCCGGGGCGTTGCAGGAAGACGAGATCGTGCGCCGCGAGGTGTTCGGCCCGGTGGTTTCGGTGACGCGCTTCTCCGACGTCGACGAGGCCGTCAACTGGGCCAATGACAGCGACTACGGCCTGGCGTCGTCGGTGTGGACCAAGGACATCTCGCGCGGCATGTCGACGGCTGCGCGGCTGCAGTATGGCTGCACCTGGATCAACACGCACTTCATGCTGACCAACGAGATGCCGCATGGCGGCCTCAAGCAGTCCGGCTATGGCAAGGACATGTCGGTCTATGCGCTGGAGGACTACACCGCCGTGCGCCACGTCATGATCGCGCATGGGTGAGCGGCCGGTTTCGCACGTTGCGCGAAAGCCATGATGCCGGTGGCATCATGGCAAGCCAGCGAACGCCGGGACGCTGCCGCAGGCAGCGGGGACCCGGCGGGACGGGCAGGCAGAATAGGGGCTGAGCCAGACTCGCAGACTGTAACGCTGCCCCTCATCCGTCACTTCGTGACACCTTCTCCCCGTGAACGGGGGGAAGGAAAAAAGGGAGGAACAGACATGCATCGCCGCCAGTTTCTCACATCCGCAGCCGTTGCTGCATTGCTCGCCACGATCCCGGCCATCGGCCCGGCTTTGGCGCAGGACACGCCGCAGGCTGTCGTCGAGGCCTATCTCGCCGCCTGGAATGCCCATGACTCGGCCAAGGCGGCCGAGCACTTCGCCGACAACGTCGTCTACTACGACGCTTCGGTCGGCAAACCGGTCGAAGGCAAGGAGGCCGCCAAGACCGGCGTCATCGACAATTTCCTCAAGGCCGTGCCCGACGCCGTCTGGACGATGAAGGGCAAGCCGGTGACCCAGGACGACCGCGTGTCGTTCGAGTGGGAGTTCTCCGGCACCAACAGCGGAGACTGGGCCGACGGCACCAAGGCGACCGGCAAGAAGTTCGCTTTCACTGGCGCTTCGATGTTCTCGATCAAGGACGGCAAGATCGCCAGCCAGAGCGACTATTATGACGCGCTCGGCTTCTACAAGCAGCTTGGGCTGATGTAGCCGTTCAGCCGATGCCGTATTGCGTCATCAATGCCGTCATGCGCTCGGTGGCAAGGTCCGGCTTGTCCAGCACATTGGCCTTGTCGGCGAGGCGGAAGACGTCAGCGTAGTGCACTGCACCGCGCGCGGACTGCATGCCGGCAGGCATGGTGAAATGGCTTTGGTGGCCGTTGAGCCAGGCGAGGAAGACGACACCGGCCTTGTAGAACTGCGTCGGCGCCTCGAAGATCTTGCGCGACAGCGGCACCGTCGGCTCGATGGTGCCGCGGAAGGTGGCGAGGTCGCCTTTCGCCAATGCCGCCAGCGCCTTTGATGCCTGCGGCGCAACCGCATCGAAGATGCCGAGCAGCGCATGGCTGTGGTGCGTGCCGTCACCCTCGATCAGGGCGGCGTAGTTGAAGTCGTCGCCGGTGAAGCAGATCACGCCGTCGGGCAGGCGTCGGCGCAACTCGATTTCATAGGCCTGGTCGAGCAGCGAGATCTTGATGCCTTCGACCTTGTCCCGGTGGTCGGCGATGATGGCGAGCACCGTTTCCAGCGTATCCTCGAAGCGCTCGCTGCCCCAATAGCCCCTGAGTTCGGGATCGAACATGTCGCCGAGCCAGTGCAGCACCACCTTGTCCCTGGCCTGGCCGAGGATGCGGCCATAGACCTTGCGGTAATCGTCGGGGGATTTCGCGACATGGGCAAGCGCGCGGCTCGCCATCATGATGGCGCGGCCACCGTGCTTCTCGATGAAGCTGAACTGTTCCTCGTAAGCCGTGATCACGTCGTCGAGCGCGTGTGCATCACGCTTGTCCAGCTGGTCAGTCCCTGCTCCGCAGGCAAGGTCGGCGCCGGGAACCGAGCGCGCTTCGGCGAGCGAGCGGCGGATCAGCTGCTGCGCGCCGCCCCAGTCGAGCCCCATGCCGCGCTGCGAGGTATCCATTGCCTCGGCGATCCTGAAGCCGAGCGACCAGAGATGATGGCGGAAGGCCATGGTCGCATCCCAGTCGATGGCCGGGTTGTTCCAAGGAGTCGCGTCGGCCCACGGATCGGACACGACATGGGCGGCGGCATAGGCGATGCGGTTGAAAACGGGGGCAGTTGAGAGGCGTTCGGTGGGCGTCCCGACCAGCGCGTAGGTCTCAACGCTGCGGTCCGCCCGCGGAAGTTTTACTGCCTTGGCCATGGGTTCCTCCCCTGATCGGCTGAATCTCGTAATTTAGATCGTTCCAAATTTCAAGTTGGAATTTCGCGTCATCATACGATGGCACCGTTGGGCTTTCCGGCGACAGGTGGTGTGGGCGCTTAGGGCGCTGCGAAGTGTCGTAAACCGTTTGAAATGCCGTGTTGTGTACAATTATAGCATTTCCGATGCCGTACATCCCTGGGTGCATCCGTCGTGAAATCCGTGATGTCCGAGTTCTTCCTTGCTTGACAGTTTGGAACGATCCAATTATTTGACTCGGAAAAGGGAGCCAAAGACGCTTCCTCGGGAGGATCGTTTTGAAGCAGCCGAAGGTGACAGTTGTCGATGTTGCGCGCGCCGCCGGCGTGTCGAAGTCGACTGTCTCGCTGGTGCTCCAGGGCAGCTCGCTGGTGAACGAGGCGACACGGGCCAAGGTTGGTGTCGTCATTCGCGAGCTTGGCTATGTCTACAACAGGGGGGCCGCCAATCTCCGGCAGTCGAAATCGAAGATCGTCGGCATCGTTGTCAACGACCTGACCAACAGCTTCTTTGCCGAACTCGCTGTCGGCATGGACATGGTGGTGCAGTCGGCCGGCTACATCCAGTTCATGGCCAACACCTCGGAGAATGCCGACCGCCAGGGCGAGGTGATCGCCTCGATGCGCGAACACGGCATGGCCGGGCTGATCCTGTCGCCGGCGCGCGGCACGACAGCCGCCGACCTTCGGCCGCTTGTCGATAGCGGCATCCCCGTCGTGCTGGTGGCGCGCAACGTGCCGGGGCTCAAGGTTTCATCAGTCGTATCCGATGGGCATGCAGGTGCTGCCGCTGCCGTGCGCCACCTCATCGATCTCGGCCATCGCCGCATCGCCTTCCTTGGCGGCTTCAACGACACGGCTGTCTTCGACGAGCGCATGCGTGGCTTTCGCGATGCGCTGCTCGAGGCCGGTCTCGACGCCTCGGATGAGCTGGTGATCAGTTCGGCGCCATCCCGCGCCGGCGGTGTGGCGGCGGTCGAGCGCATGCTGGCCATGCGCGATCGCCCGACTGCTGCTTTGTGCTTCAACGACGCGGTTGCCTTCGGCGCCTGCGACGGCTTGCGCAGCGCCCGCATCGAGCCAGGTATCGATTTTGGCGTCATCGGCTTCGACGACGTGATCGAGGCCAAGACCGCAGTGCCGGCGTTGACCACTGTCTCGGTCGATCCGCAGGGTATGGGCCGGCGGGCGGCGCAATTGCTGCTCAAGCAGATCAATGCCGGCGATTTTGACGCCGAGGCGATGGTGGCCACGGTTCGGCTGGTGGTGCGCGAAAGCTGCGGTGCGCCGCAACGGGTCAAGGAGCTTACGGCATGACGCGCTGGGGTTTGATCGGGGCGAGCACAATCGCCAGAGAATGGGTGATCGGCGCGATCCGGGCAACCGGCGGCGAGACCGTTTCGGTGATGAGCAGCAATGCCGAGCGCGGCCGTGCCTATGCCGAGGCGAACGGCATTGCGACCTCGGTGACGTCGCTCGAGGACATCACAGGCGATGCCGGCATCGACGCTGTCTACATCTCGACCACAAACGAGCTGCACCTTGAGCAGGCGATTGCTGCGGCAAAGGCCGGCAAGCACGTGCTGTGCGAGAAGCCACTGGCGCTGGCGCTCGACGATGGGCTGGCCATGGTCAAGGCAGCGCGCGAGGCCGGCGTCGTGCTTGCGACGAACCATCATCTGCGCAATGCAGCAAGCCACCGGGCGATGCGCCAGGCGATTGCGGCAGGCAAGATCGGCAAGCCGCTGGCGGCGCGCGTATTCCACGCTGTCTATCTGCCGCCGCATCTGCAGGGCTGGCGGCTCGACAAGCCACAGGCCGGCGGTGGCGTCATCCTCGACATCACCGTGCACGACGCCGATACACTGCGCTTCGTGCTCAACGACGACCCGGTCGAAGCCATGGCCTTCAGCCAGAGCGGAGGCATGGGCATGCGCGGGCTGGAAGACGGCGTGATGGGTGTGCTGCGCTTCAAGTCGGGCGTCATCGCCCAGTTCCACGATGCCTTCACCACCAAATACGCCGAGACCGGTTTCGAGGTGCACGGCACCGAGGGCTCGCTGATCGCGCGCAATGTGATGACGCAGAAACCGGTCGGCTCGGTCGTGTTGCGCAATGCCGACGGCGAGCAAGCGCTCGAGCTTGGCCAGCACAATCTCTACGAGGCGGCGCTCCAGGCGTTTCATGACGCTGTTGCCGGCAAGGGTTCCCCTTCGGCCACTGGCGAGGACGGCGTGTGGTCGCTGGCCACGGGCCTGGCCGTCGCCAGGTCGGCCGCCACGGGGGCTGCCGTTGCAATCGAGCCGGGGCTCTAGGCCATGGGCAAGCACATTACCCCCGATCAGGCGGCAGCGCTCATTGCCGATGGTGCTGTCGTTTCGGTGTCGTCGTCGAGCGGCCTCGGCTGCCCTGACCTGATGCTGAAGGCGATCGGCGAGCGCTTCGAGGCATCAGGTCATCCGCGCGAGCTGACGACTTTGCACCCGATCGCTGCCGGTGACATGAGCGGCATCAAGGGTGTCGACCACATCGCCAAAAAGGGCCTGCTCAAGAAGATCATCGGCGGCTCCTATCCCTCGGGTCCGTCAAGTGCCGAGCCGCCGCTGATCTGGCAGATGATCGGCAATGAGGAGGTCGCCGCCTACAACGTGCCGTCGGGCATCATGTTCGACATGCACCGCGAAGCGGCGGCCAAGCGGCCGGGCGTGCTGACCAAGGTCGGGCTCGACACCTTTGTCGACCCAACGCGCCAGGGCTGCGCCATGAACGCCCGCGCTGCCGCCGAGCCGCTGGTCAAGAAGGTCAGCTTCGAGGGCGAGGACTGGCTGTTTTTCCCCGCGATCAAGCCTGATGTGGCGATCATCCGGGCGACGACATCAGACGAACGTGGCAACCTGACCTACGAGCATGAGGGTGCTTATCTCGGTGGGCTCGACCAGGCGCTGGCCGCGCGCAACAATGGCGGCATCGTCATCGCCCAGGTCAAGCGCATCACCAAGGACGGCTCGCTCAGGCCGCATGACGTGCGCGTGCCTGGCATGCTGGTCGACTACATCGTCGTCGACCCCGAGCAGAAGCAGACGACGCAGACGGCCTACGACCCGGCGATATCGGGCGAGATCATGCGCCCGCTCGACAGCTTCCGCGTGCCTGAGTTCAACATCCAGAAGGTGATTGCGCGCCGCGTGGCGCAGGAGCTTGAGGCGGGCAGCGCGGTCAATCTCGGCTTCGGCATCTCCGCCAACGTGCCGCGCATCCTGTTGGAGGAAGGCCTTCATGGCGAGGTCACCTGGGTGATCGAGCAAGGTGCCGTTGGCGGCGTGCCGCTGCTCGACTTTGCCTTCGGCTGTGCGTCGAACGCGGACGCCTTCATGCCGTCGCCCTACCAGTTCACCTATTTCCAGGGCGCGGGTTTCGACGCCTCGCTGCTGTCGTTCCTCGAGATCGACCGCAGCGGCTCGGTCAATGTCTCCAAGCTCAGCTTCCGGCCGCATGTGACGGCGGGTGCCGGCGGCTTCGTCGACATCACGGCGCGGGCCAGGAAGATCGTATTCTCCGGTATGTTCAACGCCGGTGCCAAGCTCGACATATCAGGTGGCAAGCTGGTCATCGACAAAGAGGGCAAGCTCAAGAAGCTGGTCAACGAGGTCGAGCATGTCACCTTCTCGGGCCGACGCGGCGTCGAGCAGGGCCAGGACATCACCTATGTCACCGAGCGCTGCGTGATGAAGCTTATGCCTCAAGGCATCGTTGTGACCGAGATCGCGCCTGGCGTCGAATTGCAGGCGCATATCCTCGACCAGTCGGAATTCCCGCTGATCGTTTCCGACAAGCTCAAGCAGATGGATGCTGCCCTGTTTGCCGCAGCACCCATCGGCCTCAAGCTGCCGCGCAAGCTGGTGCGAAAGCTGGAGGGCGCCCATGGCTGACCAGCGCATCAAGGTCGAATTCTCAGGCCAGATCGCCGTCATCACGGCGGCCCGGCCCGACAAGCTCAACGCCTTCGACATCGACATGCTGAAGGCGTTGTCGGCGGCCTGTGACGAGGTCGAGGCCAATGCCGAGGTTCGCGCAGCCATCCTGACCGGCGAGGGCAAGGCGTTTTCGGCCGGCGGCGACATCAAGGCCTGGGGCGGCATGACGCCGAATGAGTTCGGCCACGCCTGGGTGCGTTTCGGCCACCGTGTGTTCGAGCGGCTGGCGACACTGCGCGTGCCGCTGATCGCAGCGATCAACGGCCACGCGCTGGGCGGCGGTCTGGAGCTGGCGATTGCCGCCGATATTCGCATCGCCGAACGCCATGTGAAGATCGGCCTGCCGGAAACCGGGCTCGGCATGGTGCCGGGCTGGTCGGGCACGCAGCGGCTGGTGCGGCGTGCCGGTGCGCAGGTGGTGCGGCGCATGGCGCTGGGCGGCGAGGTCTTTTCCGCCGACGAAGCAGCTGTGCTCGGGCTGGTCGACAAGGTTGTTGAAACCGGCGAGGCGGTCACCGCGGCGCGCGACTATGCCGCCCGGATCGCGGCGCGCGGCCCGGCGGCAGTCGAGGTCGCAAAACTGATGATCGCGACCGCGAGCGGCGAAGACAATGGCACCGCCGTCGAGGCGCTGGGCTCGATTCTCGTCGCCAAGACCGGGGACCTCAAGGAGGGGCTTGCGGCCTTCAGCGAGAAGCGGGCCGCCAAATTTGCAGGAGAATGGTGATGACGGTCCTGATGCGCCCCAAGCCGCTCGACGGCTTCAAGGTCCGCGAGTTCAAGATGCTGATCGACGGCAAATGGACCGCCGGCGCCGAAGGCAAGACGATCGAGCGGACAAGCCCCGGCCATGGTGCGGTGGTCAGCCGCTATCAGGCAGCGACCGCGGTTGACGCCGAGCGTGCCATTGCATCGGCGCGCAAGGCCTTCGACGACGGCCGCTGGCCGCGGATGACCGGTGCCGAGCGCTCGCTGATCCTGTTGCGTTGTGCCGACATGATCGCCGCAAGGGCCGACGAACTCGCCTTCCTCGACTGCATCGAGTCAGGCAAGCCGATCTCGCAGGCCAAGGGCGAACTGGCTGGCGCTGCCGACATCTGGCGGTATGCGGCGGCGTTGGCGCGCGACCTGCATGGCGAGAGCTACAACACGCTGGGCGACGGCACGCTGGGGGTGGTGCTGCGCGAGGCGGTGGGTGTCGTTTCGATCATCACGCCGTGGAACTTCCCGTTCCTGATCGTCAGCCAGAAGCTGCCCTTCGCGCTCGCCGCCGGCTGCACGGCCGTGGTCAAGCCGTCGGAGCTGACCTCTGGCTCGACGCTAGTGCTGGGTGAAATCCTGGAGGCCGCCGGCGTACCTCAAGGCGTGGTCAACATCATCGTCGGCACCGGTCCGGAAGCCGGCGCGCCGCTGACCAGCCACCCCGATATCGACATGGTGTCGTTCACCGGTTCGACCGGCATCGGCCGGCTGACCATGGCGAATGCCGCGCAGACACTGAAGAAGGTGTCGCTCGAACTCGGCGGCAAGAATCCGCAGATCGTCTTCCCCGACGCCAATCTCGACGACTTCATCGATGCGGCGGTGTTCGGCGCCTATTTCAACGCCGGTGAATGCTGCAATGCCGGCTCACGCCTGATCGTGCATCGCGACATTCTGGACGAGGTGACGGCCCGCGTCGCGGCACTTGCGGCCAAGGTCAAGGTTGGCGATCCGCTCGACCCCTCGACGCAGGTTGGTGCTATCATCACGCCGCAGCATCTTGCGAAGATCGTCACTTACGTGAAAGGTGCGAGCGACAGCGGCGCGAGTGTCGCCATCGGTGGATCTGCCGCCGATCTCGGCCTCGGCCAGTTCATGGAACCGACGATCCTGTCGTCGGTCGCCCCCGACATGGCGGTGGCGCGCGAGGAGGTGTTCGGACCGGTGCTTTCGGTGCTTGCCTTCGAGACCACTGACGAGGCGATCCGCATCGCCAATTCGATCGACTATGGCCTGTCGGCAGGTGTGTGGAGCCGCGACTTCGACACCTGCCTGACGGTGGGCCGCCGCGTCCGCGCCGGCACCATCTGGATGAACACCTTCATGGACGGTGCTTCGGAACTGCCGTTCGGCGGCTACCGCCAGTCGGGCATCGGCCGCGAGCTCGGCCGCCATGCGGTGGAGGACTACACCGAAACCAAGACGCTCAACATGCATATCGGACCGCGCACCGGCCACTGGATGCCGAAGGAGGCGCGGGCCTGAGGAGGAATTCCCCGAGGCGGGGCCAAGGGGAACTTATGTCACGCAATGATGCGTGAGGAACTTGCAACCCGGGAGGAACTGGAATGCGTAAGTTTTTGATGAGTACGGCAGCTGTGGCGGCACTGTTTGCCGCGCCGATGCCGCTGGCACATGCCGAAGACAGCGTCGAAGTGCTGCACTGGTGGACGTCGGGCGGTGAAGCAGCCGCACTCGACGTGCTGAAGAAGAACCTGGAAGGCCAGGGCGTGACCTGGAAAGACATGCCGGTTGCCGGCGGCGGCGGCGAAGCGGCGATGACCGCGCTGCGCGCCCGCGTCACCGCAGGCGATCCGCCCACCGCCGTGCAGGCGCTCGGCTTCGACATCACCGACTGGGCCAACCAGGGCGTCGTCGGCGATCTCGGCGAAGTCGCCGACAAGGAAGGCTGGGACAAGGTCATTCCAGCAGCACTGCAGGGCTTTGCCAAGCATGACGGCAAGTGGATCGCCGCACCTGTCAACGTGCACTCGACCAACTGGGTCTGGATCTCCAAGAAGGCGCTCGATGCTGCTGGCGGCAAGGCACCGGAGACCTGGGACGAACTGGTCGCGGTTCTCGACAAGATGCAGGCCAACGGCATCACCCCGCTCGGCCATGGCGGCCAGGCCTGGCAGGACGCGACCATCTTCGACGCAGTCGTGCTTTCGCTCGGCACCGACTTCTACAAGTCGTCGATGATCGATCTCGACCCGGCAGCACTGGGCGGCGACAAGATGGTCGAAGCCTTCGACCGCATGGCCAAGCTCAAGACCTATGTCGACAAGGACTTCTCCGGCCGCGACTGGAACCTTGCTTCGGCGATGGTCATCGAGGGCAAGGCCGGCATGCAGATGATGGGCGACTGGGCCAAGGGCGAGTTCCTCAAGGCCGGCCAGAAGCCGGGCACCGACTTCGTGTGCATCCGCTTCCCCGGCACGCAGGGTGCGGTGACCTTCAACTCCGACATGTTCATGATGTTCAAGGTCGGCGACGACAAGAAGAAGGCCCAGATGCAGATGGCCACCGATATCGAGGATCCGGCGTTCCAGTCCTCGTTCAACGTGGTCAAGGGTTCGGTCCCGGCGCGCACCGACGTGCCTGATACCGCCTTCGACGATTGCGGCAAAAAGGGCATCAAGGACCTGGCGGAAGCCAGCACCAGCGGCAAGCTGTTCGGTTCGATGGCCCATGGCTATGCCGCGCCGGCGGCCGTGAAGAACGCGCTCTATGACGTGGTGACACGTCACTTCAACGGCGAGATCGACTCCAAGGCCGCCGCCAAGGCGCTGGTCGAGGCAGTCGCTGCCGCCAAGGGGTGAGACGCCGGTTTGCGCAGCAAATCCATCGTGCCGGTGGCACGATGGAAGGCGGCGAACGCCGGGGAGCTGCATAGCAGGGGGGCCACGGCAGGCCCTTCACTGAACATCGTGCCCCGGCTCCGGCCGGGGCACCCCGTTACCTGACAACCCCAGAGGCTGAACACATGGCCGACCTCACGACGACCGCACCCCGCGCGGTAACGAACCCGCGCGCGACGCTGCAGGACCTTCTGCCGAAGCTCGTGCTGGCGCCGAGCTTCGCGGTGATCCTCATCTTCGTTTACGGCTTCATCATCTTCACGGCCTTCCTGTCGTTTTCCGGCTCGAAGCTGTTGCCCGATTTTTCGACCTGGGTCGGCTTCGGCAACTATGTCAGGCTGTTCAATCATCCCAACTGGATCACCGCGCTGAAGAACCTCGCGATCTTCTCGGTGCTCTACATCGTCATCTGCAGTTTCATCGGCCTGGCGCTGGCGATCTTCCTCGACCAGAAGATCCGCGGCGAGGGCGTGCTGCGGCCGATCTATCTCTACCCGATGGCGCTGTCCTTCATCGTCACCGGCGTCGCCTGGAAATGGTTCCTCGATCCCGGCATCGGCCTCGAGCATGTGATGCAGTCCTGGGGATGGGGGAGCTTCTCGTTCCGCTGGATCAAGGAAGGCCAGATGGCGATCTACACCATCGTGATTGCCGCGGTCTGGCAGTCGTCGGGCTTCGTCATGGCGATGTTTCTCGCCGGCCTGCGCGGCGTCGACAACGAGATCATCAAGGCGGCCCAGATCGACGGCGCCTCGACGCTGACGATCTATCGCCGGATCATCATCCCGCTGATGCGCCCGGTGTTCCTGTCGGCCTTCGTCGTGCTCGCCCACCTTGCCATCAAGTCCTACGACCTTGTCGTGGCGATGACCGACGGCGGGCCTGGCACCGCGACCTGGACGCCGGCGCTGTTCATGCAGAAATTCACCTTCGGCCGCAACGAAATGGGCATGGGCGCCGCCTCGGCGATCATCATGATGATGATGATCTTCACCATCATCGTGCCTTATCTCTACTCCGAGCTCGGGGGGAAGAAGAAATGAGCTCCCAGGACGTCGCCACCCGCAACAGCATCTTCACCCGCGCCATCATCTATGTCGTGCTGATCCTGTTTGCGATCTACTACCTGCTGCCGCTCTACGTCATGGTGGTCAATTCGCTGAAGCCGCTCGACGAGATCCGCCAAGGCAACATGCTGGCGCTGCCGCAGCAATGGACGATAGCGCCATGGCTGTCGGCCTGGTCGACGGCGCAGATCGGCGTGCAGCCGGTTGGGCTGAAGCCCTACTTCATCAATTCGATGATGATGGTGGTGCCCGCGGTCGCCATTTCGACCATGCTCGGCGCGCTCAACGGCTATGTGCTGACCAAGTGGCGCTTCAAGGGCGACAGCATCGTCTTCGGCCTGATGCTGCTGGCCTGCTTCATCCCGTTCCAGATCGTGCTGATCCCATCGGCGCGCATCCTCGGCATGACCGGACTTGCCGGAACCATCACCGGCCTGGTGCTGATCCACGCCATCTATGGCCTTGGCTTCACCACGCTGTTCTTCCGCAACTATTACGAGGCGTTCCCGACCGAACTGATCCGGGCAGCGCAGATCGACGGCGCCAGCTTCTTCCAGATCTTCCGGCGTATCCTGTTGCCGTCGTCGGGGCCGATCATCGTCGTCACCGTCATCTGGCAGTTCACCAATATCTGGAACGACTTCCTGTTCGGCTCGTCGTTTTCGGGCTTCAATTCGATCCCGCTGACGGTGGCGCTGAACAACCTCGTCAACTCGTCGACCGGCGTGAAGGAATACAACGTGCATTTCGCCGGCGCGATCCTCGCCGCGCTGCCCACCCTCATCGTCTACATCGTCTCCGGACGCTATTTCGTGCGCGGCCTGATGGCCGGCGCGGTCAAGGGGTAAGCCCATGTCGTTTCTCAAGATCAGCAATCTCTACAAGAACTACGGCCAGGTGGAGATCCTCAAGGACATCAACATCGAGATCGACAAGGGCGGTTTCCTGGTGCTCGTCGGCCCGTCGGGCTGTGGCAAGTCCACGCTGCTCAACACCATAGCCGGGCTTGAGCCGATCACCTCGGGCGAGATCTCCATCAACGGCAATTCGGTGGCCGGGCTGCATCCGTCCAAGCGCGACATCGCCATGGTGTTCCAGTCCTACGCGCTGTACCCGAATATGACGGTGGCCGGGAACATTGCGTTTGGCATGGAAATCCGCGGCGTGCCCAAGGACGAGCGCGAAAAGGCGATCAAGCAGGTGTCCGACATCCTGCAGATCGGCCACCTGCTCGACCGCAAGCCGAGCCAGCTATCCGGCGGCCAGCGCCAGCGTGTTGCCATGGGCCGGGCGCTGGTGCGCAATCCGCAGGTCTTCTTGTTCGACGAGCCGCTGTCCAACCTCGACGCCAAGCTGCGCGTCGACATGCGCACCGAGATCAAGCGCCTGCACCAGCGCATGAAGACGACCATCGTCTATGTCACCCACGACCAGATCGAAGCGATGACGCTGGCCTCCAAGATCGCCGTGCTCAAGGATGGCATCCTGCAGCAGTTCGGCACGCCGGCCGAGATCTACAACAGCCCGGCCAACATGTTCGTCGCCGACTTCATGGGCTCGCCGGCGATGAACCTGTTGACCGCGCGTCTCGAAAGCGGCGAAGGCGGGCTCAACGTCGTGCTCGAAAGGCCGGGCGAGAAGCCGCTGGCGCTGCCGATCAAGAATGCCAACGGTGCACTCGGTGTCTATTCGGGCAAGGAGATCATCTTCGGTGTCCGTCCCGAAGCACTGACCGACCCGGATGGTGCCGACCGCAACGCCAAGTCGATCGCCGAGGGCGAATGCCTGATCGAGGTGGTCGAGCCGGCGGGGTCCGACACCTTCGCGGTGACCAAGCTCGGCGGCAAGGAAGTGGTGGCGCGGCTGCGGGCCGACGCGGCCATCCATGCCGGACAGAAGACGAAGCTTGCCTTCAATCTCGACAAGGCGGTGTTCTTCGATCCCAAGAGCCAGCTGCGTATCGCCTGACATGCCCGAACAGCCTGACATCGTCATCATCGGTTCGGGTGTCGGCGGCGCGACCGTCGCTGCCGGCCTAGCTGCGACCGGTGCTGAAATCCTGATCCTGGAGACAGGCGGCCATATCGAGGACCGACCTGAAAATCGCGACCAGCGCGCCATCTTCCAGCGCGGCCATTTCCGGCCTGACGAGACCTGGTACGAGGCCGACGGCACCGGCTTCAACCCGGGCAATTATTACAATGTCGGCGGCAACTCCAAATTCTATGGCGCGGTGCTGACGCGCTATCGCCGCGAGGATTTTGCCGAGATGCAGCATCTCGACGGCGTGTCGCCGGCATGGCCGATTGCCTATGACGAACTGGAGCCGTGGTACGGGCTTGCCGAGGAGCTCTACCAGGTGCGTGGCGCGCTGGGCGAAGACCCGACCGAGCCGGCGCATTCGAAGCCTTATGGCTTGAAGCCGGTGGCCGATGAGCCGGCGATCGCGAAAGTGCGGATGCGGCTCAAGGCCAAGGGCGTGCATCCTTTTTCGCTGCCGCTGGGGGTCGACATCGAGCGCTGGCTGGCCAAGGGCAAGACGCCGTGGGATGCGCACCCCAACAGCTTCGACGGCAAGATGGACGCCGAGACGGCAGCACTTGCGGCGGCGCTCAGGCATGGCAACGTCAAGCTGCAGACCGGTTCGCGCGTGACGCGGCTGGAGACCGGCGCGGACGGCCGCACCATCGTTGCGGTACACTATGTCAGCAACGGCGAGGCTGCAGTGCTGAAGCCGAAGCTGGTGATCCTGTCGGCGGGCGCGGTGCAGTCGGCGGTGCTTCTGCTGCGCTCGGCCAATGACAGCAATCCCAACGGCCTCGCCAACAGCTCCGACCAGGTCGGCCGCAACTTCATGAACCACAACTCGACGGCGGTCATCGCCATGAGCCCATGGTTCCGCAACGACTCGGTCTACCAGAAGACATTCGGCTTCAACGATTTCTACCTTGACGATGGTGAAGGTGGCCCGCCGCTCGGCAACGTGCAACTGCTCGGGCGCATCTCGGGAACCATCCTGAAGGGTGCTATGCCTTCGGTGCCGGAATGGCTGCTCAACCTGACGACGGCGCATTCGATCGATTTCTATGCGATGAGCGAAGACCTGCCGTCGCCGGAAAGCCGCGTCATGGTCGACGGCGAGCGCATCGTGCTGAAGTGGGTGCGCAGCAACTGGCAGGCGCATCAGCGGCTGGTGGCCAAGCTCAAGCAGGTGCTGCGCAGCGCTGGGTTTCCGCTGGTGGTGTCGCGCGCGTTCGACAAGCGCACGCCCTCGCACCAGTGCGGCACGGTGCGGATGGGCAACGACCCCAAGGAGGCGCCGCTCGACCTCTGGTGCCGGGCCTTCGATCATCCCAACCTGTTCGTCGTCGACGCCTCCTTCCTGCCGACCTCGGCTGCGGTCAACCCGGCGCTGACCATCGCGGCGCAGGCGCTGCGGGTCGCTCACCACATCGCGAACAAGGATCTGGCGGCATGAACGGGCAGGCGAAACCCGTGGCGCTGGTAACCGGCGCGCGCCGCGGCATCGGCCTTGCGGTGGCCGAGGCGCTGGCCAGGGCTGGCTTCGACCTTGCGATCACAGACCGGGAAGCAGACGCGTCCTCGGATGAAGCGGTCTCGGGCCTGGAAAAACATGGCGCGCGCGTGCTGTTCGTTGCCGCCGACCTTGCCGATCTCGACGGCCACGCCGCAACGGTCGAGACGATCGTCGGGCACTTCGGGCGGATCGACTGCTTGGTCAACAATGCCGGCATCGCTTCCAAGGTGCGTGGCGACTTCCTCGAGCTCACGCCCGAGAATTTCAATGCCATCATGGCGGTCAATCTGCGCGGCACCGTGTTCTTCACTCAGGCTGTCTTGCGCGCCATGCTGGTCATGAAGCCGACGTTGCATCCGCGCTCGGTGATCAACATTACCTCGATCTCGGCCGAGATGAGCTCGCCCGACCGGCTCGACTACTGCATGTCAAAAGCGGGGCTTGCCGCCTTTACGCAAGGGCTGACGCTACGACTCGCCGGCACCGGCATCGACGTGTTCGAGATCCGGCCCGGCATCATCCGTTCCGACATGACAGCGAAAGTTTCGGAAAAATACGACCGGCTGATCGCCGAGGGGCTTGTGCCGGTCAGGCGCTGGGGCGAGCCCGACGACATCGGCCGCATCGCAGCGGCACTTGCCGGCGGCAGCTTCGGCTTTGCCACCGGTTCCATCATCAGGGCTGACGGCGCGCTGTCGGTCGCGCGACTTTGAGATCAGAGATGACCTACGACTACATCATCACAGGTGCGGGGCCGGCCGGTTGCGTGCTCGCCAACCGGCTGAGCGAGGATTCGGATGTCCGCGTGCTTTTGCTCGAAGCCGGCGGCGGCGACTGGAACCCGCTGTTCCACATGCCGGCCGGCTTTGCCAAGATGACCAAGGGCGTGGCGAGCTGGGGCTGGGAAACCGTGCCGCAGAAGCACATGAAGAACCGGGTGCTGCGCTACACCCAGGCCAAGGTGATCGGCGGCGGCTCGAGCATCAATGCCCAGCTCTACACGCGCGGCAATGCCGCCGACTACGACCTGTGGGCGAGCGAAGACGGCTGCACTGGCTGGGACTACCGTTCGGTGCTGCCCTATTTCAAGCGCTCGGAGGATAACCAGCGTTTCGCCGATGACTACCACGGTTATGGCGGGCCGCTGGGTGTCTCCATGCCATCGGCGGCGTTGCCGATCTGCGACGCCTATATCCGTGCCGGCCAGGAACTGGGCATTCCCTACAACCACGACTTCAACGGCAAGCAGCAGGCCGGCGTCGGCTTCTACCAGCTGACCCAGCGCAACAAGCGCCGCTCGTCGGCCTCGATGGCCTATCTCGCGCCAATCAGGGACCGGCGCAACCTGACCGTCCGCCTGGGCGCGCGGGTGACCCGCATCGTCGTCGAAAAGGGCAGGGCGGTCGGTGTCGAGATCGCCAGCGGCAATGGCACCGAGATGATCCGCGCCGAGCGCGAAGTGCTTGTCACCTCGGGCGCGATCGGTTCGCCCAAGCTGCTGCTGCAGTCGGGCATCGGCGCGGCCGACCATCTGAAGAGCGTCGGCGTGCCTGTCGTCCACGACCTCAAGGGCGTCGGAGAAAACATGCAGGATCATCTCGACCTGTTCGTGATTTCCGAATGCACCGGCGATCACACCTACGACAATGTCGCCAAGCTGCACCGGACCCTGTGGGCTGGCCTGCAATATGTGCTGTTCCGCACCGGGCCGGTGACGTCGAGCCTCTTTGAGACAGGCGGCTTCTGGTATGCCGATCCAGATGCGCGCTCGCCCGACATCCAGTTCCATCTCGGGCTCGGCTCCGGCATCGAGGCTGGGGTCGCCAGGTTGAAGAATGCCGGCGTGACGCTGAATTCAGCCTATCTGCATCCACGCTCGCGCGGCACGGTGCGGCTCGCCTCCAGCGATCCGGCGGCGGCACCGCTGATCGACCCGAACTACTGGGCCGATCCGCACGACCGCAAGATGTCGATCGAAGGCCTGAGGATCGCGCGCGAGATCATGCAGCAGGCAGCGCTCAAGCCCTTCGTGCTGGCCGAGCGCTTGCCGGGCCCAAGCAAGATCTCGGACGACGACCTGTTCGACTATGGCTGCGCCAACGCCAAGACCGACCATCACCCTGTCGGCACCTGCAAGATGGGCAGCGACGAGATGGCGGTGGTCGGGCTCGACCTCAAGGTGCACGGCATCGAGCGCCTGCGTGTCTGCGACAGTTCGGTGATGCCGCGCGTGCCTTCCTGCAATACCAACGGTCCGACGATCATGATGGGCGAAAAGGGCGCCGACATCATCCGCAACCGCGAGCCGCTGCCGCCCGCGATCTTCACCCACGAGCGCAACGATATCAGGCCAAGGGCGCGCGCCGAGGTGAGTTAGCCGGGCAAACGAAAGGCCACGGGCGCATGGCGCGCCCGTGGCCTGAACTATTTTGAGAGGCAATCCGTTATGGATTGACGAGGACGCTCGACACCTTGGTGCTGTCGCTCTTGTCCATCTCAATCGTAACCTTGGCGCCAGGCTTCACCTCAGGCGGAACCGCGAGATCGGTGGGAATGGTGAAGCTGGTGCCATCTTCAAGCATGAGGACATGCGTTTCCGCGTTGTATTCCTTGACGACGCCTTCGGCAGCGAAGGCGGGGAACAGCATGAAGCTTGCGGCGGCTACGGCGAGAATGAATCTTTTCATCAAAGTGCTCCTTGGCGTTTGGCAAAATGCCCAGTTTCTGCAGGGATTTGCTCCACCCCAGGGTAGCTAAACCCCCGGCGCGAGGATCGGTTCCGGTAACAGCTGCGAATTCATCGTGCCTGCGATTGATCGGGTCACCGTTGCCTTAGACCGCGAAAGTCGTTGTCGAATGTTCACAGAGCCTTTGACGCCTGCCCGGCGCCACTGCCGAAGTGTGTTGAAACATATGATGCTCTCCAGGCAGGCGTGCTCGTCAGTCCGCCGCCGCGTGACAAGCGACGTTGGCACCGCTGGCCGAACGCTTCAGTTCCGGCCGCACCTTGGAGCAGATGTCCATCGCCAGCGGGCAGCGCGGATGGAAGGTGCAGCCGCTCGGCGGATTGAGCGGGCTCGGAATGTCGCCGCCCAGAGGTGCGCGGTCGCGCTTCGGCGCTTCGAGGTCGGGCACGGTTTCGAGCAGCAGCCTGGTGTAGGGATGCTGCGGGTTTTCGAGGATGACCTCGCCTGGTCCTTCCTCGACGAGGCGGCCGAGATACATCACGCCGATGCGGTCGGTGAGGAAACGCACCACCGACAGATTGTGGCTGATGAACAGGTAGGTCAGACCCAGCTTCTGCTGCAGGTCCTTGAGCAGGTTGAGCACCTGCGCCTGCACCGACACGTCGAGTGCCGAGGTCGGTTCGTCGAGCAGCAGCAATTCGGCTTCGGCGGCAAGCGCGCGGGCAATGGAAATACGCTGCCTTTGGCCGCCTGAGAATTCGTGCGGATATTTGTCGGCGTCGACGGGCGATAGCCCGACAGTGACCAGCAACTCGGCGATGCGCTTGCGCCGCTCGGCACGGGTGAGCTTCTGCGCCATCGGCTCGGCGATGCTCTGGCCGATGCGCCAACGCGGGTTGAGACTACCGACCGGGTCCTGGAACACCATCTGCAGCCGGACACGCTTGCCATCCGGCTTGCGGATCTCGACCGACCCGCCGGTGGGTTTTTCCAGCCCGGCAACAAGGCGCGCCACCGTCGACTTGCCGCAGCCGGATTCGCCGACCAGCGAGAAGGTGGTGCCGGGGCGGATGGCGAAACTGACCCCGTCGACCGCCTTGACACTGCGGCGCGGTGCCCCGGTCACCAGCCGCTGCAGGAACGGTGCGGAGACGTCGAAGGTGCGGCCGAGATTGGCAACCTTGAGCAGGGGCAGTTCGGCAACGATTGCGTTCATGCTTCGCCACCGTCGATCCACGTCCCGTCACTCGCAACGATCCGGCCGCGCTTGACGACAAGTGCGCGCTTGGGCCGGTCGACGACGATCTGCGCCAGGTTCTCGCCTTCGATCAGCACCAGGCTGCCGTCGCAGCCGACGTCCAGACCATGGCCGTCGAGGTCAAGCAGGTCGGCGCCGCGCCTGGTGCCCATGTCGAGGGCAGCGGTCAGCTCGGCGTCGGTGCGGCAGTTGCTGCGCCACGACAAAAGCCAGCAGCGTTCGAGCATGTCGCCATTGCCGTGCGGGTTCCAGGTGTCGCGCAGCGAGTCGGAGGCGACCGCGCAGCGGACGCCATGTTCGGCGAGCTCGAACATCGGCGGGAAGGGGATGTCGCCCGGAACCGCCGAGATGATGCCGATGCCGGCTTCGGCGAGCAGGTCCATCATGCGGGCGAGCTCGTCGCGCGACGCCGTGCCGAGGCAGAAGGCGTGGCTGACGATGACCTTGTCCTGCATGCCAAGCGCCTTGGCGCGTTCGGCGATCAGGCCGAGCTCGTAAAGGCCGAGTTCGCCACGCTCATGCAGATGGATGTCGATCTTGGCCTGCTTGCGGTGGGCAATGTCGAAGATGGTGTCGAGATGACCCTTGGCATCGCCGTCGACACTGGCGGGATCGATGCCGCCGATAACAGAGGCACCTTCGTCGAGGGCGGCTTCCATCAGCTCGGCCGTGCCCGGCTCGATCAGCATCCCGAGCTGCGGGAAGGCGACGATCTCGAGGTCGACGGCGTGTTTGGTCTTTTCCCAGGCCGCCAGCACGCCATGCAGATTGTCGAGCTTGTATTCGGGCGAAATGTCGACATGGCTGCGGATATGGGTCGAGCCGTTGGCGACGCATTGGCGCATCAGGTTGCCGGCGCGCTCGGTGACCGACCAGGGCAAGCTGCGGCGGATCTCGACCTCGTTGTCGATCATCGCACGCAGCGAGTCGGGCACGTTGATGCCGTGCCAGGGCAGGCCCCACAGGATCTTGTCGAGGTGGACATGCGCTTCGACAAACGGTGCAATGGCGATCGCGCCCTTGCCGTCGACGACCTTGATGCCGTCGCGGGCGACGACATCGCTGCCGATGGCCGCGATGCGGCCATTCTCGATCAGGATGTTGCCGGCAGCCCCGGCGTCGGGGCGGACATTGGTGAGCAGAAGATCGGTCATGATGCGGTTCCGTGGTCTTAGCGGAGGCGAGGATTGAGGACGTCGCGAAGCCAGTCGCCGACGATGTTGACGGCCAGCACCAGAAGCACCAGTGCGGCACCGGGGAACAGCGAGATCCACCATTCGCCCGACAAGAGCAGGTCGTTGCCGGCGCGGATCAGGGTTCCGAGCGACGGCTGCGATGGCGGCATGCCGAGACCGAGGAAGGACAGGATCGCTTCGGTGAGAATGGCGACGCCGAGGCCAAGGGTGGCCAGCACCAGCACCGGGCCGATGGTGTTGGGCAGGATATGGGTGAGCAGGATGCGGACGCCGCCGACCTCGCTGATGCGGGCGGCCGCGACATAGTCCTTGCGGCGCTCGATCATGGTGGCGGCGCGCACGGTGCGGGCGAACTGCACCCAGTCGGCGACGCCGATGGCGAGGATGACGACGTAAAAGCGCATCTCCTCGCGCATGCCGATCGGCATGACGATCTTGGCGACGCCGTCGATGAAGAAGGCGATCATGATGGTCGGGAAGCTGAGCTGGATGTCGCCGAGCCGCATGATGACGGTGTCGACCCAGCCGCCGAGATAGCCGGCGATCAGGCCGAGTGCTACGCCGATGGTCATCGAGAAGGCGACGGCGGCGATGCCGACAAGGATCGACACCCGCATGCCGTAGAAGATGGTGGAGAGGATGTCGCGGCCCTGCTCGTCGGTGCCGAGCAGATAGGTCGAGGTGCCACCGTCGATCCACACCGGCGGCAGGCGGGCATCCATGATGTTGAGCGTTGCCGGGTCGAACGGATTGTGCGGGGCGATCAGGCTGGCGGCCGCGGCGCAGAACACCAGCACGACCAGCACGATCGCGGCGAAGATGACCGGCGGCGAGTTCCTGAATCGCCAGGCCAGCTCGCTGTTGCCGAAGGCTTTGAGTCTGAGGACAAGCTGGCTCATTTTGCACGCAACCTTGGATCAACCGCGAGATAGATCAAGTCGACGATCAGGTTGATCGTGACGAAGCTGAAGCCGACGAAGGCGAGATAGGCCGCCATGACAGGGAAGTCGGCGAATTCGATGGCTTGCAGGATCAGCATGCCCATGCCGGGCCACTGGAACACCGCCTCGACGACGATGGCGAAGGCGATCAGCGAGCCGATCTGCAGGCCGGTGATGGTGATGACCGGCAGCAGGCTGTTGCGCAGCGCGTGCGTCAGGTAGACGGCGCGGTCAGAGAGGCCGCGGGCGCGGGCGAACTTGACGAAATCGGTGCGCACCACCTCGAGCATCTCGCCGCGCACCAGCCGCATGATCATCGACACCTGGAACACGGCGAGCGTGATCGTCGGCATGATCAGCGCCTTGATGCCGGTTGCCGTGAGCAGGCCGGTCGTCCACCAGCCCAGGGTGACGACGTCGCCGCGGCCGAAGGCGGAGAGCCAGCGCAGTTCGACGGAAAAAACCAGGATCAGCAGCATGCCGATCAGGAACTGCGGCATCGAGATGCCGAGCAGCGACCCGAACTGCAGGCTGCGGCTAACAAGGCCGCGCGGCTTGAGCGCGGTGTAGACGCCCATCGGGATACCGACGGCAAGGGCGATGATGGTGGCGCAAAAGACCAGCTCCAGAGTCGCCGGCAGGCGGGCGAGGATCAGGTCGACGACAGGCTGGCGGTTGCGGTAGGAGACGCCGAAATCGCCGACCACGGCGCGTTCGACGAAGCGCCAGAACTGAACGAATGTCGACTGGTCGAGACCCAGTGCGACCCGCAGCTCCTCACGCTGGGCAAGCGTGGCGTTGACGCCGAGAATATTGTTCACCGGGTCGCCGAGGAAGTTGAAGATCGAAAACGAAAGGGCCGACACCACCAGCATCACGAGGATGACGCTGGTCAGTCGCGTGGCGAGCAAGGAAATCATCTCAGCCTCTGAAATGGAGAAGAGGCCGGGCGCTGATGCGCCCAGCCTCCGATCAATCGTCAGTCCATCGTGTAGTACCAGAACCGCGTATATTCGTCGGCCGGTACGATGGCGTGGACCTTGTCGCTCATGCCCCAGGTCAGGAACTGCTGGTGCAGCATGATCTTGCCGACCTCGTCGCGATGCAGCTTCATCACCTCCGAGATCATCTCCTGGCGCTTTTCCGCATCGTATTCGGTGCCGATCTGCGGGATCAGCTCATCGACCCGGGCGTTGGAATAACCCTTCGGGTTCCAGGCGCCGAGGTCGCCGGTTGGCGTATGGAAGGTCGCCGAGATGATGTTGTAGGCGTCGAGTGTCGGCAGGCCGGCCCAGCCGAGCATGTAGAAGGAATATTTGCCGGCCGGCAGTTCGGTGTCGAACTGCACGGGTGGGTGCATCGTCAGCTGCGCCTTGATGCCAACCTTGGCCAGCATGCCGACCGTTGCCTGGCAGATCTGCTCGTCATTGATGAACGAACCGGCCGGGCAATCCATCGGCAAGGTGAAGCCGTCGGCGTAGCCCGCTTCCTTGAGCAGCGCCTTTGACGCCTCGATATCAAAGGGGAAGCGAACGTCGAGGCTGGCGTCGTAGAATGGCAGCTGCGGCGCCATCATGATCGCCGACGGGCGGCTGTTGTCGCGCATGATCGAGCGCTTGATGCCGTCGATGTCGATGGCCTGGTAGATCGCCTTGCGCACGCGGACGTCGGCGAGCGGGTTGGAATCAAGGCCAGGCAAGGTCTTGGACTGCTGGTCCATGCCGTAGAAAATGTTGCGCAGATGCGGGGCGCGCATGATCTGCATGCCAGGCGTCGCTTCGATGCGCGCGACGTCCTGGGGCGGTGCGTTGCGGATGAAGTCGACTTCGCCGGAGAGCAGGGCTGCGACGCGCGTCGCATTGTTGGCGATCGGCGTGTAGACGATCTCGTCGATATTGTGCTCACGCTTGTCCCACCATTTGTCGTTGGCGACAAAGACGGTCTTCACGTCGGGCTCGCGGCTGGCGACCTTGAACGGCCCGGTGCCGATCCCTTGCGTGATCATGGCGCCGCCGGTGTTGGTCGACAGATCGAGCGGCTTTTGGGCACCGATCGATTCCTGGAACTCCTTGTCGAGGATGTACCAGCCGGCGAAATCATTGAGCAGCAGCGCGTATTTGCGCTTGAGCGTGATGTCGATGGTGTGGTCGTCGACCTTGGCGATCTCGGCGATCGGCTCGAGCAGGCCGGCGAAGGGCGAGCCAGGCGAGCCGGCGCGTTCGTAGGAGAATATCACATCGTCGGCGGTGAACGGGTTGCCGTTGTGGAACTCGACGCCCTTGCGCAGGTGGAAGCGCCATTTTGTGTCGGACAGCGTTTCCCAGCTTTCGGCCAATGCCGGCTCGATCTTGAGCTCCTTGTTCCAGCGGACAAGGCCTTCATAGACGTTGCCGATCAGGCTGAGCGTGAAGTCCTCGCGCGCCGCGTGAGGGTCCATCGAACTGATTTCCTGCGATTCAGCGAACCGCAGCGTCTTGGCTTCAGCCGTGCTGACGGCGAGGCCGGCGCACGAGGCGAGGAGAAGTAGTTTCAGATAACGGTTCATCGGCTGTTCCCACACAGTTCTTGATTGTTGGACGTTCGTTGTCTCGTTCAGGCGTCGGCAAGCCGATGGCCAGGGCGTCGGGCTTGCCGAAAGGCGCCGCGTCCATCGGGGTCGTGTGCTGGTTCAACAGGGCTGCGTGGCCGGCGTGCCAATTTCGAAACCGCGATCCTCTCATCCCCCGAGGTTCGGGGAATGCCCATTTCGATCCGTTCTGATCTCGAGCGTTTGTCACTGGAACCCAGCCTGTTGAGAGCCGACAGGAGGGATGATTTCACATCGAATACGCTTCGTCTACAGCGTTGTATGCGTAATATGGCATCAATTGTATACATAATGTGCCTGCAAAATGGGCAGTCACGCCAGGCCGGGTCGGGAGCATGGACAAGGCAGGACGAACGGCATTCGCCGCTGGCGAAGCCGGTTCGGGGGATCGCCGGCAAGGCGTCCACGCCCCACTGCGTAACGACAGCAACCACGTCGCCGCCGTGGCGGCTAAATCGCCGTGCCGCCCTGGTGGATGAAGCAGGCGGCGGATGTGCCGCCCGCATCGGCAAGCCTTGGCAGTTCGCTGCGGCAGCGATCACCGGCCCTGGGGCAGCGCGGATTGAAGGCGCAGCCATCCGGCCAGCTGCCGAGGCGCGGCATCGAACCGTCGATCTGGGCGAGGCGATCCGCCTTGCGGTTGAGCGAGGGGATCGAGGCCATCAGTCCCGCTGTATAGGGATGGCGCGGACGGTGGATGACCTCGTCGACCGGGCCGATTTCGACGACACGGCCGGCATACATCACTGCCACCCGGTCGGCGGTCTCGGCGATGACACCCATGTCGTGGGTGACAAGCATGATCGCCGTGCCGCGTGTTGCGGCAAGCCGTTTCAAAAGCCCGATGATCTGGGCCTGAACCGAGACGTCGAGTGCCGTTGTCGGCTCATCGGCGATGATCAGCTCAGGCTCGCCGGCGAGCGCCAGCGCGATGACGATGCGCTGGCGCATGCCACCCGAGAACTGGTGCGGATACTGGCCGAAACGGTTCTCCGGATCGGCGATGCCGACTTCGCGCAGCAGCTGCAGCGCTTTTGCGCGTGCCGTTTCGGCATTGCCGGGATGATGCGCGCGGATGGTTTCGGTGAGCTGGCGCCCGACGGTGAACAGCGGGTCGAGGCTGGTCAGCGGGTCCTGGAAGATCGCGCCGATATGGCGGCCGCGCAGCTTGCGCTGCTCGGACTGCGGCAGGTCGTCGATGCGCTGGCCGGAGAGATGGACAGTGCCAGCTGATATCCGGCCCGGCGGCTGCAAAAGCCCGATCAGGGCGCTGCCGGTCAGCGACTTGCCGGCGCCGGATTCGCCGACGACGCCGAGGATTTCGCCCTGGCCGATGCTGAAGGAGACATCGTCGACCGCGACAAGCGAACGGTGGCGCAGCGGAAACTCGATGCGCAGATTGTGTACATCCAGAACGGCTCCTGATAGCGCCGTCGGCCTGGGTTCACGAGCCAGTCCAGTCATTGCAACGCCGCCGTTCGTTCAAGGGTTGTGCCAAAGGAAAAGGCATGTTCCAAGCGGGAACCGTAGAGGATAGAATACATACCAAGTCCTCCCTATGCCCAATTCACCAGGATCGTGACATGCTACGCGAGCCCCGCGCTTCGAAGACCGCCGTTTCGCCGAGCCAGAGCGCCAAGACCAAGAAGCGCGGCGGCCCGACCGACGAGCATATTCACGGCGAAATCTATTCGGCGATCATCAATCACCAGATCCGGCCGGCAACGCCTTTGCAGGAGGACGCGCTGGCGACCGCCTTTGGCGTCAGCCGCACCATCATCCGCAAGGTGCTGCAGCGGCTGTCGCACGAGAAGCTGGTCGACCTGATCCCCAACAAGGGCGCCTTCGTCGCCAAGCCCTCGATCGAGGAGGCGCGGCAGGTGTTCGAGGCGCGGCGCGGGGTGGAATGTATCCTCGCGGAAAAGCTCGCCTCGACGATCACCAGGGAAGACGTCGATCGGCTGACGGCCATGGTGAGCGCCGAGGCGGAGGCAGTCGAGCAAGACAGCAAACAAAGGCGGCTGCAGCTCTCCGGGGATTTTCATCGTCAACTCGCCTCGCTTGCCGGAAACGAGGTGCTGCGCGACTTCGTCCACGAGCTGGTGTCGCGCACGTCTTTGATCATCGCGCTGTACTGAGTCGCCAGGTGCGGTGCCGTGCTCGTACAGCGAGCACAAGGAGATCGTGGACGCCCTGAAGCGGCGGGACGGCAAGAAAGCTGCGCAGTACATGGACCACCATCTCCGTCATATAGAGGCTCAGATCGACCTGTCCGACCACCCCGTGCGCGTCGACTTCAAGACGCTGTTCAAACCCTTGGGCTAACTGACCTTTCTCGTCATTTCGTCGCTTGCGAGACGCGTATCGGGCGCATAGCCGGCGAGCTTGCCGCGATAGGTCTTGGGCAGCGGATAGGCGAGGTCGCCGCGCTTGGACGTCTTCAGGCCCATGCCGACGATGGCCTCGGCAAATTTGACGCCGGCCACGACGCCGTCGATGACAGGCACCTGCAGCCGGTCTTCCAGATAATGCGCGAGATCAGCCATGCCGGCGCAGCCGAGCACGATGGCCTCCGAACGGTCTTCGGACAGCGCCCGTTCACACTCGGCCAGGATGATTGCGCGCGCATTCGATTCCGGCTTTTCAAGCTCGAGCACCGGCACATCGGTGGCGCGCACACGGCGGCAATGGTGCTGCATGCCGTAGTTGCGGACGAGCTGCTCGGCGATGATGCGGGTGCGTTCGAGCGTCGTCACCACCGAAAAGCCGGTGGCAACGAAGCTTGCCGCGTGCATCGCCGCCTCGGCAATGCCGAACACCGGCGCAGCGGTGATCTCGCGCGCCGCAAGCAGGCCGGGATCGCCAAAGCAGGCGATGATGTAGGCGTCGGCCGCCGGACCGTCCATGATCTCGTCGACCAGGCCGATGATGCTCATCGCCTCGTCGTAATGGCCTTCGATCGAGGCGGCCCCCGAGCGCGAGGTCACGGCCAGGATCTCGGTTCCCGGTGCTGCAACTGCCCGCGCCGCGTTGCCGATGAGGTCGGTCATCGACTGCGTGGTGTTGGGATTGATGAGCTTAATTCTCATGCGATCCTCTGAAGCCGGTGGCTCACCGTAGCGTGGGTAATCCCTAGCCTTAAATTGTATACTATCATATATTCGTATTGGATGTAATTCGCTGTTGTCAACACGGCATTCTGCGATTTTGCGGGACAGGCGATATCGAGCGCCGGCTATGGACTGACCCGATGGCGGCAGTTTGTGCGCCGATCAGCAAAATGCCGCGGTCGATGGGACAAGCATTTGAAGGATTTGGGATTTGCTGCGCTGCAGCGGGCTGCGGCCCAAGCCCAAGCAATGCACGGCTTTTCGGGGCAGCTAGCGCATCAAGAAGTCACGATAATTGTATACAGGTCTGGTTTCCCAGCTTCTGCCGAGAATAGGCTCAGAAACCACAGGCCAGGCATTCGAGGCCGTTCCTGTAGCGATATTCGGCTTTCCAGTAGTGCGGGTCGTTGACCGCAGCGTATTCGACCTCGGCCACTACAGCGTATTTCTTCTTGAACGGGCGCGCCAGCATGACGAACAGGCGGCAGTGCGGCGGCCAGTCGCCGACGGAGAGAATGCTGTTTCCCCTTGATAGCTCCGACATCAGGATTGCTTGCAATGGCGGCGCCATCTTGGGCAATTCGGGCATCATTGCGCTCCTGAGATGCGAGAGGAGGATGGCGGATATGTGCAATGCCCGACCGTAGAGGCCATTCGGAGGGCGGCCAAGCGCTTGATGCAGAGCATGACGGGCTTCAAGCTACTGCCGCGCAATCCATTGCCGCCCAATCTACTGCCGAAGCGCGCGGCCTCTCCTCGTCTCGCGGGGGAGTTCACCGAATTCATGCCGATACTCGGCGGCGAAGCGGCCGAAATGGCTAAAGCCCCATTTCAGCGCGACATCGGTGACGCTGGCTTCACTTGCCAGCAGATCGAAGCGGGCACGGCGCATGCGCTCGCGTGTCAGCGCGCGGATGGGCGAGATGCCGAAGGCGTTCCTGTAGGCCAGTTGCAGCGTCCTGGGGGCGACGCCGGCGGCTTCCGCGATCTCATGCAACCCGATGGGGGCCGCGACATTGGCGCGGATGAACTCCTCGGCGCGTTTCAGGTGACGCGGGGCTGCACCCGGCCTCTGCTCGTTGAAGAACAGGCTCATATTGTTGGGCTGGTAACGCAGGAACAGCTCCAGCAGGTGCTGCTCGTGCAGCACATTGTGCAAGCCCGAACCGGGCAAGGGCGTCCTGATTTCGGCGGCCCGGAACAGCGAGTTGGCCAGGCGGCGCCACGCCAACATCTCGGGCCTGGAAAAATCGATCAGCGGGTCGAAGATCAGCGGCCCCGATATGTCGCGGTCGAGCAGGCGCATGGCGAAGGCATGCAGCGGCGCCTTGCGGACCTGGACGAGCAGCTGGGCGCAGCCCTGCCACCATTTCATCCTTGTCGCCAGATCGGCATTGAGGACGGAGGCGATGCTGCGGTCGGTCAGGAATTCGTGCGTGCCGTTGCGGATGGTGGCCGCGCCCGAGATCGGCATCTGGATCAGGTAGAAGTCGCCAAGTTCGCCCGGATCGATCAGCACATCGGCGCCATAGCTGATGTAGTTCAGCGAGATCATCTCGCCGGGCACATGATTGTGCGTGACGCGAAAAGGTTTCCGATCACCGATGATATCAAGTCGGTGATTGCAAAACTTCTGGGCGACCCGCTCCCTGGCGCAGTCGAGATCGTTCGACTGAAACAAGACATGGTCTGAAAGCGGGACCCTTCGAACGGACGCCTCTTCCATCAGCATCCTGGCAGACTAGCATCGATCTACCTGCTGCCAATGAAAATGAGCGGCAGTACCTCTTGTCTGCAGCATTTTTGCGCTTTCTGGATAGTCATCGCGCATTCCGGCTAGTGCTTTGGCAATGTCCGCAGCAGTCTTTGCGGTGGAACAAATGAAAGGGTCGCCTCCGGCAGGCCCTTCGAAACAAAGGGAGCATCACATGAGCAATGAACTCGCCAAGGGCATCACGCGCCAAGGCACCGGCTATGCCGGCAAGACGTGGAACATCCTTGGGCAGGTCTATTTCCCGAAGGCGGTGTGCGATGCCACCTTCGCCTTCGAGACCAACAGCGAGCCGGGCCAGTTCGTGCCCGTGCACATCCATCCCAACCAGGAAGAGTTCATCCTGGTGCAGGAAGGCGAACTCGACCTCAAGCTCGACGGCGAATGGGTCAAGGCCAAGGCAGGCGACCTGGTGCGCATGCCCAGAGGCATTCCGCATGGCTACTTCAACAAGTCGGACAAGCCGACCAAGGCGCTGTTCTGGGTGTCGCCGGCAGGCATGCTCGAAGAGCTGTTCAACAAGCTCGACAACCTCGCCGATCCGGCTGAGGTGGTGAAGGTCTCGGCCCAGCACGAGGTCAACTTCCTGCCGCCGGAAGCCAACGACTAGCCTGCCAGCTACCACGTCGGAATCCACCTGACGCACGCGACATCGGTCGCGTGCGAAGGAAGGCCCGCGTCCTGGCAAACCAAGCCTATGTCCTGGCAAACAAGGAACAGCACAATGGTCGACAAGAAGAAAGTCTGCGTCATTGGCGCCGGCGTGAGCGGGCTTGCCGCAGCGCATGCCTTCAGGCAGCGCGGCCACGAGGTGGAAATCGTCGAACGCAGCAGCGATCTGGGCGGGGTCTGGGAACCAGCCCGTTCCTATCCCGATGTGCAGACGCAAAGCCCGAAGGATCTCTATCGCTACACTTCGATGGCTATGCCGGACGACTATCCGGAATGGCCGAAAAGGCACGCAGGTCCATGCCTATCTCAGGGCCTATGCCGAGCGGAACGGGCTTGCGCCGCTCATCCGCTACGGCACCAAGGTTGTTGCCATGCGGAGACGAGAGGGGGCGAAGGGGTGGAGCGTCGAGCTTGCCGATGGTGCGGGAAATACCGTCAGCCAGGACTTTGATTTCGTTGCCGTCTGCACCGGCAACTTCAGCGAAAAACGCGAACTCGTGCATCCGGGCCAGGATGATTTCACCGCCACCGGTGGCCAGGTGCTCCACTCGTCGGAATACACCGATCCCGCGACCGTGCGCGGCAAGCGCGTCGTCGTGCTCGGCTTTTCGAAGTCGGCGACCGACATCGCGGTCAACGCCGTCAATTCGGGCGCGGCCGCCGTCACCATCGTCTATCTCGAGCCGGTCTGGCGCATTCCCTATTTCATCGGCGGCCTGATCAATTTCAAGCGCATCCTCTATGTCCGCGCCCAGGAGGTGATGTTCCCGAACTGGGACCAGCCAGTGCTGGTGCGGCTCGGCCATGCGCTGGCCAAGCCGTTCGTCTGGGCCAACTGGCGGGCGCTGGAAAGCCTGCTGTCGCTCCAGCTCAAGCTCAAGAAGACCGGGCTGAGGCCAAAGGTGCCGATCGAGACCAGCATCAATTGCTCGGTGCCGATCGTCACGCCGGGGTTCTTCGACATGGTCGCCGACGGGCGCATCAAGGCGATCCAGGGCACCATCGCCGCCTACGAGCAGGGCACGGTGATCCTGTCGGGCGGCGAGCGGGTGGCGGCCGACATGGCCATTCTCGCGGTTGGCTGGAAGTCCGGCGTGCCGTTCCTGCCGCAGGAATACCAGCGCAAGCTTGTCGAGCCCGACGGGCAGTACCGGCTCTATCGCGTCATCGCCAATCCTGATTTGCCCGACATGGGTTTCGTCGGCTTCAACTCGTCATTCTGCACGGTGCTGAGTGCCGAGCTCGCCGCCAACTGGCTGGTGCGTTATGCCGACGGCAAGCTGGGGCGCCAGCCGACGCGCCAGGAGATGACTGACAACATCGAGATGATGCTGCGCTGGAAGCGCACCGAGCGCCCCGCCGCCGGCGTCTATGGCGGGCTGTGCGTCGCGCCCTATCATTTCAAGCATTTCGACGAGCTTTTGGCCGACATCGGGGCAACGAAACGGCGACGCAATCCCTTAGCCGAGAATTTCGCGCCGCCAAATGCCGATGCCTATGCGGGCTATCTCAACAGCGCGCCTGACTATCGCGCGGCGTGAGGCCAGGCGGCGACAAGAACCACGACGTGCCCGGTGTTCGTTGGGCGCCGACGGATTTTGTCTTGCGATATCAGGGAGTTCGGATGGTGGGCGTGACAGGGATTGAACCTGTGACCCCTGCAATGTCAATGCAGTGCTCTCCCGCTGAGCTACACGCCCATCCGATGGGGGCGGATACACCATTTTTGATCCGGCGCGTCAATAGCGTGTTTGGCGGAAAAATGCGCCGGATCATCAATTCCCTTGGCGGCGCCATGAATTCCCTTGGCGACGCTAGGTAACGCCTATGCGGCGTGGAGCATCTTCTCGACCTCATTGACGAGATCGCGCAGATGGAAGGGTTTCGACAGCACTTTCGCGTCGCGTGGTGCCTTCGAATCAGGGTTCAGCGCCACCGCCGCAAAGCCGGTGATGAACATCACCTTGAGATCGGGGTCGATCTCGGTGGCGCGGCGCGCCAGCTCGATGCCGTCCATCTCCGGCATGACGATGTCGGTCAGGAGCAGCGAAAAAGGTTCCTCGCGCAGACGCTCGTAAGCGCTTGCGCCATTGTCGAAGTCGCTTACCTGGTACCCGGCGCGTTCCAGCGCCTTGACCAGGAAGCGGCGCATATCGTCGTCGTCTTCTGCCAGAAGAATGCGTGCCATCAGTATCCCGTCCGAATCAGCGGTCGAAGCCGCCCCCCAGCAGGGGCTTCGTTAACCATCTTGTATATGAGTCCGCGACGGTAAACATCAAGTGAATGCCGGACCCGCCACGTGAGGCAAAGGCACGGCAATGGCCGATTTTCCACAGTGCGAACTGCTGGACAGCGGCGGCGGCAGGTGGCACTTATCTGCTGATGAGTGAGTGCATTTCGCAGGTCCATCAGCAAAGATGACGCCAGCCGAAGATTTCTCGGAGCTGCCGCCGTTCGAAGTCCGAACGAGTGCCGAGCAGCGTGTGCCGTTCGTGTTCAATTCACCGCATAGCGGACGCCGCTACCCTGACCGCTTCCTGGCCATGTCCAGGCTCGATGCCACGGCCATCAGGCGTTCCGAGGACTGCTACGTCGACGAGTTGTTCGGTGCGGCGGTGGCCCTTGGCGCGCCGATGCTGGCGGCAAATTTTCCGCGCGCCTATCTCGACGTCAACCGCGAACCATGGGAGCTCGATCCCCGGATGTTCGCCGAGCCGGTGCCGCCTTTCGCCAATGTGCGCTCGGCGCGGGTGGCCGGTGGGCTCGGCACAGTGCCCAAGCTGGTGGGCGAGGGCCTCGACATCTATCCCGGCCGGCTACCGCTGTCGGAGGCGATCGGGCGTATCGAATGTGTCTACAAGCCTTATCACGAAACGCTGAAGCGGCTGATCACGCGCACCCATGCGCGTTTCGGTTATGCCGTGCTTGTCGACTGCCATTCGATGCCGGCGTCGGTCCGCCTCGGCGACAACGGGGTGCGGCCCGATTTCATCGTCGGCGATCGCTTCGGTACCTCTGCTGCATCTGCTCTGTCCGACCGGGCGATCGGGCTGCTGGCAGCCATGGGTTATACCGTGGCGCACAATAAACCCTACGCCGGGGGCTTCATCACCGAGCATTACGGCCGGCCGACACGCAAGCTGCATGCGCTGCAGATCGAGATCAATCGCGGGCTCTACATGGACGAACGCACGTTCAAGAAATCGGCGGGCTTTTATGCACTTGCGGACGATCTGGCCCGGTTTTCCGCGGATTTGATGGCGATTCCGGACTATCATTTCCTCGACCTGCCTTTGGCTGCGGAGTAGTCGCGGGCAACAAGCAGCCAAAAAAAGACCGCTCCGGAGAGCGGTCCAAGTCTAGGGAGGAAACGCCCAAGGAGGGCATGGACAGGAGAACCTGTCCGAAGTCGAGATTATTGTGCGCTGCACAAAAGTCAAGGCGCTTTGGGATTTCTTAAATCAATGTGATGTGGTTATTGCCGACAAGGGCCGCGGCGTGTCATCCACGCAACAGTCGGAGATGGGGTGAATGATGGTCAATGCCGAATTCATGCGACGGATCGCAAGCGCAGCCGCAGCCGAGACCCTGCCGCGCTTTCGCCGCCAAGGCGCGGTGGCAAACAAGCTGGCCGGCGGCTTTGACCCGGTCACCGAGGCCGACCAGGAGGCCGAGCGGGCCATTCGCGCACTGATCAATGCCGAATTCCCCGATCACGGCATTCTCGGCGAGGAGCATGGCAGCGAAAACACCTCCAACAGCCATGTCTGGGTGATCGATCCGATCGACGGCACCCGCGCCTTCATCTCGGGCCTGCCGGTCTGGGGCACGCTGGTCGGGCTCACCGTCCATGGCGACGCTGTGGCCGGGCTGATGTCGCAACCCTTCACCGGCGAGTTGTTCTACGCTGACGGCCATGGCTCGCATTACGAAGGACCGGGCGGGCCGCGCAAGCTTGCCGTGCGCAAGACGACGGCGCTTGCCGATGCGACGATGTTCACGACCACGCCGGCGCTGTTCAAGGGCGAGATGCGCAAGCGCTACGACCATCTCGAGACGCAGGTCCAGCTCGCGCGTTACGGCACCGACTGTTATGCCTTCGCCATGGTTGCGGCGGGGCAGGTCGACATCGTCGTCGACCCGGGGCTCAAGCCCTACGACATCGTGGCGCTGATCCCAATCATCGAGCAGGCCGGCGGCATCGTCACCACCTTCGAAGGCGGTCCGGCGGAAAATGGCGGCGACATCATCGCTGCGGCAACGCCCGAGCTGCATGCCGCGGCTTTGAAGGTGCTGATGGGCTGAGCCTATTCCACCGTCGCTGGCGTGCCCGGCACGAAGGCGCTGAAGGCAGCCAGCAGCTGCTCGCGGTAGATGTCGACTTCCTGCAGGATCTCGTGGCGGGCGCCGTCGATGGTCAGCTGCGAGGCGACGCGGCAGCGGTGGACATATTGCTCGACGTCGCGGGTCGACACCACCTGGTCGGCGCCGGCGGTGACGACCAGCATCGGCACCTTGAGCGACGCCATGAAGGCGGGGTCGCGTACGGCTTCCGATGCCGTGGCCGCTGCCCGCAGCCAGGCGATCGTCGGCCCGCCGACAGACAGTTCGGGATAGGTCTCGTAGAGCAGGATGTTGCGGCGATAGCGGCGTTCGTCGCTGGTCAGCTTGTTGACGGCGAAGGGCGTGCCTTCGCGCGGTCGTGGGCCCCAGGCGGCATAGAGCCCGCCGAGGCCGAGCCAGCACATCACGGTTGTGATGCGCCTGATCGCCTTCATCGACAGCGGAACGCCGATGACCGACATGAACGGCGCCACCAGCACCATGCGCTGGACGCGATTGATCATAGCGGGGGCGGCAAGGAGCGCGATCAGCGCACCGCTCGAATGGGCAAGGATGAAGAAGGGGCCGCGGCAGTCGGGCAAAACGATCTGCTCGAAGAAGGCTTCGAGATCCTTGACGTAGTGGTCGAAACTCTTGACGTAGCCGCGATGGCGGTCGCGCAGCAGGCGCTCGGAAGCGCCCTGGCCGCGCCAGTCGAAGGTGGCAACCGCATGGCCGCGCACCGACAGATCGCGAATGGTCTCGAAATACTTCTCGATGCACTCGTTGCGGCCCGGCAGCAGGATCACCGTGCCCTTGAACGGATGCGAGGTCGCGGGAAACAGCCCATAGCGCAGCCGCTTGCCGTCATGCGCGGTGAAGCTGCCGGCGGTTGCCCGCTCCGGAACCGGATTGCCGGGGATTTCGTGGAACACGTCCGTCATCTGGCGCTTCGGCTTGGCACTCGCTGCCGTGGGATCTGGCGATGCCAAGGTGATAGAAAGCCGCATCGAGAAAATCAAAGGAAATTCGTGCGAAGCTCAAACGAATGAGGCCGAAGGCAGCTTGCGGGATGCCTTCGGCCTCTGTCGTTCCGGGAGGAAGGGACGTTGCAACCCGGTTCGGCCTCGTCGGCGGCATTCTGTGGTGCCGCCTGTTCGTCAACTTGAGTGCACTTTAGGCGGGGCGACCTGAACGGATACCGAAGGGCCGGTTCATCTTCGGTTCATCCTGGGGGGCACGAAAAAGCTGTTGCGAAGATGTCTTGAAATGGCTTTGGGCGGCACCCAAATGTCTCCTGCGGCGCCCAGTATCGGGGCCGCTGATCACCGCCGGAACGCCAGAAGGGTTCCGGCACAGGTCATGCGCAAAACCTTGTTGCTCACTGGAGAACACCCATGCGTCACGTTGATTTTTCCTCGCTCCACCGCTCGACCGTCGGCTTTGACCGGCTGTTCAACATGCTTGACGGCCTTGGCCAGCCCGAAGGCGGCCAGACGACCTATCCGCCCTACAATATCGAGCGCACCGGTGAAGACGCCTATCGCATCAGCATGGCGGTCGCAGGCTTCTCGGAGACCGAGATTTCGATCGAAGCCCATCGCAACGTGCTGACGATCAAGGGCGACCGCAGCAACGAAGCCGCCGGCGAAGGTTCGGAGCTGCTTTATCGCGGCATCGCTTCGCGCGCTTTCGAGCGTCGCTTCCAGCTCGCCGATCACGTCGAGGTCGTAGGCGCTGCCCTCAAGAACGGCCTGCTCCACATCGATCTCAAGCGCAACATTCCCGAAGAGCACAAGCCTCGCAAGATCGAGATCGCCGCTGCTCCGGCGAGCGCCAAGCAGATCGAAGCCAACACCGTCAACTAAGACTGCTCCTCCCAAGCAGCAAAGGCGGCGCTCATCAGCGCCGCCTTTTTGTTATCCAGGTATCGGGAACCAGGCTTAACGCAGCAAGTCGCTGAAGCGGCCGATGTCGTCAGATGTCGTGGCAAAGGAGGTGACGAAGCGATACAGCGCCTCGTCGTCGCCGATCTGGCCCAAGAGTGATGCCGGGGTCGGCCATGTGTAGAAGGCCGCGCCGGCCGACTGGGCCTTTTCGGCGACATCTTTCCTGATGATGGCGAAGACTTCGTTGGCCTCGGGTTGCCAGCCGAGGCGCGCGACGGACGAGCTTTCGATCGCCTGGGCCAGCCTGGCCGACATCGCATTGGCGTGACGGGCCGTCTCCAGCCACAGGCCGCCGTCGAAATAGGCTGCGAATTGCGCCGAGATGAAGCGCGCCTTGGAGAAGAGCTGGGCCGAACGCTTGCGCAGGAAAGCCATTTCCCTGGCGCGGTCGAGATCGAACATGACGATCGCTTCGGCGCACCAGCAGCCGTTCTTGGTGCCGCCGAAGGAGACAATGTCGACACCGCGCTTCCAGGTCATTTCGGCCGGCGAGACGTCGAGCGACACAAGCGCGTTGGCAAAACGCGCGCCATCCATGTGCAGCGGCATGCCATGGCGTTTTGCAACCGCCGCAATCGCCGAGATGTCGTCGAGGCCATAGACGGTCCCGACCTCGCTCGCCTGGGTGATGGAGATCGCCGCGGGGCGTCCGCCATGCACGTTTTCCCCAGCGAAGCGAGCAACGGCGCGCTCGAGATTGCCGATGTCGATGCGCCCGAGCGGGCCATCGACCGGGTGAAGCCGTGAACCATGGGAAAAATACTCCGGCGCACCGCATTCATCTTCAAGAATGTGCGCTTCGCGATGCGCGAAGGAAATGCCACCCGGCTTGCCGTAAGCGGCGAGCGACAGCGAATTTGCCGCCGTACCGGTGGCGACAAAGAACACGGCCACGTCGCGCTCGAAAATCTCGGAGAACCTGGCATAGACCGCCTTGTCGAGATCGCCGTCGCCATAGGCGCGGCTGAAGCCTGCGGCGCTGGCGTGCAAACGCTCGGCGACCTTGGGGTGAGCGCCGGCCCAATTGTCTGATGCGAAGAACATTTTCGTCCGTCCGTAATATGGCTGCGGGAGGCTGTGTGGCAGGATAGCCGCGAGCTAGAGCGGATTTGGCGATCTTCGGCAAGTCCGGGGCCGGGAAATCGATTGAGGCAGACGTGGAGCTGATTTGACCGGGTGTTCAAAAATTACGCGGGAAGCCGGTCCAGCGAAACTTTCGGTCTTCATGGGGGCGGAAAATTCGTGAATCGGTCTTGTGCGTATTCAAGAATTCTGTCATACAAAATTTAGGACAGCAGTGCTGTCTTATTTATCTGCCCAAAGCGACCCGGATTTGGCGTATGATGACGCTGCGTCCGGCTTCCGCCGCGAGCTAGGGTCAGAGGCTGGGCTGGAGCAATCCGTTCACGTCTGTCCCGACGGGCGGTTCGGTGCCGGCGAACGGCGCCGTGCCGCTGCATATCGAGCATATCTGAAGGTGAACGGATCGGCATATTGCCGTCCCAAAGCAAATTGCCCGGATCGGGCCGGAATGGAGACAGAACGATGACGGAGTTGACGCCATCTGTGACGACGGATTTTGCACCGGCCGCGCAGACGAAAGCGGCCAACAATAAAACCGATCATCTCCGAACCCCCACCGGCTATGCAGCGCATGGCCTTTACGATCCGCGCAACGAGCATGATGCCTGCGGCGTCGGCTTCATCGCCCAGATGAAGGGCGTAAAGTCGCACCAGATCGTCAAGGACGGCCTGTTCATGCTCAACAACCTGACGCATCGCGGTGCGGTGGGCGCCGATCCGCTGATGGGCGATGGTGCCGGCGTTCTGGTGCAGATCCCCGACACGTTCTTCCGCGAAGAGATGGCCAAGCAGGACATCGAGTTGCCGCCGGTCGGCCAGTACGGCGTCGGCCACTGGTTCATGCCCAGGGATCAGGCCCTTCGCGATCACATCGACGATATCATCCGCGAGTCGGCGCAGTCCGAAGGCCTGCCGCTGATCGGCTTCCGCGACGTGCCTGTCGACAACTCCTCGCTGTCGAAGGCGCCAGAGATCGTCGCCTCCGAGCCGTTCCACCGCCAGGTGTTCATCGGCCGCACGCCCGAAATCGACGATGATGAGGAATATGAGGCGCGGCTTTACCTGCTGCGCAAGGTCATCTCGGGCCGCATCTATGCCGAAAACAACAACCGGGACATCGGCGCCTACTGTGTGTCGCTGTCGGCGCGGACCATCGTCTACAAGGGCATGTTCCTGGCCTTCCAGGTCGGTTCTTATTACAAGGACCTGTCCGATCCGCGCTTCGAGACGGCGCTGATCCTGGTTCACCAGCGTTTTTCGACCAACACCTTCCCGTCGTGGAAGCTGGCTCACCCCTACCGCATGGTCGCGCACAATGGCGAGATCAACACCGTGCGCGGCAACAACAACTGGATGGCGGCGCGCCAGGCCTCGGTCGACTCCGAGCTGTTTGGCAACGACATCTCCAAGCTGTGGCCGATCTCCTATGAAGGGCAGTCGGACACCGCCTGCTTCGACAACGCGCTCGAATTCCTGTTCCAGGGTGGCTATTCGCTGGCACACGCCATGATGATGCTGATCCCGGAAGCCTGGGCCGGCAACAAGCTCATGGATGGCAACCGCAAGGCGTTCTACGAATATCATGCGGCGTTGATGGAGCCGTGGGACGGTCCGGCGGCGGTGGCGTTCACCGACGGCCGCCAGATCGGCGCGACGCTCGACCGCAACGGCCTGCGCCCGGCGCGCTACATCGTCACCGACGACGACAGGGTGATCCTGGCGTCGGAGGCTGGCGTGCTGCCGGTCGACGAAAAGAGCATCGTCAAGAAGTGGCGCCTGCAGCCGGGCAAGATGCTGCTGATCGATCTGGTCAAGGGCCGCATCATCTCGGACGAGGAGATCAAGTCCGAGATCGCTACCAAGCATCCCTACAAGACCTGGCTGTCCAACACCCAGCTGATCCTCGAAGACCTCAAGCCGGTCGAGCCACGGGCGCTGCGCAAGGACGTCTCTTTGCTCGATCGCCAGCAGGCCTTCGGCTACACCCAGGAAGACACCAAGCTTCTGATGTCGCCGATGGCGACGACCGGCCAGGAAGCCGTGGGTTCGATGGGCACCGATACGCCGATCTCGGCGATGTCGGACAAGTCGAAGCTGCTCTACACCTACTTCAAGCAGAACTTCGCCCAGGTCACCAACCCGCCGATCGATCCGATCCGCGAGGAACTGGTGATGAGTTTGGTGTCGTTCATCGGCCCGCGCCCGAACATCTTCGACCTGGTCGGGTCGTCGCGGCGCAAGCGGCTTGAGGTGCGCCAGCCGATCCTGACCAATGGCGATCTCGAGAAGATCCGTTCCATCGGCCACACCGAGGACCGCTTCGACACCAAGACGATCGACATCACCTATGGCGTGCAGGAAGGTGCCGCGGGCATGCAGGGCGCCATCGAGCGCCTGTGCGAGCGCGCCGAGGCGGCCGTCGCCGGCGGCTACAACATCATCATCCTGTCCGACCGCCAGCTCGGCTCCGACCGCATCGCCATTCCGGTGCTGCTGGCGACCGCTGCGGTCCATCACCACCTGATCCGCAAGGGCCTGCGTACGTCGGTCGGCCTGGTCGTGGAATCGGGCGAACCGCGCGAGGTGCATCATTTCTGCTGCCTCGCAGGTTATGGTGCCGAAGCGATCAACCCGTATCTCGCCTTCGATACGCTGCTCGACATGCACAAGCGCGGCGAGCTGCCGGAAGAGGTCGACGCCTACGAGGTTGTCTCGCGCTACATCAAGTCGCTCGGCAAGGGCATCCTCAAGGTGATGTCCAAGATGGGCATCTCGACCTACCAGTCCTATTGCGGTGCGCAGATTTTCGATGCGATCGGCCTCAAGACCGACTTCGTCGAGAAGTACTTCACCGGCACGGCGACCAATATCGAGGGCGTCGGGCTGGAAGAGGTGGCGACCGAGACCGTCAGCCGTCACGCATCGGCATTCGGCGAAGACCCGGTGCTGCGCAACGCGCTCGAAGTCGGCGGCGAGTACATGTACCGCATGCGCGGCGAGGCCCACATCTGGTCTCCGGATGCCGTCGCTTCGCTCCAGCATGCCGTGCGCTCGGGCTCGTGGTCGACCTTCAAGGAGTTCTCGGCCCAGATCGACAGCGAAACCGCACGTGCCCAGTCCATCCGTGGCCTGTTCCGCATCAAGCTGGCGGAGGAGGGCGGCCGCAAGAAGGTCGCGCTCGACGACGTCATGCCCGCCGCCGAGATCGTCAAGCGCTTCTCGACCGGTGCCATGTCCTTCGGCTCGATCAGCCGCGAGGCGCATTCGACGCTCGCCGTTGCCATGAACCGGATCGGCGGCAAGTCGAACACCGGCGAGGGCGGCGAGGAACCGGATCGTTACCTGCCGTTGCCTGGCGGCGGGGCAAACCCGGAACGTTCGGCAATCAAGCAGGTGGCTTCCGGCCGCTTCGGCGTGACGACGGAATATCTCGTCAATTCCGACATGATGCAGATCAAGGTCGCCCAGGGCGCCAAGCCCGGCGAGGGCGGCCAGCTGCCCGGCCACAAGGTCGACGCGACCATCGCCAAGACCCGCCATTCGACGCAAGGCGTTGGCCTGATTTCGCCGCCGCCGCACCACGACATCTATTCGATCGAAGATCTGGCGCAGCTGATCTACGACCTGAAGAACGTCAACCCGGCGGCCGACGTGTCGGTCAAGCTGGTGTCGGAAGTCGGTGTCGGCACGGTCGCAGCGGGTGTCGCCAAGGCGCGCGCCGACCACATCACCATCTCCGGCTATGATGGCGGCACCGGTGCTTCGCCGCTGACGTCGCTCAAGCATGCCGGCAGCCCATGGGAAATGGGCCTCGCCGAGACGCACCAGACGCTGGTGCTGAACGGCTTGCGCAGCCGCGTTGCGCTTCAGGTCGACGGTGGCCTGCGCACCGGTCGCGATGTCGTCATCGGTGCACTTCTGGGCGCCGACGAGTTCGGCTTCTCGACCGCGCCGCTGATCGCGGCGGGCTGCATCATGATGCGCAAGTGCCACCTCAACACCTGCCCGGTTGGCGTCGCCACCCAGGATCCGGTGCTGCGCAAGCGCTTCAAGGGCACGCCCGAGCACGTCATCAACTACTTCTTCTACGTTGCCGAAGAGGTACGCGAGCTGCTGGTCGAAATGGGCTATACCCATCTCGACCAGATCATCGGCGACGCCGACCTGCTGGAGAAGCGCGAGCTGATCAGCCACTGGAAGGCGCGCGGGCTCGACTTCTCGAAGGTGTTCTACAAGCCCGATGCGCCGCGCGAAGCGATGCACTGGACCGAACGCCAGAAGCATCCGATCGACGACGTGCTCGACCGGACGCTGATCGCCGAGGCAAAGGCTGCGCTCGAATCCCGCCAGCCGGTGAAGATCGAAGCGACGATCCGCAACGTCGACCGTTCCACTGGTGCGATGCTGTCGGGCGAGGTCGCCAAGCGCTTCAGGCACAAGGGCCTGCGCGACGGCACCATCTCGGTCAAGTTGACGGGTACTGCTGGCCAGTCCTTCGGCGCGTTCCTGGCACGCGGCGTCTCGTTCGAGCTCGTCGGCGATGGCAACGACTATGTCGGCAAGGGCCTGTCGGGTGGCCGCATCGTCATCCGCCCGCCCGAGGACTCCAAGATCCTCGCCGAGGAATCGATCATCGTCGGCAACACCGTGCTTTACGGCGCAACGGAAGGTGAATGCTACTTCCGCGGCGTGGCCGGCGAGCGTTTCGCCGTCCGCAACTCGGGTGCCGTCACCGTTGTCGAGGGCGTTGGCGACCATGGCTGCGAATACATGACCGGCGGCGTTGTCGTCGTCATCGGCAAGACCGGGCGCAACTTCGCGGCTGGCATGTCCGGCGGCGTGGCCTATGTGCTCGACGAGGACGGTAACTTCGCCGAACGCTGCAACATGGCGATGGTCGAACTCGAGCCGGTCCCCGAAGAGGACGACATGCTCGAGAAGTTGCACCATCATGGCGGTGACATCGCCCATATGGGCCGCGTCGACGTGTCGGGTGACATGACCCGCCACGACGAGGAGCGCCTGGTGCAGCTGATCTCGAACCACATGCACTACACCGGTTCGACACGCGCCAAACAGATCCTCGACGACTGGGCGACCTATCGTCCGAAATTCCGCAAGGTCATGCCGGTGGAGTACCGCCGCGCGCTGATCGAGATGGAGCGCATGAGGATGGGGGTCGCGGCGGAGTAGCCGCGACTTTACCTGCCGGCGCGGCGCCCAGCTGGACGCGCGCCATCGCATGCTTCATTGGAAGTGGTGGAACGATACGCCCGCGAGGTTCCCGCGAGGCTAGACTGACGAAAGTTAGACGATGGGCAAGGTTACAGGTTTTCTCGAAATCGACAGGCAGGTGCACAAGTACCAGCCGGCTTCCGACCGCATCCGGCATTTCCGCGAATTCACGCTGCCGATGTCGGACAAGGAAGTCGAAAAGCAGGCCGCGCGCTGCATGGATTGCGGCATTCCGTTCTGTCATGGGCCGACGGGCTGCCCGGTGCACAACCAGATCCCGGACTGGAACGATCTCGTCTACAATGGCGACTGGGACAACGCGATCCGCAACCTGCATTCGACCAACAATTTCCCCGAATTCACCGGCCGCATCTGCCCCGCACCTTGCGAGGAAGCCTGCACGCTGAACCTCGAGGACATTCCGGTCGCCATCAAGACCGTCGAGCAGGCGATCGCCGACAAGGCCTACGAGACCGGCTACATCAGGCCGTATCCGCCGGAGAAGAAGACCGGCAAGAAGGTGGCGATCATCGGTTCGGGTCCCGCCGGCATGGCAGCCGCGCAGCAGCTCGGTCGCGCCGGCCACGACGTTCATGTCTTTGAACGCGAGAGCCGTCCTGGCGGCCTGCTGCGTTTCGGCATCCCCGACTTCAAGATGGAAAAGCACTACATCGACCGCCGCGTCGAGCAGATGAGCGGTGAGGGCGTGACCTTCCATTGCGGCGTCAATGTCGGCGTCGACAAGCCGGTCACCGAACTTCTGGCCGAGCATGACGCCGTGCTTTATTGCGGCGGCTCCGAGACACCGCGTCCCGCCGGCATTCCGGGCGACGATCTCGAAGGCGTGCACGACGCGATGCCTTATCTGGTCCAGCAGAACAAGCGGGTCGGCGGTGAAGACATCCAGTCGGTTGCCTGGCCCGCCGAGCCGATCGTCGCCAGCGGCCTGCACATTGTCGTTGTCGGTGGTGGCGACACCGCGTCCGACTGCGTCGGCACGGCGTTCCGCCAGGGTGCCGTGCGCGTCACCCAGCTCGACATCCGCCCGCAGCCGCCGGAAAAGGAAAACAAGCTCGCCGTGTGGCCCTATTGGGCGACCAAGATGCGCACCTCGTCGTCGCAGGCCGAAGGCGCGCAGCGCGAGTTCCAGGTGGCGACGCTGGAGTTCATCGGCGAAGAAGGCCAGCTGACCGGCGTGAAGTGCTGCGAAGTCGACGACAAGCGCAAGCCGATCCCGGGCACCGAGTTCGTCATCCGCGCCGATCTTGCCTTCATCGCCATCGGCTTTGCCGGCCCGCTCGCCAACGGCATGGTCAAGGAACTCGAAGGCAAGCTGGAGATCACCACCGACAACCGCCGTTCGACCAATGTCGCCGCCAACGAGCGCGACTACAAGACCAATGTCGACAAGCTCTACGTCGCTGGCGACGTACGCCGTGGCCAGTCGCTGGTCGTCTGGGCGATCCGCGAAGGCCGCCAGGCCGCGCATTCGATCGACACCGATCTGATGGGTTCGAGCGTCCTGCCGCGCTGAGGTTTCAGCAATCCACAAAAACAAAAAGGCGCCGCAAGGCGCCTTTTTTCATTCCCGGTCTGAACTATCGCCTGATGATGGCGGTGGTGGTTTCGGTGCTCTGCGTCGCTGGCAGCGGCTTCGGCGGCCAGGAGAAATCGTCGACACGTCCGGGTGCTGCCGCAGGCGCGATGCCTTGCACGACAAGTTTTTCGCCGGGCGAGCGCGGGTCGCCCTTGGGCGAGGCTTGCGCGCCGAGCAATTCGGTGCCGCCGTCGAGTTCGGGGTCCGACAGCGAGACCGGCACCGTCCGGTCGATATTGACCGGCACGTTGAGTTCGCCTGGCGTCGCCTGCGGCAGGCTCGCCGGCACCACGGTTTCGGTGCCTTGCGGGGTGATGCCGAGCAACTTGTTCAGTGGTTTTTCGGCAAAGAAGGCGAGCTTGCGCTTGCCGGCGCGGGTGACGTTGATGCCGTCGTCGGAACGCAGCCGCACCGGCTGGCCGTTGATGTCGGGGCCGCTGGTAACGAAAGCGCCGGCCTCATCGACAAAACCGTCCCAGACATCGACGAATTCGCTGCCGGCGGCTTCGGTGGCGGCGCGGTAGATGTCGTTGAAGGCGAGCATGTCGGTGCTCATCTTCGGCGACTTGAAGGCCGGCATGCCGACCCACAGGAACGGCACCTTGGTGTCGGAAATGGTCTTGGCCAGGGCCTCGGTGCGCGCGGTGTATTCCTTGGTCCAGGCAGCGCTCATCGACGGCTCGCGGGCGTCGCCAACACGCATCTGCTGGCGGTCATTGGAGCCCATCATGACGATGACGGCGGCCGGCTTTTCCTGCTCGATCAGCAGCTTGGCCTTCTCGGACCAGTTGTAATAGTCCTCGCGCACCAGGCCCGACGAGCCGTTGGTCTTGTCGACGATGCGGATCTTGGCGTTCTCGGCAAAGACGGTGCCCAAGCCTTCGGCGATGCCGCCGCCAAGGAAGTCGCCGATGACCAGCACGACGCGTGCGTCAGGCAGCTTTTCGACAACCGGCACGGCGGGGTCGGCGGCCCTGCCGACATTGCCGGCAGTGGCCTTGGGCTTGCGCGGGGTCTTGCGGATCTTTTTCCTGGTCTGCGGCTGCTCCAGGATGAAGGGGTCGACGCGTGGTTCGCGCCGCGGCATGAACAGGTCGCGCAAGGACCACTTGCGCAAGATGCCTTCCTGGGCGACTGCCGGCGTTGGCATCGTCGACGAAATGGCGGTCAAGGCGACCGCCACCGCGACCAGTGGCATCGTCAGGCGCAACAGCGAAAACCTTGACCGACGCGTCGATGCCAAATGCAGCCTCCGGTTGCTAATTGCGCCGCAGCGAATTGAGCACTTCCATGCTCGGATGGCCGTCCGGCGTCAAGCCCAGCTGTGCCTGGAACGCCTTGATCGCCGAGCGCGAACCTTCGCCGATCTTGCCATCGCTCTTGCCGTCATAATAGCCATGCGCCGACAGCCGCTTCTGCAACTCCTGCTTTTCTTCGAAGCTGAGCTTGGTGAACGGCCGCTTCCAGTCCTGCACCAGGCCACCGTAGCCGGCGATCTCGTCGGCAAGTAGACCGACGGCAAGCGCGTATTTGTCGGCATTGTTGTAGCGCTTGATGACCGAAAAATTCTTGGTCATCAGGAATGCCGGTCCGCCGCGGCCGTCCGGCACCTTGAGGGTGGCCACGTCTGAGCCGCGCTTGAACGCCTTGCCATTGGCGCGTTCGACGCCGAGAGACGCCCATTTGTCGAGCGTCAGCGATCCCGTGGGGAATTTCTGGCCCTGAGGCAGCACGACTTCGTAGCCCCAGGTCTTGCCTGCCTGCCAGCCGTTCTTTTTCAAAAGATTGGCGGCGGTGGCGAGCGCGTCGGGCACGGAGTTCCAGATATCGCGCTTGCCATTGCCGTCGGCGTCGACGGCATAGGCCTGGTAACTGGTCGGGATGAACTGGGTGTGGCCCATCGCACCGGCCCAGGAGCCGACAAGATGGCTTTCATCGATGTCGCCGCGCTGCAGGATCTTGAGCGCTGCGATCAGCTGGGTGCGGGCAAATTTCGCCCGGCGCTGGTCGCCATAGGCAAGCGTTGCCAGCGAGCGCACCACGTTGCGCATCACCTTGTCGTTCTTGAGAATCTCGCCGTAGTTCGATTCCATCGACCAGATGGCCAGCAGGATATAGCGGTCGACGCCGAACTTGGCCTCGATGCGGTCGAGCCAGGGCTTCCATTTGCGCGCCATCTCGCGGCCGACTGCGATCGACTGGTCGTGCACGCGATTGTCGAAATAATCCCACACAGGCGCGGTGAATTCGGGCTGGAAGCGGGCCTTTTCCAGCACCTCGGGATCGGCCGAGGTGACGCCTCGGAAGGCGCGATCATAGGTCGAGCCGGAGATTCCGTTGTCGGCAGCGACGGAACGGAAGCTTGAGACCCAGCGTTGGAAGCCAGCCTCGGCCGCCGCCGGGCCAGCAGGCAACAGCAGCGCGAGCGAAAGACCAGCTATCGCGGCGACGCCTGCGAGACTTTTGGCGGTTTTGCGAAGGGGCATTCTTTCCTCCTTGGAGAGATCAGAAAGTCGATTCATCGCCGAAGCCGGTTAGCAATCAGTTTACCATAGACCCCTTGGGGAACGAAAAGCGGTTTGGGGCATTGTCCACCTGGCGGTTTGGACAATCAAGATCGCGTGATCAATGTCTTGCCCGCTGTCACCGAATATGTGAACGCATTCAGTATTCATCAATTCGGGCGTGGCAATGTCTGCGTCCGATACCCGTATTCCTCGATCGGACGACCATGCAATGAAAAGAGTTCGCAAGGCAGTTTTTCCCGTCGCCGGCTTGGGCACGCGTTTTCTGCCTGCCACCAAGTCGATTCCCAAGGAAATGCTGACGGTCGTTGACCGTCCGGTGATTCAATATGTGGTCGACGAGGCGCGCGAGGCGGGCATCGAGCACTTCATCTTCGTCACCGGCCGCAACAAGGCGGTTATCGAAGACCATTTCGACGTCCAGTTCGAACTCTATGACACGCTGGCCCAGCGCGGCAAAATTGAACAGCTCGAACGTCTGCAGCGGCTGCAGCCGGGACCGGGCCAGACCTCGTTCACCCGCCAGCAGGTGCCGCTTGGCCTCGGCCACGCAGTGTGGTGCGCGCGCGAACTGGTCGGCGACGAGCCTTTCGCGCTGCTTTTGCCCGACATGATCATGCAGTCGGAAAAGAGCTGCATGCGCGAGATGGTCGAGCTCTATGCCGAGACCGGCAACAACATCATTGCGGTTCAGGAATGCGATCCGGCCGAGGCGCACAAATACGGCATCGTCGGACAAGGCAAGGCGATCCACACCGGCTTTGAGATCGAAGGCATGGTGGAAAAGCCGAAGCAGGGCACCGCACCCTCCAATCTGTTCATCAACGGCCGCTACATCCTGCAGCCGGAGATCTTCAACATACTGGCTAGCCAGGAGCGTGGCGCCGGCGACGAGATCCAGCTCACCGACGCGATGCTGAAGCTCGAGAAGATGCAGTCCTTCTACGGCTACCATTATCGCGGCCGCACCTTCGACTGCGGATCACCGGAGGGTTTCGTCGAGGCCAATGTCGCCTTCGCACTGTCGCGTTCCGATCTCAGCAAGAGCATGGCCGGCGTCATCGAAGGGCTGCTCGGCGAGATGAAGTCCGGCAAATAACCGGGAATGTCGCCCGTGCGTCAGGATTGGACGCACGGTACGATGGCTTTCGGCACCCGCTGCCGATAGAGATATCCTGCCAGGTGCCCGCAGCGATGCGGGAGAATCGGGAACACGGTGCAAATCCGTGGCGTGCCCAACGCTGTAAGAGGGACCGTATCGGCACAAGCCACTGTTCATGTTGAACGGGAAGGCGCCGACGACGGGTTGAACTCGAGCCAGAAGACCGGCCCGGCAGAAATCGTCCACCGCATGGTCAGGCGGTGGCAACCGATTTGCTCGCCAGGGGACACGCGATGCTTGTTGACCAGATCAATGCCATTTCAGGCTGTTTCGACCTTGCCGCGCAGGATGCCGTCTACCGCGCCATCTTCACGCGCCGCGACGTGCGCAGCCATTTCCTGCCCGATCCGATTGGCGACGAAGTGCTGGTGCGGCTTTTGCTTGCGGCCCATCACGCGCCGTCGGTCGGCTTCATGCAGCCGTGGAATTTCATCGTCATCCGCGATCGTCAACGACGCGAGCACGTCCGCGATCTGTTCTTTGCCGCGCGGCAACAGGAACTGCCTGAGATCGCCGAGGAGCGGCGCGAGCTGTACCGCAAGCTCAAGCTGGAAGGCATCTGCGAGAGCCCGCTCAACCTTGTCGTCACCTGCGATCGCAGCCGCTCGGCGAACTCGCCGCTCGGGCGCTGGCACAACCCGGAAATGGATCTCTACAGCACGGTTTGCGCCGTGCAGAATTTCTGGCTGGCGGCGCGTGCGGAGGGCGTCGGCGTCGGCTGGGTCAGCATCCTCGACCGCGAGGCGTTGAAGCAGTTGCTCGGTATTCCCGATCACGTCGTGCCGGTGGCCTATCTCTGCGTCGGCCATGTCAGTGAGTTCGCGCAAAAGCCCGATCTGGAGCGGCACGGCTGGGGCAGCCGCCTGCCGCTCGCCGATCTCATCATGAGCGAGGTGTTTTCCGGACAAGGCGAGGATGCGCTGAAGGCGGTTGCCGCCGACATGGGGGGTTTCCCGGCTGGACGCTAACGCTGGATCTTCAGCCCGACGAACACGCTGTTGGTCTTGCTGTCGCGGGACGGCAGGGTGCTGTCGAAGGTCTCGTGGCGCAGCTTGCCGGTAAGGCCGGCGTAACGATTGAGCCACCAGGTCAGGCCCGCTTCGGCGCTCAGCCTGAGTTCGTGGTTGTTGGAGCTGGCATAGTCACGATAGCCGACGCCGCCGGCAAGGAATGCGGTCAGGTTGGAGCGGATCTGCCGCTCGACGCTGAGACGGCCATTGTAGAGCACCGAGCCGCTGTCGCCGGCGGTGGTCGAACCTTCGACAAAGGTCTCGCCGGTCAGGCCGACGATCGTGCCGCGCATCGGTGACCATTTGAGGTCGGCGGCAATGGTTGCAGCGGAAACCGTCTTCAGCCGGTCGTCGTCGAAATCCTCCGATATCCAGCCGGCCGAGACTTCGCCACCGAATTTTTCGCCCATGTCGATTTCGACACCGGCGCGGGCGCCGGTGCGCTTGGACGAACGCTCGAAGCCTGCTGTGTCGAAGCGCAGGTCATAGACCCTTCGCCCGAACTCGATCTCGCCGAAAGGCGTAAGCGCCGGCGAGACCTCGTAGCCGACGCGGACCTTGCCGGAGTACAGCGTCGAATTGCGGTCCTCTTGCGAGAGCGTGGTGCCGTCAGTGAGTTCGGCATCGCTGTAGCTTTCGTTGACCGCTTCGCCGGTGATACCGAAGCGGAACTTGCCGACATCCTTTTCGACACCGAGCGAGCCGTTGAGGCTATGCAGGGTCGGCCGTTCGGCAGTGCCCGAGATGACCACGGGCGACGAGGTCGATTCCGGGCGCATGTTGTAGCCGAGCCGCGCCAGTGCGCGCAGGTCGTCGGCGAAGTCGAGCTGCAAGCGCCCGTCGATGCCGCCGCTGAGATCCTTGACCTCCTGGCCGGAGATGGATTTGCGGTAATTGCCATAGGCGTCGATGGTTGCCGAATGGTTCTCCCAGTCGGATGCGGCATTCAGCCTGAGCGTCGTCTCGGACAGGACCGCCGACTTTCCATCCGAGCTTGAATCGGCGTTGGACGTGGCGGTAACGCCTTGTTCCAGGCTTGGCTTGAGCACGAAGGTGCCGAAGCGAATGCCGGTCGGCTCGAACGGGTTTTGGTCCGGCAGCGGCCTGCGGCCTTCGATGGCGCGTTGGCGCTCGGCTTCGGGACCGCTTTCGACCTCCGTTTCGGAATCAACCGTATCCTGGCGCACCGTGCCGGTGGTCAGTTCGTCATCTGTCTCGGGCGCAGCCGGCCTGGCATCCGGCACCTCGGTGGTGCCGGCCAGCTTCTCCCGCGCTTCCTTGGCGCGCTGGCGTGCGGTTGTCGGCGGGCGGGCGGATGTGGGCGTGCCGGTCGTTGCGTCCTCTGCGTTGGGTGGTTCGCTGAACAAGTCCGTGGCGTCGGCGTCGGCCGGCTCGGGAACCGCACCGGGGCTGATCGGCTGATAGATCGGGGACTGCTCCTGCGTTGCGGTCTGCGGCGCTGTCGGGCGCCTCTTGTTGAGCAGCAGCGAGTTGTTGATGTCGTCGCTGACTGCGCCGCGCAGACCGACTTCCTGGGCATGCAGGGGGAGGACGCACAGCAACGTTGCCACACTTGCTGTCGCCAGCAAGACGCGGAGCCCCGCATCGTGTTTCCTTTGCTCCGGCCTGATCTGCGCCATCTTTCCCACTGCTTCGCCGACGCAAGGGCGTCGCACTTACCAACTGGTAAATGGCCATGGTTAACGGAGCGTTTCGCCCGAGCCCGTGGACGCCTCGTTTTGGGCGGATAATCATGGACAGGCGCGCGCCGACGCGCTAACGCATGCGCCATGCACGCTGGATCGTTGAAAAAAGAGCCGGACGGGCAGGCATCGATCGCCTCCGCGCTCCGTACCGTCGCCATCGAGCAGGCCGGCGTCGCCGCGCTTGTGACAGCGCTGGAAGGCCCACTCGCCGAGCCATTCGCCAAGGCAGTCTCGACCCTCGGCCAGCTCAGCGGCCGGGCGATCATCACCGGCGTCGGCAAGAGCGGCCATATCGGCTCCAAGCTGGCGGCAACCTTCGCCTCGACGGGAACGCCGGCCTATTTTGTCCACCCGTCGGAAGCCATTCATGGCGATCTCGGCATGATCACCAAGGAAGACGCGATCGTTGCTCTTTCCTGGTCGGGCGAAACGGCCGAGCTCAAGGGCATCGTTGCCTATTCCAGGCGCTTTTCGATCCCGCTGATTGCCATTACGGCTGGCGACTCGTCGGCGCTGGCACGTCAGGCAGACATCGTGCTGTCATTGCCACGCGCTCCGGAAGCCTGTCCGCATGGGCTCGCGCCGACGACCTCGACACTGCTGCAGCTTGTCGTGGGCGATGCGCTGGCGGTGGCCTTGCTCGAAGCGCGCGGCTTCACTGCCGATCACTTCCGCACCTTCCATCCCGGCGGCCAGCTTGGCGCGAGCCTGATGCCGGTCGGCGATCTGATGCACAAGGGCGAAGAGATGCCGATCGTCACGATCGGCACCAAGATGCCGGAAGCGGTCAAGACGCTGTCCAAGAAGCGTTTTGGCTGCGTCGTCGTCGTCGACGAACAGGGCAGGCTCGCCGGTATCGTCACCGACGGCGACCTGGCGCGCAATCTCGACCGGAATCTCGCCGAGACCAATGTCGAAGACATCATGACCCGGCAGCCCAAGACCGTGCCGCCGCAGATGCTGGCAGGCACGGCAACCGCGATGCTCAACGAGCACAACATCAGCGCCATCCCCGTGGTCGAAGATGACCGGCCGGTCGGGATCATCCACTTCCACGACCTGCTCAGGGTTGGCGCGGCCTGAACGAACTCGCAGGCTGGTCGTTGAGCTGGCGCCGTTTGCCTTTGTTGCCGTCCGCACCGTCTTGACCCAGCGCCAGCGCGGCTATGGCAGCACAGGCCGCCAGCACTGTTGCGCATGAGCTGAGCACCGCCGTTGTGCCGAACAGATCGAGTGCGGCGCCGACAACCAGAGCAGCGATTGGCGCAGTGGCCAGGATCAGGCTCATCGATGCCCCGATGACGTGAGCGCGCAGGCTCTTCGGCGCGCTGGTCTGCAACAGCGTGGTGAAAACAGGCGAGAGCGGCCCCGCAGCAATGCCCAGGATGGCCCCTGAGGCAATGAGCATGGGCATCGAGCGATCGATCGTCAGCATGACAACGCCAGCGGCAAGCCCGACGAATGCGGCAACGAAGACGCCGCGCAGACCGGGGATTTTGCCGATCATCGCCATGGCAAGGTTGACCGCTATCGCGCCTGCCGCGGCGGCGGTGAGGTAAATTCCCAGCATCGAGGCCGGTTGACCTTCGGCGCGCAGTATCGCTGGTAGCGCGACCGCTTCGAGCGCCACAAAGGTGCCGGTACCCAGGCTGGCCAGCAGCAAGGCCGTCCGCAACTGGACCGATCCGAAGATGATGCGCATGGCCGCGGCAAACTCGGTCTTTGCCGCGGACGATACCGGCCGCAAGCGGAAGTGCGGCAGGCTCAGCATGACCAGAACCGCCGCCGCCGCATTGATCGCCGCGATGACCCAAAGCAAGGTCGAGGTATCGACCATTGCCACCAGAACGGCGGCGATCGCCGGCCCGGCAATGGCTGCGCCGCTGTCGACAAGGTCGTCGATGGCGTTGGCGCGCAGCAGCGGCATGCGCGCCAGGCGCGCGATTTCCGGAACGCGGGCCTCGATCGCCACGCCACCGGGGCCGTCCAGGAAAGCGCCGCAAAATGCGAGGGCGACCAGCAGGCCGATCGTCAGCGTGCCCAGGCTGTAGAGCAGCGCGGCTGCGATGGCGGCGGCGGCACCAAAACCGACGGAGAGCACGGCTATGCGGCGAATGCCAAGTCGCTCGGCGACGAGTCCGCCAAAGGCGCTGCCGACGATCGCCGGAGCCAGCGTGATGAAGGCAACGACGCCCATCCAGCTTGCGCTGCCGGTGAGGTCATAGACCAGCCAGGGGTAGACGATCGCGGTGATCGCATTGCCGAGGTTGAAGACAATGCTGGCCAGTTGCAGCCCGGCAAACGGTCCGCGCGTTCTGGCAAGTCGCAAGGTGTTCATGATTGCTCCGCTGCTTGTCGCAGCTTGCTTCGGTATTTGCTTTTCTGCTTGCTGCTTCAGGCCTTGGCGATCACTTCCCGATCTGCCTTGGCGGGCACTTTTGCGCCCGGCCGGAGAAAGCGGGTCAGCAGCAGGTGCAAATTCTTTCGTTGTTCGAGCGGCCGGAAGCCAGGATCGACAGCGATGCGGCCGAATATCCCGTCAATCAGCGCCGCGATCCAGCGAGCGGTTTCGACAGGATCGAGCGACGCATCGATTTGCCCGCGCGAGGCGGCATCGCGCAGCATCAGGCTGAGTGCAGCTTGCATATCAGCATCGTGGGCGGAGACCAGTGCTGCGATCTGCTTGTCACGCATCGCCTCGGCGGAGATCTCCAGGGCGAGGCTCGAATAGGCGGGATCGGCGGCCAGTTCGAGCACGATGTCCATGAATTTGAGGATTTCGTCGAACAGGTCCTGGCTTTGATCGATCTGCGCGAAGTAGGCGGCCGTCTCCCTGCGGTCCTGCTCGACGATCGCAGCGATGATCGCCTGCTTGGTCGAATAGTAGTGGAACAGGTTGCCGGGGCTCATCCCCGCTTCGGCGCAGATTTCGGCGGTCGAGGTGCCGTGAAAGCCTTTCCTGGCAAAACAGGTGATGGCTGCAGCCAGGATCTGCTGCTTGCGCGCCTCGAACTTTTCAGGGTCGACCTTGCGCATCCGCGCTCTCTTCTATTATTAGAGTAATCAGTCTAATAATCAAGCGCAGCTGTCTGGTCAAGTGTAGGCCAAATGCGACGCGCAGACGGGTCGCAGTTGACCTGCCGATCAAACCAGCATGGCAGTTCGCCTCAGACCGGCTCGACAACCAGCTCCAGATCGGTGTCCGCGGCGCCGACAACACGCACCTGCGCGCCGGCGGGCAGGTCGGGGCCTAGACGCGCCATGTCGTGTCGCCGAGCTTGATGCGGCCACGGCCTTCCTTGATCGGCTCGGACAGCGTTGCCGTGCGTCCGACCATCTGGGCGCCACGGCGGTTCAGCAGCGGCTGGTCGGACGCCGTGTCGCGGTCGCGGACGATCTTCTTGCCGACATAGGCCGAGGCAAGCGCGAGCACGAGGAAGACCAGGACCTGCACCTGCCAGCTCCAGAACGCGGCGTCCCAGAGCAGCAGCGAAGCCGAGCCGACGATCAGCGCGGCGATGCCGATCCACAGCAGGAAGACACCGGGTGCGAAGATCTCCAGGCACAACAGGATGAAGCCGAGCAGCATCCAGTTCCAGGGACCGAGTTCAGCAACGATACGCGCGATCATCTGCGGTTCCTCAATTCAGTCCACGCCGGCTCAGTTCTGCTCGGGCGGAATCCGCGGCGTGCGTGAAGCCAGGCGCTGCGCGCCGGCGGTGCCGCCATCGCGGAACACCTCCTTGGCGATCTCGCCGATACCGCCAAGCGTGCCGATCAGCGCCGAGGCTTCCATCGGCATCAGCACGACCTTGCTGTTGCTGGCGGAACCGATCTTGGCCAGCGCCTCGGTGTATTTCTGGGCGACGAAGTAGTTGATGGCCTGGACGTCGCCCTTGGCGATAGCTTCTGACACCACCTGGGTGGCGCGGGCTTCGGCCTCGGCGGCACGCTCGCGGGCCTCGGCGTCGCGGAAGGCGGCTTCCTTGCGGCCCTCGGCTTCCAGCACCTGGGCCTGCTTCATGCCTTCGGCCTCGAGGATCTGGGCACGCTTGTTGCGTTCGGCCATCATCTGGCGGCCCATCGACTCGATGAGGTTTGCCGGCGGGTTGATGTCCTTGATCTCGACGCGCGTGATCTTGATGCCCCATGGGTGCGCCGCTTCGTCGACGACACGCAGCAGCCGCTCGTTGATGGCGTCGCGATTGGACAGCAACTCGTCGAGATCCATCGAGCCCATCACGGTGCGGATGTTGGTCATGGTCAGGTTGAGGATGGCGTTTTGCAGCCCGGCAACCTGATAGGCGGCCTGCGGCGCGTTCAGCACCTGATAAAAGGCGACCCCGTCGACGGCGACCATCGCGTTGTCCTTGGTGATGATCTCTTGCGTCGGGACATCAAGCACCTGCTCCATCATGTTCATCTTGGCGCCGATGCGGTCGATGAAGGGGATGATCAGGTTGAGACCGGGCGTCAGCGTCCTGGTGTAGCGGCCGAAACGCTCGACGGTGTAGTTGAAGCCTTGCGGGATTGTCTTGATGCCGGCGAACAGCACCAAAAGCACGAGAACGACAAGTACCGGGATGACAATGTCGAATCCGCTGAAGTTCATTCGGCTATCCCCCAAAATTGAACGCAGCGATGCAAGTCACCGCACCGCTCGATGATGAAGACTTAAGGGTCTTTGAGGGCCGTTACAATCGTGTGTCGGTGGATTGTCGACTGTTCTCAACGGTCAAAGCTGAACAACTCGGCGTCCCGGTCTTCATGGCCTGAAATGGCGGCGCTGACGATCTCGGCGGCGATGCGCGAATAGGTGATGCCGTTGCCGCCATAGCCCATCACCGCATGGATGCGGGGATGGCGAGGCAGTTTGCCGATGAAGGGCAGGCCGGTGGCGGTGGTGCCGAACGAGCCGGCCCAGGCGAATTCGGGTGTCGTGTCGAGCTGGGGCAAGAGACGCAGCAGCTTCTGCGAAATGCGATCCGATTTTTCGGCGATCAGGGCGTCGCGACGTGGCTCGTCGGTGAAATCCTCGTCCTCGCCACCGCAGATGACCCGGCCATCGGCGGTGGCGCGCAGATAAAGATAAGGGTCGGAGGCCTCCCAGATGAAGCCCGCACCCGGCCAAAGCGCCTGCTTGTGCGGTCGCGTGGCGATCGCCCAGGTCGAGATGATCTTGTGATCGGTCGCGGGCACGAGATCGGCGACGAGTTCATAGCCGGTGGCCAAAACGACGTGGCTGGCTGCGATCGTCGGGCCGTCAGCGGTCGCCACCACCACTTCGTCGCGGTGGGACTTGATCGCAGTTGCCTCGCTGGGCGCGTAGAAACGCGCCTTGCGTTCCAGCACCTTGCGCAACAGCCCAGCGGTCAGTTTTCGCGGATCGAGCGCCAGATTGTCGTGGCTGAGGATCGCGCCGTCGCGCTGGATGCCGAATTTTTCGCTCAACTCAGCCTTTGGCAGATAGGTGGCGTGGATGCCGGCAAGACGCCGCGCCTCGGCCTCGGCGCGCAATGCGCCTGCGCCCAGCGCGTCGCCGGCAAGATAAAGCGACTGCTTCGTCTCGGCGTTGCAGCGGATGCCGAGTTCGTCGATGCGCGCCTTGAGGTTCATCACCGCAAGCCGCGACCGTCGCCAGGCGCGCCCGGCGTCTTGCCCGCCGATCTGGCGCGACAGCACCGAAAGTGGCTGGTCGATCTCGAACTGGACAAGGGCCGTGGTCGCCGAGGTCGAACCAAGGAGCGGGCCGCGCCGGTCGATGCAGACGACCGAATGGCCTGTTTCGGTCAGCGCTTCGGCGATCATGGCGCCGCTGATGCCCATGCCGATGATGGCGACGTCGGCCTTGATATCGCGGGTGAGCCTGCCGGTAGGGACGGACGGCGCGCGATAGGCGTACCAGACCGGGCGTCCGGTCCTGAGGTCGAGCTTGCGGGTCATGAACGGGCGGGTCTCCCTGGCCCGCGTTCAACGTTGCGCGCCGGTGGAGGTTCCGCCCGCGGCGGCTAGACCCAACCCATCAGTTCGCGGCGGGTGATGGTCTCGATCACCGCCATGCCTTCCGGGCTGTCGTTTAGGCAGGGGATGTGGGAGAAATTCTTGCCGCCGGCATGGTGGAAGATCTCGGCGTTTTCGCCGGCGATCTCCTCCAGCGTCTCGATACAGTCGGACGAAAAGCCCGGATTGACGATGGCGATCGACTTGACGCCTTCCTTGGCCAGCCGTTCCACCGTCTTGTCGGTGTAGGGCTGCAGCCACTCCTGGGCGCCGAAGCGCGACTGGAAGGTGGTCATCAGCTTCTTGTCGCTCATACCGAGCCGCTCACGCAAAAGCCGTGTCGTCTTCACGCAATGGCAATGATAGGGGTCGCCCTTTTCGAAATAGGGCTTCGGGATGCCGTGATAGGAGGCGAGGATCACCTCCGGCTCGAAATCGAGCTTGGCCAGATGCTGCTCGATCGAGCGCGCCAGGGCTTCGATATAGACCGGCTCGTCGTAATAGGCTGGCACGCTGCGGATCGATGGCTGGGCGCGCAGCTTCATCAGTGCGCGGAACAGCTGGTCGTTGGCGGTTGCGGTCGTCGTTGCCGAATATTGCGGATAGAGCGGGAACAGGACGATGCGGTCGCAGCCCTGGGCGATCAGCTTCTTCGTCACGCTTTCGGTCGAGGGATTGCCATAACGCATAGCCCAGTCGACGACGACGTCGGGCAGGTCGCGCAGCGCTTCGGCGAGCTTTTCGCCCTGGGCGCGGGTGTAGGTGCGCAGCGGCGACTCGTCACGCTCGGTGTTCCAGATCTTCTTGTAGTTTTCGCCCGACTTCTTCGGCCGCGTGTTGAGCACGATGCCGTAGAGGATCGGATACCACAGCAGCTTCGGCATCTCGATGACGCGCGGGTCGGACAGGAATTCGCGGAGATAACGCCACATCGACTTCTGGTCGGTGCCGTCGGGCGTGCCGAGATTGACCAGGAGAACGCCGACCTTGCCCTTGCGCACGGCGGGGTGAGCGTTGGGGAATGGGCCGAGCGCCTTGGCCGATTTCTCATCGATTGTGGTCGTCAGGTTCATTCGGTGTCTCCGTTACGCGGGATACCTAATTGAAAGGCGCCGGTGTTCAATGTCGCGTCTGGCCGCACCCAAAAACAAAGCCCGCCCGGTTGGCCGGGCGGGCCTGTTGGGACCGAAAAGCCCTATCAGTTTGCCGACGGGATCGAAAGCGTTCCGCCGATGGTCAGGTCCTCGGCCTTGGCGTCCGGATTGGCCGCGGCGATGGCCTGCCATTTGGTGGCGTCGCCAAGATAGGTCTTGGCGAGATCCCAGAAGGTATCGCCGCGCACAATGGTATGCGACTTGCCGCCGGCGGCCGGCGTGGCTGCCGGCTCGGCCGTTGCGGGTGCCGCCGCCTCGGCAGGCTTGGCCGGTTCGACGGTCGGGGGCGTGTTGGCGATCTCGCCCGAGGCGCTCGGCAGTGCTGGCGTTGCCGGTGCAGCCTCAGTGGGCTTGGCAGCTTCTGCCGCTGCAGGGGCGGCATCGGCCGGCTTTGCCGGTTCAGCCGGGGCAGGGGCCGCAGCTACGGTCGCTGCGATCTCGGTGATGCGGCCGTCGAGCTTGGGCGTGAAGGGCCGGTTCTTGGCGAGATAGTCGGCGACGACCTGTTCGAGGCTCGGACCGTAGTCGTAGGCGTTGGTGGCGTTCGAGGCGAACAACTTGTAGCCGTCGCCGCCCTGGCGGACATAGTTGTTGGTCGCAACCGTGTAGACCTTGGCTTCATCGATCGGCTTCCAGGCGCCGCCGTCCATCACCTCGACCGACTTGACCCGGCCGGCGTTGGCGGCGACCGACTTGTCGAAGGAATATTTCAGGCCGGAGACCTGCGGGAACTTGCCCTTGCCTTCCTCGATTTCGCTGACGCCGGCCTCGAGCGAAGCGACGATGTCCTTGCCGGAGAGCTGGAAGGTGGCGAGCGTGTTCTGGAACGGCAGCACGGTCAGCACTTCGCCCATGGTGACGACGCCCTGGTCGATCGAAGCGCGGATGCCGCCGCCATTCTGGAAGACGATGGTCACGCCCTGATCCTTGACCCGGTCGAGGATGGCGTCGGAGATCAGGTTGCCCATCTCGCATTCGCGCGCGCGGCAGCTTTCGCGGCTGCCGTCGATCATCGCGGTGGTCTCGGAGACTTCCTTGTTCTTGAGCTCCTCGATCGGCGCGCCGAGTTCCTTGATGCGGGCGAGCACAGCCTCGTCGGGCTTGATCGAGTTGTCGAGATAGATCGGGTCGCCCTTGGCTTCCTTGACGACGCCGTTGTCGTCGAAGGTCACGGTGAATTCGCCGAGATATTTCGAGTAGGACGCGGCCTGGGTGACCGGCACCTTGTAGCCGTCGGGGTTGTCGATCATCGTCGGGTAGGGCCCTTCGGCCTTGGCGTCGGTGTTCGACAGCAGTGAATGCGAGTGGCCGCCGACGACAACGTCGACGCCGGGGATCTTGGCGATCAGTTCCTTGTCGCGGGGGTAGCCGACATGGGTCAGCGCGATGATCTTGTTGACGCCCGCGGCCTTGAGCTTCTCGACTTCAGCCGTGATCGTCTTGATGTCGTCTTCGATGGCGATGTTGGGGCCGGGCGAGGCGACTTCGGGGGTGTCGTTGGTGACCGCGCCGACGATGCCGACCTTCTGGCCGCCGACCTCGAGCACCAGCGACGGCTTGATGCGGTCGCCGACTTTCGACTGGGCATTGGGGTGCACGTTGGCCGACAGCACCGGGAACTGGATCTTCTCCAGGAACGGCACCAGCGCGTCCTCGCCATCGTCGAACTCGTGGTTGCCCACGGTCATGGCGTCGAACTTCATCTGGTTGAGGAATTCGGCTTCAACCGCGCCCTTGTAGGTGGTGTAGAACAGCGAGCCCTGGAAGTTGTCGCCGCCATTCAGCAGCAGGACGTTCTGGCCTTCGAGCTTCTTGCGCTGGTCGGCAATCGCCGTCACCAGGCGCGCAGCACCGCCGATGCACTCGCCCTTGCCCTCTTCTTCGGCAGAACAGGTCGATTCGAACTTATTGTTGCTCTCAATGCGGCTGTGCCAGTCATTGATGTGCATGATGGTCAAGGTATAGTCGGCGAATGACGGCACGGCCGAATAGCCGAATGCCGAAGCCGACAAAGCCGCAATGGCAGCCAATCTCTTCATGATTAAATCTCCCGAATGACCCCCGCGAGACGTTTAGCGTCTTCGCTTGACCGGAATGTTACACATTCCTTAGGGCCATGTTCACATCCAGAATTTCTGGATGCAAGGGAGAATCGGAAGCTTGTAGCCGTCTTACTTAATGGCCAGAAGCCGACCCGTCAGCTGCAACCTCCGGCCCGTGCCGGAGGCTTGATGGGGTCAAAGTGCCCGCCGTGGCGGGCACAAGCCGGCGTCAGGCAGAACGCCTGGTCAAGGTGAATTGCTGGTTGGTGCCGCTGGTGCAATTCAGCTGGTTGGCCGAGATCAGCAGGCAGTTGAAGCTGATCGGCGATTGGCGGATCAGCGAGGTGCCGTTGATCTGCACCGAATTGGCGCCGGTCAGGATGTAGGTGCCGTCCGAAAGCTTCTGGCCGGTGTCGGTTGCGACCGTCTGGAACGAACCGCCCGTGAAGGTCGACAGGCCGGTGCCCTTGGCGTCGAGCCATGCACCTTCGACACCCGAGGGGGCAGGCCTGACACCGCCGCCCGAAGATCCGCCGCCGCTGGTCGAGCAGCCGGCAATGGCGGCCGCAAGCAAGGCAAGCACTCCGGCCGAAGCAATTTTGCGCGAAGTCGTCATGAAAGAATCCTCTCCTCAGTCCGCCTGCCTTCAATCGCCCGATTTGGCTTTGAAGGCAAGGCTTTGCGTGCCGTCATCACCGATCAAACAATTGCGAATTGGCTGGTGCCGTGGCCGGTTCGATCGTCGGTTTGCTGTGGCGGCGCAGCGGTGGCCGATTGACAGGCTTCGCAATCGATGCAACTTTCGTATATCTTCAAACACAAATGTTCTCGACGAGGGATGCGTCGACAACAGCTAGATGTCTCGGGGGAGGCGACATGGATACGTTCTTGACCGGCTTGAAATCGGCCGTGGATACACTTGGGGCAACGGTTCTGCTGCCCATCGTCATTTTCATCATCGCTCTGGTTCTCGGCGCCAAGGTCGGCAAGGCGTTCCGCGCCGCCATCACCATCGGCGTCGCTTTCATCGGCATCAACCTGGTGCTTGGGCTGATGCTCGGCTCGATCGGCGACGTCGCCCAGGCGATCGTCACCAACACCGGCATCAAACGCGACATCGTCGATGTCGGCTGGCCGTCGGCCGCAGCCATCGCCTTCGGCTCGTCGGTCGGCCTGTGGGTCATTCCGATCGGCATCGCGGTCAACATCGCGCTGCTCTTGCTGCGCTGGACGCGCACGCTCAACGTCGACGTCTGGAACTTCTGGCACTTCGCCTTTGTCGGTTCGCTGGCCACGGCGGCCACGGGCAGCCTCGGCTACGGCCTGGTGGTCGCGGCACTTGTCGCTGCTCTCGCACTGCTCTTCGCCGATTGGTCGGCACGCGCGGTGCAGCAGTTCTATGGCATTCCCGGCGTGTCGGTGCCGCATCTGGCTTCGGCGCAGATCCTGCCCATCGCCATCGTGCTGAACTGGGTCATGGACCGCATTCCCGGCATCAACAAGATCAACATCTCCACCGAGACCATCGAGAAGCGCTTCGGCGTCTTCGGCGAACCTGTCGTGCTCGGCCTGATCATCGGTCTCGTGCTCGGCCTGATCGCCTACTACAACGCCGGCGATTTCGGCACGGTGCTGTCCAAGGTGCTGACCACCGGCATGACCTTGGCTGCGGTGATGCTGCTGCTGCCGCGCATGGTCAAGGTGCTGATGGAAGGCCTGCTGCCGGTCTCCGATGCGGCCCAGGAATTCGTGCGGAAGCGCACCGGTGACCGCGAACTGCTCGTCGGCCTCGACTCGGCGATCCTGATCGGGCATCCGGCTGCGATCTCGTCGTCGCTGATCCTGGTGCCGATCGCCATCGTGCTGTCGATCATCCTGCCTGGCAACCGTGTCATCCTGTTTGCCGACCTTGCCGTCATTCCCTTCATCGTCGCAATGACCGCGCCGCTGCTCAAGGGCAATGTCTTCCGCATGGTCATCGTCGGTACGGTCACGCTGGCGCTCGGCTTCTACGTCGCCAACGCACTGGCGCCGCTGTTCACCAGCGCGGCCATCTCGTCGGGCTTCCAGATGCCGGCCAATGCGGTGCAGATCACCTCGGTCGTCGACGGCTTCCTGTGGATCCCCTACGTGATCATCGAAGCGATCCAGGGCCTTGCCATCGCCGGCCTGGTACTGCTCGCTGTCGTGATCGCGCTGCTGTTCGTCCTCTACCGCCGCAACAGCGCGGCATGGGAACGCGCGGCGGGCGCCGAGGACGAGGCCGAAGCGGTAGCCCCTGCCGTCCGCGCCAAGGCTTCGGCCAGCGCCTGATACTGAAAACCCCGAACCGGCGGCGCGTGCCGCCGGTTTCGGATACTGGAGCATTTGAATGGCGCGAGCCCTGATGAACTTTCTCGACCCCCAAGCCATTGCCCTGGGGGTCGAGGCACAAGACAGCGAAGCGGTCATTCGCCTGCTCGCCGGCAAGCTCGAGACACTCGGCTACGTCAAGAATTCCTATGCCGACGCGGTGGTGAAGCGCGAGGCGACGATGCCGACCGGGCTGCCGCTCGGCTATGCCCTCAATGTCGCCATTCCGCACACCGACCCCGAACATGTGTTCAAGCCGGGCATCGCACTTGCGGTGCTGCAAAAGCCGGTGGACTTCGCCAACATGGAAGACCCCGACGAGGCGGTGCCGGTCGGGTTCGTGTTTCTCCTTGCCATCAATGACAAGGACAAGCAGATAGACATGCTTCAGGAAATCATGGACACGATCCAGAGCGAGGCAGCACTTGCCAGCCTCGGCAGCGCCAGGACCATCGAAGATGTCGCCTCGGTGCTCGGCTAGCCACAGGAAGGAATATTCTCGATGGCCAAACAAAAGACCATTCTCTTTGCCTGCGGTACCGGTGTCGCCACGTCCACCGCCGTCAACGCCAAGGTGACCGAGGCGATGAAGGAGCGCGGCCTGAGCTTCAACGCCATGCAGTGCAAGGCGACCGAAGTGCCTGCCATGGCCGACAATGTCGACCTGGTCGTGTCGACCACGCCGATCTCTTCGTCGGTGACGGTTCCCGTCATCAAGGGGCTCGCCTTCCTCACCGGCATCGGCAAGGACAAGGTGCTCGACGAGATCGAGGCCGAGCTGCGCAAGTAATCGCAGCCTTCTATCCGTCAAACAAAAAGGGCGCCCGGTTGGGCGCCCTTTTCTTATTCAGCCTCTGATGCTCAACGCACCAGGATATTGCGGAACTGCCAGGGATCGTCCTTGTCGAGATCCTCCTCGAACAGGCCGGGGCGGCCGTCAAGCGGCGTCCAGTCGGTGTAATAGCCCTTGACCGGTCCGAGATAAGGCATCTGCACTTCGAGGCAGCGCTTGTAGTCGACCTCGTCGCATTCGACGATGCCGGCTTCCGGGTTTTCGAGCGCCCAGACCATGCCGGCGAGTACGGCCGAGGTTACCTGCAAGCCGGTTGCGTTCTGGTAAGGCGCGAGCTTGCGCGCCTGTTCGAGCGTCAGCTGCGAACCAAACCAGTAGGCGTTCTTGTCGTGGCCATAAAGCAGCACGCCGAGCTCGTCGGAACCATCGACCAGCTCGGTCTCGTCGAGCACGTGTTGGACCGGCTGTGCCTTGCCGGCAGCGCCGAACATCTCATGCAGCGACAGCACCGCGTCGTTGCAAGGATGGTAAGCGTAATGGCAGGTCGGGCGGTAGGTCACCTTGCCCTTCTTCGAGCGCACGGTGAAGAAGTCGGAGATCGAGATCGCCTCGTTGTGGGTGACCAGGAAGCCGTATTGCGGGCCAGGGGTCGGGCACCAGGTACGGACACGCGTGTTGGCGCCGGGCTGTTCGAGATAGATCGCCGCCTTGTTGCCGTGCTTGAACTTCTTGGCGTTCTTGGGCTTCCAGTTTTCGTGCGTGCCCCAGCCAAGTTCAGCCGGCTGCAGGCCTTCGGAGATGAAGCCTTCGACCGACCAGGTGTTCCAGAACACGTTCATCGGCTTGGGGTTCTTGGTGCGCTGGGTGTCGCGCTCGGCGATGTGGATGCCCTTGACGCCGGCCTTCTTCATCAGTGCGGCCCAACCCTCGCGGTCGTTGGTCGCGGGCTCCTCGAATTCGATGCCGAGATCCCTGGACAGGTTGACCAGCGCCTGCTTGACGAACCACGAGACCATGCCCGGATTGGCGCCGCAGGTCGAAACGGCAGTGGTGCCGCCGGGATGCTTGCGCCGTTCTTCCAGGAGCGTTTCGCGCAGGGCATAGTTGGTGCGCTCGTCATTGCCGGCATCGCTGTTGAAATAGAAGCCGAGCCATGGCTCGATGACGGTGTCGACATAGAGCGTGCCGAGCTTGCGGCACAGATGCATGAGCTCGACCGAGCCGGTGTCGACCGACAGGTTGACGCAGAAGCCCTGGCCGCCGCCATTGGTCAGCAGGGGCGTCAGAAGCTCCTTGAAATTGTCCTTGGTTACCGCCTCCTGGATGAATTTGATGCCACGCTCATCCGCGAGCTTACGGTTCTCGTCGCTGGGATCGATAATCACCATACGCGACTTGTCGAACTTGAAATGGCGTTCAATGAGGGGGAGTGTTCCGCGACCGATCGAGCCGAAGCCGATCATCACAACAGGACCAGTAATCTCACCGTAAACAGGCCATTTTTCATTCGCCATTTTTTATGGCACTCCTTCTCACACTAAAAGAGCCGGGCCCCAATTGACCCGGCTTCAACGGCTAAACCATACATGCTTGTCACAATAAAGCGAATCCGGCTTCCCATATACTGTAGGAACCGGACGTTATGCCGCTATTGTTAGCTGGCAGGCGCGATGCCGTTGAGGAAAGCGACCAGTCGGTCGCGGTCGGCGGCAAGGCCCTTGTAGTCGAGCTGGTCGTGGTCGAGGCCCGTCAATTGCTCGGCGAAGGAGGTGGCCAGCCGCGCCCTATCAGGGTTGCGCGCAAGCACTGCCAGCGGGTCGAGATAAATGCGGATGGTGAACAGGATGTCGCCCGAGACGGGCAGTTTTCTCAAGGTCTGCCGCTCGACGCGGATGAAGGCGTGGGCAGCGACGTCGGCGCCGGGAAAGGTCGAATCCGCCGCTGCCGAGCGGGCGAGGCGCTGGCGGTCGGAGAGCGGGTGGTAGAGCGAGCCGTCGGCCTGGATCGACCAGTTGAAGCGCTCGACCAGCACCGCGAGCTTGTCGAACATGCGCGAGATCAGCTCGGCCATGCGCGTGCCGGGGCCGAAGCCGGGCACCGGTCCATGGATGTCATGGATCGCCTTGCCGAACTTCTCGGTGAGCCGCCACGATGAAGGAAAACACAGCGAGCCGGCTGCCAGCCGCCAGCCATTTTCGCCCTGGCGCATCAGGATCAGGTCTTCCTGAACGAGCTTGGAGGCGGCAATGAGCGGATTGTCGCCGGCATTGGCGATGTCGACGGAGCGGCCGGAGCCGGCGATCAGGCAGCGGCCGCCCTCGAGGCGATAGGTCTCGGGGTAGCGCGCGATAAGATGCGCGACCAGAAGGTCGAGCACTTCCTGCTGGGTGGCGCGCGTGTCCGGCTCGGCGACGAAGACCCTGTCCGGGATTTCTCCGTAGAGCCGGTCTTTTTCCGCCAGATAGGCCTCGAGATGGCCGTCGAGCTCGATCCAGTCGCGTGGCTCGGCCTGCTTCAGTCCGATGGCGAAAGGTTTTGAGGTGCCGTCATAGGGTGTGTGGGTGGGCAGGCTTGGGGTGACGTTCACGACAGCTCGAGTCTGGGGTTAGTGCTCGTGGTGCATTGTTTGAGATGCTGCCCGTTCGGGCCAAACCCGTAGCCGATATGGATGAAGTGCGCTTCGTTTGACTTGTCGACATAGGCGACCATCGCTTCGAATTCTTCGACTTGGGACAACCTAAAATCTCTGTTTGCAAGCTCGGTCAGTCGCGCTCTATTTGCCGAGCTGACAGTAGCACCTCGACCAATCATCTCGTCCAAAGGGTTGCCATACCCTCCATAGATGCAGGCGATGGTCCAGTTTCCGTCATTCAACAGGGCTAAGTCGACCGCACTACGACGATGGTCGCCTTTCGACCATCGATCGGCGATCTCCCCGATCTGCTCAGTGAGAAATCGGTACTTCGGATTTGCGTCGTCGTAGGGCGGCTTCCAGGTCGTCGCAAAAATGAACGCTGTGCATGCCAGGACAATGGCCGCTGCTCCAAGAAGCGTGATGGCCGCGAATTTGGTGGTTCCACCCAAGACTTTCAGTCCGATGGCGAAAGGTTTCGACGAGCCGTCATAAGGTGTGTGGGTAGGGATCACAGAGTGGTCGGCCACTGCGGCGGGCGGTTGCGCCTTGTGTGATAGACGCGCAGCACTTCGATGTTGCCATCCTTGATGCGGTAGGGGATGAAATAGGGCAGGTCGGGCACAGCACACTCGCGGACCGATTCACGACCGGCTGTCGGGCGGCCGATGTCAGGCCGTTCCTCGATCAGTCTGAGCGCCTTGATCAGGCGTTCGCCGACTTTCTGCGCCATCGCGGGATCATCAGCGGCGATGGTGGTGCGGAGCTCGGCGAGATAGCGGACGGCGCGGGGCAGGATGCGTAGCGTCATGGCTGTGCGGCACCGGCTTCGGGGGCTGGCAGTTCACTGTCCGATCCCCATGATGCGAGCCAACCCGTCACGATCTCGCCCTGCACGAAAGTGCCTTCATCGGCTTCGCGTTCAGCCTCGCGCACGCTCGCAAGATAGGCCTGCTGATCGCCGACATATGCGGCCACTGCTTCCTTGATGATGAAGGCGCGCGAGCGTCTTGTCAGCGTCGCATAATCGTCTACTTCGCTGCGCAGATCGTCGGGCAGGCTGATAGAGAATTTGGATTCGCTGGCCATGTTCAGGCTCTACAAATGCACCTGAAGACAATGTAGTCGACTGTGGCGGTGAGTCAAACCTAACCTTGCGTCAGCTTTGCCGCGATCAACCCGCGCAGCGAGTTGCCGAGCCACAGTTTTGATGCGCCACGAAGGTCGTCTAAGCTCAAAGTTGTCTCGACCGCTTCGCCTCGCTCAAGCATCTCGGCGCGCAAAACCCCGGCGAGCAGACCACAGGCAAGTGTAGGCGTTTTGAGCGGACCGCCGTCGCCGGGATCGATAAAAATGTTGGTAATGGTGCCTTCGCAGGCGTTTTTCGCCTCGTTGAGCAGGATCACTTCGTCCGCCTCTTCGCGGGAAAACTCGGCGCGCGCGCGGTCATAGGCGTCGCGGCGCGTGGTCTTGTGGCAAAGCAGCGGATTCGAAGAATCGAGCCGCGTTTGGGCGATGCGAACCGTCCAGACGGCATCAGGCGCAAGTGGCGCGAAGGGCTGGGTGGTGACATCTGCGTTGCCACCCTGTGACAGCACAAGCCGAACCCGCAAGGCGGTGTCGCCACCGACCGCGCGCTGCAATGTCTCTTCGACACGGCTCCGGTCGCAGGCAAAGCCAAGTGCTTCCGCCGACGCCTTGAGCCGCGCCAGGTGCCGCTCGCCGCGCAGGAACCCGGCTTGCGGCTCCCAGCGCATCGTTTCGATCAGCTCGAAGCCGGCACCGTGCCGGTGGCGAAGCGCGCTTTCAGAAGACATTCCGCATACTCCGCTTCGGCGGTCGAATCGAAGACAACGCCGCCGCCGACATTGTAGACGGCCTCGCCGTCGGGGTGCAGCGTGATAGTCCGGATCGCCACGGAAAAACGCATCGTACCACCAGGCGCTATCCAGCCGATCGCACCGCAATAGACGTCGCGCGGCGTGCTTTCCAGCTCGCGCAGGATCTCCATCGCCCGGATCTTCGGCGCGCCTGTTATCGAGCCGCAAGGAAACAGCGCCGCGAAGACCTGTTCGATGGAAAGCCCCGGTAAAAGTTTCGCCCGCACACGGCTGACCATCTGGTGCACGGTCGGGTAGCTCTCGATGCGGAACAGCTCGGGCACGTCGAGCGTGCCGACCTCGCTGATCAGCGAGATGTCGTTGCGCAGCAGGTCGACGATCATGCGGTTTTCCGCCTGGTTCTTCTCGTCGTTGCGCAGGAAGTCGCGGAGTTCTGCGTCCTCCTTGGGTGTCTTGCCGCGGGGCGCGGTACCCTTCATCGGATGGGTTTCGATCCAGCCTTGGCTGTCGATCTCGAAAAACAGCTCCGGCGAGCGCGACAGCACCACCGGTCCGCCAAGCGAGACCAGCGCGCCATACTTCACCGGCTGGCGCGCGATGAGTGCGTCGAAGGCGTCGAGCGCATCGCCGGACCATTGCGCATGGACCGGAAATGTCAGGTTGGCCTGATAGCAGTCGCCCTGGCGCAGATGCTGGTGCAGGCGCTTGAAGCGGCGCTCGTAGTCCGCTTCCGACCATGTCGCCCGCGCGTCGAAGATCGGCCCGTTGGTGGCAGGCTCGCGCGATGCTGGACGGTCGTTGTCCGAGGGCTGGTCGAACACGCCAAGGCAGACGAGCGGCGTACGCCGCCCGTTCGGCAAGAGCGGCCGCAGCTTGGGTTCGAGCAGATAGCCGGCCTCGTAGGAGAAATAGCCGGCAAGCCATTTGCCTTGCTCATGCGCCTTCTGGGCTGCCTGCAATGCCGGGAAGAAATCCGCTGCGTCATGCGCGACGATGATCTCGCGCGGCGCTTCAAACAGCACCTCGCGGCCGGCGGGGTCGTCCCTGAACAGGACGAATGGGGATGAGGGACCAGTCATGATTTCAGTTGCCTGGGAAAGGGCTGGAACTCAGTCCAGCGCTTCCAGTTCGTCGATGAGGCTGCTGATGACGGCAAGCCCCTTCTGCCAGAAAGCGGGATCGGTGGCGTCGAGCCCGAACGGTTTCAGGAGTTCCGAATGATGCTTGGTGCCGCCGGCGCGCAGCATCTCGAAATACTTGTCCTGAAAGCCGCGCTCGGCGTTCTGGTAGACCGCGTAGAGCGAATTCACCAGGCAGTCGCCGAAGGCATAGGCGTAGACGTAGAAGGGCGAGTGGATGAAGTGCGGGATGTAGGACCAGAACACCTCGTAGCCGTCGCGCAACTTGATCGCCGGCCCCAGGCTCTCGGCCTGCACCTCGAGCCAGAACTGCCCGAGCTGGTCGGAGGTCAGTTCGCCGTTTTTGCGCTCTGAGTGCACCTTGCGCTCGAACTCGTAGAAGGCGATCTGGCGCACGACCGTGTTGATCATGTCCTCGACCTTCTGGGCCAGCATCGCCTTGCGCTCGCGCTTGTCGGTGGTGCGGTCGAGCAGCGAGCGGAAGGTCAGCATCTCGCCGAACACGCTTGCCGTCTCGGCCAGCGTCAGCGGCGTCGAGGCCATCAGCGCGCCCTGGCCGGCGGCCAGCACTTGGTGCACGCCGTGGCCGAGCTCATGGGCAAGCGTCATGACATCGCGCGGCTTGCCCATGTAGTTGAGCAGAACGTAAGGGTGCGCAGACGGCACTGTCGGGTGGGCGAAGGCGCCAGGTGCCTTGCCCGGGCGCACCGGCGCGTCGATCCAGCGGCGATCGAAGAAGTCGCGCGCGATCTCGGCCATCTCAGGCGAGAAGCGCTGATAGGCGGTCAGCACCGTATCCTTGGCCTCGTCCCAGCCGATCATCGCCTGCGGTGTTTCGGGCAGCGGCGCGTTGCGGTCCCAGTGGTTCATCACCTCCATGCCGAGCCATTTGGCCTTCATTTTGTAATAGCGGTGCGACAGGCGCGGATAGGCCTCGCGGACGGCGGCGGCCAGCGCATCGACAACGGCGCGCTCGACCCGGTTGGCGAGGTGGCGCGAGTCGGCGATGTCTTCGAAGCCGCGCCAGCGGTCGGAAATCTCCTTGTCCTTGGACAAGGTGTTGGTGATCAGCGTGAAGACCCGCTGGTTCTTGCGGAAGGTCGCGGCAAGCGCGTCGGACGCTGCCTTGCGGACCTCGCCATCGGGGTCCTGAAGCATGTTCAGCGCCGGTTCGAGCGCCAGTTCCTCGCCGCCGATGCTGAAGCGCAGGTCGGTCATGGTCTCGTCGAACAGCCGGTTCCAGGCGCCGCGCCCGGTGATCGACTTTTCGTGGAACAACTGCTCGACCCGGTCCTCGAGCTGGTAAGGCTTGTCCTTGCGCAGGTCGAGCACCCACGGCCGGTAATGGCCGAAGGCCGGATCGGTATCGAGTGCCTTGAGGATCAGTTCGTCGTCGACAAGGTTCAGTTCGAGCGCGAAAAACAGCATGTGCGCGCTGGCGTCCGTCATCTTTTCCTGGACGTCGCCATAAAGCTTGGAGCGCTTGGGATCGGATGTGTCGCCGGCATAGACAAGCCCGGCGTAAGAGACCACGCGGCCGACCAGCTCTTCCAGCGCTTCGTAGGTGCGCATCGCCTCGCCAAGCTTGCCAGCGGCACCGCGCGCAGCCTCGATGGCAAGCGTGCCTTTCCAGCGTGCTTCGAAGGCAACGGCGTCCGCAGAGGCCTTGTCGAGGTCGCGGGCCAGCTCCGGCGCATCCATGCCGGAGTAAAGGTCGCCAAGATCCCATTCGGGCAGCTCGCCAAGCCCTGCCGCGCTTCCGGCGGAGGCGGTGGCCGACATCTGTTGCCCGGAATTCCAACGCATTGCGTCTTCCTTTTCACTGCTCATTTGCCGGTTTGATTCAATCCTAAGGGATTCGTTCACCGGCTTTCTTGAAACCTTATTTAGAACCCTGTGCCAGGATGATCCACATCCAATCAGCAGCTGCGGGCATATTGCGGACATTCATGGCAGGTTCGATTCTCATAGTCGATGACGATCCCGTCCAACGTCGCCTTGTCGACGCGGCGGTGACGAAATTTGGCCACACCGCAATAGCTGTCGATGGCGGCGAGGCCGCACTGCGCCTGCTCGACGGGCCGCGTGGCGGCGAAGTCGGCGTGATCATTCTCGACCTCTCCATGCCCGGGCTCGACGGCATCGGCGTGCTCAAGGCGATGCGCGAGCGCGGTATCGCACTTCCCGTCATCGTCCAGACCGCACAAGGCGGCATCGAGACCGTGGTCTCGGCGATGCGCAACGGCGCCTTCGACTTTGTCGTCAAGCCGGCCTCGCCGGACAGGCTGCTGGCGGCGATCACCAACGCGCTCAAGGTCGAGGCGGTCGAGGATCAGGTGCGGCGCACCGCGCGTCGTGGCAGCGGGCTTTTGACCTTCCGCGACATGGTGACCCGGAGCCCGGCCATGGACCGCGTCATCCGGCTCGGCCAGAAGGCTTCGGCATCCAACATTCCGATCCTGATCGAGGGCGAGTCCGGTGTCGGCAAGGAACTCGTCGCCCGCGCCATCCAGGGCTCCGGCGACCGCCGGTCGAAGCCCTTCGTCACCGTCAATTGCGGCGCCATTCCCGACAATCTTGTCGAGAGCATCCTGTTTGGCCATGAGAAGGGCTCGTTCACCGGTGCAACCGACAAGCATGCGGGCAAGTTCGTCGAAGCCAACAACGGCACGCTGTTCCTCGACGAGATCGGCGACTTGCCGCTCGACGTGCAGGTCAAGCTGTTGCGCGCGGTACAAGAAGGCGAGGTCGACCCGGTCGGTGGTCGCTCGACGGTCAAGGTCGACATCAGGCTGATTTCGGCGACGCACCGCAACCTTCTGCAGCAGGTCAAGGACGGCAAGTTCCGCGAGGACCTGTTCTACCGCCTCAATGTCTACCCGATCTTCGTGCCGCCGCTGCGCGAGCGCCGCGACGACATTCCGCTTTTGGTCAGCCATTTCATTTCCCGCGTCGCTCCGGCAAGCCCGCATGGCCGTATCCCGATGATTTCGGAAAATGCGCTGGCGTTGCTTCAGGCCTATGACTGGCCGGGCAATATCCGGCAGCTGGAAAACGCCGTGTTCCGCGCCTGCGTTCTGTCTGAAGGCGATGTGCTCACCGAAGACGAATTCCCGCAGATCCGCGCCCAGGTCGAAGGCGTTGTCGACCTTGGTGGCGATGCCGCGCCTGTGGTTGCAGATGCCGGTGCTGACAAGCTCGTGCCGACGCCGGTGCTGTCGTCGGCGCCGGAGCGCGCCCGACCGGGAACGCTGCGGGCGCTCGACGAGCGCGGCAATGTCCGTCCCCTGGCCGATGTCGAGTTCGAGATGATCCGCCTCGCCATCGACCATTACAATGGCCAGATGAGCGAGGTCGCGCGGCGGCTGGGAATCGGCCGCTCGACGTTGTACCGTAAGCTCAAGGAATACGGCATCGATCCTGAAACCGGCCGCAGCGAGCGACTCGCCTCGTGATATTTTCTTCAGCCGGATTTTGATTTAAAGCTTGCGTGTCGCTTGCGGGCCGCAGCAATCTACAGTCGCGAGCATATTTGTTCAGTGTCGTTTTTGTGGTTTAAACCAGTAGTTTACCATAAAAAAGCGCGATTCCTTTTTGCTGGGATATCGCCATGGTGTTACCGCATTTCGGCTTCAATAAGCAGTGATTAACCATTAGGATCGATATTCGGACGCGAATCCGTAAGCGTGTCCGGGCTTCAAATCCGGGGACAGATGGCAGCCTAACAGGGCCTTTTGATTTGAACAGGATCGAGAACACCGAAGGGCGTCACTCGAAATCGAACGTCTGGCAAAAGTGGCTTACCGCCGCGATGCTGGCCTTTGGTTTCCTGACAGCTTCCCAGGCAACTGCCTCCGCCGAGACGCGGACACTCAAGCTTTATTACACCCACACGGGCGAAAGAGCCGAGATCACGTTCAAGCGCAACGGCAGGTACGACGCCGCCGGGCTCAAGAAACTCAACCAATTCCTGCGCGACTGGCGCCGCAACGAGCCGACCAAGATGGATCCGCGTCTGTTCGACGTGGTCTGGGAGGCTTATCGCTCCGCTGGTGCTCGCGACTACATCCACGTTGTGTCTGCCTATCGTTCGCCGGCGACCAATTCGCTGCTGCGCAGCCGTTCGAGCGGCGTTGCCGAAAAGAGCCAGCACATGCTCGGCAAGGCGATGGACTTCTTCATTCCCGGCGTGCCGCTCAAGAAACTGCGGGACGCGGGCCTGCGCGTGCAGGCCGGCGGCGTCGGCTATTATCCACGCTCGGGTTCGCCCTTCGTCCACATGGACGTCGGCAATGTGCGGCACTGGCCGCGCATGAGCCGCAGCGAACTCGTCGCCGTGTTCCCATCCGGCAAGACGTTGCATGTGCCGAGCGACGGCAAGCCATTGCCTGGTTTCGAGCAGGCGCTCGCCTCCTATCAGTCGCGCAAAAAGAGCGGTGACCTCGTGCTCGCCAGTGCACCTGCCAAGCGCAGCGGTGGCCTGTTTGCCGCGCTGTTTGGCGGCGGCGGTGCCGACGACGAAGAAGATAGCGGTGAAATCGCCGTTGCAGCCGTCGCGCCCAAGCGTGCGCCGACCAAGGCTATCGCCGAGGCGCCGGCCGCCAAGTCGCTGCCCGGCATCCAGATCGTAGCGCCTGAGAATGCCCAGCGTGCCGAGCTGCCGCAGGTCGCCGACGAGGCGCCCGCAGAGCAGGCGCCTGAAACCATCATCGCTGCCCTTCCGGCGCGCAGCGTGCCGCTGCCTGGCATGGCCCCGCGGCCGCAGGCCGAAGTTGGTTTGGCGGCCGCCGAAACCGTGCCGTTCGGCGCGGCTTCTGCACCGCTGGCCGAAGGTGCGCAGCCCACTGCCGTCGAGCAGCAGATCGCCGCCAATGTGCCGCTGCCGACCTGGCGTCCGAACTACAATCCGCCGGCCGAGCTCAAGCCCGAGAACCAGAGCGTACTGATGGCGCTGGCCGCGACGGACGATGCGCCGGCGACCGCCAGCGACGCCACGGCGCCGCTGCCGTCGGCCCGCCCGCAGGATATGACTGTCGAAGCCGCCCTGGCTGCTGCGAACGACATTCCGGCCGAAGACGAGTCTGCCCAGGACGTGCTCGAAGTTGCAGCACTTGCACCGGAACCGGCACCCCGTTCCGTTTTCGATCAGCCTGAGACGGTTGCTACAGCCACGCCCAAGAATGCGATCGCGACCGCCTCGGTCGGCATCGATCCTGCTGCGGCCATCGGTGGCAACGTCAAGACCACGCGCAAGTCGGCACGGCCGGTCGCTCAGGAAGCCAAGCCGGAGCCCAAGGCTGTCGTTGTCGCCGCCGCACCCGACGCTGCCCGCTGGGCGCTGCGCAGCGGCGAGCAGGTGACCACCGTCACGACCAACACCAAGGCGCCGGGCTTTGCTTACAACCTGGTCCGCACCGCGCCGAAGGAGGTCTATACGGCCGGCTTCCAGCAGGGCAATCAGGCCGCCGATGCCCACCGCTTCTCGGGCAGCGCCGTCAAGTTCCTGTCGGTGGCGCGCTTCGCGACGAACTGATCGACGAACCGAACGACAAAAAGCCGCGCTGGCAACCAGCGCGGCTTTTTGCTTTTGGAAGCATGCCGTGGGGGCCGACCTTCTGCCACAGGGGAGAAGGAAGGGTTCCTCAGCTCTTGCGCAGCTTGTTCGCCTCGGCGGCTAGCGCCTCGATGCCGGCCCAGTCGCCCGATTTGACCATGTCGTCGGGCGCGACCCACGAGCCACCAACACACACGACATTCGGCAGGCTGAGATAGTCCATCGCGTTCTTGGCGGAGATGCCGCCGGTGGGGCAGAATTTCACGCCGGCGATCGGCGAAGCCAGTGCCTTGAGGAAGGGCGCGCCGCCGGCCTGCTCGGCCGGGAAGAATTTCAGGAAGTCGAGGCCGGCTTCAAGTGCGGCCATGATCTCGCCCGGCGTGATGGTGCCCGGCAGCAGCGGCACATCGCTGCCGGCGGCATGGGCGGCCAACTCGCGTGTCAGGCCGGGACTGACGATGAACTTGGAGCCGGCGCCAACGGCTTCGTCGAAGTGACGCGCGTTCAGGATGGTGCCGGCACCGACGATGCAGTCCTCGACCTCGGCGGCGACGCGGCGGATGCATTCCAGCGCCTCGTCGGTCCGCAGCGTGATTTCGATTGCCCTGAGGCCGCCACGTGCCAGCGCACGGGCCAGCGGCACGGCATCGGCCGCACGCTCGATCTTCAGCACCGGAATGACTGGCTGGCCATCGAGCAGCGCAAGGAGTTTTTGGGTTTTGCTGGTCATGGCATTCCGCTCCACTTCAATTTTCAACCGATTTAACAGACCAGGCTTTCTGAGTCCACGAACCCGGCAGCGACATGCTGTCGTGCAGACCGTTCCAGCCAGGAACCAGAACGGATCGCCCGCGCCCGCATGGGGTCAGGCGCTCCAGGATCTACCGAAAAGCCCGGCGAGCCAAGCTTTCAGGGTTGACCACAGATCGTCGCCGCCAGGCCGCAACGCTTTGCTGATGGCAGCCTGGGTATGCTCGCCGGCGATGCCATCAGTGGCAAGGCCGTGATCGGTCTGGAATTTCTTGACCGCGGCAGCGGTGCCGGGTCCAAAGATGCCGTCGGTGTCGACCGAATAGCCCAATGCGACGAGCGCTTCCTGAAGCTCGGTGACAGGCTCGCCGCGCGAGCCAACCGTCATCGTGCGGTCGCCGGGGGCAGGGCCGGCGATCTGCCTGTTGTAGGCTTCCGCCAGCTTGAGGTGGTAGCCGTTCTTGCGGAAACCGGGTCCGTTGTAGCCGTGCCCGACGGATTCCCAGTCGTGCCCGTTGAGCGCTTTGGCAAGGTCGGCCTTTTCCATATAGCGCGCCATCAGCCGCGCCTGTCCGGCGGCCCCGGAACGGGCCTCGCTCACGAGCGCGTCGACATTGTCGAAACCGAGCCACTGCCAATGCGCGCCCATGACCTGGCCGAGGCCCCAGGATGTCGATTCATAGGCGGCCTGGTGATCGATCTCAGCGGCCTGTTCGAGCATCTGCCAGCGTGCCGCCTGAGCGCGTGGGTTGGCGACCGTACCCGCTGTTGGCGCGGCCAGACCGGCGGCACGTGCCTTGTCCTGCTTGGCGCCGGAAAGCCTGCGGTCGAAATAATGACCCTCGAAGCGGATCAGCGGCTCGTTGCGGCCGTCGACCTTGGCGAACACCTGCCCAGCACTTTCGATCTCGGCAATGGCGAGCAGCGCTGCCGGTTCGAGCCCGAACTCTGTGGCCGCCTTTTCGATTTCGGCTGCCGTTTGTTTGCTGAACATGCGCGACATTCTCCATTTCGCAGCGGCCATTGTCGCCCCGTTTCGGCAGGCGAGGAAAAAGCGAGCCACGAAGTAGTTGGGTACGAGGCGAGGCCCGAATCAGGAACTGCCTGTAATCATTCCATTTTCAGCTCCACGTTGAAAAAAATGAGGCGAAGCGCTAGTGGCTCCGCCATGAATCGTTCCACACCAGCCCCCCTCTGTGTCGCCGCCCTCTACCGCTTCTGCCGGCTCGAGGCGTTCGAGGCCTTGCGCGCACCGCTTGCCGCCTTCTGCTGCGGCCGCGGCATCAAGGGTACGCTGCTGCTCGCCCGCGAGGGCATCAACGGCACCGTTGCCGGCACCGAACAGGCGATCGGCGAACTGATTGCCCATCTCGAAGCCATGCCGGAGTTCACAGGGATCGAGGTCAAGTACAGCGCTGCCGAAGAGATGCCGTTCCACCGCATGAAGGTGCGCCTCAAAAGCGAAATCGTCACCATGGGTATCGACGGCATCGATCCGCTCGCCAGCGTCGGCGCCTATGTCGAGGCGAACGACTGGAATGCACTGATCTCCGACCCCGACACCATCGTTGTCGACACCCGCAACGACTATGAAGTGTCGATTGGCACGTTCTCCGGCGCGGTTGACCCGCAGACCAAGAGCTTCCGCGAGTTCCCGGCCTGGGTCGAAAAACACCGCAGCGAGCTCGAAGGCCGCAAGGTGGCGATGTTCTGCACCGGCGGCATTCGCTGCGAAAAGGCGACTGCCTATGTGAAGTCGCTCGGCATCGACGACGTCTTCCACCTCAAGGGCGGCATCCTCAAATATCTCGAAGAAGTGCCGGCTGAGGAAAGCCTGTGGCAGGGCGAGTGCTTTGTCTTCGACGAACGTGTGTCGGTGTCGCACGGCCTTGCCGTGGGCGACGCCGAGCTGTGCCGCGCCTGCCGGCATCCACTGATGCCCGAGGAGCTTTTGTCGCCCAAGTTCGAGGCTGGCGTTTCCTGTCCGCATTGCCATGACGCCCGCTCCGACGAGGACCGTGCCCGCTATGCCGAACGCAACCGCCAAGTAGAGCTGGCAGAAAAGCGCGGCTCTGGGCCCCATATCGGCAGTTGACCTCTCTGTATCCGGCCGGCCTCGCCAAATTGGCTGATGTCATTGTAATGTCTTGATCGTCCGCCTACCTCACGGCGACCGACATTCCTAACCGGAGGCATCCATGTTCGACCCCAAGAAGCTGCTCGACGATCTCCTCGGCTCCAAGATCCCAGGTACCGGCTCCACCGTGCGCGACAAGGCCGGGCAGGCGACGCAACTCGCCAAGGACAATCCGCTCGCTGCCGGCGCGCTGGTTGCCGTGCTGCTTGGCACCGGTGCCGGCCGTCAGGTCGCCGGCACGGCACTGAAGGTCGGTGGCCTCGCCGCCATCGGTGGCCTCGCCTACAAGGCCTACCAGAACTACAAGGCCGGCAATGCCCCTGAGCAGACTGCGGCTGCCCCCAACGCCGAGCCGCAGCTTCTGCCGCCGCCGGCCGACAACTCTTTCCATCCCTCGCAGGCGCCCCAGGGCGAGACCGAGTTCGCACTGACGCTGATCCGCGCGATGATTGCCGCCGCCAAGGCCGATGGCCATATCGACGACGAAGAACGCAAGAAGATCGGCGACCGGCTCAGCCTGTCGGGCATCGGCTCTGATGCCGAGCAGTTCCTGATGGAAGAACTCAATTCGCCGCTCGATCTCGACTCGATCGTCGCGGCCGCCCAGACCGAAGCGCAGAAGGTCGAGCTCTACACCGCCTCGCGCCTGGCGATCGATCCCGACACCCGCGCCGAGCGCGGTTATCTCGACCTGCTCGCCGGTCGGCTTCAGCTGCCGGACGCACTTATCGATCATGTCGAGGCGACTGTGTCGAGTGTCAAGGTTCCGGTCGAGGCGTCCGCCGCGCCGTCGGTCAATCCGCGCTGGTAAAAGCTTGCGGGGAGGTGGCCTGGAAGCGTCTAAAAGGCGGCTTTTCGCGTTAAGGATTTGTTAACCGCCCAAGCGCATCATTTTCTTACTCGGATCGGCTCTCCTCCTCCCAAGCACGGTTCGATCAAAAACTGGGCGGTCGCCAATGACCGCCCTTTTTGTGTGTCTCCCCCTTGTGTGTCTTCCCTCGCAGCTTCCGGGAACTAAAGCCGGGCCGGCTTTACTGCCCTATTTCGATTCCGATTTGAGCAGCCATGCACTAGACTGCCGACGCTACCAATGATCTGCCGCCGGCGATTGGTCATGCGCAGGGAGAAGCTTCATCATGGCAAGCAACAGGGTCGCGGTGGTCACCGGCGCCGGCAAGGGCATCGGCAAGGCGGTGGCGACCGCATTGCTCCAGGACGGTTGGAACACGGTGTTCTGCGGCCGCGGCAAGCATTCGCTGGATGAGGCGATCCGCGACGCGGGCAGGACCGACGCCAGCGCGCTGGCCATCGTCTGCGACGTGACCAAGCCCGATCAGGTCGACGATATGTTCGAGACCATCACCGAGGCGTTCGGCCGGGTCGACCTGCTCTTCAACAATGCCGGCATGGGCTACAAGGCGTCCACCATCGACGAGATCCCGGTCGAGGCCTGGAACGATGTCGTTTCGGTCAATCTCACCGGCACGTTCCTGTGTTCGCGAGCCGCCTTTGCCGCCATGCGCAGGCAGGATCCGATGGGCGGCCGCATCATCAACAATGGCTCGGTCTCGGCGCATGCGCCACGCCCGGGCTCCGTGCCCTACACCGCCACCAAGCACGCCATCACCGGCCTGACCAAGACGCTAGCGCTTGACGGTCGACCCTTCGACATCGCCTGCGGCCAGATCGACATCGGCAATGCACTGACCGAGATGGCCGTGCCGATGACCGTCGGGGTCCAGCAGGCCGACGGCTCGATTTCAGCTGAAGCCGTGATGGATGTCGCGCGCGTCGCCGAGGCCGTTGTCTACATGGCCGGCCTGCCGCTCGACGCCAATGTGCTGTTCATGACGGTCATGGCGACCAAGATGCCTTATGTCGGGCGCGGGTGAGACCGAGACAATCTCGCAATTGTCCCTGCCGGTAGCAAACAGCCGTTAACCCACAAGTAGTACACAACGATGCTTACGCGTCGAGGTGGCCTCTGGAAGGCGGGTTTTGGCATGCAATTGAGCGATTTGATCGATCTGAAGGCGCTTCTCATCGTCGCCCTCATTTTCATCCCGCTTGAGCAACTGCTTCCGCATCATCACGAGCAGAAGACGTTGCGCCGCCATTGGCTCAACGATGCCTTCTACCTCCTGTTCAATGGCATTCTGATCAAGATGGGCCTGCTGGCCCTGGTGGGCACATTGATGGTCGGCATCGGCATGTTCATGCCTGAGCGCGTGGGGGCCGCCATTCGCAGCCAGCCTGTCTGGCTGCAGGCCATCGAGGTGATCGTTCTCGCTGACGTCGGCTTCTACCTCGCCCATCGCGCCTTCCACGCCGTGCCGTTCCTGTGGCGGTTTCACGCCGTGCATCACAGCATCGAGGAAATGGACTGGCTTGCCGCCCACCGGGTCCATCCGGTCGACCAGATACTGACCAAATCCGCATCCTACCTGCCGATTTTCGCACTCGGCTTTTCGCCCGCTGCCATCGCTGTCTATGTGGTGATCTACCAGTGGCAGTCGGTGCTGATCCATTCGAATACGCGCATCGGCTTTGGCCCGTTCAAGTGGATTTTCGCGTCGCCGAAGTTCCATCACTGGCACCATGCCAATGAGCGCCAGGCCTATGACAAGAATTTCGCCGCCCAGTTGCCGTTCCTCGATGCGATTGGCGGCACGCTGTATATGCCCGACCGCATGCCTGCGAAGTATGGCACCGACGATCCTGTTCCCAACGTCTATCACGAGCAACTAACTTACCCGTTCACGGCCACAAAGCCGCTCGACGGTGCCGGCCTGCCTTCTGCAATCGGGGAAAGCCAGAAATGACCAGTCGCCTGGAAGACTTGGCCGGCAAGGGCCTGATGATTGCGACATTCCTCTATCTGGCGATCATGCAGGCGGGGTCCATCGCCGCAACGGTCCAGTTGCGGGACCAGATCGACCTCTGGCAGTTCGTGCTCGCATCGCGCGTATCGGGTCTGATCTTCCTGGCGCTGGTGGTGTTCCTCACCGTGGTCCGGCATGCACCGAAGAACGTGTCATCAGGCATCGAACCACGCCTGACTGCCATTGCCGGCACGTTCTGCCTGATGTTTCTCGTCGTCTTGCCGACTGGCACCCCCGGGACCGGCTTGCGGGTTTTCGCCGCGTGCCTGATGGTTGCAGGCACGGTCTTGTCGATCTGGTGCGTGATCTATCTTGGCCGGTCGTTTTCGATCATGGCCGCGGCCCGACAACTGGTGATCCAGGGACCCTACGCAATTGTCCGGCATCCGCTTTATGCTGCTGAAGCTGTCACTACGCTTGGGGCCGTGATCGCCGGCTGGTCGATCTGGTCAGCTCTGCTCTTCGTTTTGTGGTGCGCATTGCAGTATCGGCGCATGCTCAACGAGGAGCAAATCCTTCGCGCGACGTTCCACGAATACGACGACTACGCCCGCCACGTCCCGATGATTATCCCGACGCTGACGCCTTACCGGCCGGGCATGGCGGTATCGACCAGCACCTCGCCGGCCGAATAGCACGTTCGCGGGCGTATCAGGTCTTTGCCAGGAACGCCTCGATGCGTTCCAGGGCACGCAGGATGTTCTCTTCCGAGTTGGCGTAGGACAGCCTGATGTAGCCTTCGCCGAGAATGCCGAAATCCGGTCCGCCGATCAGGGCGACGCCGGCTTCCTCCAGCAGGGCCGAGGCCAACTTCTTCGCCTTCCAGCCGGTCTGGGTGATGTTCGGGAAGGCATAGAAGGCGCCCTTGGGCGTGATGCAGGAAACACCAGGGATCGCGTTCAACCCTTCGACGACGATCCTGCGCCTGTTGTCGAAGGCGCGCATCATCTTGTCGACGTCGTCCTGGGGGCCGTCAATGGCGGCGATGCCGGCAAACTGGCTCGGCGCGTTGACACAGGACCAGCAATTGACTGCGAGCTTGCGCACCTTGTCGTAAAGCTGGCCGGTTTCCGCTGCGTTCGGCCAGATCGACCAGCCCATGCGCCAGCCGGTCATCGCCCAGGTCTTGGACCAGCCATTGAGGATGATCAGCCGGTCGCGGATTTCCGGAAAGGTCAGCAGCGAGGTGTGGCTTTCGCCGTCATAGGTCATGACGTCGTAGATCTCGTCCGACATGATGGCGACATGCGGATGGGCTTCGAGCCCCTTGACCAGCTTGGCGATCTCGACGCGCGGCGTTACCCCGCCAGTGGGGTTGGCTGGCGAATTGAGGATCAGGAGGCGTGTCCTTGGCGTGATCAGCGACAGCGTCTCTTCTGCCGAAAAGGCAAAGCCGTTGGCTTCGCGCATCGGCACCGGCACCGGCGTTGCCCCGGTGAACTCGATCATCGAGCGGTAGATCGGAAAACCCGGGTCTGGATAGAGGATCTCGGCGCCAGGTTCGCCGAACATCAGGATCGCGGCGAACATCGTCGGCTTGCCGCCCGGCATGATCATGATGTTTTCCGGCGAGACCTCGACGCCGGTTGTCGCAAGCGTGCGCCGCACCACCGCCTCGCGCGTCGCCAGCAGGCCGTTGGCCGGGGTGTAGCCGTGGTGGCCGTCGCGCAGTGCCTTGATGGCGGCGTCGACGATATGTTCAGGCGTACGGAAGTCGGGTTGGCCGATGCCCAGATTGACGATATCGCGCCCCTCGTGGAGCAGGGCCGTGGCGCGTGCCAATACGGCGAAGGCATTTTCTTCGCCGAGGCGATCGAAGGCGGCAATCGTGTGGAGCATTCCGGCTATCCGTCTGGTTCTGTCGCGGGTATGAGATTTTTGCGAGACTAGAGGCGACCATGTCAAACGAATTGGAGACGTCCTTGTCCGAGAACCTGCAGGGCTGGCAGCCGCGGCCGCGCCCCGAGCGCATCAACCTCGACGGACGCTATGTCCGGCTCGAACCGCTCGACGTGGCAAAGCACGGCGAACGCCTGTACGAAATGGCGACCGCGCAGGATGCCGAAGGCCGGTTTCGCTGGCTGTTCGACAACAAGCCGCAGACCCGCGCCGACTTCCAGCCCTGGCTCGACAAATCGGCGGCGAGCGAAGATCCGCTGTTTTTCGTTGTCATCGACAAGGCGACTGGCAAGATGGCCGGGCGCCAGACCTTGATGCGTATCGACCCGAATTTCGGCGTCATCGAGATCGGCAACATCTACTGGAGCGACATCGTCTCGCGCAAACCGGCGGCGACCGAGGCGCAGTTCCTGTTTGCACGCTACATCTTCGAACTCGGCTATCGCCGCTACGAGTGGAAGTGCAACAACCGCAACGATCCCCTCCAAGCGCGCGGCCGAGCGCTTCGGCTTCAAGTTCGAGGGCATCTTCCGCCAGCACATGGTGACCAAGGGCGAGAACCGCGACACGGCCTGGTACTCGATCATTGACAAGGAGTGGCCGGCGCTAGAGCAGGCCTATGAGGCCTGGCTCGATCCGTCCAATTTCGATGCGGCAGGCCAGCAGAAGCGCAAGCTTGAGGATTTCCGCGCCGAATTTGGTGCCTAGGCCAACGGGCTGATGGCTGCTACGGGCGCCGGTTGGATCGCGCATGCGACAAAGGAACCGGCGCTGGTGCGTTGGCTGATGCGCCAACGAACGCTATGAAGCACAGCTGCACCGGGCACCGTCCGGACGCAACCGCAATCTGGGGCCTCGCCGATGGACACCAAGACCCGCCATGCCGCCGTCGCTGCCGCATGGATCATGATCATCTTCGGCGTGGCGGCGTTCTTCCTGCCGAAGGTCATGCTGGCCGTCGGCAATTATTCGACTGTCGCTGCCGGCGTTGTCGCGGTGCTTTTCGTGCTCGCCTTCTTCGGCGTGTTCTGGCTGCGCGGACGCAACCAGCGCAGGAACGGCAACTGACCTGATTTGGCTATTTGGCCACAGCGGCTTTCGTCGTTTCGGCCAGCGGTATCTTAAGCTCGGCACGCAAACCGCCGCCGCTGCGGTTCTTGAGCGTAACGTCGCCGCCAAAGCGGCGGGCAATGTTGCGGGCGATCGTCAGCCCTAGGCCAAAGCCGCCGGTCTGCCGGTTGCGCGAACCTTCGATGCGGATAAACGGCCGGAAGATCGTTTCCATCTTTGCCTCGGGAATTCCCGGCCCGGAATCGTCGATGGCGAGCAGCAGGTATCCGTCGTTCTGCGACAAGGCCAGGCGGGCCTTGCCGCCATACTTCACCGCATTGTCGACGAGATTGGTCACGCATCGGCGCAGCGCGATCGCCTGGCCATGGCAGACCAGGTCGCGGGCATGATGGCGGGCGCCGTCGAAGACGACGTGCGGATTGCCGTCGGCGATCGAATCGACAAGCGACCAGAAGTCGATCCTTTCCGAGGCCTCGTCCTTGGCCTCGTAGGTGGCGAAGTCGAGCACCGAAGCCGAGATCGCCTCGATGTCGGCTAGGTTGTGCATCAGCGCAGTACGCAGCGGCGAATTGCGCAGCAGTTCGAGACGCAGGCGAATGCGCGTCAGCGGTGTCCTGAGGTCGTGCGCCAGGGCGGCGGCGAGCAGTTCGCGGTCTTCGACATACTCCCGCAAGCGCGCCTGCATGGTGTTTACCGCCCTTGCTGCGGATTTGTATTCGCTGCTGCCGCGTTCATCCAAAGGCGGACTTTTCAGGTCTTCGCCGATGCGCCGGACGGCACTTTCGAGCGCGCGATATGGTGCTGTCAGCCGGCGCAGCGACCAGATCGAAAGCGCCACCACCAGGGCTGCGACCGAACCGTAGAGCGGCAAGCTATCGCTGTTGAGAACGGGACTGGGCGGTGTCGCCTGCATGGTGAAGTTGAGCCACTGGCCGTCCTTGAACTCGATCGATGCCACGAGCGTGTCGCTGTTGGTGATGTCGGATGACAGGTCGAGCAGCTCGCGTTCGACGCTGCCCACGCTCTGGTCGGGTTCCGCCGAATTCTGGCTCGGCCTTGCCTTTGGCATTTCGCGGCGCACCCGGGCTTCCTGAACGCCGTATTTCGACAGACGGCCGACGATGATGTCTTCGAGTTCGGCCATCTCGTCATCTGCCGGAATGACCGAGCTTACGGCAGGTACGTCAGAGGTGGTCAGCACATGCGGCGCCACCGACAGGCCGGCGGCGATGCGGGTGCGGTCAAACGGCTGTTCCGCATACATCAGCTTCGCCAGCGACAGCGCCCGGTCGTTGAGGCGAAACAGGTCGAGGATGTTGTTGGAGGCGACGCGCTCGCGCGAGACGATGGAGAGCGTCGAGACCTGAATGGAAAGCAGCCCGGCGATGACGATCAACAGCACCCAGGCCGGCAGCGACCGTGGCAGGAGCCATCTCATTCGGCAACAACCTCTGGCACGAACTGATAGCCGCCGCCGCGCACCGTCAGCACCAGCTTCGGCGCGCGCGGATTGTCCTCCATCTTGCGGCGCAGACGACTCACCAGGATATCGACGCTGCGGTCATAGCTGTAGTCGCCGTTCTGGTTGGACAGTTCGACGAGCTGCTCGCGGCTCAGCACGCGCTGGGCGCTGCGCGCCAGCGTGTGCAGCAGGTTGAACTCGGCGGTCGTCAGCTCGACCCTGATATCGTCCGGCCTAAGCAGCTTGCGGCGGGCGACATCGAGCGTCCAGCCGGCAAATTTGTAGACCTGCGGCACCGGCCGGTGCGCCGTTCCGGCAGCGCTCGGCCGGCGCAACACGGCGCGCGCCCGGGCCAGCAGCTCGCGCGGGTCGAAGGGTTTGGGCACGTAGTCGTCGGCGCCCATCTCCAGCCCAACGACGCGGTCGATGGTCTCGGTGACCGCCGTCAGCATGATGATCGGAATCCTGGAGTGCGTGCGCAGGTCGCGGCAGATGTCGAGACCGCTTTTGCCGGGCAGCATGACGTCGAGGATGATCAGGTCGACAGGGGCGCGGCGCAGGGCTGCCTGCATCTCGTCGTCGTCGCGCGCGCCCGAAACGCGCATGCCGTGCTTGACGAAGAATTCCTGGAGCAGGTCGCGGATTTCCTTGTCGTCGTCGACGATCAGGACATGGGCATCGGTTTTCACTTTTTTCGCACCTCGGGTCGCTTCGAAGGGGATCGGCGCGGACCTTGGCGAAATGAGGTCAAACTAAGGTTTTGACCAGAAAACACGAGAACTTGAGCGCCTGAGGCGGCAGTTACAATCCAGAAACAAAACACTGCAAACCGGAAAGAAACCCGACAAGTCGGTCCGCGATAACAACCGTGCTGCTTCAACCACGGGTGCTGGAACCGATATGCGAAAGTTAGTGACCAGTTCGATGATCGTCCTGCTCGCTGCTTTTTCAATTGGCGCAGCCAGTACCCAGCCGCAGGCGAAGGGAACAGTTACGAGGATCGATCGCTGCAACAGGCTGCAGCAGCAATTCACCGACGAGATCACTGAACACGCCGAGGCGAAACGGGCCGCCGAAGCGAAAGCTCTTCAGAAAAAGGCGATGAAATTCTGTGCCGGCAACCAGCAGGCCCAGGGCATCCGCGCCTATGCGACAGCATTGAAGATGCTTGGAGTGCAACCGATCGAACCCTGATCGGCGAGCTCAAACAAGGCCCCTCAACAATGCACTTGTGCAAAGGAAACTGATCATGAACGTCAACAAGACCCTGCTGACCGCTCTCGGAATGACCGTCGCCATGGCCTTCTCGGCCCCGGTCCTGACCGCCAGCGCCGCCAATGCCGCCGGTTACACGGCAGCACCCGCCGCAGCCGCGACGACGACGACCAAGGCGGCCACTCCGCTGGTGAAGAAGGTCGCGAGCAAGAAGCCGGTGCATCACAAGAAGGTCAAGAAGCACAAGAAGCACTCTGCTGCGCCCGTCACGACCAAGAAGACCACGATGTAAGCACTCAACGCCACGCAGGACGTGGTTCAACCAACTCCGCCCTGGCAGCCGCAACTCCAGGGCGGATTTCTTTTGCGCGCAGCCAAGATAGCAGGTCGGCGTCGTTGCAGGCCCGAGTGGCGTGGCCGCGAGCCCGTCTGGTGGCCAGACTAGTGGGATGAATGTGTCGGCTGAGGCCGAATGGATCTGGAAGCAATTGTCTCGGACCGCATGGCCCTCAGTTACCAGAAATCCTTGTGGTCGTTGACGATCTCTTCTTCGAGTTCAGGGAACGGACCACGGATCGCTACATGGCGCCGTCCAGCGGCGAACACTTGCTGACAGCTCAGATCGAGGGTCAGATTTTCCGGGTTGTCTCCGGTCAGCTCGGCCAGCCGCTTTTCGCTCAGGCCGTAGACCACGGTGCCGATGCCAGCCCAGTAACAGGCTCCGGCGCACATGCAGCACGGCTCGACCGAGGTCACCAGCGTGCATCGCTCGAGAAAGGCCGGGTCGTATTGCTGCGCGGCCGCGCGGGCCACGTTTGCCTCTGCGTGGCCAATGCCGCGATCGCGTGCGTAGGTGTTACCAGAGGAAAGAAGCACGTCGCCCTCCGGCCCGACCAGAAGCGCCCCGAAGGGATGATTGCCACTGGCACGGCTCTCGGTGGCGATCGCCACGGCAAGACGCAGATAATCGGTATCGTTCCTCATGGCCGGCTCCTTGGGAGGCCCATTCGCAAGCACGCGCGTAAAGGCCGTTGGCCCGGCTTCTATATTCCTGGAGCGCTTGCGAGCTGTCTAGTCATGGGCATCAAGTTCATGACTAGACAGCGTGGCACCTGAACGCGGTGGAGGGTTCTTCGCCGTCGATCCGCTAGGCGTTCAGGCTGGCGGCCAGCAATGCCAGGCCAAGCAGCATGACGAGTGCCGCGCCACCGATCTCGATGACATTGTGGACGCGGTTGCCGGCGCGGCCGTCTCCGGCAATGGCGACAGCCCAGTTCTTGGCCGTCACGGCGAGTACCGCGAGTGTCGACACGGTGATTGCCGTTCCCAGCGCCATGGCGAAGACCGACAGGATGCCGCCGGCCCACAGGCCGTTGAGGAAGGCAAAGCTGAGCACGATCAGCGCACCGGAGCAGGGGCGGATGCCGACGGCGGCGACCGCCGACCAGGCCGTGCGCCAGTCGAAATGCTTGCCTTCGAGCATCTTCGGGTCGGGCGCATGCGAGTGGCCGCAGGTCGGGCAGACTTCGCCTGCAGCGTGATCGTTGTGGGAATGGCCGTGATGGCTGTGCCCATGGTCGTGATGCGCGTGGTTGTGACCGTGGTGATCGTGAGAGTGGTCATGGCCGCACGTGGCGTGGTCATGGTCGTGCGCATGCACGTGGGCGGCCGACAGGCTGTGCACGGGCGCTGCGCCGGCAAGGCCGAACGCCATCGGCTTGAGCTTCTTCCACAGCAGCCAGGCGCCGAAAGCGGCGATCAGCGCATAGCTCACCGTTTCCAGGAACCACGTCGCATTGGTCATCGACACCGAGGTGCCGCGCAAGACGAGGAAGACAAGCGTCATCAGCACGACCGCGGTGGCGCCCTGAAGAAAGGCCGAGACGAAAGACAGCATGATGCCGCGGCGCAGGGCCACTTCGTTGGCGAGCATGTAGGACGAGATCACCGCCTTGCCGTGGCCGGGACCGGCGGCGTGCAAGATGCCGTAGGCGAAGGACAAGCCAACCAGAAGCCATACACCGCCGCTCTGGCCGTCGCGCATCGCCTTCAGCGAGCCGGTCAGCGAACGGTAGAACTGCTGCTGGTGGACGTTGATCCAGTTGAGCAACTCGGAGAACAGGCCGGTCGAGGGCACCATCGCCTCGTTGGTGCCGATGCCAAGCGAGCTCTGGGCATGGGCCCGCACCGCGAAATGGCTGAGCACGTAGCTCAGCGCCAAAAGCGCGAAGATCACGCGGATGGTCGTCTTCTTCACTGCATCACCCCTTGGCTTGGCAGTTCAATTCCAGGCGCGTGGCAAAAATCTTGCTCATGTCGGTGCCTGACGGATCGTTGAAGAACGCGTCGGTCAACTTGGACTGGTTCTGCGCGATCGCTTCGTCCGGATCGGGGCGGATGACCTGTTTCGTGCAGGTTGCGGGCAGGTCGGCGACGGTGAGATTGGAGTCCTCGGTGAAGTCGATCGCCGTATAGAAGGTCGGGTCATAGACACCGAAATCGATCTTGCCGGTGAGCTTCAACGGCTCCCTCGGCTCGGTCTCGAACAGGATGATGAGCTGCTGATCCTCGAAATTGGCGACCAGATTGGCCGGCGGCTTCATCGCGATATCCTTGCCGTCGACGGTCACGACCTGGAAATAATTGTACTCGCCGATCGACTCGAACACCGTCTTGGACACCTCCGCCAGCTCGGTGTCGTCGAGCTTGAGGTCGGAATTCTTGTCGAACTCCATCAGCACTGTGCTGGAAAACAGATCGTCGAAACGCCACAGGTGCCTGAGCGACTTCACTGTCCTGTCGGGCGTGAGCACGACGTCGAGCCGGGCCTCGGCAAAGACGTGCGGATGGACGCTCGCCGGCACGGTCATCGCCAGCAATGTCGCTGCGGCTGTGGCCAGCATCGTCGTTGACGTTTTCAGAATCATTACACTGGCGGTCCCGGCGCTTCGGTCACCCCGAAGGTTATCAGAAACAGGGCAAAAGTGGGACGTGTCGGCCAATTATGTCGGATGGTTGCAAGGATTTGTCTTGAACCACTGCACCAGGAAATCGACGAAGACACGGATTTTCGCCGGCAGATAGCGGCGATGCGGGTAGACGGCGAAGATGCCGGCGCCGCTGAGCAGGCGATCATCGAGCACCGGCACGAGTCGGCCGGCCTCAATTTCGGGGGCGGCGATGAAATCCGGCAACATGGCGAAGCCGAGCCCTGCGACCGCGGCCGCACGCGCCGCCATCGGACTGTTGACCTCCATCGGCCCTGATACCGACACTGTCATCGCATCGCCGGTGTCGCCGGCGAATGGCCAGTTCGAGAGGTAGCGACCGTTAGTGTCGATGATGCAGGGCAAGCCGCCGAGGTCTGTCGGGCGCTTTGGTATGCCGTGCTTTTCGATCAGTTCCGGTGAGGCGCAGACCCTGATCCCGAACGGCGCCAGCCGGCGCGCGATCAAGGACGAGTTTTCCAGTCGCGAAATGCGGATGGCGAGGTCGAAACCCTCTTCGACCAGATCAACGAAACGATCATCGAGATGGATTTCGAGCACGATGTCGGGGTGTTCCTTGGCGAAGTCGATCAGCGACTGGCCGATGGGCGCGTCGGCGAAAGTGCGCGGCGCAGACAGCTTGACGCGGCCGCGCACGTCGCCAGACGACTCGCGCACCGCATCGGCCAGGCTGTCGACCTCGCGGATGATCTCGGAGGCGCGCCTGTAGTAGGTATGGCCGGCCTCGGTCAGCGAAAATTGCCTTGTCGTTCGGTTGAGCAACAACGCGCCGAGTTCGTCCTCGAGCTCGCGGACATATTTGGACAACAGCGCCTTCGAACGGCCGATCTTGCGCGCGGCAGCCGAAAAGCCTTCAGCTTCGACGACGTCGATGAAGGCGCGCATGCGGGTCAGAGTGTCCATGGTACCTGCGGTCTCGTTCAATAATTGGCTACAACGACGCTAGGATTGTTCACACCAAGGGGTCAAGGGCTATGGCGCGAAGCACGTCGGGCGGCGCTGCCGGTTTAGTTCGAGACCTGGACCCTGAGATCGTCGAACCTGCCGGCGGCAAGGTCTTGTTTCCTGATGGTCAGCACCAGATTGTCGACGTCGCCGAACATCCAGCCCATCAGGTTGCTGGTGGGCAGTTCGAGCAGCGTCACGTCGCTGTCGAGGTCGAATTCGTGCACGTATCCGAACGGCACGTGCCCCATGCCAGCCATTTCATGCGCGGCTTGATCCTGCCAGATGGGCTCGAATAGCCACGCATTGCCGGAGGTAGGGCATCGGGCGATTTCGAGTATGCGTGCCGCGCCCTGTCGAGCCGGAGGCACTCGAAATCCCAGACCCACAAGGATCCTTCCCCGTTGTGAACGGTCAGCGGCGCCTGCTGCTCCCGCGGATAGATGATCTCGCACTTGCCGAGTTCGACCATGATCGCGGCGATCTCATCTTGCGAAAGTGGCGTCTGGTCCGATGTTGCCCTGATCCGTTCGGCCAGCTTCCGCACCTGGGCCAGGGCGGCTTCGAACATCGGAAGCCCCTTCGTCCTCGCTTCGATCAGGACCGGCAAGGTGGCAGCACGTTCGCGCAGCTCGGCGAGATAGCTGGGCGGTTCCGGCGCGGCTTCCGCGGCGACGAGCCTGTCCGATGCCTGTTCAAGCTGCTGCCGGAGCGGCGTGATCATGTCCTTGGCCAGCCACTCGACGAGACGCGCCTCGGCAATCTCGAGCATTTCGAGTGTCGTGCTGCGATCGAAGGGGCGGTGTTCCGGCGACGCCAGGTCAAAACTTTGCTTGTAGATGTCGTGTGTGGCCTCGCTCCGCCCCTCCAGTCGGGGATCGGGTTCGCCCGGTCGCACTGAAACGAGGTCGACGGGCCAGCGCGGCCAGGTCCTGATCGGCTTCAGCCGCGACTTCGCGTAGGGCAAGGTGATGGACCAGCCATCTATGTCGAGGTCTTCGGGTCCCTGTCGCCACGGCCCCATTTCGCTGAGATGCAGCACCTGCACCGCGTAGTCGGTCGGATGGATGAAGATCGCGAGCCAGCCATCGCGCGGACCGTGTCCGCCCCACAGGTCGTCAGGCAGATCGGCGCAGCAGATCTGGGCGAGGAAGTTGGCGTTGCGACCGTCGATCTCGGGCCAGGGGATATGCTCGGCCATCGCCGGTGCGCCGCCGAGCCAGCTCCTGGGATGCTCGACGTCACGCGACGGAATCTGCGGCGCCAGCCTGACAACGACAGGCTCGGTGCCTTGGGCATCCACAAGCTTCTGATTGTGCACAAGCTGGCTGGCCATGCCGTCCAGAAGGTTGAGCAGGAGCTGGCGCTCAGGGTCGGTCAACGGGCGATCCTTCGCCTTGGGGGCGGGCCTTCCCAGAGCCTTGGCGATACGTTCCGGCGGTGGCGCCTGCACGGGAGGTCTGACGGCCCTGGCGACACGTTCCTGGGGAACGGCTTGCACGGCCGACTCCGGTTCGCGCTGCTGCCGGCGATAGGCCAGCACCGGGAAGACGATCGTCAAGATAGCGAGCACTGCCGCCGACGGCACGACGCCGATCCGCGACACCAGCACGAAATCAAGGAACGCATTGATGCCCTGGACACCGTTTGAGGCGGTACCGCCCGGCAAGCCGTCAAGGAAGCGCGTGAGCGTCTGTGCCACCAGCGTGGCCATCAAGATGAACACAAGTATTGGTCGAAGATATTGGCGCATCCACGCAGGCTAGCGACGATTGCCTAAACAATCGTGACTTCGCCATCGCCGCAGGTCGAAGTCTCCGACACCTCGTGTCGGTTCCGAACCTGGTCCTTAACTTCAGGATTTCGCTTGCAGGATTTTGCGTCCCATCTCGACCAGCGCTAGGTCGCTGCCGGCGGGGCCGAGCAGCGAGAGCCCGAATGGTGCGTCGTCGGCGGTGCCGATGGGCAGCGTGATCTGGGGGAAGCCCGACAGGCCGGACAGGCACAGCAGCATCAGGGCGCGCTCGCGATAGGCGAGAAGCTCGTCATGCGTACCGTTGGCCAGGGGTGCGGCTCCTGGTACCGTCGGCAGGACCAGAATGCCGTCCGCCCCGAGCAGCGCGCCGAGCTCCTGGCGAAACGCGTCGCGTTTTTCGATCTCCGCGGCATAGTCCGCCGCGGAAATGATGGCGCCGAATTCGAAGCGCTCCTTGACACCCGGCCCGAGGCCGCGATCGCCAGACGAGATCCATGCGCCATGCTGCTGCCAGGCCTCAAAGGCCTGGATCTTGCGGAAGCACCAGTAGAGTTCGTCGGGCGCAAAGGAGAGGGGGGCCGCATCGGCGACTGGGCCAATGGCCGCCTCTGCCTGCCGCCGCATCCGCTGGTATTCGGCGACTTCGCCAGGACCGGTCGGCAGTTGGTCGAGCCAGTCGAGCGCCAGCGGCCTGGTGAGTTGGCCGCGATAGGCGTCTTCGCCGATCAGCAACTGCGCCACCGTTTGGTAAACATCGATATCCCTGGCGAACCAGCCGAAGGTATCGAGGCTGGGCGCGAGCTTCATCGTGCCGTCGAGGGAAATCAACCCGTGGGTCGTGCGCAGGCCGATCAGGCCGCAAAAGCTCGCCGGCGCGCGGATCGAACCGCCGGTGTCGGAGCCTATCGCGATGTCGGCAAGCTTTCCAGCCACCGCTGCCGCCGAACCCGATGACGAGCCGCCAGTGACGCGGTCAGGTGCGGCGGGATTTATCGGGTGGGGAAAATGCGCGTTTTGCCCCATCAGCGAGAAAGCGAGTTCGTCGGTCTGGGTCTTGCCGACGAATCGCACGCCGGCATCGAGCAGGACTTGTATCGAGGTGGCTGTTTTGGCGGCCGGAAGGGCGCTGGCCGCCTTTTGCAGGTTGCCGCAGCCGGTGGGGTAGCCGGCGACATCGTAGATGTCCTTGACCGCCAGCCCAAGCCCCGCCAAGGGGCCGGTTTCCGCATTGAAAACAGGTATTTGCGGCAGGTCGAGAAATGCGTTGAAGGGGCCGGACGTGCCAGTCATCGTTCGAAACCTGTTACGATATCTCCAGCATTGTTCGACGTTTGAATTTTTTCAACCCGCTATGAGATTTTAATTGATTGTGACGGTCGCGAGCCATATATCCGCCCTTGCCCAAAGTCGCACGTGCCTGTGGGTGTCCGCCGATCCCTCGAATGGCGAGGAAATCGGTAAGGTAACTGGAGCTAACCCCTCCAGTCGATTTAGCGGCCAACCGCAAAATCGAGGACACCTTGAAGCAACGACGGTGCGGGCCTTTCTGGTTCTCTTCCGGCTGTCCAAAAGCCGGGGTTACTGAAGAGGCACACCTTCATTGCCGGCAGTGCGGAACGGGTCTTCCCATTTCCAAGCCAAGGCAGACAAAGCGAACCGAAGCCGGGCTGGCTTAGGTTCATCGCCGCGTGAAGCGCATTTATGGTTCCAGGGTCTCCACAGGCTGGTTCCATCAAATAGCGGTCATGTCTTTGTCCACCGCGGGATTCTGCGGCCGGGAACGGCCGTCCCGCAGCTTGATGATTTTGCGCGGCAGGACCGCGCGATGGAGAGACCTATGGCCACTCAGCGCATCCTCGACTTCCTCGCCACCCGACGTCCGTCCGGCCCTTGCCTCGTCGTCGACCTCGATGTCGTGCGCGACAATTTCCGCGCCTTCGAAAAGGCTCTGCCGGAGTCCAAGGTCTACTACGCCGTGAAGGCAAACCCGGCACCGGAGATCCTGCGCCTGCTTGCTGGCATGGGCTCGTCCTTCGACACCGCTTCGGTTGCCGAAATCGAGATGGCCATGGATGCCGGCGCGCCGGCCGAGCGCATCTCCTTCGGCAACACCATCAAGAAGGAGCGCGACATCGCGCGCGCCTTCGAACTCGGCATTCGCCTGTTTGCCGTCGACAGCGTCGAAGAGGTCGAGAAGGTCGCGCGTGCCGCCCCTGGCGCTCGCGTGTTCTGCCGTGTCCTGACCGATGGCGAAGGTGCCGAGTGGCCGCTGTCGCGCAAGTTCGGCTGCGTGCCTGACATGGCCGTCGACGTGCTGCGCCTGGCCAAGTCGCTTGGCCTCGACGCCTATGGCGTGTCGTTCCACGTCGGCTCGCAGCAGACCGATCTCACGGCCTGGGACCGCGCGCTGGCCGACGCCAAGAAGGTGTTCGCCAAGCTCGCCGAAGAAGGCATCACGCTTGGCATGGTCAACATGGGCGGTGGTTTCCCGACGCGCTACCTGCGTGACGTGCCGGCAGCCCAGGCCTATGGCCAGGCGATCTTCGACGCGCTGTCCAAGCACTTCGGCAACAACATCCCGGAGACGATCATCGAGCCGGGCCGGGGCATGGTCGGCAACGCCGGTGTCATCAAGTCGGAAGTCGTGCTGATCTCCAAGAAGGCCGACAACGACAATGTGCGCTGGGTGTTCCTCGACATCGGCAAGTTCGGCGGTCTCGCCGAGACGATGGACGAGGCGATCCGCTACCCGATCGTGACCGCGCGTGACGCAGACGAGAAGTCGCCTTGCGTGCTCGCCGGCCCGACCTGCGACTCGGCCGACGTCATGTACGAAAAGACGCCGTACCCGCTGCCCCTGTCGCTGACCATCGGCGACGAGGTGCTGATCGAGGGCACCGGCGCCTACACGACGACCTATTCTTCGGTCGCCTTCAACGGCTTTGAGCCTCTCCGATCCTACGTGATCTGACGGCGCTCATTTCGGCGCATTTTCGAACGGCGAACCGGTATCCACTTCGCCTGAAAATGCGCTGAGAGCCGATCAGATCATCCCGGCGCGGGCGCATCGGCGCCCGCACGGGCTCGCTTGTGGAACAGTTATCCGCTCGTGAAGGATCGCGGACATGCATATCGAAAAAGAAACCACCACCTCGCCCGACGTCATCATTGTGGCTGAAACTTTCGCCGACGCTGCGGCGCGCGAGATGCTGCTTGATCGTGCCATGGGGCCGAAGCGGCGCAAGAAGTCGTCGGAGAAGCTGCGGCGCGGCCGTCGCCCGTCCGAGGGCCTGGCGCTGATCGCGCGCGATGCCGAGGGCGCGGTCGTCGGCACCGTGCGGCTGTGGGATGTGCGCCTGGGGGAGGGCGGTCCGGCGGCATTGCTGCTCGGCCCGCTGGCCGTCGACCCATCGTTGAAGAGCGCAGGCATCGGCTCGGCGTTGATGCGCCAGGCAATCGCCGAGGCTGGCCGGCTCGGCCATCGCGTCGTGCTCCTTGTCGGCGATGCGCCCTATTACGCGCGGTTCGGCTTCTCGGCCGCGAAGACGGGTTCGCTGTCGATGCCCGGACCCTACGAGCGCGACCGTTTCCTTGCGCTTGAACTGGTGGCGGGTGCGCTTGACGGCGCCAAGGGCGTACTCAAGGCCGCGGGTCGCAGGCTTAGGACTGAGCGGGCCCGTCTGGCAGCCTGATCGGCTGCCAGAGGCGGTCCCCAACACCACTTATTTCCAAGCCGACATGCGGCTTGGAGCGGCCGGAAAACAGGTTGGTGATGGCGTCCGGTCCTTGACGCAAGCGATCGAGGGTTGCTGCGCCAGTGGCAACCTCGAAGGCCGCTGCTGTTCGGTGGCCTGCGAGGCATCCAATCCGAGCGTCGATACCAGCATGCCGCAGCCAGACAGCATGGCCGCGCAGGCGAATATCGTCACCGCTGCTGCGAGGCGGTTTCTTCTCACCTTCAACTCCACATTGGCCTGAGGGATTGCGACCTGAGGGATTGCCGCGAAGGCGCCATGCCCCTGAAGAGGCATGGCGCCTTCGATCACTGTCCGGTGCTGTAATATCTGTCCTCGCCATGACGTGGCCGCCGCCGGTCGTAACAATCGGGATGCCGCGGTCGGCCATAATCCTGGGTGCAGAAGACCGGTTCGGAAAAAGGCGGTCGCGGCGCACGGGGTGGACGCGGTGGCATGGGCGGCACCGGCGGACGCGGATGATAGCGCGGATAGTCCCCGCCATGGCGCGGTGGATAGCGTGTGTCGTCCCAACGCGGTGGGCCGTAACGATCATCCACGCAGCCGGCGAGGATGACCGCACACAGGGCCGCTGCCAAGGCAATCAGTCGATTTCGCTTCACATGACACTCCGGGTCGAATCATTGACCGGGACGATTTGGGCTCCAAATGTTGTGGCGGCATTACGCGGCAGAGGCCGACCCGCTGCGGCGGCCGGCGAAGCCGACATGAAAAAGGCCGGGTGAACCCGGCCTTCTCGTTCAGTCGTCGGCGAAGTGGCGTGGTCTCGGACGATCGATGCAATCGGGCGACGGCGTCGTTGCCGGTCCACCCCTGCAATCGAGCGGTTCGCCGCGCGGACGTGGCGGCGGACCATGGCGGGGATAGTCGCGCGGCCCATCCCAATTGCGTGGTCCGTTTCGCGGGCCATCCCAACTGCGCGGCCCATGCCTGGGACCATCCCATTCGCGAGGTCCATATCGGTCGTCGACGCAGCCGGCGAGGATGACCACGCACAGGGTCGCAGCCAAGGCGGCCAATCGGGTTCGGTTCATATGAAGCTCCACATCGCGAAACGTCCCTGTGGGGGATGTGGACCCCGACCATTGCCGCTGCATTGCGCTTTCAACCAAGGCGAGCAGAATTCGCATGCAAAAAGGCCCGGTTGTGACGCCGGGCCCTTCTTTTGGATGATTTTGCGTCGGGGGCTTAGAGCAGCTGGCTCAGGCTCATCGCCACCGACATGTCGCCCTCGACCTTGATCTTGCCGGTCATGAACGCCATCGTCGGGTTGAGGTCGCCGGCGATCAGCGACTCGAGATCGTCGAGCGACAGCTTGATGGTGCAGTCGGCCGGTCCGTCGGTGGTCGAAAGGGTTGCGCCGTCGATGACGATGACGCCGTCGCCGCCTGTGTCGAACTTGATCGAGCGGTCGAAGCCGGCGCTCTCCACCTTTGCCTTGATCTTGTCTGCGATTGCCTGAATGCTCATGGCTCTCTCCTGGTCTGTTCCTGAAAGGCGCTTTGCGCCCGGCCTCCCCGGACCAATCCGGTCGAGCCGGCCAATGTCACAGGACTGTATTGCCTATAACCGGCATCTTACGTTTACGTCAACGTTGAATTGGCGAGCGCTTGTCGCTTGAACTGGCGACCGAGGCAGCCGGGCTGGCTGGCTGCCGTCTCAGTGGGCCTTGGCCGGGGATGCTTCCGCTGGCTTTGCGGCTTCCGCCGCCGCTGCGGTGGCGGCCGATTCACGCTGGCGCACCGCGTTGTCACGGACGTCATCAGGGGTCAGGAAGTCGATCTGTTCGACCATCACTTCGTGGATCAGCTTCGAACCGACGCGGCCGTTGATGCTGTCGCGAATGCCGTTGCGAAAGCCGTCGAGATCGAGCTTCTCGTATTCGGTGAAGTCGATCTGCGGATTGCCGTAGAGATATGAATAGACCTGGTCGACGAGCAGGGAGTCCATCGGCACCGACATCTTGGCGACTTCCTTGGGCTCGACCGTGTAGACCAGGCGCACGAGGAAATAGCCGTGCACGCGCTCGCCCTTGAGCAGCGGCACCGAAATGACGTCGGTCTTGACGTAATCGAGACCGCCGAGCAGCGGCTTCTGCTCCTCGGATGCCGGCAGGTTGGCGGCGGCCTGGAATGAATAGAACACCGCGCCGAGGGTCACGGCGACAATCCACAGCGCCGCCGCGATGAACTTGATCACCGCGCCCACCCGAATTCGTTGGCCGAATATGTGCCGTCCGCCTCGGAGCGCTGGATGGCGTCCCTGAGCAAGGAGGCGACTTCGCTGACGGCGCTGAGATGGGCGAGGATCGCGCGCTCATTGGCGACGAGCTTGTCGCGCAGGCGTTCGACGCCGACCTTGAGCTCTGCGGGGAATTCGCCTTCGACCAACCCCTTGGTGGCGCGGGTCAGTTCATAGAGATAACGGCTCTTGCGCGCGTTCGACGCCTTGATGTCGAAATGGATGTCGGTGCGGATCGCGGCGGTTTCTTCTTCGACCGCGTCTTCGATGCGGCTGATGATGGCCGCGACGTTGCCCGGACGGGCCGCAGTGTCGATGAAATCGGCCGGCGCTGGAAGGTTCAGCCTGTATTCGGAGAGATCCGACATATCTTATCCTCTAGGATTTTGTGTCAGTGACGGAGGCGGCATCGTCACTTCCAAGCGACTTCACCATCTTCCGCTGCAATTCCTGGATGAGCGCAGTCGCCTGGCTCATTTGTTCGTCGAGTGCAGCCTTTTCGGGGCCGCCGGAGACGCCGCTTACCGGCACCGCCTTATCGTCCTTGATGTAGTGGTCGCGCATCACGGTCCTGGCGATGCCGATGCCGCCGGCTTCAGCCGTCTGGTTGGCGAGATGCTCGGCCATCATCGACTTCCACATGTCGCCGGCCATGCCCTTGCCGTACACGCTCTCAGTGTTCTTCGGCATCATGTTGCCGATGAAGGTCTGCAGCACCATCGCCTCGAACTTCTTCATCGAGGCGTCGGGTGCCGTCTTGTCGGGCTGGCGCGCGATGCCGCCGGTAACCTCGGCCTCGGTCAGGGAGAAGGCGCCTGCCGTACCTGTGTTGGCCGTCCGGTTGGCGAGTGCCGTGCGCGCAGCCTGGATACCGGCCGGCTCGACGGCCTTGGCAACGTCCAGAATGATGTCGCTGGGTGGGGAGATGGCCAAATCTGGCTCGCCTTTCCGGGGTTACGATACTGCTGATTGTGGCGGGTCAAGCTTGCGGCAACCTTACTTGTCGTCAGCCGACTTTCTTTCGATGATTTCGAGACGTTCGCGGTCGGCGCTGTCGCGCTCGTCCTGGCGGCGGACGTCGCGGTAGGCGCGCTCGACCATGTTGGTGCGGGCGGTGGCGGTGGCGATCTTGCCGACCTCGACATTGGCCAGCCCGAGATTGAGCTGCTTCTTGTCGATCGCCGCCTTGATGCGGCGATGGTAGAGTTCGGGGAACAGCTGCGAGATGCCGTCGTTGCTGTCGAAGCTGTCCGACAACTCTTGCGCCTCGGCTTCAGCGGCAATGGCATTGGCGACAAAGCCGGCATGGCGGGTTTCGTGCAGCGCCTTGAGCTGTTCCTGCACGACCACCAGTTTTTTCAGACGATCCCTGCGTGAAGCCATCTTATCTCCCCACGGTGATGTCGACGAAGCCGTCGGCGAACAGGCTGAGCATGGTGGCGATGCCGAAATAGATCAGGATCAGCCCGCCGGCGACGACGAAGGGCAGCGAGATGAAGTAGACCGGGATCTGCGGCGTCAGCTTGTTGACGAAGCCGATCGTCAGGTTGATCAGGATGGCATAGGCGACGAACGGACTGCCAAGCCTGAGCACGACCATGAAGCTCTCCGACAAGGTGTCGGTGACGTCGACAAGGGCCGCCTGCGGATTGAAGAACATGTTGACCGGCGCGACCTGGTAGGAGGCGACAAGAGCGCGGACGATCTCATGGTGAAAATTGAAGGTGAACAGCAAAATCAGCGCCGAGATCGAGATGATCGAAGCAAGGGCTGCCTGCGGCTCATTTTCTTCGATGGCATGGCCACCGACGCCGCCGAAGCCGATCAGCATGGCGATCGCCGAGCCCATGAACATCAACGCCAGAATGTAGAGCCTGGCCATCAGACCGATCAGGCCGCCAATCAAGAGTTCGGACGCGATCATCGGCATCAGCACACCGGGGCGGGCGTCGACGAAGGGAAAGATCTGGTCCCAGAGATGGACCAACAGGCCGCCGGTGGCGGCGACCGCGACGAACAGCCTGACATGCATGGGCACGCGCACGCTCGAGATGCCGGGCATCAGCATGAAGCAGCTGCCGATACGACAGAAGGCGAGGAACGCCGCAAGGACCATGCCTTGCGCGGCGGCATTCATGAGACGGTACCGAGCACGCGCAGTTCGACGCCCTTGGCGATCTCGACATGGCTGAGCACCGGCAGCGTCGGGAACAGCCTTTCGATGATCATGCGGACATAAGGCCGCGCGTCGGGCGCGGTGACGATGACGAAACGCTCGCCGGTTTCAAGATGGGTGCGGATCGCCTTCGAGGCGTCCTGGCCGAACTCCTCGAGCTGGCGCGGATCGATGTCGAACTCGCGCACTTCGCCCTTGGCGTCGCGCTTGAGGCTCTGGTGGAAGGCGAGGTCCCACCGATTGCCGAGACGCAGCACCTTGAGCACGCCGCCTTCGCTCAGATCGCCGCAAATCTGCTGCGCCATGCGGATGCGGACATGCTCGACGATCTGTTCGGTGCGGCGGACATGCGGCGAGATCTCGGCGATGGCCTCGATGATGAGGTGGAGATTGCGGATCGACACGCGCTCGGCGAGCAACAGCTTGAGCACCGCCTGCAGGCCAGGATAGGTGATGTGCGAGGTGCAGATCTCGTCGGCGAGCTTGCGGTATTCGGGATCCTGGCGTTCGAGCAGCGCCTTCATGTCCTTGTAGGACAAAAGCTGCGGCAGGTTGTTGCGGATCACTTCGGAGAGGTGGGTGAGCAGCACCGACATGTTGTCGGCGAAGGTGAATTGCTCGCGCTTCAGATCTTCGGCGAAGGAATCGAGCACCGAGAACGCGCGCATGCCGAAGGCCGGCTCGCGCACTTCCTCGCCCGGAATGTCGGGTAGCTCGCGCGCGCCGAGCAGCACCATGATCTCGCCGACGCGCATCTGGTATTCGGCGACGACGGTGCCGTGGACCTTGATCTGGTAGCTCTTGGGCGGGATCGAGAAGTCGTCGGTCATCCGCACTTCCGGCACGACGAAGCCGTACTGGGTGGCGAACTTCTTGCGCATCTTCGACATGCGGAAGGCGAGTTCCTGATGCGTGGCGAGCAGGCGCGTCGACAGCTGCTTGCCGATCAGCAGTTCGATCTCGGCGGTAGCGAGCGACGCCTTGACCGAGTTCTTCTCCTCTTCGACCTTGTCGGCTTCGGCCTGTTGCTTTTCGGCGTCGGCTTCGGCGACGCGGCGGTTGTGGCGCAAGGGGATGACATAACCCAGCGCTGCCATGGCAGCGGCAAGCGTGATGAACGGGAACATCGGCAGGCCGGGCAGCAACGAGAGCAGCAGCAGCAGGCCGGCCGCAACGTAGAGCGCACGTGGATAGGCGCCAAGCTGGCCGAACACCGCCTGGTTGGTCGAACCGCGGGTGCCGCCCTTGGAGACCAGCAAGCCGGCGGCGAGCGAGACGATAAGGGCGGGGATCTGGGTGACCAGGCCGTCGCCGACCGACAGCTTGATGAACACGTCGGCGGCTTCGCCCATGCCCATGTCGTGGCGGAAATAGCCGATGGCGATGCCGCCGATGATGTTGATGGCGGTGATGATGAGGCCGGCGATGGCGTCGCCGCGGACAAATTTCGAGGCACCGTCCATCGAGCCGAAGAAGGAGCTTTCCTCCTCCAGTTCGCGGCGGCGCAGTTGCGCGGTCTTGTCGTCGATCATGCCGGCCGACAGATCGGCGTCGATCGACATCTGCTTGCCGGGAATGGCGTCGAGGGCAAAACGCGCACCGACTTCGGCGATACGCGTCGCACCCTTGGTGATGACGATAAAATTGACCACGATCAGGATCAGGAACACGATCAGGCCGATGACGAAGTCGCCGGACATGACTAGGTTCGAGAAGCCGGAGATGACGTAGCCGGCGGCGTGGGTACCCTCGTTGCCATGCGACAGGATCATGCGCGTGGTGGCGATGTTGAGCGAAAGGCGCAGCATCGTGGCGATCAGCAGGATCGTCGGGAACGACGAGAAATCGAGCGGGCGCTGGATCCACAGCGCGACCATCAGGATCAGCACCGAAACGGCGATGGAGAAGGCGAGGCCGACGTCGATCAGGAAGGCCGGGATCGGCAGGAACAGCACCGCCAGGATGATGACGATGCCGATGGCAAAGAAGACGTCGCGTCCGCTGTTGTTCGCCGTGCCTTCGCCTGAAATGGTTTCGCTGATCGCCATTGATGCTTCCGATCGAATCCCGCCGCGAGCCTATGCCACGACGCGCCGACCCTATTGCGCCAAGCTTGCGCGAGGGTGGGAGGGAGCGCGACTGGGAAGGTTGGCGGATATGCGCACCCGTGGAAAACCTCTCCACGGCCAAAAGCACAAGTCCTACGGTTGCCGGCGTAAAGGCGCCGCCTTCAGTGCAGTTCGATGTGGCCCTTGTGGGTGCCAAGCGCTGCGGCGAGGCTGGTCGGGCGTTCGATCAGGCGATGGACGCGCGGCGGCTGGGCGCCGCTGTGCAGGGCGCGCAGCTTGTCGCCAATGACGGCGTCGGCATGGGTGGCGCGCTGGTTGTGGCGGATATATTCGAGCCAGGTCGGGGTGTGATAGGTCTCGACCCAGATTTCCGGGTTCTCGAGATCGCGCGCCAGCACCCAGTTGCGGGCGCCGTCGCGGCGGCGCACCCGGCGGCGTTCGGTCATGGCATCGAGGAAGGCCGGCACGTCTTCCTCGCGGATGATGAACTCGATCGAGATGACGATGGGGCCTGAGCGCGGCCTGACGTCGAGCGCCAGATGCGGCTCGCGAAAACGGTTGAGCGGGTCGAGGTTGAGCGCGGTGTGCTCGGGCAGCGGCAACAGCAGGCCGATGGCAGCGCCGACCAGCATGACGATGCCGGCGACGACAAGTGCTGTGGCGGGGCCGTTGCTTTCGGCGACAAGACCCCAGATCCAGCTGCCCAGCGCCATGCCGCCGAAGGTCGCCATCTGGTAGATCGACAACGCCCGGCCGACGACCCAGCGCGGCGTCGACATCTGCACCGTGATGTTGAAATGCGACAGCGCCAGCACCCAGCAGGCGCCGCCGATGAGCAGGCCGCCGCTGGTGAGCCAGGGGTTGGAACTCCAGGCAGCGATCCAACTGCACAGGGCGAAGCCGAAGAAGGCCGAGCGCACGATGGATTCGCTCGACATGCTGCTGCGGATGCGGCCGCTGATCAGAGCGCCGCCGACCGCGCCGATGCCGAAGGCGCCGAGCATGATGCCATAGGTGAGCGGGCCGCCAGCGACAAGATCGCGGGCGACCAGCGGCAGCAGCGCCTGGATGACGACGGCGGTGAAGCCGAAGGCGAAGCTGCGCAACAACACCTTGCCGATGTTGGGTGACATGGCGACATAGCGCAGGCCGGCCCCCATGGCCTGGCCGAGCGTTTCGCGCGGCAGCGGGTTTGCCGGATATTCGGGGCGCCAGCGGAACAGCACGAAGATGATGGCGAAGTAGCTCAGCGTGTTGACCGCGAATGCGGCCGCGGCACCAGCGGTGGCGACGATGATGCCGCCGATGGCCGGGCCGACGCTGCGCGTCATGTTGAAGCCCATGGAGTTGAGCGCGACGGCCGCCGGCATGACCGTGCGCGGCACCATGTCGCCGACCGAGGCCTGCCAGGACGGATTGTTGAGGGCGGTGCCGCAGCCGATGAGGAAGGTGAAGGCGAGCAACAACCACGGTGTGATCAGGCCGAGATAGGCAAACAGTGTCAGCATCGCCGACACCGCGAACATGAAACACTGAGCGGTCAGCATGACGCGGCGGCGGTCGTAGCTGTCGGCAAGCGCGCCCGAGGCAAGCGAAAACAGCATGATCGGCAGCGATATCGAGGCCTGGACCAGTGCCACCATATCCGACGAGGTGGCGATCGAGGTCATCAGCCAGGCAGCGCCGACCGACTGGATCAGGCTGCCGAAGTTCGATGCCAGGCTGGCGAACCAGACGGAACGGAAGATGCCGTGCTTGAATGGCGCGAGTGCCGAACCGTGCTCGTACTGGTGGTCGTCGTCCATGCGCCAAGCCGGCCGAGCCGGGTGCCCTTCGAGTGAATCGCTGTTTGCCGACTAGACCATGATCGCGCGGCGGGGTGAACCCATTTGTCTGGAACCGGCATGGTCCAGCGGCGGTTCGGCAGCAGTCCACAGACCGGGATTCAGGTGAAGCCCGGGTCGAGGTGGCAACAAGCTCGCCGCGCTGCCGGTCAGAAACCGTTTTCGATGCGCTGGAAGATGACGTTGGTGAAGCTGGAAATCTGGGCGCCGATGAATGGGGCGGTCAGAGCCACCACCAGGAAGATGGCGACGATCTTGGGAACGAAGGTAAGCGTGATTTCCTGGATCTGGGTCAGTGCCTGGATCAGGGCGATAACGACGCCGACCAGCATGGCTGCCGCCACCGCGGGTGCGGAGGCGGTCAGCACGGTCCAGATGGCATACTGGACCAGGTCGAGGGCATCGGCTTCGTTCACGCAGCCGCCTTGACCTTGACGCCGGCGACGACCGCGACCGTCTTGCCGTCGGCCAGCACAGCGGTGACGCCGTCCTTGGCGAGGCGGACCTCGGTGACGGTGCCCGAGGTCTTGCCGTCGGCCGAGGTGATGTTGCGCCCGATCAGCGCGTCGGCCTGGGCGAGCGCCGAGGACTGCAGGATCTGGTCGAGGCGCGCGTTCATCTGCACCGATTGCTCGACCTGCGAGAAGGTGGCGAGCTGGGCCACATACTCGGTCGATTCCATCGGCTTGGTCGGGTCCTGGTTCTTCATCTGCGCCATCAGCAGCTTGAGAAAGGACTGGTAGTCGACCTGGGTCTTGGAGCCGGTCGACTTGTTGGCGCCGGTATTGGCGCCGACCGGCGGGGTGGTGCTGAAATCGATGGGCATCAGAATTTGCCTCCGGCTGCGCGAGCGCGTTCGACGGGCTGGGAATCGTTGCCGGCGATGATGCGCTGCTCGAGTGGGTAGAGAGAACGAATCGTCTTCAATGCTTCGTAGACGTGGTCTTCGGCGACGAGGCGGTCGACATGCTTGAGGCTCGACAGGATTTCGGCATTGTCGAAGGTGGCGAGCAACAGCGGCAGCGAGCGGCGGAACATGTCGCGTGCCTCGACCGCGCCGATCGGGTCGACCAGCATCACCTGCAGGATGAAGTAGAGCTGGCGCAGTGGGGTCGAGGCCTGCTCGGGCTGCAGCACGTGGCTTTCGAGCAGGAACTGCACATCGTTGAGCAGTTCGAGCGAGACCTTGCGGTCGGCGCGCACAACGGCACCGTTGATGTAGATCTTCTCGTTGGCCTTCAGCGAGATCTTCAGCGTGTTTTTCATTGGATGCCGTCGCGAATGATCTGCGAGACCTCGATCATGCCTTCGAAGCTGTCGGTGCGGCCCTGGCGCAGGTCCTCGCCCTCGCGCAGGATCCACAAGCCGATCGAGATGAGGTTGGCGCGCAGTTCCTTGGGAAGCGCGTTCTCAGGGTTGCCGAGGTCGTCGAGCAGCGAGGTCCAGACCCGGTTGGTGAAGTTCAGTGCCGCGATTGCTTCACTGGAATTGGCTCCGGCTTCGCCAGCCTTGACCAGCATGTCGATCGATCGGCTGAGAAGCTGACGTTCGCGATCCCGCGCGTCGGCGACGGAGTCGGTCTGAATGTCGGCATAGGAGAATTGATACATATGCGTCCCGTTTGTTGCCGTTCACGTCAGAGGTAGTTCATCAGGCTGAGCTTCTGGATGCGTGCCGTCAGTGCGTATGATTTTTCGATCAGCGAGATGAGATCGGTGACACGGGTCGCCGCCTTCTCGGGGTTGACGCCCTCGGTGTTGATGATGTGGCGCTCGAACAGGTCCATCTGCATCTTGATGCGGTCGGTGGCGTTGGTCACACGCTGCTCGATGATGCCGGTCTGTGCTTCGAGCTGACCGATGTCGCTGATCGCCGCGCCGATGGTCGAGACTGCACGCGTCACCAGCGCGCCGCGCGCAGCCTGGCCGACATTCGAGGCGAGCAGGTCACTGATCACGGCGGCGGCCATGGCAACCTTGCGGAGGCCGATGTTGTTGGCACTGACAGAAGCTTCAGTGGTTTCGTTGAGTGTGATGCGGCTGGTGATGCCCTGGTCGGTAGCGTTCGAGAAATTGGCCTGCCAGCCGCCGCCGAGGAACATCGGCTCGACGACCGTGGTCATGAAGCCATCCATCTGGGCGGCAGTGATGGTCTGCGCGCCCGGATCGTTCTGGGTGAAGCCGAAATGTGTCTGGAAGGCGGCGTCGAAGGCCGCCTTGGCCGGCGAGCCGGCCTTGAATTCGTTGATCGGCTTGACGTCGGTGTTGGTGCCGGCAAACAGATATTCGCCGTTGAGGCTGGTGTTGAGCACCGAGGTCAAGGTGTCGAGCGTGCCGCGCGCGCTCTTCTGGGTCAGCGCGTAACCGGCGTCGCCTGAAGCGCTGCTGGTCAGACTGGCCAGGAAGGTCTGCGCGGCCTTTCCAACCTCGTTGAGTGACTTCTGCGTCGCCGCCAGGCGCGACGACACCAGGCCGTTGGAATCGACGATGCCGTCGAGGCGTTCATGATCGCGGTGGAGCGTCAACGACTGGGCCGTGCGGGCGCCAAGCGCGAGCCCGACATCGGCGGCGAAGCCTGAGGTGGCTTCCTTCTGCGCCTTGATCAGTTCGGACTGCTGGCGCAGCATCGAATAGCGTAGCGCGTTGGTAACAGCGGAAGAGGAGACGAAGGTCGCTTTCATCGCGCTACCTCACTGCTGCCAGAAGTGCGGCCAGCATGTCATCGACGGCCTTCATGAGCCGCGCCGACGCCTGGTAGGCATGCTCGAGGTCGAGCATCAGCGACATCTCGACATCGACATTGACCGCGGTTTCATTGGAAAGAGCTTCACCGGTGCGGACGGCCAGCGCTTCCTTGGTCTCGGCTGCTGCCGAAGCCTGCTTGCGCATGCCCTCGAACCAGCCGATCGAATTGGTGCTGAAGGTGCTGAGGCTCGAACTGGCGGCGATGCCGGCGGCCGGATCGAAGGCCATCGTCTGGTCTATGCGATTGCCGTAGGAGATCAGCAGGTCGGCATAAGAGGCGTTGCCGGCCGGGTTCTTGACGTAGGCCACGCCGTTGATGCCGCCGTCACGCAACAGCTTCGGGTTGCCGCCAACGTTCGGGTCGACCGCGGGATTGATCTTGATCGAGCGCGCAAGACCGTTGACCAGCACGCCGGCGGGCGGAACAGCCGGGCCGCCCGACCAGGTGAACAGGCCCGCCTGGTCGGCAAGCGCAGGCGCGGTTTCGGAGAAGGCGGTGATCAGACCGCGCGCCATCTCGTCGAGTTGCGCCTGCATCGTGGTGGTGACGCTGTCGCGCAGCTGGATCATGCCGGCCAGTTTGCCGCCGGCGTCGGTATTGGCGCCGGTGCCGGGCTGGAGCGGCACGCCGTCGATGAGGATTTTGTTGCCGGTCATGCCGGCCGAGTAGCCGGGCGAGGGGGTGAAGGTGACCGAGCGCGGGATCGTCTCGAACAAGGTCGTGCCATCACCCGTGGTGATGACCATGTCGTTGTCGCTGCGCTTGAAGGTCGAGATCGGCACGATCTCGGCAATCTTCTTCAGGATGGCATCGCGCTGGTCAAGGGAATCGTTGACGTCGCGCCCGGCGCGGGTGCCCTGGATGATCGCCTTGTTGGCCTGCTCGAAATCGGCCAGCAGCCTGTTGAGGTCGTCGACAGTGGTGGCGATCTCGCCGTCGGTTTCGGTCCGGATACGCTGGATGGCATCGCTGCCGTCGTTGAGCGAACGCACCACCTGGCGGGCGGCGTCGATCGCCGCCGTGCCGAGGTTCTGGTTGGAGGGCGCTGCCGCATAAAGCTGCAGCGCCTGCTGGAACTTGCCGAGATTGGTCGCGACCGAGCCCTTGTTCTCAGAGCCGTTGACGTCGAGCGACAGCTTCTGCAGGCCTTCGAGAAGGGTGTTCTGGCCGGTGAAGTCGGCCAGCGCAGACAGGTTCTGGCGGAACAGCAGCTCGTTTGTCGCCCGCTGGATTTCGACCACGCGCGCGCCGGGGCCGGTGCTGGCAAGCACCGCTGTGCGGCGCACGTAGTCAGGGTTTGATGCATCCGCGACGTTGCGGGAAACAGTGCTTGTCTGGCGCGAGGTGTTGCGAAGCGCAGATTGGGCGATGCTAATGGCGGACGACAGCGACATGCGTTGTTTTTCCAGCGGGCGATAAGCCCGTCAGTCCTATCTCTTCAGGTTGACGAGGATATCCATCAGGTCCGCTCCGGTTTGGAAGACCTTGGAATTGGCAGTGTAGTTGCGCTGGGACTCGATCATTGCGGTGAGTTCCTCGGCGATGTCGACATTCGAGTTCTCGAGAGCGCCCGAGATCATCTTGCCGCGCCCGCCTGAATCGGCGAAGCCGATCTGAACCGGACCGGAGTCAGCACTTTCGCGGAACACGTTGCCCGACAGGCTGTTCAGCCGATCCGGGCTCGCGACGTCGGCCAGCGGGATCTTGAACAGCGGCTTCATCGAGCCATCAGCGTACTGGGCGTACATGGTGCCGTCGGTGTCGATCTCGACACGCTCGATGGTGCTGGGGCCGTTGCCGTCAGCGACAGCCTTGGTCACCGTGTAGGGCGACGCAAGCTGGCTGAGCTTGGAGATATCCAGGTTCATCGACGCGCCATTGGGCACCGTGAAGGTGAGGCTGGTCGGGCTGGTGCCGGTGAGCTTGCCGGTTGTGCCGTCGAAGGTCAGGGTGGCGTTGCTGAGCAGACCGCCGGCAGCGTAGGGGAATGACGTTCCCGGAGCTGCCTTGGACTGGTCGAATACTGCGACGTCCCAGGTGTTGGCACCGGTCTTGGTGTAGTAGATGTCGACGATCTTCTTGCCGCCGAGATTGTCGTACACCACCATCGACGATTTCGAGGTGTAGGTCGCACCTGCGGCGTTGCCACTTGGTATCGCACCGGTCACCGCTGTCGCGTCGCTGGGCAGGTTGGCGGTGAAGGTGGCATTCTTGGTCGGAAGTGCGGTGAGTTCGGAGCTCGAAATCTGCACCGGCACCAGGCCGTCGAAACCGTTGGCGGTGGCTGCCGGCACGCCGTTGGCGTAGCTGTAGCCCATCAGCTGGTAACCGGCGGCGTTGATCAGGCGCCCCTGGCCATCAGGAACGAATGAGCCGGCGCGGGTGAGAAAGGGAGAGCCGGAGGCATCCTTGACGACGAAGAAGCCGTTGCCTTCGACCGCGAGATCGGTGCCCGAGGTGGTGTACTGAAGCGTGCCGTCCTTGGCGATGGCGTTCAGCACCTTGGTGGTGACGCCGCCGGAATTGTAGGCGCCGGGCGTGCTGGGCAGGACCAGCGACGAGAACTCGGTGTAGGCGCGCTTGTAGCCGGTCGTGCTCGAATTGGCGATGTTGTCGGCGACCGTCGACAGCCGGTTCGCCTGGGCGTTCATGCCCGAAACGCCGGTTCGCATCATTCCGTAAAGGCTCATCGGTGGTCTCCTCAAATCTCATGCCACGCTAGTGAAGTTACGTGGCATGTCTTGCGCGAGGCTGATCAGACGATCAGCCGGTAGCCGAGGAAACGCTTTGAATCGATGGGGTCGTGGCCAAGACGTTCGCGCAGCTTCTTGCGCAGCTTGGAGATGTGGCTTTCAACTACGTTTTCTTCGACTTCTTCATCGAAGACACCGTAGATTGCATTGAAGACCTGGGTCTTGGTGACACGGCGGCCGCTGTTGCTTGCCAAATATTCGAGGATGCGGCGTTCGCGGCGGGGCAATGGCATTGCCTCGCCGTCGATTTCGGGGTCGCGTCCATCCATGAAGATGCGCATCGCACCAATCTGGGTGAAGCCGGTGTCTTCCTGGGCACGGCGACGGATCGCCGAGATACGGGCGAGGATTTCACGGATGTGGACAGGCTTGCGAATGACGTCGTCGACGCCTGATTCAAAAAGCTTGAGCGTGTTTTCGAGATTGTTCTGTTCGCTGAGCGCGATGACGGGCGCCTTGGAGCGATCGCGCAGCTGGCGAGGCGAGATCGAACCCTCGTTGCAGTCGCCGATGAGGAAGGCGCGAACCGAGCGCAGATCCTCGTCAGGTGCACTGGTGACCCATTCGCCGAATTCGGTCGAACGGAAGCCCGCGCACGCCACACCTTCCCGGTCGAAGAGTGAATTATATCCGTTGGTGACGAGCTCTCGCTCGTCGACGATTACGATCATGATCCCGCCCCCGAATCAGTAAAAATGCCCTGTTAACCAATCGGTAATGGGTCGGGACCAAGGCGACCAATCGTGAATTCTTGCCGCTATTTTTTAGGGAGTCTGGAATCGCGTGGGTTGAACAGGTTGCACGACATGCGTGCATCCAGTTTCAAGCTTGCGATGAGGGGCGGGATAGCGGCCCGTATCCGATTCAATTCGGCGTAAAAACGCCTATGGGTTGCAGAAGGTCCGGGCGTTTTCGGTCCAGCGACCGAAGCCGGTGGCGACCATGTTGGCAATGACGCGACAGACGTAACGCTTCTGCGCGGGGTCGTTGTTGGGACCGGCATGATAGCGGGCAACGGCCATCGACCAGGACTCGTGACGGGAATGCAGGCTGACGAGGAAACGCGCGGCATAGTCGACATTAAGGCGGGGATCGAGCATGTCGCGCACGGAGCGGAACTCGGCGGCGTGGTAGCGGTGGTTGATCTGCATGCAGCCGAGATCGATCAGCGTCTTGCCTTCGCCACGGGCTGCCTCAAAGGCCGCGACTGCCTCGGCCTCACTCTTGGGAAAAACTGCTTTTCCTTCTATATTCAAAGCGTTGGGCTGCAAGCTGCCCTTCTTTCCGGTCTCTGTCAGGCCAACGGCATAGAGAATGCCGACCGGCACGCCGTAGCGATCGGCGGCGCGCAGGATCTCCGGCTCGCATGGGTTCGCAGCGGCGGCAGCCGCGGCGATGGTAGCACTAGATATAGCGGCTGCTGTCAGGGCGATCAGCGCGAGACGACGAGATGTTGCGTGCACTGCCTTCGTCATTTGCCGCTCTCCCACCTGGACGTCCATTGCCTGAATTGCCACCTTCGCTACCTGTCCCACCCGACTGGAAGGACGGTTGGTCACGGCCCCCCGAACCAGGGGCGGTGGCGCCGCCGTCGTTGCGTGGCTGCGCCGAATTCGCCTGCTGAGGCTGCAAGATGGTGACGCGGTCGACGTCGAAGCCGAGGCCGCGCAAGGCGGTGTTGATCGCCTCGCGGTCGGCTGAAAGCCTGACATAGGCCTCGGCGTTCTCAACTTCGATTTCAATCGAAAGTTGCTCTCCGGCCAGGCGCAGATTGGCGGTGACCATGCCCAGTTCGACGGGGCGCAACTGGATCTTGAGAACCTGCGTGCCCGGCGTGTTTGTGGTGCTGGCCTGGAGCTGCTGGACAGCAGTTGCGGCAGCGGTGTGGCGTGGCGCGGCCGAGGCGATATCGAGGGCGAGCGCACCTGCGGTGCTGTTGGCGCCGGAGCTTGCAGGGGCGGGGATCGCCTGCTCCGATATGATGGTGACGCTGTTGCCGGCGGAGGGCTGATCGCCCTGCCTGGCGAGCGTCGGGCGCACCGGCTTGTCGGCGCCAGCGTCGTTGGCGGCTGCCGTCTCCTTGGTGGCGGGCTGCGCCGCCGGCTGTGTCTGCGGCGTGGGCGCCATGCCGGGTGGCAAGGCGGTGCCGGCGGCAGCCGGACGGGGGGACTTGCCGCCCACCACGAGTGCCGAAAGTTCTGCTTCGTCGCCGGATATGTCGGGCTGTGCGTTCACATCGCTGGCTTCGACGTCGGGTGCGTCGACGGAAGCTGCATTCGCCGGCTGACCGCCCGCCTTGCGCAGCTCGCTCAAGGCCAGCAGCAGCGGCAATGGAGCCTCGTCTACCTGGTCGGGCTTGACTTCCTTGGCAGCCGCATCGGGCAGCAGTGGCTCGGATACGTCAAGCTGCTCGCCCTTCGAAGTCGGTTCGGTCTTGAGCGTGTCGCCCTCGGGTTCGGTGACGCGGGCATCACGTGCGGCAAGCCGCTCGGCGAGCTTGTGCAAGCCCTTCTTGCGAGGGGCGTCCGGGTCGGATGGCTGTCCCTTCGATTTCGGTTCGTCTTTCTGGGGCGAGGCCAATGCCTGACCAAAATCGGGCTGGTCGTCGTTGCCGACAAGGGCGCTGCGTTCGGTGGCCGATGGGTGGCGGGCGAGTGGGCTCACCAGCGCCGAAAGGGCGTCGGTCATTTGGGGGAGCCTCCTAGAAGTTCGTCAATGGATTCAAGCGTGCGGCGCGCTTCGATGATTTTTGGGTCTTCCGGTTCCGCCGGCGCAGGCTGTTGCTGGGTCAGCGGCACGACCCGCGGTGCAGCGGCGACCGTCGGCTGCTCAGCCGTCACCGCGGCGGGTTCCGCCGACTGGGCGGGAAGGGACGGGGCAGTGGCTGGAGCTTCGGCTGCGTCGGGAATCATCGGATCCGTCACGGGCGCAGTGATATCGAGCGGCGCAGGCGGCAGGTCCTCGATGTCGACAGGCTTCGGCTTGCTCGCGGGTGTTGCGGGCAGCGCCGATGTGAGCTCGGAGGCGACCGCCTCGACGGCGTCAAGCAAGGCGCGGTCGCCCTTGGACAGCTTGTCGCGATCGATGCCGCCAAGCTTGCCGAGCATGTCGGCGGCAGTGCCCGAGGTGACCGACGACAGGCCGGAATAGAGCTGAGCGCGCGGGTCGGCGCTGTCAGTGAGGCCGTCGCGGCCCTTTTCGGCCCTGGTGGAGGCGAAGGCGGAGAGTTCGGTCAGGCCGTCAATGGCGGCGCGGCGGGCAATGCGGAGATAGATGACCTTTTCCTGCTCGGCATCCATCATCGCGGTGATTTCGCCAAGCGTGTCGAGATTGATCGAGCTGTGCAGGGCAACGACACCGCCGACGAAGGCGTCGGCGAACTGGCTGGCATAGGGCGAGCGCAGGTAGCTGCGGACATACTGCGCCGAATTGCGCAGGAAACGGCCGCCGTCTTCAAGCCTGCTGGCAAGCGCCACGGAACGGCGCAAGGCCGCCTCCTCGACGAGCGTGCCGGGGCTGAGCAAGCGAGCCTGGTCCAGGAGCTTCATCGCCTGCTCGGGCTGTTCGGCGATGCTGACCGAACCCTTGACCAGTGCCAGGAAGGCACCCAGCTCGGAGATCTGCGTCAGCGGGTCGATCGAAGCGAGGGCCTCGACGGTGCCCTTGGGCTTGCCCCGGAGATAATCGATGATGCCTTGTGCCAGCTTGAGGTCGGCCTCCTCGAGGGTTAGCCGCGAAACGACCTGCTCGATGGTCAGCGGGTTGCCACCGCTCATCGCGTAGATCAGCAGGGCACGAAAATTCTTGGGTTCCTTGAACGCGGCGGGATCGGCGGTGCGCATGCGCTCGTCGGTCATTTCGAGCAGGCGGCGCTGCAGCGGCAGCGACGCCTGGTCGCCGGATGCGATGCGGTCCTGCAGCAGCTGGAGGCAACGCACGAGCTGATAGGGCTCGAGCGCCGGTGCTTCGCTGGCCGTGGCGCGTCCCGGCACGCCCGCGACCAGCAGGGCGATGAGGGCTGCGCCTGACAGGGTCGCTGCGAGCCTCATTCGGACCGCTCCAGCAGGATTTCGATGCGTCGGTTGGTGGCCGAGAATGGCTCCGCAGCGTCCTTCAGCTTGCGGTCGGCGAAACCCGCGACTTCGACGATACGCTTTTCGTCGAGGCCGGCGCGCGCCAGCATGTAGTAGGCCGAATGGGCACGTGCGGTGGACAGGCGCCAGTTGTCATAGCCGCCGCTGCGGAACGGACGAGCGTCGGTGTGGCCGTTGATCGAGACGTTGCCCTCATGAGCCGCGATGGTCTTGGCGATTTTTTCCATGGCCAGCACGAGTTGCTTGCGTGGCACAGCCGAGCCGATCTCGAACATGCCGAAGTCGAATTGCTCGGTGACGGAGATGACGACGCCCTTGTCGGTGGCAACGACCGAGAGACCGTCGGGCAGGGCGCCGCCCGACTTGATCGCCTCGGCGAGCTCGCGCCGGATGGCATCGGCATCGTTGATGGTTTCGCGCGTCGGCGCCTCATCCTTGGGTTTTGGCTTTTCGACCATCGCCTCGGCTTCGGTGGCTTCGCTCTTGGGCGCGTCGCCCGGCTTGGCGGCGGTTTCGCGTGCCACCGGGGTCGGAACGGGCTGTGTCGGAGGTGTCTGCTCGGCGAGCTCTGCCTGGGTTTCCGGGGCCTGGGCTTCCGGGGCCTGCGGTTCCTGCGCCTTCACCGGGTCGGATTTTTTGGAGCGCTCGGTCTTGTCGCCGGGCTTTGCCGGTTCGCCTTCGATCGCGGCGCGCTCGGCTGAGGCTTCGGCAGCCGGGGTGGCGACCTGCTCGGTCCAGAAATCAGGTGCGAATGGATCGCGATAAGCTTCACCGCCGGAAGCGCCGTTGGCCGGGCCGGCGTTCTGCGCACCACCTTCGCCGCGCTCCGAGACATTGGCCTTGGTGCCGGTGTCCTGGGCGATTTCGGCGAGCACGGCATAGGGGTCGGCAAACAGGTGTTCGTCGGAGCGGTTGACGGCTTCGCTGGCTTCGGCCGAGTTCTTCTCGGTCGACGGGCCGGCATTGCCGCGGCCGTCGGAGCCGGCCTTGGCGCTGGCTTCCTGCGGATTCTCGGCGGTCAGGCCAACCGAATTGGGGCCGTCGCCGAGCTCTTCGAGGCCCTTGCGGGAGGCGTTGCGGTCGACCAGCTTGACGGGGTTGAAATAACTCGCGACAGCCGCCTTGGTCTGCTCGTTGGCGGCGCTGATCAGCCACATGACGAGGAAGAAGCACATCATCGCCGTCATGAAGTCGGCGAAAGCGATCTTCCAGGCACCGCCATGGTGGCCCTCGTCGTGATCGGAATGGGCACGCCTGACAATGACGATCTCGTGGCGTGGCTCGGGGCCGTCAGGGCCGTTCATGGCAAGGTCTCGGAAAGTGCCGAAGACCATTCGCCGAGGCGGGTCTCGAACAGGTTGTCGTCGATCGAGACGCTGAGATCAAAGCCGACGGCTTCGACGAAGTCGACGTTGTCGATGCGTTTGCCGATGGCGGCTGCCAGCGCGTCGAACAGGAACTGCGGGCCACTGACCTTGATGCGCACCGCTTCGCGATCGGCGCAGGCAGCGAGGATGGCCGTGGACAGCGCGTCGATGGAACGCTTGCGGATGTCATCGCTGACCAGCGTTGCGACGACGCGGGCGGCGGCATCGGTGGTGAGGTGGACGACACGCGTTTCCATCTCGGCGATACGGGTTGCGATCGCCGCGCCGGCATCGGCGCCGAAGCGGGCACCAAGTTCGGCGATCTCCTTGGCATGACGCTGGCGCTCGGCCTCGAGTGCGGCTTCATGCTCTTCGGTCAGGCGAGCGGCCAAATCAGCCTCCGCCTGGGCGACGGCTTCAGCGACGATGGCTGGGATATCCGGATCGGGAACGGCCTTGGGATAGGTTGCGGCGGCCGGCGTTTCGGGCTCGATGCCGTGCGGGGCGAGTGGCGCGAAATCGGTCAGACGTTCGAAAAGCGCTGCGATCGACATCAGGCGGCGACCTCCTGGCCGGCCCATTTGCGCAGGATCAGCGCGGTGCGCTCTTCATTGATGTCGACCATGCGCGCCAGGCGGTCCTGCGGGGCGGGACGCAGCTTGTTGCGCAGATCGTCCATGGCGTGCGGTCGCTGGTCGGAAAGGGCGGCAGGCTCCTCTTCAAAGGAGGCCATTCCCTCCGCGTTCGGCAAGGCGCGCTGCATCTCTTCGAAGCTCGGGCCGGCGAAAGCGGGCAAGGAAGGCGTGGCAGACGAGCCCGACAGCGCCGCCGCCATCGGCCTCAGGCCGAAGAAGGCGACCAGGAAGACGACGACGATGAAGGCGGCGGCGTTGATCAGCGTCCCGGCATGCTGGCCAACCGAGGCAAGCAAGCCGGGGCTTTCGATGACTTCGCCATCGAGGCCGTCGATGAACTCGACCGCCGAGACATTGATCAGGTCGCCGCGCTTTTCGTCGAAGCCGGTGGCCGAGGTCACCATCTTCTGGATGTCGGCGACGCGGGCTGCAATGGCTTCGGGTGTTGCGTCCTTGCCGAGGATAGTGGCGAGGCGCTGCTGGTTGACGACGACGGCGATCGACATCTTGGTCACCGAATAGCCATTCGAGACAGTGGCGATGCGCTTGGAATTCATCTCGTAGTTGGTGATCTCCTCCTTGCGGTCGCTTTCCGAGGTCGACTGCGGGCCGTCGGTGGCGGTGGCTTCGGCATCGGGCAGGTTCTGCTCGACGGTGGCCGGCGTGGACGACTGCTTCTGGTTGGAATTCTCGTTGGCACGCACGACCTGGACGGAACGTTCGACGCGCGATTCCGGATCGAAGATCGTCTCTTCGGTCTGGCGCGAGTCAGTGTTGACGTCGGCCTTGACGCTGGCGCGGAAATTGTCGGGCCCGAGATAGGCGGCGAGCGCGCGACGGATGTTGTCCTCGATCTGGGTTTCGACTGTGCGCTCGACGCCGATGGAGCGGGCGGCACTCGAATTGTTGGGATCGTCGCCGGCGGCCAGCAGGTTGCCGCTCGAATCAAGCACCGTCACGCGTTCGGCATCGAGGCCAGGCACGGCGGCGGCGACGAGATGGCGGATCGACATCGCGCTCTTGTCGGCGTCCATGCCGGCGGCACGGATGACCACCGAAGCAGAAGGCTTCTGTTCGTCGCGGCGGAAATTGGCACGCTCGGACATGACGATGTGAACGCGGGCGGCCTTGATGCCTGATATCGACTGGATGGTACGGGCGATCTCGCCTTCCAGGGCGCGGACGCGGGTGACCTGCTGCATGAAGGAGGTGAGGCCGAGCGAACCGACATTGTCGAAAAGCTCGTAGCCGGCATTGGCGCTGGTCGGCAGGCCCTTTTCGGCGAGCAGCATGCGCGCTTGGGCAGTGCTGCCAGCGGGGACCAGCACAGTGGTGCCGTCGGAGGCGACGTCGAAGCCGATGCCGGCTTCGCCCAGCACCATGCCGATCTGGTTCACGTCGGAGCGTTCGAGCCCGACATAAAGCGTCTCGTAGGCCGGCCGGTTGAGATAGACGGAGGCCACGCCGACGATGGCGATCACCAGCGCTGCGATACCGCCCAACATGGCGAGACGGCGTGGGCCGAAACTCCTGAGATTGGCGACGATGCTCTGTAGCTGTTCGGGCACGTGCGTAGGTTCCCCGCAATACTTTCCGGGCAGACCCTAGACCGCGAAGCTTGTGCGAAAATGTTATGGGCCGCGCAAGATGCGCGGCCCATGGCATTTCGTCGGGATTAGTGGCTGCGGACGTGTCGCTTGGCCCCAGGCATCGTGCTTGCGAAAATCGAAATCGATTTTCGCGCCGAGGCGTCAGCTCTTGAACAACGCCAGGATCGATTGCGAGTTCGAATTGGCGATCGACAGTGCCTGGATGCCGAGCTGCTGCTGGACCTGGAGGGCCTGCAGACGCGTCGATTCCTTGTTCATGTCGGCATCGACGAGCTGGCCGACGCCACGGTCGATGGAGTCCATGAGCTTCGAGACGAAATCCTTCTGCAGGTCGATATGCGACTTGGCAGCGCCGAGTTCGGAAGCAGCCAGCGTGAAGCCGGTCAGCGCAGCTTCGATGTCGGTCAGGAAGCCATCGATATCTGCGTCGGTACCATTGGTCTCGACATTGATCGCCATGATATCGGCGGTGATCGGCTTGGCCGTGCCGTTGGCGGCGAACAACGTGACGTTTGCCAGGTCGATGGAGATCTTGCCCAAGGTCACGGTGCCGTTGGCGGCGCGATTGTAGGAGGAAACGATCTCGACGGGGCCGGCGTCGTCAGTGGCCAGCATGTTGGAACCGGCATAGCTGGCGCCAATGGCTGCGCTCCTGAGGTGAACCTGCAAAGTGGCAATTTCACCCTGGATCTGCTTGCGGGTGTCGAGACCCTGCCCGCGTGCGGTGATCAGCTTCTGCTTGATGTCGTCGACGACGCCGATGACGTCCTTGAGTGCCGTATAGGCAGTGTCGACCTTGCCGGCGCCAAGGCCGAGCGCATCCTGCACCGAAGAGTTAGCGCCATTGTCCGAACGCATCGTCGTGGCGATCGACCAGTATGCGGCGTTGTCGGAGGCTTCAGCGACGCGGTAGCCGGTCGAGATGCGCCCCTGCGCTACCTGAAGGGACTTGTTGGTAGCGCTCAGGCTCTGCAGCGCAGTCAAAGCCGCAGCGTTGGTCATGATGCTGGACATCGGATAGGTCCCCACTGTAATTCGCGCGACCCTGGATCGCGCTTTGCTGCGTTCGCCGCTGGTTAACCACTGCTAAACAAGTATGGTTAATGGCAGATTAATATTGCCCGGACAGGTGAACGGGCACGAACACAGCAACATGATCAGTGGCCAAGCTTGCGCGAGGCTCACCAGCTGTCGGCGGCAGGGCCGTTTGATACCAGAATAATGCCAGATCATTCAGCGGATTAGGCTGTTCGACCCGTCTAGGTAGAATGTCACGGCGATGCCGTCTTGCGCTTGCATTAGACAAAACGAAACTGGGCCGTACCTTGCGGTGCGGCCCAGCCTGCAATCCTGATGCCTGAGACGGCTCGGATCGATGCTAGTTGCGGAACAGCGTCAGGAGCGACTGCGAGCTCGAGTTGGCGATCGAGAGCGCCTGGATGCCGAGCTGCTGCTGGGTCTGCAGGGCGGCGAGACGAGCCGACTCCTTGTTCATGTCGGCGTCGACCAGCTGGCCGATACCGCGGTCGATCGAGTCAACCAGCTTGGAGGTGAACGACTTCTGCGAGTCGACGCGCGTCTTGGCCGCACCGATCGTGGCGGCGGTGGTCTTCATCGCGGTGAGCGCGGTGTTGACTGTGATGGTGTCGGTTGCAGCGGTCAGGGCAGCTTCGAGGTCGTAGGCGGCAACCGTCATCGTCGTCGGGGCAGCACCCGGCTGGTAGCCGGTCACGATGTTGGCCGCTGAACCGCCGGTGCTCTTGAGCATGTTGACGCCCTGGAAATCGGCGTTCTGGGCGATCGACACGACCTGGGCCTTGAGCTGGGTGATTTCAGCGTCGATGGCGGCGGTGTCGGTGCCGGGCGTTGCGCGGGCAACGTACTTCTTGACGATTTCTTCGGTCTTTTTGATGGCCTCTTCCAGCGCCGAAGAAGCGGTGTCGAGGATGGCGGCGCCGAGGCCGAGAGCATCCTGAACGGCGCCGAGGGCGCCCGACTGGGTGCGCATGCCGGTGGCGATCGACCAGTAAGCGGCGTTGTCGGAAGCGGTCGAGACGCGCTCGCCGGTGGCGATGCGGTTCTGGGTGACGGCCAGGTTCTTGTTGGTGCTCGACAGGGTCTGCAGAGCGGTCATTGCAGACGCGTTGGTGAGAAGGCTGGTCATAGCCCTGTTCCTTGTATTCGAATTTTTTGAGGAACATGCCGGCGACGGGCCGACTCAGGCGAAGCGGCATCATGCCTATGGCCAACTGTTTCGGGCCAACTCGCGCTGTACCGCGATCTAACCGGGAACACCCTGCCAAACGGCTAAGTTTTATGGTTAATGAAATATAAATACGTAAATTTTTACGAATTTTACTTGATGCGCTTTAGGAATTTCTGATGTTGAGGCCGGGTGTTTTGCATGTGTCGAGTTGAGTGGCGAGTGCGTGAAGTATTTTCGAAGCGAAACCGGGTCGTACCTTGCGGTACGACCCGGTTTGCAACCCGATGCCTGAGACGGCTCGGATCTGTTCGGGGCGCGGTGAACCGCGCCCCGTCCAACAGGGTTAGCCGCGGAACAGCGACAGCAGCGACTGCGAGCTCGAATTGGCGATCGAAAGCGCCTGGATGCCGAGCTGCTGCTGGGTCTGCAGGGCGGCGAGACGAGCCGACTCCTTGTTCATGTCGGCGTCGACCAGCTGGCCGATACCGCGGTCGATCGAGTCGACCAGCTTGGACGTGAACGACTTCTGCGAGTCGACACGGGTCTTGGCCGCGCCGATGGTGGCGGCTGCCGACTGCATCGCCTTGAGCGCGGTGTCCACCGCAACTGTCGTGGTAGCGCCAGTCAGAGCAGCTTCGAGATCGTAGGCGGCAACCGACATCGTCGTCGGGGCAGCACCCGGCTGGTAGCCGGTCACGATGTTGGCCGCTGAACCGCCGGTGCTCTTGAGCATGTTGACGCCCTGGAAATCGGCGTTTTGGGCGATCGACACGACCTGGGCCTTGAGCTGGGTGATTTCAGCGTCGATGGCGGCGGTGTCGGTGCCGGGCGTTGCACGGGCAACATACTTGTTGACGATTTCCTTGGTCTTGTTGATGGCCTCTTCCAGCGCCGAAGAAGCGGTGTCGAGGATGGCGGCGCCGAGGCCGAGAGCATCCTGAACGGCGCCGAGGGCGCCCGACTGGGTGCGCATGCTGGTGGCGATCGACCAGTAAGCGGCGTTGTCGGAAGCGGTCGAGACGCGTTCGCCGGTGGCGATACGGTTCTGGGTGACGCCGAGGTTCTTGTTGGTGCTCGACAGGGTCTGCAGAGCGGTCATTGCGGACGCGTTGGTGAGAAGGCTGGTCATAAGCCCTGTTCCTTGTATTCGAATTTTTTGAGGAACATGCCGGTGAACATTCCGGCTCAGGCGAAGCGGCATCATGCCTATGGCCAACTGTTTCGGGCCAACTCGCGCTGTACCGCGATCTAACCGGGAACACCCTGCCAAACGGCTAAGTAATGTGGTTAAGCAACGGTAAACTGTTGATTTTTATCTAACTTTCACTTGGCGACGCGGGCTCCAAGGCTAACTGCCATGCCGCTGCCTGGTCGAGACAAGAGCGGCAATCACCTTCAAAACGAAACCGGGCCGTACCTTGCGGTACGACCCGGTTTGCAACCCGATGCCTGAGACGGCTCGGATCTGTTCGGGGCGCGGTGAACCGCGCCCCGTCCAACAGGGTTAGCCGCGGAACAGCGACAGCAGCGACTGCGAGCTCGAATTGGCGATCGAAAGCGCCTGGATGCCGAGCTGCTGCTGGGTCTGCAGGGCGGCGAGACGAGCCGACTCCTTGTTCATGTCGGCGTCGACCAGCTGGCCGATACCGCGGTCGATCGAGTCGACCAGCTTGGAGGTGAACGACTTCTGCGAGTCGACGCGGGTCTTGGCCGCACCGATCGTGGCGGCTGCCGACTGCATCGCCTTGAGCGCGGTGTCTACCGCCGTTGCGTCGGCTGCAGCGCCGAGGGCAGCCTGGAGGTCGTAGGCGGCAACCGACATCGTCGTCGGGGCAGCACCTGGCTGGTAGCCGGTCACGATGGCAGCGGCCGTACCGCCGGTCTTGAGCATGTTGACGCCCTGGAAATCGGCGTTCGTGGCGATCGACACGACCTGGGCCTTGAGCTGGGTGATTTCAGCGTCGATGGCGGCGGTGTCGGTGCCGGGCGTTGCACGGGCAACATACTTGTTGACGATTTCCTTGGTCTTGTTGATGGCCTCTTCCAGCGCCGAAGAAGCGGTGTCGAGGATGGCGGCGCCGAGGCCGAGAGCATCCTGAACGGCGCCGAGGGCGCCCGACTGGGTGCGCATGCTGGTGGCGATCGACCAGTAAGCGGCGTTGTCGGAAGCGGTCGAGACGCGTTCGCCGGTGGCGATACGGTTCTGGGTGACGCCGAGGTTCTTGTTGGTGCTCGACAGGGTCTGCAGAGCGGTCATTGCGGACGCGTTGGTGAGAAGGCTGGTCATAAGCCCTGTTCCTTGTATTCGAATTTTTTGAGGAACATGCCGGCGAACATTCCGGCTCAGGCGAAGCGGCATCATGCCTATGGCCAACTGTTTCGGGCCAACTCGCGCTGTACCGCGATCTAACCGGGAACACCCTGCCAAACGGCTAAGCAATGTGGTTAATCAACTGTAAATAGCTGATTTTTCTTTGTTTTGTTGAAAAATGCGAAAAGCTCCCGGTGGTCAACCGAGAGCTTCTTTGGACGTCAGCCGTGCTCCAGAAGGCCCGCTAGGTGAATGATCGCACGAGCGAGCCGACAAGCAGGTTCCAGCCGTCGATGAGGACGAAGAACAATATCTTGAAGGGCAGCGACACGACTGTCGGCGGCAGCATCATCATGCCCATGGCCATGGTGATGGTGGCAACGATCAGGTCGATGACGAGGAAGGGCAGCACGATCAGGAAGCCGATCTCGAAGCCGCGGCGGATTTCGGAGATCATGAAGGCGGGAACCAGGATGCGCAGGTCGACCTTGTCTTCCGACACCGTCTGGCCGCGTTCGCGGGCGAGGTCGGCGAACAGGTTGAAATCCTTGTCGCGGACGTTGCGCATCATGAAGGTGCGGAACGGGTCGGAAATACGGTCGACGGCTTGCGCCTGGGTGATCTGGTTGTCCATCAGCGGCTTGACGCCGTTTTGCCAGGCCTGATCGAAGGTCGGTGACATGACGTAGAATGTCATGAACAAGGACAGCGAGATGAGGATCAGGTTGGCCGGCGTCGACTGCAGGCCGATACCGGTACGCAGGATCGAAAAGGCGATGACGAAGCGGGTGAAGCTCGTCACCATGATCAGCAGGCCAGGCGCCACCGAAAGCACGGTGAGCAGCCCGAACATCTGGATGATGTAGCCGATGGTAGCGCCGTCGGTGTTGCCGAGCGCGCTCAGGTCGAGCTGCTGCGCGCTCGCAGGCACGATAACGCCAGCGAGGATGGCTGCGGTGGCCAGGAACTTTTTCATTCGAAAAGCAACGTTCTGATCAGCACTTCCTTGACGTGGCCGTCGCTGCGGATCGCGGCGCGTTCGTCAAGGTCGGTCTTGAGATGACGGAAAGCGCTGGCGCCCTGGACCTGATGGATCCGGAGCGTGCGCACGAAGGCGAGCAGGTCCTGGTGGACACGCTCGGCGAGATCTGCGGATTGCGGCGCGTCGAGCACCAGCGAGACCTCGAGGCGGATCCACATGGTGTCGGGCGCCGCGAGATTGGCGGTGATGGCGGGAAGCTGGACCAGCGTACCGGCGGCTTCGGTCGCCGGACCATGTTCGGCGGCCGTCTCCTTGGCAGCATGCGGCTTGGGAGCTACGACAGCCGCCTGTTCGACCGGGGTGCTTTCACCCTTGAGGTAACTGCCCGACAGCCAGCCCATGCCGACGGCCGCCGAGGTCATCAGCAGCAGGATACCGAGCTGAACAACCAGCGAGGGGCCGGGCTTCTGGGGGAGGAATTGATCGATGTCTGACATGTCCCGGACCTAGAAGGGGAGGACCTGGTCGAGGAACTGCTGGCCGTAGGGCGGCTGCTGGACCTCGGTGATGCGGCCGCGGCCGCCATAAGAGATGCGGGCTTCGGCTATACGCTCGTAAGGAATGGTGTTTTCCGGACCGATGTCGGACGGCCGTACGATGCCGGCGATGGTCAGCACGCGCAACTCGGCATTGACGCGCACTTCCTGCGAGCCCCTGATCATCATGTTGCCGTTGGGCAGCACGTCGGTGACGACGGCGGCGAGCAGCAAATTGAGCTTTTCGGAACGCGTGGTGGCGCCGTCGCCGGAATAGATCGACTTGGAGCCGGCACTGCCGTCGCCCTTGCCGCCGGTCTTTGCACCATCCCATTCCACGTTGAGGCCGGCGGCGATGGTCCGGTTGGTGACACGATTGCGCTCGGACTCGTTCTGGAAGCGGGCCCTGTCATCGATCTCGATCTTGACCGTCAGGATGTCGCCCGGCTGCAGCGCGCGCGGGTCGGTGAACATGCGGCTCTGCTTGTCCTGCCACAGCGAAAAACGCTTGGGCGGGGCAGCAGGCGATTCAGGATAGCGGTACATCGACGAGCTGCCGTCCTCGATGCCGGAACCGACGGCCGACATCGTCGGCTCCTTGCCGATCTCCTTGAGGTTGGCGCCGCAACCGGCAAGGCTGGCAAGCGTGGCGGCAAAGAGGGCTTTTCTGATCATGTGGGGTCTTCCCGGCGTGCAGCGCTCGCGATGATGCGGGTCAGTTCCGCCGCCGCCTTGCTTTCCATTTCGTTCAGGATGACGCTGGACTTGCGCGCGTCGAGCTTCATCAGGATGGCGGCGGCAAGGTCGACATTCATCACCGCCAGACGCTCGGCGGCGGCATCGGGCTTCATGCGTGAATAGATCTGGACCACACCTTCTTCGGCGCGGGCCAGAAAGACCTCGCGGCGCTTCAGCCATGTCTCGTATTCGGTCTTGCGCTCCTCGAGCAGCGCGATGCGCTTGTCGACCTCGGCCTGCAGCTTCTTCAGCTCCTCGGCCTGCAACTGATAGCGACGGTCGCGGGCGGCATCTGCGATGTTGGAGCAGAAGCGCTCGACCTCGCTCTGCTCGACCGGAGGCGCAACTGGCGCGACCTCGGCGGGGGCAGCTGGAACCTCACGCTCGATGACCCGGGTCGGGGTGCCCTGAACCAGCGGTGTCTTCGGCGCGGCCTGCTCGGCATAAGCCGTACCGGCCAGCACCACGGCAAGCGCTGCCGTGGCAAGCGCCCGGAGGCGGAAGTGGGAACGCGCGGTGGTCATGGCCATGGCTTACTGGACCACCAGATCGGCTTGCAGTGCGCCTGCCGACTTGATGCCCTGGAGGATTGCGATGATGCCGTCCGGCTTGACGCCGAGGCGATTGAGCCCGGCGACCAGCGTCTGCAGGTCGGGGCCGTCGAGCATGGCGAGTTTGGAGTCCGCGCGCTCTGTCTCGATGACCGTGTAGTCCTCGACCGCGGTCTCGCCGCGCGAGAACGGTTCGGGCTGGACGACGCGCGGCTGCTCGGTGATGCGCACCGTCAGCGTGCCGTGACTGATGGCGACGCGCGAGATCTTGACCTCGTTGCCGATGACGATGGTGCCGGTGCGCTCGTCGACGACGACCCGTGCCGGGGTGTCCGACAAGATCATCAGGTTTTCGAGCTCGGCGTAGAAACGTGCCGTCGAAACGCCCTCGGGCTTGCGGATGACGACGACGCGCGAATCCTGCTCGCCAGCGACACGCTTGCCGAACCGATGGCGGGCATAGTCATTGATGGCGTCGGCGATGCGCACCGAGGTCGAGAAGTCGGGATTGAAGAGCTGCAGCGTCAGCACGTTCTCATCGGCAAAGCGCGCCTTGACCTCGCGCTCGACGATCGCGCCATTGGGCACGCGGCCAGAGGTGGGCACGCCTTGCGTGACCTGCTCGGCCTTGCCTTGCGCGCTGAAGCCGGAGACCAGCACCGACCCTTGGGCAACGGCGTAGATCTCGCCGTCGGGCGCCTTGAGCGGGGTCATCACCAGCGTGCCGCCGGCAAGCGACGAGGCATCGCCGAGCGACGAGACGTTGATGTCGATGCGGGCGCCGGCCTGGACGAAGGCCGGCAGGTTGGCGGTGACGATGACGGCGGCGACGTTGCGGACACGCGCCCGGCCGTCTTCGGACGCGATGCCGAGGTTTTCCAGCATGGCGCGAATCGACTGCTCGGTGAAAGGCGCGTTGCGCAGGCTGTCGCCCGAGCCGTTCAGGCCGATGACGAGGCCATAGCCGACAACCTGGTTGTCGCGCGCTTCCTGAAGCGAGGCGACATCCTTGATGCGGACATTGACCAGATTGGTGCCGGTGCCCGAATTGAGGGTCGTCTGGCGGCCGCCGTCGCCTGAGGTCGCAATGAAGTTGCCGTCGCCGCCACCGAGTTCAGCCACGGCGTTGCCGCCGGCAATGGCGTTGCCGCCGGCCTTCAACTGGCCGGCCGGAACGCCGTCAGGGCCGTCGGCGTAAGCGGTTTGCAGGCCGAATACGGCGATTGCGGCGAGCAACAGTCTGCGGATCATATGGCACCCACGCGGATCGAGCCGTCGGCCATCACCGTGCCGGTGAAGACCTTGCCGCTGTCGAGGTTGCGGACCTTGACGACGTCGCCGGCAGCGCCCGGTTCAAGCGTCACGGCCGCAGCCGAGATCATCAGCGGGCCGGCGGCGAAGACGACCTGGACGGAGGCGCCACGGTCGACCAGCCAGGCCTCGCGCAGCGCGGTGATTGGAACATAGCGGCCGGGCAGCAGCGTGCGCTTGGCGATGCGGCCGTCGAGCTCGTCGGCCAGAGTGGCGACGGCATCGGGCCGCACCTTGCCCGGCTTGAGGGTGATTTCCTTGAGCGAGGACAAGGCGATCGTCTCGCCGGGATAGATGACGCGGTTGGGAACGAGCACGACCTCCTGGTCGGCAGCCTGCGCTGCGCCACCAAGCATGGCGAACGCGAGGATCGCCGTGCGGATATGGAGGAGGGCGTTCCGTCGCCGCATGATCTTCACCTGATGTTCTTGGAGACGACGGCAGCCATTTCGTCGGCCGCCTGAATGACCTTGGAATTCATCTCGTAGGCGCGCTGCGCCGAGATCAGCTCGGTGATTTCCTTGACCGGATCGACGTTGGAGCTTTCGAGGTAGCCTTGGCGGACCGTGGCGTAACCGGGATCGCCGGGGATGCCGACATTGGCAGCACCGGAGGCTTCGGTTTCGGCGAAGAGATTGTCGCCGAGCGGCGCGAGGCCTGCCTCGTTGGCGAAGTTGGCGAGCGTCAGCTGACCGAGCGGCTGGAGCGCTGTCTGGTTGTCGAGCCGGGCGAAGACCTGGCCGGAATTGTTGATGATGACCTCGACGGCATCCTGCGGCACGGTGATCGCCGGGATGACGTTGAAGCCATCGACGGTGACCAGCTGGCCGGTGGCGTTCTTGTTGAAGGAGCCGGCGCGGGTATAGAGCGTCTGGCCGTCGGCGCCCTCGATCTGGAACCAGCCCTTGCCGGTCAGCGAGAGGTCGTATTCGTTGCCGGTGTTGGTGGGCACGCCCTGGATGTGGACGTTGCGCACGGCAGCCGTCTTGACGCCGAGACCGATGCTGACGCCTTCGGGCACGATCGCCGCGTTGGCCCGGTTGGGTACGCCCTGGGTGCGGTCGACCTGATAGAGCAGGTCGGAGAATTCGGCGCGGGCGCGCTTGTAGCCGGTGGTGTTGATGTTCGCGATGTTGTTCGCGATCACCTCGAGATTGGTCTGTTGGGCATTCATGCCCGTGGCGGCGATGGCAAGTGCTTTCATCGGGATGTTCCTCAGATGCCCATGCGGCTGACTTCGAGATAGGCCGTGACGATCTTGTCGCGGATGGCGACGGCGGCCTGCAGCGCCTGCTCGGCGCTCATCACCGCGTCGACGACTTCACGCGTGTCGGCCTTGCCCTGCAGGCCGGCAAGCGACAGCTGCTCGGCCTGGCGCAAGGTGGCCTGGGTCTGAGCGGCAGCGTCGGCAAGGGCAGCGGCGAATGACGAGGCGACCCCGCCGCCGGCAGCGGCCGCGCCTGCTTCCGGCACAATGCTCGTCGGCTTGGACAGTAGCTGCGTGCCGAGTGGGCTGATGCTGCCGATCATTACTGGTTCCTCATAAGATCAATGGTCATGGAAATAAGCTCGCGCGCCTGCTTGATGACCTGCAGGTTGGCTTCATAGGAACGGTTCGCCTCGGTCATGTCGGCCATTTCGATGATGACATTGACGTTGGGCATCTTGACGAAGCCAGCGGCGTCCGCAGCCTCGTTGCCGGGCTGGAATTCCAGCGGAAACGCGGTCTGGTCGTGGCCGATCGAGGCGATCTCGACTGTCGAGGCGCCGGTGGCGCGGTCGAGTTCGGCGGCAAAGCTGACGGTCTTGCGGCGATAGGGGTCGGCACCGGGCGTGTTGCCGGTCGACTGGGCGTTGGCGAGGTTTTCCGAAACGATGCGAAGGCGTTCGGACTGGGCTCCGAGACCGGAGCCGGCGACCTTGAGGGCGGCGACGAGCGGATCCATCCCGGTCAGGCCTTCGAGCCAAGCATGATCATGCGGTGGAAGGCCTTGACGATGGCCGTGTTGAGCTCGAACGAGCGCCGAACCTCGCCGGCTTTCATGAGCTCGTCTTCGACGGCCACCGTGTTGTCGGAGGGCAGGACCGCGTGCTTGGGTTCCTCGGCCTTGACGGCGTAGCCGGCTTCGGTGGCACCTCCAGAGAGGTGCCCCGCCTGGGTCGAGGTCATGGCGACCCGCGACCGGTCGAGCACCTTGTCGAACGGTTCGATGTCGTTGGTCCGGTAGCCGGGCGTGTTGGCGTTGGCGACGTTACCGGCGATGGCGCTTTGGCGCACTGAGAGCCAGCGTGCCTGCTGGGCGGCCAGATCGAACAGGTTGACGGGGTCCATGGAAATCTCCGAGCAGATTTCCAAACACTATTGCCTCAGTCTTGCGCGGGCCTTGCGCGGGGCCCTTCCAGCGCCGTGCACCGGAACGGACGCACCAGGATCCACGCATCGTGCTTTCCGAAAGTCGTTTCCGATTTTCGGACCGATGCGCTAGCGCGTGACCTGGAAGACTTCTTCACGCGAGGTGACGAGCACCCATTTGCCATCGCGCTGTTCGATCGATGCGACACGGCTGGAATCGGGCAGGACCGAACCGCGCTGGACGATCCAGACGCCGGCGTCGTCTTCGATCATGGCGCGGCCATTGGTGACATGGACGAGCTTGAACTCGATCTTGGGTCCGGGGAAGGGCTGTTCGGCGATACCGGCAACGCCAGCTTCGCTGTCGTTGTTGGGGCGCAGCGAGCCGGTGGCGAACAGGTCGAGCTTCATCGGCGGAATGTCTTCGACAGACATTGGCGCGCCGACGCGCTCGACCGGCTGGCCCATCACCAGCGGAACCGCCTGGTCGTTCTGGCCGCCGCCGGAGAATTTCATCGCGCGAATGCCGAACTTGTCCTGGTTGAAGAAGATGTACCAGGGAAACAGCGCGCAGGTGAGCCCAAGCGCGATGCCGAGGCCGGCGATGATGAAGTCGCTGCGGTGATTGCGCTTTTCGCGTCTTGGGGCGATGGTCAGCGGTGAGCGCTTCAGGCCAAGGCGCTGCAGAAGCGTGCGCGGCTTGTCCTTGGACCCGATCATCTCAAGGAACTCGCTTGCCGGGTCATTCCGCCTGAACATGGGCTCTATCCTTGGATTTCAGATGGCGTGCGAGATCGGAGAACGGATCGAGCGAAAGCCGGTCGACGGGCGACTGGCCCAGGGCTTCGTAGATCACCGGGACCTGGCGCACGGCGAGATCGAGGTCGGGATCGGCACCGGGCTGGTAGGCGCCGAGCAGGCGGATGTCGCGGGTGTCTTCGAAACGCGAAATCAGCGCCTTGAGCTTGCTGACGAGCTGGCGCTGCTCAGGTGTCCAGGCCTTGCCGGCGAGACGCGAGATCGAGGCCAGCGGATTGACCGGCGGATAGCGACCCTGCTCGGCGATCGAGCGGTCGAGCACGATATGGCCGTCAAGGATGCCGCGGACGGAATCGGCGACCGGATCGTTGTGGTCGTCGCCGTCGATGAGCACCGAGATGATCGCGGTGATCGAGCCGGTGCCCTCCATGCCGGGCCCGGCACGTTCGAGCAGCTTGGGCAGCTCGGTGAAGACGGATGCGGGGTAGCCGCGCGCCACTGGCGGTTCGCCGGCACCGATGGCGACCTCACGCAATGCGTGGGCAAAGCGGGTGATCGAATCGAGCACCAGCAGCACGCGGTCGCCCCGGTCGCGGAAATGCTCGGCGACGCGCATCGCGGTATCTGGGGCGCGGCGGCGCATCATCGCGCTCTCGTCGGAGGTGGCAACGACGGCGACGGTCTTGGCCATGGAGGCCACGCCGATGGTGTCTTCGAGGAATTCGCGCACTTCGCGGCCGCGTTCGCCGATCAAGGCGACGACAACGGTGTCGAAAGCATCGGCGCCGGCGAGCATGGCAAGCAGCGTCGACTTGCCGACGCCGGAGCCGGCGAAGATGCCCATGCGCTGGCCGAAGCAGAGCGGCGTGAAGATGTCGATGACGCGGACGCCGGTCATGAAACCGGTTTCGACGCGCTGGCGCGCCAGCGCTGCCGGCGGGACGGCTTCGGTGGCGTCCTGCTTGGCGCTGCGGATCAGGGGCGCTCCGGCGTCGATCGGCCTTCCAAGGGCGTCGATGGCACGACCGCGCCAGCTTGGATGCGGCGTGATGGCGATCGGCCCACGGGTGAAGACGGCGTCGCCGACGCCAACCTCGCCGCTGCTCTCATAAGGTGCGACCAGAACCTCATCTCGGCCGATCTGGACGATCTCGCCGCGGCGGTTGCGGCCATGGCCGCGATGCTCGACGATATCGCCAAGGCGGGCGCTCGAGGACAGGCCGCCGACCTTGTAATGGGTCGGTGCGATTTCCGTGACTTGTCCACCACGCCTGACCAGCAGGCGATCGTCGGCGAAGCGGTGCTGGATGCGTTCGAGCGCTTCAAGCCGGTTGTCGTGGACCGCCTGAGGCTCGGTGCGGATGCTGGTCAGCGACGTGCTCACTTACTTCGAGCCGAGGGTCTTGATGGCGTCGGAGAACGAGGCTTCGGTCTGGCGCATCAGGGCAGCGGTGTTTTCGAAGGCCCGCTGCACCATGATGAGCTTGGTCATCTCCTTGATCGGATTGACGTTGGAATCCTCGACAAAACCCTGGATGATGCCGGCGTCCATGCGGTCGACGACCGGTTCGGGTGCTGACGGCGGGATGACGCCCGAATTGCCATAGCGAACGAAATTGGTGCCCGGATTGAACTCATAGAGGCCAATTGCGCCGACCAGCTTGCCGTCCTGGCGCAGCGAGCCGTCGGTGCCTGCTGTCGGCGGGCCGGCACGCGGGTCGAGCTGCATCGGCGCGCCGCCGGCGTCGAGAACCGGGTGTCCCTCGACGGTGACCAGTTGGCCGTCGCTGGTCATGGAGAAGCGGCCGTCGCGCGTCATCACGACGCCGGCCGGCGTTTCGATGCCGAACCAGGCATCGCCGCGGACTGCGAAGTCGAACGGGTTACCGGTTTCGCGCATCGCGCCGTGCTGGGTCGAAAGGTAGGTGTTACCCGGCGAGGTGAAGGACACCGATTGTGGTCCAAGGCCGGAAACGACGTCCTCGAACTTCACGCCGGTGGCGCGGAAGCCGACCGTCGAGGCGTTGGCGACATTGTCGGCGATGGTGTTGAGACGCTTTTCGAGTGCGACCTGGGCGGAGAGGGCGACGTAGAGACCATTCTGCATGATGTCTCAGAACCTCATTTTATGCATGGCAAACAGCAGGTCGGCTGAAATGCCATAGGAAGGTGACTTGCCGAAGAGCACGCCGACCGACTGCTGTACCGGCGATGAAGGGTTGTTGATTTCCCAAAGGCTGGTGAAGCGCTTGAGGAAGTCGCCGAGCTTCTTGGGATTTGAAAAAGTCTCGATCTTGAGTTTGCTCTCGAACAGCTTGACCTGCTTGTCGATGTCGGCTTGGGCAAAGGCCTCGGGCAAGGCGAGCGCTGTGCGCACGACCTTGGACAGGGCGGGATCGGCAAGGATTTCGTAAAAGCTGGTGACTGTCTTGGCCTTGCGCTCGAAATAGAGGGCGAGGCGCACGCCCTCATTGCTCTTGCCGGCGTCTTCCTCGAGCGTCTGGCGCACATATTTGTCAACCGCGGGCCTCTGGGCCAGATTGTAGGTGGTCGCGCTCTCGCCGAAGGCCTCGAAGTTGTAGGTGCTGGCGAAAGCGGCGTAGCGCTTGTCCGTCATCTGGTTGGCGAAGCTTTTCGGATCGCGAACGCCGCCGGCCAGAACCTTCTCCATCATCTCCTTGTTGGGGATCGAAGCTTCGATGGCGAAGGCTTTCATCGCGAAGGTGTAGAGCCTGGTATCGGCCATCAGATCCTTGGCCGACTTCACCTTGACGATGTTGTCGAGGTAGTACTTCACCTCTTGCTGAACGGCGGGCGACTTGGGATCGACCCCACCCAGCTTGACCTGGGCGAGGTACTTGTCGACTGCGCCTTGCTGCGCCTTGTTGAAGACGGTGGCTTTGTCGCCGAGTTCGGCGAAGTTGAAGCTCTTGACGAATTCGGCGTATCGCTTGTCGCTCAGCTTGTTGGCGAAGCTGTCTTTGTTGGCCACGCCTTCCTTCAGGGCCTTGGCTATGAACGCCTTGGCGTAGGTCATGTTCTCCAGGCCATGGGCCTTCATGGCGTATCTGAACAGGCGCTCGTTCTTGACGAACTCGTCGACGCTTTTCACCTTGGTGATGTTCTTGAGGTAGTATTCGGTGTCGCGCTCGACAGTGGGTTGGTCCTCGACACGACCAAGAGCCTTGCCGAGATCCCGCGCGATCAGGTGGTAGCTTGTATAGGTATTGATCACGACAACAGCCCTTCCGCCGCAGCATAGACGGGGAAGGCTACGCTCAAATGCTTGCGCGAGGCTGAATCGGATCGCGACGGTCCTTCAAGCCTCACACAAGGCACGGCAGCTATCTGTGCCTGCATGTTGCTTTGAATGCGGAAGGACCTGCTGTGGGCATTCTGATTGGACTCGTCGTGACGCTGGGCTGTGTGCTCGGCGGTTTCATGGCGATGGGTGGACACCTAGAAGTCCTGATGCAGCCTTGGGAGCTCGTCATTATCGGCGGCGCCGCCCTCGGCACCTTCCTGGTCGCCAACCCGATGGCCACCGTGAAGGATACCGGCAAGGCGATTGTCGAAGCGCTCAAGCAGGCGGTGCCGAAAGAGCAGGATTATCTCGAAACACTCGGCGTGCTGCATTCGCTGATGCGCGAGCTGCGCACCAAGACGCGCTCCGAGGTTGAAGCCCACATCGACAACCCCGACGACTCGCCGATCTTCCAGGCCTACCCTTCGGTGCTGAAGAACTACGACCTGACGCATTTCATCTGCGACTATTGCCGCATCATCATCATCGGCAATGCCCGCTCGCACGAGATCGAAGCGCTGATGGACGAGGAAATCCAGACCATCCGCGCCGACAAGCTCAAGTCCTATCATGCATTGATCGCGGTTGGTGACGGCCTGCCGGCGCTCGGCATCGTCGCCGCCGTGCTCGGCGTGGTCAAGGCGATGGGCGCGCTCGATCAGTCGCCCGAGATCCTCGGCGGCCTGATCGGTGCCGCACTGGTCGGCACCTTCCTCGGTATCTTTTTGTCTTATGCGGTGGTCGGCCCGATCGCCACCAAGATCAAGACGGTGCGTGAGAAGAAGAACCGTCTCTACATCGTCGTCAAGCAGACGCTGCTGGCCTACATGAACGGTTCGCTGCCGCAGGTGGCGATCGAGTTCGGCCGCAAGACGATCTCGTCTTATGATCGCCCGTCGATCGACTCGGTGGAGCAGAGCACGCTGAACACGGCCATTATCGAGAAGAAGGCGGCCTGAGCCAATGCGGGACGCTGACAAAGGGCATCGCAAGTCATGAATACCACCGCAAGCCCGGCGGAATCGCGGGACGTCGTCATCGAGCGCTTGTTGGGCGATACGGGCGAACCGGAGAAAGTGCATGCCGCTGCGCGCCGTCTGGCGGAACGCGCGGCAACCGCAGTTGCCGAAGCCATCAACGATGTGCTGCCGTCGCCGGTGTTCATCGAGGTTGGCGAGGTCAAGCTTGGCCGCATGACCGATGCCAAGGCCGGCAAGAACAACCAGGCGATGACCGTCGCTCCGACCCGTGCGTCGCCTGATGGCCTGGTGATGACGTTCGATCCGCAGGCGATCGCCATCCTGGTCAACCTGATGTTCGGTGGCGAGCCGACGCGCGACGTCGCGCCGATCGATCGCGATCTTTCTTCGATCGAGCTCGGCGTTGTCTCGCTGCTGATCCAGGATGTGGCGCGTGCGATGAATGCCCAGGGCCCGGACGGTGGGCTCGGCGTCAAGTTGCCGGCGCCGGAAGCGATGACCGGCCAGACGATGAAGAAGCATGTCTTCCGCGATGGGCCTTCGGCGCGCATCGTGTTGACGATTTCGACGACCGCGTCGCGCGGGACGCTGACGCTGACGCTGCCGCAGCGCGTGCTGGTGACGGATCGCCGCCAGGTCGAGGCGGAGACAAATGCCGCGCCAACTACCGAATGGCGCTCGCGTTTCTCCGACGAGTTGATGCGCTCGACAGTGAAGCTCGAAGCCTCGATGCCGATCGGTCGCATGACGCTTGGCGAATTGACCGGGCTCGAGGTCGGCCAGGTCATCGAACTGGCCGAGAATACCCAGTCCAACGCGGTCATCGCCGCCCGCGGCAAGACGTTGTTTGCCTGCGAGTTCGGCAAGCTCGGCCAGAATTACACCGTACGCATCCGGCGTCCGTTCGACTCTACCGAAGAAACAATTGAAGGGATCGTCGCGGGTTGAAGCGCTGCCAAGCAGCGCCCGGCATAGCGAACGACAGAACTGGAGAACACCGATGAGCAAGGCGCAGTCCAAGCCCGAAGTCGAGAAGCCCGAAATCGAAGTCGAGGACGATCAGCTCAACCGTGCCATCGAGGAATTGCGCGGCGTTCTGAGCGAAGAGGAAAAACGCCCAAGCGCGGCGAACACCACCGCTGCAGGCAACAACAGCGTGATCTTCGGCATTCCGGTCGAAGTGCAGATCGTGCTCGGCAGCACCGAAATGCCGGTGTCCGAGCTGATGACGCTGCAGAAGGGCTCGACCGTGGCGCTCGACCGCCGCATCGGCGAACCGGTCGACGTGGTGGTCAACGGCCGTCGCATCGCGCGCGGCGAGATCACGGTACTTGAAAGCGACCCGTCGCGCTTCGGCATCCGCCTGACCGAAATCGTTGCGGCGACGAAGAGCGCCTGAGGACTTTGACCGTGCTTACCCATGCTTCTAGAAAGGCTTCCGCATGACGACGCTGGCGACGCTGACGCGGCCGCAGAAGGCGGCGGCCATACTGGTGGCGATGGGCAAGCCCTCGGCAAGCCGGCTGCTCAAGTTCTTCAAGCAGGATGAGCTCAAGGCGCTGATCGAAGGTGCGCGGCTTCTGCGCACCATCCCGCAGGCCGATCTTGAACGGATCGTCGCCGAATTCGAGGCCGAGTTCACCGAAGGTGCCGGCCTGCTCGACTCGGCCGACAAGATGGACACGATCCTCAACGAGTCGCTGTCGCCTGAAGAGATGAACGCCCTGATGGGCGGCGCGCCCTTGGCGATCAAGGACAACTTGCCGCCGGTGTGGCCGCAGGTCGAAAGGCTCGAAGCAGCCCAGATCGGTGCCTTCCTGGCCAATGAGCATCCGCAGACCGCGGCAATGATCCTGTCCAACCTCGCGCCGACCTACGCGGCAAGGGTGGTGCTGTCGCTGGAAAAGCCGGCGCGCAGCGAAATCATCAAGCGCATGATGGAACTGGCGAGCGTGCCGGAGGCCGCAACCAAGCTGGTCGAACAGCAGATCCGCAGCCGCGTCCTGACCGAAAGCGCCCAAAAGGACACTTCGGTTGGGCAGACGCGTGTCGCCAGCGTGCTCAACGAACTCGACAAGTCGCAACTCGAAGAAGTCATGAGCGACCTCAGGGAAGTCGGCATGGCCGATCTCGACGCCATTCGCGCCCGGCTGTTTTCCTTCGAAGACGTTTCTTCCATGTCGCAGAAGGCGCGTGTGGCGCTGTTCGACGGGCTGTCGAGCGAACTCATCACACTCGCCTTGCGCGGCACGGCACTGCCGCTTGCCGAAGCCGTGTTGTCGTCGATCGGCGCACGCACGCGCCGCATGATCGAATCCGAACTCAGCCAGGGATCGGAAGGCGTTCAGCCGGCTGATATCCTGCGCGCCCGCAAGACCATTGCCTCGACGGCATTGCGCATGGCGAACGAGGGTCTCCTCGAATTGCCATCGGCGCAGAACGCCGCCTGACGCCGTCGGCCGCGGTCTGCTGAGCGATGTCGGACGAGGATAAAGACTCCAAAACAGAAGAGCCGACAGAAAAGAAAATCCGCGACACGATGGAGAAAGGCAAGTTGCCTGTCTCCAAGGAAGTCGCGATCTTCACCTCGTTTCTGGCGATCATGGTCTACACCGTGTTCTTCGTCAGCACGGCGGTGGCCGATCTCGGCGTCTTCCTGGCGAACTTCCTCGAAAAACCGGAAGCATGGCCGCTTGGCACCGAGCGCGACGTCATCGAACTCTACCAGGCGGTGGCGGTTGAAGTCGGCCGCGCCGTCGCCAGCCTGTTCCTGATGCTGATCGTCGCCGGCGTCGGTTCCTCGCTGATCCAGAACGTGCCGCAATTCGTTGGCGAGCGGATCCGCCCGCAAGCCGAGCGCATCTCGCTGACCAAGGGATGGAAGCGGATGTTCGGGGCGCAGGGCCTCGTCGAGTTCCTGAAGTCGCTGGGCAAGCTCGGCTTCGTCATGATTGTGCTCTACTTCGTCCTGTCGGACGATCATCGCCGGCTGCTCGCCGGCATGATCACCAATCCGGTTGCCTTCGGCGATGTCATTCGCGGCATCACCGTCGACATCCTGGTGGCGATCGTCTTCGTCATGGGGGCGATCGGCGTCGCGGACATCTTGTGGTCGCGTTTCCACTGGTTCCAGGAACAGCGGATGACCAAGCAAGAGGTCAAGGACGAGATGAAGCAGTCGGAAGGCGATCCGATCATCAAGGCGCGCCTGCGTTCGATCGCGCGCGACCGTGCCCGCCAACGCATGCTGACGGCGGTGCCCAAGGCGACGCTGGTGATCGCCAACCCGACCCACTTCGCCATCGCGCTGCGTTATGTCCGCAACGAGGATGCAGCCCCTGTCGTGCTCGCCAAGGGGCAGGACCTGGTGGCGCTGAAGATCCGCGAGATCGCCGAGCAGAACGGCGTTCCAGTGTTCGAGGACGTTGCTCTCGCTCGCTCCATGTACAAGCAAGTTTCGGTGGATAGTGTCATTCCATCGCAGTTCTATCAGGCCGTCGCCGAACTGGTGCGGATCGTTTACGGAAACAGGGCTCAGCGCAATCCGTCATGAAAAATCAGCAGTACGCTTCGTCCCGTGAAGTACTTGTTGCAACGGCTATCCAGCCGGTGGTGCGCGAATTGCGCCTCGTCGACCTGGCCGACTACATAGCCTTCATCCGGCTCGAGCATTTCGCCAATGTCGCCGACCTCGTCGACTCTGCGGCGGAGCTGTATTTCATGCCGGGCGCACTGCGCATGGGGTTGGGCGGCGAAGCGCATGTCAGCTGGACCGGCAATCCGCGCATCGTGCTCGATCTCGAGCTCCGGCCGGAAGGTGCCGTGGTCTATTTCCAGCTTTCGATGACGGCCAACAATGCGTCGATCGAAGTTCACTACGTGTCGTTTGAAAAGCCCGATCCGGAACCCGAAAAGAACACCGAATATCTCGCGGCGGCCATCCAGCACGCGATGATCAGGCGGCCACAGGCCGAAGCTGCCTAGTCGATCAGGCCCAGGCGCAGCGCCTTGGCGACCGCATGCATGCGGTTGACGGCGTTGAGCTTCTGCGTCGTCTGGGTGAGGTATTGATTGGCAGTGTGGACCGAAAGCTTGAGCAGCTTGGCGATCTCTTCGCTGGTGTAGCCGCGCGAGGTCAGCTTCAGGCATTCGATCTCGCGGCGCGACATCGACGGCAGGGCGCGGGACTGGGTGGAAATGATGCGGGCCACCGCATCGAACAATGCAAAGCAGCGACCGTGCAGGTCGTGCAGCGATTGCGGATTGGGCGAAAGCTCGGGGCCGGCAAAGATGAAAAGGCCGACCTGGCCACGGTCGGTATAGACAGGGAAGGCGATGCCGCGGCCGCTCTGCGCGAGCGGTTCGATGCGGCTCGTCCAGGGAAGTGCCGCAAAGGCCTGCGCGGCATCGGCGTCGTCCGCCCACCAGCACGGTGCTGTCGACTGGCGCGCATGACGCATCAAATGTTCGCCGATGCCGCCGCCAAGCAGGCGCGCTGCGGACATGGTGCTGGGATAGTCGGAGTCAAAGCAAGGTGTCAGACGGCCGCTGTCGGCGGACGGGCCTGCCAGGCACAAGGCGAAGTCGCGTGCACCAAGATCGATCGAGATCCAGCGGCAACGCTTGGCGGCGTCGGCGAGGGTGACGGCGTGGAGGCCGATCGCCGCCGCGTGGCTGGGCAAGGCGACATCCTGCTCGCATTCGGACGCGCGGCTTAGCTGCTTTGCCTGGGCGTAGCTCAAATGATGCCGCTCCTGATTGCGGTTGCAATCGCCATGGCGCGATTGGAGGCCGACAGTTTCTGGATCGCGTGGGTGATGTAGCTGTTGACGGTGTTGGACGACACGCCAAGGATCAGCGCGACCTCGTCGGTGGTCTTGCCTTCGGACACCCAAAACAGGCATTCGCGCTCGCGATCCGACAGCGGGTCCTGCATTGTCGCGGCAGCCAGCACGCTCGGCGCCTGCGACAGCGCATAACAGCATTCGAGCTGGGTCCGCGGCATGACGTTCGGGTCGATGCGGCCGGCTTCGGCCGCGGAGAACAGGACGAACAGGCGCTGGCGGCCGACATGCAGGCGCAGCGCGAAGATTTCGGCGTGGCCGAGCACGTCGAGCAGGCGGGCGTCCTCGCCACCGAGGATGGCCGGTGCCTGGGAAGCAAGCAGGCTCTGCGGGCGTGCGCCCGGTGCGCTGGCGAAAGGCCCCTGGGCGAGGCCGGCGATCAGCGCATGGCCGGCGAGTTGGATGGCGTCGTAGATCCAGTTCGAGGCGATGATCTGGAGATTATCGCGCTCCTGATCCTGGGCGATGGCGACGAGCATGTAGCCGTCGGCGCCGATCTCGTCGGTCAGGTTCATGAAGAAAGCGGTAAGATCGCTCCTGGATGCGAGCCTTGCTGCGACGGTGGTCTGTTCGTTGCGGGCGGCGAGGGCGGTCATCTGAAAAACTTCTGCCGGAATCCATTATGGAACCAGATTTGGGCGGTGCCCGAACCGGTCGAAAAAACTCGTGACTTTGACGTTAAAAACGCGACGCGGACGCCTGGGCATCCATCGGCCGAATCCGTACTGGTCGCGCGAAACCTGACGCGCTCTCCACCGGGAAAATCCCCGGCATTTCAGAGAGTTGGTGGTTCGCCGCGCCCCCCGAGGACCGGCTGATTCGGGTGTAATCTAACCCCTCGCGAATCGCTCCGCAAACATAATTGACAAAAAGTTAATTCAGAGTCTTTCGACAGACTCAAGGCAGGGTAATGCGCGGCGGAAACCCTGGGGAAAGCTTGTGGAAGTCACCTCCATTTTCGAAAAGGATCATGCCGCGATTCAATGGGCTACGGCGTCCTTTGCCTGCCGGAAGGCGCGTGGCGCTGCGGCGGAAAGCTTCGCAGAATCGCCATTGATCGGCCGGCACAATCGGCTTAACGCTGCGTCCACTTGGGCAGGGGAATGCGATGAGCGACCAATTTCGCGAAGTGAGCAGTGTGTCGTGGTTCGGCCGCATCAAGCGATCGGTCGGCGGCGTGCTGGTCGGGCTGATCCTTGTCCTTGCCATGGTGGCGGTGCTGTTCTGGAACGAGGGTCGGGCGGTGACCACGGCGCGGTCGTTGGCCGAGGGCGCCGGCGCCGTCATATCGGTGCCTGTCGACAAGATAGATGCCGTCAATGAAGGCGAGCTGGTGCACACCACGGGCCCGCTGACCACGTCGGACGAGGTCAGCGATCCGGACTTCGCCATCGAGGCCAAGGGCGTGCGCCTGGTGCGCACTGCCGAGATGTTCCAGTGGGTGGAAAACTCCAAGTCGGAAACCAACACCAAGCTCGGCGGAGGCGAGGAAACTGTCACCACCTACAGTTATGCCAAGGAGTGGCAGGACCGTCCTATCGCCTCCTCGGAGTTCAAGCAGCAGGCCAATCATCAGAACCCGCCGATGGAGCTTGGCTCGCGCACGTTCCAGATCCATGAGGGCAAGCTCGGCGCGTTCACGCTCGACGAGCCGGTGTTCGACCGCATCGGCGACAGCAATCCGCTGACCATCACGCCAAGCCAGCTTCCCGATATCGCTGCGGCCTATCCCGGCACCGAACGCGTGAACGTTGTCGAAGGTCGCATCTATCTCGGTGCCAATCCGACCTCTCCGGCAATCGGCGACTATCGCATCGAATACCGGCTGGTGCCGCTGGGCGACATCAGTGTCATCGGGCGCCAGACCGGCGAAAGGTTTTCACCCTACCAGACGGTCGCCGGCGACGAATTGCTGCTGGTCGACAGCGGCAGGGTGCCGGCCGAAAAGATGTTCGCCGACGCGGTGAGCGCCAACACCATCATTACCTGGCTGGTGCGCGCCGGCTGCCTGCTGTTGCTGGCCATCGGCTTCGGTCTGCTGCTGGGGCCGCTCGGCGTGCTGGCCGACGTGATCCCGTTTGTCGGCAGCATCGTGCGCATGGGCACCGGGCTGATCGCCTTCGTGCTGGCGCTGCTGGTCGGCACCGCGACGATTGCCATCGCCTGGTTCTGGTACCGGCCGTTGCTGGCGATCGGCATTGCGGTTGGTGGGCTTGCGCTCGCTTATCTGCTGACGAGGTTCGGGCGCCGGAAAGCGGCCGCACCGGCGGCCGTGGGTCCCGTCTCGGCACAGTGACTTGAGAGTGGCTGGGCAGCCAGGCGCCGCCGCTCATCCGACCCTGAGTTTATCGGAGGGCCGGGACCTTCTCCCCGCCAGCGGGGAGAAGGAGCTTGACGACTACCGTCCCTCGAAGCCGGTGAGCACGCCGACGGCGTTGACGCCAATCTCGTCGACGGCGTAGCCGCCTTCCATGACAAACAGAGTGGGCAGACCAAGCTTGGCAATGCGGGCGCCGATCTTGGGATAGTCGGCGCTGGTCAGCTTGAAGTGGCTGATCGGATCCTTCTCGAAGGTGTCGACGCCGAGCGAGACGACGACGACATCGGGGGCATAAGCCGCTAGTTTCCGGCAGGCATCTTCCAGCGCTTCGTTCCACGTCTCCCAAGAGGTGCCGAACGGCATCGGATAGTTGAGGTTGAAGCCATCGCCCGCACCTGAACCGTGCTCGTCGGCATGGCCGAGGAAGAACGGATATTCGGTCATCGGATCGCCGTGCAGGTTGATGACCTGCACATCGGCGCGCGCATAGAAGATCTCTTGCGTGCCGTTGCCATGGTGGTAGTCGACGTCGAGCACGGCGACGCGCTTGGCGCCCTGGTCGCGAAACCATTGCGCGGCGACGGCGGCGTTGTTGATGAAGCAATAGCCGCCCATGAAGGCAGCACCGGCATGGTGGCCCGGCGGTCGGCAAAGCGCGAAAGCCGAACGTTCGCCCGCCTTGACCAACTGGGCCGCGGTCAGCGCCACGTCATAAGACGACTTGATCGCGTCCCAGGTGCCTTTGACGAAGCTCGCGCCGCCGTCGAAGGAATAGTAGCCGAGCAGCGCTTCGATGGTCTGGGGGCGGATGTCGCCGCGCAGGCCGCGCGTCGGCCAGGCGAAGGGAATGGCCGAGCCGGTCTTGCCGGCGGCTTCCCACTGCGGCCAGACGGTCGGCAGGAAGTCGACGTAGTCGGCGGTGTGCACACGCTTTGCGGCCGTCAGGTCGTGCACCCCGGGCGCCAGGATATCCCCCAGCTTTTGATTTTCGATCCGCGCCTTGATGATCTCGGCTCGCGAGGGTTTTTCGAAGCCGGGCACGATGGCGCCAGCGACAAGCTCCATCTGGCCGCTGTGACCAGCATGGAGAGGCGAAAAGACTGTTTTCATGAAAATCCTTCCTGACGTTAGCTGAGGTCGAGATAAGGTATGACCAGGGCGAGCCACATGGTCTTGACGTCGTCCTGGATGAGATCGAAGGCCCTGCGGTCCCTTTTGAGGCCGACGAGCCGGCAGACGTGGCCGACCTCCATCATCACGACGCCCAGCCGGCCGGCGACATCATCCTGAAGCGCCGGATTCACATGCTGCAGCCAGGCGGCATAGAGGGCGATGATCTGGTCGTCATATTCGTTCTGGATGGGCCTGAGGTCGGGGTTGCCGGTGATGGCCTCGATGACCGGCATCAGGTTGGCGTTGTCGAGATAAAGCCTTGAGGTGTCGACGAAGAGCCTGTCGACTTCCTGCTGAAACGCGTCGCGATCGATGGGGCGAGGGGCGCTGATGCGCTTCGAAATCACCTCGGGAAAGGCTGCGAGCCAGCGCCGGGCGAGGTCCAGCAGGATGGCTTCCTTGTTGGGGAAGTACTGATAGACCGAGCCGACGGACAAGCCGGCGCGCTGCGCGATGGCAAGCGTCGTCGGCGTCTTGGTTCCCTGTTCCCTGGTCAAGGTCAGGGCGGCGTCGAGGATCCTGTCGACCACCTTGCTCGACCGTTCCTGTCGCGGCTGCTTGCGCGGCTTGAGCGCTGTCTTGGTCTTCCAGTTGAGACTGCGATTCACGGAATGAACTTCTCGCTCCCTGCTTGCGCCCATCATACACGGGTGCGTCCTCCACAACGCATCCAACAAAACCCGCATTGACAAACGCGAATAATTAGTCGCATTTTTTCTCGAGGCTGTCTTTAGGGAAACTCAGGGGAATTCCTTGGACAGCGGACCGGCTTCAGTCTTCCTGCCTGGTTGCGTCACTCCGTCTAGATGGCGGGCAAGCGCTGCGAGCTTGAAACGGTCTCAGTCAGTCAAAAGCGCGGAGTCGCGATGTCTGTCACGGAAACGGTTCGCAATGCCGATCTGATCGTCATCGACGGCCGCGTGCTGACCATGGACACGGCACAGCCAAGTGCTGAAGCGGTGGCCATCAAGGATGGATTGATCGCCGCCGTCGGCGACACGGCAACTGTCGAAGCATGGCGCGGACCCGACACCAGAGTGATCGATGCACGCGGCGGATCGGTGGTGCCGGGCTTCATCGAAGCGCATATGCATCTGTTTTCAGGCGCCGCCGAACTCGCCCACCTGCAACTCGCCGGCGTTCACGGCTTCGAGGCTCTGCGCGATGCGGTGCAGGCCTATGCCAGGTCGCGGCCCGACATGGGCATGCTCGTCGCCCAGGGCGCCGACTACACCATCCTCGGCAGTGAGCGCGTCACGCGTCATCATCTCGACGTCATCCTGCCCGACCGGCCGTTCCTGATGGCAGCGCCCGACCATCACACGATGTGGGCCAACACCAAGGCTCTGGAGGCTGCCGGCATCCTGCATGGTCGCGTGTTGGGCGCGGGCAACGAGATCGTCATGGGCGCCGACGGCCTGGCCGAGGGCGAGCTGCGCGAGAACGAAGCGTTCAACCCGGTGCTCAAGCTTGCCGGCGAGGGCCGTGTGCGGCTTGGCCTGTCGACCGGTGGCGAGCCCGATCCGATGCCCAGCACTGAGGAACGCGCCGGCGACCGCGCCATCATGCGGCGTGGGCTCGACTGGTGCGCCCGGCACGGCATCACCTCGATCCAGAACATGGACGGCAACTACTACCAGCTCGAGCTTCTGTCGGAGGTCGAGGCAGAGGGCGACCTGATCTGCCGGGTAAAGGTGCCGTTCCACTACAAGAACTTCATGACGCTCGACATGCTCGACAAGGCGTCGGACATGGCCGAGCGCTATGACAGCGAGTGGCTGTCGTCGAGCATGGTCAAGCTGTTCTACGATGGCGTGCTCGATTCCTGGACGGCTGTCATGATCGAGCCTTACGCCGACCGGCTGGACTGGGTCGGCGAGCCGCTGTTTTCGCCCGAGGAGTTCAAGCGCATCGCCGTCGAGATCGACAGGCGCGGCCTACAGATCGCCGTGCATTCGATCGGCGACGGTGCCGTGCGCGCCGTGCTCGACGGCTATGAGGCGGCGCGCGATGCCAACGGCACGCGCGACAGCCGTCACCGCGTCGAGCATATCGAGCTGACCACTGCGACCGATATTCCGCGCTTCGTTGGTCTCGGCGTCATCGCCTCGATGCAGCCGCCGCATCCCCCGGGCGGCATGAGCTTTCCGCTGGAGCCGACGGTATCGCGCATCGGCCGGACGCGCTGGCCCTATGCCTACCCGACCCGCACGCTGATCGAGGCCGGTGCGCATGTCGTGTTCGCCTCGGACTGGCCGGTGGCGCCGATCGACCCGATCCTGGGCATGCAGGCGGCGATGCTGCGCAAGCCGTGGGCGGATGACATGCCCGACCAGAGTGTCACCTTGCAGCAGGCCCTGGCCGGCTACACCGTCGAGGGTGCTTATGCCGAGTTCATGGAAGACAAGAAGGGTCAGCTGAAAACAGGTTTCTTTGGCGACCTGGTGGTGCTGTCGGCCGATATCGAGGCTACTCCTTTGGAGGCACTGCATGAGGTTCGACCGGTGACGACCATCTGCGGCGGCAAGGTGACCTACCAGGCCCGATGATGGCGCGGCGTTGCCTGGCGATTTGTAATGCGAGCTGTTGTTGCCAAGCCTTTTGGCATGTGGTGACAATTGGACGGGGACAAGTACCGCCGCAAAGGCGGACACAACAATGGGGCGTGTGTGCCGGAAATGCCGGATAGCAATGCGATTGAAGTTCGCGGGGTTCGCAAAGTCTTCGGAACGGGTGAGGCGCAGGTAGCGGCGCTCGATACTGTTTCGGTTTCGATCAGGGAAAACGAGTTCTTCACGCTGCTTGGACCTTCCGGCTGCGGCAAGACCACGCTTTTGCGCCTGATCGCCGGCTTCGACTTCCCTTCGGAAGGTGAAATCCTGCTTTATGGCAGCGATATCGCCCCGCTGCCGCCGTTCAAGCGGCCGGTCAACACGGTGTTCCAGTCCTACGCGTTGTTTCCGCACATGACGGTGGCGCAGAATATCGGCTTCGGCCTTGAAATGCTGGGCAGGCCGCGCGCCGAGATCGATGCGCGGGTGGCCGAAATGCTGAAGCTGGTGCGCATGGAGAAGCTCGCCAAGCGCCGCACCAGCCAGATCTCCGGCGGCCAGCAGCAGCGCGTGGCGCTCGCCCGGGCGCTGGCGCCGCAGCCCAAGGTGCTGTTGCTCGACGAGCCGCTGTCGGCGCTCGACTACAAGCTGCGCAAGGAAATGCAGATCGAGCTCAAGCGGCTGCAGCACGAGACCGGCATCACCTTCATCTTCGTCACCCACGACCAGGAAGAAGCCCTGACCATGTCGGACCGCATCGCGGTGATGTCGTCGGGCAAGATCCTGCAAGTCGGCACCCCACATGATATCTATGACCGTCCGGCCGAGCGCTTCGTCGCCGACTTCATCGGCGAGACCAATTTCCTCGACGCCAGGATCGACAGCCTCGACGGTGGCAAGGCCAAGGTGACGCTGAAGTCGGGCGCCTCGATCTCGGCGACCGTCGCCGACGGTTTCAAGCCCGACGGCGACGCGACGGTGGTGATCCGCCCCGAGCACGCCAAAGCCGTCAAGGGGCAGGGCGATATTTCGGGCGTGGTCGAAAACGTCGTCTATTTCGGCACCGACACGCATGTGCACATCAAGCTCGACGACGGCGAGACCTTCACCGTGCGCCAGCAGAACGCGCGCGGCGCAGGAGCCACCTTCGAGCGTGGCGAGCGCGTCGGCGTCGTCATCGGCGACGACGCGGCCCAGATCCTGAAGGACTGAGCCATGGCCACTGCTGCGGAAGTCGAAAAACTCAATGAAAGCCGCGATGTGCGCAAGCGCTGGCTGCTGTCGGCGCCGGCGCTGGTCATCATCTTCCTGGCCGCCTCAGGGCCGCTCTTGATCGTGCTGTTGTACTCGTTCCTGACACCTGGGCCCTATGGCGACGTGGTGTGGAAATTCTCGACCGAAGGCTGGGTATCGGTTTTCCTCGAGCGCGACATCTTCGATGACACGCTGGCCTTTGCCAGCGCGCATCTGACCATCTTCTGGCGCTCGCTGAAGCTCGCCCTCATGGCGACCGTAGCGACGTTGATCTTTGGCTTTCCGACGGCCTATTTCATCGCAACCCGCTCGGAGCGGACCCGCGACGTCTGGCTGTTCTTGATCACCATTCCGTTCTGGACCAACCTGCTGATCCGGACCTTTGCCGTGCTGCAGGTCATCCGCAACGAAGGCATCATCAACACCGGCCTGATCAATCTCGGCATCATCGATCAGCCGATCCAGATGCTCTACACCGACTTCGCCATCATGGTCGGCATGGTCTATGTCTACCTGCCGCTGATGGTGCTGCCGCTTTATGCCAGCATGGAAAAGCTCGACTTCCGCTTGGTCGAGGCCGGCTACGATCTCTATGCCACGCGCTGGCAGGTGTTGCGCCGGATCATCTTCCCGATGGTCAGGCCGGGCGTCATTGCCGGTTCGATCCTGGTCTTCATCCCCGCCATCGGCGCCTATGTGACGCCGAGCGTTCTGGGCGGCGGCAAGAACATGATGTTCGCCAACCTGATCGAGCTGCAGTTCGGGCAAGGCCGCAACTGGCCACTGGGGGCGGCTCTTTCGATCACCGTCATGGCGATCGTCATGGTGGCGCTGCTGGTCTATGTCCGCAACACCTCGGGATCGGATGCGCGTCATGGCTAAGCGTTTCTCGATCCGTCAGCAGACCGGCTTCACGGCGATCGCCGCGGCCTGCTTCGTGCTGCTCTATCTGCCGATCGTCGTGCTGGTCGCCTACGCCTTCAACGAGTCGACCTCGGTGTCGGAGTGGGGCGGTTTTTCGCTGCGCTGGTTCGTCTCCGCCTGGAACAACGTCCAGGTAATCGACGCGTCGCTGCGTTCGCTGCAGATCGCTTCGTGTGCCGCCATCCTGGCAACGATCGCCGCCACCATGGCGGCACTGGCAACGACGCGGACGCAGGCCTATCGCGGGCTGACGTTCAAATACGCTTTCATCAACCAGCCGCTGATGGTGCCCGAGATCGTCACCGGTGTTGCGCTGTTGATCTTCTTTGCCCAGATCAAGGTCGCAACCGGCTATTCGGGGCTGGGTTATCTCATTGCCGCCCACACCGCGTTCTGCATCCCCTTCGCCTATCTGCCGATCCGGGCGCGGCTGGAGAACATGGACCTGACGCTCGAACGTGCCGCGGCCGACCTCTATGCGACGCCATGGAAGGCGTTCCGGCGGGTGACGCTGCCGTTGCTGTGGCCGGGCATCATCGCCGGCCTGATGCTCGCCTTCGTGATTTCGCTCGACGACGTGGTCATCACCGAATTCGTCAAGTCGGGCGGCCAGGATACCTTGCCGACCTACATGCTGGGGCAGATACGCCGTGGCATCACGCCGGAGGTCAATGCGATCTCGACCGTCTTCCTGCTCTTGTCGGTCGTCATCGTCACGCTGTTCTTCTTCTTGAGCAGGAAACGGGATTAGTTCAACGGGAGTGGAATGATGAACCTGAAATCCATGTCGATGGCCATTGGCCTGGCGCTGCTGGCTTCGACCAGTCTCGCCTCCGCCGAAGGCGCGCTGAACATCTACAACTGGGGCAACTACATCAGCCCTGACATGATCAAGAAGTTCGAAGCGCAGTACAGCGTCAAGGTCACCGTGACCGACTACGACTCCAACGATACTGCTCTGGCCAAGGTCCGCCAGGGCGGCCATGGCTTCGACATCGCGATGCCGTCGCAGACCTACGTGCCGATCTGGATCAGCGAAGGGCTGGTACTGGAGACCAATCCCGGCGGCATGGAGAATTTCAAGAACGTTGCGCCCGAATGGGCCAATCCGGCCTTCGATCCCGGCCGCAAATACACAGTGCCGTGGGCATGGGGTACCGTCGGCGTGGTCGTCAACACCGACGTCTACAAGGGCGACATCAACACCTGGAAGATCGTCTTCGACACGCCTGAGGAGCTGAAGGGCAAGGTCAATGTCGTTCCCGAGATGAACGACGTCATGCATGCCGCGATCAAATATGTCGGCGGCGAGCAGTGCACCGGCGACAAGGAAGTGCTGAAGAAGGTGCGCGACGTGCTCGTTGCGGCCAAGCCGAACTGGATCGCCATGGAATACAACACCATCGAAAAGATGGGCGCCGGCGATTTCAAGGCGACCAGCGACTGGAACGGCTCGGCGCTGCGCCAGCGGCTGAAGAACCCGGCGATCCATTACGGCTATCCGGTCGAGGGTTTCCAGTACTGGAGCGACAACGTCGTTGTGCTGAAGGACGCCAAGAACGTCGAGAACGCCAAGCTGTTCCAGAACTTCATGATGGATCCTGAGAACGCGGCGATGAACTCGGCCTTCCACCGCTATGCCAACGGCATCGCCGGCTCGGAGAAGTTCATGCCCGCCGACATGACTTCGGCTCCGGAAGTCGTGGTCCCGGAAGAGTTCAAGAAGAACGGCGAGATCCTGCAGACCTGCGCGCCCGAGGTGACGGCGCTTTACACCAAGATCTGGACCGAGCTGCAGAAGTAGGCTTTGCGCGGATATTGCAGCCGGGATCGACGAAAATCGCTCCCGGCTGTCACCAGCGTTTGATCTGCCGCTGGCAGAAAACATCACATGAAATGAAAAGGAGCACTGCCATGAACTCGAGATTTTCCGCGGCCACCGCGGCCCTGGCGCTGCTGGCTGCAACTGGTTTCGCCCGTGCCGAGGGCCAGCTCAACATCTACAACTGGGGCAACTACACCAATCCCGAGGTCATCAAGAAGTTCGAGGAGACCTACAAGGTCAAGGTGACGATCACCGACTACGACTCCAACGACACCGCCCTTGCCAAGGTGCGCCAGGGCGGCAGCGGCTTCGATATCGCCGTGCCCTCGCAGACGCATCTGCCGATCTGGATCAAGGAAGGCCTTCTGCTCGAGACCAATCCTGGCGGCATGGAGAATTTCAAGAACGTGGCGCCGGACTGGGCCAATCCCGAATTCGATCCCGGCCGCAAATATTCCGTGCCATGGGCCTGGGGCACCGTTGGCACCGTCGTCAATACCGGCACCTACAAGGGCGACATCAACACCTGGAAGATCATCTTCGAGACGCCTGATGAGCTGAAGGGCAAGGTCAATGTCGTTCCCGAAATGAAGGACGTGATGACCGCCGCGATCCGCTATGTCGGCGGCGAACAGTGCACGGCCGACAAGGAGGTGCTGAAGAAGGCGCGCGACCTGCTGGTGGCGGCGAAGCCGAACTGGGTCGCCATGGAGTATGGCGCCATCGACAAGATGAAGGCCGGCGACTTCCAGGCCTCCACCACCTGGAACGGGGCCGCGCTGCGCATCCGCCTGGCGCGTCCGGAAGTCAACTTCGGCTATCCAAAGGAGGGCTTCACCTACTGGAGCGACAACGTCGTGGTGCTGAAGGACGCCAAGAACGTCGACAACGCCAAGCTGTTCCAGAACTTCATCATGGACCCCGAGATCGCCGCCGGGCTTTCCGCCTATCACCGCTATGCCAACGGCATCGCCGGCTCGGAGAAGTTCATGCCCGCCGAGATGAAGGACGCACCCGAGATCGTCATTCCGGAAGCCAGCAAGGCGCATGGTACGATGGCCATGATGTGCCCGCCGGAGGTCGATGCGATCTACACCAAGATCTGGACCGAGCTTCAGAAGTGAGGGCTGTTTCTTCTCCCCGTTTACGGGGAGAAGGTGCCCCGAAGGGCGGGGCAGCACCAAACCTTGAAGAGTTCGCGCCGCCCTGCCTGCCGGCATCTTCTCCCGCAAGCGGGGAGAAGAGATAGGTTGAGAGATATGAGCTCCTATAGAAACAGCGAAAACGTGCCCCCCATCATGCAGGGCTCGCCGCCTGCAATGCCTGTGCCAAAGGCGAAATGGGACATGCCGCCATGGAACCGCTGGGCCTTCCAGCATGTGCGCGAGATCGTGCCGACGGCAGAGGTGTGGCGCGGCGAAGGACCGGTGCGCGCATTGCCGCGCGCGGAAACCGACCTGGACGGGCTGGCAGTCGTCGACAGCGAGGGCAAGCCGACAACGCTTTCGGGCCTGCTCGACGAGACCTATACCGACGGCTTCCTCGTGCTCAAGGACGGCAAGATCGCCTATGAGCGCTATTTCAACGGCATGACACAGCGCACGCCGCACCTGTCGCAATCGGTTGCAAAGTCGATAACAGGGGCGACGTTCGGCATTCTGGCTGGGCGCGGGGTCGTCGATCCAAAGAAGCTGGTGACCGATTATCTGCCTGAACTGGGCGCGACCGGCTGGAGCGGCGCTACTGTCCAGCAGGTGCTCGACATGACCACGGGTGTGCGCTTCAGCGAGGCCTACACAGACCCGTATTCGGATATCGGCCAGGTCGACGTCGCCTGCGGCTGGAAGCCGGTCCCCGCGGATACCGACCCCAACTTCCACTGGCCGCAGCATATGTTCGAGCTGATCCAGCGCCTGACCGAAACGACGCGGCCGCATGGCGCTGCCTTCGAATACCGCTCGATTGAAACAGACGTGCTCGCCTTCCTCATGGAGCGCGCCACCGGCAAGCGATTGCCGCAGCTGGTTTCGGAAGAGCTGTGGCAGAAGATCGGCGCAGAGGAGAGCGCCTGTTTCACCGTCGACAGTGCTGGCTACGCGGTGGCCGACGGCGGCTTCAACGCAACGCTGCGCGATTATGCCCGCTTCGGCCAGACGATCCTCGAGGACGGCGCCGGCATCGTGCCTGCCGACTGGATCGCGGAGACGCGCCGGGGCACGCACGGCCCGAACTTCAGCACGTCGATGCCTGAAGCCAGCTACCGCAACCAGTTCTGGATCGAGGACCCGCGCTCGCGGGCGCTGATGTGCCGCGGCGTCTTCGGGCAACTGATCCATATCGACTTCGAGGCCAGCATGGTGACGGTGAAACTGTCGACCTGGCCCGATTTCACCTCCGTGCCCTATTCGGTGGCGACCTTGAAGGCCGTGCACGCAATATCAGCCGCACTCGCCTGACGATGAAATTCAGCAGCAAGGAAAGATCATGACGTCATCCACCGCGTTCGAACGGACATTCGGTTTTGCGCGCAAGGATGTGACGCTCGGCAACTGGCGCGAACAGCCGTTCAACCGCTGGGCGTTCCAGAATGTCGGCGAGATGGTGCGCAGCGCGCGGATTGCTGCCGAAGAAGGCAAGGCCGAGGGCACGCCGGTCGAACTCGGCGGGCTTCTGGCGGAAACCGTCGCGATCAATGGCCGAAGCGAGACCGTGACCGGTTTCCTCGACCGCTCGTCGACGGACGCGCTTGCGGTGATGAAGAAGGGGCGCTTCGTCGGCGACTGGTTCGCACCGACGATGCAGCCAGAGGCGCGGCACATCATTTTCTCGATCTCAAAGTCGCTGACAGCGATCCTTGCCGGTGCGCTGGAGGGCGAGGGCAAGCTCGATCCGAACGCACCCGTGACGGCTTATGTGCCGGAGGTCGAGGGTTCGGTCTATGCCAATGCCACCGTGCGGCACGTACTCGATATGACCGTCAGCCTCGATTTCGAGGAAGCCTATCTCGATCCCGAAAGCGCGTTTGCCCGCTACCGCCGCGCCACCATGTGGAACCCGGGCGGCGGGTCGGAGACGCTGCGTGAGTTCCTCGTTTCGCTGCAGCAGCTGGACGAGCCGCACGGCCAGACCTTCCGCTACCGCTCGCCCAATTCCGACCTGCTCGGCATCATCGTCGAACGCGCCTCGGGTCTACGCTACGCCGAGCTGATGTCGGAGAAGCTGTGGCGGCCGCTGGGCGCTGTGCGCGACGGCTTCGTCAGCGTCGACGCGGAAGGCTCGGCGCGTGCCGCCGGGGGTGTTTCGGTGGCGGTGCGCGACCTTGCGCGTATCGGCGAGATGATGCGCCAGGGCGGTGTCGCCGAGGGTGGGCGGATCGCGCCGCAGGCTTGGGTCGAAGACACCATCCATGGCGGCGACGCCAAGGCGTGGCAGCGCGGCACGATGACCAACCTGTTTGCCCATGGGCGCTATCGCAACAAGTGGTACCAGAGCGCCAACCAAAGCGGTGCCTATTGCGGCATCGGCATCCACGGCCAGTGGCTCTATGTCGATCCCAAGGCCGAGGTGGTCATCTCCAAGATGTCGTCGCAGGCGCTGCCTGTCGACGATCCGCTCGACCTCGACAATGTCGCGTTTTTCGAGGCGATCTGCGCCAGGGTTTGAGCGCGTCGGATTGTCGATCCGGGTCCAGTTCGCACACCTGGCTTTGCCCGGCGGCAGTACTGTTGCTAAGCGATCTCGCGCAGGATGTGATCGTGCAGCAGCTGCGCTGTCGGTGACAATGTGCGACCGCGCACGCTGATCAGGCTGTAGGGCTGGACGTTGATGTCGAAGGCGATCGGCAGGATCTCGATCGCCCCGGCCAGCCCGCTTTTGCTGTTGACGAATTTGGCGACGTCGATGGCGATGGGGGCGATGGCATCGGACTGCGCCACCATCACCAGTGTCAGCAGCAGCGAACTGGTGTTGAGGATGCGGTCGGGCATGCGGACATTGCGGCTCATGAAGATGCCTTGCACGGTCTGACGCAGCAGCGAGCCGCCGGGCTGGAACACCCAGTCGAACTCGGCGAGGCGCTCCAGCGCGATCGTTCCGGAACCGGCCAGCGGATGGCCGCGGCGGACGATGAGGCAGGCTTTCTCGATGCCGATGATGCGGCTTTCAAACAGGCGCGGGTCGAGATCGTCGGGCACGCGGGCGATGATGAAATCATGCCGCGAGGCAAGCAGCTCGCGCGCCAGCACCGCACTGGTCTCGATCTGGACGCTGATTTCGATGCGGGGGTAGCGCTCGCGGATCTTGCGGATCGCCGGCACGGCGAGTTCGATGGCCGGCGCTGTCACCGCACCCATGGCGACCGAGCCGCCCTTGCCGGATTTGAGGTCCGATATCTCGCGGTCGACCTGTTGCATTTCGAGCAGGATGGCGCGGCCGCGGCGCGCAAGGGCGGCGCCATAAGGCGTCAGCCGGATGCCGCGCGGCAGCCTCTCGCAGATCTGAACGCCGAGGATATCTTCGATCTCGGAGATCATGCGCGAGGCGGCGGGCTGGGAGATGTTCATCACCTGGGCTGCCGCGCTGATCTGGCCGTGATCTTCGAGTGCCACCACCATGCGCATGTGGCGCAGCTTGAGGCTGCTGCGCAACAGGGTCTCGTTGTCGCTGATGCGCACACCGGATCCGGTCGCCCTGACGTCGTTCTGGATGTCGACCATGGCTGCGGCTCCTCCGTGCCAGCTCCCGCTCAGGTATATCGCAATTGGTATGCGATGCACCTGAATTTGCATTTGACTGTTATGGCTTGCTCCGAGAGGTTAGGGCCGTCGCGAGTTCGATGTCAGCCAGCCGGACGCTGGTGCATCGAGCGGAGGAAACGCAGGGCTCGCGGCCTTTTGGAGGAATACGCATAATCTGGCTTTGCCGCGCCGTTCATGGCGGGGCCACGCGCGAGCGCTTGCGTCCGCGCGCCGGCACTTCACAAGGGAGAAGAAGGTGAAGATCATCAAGACGTTCGTAGCCGCCCTCGCGGTTGGCCTATCTGCCATGACCTTTGCGGCCGAAGCCCAGGACAAGGGCCTGGTTGGCATCGCCATGCCGACCAAATCCTCGCTGCGCTGGATCGCCGATGGCGACGCGCTCAAGGCGGCACTGGAATCCAAGGGTTACACCGTCGACATGCAGTACGCAGAAGACGATATCCCCAACCAGCTCGCCCAGATCGAGAACATGGTGACCAAGGACGCCAAGGCGCTGATCGTTGCATCGATCGACGGAACGACGCTGTCGGCGGTGCTGAAGCAGGCTGCCGACAAGGGCGTCAAGGTCGTGGCCTATGACCGCCTGATCCGCGACAGCGGCAACGTCGATTATTACACCACCTTCGACAATTTCAAGGTTGGCGTGCTGCAGGCGGAATCGCTGCTCAAGGGCCTCGGCTATCCGGAAAAGCCCGGCCCGTTCAACATCGAGCTGTTCGGGGGCTCGCCTGACGACAACAACGCCTTCTTCTTCTACGACGGTGCGATGTCGGTGCTGCAGCCGCTGATCGACAAGGGTACGCTCGTCGTCAAGTCGGGTCAGATGGGCATGGAAAAGGTCGGCACACTGCGCTGGGACGCTGCCGTCGCGCAGGCCCGCATGGATAACATCCTCTCCGCCAACTATTCCGACGGCAGCCGTGTCGATGCGGTGCTGGCTCCGTATGACGGCCTGTCGCGTGGCATCATCTCGTCGCTGCGCGGCGTCGGCTACGGCACGGCCGAACAGCCATGGCCTGTGATCTCCGGCCAGGATGCCGAAGTGCCTTCGGTCAAGGCGATCATCGCCGGCGAGCAGTATTCGACGGTGTTCAAGGACACCCGCGAACTGGCCAAGGTGACGGCAAATCTCGTCGATGCCGTGCTTGCTGGCGGCAAGCCGGAGATCAACGACGAAAAGACCTACAACAACGGCGTCAAGGTCGTTCCGTCCTACCTTCTGGTCCCGGTCTCGGTCGACAAGTCCAACTACGAGCAGATCGTGGTCGGCTCGGGCTACATCAAGGCGGAGGACCTGAAATAGGCCCAAGCGCCCTTCTCGAACCTCTCCCTTCTCCCGCAACGGCGGGGGAAGGGCAGGCTCCAGGCACAGGCGTTTTCTTCTCTCCAGAAGTGCGGCAGACTGCGCTGTCTGTTGTATCAGAGCGCCGTGCGCCCGAACGACGCACAAGGTCGCTCTAGCACTTTGAATTTGCGCATTTTGCCAACGCCAGGTGACGTCACTTAGCTGCAAAATGCGTGGCCATGCTGGATCGAGAGCTCGAATGACGAACAGCACCATTCTGGAAATGCGCGGCATCACCAAGACGTTTCCTGGCGTCAAGGCGCTGGAGCAGGTCAATCTGCAGGTCCAGCGCGGCGACATCCATGCCATCTGCGGCGAGAACGGTGCCGGCAAGTCGACGCTGATGAAAGTGCTCTCCGGCGTCTATCCCTTCGGCAGCTACGAAGGCGAGGTCGAATACGAGGGCAAGCAGTGCCGCTTCAACGGCATTCACGACTCCGAAAAGCTCGGCATCGTCATCATCCACCAGGAACTGGCGCTGGTGCCGCTGTTGTCGATCGCCGAAAACATCTTCCTCGGCAACGAACAGGCGAGCCGCGGCATCATCAACTGGGACAAGGTCCAGCGCCGCGCCGGCGAGCTGCTGAAGAAGGTCGGCCTGAAAGAGGCCCCCGACACGCTGATCACCAACATCGGCACCGGCAAGCAGCAGCTGGTCGAAATCGCCAAGGCGCTGGCCAAGGACGTCAAGCTGCTCATTCTCGACGAGCCGACAGCCTCGCTGTCGGAAAAAGACAGCCATGCGCTGCTCGACCTCCTGGCCGAGTTCAAGACGCAAGGCATCACCTCGATCATGATCTCGCACAAGCTGAACGAGATCAAACGGATCGCCGACAAGATCACCGTCATTCGCGACGGCAAGTCGATCGAGACGATGGACAAGGCTGATATCACCGAGGACCGCATCGTCACCTCTATGGTCGGCCGCGCCCTGGAGAACCGCTACCCGTCGCGGACCCCGAAAATCGGCGATACCATCTTCGAGGTGAAGAACTGGTCGGTCTATCACCCGCTCAACCTCGAACGGCAGGTCATCAAGAACGTCAATCTGTCGGTGCGCAAAGGCGAGGTGGTTGGCATTGCCGGACTGATGGGGGCAGGGCGGACCGAACTGGCGATGAGTGTCTTTGGCCGCACCTATGGCGCCAAGATTTCCGGCGAGGTGTTCCTGCACGGCAAGCCTGCCGATACCAGCAATGTCGGCAAGGCGGTTGCCGCCGGGCTCGCCTACGCCACCGAGGACCGCAAGGTCTACGGCCTCAACCTCATCGACCACATCAAGCACAATGTGACGATCGCCAACCTGCCCGGGATCTCTTCAAACTCCGGCGTCATCGACGACAACAGTGAGGTCAGGGCGGCCAACGAGTATCGCAAGAAAACCAACATCCGTTCGTCGAGCATCTATCAGATCACCGGGAACCTTTCCGGCGGCAACCAGCAGAAGGTGGTGCTGTCGAAGTGGCTGTTTGCCAATCCCGACGTGCTGATCCTCGACGAGCCGACACGCGGCATCGATGTCGGGGCGAAATACGAAATCTACACGATCATCAACAAGTTGGCGGAGGAGGGCAAAGGCATCCTGGTGATCTCTTCGGAGATGCCTGAGCTGCTCGGCATCTGCGACCGCATCTACGTGCTGAACGAGGGTCGCATCGTCGGCGAGCTCTCAGGCGAGGAAGCATCACAGGAAAAGATCATGCGGGCGATCGTCCGCGGCGAAGAGAAGGTAGCGTCATGAGCACGGAAACCGCACCGCCCGTCGTCAACGCGGCCAAGGCCTCGATGCAGGGCGCGATGAAGGAAAACTTGCGCGAATACGGGCTCGTCCTGGCGCTCGTCATCATCATGGTCTTCTTCCAGGTGATGACCAACGGCATCCTGTTCCTGCCGGTGAACCTCACCAATGTCGTTCTCCAGAACTCCTACATCATCGTCATGGCGCTCGGCATGCTGCTGGTCATCGTGGCCGGCCACATCGATCTGTCAGTCGGCGCGGTGGCTGGCTTCATTGGCGCGGTCGCGGCATTGCTCATGGTCGACTACGGCGTCAATCCGCTGCTTGCCGGGCTGCTATGCATCGCATTGGGCGCCGCGATCGGCGGCGTGCAGGGCTATTTCATCGCCTACATGAAGATCCCGTCCTTCATCGTCACCCTGGCGGGCATGCTGGTGTTCAAGGGACTGTTGCTCAACGTTCTCAGTGGCCGTTCGGTCGGCCCGTTTCCGCCGGTGTTCCAGTTGCTCAGTGCCGGTTTCATTCCCGATTTCCTGGGACCGGTGACCCTTGTCGCGCCAACGCCCAACGCTGCCGGCGGACCGACGCCGGGAACGGGCATCGTGCTGCATTCGACAACGATGCTGATCGGTATCTTGATCGTTGCGGCGATGCTCTACTTCGCCTTGAAGAGCCGCCGAAACCGCGAAGAACATGGTTATGCCGCCGAACCGTTCTCGTTCTTTGTCGTCAAGAACCTCGTCCTGTCGGGGATCATCCTGTTCCTGATGTACAAGTTTGCCTCGTTCAAGGGCTTGCCCAACGTTCTTGTCGTCATGGGGATACTGATTGCCTTGTTCGTCTTCGTGACGAAGCGCATGACGTTTGGCCGGCGCATCTACGCTATGGGCGGCAACGAGAAAGCCGCCAAGCTGTCGGGCATCCAGACCGAAAGGCTGACATTCTACATCTTCGTTATCATGGGCATGCTGGCAGCACTTGCCGGCCTGATCTATTCCGCGCGCCTCAACATGGCGACGCCAAAGGCGGGTGCCGGGCTTGAACTCGACGTCATCGCCGCGGTGTTTGTTGGCGGTGCGTCCGCGCTCGGTGGTGTCGGCCAGGTTGCCGGCGCGGTCATCGGCGCCTTCATCATGGGCGTCATGAACAACGGCATGGGGGTGATGGGCATCAACATCGACTGGCAGCAGGTCATCAAGGGCCTGGTGCTGCTCGGCGCCGTCGCTTTCGATCTCTACAACAAGAAAAAGGCTTGAGCCGCGGCAAGCGGCTGAAAGGCGCTGCCACACGGCAGGGCCGCAATCTGCAAGACCAAGATTTTGGACACCAAGCGGCGATGGTCGCTTGGCGAAGGGAATGGATTTCGCCCATTGCCGGCAAGGAGGCCAGCGGCGCGGCGAAGGCAAAGGAGTACCGGAATGCTGATGTCCCAGATTGTCTCCGCCGACGGCAAGAGCCGGGTGGCGGTGCGCGAGGACGAGACCGCGCGGTTGGTCAACGATGCCAAGTCCGTCTATGCGCTCGCTTTGGAGGCGGTGCGCGCCGGGACCTCGCTTGCGACTGTTGTTGCCGACCGCGGCTTGGGCGAGACCGTCGATCTGGCTGCTGCCTGCAAGGCCGGCCAGCTGGTGTCGCCGGTCCGGCATCCCGACCCGGCGCATCTGTATCTCACCGGCACCGGGCTTACCCATCTCGGCTCGGCGGCGACACGCGACAGCATGCACAAGAAGCTCGACGCGGAGGGCGAGCAGGCGCTGACCGATTCCATGAAGATGTTCCGCATGGGCCTGGAAGGCGGCAAGCCGGGGCGCGGGCAGGCCGGTGTGCAGCCGGAATGGTTCTACAAGGGCAACGGCAACATGGTCGTCGATCCCGGTAAGGCGCTGGTGTCGCCGCATTTCGCGCTCGATGCCGGCGAGGAGCCGGAGATCGCCGGCATCTATCTTGTCGGCGATGACGGTACGCCCTACCGCATCGGTTTCGCGCTCGCCAACGAGTTCTCTGACCACGTCACCGAGCGCATCAACTATCTCTATCTCGCCCATTCGAAGCTGCGGAACGCCTCCTTCGGCCCGGAGATCCTGGTCGGCGACCTGCCTGCCGATATCAGGGGGGCGTCACGCATCATCCGCGCCGGCAAGACGATCTGGGAAAAGCCGTTCCTGTCGGGCGAGGCCAACATGTCCCACTCGATATCCAACCTCGAGCACCATCATTTCAAGTACGGTGTGTTCCGCCAGCCTGGCGACGTGCATGTGCATATGTTCGGCACCGCAACGCTGTCCTTCGCCGATGGCGTCAAGACCGAACCCGGCGACGTGTTCGAGATCGAAGCGGCGGCATTCGGACTGCCGTTGCGCAATCCGCTCAAGCTGGCGCGGGCAACCGCACCGGTCGCCGTGCGAACTCTTTAGGGGCCAAAACGATGCGTATCGAGGTCATGGGGCGTTACCCGAGCCTGGAAGGCCGGCCAGTGCTGATTTCAGGCGGGGCAACCGGGATTGGCGAAGCACTGGTACGGAATTTTGCGGCGCAGGGCGCCAAGGTCGGTTTTGTCGACCTCGCCGAAACCGAGGGCAAGGCGCTCGCCGACGAGCTTGAGGCGGCAGGCGCGACAGTGGCGTTCCGCTGCTGCGACATCACCGACATCGAGGCCTATCGCAAGGCGATATCCGGGATCGAGGCTCTGCATGGCCCGGCGCTGGCGCTGGTCAACAACGCCGCCAACGACACGCGTCACGGCTGGCGCGATGTCACGCCTGATTATTTCGACGCCCGCGTCGCGGTGAATCTGCGGCATTCGTTCTTCGCCATCCAGGCGGTGGCGCCTGGCATGATCGCCGCCGGCGGTGGCGCTATCGTCAATCTCGGTTCGATTGGCTGGATGAAGGCATCGGGTGGCTATCCCGTCTATGCCGCGTCGAAGGCCGCCGTGCACGGCATGACGCGCTCCTTCGCCCGCGATCTCGGCAAGCATGGCATCCGGGTCAACACGCTGGTGCCGGGCTGGGTGATGACCAAACGCCAATTGCAGCTTTGGGTCGACGAGGCGGCGAACGCCGAGATCGACAAGGGCCAGTGCCTGGCTGGGCGTGTGCTGCCGGACGATATAGCGCGCATGGCGCTGTTTCTTGCCGCCGACGATTCAAGGATGTGCACGGCGCAAAACTTCGTCGTCGATGGCGGCTGGGTTTAGCGCCTACTCCACCATCGAGAAACGATATTCGGTGACCTGCGCGTAGATTTCTTCGGGCCGCAGCACGGCACTTGGAAAGTGCGGGTGGTGGATTGCGTCGGGGAAGCGCTGTGGCTCGAGGCATAGCGCGCCATGGCGCAGCGGCTCGATGGCGCCGCGCAAGGGCGGAGCGACCGGCAGGAAAGCCCCATCGTAGAACTGCAGCCCGGGCTCCGTGGTCCACAGGTCGAGCCGGATGCCCGATTGCGGGCCTTCGAGCCGTGCCGCGTGCCACGGTTCGGGTGCCGGCTGCATGGCGAGCACCCAGTTGTGGTCATAGGCATTGTGCGCGCCGTCCGGGCCATTGCGGATGGGGCGAAGCTCGCGGAAATCGAAGATCGTGTCGTCGACGGCGGGCACCTCGCCGGTCGGGATGTTGTGATCGTCCACCGGCGTGTAGGCCTCGGCGGCGATCTTGAGGCGGTGGTCGAGGATCGAACCGCCGCCGTCGAGATTGAAATAGGCGTGGGCGGCGAGGCTGACCAGCGTCGGGGCATCGGTGCGGGCACCGAGCGCGATGCGCATGCCGCCAGCATCGAGTGAATAGCGGCAGGTGGCGATGACCTTGCCGGGATAACCCTGATCGCCGTCGGGCGAGATCAGGGCGAGCAGGACCGAACTGTCGTCAGCGTCGACGGCGATCCAGTTGCGGCGGAAAAACCCGTCGCCGCCGCCATGAAGATGGGTGTGGCCGGCCTCGTTGAGGTCGAGCTGGAAGTCCTGATCGTCGAGCGAAAAGCGGCCGCCGCCGATGCGGTTGGCACAACGCCCGGCAATGGCGCCGAAATAGCCGCCATGGGCGAGATAGCCGTCGAGATCGTCGAAGCCGAGGATGACCGAGCGCGGGCCGTTGGGCGTGGTGACGATCAGATCGGCAAGCGTTGCGCCGAAGGTCAGGACTTTTGCCTCGATACCGTCGGCGGCGATGGTGATCGCCTGCACCACGCTGTCATCGGGCATTCGACCGAATTCGCTGATCGGCATATTGGTTCGCTCCGCGCGGCCATCCGCCCGTCGCAGACTCCAGCAAACCGGCACGATTCTCAAGCCACTTTTGCCTCAGGCGGCAAGCAGGCTCTTCAACTTGATCGAGGGCGCGGCCAGCGCGTCGATGTCGGGCTGTGCTGATCTGGCGATCAGCATTTCGGCCAGGCGAATGTCGCGCGCAACGGCATTGCCGGGGCCAACGCCGCTGGCAGCGACCAGCCTTCCGTCCTGCTTGAGATGGAACAGGATGAAGGCGCCATCGTCCAGGTCGCGGCGGACGGTGTTTTCGCCCTCGTCGGGAAGGCCTGCGATCTGCAAGGTCAGCCCGTACTGGTCGGACCAGAACCAGGGCACGGATGCGTGGGCCTCGTCGGCGCCGAGCATGTTGCGCGCGGCGAGCGCACCGTGTTCCTGAGCACTGCGCCAGGCCTCCAGCCGCACCCGCCGTCCGTCATAGATGGCAAGCGGAAACGAGCAGCAGTCACCGGCGGCGAAGACATTTGGATCGCTGGTGCGCAGCTGCGCGTCGACGGCGATGCCGTTGTTGAGGGTGAGGCCAGCGGTTTCGGCCAGCGCCGTCACCGGCATGGCGCCGATGCCGATGATGACGAGGTCGACCGCAACAAGCCGGCCGCTTGAAAGGCCGATGCGGACGTTGGTGCCGTTGTCGTCGATGGCGGCGATGCCGTCGCCGCAGACGATATCGACGCCTTCGGCTGCGTGAGCCTCGAGGATGACGGTTGCGATTTCCTCGGGCACGCCGCGCATCAGGATGCGCGGCTGCGCTTCGACGACGGTGACCTCGGCGCCAAGCTTGCGGGCTGAGGCGGCGAGTTCGAGGCCGATGAAGCCGCCGCCGATGATGGCGACATGGCTGCCCTGGCGCAGATGGGCGCGGATGGCGAGGGCATCGTCGAAGGTGCGGAGATAGACGCAGCGCGCGCCCAGGCCGGGAAGCGGCAGCTTGCGCGGTACAGCACCTGTGGCGACCAGCAGCTTGTCGTAGTCGAGATCCAACCCATCGCTCAGGCGGATCGAACGGTTGGCGCGGTCGATCGAAGTGGCGGAAATCGCGCAGAGCAGGTCGATGCGATGTTCACTGAGGCGGGCTGCATCCGATATGGCCTTGATGGAAGGCGTGTCGGGGGCGACCATCGCGGCCTTGGACAGCGGCGGCCGTTCGTAGGGCAGGTGTGCTTCAGCGCCGACCAGCGTGACGGTGCCGTCATAGCCCATTTCTCGCAAGGCAAAGGCGGCGCGCGTGCCGCATTCGCCGGCTCCGATGATGACCATTCCTGCCGTCATATCAGTTGCCCAGCTGGATGAAGACTTTGCCGTCGTCGACCTTGACTGCATAGGTCTTGAGGTTGACGCAGACCGGCGCGCCGCGGGCAGCACCAGTCTTGTAGTTGAAGCGGCCATTGTGCTTGGGGCATTCGATGATGTCGCCCATGACCAGCCCCTGCGACAGGTGGATCTGCTCGTGGGTGCACAGGCCGTCGGTGGCGAAGAACTCGTCCTCCGGACTGCGGTAAATGGCGAAGCTGCGGCCCGCGTGGTCGAAGCGGATCACGTCTTCCTCGTCGATGTCGTCGGCCGCGCAGGCCTCGATCCAGTCGCTCATGTCTCTCTCTCCCTGGGGTGGTTCCGGTGAGGCGGCGAGGCAATCGCCGCCCGTTCAAGCCTTGGGAGGCTACTCGGCGGCGAGGGCTGTCTCGCGATGGAACTCCTCGCGATAGGGCCGCGCGGTCGGCGGCAGCTCGCGCTTGACGAAATAGTCCTCGTTGCGGAGCTGACGGACGAAGGCCGGCAGCATCTCGCGATAGCCGGCCCAGATCGACTGACACGGCGCGGGCAGGTCGTGCTTGATGATCTCGTGTAGCTTGGGCAGCGCGTGATAGGGCACCATCGGGAACATGTGGTGTTCGACGTGGTAGTTCATGTTCCAGTAGATGAAGCGGCTGACCGGGTTCATCAGCACGGTGCGGCTGTTGAGCCGGTGGTCGATGACGTTGTCGGCGAGGCCACCATGCTGCAGCAGGCCGGTCAGTACGTGATGCCAGGCGCCGTAGAGGCGGGGCAGGCCGACAAGCATCAGCGGCAGCCATGAGCCGAGATAGATGGCGAGGGCGATGGTCGCGGCGTAGATCGCCAGCCAGATGCGGGCGATGCGGATGGCCCTGGGCTGCTCACTCTCGGGAATGAAGGTTTTTTCCTCAGCGCCGATCACGCCTGATACGTTGCGGACCATGTCGACCATGGCGTGCCAGGCGTCGAGCAGGCCGAAGAAGTTCAGGACGACACGCAGCAGGTTCGGCGGGCGCATGACTGATATTTCGGGGTCGCGGCCGACGATGACTGTGTCGGTGTGATGGCGGGTATGGCTCCAGCGCCAGGTCACTGGGTTGCGCATGATCATGAAGCAGGCGATCTGGTAGACCGCGTCGTTCATCCAAGGCGTCTTGAAGGCGGTACCATGGCCGCATTCGTGCCAGCGCGAGTCGGTGGCCGAACCATAGAGCACGCCGTAGCAGAGGAAGAGCGGAACGCACCACCAGCTGCCCCATAGCGCTGCGCCAGCTGCGCCAAATGCAACGAGCAGGCCAAACCAGATCGCGGTGTCGCGGATGGCCGGGCCGTCGGAACGCTGCATCAGCTCCTTCATCTGCTTGCGCGGAATGTCGGAGTGGTACCACTCGGCGGCGGCGAGGCCGCTGTCGATCGCGCGGCGAGTGCTCTCTCCCACAAGGCTGTAGTCGCGCGCCGAAGGCGTCACGGTCATGGCTCTCTCCCTGGAAGTCGGAAACGGTTCCGCGATGGGCGCCGGAGATCGTTCACTGCAAGGATGGTAACCGATGATGCGCTTTTTTCAATCATGACATGATAGTTTCTATCATTTTCTATCATGAAGAGGTATGGTGGGCGCTTGCTGCAGGAGCGGACATGAGCAAGCGCCCGACCATCACCGATCTCGCCCACGCCTCGGGCGTCAGCGTCGCCACCGTCGACCGCGTGCTGAACGGGCGCCTGCCAGTGCGCGAGGAGACGCAGCGTCGCGTCTACGAGGCTGCGACATCAATCGGCTATCACGCCGCCGGGCTGATCGCGCAGCGCATGCGCAAGGAACTGCCGGTGCATCGGCTCGGTTTCCTGCTGCTGCGTCCGAAGGATGTGTTCTACCGTGCCTTCGCCAGCGAACTGGAAAGGGCGATCGCCCAGGCGTCCGGCTTTCGCGGCACGGCGGTGATCGAATTCGCCGATACGCTGGCGCCGGAAGAAATTCTGGAAAGGCTGCGGCGGCTGGCGGCGAACTGCGATGCGGTGGCGCTGGTCAGTCCTGACCATCCGACGGTGACGGCTGCCGTGGCCGAACTGAAGGAGCGCGGCATTCCCGTATTTTCGCTGCTGTCCGACTTCGCCACCGGCATTCGCGAGGGTTATGTCGGCATCGACAACCTCAAGGTCGGGCGCACGGCCGCCTGGATGATCTCGAAATGCGCGCGCAGGCCGGGCAAGGTCGCGCTGTTCGTCGGCAGTCATCGCTTCCATGGCCACGAACTGCGCGAGATCGGTTTTCGCGCCTTCTTTCGCGAGCATGCGCCCGAACTCACGCTGCTCGAGACGATCGTCAACCAGGAGTTCCCATGAGATTACGCAGGAGATCGTTGCCGGCCTGCTCAGGCAGCACGACGACCTTGTCGGCTGTTATGTCGCCGGTGGCGGCATCGAAGGCGCGATCTCGGCGCTGCGGCAGGCGAAGCCCGATCCGCTGCCGGTGCTGGTCTGCAACGAGATCACCAACGACACGCGCGCAGCGCTTGCCGACAATCTGGCGGTCATGGTGATCGCAACGCCGCTCGCGCCATTGTGCCGCGAACTTATCGGGCTGATGGCGCATGCGATCGAGGAGGGGGCGGCCAATGTCCCCGGGCAGACCTTCCTGCCGTTCGACATCTTCCTGCCGGAGAATATCTGAGCGGCGTCGCTGTGCTGCAGTCGGCTGTACGAATCTATCAGGGAATGATGGATTTCCGTCATTATTCGGATTGACTATTCCGTTTTGTCGGAAGATTGGAACGGAAATATCGCATCTTGTCGACCGCGATCGGAGGAGAAAATCGGCATGACCAGCAAGCTCACATTCGCGCTGAACCACATGGTGGCTCCCGGGCTGAAGCCGGCGGCGTTTTTCGTGCTGTGCCGGGAACTCGGCCTGAGCGACGTCGAAATCCGCAATGACCTTGCCGGCAACGCCATCATTGACGGCACGCCGGCGGCCGCCATCAAGGCGCAGGCCGCGGAAAATGGAATGTCCATAACAAGCATCAACGCGCTGCAGCGCTTCAACGAATGGAATGCCGTGCGCGAGGCCGAGGCGATCGCGCTTGCCGACTATGCCCGCGATGTGGGTGCGAAAGCGCTGGTGCTGGTGCCGGTCAATGACGGCACCGGGCAGGCTAACGGCGAGCGGCGGCGCAATCTCAGGACGGCGCTGACGGCATTGAAGACCATCCTCGACGACCGCGGCGTGCGCGGCCTTGTCGAACCGCTCGGTTTCGAGATCTGCTCGCTGCGCTCCAAGCGCGAAGCGGCGGAAGCGATCGCCGACGTCGATGGGGTGGATATTTTCCGCATGGTGCATGACACGTTCCACCATCATCTCGCCGGCGAGCCCGACATTTTCCCCGGGATGACCGGCCTGGTGCACATTTCCGGCGTTGACGATCCTGCGGTTTGCGTCGCCGACATGCGCGACCCGCACCGCATTCTGGTCGATGCCGGTGACCGGCTCGACAATGTCGGGCAGATCCGCGCGCTGATCGCCGGCGGTTATTCCGGGCTGCTGTCGTTCGAGCCGTTTTCGCCTGCCGTGCATGGGCTTGCCGATCCGCAGGTGGCCTTGGCCCAGAGTATCGCCTTCATCCGCTCGAGGGTCTGACTGCCTTCCAAACAACGGGTTAATCGAGGGCCGGCCACACCAGGCCGGCCTGCTTTTGCGTGCGCGCAAGATTGATTGCGCCGAAATGGAATATCGCTTGACGTTCGCATGGAATATGGAATAAACATTTCATATTATAAAAACACGGCCCGAACATTCTGAATTCAGGGCCGACACCATCGGGAGGCGGGCGGCACTTCTACATCGCAGAGGAGCGATGGTGGCGCCCGTGGATATGAGCCTTCGGCGCAGCTGCGGGCTTCCGGCACTGTGGGGTGCAGCCGGGCACCATTCGTGGAGGAGAGTAATCATGAAGAAGTATTTGCTCGGCGCTGCCATTTCCGCGCTGATGGCCGGCTCTGCGTTTGCCGGCGACGTCGGCGTCAGCATGGCCAATTCGGACACCTTCCTGACTGTCCTGCGCAAGGGCATCGAGAAGTCCGCGGCCGATGCCAGCCAGCCCGTCGTCATCGAAATCGCTGACGACGACGTCAACAAGCAGTTGTCGCAGGTCCAGAACTTCATCGCCGCCAAGGTCGATGCCATCATCGTCAACCCGGTCGATACCTCGGCCACCGGGCCGATGACCAAGCTCGCCAACGACGCCGGCATTCCGATCGTCTATGTCAATCGCGAGCCGATCGACGTCGGCGCGCTGGGCGCGAAGGGCGCTTTCGTCGGCTCGAACGAAGTCGATTCCGGTACGCTGGAAACCAAGGAAGTCTGCCGCATCCTCAAGGAAGCCGGCAAGACCGAGGCGGGCATCCTGATCATGGTCGGCGACCTTGCCAACCAGGCCGCCGTGATGCGCACCAAGGACATCCATGACGTGAATGCCGGCAGCGAATGCGGCGTCAAGCTGAACGTCATCGATGAGCAGACCGCCGGCTGGGATCCGGTCAAGGCACAGGACCTGATGACCAACTGGATCGCCGCCGGCCACAAGCCGGACGCCGTCATCTCGAACAACGACAACATGGCGATCGGCGCCATCAACGCCATGAAGGCGGCCGGTTGGGACATGAAGAGCGTGATCGTGGCTGGCGTTGACGCCACCCAGGAAGCGCTTGCCTACATGAAGGCCGGCGACCTCGACGTCACCGTGTTCCAGAACGCTGCGGCACAGGGCGGCGGTGCAGTCGACACGGCGATCAAGCTCGCAAAGGGTGAAGCGGTGACGTCGCCAGTGTGGGTGCCGTTCGAACTGGTGACCCCGGCGAATATGGACCAGTACACGGCCAAGAACTGATATGATCTGACCAATGCGCCGTCGGCCAACGGCGGCGCATTTCCCCACAAGGACCACGCCCGCACGAAAAGCCGGGCCGGCCTGGGAGGACCAATCATGCAAAACACTGGCACGATGGAAGCGGCGCCTGCGGGCGGGGCCGCGGTGGACGACGGCTATCTTCTCGAGGTCGAGAACGTCCGCAAGGAATTTCCGGGCGTGCTGGCCCTCGACAACGTCCAGCTTCGCCTCAAGCGCGGCAGCGTACATGCGCTGATGGGCGAGAACGGCGCCGGCAAGTCGACGCTGATGAAGATCGTGGCCGGCATCTACACGCCCGATTCCGGCAGCTTCAAGCTGCGCGGCGAGGATATCAGGCTGCGCGGCCCGCTCGATGCGCTCGAGCACGGCATCGCGATGATCCATCAGGAGCTGAACCTGATGGCGCCGATGACGGTGGCCGAAAACATCTGGATCCGGCGCGAGCCGACAAACCGGTTCGGCTTCGTCGACCATGGCGAGATGCGGCGCAAGACGGTCGCGCTGTTCAAGCGGCTCAACATCGACATCGACCCAGACATCCAGGTTGGCACGCTGAGCGTCGCCAACCGCCAGATGGTCGAGATCGCCAAGGCGGTGTCCTACGAATCCGACGTGCTGATCATGGACGAGCCGACATCGGCGCTGACCGAGCGCGAGGTCGATCACCTGTTCACCATCATCCGTGCCCTGCGCGAGCAGGGGAAGGGCATCATCTACATCACCCACAAGATGAACGAGCTGTTCGAGATCGCCGACGAGTGTTCGGTGTTCCGGGATGGCAAGTACATCGCCACCAAGGCGTCGACCGAGGTGACGCGCGACGACATCATCAGGATGATGGTCGGACGCGAGATCACCCAGATGTTCCCGAAAGAAGAAGTGCCAATCGGCGACGTCGTGCTGTCGGCCAAGGGGCTGACGCTCAAGGGCGTATTCTCGGACGTGTCGTTTGACGTGCGTGCCGGCGAAATCCTCGGCATCGCCGGCCTCGTCGGCTCGGGCCGGTCGAACATCGCCGAGACGATCTTTGGGGTTACGCCCGCCAGTTCCGGCACGATCGAGCTGTTCGGCAAGACCGTGCGTATCGACAGTCCGGCCACGGCGATGAAGCACGGCATGGCTTTCCTGACAGAGGACCGCAAGGAAACCGGCTGCTTCCTGTTGCTCGACATCCAGGAGAACACCCAGATGGCGGTGCTGCAGTCGGGCTACGTCAAGAACGGCTTCGTGCAACAGAAGCAGCTTGGCAAGGATTCGGTCGAGATCAGCCAGGCACTCAGGGTCAAGACGCCCGACATGGCCGAGCCGATCATCAATCTGTCCGGCGGCAACCAGCAGAAAGTGCTGATCGCGCGCTGGCTGTTGACCAAGCCGAAAATCCTCATCCTGGACGAGCCGACGCGCGGCATAGACGTTGGCGCCAAGGCCGAAATCCATCGCCTGATCTCGAAACTCGCAGGGCAGGGCGTGGGGGTCATCATGATCTCGTCCGAAATGCCCGAGGTTCTGGGCATGAGCGACCGCATCATGGTGGTGCATGAGGGCCGGGTCACCGGCTTCCTCGACCGTGCCGAGGCCAACCAGGTGAAAATCATGGAACTCGCGTCGCACTGACGACGCCAATCAGCTCAAGGGTGGAAGAACCATGTCGACGAACGAGATTGCGGGTTCCGCAAACGTCATCGGAAGCAAGAAGCGCCTGCCGCCTGAGGTGTCGATCCTGGCCGTGCTGATCGGCATTGCCATCGTCTTCGAGATTCTCGGCTGGATATTCGTTGGCGACAGCTTCCTTGCCAACAAGCAGCGCCTGTCGATCATCATCCTGCAGGTGTCGGTGATCGGCATCATCGCGGTCGGAGTGACGCAGGTGATCATCACCGCTGGCGTCGACCTGTCCTCGGGCTCGGTCGTCGGCCTGGCCGCCATGGTGGCGGCGAGCCTGGCACAGACATCGGCCAATCCGCGCGCTGTCTACCCCGCGCTGACCGACATGTCGCCGATATGGGCGATCCTGGCCGGTCTTGGCGTTGGCCTTCTCGCCGGCATTGTCAACGGATCGCTGATCGCCCGAACCAAGATACCGCCGTTCATTGCCACGCTCGGCATGATGGTGTCGGCGCGCGGCCTCGCCAAGTGGTACACGCTCGGCCAGCCGGTGGCGCTGCTCGACGACAGCTTCACCTGGTTCGGCAAGAGCTTCAACATCTTCGGCTTTCCGCTACCGCTGCCGGTGATCATCTTCCTGCTGGTCGCCGTCATTTTCCACATCGCGCTGGGCTACACCCGCTATGGCAAGTTCACCTATGCCATCGGCGCCAACCCGCAGGCGGCACGCGTCTCGGGCATCAACATCGGCAGTCATCTGATCAAGGTCTATGCCATTGCCGGTCTGCTTTCGGGTCTGGCAGGGGTGATGACCGCGGCCCGCGCCGCCTCCGGCCAGCCGGGCATGGGCGTCGCCTACGAACTCGACGCCATTGCGGCGGCGGTCATCGGCGGCACCTCGCTGTCGGGCGGCGTCGGGCGCATCACCGGCACGGTCATAGGCACGATCATCCTCGGCGTCCTGACTTCGGGCTTCACCTTCCTCAAGGTCGGCGCCTACTATCAGGAAATCATCAAGGGCATCATCATCGTGTCGGCCGTGATCATCGACCAGCACCGCCAGAACAAGCGCAAGAAGGCGTAATCGACGTTGCTTGGGACGTGATCTTGTCCGAAAACCTTTCGGGATCACGTCAGAATTCGGGCCGCCGGCATCCCGTCGGCGGGCGGCCCCATCCCTCCCAGATCAAGATGTGCAGGCCCGGACGGTGTGGGTCACGGAAATGAGGTTGTCATGACAGTTCGGTTTGGTGTCCTGGGCGCAGGCCGCATCGGCAAAGTCCACGCCAAGGCAGTGGCGTCCAACGCTTCGGCCAAGCTCGTTGCGGTGGCAGATGCCTTTGAAAAGGCGGCGAACGACCTGGCCGAGGCCTATGGCTGCGACGTACGCTCGATCGAGCAGATCGAGGAGGCGTCGGATATCGATGCGGTGGTGATCTGCACGCCGACCGACACTCATGCCGACCTGATCGAGCGCTTCGTGCTCGCCGGCAAGGCGGTGTTCTGCGAGAAGCCGATCGACCTCGATGCCAAGCGTGTCGAACAATGCCTTGCCGTGGTCGAGAAGGCCGGCGGCACGCTGATGGTTGGCTTCAACCGCCGCTTCGACCCGCATTTTGCCGCCGTCCGCAAGGCGATCGACGACGGTGCCGTCGGCAAGGTCGAGCAGGTGGTGATCACCTCGCGCGATCCCGGCCCGCCGCCGGCAGAATACATCACGCGTTCGGGCGGTATCTTCCGCGACATGACGATTCATGATTTCGACATGGCGCGTTTCCTGCTCGGCGCCGAGCCGGTGTCGGTGACGGCGACCGCGTCGGTGCTTGTCGACAAGAAGATCGGCGAGCTTGGCGATTTCGACAGCGTCAGCGTCATCCTGGAGACGGCGACCGGCCAGCAATGCGTCATCACCAATTCGCGCCGCGCCACCTATGGCTATGACCAGCGTATCGAGGTGCATGGTTCGGACGGCATGGTGGCGGCCGAGAACCAGCGTGCCGTGTCGATCGAGGTCGCCAATGGCAAGGGTTATACACGCCCGCCGCTGCACGACTTCTTCATGACCCGCTACACCGAGGCCTATGCCGCCGAGATCGCCGCCTTCGTCGCCTCGGTGACCAAGGGCGCCAAGGTTTCGCCAAGCGGCCGCGACGGGCTGATTGCGCTGCAGCTTGCCGATGCCGCGCTGAAATCTGCCAAGGAAGGCAAGACGGTTCGCCTCAAGGGCTGATCATACGGCACAGCCGCCCCTCGACCGCAACAGGCGAGGGGTGGCGAAGCACAATCCATCAAAGGAATGAACATTCCGATTGACTGATTTGTGGAATTGAAATTTCATTGGCCTGCGGCAAACCACGCAAGGCAGGCCGGCGCGGCGGAGCGACCGGGAGGAACACATGGCCGATCCCAACACCCAGCCTACAGCGCTGCTCGACGTCATCACCATCGGCCGCGCCTCGGTCGATCTTTACGGCCAGCAGACCGGTTCGCGGCTGGAGGATGTCGCGTCGTTCGCCAAGTCGGTCGGCGGCTGCCCGGCCAACATTGCCATTGGCACCGCCAGGCTTGGCCTGCGCTCGGCACTTCTGACACGCGTCGGCGACGAGCATATGGGCCGCTACATCCGCGAGCAGATGTTGCGCGAAGGCGTTTCCGTCGATGGGCTGGTGACCGACACGGAACGGCTGACGGCGCTTGTGCTGTTGTCGGTCGAGAACGACAAGACGTTCCCGCTGATCTTCTACCGCGAAAACTGCGCTGACATGGCGCTCGTCGAAGACGACATCGACCCTGATTTCATCCGTTCGGCCCGGGCAATCGTTGTCACCGGCACGCATTTTTCGCGCCCCTCCACTGACGCCGCCCAGCGCAAGGCGATGCGGCTGATCAAGGAGGCCGGCGGCAAGGTGGTGTTCGACATCGACTACCGCCCGAACCTCTGGGGGCTGGCCGGCCATGCGGCGGGCGAAAGCCGCTACATCGCCTCCGACGCCGTTTCCAACCATCTCAAGGGCGTGCTTGCCGATTGCGACCTGATCGTCGGCACCGAAGAAGAGGTGATGATCGCTTCCGGTGAAGGCGAGCTTCTGGACGCGCTGAGAACGATCCGGGCGCTGTCGAACGCGACAATCGTGCTCAAGCGCGGGCCTATGGGCTGCGTCGTCTATGACGGGCCGATATCACACGACCTCGAGGCCGGCATTGTCGGCAAGGGTTTTCCCATCGAAGTCTACAATGTGCTCGGCGCCGGCGACGCCTTCATGTCGGGCTTCCTGCGTGGCTGGCTCGGCGGCGAAAGCCTGGCCACCTCGGCGACCTGGGCCAATGCCTGCGGCGCGTTTGCCGTGTCGCGGCTGCTGTGCTCGCCAGAAATTCCGACCTTCGAGGAGTTGCAGTTCTTCCTCAGGAACGGCAGCAAGCAGCGCGCGCTGCGCAAGGACGAGGCGATCAACCACGTTCATTGGGCAACGACGCGGCGCAACGAGATCCCCTCGATGATGGCGCTTGCCTGCGACCATCGCAGCCAGCTCGAAGACGTTGCCGCGCGCGTCGGCGCCGACCCGGCACGCATCCGGGACTTCAAGGTGCTGGCGGTCAAGGCCGCGGCCCAGGTAGCCGGTGGCCGCGACGGCTACGGCATGCTGATCGACGAGAAGCATGGCCGCGAGGCAATGTTCGAATTCGCGCGGCATCCTTTCGGCTGGATGGGTCGGCCGGTGGAGCTGCCGGGTTCGCGGCCGCTGCGCTTCGAGTTCTCGCAGGACATCGGCTCGCAGCTTGTCGAATGGCCGCTCGACCACACCATCAAGTGCCTGTGCTTCTACCATCCCGACGACCCCGCCGAACTCAAGGCCGAACAGCAGCAGAAGCTGCGCACGCTGTTCGAGGCGGCGCGTAAGGTGGGCCGCGAGCTGTTGATCGAGATCATCGCCGGCAAGCACGGCAAGCTCGACGAGGACACCATTCCGCGCGCGCTCGAAGAGCTCTATGCACTCGGCATCAAGCCGGACTGGTGGAAGCTCGAGCCGCAGGCGACGGCTGGAGCGTGGGAGAAGATCGAGGCGGTCATCACCGGCAACGACGCCTATTGCCGTGGCGTCGTGCTGCTCGGGCTCGAGGCGCCGCTGGCCGAACTCGAGGTGGCCTTCGCGGCGACCGCCGACGCTTCGGTCGTCAAGGGTTTTGCCGTCGGGCGCAGCATCTTTGCCCATGCGGCGGAGCAGTGGCTGGGTGGCAAGATGAATGACCAAGCGGCGGTTGACGACATGGCCCAGCGTTTTGAACAGCTGACCAAGGCATGGCTTGCCGCACGGGACCGTCGGGCGGCATAAATCGAAAGACAGCTGAAGCGAGGCGGCATCCCCGAATGCACCGCGGCAGCGGGAGGAGAAGACGATGACCAAGACCATCCGCCTGACCATGGCGCAGGCGCTGACGCGCTATCTGACACGGCAGATGACCGTGATCGACGGCAAGATGGTGCCGCTGTTCGGTGGCGTGTGGGCGATCTTTGGCCACGGCAACGTTGCCGGCCTCGGCGAGGCGCTCTACCAGCTGCGCGAGGAGTTGCCGACCTATCGTGCCCACAATGAGCAGGCGATGGCGCATGCGGCGATTGCCTTTGCCAAGGCCAACTTCCGCCAGCGGATGATGGCGGCGACCAGCTCCATCGGACCCGGCGCGGTCAACATGGTGACGGCGGCGGCACTTGCCCATGTCAATCGGCTGCCGGTGCTGCTGCTGCCGGGCGATGTGTTCGCCAACCGGATGCCCGATCCGGTGCTGCAGCAGGTCGAGGATTTCGGCGACGGCACGGTCTCGGCCAATGACTGCTTCCGCCCGGTTTCACGCTATTTCGACCGCATCACCCGTCCCGAGCAGATCATCCCGGCGCTGGCGCGCGCCATGCAGGTGCTGACCGATCCGGCCGAGTGCGGACCGGTGACGCTGTCACTGTGCCAGGACGTACAGGCCGAGGCCTATGATTATCCCGAGAGCTTCTTTGCCGAGCGCGTGTGGACGCCGCGCCGGCCGCGTCCGGACCGTGACGAACTCGCGACCGCGGCCGAGGTGCTGAAGGCGGCGAAGAAGCCGCTGATCGTCGCCGGCGGCGGCGTGCTGTATTCAGGCGCTTCGGCGGAACTCGACCGCTTCATTGAGGCCACCGGCATTCCGGTCTGCGAGACGCAGGGCGGCAAGTCGGCGCTGACCGACGAGCATGCTCTTAATATGGCGGCTGTCGGCGTGACCGGCACGGCCGCCGCCAACCGGCTCGCCGAGGAAGCGGATGTGGTGCTGGCGGTCGGCACGCGATTGCAGGACTTCACCACCGGCTCGTGGTCGCTGTTCAAGAACACCGGCAAGACCATCATCGGGCTCAATGTGCAGCCCTTTGATGCGGGCAAGCACCGGGCGCTGCCGCTGGTGGCGGATGCGCGGGAAGGGCTCGCCGAACTCGGCGCCGCGATCGCCGGTTACAAGGCGCCTGCGGCGTGGACCGAAAATGCCAAGGCTGGCAAGGCCGAGTGGCGCAAGGCAGCCGCCAAGGTGACAGCTCCGACCAATGCAGCGCTGCCCTCCGACGCGCAGGTGATTGGTGCCGTGCAGCGTACGCTGGGCAGCGAGGTCATCGTGCTGCATGCAGCCGGCGGCCTGCCGGGCGAGATGCACAAGCTGTGGCAGGCGGGAAGCCCCGGCTCCTACCATTCCGAATACGGTTTTTCCTGCATGGGATACGAGATCGCCGGGGGCTTGGGTGCCAAGATGGCGCGGCCAGACAAGGAGGTCGTCATCATGATCGGCGACGGCTCCTACCTGATGCTGAACTCGGAGATCGCGACGTCTGTGATGCTTGGTCTCAAGCTCACCATCGTGCTGCTCGACAACCGCGGCTATGGCTGCATCAACCGGCTGCAGATGGCGACCGGCGGTGCCAATTTCAACAATCTCTTGCGCGACAGCCGTCATGAAGTGCTGCCCGACATCGACTTTGTCGCGCATGCGAAGAGCCTTGGGGCGAATGCGGAGAAGGCGGCATCGATCGCCGATTTCGAGGCAGCGCTCGACCGCGCCCGCAAGAGCGAGCGCACGACGGTTGTGCTGATCGACACCGATCCGCTGATCTCGACCGACGCGGGCGGTCATTGGTGGGACGTCGCCGTGCCAGAGGTGAGCGCCCGTCCCGAGGTGAATGCGGCGCGCAGGGGTTATGAGGAAAAGCTCAAGCTGCAGCGAGTGGGCGATTGAGGCGTTTACCCTCTCCTTTGTGGGGAGGGTCGGCGCGAAGCGACGGGGTGGGGTGCCCGGCGTCGTGCTCTTTCATCATTACCCCCAACCCGCGCCTGCGGCGCGACCTCCCCACAAGGGGGAGGTAAGAATGGAGAATTGAAGTGAAAGCCAAACTGGGCATGTCCCCCATCGCATGGTGGAACGACGATCTTGCGGAACTGAGCGATGACGTTTCGCTGGAGGAGTGCCTGCGCCAGTCCCGGTCGGCCGGGTTCACCGGCATGGAGCAGGGGCGCCGTTTCCCGAGCACGCCTGAGGAGATGCTGCCGATCCTCAAGAAGGCCGATGTGACTTTGTGCGGCGGCTGGTTTTCGGGCACGCTGGTCAATGAAGAACTGGCCGCGAACAAGGATCGCATCCAGCCGATGATCGACCTGTTCAAGGCGGTCGCCGCGCCGTGCATAGTTTATGGCGAGGTCGGCCGCTCGATCCAGGGCGATCGCGCGAAACCGCTTGCCGGCAAGACTGTGCTTTCCGACGACGAGATGAAGACTTACGCCCGCAAGCTGACCGCGTTCGGCGAATGGTGCGCCGAACAGGGCATGCCGCTGTCCTATCACCATCACATGGCCGCTGTGGTGCAGTTCGAGCATGAGCTCGATGCTTTCATGAAGCATTCGGGTGAGGGCATTCCGTTGCTGCTCGACGCTGGCCATCTCGCCTTTGCCGGCGGCGACGTGCTGCGCGCCATCGACAACCATCACAAGCGCATCAATCATGTGCATGTGAAAGACGTGCGCATGGACGTCATTCGGGGCGCTCGACTGGACGAAGCAGTCGTTCCTCGATGCGGTGGCGCTCGGGGCCTTCACCGTGCCCGGTGACGGCTCGCTCGACTTCGCCAATATCGTCCAGAAGTTCGCCGACTACGGCTATGAGGGTTGGTTCGTCGTCGAGGCCGAGCAGGATCCCAGGAAGAACCCGCCGCTGAAGATGGCTGAGGTCGGCCATGCCGAACTGATGCGGGTGATGACGGCCGCCGGCTATACGGTGGAGACGCAAGGCTATCCTGCCGCATGACCCCTGAGAGCGATATCGGTTTTCGCTGGGGACTATGCTTCAATTCAAGGCATTGCAGCGGTCTTCGCCCACATTGGTCTCGCGGCGCCGTAATGCTTGAGCGCGGTGCCGGGGCCAGCTACGATCCTGTCGGGATCACAGGCGAGGCATTGCGAAATTGACGAACGACCAGAACCATCCGTTCCTTCGCCCGCTGTGGCGGCGCATTGCGCTGGTCGCGTTCTGCGCTGCCTGGTCGCTCTTCGAGTTCGTCAGCGGTTCGCCGTTCTGGGGTACGCTGGCCGGCGGCATGGCGGCTGTTGGCGCCTATCAGTTCCTGATTGCCTACAAGCCCGACGCCGATAGCGAAGCCGGCAAGGAGTGAAACCATGTCGAAACTTCTGATCAAGCCCAAGCACGGCACCGGACGCGTCACCCACGTCACGCCCGAAAGTGCCGGCTGGACCTATGTCGGTTTCGATCTGCACAAGCTTGAACCCGGCGACACCTTTGGCGACTGGACGGCCGACCGCGAGACCTGCCTGGTGCTGGTTACGGGCAAGGCGCATGTGCGGGTCGGCGAAGACGACCTCGGCACGCTGGGCGAACGCATGTCACCGTTCGAAGGCAAGCCGTGGTCGGTCTATGTGCCTGCCGGCGGCGACTGGTCGGTGCGGGCCGAAACCAATGTCGAACTTGCCGTGTGCACGGCACCGGGCCTTGGCGGAAACCTGCCGGTGCGGGTGATCGGCCCCGACGACGTCAAGCAGGAGACGCGTGGCAAGGGCACCAACACGCGCTACGTCACCAACATCCTGCCTGAAGGCGAGCCGGCGGATTCGCTTCTCGTGGTCGAGGTCATCACACCAGGTGGCCATACCTCGAGCTATCCGCCGCACAAGCATGACGAAGACAATTTGCCAAACGAGTCGCTGCTGGAGGAAACCTATTATCACCGGCTCAACCCGCCACAGGGTTTTGCCTTCCAGCGCGTCTACACCGAGTTCAACGATGCCGGCCATCGCGATCTCGACGAGGCGATGGCGGTCGAAGACGGCGACGTGACGCTGGTGCCCAGGGGCTATCATCCGTGCGCGGCCTGCCACGGCTACGACCTCTATTATCTCAACGTCATGGCCGGGCCAAAGCGGACGTGGAAATTCCACAACGCCAAAGAGCATGAGTGGTTGCTGAAGGCATAAAGCCGGGCAGCTTTCGCATATTTTCAGAGCGAAGGAGAAAACGATGGCACGCCACCGGCCAACGGTCGCGGACTTGCGCGCGCTGAGAGGCAAGCGGCAGCTCTTGAAGCTGCGCGTGACGACGCTTGAGGAAGCCGAGGCCGCTGAGCGTGCCGGCATCGACCTGTTGTCGGTGACCTACGGGCTGATGCTCGACAAGCGCTTTCGCGATGCGGCGCCGACCTGCTTTGCCGTGCCGGGCGACGAGTATGGCATGATGGGCGCGACGACCAGCGAGATCCTGCGCACCGCCGTCAGGCTCAAGGCGGCGAGCGCGGATGCTGTCTATTGTTCGGCGAGCCTCAAGACGATCCGCAGGCTGCGCGAAGAGCACATTCCGGTGTGCGGCCACGTTGGGCTGATCCCGACCCATTCGACCTGGACCGGCGGCTTCAGGGCCGTCGGCAAGACCGCGGAAACGGCGGCGCTGGTGTGGAAGCAGGTCAAGGATCTCGAAGACGCCGGCGCGTTCGCTGCCGAGATCGAGGTGGTGCCGGCCGAGGTGGCGAGCGCGATCTCCAGGCGCACCTCGCTGGTGCTGATCTCGATGGGCGCGGGTGCCGGCTGCGACGCGCAGTATCTGTTTGCCGAGGATGTGCTCGGGCTCAATCGCGGCCATTACCCACGTCATGTCAAGGTCTATCGCAACCTCGCTGCGGAATATGATCGTCTCCAGCAGGAGCGGATCGCTGCGTTCAAGGAATATGCCGCCGACGTCGTCAGCGGCGCTTATCCGGCAAGCGGCCATCTCGTAGGCATCGACGCCGACGAGATGCGCAGGTTCGAGGATTTTCTGCGTGGGCAGGCCTAGGCCTGTCCGCTCCGGAATGCGGTTCGCATGCCAGCGCCTAAAGCGCGGTACTCAGAACTCGCGTCACCGCCTTCCGATCCGGATTGAGCATGATGTAGCTCGGCCGGTTGTCGAATTTGAGCTGCTTGAGCATCGACCTGGTCTTGACCAGCAGCATGTCGTCGCGCGATGCAGCCTCAAGCTTGTGCTGCAATCCTTCCAGCGTTTCGATTGCGTCGTCGCTGCGTCCGAGCGCCGCAAGGCTCTTGGCCAGCAAGAATTCGGCTCCAGCGAAATCGGGTGCGAGCGACAGCACCTTGCGGAACGCATCCGCTGCCTCGATGTGCCGGGACAGCGCCTGCAACTCCATTCCCACGCGCAGCCATGCCTTGGATGAAGTCGGCACCGATGTTGCCAGCGTCTGGAAATGAGCCAGCGCCTCGCTGTGATCGCCTCTGGCTGACAGCAACTGTCCGATGCCATAGAGCGTTCGCGGATGCTTGGAGTCGGTGGCGAGGATCTGGCGGTATCCGTTTTCCGCTCTTGCCAGTTGCCCCTGCTGATGGAGGCTTGTGACCTCGGCGAAGATGCCGTTGAGCGAACGGGGATCGAGACGGTCACCGTTATTGCGGCCGCTCTTGGTGTAGATCATCGCACAGTTGATCTTGCTCTCCGTCACGCCGAAGGCGAACTTGTAGGGCTCGTCGCCGCGCAGGAAATCATAGCTCGTGAGGCCGTTCTCGATGGCCAGCTTGATGCAGTGGCCATGCAATATCAGGCCGGCGGGGATGGAGGTCACGGTCTCGTCCCGACCGGCCATGAAGAACAGCAACGCCTTCTTGACCGGGTCGACGAAGATGGCGAGCGCGCCCAGCGGCCGGTCGCCCTGCCACAGGACCGGCAGGAACAGCGTGCCGTTGCGGAAACTTTCGCGCAGCACGCGACGATTGTTGTGCAAGATGGCGTCCAGCCGATCGCCCTTGCGGGCGCCCCATTTCACCCGCCAGAGCTCAAGCAGCGTGTCGATGTCGCGCTCGTAGGTGTCGCCGTCGGCACGGGTGATGCGCAGTTCACCCGCATCGACCTTGCGCAGGAAGCGCCGCAGCTTCTGCCTGGTGTTGGTGCTGAGCACATTGTCGAGATAGCCGTCAAAGCTGTCAGGCAACGCGGCCGCGAAACAGCGGCAGTTGTCGACATTGTCGGCCGCATTGACGCGGCTGAACTCACGCATCGCAAAGATGTCGCGCGAGAACTGGCCGATGAAGGCGAAGACGCGCTCGCGCGACATGCGCAGGTTTTCAAGGTTGAGCCGTGCCCAGCCCATCTGGGCGACGTGGCGGCCGAAGGCCTGCAGCGCCTTTTCGGCATGGGCGGGATCACAGATAGCGCCGGTGTAGTCGGCGGCATTGTTGCCGGCCATGCTGATCTCGTTGAAGAACAGGCCAGTCTTACCGTTCATGCGGGTGCGCATGCGCAGCGGCAACAGCGCCACATAGGGCGATCCGGCATTGCCAAGGCGCGCGGCGAGCACGAACCAGGCGCCCTTGTAGAAGCGCATATAGGGCACCAGCCAGTTCCACGATGTGAAGAACTGCGCCTCCGGATCGGCCTTGTACAGGCGCTCCCAGTCCTGTTGCAGCTTGGCCAGCGTTTCAAGATCGGTGATGACGTCGACTTGCATCTGTGTCCCCCTCATCGTCATGGCTTTCCCCTTGCTCAGCGCTCCATGAATGCGCGCGACATGCTGTCGGCGATCGGCTTGGTCAGGTACCTGAAGAAGGTCCGCTCCTCGGTCTGGACCAGCACTTCCGCCGGCATGCCGGGCGTCGGCGTGAAGCTGTGAACGCGGGAAATCTGGTCTGCCGAAAGGCTGACGCGAGCGACATAGACTTCGCGCGCCACCGGACCTGATGTGTCGGGCAGGGCGTCGGCGGAGACATAGATCACCTGGCCGTCGAGCACCGGCGTGGTGCGCCGGTTGAGGGCGGTGAGCCGCACCGTCGCAAGCTGGCCGACCCGCACATTGTCGATGTCGGTACGGGAAATCAGCGTCTCGATGACCAGCGGCACGTCGGAGGGGAGGATCTCGACGATCGGCTTGCCGCTTTCGATGACGCCGCCTGATGTGTGGTAGTACATGCGCACGATGGTGCCGGCGACCGGCGCGTTGATGGTGACGCGATTGAGCACGCTCTTGGCCTGGCGAAGCTGTTCGCGGATGGTGTCGAGATCGCCCTCGAGGTTCTGCAACTGCTCGAGCGCTGCCTGCTTATAGGCTTCCTTGGCCTGAGTGATCTGCTGGTCGAGCTTGATGATCTCGGAACCGATCTCGGAGACCTCGGCGGCAAGACGGCCGATCTGTCCCTCGGCGTCGGCCATGGCGCGCTGGATTGCCTTGATTTCAGTCGCCCGCAGCAGGCCCTTGTCGAGCAGGGACTTCTTGCCGGAATATTCTTCCTTCATCAAAGCCAACTGCCGTTGCACGGCATCGTGCTGTTGCTGATAGCCGTCGGCGCGGTAGCGGTAGGCAGCGATGTTTTGCTGCAGCAGGCCGATCTCGCTTTGAAGCTTGCCGCGCGCGGCGGTGAAATTCAGCTGCTGACCGTCGACGATCGGCTTGATCTCCGGATCGTTGATGTTGTCGCTGACATTGCTGGGGAAGGAGATTTCAGCCGCGCCGCTGATCTCGGCATTCAGCCGGGCGGCGATGGCATCAAGGCGTACCTGGCGCAAGAAGAGCTGCCGCTCGGTTGCCTGGGCCGCCGTTTCGTCGAGCCGTACCAGCGGCTGGTCGTAGTGGACATGGTCGCCCTCGCTGACCAGCAGCTCCTTGATGATGCCGCCTTCCAGATGCTGGACGATCTTGTTCTGTCCGGCAGCGACAAACGAACCCTGGGCAATGATGGCCGCGGCAAGGGGGGCGGTGAAGGCCCAGGTACCGAAGCCGCCGAAGGTGAGCGCTATCAGCAGAAGGCCGATCTTGGTCTGTTTGCCGATCGAGCGCGGCACATCGGCGTACCATTCGAGGTCGTGGACCTTTACGATTGCCGTGTCGCTCATGACATTGTCCCCTTACGGAATCTGATGGCCGAACGAGCCGCCCTCGATGCTCAGCCCACGTTGGGCAAGCGCCTGGAGGACGTCCTGACGCTGGCCGAACAAGGCCACCGTGCCGTTGACCAGCAGCAGGATCTTGTCGACGCTGTGCAACAGCGCCGGGCGCTGGGTGATGGTGATGACGGTGATCTTGTTTTCCTTGGCGTGCTGGAGCGCGCGGGCAAGCGCCACGTCGCCGGCGGCGTCGAGGTTGGAGTTCGGCTCGTCCAGCACCACCATGCGGGGATTGCCAAAGAACGCGCGGGCGAGCGCGATGCGCTGCTTCTGGCCACCGGAAAGAGGCGCGCCATCGGCAGCGACGAATGTCTCGTAGCCATGCGGCAAGGTCGCGATCATCTCATGGACGTCGGCGAGCATGGCCGCCTGATAGATCTCAGCGTCGCTGACGTCTTCGCGCATGCGCGCGATGTTGGCCTTGATCGAGGCCGGGAACAGCTGCACGTCCTGGGGCAGATAACCGATGTTTTCACCGAACTGGCGCTGGTCCCAATTGCGCAGGTCCATCAGGTCGAGGCGCACATTGCCCGACGTCGGCAGGATTGAGCCGACCAGCATCTTGCCGAGCGTCGTCTTGCCGGCGCCGGAGTTGCCGATGACGGCGAGCGAGTCGCCAGGAGCCAACGCGAAGGTGATGCCGTTGAGCACGACGCGCTTGGTGCCTTGCGGCACGAACAGCAGGCGCTCGACATCGAGCCGGCCTTCCGGACGTGGCAGGTTCAGCCGTTCGAAATTGAGCGGCGACGTTTGCAGCAGGCTGGCGATGCGGCCATAGGCGGCGCGCGACTGGATGACCTGGTTCCAGCCTTCGATGGCGCCTTCGATCGGGCCGAGCGCGCGGCTGGCGATGATCGACGCGGCGATCACCATGCCGCCGCTGAGATGGCCGTCGAGCGCGAGATGGGCACCCCAGCCGAGCATCGTCACCTGGGTGAGCAGGCGTGTCGCCTTCGACATGGCGGCAAAGGCGATGTTGCGGTCCTGCGCGATGACCTGCGCCCGCAGCGAACTCGCCGTGTCCTTGCCCCAGATACGCACGGCTTCCGGGATCATGGCGAGCGCGTTGATGATCTGCGAGTTGCGCGACATCGAGTCGAGATGCAGGTTGGCCTTGCTCTGGTGCGTGTTGGCCTCGCTGAAGGGAGCGGCCGTCGAACGCTGGTTCAAGATGGTGATGACCAGCAGGATCAGCGAGGTCGTCACGACGATGAAGCCGAGATGTGGATGCACCAGGAATACGGCGAGCACGAACAGCGGTGCCAGCGGCGCATCGAGCAGCGTCAGGAGCGTGCCTGAAACCAGGAACGAGCGGAGCTGCTGCAGATCGCCCAGGGTCTGGTATTCGCGGCCGTTGCTGTGCAGTGCGGCGCGAGCTGCGGCACTGAGGATCGGTGCGCCCAACTGAGCCGCGACTTCGACGGCTGTACGCATCAGGATGACCCGGCGGATGGCGTCGAAAATCGTCTGCAAGACCACTGCGCCGACAATGACGATCGTCAGCATGACGAGCGTGTCGATCGAGCGGCTGGTCAGCACGCGGTCGGATATCTGGAAGAGATAGAGCGGAATCGCCAGCACCAGCACGTTGCTGGCCAGCGTGAACAGCATGACGATCAGCAGGTTGCGCTTGACGATCTTGAGGCCGGTCTTGAGCGAGGCCGAGAAGTCGATTGGTCCGAGGCGCTTGTGGAAGACACCACCGCCACCGCCGCCGCCGCCGCCACCACCACCGCCATCGATATCGCCGCCGTTCGGACCCTTGGCGTCCGGCAGTTTTTCCTTCGGCTTGATCGGGCCGTTGTCGGCGTCGATCACCTTGCCGACCGGCATCGACGTGTCCTTCATTTCAGTCTTGGTCGGGCCTTGCGGTTCGTTGACCCGCATGTCCGGGCGAGGAGGTGCGGACGCTGCCGGGGCGGCAGGTGGCGCCTCGGTCGGCGCTAGCCCGGCCTGAGTTGCGCCCTCGGCTTGGGGCGCGGCAATGGGTGCCTCCGGAGTCGCACGTGCGGCCGGTTGAGGCCGCGTGCCCGGTGCTGCTGCGGCGGGGGCAGACGCTTGGGGGCGTTGAGCCGTAGCGTTCCGCTCCGGAGGTATGATCGAAGGCTCAGTCGGCCTTCCCGATGGCTGTTGCGTGTGTGCCGGCTTGGCACTCGCCTGTGGAGACTGCGGCGCGGCTGCCTTGGCCTCTGGCGACGCACTCTCTGCTGGGGCGGCTGGCGCAGCCGGCTTGTCGCCGGCGGCGTCGTGCAACTCACCCACCACGTTGTCGATGTATCGCTCCAGCTTGTCGAGTGCCTGTTCCTGGGGAGCTACGGCATTCGACAATGTCGTTTGCGCTACAGGCTTGGGTTCCGATGCCCGCGGACGCGCTTGCTGGCTGTCCTGACTGTCGTCGTCGTCCGGCAAATTATGAAAACCACTCCAGCCTTCACGGTCGTCGGTCATTTTATGCCCCTCTTGGTCGACTAGCCCAGCATGTGCTGCATGACGTCAGCCGACGCGGAATCTGCAGGTTGCGGTGCAATCGGATTGGAATGGGAGGCGTCGCCGCCCGTGTCGTCGCTGCCGTCACCGAGAAACGCGACGGCTTCGGTGACGAGGATGTCGGGGTTCTGCGCACCCAGATCCGGATCGCTGGAGACCAGGTTCGCCTGGATCAGTATTTCGTCTGAATAGCTGTCGCCGCCGACATAAACCTTGGAGTAGCCGTCGACGTCGACGATGGTCGCGGAGTTGACCAGCTGGTTGCCGCCGGTGGTGATCGTCCATTCGGTGTCGGGGTTGGCGGTCACCTGGTTCATTGCCAGCGCGACCTGGTCGCTGTCGCCCATCACGGTCGTCTGCTTGATGTACTGCAGATTGTAGATGTCGCCCGAGATGTAGAGCACGCGCAGTATGCCGATGCCGTCGAATGCGGCATCCTGCAGGATGGAATTCGGCAGTTCGTGGTTGCCGGACGCAAGGTTGCTTGCGGCGGTGTTGTAGCCGTCGGGCAGCGGCTCGCAGGTGCCATTGCCGACATTGATGATGCTGGCCTGGTTCCACAAAAGGTTGCCGTCGGTCGAGACCGAGCCTTCGCCTGACGTCGAGAACCCACTGACCGCGCCGATCGTGTCGTTGTCGATCAGCAGGTTGAGCTGGTGGATGATGCTGGCGTCATAGACGTTGCCGCCGATGATGATCAGATCGTAGTAGTTGCCCAGTTCGTTCAGGCTGACGCCGTTGAAGGCGGTGTTTTCGCCGGTCGACACCATCGACTGCACGCCGGAAGAAGATGCGATGCAGACATCGTTGTCGGTGATGAATGCGTATTGGTTGATCCAGTTCATCATGATCAGGTCGCCCGAAATCTCGGTGACCACGTAATAGGACGGGAAAGCCGGCGGTGCCTCGGGGGCTGCATTGGCTTCGCCCGCCGAAGGATCGATGTGCTTGAACATAGCGATGTTGAAGCTCTGGTCCTGGCCGCCGGGGTCGAAGGGCCAGCCACCAACTGCCGCGCCGACGCTGTCGACGTCGCAGGAGGCGTTGATCTGGACAATCGCGTTGATCGAGAAATGGTCGCCCATGACGGCCATGACTTCTGCCGAGACCCAATCGTTGACGACCACGCAATCGTTGATGACGGTGTTGCCGCCCATGCTGATCGTAACGCTCGGATTGGCCGTGCCGTCGCCCCAGCCGTCCATGAAATCGCTGGAATCGGGGGCATGGCTCGTGTCGAGCGGCGCGTCAGGTCCCTTGGCGTCCTCGTCATGTTCCTTCAGGAAATTGACGTAGTCTTCCATCTTCGGCACGTCGGCCTCGTCGACCAACTGACCGTTGATGTAGGTGCCTTCGATGGTCTCGCCCTTGGTGGTGAAGACGTCGGCGTTGCCATGGTCGTCGGCATCGAAGCCGTCGAGACGGGCGATGGCCGTGGTGACGAAACTCGCCATCTCTTCGGTGGTGCCGGGGAGTGTCAGGTCGTCGATCGGCGACAGGTCGGTTGCGGCCTGGTGCAACTCGACCATCGGGGTGTCGTCGACCACCGGAGGCGTGAATGTCAGCCCGCTGCCGCCAAAGCTGACATAGTCGTTGTCGGAAAGCCGGATCTCCTGGTTGATGATGGCGGCCAAATCGCCGGGTGGGCTGATCTGCGGCAGGACGATACCGCCCGAGCCGACCGTCATGCCTTCTGGAGAATGAGCGAAATTGTGCAGAAATGGTCCGTGCGGGACATGAATGTCCGGCGGGGTGAAGTGAACCTTCGACCAGACTGTGAGCTGCTCGATTTCGGGCCTTACGCCCAGATACGGAACGTTGGGATCAAAATCCTCCAGCGAATGAGACGCGTCGACCTTGATTCCAACGGTTTGATGGTCCGGCAACAGCTCGTCGGCCTTCTGCAAGGCCTTGAATTCATTGTAGGCTTGCTTGAGGCGGGCTTCTTCACTCGCCGTTTCGAACAGACCTATGAAATGAGCGATCGCGTCGCTGACCTTATCGAGATATGCGGCATACATCACAGTGCCTCCGCCCGGAGTTCAGGCGCGGTGAGGCTGCACATGCTCCACCGGCCAAGATGGACTGCGCGGGGATACCCGCGCAGTCCGGCTCATTGGTTCCGCAAGCGCGGAGCCTTCATGCCGATGGTTAGAGCGTGCTGTGGTCGGTGGAGTCTTCGCCGGTCAGAGTATGATGGTATTCGCCGCCCACCACGGTCATGTTAACCGTATTGCCTTGCAGGTTGGCACCCATCACGATCTGCTGGTTGAAGGCACTGGTGTCGATCGCGGCGTCGGCATGCGCCGAGCTGCTTCCGGTGACATAACCGTCGTCACCATTCTGCGAACCCCACATACCACCGTCGCCGCCGGCGCCACCGGCACCAGCCCAAGCGTCACCAGCCGTTCCGCCGCCGCCGCCGCCGCCAGCCCAAGCGCCGCCGCCAGTGGCGTTGCCGCCCGTGCCGTCAGCCCAGGCGCCGCTCAATGCGTGGCCGCCGTCGCCGTCGTTCAGAGCCCAGGCGCCACCAGATGTGCTTGCGCCACCGGTTGCAGCACCTGCGGTCGCCGAACCACCGGTGCCTGCACCGCCGCCGCCGCCGCCGCCACCATTGCCTTCGCCTTCGCCTTCGCCGCTGCCGTAACCGACGCCGGCGCCGAGGCCGAAGCCGAGAGCGTCGCCGGTATCGCCATTGGCATCGCCAGCGTTCGCCTTGGCGTCGCCGCTGTCGGCGTCTGCGTTGCCGGAATCGGCATTGCCGCCGCGTCCGCTGTCGGAATCGGCGTTGCCGCCGTCGCCCTTGGCATCGCCACCTTCACCGAAGTTCAGGATGGGAAGGATGGGCACGAATGCATCGATGCCGTCACCGCCGTCGCCCTTGGCGTCGCCGCCTTCGGTATCGCCGATGTCGCCGCCGTTGCCGGCGTCTGCCTTGCCGGAATCGGCATCGGCGTTGCCGCTGTCGGCCTTGGCGTTGCCGCCGTCGCCCTTGGCGTCGCCCGAGTCACCTTCGCCCGCGCCGAGACCAAGTCCGGCGCCAAGGCCGAGGCCGAGGCCGAGGCCGAGACCGGTACCGCCGTCGCCACCCCTGCCGCCGTCGCCCTTGCCACCGTCAGCGTCGGTGTCGGCGCTGCCGCCCTTGCTGTCGCCGCTTTCAGCCTTGGTGTCGCCCTTGGCGTCGCCACCCAGGGCTGTGCTCAGTGCCAGGCCGCCTTCGCCCTTGCCACCGTCGGCTTCGCCACCCTTGGCGTTGCCGCCGTTGCCGCCGTCGGCTTCGCCGCCCTTGGCCTCGCCGCCTTCCGCGCCGCCGCCGCCGGCATTGATGCCGTCACCAGCTTCTGCGTGGCCGGCCTTCTGGTCGAACTCCTGCTTGAAGTCGCCGTCGTTCTTGACGGTTGCGCCATCGAGCTTGTCGTTGTCGACCATATGGGCGGTTTGGTTGATGACGAAGCCGTTGCTGTTGGCACCGGTCAGCGAGTTGTTCAGGACGTCCTTGAAGCTGACGTCGTCGCCTGGATCGTAAGTGACGTTGCCGTCCTTGCTGAACAGGATGTCGCCCTTGATGTCGCCGCCGGCCTTGATGTCGGCGAAATCATTGTCTTCCTTATAGTCGCCGAGTTGGCCGTCGAGATTGAGATCGACATTGACATCGACATCGACCTTGGTCTCGGTCTTGTTTTCGTTGGTATTCTCGTTCTTGGACTCGTTCTTGTTTTCGTTTTCGTTCTCAGACTTGGACTCGTTCTTGTTTTCGTTCTTGTTTTCGGATTCGTTCTTATTTTCCGACTCGTTCTTGTTTTCGTTCTTGTTTTCGGATTCGTTCTTATTCTCGGACTCGTTCTTGTTTTCGTTCTTGTTTTCGTTCTTGTTTTCGTTCTCGCTGTCGCCGCCCAGCTCAATATCGTTGCCGATGAACTGCAGGCCAAACGCGTTGAGGTTGTTGCTGTTACGATCAGACATCGTCTTGTCCTTGGTTGGGACCGCGATCGCTGGACCGTTCTCATCTTTCACACGGTCTTGGGGTCACGCGGGCTGTTGTCTATTTTCCACTGTTTCAGATGGAGTTGAGCGGATCGTCAGGCCGAGGGGACTGGTGGCCATTGATCCCGCATCGTTATTGGCTGGCCGATACCTCCCTTGTTGTGTGTGGGGCGGTGCTCGGAGTCTTCACAATGACGTGAACGAAATGCCGTTTTTGCACGGCATTGAATGTTCAATTCTGAAGCCCCGGATACGCCATGCCCATGGTGGCGGAACCAACAAAGTCTGTGGCCGAGACCGGGAAATTGTAAGCTGACAGTTCGCGCTAGGCTGTTTGGGTCAGCACGCCAAGAAGTCGCAGCGGTGATCTAGATATTGCAGCCGATAATCGGTCAGAAATATTGACCTCTTGCCACAAGTGTACAATTGAGAGTCATTTGCGGCAGAATTGCCCAGGTTCCGGCTGCTTGCATCGCATCAAATATCGACGCCGATGATCGCTCGGTGGGCCAGTCGAAATAGGCCGAAAGGCTAGCTCGCTCGATCGCTCAATTGTCCGGAAGGGCTACATCGGGTCTTCCTGTAGCTCATCTTGCATATACCGAACCGTTAACAAGCGGTATATGGTGTCTAAATAATGCTCCCCAATGGCGGCAACTGGGGGAAAAAAGACGCGCATTTGTGAACATTGGGTGGGTGACCAAATGTACCGAGTGGCAATTCCCAGCGCACGCCGCGCTAACGGAGCGGACGGCTCCGCACAGAAAACCTGCAAGACGTTGCTGATCGTTGCTCCGGCCGATTTCGTGTCGGAGAGCCTGATCTTTGCGATCGAACGCGAGTTTCACTGGATCACTGTCGATCAGGTGCCGACACTTGCCGACGCCTGTGTCGGCTTTGATGCCCCTGTATCGCTGATCCTGGTGGAGGCCAAGCAACTGCCTGAGGTCGCAGCTCAGTCCGAACGGTTGGCGCTTCTGCATCCTTCGGCGCAGATCATGCTGATCCAGGAAGACGGTCGGCAGGAGGTTTCGATCCGCGACGTGGTCACTGCGCGCAATGTGCGTGGCGTTCTGCCGATGAACCTGAAGCTTGACGTCTGGCTGTCGGTGGTCCGCCTGGTTTTGCGCGGCGGCGAATATTTCCCGCTGTCACTGTTCGAGCCGATCATCGAGCGGCGGCGCGCCGGCGCTACCGGACCTGCCATCAGTTTCGACGCCCCACCGAAGGCACAAGTCCCGCAAGACAACGAGGTGGACGATTTCGACGATCTGACAGAACGGGAATTGCAGATTCTGGCCATGGTCGCCCGCGGATTGCAGAACAAGCTGATCGCCGCTGCACTCGGGCTTTCCGAGCACACGGTGAAGATCCACCTGCACAATATCATCACCAAGCTCGGTGCCCACAACCGCACCGAAGCGGCGGCGGTTTATCACAAGCGGCGGGATAGCGGCGGCGAACGACGCGTCGGCGATGTCGCCGTGCTTCATGCGCAGCAAACGTTGTCATGAGTGCGAGATGCCGCGTTTCCAGGACGTGCTGCTTACCGTTGGCCAGCTCAATTACACCTGGACCAACACCGAAAGCCTGCTCATCTATCTGATCGCCGGTCTTGCCAAGGTTGACAAGGAAACGGCGATCATCATCTTCCTGACGCTGAATACGACACGCGCGCGCCTCGATCTCGTCGAGCGGCTCGCCAAGATGGCGAAGACTCCGCAGGCCTGCCGCGACGCCGTGCTTTCGGTCGCCGACCAACTGACGCACCAGGGCAAGCTGCGCAACAAATACAGCCATTGCATCTATTCGTTCGACGAGACAGGTACGCGGGCCAGCACCCAGCTGATGCGCATCTTCGACAGCAAGGATAGCGTTCGCTACGGCAAGAACGAAGAACTCGACGACAACGAGATGCACCGCATCTCGGCCTCGATAGAGGCGATCAGGGACATCAACCGGCAGATTTGGAAGATCGTCGAGGACAATGCGTTTCCGCATTGAACGAAGCCGAGCTGGTTCAGGCGCCGATGCGCATCCACTTGCCGTTTCCGGATTGCGACTGCCGTGCAAAGTAGCGATAGGGCGTGCTCTTCCAGTTCCTGATGGCGCCGGTGCGGTTATCCAAAATGAGATCGCCGCTGTCGGTGCGAACCGTCAGCACCGTGTGTCCTGCGCCGCCATATGTGGCGACGGTCAACAGCAGGGTCGAGGCCGGCCAGCCGAGCTTGCGCAACTCATTCTTCTTGAGGATGGCGATGTCTTCGCAATCCCCCACCGATGTCGGCAGTCGCCAGTCGTCATTGCGTCCGGTGGTGGCGATGTCCTCGCGTTGGCTGATGCGCTGGTTGACCGCGGAATTGACCTTCTTGAGGTCGCTCAAGCGCGCCTCGTTAAGCGCCATCACCTTGGTCTTGCCGGCGGTGCTGCATAGTCCGGGTTGTCTAGCGCAAAAGGTGTTTGCCGCCGGCGGGGCAAAAGCATAGCCGACTGTGCTCATGCTTGATCCTGAGGTGGCAGACTGGCTGCAGCCAGCGGAAATCAAGGCGATCGCAACGAGCGCCGCGAACTTTTGCATGTGCTGTTCCCCCTCTCAACGGGTACTAGCAGACAGCATATTAGAGCTAGATAAATCAACCCATGAGAGCGATCTTTGCACCGATTTCAAAAGGTTGTATGATTAACAAAGTGTTTCCGATGATCGGAACACGTGATCATAGCGCCAGTTTGGGGACGGGCGCGTTTTTTCCCTTAGGAGGAAGAAATGACGACGTACCCAACCTGCGTGCGCAGGATCCAGACGATTCTGCTGGTTTCCTCGGCTCTTGCGGCAGTCAGCTTCGCTTTCCCCGCATCTGCCCAGAGCAACATCCGGCCGCGCATGACGGCCGCGCAATGCCAACCCCTCACCCAAGGCAACTATGAAATGTGCTGCATTGCGATCAATCGCAGCAGCGTCATGTCGTCCGATCAGTTGGCCCAGTGCCCACCGCTGACAACGTCGCTGATTGCGGCCGTACTGGCCGGCGGCGAGAACGATGACGGTGGCACCGCTGATGACGGTGACAATGGCACCCCTGGAGGCCCTGGCGGCAACCCAGGCGGAAACCCAGGCGGAAACCCAGGCGGTAACCCTGACGACGGCGGTAACCCTGGCGGCGGTGGCGGCGGCGGCGGTGGCGGCGGCGGCGATGATGGTGGCGACGACGGTGGTTCCGGCGACGACGGTGATTCCGGCGGCGGTGGCGGCGGCGGTGGCGGCGGCGGTGGCGGCGGCGGCGGTGGCGGCGGCGGTGGCGGCGGCGGTGGCGGCGGCGGCGGCGGTGGCGGCGGCGGCGGCGGTGGCGGCGGCGGCGGTGGCGGCGGCGGCGGCGGTGGCGGCGGCGGTAGTGACGACTGAGCCTAGCCGAACCTGATCTGGCAACACGCTAAAACAGCCGGGCGGCAACTTGCCGCCCGGTTCTTTTGTTGATGGGCGTCTGGAGACTGGCTTTGTGCCGGAGCGACTACTTGGACACGGCCCAATAGCGGTCGTCGGCGAAGGTCGTGCCCATCATCAGGCCTTTGATCCGCGCGCTGACGCCAAGCTTGCGCACTTCCTGGAACATCATGATGAAAGGGGAGGTGTCTGTGTGCACCTTCTGGATCGCCTCATACATGGCCTTGCGCTTGGCCGTGTCCTGTTCGCGCACGGCGGCCATGGCATCGGGTGAAAGCGCGCCGGCGTTCCAGCCGAAGCGGTCGGCCAGACTGTCGGAGCCGTCGGGCGCGTCCTGCTTGTTGACGGCGAACGCCTTGGCGTTGGAGTGCGGATCGGGGTAGTCGGGCCCCCACAGGCCAAGCCAGATGTCGAGGTCGTGGTTGCGGTAGCGGTCGAGCCATTCGCGGCCGCCGACTACCTGCAGGTTGAGCTGCACGCCCGCCTGCGCCATGGTCGCCTGGATCGCCTTGGCGAAATCGGTGAAAGGCTGCGTGTCCCATACCACCATGTCGAGGGAGAACTCGCCGCTGACCCCGCCTTCAGCCAGAAGCGCCTTCGCCTTTTCGAGGTCAAAGCTGAACGGCTTGTAGGCAATGGCGCCGAGGAACCCGTTCGGCACCAGCGTCTGATGCACTTCCATGGTGCCGCGCGAAATGGTGTCGACGATGCCCTGGTAGTCGACGAGATACTTCATCGCCTCGACCACCTTGGGATTGGCGAGATACTGGTTCCGGACGTTGAGGCCCATGTAATAGATGTTGCCCGAGCGGCCGTGGACGATGGCCAGTTTCGGGTTGTTGGTGAGGGTATCGAAATCGCTCGGCCCGAGCCGGTTGGCGATGTCGATCTCGTCGCTTTCGAGCAACCAGCGCTGGGCCGAGCTTTCGGCGACATGGCGGATCAGGACGTGCTCGACTTTGGCCGGCGTGCCCCAGTAGTTGTCGTTGCGCGTGAGCAGGATCGACTCCCTGGGCTGCCATTTGCTGAGCACAAACGGACCTGATCCGGCTGAGTTCTGCGCCTTGAGCCAGCCATTGCCGGAGTCGCCATCGACTTCGTGCGCCTTGACGGTTTTGCTGTCGACGATGGCGCCCATGTAGGACGACAGGCAGTAAAACAGGAAGCTCGGCGAATAGGTGTCGGCGATCGTGATGACCAGGGTCTGGTCGTCGAGCGCCTTGATACGGTCGTCGACATTGTCAGGCGAGAAACCGAACTGGCCGATGATGAAGGCCGAGCGCGACTTGAGGTGAATGACCCGCCTGAGCGAGAATTCGGCGTCCCATGCCGTCACCGGATTGCCCGAGGCAAAACGGGCTTTCGGGTTCATCTTGAAGGTGAAGGTCTTGCCGTCGGGTGAAATCGTCCAGCTTTCGGCGAGCAAGCCGACGATCCTGGTGGGGTCGTTGACGTCAAAGCTGACCAGCGACTGATAGATCTGGCTGCTGGTGAGCACGCCGCCAACTTCGCCGACTTCGCCCGGGTCGAGCGTGACTACGTCGTCAATGGCATCGGCAACGACCAGCGTATCGTCTGGCGTATGGGCAAACGCAACCGAGACGGCGAGAGCTGTCCCGAATATCGCTGCAACCATGGCCTTGAGCAAACGCATGCCTCTGTCCCCTCATGAGCCTTTGCTGCGGCCCAAATCATCGGCTCGGCGGCGTTGATCAGAAAGTCGTCGTAATAGACCAATTTGTGAAGGGGTTATATTCTTTATTCTGCATATGAACATGCAAGTTGAGACGAGGAATGTTTTTCCTTCTCTGTGGCCTTATTGCGTATTGCGTTTCGACGGAAGCGCCAATTTGGGACTGTGATGCCGTGTTTGCGGGGCGATACCGGATTATAAATGTAGCCAACGCTCGTTTTTAAAATCTTTTTCCCTGGAGTTGTCCGATGCGCTTTTCTCTGTTTGCCGCCGTCGTTACTGCCGGCCTGGCTTTCGCCACCGGCGCACTGGCCGAGCGCCTGACCGACAAGCCGCTTGTCGACGCCGCCTGGCTCAAAGCCAACCTCGGCCACAAGAGCCTCGTCGTGATCGACGTGCGCGACGCTGCCAAGGACGGCAACAGCCCCTATGCCAAGGGCCACGTGCCAGGTGCCGTCAGCGCGCCTTATGCGACGGCAGGCTGGCGCGCCGAGGTGAACGGCGTTCCCGGCATGCTGCCGCCGCTGGAGACCATCACCAAGACCATCGGCGACCTCGGCGTGAGCAATGACAGCCATGTCGTGATCGTGCCGAACGGTACCGACTCCTCAGAATTCGGCGGCGCCACCCGCGTCTACTGGACCTTCAAGGTCCTGGGCCATGACGCGGTGTCGATCCTCGACGGCGGCGCACGCGCCTGGGAGGCAGCCGGCGGCGAAGTCTCCACCGAAGTTGCCAAGCCTGTGGCAGTTGCTTTTGATGGCGAGCTCAAGACCGAGCTTCTGGCCACCACCGCCGATGTCGAGAAGGCACGCGCCGAAGGCATCAAGCTGATCGACGGCCGCCCGGCCGCGCAGTTCAAGGGCGAGGCGAAGAGCCCGGTCGTCCGCGTTGCCGGCACCATCCCCGGCTCGAAGAACCTCGAAAACAGCAAGCTCTATGATGCCGACAAGGCTTCGTTCGCCTCGAAGGAAACCGTGGGCAGCCTTTCGCAGTCCGTCGGCCTTGCCAAGGACGAGCAGAACATCGCCTTCTGCAACACCGGCCACTGGGCGTCGGTTGTCTGGTTCGGCCTGAGCGAGATCGAAGGCAACAAGAACACCAAGATGTATGACGGCTCGATGGCCGAGTGGGCCGCCGATCCGGCCCGCCCGGTGCAGCCCGGCAACTGATTGCCACAAGCGCAGGCCGCCATGACGATGTCCAGGAGCGATCCTGGACATCGTCATCTGCAGAGGCCATGCGTAGACTTCGACTTTTCCCGGACTGAATTGAAATGACTGAGATAAATGCCACCGCGCCGGCCCCTGTCGCAGGCGTCAACCTCGACAAGGGGCCTGTCGTCTTCGTCGGGCTTGCCTTGATCCTTGGCGCTGTTGCCATCGGCCAGGCGATCGACGCGCGCCAGGCGGTGCTGTTTGTCATCGGCGGCCTGCTCGGCCTGACGCTGTACCACGCCTCCTTCGGCTTCACCGGCGGCTGGCGGCGTTTTGTCGTCGAGCGGCGCGGCAATGCGATCCGCGCCCAGATGCTGATGATCGCGGCTGCCGCCATTGTCTTCATTCCGCTTCTGGCGCTCGGCAGCTTCAACGGCCAGGCGCTTGTCGGCGCCTTCGCGCCGGTTGGCGTGTCGGTGCTGGTCGGCGCCGCGATGTTCGGCCTCGGCATGCAACTCGGCGGTGGCTGCGGCTCGGGCACGCTGTTCACCGTCGGTGGCGGCAGCTCACGCATGCTGGTGACGCTGATCTTCTTCATCGTCGGGGCGGTCATCGGCACCGCGCATCTGCCGTGGTGGCTGGCGCTGCCGTCGCTGCCGGAGATCAGCCTGGGCAAGATGCTTGGCGTGCCGGGCGGGGTGATCGTCACGCTCGTTGGTCTTGCCACCGTCGCTGGCCTCACCGTGCTGGTCGAGCGCCGCGCCCATGGCAGCATTGAAAAGGTGAAGCCTGCGCCGCGCCAGGGCGTTGCCCGTCTGTTGCATGGCCCGTGGCCACTGATCGGGGCAGGGCTTGTGCTCGCCGGACTGAACATCGCAACGCTCGTCACAGCCGGCCACCCCTGGTCGGTGACCTTCGGCTTCGGCCTATGGGGCGCCAAGGTGGCGCAGGCGGTCGGCGTGCCCGTCGAGACCTGGGCGTTCTGGAACTGGCCTGGGCCGGCCAAGGCGCTGGGCTCGAGCGTGCTCGCCGACGTCACCTCGGTGATGAATTTCGGCATCATTCTAGGTGCTGCACTGGCCGCCGGGCTTGCCGGCAAGTTCGCCCCCAAGGTGCATGTGCCGTTCGCCTCGTTCCTTGCTGCGGCCATCGGCGGTGTGTTGATGGGCTATGGCGCGCGCCTTTCCTTCGGCTGCAATGTCGGCGCGTTGTTCTCGGGCATCGCCTCGGGCAGCGTGCATGGCTGGCTGTGGTTTGCCTCGGCCTTTGTCGGCAGCCACGGCGGTGTCGCGCTGCGTCCGCTGTTCGGGCTCGATGGGTTCAAGAAATGAGCGCGCGCAACACCCTCCTGTTCGGCACGGCCTTCCTCGCCGCCACCTCGGCGGTCGCTGTCGACCACACCCGCTTTGCCGCACCCAAGCCAGCACCCGCTGCCACCGCACCGGCGACGCCTTGCGCTGCCGGAAATCCGTGCGCCGCAGGTTCGCCTTGTGCCGCAGCCTCGCCGTGCTCGGCCGCTTCGCCATGTTCTGCTGCGGCTCCCTGTGCTGCGGCATCTCCTTGCGCGGCAGCGTCTCCGTGTTCGGCAGCTTCGCCGTGCTCGGCTGCACCTGCTCCGGCGGCCGCAGCGCCATGTGCTGCTGCCTCCCCATGCGCGGCGGTTCCGGCGCCTTGCGCTGCAGCAGCACCTTGTGCCGCCGCACCCACCGCTTCGCCTTGCGCGGCCCAGCCGCAATAGGCCAAGCTGCTGCCCGGAGGCCGGTGATGGACGAAGCAAGGTCAGAAGCGGCGCGGCAGGCGTTGTTCTGCGAACAGGTGCTGGCGAAATCGGGCAGCAACGTGCTGCTCGAGACGCTGCGCGAGGCAAAGTCGGTCGCTGCGTGGGAGCATTTTCCCCCGGGCGACGTGTTCGATCCCGCGACCGGGGCGCAGTGGTATTACCATAGCCACCCGCCGCAGCAGGGGCAGGCCGAGCACGGCCATTTCCATTGTTTCGTGCGGCCGGAAGGCGCGAAAGGGCCGATCCACCACATCGTGGCGGTCGGCGTCGATGCTTATGGTCGGCTGCTGCGCCTGTTCACCGTCAACCAATGGGTCGTCGGTGACAACTGGCTGGAAGCGGAGGCGACGATTGCGCTGCTGCCACGCTTCGACCTGCATTTCGCCCGGCCATCCTATCTGGTCAATCGCTGGCTGAGTGCAGTGGTCGATCTCTATTCGGAAGAGATCAAGACCCTGATCCGCGAGCGCGACCGCGTGCTGGCTGCGCATCATCAGGTGAATGATGCTCCAGCGCGCGACGACCGCGCGCTGGAGGTGACGTCCGAACTCGGCGTTGACCTTCGCCAGATGGCCGCCGGCCTGGGCGTCTGAACTCTGGGGCGCCGTGCGTCCGAATGGACGCAAAATGACACTCCGACTGTTGAAGCTGCGCATCGTGCTTTGCGAAAATCGGTCCCGGTTTCCGGGCCGATGCACTAGCCGCGCAGGATCACCCTGATTGCCTGGTCGAACACCGGGTGCATGCTGCTGGCGTAATAGGACAGGCGGTTGCCCGAGCCGGCATTGCAGGTCATGGCGACCGTCAAGCCCGACCTCGGCTCGTGCTGCATGACGGTGACGTAGCCCGGAATGCCGCCCTGATGGCCGTAGAACAGGCGATCGGCGTAGCTGCTCTGGAACAGGCCGGCACCTGTCTCACGCATGCGGGTTCCCGGGAAGCTGACCTCGGCGCGGTTTTCGCTCATCTCGCGGAACAGCGATGCCGGCAACAGCCGACCGCTAAACAGTGCGCGCATGAAAACGACCATGTCGCGCGGCGTCGATACCATGTCGCCGCAGCCATAGGCGCCGGAGAAGGGAAAGCTGTCGGAGGAATCCTGCAACTCGTCGGAGTAGGGCAGCACGCCATCCATGCGCCACATCTCGCCGCCCTCGGCGATGCCAGTTGCCGCGTCGGATGCAGGTTTTGGGCGGTGGTAGTAGCCGCGCACCATGCGCCCGGTCGGGAAATTTTCGGTCGCCGGCGACCAGGTGTCCTTGAGGCCGAGCGGGTCGAGCACTTTTCCGCGCACATACGCGCCCAGCGAAAGTCCTGATACCGCCTCGATCAGCATGCCGGCCAGCACATAGCCGGTGTTGTTGTAGACGGCAGGCCCGCCCGGGGCTTTCTGGGCACCGACGCTGAAGGCGAGATCGACCAGCTGCGACGGCGTCCAGGACCTGCTCGGGTCCATCGGGATGTCATATTCGAATTCGGGCAGGCCGCCGCGATGGTTGATCAGCTGACGCACCGAGACCTCGTCGGGGCGGGGCAGATCAGGGAACCATTTCGAAATCGGTTCGCCGAGATCGACCTTGCCCTCCTCGGCGAGCTTCATCAGTGCTGCGGCGACGAAGGTCTTGGTGCAGCTGCCGATCTTGAACAGATGGTCGGGCGTGACCGGAACGTTGCGCGGGCGGTCGGCCAGGCCTGATGTGACGGCCACGAGATCGCCATCGCCGAGTGCGAAGGCAAACGAGGCGCCTACCGCGCCCTCGGCGCGGTAGGTTTCGAGCAGACAGTTCAATTCTTCGAGCATGACGGTCTGCCCTTCTTCGTCGTGGCCTATTCGGCGATGTCGACGGCGGCAAAATTCTGCCGGCCGAACGGGTCCATCACATAGTTGAGCACGCTCTTGCGCACCGGGATCGAGACCACCGAGTGGGCGATCGGCGCCTCCGGCACCTCGGCTTTCAGGATCGCCTGAGCCTGGCGGTAGATCTCGGCGCGCTTCTCCGGATCGGCGGTGACGCGACCTGCCTCGAGCAGCTTGTCGAATGCCTCGTTGCACCAGCGCGACCGGTTCGAACCGCCCTTCACGCCGTCGCAGGCAAAGGAGAAGGAGAGCATGTTGTCGGGATCGCCATTGTCGCTCGAGCCGCCGAGCAGATAGGCGTCGTGTTCGCCCTTGCCGGTGCGGGTCAGATACTCGCCCCATTCGAAGGTGACGACCTCAGACTTGACGCCGACAGCGGCCCAGTCGGCCTGGATCATCTCGGCCATGCGGCGGGCGTTGGGGTTGTAGGGGCGCGACACCGGCATCGCCCACAGCTTGATGTTGGTGCCGGCATCCAGGCCCGCTTCCTGAAGCAGCTTCTTGGCACCTTCGGGGTCGTAGTCGATGGCAGCGTCGGTGACTGCGCCCAGCTGCATTGGTGGCACGACGCTACCGGCAAGGCTGCCGGCGCCCTGATAGACCGCCTCGACGATCGCCTGGCGGTTGATCGCCTTGGCAAGTGCTATGCGCACGCGCACGTCGCCCAGCGGCTTGTGCTCGGTGTTGAAGCCGACGGAGCCGATGTTCTGGCCCGGCTGGCTGAGGATGTCGACGTCCGGGTTGTCCTTGAGCTCGGCAAGGGCGGCAGCCGGGGGCGGGGCGGCGACCTGGCATTCGTTGGCCTTGACGCGGGTGACGCGAACCACCGGCTCAGGCGTGATGGCGAAGATCAGCGTGTCGATCTTGGGCGCGCCGTTCCAGTAGTCCTTGTTGGCGGCGTAGCGAATCTGCGCGTCCTGCTGGTAGGCCTGGAGCACGAAGGGTCCGGTGCCGACAGGCCGCTGGTCGATGACCTCAGGCGTTCCGGCAGCGACCATCTTTTCGGTCTGCTCGAGCGACAGGATCGAGAGATAGTCGAGTGCTATGCCAGGCAGGAAGGTGACGTTCGCCGTCGGCAGGGTGAAGCGCACGGTGTAGTCGTCGACCTTCTCGATGTTTGTGATCATCGAGCCCATGCCGAGCGCGTTGAAATACTCGTACGAGGCGTTGGCCAGCTTGTAGTACGGGTTGGTGGCGTCGCGCTGGCGATTGAAGGTGTAGAGCACGTCGTCGGCGTTGAACTCGCGCGACGGCGTGAACGTCTCGTTGGAGTGGAACTTGACGCCCTTGCGGAGATGGAAGGTGTAGACCTTGCCGTCTTCGGAAACGTCCCACTTCTCGGCGAGAGCGGGCCCGACTTCGGTGGTACCAGGCTTGAACTCGACGAGGCGGTTGAAGATCGTCTTGGCGGCCGCATCCATGGTGGAGTCGGCGACTGTCAGCATCGGATTGAAGGTCTCGGGGCTGGCCTCCGAGCAGTAGACAAGCGTCTTGGCGTAGGCTTGGCCGCCGAACAGCATGGTCGAGGCGACAAGCGCCGTACGCAGAATCGCGCCTGAAGATGTCATTGTTATCGCTCCCTTTTTTGATTGCTGCTGCCGCGCGGCGGTTCTCCTCCCCTCCGCACGCCAACATTCGTTTGGACTGAGGTCTAAGTGCTCACGGCGTGCTCGGCGTCCGGCTGCACGAAACGATCCGGCGCGAGCGCGCCGTAAGTCACGCCGAGTTCGACGAGATCATCTGGCAGCGGCTCACCGCGCATCAGCGCCGAGCCGAGGCGTGCCAGCGTCAGCGATACCTGGAAGCCGTAGCCGCCCTGGCCGCCGAGCCAGAAGAAACCGGGCAGGCGCGGGTCGAAGCCGACGACCGGCGTGCGGTCGGGCGCAAAGGTGCGCAGCCCGGCCCATGGCGTCGACGGCCTGCCGACATCAAGGCCGGTGACTTCTTCGATGTTGTAGGCGGCGGTGGCGACGTCGATGTCTTCCGGATAGGCGTCGCAAGGCTCGGTGTCCGCCTCGTCGGCAAGCGAGCCTATCAGGCGACTTGCATCCGGCTTGAAATAGAAGCGCTCGTGCAGGTCAACGACGAGCGGCCAGCTGCGGACGTCGATGCCGGCGGGCGGATCGAACAGGAAGGCGGTGCGCCGCTTGGGGGCGAAGCCGAGGCCGGACAGGCCGGCGCGACCGGCGATGACGTCGACCCAGGCGCCAGCGGCGTTGACGACGATGTCGCCCTCATGGATGCCGGTCGAGGTGACGACACGGAAGCCTTGCGGCGTGCGCTTGATTTCAAGCACGTCGGCGCCGGTGACGATGCTGCCGCCGGCGGCCTTCAGCGCCGACGCCTGGGCCTGGACCATCTTGCCGGTGTCGATGTCGACGGCGCCGGGTTCGTAGACCGCACCGCAGGTTCGCTCGGCAGCGATGGCTGGAACCATGGCCGCGACCTCGCCCGGCGACAGGCGCCGCACGCTCGGCACCAGGGCCTGGTATTCCGCCGCCAGCTTGTCGATGGCGTCGTCGTCGTCGGGTCCGCCAAAATGCAAGGCGCCGCGCTTATGCTCGACGAAGCCGCCGTCGATGATCGCCTGCCGGCTCGCCACCGAAAGCGCGCGCACCAGGGCATTGCCATAGGTCTCGGTGAACAGGGCGGCGGAGCGTCCGCTGGCATGATAGCCAAGCTGGGATTCGCGCTCGATGACCGTGACCTGCGCCCATTGCTGGACGGCGGCTGCGATCGAAAGGCCGGCAATGCCGCCACCAATGACGATTACTTTTTGGGCGTGGGACTTGGAATGCATGGCCATTCGTAAAATCATTTTCTGATGCAGTCAATAATTAGCGTATAGGAAAAATATGGGTGAATCTTGCCGAGTGAAGTTGGAATAGCTAACACAGGCGGGTGATGGAGATGACCATGTCGGAACAGCCGAATCTTGGCGACTGCCTGCGCAACCTGAGACGGCAGCATGGCTGGACGCTTCAGGACGTCAGCCATCTCACTGGCGTGGCGGTGTCGACGCTGTCGAAGGTCGAGAACGACCAGATGTCGTTGACCTACGACAAGCTGCTGCAGATCTGTGGCGGGCTCGGCATCCATGTCACCGAACTGCTCAGCGGCGACTCCAAGCAGCCTTCGGCGCGCACCCGCCGCTCGGTGACGTCAAAGACGACGACGCTGCGCCAGCTGACACGCAACTACGACTATTTCTATCTCGCCACCGATCTGGTGCGGAAGCGCATGGTGCCGATCCTGGCCAATGCCCGCGCCCGCACGCTCGAGCAATTCGGCCCGCTGACCAGCCACGCCGGCGAGGAATTCCTGATCGTGCTGAAAGGCGAGATCGAGGTCCACACCGAGCAATATGCGCCAGTGCGGCTCAAGGAAGGCGAAAGCGTCTATATCGACTCGACCATGGGCCACGCCTACCTCTCGGTGGGCGAGGGCGATGCCGAGATGCTGTGTGTCTGTTCCGGCGATGAGCCCGACATGGAGCAGACGCTGATCGGCCTCAACGACGAAGAGAAGATCGAGGGTTAGGCGACCCGGCGGCCTTCGCGCCAGACGGTGCGCACGACCGGCACATGCTCGTCGACCCGCACCCGCACCAGGTCGCCACGACGGCCGGCCTCGATGACGCCGCGGTCGGTGAGACCGACGGCGTCGGCAGGGTTCTTCGACACCATCGCCATCGCCTGCGGCAGCGAGATGCCGTCGACGACTTCGCCGAGGAAGAAGGCCGACTGGATCAGGCTGAAGGGGATGTAGTCGGACGACAGGATGTCGAGCAGGCCGTGCTCGGCAAGCGCGCGCGCCGAGACGTTGCCGGAATGAGAGGCGCCGCGCATGACGTTGGGCGCGCCCATCAAGACGCCGAGGCCGGCACCCTTGGAGGCGTTGGCGGCCTCAAGCGTGGTCGGGAATTCGGCGACGCGGATGCCCTGGGCGATCGCTTCGTCGACATGGGCTGATGTGGCGTCGTCATGGCTTGCCAGAACGATGCCGCGGGCGTGGCACGCAGCCGAAATGACATCGCGATTCGGCCTGGAGTTGCGGGCGGAGTCGTCCATGCGCTTGTTGCAGAAAGCCTGGAACTCGACGTCGTTCAGCTTCAGCTTGCGCTGGTAGTAATAGGCATAGGTCTCAAGGTCGACGAACTGGCGCTGGCCCGGCGCGTGATCCATCAGCGACGCCAGCTTGACCCGGTCGTCGCCGTCGAAGACGGCAAAGCTGTCCTGGCAGTCGCTGGCCGAGACTTCGCAGCGCAGATGGATGAAGTGATCGGCGCGGACGCGATCGGCGCGCACGCTGTCTTCGATCGCATTGGCGAGCAGGCGCATGTCGGCGGAGGTCATATCGGCGTCTTCGTCGATGCCGACACGCAGCGCGTCGAAGACGGTGGTGATGCCGGCGGACGCTACTTGGGCATCGTGTGCGAGCACGGCGGCGATCGGGTTCCAGCGCACGCGCGGGCGCGGCGCATAGTGGCCTTCGAGATGGTCGGTGTGGAGCTCGACCAGGCCCGGGATGACGAAGTCGCCGCCCATGTCCTCGCCGATGGCGCTGCGGCCGGTCGAAATCTCTGCGATCTTGCCGTCGCGCACGACGATCGAACCGTCGATCACCTCGTCGGCAAGGACGATACGGGCATTCTTCAAGACAAGGTCGGTCATCTCAGGCGGTCTTTCTTTCGGCTTGCTTGCCCAGCACATGATGGCTTCGGACTTCGAATGGCGCGCCGGCGGCCGGCTCGACAAAGAGCGCAAGCCCGTCGATGGGCACCGGCTTGTCGAGCACATCGCCCAGGCATTCTTCGATTGCGGCGCGGACGCGCGATGTTTCCTCGGCCGCGATGCGGCCAGTCAGTGTCATGTGGAAGCGGAAGGTGTCGAATACGTAGGGATAGCCCCACTGGCTGAGGTTGCGGCATTCGCGCGGCGACAGCGCATCGGGATTGCGGCGGGCGATCTCGGCGTCGCTCAACGGTGCGCGGAACGGTTCGAACACCGTCACGACGTCGCCGGCGAAACGGTCGAGTTCAGGCAAAGGCGCTGTGGGAACGAGCGCGAAGAAGCCGTCGATCTGGGCGAGCGTCAGGCGCGGTATGTCGAACGGCACTGCATCGGAAGCATAGGTCTCGACCGCGTCGATCAGGGCAGGCTCGGTCTTGCCGTCGGCAAGGCGGAATGGCGCCTTGAGCGTGGCATGGAATCCATAGCGCCTGGCCGCCGCCGTATGGAACGCCACCTCGGCAGCCGACAGGTCGCCGAACGCTTTGGCCGGGGTGACAGCGCCGCCAAATGCATCGCGCCCGAGCCAGCCGGCCGCGATGCGGCACAGCGGGTCGTCATGCTCGGGCGTGAAATAGATGGCGTAGCGCATGGAAGGTTCCTTGGAAGGCCGTGCGATAGATGATTTGCGTGACAGTTTGACGAAGTAGTGGCCGACTTCTCATGATTTGCAATGGCCGGCCACAGATGTTCAGTCGCTGGCCTTCTTGCCGATCAGTCGCTGGCGCAATGCGGTTGAAATATTGTCGAAGATGAACACCACGATCAGGATCAGCAGCACCATATAGGCGACGTTTTCCCAGTCGGAATTGGTGCGCATCGCTTCCCACAGCTTCAGGCCGATGCCGCCGGCCCCGACCGCGCCGATGATGGTCGCCGAGCGCGTGTTCGATTCCCAGAAATAGAGCGACTGGCTGATCAGCACCGGCAGGACCTGCGGCACCACGCCGTAACGCTGGACTGAAACAGGCGAAGCGCCGACCGAGCGCATGCCTTCGCGCTGCTTGTCATCGATGTTTTCCAGCGCCTCGGAGTAGAGCTTGCCGAAGGTGCCGGTGTCGGTGAAGAAGATCGCCGAGATGCCGGCGATCGGCCCGGGACCGAAGGCGCGGGTGAAAAACAGTGCCCAGATCAGCATGTCGACCGAGCGCAGGAAGTCGAAGAAGCGCTTGGCGACCTGGTTGACCAGGCGGTTCTGGGTGATGTTGCGGGCTGCCAGAAATGCCAGCGGGAAGGCGAGCAGGCTGGCGAACAACGTGCCGACAAAGGCCATGACGATGGTCTGCAGCAGCTTGATCCAGACGTCGCCATGCTGCCATTCGGAGTTGTTGACGATGTTGTCCCAGGCAAGTGCTGCGTTCGACATCTTCGGATCGATGCGTTCGCCTGACAAGAGCAGCGACAGGACCTCGCCGGTCGACTTGCCCCAATAGGGCGAGTGGCCATCGAAGAAGAAGTTTTCCCAGCCGAGGAAGCGGTGGCGGATGTTGACGTCGTCGGCATCGATCTGGGCGCTGCCGGCAAAACCGAAATCGACAGTGATCTTTTCGCCTGGCTTTTTCTGGGTCGCCCAGGACGGCAGTTCGCCGCTAACGGTGATGCTCTTTTCCGGCATGACTGAAATATCGAGCGTCTCTCCGCCGTTTGTCACGACGACGCTGGTCGGGGTGACCTCGATGCGGTCGCTGCCGTCGATCTCGACGGTCACGCGGCTGGCCGACGCCTTGTTGGCCGAAGCGGCGGAGGCGGTTGCCGACGGCTGTTCGAAGCTCAGCCATTGCGGGTGCCGGTCGGCGCGGTAAGCCGAGAACCGGGGGTAGCTGATGTCGAGGCGGTCGCCCTTGAAATCGATCTGCGGACGCACCTCGTAGGAAACCCAGTCGGCGAGATAGGTGCCGGCGATACCCCAGTTGCCGCCGGCAAGCACGGCACCGACTGCGAAAAACCACCAGGCGAAGGCGAGATAGGCGACAAGGCCGATACCGACGGCCCAGCCGGTCAAGGTCTTGCGCCAGGAACCGGCAAAGACGTCGGGATGGCGCTCGGCGATCGCCTGCATGTCGGTGAGGGAAAGCGTGGTCATGATCTTAGTCCCCACGGCCGAAGGCAAAGGCCTGTTCGCCGACCAGTCTCTTGCGCAGCCAGGCAGAGAACTGGTCGACCGCGACGATGGTGCAAAACAGGAGGATGATGATGGCGATGGTCTTGGCCTCGTGGTTGCGGCTGATCGACAGGCGCAGCGCCTCGCCGATGCCACCACCGCCGACAGCGCCGATGATGGTCGAGGCGCGGACATTGATCTCGAGGCGCAGCAGGCCGTAGCTCAGGAAATTGGGCATCACCTGCGGCACGATGCCGAACCAGACACGCTCGGGCCAGTTGCCGCCGACGGCGCGCAGGCCTTCGTCGGCCTTCATGTCGGCGTTCTCGACGACCTCGAAGAACATCTTTCCGAGCGCGCCGATGGTGTGCAGCGACACCGCGATGATCGCCGGTATCGCGCCCATCGACAGGATGGCGAGGAAGAAGCCGGCGATGACGATCTCGGGGAAGGCGCGCAGGATTTCGAGGAAACGACGGACGAAAAAGCGCAGCCAGCGCTGGGTGACGAGGTTGGATGCGGCGAGGAAGCAGAGCAGGAAGCCGAAGGCGAAACCGATCAGCGTCGAGACGAGCGCGATGTTGATCGTCTCCAGCATCTTGTAGACGTATTCGGGCAAATAGAACGAGCCGAACAGATACATCCGACCTTCGGGATAATCGAACTTCAGGCTGCCGTCGGCATAGGGCGAGGGCAGGTCGAACATGGCGCGCCAGACCTCGAAGCCGTCGCGCGGGATCAGCTGGTCGACGAAGTCGAAGAAATGCGGCAGCCGGTCGAAGAACTTGCCGGCATTGCTGTCATTGGCAAACCAGAGCGATCCGGACAGCGCGATGAAGAGGAAGAACAGGCTAGCCGCCGTATAGAGGCGGCGGCGGCTGGCGAGCTCACGCCAGTGCTGCTCGACCGCGAGGCCGGCTTCCGAGAGGGGCATTGTCATTGGGGTTCCGTCCGATCCCGGATAAAAAGGGACGCGCCGCGATTGCTGCGCGGCGCGTCCGAGGTGCCTTCGGGGCTTAGCTGCCGATCTGCGCCTTACGGGCGTCGATCACAGGCTGGTAGAACTCAGGGGTGACTTCGGTGAAGCCTTTGAAATCGCCGCCCTGGATGGCCGAGAAGCAGGCCGGATCGGTCTGCGGCAGCTTCATCATGTAGTCCTTGAACTTGGTCTTGATGTCGGCGTCGAGCGAGGTGCGAACGACGATCGGGCCGTTCGGGATCAGCGGCGACTTCCAGACTTCGACCAGGTCGTCCATGTCGAGGATGCCCTTGTCGACCATCTTCTTGAGGTTGCCCGAGGTGTAGCCGTCCTTGAACTCGCCGACGCCCGAACCGAAGGTCGTGCCGGCGTCGAAGGTGCCCTTGAGCACTTCGAGGACGAGGTTCTCATGACCGCCGCCGAAGCCGGTCTCGGCAAAGTAGTCCTTGACGGCGACACCGCCGAGATCCTTCGGCAGCGAGGTGACCGGGATCAGGTAGCCCGAGGTCGAGTCCGGATCGGCGAAGCCGAGCTTCTTGCCCTTGAGGTCTTCGAGCTTGGTGACGCCCGAGTCCTTCTTGGCGACCATGATCGAGTAGTAGCCGGTGGCGCCGTCGGTCTGGACGGTGGTCAGGATCGGCTCGACCGCGTCCTTGCTCTGCAGGTAGATCTTGGCGTAGCCCGAAGCGCCGAGCTCGGCGTAGTCGAGCGTGCCGCCGAGCAGGCCCTGGATGGTGCCGTCATAGTCGGCGGCCGGGAACAGCGACACCTTCTCGACGCCGATGGCCTTGGGCAGCTGGTCGACGAGGCACTGGAAGTTGCGCAGGCGGTCGGCTTCGTTTTCGCCGCCGATCAGGCCGATGCGGAATTCCTTGAGGTCGGCGGCATTGGCCGAACCGATCGCCAGCACGGCGAGCGAAGCGGCACCCAGGAGTGCTTTCTTGAACATCACAGTTCTCCAGTTTGGCCCGGCGGCATGCCGGGTCATTGCAGTTGATGATTGCCGGCCCTTGACGCGGGCGAGACGAACGCGAGCAGGCTCAGACCGGGGCGTAGGCCGGTTCGAGCGGTGCGGCGGATAGGGGCACCCTGACCTTGACCTGGCGGATGCTGGTCGAGGTGATGGCTTCGGAAATTTCAGAGCCGTCGGCGTCGGCACCGTAGACGAGGCGGACGGCCTCGATGGTGAGGTCTTCGGGCGCGCCGTCGAACACCACCGCGCCGCCCTGCATGCCGATAATGCGGTTGCAGTAGGTGCGGGCGGTGTCGAGCGTGTGCAGATTGGTGATGACAGTGATGCCGTCGCGCAGGTTGATGTCGCGCAGAGCGTCCATCACCACCTTGGCGTTGAGCGGGTCGAGCGAAGCGATCGGCTCGTCGGCGAGGATCAGCTTCGGCTCCTGCATCAGGGCACGCGCAATGGCGACACGCTGCTGCTGGCCGCCCGACAGGGTTCCGGCCGGCTGGAGTGCCGTGCGGGCGATGTCGAGGCGTTCGAGCGCGGCGATCGCCCGGATGCGCTCTTCACGCGAGAAGATCGAAAGCAGGTTGAGCGTGGTCGAACGGTGGTTGAGACGACCGAGCAGCACGTTGGTCAGCACGTCGAGGCGCGGCACCAGGTTGAATTGCTGGAAGATCATGGCGCAGTCGCGCTGCCAGCGCCGCAGTGCCGGACCGCGCAGCGACGACACTTCGGTGCCGTCGAAGACGATCGAGCCCTGGCTCGGGTCGATCAGGCGGTTGATTGTCTTGAGCAGCGTCGACTTGCCGGCACCGGAGCGGCCGATGATGCCGACCATCTGGCCCTGCTGGATCTGAAGATTGACGCCATTGACGGCGACGTTCTTGCCAAAGCGGCGCGTCACGTTGCGGATTTCGAGCATCTTGGCTTCCCTGTCCCGGCGGGCTTTTTCGCCCTTGTCTGCGACCGGCCTAGACCCGGGACGTGAAGCTGCAATGTCGGGACCATGTCAGTTTTGTTACGATGCACAGGCCGGACGGCGAAAAACGCGGCTTATGTCGCTAAAAATCACTGTTTTGGGATTTCCAACGCACATTGGGCGTGGTGCCGAGCCGCGGTTGCGGCCGTTTCCGGAGGCAGCCGTTTCCGGATGCGATTGTCAGGCCAAGGGACGGGCGCTAAGCCTTGCGCGCAAAACAAACACGAGGAGGAGAGGGCTCATGGCCAAGGGAAGCTGCCACTGCGGAAACGTCTCGTTCGAGGTCGAGGGCGAGCCAGCCAGTGCCATCGAATGCAACTGCTCGCATTGCAGCCGCAAGGGCTACCTGTTGTGGTTCGTGCCGCGCGACAAGCTGACGGTCACCACGCCGCCGGAGCGTCTGGCGACCTACAAGTTCAACAAGCACGTCATCGACCACATGTTCTGCCCGAACTGCGGCTGCGCGCCGTTCGGCATGGGTGTCAGCCCGAGCGGCGAGAAGACCGCGGCGATCAATGTACGCTGCATCGAAGAGATCGATCTGACGACGCTCAAGCGCATCCCATTCGACGGCCGCAGCCGCTGAACCTCCCAGCAGAGCCACAAATGATGGCCTAAGCTGCGACTAAAACCGTTATAAATCAATGTTTTGGCGGATTTCGGCAAGAATCTGCCAAAACTTGACGCTCAAACCCTGACACTACAGTTGTTAGTCATTATATGAGGGTCGACATTACCGCTCTACGAGGAACTGCCGATGACGATGTCCAGAACGACCCGCTTTGCCACACTGTTCGCAGGGTTGTTCCTTGCATTCTCCATGGTCGCCGTCGACCAGGCCGATGCGCGTCGCGGCGGCAGCTTCGGCAGCAGGGGAGCGCGCACCTTCCAGTCGGCACCGCCGACCCGCACCGCGCCGCAGCCAGCCGCGCCGGTCGAACGCTCGATGACACCGAACACCGGCCAGGCGACCAACCCGGCCACCAATGCGGCGCGTCCCGGTGCTGCCGCGCAGCAGCGTCCCGGCTTCATGGGCGGCTTCGGCGGCGCGATGATCGGCGGCCTGTTGATGGGCGGCCTGCTCGGCATGATGATGGGCCAGGGCTTTGGCGGTCTCGCCGGCATGTTCGGCATGCTGATGCAATTGCTGCTGATCGGCGGCGCCATCTGGCTCGCCTTGCGCTTCTTCCGCTCGCGACAGGTGCAAAATTCCGGCCCGGCGATGGCCGGTGCCGGTGCCGGTGGCGGCAATTTCAACTACCGCAATGCTGCACCTGAACAACCCGGCAAGGCCAATGGCGGCAGCCGCTCGTTCAGCATCCCGAGTATCGGCGGCAGCCGCACTGAAGCAGCACCTAAGCAGCCGGTGAGCAAGGACATCACAGTATCTGGCGAAGATCTCGACACCTTCCAGCGCATGCTGAGCGAGGTACAGGAAGCCTTCGGCCGCGAAGACCACAAGGCGCTGCGCCGTCTGGTGACGCCGGAAATGGTGTCGTATCTCTCCGAGGAATTGGCCGACAACGCCCAGAATGGCGTGCGCAATGACGTGACCGACGTCCAGCTTTTGCAGGCCGACATTGCCGAAAGCTGGAGCGAAGGCGACCGCGACTACGCCACGGCGGCGATGAATTATTCGTCGATCGACGTGACCCGCAACCGCACGACCGGCGAAGTGGTGGACGGCGACGAAAAAAGAGCCGACCGAGACGACTGAGCTGTGGACCTTCGTGCGCCAGAACGGCGGCGACTGGCAGCTCTCGGCGATCCAGCAAGCCTGAGCCCTAACAAGCTGATTGCCACGCCCGCGGTTTTCCCCTGCAAAAGGGGCGGCCGCGGGCGTTTCTGTTTCGGACCATCGACGCAAGGGTCGAGCTGCAATTCCGATTGCTCTCCAAATTATTCCAGGCAAGGTTGAGAGCTAGGGGAGATCGGGATCGTCCGATCCGGCACCTTCGTTTGGGTGTCCACGCGAAGCTCGGATGGCCATGGCCGACAATGTTCTCGTTTCGCCTGATTTCCTGACGCTCACGCTCGGCATCATCGTCTATTTCGTCGGCGTGCTGCTCAACCGTCACATTGCATTCCTGCGCAATTACAACATTCCCGAACCGGTCACTGGCGGGTTTCTCGCGGCCGTGGCCGTTTGGGCGTTCTATCAATTGTCGGGCACGGAGATTGTCTTCGAGATGACCACGCGCGACCGGCTGCTGGTCATCTTCTTTGCCACCGTCGGCGTGAATGCGCGGCTGGCCGACTTGCTGGTCGGTGGGCGGGCGCTGGCGGTGTTGTGCGTGCTGACGGTACTTTTCGTCTTCCTGCAGAATGGCGTCGGCACGCTTGGAGCCTGGCTGTTCGGCCTGCCCTCTGCTGCAGGCGTCATCATGGGGTCGATCGCCTTTGTCGGCGGCCATGGCACGACGATTGCCTGGGCGCCGGCGATCGCGGCCGAGCACGGTTTTCCGGCCGCCCTTGAAGTCGGCACCGCTGCGGCGACGCTCGGGCTGATCGTCGCCAGCGTCCTCGGCGGGCCGGTGGCGAAGTTCCTCATCGAGCGCGGCGAGCTTAACACCAATGGCACCAGCTCCGACGGTGAAGCGGCTGTCCAACGGGCGGATGCCGCATCGATCGACAAGTCGAATTTCATGCAGGCGCTTCTGCTGGTCAACGTCGCCGTGGTGCTCGGCTATGCGGTTCACGGTCCGGTCACGGCGATGGGCGTCAAGCTGCCGCTGTTCGTGCCTTGCCTGATCATGGGGGTCGTCCTGTCGAACACGATCCCCTACATCTTTCCGCGCCTGCCATGGCCGGCGCGCTCGCCGGCAATGTCGCTGATCTCTGACTATTCGCTCTCGGCCTTCCTCGCCATGTCGCTGATGAGCATGCAACTCTGGACGCTTGCCGGGGTTGCCGGCCCGCTGCTGGTCGTCGTCGCCATGCAGGCGCTGCTCGCGGTGACCTTCATCCTGATCGTGCTGTTCCCGCTTTTGGGCAGGGACTATCAGGCGGCGGTGCTGAGCGCCGGTTTCACCGGTCTTTCGCTGGGTGCCACCCCCACTGCGATTGCGTCGATGACGGCCGTGACCAAGCACTATGGCCCGTCACCGAACGCCTTCATCATCCTGCCGCTGGTTTCGGCGTTTTTCGTCGACTTGGTCAACATGATCGCGATCCAGTTTTTCCTGGCAGGGTGAGGGCTCCTCAGCCCCCGTGCTTTTCCAGGAACTCTTCCGCCGAGAGGTTGCGGAAATCGTCGAGGGCGACGCGCAGCCTGGCGTGGTCCCAGTCCCACCAGGCCAGCGCCTGGAAGCGATCCGCCGTCTTGCGGTCAAAGCGCTCACGCAGCGGCTTGGCCGGCACGCCGGCGACGATGGTGTAGGGCGCGACATCCTTGGTGACGACCGCGCCCGAGCCGACCGCGGCGCCGTCGCCGACGGTGACGCCCGGCAGCACCGTCGAGCCGTGGCCGAGCCAGGTGTCGTGGCCGATGGTGACGGCATTGGAGCGACGCCACTCGAAGAACTCGGTTTCGTGCGTGGCGTCGTCCCAATAGTCCGAGGCGCGGTAGGTGAAGTGGTGCAGCGTCGGCCGCCAGGTCGGGTGGTTGGTGGCGTTGGCGCGTACGCTTGCTGCGATGTTGGAGAACTTGCCGACCGTCGTGCACCACAGGCTGCAATCCTGCATGACGTAGGAATAGTCGCCCAGGGTGCTCTCGCTGATACGGCTGCGGTCAGCCACCTCGGTCCAGCGGCCGAGGGTCGATTGCGTCACCTCGGCGGTCGGGTGGACCCAGGGCTGCTCCGAAAGCTTGCGGCTCATGCGGCGACCTTTCCAGCGGCAAATGTGGTGACGTCGACGATGCGGTCGGCGACCGCCTCGCGCACGTCGGCGTCGTGGAAGATGCCGAGCAGGGCCACACCCTTCAGCTTCTTTTCCTCGATCAGGCCGATCACAACCTCGCGGTTGGTGGCGTCGAGCGAGGCCGTCGGCTCGTCCAGCAGCAGCACCGGATGGTCGGTGATGAAGCCGCGGGCGATGTTGACGCGCTGCTGCTCGCCGCCGGAGAAGGTGGCGGGCGGCAGGCTCCACAGCCGTTCCGGCAGGTTGAGCCGGCCGAGCAGCTCCGAGGCGCGGGCATGCGCCTCGTCGCGGCCGATGCCGCGGGCGACAAGCGGCTCGGCGACGACGTCGAGCGCCGAGACGCGCGGTACCGTGCGCAGGAACTGGCTGACATAACCGATGGTGTCGCGGCGCACCGCCAGCACCGTGCGCGGATTGGCGGTAGCGAGGTCAACCAGCTGGCCGTGGTGATCGACAATGATCTGACCCTGGTCGACGCCGTAATTGCCGTAGACCATCTTCAGGATCGAACTTTTGCCGGCGCCCGAGGGGCCGCCGAGCACGGCGCATTCGCCTGCCCGGATCGAAAATGACACGTTGGCGACCACCGGCAGGCGGATGCCACCGCGCAGGTGCATGGTGAAGGCCTTGGCGACCTCGGAGACGATGAGAGGAGTAGCCATGTTTACAGCCCTTTCCTTGTGAGCATGATCTTGTCCGAAAACCGGGAACCACTTTTCGGGATCATGCTCAGACCTGCAGGATGGAGGAGACGAGGAGCTGGGTGTAGGGCGCGCGCGGATCGTCGAGCACCCGGTCGGTGAGACCGGCCTCCACGACATGACCGTCCTTCATCACCATCATGCGCTGCGACAACAGCCGCGCCACGGCGAGGTCGTGGGTGACGACGATGGCAGCGAGCCCGAGGTCGGTCACCAGCCCGCGCAAAAGGTCGAGCAGGCGCGCCTGGACCGACACGTCGAGGCCGCCGGTCGGCTCGTCCATGAACACCAGCCGTGGGCCGGTGACGAGGTTGCGGGCGATCTGCAGGCGCTGGCGCATGCCGCCGGAGAAGGCGCGCGGTTCGTCGTCGATGCGCTCCTCGTCGATCTCGACGCGGCCGAGCCAGTCGACGGCCGTCGAACGGATGTTGCCGTAGTGGCGGTCGCCGATGGCCATCAGCCGCTCGCCGACATTGGCGCCCGCCGATACCGTCATGCGCAGGCCGTCGGCCGGGTTCTGGTGGACGAAACCCCAGTCGGTGCGCATCAGGAAGCGGCGCTCGGCCTCGCTCATCCGGTAGAGGTCGCGCCACTGGTTGTCGCGCATGCGGTAGCTGGCGGTGCCCGATGTCGGCAGCAGGCGGGTTGCCAGGCAGTTGAGCAATGTCGTCTTGCCCGAGCCTGATTCACCGACGACGGCCAGCACTTCGCCGGGCCAGAGATCGAAGGAGATGTCCTCGCAGCCGATGCGCGAGCCGTAATATTTGGACAGTGCTGTGACGCGCAGAAGCGGTTCGTCGGTCATTGGGCTGGCTCCAGCGCTTCAGGGGCGAGATGGCCGCGATGGCCGCAGGCCTGGCGCTTCTCGCAATGGTCGGTGTCGGAACAGACGAACATGTGTCCGCCCTTGTCATCGAGGATGACCTCGTCGAGATAGACCTGCTCGGCGCCGCACAGCGCGCAGGGCTGGTCGAAAGTCTGGATCTCGAAGGGATGGTCCTCGAAGTCGAGGCTGACCACACTGGTGAAGGGCGGCACGGCATAGATGCGCTTCTCGCGGCCGGCACCAAACAGCTGGAGCGCCGGCGACATGTGCATCTTCGGATTGTCGAATTTTGGTGTCGGCGAGGGGTCCATCACATAACGGCCCTCGACCTTGACCGGATATGCGTAGGTCGTGGCGATGCGGCCATGGCGGGCAATGTCTTCATAGAGCTTCACATGCATCAGCCCGTATTCCTCGAGCGCGTGCATTTTGCGCGTTTCGGTCTCGCGCGGTTCGAGGAAACGCAGCGGTTCGGGGATCGGCACCTGATAGACCAGTGTCTGGCCCGCTGTCAGCGGATGCTCGGGGATGCGGTGACGCGTCTGGATGATCGTCGCCTTGGCCGTTTCGGTGGTGACGGCGACGTCGGCGACTTTCTGGAAGAAGGCGCGGATCGACACCGCATTGGTGGTGTCGTCGGCGCCCTGGTCGATGACCTTGAGCACATCGTCGGGACCGATGATCGCAGCGGTGACCTGCACGCCGCCGGTGCCCCAGCCATAAGGCATCGGCATTTCGCGTGAGGCGAACGGCACCTGGTAGCCGGGAATGGCGATGCCCTTGAGGATCGCCCGGCGGATCATCCGCTTGGTCTGCTCGTCGAGATAAGCGAAGTTGTAGGTTGCGATCTCTGGTGCTGTGGTGGTCATTCTGCCGCCTCGCGCTGGTCGTTTTCGTTGATCTGGTTGCGCTTTTCGTGCTCGCCGCGCATGCGGCGGACGAGGTCGAGCTCGGCCTGGAAGTCGACATAGTGTGGCAGCTTCAGGTGCTCGACGAAGCCGGTGGCCTGGACGTTGTCGGAGTGCGAGATGACGAACTCCTCGTCCTGGGCGGGGGCAGTGATGTCCTCGCCCAGTTCGCCGGCCCGCAGCGCCCGGTCGCACAGAGACATCGCCATCGCCTTGCGTTCGGACTGGCCGAAGACGAGCCCATAGCCACGGGTGAACTGCGGCGGCGCCTTGGCCGAACCCTTGAACTGGTTGACCATCTGGCATTCGGTGACGCGGATGCGGCCGAGGGTTATGGGGAAGGGCAGTTCCGGCACGTCGAGCTCAAGCTCGACCTCGCCGATACGAACCTCACCGACGAAGGGATGGCTGCGGCCATAGCCGCGCTGGGTCGAATAACCGAGCGCCAGCAGAAAGCCTTCGTCGCCACGCGACAGTGCCTGCAAGCGGCTGTCGCGAGCCAGCGGGAATTCCAGCGGCTCGCGGGTGATGTCACCGGTGAGGTGATCCTCCGGCAATTCGCCGTCGGCCTCGATCAGGCCTTCATGGGCGAGGATTTCCGACACGCGCGTCATGCGCTGGCCGTCGGCCTCGCGCTGTTCCGGCTTGGCGACCTCGGGATCGCCGGCCAGTTGCGGATCGAGCAGGCGGTGGGTGTAGTCGAAGGTCGCCCCGAGCAGCTGGCCGCCGGGCAGATCCTTGTAGGTCGCCGAAACGCGGCGCTCGACCTGCATGGCGGCGGTGTCGATCGGCTTGGTGTAGCCGAAGCGCGGCAAGGTCGTGCGATAGGCGCGGACGAGGAAGATCGCCTCGATCAGGTCGCCACGCGACTGCACGACGGCAAGGGCGGCAAGCTCACGGTCATAGAGCGAGCCTTCGGCCATGACGCGGTCGATGCCGAGCGCCAGCTGCTCGACGATCTGGTCGATGCGCAGCGCCGGCACCGAGCGGTCGCCACGGCGGCGGTCGGCAAGCAAGCGATGGGCGTTGGCGATGGCGGCTTCGCCGCCTTTGACTGCCACATACATGTCAGGCCTCCGTCGTCTTGATGCGGGTAGTGCGGGGCAGGCAGGCGACGCCGTTGGGGGCGGCCAGGATCAGGTCGACGCCGCGCGGGAACCGGGCGCCGTTCTGCTTCCATTGCTCGACGAAGTGGCGCGGCAGGGAGGTCAGCGCGATGGTGGCCGATGTCTCGATGCCGGGGCCCTCAAGGCGAAGTGGCGTGCCTTCCGTCAGGCTCTCGACCTGCAGGATCAGCGTTGTCGAACGGTCGGGGTATTCTTGCGTGCCTTGGGCGAAGTTCTCGAGCGAGATCAGGTTGGCCGGATTGGCGACAAGGGCGAAATGCGCGTCGGCCGGCGTGGCTGCAGATGGTGCGCCGGTGTGGAAGGCGAGCCAGGATCTTGCCGCCGAAACCTGAAGCCCGGCATCGAGCCAGAGCGGGGTGTCATGGTCGCACAAGGTCAGCGCCACGGCACCCGCGGTTGCCGCAAGCGGTGCGGGCGGCTGTGCCAGTTCAGCCAGCTGTTGAACTGTGCCCGGCCGTGCCATCGCGTCCATGACGGCACGGAAAACCGTCTGGGCGTTGAAAACTGGGGCGGAAAAGCCGCCGTCGATCACATCCATCTGGTCCATCAGTCCTCTCCGCGCACCATGGTGAAGAAGTCGACCTTGGTCGCCGCCGTCTCGGCGCGGCTGGTCGCATCGGCTTCGGCTTGTGCGGCACGCAACGGTGCGATGATCTTCTGTTCGATATCGGCGCGACGTTCCGGGTTCTGCCACAGCGCGTCGGCGATGGCCGAAAGGCGGGCCTTTTCCTTGTCGCGGCCGAGCGCATAGGCATGGCCGATCTCGCCACCTGGCAAACGCACGGTGGCGCGGGTTACCGTCGCCTCGCCGAAATTGAACGGCGCGCCGCCGCCGCCGATGCGGCCGCGAACCGACACCAGCCCGGTCTCGGGGCCGCGCAGCAATTCGGCATCGTCGCTCACGCCTGCCGCCGCGCACAGCCGCTTCAACTCGTCGCCCGGGGCCATGGCCAATGCCGCCATCGCGACTTTGCGCTGTGCCTCGGTTTCTCTTTCCTGCCGTCGATCCATCTTCATCGCCGCTCCGTTCGCTTTATTTGTCTATTGTTCTATACAAACGAACAACATACAATGAGCTTGTAGAGAGGCTCCATGACGGGCGCATGACAGGGGCAGTGGATTGAACGAACGAGAGCCAGCGGTGACGCGCAAGAGCGGGGTGGCGCTGTGGCGCCAGATCGCCGACCAGATACGTCAGGCAATCAGCGCCGGTACGTTGGGTGCCGATGGCCGGCTGCCGACCGAAATGGCGCTGTCTGAACGCTTCGGCGTCAACCGCCATACGCTGCGCAGCGCCATTGCAGCACTTGTCCAAGAAGGCATGCTCAGGGCCGAGCAAGGGCGCGGCACATTCGTAGAGAGCCGCCAGAAGCTGTCCTATCCGATTTCGGCGCGGACGCGCTTTTCCACGGGGCTGCGCGAGCAGACCCGTGAGCGCCGGAGCACGCTTCTGGCGCATGCGCTCGAGCCGGCGAGCGCTCGAGTAGCCGAGGCATTGCGCCTCGCCCTGGAAGCGCCGGTGATCCGCCTGGAAACATTGAGCGAGGCCGATGGCCGGCCGGTGTCGCGGGCGACAAGCTGGTTCGACGCGACGCGTTTCCCAGGCTTTGAGAGGGTCTATGCCGAAACCGGCTCGATCACGTTCAGTTTCCAGCATTTTGGAATTGACGACTATTTCCGCAAGTCGACGCTGGTGTCGGCGCGGCATGCCGACACCGCCGATCTGGCCGACCTCAGACTGTCGGCCGGCGCCATCGTGCTGGTCGCGAGGGCCGTCAATATCGATGCCGAAGGCGTGCCGGTCCAATTCGCCGACACCCGGTTTGTCGCGGACAGGGTCGAGCTCAGCGTCTCGACCGAGGCGTAGGGTGCTCAAACGCTCTGCATGGGCCGTCGACGCACCATGTCTCTGATTTTGGTGTATCGAGCGTTAGCAGTGATCGGATTCGATTTTCGTGCTGTTGCTCAGCCGGTTTCTTGCCGCAAGCCTATGCGGGGCCTGCTGTCTGCATATGTTGGTGGCAAACAAGATTCTTACTAACAATGCTTGACATTTGTCCGGTTTAGAGAAAAATTCCAGTTTAGTGGAATTTGCGGACGGAATGTCGGAATTCAGGACTGGCTTGGTGGAGGACTTTGTGCCAGTTCATTAGTTGTCTGTAAAATACCGCTGAGAATACATCTTTGCCGGCTTGTCGGTCACGCAGTCCACTCGGCTGCGTGATGGTGGGTTTTTATTGCGCAGCGAAAGCTGCGCGTGTGATCGATATTATCCAAATGGGGAACATAATGAACAATACTCTGGTGCCGAATCGCCGTACCGCGCTGAAGATGCTTGGTGGTGGCGCCGCCGCTCTTGCCATGCCCGCCGTCATCCGTCCGACCCCGGGCTGGGCCGCGAGCGGCGTGCTGAACATCACCACCTACGACAAGTTCCTGCCGCAGGAATTCCTCGACAAGTTCCAGAAGGACACTGGAATTCAGGTCAACATCCGGCTGACCGACGACCAGGGCAAGCAGTACAATTTGCTCACCGCCGAGGGCGCCAATCCCTCGACCGACATCGTCACCGTTGCCGGCCACCGTTATTCGCAGTTCATCGCCTCGAAGCTGCTGCAGCCGCTCGACACCGGCAAGATCTCCAACTGGAAGAACCTCAACCCGGCTTACCAGGACGCTGCCTGGGCGCGTGTCGACAACAATCTCTGGGGCCTGCCGATCCTCGCCGGCTACGAGGGTCTCGCCCGCAACGTCGACTATGTGAAGGATGCGCCGAGCTGGGAGATCATGTTCGACCCGCAGTACAAGGGCCAGACCTCCTACATCGTCAGCGATTTCATGACCATCGTCATGCAGTATCTCGGCCATGACGGCGACTTCGTCAGCTACGCCGGCAAGCCGGAGGTTGCCCAGAAGGCGACCAACGAAGCACGTGACTTCCTGATCAAGCAGAAGGACATGGTGCGCAAGTACTATGAAGCCGGCTCGGAAGTGCAGCAGATGTTCATCAACGAGGACATCTATCTGGCGCATTCGTGGTCGGGTCCGGCTGCCAAGCTGATCATGGATGGCCATCCGATCCAGCTGTCGGTGCCGAAGGAAGGCACGTTCGGCTTCTGCTACACGCTCAACGTCGTCAACAACGCGCCCAACGCCGAGAACGCCTACAAACTTCTCGACGCCGTGCTGGCGAGCCCGGAAGTGGGTGCGGCGATGACCCGCCAGTCGGGCTACAGCTCGACCATCAATGGCGTTGCCGACCTGCTCAACGATCGCGAAAAGCTCGCCTCGACACTGCCGCAGGAAGAGCTCGAGCGCATCGTCTTCTTCTCGTCGGTCAACCGCGACATGAAGAACGAGATGATCGACCGCGCGACCGCAGAGGTCAAAGCGGCCTGACGAGGCGAAAGCCTCGCATGGCCTGTAGCCTGTCCCGGAGCGCTGCGACGATCTCCGGGACAGGCAGCCGGCCTGTCATGTGCATGACCCCCGAAAATCGGGCTCGATTTTCGAATAGGCTCATGCACCGGTTCAGAGAGTTGCAGCGTCCTGAGCGCGTCCTGGAGGACGGCGCGGCGCTGTAATCCCACAACGCGCGATGACTGACCTGCCGGCAGTGCCTGGCGGAACAAGTTGGGCTGCGCCAACCGAGATTGTTTGATGGTGAGTAGCAACACGACAGCCGGCTATGCGGGAGGACGCGATACGTCCGTGCCCAAATACTCGACCGGCTTCGCCAAGGTGGTCAACTCCGCGCTTTACCGGCACACGCTGGGCGCTGCTGTGGAGTCGCGTCTCGGCCGGATCATCCTTCTGGCCGGCGTGCCGCTGATCTGGCTGATCATGCTGCATGTCGGGCCGATCTATCAGATGCTGAAGATCAGCCTGTTGTCCCACTACCCGGTCCAACCCGGCGTGGAGTCGCGTTTCACCCTCGACAACTATGCGATCTTCTTCCGGGAATCGCTCTACTTCACGCCGCTGATCAAGAGCTTCATCTTTGCGACAGCAGCGACTGCGGTCACGCTGGTGGTGGTCTATCCGGTTGCCTATTACGTCGCCAAGATCGTCAAGCCGGAGGGCCGCTCGAAGGCGCTACTGTTGTTGCTGGTGCCGTTCTGGGCCGGTGAGCTGATCCGCACCTTCTCGGTCATCATGCTTCTCGCCAATCGCGGCGCGGTCAACGTGCTGCTGCGCGAGATCGGATTGATCGATCGGCCGATCCCGATGCTCTACACCTCGTTTTCGCTCGGCTTCGGCCTTGTCTACCTGATCTGCCTGTACATGCTGCTGCCGCTCTATTCGGCGATCGAGAAGATCCCGTCCCAGTATCTGGACGCTGCCGCCGACCTCGGCGCCGGTCCGTTCACCCGCTTCCGCAAGATCATCCTGCCGCTGTCCAAGGACGGCATCGTGTCGGGCTGTTCGCTGGTGTTTTTGACCTGCATCGGTGTTTTCGCCACGCCGATGCTGCTCGGTGGCCCGACCACCGTGCTGTTTCCTGAAACGATCAGCGGCTTCTTCCATGGCGCCAGCGACAAGTGGCCAGTCGGTGCAGCTTTCGCACTGATCATGCTGGTCACGGCACTGATCACGGCTGGCATCTTCATGCGCCTCGTCGGCGGCAAGAAAAGGAGTGCATTCTGATGCGCAACATGTTTTCCGACGCTCCGCGCACGACGCTGACCGCGTTCTACTGGGCCTTCCTGCTCTATCTGCTGTTGCCGCTCACGCTGATGATGGCGATGAGCTTCAAGGACGCCAATTTCGTCGCTTTCCCGATCGGCGACTGGACGCTCGACTGGTACGCCAAGGTGATGGCAGACAAGCAGTTCCTGGAAGCCTGCCTGTATTCGGTGATGATCGCCGCCGCCTCGACGCTGGCCGCAACGACGCTAGGCACATGGATTGCCATGCTGATCGTCGCCGAAGGCATCAAGGGCCAGGTCGTCATCTTCGCGCTGGCCTGCCTGCCGGCGGTTGTGCCCGGCATGATCTCGGCGATCTCGCTTCGCATCTTCATCTCGACCATCGACATGCCGACGGGAACCGCCGCCATCATCCTCGGCCACACGGTGCATGCCGTGCCGTTCGTGGTGGTGATGGCGCTGACCCGGCTGCGCTCGATGCCCGGCAATCTTGTCGACGCCGCGCGCGATCTCGGGGCCGACAGCGTCGTTGCCTTCTTCCGCGTCACGCTGCCTTATCTCGGGCCGGCGCTGGTCGGCGGCATGATCTTCTGCGTGCTGTTGTCGATCGACGACTTCGTCCGCACCTTCTTCCTGGGCGGTTATCGCCCGACCCTTCCCATGCTGATCTTCGCCAAGGTGCAGGGCGGCATGTCTCCCGAAATCAACGCAATGGCGACACTTGTCCTGGTGGTTACCGCCGCCGTCGGACTTTACGCCGAATACCTGACCCGCCGCGCGAGGACCCGCTGATGCAACCCGTCGTCCAGTTCGACAACGTCACCAAGAGCTACGGCAAGCATGTTGCCGTCGAAAACCTGAACCTCAGCATCGAGGCGGGCAAGTTCGTCACACTGCTCGGTCCGTCCGGCTGCGGCAAGTCGACTTCGCTGCGCATGCTCGGCGGTTTCGAGACGCCGAATTCCGGCCGCATCCTGCTCGGCGGCAAGGACGTGACCCGCGTTCCGCCCAACAAGCGAAACGTCAACATCGTGTTCCAGGACTATGCGCTGTTCCCGCATATGAGCGTCGCCAAGAACATCGCCTTCGGCCTTGAGCTCAAGGGTCTCGATAACCAGAAAATCCACCGCCGGGTGAACGAGCTGCTCGAACTCGTCCAGCTTCAGGACTACGCCAAGCGGCTGCCGTCGGAGCTGTCCGGCGGCCAGCGCCAGCGCGTGGCGCTGATGCGTGCTTTGGCACCGGATCCGGAAGTGTTGCTGCTTGACGAGCCGCTGTCGGCGCTCGACGCCAAGCTGCGCCAGCAGATGCAGATCGAACTCAAGTCGATCCAGGAAAAGACCGGCAAGACCTTCATGTTCGTGACCCACGATCAGGAAGAGGCACTGACCATGTCCGACACGATCGTGGTCATGAACAAGGGCAAGATCGAGCAGATGGGCGATCCGAACACGCTCTATGGCCGTCCCGGCTCGGTGTTCGTTGCCAACTTCATCGGTGAGACCAACCTTCTGCGCAGCACCGTTGTCGGTACCGAAGGCGATACGACCGCGCTGAATTGGAACGGCGTCACCATCAAGGCAGCGCAGGGCGGGCTCGCGCCCAAGACCGGCGATCACCTTTATGTCGTGCTGCGCCCCGAGGCGATCCATTGCTCTGCGGCGGAGCCGACAACCGGCAACCGCATCAAGGGCAAGATCCGCCAGCGCGTGTTCAAGGGCAACCACACCTCGCTTTCGGTCGAGGTCGCGGACGGCGCCATGCTCAACGCGCTGGTCCACCCGGCCGATGTTGCCCAGCTCAACGGCGAAGACATCTGGGTCGGCTGGAAGCCCGAGACGACGACGGTCATCCCCGACCGCCACGCGCACAACTGAGACGAAAAATAGGCGACAAGGGCGGCCCGCGTCGAGAACCGATGCGGGCCGACAGCAGGCAGGGCAGGACATGCGAAATGACGAATTCGACCGGACATCAGGGGCGAGCCATGGCGTTTGACGTACAAGCGCCACTGCAATCGGCCGCCACCGGCCTGTCCGAACTCGAGCAACGCGTTCGCGATGATCTCGCCTGCCTGTGCTACCCACCGGCGAACTGGGTTGTGCCGACCGCTCCCGACAGTGAAGAGCAGATCCACGACGTCGTCGTCATCGGCGGCGGCATGTGCGGCCTTGTCGCCAGCTTTGCGCTGATCGGCGCCGGCATCCAGAACATCCGCATCTTCGACCGCAGCCCGACGGGCTTCGAAGGTCCGTGGCTGACCTATGCGCGCATGGAGACGTTGCGTTCGCCCAAGCAATTGACTGGCCCGGCCTATGGCATGGCGTCGCTGACCTTCCGCGCCTGGTATGTTGCCCAGTTCGGTAACAAGACCTGGGCCGAGCTCGACAAGATCCCACGGCCGATGTGGATGGAGTATCTCAGGTGGTACCGCAAGGTGCTCGACCTGCCGGTCGAAAACGGCGTCGAGGTCAAGACGATCGTGCCGGAAGGCGAGCTGATGCGGCTGACGCTCTCAGGCGAGGGCGCGCGCCAAAAATCGGTGCTGGCCCGCAAGGTGGTGATGGCGACCGGCCGCGACGGCATGGGCCATCCGAGCATTCCCGCTTTCGTCGACAATTTGTCGCGGAAGTACTGGGCGCATTCCTCTGACGACATCGACTTCGCTGCCCTGCGCGGCAAGCGCGTGGTGGTTGTCGGTGTCGGCGCTTCGGCTGTCGACAATGCCGCCGAGGCGCTGGAAGCTGGGGCGGCGGAAGTTCGCCATCTCATCCGCCGCAAAGAGATGCCTTGCATCAACAAGCTGATGGGCATCGGCTCGTTCGGTTTCACAGCAGCTTACCCGCAGCTGGGCGATGCCAGGCGCTGGCAGATCATGAACTACTCGCTGCGCACCCAGACACCGGCGCCGCGCGGCTCGACGATGCGGGTCAGCCGCCATCCGAACGCCTATTTCCACTTCGATGCGGCCGTTGAGAAGACCGAGCTCGACGGTGACGAGATCGTCATTGCGACATCGCAGGGCAAGGCGGTTCGCTGCGACTTCCTGATCCTAGGCACCGGCTTTGGCGTCGATCCGCTGGCGCGCAAGGAACTCGACGGCTACGCCGACAAGATCCTTTTGTGGCAGGACCGGTTCACGCCGCCCGAGGGCGAGGAAAACGCCGAGCTCGGCAACTACCCCTATCTAGCCAGCGATTTCACCTTCCTCGAGCGCGAGCCGGGGCAAGCGCCGTGGCTCGCCAACATTCACAGCTTCAACTCGGGTGCGGCCGCGAGCCTCGGCAAGATGAGCGGCGACATACCGGGTATCAGCGAAGGTGCGGCGTTACTGGCACGCGAGATCGCCGCCAGGCTCTACACCGAAAATTTCGACCAGTACTGGCAGCGGCTGCTCGACTACGACACGCCCGAACTGCGCGGCGACGAGTGGACGGCATCGCCCTTGCCGGACGATGCGCCGGCTGCCGCTCGCAAGCAGGCATAGGAGGACGGCATGGCCGAGACCAAGGACGTGATTGCCGCGATCGTCGGCATCGAACCCGGCAGCGAACTGGCGGCAGTGGTCGCGGGCCGTGCCGACATCATGGCGCTGACCCAGCAGACCCACGATGCCGCGCTCATGCCTGCCGAGCCCGGTGGGCTATCGCATGCCGAGCGCGCAGCACTTGCTTGCCGCATCGCCAAGATCAATGACGCCAGGGATTTCGAAGAGCATTTCGAAACCTTGCTCGACAATTCTTGCGCCTCCGGTGACACCGCGCGCATCGCCGACATCTGGTTCGACGGCGGCGGCGATAACAGGCTCAAGGCGCTGATCAGGCATGTCGACCTTGTGGCGCATGCGCCCAAGGACGCGACGCGGCGCGACATCGAACTGCTGCAGGCAGCCGGCCTGACCGATGCCGACATCGTTCGGCTGTCGGAACTCGTCGCTTTCGTCAGCTATCAGATCAGGGTTGCCGCCGGGCTGCGGCTGATGCGGGGGCTGGCATGAGCAAGGTCGTTCACGAATTCACCACAGCGATCCCCGAGTGGAAGCCATATGTCAGGCCGCTCGATCTCGCCGAAGCAAGTGCCGCGCAGCTCGAGGCGCTGAAGATCACGCCGTCCAACACCAAGGTATCGGACTATGTGCTGGTGCTGGCCCATGACGTCGAGACGCTGACGCACCGTTCGCCGCTGTTCAACGGGGTGATGTACAACAAGGGTGGCCTGTCGCGGGCCGAGCGCGAGATCGGCGCTGTCGGTGCCTCGATCGTCAACCGCTGCATCTATTGCGCCGCCGTGCATGCCAGCCGCTACAACCAGCTCGCCAAGGACGAGACGGTCATTGCGGCGATCTTCGCCGATGGTGCCGACGCCGAGATCGCGCCCCGGCTCAAGGCGATCCTCGATTTTTCGGTCAAGCTGTCGAAATGCCCCTCCGACGCCGATGTCTCGGACATGCAGGCGCTTGTCGATGCCGGTCTCGGCAAAGACGAGATCCTCGATCTCATCTTGTCGTCGTCGCTGTTTGGCTGGGCCAACCGGCTGATGCACACGCTCGGAGAGCCGATCGCCGAATAACTGCCCAAGGCGTCGGAAGGGAGCATCGGAATGAACATGCATTCGGTCAATCCGCCGGAAATCGGGCCGCGCCTGCAGGCGTACCGGAAAGCGCAGAAGCTGACGCTTGCCGATCTGGCGACGAAGTCGGCGTGTCGCGCTCGATGCTGTCGGAGATCGAACGCGGCAACGCCAACCCGACCTACGGCACGCTGTGGCACCTCACCCGGGCGCTCGACATCGATCTCAATAGCCTGATCAGCGGCGCCAGCGAAGAGCGCGGCGACCGCATCGACCTGCAGCCGGAGAACCTGACGCCGACAATCCGCAGCGCCGACGGCAGCTGCACCCTGCAGATCCTGTCGCCGGCCGGCATGGTGCCATTGATCGAATGGTACCTGCTGAGCTTCGAGCCTCAGGGCAAGCTGATCAGCGACCCGCATGGTGCTGGTACCATCGAGCACCTGCACTGCATCGAAGGCGAGATCGTCGTGCGCAGCGCCGGCAACGAAATGAGGGTCCGTGCCGGCGAGACCGCGCGTTACGCCGGCGACGTGCCGCACTCTCTTACCAGTGTGGGGACCGGTGCTGGTCCTGTCGGGGCGAGGGCGTTCCTGGTGGTGGCCTCGGGCGAGGTCGGCAGTAGCACGACACGGGCATTGATACGCCCAAAGTGAACGACCCCGGCGGCGCCTCATTGGGTGACCGCCGGACCTGAAATGAATTTGATCCAAAAGGGAATGTTGGAATGCAGGTAGGTATTGTCGGCGCGGGTTCGATCGCCTTTGGAACGGCGGTGTTCCTCGAACAGCAGGGACACCACGCGACGCTGTGGTCGCCGTCGGGCGAGCGCACCAAGGCGCTGGCCAAGGGCGAGGCGCTGGTCGCCCAGGGCGCTGTCGAAGGCACCTTCCATCCGGCTGCAGCTGCGAGCGCTGAAGCGCTGGTCGCCGGCGCCGAGGCGATCGTCATCGCGCTGCCGGCCTATGGCCACAAGACGGTGCTCGACGCCATCGCGCCTTACATCAGGGCCGACCAGACCATCATCATCAGTTCGCACGCTTCGTTCGGCGCGCTTTACCTGTCGCGCCTGCTCGCTGCGCGTGGCGTTGTCGTGCCGGTCGTCGGTTGGGGCACGACAGTTGTGTCCGGCCGCCAGCTCAGCCCGACGCTGGTCAATGTCAACACCGTGCGCAAGAAGGTCGATCTCGCCACCGTGCCGGCTTCGCGCAGCGCCGATGGTTTCGCCGTCTGCCAGACTTTGTTCGGCGACCGTTTCGTCGACCGTGGCAGCCTGATGGCGATCGCGCTGTCCAACCTCAATCCGCAGAACCATATGGGCATCGCACTCGGCAACATGACACGCATGGAGCGTGGCGAGACCTGGAGCCAGGGTCAGAACGTCACGCCGAATGTCGGCCGCCTGCTCGAGCAGCTCGATGACGAGCGCATCGCGATTGCCACCAAGCTTGGCCTTGAAGTGCGCAACATCTTCCAGCACTTCCATTTGTCGTTCCACGTGCCGATGAGCTCGATCTCGCAGATGAACCAGGAGATGCACGACGCCGGCAATGGCGGGCAGGGCCCGACCACAGCCGACAGCCGCTATGTCACCGAGGATGTGCCGTTTGGCCTGGTGATGACCGCCAAGATCGGCCGTCTCGCCGGCTACCCCGCCGAGCTGCACGAAGCCGGCGTGCGCATCTTCTCGGCCATGTATGGCCGCGATTTCACTGCCGAGAACGATCTGCTGACCGCGCTCGACCTCGACGCGATGTCGCTGGAGCAGCTCAACGGCCTGTGCCGTGACGGATATGCGGTAGCTTAAGGTCTGGGTACCGCAGGCGCGGCGCTCCTGGCGGGCCGCCGCGCCGCCTTTTTTCGTCTACCCCTGCACCGGCCTCTGCGCTTTGCTGCCGCCGCGCTGGTCAGACCTCAGCAGGCGGGACGAATTGCTGCAGCAGCCAGTTCTCGAATGCCTGCATGCCTGCTGTCACCGGATGAGATTTCAGCCGGGTGAGCCAGTAATCGCCGGTTGAAACCGTGGTCTCGAATGGCTGGACGAGACGTCCGTCGTCGAGATTGCGCTCGAACATGTTGATCGGCACCAGGGCAACGCCGACACCGCGGGCCGCCGCCTCGGCAAGCGCCAGCGACGAATCGAACATCATGCCGCGCAGCACCGGCTTTGGCGTGCCTGCCGCCTCGAACCAACGCATCCATTCGTCGGCGCGGTAGGAGCGCAGCAGTTCGACACGCGCGAGATCCGCTGGTTGCGTCAGCTTCGTCGCCATCATCGGCGAGCATACCGGCGACAATGGCGAAGCGATCAGGTGCATCGCCTCCGTTCCGCGCCACGACCCGTCGCCAAAGCGGATCGCCAGGTCGAGCCCGTCGCCAGCCAGATCGACGCGGTTGTTGTTGGTCATGATCCTGAGGTCGAGATAGGGGTGGGCCTGGTGGAATGCCGGCAGGCGCTCCATCAGCCAGCCGACGGCGAAAGTCGCGACCACGCCAACCGTCACCACTTCATGGAAGTGTCCTTCCTCGAACCGGCTCATCGTTGCCGTCACCCGGCGGAAGGCATCCGTCAGCACCGGGGCAAGTGCCGCGCCCTCGTCTGTCAGCGCCAGCCCCCTGGGCAGACGGCGGAAGAGCTTCACCCCGAGCAGGTCCTCCAGCGACTTCACGTGATGGCTGACCGCGGTCTGCGACACGAACAGTTCCATGCCGGCCCGGGTGAAGCTGCAATGGCGCGCCGAAGCCTCGAAGGCCCGCAGCGCGTTCAGCGGCAGTTGCGATGTTTCCACGCGATTTTGATCCTATGCCCATCTTTTTCTCATGGGTAACCAAAATATTGAGCGTTTGTCGAGGCCGTGCGATTTTGCCAGTTTGGAGCTGATATCGAACAAAACCTGCAGGTTATGACCTGTTCGCGGGCCTGGGTGGAGCCCTGCGAGCAGCAGTCGTTTGCCCATTTTTTTCGGGACCTGCCTCAAACCGACAAGCTGCCCGCACCATCATGAAGTTCATCAGCCATTTGTTTTCGTTCCTCGTCCTGACCGGCCTTGCAGGCGCTTGCGGCGTGGCATTGCTCGTCGCCGACATCACCGGGGACTTACCCGACTATCGCGAACTGGCGGATTGGGAGCCGGCGGTCATGACCCGGGTCTACGCCTATAACGGCGCGCTGCTCGCCGAATATGCACGCGAGCGGCGGCTTTTTCTGCCGATCGAAGCCGTACCCGACCGCGTCAGGCATGCGTTCCTGTCGGCGGAAGACAAAGGCTTCTACAGCCATTCGGGCATCGAACTTTCAGGGCTCGCCAGCGCCGTCTGGGCTAATATGGCCAACTTCGGCTCGGGTCAGCGCATGATCGGTGGCTCGACGATCACCCAGCAGGTTGCCAAGAATCTGCTGCTCTCCTCCGATCGCACGCTGGCGCGCAAGATCCGCGAGGCGGTGCTGTCGGTGCGCATCGAACGCGCCTTCTCCAAGGACGAGATCCTCGAACTCTACTTCAACGACGTCTATTTCGGGCTCGGTGCCTATGGCATCGCCGAAGCGGCGTTGACCTATTTCGACAAACCGGTCGGCGAACTTTCGGTTGCCGAGGCCGCCTATCTTGCCGCGCTGCCCAAGGGGCCGAACAACTACAATCCTGATCTCAATGCCAAGCGGGCCATCGAACGGCGCAACTGGGTGATCGGCCAGATGCTGCGCAACGGATTTCTCGATGGCGGCGAGGCGCGTGCGGCGGCGGCCATGCCGCTCGGCACAAAGAAGCGCCCGCCGAACCTGCTGGTGGCCGATGCCAACTACTTCACCGAGGCGGTACGCAGGCAGGTATCAGAACAATATGGCGAAGCCGCACTCTACACTGCCGGCCTCGCCGTTCGCACGACGCTCGATCCGGCGCTGCAGGCGGCAGCCGTCAAGGCGCTGCGCCGCGGGCTCGTCAATTATGACCAGGGCAGGGGTTTTCGCGGCGCGGTGACGCGCATCGCGGCCGATGGTGATTGGCGGCAGGCACTTGATAGCATCGTGCCGTTGGCTGATGTGCCTGAATGGCGCCTGGCGGTGGTGCTCGGCACAACCGAGCATGTCGTCGAGATCGGACTTCGCCAGGGCCCCGGCAACCGGCCAGAGCGAGAGATCGCCCACATCAGCGGCAAGTCGATGCGCTGGGCGCTGAAGCGAGCCGGCAGTGCCAAGACGGGCAAGGCACTGGCTGGCGTGGTTGCGCCCGGCGATGTCATCTATGTCGAGAAGCAGGATGACGGCTATGTGCTGCGGCAAGTGCCTGAAGTGCAGGGCGCGCTCGTCTCGATGGATGCGCATACTGGCCGGGTGCTGGCGAGCGTCGGCGGTTTTTCCTTTGCCCAGTCGGAGTTCAACCGCGCCACGCAGGCCTACCGCCAGCCGGGATCCGCATTCAAGCCGTTCGTCTATGCCGCCGCCCTCGACACCGGCTACACGCCGGCCGCGCTGGTGATGGACGAACCGATAGCGCTGCCGGATGGTGCTGGACGGATCTGGAAGCCGAAGAACTATGACGGGCGCTTCAGCGGTCCCTCGACCTTGCGCACCGGGCTCGAAAAGAGCCGCAACCTGATGACGGTGCGCCTCGCGCGGCATGTCGGCATGGACGTGGTGGCGCAGTACGGCCAGAGTTTCGGCATTTACGACAAGCTCAAGCCCTATCTGCCGATGTCGCTCGGCGCTGGCGAAACCACGCTGATGCGGCTGGTTTCGGCCTATGCCGTCATCGCCAATGGCGGCAAGTCGGTGCAGCCGTCGATGATCGACCGGGTCCAGGATCGCCACGGTAAAACCATCTTCCGCCACGATGGGCGCGACTGCGACGCCTGCAATGCCGAGGAGTGGCGGGACCAGCCGGAACCTGTGCTGGAGGATGATCGCGAATACGTGCTCGATCCCATGACCGCCTATCAGGTCACCTCGATGATGCGCGGGGTTGTCGAGCGCGGCACCGCAACCAGCGTGTCTGCGCTCGGTGTTCCGGTTGCCGGCAAGACCGGCACCACCAATGACGAGAAGGACGTCTGGTTCGTCGGCTTCACACCCAACATCGTGACCGGCGTGTTCCTGGGCTACGACACGCCGAAACCCATGGGATATGGCGAATCCGGCGGCGGGCTGGCGGCACCTGTCTTCATCGACTTCATGAAAATTGCCCTCAAGGGCAAGCCGGTTGCCGAATTTCCGGTGCCGGAGGGGATGACGTTCGAGAGCGTCGACCGGCGCACGGGAAGGCGTGTCGCCGCTGGCAGTCCGGGTTCGGTCCGGGAGGCCTTCAAGCCGGGCACGTCGCCTTGCGTTGCCGACTGTCCGGTCATCGACGGTTTCGAGACGTCGGACATTGTCACGTCCACCATCCCGGCCGTTGGCGGCATTTCGCCTGTGCTGCGCGACAAGCTTCTCGACAGCACCGGTGGGCTCTACTGAGATGAAGAGGGCTAGCGCAAGAAGCGCCGGGGTTCGTATCCGGCTTGTCATGACGGTGTTTGCCGTTTTGTTCGCCGCCATCGGTGCGCGGCTGGTGCAGCTTGGCCTGACCGACAGCGAGCGTCCGGCTTACGCCTTCAGGGAGGTGGCCAACGCAAGACCGCAGATCCTGGACCGCAATGGCGTCCTGCTGGCAACCGATCTGCCGAGTGCATCGGTCTATGCCGAGCCGCGCTATGTGCCCGACGTCGACGAGACGGTCGAGAAGCTGGTCGCCATCTTTCCGGACCTCGACGCGCGCCAACTGCATCAGCGGCTGAAAAGCGATGCCGCATTCGCCTGGCTCAAGCGCCAGGTTACCCCGTTGCAGAAGCAGGCGCTGTGGAACGCCGGGCTTCCGGCCATCGGGCTCCGTTCGGAAAGGCGCCGCATCTATCCCAACGGTCCGCTGGCCGCCCATGTGCTCGGCGCTGTCGATCTCGACAATGTTGGCATCTCGGGCATCGAGAAGTGGATCGACGGGCAGGGCCTGCGTGATCTCAATCTCGCCGGCATGACCGGTGATTTCAGGCAATTGCAGCCGGTAACGCTGTCGATCGATGTCCGCGTCCAGCACGCCCTTGCCGACGAAACCCTCAAGGCGATGGCACGCTTCAAAGCCAAGGCTGGCGCCGGCCTGGTGCTCGACGTCGACAATGGCGAAGTGCTCGCGCTGGCCTCGTTTCCCGATTTCGACCCCAACGTACCTGTGGATGCGCTGCGGCCCGAGCGGCTCAACCGCATCAGCGCCGGTGCCTTCGAAATGGGCTCTACCTTCAAGGCGCTGACCACAGCCATGGCGCTCGATTCCGGACAATTCACGCTGAAATCCGTCATCGACGCGCGCAAGCCGTTGCAGTTCGGACGGCAGCTGATCCGAGACTATCGCGGCAAGTACCGCATGCTGACCATCCCGGAGGTTTTCATCTACTCGTCGAACATCTCGACAGCCAAGATAGCGATGACCTTGGGTGGCGAGGCGCAGCGGGCCTATCTGACACGCTTTGGCCTGATGTCGCGACTGCGCACCGAATTGCCGGAAAGTGCCGCGCCTATCCTTCCGCGAAGCTGGGGGCAGGTGACGACGGCGACCGTCTCATTCGGCCACGGCATTGCGGTGACGCCGTTGCAGGCGAGCACGGGCATCGCTGCGCTCATCAATGGCGGCCGCCTGATCACGCCGACCTTCATCAAGGGCGCACCAGTGGCCGGCCGCATCGTCGGCTCCGGGCTTGTTTCGCCAGGGACGGCGGATGCGATGCGCTATCTCCTGCGCTACAACGCGGAAGCCGGCTCGGCCAGGAACGGAGCCGTCGCGGGCTATCTCGTCGGCGGCAAGACCGGCACGGCGGAGAAGGTCGTCAACGGACGCTATGCCGATGATCTGGTGATGACCTCCTTCATGGCCGTCGTCCCCGCCGACAAGCCGAGATACCTGTTGCTGACAATCCTTGACGAACCCAAGGGCCTGCCGGAGACACACGGGTTCAGGACTTCCGGCTGGAATGCCGTCCCCCTTGGCAGCGCCATCCTGCGGCGCGTCCTGCCGATGCTGGGCCTGCAACCACAGTTTGTCCGAACTGGTATCGCCTACCGCGAGGGCGCGGAAACTGACGCGGCGGGAGAGCTTTGAAGGCCGATCCAGCTCATCTTGTGATTGTATGAACCGTGCTAAACTCAATTTAAATTGTTTGCATGCAAATAGCCTCTTCAGGATTTCGGGGGAGGCTGTGGTGCTTAAACGCTTCTGGCTATCGAAGAGCGGCAATTTCGCAATCATGTTCGCGATCTTACTGCCTGTGCTGCTGGCCGCTGTCGGCTTCGCGCTCGACGTCGCCAATCTGATGAAAGCCAGATCCGACCTGCAGAACGCGCTCGACTCGGCAGTGCTGGCGGCATCGCGGCTGAGCGACAAGACCGGGACCCGCAACGATACCTTCAACGCGTTTTTTACCACCAACGTTGCCAACCGGCCGTCACTGGTCAATGCCAAGGCCAAGCTCGTCGTCGAGCAAAGTGTCAATCACATCAGGACCACCGCCACCGCTGACGCTGACGTCGCATTGAACTTTGCCTTCATCTTCGGCCAGAGCGCGCGCGTCGCCGCTGCCGCCAATGCCTTTGAATCGAATGCCAAGCTCGAGGTCGCACTGGTGCTCGACAACACCGGTTCGATGGGGGCTGCCAACATGGCGGCGCTGATCGAAGGCTCCAAGGAGATCATCAAGGCCTTGCAGAAGGTCAAGGACGACCGACCGGAGCGCCAGATCCGCGCTGCATTGGTGCCGTTGGTCACCGCCGTGAACATCAAGAGCGCCGAGGGGTTCGATCAGTCCTGGGTTGATACGCGGGACGACGTACCGTTGGACGACAAGTCATGGAACGGCAAGAATTTCGAGACCATGAAGGATGCGAGAGGCAATGAGTTCCGCATCGGCCATTGGAAGCTTTTCAAGGGCCTGAAGGAAAACTGGAAAACCGGGCCTACTGGGGAATGGAAAGGCTGTGTCGAAGCGCGCCGCGATCTGTATGCACTGGATGACACTGCCCCTGACATCACCAAGCCAGACACCTTGTTCGTACCCTACTTCGCGCCGGATGAGCCGGGGGGGGCGGCCAAATCACCCAATAGCGGTACCAGCTACAACAACAGCTACCTGATCGATGTCGTTGGCGGCACTGATCGCGAGAAGCAGAAGTCGACGGGCAAATATTCAAGCTCGACCGCGCGAGCTAGCTCCATGCTGAAGGAGACACCCAACGACACCACCGGCCCGAATTATGGCTGCGCCACGCCCGTGGTCCCTCTTACCGAGGACCTGGTCAAGCTCGGCGGAGATCCCGTCAAGAAGATCAAGGGCGAACTCGACAACATGAACTTCTGGTACGGTTCGGGAACCAACGTCTCGGAGGGCCTTGCCTGGGGCTATCGCGTCCTGTCGCCGGGGGCGCCGTTCACCCAGGGCGATGCTTTCAAGGCGCCGGATACGTCAAAGGTTGTCGTCGTCTTCACCGACGGCGAAAACAACGTCTTCGGCGCATCCAGCTCGCCGATCAACAAGTCGGACTACGGCGCCTACAGCTACCTTGATACCGGGCGAATGGGGGCGACCGACCGCAATGGTGCGCTCAAGAAGGTCAACGCTGCGACGCAGACCGTCTGCACAAATCTGAAGGCGCAGGACGTCATCATCTACACCGTCGTCCTCGGTGCCGATACCCAGGCCAACCGCGATCTCTACAGCACCTGCGCCACCGGCCCGGCCTATTATTTCCCGACCAAGAACATCGCCGAGCTGAAGGCGGCGTTCCAGACCATCGCCAACTCGATCTCGCCACTGCTGATCACGCATTGAGGGCTGTGCGGGCGGCTGGCGCCGAGAGCAGGGCAGGCGTTCCTCCGCCCCTTTCGGGCGGCGCTTGCGGTTTCAAAGAAAGTCCGTCCAGTGGCGGGGCCGATCGGCGCTGCGGCCCAGGCCGACATCATGGCGAAGGTAGCTTGGCGGCGCCTGTGGAGACCGGCGACGGCCGCGCCACCGCAATGCGCGGCCGATTGTTTCAGAGATTTTCTTCATGGAAATTCTCAGCAGTGATCTCATGATTTTCCACGAGTTGCATGCTGTGCTGCATGACGTACAATGAAGTGTGCTCATTCATGGCATGAGAGATTTTCATGCAACCAGGCTCCCGGCTTCCACCCCTGCAGACCCTGCGCGCCATGGCAGCGGTGGCGCGCACGCGCAGCTTCACCCGGGCAGGGGAGGAACTGGGTCTAACCCAGACAGCGATCAGCCATCAGATCGCGCAGCTCGAAGCCTGGCTGGGCACGTCGCTGTTTGTGCGCAGCAGGAAGGGCGTCGAGCTGACCGTGCTGGCCGAGCAGGCGATACCTGGCATCGTCGAGGCGCTGTCTGCGCTGGAGGCGGTGCTCGACAACGCGCGTCCCGGCATGAAGAGCGAGCAGCTCAGCATCTCAACCACGCCGGAGTTTGCCAGCCAGTGGCTGCAGCCACGTCTCGGCAGCTTCTGCGCTGCGCATCCCGAGATCGACGTCAGCGTCACCATCGAGTACCGGCGTGCCCGCCTCGACATCGACAAGATCGGCATTGCCATCTGGTTGGCCGGAACCTTGCCTGGCACGGACGCCTACCGCCTGACCGACGATTATGAGTTTGCCGTCTCTTCACCGGCGGTCGCACGCGCGCTCCCCAAGCGGCAGGCGCTGCGCGCAGCGCCGCTGCTGCGCTATGAGGGCGCCCGCCACACGGTGCTGGATTGGGAGCGCTGGCATGGGCAGATATATGACCGCAAGGAGAGACTACCCGCTGTCGATGGCTCGGACGAGCCCTTCGATTTCCAGGCCGGGCCGAGCTTTCCGGCCTTCTCCGACATGATCGCTGCGTGCCGGCAAGGTGCTGGACTGGCGCTGGTGCGGTCGTCGCTCGTTGCCGATGATCTGGCCGCAGGGCGCCTGGTCAAATGTTTTGATGAGACGATGCCGTCGGACCTTCAGTACCATCTCGTGATCGCACCCGGGCAGCGGCGCGGTGCCGGCGTGATGGCCTTCAGGCAGTGGATCATTGAGCAAATGTCGAGATAGAGATCTCGACTGCAGCATGCGAAATGTTCGGAAGGGTGGTAGCGGGAAGTGGACTCGAACCACCGACCCCAGGATTATGATTCCCGTGCTCTAACCAACTGAGCTATCCCGCCAGGGTGGAGAAGGCTCGAAAAACTGTCTCGGAAGAGGCAGGCGTCGAAGCGTTTCGCCAAGGTCGGGCGGATATAATGTCTGGATGGCAAGCCTGTCAAGCAGTGACATCAGGCAATTCCGGATATTTGCCGAAGCACGCCGGATGGCTGTCAAATAGCTTGCTGCGGCAGGGTTTTTGCACAGCCCCTGAACCCACAAAGGCGATGTTTGACCCTGACAATGGCGTGGTCTCGGCGTTCCAGCGCACATACTCCAGGTGATTTTGGCGCAGGGCGCGGGGTTGAGTTAATAGGGCGCGGGCACTATGTCTGCCGGCATAATTCCCCCTTGGAAAGAGCCTGATGACACCGCGTATTGCAGTCCTTGGATGCGGCTATTGGGGCGGCAACCACATCCGCACCCTGAAGTCGCTTGGTGCCCTCCACGCCGTCTCCGACGTCGATCCGGCGCGCGCCGAGCGTTTTGCCGCCGAGCAGGGCTGTCTGGCGCTCACGCCGGACGAATTGTTTGCCCGCGCTGATGTCGATGCGATCGTCATGGCGCTGCCGCCGCAGTTCCATGCCGACTTTGCCGTTCGCGCTGTCGAAGCGGGCAAGGACGTGCTGGTTGAAAAGCCGATCGCGCTGACGGTGCCCGACGCCGAGCGTGCGGTGAAGGCGGCGCGCGACAACGGCCGCGTCTTCATGACCGGCCATGTGCTGCGTTTCCACCCGGCGTTCGAGGGGCTCAAGGCGCTTGTCGACAAGGGCGAACTCGGCGAGGTCGGCTACATCCATTCGCATCGCCTCGGTCTCGGCAAGTTCCACGCCGAAAACGACGCGCTGTGGGATCTGGCCCCGCATGATCTGTCGATGATCCTGGCGATCACCGGCACGGCCCCCATCGAGGTGCGCGGCGAAGGTGCCGCGGTGCTCAACCACCTCAGCGATTTCGCTCACCTGCACATGCGTTTCCCCAACGGCCTGCGCGGGCACCTTTTTGCTTCGCGGCTCAACCCTTACCGCGAGCGCCGGCTGACCGTCGTTGGCACCAAGGGCATGGCGGTGTTTGACGATGTCGAGCCCCAGGAGCGCAAGCTTGCGCTGTATCGTCATGCGGTCTGGCAGGACGAGGGGCAGTGGACGTCGACGATGAACGAACCGACCTACATCGAGCTCGAAAACGCCATGCCGCTGACGCGCGAGCTCGAGCATTTCATCCACTGCATCCAGACGCGGGAAGAGCCGCGCACCGGCGCTGAAGAAGCGCTGGGGGTGCTCAGGATTCTGACGGCTGGTACCGTCACCCACGATTGAGATGAATGGGAGTAGGGCAGCAAGGGAGTAGGGCAGTTGCTCGAAGCCTACTGCTGCCCCATGCCTTATTCCGCGGCTATCGACCCTGGCGTTGCCGCCAGCCGTGACAGCATCGCTTCCGCGTCGGCGTGGCGCTCGGAGCGCTCGATAAAGCCGCCGCCAAAGACACGTGCTTCGTTGCCGTCGTCGGAATAGAGTACGCAGGCCTGTCCCGGAGCGATGCCCGACTCGCCGTCGACAAGTTCGACCCAGGTGGCGCCATCGCGGTGCTGCAAAACGACAGGACGCGGCGGGCGCGACGAGCGCACCTTGGCGTAGAGCTCGAGGCCTGAGGCCGGGACGCTCGACAGCGCATCATCGCCGAGCCAGTTCATGCCACGCAAGAAGATCTTGTGCGTCTCCAGCGCCTCGCGCGGACCCACCACGACACGTGCACGCTCGGCGTCGATATGGACGACATAAAGCGGCTCGCCCGAGGCGATGCCGATGCCGCGGCGCTGGCCGATGGTGTAGCGCAGGATGCCTTCATGGCGGCCGAGCACGCGGCCGTCGATATGGACGATGTCGCCGGGATTGGCGGCCGATGGCCGCAGCTTGGCAATGATGTCGGAATATTTGCCCTGCGGCACAAAGCAGATGTCCTGGCTGTCCTGCTTGGCGGCGACAGTCAGCCCCATACGTTCGGCGGCTGCGCGAACGTCGGGCTTGGACATGCCGCCGAGCGGGAAGCGCAGATAGTCGATCTGCTCCTGCGTTGTCGCAAATAGGAAATAGCTCTGGTCGCGATCGGCGTCGACGGGGCGGTACAGCGCGCGGTGGGCGCCGTTCTGCTTCGAGCGGATATAGTGGCCGGTGGCGAGCGCATCGGCGCCCAGCTCGCGCGCGGTGGCGAGCAGGTCGGCGAACTTGACCGTCTGGTTGCACGAAACGCAGGGGATCGGCGTCTCGCCGGCGACGTAGCTTTCGGCGAACGGGTCGATGACCGCCTTGCGGAAGCGCTCTTCATAGTCGAGCACATAATGCGGAATGCCGAGCGTTTCGGAGACGCGGCGGGCGTCGGCGATGTCCTGGCCGGCACAGCACGAGCCGGCGCGATGGGTCGCGGCCCCATGATCGTAGAGCTGCAGCGTGACGCCGACGACGTCATAACCTTCCTGTTTGAGCAGTCCGGCCACGACGGAAGAATCGACACCGCCCGACATGGCTACAACCACGCGGGTGTCTTCAGGGCGTCCGGGCAGGTCCAGGCTGTTCATCGGGATTGCGTTCCGCTGTCTTTGGGTCGGCTGCATGCCAATGGCTGCAATATAGGTCAAGCCTCTTCGCAGTGCCACCCGAAGCGCGCTGGCCCACCTTTTTCGGCGGGAAACCAGCCAACTGGGCAGGTGGTTAAATTGCGGATTGAGAGTCTAACGTTCTGTTCACGTTCGTTACTTAGCTCTTAGTATACGCTTAGGCAATTTTTAAAGCTGTGGCGCTAGTGTGGCAGGTGATTGGGTCTTTGAGTTTTTAGTAGAGAGTACGATGACCGATCTGGTTAGACCGCGTGTCAAATATGTTATCGGGCCGGACGGCAGCCCGCTTACGATTGCCGATCTGCCCCCGACCAACACGCGCCGGTGGGTTATCCGCCGAAAAGCGGAGGTGGTCGCTGCGGTCAGGGGAGGGCTGCTCAGTCTCGACGAAGCGTGCCAACGCTACAAGTTGACGACCGAGGAGTTCCTGTCCTGGCAGGCCTCCATTGACGAATACGGCCTTGCTGGCCTGCGCACCACGCGCATCCAGCAATACCGTCATTGACACCGGCCGTTGCGGCCAACCAATAAGAAAGGGTGCGGCTTGCCGCACCCTTTTTCGTTTGAGCAGTGATTTCCTGGCGACCTAGACCGTCAGCACCACCTTGCCCTTGGGCTTGGTGGCGAGGAAGGCATGCGCCGCGCCGGCCTCGGCGAGCGGGAAGCTCCTGGCGACATGAACCTTGAGCTTGCCGGCGGCCACCAGTTTTGCCAGTTCTTCCAGTCCCTTACGATCGGGTACGACCGAGATGCGTTCCAGGCGGATGCCGTTCGCCTTGGCGTCCGACTTTGCCTTTTCGCTGGTTTCGAGCAGGGCAATCAGCACGCCGCCCGTGCGCAGCACCTTCAGCGACTTCTCCGCATGGTCACCGCCAAGCGGCTCGAACACCATGTCGACCTGGCCGGTCTTGGCGATGAAATCGTCCCTGGTGTAGTCGATCACCTCGTCGGCGCCCAAGGCGCGGACGAAATCGACCTTGCTCGGGCTCGCTGTTGCAATGACATAAGCGCCGAGCGCCTTGGCGATCTGCACCGCGAGATGGCCGACACCGCCGGCGGCACCATGGATCAGGACGCGGTCGCCCGCCTTGAGCTTTCCAACCGTCACCAGGCCTTGCCAGGCGGTCAGGCCGGCAAGCGGCAGGGCGGCTGCCGCCGCGTGATCGAGCGCCTGCGGCTTGTGCGCCAACTCGCTTGCCGGAGCTGCGGCAAGCTCGGCATAGGTTGCGGCCTGTGCCGGAAAATTGGGCATGCCGAAGACCTCATCGCCGGGCGCAAAGCCGTTGGCACCGGCACCAACTGCCTCGACGGTTCCCGACAGATCCCAGCCGAGAACGAAGGGTGGTTCGCCCAAAAGCGGGTAAAAACCGCCGCGTACGGCGGCGTCGACGGGGTTTACGCCGGCCGCCTTGACGCGGATCAGCACGTCGCCGGCCTTGATCTGTGGGCTGGGCCGCTCGGCGATCTCAAGCACTTCCGGGCCGCCAACTGTGTTCTGGGTAATGGCACGCATAGGAATGTCCTCCTTGGGGTGAATGCATGTGCCACTATCATTTGGATAGTATCATTCGCTTGTCTAGAATGTACCTCAATGATATATAGGTACCCCATGGATAGTGAATGCGCTCCCGACACGCCTTTCGGCTATGACGCCTTCCGGCGCGAATGCATGTCGCACACCGTGCTCGAGATGCTGGCGAGCAAGTGGGTGTATCTGGTCGTCGGCGCTTTGAAGCCGGGCAGGCGGCGTTATGGCGAGCTGCAACGCAAGGTCGAAGGCATCACGCCCAAGATGCTGACGCAGACGCTTCGTATTCTGGAGCGTGACGGGTTGGTGCGGCGCGAGATTTTTCCGGTCATTCCGCCGCGGGTCGAGTACGAGCTGACCGATCTGGGCCGCAATCTGTCCGATCTGCTCAATCAGATCAGGGTCTGGGCGGAACGTCATGCGCCGAGATTCGTGATTCGCGTGCCCAGTCACTGGCCGGCGACAACGAGCCGGCTGAGTTCAGGGCGTAGGGCGCCGCGCATTGCAGCGCAGGCCTTGGACTTTGGATCTGCGCAGCGTCGTCAGCGCAAAGCTAAATTGCTGAAAACTATGGGTTTTCTACCCGATCATGGCGCTGCGGCCGGTATTGTCGGCGTCGCGGGTGGTGCGGTCGCGCGATTCCAGCATCTCTGCCTTGGACAGCTCCGCTTCAGCTTCGCCGAGTAAGGATTCGGCAGCGGCGCGCTGTTGCGCCAGATCATGCTGGGAGTTTTTCAGATTGTCACGTCGTTGCCGCGCGGCCTTGGCGAAGGTCGGATAGGCGAAATGATTGAGATCGGTGATCCCCGCCTTCTTTTCCTCGGCGACGATCTGCAGTTCGAGCTCGCTGGCCATGCGGTCGAATTCGGCGATCATCGAATCAAGCTGCATCAGCTGCCGGCGCTTTTCGTTCACCTGAAACTGCTTGAGCCTGACCAGGTTCTCACGTGATTTCATGACCCGACACTCCCGAACACCGAAAAACGCACTTCTACTCGCCTACTGTGGCCCACAGGGACCGTGCCGCACCAGAACCGGTTCTGAACACCCGACTATGGAAAACAAACTTTTAAAGTTTTTCTCCGCCGGTAACCATTCGTTTACGGGCATCGTTAATCATACCCATCGAGACTTAAGGCCCGGTAAAGATTCTGGTTTTCGCTGCGAATGTGATTGGGCCGTCTCCGGAGTCGCTTAGTCAGCCTTGTTAATGCGTCGCGTTAAGATGTTGACCGTGTGATTCATGATTGGATTCAAGAGGGTGTATGCGCCGGTTAAAATTTCTGATATGGTCTTCCATACGAAATTAGGTTTTGTTAACCATTCGATGGCAGCCTCCGATTCAGGTAAGCACTGGGCCGGCAAGGTTTGGACCGCGAAGACGTTCCGGCAGCAGAAAAGGGGATTTGAATGCGCGTTCTGCTGATAGAAGACGACAGTGCAACCGCACAGAGCATCGAACTGATGCTCAAATCGGAAAGCTTCAACGTCTATACGACCGATCTCGGCGAAGAAGGTGTCGATCTCGGCAAGCTATATGACTATGATATCATCCTTCTCGACCTGAACCTGCCCGACATGTCGGGCTACGAGGTTCTGCGCACTTTGCGCCTGTCCAAGGTCAAGACGCCTATCCTGATCCTCTCCGGCATGGCCGGCATCGAGGACAAGGTGCGCGGCCTGGGCTTCGGCGCCGACGACTACATGACCAAGCCGTTCCACAAGGACGAGCTGGTGGCGCGCATTCACGCCATCGTCCGCCGTTCGAAGGGCCACGCCCAGTCGGTCATCATCACCGGCGACCTGATCGTCAATCTCGACGCCAAGACGGTCGAGGTCGGTGGCCAGCGCGTGCACCTGACCGGCAAGGAATACCAGATGCTGGAGCTGCTCTCGCTGCGCAAGGGCACGACGCTGACCAAGGAAATGTTCCTCAACCACCTCTATGGCGGCATGGACGAGCCAGAGCTGAAGATCATCGACGTCTTCATCTGCAAGCTGCGCAAGAAACTTGACGCTGCATCTGGCGGCCAGAACTTCATCGAAACTGTCTGGGGCCGCGGCTATGTGCTGCGCGAGCCGGAAGAGCTTCGCGAAATCGCCTGATTTCTTCTGATTACTTCAGTCAAAACCCGGCCTTCGTGCCGGGTTTTCTTTGTTTTGCGCATGGATAAGCGCTAGGCGCGGCCGCAAACCGTCGGTCTGGGGCGATCCAGCAGGCCGAATCAGGCAGCGACGTCGAAGGCGCGAAAACGGTCGAGCAGTTGCGGCCTGGTGAACGGCTTGAGCAGATAGCCCTGCGCGCCGGCACGCTTGGCGCGCATGATGGCACCAATGTCGACTTCGGTCAGGCAGATCGCGATCTGCGGCTTGACCCGGCCATCCAGCGCGCGGACGCGGCGGATGAAGTCGGCGGTGCCCATATCCTCGAGCGCCCCATCGACGACAATGATGTCGGGCATGTCGTAGGCGCACATATCCAGGCCCTCGGCACCGGTCGCGGCCTCGACGACCACCATTTCCGGGCTGTTGAGGATGCGTTTGGCGACTTTGCGAATGACGCTCGAATCATCGACGAACAGGCAGCGCTTCATATCCCGGTCCTTGTTGCGGGAGCCGAACGCGTCAGTCGCGCCGGATGTTGGCCAGACCTTAGCCTCGTTGCGTAAAGAAGCCGAAAACCCGAATGGTAAAATTCTTGGAAACGTCTGCCAGAGCGGCTGTTTTCATCCGCGGGCCAGCGCGTTCGCTGGCTGGTTCCAAATCTTCGAGGCCACAGCGTAAATCCGGCGAAAGACGGTGCTGATTGTCGGACCTACAATCAGGCCGACAACCTGCCAGTCGCGCGTAATCGCCAAGGCATTGCCGGGCAGGCAGTGACAATAGTGCTTTGGCTATATTGAAAAAGTTGCGCCGATCACTCTGCGGTCAGCAGGATCTCTTCGGGCGTGGCATGAATCGAAATGGTCATGCCGGCTTCGCGCGCCAGAAGCAGCGTGTAGTAGGGCTGCACCGAATGAGCGTCGATCGGCTCCTCTGGCTTCTGGCCGGAGTGCAGTTCGAGGAATTTCGGCGGCACGCGCAGCATCGGACCTGAGGCCGACAGGGTGAATTTCGGCGCGGTGTCGACGTTTTCGAGCGTCACGCTGAGCTTGCCGCCGCGCGGGATCGCGGCATGGGCGACGAGCAGCAGGTTGAGTAGCAACTTGACCTTGTTCTTCGGCAGAAGCGCGCGGCCGCCGCTCCAGGTCAGTTCCGGCTTTTCGTTCTTGAGGAACGCGGTGGCAACCGATTCGGCATCGCCGGTGTCGATCAGCATGCCAGCCGAACCTGCCGCGCCAAAGGCGATGCGGGCGAACTGCAGCCGAGCCGAGGCGTTGCGGGCGCTGGTGCGGATGAGACGCATCGCGTCCTCGTCGGCGCCGCCTTCGTCGAGCAGTTCGAGACCGTTGTTGATGGCGCCGACCGGCGAGATGATGTCGTGGCAAACCCGGCTGCACAGCAGCGCTGCGAGGTCAGGGGCGGAAAGCATCAACAACTCGGCCATGAACGGCATCCCTCGGGCAAATGGCTTGAACCACGGTAATGCGGCCAAGGAACCCGGCAGTGCGAATCAGGGCTGGCCTTATAGTACTCTTGGTTACACAGCGCCGCCTCATGCGGCAAGAAACAGCAGGTGACGGTTGCGCGAAATGGTGGCTTTTCTGCGCAAATCCGGGGCGTTTCGACAGCTTTTCGTGCCTTCGAACCGCCATCTTCGTGGGTCAGTTTAATGGTTGAAAAAGGATTACGGCATAGTTTGCCGGAGTTGGACCAGCCAGCCGCCAATCAAGAGCAGCAGCGGGTCCGGGGCGTCGGAGAAAGTGTGCTCCCTGACGGAGATTTGGAAGCATGATTTCCCGATTCTATGGCCGGACGTTTGCCCGGCTTGTTGCCGCGATGTTCGTCCTTGTCGGCGTTCTGGCATTTTCGACATCTGCGTCTCGCGCGCAGCAATATACCTCGCAGGAGATCCTTGATTCCGGCCATCGCTTCTTCGGCTCGACGTCTGGCGGTCTTGCCAGCGTGGTCGAGAAGGTTTTCGCGTCCTATGGCCTGCCGAACGGCTATGTGCTCGGCGAGGAGGGATCGGGTGCCTTTGTCGGTGGCCTGACCTATGGCGAAGGCACGCTCTACACCAAGAATGCCGGCGACCATAAGGTGTTCTGGCAGGGCCCGTCGCTTGGCTGGGATTTCGGCGGGCAGGGCTCGCGCACGATGATCCTGGTCTACAACCTGGATGACGTGAACAATCTCTATGACCGTTATGGCGGCGTTGCGGGCTCGGCCTATGTCGTCGCCGGCGTCGGCTTCAACGTTCTCAAGCGTGGCAACATCCTGCTGGTGCCGGTGCGCACCGGTGTTGGCGCGCGACTGGGTGTCAATCTCGGCTACCTGAAGTTGACGCAGCAGCCAACCTGGAATCCGTTCTGATTGTGTGAAGAACGGATCGACTGGCTTTACAGCGGTGCTGGATTCCTGCCATGGGAACATGGCAAACTCGCGCCTGTCCGTAACGGGTAAAGTGCCTTGGTCCAGTCGATCCTGTTTTTCGTTCTTGGCTTCCTGACCGCCGGGTTTGTGGTGCTGCTGATCGCGCCGTCGGTGTGGCGGCGTGCCGTTTCGGTCACCCGCCAGCGGGTCGAGGCCAAGCTTCCGCTGACGCTCGACGAGATCCGCGCCGACAAGGACAGCTTGCGCGCCGAGCACGCCATGGCGTTGCGCAAGGTCGAGGTCCAGCTCAAGGCATCGCAGGAAAAGCTCCTGACACAAGCCGTCGAGCTCAGCCGCAGCCGCGAGGCGCAAAAGGCGGTCGCCGACGATCATGCCAGCAAGGACCGGGTCGTCAGCGAGCTCGAAGCCAAGCGTGGCAGTTTGAGCGAGGAGATCTCCAGGCGCGACGAGCAGATCAAGGCGCTCGCCAGCCAGCTCGTCGAGGCGGAACGCGTGCTCGAAAAGCGTGCCCAGGAGATCGAGAAAATCGGCCGGCTGTACGACGAGGCCAGCCTGTCCTCGAGCAACCGCCAGATCGAACTGGTGAGCCGCGAAAGCCAGATGGGCAAGCTGTCGGACGACATGTCGGCGCTGCGTCAGCAAAGCAAGGGCAATGACCTTCGCCTGAGCGAACTCGAGGCCGACAACAAGGCCGTGCGCGAGGCGCTGAAGGCCGAGACCAGGCGCGCCGGCGAACTCGACAAGAAATTGCAGCAGATGGTGTCGTCGCTGAGTGACCGCGACGACAAGCTGGAGCGGCGCGAGGCCGAACTCGGCCGGTTGCGCGAAAGCGAACTTGACCGCGTGCGCGAGCAACTGAAAAGCCCGCAAGGCACGCAGGAGGCCGTCATGATCAACGGAACCGCACAGGCGGTTGAACGAGAGCGCCTGGAAGGGCGGCTGACCACGCTGACGCGTGAGAACAAGCGGCTGAAAGGCGAGCTGGCAAAGGCCGGGCGAACCGTATCCGCTCCCGGCCAGGATTCGCTGCTGCGCGAGCAAATGCACGAACTGGCGGCCGAGGTGGTGGCGCTCACGGCGCGGCTCGAAGGCCCGGAGTCGCCGATCGCCAAGGTCCTTGCCAATTCAGGCGACACTCGCGCGCCGGTCAATGGCGATACGTCGGCAGTGGTCAGTCTTGCCGACAGGGTCAGGGCGCTGCAGAAGTCGCTGCCGGCCGAATAGGCCTAATTCGCAGCATCGGTGAAATGATGCAGCGCGATCGCCGAGGCGGCCGCGACGTTGAGGCTGTCGAACCCGGGCGCCATCTTGATCCTAGCCGTTGTCAGGCGCCTCAGCAGCTGCTCGGGCAGACCTTCGCCTTCGGTGCCGAGATAGAGCGCCAGCCGCCTGGGGCGTCGAATGTCGCTGATGTCGGCCTTGCCCGCGGGCGATAGCGCCAGTTGCTCGAAGCCGTGGCGAGCAAGCGCATCGGCAAGCTCGCTGGCTGTTCCGCCAACGGCGAATGGCACCTTGAGGGCTGCGCCGACCGACACCCTGATTGCCTTGCGGTAGAGCGGATCGCAGCAGGTCTCGTCGAGCAGTACCGCATCGGCGCCGAAGGCTGCGGCGTTGCGGAAGATCGAGCCGACATTGTCGTGGTTGGAGATGCCGACAGGCACCGCCACCAGTGCGCGCTCGGGAAGGGCGGCAAGCATGTCGTCGACAGAAGGCGCCACGCCCTTGCGGCCGATGGCCAGGATGCCGCGATGCATGTGAAAGCCTGATATGGCGTCCATGACGGTGCTCGATGCGACATAGACCGGCATGGTCTCGGGTGCGAGACCGAGCGTCTCGGCCATGCCGGCGAGCCGGTTTTCGAGAACCAGCACCGATTCCGCTTCAAAGCGGCGGGCGCCAAACAGCACGTTGAGAACGACCTTGCCCTCGGCGATGAAGCGGCCTTCGCGGCCGACAAGATCGCGCTCGCGTATGTCGAGATAGGACGCGACGCGCGGGTCGGCGGGATCGTCGATACGGATGATGTTCATCGCTGCTTCATAGCGGAGAGCAGCCCGCTATGGGAGCCTGGAAAGGCTTTGCCCGAGCTTGAAAATCAGGCGTCTTCGAAAATGCCTTCCAGCGTGCCGAGCAGCTTGCGCACGGCTTCGGATTTGCAGGTGTAATAGATCATCTGCCGGTCGCGGCGCGTTTCGACCAGTTCTTCGTTGCGCAGGCGCGCGAGGTGCTGCGACAGAGCCGATTGGCTCAGCGACACCTTTTCGGCGATCGCGCCCACCGACATCTCGGTATCGAGAAGGTGGCTCATGATCATCAGCCGTTTTTCATTGCCCATAAGCGTGAGCAAGGAAGCAGCAGCCTCCGCGTTGGCCGTCAGTTTTTTCGGTTTCATGGGTACCCCGTGTATCCGTCATGCTTTCCGGCGTCATGGGGGCAACAACGCCGAATTACCAAACCAGATCGTCAATGGAATCAGTAGCGGATCTGGCTAATATATGACAAATCAGCTTTCATTCAAAAAATCAAGACTTTGCTGCGCGGCCTTCTTTTGCCATTTCGACAAGGCTTCGCCTGAGATCAGCGGCTTCGACAAGCATTTTCGGGAAAAGCACCCGTCCGGTCTCGTCGCCGGCGGCCAAATCCATGCCTTCCGGATCAAAGCCGCTGAGCACCCAGGTCTTGTCGTCGAGGCGGCCGAAATAACTGGCGTAGATGCCGGTCGCTTCGGTGTGATCCGAATTCATGTGGTCGAGCGCCGACTGCTCGGCCGCGGCAATGGCGTCCACGGAAGGGCCTTGAAGAAGCAGGTCGTTGCGGCTCAGCAGATAGGCTTTGCCGAAACCGCCATTGAGGTTGGCACGCTCCAGTTCAAGCCGGAAGACGGTGAAGTCGGTGAGGCCGATATAGAGCTTGGCCTTGGGATTGCGGTTGACATAGCGCCGCTCGGCGCGGGCATATTCTTCCGTGCCCCGCTCCAGCCTTCGCGCCCGGCAGAAGAGCGTGATGCGCGGATGGGCGAGGGGGTCGCCCTTGCCGACCTCACCGACCAGAAGCGAACAGGCGGGATTGGCGACGATGCCCTTGGTGTGGGCGGAGAGCCCGGAGATCAGGATCAGCGGCGTGCCGTCGACGTCGGTTGCCGTGCCGACCCGGCTGGCGAGCGGCGAGCCGGTTTCAGGCTCGATAACGGCCAGCGCGCCATATCGGGCCTTGCGCATCAGCGAACGCGCCAGCGCAGTCGCCTCTGCGGTGGTCTCCAGAAAGACGTCCTTCTTGCGCTCTTCCACTGCTTCACCGTCAAATATGACTAATTCAATCTACTTATCTAATGCAGCCGGGCTTTGGCAAGGGTTTCGTTTCGCCACAAGCAAAATAGCCCCGGAAGCTTGCGCTGCCGGGGCTGCAGGATAGCCGATCCTGGGGTGTCTGGCGCCTATTTCGGTGCCATGCGGATGGCGCCGTCGAGGCGGATTGTCTCGCCGTTGATCATCTGGTTCTCGACGATGTGCAATGCCAGCGCGCCATATTCCGACGGTTCGCCGAGGCGTGGCGGGAACGGCACGGCGGCACCCAGCGAATCCTGCACTTCCTGCGGCATTGCCGCCATCATCGGCGTCTTGAAGATGCCGGGCGCGATGGTGGCGACACGGATGCCCGAACGCGAGAGATCGCGCGCGATCGGCAGGGTCATGCCGACGACGCCGCCCTTGGAGGCGGAGTAGGCGGCCTGGCCGATCTGGCCGTCATAGGCGGCGACGGAGGCGGTGTTGATGATGACGCCACGCTCGCCCCCGGCCAGTGGCTCGAGCTTGGCGGCCGCATCGGCAAACAGCCGGATCATGTTGAAGGAGCCGATCAGATTGACCTCGATCACCTGGCGGAAGACGCTGAGCGGATGCGGGCCGTCCTTGCCGACGGTCTTTACGCCGACGGCAATGCCGGCGCAGTTGACCAGGATACGAGCCGTGCCGAGCTTGGCTTCCACCTCGGCAAATGCGGCGACAGCGCTTTCTTCATTGCTGACATCGCAACGCACGGCGACGCCGCCGATGTCGGCGGCAACTTTCTCGGCACGTTCGAGGCTGAGGTCGAAGATCGCGACCTTGGCGCCCTTGGCTGCGAGTGCGCGCGCGGTGGCTTCGCCAAGGCCGGAGCCGGCGCCGGTGACCACTGCAATCTGCCCGTTTGGATTCATGTCAGCCTGTCCTCTTTTGCTGTTATTGAATTAGCAAGATGGGCGGCACGGGCAAGTCATCGGCGGCTAGGCCGGCTCGGTCGTGCGTTGCGGTGTCGTGGCCAGGTTGGCGTGGCAGACCTCGCCCGTCAATTCGGCAACCGCTCCCGGCACGATCTCGTGCGCCAGCAGGCGGTTAAGGTCGACCGGCCGCGGCATCTCGATCTGGCCGCGCGGAATGCGGGCGAAGCCGAGCGGGCCGTAATAGGGCTCGTCGCCGACCAGGATCACCGCAGGCTCGTTTGCCTTGGTGGCGGCGGCGAGCGCCATGGCGACCAGCTTGCGGCCGATGCCCATGTTCTTGAAGTCGGGGCGGACGGCGAGCGGCCCGAGCATCTGTGCCCGGCCGGCGCCGGCGGCGATCGGCGTCATCCTGACCGAGGCGATGACCTGGCCGCCATCCATGGCGACAAAGGACAGCGAGCGGTCGTGCGGGCCGCCTTCGCGGATCTTGTAGGCAGCGCGGGTGAAGCGGCCCGGCCCAAAGGCCTCGGCGTTGATTTCGTCGATTTCGAGGTCATGCGCCGGAGCTTCCGGCATGTAGGTGACGTCGGCGAGGGTCATGTTCTTTGCAATCCGGTACCGTGGGATGAGGTGCCGCGGGGCATGCCGCAGCAGTCGCAAGTCAGCGCTTCACGCGCGTGCGCTCATTCGTCGTCGGTCGATCCGGATCTGTGCAAAGGTCTGCGACATAGAATGCCCGCTACCATCATTTTTAGCGTCCGTCCATCGTGCATTTGGCCGATGTGTGCGTGGCGTTGACGATCCGTTCAACGCGTTGCCCTTCGGTTCGCGCTTCCGCGGTCCTACATCGTGGCAAACGAAAGGATTTCACCATGGGATTGCTGGTTGAAGGCAAATGGCAGGACCGCTGGTATGACACCAAGTCGACAGGCGGTAAATTCGTGCGCTCGCATTCGCAATGGCGTGATTTCGTCACGGTCGACGGCAAGCCGGCGGAAGGCCGCACGCGCGGCTTCAAGGCCGAGCCTGGGCGCTATCACCTCTACGTTTCGCTCGCTTGTCCGTGGGCGCACCGCACGCTGATCTTCCGGGCACTGAAGAAACTCGAAGACATCATCTCGGTTTCCGTTGTCCATCACCACATGGGCGAGAACGGCTGGACCTTCCTGGCCGACGATGGCGCCACCGGCGATACGCTCTACGGGCTCGACTTCCTGCACCAGATCTACACCAAGGCCGACCCGAGCTATTCGGGCCGCGTCACTGTGCCGGTGCTGTGGGACAAGAAGGAAAAGACGATCGTTTCCAACGAGTCATCCGAGATCATCCGCATGCTGAACTCGGCCTTCGACGAATGGGGCGATGCCTCGCTCGACTTCTACCCCGAAGCATTGCGTGGCGAGATCGATGCGGTCAACGATCTGGTCTATCCGTCGATCAACAATGGTGTTTATCGCGCCGGGTTTGCCACCACCCAGGCTGCCTATCAGGAGGCCTTCGATGAGCTGTTTGCCGCACTCGATACGCTGGAAGACCGGCTGTCACACCAGCGCTATCTCGTCGGCAACAGGCTGACCGAAGCCGATTGGCGGCTGTTTACGACGCTGGTGCGCTTCGACCCGGTCTATGTCGGGCACTTCAAGACCAATCTGCGCCGGATCGCCGACTACCCAAACCTGTCGAACTACCTGCGCGAGCTTTACCAGATGCCCGGTGTCGCCGAGACGGTGAACCTGCATCACATCAAGGCGCATTATTACGGTAGCCACACCGGCATCAACCCGACCGGCATCGTGCCGGTGGGACCTGAGGTCGACTTTTCGGCTCCGCATAACCGCGGCAAATTGCTGAAGGCTGCTTGAGCAACGCAGGCAGCGCGCCTCGCCTCGTCCTACCAGTAGGGCGAGGCCGGCTCGCCGCCGAACACTTCGGCAATCCGCCGCCGCGTTGCCGCCGTCGTGCCTTCGGGCAGCGCATCAAGCCGGAAGAATCCCGCTTCGGCGATCTCGTGATCGGGCAGCTTCGGGCCGTCCTGCCGGAAAGCTTCGATCAGATAGAAGCCGACATGATCGCGCTTCGTCGCCTGCTTGTTGAGGTGGATAGATTGCAGCACCGGTGCTGCCAGAACCGTGATGTTGCCTTCTTCCTCCAGTTCGCGCGCCAGCGACTCGACAAACGTCTCGCCGATTTCCACCCCACCGCCCGGCAGTTGCCAGCCCGGTACGTAGGTGTGGCGGATCAGGAAGACGGAGTTTGTCGCGGTATCGTGGACGAGGCCGCGCACGCCGAGCGTCATCGGCCGCCGCAGCAGGAAATAAAGGTGGAACAGGCGTCCGCGCAGTCGCGCCCATGGGCGCTGGCGAAGCGGATTGGGGGCACTGCTCATCGGGCATGCCGCCATGGCTGGAAAGCTGCGGACGCGTGACCTAAAAGGGAGCAATGTTCAGGCTTGCGCATATTTCCGACGTCCATCTGGGTCCGCTTCCGGATGTAACCTATCGCGACCTCGCCTCCAAGCGCATGGTCGGCTACGTCAACTGGCAACGAAACCGTCGCCGCCATCACCATGACGGCATCGTCGACGCGATCGTTGCCGATCTCAAGGCACAGGCGCCTGATCATCTGGCTGTTACCGGCGACCTGGTCAATCTCGCGCTCGACGGCGAAATCGCGCTGGCGCGGCTGTGGCTGGAGACGCTGGGCGCACCCGGCGAGGTCTCCGTCGTGCCGGGCAATCATGATGCCTATGTGCCCGGCGCTTTCGACAAGGCGTGCCACGCCTGGACGCCATGGATGCATGGCGACGGCGCTCATGGTGCGATCAATTCCACCAGCTTTCCCTATCTGCGCGTGCGCGAGAACGTGGCATTGATCGGCGTGTCGACGGCGCGCGCGACGGCTCCCTTCATGGCCAGCGGCTTTTTTCGCGAGGGCCAGGCGGAACGGCTGGCCAGGATTCTCGAGGAAACGGGTAAGCGCGGGCTCTTCCGCGTCATCATGATCCATCACCCGCCGGTGCGCGGTGCGGTCGGCCAGCACAAACGCCTGTTTGGCATCGGCAAGTTCCAGAAGCTGGTGCGACAGCATGGCGCTGAGCTGGTACTGCACGGCCATTCGCATTTGTCGACGCTGCACTGGATCGATGGGCGCAATGAAGCGGTACCGGTGGTGGGGGTTGCCGCGGCCGGCCAGGCGCCGGGCGGTCACAAGCCGGCGGCGCAGTTCAATCTGCTCGACATCTCGGGCCAGCCGGGAAGCTGGAACGTGCAACTGACCCGCCGTGGCCTGTCGGGACCGGCCATGCCGTCGGCGCAAATTGCGACGCTCGATCTGAGCGCAGCAGCGCCGCGCTCGCCTGTTTTGGTCAAGGAATGACGCCGGTGGCTGCCAGACGCAGCCAGTAGAGCGCCGCCATGACGGCGATGCCGACAGCCGCGCCGGCAACCAGCAAGCCAAAGCTGGCCAAGAATCCCGGCACGACCGGCCGGGCATTGCGCTGCAGCGGTGCCTCGGCCTCTGCCACCGCCTCGCGGCCGAAACCGGCCAGTGCGGGTTCGGCACCACCTTCCATCATCAGTTGCCGCTCGACGATGCGCTCGGCGATGTAGCGCGTCACCTGGTCGGCGATGCGCTTGGCGTCGGTGGACTCGGCGAGCACGACGCGGCCGATGCGGGTGTCGCGGACAAAGCGGAAGGTCCGGCGGTCACGGCCAAGGCCGACATGGCTCACCGCGTCGATCCACAGCCTGGGCTGGAGGCCGGAGGAGATGGCGAAGTCGAAATTGTCGATGTCCTTGGGCACATCGGCGAAAACCGGTTCGAGCTCTGCCGCGAGCAATTCGAGCCGCATGCGGTGTGCGTCGCGCAGGTCGACGACCACGTCGGTTCGATCAGCTGTGGCGTTCTTGACGTCGCGAATGGCATCCGACAGCGGGCGCGCCGGCTTCATCGCGGTCACCTTGTCGTCGCTCATGGCCTCTTGCCTCGGATCTCGGTTAAGCAAGGGTTAACATAGTCACGATCGCGGCGGAATTGTATCCTGCGCAAACTCGATTTCGCCATCGGCTGAAGACAGAAAGAGATTTTTGTGCAGGCGCTTAGCGGCCGCTGGTGATCAATTGATTCATCAGGTGTCGCTCGTGGCAAGGGCCGGCTGGCGGCGCTGGCGCCGGCGGCTCATGCGGCTGATGACGTCGGCGACGAGTGCGGGCGTCTCTTCCGGCAGCATGTGACCGATCTCCAGAACATGGTGGATGAGGAAGCCTGAGGGCAGGGCGTCGGCATGGCTATAGGGCAGTACGGCATCGTCCGTGCCCCAGACGACCATCACCGGCATGGTCAGCGTCGCCAGACTGTCGCGCGGGATCACGCCTTGCTTGTCGTCGGCGGTCATCGCTGCAGCAAAGGCGATCAGTTTTTCCGTCTGGCCGGGGCGGTTGCGCATCTCGGTCAGGTCGTGGACGACCGTGTCGGGCACCGTGCTGTCGGGGCTCGACATTTCGGCGAGGCAGGAACGGATCTCGTCGGCACAGGCCGCAGCTGCGTAACGCCTGAGCAGCGGGCCATTGATCTCCGGGCCGTAGCCGCCTGGCGCCAGCAGCGTCAGCGATGCGACGCGTTGAGGATCGAACAGGGCGGCCAGCGTTGCCACTGCGCCGCCCATCGAGTGACCGACGAAATGCGCGCGGGTTATGCCACGCGCGGCGAGGTCGGCAAGAACCGCGTTCGCGGCTACCTTGGCCGAACCAGCCTTGGGGTAGTCGAGCGAAAGCCCATGCCCCGGCAGATCGTAGGCGATCGTGGTGAAGGCACCGTCCAGGCAATCGACAACGTCTCCCCAGACGCCGCCATATCCCCCGAAGCCGTGCAGCAGAACCACCACGTTCTTGCCGCTCCCCCGAACGGCGGCATGGATGGAGTAATTCATCGTGCTCAAATGACCTGAAATCGAATTCACGAAAAGTTGTAGATTTAAAGTAGAAAAATGTAAAACAATGTTAGAGCGCCAAAGGCGCAAATTTAGTTATGCAAAAAAAGGCGCTGAAAAAAGCCCCTTAGGTCAGGTCTGGTGCCCGAGACCGGCGGCGCGCAGCGCCTTTATCAGCGATTTTGTCAGTTCCGCCGGGTATTTGCCCTTGGTGAAGGTGGCTGCCGGGTCGTTGGCGAAAGCCGGATAGCGCGTCGCGATCTCCTTGGACAGTTCCGAAGCAAGCTTGGTATCGCCGACGAAATTTGCCGCGATCAGGCGTGCGGCCACATAATGCGGCTTCTTGTTTGTCGTGAGCGCGCTGGCGGCGCGGGCCGCGGCATAACGGTTGCCGAGCATGAACTCGCCCAGGAACAAGCCGTAGTCCCACCAGCCAGGATGGGCGCTGGCGCTTTCGACGGCACGCTTCATGATCGGCACGCCATCGCTGTAGCTGCCGCCAAGAATGAGCGCGTAGCCGTAGGATGCAGCCATGGTCAGGTCGTAGGTGTTGAGTTCATAGGCCTTGCGTATCCACCTTATGGCCTCGGTGCGATCGCCCGCACGCGACTGCAGATAGCCGAATGCGCGATGGGCGTATGGGCTGGTCGACCCCATCTGTATGGCGCTATGGGCCAGCGCATAAGCACCCTCGGTCGTTGCATTGGCCGGGTAGGGATAGTTGTCGGTCACCGCTTCCAGCTGCAGCGAGGCCAGTTCGGCGTAGACCACCGGCGATTTGGCGCTGCGCTTGGAGAGATCCTCCATGCATTGATAGGCGGCACGGTGCTTGGTGGCGTTCTGATCCATGTAGTAATCGCCGCTGAGCAGCAGGCACGCCGTCAGTCCGCGCTGCAGCCCGCTCTGCTCGATGAAGCTGTAGATCATGCCAGAGGCGGGAATGGTCGAAGAAACGATGTCGGCGATGCGATCATCGATGACGTCGGGGCTGATCTCTTGTGGCGACAGAACGCGAGATAGAAGGATCCGGCCGCTGGTCATGTGCTGAAGCTCGACCAGCACCGACCCAGCGCTCGGGCCGGCATTGACGGTGAAGTCAAAGTCGGTGGCATCGGGGCGCCTGGCAGCATCCGAGCGGTCGCGGGCTATGAGATCGATGGTGTCGAAACCCGACAGCGCTGTCCGCAGCACCGTCGCCACACGTGCTGTCTGCCCGCCTTCGGAACTGGAATGGATATGCACGGCGGGCAATTGGTCGACGGTATCGTTGATGCTCGACGTAGCGCTGCGGGAATTGCCCAGTCCGGCGACCTCGAACCCGATCGGGCCGCCGATGTTGCGGAACACCAGGATGCCAAGCATGACGATGACAAGTGCCATCGCCGCCCAGAAGTAGCGAAGCTGTCGCTTGAAGCTGGTGCCGGAGTAAGCCGCATCGGCTTGAACCTCCTCGCCATGAGGCTGTTCTTGCTCGGCCTGGCTCGCCTCGGCCTGGGTCAGGACCGCGACGGAACCGTTGTGTTGTGTCTCGGTGTGGCGGGGGATTTCGGGCGGAAATTCGGCCATCACCTCATAGGTCGGCACATAGCTGCCGCGCGGAATGCCGATACGGATCGGGTCGTTGCTGCCCTCCGCGGCATAATAGTGGGCAAGAAGTTCGCGCAGACGCCCGGCCTGGACGCGGACAACGGCATCGGTTGCCGAATCGAACTCGGCGTCCTTGCCGAAAACGTCGACGGCGATGGCAAAACCCTTCAGCCGCTCGGCTTCGCCGGCGAGTTCGCGTTCGACAATATAGCGCAGCAGCTTGCGTGCCCGGTCGGACCGGCCAAAGGTCTCGCTGGCAACAAGCCGCTCAAGCGCTTCGCGCACTGCGGGGGCAGCAGGCGTGGAGGCAACCAAGTGTCGACCCTTTTCCAACCGGTACGAACGGCCTGATCATAGTCGGCTGGCGTCAGTGTACAAGCGCGCTCAGCAACGATGCACAAATGCCCCGCCCGTTATCCACGGGCGAGGCGTGTTCGAACTCAACTTAACCTTACCGCGACACGATGCGGTTGGCCGCGGAAACCACAGCTTCAAGTGAAGCGGCGACGATATTGGTGTTGATGCCGGCGCCGAACAGACGTCCAGCTGGATGTTCGACTTCCATGTAGCAGATCGCCGAGGCGTTCGACCCGCGCTGGATCGAATGCTCGGAATAATCGAGCACCGACAGATCGATGCCGATATGGCGGGAAAGTGCGTCGACGAAGCCGTCGATGGGGCCGTTGCCGGTGCCCTTGATGACGATCTCCTTGCCGTTGTCGAGGATGGTCGCCTCGACAACGCGGCGGCCTTTCACCTCGGTGTCGGGGAAGGTCTGGTGATCGACGAACTTGAGGCGTGCACCGGGCTGGTCGACGTAACGTTCGAGGAAGCGCTCATGGATACGCTTGGGCGAGACTTCCTTGCCCTCGGTGTCGGTGATCTGCTGGATGTCCTGGCTGAACTCGACCTGCAGTGAACGCGGCAGGTTGAGGCCGTAGTCGGCCTGCAGCACATAGGCGATGCCGCCCTTGCCCGATTGCGAGTTGATGCGGATGATCGCTTCGTAGCTGCGGCCGACGTCCTGCGGGTCGATCGGCAGGTAAGGCACTTCCCACAATGGCTTGTTGGCGACCTTGATCGCCTTCATGCCCTTGTTGATGGCGTCCTGGTGCGAGCCGGAGAAAGCCGTGTAGACCAGTTCGCCAACATAAGGATGGCGCTCCGGAATGACCATCTGGTTCGAGTATTCGTAGACCTGCTTGATCCGCTCGATGTCCGAGCAGTCGAGCATGGGATCAACGCCTTGGGTGAACATGTTGAGCGCCAGCGTCACCACGTCGACGTTGCCGGTGCGCTCGCCATTGCCGAACAGCGTGCCTTCGACGCGGTCGGCACCGGCCATCAGGCCGAGCTCGGTGGCGGCGATACCGGTGCCGCGGTCATTGTGCGGGTGCAGCGAAATGATCAGGTTCTCGCGGTTGTCGAGGTTGCGGCACATCCACTCGATCTGGTCGGCATAGATGTTGGGCGTCGCCATCTCGACGGTCGAGGGCAGGTTGATGATCAGCTTGTTGTCGGCCGTCGGCTTGATGATCTCGGTGACGGCATTGCAGATCTCCAGGGCGACCTCGAGTTCGGTGCCGGTGAAGCTTTCAGGCGAATACTGGAAACGGTAGCCGCCGCCGGCCTTGGCGGCCATGTCGGTGATCATCTTGGCGGCATCGGTGGCGATCTGCTTGATGCCGGCGACGTCCTTGGCGAACACCACGCGGCGCTGCAATTCGCTGGTCGAGTTGTAGAAATGCACGATCGGCTTGTGTGCGCCCTGCAGCGCCTCGAAGGTTCGGGTGATCAGTTCCGGGCGGCACTGCACGAGAACCTGCAGTGACACATCGTCGGCGACATTGCCCTCTTCGATGCACCAGCGGGCGAAATCGAAGTCGGTCTGCGAGGCCGAGGGAAAACCGATCTCGATTTCCTTGAAACCCATGTCGAGCAGCAACTGGAACATGCGCGCCTTGCGGTCGTGGCCCATCGGATCGACGAGCGACTGGTTGCCGTCGCGCAGATCGACCGAGCACCAGATCGGCGCCGTGTCGATGGTCCTGGACGGCCAGGTCCGGTCGGGCAGGTCGATCTTGTGATAGGCTTGGTACTTGACTGCGGCGGTCGGCATGCCAGTGCTTCGGCCGGAAGCGGGGGTCGTCTTGCTCATTGTCGGTCTCGTTCTCTTGGCCGCCATGCACGACACAGCGCGCATGCTTCAGCGGTCTTAAATCAGAATTTCGGATCTGTTGTGAAGAGTAAAGGAGCAGGTGCCTCGGCGGCAAATTCGACCGCCGGACGCTCCTTAACGAGCCCGGCGATCGCCGATAAGGCTGAGAAGAAGGAGAGCCGAAGAAAGGGCGCGCAGCGTCTCGCCCGCAAAAGCGGCCGGACGGGAGATTTCGATGATCTTGCGCGACGACATGGCGCTCTCATACAGGAGGCACATGGGCCGCGCAAGGGCAGCGCATGTCAAGCGCACTGCCCGCCATGCTGCGACGCCTGGTCTACAGCTTGTGCAGGCGCAGCGGGCTTACCTTTTCGCGGGCAATGATGCCTTTTGCCTCGAGGTCGAGCTGTACCGCCTTGGTCCACCAGCCGGCCTTGGCGCCGCCGGGATAGAGGTTCTCGGGCAGGTGGCCGCGCACATCTTCCTGCATCTGCGCCACGGTAATGCCTGGCGATTTCGCTGGCAGGATCGTCAGGATTGCGCGCTTCATCGCTGGTACATGGCGGCATCGGCCGGCTTGGCCTGGCCCGGGTGGTTGATGTTCTCGATTTCAACCTTGGTGGACATGTCATGCGCCATTTTTTGCTCTCCCTTTCCCTGGTTCAGTGACCAAAGGACGAAGGCAGGATGCGTTGCGGCCGACCTCAATCCTTGATCGCGCGCGCCACCAGCCGCGCCAGTGCCGGACCGAACAACAGCACGATCAGGAAACGCAGCATCTGCAGTGTCAGCACGAAGGACAGGTCGACGTCCTTCGAGGCCGCCGCGATGATGGCGATGGAATCCATGCCGCCAGGGCTGGTCGCCAGATAGGCGGTCAGCGGATCGACGCCGAGGATGATGTGCAGCCCAAAGGCCAGCGCGCCGCAAAAGGCCATCAGTGCAGCGATCGAGCCGACCACTTGCGGCAAGGCACGCGCTGCATGGCGCAGGATCGGCCGGGTGAAGTCGAGCCCGATCGACCAGCCGATCAGGGTGTAGCCGATGGCCAGCAGCCATTCCGGCAGCTGCAGCTCGATACCGAGGCCGAGGTGGACGACGGCGCCGACAATCATTGCGCCGACGAAATAGGGCGAGGGGATGCGCAGGAGGTAGCCGAGCGTACCGCCGACGACCGCGACGGCAATCATCGCAGCAAAAGCCGGCCAGACGATCGATGGGAACCATTCGATGCCAGGCGCTTCGACGCCCGAGGTGTCGACCCAAAGCCGGGCGATGACCGCGGCGGCGATCGAAACCATGATGACGCGCAGATATTGCATGAAGGCGACGAGCCGTGCGTCGGCGCCGAAGGCGTCAGCCATCAGCACCATGGCGGTCGCAGCCCCCGGTGCCGAACCCCAGACGGCGGTGGTGCCGGGCAGCACCTTGAGCCGCGAGATGAACCAGCCAAGGAAGCTGCTGGCGGCGACCGTGGCCAAAGCCGCGCCGAGAAACAGCGGCCATTCGGAGGCAAAGGTGGTGAAGATGCCTGTCGAAATCGAACTCGCGACGAGGCAGCCGATCAGCGCCTGCGCCGACACGAAAAGCGGCTTGGGCACACGCACCGTGGCGCCGCTGCTGCCGAGCGCGATGGCGACAAGCATCGGGCCGACAAGCAAGGCTGCGGGCAGGTGCACCAGTTCGAACAGTCCGGCAAGCAGAACCGAACAGACAAGCAGCAAGAGCCATTGCGTCAAGGGATTTGTGTTGGTGAGTGGGGCTGCAGGCTGCGGGTCAGGCTTCATGGCGTCGTCTTAGACCCATTCGGGCTGATGTGTCAGCCCTGTGGCCAGCACTGTCTAGCGACCTGCTTGGCCTTGCGTCGCTTTCCGCCCGAAGATTCTCTGTAGTACGAGCCTACGGGCTCGCGTGAGCAAACGACCACGCTGGCGTCTTCTTGCAATGAGTCCAAGCTCGATAGCAACCTCCCGCCATTTTCGTTCCGCTGAGGTGACCGCAAGTTCTTCAACCCAATACGCCGTCGCAGCGGCGATCTTGTCGGGTGATGGGCTTGGCGCTTCGATAGCTCGTTGGTAGGCAGCGAGATGCTGCTGGACATAGCGGTCGGCGGTTGCGGATTGTCGCAATTCGTCTGTGACCAGTTTTGCGTCGGCGGCGTCATATTGTCTTACTGCTTGTCCCAGCCGCTCGCTTGTCACTGGAAGCGTGAGCAGGCCGATTCCGAAATTCATGGGACGCCAGGATCTGAGGTTGTGGCTGGTCAGCATGCCTGCGAAGCCGCGGGCGTCACAGACGACAACTGCGCAGCCGACAGCCGCAGCTTCGAGGGCCATGCGCGCGGTGGCAAAAACCAGATCGTAGTTGCCGAGAACAGCCTCAAGGTTGGGTATTACCCGGCCGGCTCCAGGCCCGAGCTCGTCGAGCAAGAGCCCGGCCTTTTTGCAGGCGGTACGCACTGAGCGACGATGTCCCTTGTTCTTTGTCAGGAGAAGGGCCTTTGTCGGTGCATCAGGCAAGGGAGCGCGACGCTTGAAGCGTTCCATGTCAACCGCGTTCAGGATGACGGACAACTTGTCAGCGGGAACGCCGCGCTGAAGGCATCTGGCCGCGCAACTCTCGTCGACCGCGACAACTTCACGGATTTGAGGGTGGGGCAGCGGAGTTTCAATTTCCAGCGTCGAACTGTGGCAGGCATACACGACTGGCACGTCGGGGAACCGGGCCATAGCTGCAAGACATGGTGTCAAATGTTGTCCGTGGATGACATCTGGCTTCTCTGCAACATCAGAAAACGCGATCCACCACGGTGAAACCGCGCTGTCTCATCCGGTCAGCTTGATCGCCGACAACAGTTGCGAGAATGGTCGGTTGATGGCCCGCGCGTTGCAACCCTTCGGCCAGCAGCTGCACGACGTTCTCCGACCCCGAGTAGCCCTTGACATAAAGATTGGTTATGAGCACACGCACATTAGTTCCTCGGAATATTCCAGCGCCCGGTCGACAAACCACTGATGAAGACGATTCTAATCCTAGCTCATCCCGGGCATGAACTGCGCATCTTTCACTGGATGGAGCAGGTACGACCGGTCGTCCACATTCTGACGGACGGGTCTGGCGGAAATCAAACGTCGAGGATGGCCTACTCCCAACAGGCACTTGCGGCCGCAGGGGCAAGATGTGGCACGGTCTTCGGTCACATGCCGGACCGGCGTTGGTACGAGGCAATCCTTGCCGGCGATGCCGTGCCGTTCGTGGATGCTGCGAACCGGGTATTTGATGCCGTTAGAGGGGCATCGGCGGTGACCATCGTGGCCGACGCGGTGGACTGCTACAATCCTGTCCACGATCTGACCGCGGCGATCGGTGCGGCAGTCGCGGCGCGGCTTGCGGCGGCTGGTGCAGCAGTTACCCGCCTAGTTTCGGCTGCTGTTCCGGGAGTTGCCGGAAGCGAGCATATGGAGGTGGTGCTCGACGCCGAGGCGCGCGAACGCAAGATGGCTGCGGTTCGCGCCTATGCGCCACTTGCGGAAGAGGCGCGGCGGATATTCGAGGAGGCACCTGAATCGTTCGGGCGCGAGGTGCTCATGCGACAGGACTTCGATTGGCCGGAAGACTTCGAGCCGCATTGGGAGAAGTTCGCCAAAGAGCGTGTTGCAGCTGGCCGCTACGCCAATCCGATCACCTACCGGGATCACGTGCGGCCCATCGCACGGGCAATCCTGGGACGGTAGGCGGCCGCAGCGCTGGCGCCGAACGTCACCATCCCCCAACGTCGCATTGACAGCGTAGGTAAAGTTCATACGCTCGCCGCTCCACGCGGTCGGCAACGAGGTGCCGCCGCCAACCGGGAGGTGCGTACTGATGATGAAATTCACCCGCCGCATGACATTGGCGCTTGGGCTTTCGGCCGCTTCGCTGCTGGTGCTAGCGCCCCAGGCAGTCGCTCAGCAATTCCCCGACCGGACGGTGACGTTGGTGGTACCCTTTGCCGCCGGTGGCTCGACCGACGTCGTCGCCCGCATCATCGCACAAAAGATGTCGGACGATCTCGGCCAGCAGGTCATCGTCGAGAATGTCGCCGGTGCCGGCGGCAACATCGGCGCCGATCGTGTCGCCCGCGCCGAACCCGACGGCTACACCATCTTGATGGGCACGGTTGCCACGCACGCACTCAACCCGCTCATACTCAAGACCAAGCCCTATGACCCGGAGAAGGATTTCACGCCGGTTTCGCTGCTGGTCATCGTGCCCAACGTGCTCGTCGTCAATCCGCAGCTGCCAGTCAACAACGTGCAGGAGCTGATCGCCTTGCTGAAGGCCGAGCCCGACAAATATGCCTATGCCTCGTCGGGCAATGGCACGCCGCTGCACCTGTCGGGCGAGCTGTTCAAGGCGATGGCCGGCGTCAACATCCAGCACATTCCCTACAAGGGCGCCGGCCCCGCGCTGAACGACGTGGTCGGCAACCAGGTGCCGATCATGTTCGACAATCTGCCGTCCTCGTCGTCGCACATCAAGGGCGGCACGCTCAAGGCGCTGGGTGTTACCACGGCCGAGCGGGCACCGTCCTTCCCCGATGTGCCGACGATCGCCGAGTCGGGTGTGCCGGGCTATGAGACCTATACCTGGAACGCGCTGTTTGCGCCGGCCGGTACTCCGAAGGCGGCCGTCGACCGGCTGAACGCATCGGCCAACAAGGCGATGACCGACCCGACCGTCATCGAGAAGATGAACGGCTTCAGCGCCAAGATCGTCGGCTCGACGCCAGACGAGCTCGCCGCCCACGTCAAGGCCGAGCTGGCCAAATGGGGCCCGGTGGTCAAGGACGCCAAGATCCAGATCGACTGATCTCGCGCTGGGCGGTGCGTCGTTTCCGCGCTGCGCCGCCCGATGCTTTTGCCTCAGGATTGTTGAGCAGACGCGACGATCCGCACGCAATGGATCGCCGCAGCGTCTGCCATGACGCGGCTTGCGCATCGCCGCGGAGCGAATATCTGCAGCGGATTATGCAGTCTTTACAATGGACTGCGCTGCCATTCTGCGACAATGATTCATTGCAGCGTGCAATCTTCAGATGCCACCGTGCATCGACCGCGCTACGCGCCAAGATTTCCGGTTTCGCTCGCCTGTCCCTTCACGTCGCTTTGCCAGCGCGCGCGCCGCGCCTTGACCCATCGCCGGATTTTCCACTCAAGGGCGCGCAGTTGAGTCCTTTAGCTCTTACTGAGATTCAGCTTGTGCATGGGCATTTGCAAGTGCATGATGCAAATCATTCGCATTTGCAAATGAATTTGGGATGGTTGAAGTGCCGACAATATTTGGGGAGCGGCTCAGCCGCAGGCTGGTGCTGGCCGGCGGTATCTGCACGGCGGGTGCCACGGCGGTGGGCGTCAACGCGGCGGTAGGGCAGGCAACGCATGGCGGCCATGCTGCCGGCGCTGCGACAGCGCCAACCACCGCCGATGCCTATCAGGCGCCGTCACCAGGCCACAGTGGCGCGCATGGCGCGATGGTCACCGTTGGCGAGGTCGACAGCGCCCGCAATGGCTTCGATCCAGCCAAGATGCTCACCGACTGGGATGTCGGAACAATTTCGGCCTTGCCCGACGGGCGCACACTTCGAACCTTCGAGGTTGTCGCCGAAGACAAGGAAATCGAGATCGCGCCGGGCGTCATGTTCCCGGCCTGGACCTATAACGGCCGCGTTCCCGGTCCGGCCCTGCGCGCCACCGAAGGCGAGCGCTTACGTATCGTTTTCAGGAATTACGGCTCGCATCCGCATTCGATGCATTTCCACGGCATCCATGCCGCGCGGATGGATGGTTTACCGGGTGCCGGCCTGGTCAATCCCGGCGAGGAGTTCGTCTACGAGTTCGACGCCAAGCCCTTCGGCTGCCACCTCTATCATTGCCACGCCCTGCCGCTGAAGCGGCACATCCACAAGGGCATGTACGGCGCCTTCGTCATCGACCCGGATCCCGCCCGCCATCCTGAGCAGGTCGATGTCGCCCGGTCGCGGTTGCTCGGCACGCCGGAGAATGCGCAGTGGCAGGAATTCGTCATGGTGATGAACGCCTTCGATACCAATTTCGACGGCGAAAATGAGTTCTACGCCGTCAACACGGTGGCGCACACCTACATGAACACGCCGATCCGGATCGCCAAGAACAGGCCGGTGCGAATCTATCTCATCAATGTCGTCGAGTTCGACCCGATCAACTCGTTTCACCTGCATGCCAACTTCTTCGACTATTTCGACCAGGGCACGACGCTGACACCGACGCTGAAGACGGTCGACCTGATCACCCAGTGCCAGGCCCAGCGCGGCATCATCGAGTTCACTTTCGCCGAGCATGAAGCCGGCCTCTACATGTTCCACCCGCATCAGTCGGAGTTCACCGAACTGGGCTGGGTCGGCATGTTCGACGTCGTGGAGGACGTAGCATGAGGGGCGCTCCGATCTCCGAGACCGAAGCCGAATTGCCCGGCACGACGGTGCCGCGGCGCGCGCTCTGGTGGGTCATCCTGCCGCTGCTCGCCTTCGCCGCGGCGATTGCGGTGCTGATATCAACCAATCCGCTGGCGCGCTTCAACAACGGCACTCCGCCGGTCGAAGACATCGCTTTCGAGCGTGTCATACTTGCCGGCGACGGCATTCGCGTCTTGGTTCGCGCCGGTGGCTCCGCGCCGATGACCATCGCCCAGGTCCAGGTCGATGATGCCTACTGGCAGTTCACGCAGGATCCGCCGGGTCCGCTGACGCGTGGCACGTCCGCCTGGATCCACGTGCCTTTCCCCTGGGTGCTCGGTGAGGCGCATGCGGTCAATCTGGTGACCAACACCGGCGCCACATTCGCCCACGACATCCCGGTCGCGGTGGCAACGCCTGTCGCCGACAGCTCCAGCCTGCTGTCGCAGGCGATCCTCGGCATCTTCGTCGGCATCGTGCCGGTGGCGGTCGGACTGATGTTCTATCCGGCGCTGCGCGGTGTCGGCCGCGACGGCATGAGCTTCCTTTTGGCGCTGACTGTCGGCCTGCTTGCCTTCCTGATGGTCGATGCCATCGGTGACGCCTTCGAGCTGGCCGCGGAATCCGCGGCGATCTTCCAGGGCAACGCGATGGTGGTGCTGGCGGCAGCCGCGAGCTTCCTGATCCTGATGGGCATCGGTCGCCGCAACGGCGCGCCCAAGGGCCTCGCGCTCGCCACCTACATCGCGATCGGCATCGGCCTGCACAATTTCGGCGAGGGGCTGGCGATCGGTGCGGCTTTCGCCGCCGGGGCCGCCGGGCTCGGCACCTTCCTGGTGATCGGCTTCACGCTGCACAATGTCACCGAAGGCATCGGCATCGCCGCGCCCATCCTGCGCGAGCGCATCGCGCTGTGGACCTTCGCCGGCCTGGCGCTGCTGGCCGGCGGGCCGGCGGTGCTGGGCTTGTGGATCGGCAGCCTGGCGTTCGCGCCGCAATGGTCGGCGCTGGCGCTCGCCATCGGTGCCGGGGCGATCCTCCAGGTCATCGTCGAGGTCACCGCCCTGATACGCCGTGGCGAGGGTCCGCAGGGCGGGGGGCTGTTCAGCCCCGCAGCCATGGCCGGTCTCGCTGCCGGTGCCGGCTTCATGTACCTCACCGCGATGCTGGTGAAAATCTAGGCCGCAGGCGTTCAGCCGGCCGGCAGCCCGAAGCCGCCGACCGGCTCGGTCTCGGTACTGGAGTCGAAGCCGGCGATGATCGGCATCGCGCGGCTGATCGCCGCCTGGACCTCGGGCAGTTGCAGCGACGCCTTGTGGCTTGCGCTGTTGTCCCACACCTCGGTGATCCAGATCGCGTCGGCGTCGGCCGGGTCCCTGGCGATGACATAGCTCAGGCAGCCCGGCATGGCGCCGGTGCTGCCAAGAAGGATATCAAGCAGTTCGCCACGCTTGCCGGCATGCGCCCGCATCTTGCCTATCAACCCATACATGTCAGACCTCGCATCTCCTCGCCCGCTGGCTGGATAGAGCTTGCGCCGGTGGCGGATGTCCAGAGGCCGGCCTCTGTTTTCGGCACCGAAGCCGACATCATCCTGACAACGGGGAAAGGCTGGTCGCCGCTTCAGGCGAAGGGCACAGCCACCGTGCCCTTGGGCAGCTTGGCTTCGTCATCGGGCTCGACATGGATGATGACGCGGACGGAGGGAATTTCCTCCCGCAGCGCATCTTCGATGCGGTCGCAGATGACATGGCTTTCGCCGACGCTCATGTCGGCATCGACGACGAGATGGAACTCGATGAAGGTGGCGCGGCCGGCGATGCGGGTCTTGAGGTCGTGAACCTCGATCGCCCCCTTGGAATTGGCCGAGATGATGTCGCGAATGCGCATGTGCTCGTCGAGTTCGACGGCGCGGTCCATCAGCCCGTTCATCGACGAACTCATGACGTGCCAGCCCTGCCACAGGATGTTGAGCGCCACGATCACGGCGAGCACCGGATCGAGAATCGACCAGCCGGTGAGGATGGCGCCGACGAGGCCAACCAGCACGCCGGCGGAGGTCACCACGTCGGTCATGATGTGGTGACCGTCAGCGACCATGGCGGGCGAGCGTTCGGCGCGGCCGACGCGGATCAGCATGCTGGCCCAGAAAGCGTTGATGACGGCGGCAAAACCGTTGATGCCGAGGCCGAGCCATGGCTCGTCGGCATTCATAGGCACGCCCCAGCTGCGCCAGACCTCGAACAGGATCAACAGCGCGGCAACAATGATCAGCACGCCTTCGAGCACCGCCGAGAAATACTCGGCCTTGTGGTGGCCGTGCTGGTGGTCGAGGTCGGCCGGCTTGTGGCTGATCTTGATCGCCCAGAAGGCGGCCATGGCGGCGACGACGTTGACGATCGATTCCAGCGCGTCGGAATACAGCGCCACCGAGCCGGTTAGCCACCAGGCGACGAACTTCAGACCCATCACCGCGGCACCGATGATGATCGACCAGAAAGCGAGCCTGGCGACGCGCTGTTTGCTCGAGGTCGGCTTGCCAGTGGGGACGGACGATCTCTGCGTTTCGGTCTGGGTCATGATCTCGCTTGGATAGCTGCTTTGCCCCGCGGCATGGCCGCGAGGCGAAATGTCGGAATTCGGGCTAGGCCGCCTTGTCCTTGGCCTTGCGTGGCATATGCGCAACCACGTTCTCGATCATGCGCATGCCGGCGTCGTGGCCGAGCGTCATGATCGATTCGGGATGGAATTGCACCGCCGCGATCGGTTCTTTCTTGTGCTCAAACGCCATGATGACACCGTCCTCGGTCTCGGCGGTGACGACGAAGTCGCTGGGCAGGCGCACCGGGTCGGCGAAGATCGAGTGGTAGCGCCCGACCGTCACTTCCTTGGGCAGGCCGGAGAAGATGATGCCTGGCTTGGAGATACGGATGCGCGACGGTTTGCCGTGCATCGGTACCGCCAGCTGGCGCAGTTCGCCGCCATAAGCTTCGGCCAACGCCTGCAGGCCCAGGCACACGCCGAAGATCGGCAGGTCGCGCGCCCGCGCCTTCTTGATGGTTGCGGCGGTGTCGAAGTCTTTTGGCGTGCCGGGGCCGGGCGACAGCACGACGAGGTCGGGCTTGACCCGGTCGAAGATTTCCTCGGGCACTGGCGAGCGGACCGTCGAGACATCGGCGCCGGTCTGGCGGAAGTAGTTGGCCAGCGTGTGGACGAAGGAGTCCTCGTGGTCGACGAGCAGGATCTTGACCCCTTCGCCGACGCGGGCGGTGGCGCGTTCGGTGCCGGGAGCGTTGCCGGTCTTGGCGTCGCGGATGGCGGAAAGCATGGCTGAGGCCTTCAGTTCGGTTTCGGCTTCTTCTTCTTCGGGAACGGAATCGTAGAGCAAGGTGGCGCCGGCGCGCACTTCGCCGATGCCGTCCTGGATGCGGATGGTGCGCAGCGTCATGCCGGTGTTCAGGTCGCCGTTGAAATGCACCATGCCGATCGCCCCGCCATACCAGGCGCGCGGGCTCTTCTCGTTCTGCTCGATGAAACGCATGGCCCACAATTTGGGCGCGCCAGTGACGGTCACCGCCCAGGCGTGGCTGAGGAAGGCGTCGAAGGCATCCATGCCCTCGCGCAGGCGGCCCTCGATGTGGTCGACGGTGTGGATCAGCCGCGAATACATCTCGATCTGGCGACGGCCGATGACACGCACGGTGCCCGGCTCGCAGACGCGGGATTTGTCGTTGCGGTCGACGTCCGAGCACATCGTCAGCTCCGACTCGTCCTTCTTCGAATTGAGCAGTTTCAGGATCTGCTCGCTGTCGGAAATAGCGTCGTCGCCGCGCTTGATGGTGCCGGAGATCGGGCAGGTCTCGACGCGGCGGCCGTTGACGCGCACGAACATCTCGGGCGACGCCCCGATCAGATATTCGCCCTCGCCGAGATTGATGAAGAACGAATAGGGCGAGGGATTGATCGCTTTCAGCCGGCGCGAAATCTCTGACGGTGCCGTCTCGCAGCGCTCGTAAAACATCTGGCCAGGCACGACCTCGAACAAGTCGCCGCGCTTGAAGCTGTCCATCGCCCGGCGCACCAGCTGGGCATATTCGCCCGGCTCGTGGTCGGCGCGCGGCGGAATGCGGTCGGACGGCTTGAACGGTTCGGAGACGCTGTCGCGGGCGAAGCCTTCAGTCGAAAAGCCTTCACCTGCATAGTCGTAGCGGTCATGCCAGGCCTTGGCCGAGTAGTGGTCGACGACCAGGATCTCGTCGGGCAAAAACAGCACCAGGTCGCGCTGGCTCTGCTTGCGCTCGAGCTTGTGCTCGACCGGGTCGAACTGGAAGGCAAGGTCGTAGCCGAAGGCGCCGTAAAGGCCGAGATTGCTGTCCTCGTCCGATTTGAACAGGGCGGTGATGGCGCGCAGAACGGTGAACACCGAAGGCACGCGCGAGCGCTCTTCTTCGGTGAAGATGCGGCCGGGCGTCGCCACTTCGAGCGCGATCAGGCGCTTGGTCGTCTCGCCGATCGAAAGTTCTTCAAGCGGTGCCAACGCCGCATGGATGACCGGCAGCAGCACTTCGCCGCGGGCGTTCAGCGCCTCGATCTTCATCGAGCGGCCGCGCGCCGAGATGACCACCGGCGGGTCGATGATAGCGGTGTCCCAGCGCGTGTAGCGGCCGGGATACTCGTAGTTGGAGGAAAACACCGCGCCGCGCCGGCTGTTCAGCCCGTCGAGATAGGTCTCGATCGCACCCGCATAGGCGGTTTCGTGGCGTTGCCGGGTGACGGCGACGCCCCCTGAAGTCACGTAACGCTCGGCACCGTTTTCAAGCAATTCCAACGTCATTCCCGTCTCCATCTCTTGCAGTGGGAGCGTTCCGGAGCCTGGTTCGAAAAAGCAAATGGCCGCCCGGAAATCCCGTTGCGGCCATCACAATTTTCACGCGCACGCGCTTCAAGAGGCCGCTGTCAGCTGGCCCGCCACCAAATATTCTGGAGCGAAGTCGTGTTCATGGCAAATCCATAGCTAGGAAAAACTGGGGGTGCAACTGGATTTGCGTCGTCTTGCATTGCATTACCAACTGACCGTCAATTTGTTGCGCGGCGGCGCATCAGCACCACGAAGGCCACGCCGCCGATCAGTCCGGTGACGATGCCGAGCGGCATGTCCTGCGGCGGCATTACCGTGCGGGCGACCATGTCGGCGGCAATCAGGAAAATCGCTCCGACCAGCGCCGACAGTGGCAGCACGCGGCGATAGTCGCCACCGACAAAGAAGCGCACGATGTGCGGGATCATCAGACCGACAAAGGCGATGACGCCGGAATAGGCAACGGCGCAGCCGGTCAGCAGCGCGCAGACAACGAAGACCTTGATCCGGAAGCGTCGCGCCGGGATTCCGAGTGCGGTGGCGCTTTCGTCGCCGAGCGTCATGGCATTGAGGTTGCGGGTCTGGGTCATCAGCCACATGCCGCCGACAACAAGTGCTACCAGCGGGTAGGGCAGGTGGCTCCACTGCGCCAATCCCAGCCCGCCGAGCATCCAGAAGATCGCGACATGGGCTGCCTTCGGGTCGCCGATGAAGATCAGGAGATTGCCGGCGGCGGAGATGATGAAGCTCACCGCGACGCCGGCGAGGATCAGCTGGCCGGCCGACTGGGCTCGTGTCAGGTTCGAGATCGCCAGCACCATCGCCGTCGCCGCCAGCGCGCCGGCAAAGGCGAAGGCCGGCACGGTGATGGCGCCGAACACCATGCCGGCGTGGATCAGCGCCATGATGGCGCCGAAGGCGGCACCGGATGAGACGCCGAGCAGGTGCGGATCGGCGAGCGGATTGCGTGTCACCGATTGCAGCCCCGCCCCCACCAGCGCCAGCGAAGCGCCGACAGCGGCCCCCAGGATGACGCGCGGCGCGCGCACATCCCAGACGATGTTCTCGCGGCCGCTCGACCAGGCCACCTCGACGCTTCCCGGCATCAGCTTGTTGGCAATCACACCCCACACGGTCTCGAGCGGGATCGCCACCGGGCCGACGCCAACGGCGATGACCATGCTGATGACGAGCACCAAGGCCAGCCCCGGGATCAGGGCCGGCATGGCGTGGATCAGGACGTGCCGTGGCCCGGCGACGAGGTGTCGGTGCGACACGGTCAGTCAGCCCGCATTGCGGCGGCCAGCCGCTTGATCGCGGCAATGTTGCGCGGTCCCGGCGTCGCCTCGTTGTATTCGAGCACGAAGAAGCGATTGTTCTTCACGGCGGCGATGTCCTTGAAGGCCGGGTTGCTGCGCATGAACTCGATCTTCTGCTCGGCTGTCACCTCGCCGTAATTGACGATCACCACCATGTCCGGGTTGCGCTCGATGACCGGCTCCCAGCCGATCTCGACCCAGCTCGACTCGACGTCGTCGGAGATGTTCCGGCCGCCGGCTGCCTCGATGATCGCCGTCGGCATAGCGTAGCGGCCGGCGGTGAACGGCTTCTGCTCGCCGGAATCGTAGAGGAACACGTTGATTGGCTTGTCGAGCTTGGGCAGCGACGCCTGGAAGTCGGCAAGCTCCTTCTCGTAACCTGCCACCAGCGCTTCCGCCTTCTCGCGCACGCCGAAGATCGCGCCGAGATTGGTGAGGTCGGCATACATGTCCTGAAGCGAGGACTTGTCCTTCTTCATGATGTGGATGCAGCTCTCGGTCAGCTCATAGACCGCGATGTTGAACGGGGCGAGCGTGTCGGGGGTGACGTCGCCGCCGACCTTCATGCCGTAGTTCCAGCCGGCGAAGAACAGGTCGGTGTCGACGCCGAGCAGCACTTCCTTGGTGACATATTTCGGCGCGAGCTCGGGCAATTCGCCGACGCCCTTGCGCAGGTTTTCGTCCAGCGTCTTCCAGCCGGAGATGCCGGAATAGCCGACCATATGGTCAGCGAGGCCGAGCACCAGCATCATCTCGGTCAGGTTGACGTCGTGGGACACCGCCCGCTTGGGCGCGGCCTCGAAGGTGACGTCGCGGTTGCAGCTCTTGACGGTGACGGGGAAGCCGCTGGCCGCCGCTGAGGCGCAAGTGGCAAGCAGGGCGGCGGCAATGATCGGCAGGCGCATGGAGGCTCCTTGGGTTGTTGTCAGCGTTCGAGGTGGAAGGAAAACGCGGGCGGCCGGTGACCGGATGGTCGTCGAGGATGGCGCCCACGGAAAAGCTCTGGCGGATGCGCTCGGGCGTCAGGATGTCGGCCGGCTTGCCGCAGGCGATCGCGCGGCCGGCGTCCATCACCAGCACGCGATGGGCGTGCGCCGAGGCCAGCGCCAGGTCGTGTAGGGAAACGATGACGGTGCAGCCGAGATTGCCGAGCAGTTCCAGCACTTCGAGCTGGTGGCGGATGTCGAGATGATTGGTCGGCTCGTCGAGGATCAGAAGATCCGGCCGCTGCACCAGCGCACGGGCGATCATCACGCGCTGCTTTTCGCCGCCCGAAAGCGAGCCGAAGTCGCGCGCGGCAAAAGCGGTCAAGCCGAGCAGGCCGAGTGCGGACTCGACCTTGATGTAGTCGTCGTCGCTGGTGCCGAAGCTCGTGACATGCGGGGTCAGGCCAAGCTCGACGATCTCGGCAACCGTCAGGCCGAAGTCGGAGGCGCTTTCCTGCAGTACCGTGGCGATGCGGCGGGCGCAGTCGCGCGGCTTCATCTTCCAGATGTCGGTGCCGTCGAGGCGAACCGTGCCTGCGGTGGGCCGGTGATAGCGGTAGAGGCAGCGCAGCAGGCTCGACTTGCCGGCGCCGTTGGGGCCGACGATGGCGAGCATCTCGCCAGGTGCAACCGCAAGGCTTACCGGCTCGAGGATCGGCCGGGAGGCGCGCGGCCCCCAGCTGACGCCGTCGAGTTCGAGCAGTGCCGGAGTCGTGCCTACGAGGCGACTAGCGGCGTGGACGCGATCGAGCATGCCATGTCTCCGCGATTGGGCGGAGCAGGCGAAACGATCCGGTGAGCGCGCCGGTACCAAATAGGGCAGTCGCAACCATCATCATCTCCACGGCACACCCCGGCCGGTTGAGTTAATCGGATGATGGCAGGTCTCCTGGCTTGCGGGTGATCGCGTCTCGGAGCCTTCCCAGCCGAACGGCCAGTGGCATGTTTCCGATTTGCTATCCGCTCACAGTTGCGGGGGCAGCCACGGTTTCGCGTCGAGGACGTCTCACCGTGTTCCCATTTAACCTGCTGCCCGAACCGGATAGCAGGAACCATCGCTGTCGTGGCTACAACAGCGACGGGTTGCTGACAATCGCTAAAGCGTCATGCCGCCTGCTGAATTGCATCACGCCGGTCGAGTGTGAAGGAAATGAGCGCGACGACGAAGGCGGAGAGCGCGATGGCCGCGCCGACAAGCGGCAAGTCGGCATAGCTGACGCCCATCGAGATAGCGGCGCCACCAGCCCAGGCGCCGGCGGCGTTGCCGGCGTTGAAGGCGCCCTGGTTCAAGGTTGCGGCGAGGTTCGGCGCTTCCGAGGCGGTCTCGACGACGCGCATCTGCATCGGCGGCACGATGACGAAGGTGATGACGCCCCACAGGAAGACGAGCAGGATCGCCGCCGGCGCCGAATAGCTGAGCTGGGCGAAGGCGACATGGATCGCTGCCATCACCATCAGCGCGCCGATGGCCGTCGGCATCAGTTTCCAGTCGGCCAGCTTGCCGCCGATGATGTTGCCGATGGTCATGCCGCCGCCGAAGAGCAGCAGGATCCAGGTGACCGAATCGACCGACACGCCGGTGACGTCGGTCAGGATCGGCTTGATGTAGGTGAAGACGGCAAACAGGCTGCCCGAGGCGAGTGCCGAGATGATCATGGCGAGCCATACTTGCAGCTTGCCGAGCACCTTGACCTCGCCAGCCACGCCGCCCTTGCCGGGAGGGGCGACGCCGGCCGGCACCAAAAAGGCAATGGCTGCGACCGAGAGCAGGCCGATGACGACGACGGCGAAGAAGGTGGCGCGCCAGCCATAGGCTTCGCCAAGGGCGGTGCCGCCCGGCACGCCCAAGATGTTGGCGAGCGTCAGGCCGGCGAACATCAGGGCAATCGCGCTGGCCCGCTTGTTGGCCGGCACCAGGCTTGCCGCCACCACCGAGCCGATGCCGAAAAAGGCACCGTGGCCGAAGGCGGTGATGACGCGTGCGATCATCAGCGTCCAGTAGGTCGGCGCGACGGCGCAGAGCAGGTTGCCGAGCACGAACATCATGGCGAGGCCGATCAGCACCGGCTTGCGCGGCAGCCTGGCCGTGCCGACGGCGATGATCGGGGCGCCGATGACCACGCCGAGCGCGTAGCCGGTGACAAGCAGGCCGGCGGCGGGGATCGAGACGCCGAGGTCGGCTGCGACCTCAGGCAGCAGGCCCATGATCACAAATTCGGTGGTGCCGATGCAAAAGGATGCGACGGCCAGAGCGAGGATCGGCAAGGGCATGAGCGGACTCGGGGGGAGCTGAAACGATTTAGATCTACATTTTCCTCATGTCGGGCGCGGGACAAGGCATGTTGGTGCATTGCAGCAATGCATTGGATGCATGGCAGGCATACGGCAGGCGCAGCCTCGAGGTGTTACGCCTGTTGCGCCAGGTCGCGGCGCAGGAAGTCGTAGAGCCGCTCGACCGCCGAGTTGCCGGTCTGCGGATTACGCAGGATGCCGATTTCCATGTCGGGCAGGGGCGGCAGGCCCTCGTTTTCGCCGATGATGCGCAGGCCCGGCGGCACGCTGCGCTGGGCGAGGCCGGCGACTGCGAGGCCCGCCTGGACCACGGCGATCAGGCCGAGCAGGCTGGCGCTGGAATAGGTGCAGCGAAACGACCGGTCGGCAGCGCCCAGCACCTCAAGTACGCTTTTGCGCGCAACACAGCCGGGTTCGAACAGCGCGACCGGCAATGGATCGATCTCCCAGGCGACATGGTTGGGCGAGGCGACCCAGACCAGGCGCTCGCGCTGCAGCACTTCGATCGATTGCTCGGGTCCACGCGTGACGATGGCGAGATCGAGCCGGCCGTCGGCGAAGGTCTTCACCAGCGACGTCGACTGCTCGCAGATCAATTCGACCGTCACCAGCGGATGCGCGGCGGCAAAACGCGACAGCACCGACGGCAACAGGAACGCCGCGTAATCGTCCGGCACGCCGAGGCGCACGCTGCCGGCTTCCTCGGGTCGGGTGACCGACGCCCAGGCCTCGTCGGACAGCTTCAGCAGCCGCCTGGCATAGACCAGCAGCTCCTCGCCGATGGCGTTGGGCGTCACCGCGCGCGGACTGCGGACCAAAAGCTTCCTGCCGATGGTCTGTTCCAGCCGCTGCATCTGCATGCTCACCGCCGACTGGCTGCGGCCGACCCGCGAGGCGGCATAAGAAAAGCTGCCGCTGTCGGCAACGGCGACGAAAGTCCTGAGCAGGTCGAGGTCGAGCGGCATCGCCATGGCGGTATCAGCTTTTCGAATAGAGTTTGCCAAATCTATTCGTTTGAATGAAATCGTCAATCAGGGCTTGCTTGGCCGTCGCCAAGGAAGACCAGCATGACCAACGCTTCCCGCTTTCCCGCCCTCAACCTGGCGGTCGCCATGGCGATTGCCGGCACCGTCGGCGCTTTCGTCACCGAGGCCGGCGTCGATCCTGTCACGACGGTGTTCTGGCGCTGCCTGTTCGGCGCGTTGTTTCTCGGCATCTGGTGCCTGCTGCGCGGCTATCTGCCCGACCGCTCGTTGTCGTGGGAGCGCCTCGCCCGCGCGGGTCTCTGCGGCTTCTGCATGGTGCTGAGCTGGACGGCGTTCTTCGCCGGATTCGCCAAGACCTCGATCGCGGTGATGACGATCCTCTATCACATCCAGCCGTTTTTCGTCGTGCTGATCGGCGTTCTGTTCCTCAAAGAGCGCATCACCGCCGACCAGATCGCCTGGATGGCCGCGGCCTTCCTGGGCGTCGTGCTGGCCAGCGGCCTCGTGGTGTCAGGCAATCCGGTCACGACGTCCTGGATGGTGGGCGTTGCCATGGCGCTCGGCGGCGCGTTGCTCTACGCGGTGGTGACGATCCTCGCCAAGGGGCTCGGCGAGCAGCGGCCGGAGATCACGGTGCTGTGCCAGACGGTCGTTGGCGTGGTGATGCTGGCGCCCTTCGCCAATTTTTCCGGCGATATCGCACTCGCATCCTGGGGTTGGCTGGTCGGCATCGGCGTGCTGCATACGGGCATCGCCTATGTTATGATGTTCTCCGCCTATCCCTGGCTGACGACGCCTGTCATCGGCGTGCTCACTTTCATCTATCCCGTCGTCGCGATCATCATCGACTGGGCGATCTACGGCCATCCGATCGGCATCGCGCAAGGCGTGGGCATGGCGCTGATCGCCGTCGCAACGCTCGGTGTCCGGCTTGGCTGGCGCCTGCCGATGCGCCGCGCCGCATCAGGCTTCGCCAGCCAGAAATAAGAAGGGGCGACGTTGGGGCACCCCTTTCCGAGTTCGAAACGGCCAAACTCAGTTCTGCTTCGACAGCCTGTAGGCGACGATGTAGTCGCCGCGGTCGGGCGACTGGCGCGCGCCGCCGGCGGAAATCACCACATACTGGGCTCCGCTTTCCGGCGACACGAATGTCATCGGGGTGGCTTGGGCGCCGACGGGCAGGCGCCCCTTCCACAGCTCCGCGCCGGTCTCCACGTCAAGTGCGCGCAGATAGTAATCCTGCGTGCCGGCGTAGAAGACGACGCCGCCGGAGGTCGCGATCGGGCCGCCCAGCGTCGGCATGCCGATCGGGATCTCAAGGCCGGTCTTCATGCCGAGCGGGCCGGTATCCTCGAGCGTGCCGGCCGGAACCTGCCAGACGATCTGGCGGGTCTTCAGGTCGATGCCGGTGAAAGTGCCGTAGGGCGGCTGGTGGCAGGGAACGCCGAGCGGCGACATGAAGCCGTTCTTCATGGCGCCATAAGGCGTGCCCTTCTGCTGCGACAGGCCGTCATGGGCTGCCGAGCCGCCATAGTTGTCGGTCAGCTCGCGCGGCATCAACTGCGCGAACTGCGGCATGCGGATATCGTTGACGATCAGAAGGCCACGAGCCTCGTCGATCGCCGCACTGCCCCAGTTCATGCCGCCGTAATAACCGGGATAGATGATCGAGCGGGTCAGGCCGGGAGGCGTGAATTCGCCCTCGTAGCGCATCTTCTTGAACTCGATGCGGCAGTAGAGCTGGTCGTAGGGCGTCGCACCCCACATTTTGGCCTCGGTGAAGGGCTCTGCACCGATCGCCGGCATGCCGACCGTATAGGGCTGCGTCGGCGACAGGAAGTCCTCCGGCACGCCGCCGGTCTGCGGCACCGGACGCTCCTCGACCTCGGCGATCGGCTTGCCGTCGCGGCGGTCGAGCATGAAAACCTGCCCGCGCTTGGTGATCTGGATCAGCGCCGGAACGGTGCCGCCCTTGCCATCAGGCACGTCGTAGAGTGCTGGCTGGGCGGGAACGTCGTAGTCCCAGATGTCGTGATGCACGGTCTGGAACTTCCAGCGCTCGCGCCCGGTTGATATGTCGAGGGCAACGACTGATGCCGTGTAGTCCTCGGCCGCCTTGGAGCGATGCGCGCCGAAGAAATCCGGCGTGGCGTTGCCGGTTGGCAGGTAGACCAGGCCAAGTGCCTCGTCATAGGCCGGCGTCGACCAGACGTTGGGCGTGCCGCGCGTGTAGCTTTCGCCTTCCGGCGGCAGCTTGGTGATCGCCGGATTGCCGAGATCCCAGGCCCAGACCAGTTCGCCCGTGCGCGCCGAAAACGCGCGCACGGCGCCCGAAGGCTCGCCTGTCTCGACATTGTCCCACACCCAGCCGCCGACCATGATCAGGTCGCGCATGACGGTGGGCGCCGAGGTCTGGAAGTAGAAGCCGTCCTTGATCTCGCCCATGCCGGCCTTGAGATCGACGATGCCGCCATTGCCAAAATCCTGACACAGCTCGCCGGTCTTGGCGTCGAGCTGGATCAGGCGCGCGTCGATGGTGGTCATGACGATGCGCGCGGCGCAGGCGTTGGGGGCGGCGGCTGGCATGTCGGGCGTCGCGGCAATGACGCTCGCCGGCGCCAGCGGGTCGGCGGGGGCTGCACTGGCCTCGGCCGGCGCCGCAGCCGGCTCGTAGTAGCTGACGCCGCGGCAGCGCTGCCACAGCGGCGACTTGGCCTTGGGGTCGAACTTCCACTTCACTTCGCCCGTGTCCGGGTTAAGCGCATGGACGATGTTGTTGGGCGAGCAGGTGTAGAGCGTGTCGTTGACGAAAAGCGGCGTGCTCTGGTCCTGTGCGGTCCCTGCGGGGACATCGCCCGATTGGAAGGTCCAGGCGACCTCGAGCTTGTCGACGTTGTCGCGGTTGATCTGGTCGATCGGCGCGTAGCGCGTGCCTGCCGGCGTGCGGCCATAGTGGCGCCAGTCGGTGGCGCTTGCGGCAGCCGGAGGTACAGTTGGCGCGGGCTCGGCCGAAGCCAGCGCGTTGCGGGTCACGCCATGCGGGGTGAAGCCATAAAAGGCGGTGGCGGCAAGTGCCGCGACCAGCAGGCCGGCAAGCGCGAAGGGGCCCCGTTTGCCGGAGCTTGTCGGGAAGAGGGGGGCGAGCAACAGCGCCGGGATGGCGATCACGGCAGGTGCTACGAGGCGTGGCACCAGCGGCCAGAATTCGAGGCCGGATTCCCACAGCGCCCAGGCGACGGTCGCCAGGAACACGAAGCCGTAGAGCCACAGCCCGGCCTTGCGGCGCATGATGTAGAGGATGCCGGAGGCGATGACGCCGAGACCGGCGAGCGTGTAGTACCAGGATCCGCCCAGGCCGATCAACTGGACGCCGCCATAGACGAGCGGTGCCCCGATGATGACCATGAGCAGGCCGAAAAGAACCAGAAGCCAACCGCCGCTGCCCCTGGATGTCTGTTGTTCTGCCATGTCGATGTCTCGCGAAGATTGAATCGAAAACCAGCCGCCCGGGCGGGCGGCGTCGGACGCAATCGTCATGCCGGCGCTCTGCGGAGATCTCCTCGCCTCTACCTCCGCACAGACGTCGCGGCCGTGCTCCGGCCGAGAATCTGATCGCATCCTAATAGATAATATGTTATCTTTCTCGAATGTCCAATGACGCTTCCGACCGTGCCGGTTTCGGCAGGAGCCTGCTCTCAGTGGCCCGGCTCTGGCGCCATGCCGCGGACCGCGCGCTCGACGATTGTGGGCTGTCGCACGCCACCGCCATGCCGCTGGTGACGCTGTCGCGGCTGGGCGACAACATCCGCCAGGGGGTTATCGCCGATCATCTCGGCTTCGAAGGCCCATCGCTGGTGCGCATTGTCGATCTTCTGGCCGCCGATGGCCTGATCATCCGAAGCGGCGATCCGGGCGACCGCCGCGCTAAGATCCTGTCGCTGACGGATGCCGGCCGTAGCAGGGTCGAGGAGATCGAGCGTATCCTCGAAGCCCTGCGCACTGGGCTCCTGGCCGACGAGGACGCCGCCGAACTGAAGACCGCGCTTGGCCTGCTCACACGTCTCGAACAGCGCCTGCTCGCCGCTGGTCCCGAGGCTGGCTGAGGGGGCTGTGATCTATCGATCTGGATCGCAACGGCAGTTTCAACATCACGGCATGGAGCCCTGGGGATCCACGCCGTGACCTAACAGTTGCTGCAATGGTCTGGACCAGAGCCGCGGTTCGCGCTCACCGCTGAGCCGGATGCTGGCTGAAGGTGTCCCTGGCCTGCGTGAAGTCATCCTCTGCGCCATGGTGCTGTCGCGCGGCGCTGCTAGGTTCGTCTCCTCCAGAATCAGCCACTTCGAGGACAGCGCTCATGACCAGTCAGATCGACAAGGCAAAGGCCTTCCATGCCTTGCATGTGAAGGGCAATCCGGTGGTGCTCTACAATGCCTGGGATCCCGGCAGCGCCGCGATCATCGCCAAGGCCGGCGCCAAGGCCATCGCCACCGGAAGCTGGCCGGTGGCTGCGGCCTTCGGCTTCGCGGATGGCGAAAAGATCCCGCTCGACCTCGCCCTCGACAACATCCGCCGCATCGTTGCCGCCGTCGAGCTTCCGGTGACAATGGACCTTGAAAGCGGCTATGGCGTCGAACCGGCAAAGGTGGCGATGACCGTCAGCCGCGCCCTGGAAGCAGGCGCCATTGGCTTCAATTTCGAGGATCAAGTCGTTGGCGGAACCGGACTGCACGAACTGGCCTTCCAGGCGGAGCGCATTGCCGCTGCGGCGGAAGCGGTCAAAACTTCGGGCATTCCTGCCTTCATCAACACGCGCACCGACATTTTCCTCAAGGCCAAGCCGGATGAACACAATGACGGGCATCTCGATGATGCCGTCGAGCGCGCTCGGGCCTACGCCAAGGCTGGCGCGCATGGCTTCTTCGCGCCGGGTGTCGGCGACGAAAAGCTGATCGGCCGGCTCTGCCGCGAGGTCGAACTGCCGGTCAACATCATGGCGTTCGCCTATGTGCCACCAAAGGCGAAGCTCGCCGAACTCGGCGTTGGCCGCGTCAGCTACGGTCCCGTGCCGTACCGTCAGATGGCCGAATGGCTGGAGGCCAAGGCAAGGGCGGCTTTCGCGTAAGGCGAACAACCAGGGCCCATCCGGCTACCAGGATGGGCTCTAGTCCAGCGGTTTCAGCTCGATGGCGATGGTCGGCAGAAGCTCCGACACCGTCGGATGGATGTGCACCGCGCGCTGCAGCGTCTCGATCGGCGCCTTGGCGTACATCAGGTCGAGCACGGCGTGGATCGCCTCGTCGCCGCCGGTGCCGAGCACTGCAGCACCGAGGATCTCCCTGGTATCGGCGTCGACAAGGATCTTCATGAAGCCCTGCGTCTCGCCCTTTTCGACGGCGCGGCCGACGCGCGTCATCGGCCGTTGCCCGGCTAGCACCTTGCGGCCGGACTTGCGCGCCACCGTCTCGGTCATGCCGGCGCGGCCGAGCGGCGGGTCGATGTAGAGTGCATAGGCCTCGATGCGGTCGGAAACGTTGCGCGCGTCATTGTCGAGCAGGTTCGCCGCGACGATTTCGAAGTCGTTGTAGGCTGTGTGGGTGAAGGCGCCCTTGCCGTTGCAGTCGCCCATCGCCCAGATGTGCGGCACGTTGGTCCTGAGCTGGTCGTCGACCTCGATGTTGCCGCGCTTGTCGGTCGCGACGCCCGCCTTGTCGAGGCCGAGATCGTCGGTGTTGGGCTTGCGGCCGATGGCCAGTAGCACATGCGAAACCAATCACGGCGCGGTCGCCGCTGGTGCAGTCGACACCGACCTGCACGCCGTCGGCGTGGCGCGCGAAGCTGATGCATTCGGCGTTGAGCCGAAGCGCGATGCCCTCGCGTTCGAGAATGCCCTTCACCGCCTCGGACACGTCCTCGTCCTCGCGCGACACCAGCCTCGGGCCTTTTTCGACCACGGTCACTTGTGCGCCGAAGCGGCGGAACATCTGGGCGAACTCCAGCCCGATATAGCTGCCGCCGACGACGACAAGGTGTTTCGGCAGGAAGTCCACCTCCATCATCGAGGTGTTGGTCAGATACTCGATGTCGTTGACGCCGGGCATGTCGGGGATGTTGGCGCGGCCGCCGACATTGATGAAGATACGTTCGCCGTAGAGCAGGTCGTTGCCGACGCGCACCTCGTGGGGCCCTTCGAAATGGGCATGGCCGCGGAACAGCGTGCAGCCCTTCATACCGGCGATCCAGTCTTCCAGACCGGTGCGGGAATCGACGGTCACCTTGTCCTTGCGCGCCTTCACGACCTTCATGTCGACCAAGACTTCGCCGGTCGAAACGCCATAGTCGGCGCCGGTGCGCGCCAGATGGGCGGCATAGGCGCTCGCCACCATCGTCTTGGTCGGCTTGCAGCCGGTGTTGACGCAGGTGCCGCCGACAAGCTTGCGCTCGATCAACGCCACCGTTTGGCCCGCCGCCGTCAGCCGCCCGGCCAGCGGTGGCCCGGCCTGGCCGCAGCCGATGATGATGGCATCGAATTTTTGTGCCGCGCTCATGCGACCATGCTCACGATCCAGAGCGCTGCGATGATCGCCACCGCATCCTCGATCAACCCCGCCGGCAGGTCCTTGCCGAAAGCGGCTGCCAGCCGGCCCCGCACTTCGGCGCCGCCGAGCGTGCCGAGGATCGCGCCAATGATCCCCGCTGCCAGTCCGCCAATCACCACGCCGCCCGCGGTGCCGATGACTGCGCCCGACAGGGCACCCATGATGATGCGGGTGGCGAATTGCACCGGCACCTTGCGGCTCGGCGTCGATGGCAGCTGGTCGGAGACCAGTTCGACGACGGCCAGAACGGTGAAGATCGCAACCGCAATCCAGTGGCCCATGAAGCCGACCCAGGTGCCGGCCAGCGGCAGCCAGCCGAGCCATGCGCCCCAGGCGACCGCGGCCGGTGCGGTCATGGCTCTCAAACCAGCAACAAGTCCGATGAGAAGCGCGAGCAGGTAGATCATCCTTCTTCCCCCGTGGATGTGTCTGGTCTGGAAGTGCACTTTGTCAGGAGGCTAGCACAGCCATCCGGTTTCGCCAGAGCCGGGCGGCTTCAACCTTTGCAGCATGGCCGGTTCTGTGGTTTGGCTGGACGAGCAGGAAGGGACACTGAAATGGCTCAGAGCGAACGCGAAAAGATGGTGGCCGGCGCGTGGTACAACTGCGTCGACGCCGAGCTCGACGTACTGCGTGCGCTGGCGGCCGAGGCCGTGTTCGAGCACCGCTCGATGTCGCCGGCCGAACGCGGCGACATCGCGCCCAAACTGCGAGCGTTGCTCGGTTCGGCAGGCGAGGGCACTCGCATCGAAGCGCCGTTCCACTGCGCCTACGGTTTCAACATCCATCTCGGCGCGGGCGTGTTCCTCAATGCCGGCTGCACCATCCTCGACACCGCCCCGGTGCGCATCGGCGCAGGCACGATGTTCGGCCCCGGCGTGCAGGTCTATTGCCCCGAGCACCACAAGGATCCTGTCCTGCGCCGTGCCGGGCTGGAGATCGGCCGGCCGGTCATCATCGGCCGCAATGTCTGGATCGGCGGCAGCGCCATCCTGCTCGGCGGCATCGAGATCGGCGACGACGCCATCGTCGGCGCGGGCTCGGTTGTGACCAAAAGCGTTGCGGCCGGCGCCACCGTCGTGGGCAATCCGGCACGATCGATCGCTGGATAGAGAAACTATTATTCCTGTCATTGACAGCGCCGTTCCGCGCCGCCATATCGGAGGCGTTAATGTTCTCAGGGCGGGGTGAAAGTCCCTACCGGCGGTAAGGGTTTTCGAACCCGAGCCCGCGAGCGCTTCCCGGCAACGGGAGGGTCAGCAGATCCGGTGTGATTCCGGAGCCGACGGTCACAGTCCGGATGGAAGAGAACGAACGGGAAAGCGGTGGCGCAGGCTACCGGGATTCCGTCTCGTGCGTCCTGATTCTGGTTCGAAACGGAAGGATGGACCCATGAATCAGCAATCCCCGAAAGACTTCGATACGACCCGAGTCGCAGTAATCCGCGCGCGCTGGCATGCCGACATCGTCGATGAATGCGTCAAGGCCTTCAGCGCCGAGATCGAGAAGCTGTCAGACGGCCGCATCGCCGTCGATGTCTATGACGTGCCCGGCGCCTACGAAATCCCGCTGTTTGCCAAGACACTGGCCGAGACCGGTCGTTATGCCGCGATCCTCGGCACCGCCTTCGTCGTCAATGGTGGCATCTACCGTCACGACTTCGTCGCGCATGCCGTGCTTGAAGGCATGATGAACGTGCAGCTTCAGACCGGCGTGCCGGTGCTGTCGGCGGTGCTCACCCCGCACAACTACCATGACAGCGCCGAGCATCACCGCTTCTTCTTCGACCACTTCAAGGTCAAGGGCAAGGAAGCCGCCAACGCCTGTGTCGAGATCCTCAAGGCGCGCGCGCTGATCGCCGCCTGACACGATCGCACCGATCCGGCTCTCCACTCAGGGGGAGAGCCGACGGCCCCTGCGATGGCACGTCGCACCAAAAGCAAGAAGCTGGCCCTATGCTTTGGAACGCTGGGGTTGCAGGATGCGCGAAGCATCATGCAAGGGGCTGCCATGTCGTCCATTCCACTGCCGCTCAAGGGTTCCTGCCGTTGTGGCCGCGTCCAGATCGAGGTGTCCAAGGCACCGATCTGCACCGCCGCCTGCCATTGCCCTGGCTGCCAGAAGATGTCGTCTTCGGCCTATTCGCTGACGGCGATGGTCCCGGCCGATGGCTTTGCCGTCACCAAGGGCGAAACCGTCGTCGGCGGTCTGCATGGAACCGACCTGCATCACCAGTTCTGCGACCATTGCAAGACGTGGATGTTCACCCGTGTCGCCGGGGTTGACTGGTTCGTCAATGTGCGGCCGACCATGCTGGACGACACCGCGTGGTTCCGCCCGTTCATGGAAACCTTTACCAAGACCCGAATGCCCTTCGCCGCAACGGGTGCGGTCAGGAGCTTCGACGAATTCCCCGAAATGGAGGAACTTGAGCCGTTGATGCACGAGTACCTGGCCTGGGCGGAAGCGGGCGAGAGCTAAGGTACCCGGCGTGCCAGCGGCGCGAAGCTGCTCAGGCCGAGCCAGGCCTGCATGGCGCGGGCGATCTTGTCGTCGCCATCAAGCTCCAACCGGCCGGAATCGAGTTCCTGGTTGAGCTTGGACAGGCCCATCCACACCGATGTCATGCTGCGCAGGGATCCCCTGACCTCGAGGTCGATATCGAAGCCGGGGTCGGAGTTGCAAAGGTCGACCGCCCCGTCGGCGACTACCAGCCACCAATTCTGCAGTGCTTTCGCCACTTCGGGGTACAGAAAGTGAATCGTGCAGCGTTTTGGCGGCAGGGGCTGCGGGTTGAGGTTGCGGCGCATGTCCCACATCAAGAGCGAAGGGTCGAGATTTCTGAGGGTTAGCTGCGATTCCACCCAGCGATGGCCCCAGTCGCCAAGGCCGAGGATGATCGGCCGCAAATCCTCTCCGGCCTCGGTCAGCCGGTATTCGACGCTGCCCGCGCCGCCACGCTCGGTCTGGATCACGCCAGCGCGCTCAAGTTCCTTCAGTCGCTTGGAGAGCAGCGCCGGCGACATGCGCGGCACGCCGCGGCGCAAATCGTTGAAACGGCTCGATCCCATCAGCATTTCGCGCACGACCAGCGTCGTCCAGCGCGTGCACAGCACTTCCGACGCCATCGAAACCGGGCAAAACTGGCCGTAACCGCCGCGATCGCTCATCTTGCACCATTCGCAGGAGGACCGCGCCTTATAGCGCAAAAGCCACCGCCTTTCACCTAGCCCATAGGGATGACCGCCTTGTGCACCGGTATAGTTCCTGAACTGGACCCGCCTGGCCGATGGGGCGATCCTTGCGCCTGGCCTGCCGGCCAACAGGAGATGACTTGATGAGAAGTCTTGAAAACGCTGCGCTGGCGACTGCCGGCGTGACAGGTGCCGTGCCAATCGACGTTATTGCCGTGGCTCACGATCTGGTGCCGGCCCTTGCCGATCGTGCCCGCCAGGTCGACGAAGCCGATCTGTTCGTTGCCGAAAACTATGCCTTGCTGAAAAAGGCCGGGCTCGTCAGTGCCGGTGTTCCGCTCGAACTGGGCGGGGGCGGCGCCGAAATTGCCGACCTCTGCGAAATGCTGCGCATCATGGCACATGCCTGTGGTTCGACCGCACTGGCCTTTGCCATGCACACGCATCAGGTGGCGATCCCGGCCTGGCGCTGGCGCCATCAGAAAGTCACCGCCGTCGAGCCCTTGCTCAAGCGCATCGCTGGCGAAAACCTGATCCTGCTTTCGAGCGGCGGGTCGGACTGGATCGGCGGCTCGGGCAAGGCCGAAAAGGTCGAGGGCGGCTATCGCGTCAGCGCGCGCAAGGTCTTCACCTCGGGTGCTGCCGCCGGCGACATCCTGATGACCGGGGCGATCACTTGTGCCGAGGACGGCAGCGAAAAGGTCATCCATTTCGGCGTGCCGATGCGGGCGCCTGAGGTCAGCGTCACCGACAATTGGCGCACGCTAGGCATGCGTGGCACCGGTTCCAACGATGTCGTCATCGACGGGCTGTTCGTGCCGGACGCCTCGGTCGGCTTTTCGCGCACGGCGGGCCACTGGCACCCGGTGTTCCAGATCATCGCCACCGTCGCCTTCCCGTTGATCTATGCGGTCTATCTCGGCGTCGCCGAAAGCGCGCGCGACATCGCTGTGGAGATCGCAAGGAAGAAGCCGAGGAGCGAGACCGTGCTCGGCCTTGCCGGACGCATGGACACGTCCTTGCACGCGGCCCGGCTTGCCCATCGTTCGATGGTCGAGACTGTGGAACGCAACGCACCGTCGGCGGAAAGCGTCAACGAGGTGATGTTCGGCCGTTCACTGGTTGCGCGCCACGGCCTCGAGGTCGTGGAGCTTGCGATGGAACTCGCCGGAGGGGCCTCCTTCTACCGCGAGAAGGGGCTGGAACGCCGCTTCCGCGACATGCAGGGCGCGCGCTTCCACCCGCTCCAGGCCGGCCCGCAGGCGCAATATGCCGGGGCCATGGCGCTCGGCCTGCCGGTCGACACGATCTTCTGAGCCAACTCCTCCCAGGACAGCTGGCCGCCGCGAGATATCGCGGCGGCCGTTTCCTTGGCCAGAACGCGATTTCAGGCAGACCCGTCTTTTGATTTGGCGATTGCATGTTGCTATGCCTGGTTGTATTCTTGAAGTGCTGCAATCTTTGGTTTCGCGTGTCGCTGGGGGGCGATCGATGCGCTCGCTCAAGTTCAGATTCGCCATCCTGCTGGTCTGCTCGGTCTTGGCCGCGCTGACGCGTTCAGCGCTTGCTCAAGTGCCGCCGCACCAACCGGGCACCATCTGCTTCACGCCCACTTTCTGGTGCTGGGCCAACCCGCCCGGCCCGCCAGGATTTCCCTGCGGCTGTCCCGGGCCATACGGTTTCGTTGCCGGCGTGCTGGGCTAGGGGGATCAGGGGATGTGGTGGCATCGTCTCATCTTTTGGAAACAGCCGGCCGTGCCTCCAACCACGTCTGCCGTCGATGAGTTGATCGACCAGGCTGAACTGGTCTCGACATACGCGGTTCTTGCCGGGTTGCTGGCCAGTGGCGATTTCTTCCGCAAGTTTGCAATGGCAAAGGCCCTGCAGGACGTCGACCGCATCTTCACCAACGCTGCCGTGATCGAGCTTCAGGCGGCTTTGGCGGCGTCCCGGGCCGCAATTCCCGCGGCAACGGTCAGCGCGCTTCAAAGCGGGTGGCGGCCAAACAAGGAGCGGCTGCGCGACAAGCTGAAGAACCTGGGTTTTGTACTGGCTGCTCTGCTGCTGATGTTCGCTGCCGGCAATCTCACGCTTACCTACAAGAGCGGTGCGACGCTCCATGAGGAGCTTTCGCTGCTCACCAGCAAGAACCCGGGACTGCATTACAGCAGGCTGGAGCGGCAACTTTTGATTGCGGAACATCAACTGCCGGTGAACGTTCTGGATGGCCAGGCATCGGCATCAGCAACGGATGTCAAAGCGCGCCCCGGTTCGTCGGATGCGCCGGTGCCAGCACCTGTGGTCGTCGCTTCGCAGCTTGGCACCACGGATGCCATCGCTGCCGTTCAGCGCAATCTCATCGCTCAGGATGCGTCGTTCCAGTATGTCCACGAGCTGACCATGCTCGACAAGGAACTGAAGCTGGTCAAGGAGAAGAGCGATGCCTTCCTGGCTGCTGCCGATGGGCAACTGGCGGTGCTGAGCCGGCTTCAAAATGCCGTCTGCTGGGCAGTTGCCTTGCTGAAGCTGGGATGCCAGGCAACGGTCACGACGGCAGCCGGAAGCACGCCCCAGCAAGTAAGCGACAATATCACCAAGCAGTTTGAGGAGCAGTATACGTCGTTCGACGTCAGCTCGCTGCAGAATTTCTGCCAGCATCTTGGCGAAATAGAACGTGCCAAATCCGAGCAGGCGGGATCATCGCCTTTTATCACCGAGGTGAATTACCTCTTTGATGACGCGCTCGGCATCAACACTGTCGATCTGATGCGCCAGAATTGTCGTATGAACCTCAACTATTACTCGCAATCGATCCCCAATCTCATCGACATCCAGAACAAGATATCGGGGCGGTTGGCGACCTATTCCTATCTGGCGCTGCCCGCGCTCTACGGTGCGCTCGGCTCGCTGATATATTTCTTGCGGCGCATTCTCGACCCGCTGCTGCCAAACCCGTCGCTGCTGCCCATGATCTACCGTGTCGCTCTGGGGGCCTTGGCCGGCATGGTGCTGGCGTGGTTCTGGGATGGGACTTTCAACAACAATGAAGCGTTCCAGTCCATCGGCTTCGGCCTGTTCACGCTTGCCTTCGTCTTTGGCTTTGCCATCGATGTGTTCTTCACCTTGCTCGACCGCTTTGTCAGCCTGTCGACGGCGGCAGTGAGCAGGATCGGCGGGCCGTAAGAGGTCATGGCTTGACCCTCACGCGGCGTGAGGGACTACTCATCCGGTCCTGCGGAGGCATGGTCGGATGAAGGCATATACTGTGGGTCAACTGGCGCGGCTTGCTGGCGTGACGGTCCGGACGCTGCACCACTATCACGACATCGGTCTGCTCAAGCCCGCTCATGTCGGCGCAAACGGCTATCGCAGCTATGGCGAAGACGAGTTGCTGCGCCTGCAGCAGGTCCTCATTCACCGTGAACTCGGCATTCCGCTCGGCGAGATCGCTGCTATCCTCGATGCACCTGGCTTCGACCGCCTCAAGGCATTGCGACAGCAACGCCGGCGGCTCGAGGCAGAGGCGAACCGCTACCGCCAGCTTGTCAGGACGATCGACCGCACGATCGCCAAACTCGAAGGAGATCGCGCGATGAAGCATGCTGACCTGTACACGGGCTTTTCCGAAAAACAGGGAGAATATGAGGATTGGCTGGTCGAGCGTTACGGTGAGCCGATGCGCAGGACCATCGGCCGCGCGCCAAGGCTGAATGAAGCGCAAAGCAAGGCCGCGCTGGCCGAGCTGCGCGACATCGAGCAGTCCCTGGCCTCGGCAATGCAGAATGGGATCGTGCCGGAGGCGCGCGAACTCGACATGCTGGTCGAGCGCCACCACCGCTGGGTCAGCCGCATGTGGCCGCAGCCCTGCACGATGGATGCCTATGCCGGCCTGGCCGACATCTACGACCACCCCGACTTCGCCAGGCGCTACGAAACGCTAGCACCGGGTTTCGCCCGCTGGCTGCCCACGGCGATGAAGGCCTGGGCACGCAGGCAGGCAGCCTGAAATGGAAAGGGCAAGGCCTGCAGGCCTTGCCCTTTTTTGGTCGCCGTTAGCTCTATTCTGAGCTCAGAACAGTCCTTCGATCTGGCCTTGTTCGTTGAGGAAGATCTTTTCCGACGACGGTGCCTTGGGCAGGCCGGGCATGGTCATGATCTCACCGCAGATGGCGACGATGAAGCCGGCACCGGCGGCAAGCCTGACCTCGCGCACCGGCACGACATGGTCGACAGGAGCGCCACGCAGGTTGGGGTCGGTCGAGAACGAATACTGCGTCTTGGCCATGCATACCGGCAAATGGCCGTAGCCGGCGGCTTCCCAGGCATGCAGCTGGTCGCGCACCGACTTGTCGGCGATCGCCTCCGAGCCGCGGTAGATGCGCTTGACGATGGTGTCGATCTTGTCGAACAGCTTCATCTCGTCGGGGTAAAGCGGCGAGAACTGCGAAGCACCACTCTCAGCGAGCTGCACCACCTTGTGGGCGAGCTCCTCGATGCCGGCCGAACCCTTGGCCCAGTGCTTGCACAGGATCGCCTCGGCACCCATCGAAGCGACATAGTCCTTCATCGCCGAGATCTCGGCGTCGGTATCGGAGACGAAGTGGTTCATCGCCACCACCACCGGCACGCCGAACTGCTTCACATTCTCGATGTGGCGGCCAAGATTGGCGCAGCCCTTCTTCACCGCATCGACATTTTCCTTGCCGAGCTCTTCCTTCTTGATGCCGCCATTCATCTTCATCGCGCGCACCGTCGCAACGATGACCGCAGCGGCAGGCTTGAGGCCAGCCTTGCGGCACTTGATGTCGAAGAACTTCTCGGCACCCAGGTCAGCGCCGAAGCCGGCTTCGGTGACGACATAGTCGGCGAGCTTGAGGGCGGTGGTGGTCGCGACCACCGAGTTGCAGCCATGGGCGATGTTGGCGAACGGGCCGCCATGGACGAAGGCGGGGTTGTTTTCCAGCGTCTGCACCAGGTTCGGCTGGACCGCATCCTTGAGCAGCACCGCCATCGCGCCGTCGGCCTTGAGGTCACGGGCATAGACCGCCGTCTTGTCGCGGCGATAGGCAACGATGATGTCGCCCAGACGCTTTTCCAGGTCCTTCAGGTCGGTCGCCAGGCACAGGATCGCCATGACTTCGGACGCCACCGTGATGTCGAAGCCGGCCTCGCGCGGAAAGCCGTTGGCAACACCGCCGAGCGAGCAGTTGATCTCGCGCAGCGCCCGGTCGTTCATGTCCATCACCCGGCGCCAGACGACACGGCGGGTGTCGATGCCAAGCTCGTTGCCCCAGTAGATGTGGTTGTCGATCAGCGCCGACAGAAGGTTATGCGCGGTGGTGATGGCGTGGAAGTCGCCGGTGAAGTGGAGGTTCATGTCCTCCATCGGCACGACCTGGGCATAACCGCCACCGGCAGCACCGCCCTTGACGCCGAAGTTCGGCCCGAGCGAGGCTTCGCGGATACACACGATCGCCTTCTTGCCGATGCGGTTGAGGCCGTCACCCAGGCCCACCGTGGTCGTGGTCTTGCCTTCGCCGGCTGGCGTCGGGTTGATCGCGGTGACCAGGATCAGCTTGCCGTCCTTGTTCTTGCGCGCATTGGCGATGAACTCGGCCGAGATCTTCGCCTTGTCGTGGCCATAAGGCAGCAGATGCTCGCTCGGAATGCCGATCTTGGCACCGACCTCCTGGATCTGCTTCTTCTTCGCCGCACGCGCGATCTCGATGTCGGTCTTGAATTCGGCCATGACGGCTCCTCCGGAGTGTTTGGGCTAATGGCGTCGCCGCCTTCGCTGTCGCGGCCATACAAGCGCGACATCGGTGTCGCTTGCCGTCTCAAAACAGCCGCCCAATGCACGGATTGCGACAGGGCGAGGGAGCGAATAGGGAGTAGGGAATAGCGAGTAGTAGCGCCTGGGTTATGGCAGGACACACCAGAACGAGTCGACGTCAGCTCAATCTCTACTCGCTACGCCCTGTTCGCTGCTCACTCACCTGCTCAGCACGTTGCTGATCTCGACCAGGTTCGAGCGCACGCGCAGGATGTAGAAGCCCATGGTGATCAGGTGCGAGGGCATGAACCAGCCATCCTCGGCGCCGTTGGAGACGATGAAGGGCTGGATGTTGAGCGCCGAGCGCGTCTGCTGCTCCATCGTGTCCCACAGATTGTCGAGGTTGCGGGTGCGCAGCACGTCTTCGAAGTCGGCGTGGGTCGCCTTGAGCAGGCCGTAATAGCCGTAGAGCTGACCGTAGGCGAACCAGAAGCGGTCGTCGGCGCGCGGATCGAACCAGCCGTTGTTGAAGTGCTCGGCGCGGTCCTTGAGGATTGCCGAGGTGGCACCGATGTCGTTGGAGATACGGTCGATGAACTGGATCAGATTGTCGGCGCGGGCGTCGAACACCGCTTCGCATTTCTCGAGGCGACCGTTGAAATTGTTCAGGCTCTTGATCGCCGAACGATAGTAGCTCGGCGTCGGCGTCTTCGGACCGAACGGGGTCAGGCCGAAATACCAGGTGTACTCGTCGAACTGCATGTTGCCGCGTGCGTCCTGCAGGTCGGAATCGACCTGGCTGGTGCCGCGCACGCGGCCGAGATTGTCGGCCAGTTCGGTCGTCGTGCGCCGGATCGCCTGGTTGATGCCGCGCTGGAACGAGGCCTTGTTGTCGAGGAACGGCGTATGATCCCACGACAATCCGAACAGGCCGGTCTTGTAGAGGATCATCGACGAGATCCAGGCGTTCTCGTTGACGTTGAAGTTGGTCAGTTCCGCCGAGATGTCGGCGATCGCCGAGCGGCCGCAGGTCTTTGCGGTGTCGGTGCCGGCGCCGGCAACGATCTGCTCACCGGCCGAAACGTTGCGGTTCTCGAAATTATGCCTTGCGACATAGTCGGGATCGAAATTCGTCCAGGCCTGGGTGTTCCAGACGAAATAGCCGTAAAGCGCCACCAGGCCGGCGACGGCCGCGCCCATCACGGTCTTCAGAATCCAGCCGCGCTGGAGATACCAGCGGCCGAGCCACATGAACGGCCATAGCAGGATGCCGACGACGAAGCCGAGGCCCCGGCCGATCAGCTGGAATACCCGTGTGAAGAAACTCACGATCGGATCAAGCATGGATGTATCCCCTCAGTCGGTCAGGCCGTAGAGCTGTGTGCGGAACGCCGTCTTGTCTTTCAGATATGAGGTTTTCAACGTATCGACAACATTGGATCGCCAGGTCTCGTTGAGCTCTTCATAGTCCTTGTAGAAGCCTTGCTTGTTGAAGACATAGCGCGACACGAAATCCGACGGCACGAATTCGGAAATCAGCCGATTGGTCAGCCAGGCGTCGGGATGGTCAGGCTTGGCGCGCACCACCAGGAAGCGGTGCAACGGGAATACGTCTTCGAGCCTCAACTGGCCGAGCTGGGCGATCTCGCGCTTGGCGCCATTGAGGAAGGGGAAGGTACCGTCGCTGTTGATGACATCGGCATGGCTGTGGATCCAGGTCTGCAGCCAGACCTTGTCGACCTTGCTGATGTCGCGCTTGGGTTCGGCTTTCTGGATCAACGCGCGCACGGCCATTTCGGCGCGGTGTTCGAGATAGCCGGAATTCTCGATCCACGAGGCGCGCGGCAGGTCGAGCCGGCCGGTCGAGGCCAGGAACTTGAACACCTTGTCGGCGTCCTTGATCGAGAGATAGCTCACCTGCCATGGCCGCGAGCGGCGGAAGCCGGGTGCTGCCGGGTCGGAAATGACTGTTGTCACGTCAGGGTCGACAAAGACGTAGAGGCCGCCGAAATGGCTGGTCCAGAACGCGTTGTGGCGGAAGATCACCTGGTCCGGCACCAGCGCGTTTTCGCGGATGTCGCCACAGACCTTGGCAAGCTCGACCATGCGCTCAAGCATGGCGTCGTCGCGCCAGGCCTCGGGCTCCTGCTTGAGCTTGTCGACAAGCTTGCCGAGTTCGGCCGCCTTGCCGAGCACGTCCTCGGCCGAAAGCACGCGGAACTCGACCTGGTTGATCGACAGCAGGTCCTCGATGTCCTCGACCTTGGACACGGAGTCCTCGATCTCGCCGTAGATCACGTCCTTGATCGTCAGCGCGTCGATGGCGCGCTGGTTCTTCGACATGAACTCGAAAACCAACTGCGAGGTGTTGGAAAACGCCGTGTGCACGACAGGCAGGTCGATCTGCGACGGCGTCAAGATGATGAAGCGGCGGTTGACCTCGTTGGGGTCGAGATACTGGTAGTCGCCCAACTCCTCGGCGATCTCGGGCGAAAAGCCAGTGCGGTCGATCTCAAAGCTCTTCAGTTTCGTCGGTTCGAGCCCGAACGCCTTCAGCGCCTTGTTGTAGCGGTCGATCAGATGCGGTTCGTCGACCGGCAACAGCCGGCCGTAGATCAGTTCGTTGTCGCGCAGGAGGTCCATCAGAATCGCCCCTCACCCTTACCCTCTCCCCGTGAAGAACGGGGAGAGGTGGCGTCAGGGTTGCGCACCGACTCCGTGAACGGGGAGAAGGAAAGATTACGCATTCCACAGCCCCTTGGCCTTCAGCTCTTCCATCTCCTTCGCCGCGCGTTCGCGCAGCCTTGCATCGCGGAGCAGCTTCGATACCGCCGCGTCGTCCGACTTGTCGGAGTAACGGAATTCGCTGTCGGCGTAGCGGTTGATCTCCTGCATCACCATGTCCATCGAGAACGGCCCGCGCAGCTCCTCGATCATCGCCTTCTTCTCATCGTAGCCCTTGTGCATGAAGGCTTCGGGCTTTTCGAACCACTCATCCGGCAGCTCGATGTCCATGGCGCGCATCTTGATCGCGTCGGTGACGTTCTTGATGGCGCGGCCGGTGAAGCGCGGCTCGGCCTCCTTGATCATGTGCAGATAAGTGCCGATATCGGCCAGCGTCTTGGGCGCGCCATTGTCGTTCATGAAGCGCTCAAAGACCTTTTCCAACCCATCTTCCTGCGGCTTCGCATGTTCTTCATAGGCTTCGGTCACGGCGCGCTGGATCTCCTGCGCGGCGTAAAGCTCGTGCTCGCCGAGCGGGATCTTGTGGTTCTTGCCGGCGAGCAGGACGAAGATGTCGATATAGTCGTCGCGGGTCTGCGGCCCGTCGACCAGCCAACGCGCGCCGGCGCGCTGGCGCAGCGCGTCGTCGACATTCTCGGGATAGTTGGAGAACATGCCAAACGAGCAGTTGCCGCGCACCACGGTGCCGGCGCCAGCGAAGGCGTCCATCAAGACACCGGTGATTTCCTGCTGGCCGGCGGAGGCGCGGTCGTCGGAGCGTTTCGCCGCCACCTGGTCGATGTCGTCGATGGTGCCGAAGCCGATAGCACGCGGGTTCAGCACATTGTTGATGAACTGGCGGCAGTTCTGGCCCGACTTGCCCTGATAAGACGAGATCTGGTCGACGCCGAAATTCTCGTAGGCGAAGGGATAACCGGCGACCTGGCAGTAGCCGTTGACCAGGCCGGCGATCATCTGGATCAGCGTCGTCTTGCCGGTGCCGGGCGCGCCGTCGCCGATGAAGGTGAACAGGAAGCCGCCCAGCTCGACGAACGGATTCAGCTCACGCTCGAAATCATAGGCCATCAGCATCTTGGCGAGCCGGACCGACTGGAACTTGGCGATGTGGTTGCCGACGACCTCTTGTGGCTTCTTGAAGGTCATCACCAGCGGCTTCGACTTCTTGCCAGGGGCAACATCGAAGCCGTCAAGCGTGAAGTCGTCAGCGTCGATGCGGATATGGGCATTCTCGAAAGCGCCGAGCCCGTCGAAGCGGCCCTTGCGCTGGAGCAAGCCCTCGATCGCGACACGCGCGAAGGCGCGGCCGCGCGTTAACAGGTCGGCGTCGTCCTTGGCGCCCGAAAGTGCTTGGCCGAGGCCCGAGACGATCGACTTCACCGCGTCCTGCGGCGTGTCGAACAGGAAGTCGGGTTCGGTGACGTCATTGGGCGCTTCGCCGTCGCTGTCGATCAGCTGGGCGAGATAGGAGGCGAGCGTGAAGGCCGCGACATAGGCCGAGGCTGACAGCAGCTTCTTGAAGTGGCTGGCCTCGTCGCCTTCGAGCGGGGCTCGCGCATTCTTCGCCTGCAGCGCTTCAAGGTCGGTCGAGCGCGAGAAGATGTCGGAGACGGCAAGCGCGACCGCAATGCCGCGCCGGGCGCGGAACAAAAGCGTGTGCTGCGGGATCGACATCAACTGGTCGTCGGGGCGGATGGCCGTGACGGTCTTTTGCAGCTCGACTTCGCGCGTCTTGCGGATCGAACCGGTCGACACCGTCGAGACGAAGCGGCGGTTGGTGCCGGCAAGGGCCGTGCCCGACTGGCCGGAAGAATCCTCCAGAACGACGATGCGGGTGATGAAGCTCTGCGCAGTGGCGCGGTGCTTTTCGATGTCGGCTTCGGAGATCGTGGTCAAACCGGTGTCCATTGAACCCTCACTTCGTCCGCTTGGGACAATGCCTGTCACACATCCGAGATCACCTGTCCCTTTGACAGGATGTGCACCTTGTAGCCCGCAAAGATCTTTTCGGCTTCGCCGGCGGCATACAGCGCCTGGTAGGCCTCGTGCGGGATCAGCGCGTGCTTCTCATAGCTCGACACGCCCTGGCGAGCGGCTTCGAGATCGTCGGTGTTGATGAAGAATTCCTCGCTTGCCGGTTCGCTCGACCACAGGCCCTTGCGGCCCGGCTTCTCGGCCTTGGAATAAACCTCCTGGATGGTCCAGGTCAAAAGCCAGGCGTTTTCCGCCTTGCGCACTTTGGACAGCACCTCGCTGACCGTCGAATTGTGCTCGGTGATGCCAGCCGAATAGAACGGCCCAAGCACCATGCGCCGGAGCTGCTTGGGGTGCAGCTCGGGGAAATCCTTGTCGAGATTGGTCGCGACCGTCAGCGGCGACAGCGAATAGGCCGAGTTCTTCTCGGTGAAATCGTCGAAGCGATGGGCAAGATCGGGATTGAGCAAGCCATCGACGGGCAGGGGGATGTCGATCTTTTCGTTCAGCTTTCCGGTTTCGCTGTCGACCAGTTGCTCGACCATCGCCTCCGACGAATCCTCGACGGTTGCCATGTAGATCAGTGGCAGGTTGGCGGTGCCGTCGAAGCTGCCCCAGTGGACAAGGTAATAGGGCCGCATCGACTTCGGATTGACTGACACCTTGGCCGTCTGCGCCAGGATGAACGGGCTGAAGGTCACGCCGTCCTTGACGTCCTCGAGATAGAGCCGCTCGGCCATCGAGCGCTGCAGCGCTTCGGGGAACTCCTTGTGGCGCAGGATGAAGTCGGCCATCTCTTCGCGCAACTCGCCCGACGGCGGAATGCTGGCAAGGCGCTGCGCCGCAGTCTTGCGGTCGTTTTCCAGTTCGAGCACGTTCTGAAACACCGGAAAGCCGCTTTCGGCGCGCGAAATCTTGAACGTCTCCATGAAGCCGAGCCGGTTGCGCCAGCAGGCGAAAGAGCGTTCCAGCCGCGAGATGTAGGCCGCCGCCACCTTGGCCACGATGCCGTGCCGGTAGAGCGGCGAGCGGTCGTCGCGCATGAAGATTTCGAGCCCGCTCAGCGCCGCCGCTATGGCGTCGAAATAGCGAACGGCGGGATCATCGGTGGGGGTCATGGGCGAAATCTCAAATGCATGGGCTCGACGTTGGCCCCCTCTGTCCTGCCGGACATCTCCCCCACGCGGGGGGAGATTAGCTTCCGTGTCTGCTGCCACCCAAATTTCAACGCCGAAGATTGGCGAAGCCCAAGCCACTGCCTGATCTCCCCCCTTGTGGGGGAGATGGCCGGCAGGCCAGAGGCGGGCGCGACAGGGCGCAACACTTGCAATCAGCTGGTCAGGTTACGACTGCACGTAATCCGAAGCGTTGTGCTTCTTCAGCACGTCGTCGAAGCGGCGGGCGAAGGCGTCGTCGGCCAGCTTCTTGCGGCGCTGGATGTCGGCGGTCGCCACCATGTTTTTCTCGTGCAGTTCGAGCAGGTCGCCGATGTGCTTCTGCGCGGCAGCACCAATGCCGGCCATGGTCTCTTCGGCGGTGTTGTCGACCTTCGAGCCCAGCGTGTTGATCTTGTGGGCAACGTCCTGCTGGGCCGCAGTCTTCAGCGAGTCTTCCAGCGCCTTGTAGAGCACGATGCGCTGCTCGGTATCGATGGTCAGCTTGTTGATCAGCGTGTTCTGCGCCGCAATCTGGTTGTTGAGCGAATCGACGAAGGTCTGGAACATCGAGGTGTAGCGTTCGAGTGTCTGGCTCTCGGCCAGAATCTCCTGCTCCTTGGCCTGCTTCTCATTGTATTCGGTAGCCAGCTTGGAACGCTCGGATTCGAGTTCCGTGCGTTCCTTCTGGCTGGTCGACGCCGCGATCCTGTTTTCGATGTCGAGCAGCAGCGGGTTCAGTTCCTCGATGCGCTTCTGGGTCGCTTCGAGGTTGGCCATCGTTGTCTTGCGGCGCTCGATGACCTGGGAAAGGCTGGTCTCGGAGGTCTTGTAGCGCTCGTCGAGCACCTGCTTCTGTGCCTTCAAGATGCCGACGATGGTGTCGGACTTGACCAGCAGTTCCTGCAAATTGCCGGCCAGCGACATGTTGCGGACGCGGTCGGTGCGCATGCGCTGCTTGCTGGAAGCCGAGAAGATGCCGACGAAGGTTTCCCATCCGGTGAAGCTCTTCATGCTCTCGAACTCGGAGCCGAAGACGTTGGTGGCGTCCTCGAGCCCGATGATCAGGTCGGCGATGTTGCCTTCCATCACCTTCTGCTGCTTCAGCACATCCTGGATGCGCGCGTTTTCGATATCGAAGTCGGAGGCGCCGATCTTGGTGTCGGTGGTGGCGATCTTGTCGAGCACGGTGCCCGATTGTTCGATCTTGCTCCGCATGTCTTCCACGACCTGCTTGGTCTTGGCGATTTCGGCATCGAAATTCTGCAGCGTTGCCATACGTTCCTCCGGTGTCGAATGCGGGACAGTGGCGCCGAATATATGTGGCGCATCTTGCGATTGAAAGACGCAAGCGCTTGGCGAAAAGATTTAAGGCGAAGCTACTTAGCTGCGTGTGGCAAATCCGATGAAGTCGTTGGGCTGGGCGCGGCCCATCTCTTCTTCCCAGTGGCGCCGGCACAACGAGACGTAGACGTCCTTGCCGATCGCCACCTGTTCGCCCTGGCGGGCGACCTTGCCGTCGGCGCCGAGCCGCACGACCATGGTCGCCTTGCGGCCGCAGCTGCAGATGGTGCGCACCTCGCGCAGGTCATCGGCGATGGCGAGCAGCGCGCGCGAACCTGAGAACAGGTTGCCCTGGAAGTCGGTGCGCAGGCCGTAGCACATCACGGGTATGCCAAGCCGGTCGGCGACGCGCGCCAGCTGCCAGGCCTGCTCTTCTTCCAGGAACTGCGCCTCGTCGACGAAAACGCAGTGAACGTTTGTGTGCCGGTAATGCTCGGCGATGCGGGCAAACAGGTCGTCGCCGCTGCGGAACATCTCGGCCTCGGCTTCGAGCCCGATGCGCGAGGAGATGTAGCCCTTGTCGCCCTTGGCGTAATGGCCAGCGATGAACAGCATCGTCGCCATGCCGCGCTCGCGATAGTTGTACGATGCCTGCAACAGCATGGTCGTCTTGCCGGCATTCATCGTGGCGTAATGGAAGTAGAGCTTGGCCATGGTCTCCTTTAAGCCCAAGCCGCCCATGGCGGGGAGGGGGGAGCGTCGCCATCCACCGCAAAAAACCTCCGCCATGTCGCTGATGGATCATCCGGCGGCGTCGGTCGTTGCGTCATGTCACTTGAATCCAAAGGAAAATGGTGTTTGGCTCGCGACAAAGACGTACAACAACAATACCGCGTTGCCGTCAAAAATACGAATGGGAGAAATCTATATGTCGCGCATGAAAACACTCGCCGTCGCAATCGGCGTGTCGACGTTTCTTTCGACCGCTGCTGCCTTCGCGGCGGAAGCGGAAAGCTGCAAGGTTGTACGGCTCTCCGACGTCGGCTGGACCGACATCCAGGCGACCACCGGCGTTGCCTCCGTTCTCTTGACGGCACTCGGCTACGAACCGCAGGTCATCCAGCTCTCGGTTCCGGTCACCTATGCGTCGCTGAAGAACAAGGATCTCGACGTCTTCCTCGGCAACTGGATGCCGTCGATGACCAACGACATCAAGGACTACACCGCCGACGGCTCGGTCGAGACCATTGGCGAAAACCTGTCCGGCGCCGGTTACGGCATCGTCGTGCCGTCCTATGTCGCGGAAGCCGGCGTCAAGACGCTGACCGATCTCGGCAAGTTCAAGGACAAGTTCGCCGGCAAGATCTACGGCATCGAAGCCGGCAATGACGGCAATCGCATCATCCTCGACATGATCAAGAACCCGGCCGACAATCTCGAAGGCTTCGAACTTGTCGAATCTTCCGAGGCGGGCATGTTGACCCAGGCCGAGCAGGCGATGAAGGCCAATGAATGGATCGCCTTCCTTGGCTGGACGCCGCACCCTGTCATGGGGGCGATGAAGATCACCTATCTCGATGGCATGGGCGACTTCGGGCTTTGGTGCCGCCACCGTTAGCACCAATGTGCGCAAAGGCTACGTCGCCGAATGCCCGAATGTCGGCAAGTTCCTCGGCAATCTGAAATTCAATCTGGAGATGGAAGGCACCATGATGGATGCCATCCTCAAGGGTGGCAACGCCAACGACGTTGCCAAGGACTGGCTCAAGGCCAACCCGGACGCAGCAACGCCCTGGCTCGCCGGCGTGACCACCTTCGACGGTGGCGACGCTGCCGCAGCCGTCAAGGCGGCTTTGCAGTAAGCCGCTTCGGCGGATGAAATAAGGGCGGCCGGAAGCGTCTTTCGGCTGCCCTTTGTGTTTGGCCATGCGATAACAAGCTCGGAACGAGCGAGGGCTTTCGGCGAGAGGGGACGACATGGATCCGATTTCGAAATTTCTTGCAGCCTACAAGATTCCCATCGGCGCCTGGGGCAAGGCGTTCTTCACCTTCCTCACCGACAACTTCAACACTGTCTTCCGCGGCTTTTCCAACGGCCTCAACTTCCTGCTCAACGGGCTGGTCGACGGGCTGTTGTTCCTGCCGCCGGTCGTCGCGGTCGCGCTGATCGCGGCTCTTGCCTGGTACCTGCAGCGCTCGCGCGCACTGGCCATCGGCGTCGCGCTCGGTCTCCTGTTCATCATCAACCAGGGCCTGTGGAAGCAGACGGTCGAAACGCTGGTGCTTGTCGTTGCCGCTGCTGCTGCCTCGATGGCGATCGGCGTGCCGCTCGGCATTTGGGCCGCGCACAAACCCAAGGTCTACCGCTTCATGCTGCCGGTGCTCGACCTGATGCAGACGCTGCCGACCTTCGTCTACCTGATCCCGGTGCTCACGCTGTTTGGCCTCGGCAATGCGCCCGGCCTCATCGTCACCATCATCTTCGTCATCCCGACCGCCGTGCGCCTGACCCATCTCGGCGTCGTCTCGGTACCGACTGCGATCATCGAGGCCGGCCAGGCCTTTGGCGCCACCAAGCGCCAGTTGCTGTGGAAGGTCGAACTGCCGGCGGCCTTGCCTACCATCATGGCGGGGCTGACCCAGTGCATCATGCTGTCGCTGTCGATGGTCGTCTTCGCCGCCCTGATCGGCGCTGGCGGCCTTGGCACCGAAATCAACCGTGCGCTCGGTTCGCGCAAGATCGACCTCGGACTTGAAGCGGGCCTTGCCATTGTCGTGCTGGCCATCGTGCTCGACCGCATGACGCGTATCGGCGTGGGAGGCAAGAAATGAACGTTGCCGTTGATTTCAAGAACGTCGACATCGTCTTCGGTGCCGACACCAGCGGCTCGCTCGCTATGCTTGACAAGGGCGCAACCCGCGCCGAGATCCTCGAAAAGACCGGCAATGTGCTGGGCTGCGCGGGTGCCAATCTCACCGTCAACGAGGGTGAGATCTCCGTCCTCATGGGCCTGTCCGGATCGGGCAAGTCGACGCTGTTGCGGGCCGTCAATCGCCTCAACATCGTTTCGCGCGGCCAGGTCATGGTCAAGGACGGCGACAAGATGGTCGACGTCGTCTCGTGTGACGAGGCGACCTTGCGGCGCTTGCGCCAGCATCAGGTCGCGATGGTGTTCCAGCAGTTCGGATTGCTGCCCTGGCGCACTGTCGAGGAAAATGTCGGCCTTGGCCTCGAACTCGCCGGCATGCCGGACGTCGAGCGCAAGCAGAAGGTGGGCAAGCAGCTTGACCTCGTCAACCTGACGCCCTGGGCCAAGAAATACGCCCATGAACTGTCTGGCGGCATGCAGCAGCGGGTCGGCCTGGCGCGCGCCTTCGCCACCGAAGCGCCGATCCTTTTGATGGACGAACCGTTCTCCGCACTTGATCCGCTGATCCGCACCAAGCTGCAGGACGAACTGCTGCAGCTGCAGAAGACGCTGAAGAAGACCATCATCTTTGTCAGCCACGATCTCGAAGAAGCGCTCAAGATCGGCAACACCATCACCATCATGGAGGGCGGGCGTATCGTCCAGTCCGGCCCACCTGAAGACATCGTGCTGCGTCCGGCCAATGACTATGTCCGCGACTTCATCGCCAATGTGAACCCGCTGTCGGTGCTGACGGCATGGAACGTCATGCGCGACCGCCGCGATCTCGAAGATGCCGGTGAGGGCTGGGTCTGGCTCGATCGGCGCAAGACGACACGCTTCAAGATCGACGAGCACGGCCTTGTCGCCGCCGCCGAGCGCAGCGGTCAGCCGGCCGTCTGGGTGTCGGTCGACGAGATCGAGAAGTCGAACGACGAGGCCTCGCACGTCTTCTGGGCCAAGCCCGGAACCTCGCTCAAGCTGGTGATGCTCGCCATGCATCGTTCGCAGACATCGCCAGTGGCGCTGTTCGACGACCAGTCGCGTTTCGTCGGCGCCATCGGCATCCGCGACGTGCTGAGTGCGGTACTCAGGCGGTAGCGTTTGTTCTCCCGTATACGGGGAGGTGAGATGAATTCCGCGTAGCGGACGAAAAGCCAACTGCTTGGCTTTTCGATCGTCGAACGCCGGCAGGCAGATGGGGCGGAGCCAGCCTCACAGATGAACGCGCTGCCCCTTATCCGGCCCTTCGGGCCACCTTCTCCCCGTGAACGGGGAGAAGGAACCACGCCATCGACGCCGCCTCACTCGTTCCCATCACCCAGCAATTCGTTCAGCCTGGTCGCATAAGGCTGAACGGCGTCGACATAGCGCTCGCCTTCGGCGCGCATTGCCCGCGTCTCGGCGATCTTGGTCGCGACGAAGCTGCGCATCTCTGCCTTCTGCTCGGCATTCAGGTCACTGGTTTCAACCTTTTCCGTCAGGCCCGAGAACGTCGCTTCGAAGCGTTCGGCGGCGATTGTCGCGAGATAGCCCCGAAAGGTGGCGCCCAGCGCCTCCTTCCAGCTTTCCCTGTCGAAGCCGGCCTTGGCGATGCGGCCTTCAAGTCCGGCATCGTCGTCGAACCACTGGTCGGCTTCTTCGTCGTCATAGGCGAGGCGACCGAGCTCCGGTTCCAGTTCGCCGAGCAGCTGTACCACCTTGCCAACCTCGTCCACGGTCAATGCCCGAGCCGGCAGCACCAATGCGCCGAGCGCCAGGCTGGCCGCCAGCAGGCCACCGGCAAGGTGGCGGTTGAGAAAGAAGCTCATCCGATGCACTCCGTATCGAGTGCCTTGTCGGCGTCGGTCTGCGCTTTTGCCTGCATCAGCGAGCCGCCGACCGACGCCGCCTGCGCCGCAATCGCGCCGCCGCGGCCAAAACCGCCGAAGCCGCCGACCATCGACAGCGCGCCGCCGAGCATGGCGGCATTGGTCTGCGCCTGGGTCGCCTTGCGCATCGCTTCCTCGCAACGCTGTGCCGTTGTCAGTTTCTTGCCCTTGGGTGCTGCCTGGGCCGCTGCCTTGGGCGCACCGGCTGTTTTCATCGTGCTGGTTGTCGACGTCGTCTGGCTGCAGGCGGCGAGCACGCCGCACAGGATCAATGCAATCGCTCTTTTCATGGATCTCTCGATTTCGCTGGAGATGGCGCGAACTCCGTGGAGACGGCCCATGCGCGGACCGCCGACTCTGCCCAGTCGACGGTCCGGCGATGGCCGGCCACACATGCGTTCGAAGAGCGCCCCCGCCCGTCGGATGCGTCGGTCCGCCACGACGCTGCTTTACGACAGCCAAAACCCCGCAGTCTTGGCGCGGAGCGAACAGATACGGACTGGAGCGAACTGAGTCTTGGGCTACTGACAGCGGCGAAGCGCTGCCGCCTTGATCTCGGACGGCGTTGCGCCGAAGCGCTGGCGGAAGACGCGGTTGAAATGCGACAGGTCGTTGAAGCCGGCATCGAAGGCGATTGCCGACACCGTTGCCGCTTTCGCCATGTCGAGCGACTTGCGGGCGAGATCGAGCCGCGCGTCGCGCAGGAATTCGGAGAAGGTCAGCCCTTCCTGCTCGAACAGGCGCTGGATGTAGCGTGGCGTGATGCCCTGGCGCCGGGCGATGGCAGCCACGCTCAGTTCCGGGTCGGTCAGTTGGCGCAAGATCTCGGCCTTGACCAGTTCGAGCCGCGCCGCGCCCAGGCTCGGCCGTACCTGCTCAGCCGCGTCGGCGCTGCCGCCCTGAATTACCAGGGCGGCAAGATCGTAGAGGTGGCTGGTGGCCAAGCTGCGCCCGACCTCGCCGTCGGGGGCCGCCGCCCGCAGCAGGTCGGTATAGCCCGACAGCAGGCTCGCGCCCGTCGCGCTCGCCGGTATGTGGTGGAGCGCGTGCATCCGCACGCGCGGCGCAAGGGCAGCCAGCCGCGCCTCTTCGAGCGACACCACCTTGAGCAGCGTCGCGGGCAGGGCAAAGGCCATGGCGGAGCCCTCGTTGACGAGGGTAATGTCGCCGGCCTTGATGACGAGCGGGCTCTTGCCTTCCATGGCCACCTCGTAGTCGGAGGTGTGGATGGTCATCAGGTAATCCTGCCGGCCGTCGGCCGCCAAAAGGTCCCTGGGGCGTTCGCCTAATACCGCCGAGTAGCAGGCGGTGCCGACCGTTGTGCGACCGTCGAGAAAATAGGCGGATAGGTCGAAGACGAAGCTGTCGGCGTCTTCAGGCCGGAAGCGCAGGCCGGCGACATGGCGGGCGACGAAATCGTGCAGGTAAGCTAGGCGGTCGCGCGGTGATACGTCGTAGGTCGACAGGCGCTGCATCGAACGATTCCGTCTCAAAATGCACCCGCCGGCTACCTATGCGGGAAGTGGGTTGCATGTTCAGCCTATGCGGGTTGTTGCATCCTTATTCACGGAACGGTTGTCGTGGTCAAGCCGGCGGTTGCCGGTAGCTGCCGGCAACCGCCATTGCTGCAGTCGTGATCAGCTTTCAATGAACGGCCTGAAGCCGCCATAGATCATGCGCTTGCCGTCGAACGGCCATTCCGCCGGATCGCCATTCAACCGCGGGTCGGCCATTACTTTCTTCATGATCTCGTCGCGTTCCTCGCGCGAGCGGTAGACGACCCAGGAAAAGATGACGACTTCGTCGTCCTTGGCCTGCACGGCGCGCGGAAACGACGTGACTTCGCCATAAGGCACGTCGTCGGCGATGCACTCGACATAGGCGATTGCGCCGTGATCCTTCCACACTTCGCTTCCGGTTCGCGCCATGTCCTTGTAGGCCTCGATTTTGCTTTTCGGCACGGCAAGCAGGAAACCATCAACGTAAGACATGCTCGTTCTCCTCGTGTTGTGACGATGCAAGGACGATTGGCCAGCGCCCGATCCGACAATGTTTTCGTATTTTTTCGCGACCGGGCAGCTCCTTGCACAATGGGCGGCAGGGGAACTGGTTCCGAACATCGTTGCGGAGCATTCCGATCGACCCCATACTGCCCAGACGTGAGCATGAGGCGCGATTGCCATGCCCGAAACCACCGCGGTTCCACGCACCAAACTCCGCCCCAAGACCGAGCGGCCGAAGCTGCACAAGGTCATTCTCGTCAATGATGATTTCACGCCGCGCGACTTCGTCGTCGCGGTGCTCAAGGGCGAGTTCCACATGTCGGAGGATCAGGCCTACAGGGTGATGATCACCGCCCACCGGCGCGGTGTCTGTGTGGTCGCGGTGTTCACCCGGGATGTCGCCGAGACCAAGGCCAGCCGCGCCACCGAGGCCGGAAAGGCCAAGGGCTATCCGTTGCAGTTCACGACGGAACCGGAAGAGTGAGGAGCGGTCCGCTTGGCGGACGAAAAGCCACCGGCTTTTAGAGCGACTAACGCCCGGAGCCAAAGCGGAGGGCAGGCTGCAGTCAGGCTTGCGCCCCTACGGTGTTGCCTCTGTGCCCGAGGCCGGGCCGGCATAAAGTTCACGTCCCGCCCTGTCGCAGACGCGGACCTGGTCCGGTATCTGCGGCATGGCGAGCGTGTGGAAAAGCGATCCGGCGACCTCGACGGCCGCCCCGAGATCCAGCGCTTCGAGCGAAACACGGTCGAGCGTGGCGTGGGCGCCGTCTTCTTCGCGCAGGCGATAGAATTCGATGACGAAGTTCACATCCGCCTCCAGCCGCCTTCGCGGGTAGCTTAGCCTTTCGGCTTGCCCTTGTAGGAAGTAGTCTCGGCCTGCTTGACCTGCGAGCCGAAGGCGGCTGTGGCTTTCACCTCGACCTTCTCCTTCTTGGGCTTCCTGGTTTCGCGGTTGCTGCGTTGCTGGCCCTTGGCCATGGTCGTGTCCTTCCTGTTGCGAAGCGGGGCCTATTCGGCTGCCGTTTCGACCCCCTCGAGATTGTCTTCCGTGGTGACCCGTTCGTGGCTCTCGCGATCACTGCGGATGCGGTATTGCGGCGAGCCGTCCTTGGCCGGTAGCGTCGCCTTGACGTGGAAGGTTTCCACGTCTTTCACGGCCATGCCGATCCGGCTTTTGATCCGCACCATCTGGCCGATGGCGAAGCGATGCGACGGCTTTTCGGTGCGTGGGGCCGTGGCTGGTCCTTTTGTGAACCTGATCATGCAAGCTGTTCCTGGTCCTGCCGCAGCGCGGCTTCGAGTTCGGCGTAGTCGATGGCGAGAACCTGGCTGGTCAGCAGGTTGGACGAACGTGCCGGCAGATGGATGTAGGTGGCGACGCGGCGATAGGCGATCCACGATATGCCGTCGATCATTTCTTCGTCCTGGTCGATGTCGTAGTCGCCCGCAGGCTGGACCTCTTCAATCCCACGCAAGGCAAACGGCCTGTCGAAATGGACAGTTGAGTGCTTGGTGCGCCCGGTCATGACAAGACCTCCACGACAGCGCCGCATCCACCTGGATGCGTTGTAGACGACGCTGCACCTTCAATTTGTGCATGTCCCGAGGAGCGGTTGCGATTTCCGGGGGGCATGCGCTTATGGACAAAAAGCGGAGCATTGCCCCGCTTTCCTCACTTCAGTCGTGCTCGAAACAGACCGGGTCGACGCTGCCAGTACATCCGTGGTCAGCGTCCGACGATCCGATCAAATGAAATCAGAGCAGCTGAAGATTGGTGGCCGACTCGCGGCCCTTGTTGTCGCGTTCGAGTTCGAAATTCAGCTTCTGGCCTTCGGCGAGGCCGGAGAAGCCTGCACGCTCAAGCGCGCTGACGTGGACGAATACGTCCTTGCCGCCGCCGGCCTGCTCGATGAAGCCAAAACCCTTCTGGCCGTTGTAGAACTTTACGGTTCCAGTGTTCATGTGAGTGTCTTTCGAATGAGAAAAGTCGTCGCGCGGGCAAGTATTGCCGCACATCTACAGATCGACGATTTGGAATGAGTTTGACGGGTCGAGAACCTCTGACGCCGCGATAGCCAAGCTTGGCCCAAAAAACGATACGTTGCTTATAGCCGTTAATTGCGGTTTATGTAAGGTGTTTTTTCAAGCGCCGGTTTTATTTGCGAATTTATTTCGAACCGTGTCCGTATAGCCTCGGTGGTGGATTGGTGATACGGTTTCAGCACTAGCAGACATTGGCAGTTGCTTTCCCGGAGGACCGTTTGGTCCTGCGCGGCGGACTGCATTTTCCATGCGAGGACAAAGCCATGATTTTCACGAGACGGCCAACGCCACCCGTTGCCAAATCGCCTGTGCAAACCATCAAGCCGGTCAAGCTGACCGCGCGCAAGGACGAGACCGCACGCTTGCGGCTTGCCGATAGTGACGGGACGCGACGTCGCGTGCTGCAAATGATGGAAGATAACCGTCTGCGTTGACGGGCGGCGAGGGGCTCTAGCGCCCCTCGCGATACCACATCGCGCCAAGGGCCAGCAGCAACAGGCCAAGCCCGAGGAAGCCGCCGAACAGCGGTACGCGCGACACCGATTTCAACACACTGTCGTCCGTCGTGCGGAAGCCGAGCCAGTCGCGGCCCGAGGCCTGGGCGCTGCCGCGTACCGGCACGACGCTTGGCAGCGAGATGTCGCCTGACAGGGCCGATACACCAGTCGCGGCAAGGCGACGGACGTCGCCGCCGGTTGCTTCCGCTGCTGGGCGCAGCACGTTTTCGGTCGACACCACATCTGCGAACTCCGGCGCGTTGACCGGCCCGACATGGGCAAGGGCGGTCAAATCGCCATTGCCGACTTGGTAAAGGCCTATTTCGCTTGTTTCGACGCTGCCGGTGAAGATGCCGGGCTCGCTCTTGTTGAGCTGTACGTCCAGTGTCTTGCCTGATGGCGTGATGATGCGGGCCGGGCCGGCTTCGTCACGCATTGTCTGGCGGCGGATGTCGAGCACCATGCCGCGACCTTCGGCGGTCAGCCGTTCTTCCTCGAGCTCTGGCTCCTTCATCAGCCAATGCGCGATGCGGCGATAGAGCGACACATGCGGGCCGCCGCCTTCGAAGCCGCGTGCCCACAGCCAGCCTTGGTCAGACAGGAACATGCCGACGCGGCCTTCGCCCTTGCGGTCGAGCAAAAGCAGCGGCCGGTCGTCGGCACCCTTCATCACCACTTCGCCTTCCGGCTGTTCGATACCGATCTGGCGGAACCAGCGGCTCCAGCGCGGTGGCTCCTGGCCTGAGCCTTCGAGGCCACGCGTCACCGGATGGCGCTGGCCGAGTTCGGTCAGGCGCGGGTAGAATGCCTTTTCGATGACGTCGCCATTGGGCATGGCGGGCAGTGCGGAGATCAGCGGGGTGTTGGCGATCGACTGCTCGCCGGCATATTCCGGCCCGGCTGCGATCAGCAGCGCGCCGCCCTTTTCGACATATTCGGCGATGTAGTCGTAATAGAGGATCGGCAGCACGTCGCGGTGCTGGTAGCGGTCGAAGATGATCAGGTCGAAGTCGTTGATACGCTCGACAAACAGCTCGCGCGTCGGAAACGCGATCAGCGAAAGCTCGTTGATCGGCGTGCCATCCTGCTTTTCCGGCGGTCGTAGAATGGTGAAATGCACCAGGTCGACCGAGGCGTCCGACTTGAGCAGGTTGCGCCAAGTGCGCTCGCCGGCATGCGGTTCGCCCGACACCAGCAGCACGCGCAGGTTTTCGCGGATGCCATCGACAAGCGCGATGGCGCGGTTGTTGGTGTCGGTCAGTTCGCCCGGAACGCGGTCGATCGACAGCTCGACGATGTTGCGCCCGGCACTCGGAATGGTGATCTGCAGCGGCATTTCCTGGCCGACAAAGGCGCGCTGCACCGAAACCTGGTTGCCGTTGATCGATACGCGCACATCGACAGAACCGGCCTCGCCACCAGTGTCGATCACCCGGTAGGTCATGTCGAGCGGCTTGCCGACGATGCCGAAGCGCGGCGCGCTTTCGAAGCGGATGCGGCGGTCGCGTTCACCTTCTTCGCCGGTGATCAGGGCGTGCAGCGGGCCGTTGATCGCCGGCGCGCCGGGCACGTCATGGACCTGACCGTCGGTGACCATCACGGCACCGCCGATGCGCGAGGGCGGCACGTCGCGGAATGCACTTTCAAGTGCCGCAAAAAGCCGCGTCTCGGTGCGGTCGTCGGCGGCATCGGCACGGCCGGCCTCGACGACACGCACTTCGAATTGCCTGAAGCGCGCCAGCCGCTCCTTCAGGCCCTCAACTGCAGCATCCGTCTGGGCCGTCCGTTCGCCGATGTCCTGGCTCTGGCTGCGGTCGACGATTATGGCGACGACGCTCGTCAGCGGCTCGCGTTCCTCGTCGAGGATGACGGGGTTGGTCAGCGCCAGCCCGAGCGCGCCAAGCGCCACCAGCCGGAGCCACGCGCCACGCTGGCGAAACCAGACACCGATGAATGCGAGTAAAGCCAGCGGCACCAGCAAAGCGGCCAGCACCGGCCACGACAGCAAAGGTTCGAAGGCGATGGACCAGTTCATGCTATTGCCCCAGCCGTTCGAGCAGCACGGGCACGTGCACCTGGTCGGATTTGTAGTTGCCGGTCAGCATGTACATCATGATGTTGACGCCAGCGCGCAGTGCGTAGACCCGCTGCATCGGGTCGGAAGGCACTGTCGGCAGCATCGGGTCGCCATTCTCGTCGATCGCCCAGGCGCCGGCGAAATCGTTGGCGGTAATCATGATCGGGGTCACGCCGTCGCCCGTGCGCACCGGCCGGCCCTCGGCGTTCGATGCTTCCAGCGATGCCTCGACCCATAGTGGGCTGCCGTTGAAGCGCCCCGGAAACTCCGGAAGGATGAAGAACGCCTTGGTCAGCACGTGGTCGGCGGGCACCGGCTCCAGCGGCGGTACGTTGAGATTGGCCAGGATGTCGCGCAGCCGCTCGGTGGCGGGGCTCGCCGAATCCGCGCCGATGCCATTGGCGAACTGGTCGCGGGTGTCGAACAGCACCGTGCCACCCTGCTTCATATAGGCGTCGACGCGGGCAATCGCCGCCTCGCTCGGCATCGCGGCTGCCGGATCGATCGGCCAGTAGATCAGCGGGTAGAAAGCGAGTTCGTCCTTGGCGATGTCGACACCGGCCGGCTCGCCCGGTTCGAGCGCTGTCTTTTCGACCAGGAACTTGGTCAGCCCGGTAATACCGGCGCGGCTGATCGCGTCGACCGAGGCTTCACCAGTCAGCACATAGGCAACCCGGGTGCGCGAGATCGCTTCTACCGCCTCGAGATCGCCGGGCTTGGTGTCGTCGGCGCGCGCCAGCTCGGGCTGTGCAAGCAAGGCACCGAGGCAAAGCAGGACCGCCGCTGTGGTGCCTGTCATGCGGGCAGCTCTGCCGCCGCGACGCGAGAACATGCCGCCCATCCACAGCACGGCGAGTGTGTCGAGCGCCATCAATGCCAGTGCTGCTGCCACGAGCGGGCCTTTCAGATCGCGCGATTCATCGAAAGCGTAGCGTATTTCGGTAACCGGCGCAGAAACCTGCGGCCGCACAAGCGGCGTAAGCGCGCTGTCGGTGTTCAGCAGGTTGTGGGCGAGCACGCCCTCCTCGCTGCCATAGAGGCCGGGTGGGTTTTCGAGCGTGACGGGCAGGGCGCCGGCACTGGCGAGCAGTGGCCGGGCATCCGGCGACGGCGGCACGATGCGTCCGTCCGCCGATATCATTCGGAAGGGTGCCAGCGATGCCGGCTTGCCTTCGGCGCCGGCCGCCGCCGTGCCCTGGTTGCGCGACAGCTGCACGATGCGGCGCAGCATCTCGACGAAGCTGCCCGAGATTGGCAGGTTCGACCATGTTGCCTGCGGTGCGATGTGGAACAACACCAGCGTGCCCTTGCCGCGCCGTGCGCCAGTCACCAATGGCGTGCCGTCGGCGAGATTGGCCCAGGTGCTGGCTGCAAGATCGGGCGTTGGCTCGGCCAGCACCTGGCGGCTCACGGTAACCTCGTTCGGCGGAGACAGGTCGGCGAATGGACCGGTGCTGGGAAAATCGCTGACCGGCTGTGGCGCCGTCCACGACAGCGCACCGCCAAGCGAGCGCTCGCCGAGCCTTAGCCGCACCGGCAGAAGCTCCTCGTCATTGCCGGCGGCGGCCAGCCGCGAACCGGCAAAACGGACAAGCGTGCCGCCGTCGTTCAGCCATTTCACCAGCTTTTCGCGTGCCTGCGGCGGAATGGTACCGACATCGGCGAGCACGATCATCGCCGGCTTCTGGTCAAGCAGCTCCGGGATTGCCTCGGCAAGGTCCGAACTCGCCGGTTCGCTCAGGTCGGCGAAGGGCTCGAGCGCGCGACGGATGTAATAGAGCGGCGCCAGAAGCGGCTGCGAGTCGTCGGCATCAGATTGCGACAGCAGGCCGACGCGGCGGCGCTTGGAGCTGTCGTCGAGCACCCGTACAGCGCCTGCCTGGCCCTGGCCGTCGAGCGCGATCGAGGCAAAATCGTTGCGCAGTTCGAAAGGCACGGTCATCGTGCCGGTCGCCACTGTCTCGCCCGGCGCGAAGGTCAGCGTGGCGTCGGCGATGCGGCGGCCCTTGTCGTCGAAGGCGCCCGCGGTCACGGCACCGGGGGCAGGATCGCCCGGCGCGCGGATCGCTGTCAGCGCAAAGCCGTCCATCTCGTTTTCGGCGGCTGTCAGGCCCTTGCCGTCGAGCCGCTCGGGCGAAGCCCACAGCACATTGGCCGGGTTTTGTCCCAGCAGCGTTGAAAACGCCTGCTCGTCGCCGGCGCCCGCCAATCCGTCGTCGAGAACGGCTATGCTCGTGCCGGGCAGCGTTGCCAAAACTGTGGCGACGCGGGCGTAGACGGGTCCCCTGTCAGTCGGCACCGGGCGCGGTTCGGCGGCACGCAGCCGGTCGAGTGCGGCTTGCGCATCGAACGGACCGATCTCGGCATTCGGCTTCTCGGCGGTGAATGCCAGCACCACCGGCTGTCCGGCTGCACCGGCGTCGGCGATCAGCCGTTCGGCGGTGGCAACGCGCCGCTTCCAGTCCGGCGCACTCGCCCAGCCATTGTCGACGACGAGCGCAAGGGCTGCGCCGCCGGTCGGCAGCTTCTCGCGCGGATTGAAGATCGGTTCGGCCAGCGCCAGCACCACCAGTGCCGCCATCGCTAGCCTGAGCAGCGTCAGCCACCACGGGCTTTGATGCGGCGTTTCTTCCTTCTTGAACACCCGCGCCAGGATCTTCAGCGGCGGAAAAATCTCGGCCTGCGGCTTGGGCGGGGTCAGCCTGAGCAGCCACCAGATGACCGGCAGCGCCAAAAGGCCCCACAGCACAACAGGAAATCCGAACGAAAGCGGCAGCCAGTTCATCGGCGCCCTCCCGGTCCGTGGCCTTCGGCGGTCAAGGCCATGTGCACATGCACCAGCGCGTCCGAGGCAAGGCGGTCGGTGTGGTTGACCGTGTAGCTCCAGCCCAGCCGCTTGCACCAGGCGGCCAGTTCCTCGCGCCGCGCGGCATAGAGGTTGCGATAGGCGTCCGACAATTGTTCGGCGCGGCCGGCGGTCAGCTTTTCGCCGGTTTCAGGGTCGGTGAACTCGGTGCGGCCGGCATAGGGAAAACTTTCCTCGGCAGGGTCAGCGACCTCGATCAGATGGGCGCGCGCGCCATGGCGGGCGAGCGTATCGAGCCAGGCCATCGTGTCTTCGATCGGGTCGAGGAAGTCGCCGATGATGACGATGTCGGAGAAGCGGCGGATGGCGGAAAGATCCGGTTTCGCCGGCAGGGAAACAGCTTGCGCCAGATGCGAGGCCAGGCGCTCGGCGCCGTTGCGGGCGCTGAACGGATCGGTCAGTCCCGGCCAGGCGATGCGCTCGCCGCTGCGCGACAGAAGTTCCGCCAGCGCGAATGTCAGCACCAGCGCGCGCGATTCCTTCGACACGGACGCCGTCTTCGACTTGTAGAGCATCGACGGCGACAGGTCGGCCCACAGCCAGACGGTGTGCGCCGCTTCCCATTCGCGGTCGCGGACGTAAGTGTGGTCGTCGCGGGCCGAGCGGCGCCAGTCGATGCGCGCCATCGCCTCGCCCTGCACATAGGGCCTGAACTGCCAGAAATTCTCGCCGATGCCGCGCTTCTTGCGGCCATGCCAGCCGGCAATCACCGTGCTGACGATGCGGCGGGCCTCGACCAGCAGGTCAGGCACCAGCGACGCACGCAACCTGCCGCGGGCAAGCGCATCGCTGGTCGCAACCGGTGCCGATGCCTCGCCGATGCGCGCCATCAGATGTCCTTGACCAGCCGCGCCACCACGTCGCGGACCGTCATGCCTTCGGCGCGGGCGGCGAAGGTCAGCGCCATGCGATGCTGCAGCACCGGTTCTGCCAGCGCGCGGATGTCGTCGATCGACGGCGCAAGCCGCCCGTCATAGAGCGCGCGTGCCCTGGCGCAGAGCGTCAGCGCCTGGCTGGCGCGCGGGCCGGGGCCCCATGAGACGTGCTTGTCGGTCTCGGCATTGCCTTGGCCAGGCCGCGCCGAGCGCACCAGCTTGAGGATCGCCTCGACAACGGTTTCGGGCACCGGCATGCGCCGGATCAGGTGCTGGATGTCCTTCAGCCGTTCCGGATCGAGCACGTTCTGCGCCTTGGCATCCTCGATGCCGGTGGTTTCCAGCAGGATGCGCCGCTCGGCCTCGAGCTCGGGATAGAGGATGTCGACCTGCATCAGGAAGCGGTCGAGCTGGGCTTCCGGCAGCGGATAGGTGCCTTCCTGCTCGAGCGGGTTCTGGGTTGCCAGCACATGGAAAGGGGCGGGCAGGTCGTGGCGTTCGCCGGCGACGGTGACGTGATACTCCTGCATCGCCTGCAGAAGCGCCGACTGGGTGCGCGGGCTTGCGCGGTTGATCTCGTCGGCCATCAGCAATTGCGCGAAGATCGGTCCCGAGATGAAGCGGAAGGAGCGCTTGCCTTGGTCGTCCTGCTCCATCACCTCGGAGCCGAGGATGTCTGACGGCATCAGGTCGGGAGTGAACTGGATGCGGCGCGAGTCGAGGCCGAGCACGATGCCCAGCGTCTCGACCAGCTTGGTCTTGGCAAGTCCAGGCACGCCGACGAGCAGCGCATGGCCGCCGGCCAAAAGTGCCACCAGCGTGCGCTCGACGACGCTTTCCTGGCCGAAGATGACGCGGCCGACGCCGGCGCGGATCTTGGCGATGTCGGCAAGCGCACGCTCGGCTGCGGCGATCATCTCGCTCTCGCTCATCGCCGTTTCCTTGATCATCACGCTCATACGGGCCGGGTCCTTCTTCTGGCGCCTGTGCCTTTGAGATCGTAACCGATTCTCTTGCCACCGATGCGCAAACTCAAAATGCTACAGCGGGCTTCTCGCGTCCATCCGAACGCGCCGCCGCTTCGTATATCTACCCTGGACTTTTCTGCCTCTCGGTCTGGTGCGCCGTCCATCTGGACACGGCGCCTGCCGCCCAATCCCCTGAGGTCGAAACGATCCCGGGCGTCGCGATCTCTATGCCCGCACCTTAGCGAGGTCTTGGTATTGAACTTAAATCACTTGCCTATGCTGACAAGCGCAACAACAGTGACTATTTCGTGACCATGACTGGCGACCTGGACCATAGCCGCGAGGCGACAACAGACAGTGGATTGGCCCGCGCCGGCGACACGGCTGGCCTCGAGGCGTTGATTTCGCGCGCTGCCCGTGCCGGCAAGGGCCTGCCGCCGGTCGAGCGCTGGAACCCGGATTTCTGCGGCGATCTCGACATGGAAATCCGGCCCGACGGCACCTGGTTCTATCTCGGCACGCCGATCGGCCGCATGCCGCTGGTGCAGCTGTTCTCCACGGTCCTGCGCAAGGACGAAGACGGCAAGACCTACCTCGTCACGCCGGTCGAAAGGGTCGGCATCCGCGTCGTCGACGCGCATTTCGTCGCCGTCGAGATGAACGTCACGGGTTTGGGCGCCGAACAGGTGCTGACCTTCCGCACCAATGTCGGCGATGTCGTCGAAGCCGGACCCGAGCATCCCATGCGTTTCGTCGACGAGCCCGAGACGGGCGGCCTCAAGCCTTACCTGCTCGTGCGCGGGCGGCTCGAGGCGCTGGTGGCGCGGCCGGTGATGTACGAGCTGGTCGAATATGGTGAACGCATCGAGATCGATGGCAACGACATGTTTGCCGTGCGCTCCAAAGGCGAGGTCTACCCTATCATGCCCTGGGACAGGCTGGAGCGGCTGAGCGCGTGATGGTTCATTCAAGGGCAGCGCATTACTCGGCGCAGGATTTCCGCCAGCGCGCGGCACAGGAGCATCTCAACGATGCGGTTGCCGACTATGGCGACCACGTGCTCAATCCCGACATGCGCAAGGTGATCGTCCATGACCACTTGCGCGACGCCGCCGTGCTGATCCCCGTGGTCGACCATGGCGACGCCTCGACCGTCATCCTGACCAAGCGGGCGGAAAAGCTGAAAAGCCACTCCGGCCAGATCGCCTTTCCCGGCGGTCGCATCGATCCCACCGACGTTTCGCCTGAAGCCGCGGCTTTGCGCGAGACGGTCGAAGAGATCGGGCTAACCCAGGATTATATCGACGTGATTGGGCGGCTGCCCGACTATGTCACCGGCAGCGGTTATCGCATTGCCCCGGTGCTTGGCGTCGTCCGGCCCGGTTTTCAGCTCTCGCTCAACGCGGGCGAAGTCGACGATGTCTTCGAAGTGCCGCTCGGTTTTCTGATGGACCCGGCCAACCACGACCGCGCCAGCCGCACCTGGCAGGACAAGGAGCGCTTCTTCTACGCCATGCCCTATGAAGAGCGCTACATCTGGGGTGTCACCGCCGGCATCATCCGCGCGCTCTATGAAAGGCTCTACACATGAGCGCAACGATATCAGGAGCCTACTGGCTGAACGACCCGCAGCTGCAGCAGCTGCTCGCTGCCCTCAAAGCCGATGGCGAGGAAGCGCGCATCGCCGGTGGGGCCGTGCGCAATGCGTTGCTCGACGAGCCTGTCGCCGATGTCGACATCGCCACCACCAATCTGCCTGGCGAGACCGTCCGCCGGGCCGAGGCGGCCGGCTTCAAGACCGTGCCCACCGGCGCCGAGCATGGCACCATCACCGTCATATCAGGTGGCAAGCCGTTCGAGGTCACGACCTTGCGCGCCGATGTCGAGACCGATGGTCGCCGCGCCAAGGTCATCTTCGGCCGCGACTGGAAGCTGGACGCCGAACGGCGCGACTTCACCATCAATGCGCTTTACGCAAATGCCGATGGCAGCGTCGTCGACCTTGTCGGTGGGATCGCCGATCTTGAAAGCCGCACCTTGCGTTTCATCGGCGATGCCGAAACCCGCATTCGCGAGGACTATCTGCGCATCCTGCGCTTCTTCCGCTTCTTCGCCTGGTACGGCAAGGGGCGTCCGGATGCCGACGGGCTCAAGGCCTGCGCCCGCCTGAAGACAGGCCTCGACAAGCTCTCCGCTGAACGTGTCTGGTCGGAGTTGAAGCGGCTGCTTGACGCGCCCGATCCGTCGCGGGCGCTGTTGTGGATGCGCCAGGCAGGCGTGCTCACGGCGGCACTGCCGGAAAGCGAAAAATGGGGCATCGACGCCATCCATGCACTGGTTCAGGCGGAGCGCGACCTCGGTTGGCCAGTTGATCCGCTGTTGCGGCTTGAATCGATCGTGCCGCCGGATGCGGCGCGCATGAAGACCCTGGGCGAGCGGCTCAGACTGTCCAACGCCGAGACCGAAAGGCTGGTCCAGTGGGCGGCAACCGCCAAGATCGAACCTGTTGTCACCGAGGGTGAGCTGGCCAAGCGGCTCTACCGCGGCAACGTCGAGGGCGCCAAGGATCGCCTCCGTCTCGACCTTGCGTCGGCGCGGGGCAGGGCCGAGCAGGACGACAAGGCCCTGATCGAGGCCGGCGGATATTTCCGCCTGCTGGGTTTCGCCGGGAAATGGCAGAAGCCCGAGTTCCCGTTGCGTGGCGGCGATCTTTCGCCGCTCGGCGTTGAGGGTGCCGCGCTCGGTTCCTTGCTCAAGGGCCTGGAGGGGGAGTGGGTCGACAGCGGCTTTTCGCTGCAACGCGACGCGCTGCTCAAGCGCGCCGCTGAAAGGCTCAAAGCCTGATTCAGGCCGCGTCGCGGACCTTTTCGATGCGCGAGCGAATCGCTTCGATCATCGTTTCGCGGATGACAGTTTCGCCGTGCGTTTCACGCATATGCTCGGCCACGCGGCGAATGATTTCTGCTTCGTCCTCATGGCGGGTATGCCACTGGCAGCCGGGGACAAGCGACCCGCATTGAAATTCCTTCATCGGATGTCTCCTTTCCTCGTCCATTTCGGGGGTGAACTATAACACGCAATCTGGCGATTGGTTGCGCTGCGGCTTAGGCCAGAATGAAATTCGGTGCGAGGCGAAAATCGGCCTCCGCAAAACAAATGCAGTTTCCACGCCTTAGGCAAATTCCCTGCGAAATTGATTCCGGCTGGGTGGCGCATCGCTGCAGGCGAAAAAGGGCGGAACCTTGCGTTCCGCCCTTTGGAGATTGGCCGCAAAAGCCGCTACTTCATGATCTTCACCGATTCCGCGACCTTGTCCTTGCCGCTCATGTCCCACATGACCGAGACCTTTTCGCCTGCCTTGAGGCCGGGATCCTTGAACTTCTTGGGAAGGACGAAGGCGGTGCCGTCGGCCAGGGTCAGGCTCGACGTCTTCATGTCGACGGTCTTGATCGTGCCGTCCGTATGCTGGGCGGCGGCGAAGGCTATGGCAGAGGTTGCGAGAACGGCAGCGGCGGCTGCCGGAACAAGAAGCTTGCGCATGGCATGCTCTCCGACGAATGCGGGTGCTGCACAGGCAGAACCCGCCTTGGTGAGGGGCCGTCCGGTTACGTCGGGTCGCGGTGCTCGAAAGCAACCGCCGGCGTTTCCCGGCCCCGGCGATAGAAATAGCCACGCTTTGCCAGGGGCATATTAGACGAAAAACATATTTCCAAACGGCGACTTAGCCACATTCGACGCCAGATTTTCTCTTTGTGGCGTCGATTGTGGCAAGGCCGAACCTTACGAAAAAGTAACAACCAATCAGTGGCTTGCGGCTACTCGCCGAATTTCTTCTTCGGCTTGTACTTCTTGGCGGCGCCAGTACCCGCTGGCTTGTCATAGGCGGGCTTGTCGTAAGCGGGTTTGTCGCCTGCGCGGTTTTCGTACGGCTTCTTTTCGTACGGCTTTTTCTCATAAGGCTTCTTCTCGAAAGCCTTCTTCTTGAAGGGCGGCTTGTCGGAAGGATCGTACTGACCCTTGCGGTGCTGCTTCTTCGGCTTGCCGGCGCTGTCGCCGCCGCCAGGTGCCCCTGCGAGCCGCTTGATGTCGACGCCCTTTTCGCCAGAGCCGTTCTGTTCGACGGTCCGGGCGTAGTTGTCGGCGCGGTTGGAGACCACCTCGAAATGCGATTCGGTGTCGAAGATGCGGATCGAGCCGATCTCGTTCTTTGTCACATGGCCCGCCTTGCACAACAGCGGCAGCAGCCAGCGCGGCTCGGCGCGCTGCTTGCGGCCGACTGAGACGGAGAACCACACACCGTCGGTGAAGCGGTTGTCGGGACGCTCGGCCTTGGCGGCATCGAAGGCCGGGATCGGGCGGTCGGAAAGCTCTTCAGCCGCCGGCCGCGACGCCATCTGCTGGCGCAGCCAGGCGAGAGCGAGTTTCTCGGGCGAATGTGCTGCCAGGACCTCGGCGACGATCGCCGCCTCGTCCTCACCAGCCGCCTCGATGTCGTTGAGTTCGGCCAGCATGCGCTCGCGATTGCGGGCGTCGATCTCGGCCGGTCCGGGTGCGGACTGCGTCGTTGCCTCGAGCTTCGCCAGCTTGAGCAGGCGGGTCGCGCTGCCGCGACGATGGAACGGCACGATCAGCACGCACACGCCCTTGCGTCCGGCGCGGCCAGTACGGCCCGAGCGGTGCAGCAGCGTATCCGGGTTTGTCGGCAGGTCGGCATGGATGACGAGGTCGAGATTGGGCAGGTCGATGCCGCGGGCGGCAACGTCGGTGGCAACGCAAACGCGTGCGCGGCCATCGCGCATCGCCTGCAGCGCGTTGTTGCGCTCGGCCTGGCTCAACTCGCCCGACAGCGCCACCACGGCAAAGCCGCGATTGGCGAGCCGCGCCGAGAAGTGCTTGACCGCCTCGCGCGTCGCGCAGAACACCATCGTGCTTTGCGCATCGAAGTAGAGCAGTGTGTTGATGATGGCGTTCTCGCGCTCCGGCGGCGCGACAAGAACCATGCGGTATTCGATATCGTCGTGCTGGCGGCTTTCGCCGGCGGCGGTGATGCGCAGGGCGTTGCGCTGGAAGCGCTTGGCCATCTGGGCGATCTGCGGCGGCACGGTTGCCGAAAACAGCAATGTGCGGCGCTCTTGCGGCGCTGCGGCCAGGATGAATTCGAGATCTTCGCGGAAGCCGAGGTCGAGCATCTCGTCGGCCTCGTCGAGCACGACGGCGCGCAGGCCCGAAATGTCGAGCGAGCCACGGGTGATGTGGTCGCGCAGGCGGCCCGGCGTACCGACAACGATGTCGGCGCCTTCATTGAGCGTGCGGCGTTCCTTGCTCATGTCCATGCCGCCAACGCAGGAGGCGATGCGCGCACCGGTTCCGGCATAGAGCCATTCGAACTCGCGGCGCACCTGGATGGCGAGCTCGCGGGTGGGTGCAATGATGACGGCACTGGGCGCGCCGGCGCGGTCGAAGCGTTCGCGACCATCAAGCAGCGTCGGCGCAATCGCGATGCCGAAGGCCACTGTCTTGCCCGAGCCGGTCTGGGCCGAGACCAAAAGGTCGACGCCGTCGGCCTCCGGTGCCAGCACCGAGGACTGCACGGGGGTGAGCGTTTCGTAGCCACGCGCGGCGAGCGCCCCGGCCAGCGCCGGAACCATGTTGTCGAAAATCGTCACGAAAATCTTCCAATGAGAGCAAGGCCCGCCACTACAGGACGAGGGCCAAGGAAAGCGGGCTCTCTAAAGGTTTGCTGCCCACACGTCAATGCGATGGCGGGCAGGGCAGCCATGCGTCGAGCTCAGGGCCACCTGACCTCGGGCGGCATGCTCGACAGGATCGAGGGCGATGTTGCCGCCGGTCTTCAGCCCGAAGATCGTACCGCGATCGTAAAGCAGGTTGAACTCGACGTAACGGCCGCGGCGCACCAGCTGTTCGTCGCGGTCGCCGTCGGTCCAGTTGGTGTTGAAGTTCTGCCGCACCAGATGCTGGTAGGTAACCAGGAAGGCACGGCCGACATCCTGGACGAACCGGAAGTCGGCGTCCCAGCCGCCCTTTTCTTCCGGCGAGTGCTGCCAGTCGAAGAAGATGCCGCCGGTGCCGCGCGGCTCGTTGCGGTGCGGCAGGAAGAAATACTCGTCGCACCAGTCCTTGTATTTCTGGTGGTCGGCAACGCCTGCATGCTTGGAGCAGGCAAACTGCATCGCCTTGTGGAAGGCGACCGTATCGGCGTCTTCCTGGCTACGCCGGCGGTCGAGCACGGGCGTCAGGTCAGCGCCGCCGCCAAACCACCAGCGCGAGGTCGCCACCATGCGGGTGTTCATGTGCACCGCCGGCACGTTCGGGTTCTGCGGATGGGCGATCAATGAAATGCCGGAAGCCCAGAAGCGCGGGTCTTCCTCGGCGCCGGGCATCTGCTTGCGGAACTCGGGCGAGAATTCGCCATGTACAGTCGAGGTGTGCACGCCGACCTTCTCGAAAACCCGGCCATGCATCATCGACATGATGCCGCCGCCGCCCGTGCCGTCGTCGCGCTGCCACGGCGTGCGCTCGAAACGGCCCGGCGCCCATGACGCCAGCGGCCCCTCGACCTGGTCCTCCAGCGCCTCGAAGGCGAGGCAGATGCGGTCGCGCAGTTCCTCGAACCAGGCGCGGGCGCGCATCTTCCTGTCTTCGATGTCTGCCGGCAGTCCTGCCGGAATTTCGGGACGCTGCAATTTAGGCTCCGCACAAATGACTCGTAATTGTCCGGCGCGATCCCTAATCTCCTTCTCGTATGGGTCAAGGAGTTCTTTATGGGCACCCCGACCAGACCGCCGCTGGATGACCTCGCAAAACGGCTCCAGCGCAGCCGGGCCGAACGTGAACGCATGCCGCGCGACGGGTTCCTGCGCGAGACCTTCGTGTTGCCGCGCAACGATGCGCGGCTCAAGGCGCAGGAGTGGTTCTCGCGCTGGCCCAAGCAGGCCTATTGGACCGAGATCGAGAGCTGGTTCGAGCGCCCCGGCGATGTCATCGAGTTCACCATCCGCCGCCTGCCGACCTCGGACTAGATTCTTGCTGTTGCGCATTGCGTGGGGGAAGCATGTTCCTGAAGACGATCGCCGAGCACGAGGCCACGGGCCGTGTCGCCGAGATTTATGACAAGGCCCGCTCGCAGCTTGGCTTCGTCATGGAAGCGACCAAGTGCTTCACCGCGCGGCCCGACTTGCTGCCTGTTTACACCGACTTCAACGACCAGATGCGCGCCGGCTTTTCGCTTGGCATGCGCGAATGGCGGCTGATCACGCTCGTTGCCGCCAAGCAGATCCCGTCGACCTACTGCTCTTACGTCTATGGCAAGCAACTGATCGCCGATCTCGGCTCGAAGGACGCGGTGCTCGCGCTCCAGCACGATTTCCGCAATGCCGGCCTTTCGGCGCGCGACGTCGAGATGCTCTCTTATGCCGAGCAGATCGCCATCGATGCCTCGCAGGTGACGCAAGCCGACATCGACCGGCTGCGTGCGGTCGGCTTCAGCGACCAGCAGATCTGCGACATCGCGCTTTGTGCTGCCTTCCGCTGCTTCGTCAGCCGCTTCTTCGACGCCGTCGGTGCAGGCCCGGAGGCGATCTTCATCGACAGCGATGAGGCGTTCCGCTCGGCGATGACTGTTGGCCGCAGCCACTGACAGGCAGCCGTTGCCAGGCCGCGTGCTCCCGAATCATCTGCTTGCGAACTATTCCGCTGGAACCAGCAGTCGCCTCGGTCCCGGACCCTGGCGCGCCAGCCTGTCCTCGCGGTTGCGCAGCGGGCACTTGTCGATCGACATGCAGCCGCAGCCGATGCAGTCGGTCAGCCCGTCGCGCAGCTTCTTCAACTGTTCAATGCGGTGGTCGAGGTCGTGACGCCAACCCGTTGAAAGCAGACTCCAATCCTCGCGTGTCGGCGTGCGCCCGTCGGGCAGCGAGGCGAAAGCGGCGGCGATGTCGGCGAGCGAGATGCCGACGTCCTGCGCGATCCTGATCACCGCCACCCGCCTCAGCACATCGCGCGCATAGCGGCGCTGGTTGCCCGCCGTGCGATGGCTGTGGATCAGCCCGCGCGTCTCGTAGAAATGCAGCGCCGAAACGGCGACGCCGCTGCGCTTTGCCACCTCGCCGACAGTCAATTCGCTTGCCATCGAAATTCCTGCTTGACCTCAATATTAGTTGAGGTTGTACGAGAATATCCTTCACCTTGCAAGGAAGGATGACGACATGGCGAAAACAGCTGCAAACGACTGGAACGCCAGCCCGCCGGGAGGCTGTTTCGCCGCCGCGGCACTGCGCATGGCCGCGGCCCTGTCAGCCGAGCTGGCGCATCGCTTCGCCGGCCACCATGGCGGCACTGAGCGCGACGTTGAGGCTGCGGCCGCCGCCGGGCATCGGGATGATCAGCCGCTCGAAGGCGAGATCGTGGACGTGATCCGGCACGCCAGCCGATTCGCGGCCGACCATGACGACGTCGCCGGCCCGGAAGTGGAAATCCGTGTAGGGCAGGGTGGCTTTCGTCGACAAAAGCACGAGGCGACGGCCTTCGCGCTGCCGCCAGTCCTCGAAGCGGTCGAAGTCGATGTGCCGGGTCAGGGCCGCCATTTCGAGGTAGTCCATGCCGGCGCGTTTGAGCGCCCGGTCGGAAATGTCGAAGCCGGCCGGCTCGATCAGGTCGACCGCGATGCCGAGGCAGGCGGCCATGCGCAGGATCGTGCCGGTGTTGCCGGCGATATCTGGCTGGTAGAGCGCGATGCGGAATTTGCCGTTCATGTCGATGTCCTAATCTGTGGCGGCAGTGCCACAGCAAGTCGCGTCAAAACAAAAAATGAAGATGATGCTGTGGCGTTGTGCCGCGAATGGGAGTATACGGGCCGCCTTGTCAACTCGAACCGAAGGAGGAGGGCATGGGACTCATGATGGCCATAGACATTCACCGCCCCCTCTGTGGGCGACGTACTGCCTGAGGGCGGACCGGTTCGACGACTTTCCTGACAGTTCCAGGTATTTTCGCATCGCGGTCCGCAGAAGCCCTTATCCGGTTTTCGAAGGACAATTCCGATGTTTGCCTATTTCTCAAACGAGCACCACGCTCGTAACGAACCCGACTCTGCATTTTTCGTTCACCGCAACGACATAGCCGACGCCAGGCACCATGCCATGATGTTGGCTCTCGGTGGCCATCAACCCAAGGCGAACCCGCCGGTGCGGCAGCGTCCGCATCGCGGCATGCTGCCCGACGTCGACATGAGCAATGTCGTTGTCGACCCGAACTACCGGCCGCTGTTTGGCCGTTTCGTTGCCCTGATCGGCCGGCTTGCCGGCCGGTCGGGTGCGGCGAGGCCTGTTGCCAGAACGATGTCAGGAGACGGTCGCTGAGGATTCGCCGAATCCTCAGCGGTCCCCTACATTCCTGGGGCCCCCCGCCGCATCGCAACGACATGGATCCGGCGAACAATGGCCGTACCAGTGGCCCTCCAAGATACGTCCCACGCGGAATTCGCTGCGTGCCGCACACCGAAATCGAGAGACTGAAATGTTCCGCTGGTTTGAAAACAGACTGAATCCGTTCCCGTTGGAGGAACCGGTCGAGCCGCCGAAGACGCTTGTCGCGTTTTGCCTGCATTACACCAAGGGTGCGTGGACCTACATCGTCATCGCCGCCGTGCTGACGTCGCTGATCGCGCTCGCCGAAGTGTGGATGTTCGGCTTCCTCGGCAACATCGTCGACTGGCTGTCGAACCAGAACCGCGAGACTTTCCTGCAGAACGAAGGCTGGAAGCTCGCCGGCATGGCCTTCATCGTCATGGTCATCCTGCCGGGCATGGTGGTGGTGCAGTCACTGGTCAACCAGCAGACGCTGATGGGCAACTATCCGATGCGCATCCGCTGGCAGGTGCACCGCTACCTGCTCAAACAGTCGATGAGCTTCTACCAGGATGAATTCGCCGGCCGCATCGCCACCAAGCTGATGCAGACTGCGCTCGCCGTGCGCGAATGCGTAGTCAAGCTGATCGACGTGCTCAACTACGTCATCGTCTATTTCCTCGGCGTGCTGTTCATCGTCGGCTCCGCCGATATCCGGCTGGCTGCGCCCTTGATCGTCTGGCTCATCTGCTACGTGCTGTTGCTGCGCTATTTCGTGCCGCGCCTGGGCAAGCTCGCCGAAGAGCAGGCCGATGCGCGCTCGACCATGACCGGCCGCGTCGTCGACAGCTACACCAACATCCAGACGGTCAAGCTGTTCTCGCATTCGCGCCGCGAGGCGTCGTTTGCGAGGGAAGGTATGTCGCTGTTCATGGACACGGTTTATCGGTCGATGCGGCTGGTGACCTCGCTCTATGGCGCGCTCTACCTGCTTAACTCGACGCTTCTGCTGTCGGTCGGCATCCTGTCGATCTCGCTGTGGCTCAACGGTGCCGTTTCCATCGGCGCGGTCGCTGTCGTGCTCGGCCTCGTGCTGCGGCTGTGGGGCATGTCGCAATGGATCATGTGGGAAGTCTCGGGCCTGTTCGAGAGCATCGGCACCGTCCAGGACGGCATTACCTCGATCTCGATGCCGCGCCTCGTCGAAGACAAGCCCAATGCCAAGGAGATCGTCGTCGACAAGGGCGCAATCGCCTTCGACAATGTGCGCTTCCACTACGGCAAGAAAAAAGGCGTCATCGAGGATCTCAGCCTCACCGTCCGTCCGGGCGAGAAGGTCGGCATTGTCGGCCGTTCAGGCGCCGGCAAGTCGACTCTGGTCAACCTTCTGCTGCGCTTCTACGACATCGAGGGCGGGCGCATCGTCATTGACGGGCAGGATATCTCGATCGTCCAGCAGGACAGCCTGCGCGCCAATATCGGCATGGTCACGCAAGACACCTCGCTGCTGCATCGTTCGGTCGCCGACAACATCCTCTATGGCCGTCCCGATGCCACCGAGCCGATGATGATCGAGGCGGCGCGGCGCGCCGAAGCGCTCGACTTCGTCGCCACCCTTGCCGACCCCAAGGGCCGCAAGGGTTTCGAGGCGCATGTCGGCGAGCGTGGCGTCAAGCTGTCCGGCGGCCAGCGCCAGCGCATCGCCATCGCGCGTGTCATGCTCAAGGACGCGCCGATCCTGATCCTCGACGAGGCGACGTCGGCGCTGGACTCCGAGGTCGAGGCGGCGATCCAGGAGAACCTCTACCGCCTGATGGAAGGCAAGACCGTCATCGCCATCGCCCACCGGCTCTCCACCATCGCCGCCATGGACCGCCTGGTGGTGATGGACAAGGGCCGCATCGTCGAACAAGGCAGCCATGACGAGCTTGTCGCCAAGGGCGGGCTTTATGCGTCGCTGTGGCAGCGCCAGTCCGGCGGCTTCCTGCTCGACGACGTCGCTGGCGAGGTCGCCAACGACGTCGAGGCCAAGGGTCAGGCGGCGGAGTAGGGCGAGTAACGATCGAGGCCTTCTGCCGGTGCGGAAGGCCTCTTTCAATTCAAGAAGCCAGACCAGCCTTCATCGTAATGTGAACGCCGCCCAACATTCGCCCGGCTTGGCGGCACGTTTCTCCTGCCAGGCTGCGGTTGCCTCCGCGACCTGTTTGGGCCGAAAATAGCGAGTCGTTGCCGCCACATAGCCCAGAGTGCTGATGAACAGAATCTACAAATGGTTCGAAAGCTGGGTCTATCCCTTCCGCGAGCCTCAGAACCTCCGGCCCCCGGCCAGCGTCTGGGGCTTCCTCTGGCACTATGTCGGACAGGCAAAGTTCGCCTTCTTCGCCATGCTGGTCATCGGCGGCATCGCCCCGCTTGTCGAAGCGGGGCTTTTCTATTTTGTCGGCCGCCTCGTCGACATCCTTGATGGCTTGCCGACCGACCGCAGCTGGCAGGCGCTGTGGGACGTCGCCGGTCCGGAAGTGCTGTTCATGGCGGTCGTGGTGCTGGTGGTGCGCACGCTGATCGTTGGCCTCTCAGCGCTCGTCGACGAGCAGACGATTACGCCCGGCTTCTACAACCTCGTGCGCTGGCAGGCCCATCGCCATGTCTCGCGCCAGTCCTATTCCTTCTTCCAGAACGACTTTGCCGGCCGCATTGCCACTAAAGTCTGGCAAGCGGGGCAGGCGACCGGCGACCTGATGGAAAGCTTCATCGAGGTCGTGTGGTTCATGCTGGTCTACACCATCACCACGCTTGCCGTGGTCGCGGGTCTCGACTGGCGGCTTGCAGGGCTGGTGGTCGTGTGGATCGTCGCCTTCGGACTGCTTGCCAATCACTACTTGCCGTCGATCCGCAAGCATGCGGAGGCGACCGCCGAGGCCGGCTCGATGATCAATGGCCGCATCGTCGATTCCTATTCCAACGTGCAGACGCTGAAGCTGTTCGCCGCCGACGGCGACGACCGCTACATCCGCTCCGGCTTCAACATCTATCTCGACGCGCTACGCCCATTCACGCGGCGGCTGACCGGCGTGCGCCTGGCGCTGACCGCACTGTCGGGTGTCATGATCACGGCGATCGCCTGGTATTCGATCCATCTGTGGATCGAAGGCGCGATATCAGTCGGCGCCGTTGCCTTCACGCTCAGCCTCGTTTTGCGCCTCAACATGCTGCTTGGCCGCCTGATGATGCAGCTCAACGGCATCCTGCGAAATCTCGGCGTGCTGGAAAACTCCAAGGCCCTGATCTCGCAGCCGCTCGGCCTGACCGACAAGCCCGGTGCCACCGAGCTGGTGGTCAAGGGTGGCGAGATCCGTGCCGACAAGGTCGTTTTCCACTACGGCAAGGGTGGCGGCGTGCTCGACAGCATCGAGCTGACAGTCAAGCCGGGCGAAAAGGTCGGCATCGTCGGGCCTTCAGGTGCCGGCAAGACGACGCTCGCCAACCTCATCCTGCGCCTTTACGACCTCGAGGGCGGCCGCATCCTGATCGACGGCCAGGACATTTCGACCGTCACGCAGAATTCGCTGCGCGGTTCGATCGGCGTGGTCAGCCAGGACACGGCACTGTTCCACCGTTCGCTGCGCGACAACATCAAGCTCGGCAAGCCAGACGCGACCGACGACGAGGTCATCGCTGCGGCACGCAAGGCCGAGGCGCACGAGTTCATCGGAACACTTGCGGACAATCGCGGGCGCCAGGGCTACGACGCCTTTGTCGGCGAGCGCGGCGTCAAGCTGTCGGGCGGCCAGCGCCAGCGCGTGGCGATCGCGCGCGTCTTCCTCAAGGACGCGCCCATCCTGATCCTCGACGAGGCGACGTCGGCGCTCGATTCCGACATCGAGGCGGCGATCCAGCAAAACCTGCACGCGCTGATGCAAGACAAGACCGTGCTCGCCATCGCTCACCGGCTGTCGACGATCGCTGCTCTCGATCGGCTGATCGTACTCGACATGGGCGGCATCGCCGAACAGGGCACGCATGACGAGCTGCTGGCGCTCGACGGGCTTTACGCCCGGCTGTGGAAGCGCCAGTCCGGCGGTTTCCTGTTCCACGAGGACGGCGTTCTCGACGAATCGAGGCCGGCGTGATGGCGGTGATCATTGTGCCAGGTACCCCGGGCGGAGTGCCTTGCGTCAACCTGCGGGGAGCGCGCCATGACCCCTGATCCCTTCCAGCAAAAATTCTGGCGGCGCTTCGAAGGCGCCATCGACCCGTTCCAGGACACCGACCGCGAGGTGCTGCCCGAAAGCGCCTGGGCGTTCATTCTCTATTTCGCCCGACAGGCGAAGGGGCCGTTCACGCTGCTCCTGATCAGCGGCTTCCTCGCCGGTGCGATCGATGCGGCGCTCTACTGGTCGGTCGGTTGGCTCATCGACCTGCTCGATGCCACCAGCCCGCAACGGCTGTTCGCCGACCACTGGCCCGAGCTTGCCGGCCTGCTGGTGCTGATCCTCGTTGTACGCGCCGTCATCATCATCGGCTCGGCCATCGTCGAGCAGCAGGTCGTGGTGCCCGGCTTCTTCTCCATGGTGCGCTGGCAGGCGTTCCGGCGCGTCATCGAGCAGCCCTATGATTTCTACCAGAACGACTTTGCCGGCCGCATCGCTACCAAGATCGTGCAGGGCGGCGAGGCCGTCGGCGACTTCATCGTCAATGTGCTGCAGACGATGTGGGCGTTCCTGACTTTCGTGCTGTTGTCACTGACCATCCTCGTCTCGCTCGACCCGCTGATGGGTGCGGTGGTGCTTGCCTGGTTCGCCGGTTATGCCGCGATCATTTATTTCCTGTTGCCGGAGATGCGCCGCGCCGGCCGCGCCACTGCCGACCAGCGCTCGATCTTCAACGGCCGTCTCGTCGATGCTTTCACCAACATCATGGCGGTCAAGCTGTTCGACAGCGGCCGGCGCGAGCACGCCTATGTCCGCGACGGGCTCGAAAGCTATCTCGGTGCCGTCTTCAGGCTGACGCGCTCCATTACGACCGTGCGTTCGGCCGTCGCGGTGATCAACGGCGCGATGATGGCCGCGGTCGCCGCCATCTGCATCCTGAGCTGGACGCGCAGTGAAATCTCCACCGGGGCGATTGCCGCAGCGCTTGGCCTGGTCTTCCGGCTCAACCAGATGTCGGGCTGGATGATGTTCAACATCAACGGGCTCGTGCGCAACTACGCCACCATCCAGGACGCTACCCGCACCATCTCCGTACGCCCGGCAATCCGCGACGCCGAAAATGCCGCCGTTTTGCCGCGCGCTTCCGGCGACATCGTCTTCGACAATGTCTCCTTCCACTATGGCAAGGGCAGCGGCGTCATCGAAAACCTCAACCTGCACATCCACCCTGGCGAGCGCATCGCACTGGTCGGGCCGTCGGGCGCCGGCAAGACCACCATCGTCAACCTCGCGCTGCGCCTGTTCGACGTCGAGCAGGGCCGCATCATGATCGACGGCCGCGACGTGCGCGACATCACCCAGGCGTCGCTGCGCGCCCAGTTCGGCGTCGTCAGCCAGGATGCGATGCTGATGCACCGCTCGATCTCCGACAATATCGGCTACGGCCGGGCAGGGGCCTCGCAGGCCGAGATCGTCGACGCAGCCAAACGCGCCGCCGCGCACGACTTCATCGTCGATGTCGCCGATCCGCGTGGGCGCCGCGGCTACGACGCCCATGTCGGCGAGCGCGGCGTCAAGCTGTCGGGTGGCCAGCGCCAGCGCGTGGCGATCGCCCGCATGATGCTCAAGGACGCGCCGATCCTGATCCTCGACGAGGCGACCTCAGCGCTCGACAGTGAGGTCGAGGCGGCGATCCAGGACAATCTCGACAGGCTGATGGAGGGCAAGACGGTCATTGCCATCGCCCACCGGCTGTCGACGATCGCGGCATTGGACCGGCTAATCGTGCTCGACGAAGGCCGCATCGTCGAGGAGGGCAGCCACGACGCGCTGATCGCCAAAGGCGGGCTTTATGCCCAGCTGTGGAAGCGCCAGTCCGGCGGTTTCCTGGCCGACAGGCTCGCGGCGGAGTAGGATCGCGCCATGTCGTCCGTGCGCCCGCCCTCGATACTTTCGAACCGCTCCGAGCAGACGCTCAACGTGCTCGAATACGAGTTGCTCGCCGAAAAGGCGGCGGCCCTTGGCCGCGCCGGCGACCGTGTCGGCGAAGCGCTTGGCAAACTTCAGGCGCATCAGGGCGACGTGGACCAGCGCCGCGTGCTGGTCAAGGCGGCGGCCGAGGTCGTCTACGCCTATTTCATCCAGCGCGAGCTGTGCGGCCTGCGCAAGCATGACGACGCCATTCGCGACTATGCCATTCCGCGCGAGGTGCTGGTGCGAACTCGGCGCAAGCTGAGCGCCTGGCGGTGCTTTCCCGGCGCAAGCGTCGACCACGTGCGCTGGGGCAAAAGAGCGGCCACGGCAGCAGCCCCTGAAACACGCGAAAACCCACCGGAGCCGGCGCTTTGGCAGGGGTTTTCCACCGCTTCGCTTCATCCCCGCGACAATCTGCCCATGTGCCTTGTCGCGTCTGGACAAAAAGAGGCTTCACGCATAAACCGAAATCCAAATGCCGGAGGAATTCGCTAGCCTGGTTGCCATGCGCTGTCGGGCTTGCATTCATGAGCGGGGACAATTGCTCAGCCTCCGGTTGGAATTGAGGCAAAAGGATCAGGTCCCGTGAGCGCAACCGATACGAGCGAGCCCAATCGCCGCGATTTTCTCTACGTCGCTACCGGCATGGCCGGAGCAGTCGGCGCCGCCGCCGTGGCCTGGCCTTTCATCGACCAGATGCGCCCGGACGCCTCGACGCTCGCCGCTTCCTCGATCGAGGTTGACGTCTCGTCGCTCACGCCGGGCATGTCGCTGACCGTCAAGTGGCGCGGCAAGCCGGTGTTCATCCGCAACCGCACGCCCGAAGAGATCAAGGCCGCCCAGGACGTGGCGCTTGCCGATCTCAAGGATCCGGTCGCGCGCAATGCCAACATCTCTTCCGAAGCCCAGGCGACCGACATCGATCGCACCGCTGGCGAAGGCAAGGAAAACTGGCTGGTCATGGTCGGCGTCTGCACCCATCTGGGTTGCGTGCCGCTCGGCCAGCAGGGTGATTTCGGTGGCTGGTTCTGCCCGTGCCACGGCTCCCACTACGATACGGCTGGCCGCATCCGCAAAGGACCGGCGCCGGAAAACCTTCATATTCCGAATTTCCAGTTTATTTCCGACACGACGATCCGGGTAGGCTGAGGCAGGGGGACATAATTCCATGAGCGGTGGACACTCGACCTATTCGCCCAAGACCGGCATCGGCCGCTGGATCGATGCACGCATGCCGCTGCCGCGGCTGGTGCACGATTCATTCGTCTCCTATCCGGTTCCGCGTAATCTGAATTACGCCTACACCTTCGGCGGCATCCTTTCGATCATGCTGGTGGCGCAGATCATCACCGGTGTCGTGCTCGCCATGCACTATGCCAACGACACGACGCTGGCCTTCCAGTCGGTCGAAAAGATCATGCGCGACGTCAACTCCGGTTGGCTGCTGCGCTACATGCACTCCAACGGTGCGTCGTTCTTCTTCATCGCCGTCTACATCCACATCATGCGCGGTCTCTACTACGGCTCCTACAAGGCGCCGCGTGAGCTTCTGTGGATCCTCGGCTGCATCATCTACCTGCTGATGATGGCAACCGGCTTCATGGGCTATGTTCTGCCCTGGGGTCAGATGTCATTCTGGGGCGCGACCGTCATCACCGGCTTCTTCACCGCCATCCCGTTGGTCGGCGAGTGGGTCCAGCAGCTGCTGCTCGGTGGCTTTGCCGTCGACAACCCGACGCTGAACCGCTTCTTTGCGCTGCACTACCTGCTGCCGTTCATGATCGCCGGCGTCGTGGTCCTCCACGTCTGGGCGCTGCATGTCACCGGCCAGTCCAACCCGACCGGCATCGAGGTCAAGTCGAAGACCGACACCGTCGCCTTCACGCCCTATGCGACCATCAAGGATGGTTTCGCCATGGTCGTGTTCCTGGCCGTGTTCGCCTACTTCGTCTTCTACATCCCGAACTTCCTCGGCCACCCCGACAACTACATCATGGCCGACTCGCTGAAGACGCCGGCGCACATCGTTCCGGAATGGTACTACCTGCCGTTCTACGCGATCCTGCGCGCCATCACCTTCAACATCGGGCCGATCGACTCCAAGCTCGGTGGCGTGCTCGCCATGTTCGGTTCGATCGCGGTGCTGTTCGTCGTGCCGTGGCTCGATACCTCGAAGGTCCGTTCGGCTGTCTATCGTCCCTGGTACAAGCTGTTCTTCTGGCTCTTCGTCATCGATGCGATCTTCCTCGGCTGGCTCGGTTCCCGCCCTGCTGAAGGTGCGTATGTGATCATGTCGCAGCTGGCGACGCTGTACTACTTCGCATTCTTCCTGGTCATCATGCCGGTTCTCGGCCTGATCGAGACGCCCCGCCGCTTGCCCAACTCGATCACCGAAGCGGTGCTCGAGAAGAACAAGTCGGGTTCAGCTCATCCGGCTGGTGCGACCGCTGCACCCGAAACCCGCGGCTGAGCCAACGAGAAATCTGAGAGGGATTTTGGAATGAAAAAGATTCTCAATGGTCTGGCTGCCATCGGCTTCGTGCTCGCCGGCACCGCCGGCGTGGCCATGGCTGCCGAGGAAGCGCACAACGCGGCCGAGCCGACGCACTTCCCGATCCACAAGCCGAAGGAAATGGACTGGACCTTTGCCGGTCCGTTCGGCACCTACGACAAGGGCCAGCTGCAGCGCGGCCTGAAGATCTACAAGGAAGTGTGCTCGGCCTGTCACTCGATGAACCTGGTGGCGTTCCGCACGCTCGAGGATCTCGGTTACTCCGAAGCGCAGGTCAAGGCCTTCGCTGCCGAGTATGAAGTTCAGGACGGCCCGAACGGCGAAGGCGAGATGTTCACCCGCAAGGCTCTGCCTGGCGATCACTTCCCGTCGCCCTTCCCGAATGTGGTTGCCGCAGCAGCTGCAAACGGTGGCGCTGCTCCGCCCGACTTCTCGCTGATCGCCAAGGCGCGTGGTGTCGAGCGTGGTTTCCCGACCTTCGTCTTCGACATCTTCACCCAGTATGCCTCGAACGGTCCGGATTACATCCACGCCCTGCTGACCGGCTATGACGAGCAGCCGCCGGCTGGCATGGAAGTTGCCGCAGGCACGCACTACAACCCGTACTTCATCGCCGGCAAGTCGCTGGCCATGGCCAAGCCGCTTTCCGACGGCCAGGTGACCTACGAAGACGGCTCGCCCGAGACGGTCGAGCAGTATTCCCGTGACATCGCGGCGTTCCTGATGTGGGCGGCCGAGCCGCACCTCGAAGCACGCAAGCAGACCGGCTTTGCCGTCATGATCTTCCTGGTGCTGTTTGCCGGTCTGGTCTATGCCACCAAGCGCAAGGTCTGGGCCAACGTCGCCCACTGATCCGGCTCGCTGACATGAAATCGAAAGGGCGCTCATAAGGCGCCCTTTTCTTTTGCCGCCCAACCCGTCAAAACTGCCAACGCCCGCGAAAATCGAGATCGATCTTCGATCGGGATCCTGCAGAGTTTCACAGTGCTGCAGCACCTGTGCACGCCCACGGACGCGCATCGCTGCAGGCAACGGAGCCCCCGCCGATGAATACCTCGCTCGAACAGACATTGCTCGGCGCCATCAGGACCATTCCTGATTATCCCCGACCCGGCGTGATGTTCCGCGACATCACCACGCTGCTCGGCGACGCACGCGCCTTCCGCCGCACCATCGACGAACTCGTCCATCCTTATGCCGGTGCCAAGATCGACCAGGTCGCCGGCATCGAGGCGCGCGGCTTCATCCTCGGCGGCGCCATCGCCCACCAGATGTCGGCGGGTTTCGTGCCGATCCGCAAGAAGGGCAAGCTGCCGCACGAGACGGTGCGCATCGCCTACAGCCTCGAATACGGGCTCGACGAGATGGAGATGCACAAGGACGCCGTCAGGGCCGGGGAGAAGGTCATCCTCGTCGACGATCTGATCGCCACCGGCGGCACCGCCGAAGCCGCAGTCAAGCTGCTGCGCCAGATCGGCGCCGACATCGTCGCCGCCTGCTTCATCGTCGATTTGCCCGACCTTGGCGGCCGCAAGAAGCTCGAGGCGCTTGGCGTCGACGTTCGTACGCTGATTGCCTTTGAAGGCCACTGAGCAGCCTCCGAGACCCGTACAGCGTGGAGACATTCTCCACGCTGTCTTGTTTTCGGTCGAAGTTGCGGTCGGGGGCAGGATCACCCTGCTGTCACCACCGGCGTGCCGGGTCGCTAGCGGCTAGCCGATGCCGTAGGTCAGGCTCACACGTCCGTTGGTAAGCGGTTCGACCTTCCGCAACTCGAGCCCATGGCGACGCTCGGTGGTCGCAAAGAGCGCCTTGCCTTCACCGGCGATCAGCGGATAGACGATGACGCGGAGCTCATCGACCAGCCCGGCCTCGATGAGGCTTGTTGTCGTTCGGGCGCCTCCGACAAGGTAGATGTCCTTTCCGGGCTGCTGCTTGAGCGCCTTGACCTCATCAAGTCGCCTGAGGAAGCGCGTGTTCGGCCACAGCGTCGTCGTCAGAGTGCTCGACAGCACATAATGCGGGGTCTTGCTGATGAACCCTGCCCATTCCAGCTCTGCCGGGGTCGGTGCGTTGCCGGTGATCCAGGCGGGCGTCTCGGGCTCATTCTGGATCGACGTCCAGTAACCTTCGTAACCAGGATACATGCCGCCGCCGAGCAGGCAGGCATCGATCTGCGGCGTCAGGCCGTAATCCTCCGACCACGCCTCGACCCAGTCCGCGGTACCCTCGGGTCCCTCCATCTTGCCATCGACGGAGATCTTCATTCCAGCAATCAGCTTGCGCATTTCAGCCTCCACAGCATGCCGCCAGGGCCGACATGATCCGGCGGGACATTCAGCCATATGGTTGAATATAGGCTGCCGTGAAAAATAGTCAACCATATGGTTTAATGTTGTCGTGGCTGCCGCCGTCTGCGCCTTGGCCATGAGCCTCCAGGTCAGGGCCTTGCTGCGGCTGGCGGCGTGGAAGCGTTGAGACGGGGCAAGAACATCGGGCATGCGGCGGACAGCGCCAGGTGCCGCGGCCTCCTTGTCTCCGCCGCACGCTTGCCGCTGAAACAATCGAAACACTGCCGTGCCGGTACAGAAAAACACCTGAAATCGACGCGGCGTAGGACAGGACGTGCCGCGAATGCGGCAGGTTCAACCGGCCAAGCGCGCCCTCCACCGCCGGGACCGAAGGGTCTTCGGCAGCGGCAGCAGTGCGTCTTGCGGCCAAACACGAGTGTTCCAAAATGCTGAAGTCAACTGCTTCGCACGAGTTTCCCGACCGGCTCCGTACCAGCCTTATTGGCCAGGACCATCCCGGCTATGAGGCGTCGCGCGCGCTTTACAACGCCATGATCGACAAGCGACCACGCTGGATCGTCCCCTGCGCCGACGTCGGCGATGTCGTCGCGGCGGTCAATCACGCCCGCGACAGGCAGCTGCTCGTCGCCATTCGCGGCGGTGGCCACAACGGGCCGGGCTTCGGCAGCTGCGACGGCGGCATGGTCATCGACATGTCGCCGATGAAACGCGTTGATGTCGACCCGGCCGCGCGCACGGTTCGCGTCGAGGCTGGCTGTACCCAGGGCGATGTCGACCGGGCGACCAGCGCGCATGGGCTGGCGGTGCCGGCCGGTATCGTCTCGAGTACGGGCATCGCCGGGCTGACGCTTGGCGGCGGCACCGGCTATCTCACGCGCAAGCACGGCCTGACCATCGACAACCTGCTCGCGGCCGAGGTCGTGCTGGCCGATGGCAGCGTCGTCACGGCAAGCGCGGACGAGCACCCCGAGCTTTTCTGGGCGCTGCGGGGCGGCGGCGGCAATTTCGGCGTGGTGACGCGCTTCACGTTTCAGGCGCATCCGGCGAAGGATGTCTATGCCGGGCCGATCTTCTACGACATCGCGCATGCGGCCGAAATCATGCGCTGGTACCGCGACTTCCTGCCAGGGGCGCCACGCGAACTCGGCATGTTCTTCGGCATGAAGACGGTGCCCTCCTGCGATCCGTTCCCACGCGAAATCTGGGGACGGCGCATCTGCGCGCTGATCAGCTGCTACAACGGCACGGAGGAGGAAGGCATCCGGGCCATGCAGCCGGCGCGTGACGCGCTGCCTAAAGCGCTGATGGACGGCATGATGCGGCTGCCCTTCGTCGACCTGCAGGGGCTGTTCGATCCGTTGCTGCCGAAGGGGCTGCATTGGTACTGGAAGGGCGACTATGTCGACGAGCTGTCCGATGCCGCCATCGCTGCCCATGTCGCGCACGCCTCGAAGAGCCCGACTGAGCTGTCGCTGATGCATCTCTACCCCATCGACGGCGCCGTCCATGACGTTGCTTCAGAGGCCACCGCCTGGGGCGCGCGACAGGCGCGCTGGTCCATGGTCATCGCCGGCATCGACCCCGATCCGGCGAAGGCACCGGAGCTGAAGCAGTGGGCAAGCGCCTACTGGGCCGCGGTGCACAAGCACAACCCGCATGGCGGCGGCTACATCAACTTCATGATGGACGACGAAAGCGAGGCGCGCGTGCGTGCCGCCTACGGTGCCAACTACGAGCGACTGGTCGCCGCCAAGCGCCGCTACGACCCGGCAAACCTCTTCCGGGTCAACCATAACATCCGGCCGTAAGCCGGCGTTCTATCGCGACGAACACCCGACCACACGTGGAGACGTTTTCCACGTGTGGTCGGGTTTTTTTCGGGGTGCTCGCTTCGGCCTTAGACATCACGATCCTTCGCACCCTCCGAGAATTGCCTCGTAAGGCACAAGCGGCTGTCACCATCTGTCACCAACCACCGTGGATAGCCGCCCCCACCGTAAACGGAGCGAAGGAGAAGCGCGCTACCCGACCTTCACCAGCACCGCGCTGTCGAACTCGATGACCTTGTCGCCTTTGCTGTCGAATCCTTCGGAGTGCAGCGTCATCATGCGCCAGCCGGGACGCGTGGCGAGCGGCCGGTGGTCGAGGCCGCGCCGGGTGAAGGTCACGGTCTCACCGGCGAAAACCGGCTTCAGCCATTTCAGGTTCTTGAAGCCGGGCGAGGGGCCGAATTCGGGCTTCGGTCCGGGACCGTCCCAGGCGCGGCCGCGATGCGCCAGATTGAGCTTCATCCACGCCGCCGTGGTGTGCCAGCCCGAGGCACACAGGCCGCCGAAGACACTTGCCTTGGCTGCCTCCTCGTCGGTGTGGAAGGGCTGCGGGTCGTATTTGCGGGCGAAATCCTTGATCGCCTCGGCGCTGAAGTGATGGCTGCCGAGCGTGACCGTGACACCGATGCCGAGATACTCGTCGAGGGTCATTGCGCGGCCTCGCGGGTCAGGAACATGCAGCTGTTGACCAGTTCGAAGACGGGCTCGCCTTTCTGGTTGACCAGTTCGGCGCGCCAGCTGACGAAGCCAAGCCCGGGCTTCGAACGCGACAGGCGGCGGGACAGGATGGTCAGCTTGCCGCCCAGCGTGTCGCCTGCCAGCACCGGCTTTTTCCACTTGGCATAGTCGATGCCCGGCGCGCCTTGCGAGGTCGAGTCGAGCAGCAAGGCATCGCACAGCATGCGCATGAACATCGAGCAGGTGTGCCAGCCCGACGCCGACAGCCCGCCGAGAATGCTTGCCTTGCCGGCCTCCTCGTCGAGGTGGAAGGGCTGGGCGTCGAACTCCGAGGCGAATTCGATGATCTCCTGGGCGAGGACGGTTTTGCCGCCGAGGTCGATGACAACGCCCTCGCCAAGATCCTCATATGCCCATTTCCTGGTGCTCATCGGCAATCCTGTTCAAGCTTGTACGATAACCTTGAACCGGCCCTGCTGACAGCGCAAGGCCGGTTTTCGGGCAAATCCTTGGCTCAGAGCCAGCCGCGGCGGCGGAACCACCAGAACGGCAGGATGGCGGAGATGACCATCAGCCCGAGTGCCATGGGATAGCCGAGCATCCACCTGAGCTCTGGCATGCCGTCGAAGTTCATGCCGTAGATCGACGCGACCAGCGTCGGCGGCAGGAACACCACAGCCGCCACCGAGACGATCTTGATGATGCCGTTCTGCTCGATGTTGATCATGCCGAGCGTGGCGTCGAGTAGAAAGGTGATCTTCTGCGACAGGAACGAGGCGTGGTCGGTGAGTGACAGCACGTCGCGCGACAGCGTCTTCACCCGCGCCTTGGCGTCCTTGCCGTTCTTGGCCAGGGCCAGGGCATTGGCGAGGAAACCCGACAGGCGCTGCAGCGAGGTCAGGCTGTCGCGGATGTTCGAGGTCAGCAACTCCTTGCGGCCGAGGTCCTTGAGGATCTGCTGGAAGCCCCGGTCGCGGCTGGAAGCCTTGGTCGCGGTCGGGTTGAAGATGTCCTTCGACAGCAGCTCGATATCGCGCGAGACACGTTCCAGCACGTCGGCGAGGCGGTCGACGATCGCCTCCAGCAGCCCAACAAGGATCGTTTCGCCTGACGTGCAGCCGATCGCCGCTTTCTCGGCACGCAGCGGGAACGACAGGAACGCCTTCGGCTCGTGATAGCGGATGGTGACCAGCAGGTTGCGGCGCAAGACGAAGGTCACCGGCGACATGACGGGGTCGTCGCTGTCGGCCTGCGAGGGCAAGGTGGCGGTCATGAAGTAGGCACCGTCCTCGACATAGAGGCGGGACGAGATCTCGATCTCCTCCATCTCCTCGCGCGTCGGGACGCCAACGCCGAGCCACTGCTCGACCTCGACCTCTTCCTGCCTGGTCGGATTGAACAGGTCGGCCCAGACAATCCTGTCCTTTTCGGCCGCAATGGTGTCTGCAAGGCGCAGACGATCGTTTTCCACGACGAATGCCTTGATCATCGCCGGTCTCCCATACTGGAGCTGATATCGTGCCCGATCACGGGCGGGGTTGCTGGATTGCGCCGGCGGGGTCACGTGTGACCGGGTCAGCGCTTAGGCGCGATAGACCCAGGCGGCTGCGACGTCAAGTTGCAAATCGGTAAGGTGCGACGGGCATGCGGGCGCCGAGACCGAGGTGGCTGGGGGCGAAGTCCTCCATGGCAATCAAGGAGATCGTCGCCGCCCCGCCAAGCTCAGAAGAACTCGTCGAGCAGTTGGTAGTATGCGAGCCGCGCCGGTTCGGCGTCCGGCAGGCCGTAGAGTTCCAGAAACGGCGCCACCCATTGCTGGCCGAGATTGAAGTGGATGCTCCAACAGAGGATGCCGAGGTCCTGGTAGCGGTCGGCGACGCCGAGCCGGCTGCAGTCGATGAAGCCGGAGAAGCGGCCGTTGTCGGCGATGAAGTTCGGCATCGAGGCGTCGCCATGGGTCACGATGAGATCTTCGCCGATGGGCCGGCGCGCCAGCAATTGTTCGAACACGGCCTCGGCCGGCTGGCCCAGCCATTCGTCGTCGAAGTCCTCGACGTCGACCACGCCCGCTACCATGCGCGTCCGGGCAACCTCGATGCGTGCCGAAAGCCTGTGATCGAAGGGGCAGGAGGCGATGTCGAGTGCATGCAGCCGGCGCAGGGCGTTGGCCATGATGGCGACAGCCTGCTCGGGGGGAACCTCGTGTGAAACGAGGTCTTGTCCGGCGACGGCTGTCATCAGCAGCCAGTGCGTTCCGGCGTGAAGTCTCGAAAGCCAGGACCTCAGGGCAGGGGATGTCCTGGCCGTCCAACCAGCGTAGGCGGACCACCTCGTCGGGCAGTTCGGCGAAGTCGCCTGTCGCCTCGGTCTTGAGGAACAGTGTCGGCTTGCCGGCAGCCGCAAGCTTGAACACGCCGGCATTCGAATGGCCGATGGTCTGCCGGTCCCAGCTGTAACTAGCCAGTGCGTCGCGCAGCAACGCGGGAAGATCCATCTCGACATGTGCGTGCTGTGTCATCCGGCCCCTCAAGATACAATTGCTGCGCGGGCAGCATCGCCGCCGTGTCGCTTGGGGCGCAGATAGGTATTCGCAGCTGAGCCGTCGAGAACAATCCAGTTGATCGAGTCCAACGCTGGTGATGAGGCTGCCTGAAGAGAGCCTCGAGCCGGTCGAAGTGCTGGATTTGGCCGCATGACGTCGCCATCCTGGACAAACAAAAAAGGCCGGGATGCCCCCGACCTTTCTCTAGCGTCTCAACATCCAGTGCCAGTACATCCGTGGTCAAAGGTGGAGACGATCTGCAAATCTCCAAGCGACCGTAGCCAAGGTTGGTTAGCAAAAGGTTAACTCCGCGGGATGTGCGTGGACCGAAAGCCGGACGTGCAACAGACTGGCTCATCGCCCCGCGGCAAAAAGAAAAGCCCCGCGATGCGGGGCTTTTCGTATGTGGATGCGACGGCCAGGTGATCAGGTGTTGAACTTGAACAGCATCACGTCGCCGTCCTGGACGACATATTCCTTGCCTTCGTCGCGCGCCTTGCCGGCTTCCTTGGCCGGAACTTCGCCGCCGAGCGTGACGAAATCGTTGAAGGCAATCGTCTGGGCGCGGATGAAGCCGCGTTCGAAGTCGGTGTGGATGACGCCCGCCGCCTGCGGCGCCTTGGCGCCCTTGTGCACGGTCCAGGCGCGGGTCTCCTTGGGACCGACGGTGAAGTAGGTGATCAGGTGCAAGAGCTCGTAGCCGGCGCGGATGAGCTTATCCAGGCCCGGCTCGTCGAGGCCGAGATCGGCGAGGAATTCCTGGGCCTCTTCATCGGGCAACTGCGCCACTTCAGCTTCGATCGCAGCCGAGATGACGACGACGCCGGCGCCCTGCGCCTCGGCCATCTTCTGCACAGCCTGAGTGTGCTCGTTGCCGGTCGCGGCATCGCTTTCAGCGACGTTGCAGACATAGAGCACCGGATGCGAGGTCAGGAGGTTGAGCCCCTGCAGGATCTCGAGGTCTTCGGCTGATATGCCCTTGAGCAGCAGGCGCACAGGCTTGCCATCCTGCAGCAGCGTCAGCGACTGCTCCATCATCGGCAGAACAGTGGTCGCTTCCTTGTCCTTGCTGGCAGCGCGCTTGCGGAACTGCACGATGCGGCGCTCGAGGCTTTCGAGGTCGGCGAGCATCAGCTCGGTCTCGACCGTTTCGGCGTCGGCGACCGGATCGATGCGGCCCTCGACATGTGTGATGTCGTCGTCCTCGAAGCAGCGCAGCACGTGCACGATGGCGTCGACCTCGCGGATGTTGGCGAGGAACTGGTTGCCCAGCCCTTCACCCTTCGAGGCGCCGCGCACCAGGCCGGCAATGTCGACGAAGGAGATGCGGGTCGGGATGATCTCCTTCGACTTGGCGATATTAGCCAACTGCTTGAGGCGCGGATCGGGAACCGCCACTTCGCCGGTGTTCGGCTCGATGGTGCAGAACGGGTAGTTGGCCGCCTGCGCGGCAGCCGTGCGCGTCAGCGCGTTGAAAAGCGTCGATTTGCCAACGTTGGGCAGGCCGACGATGCCGCATTTGAAACCCATGGTCTTTTGGTCCTATCGGGAAATCGGAATTTGCTCAGGGCTATGGGCGATAGGGCCTAAGATCGTCAAGTCTTTCAGCGTCGCACGCGGTACTGCGCATGCACCGCGCCGTTGGCCAGCGGCTTGGCAAAAGCGAGATCGAGCCAGCGATCGGCCTGTTTGCCGCCGAAAGCCTGTAAGCCCGAGCCGAGGATAATGGGGATGGTGCCGACCTCGAGTGTGTCGAGCAAGCCGGCATCCATGAATTGGCGAGCCAAGTCGCCGCCGCCAAACAGCCAGATGCGGCCGGTGGCTCCACGTGCTCGAAGATTGGCCAGCATTTCGGCTGGTGTACCTGCCATGGCTTCGGCGTTCTCGGGAAGGTCCTCGAGCCGGCGCGAGGTGGCGATCAGGCAAGGGTACTTGGCGTAGGCCCATGCTTCGTGGCGGCGTACAACGTCATAGGTCGCACGACCCATGACGATGCCGCTCAGTGAAGCCATGAATGCGGAAAAATCGTAGTCGTCATCGGGTGGAAACTTGTCGAGCCAGTCAAAGGTGCCGTCCTCGCGGGCAATGAAGCCGTCAAGCGACATCGCGAACATATAGATGATGTCGTCAATGCCCGAAGCGACCATCCGAACCGTTCCTTGTTGCCAAGAGTGCTTCCTACCATGAGGTCTGTCGGACTTCTGTCAGGAGCCTTCACCGAGCGTACGGGACTTTGGATGACGCTTGTCAGTCTGGATCCTTGTCATAGGCCTTGGTCCCTGGGGGCAGGATAACCCATGAATGACGGCGGCAGTCGTAGACGGAGTCCTCGGGAGGGGGAAAATGCGGATCGGCGAACGCGCCGACCGCCACTGCCACAAATGCACTCTCGGCGCCGGCTTCGGTGTGGAACAGGTTGGTGCCGCAGACTGGGCAAAACCTGAAGGTGTAACGGGAGCCCCTGTCACCGACGCGCAAATATTCCGTCGCCGTACCCGTGGCCGCATAGGGCGGCGCAAAGGCGGCCAAAGCGGCAAAGACACTGCCGGTGCGGCGTTGACAGGCGAGGCAATGACAAACGCCGACGCCGAGTGGCGCGCCTTTGACCTCAATGCTCAGCTGCCCGCAGGTGCAGGATGCGGTTCTGGTTTGCATGTGACACCTCGCCGGACGGTTGCGTCGGACTGCGGGGGCATTGCGCGCCCTTATCGCACGAACGGAGGCGAAAGTCTTTGCGGGGTCGCTCAGTCCTTGCCGAGCAGCTTCTTCAACATCGCGGCCATCGGGCCCGTCTCGGGAACCTTGACGACAGGCTGGCTGGGACGGGCCTGGCGGATATGGCTCTGGGCCTTGGGCGTCTGCGGCTTGGGGGCCTTCGGCGGCGGAGTGTCGTTCGCGCCGGTCGGCTGAAGCTTGTCGCGCAGCCCCACCGTTACCTTGTTCATGAAGCCGTTGTCGTCGCCCTTGGTCAGCAGATCAGAGCTGTCGGCAACGAGGTCGAGCAGCGTCTCCAGCCATTCCTTGTCGGACTTGGCGAAGTCGCCGAGCACGTGGCCGTGCACCATCTCCTTGACGCCGGGATGGCCGATGCCGATGCGGACGCGGCGATAATCCTTGGCGATATGCTGGTCGATCGAGCGGATGCCGTTGTGGCCGCCGGCGCCACCGCCAATCTTGACCCGCACCTTGCCGGCGACGAGGTCGAGCTCGTCATAGAAGACGGTCAGCGCCGAGGGTTCGAGCTTGTAGAAGCGCAAGGCCTCGCCGACCGATTGGCCGGACAGGTTCATGAAGGTCTGCGGCTTGAGCAGGATGATCTTTTCGCCGGCAATGTTGCCTTCTGATATCAGGCCCTTGAACTTTTTCGTCCAGGGCGAAAACGAATGGCGGCGGGCAATTGCGTCCGCCGCCATGTAGCCGACATTGTGCCGGTTGTTCTGGTATTGCGTACCCGGATTGCCGAGACCTGCAAAGAGCAGCATGTTCGGGTCCTCCGGGTATGCGCCGATTATGCCTCGGGGGCAGCCTCGGTTGCGCCTTCTTCCGACTTCGATGCCGAGGTGCCGGCGATCGTTGCGATGGTGAAATCGCGGTCCGAGATGACGGGCTTCACGCCCTTCGGCAGCTTGACGGCCGAGATGTGGATCGAATCGCCGATTTCAGTGCCGTCGAGATCGACGGTGATGAATTCCGGGATCGCGGTGGCCGGGCAGTGGAACTCGACCTCGTGACGGACGATGTTGAGCGTGCCGCCGCGCTTGATGCCGGGCGACTTCTCTTCATTGATGAAGTGAACCGGAACCTGGACGTTGACTTCGGTGTTTGCGCCAAGGCGCAGGAAGTCGACATGCATCGGGAAGTCACGGACCGGATCGAGCTGGTAGTCCTTCGGCAGAACCTTGATCTTCTTGCCGTCGACTTCGATCGTCGCCACGGTGGTCAGGAACCCGCCGCCATGGATCTTGTAGAAGATGTCCTTGTAGGACAGGGCGATGGCCAGGGGAGGCTGCTTGTCGCCGTAAATAACTGCAGGCACTTTACCGTTGCGACGAACTTCACGGGCGGACCCCTTACCGACCAGTTCGCGTGCTTCGGCCTTGAGCTCGTATGTTTCGCTCATGGCATTTCCTTTCGGTTGTATGGAGCGCTCACGGCGGGCATGAAGCCTGATCCGTAAACGTCGAAAGCCGCCGGGTGAGGCGGCCTTCCGCCGCGTTGCCTCCAAGGGTGTCTACGCGGGTGGCGGCTCTATATCCGAAGGTGGCAAAAAGTGCAACCGCTGGAGCTGCCAGGGCTGGCTCCCCGTTGGTGCCGCCGTGGCTGCTCGCGCAAACGCCACCATCCCTGTATCACGCCGGTTCGAAACGTTCACGACAGCAAGTTCAGCCCATGCAAGAATTCCTGCCGCTCCATCTCTCGACGGCCACCATTGTGGTGCTTGTCGTGGCTGCCTTTGTCGCCGGCTGCGCGCGCGGCTTTTCGGGCTTCGGCGGCGCGCTGATCTTCGTGCCGGTGGCAAGCTCGCTGATCGGCGCCAAGCTTGCGGTGCCGCTGCTGTTGATCGTCGACCTGGTGTTGACCCCGGGGCTCATTCCGAATGCGTGGCGCGGTGCCGACCGCGGCAATGTTGGCGTCATGGCGTTGGGCGCCGCAATCGGCGTGCCGACCGGCACCTATTTGCTCACCCATGTCGACGGCGTTTTGATCCGATGGGCGATTGTCGCCATCGTCGTTGCGCTGCTGGCGCTGCTGATGTCGGGCTGGCGCTATCACGGCCGCCCGCATGCCAGCCTGACCGCCGTTGTCGGCATGACCTCGGGGCTGTTTTCAGGCGCCGCCCAGGTCGGCGGGCCGCCCGTCGTCGCTTACTGGCTCGGCGGCGCCTTCCTGCCGCAGACGGTGCGGGCCAACATCGTGCTCTACTTCGCCATATCGAGCGTGCTGTCGGTCACCAGCTATCTTGTGGCAGGGCTGCTGACCTGGGAGACGGTCGGGCTGTCGCTGACCATCGGGCCGACATTCGCGCTCGGATTGTTCATCGGCTCACGCCTGTTCAGTCGCGCCAACGAGGCCACGTTCCGCCGCATCTGCTACGGACTGATCGCGGCTGCGGCGATCATCGGGCTGCCAGTGCTCGACGGTGTGCTCAGGTGATTGAACTGGACGCTGCTTTCAAATAGAATTCACATATCGGGGGCATGGTGGACTTCCCCGTGAGGCCTAGTGGCCCAAGCTCCGCCTTCGCTGGATATGCGGAGGAAAACCATGCCCAGGATGATCTCACCCCAACAACTTATGCCACTTCTTGGTACCGACCGGTGTCCATTGATCGTCGATGTGCGCAGGGCAGCAGCCTTTGCGGCAGCGCCGACGCGCATCGCCGGTGCCGTGTGGCGGGATTACATGAAGTCGGCCGAATGGCTGCCGCTGTTGCCAGCTGGCCGGCCGCTCGTCGTCTACTGTGCCCATGGCCACAATGTCAGCGAGATCGCCACCGCTCGCCTGACCGCCGCAGGGGCCAATGTGTCGATGCTCGAAGGCGGCATCGACGCGTGGATTGCCGTCGGAGGGCTGCTCGTGGCTCGCGCAGCACCGGGCCTTGAACCCGGCTTGCCGGTATCAAGCGTCTGGGTGACACGGTCGCGGCCGAAGATCGACCGCATCGCCTGTCCCTGGCTGATCCGGCGCTTCATTGACCCACTGGCAGTCTTCCATTTCGTCTCTGCCGAATGGGTCAAGGACGTCGCCGACGAGATCGGCGCCACACCTTACGATATCAAGGACGTGCATTATTCGCATCGCGGCGACGAATGCACCTTCGACACGCTGATATCAGAGTTCGGGCTGACCGATCCGGCGCTGCTGCATCTCGCCCGCATCGTACGCGGCGCGGACACAGCCCAACTCGACATGGAACCGCAGGCGGCCGGTTTGCTCGCAATATCGCTGGGCCTGTCGGCGATCGAGGACGATGACCTGGCGCAACTGGAAAAGGGCATGACGATCTACGACGCGTTGTATGGCTGGTGCCGCTACGCCAGGTCGGAAGCCCACAACTGGCCGGCAAAGGCGACCTGACATGGACACAACGCCTTTCAAGGCTGCTTCTCCTTCCTTCGGCGAGGCGACGCGAACCTTCGCCAAGATCGGCCTGTTGTCATTTGGCGGGCCGGCCGGCCAGATCGCGCTGATGCACAAGGTCCTCGTCGATGAGAAGCGCTGGCTCGACGAGCCACGCTTCCTGCATGCGCTCAACTACTGCATGCTGTTGCCGGGACCCGAGGCGATGCAATTGGCGACCTATGCCGGCTGGCTGCTGCACGGCATCAGGGGCGGGCTGATGGCGGGGCTGCTGTTCGTCTTGCCCGGTGCGCTCGTCATCACAGCGCTTTCGGCGATCTACCTGACCGTCGGCCATGTCACTTTGGTGCAGGGGCTGCTGTTCGGCCTCAAGGCAGCGGTGCTGGCCGTCGTGCTCGAAGCACTGATCAAGGTGTCGAAGCGGGCTTTGAAGAACGGCTTGATGGTGGTGCTGGCGGTTGCGGCTTTCATTGCCATTGCCTTTCTCAAGCTGCCGTTCCCGCTGATCATCGCCGCTGCGGCGGTCATAGGTGCGCTGATGCACCTGTCCGGGGCCGCCGGGAGCAAGGCTTCAGCAGAAGCTGATCCGGAAATCACCTATGCCATGCCGGAATGGACAAAACCGAGCGCAGGGCGGTTGTTCTCGACACTGGGCATCTGGCTGGCGATCTGGTTCGTGCCCTTGATCGTGCTGTGGCAGTGGTTCGGACCTGGCCACGTCTTCACCGCCGAGGCGACATTCTTCTCCAAGATGGCGGCCGTGACCTTCGGCGGCGCCTATGCCGTGCTCGCCTATGTCGCCCAGCAGGCGGTCGAGGTCCATGGCTGGCTGAAGCCGGACGAGATGCTGACCGGCCTCGGCCTCGCCGAGACGACGCCGGGACCGTTGATCCTGGTGCTGGTCTTCGTCGGTTTTCTCGGCGGCGCGCGTCTTTCAACCCTGGCCCCGCTCGCCGGCGGTGCCGCAGGGGCCATGGTGACGCTGTGGTTTACCTTCGCGCCGTGCTTCCTGTGGATCTTCGTCGGTGCGCCCTATGTCGAGACGGTGCGCAACGTGCGCTGGCTGGCAAGCGCGCTATCCGCCGTGACGGCTGCCGTCGTCGGCATCATCGCCAACCTTGCTGTGTGGTTTGCGCTGCACGTTCTGTTTGGCAATGTCGATGAGGTGAATTGGGGGCCGTTTGCGCTGCCGGTGCTGGATTTCGGCAGTTTCGACTGGGCCGCGGCGCTCATTGCTGTTGCGGCAGGCGTCGCGCTGATCCGTTTCCACGTCAACATGATCGTCGTACTGGCCGTCTCCGCCCTTGCCGGCATGGCGTGGCATCTGTCCTAGCGCCCAAACGAAAGGCCCCATTCCGGTTTTCCGGAATGGGGCCTCAAAATGGGTAAGCCTGGGCTGTCCGGGTTAGTCGAACAGGCTCGACACCGACTCTTCAGTCGCCGTGCGCGAGATCGCTTCGCCGATCAGGTCGCCGATCGAGACGACGCGGATGTTGTGCGCGTCCATCACCGCCTGGGTCGGCTGGATCGAGTCGGTGATGACAAGTTCCTGCAGCTGCGAGCCGGCGATGCGTGCGGCAGCACCGCCTGAAAGCACGCCATGGGTGATGTAGGCGGTGACTGAGGTGGCACCCTTGGCGAGCAGTGCGTCGGCGGCGTTGCACAGCGTACCGCCGGAATCGACGATGTCGTCGATGAGCAGGCAGTCCTTGCCATGCACTTCGCCGATGACGTTCATCACTTCGGATTCACCCGGGCGCTCGCGGCGCTTGTCGACGATGGCGAGCTGGGCATCGATGCGCTTGGCCAGCGCACGGGCGCGGACCACGCCGCCGACGTCGGGCGAAACCACCATGACGTTGCCGAGCTGCTTGTACTTGGCCTTGACGTCGCGGGCCATGACCGGGACCGAAAACAGATTGTCGGTCGGGATGTCGAAGAAGCCCTGGATCTGGCCGGCATGCAGGTCGAGCGTCAGGACGCGGTTGGCGCCGGCGCGAGCGATCATGTTGGCGACGAGCTTGGCTGAGATCGGCGTGCGGCCCGAAGCGCGGCGATCCTGCCTTGCGTAGCCGAAGTAAGGAATGACTGCCGTGATGCGCCGTGCCGACGAACGCATGAAGGCGTCGATCATGATGAGCAGTTCCATCAGGTGATCGTTGGTCGGGTAGGCGGTCGACTGGAGGATGAAGACGTCCTCGCCGCGCACGTTCTCCTGGATCTCGACGAAGATTTCCTGGTCAGCGAAGCGCCTGACGCTGGCCTTGCCCAGGGGGATGTTGAGATAGCGAGCGACCGCCTCTGCTAGCACCCGATTGGAATTGCCCGCGAAGAGTTTCATGTACCGATCCTGGTAGAGATTATGAGCGGGCTTTTAGCGGTCCTTGCCGCTATTGCAAGCGGACTCGCCGCTGAATCCCAAAAAAGCGACATCGTGGGCGGGAATGTCGCGGTCTAACCGGGTTTTGCGGCCAGCCACTGGGCCAGTTGATCGATGGTGCTGTCGGCTATCGACTGCATGGTCGCGGGCGCCACAGCCGGCCAGCCTTCACCGCTGCCGGTGGTCGAAGCCGCGGTCTGCTGGCCGTTGATGCGGTGCAGTCTCGTGCCGGCCGGATCGTAGACGTCCCAGACATAAACGACTGTCGTGTCCTTGCCTTCGGTCATCGCCGAGAAGTAGCCGCGCATGATGATGCCGGGCGGGGTGGTGTCGGTGCTGCCGGCAAGCGTGATGCCGCGTTCGCGGGCGCGGGCGCCGAGACGCTGGGTGAGCGGCGTCGCAGCTTCGACGGTCGCGCCGACGATCGGGGCGAATTGAACGCGCGCCTTGGTCATGATGGCGGCCGTCTGGGCTGGAACGGCCGTTGCAGCGGCGGATGCCGCACCTGTTACCGCGGGTGCGGCCACATCGGTGCCCTCGGTCTGGGCAAGTGCTGCCGACTGTGCCGTGGGCGCAACGGCCGACGGTTCGAGGACGTCCTTGGCGCTGTTGCACGCGGACAGGGCGACACAGGCGGACAGACAGGCTGCCGCAAAAATCCAACGTCTCATTTGCCCGAACTCCCTGGCAAACGCCCCTCAGCACTCTGCGCAATCATCGTACGATCAAGTCGAGATCATGGCGGGAAAGCGGCTTGGGTGCGGATTCAGTGGTCAGATAGGTACGACCCAACGTCATCGCGGTCTCGGTTTCCGAATCCATGATGATCATGTGGGCGAACAAGGTCATATTGGGCGCGATCGGTTCGGGATTGCCCTGGTAGAACATCGGCATGTCCATCCAGGACGGCGTGAAGCGGGCGCCGACAGAGTAACCGCAGGCATTGAGCCGGTGCTTGGTCAGGTCATGCGCCTCGAGCGTGCGGGCGTGCGCGTCGAAGACGTCGCCGAAGGTGTTGCCGGGCGTCATCGCCTTTTCGACGGCGACAAGTGCGGCCAGCGAGGCGTCATAGAGCTCCTGGTGGCGCCGCGAGACCTTGCCGGTCAGCGCGGTGCGCATCATCGGCGCATGGTAGTGATTGAAGACGCCGGCCCATTCGAGCGTCAGCTGGTCGTTCTTGTTGAGCTTGCGGCGCCCGGCCTTGTAGCGGCACAGCAGGGCGTCGGCGCCCGAGCCGATGATGAATTCGTTGGCTGGATAGTCGCCGCCGCCGGTGAAGATCGCGCCTTGCATGGCCGCCAGGATCTTGGCCTCGTCGCCGCCTTGCTTGATCAGTGGCAGCGCCGCATCGAGCGCGTCATCGGCGAGGCTTGCCGCCTTTTCAGCCTTGTCGATCTCGGCCGGGCTCTTGAACAGGCGCAGGCGCCCGACGATACCAGAGGCATCGACGATCTGCCCAAACGTCTGCAACTGCTCGTCGAGGCGGCGACCGTTGAAGGCGGTCAGGCCATGGGTGTCGTATTCGACGCCGATGCGGGCGCCGAGCAGGCCGAGGTCGTTGAGCAGATTGCGCAGGTCGAGTGTCGGGTTGGCGTTGTCGCGGTCGGTCCACAAGACGATGTTTTCGATGATCGAGGTGTGGCGGGCCTGGCGCAGATCGGCCGAACGCGTCAGCAGCGTCATCGAGCCGTCGGCCATGACCACCAGCGACTGGAAGAAGCAGAAGCCGAACGTGTCGTAGCCGGTCAGCCAGTACATGCTCTCCTGCGCAAACAGGACAACAGCATCGAGCTTCTTTTCGGCCATCTCGATCATCAGCCGGTCGCGCCGGGCATCGAATTCGGTTCGTTCGAAATGCAGCGCCATGCTGTCAGTCCTCCAGTGCAATTGCCGAAATCTGCCGCCCGTAATCAGCTTCCTTGCGGTGCGTGGTGCGCCGGTAGGAATAAAACAGCTCTTCTTCCGCGTAGGTGCAGCGGTTCAGCGCCTCGGCCACAACGCCGGCGCGGCGCAGCCGGTCGACGGTGTAGAGGTTGAGGTCGAACATGTGGTGGCCGGCGTTGGCCGAGGGGGCGAAGTAACGCGCGTTGTCGACATCCGCTTCGGTGAAACGGGCGACGAACTCCGGGCCGACCTCGTAATTGGCGGCGCTGATGGAGGGGCCGAGCACGGCCAGGATACGCTCGCGCCGTGCGCCGAGGCCTTCCATGGCGGTGATGGTGTTTTCGAGCACGCCAGTGAACGCGCCCTTCCAGCCGGCATGGGCGGCACCGATGATGCGCGCCTCGGGGTCGGCGAAGAGCACGGGGCCGCAATCGGCCGACGAGGCGCCGAGCGCCAGGCCGGGCCGGTCGGTGACGATGGCGTCGGCCTTGGGGCGTCCGTCGGCAAATGGAGCGGTGGCGACAACGACATCTGGCGAGTGAACCTGGTAAAGGCTGAGCAGGTGATCTGCCGGCACGCCCATCCAGGTGGCGACGCGGCGACGATTCTCGGTAACACGGCTCTGGTCGTCGTCGGAGCCGACGCCGATGTTGAGACCTTGGTAGATGCCTTCGGAGACCCCGCCGGTGCGGGTGAAGTAACCGTGGCGGATGCCGTTGGCTTCCGCGCTGGCGAGCAAGTTGGACCGGATCGGATCCGGTTTCGAGTCGTTCAGCATTGCCGCCTTGTCTTCCTCGTCAGCGATTTCGTCAAGGCTGGGCCAGCCGCCACCGATCGCCTTGCCGTTTCGAGCGCGGACAGTGGGGCAGGCGCAAGCTCACTGTCAACTGACGGCGGGGAAGGGAAGTTTTGTGCCGCGCGGCGCAATGGCAAGCACCTTGAACAAGCTTCCCATGGCGTCCGGGCCGGCGAGGCGTTCGACCTCGCAGCTGATCTTTTCGCGCGCTGTCGCGTCGGCATTGGCACCGAGTTTGCCGGCGCGTTCAAGCAGGCCCATGGCGAGCAGGAACTCGCCCTGGGTCGCCAGATCCACGTCGAGGCCATGCGCGCGGGCAGCAAGCGCAAGGGCTGAGAAATCGACATGCGAGGTGAGATCGGCCTCGCCGGGATGGGCGAGCACGTCGTCATACTGATGCTTGCGCAATGCCTGCAGCGTGTCACCTATGCCTGGTTTGAGATGGCCGTAGTCGGCAAACAAGCCAGCGCCGCCTGTGGCCGAGATGCGCTCGGCGATGGCTTCCATGGTCGCGGTGCGAGCGGGGGCGAATTCGAAGATCGACCCTGCTGGGGCGTCCGCGGCTTCAGCCGGCAACATTGCCGCGTCGATGGTTGCCGGACCCGCGACAAAGGCGAGCTCGCCCGTGGCGTCGAGGCCGATGGCGCGCTCGTGCCAGGCGATGCCGATCTTGACGAACTGGCGCGTCGGAATGGCGTCGAACAGTTCGTTGCCGACGATGAATAGCGGGGCGAGAGGTAGGGTAGAGACCGTCTCGTGCCACTCGAGCTTGACGCTACCGGCTGCAAGCGTCTGGCGTTGCACCTCGCGCAGCCGCGGGCTGGTCTCGACCAGCGCCACCGAGGCGTTGGCGACGAAGGCGGCGTCGAGCGAGTGCAGGACCCGCAGTATATCCTTCATCAGCGTGCCGCGCCCGGGGCCGATCTCGGCCAGCGTCGCGTTCGCCGGGCGGCCCGATGCCTGCCATGCGGCGTAGAGCCAGACAGCGACGAGCTCGCCGAACATCTGGCTGATCTCGGGTGCGGTGGTGAAGTCACCCTCCGCCCCGAATGGCTCGCGCGTCGTGTAGTAGCCGTCAGCCGGGTCGAACAGGCACAACGCCATGTAGTCGGCGACGCTTATCGGCCCCGATGCGGCAACCAGGCTGGCGATGCGCGTCTTGAGCGCGGTCATGCCGGCTTTGCGGCGTGGCTCACCGGCTTGGCCGACAGCATCGCCCAGACACCGATCAGCACCATCGGCACCGACAGCACCATGCCCATGGTCAGCCAGCCACCGAGGAGATAGCCGATCTGCTGGTCGGGCTCGCGGAAGAACTCGACGAAGATGCGCGACAGGCCGTAGCCGCAAACGAAGGCACCGGCGACGAAGCGCGGCGTCTTCAGCTTGAGACGCGAGTGGGTGAAGAAGCGCAATACCAAAAACAGCACCAGGCCTTCGAGCAGGGCTTCATAGAGCTGGCTCGGGTGGCGCAGGAACGGGCCACCGGTGGGGAATTCGACCGCCCACGGCACGTTGGTCATCCGTCCCCACAGTTCCGAGTTGATGAAATTGGCGACGCGTACGAGCCCCAGGCCGACCGGCACGCCGGCTGCCACGACGTCGATCAGCGACCAGACGAGGATGCCGTGCTTGCGGGCGAACAGCACCATGGCGAGCGTGACGCCGAGCAGACCGCCATGAAACGACATGCCGCCTTGCCAGACAGCGAAGATGTCTAGCGGATTGGAGATGTAGCGGGCGAGGTCGTAAAACAGGATGTAGCCGATACGGCCGCCCAGCACGACGCCGACGGCAGCCCAGACGAGGAAGTCGTCGAGGGCCTCAGGCTTCATCGGCAGGTTGCCGTTCGGCCACAGCCTCACGTTGGTCACCAGCCGCTTGCCGTACCACCAGGCAAACAGGATGCCTACGATGTAGCCCAGCCCATACCAGTGGATGGCCAGCGGTCCGAGCTGGACGATGACCGGGTCGATGTTCGGAAAGGGCAGGGCTGCCAGCGGCAGGGCAAGGTATTCGCTCAAATCAGTCTCCAGGGCCAGGCAATCGCGGCGGACCATGCGGCAGCCATTTGGCAGGGTCAAGGCGGGCAAAGCTGAGGTAACCGAGAAGTCATTGCTTGCAGGCCGGCATCTTTGCCGCGGCATTTGGCACCTCGCCGGGGCTACGATATCCTTGCATTCCGGGCCTTGCCCCACTACGTCGAATGGACAACGCGAGGGTTTGCCATGACGACCGGACCGAACCGCATTCTGGATGAGTTCGCCAAGCTGATGACCGATGCCGCAGGTGCCGCCCAGGGTGTCAGGCGCGAGGTTGAAACCGCTTTCCGCTCACAGGCCGAACGGGCGATGAATTCGCTCGAGCTGGTGCAGCGCGAAGAGTTCGAAGCCGTGCGCGACATGGCGATCAAGGCGCGTGCCGAAAACAAGGCGCTGGTCGCCCGCATCGAGGCGCTCGAGTCGAAACTCGCAGCGTTGGGCGGCGAAGACGCCGACAAGGCCTCACCGGCGGCTCCGGCCAAGCCTCGTACAAAGAAATAATTCGTTAACTTTTCCACAAAGCGCCATCCGAAAAAGTGCTTTGTCGTGAATCGCTTACCGGCGCTTGATGAATCTGCGCCGCAGCCTGTTTCCACATCCCAAAGGGACGTTGCGAAAAATTGGGCTGTTCACGCGACTCCTGATCAATACACTGAATTTGTTGCATGATTCGTAGCGGGGTCATGCACCCGGATGGAGCGGTCCGGCTGGGGGTATTGAGTCTGGCAGCGCTGGTCGTCCGAGTTCAAGAACAAGTTTGTTCGTCGTGTGTGCCCTTTGCGCGGAGCGCGATGGCGCTCCCGGAACGACAGGAAGCATTTATGGAACTTCTCGAACTCGAGTTCTCGCGCGAAATCCACCCCGTGGATGTCATCGAGCAGGTGGCTCACAACAACGACTGGTCGTTCGAGCGTGCCGGCGATGACGAAATCTCGATTTCGGTTGTCGGCAACTGGACCGAATACCAGGTCTCGTTCTCCTGGATGGAGGATTTCGAGGCTCTGCATTTGGCCTGTGCTTTCGACGTCAAGGTGCCGGAAAGCCGTACGCTTGAAATCCTGCGACTGCTGTCGCTGATCAACGAACAGATGCTGTTTGGGCATTTCGACCTTTGGGAAACCGAAGGCGCGATCATGTTTCGCCAGTCGCTGCTTCTGGCCGGCGGTGTCGAGCCGACAAGCCAGCAGGTCGAAGTGCTGCTGTCGTCGGCGCTCGAAGCCTGCGAGTGCTATTTCCAGGCGTTCCAGTTCGTCGTCTGGTCGGGCACTTCAGCCAAGGATGCGCTGGCGAGCGTTTTGTTCGAGACGCATGGCAACGCCTGAGACTGCCCATGAGTTCGCATAACGAGCGCAAGCCCGAGATCAGCTTTGCGGATTTCGACAAGGTCGATATCCGTGCCGGCACGATCGTCGAGGTCGAGCCGTTTCCGGAAGCGCGCAAGCCGGCGTTCAAGTTGAAGATCGATTTTGGTGCTGCGATCGGCATCAAGAAGTCGTCGGCGCAGATCACCAAATATTATACGCCCGAGACGCTATTGGGACGACAGGTGTTTGCCGTCGTCAATTTCCCGCCACGCCAGATCGGCCCCTTCATGTCCGAGGTGCTGACGCTCGGGTTTCCCGATGCCGACGGCGATGTCGTGCTCGGCGCCATCGAGCGCAAGGTGCCGGACGGGGGTCGCCTGTTTTAGCTTGACCTAGGCCGAATAGGCCGCCTTCACATTGTCCAGGAACATCTCCGCGCAGGCATTCCAGGTGTAGCGCATGGCACGTTCGCGCGCCTCGGCGCGGTCGACTTTGAGCGCGCCGAGCGCTGCTTCGCGCAGATCCTCAGAGACCACGCCGCCTATGCCGTCGCCGACAATGTCGATCGGGCCTGTCACCGGGTAGGCCGCCACCGGCGTGCCGCTGGCAAGCGCCTCGATGATGACATTGCCGAAGGTGTCGGTGCGGGAAGGGAAGACGAAGACGTCTGCCGAGGCGTAGATCTCGGCCAGTTCGTCGCTCGGCCTGCGCCCAAGGAAATGCGCCTTCGGATATTTCGCCTTCAGCCTTTCCAGTTCCGGGCCGTCGCCGACAAGCACCTTGGTGCCGGGCAGGTCGAGGTCGAGAAACGCCGGCAGGTTCTTTTCGACGGCGATGCGGCCGACGCACAGGAAGATCGGGCGGGGCAGGTCGAGATCGGTCTTCTTGTCGGGATGGAAGTGATTGATGTCGACGCCGCGCGTCCATGGTCTCAGCTTTTCAAAGCCGCGCGACGCCAGATCGTCGGCGAGCGACTGGGTGGCGACCATGCAGCCCTGGCCGGAATTGTGGAAGTTGCGCAGCAGGCCGTAGGTCCAGCTCTCGGGCAGGGGCAGGCGAGCGCTGACATATTCGGGGAAGCGGGTGTGGTAGCTGGTGGTGAAGGGGCGCTTGCGCGTGAGGCAATAGCGCCGCGCCATCATGCCGAGCGGGCCCTCGGTGACGATATGGATGTGATCGGGCCGCCGCTCCTCGATGATGCGCGCGACATTGCCCGGCGTGGTCAGCGCCAGCCGGATGTCCGGATAGGTTGGCATCGGCAAGGTGCGAAAGATGTTGGGTGTCAGGAAGTCGGCTTCGGCATCGAAGGCGGTCAGCGTTTCGGCGAGCCGTTCGAGCGTATGCACGACGCCGTTGATCTGGGGCTTCCACGCGTCGGTGACCATCAGGATGCGCAAGAAATGTCTTCCCTGTTACCCGCGCCCCGGCCTGCCGGGAATCAGCGGTCCTCCATTCGTTGCGATGGCCTTTGAGCAGGATTGCATGACGTTGGGATGACGGTGGCTTTGTTCGCAAGTGCGAAGGGCGAGGTCGGTTCTGCCCAAACGGGCATTTTCTTTGTGACGTTTTTTCCCAAGGCAGGGCCTGGCGCGAAATCCGATCCTTTGCCGAAACGGGGGGCTTTGACGAGGATACGGCCAAGCTTCGCAATCGGCGGAGCGAGCCATCCTCCCAACGGCTCTCAGTGAGAATCCGAAATGACCGAGATCACCAAGTCACTTTCCAACCGCAATACGATCAGCCGGCGCACTGCCTTTGCAGCTCTGCTCGCCTCGGTCGTCACCGTCATCAGCTTCACCGTTCCGCACCAGGCCCTGGCCGAGGACAAGACCGCGATCAAGGTCGGTATCATCTCCGGCGAGGACGAGGATGTCTGGCGCGTCGTCAAGGCAGAGGCCGCCAAGCAGGGGCTCGAGGTGGAAACAGTCGTGTTCAACGACTACACCCAGCCCAATGAGGCGCTCGAGCGCGGCGAGATCGACGCCAACGCTTTCCAGCACCAGCCTTATCTCGACAACCAGATCAAGACGCAGGGCTATCACATCACCGCGGTGGGCTACACCGGCCTGTGGCCGATCGGCCTCTACTCCAAGAAGCACACCAAGATCGAGGAACTGCCCGAGGCCGCCGTCATCGGCGTACCCAACGATCCCTCGAATGAAGGCCGGGCGCTGCGCGTGCTCGCCGACGCAGGCCTGATCAAGCTCAAGGACGGAACCGGCATCCTGGGGACCGTCGCCGACGTCGTCGAAAACCCGAAGAAGTTCGAGATCAAGGAACTCGATGCCGGCATCGTCGGCCGTTCGGTCGAAGACCTCGATGCAGCCGTGGTCAACACCGACTGGGCGCTGAAGAGCGGGCTGACGCCCGAGAACCGCATCGCGCAGGAACCGGTGGCCGATAATCCCTACCGCAACTTCATCGCGGTCAAGACCGGCAGCGAGAATGAGGGCTGGGTCAAGAAACTCGTCGCCGCCTACCAGAACGAGACCGTCAAGGCCGAGTTCGACCGCGTCTACAAGGGCACCGGCGTCGCCGCCTACTAAGCGCGACCGGCCATTCAAGGCAGGCGGCTCGCCATTTCTGGTGGGCCGCCTTCCGCGTTCACCAGGGGACTTCATGACCCAGCATTTTACAGCCGTCGAAGGTGTGTCACAGCCCTTCGACGCCGTGCTATCCGAAACCGTCGTGCGCATTGTCGACCTCAAGCGCCGCTTCGGCCAGACACCGGCCGTCGATGGCGTTTCGCTCACTGTCCGCAAGGGCGAGATCCTCGGCATCATCGGCCGCAGCGGTGCTGGCAAATCGACGCTGATCCGCTGCCTCAACGGGCTGGAGCGGCCCGACAGCGGCCAGATCTTCGTCGAGGGCCGCGAGATCACTGGATTGAGCGAACGTGACCTGCAACCGCTGAGGCGGCGCATCGGCATGATCTTTCAGCATTTCAACCTGCTCTCCGCCAAGACTGTCGAAGACAACGTCGCCTTGCCGCTGAAGATCGAGGGCCGGCCAAAGGCCGAGCGGCTCAAACGTGCCGCCGAATTGCTCGAACTCGTCGGTCTCGCCGACAAGGCCAAGGCCTATCCGGCCTCGCTGTCGGGCGGGCAGAAGCAGCGCGTCGGCATCGCTCGCGCGCTTGCGGCGCGACCGGCGCTGCTGCTTTCGGACGAGGCGACCTCGGCGCTTGACCCCGAGACGACACGCTCGATCCTCGCTTTGCTCAAGGACATCAACCAGAAGCTCGGCCTGACCATACTGCTGATCACCCATGAGATGGAGGTGATCCGCACCATTGCCGACCGGGTCGCGGTCATCGATGCCGGCCGGATCGTCGAGGAAGGGCCGGTATGGTCGACCTTTGCCGATCCTCAAACCGAGGTGACGCGCAGCTTGTTGGCCGGCATCCGGCCGCAGCTTCCGCAATCGATTGCCGCCCGGCTCGCCGGCACCGGGCGCGAAGCGATGCTGCGCGTCGACATATCAGGCGAGGCTGCACGGCGTCCGCTGCTGTCCGAACTGGCAGCAGCGATCCCCGGCCGCTTCCGCCTGATCCATGGTGGCATCGACAACATACAGGGCCAGCCGGTGGGCACGCTCTTCCTCGGCGTTGAAACCGCATCCGGCAGTGTCGCTGAAACCGTGGAATTCCTGAATGCCCGGAACGCACGGGTGGAGGTGCTTGGTCATGTCACAGACGATGTTTGACCTGCTGCTGCGCTCGCTGTGGGAGACGGTGCTGATGACGGCGGCATCCGGCCTGATCTCGCTTGTCTTCGGCCTGCCGCTGGGCCTGGCGCTTGTCGCCACCGACCGCGGCGGAATCGCCGAGCAACGCTGGATCAACCGTATCCTCGGTGCCGTGGTCAACGGCTTCCGCTCGGTGCCGTTCATCATCCTGCTGGTGGCGCTGATCCCGCTGACGCGGCTGATCGTCGGCACCTCCATTGGTACCTGGGCGGCGATCGTGCCGCTGGCGATTGCCGCTACGCCTTATTATGCGCGTATCGCCGAAGTGTCGCTGCGGGAGGTCGACCGTGGGCTGATCGAGGCGGTGCGTGCCATGGGTGGCGGCCGCTGGGCGATCATCCGCGAGGTGCTGGTGCCCGAGGCGCTGCCCGGCATCGTCGCCGGCTTCACCGTCACGCTGGTGACCCTGGTCGGTGCATCGGCCATGGCCGGCGCCATCGGCGCGGGTGGTCTTGGCGACCTTGCCATACGTTACGGCTACCAGCGTTTTGAGACGGCGGTGATGGTGGCGGTGGTCGCGGTGTTGATCGTGCTTGTCTGCGGCATCCAGTGGATCGGCGACAGGCTGGTGGTGCGGCTCGACCGCCGCGCCTGATCAGGCCGGCACGCGGATCATCGCGCGCAGGCCACCCAGCGGACTGTCGCTCAACTTGATGTCGCCGCCATGGCTGCGGGCAATGTCGCGGGCGACAGCCAGCCCAAGCCCGGTACCGGTAGAGTCGAGATTGCGCGCCTCGTCCAGCCGGAAGAACGGCTTGAACACCTCTTCGCGCTTTTCCTCGGGAATGCCGGGGCCATTGTCGTCGACCATGACGACCAGCATGCCGCGATCATGGATCGCCTTGACCTCGACCTCCTTGGCATAGCGGAAGGCGTTGCCGACGACGTTCTGCAGCAGGCGGCCGAAGGCGTTGGGACGGACATGCACCTCGGGCTCGCCGACAAGCGTCACCTTGAGCTTGCGCTTGCGCAGCCGCGCCTCCTCGCCCAGCTTGTCGAGATAGCTGGTGAGATCGAAACGGCCGGGATCCTCCGAAGCCTCGCCGCGGGCAAAGGCGAGATAGGCCTCGAGCATCGACTGCATGTCGTCGACATCCTGGCTGAGCGCCTCGGTATCGACCTTGCTGCCCGACAGAGCCAGTTGCAGCTTGAAGCGGGTCAGGATGGTGCGCAGATCGTGGCTGACGCCGGTCAGCATCGCCGTGCGCTGGTCGATCTGGCGTTCGATACGTTCGCGCATCTGGATGAAGGCGAAGCCGGCACGCCGCACTTCCTCAGCACCGCGCGGCCGGAAGTTGGGCGGCATCGGTCGACCCTTGCCGAAACTTTCGGCGGCTTCGGTGAGCTGCAGGATCGGGCGGATCTGGTTGCGCAGGAACGGGATGGCGATCGTCAGAAGCACAAGCGAGGTGCCGACCATCCACAACAGGAAGATGTGGGTGTTCGAGGCATAAGCCTGGCTGCGGCGGACGAAGACGCGCAACACCTTGTCGTCGAGCTGGACGCGAACCTCGACGATGTTGGAATTGCCGACCGTGTCGAGCCAGAACGGCCGGTTGATCTGCCTGCGGATTTCGGTCGAAAGCGCCTGGTCGAGGATCGAGAAGAACGGCTTCGGGCCGGGCGGAGGCAGCGGCTCGGGCGGCAGCAGGTCGATCTTCAGCGACATGCGCTCCTGGGCGATGCGGATGATCTGCGCGTAGCTTTCAGGCTGCGGAAAGGTGTCGAGCAGGTCGATGATGCCGGCGATGTCGCGCGTCACCGCTTGCGACAGCCTGACGGTAACCGTCTGCCAGTGCCGCTCCATGAAGACGAAGGCGACGACCGATTGCAGCAGGATCATCGGGGTGATGACGATGAGCAGCGAACGCGCATAAAGCCGCTTCGGCATATAGAGCGACACGCGCCGCCAGAAGCGGTTCCAGCTTCGCGGCACAGCCGTCAGTGCACGCCAGCTACGTGTGCCGAGACCGCCGCCGCCAGGCCGTTCCATTTCGGTCGATGCCATCAATTCTTCCGTTCGCCGATACCCGGACGTCACTCCGGTTGGCTCGCCTTGATCCTAGTCCAAGCACAGCGGTTCTGAAACTGTCTTTGAAGTTCAACAGCTTACGTTGTCAAATGTTGCGTTGGCCCACGCTGAAAACATAGGGCTTTTTCCTGGATTTCCAAACTTTCGGGGCGATGGCCGCGTCACCTGCGACGATTGACGGCAACTGTGCCGACACTATGTCGGGCGATCAAGCATCAGAGCACCTGGGCTAGGCCAAGCAGGGTGGTTCCAAGCGGATAACGCCTCGCCGCTGGAAACCGCAATGATCACCCGCCCGCAGTGACGCTGCAGGATGAAACGAGAATGACAAAGCACCGGCGCTGACAGCCTGGACAGCGCGGCGCGTTCAGATGCCGAGTATTTTCTTGGCTTCGTTGAGCGCTGCCTCTGATCCGGCGTGATCGCCTGATGCATGCAACTGTTCGCCCTTGGCGCGAAGCTCCTTGACCTTCGTCATGTCCGCCTCGGCAAGGGTGGAAGCGGGCAGGGCGGCGTCGATCGCCGCCATGATGCTGGGGCAGGAATTGGCGAAAGCGGTTGCTGGAAAGACAGACAGGGCAAATGCCAGCGCAATTGCGCGTAACATGGCCGTTTCTCCCACGCTGGCCCGCGGAATGCGGCTGTAGTGTCGCCAGCGTGCGACACTACAATGGAGTGGCCGGCCACAACAACCGGCCCTGGGAAAGGCTGCGCAGGCTGGAGGCCTCTATTCCACGCTGAGCCGGTAGCCGATGCCGCGCACCGTCTGCAGCCAGACAGGGTTGGCCGGATCGCGCTCGATCTTGCGCCGGAGGCGGTTGATCTGCACGTCGATGGTGCGTTCGCCGACCTCGGAGTCGCCTGTCACCAGCTCGTGGCGCGGGATGGTCTCGCCGGCGCGCGCGGCAAAGATGGCCAGGATTTCCTGCTCACGGTCGGTAAGCTTGAGGGCTTCGCCGCCACGCTTGAGTTCGCGGCGCGCGATCTGGAAGGTGTAGGGGCCAAACACCAGTTGCTCGAGCTTCGGCGTCGTCGCCGGGCCGCCGCGGCGCAGGATGTTGTTGATCCTGAGGATGAGCTCGCGTGGGTCGAATGGCTTCGGCAGATAGTCGTCGGCGCCGGCCTCCAGGCCGGTGATGCGGCTGTCGGTCTCCGACAGCGCCGTCAGCATCAGGATCGGCACGTCCTTTTGGTCGCGCAGCGACTTGGTCAGTTCGATGCCGTTTTCGCCCGGCATCATCACGTCGAGGATCAGAAGGTCGAAGTCGAGCCCGGCGAGCTTGCGCCGTGCCTCGTCGGCATTGCCGGCGACAGTAACGCGAAAGCCGTTCTCGGTCAGATATTGCTTGAGCAAGTTGCGGATGCGCGTGTCGTCGTCGACGACGAGCAGATGCGGAGCATCGTCGCCCAGCGTGGCCGGATTGGCCGTCTTGTCGTTATTCTCCATGGTCTTTCCCCGGCGTGTTTCCGGGCAGATGATCAATCTGCGCCCTTAATTCGGGATTGACCATCGCCTTGAGGAATCTTTCGATCCAGGCGCGTTCGGTCTCTCCTGCGCCCTCCAGTGCCGCATGGATGCGGCGTGACTGTGGCCGCGCCAGCGCCAGCGTCAGTGTCCGGCCCTTGGGTGTCGGATAGAGTTCGCGCTGGCGCCGATCGCGCGGCCCCTGGACCTGGACGATGTAGCCGGCGTCTATCAACTGCTTGAGCACACGCGCCAGACTCTGCTTGGTGATCTTGAGCACGTCGAGCAATTCGGCGACCGTCAGCCCCGGCAGGCGGTTGACGAAGTGCAGCACGCGGTGATGGGCACGGCCAAAACCGTATTCGGCAAGGATCTGGTCCGGGTCCGAGGTGAAGTCGCGATAGGCGAAATACATCAGCTCGATGATCGAAAAGTCGATGCCTTCGTCTGCCGTCACCGCGGTGCGGATCGGTTGGGCGGTTGCGCCGCTGCGTTGTGCCATGGAATTCCTGTTCGTCAATTTATGTCAGCACTGTTGACATAAATTAGGTGCGATGGTAATTTTTGCCAAGCTTTTCGGCGGATTGCGAACGAAAAGGCAAGGTACGATGGTTTTTTCCGAAACATCGTGAGTTTGCTTTGGTATTCTGACCCGCCTACGCTTTATCCAGCAGGCCCCTTACGGGCCATTAAGAACGATACGAAACGATAGGCAGGCTCCCCGCCTGCGGGAAGGTTTACCATGGCATCCGTTCCTTTCGACCAGCTCGATGGATTCATCTGGATGAACGGCGAGTTCGTCCAATGGGCCGACGCCAAGATTCACGTACTAACCCATGGTCTGCACTATGCAAGCGCGGTGTTCGAGGGCGAGCGTGCTTATGGCGGCGAGATCTTCAAGCTGACCGAGCACACCGAGCGCCTGCATGAATCGGCCCGGCTCCTTGGCTTCACCATTCCCTATTCGGTGGACGTGATCGACGATGCCTGCCGCGAACTGCTGAAGAAGCAGGGCTTCAAGGACGCCTATGTGCGCCCGATCGCCTGGCGCGGCAGCGAGGAAATGGGCGTCGCCGCCCACAAGAACCGCATCAATGTCGCCGTCGCCATCTGGCAGTGGCCAAGCTATTTCGACCCGGCGCAGAAGCTGAAGGGCATCCGCCTCGACATTGCCGAATGGCGCCGGCCCGACCCGCGCACCGCACCGTCGAAGTCCAAAGCTGCCGGCCTCTACATGATCTGCACGCTGTCCAAGCATGCAGCCGAGGCCAAGGGCTATGCCGACGCGATGATGCTCGACTGGCGCGGCCAGGTCGCTGAAGCCACCGGCGCCAACATCTTCTTCGTCAAGGACGGCAAGGTGCACACGCCGAAGCCTGACTGTTTCCTCGACGGCATCACCCGGCGCACGGTCATCGGTCTGGCCAAGGACCGTGGCCTCGAGGTCATCGAGCGGGTGATCATGCCCGAGGAACTGGAAGGCTTCGAGCAGTGCTTCCTGACCGGCACGGCGGCCGAAGTGACGCCGGTTTCGGAGATCGGGCAGTACCGATTCGAGGTCGGCGAAATCGCCAAGACGCTGATGAACGACTATTCGGCGGCAGTTCAGCCCAAGCACGCGATTGCTGCTGAATAATAAGTCAAATCAATACCTAAGCACGGCAAAAGGGCGGGTTTCGAACCGCCTTTTTTGTTTGTGCCACGCTCAATTTGACTTTCCGGGATTTCCGCGTCTGATGTTGTTGTCGGCATTCTGAGGGCCGGCATGCAATTTGGAGGGAATTGTTATGGAATCGCTTCTTCCTATCATCATACAGATTGTGACCGGCGTTATCGGTGGACAGGCCGTCGGCGCGGCGATCAAGACTGCGGCGATGGGGCAGGTGACGAAGCTGATCGCCGGTGGCGTTGGCGGTATCGCCGGCGGACAGATCCTCGGCAGCCTTCTCGGCGGTGCGGCCGATCCGGCAACGGCAGGTGCGCTCAGCGGCATTCTCGGCGACGTGGTTGGTGGTGCTGGCGGCGGCGCCATCGTGACGGCCATCGTCGGCGCGATTATGGGTGCCATGAAGAAATAAGCACGCTTCAGATTGGAATTCGGATTGGGCGGCTACGGCCGCCCATTTCATTTTTGGGACAAGCAAACGGCTGGACCCAACTGCCGGCCTGCTAGCCAGACTACTAGATTGTGCATGGACGAATTGCGCGTCAGTCCTTATGTCGGGGCCAACTCGGCACATCGGCCTGAAAATCGGAGTCGATTTTCGAAAAGCGCGATGCGCAGATTCACAGAGTTGGAGCGTCCTTTGTGCGTCCTTTCGAACGCACGGTGCTCTAAGGAAAGGACCCGCCATGGGACAGCTCAATGCCGGGATCGTGCCGGTCACGCCCTTCCAGCAGAACTGCACGATCCTTTTCGATACCGACGACAAGACCGGTGTTGTCGTCGATCCGGGTGGCGATGTTGAAACCATCCTGTCGGTGCTCAAGGACAATGGCATCAAGATCACCGCCATCTGGCTGACGCATGGCCACATCGACCATGCCGGCGGCGCGATGGAGCTCAAGGAGGCGCTTGGCGTCGACATCGTCGGCCCGCACGAGGCCGACAAGCCGTTGCTCGACAATCTCGTGACCCAGGCCCAGAAGTTTGGCATGGCCGGTTCAGTACGTAACTGCGTGCCGGACCGCTTCCTCACCGAAGGCGAAACCGTGTCGTTCGGGGCTCATGTCTTCGAGGTCTTGCATTGCCCTGGCCACGCGCCCGGCCATGTCGTCTACTACAACCGTGACGCGAAGTTCGCTCATGTCGGCGACGTGCTGTTTCAGGGCTCGGTCGGTCGCACCGATCTATACGGCGGCGACCACGATACGCTGATCCGTTCGATCAAGGAGAAGCTTCTGCCGCTTGGCGACGAGATCGGTTTCATCTGCGGCCACGGCCCGGGCAGCCGTTTCGGCGACGAGCGCCGCAGCAATCCATACCTGGTCTGAAATCGGGCAGTCGCCGCCTGGCGACCTGCCCGTCATGAAAAACGGCGCCAACCCCAGGGTTGGCGCCGTCCTTGTCGTTGCTTCAGGCTTCGGTCCAACTGCAGCCGAAATCCGTGGCTGCGGTCAGCGACATCGGCCCGAAAATCGGAATCGATTTTCGGAAAGCACGATGCGCAGATTCAATGAGTTAGAGCGTCCTTTGTGCGTCCATTCGGACGCACGGCGCTCTAGTTGGCGGTGCAGAAGTGCTCCAGGCCGTCGTAACCGGTGAAGGTGCCGCTGCGCGGCTTGAAGCTGCGGTAGCGATCCGAGCAGTAGCTGTACCACTCAGGCGACCACGGCTCGACCCCATAGCTTTCGCGATAGACGACGCGGCGCTGTGGCGCGGGGCGGTAATAATCCTGGCGATATTCCTGCCGATAGACGCGGCGCGGCTGTGGCTCGTAATCGTAATAGTCGTCATAGACCGGCTGCGGGCGGTTGCTGCCGGCGATGACGGCGCCGGCGATCAGGCCAAGCGCGCCAGCAGCGACGATCGCGCCGGTGTTGTCGTGACGGTTGTGGCGGCGCCAGCGTTCACCGGCCTCGGCCGCGGGCAGTGCGGTCAGCGTGGTGGCGGCAACGGCTGCCGAAAGGACGAGGGTTTTGATGATGCGGTTCATGTCGGTCTCCTTCGCCGTCAGGCCTGTATCAAGGCCAGAAATTAGCGTCGACAATGTGTCTAAGGGAGCGAGCCTGAACGCAGCCTGAACGGATTTTCAGGCGCAAAGGGTCAAAGAAATCAGCGCCGACAAGCGCCAGCATGCGCGGCGGCGAAGGCAATGACGTACATGGCCGAAGCGTAAAACTTCGGCCGTTTCGAAGGCTCTTAGCCGACGGTCAGATTGACGGCCTTGGGACCCTTGCCGCGCTTGTCCGGCTCGGTGTCGAAAGAAACCTTCTGCCCATCCTCAAGACCGGGAAGACCCGACGCCTGCACGGCCGAGATGTGAACGAAGACGTCCTTCGCTCCGTCGTCCGGCGTGATGAAGCCGAAGCCTTTGGCATGATTGAAGAACTTGACGGTGCCGGTCTGCGGCATGGGAAACTCCTCTGATCCCATCAATTCCAAGTCTTCGGGCCGGCAAATGCCCGAAGTGGAAATTTGTCGTTTATTTTTGGATCATCGGCAAGCAAAAGTTTTGCGCCCCAGCAGCGCCCGAAAGCAGCACTTAAGCCCGGCAAATGCCGGGCTTAAGTGGCCGTCTGGAAAGCGTTTCGCGGCTTAATATTCGCAGTAGCGGATAGGGCCGATCTGGATGCATGACGGTGGCCGCGGGCGGTGCGGATCGAACCTGGAGTAGACCCGCACGCGGCAGTTGGGGCCGACATGGCGGTGAGGCACGTTGCCGTAGCGCGGCAGGAAATGGCGGCGAACCTCGCGGTGGCAATCGCGCACCTGCACCGGCGGGCGAACCCGTAACGGCCGGCAATCGGGCCGGCGGTGGTGATGCCAGACTGTCTGGCCGAATTCAGGAACGAAATGGCGCTGCGGGTCGCCGTGGCAACCGCGAACCTGGATCACCAGCCCGCCATCGATCTGCGGCAGGTCGCCTGCCGGCATGGCCGCCGCCGGAGCGCCATATCCAAGGCCTGCCGCAAGCAGGGCCGCACCGAGAGATTTCAGCAACTTCATGGTCTGCCTCCTCCAGGGTGGGAGGCGTTGCTGCCCCCACGGTGGGACTATGCCATGGTTCGGAGCGGGTCGCCAGAGTGCCGCTGTGCGGCTATCCCGTTGATTTGACGAGAGATAGTGGCAGAGCTGACCCGTCAAAGAAGAAGGGCGCGGTGGTAACCCACCGCGCCCTTCAACAAAGCAAAAAAACCTTACGCGGCTTAGCCGGCGCGGAGGTTAACAGCCTTAGGACCCTTGCCCATACGGTCTGGCTCGACGTCGAAGCTGACCTTCTGGCCGTCGACGAGCGTGCGCAGGCCCGAAGCCTCGATAGCGGAGATGTGGACGAAAACGTCCTTCGCGCCGCCGTCCGGCGTGATGAAGCCGAAGCCTTTGGTTGCGTTGAAGAACTTTACGGTACCGGTCTGGGTCATTGGGAGAACTCCTTCACCCGTTCAGTGGTCTGGACATGCCGACCGCCTGGCGTCGGCGGCACGTCGGTGGTTTTGCTTGGCGGTCATGCATTTGCGCACGATTAAACCCCCCGCCGAGTCACGGGGTCGTCAGAGATTCACAGTATCGGGGAAAGGGTCGTACAAAACGTTCCAGTCTCCGGGTCAGCAAACGCCCGAACTGAGACTGATATTGCATGGAAACGCGTAGGTTGCAAGATGTCGCGGCTAAGCCGAAGGCACTTCGCAGCGTCGCATAAATATACGACATTTCTAATAGCGCCATTGGCCAGATTGCCGCGCCTGTTGGGTGCAGTTGCGCGGTTGCGGATTGCATTCGTTGACAGAATCGCCAGGATCGGGGCAGGGGCTGGAACAATTCCCGCACGGGCGGGAACGAGAGGGAGCTATTTCCATGGTTTTTTCGGCAAAGACCTTTGCGCGAAAAGCAACAGTCGCGTCGTTGCTGTCGCTGATGCTGGCCTCCTGCGTGGTGGTCGAGGACGGCCCCGGGCCCGGCCCGCGGCCGCCGCGCCCGGGTCCGGGCCCGCAGTTCTGCACACGCGAATATGACCCGGTCTGCGCGCGGCGCGGCGGCGACCGCCAGACCTTCGCCAATTCCTGCATGGCCGAAGCAGCCGGCTACCGCATCATCCGTGGCGGCGAGTGCCGCGGCGGTGGTGGTGACGGCGGCTGGAATGGCGGGGGTGGCAATGGTGGCGGTGGTGGCTGGAACGGCGGCGGAGGCGGCAACGAGCAGTTCTGCACCAGGGAGTATCGTCCTGTCTGCGGCCAGCGCGGCGGCGCGCTCAGGACCTTCCCGAATGCCTGTGAGGCCGATTCCGCCGGCTTCCGCGTCGTCGACCAGGGCGCCTGCTGAGCGTATCGAACAGACATCTCCCGGCAACCGATGCCGGGAGATGTTGCTTCAGTTCCCGACGGATGAGCTTCTCACCTCGCGAATCCGGCAATCGTCACCGACATGGCGATGCCTGAGCATGACGCCGTCGACACGGTGGGTGCGGACATCGCGGTGGCAATCCGCCGACGGGCGCCGGCGCGTCTCGCGGTCGCCCTCGACAAGCACCGGCTGACAGTTGCCACGCAGATGGTAATGCGGCGCGCGGCGACCGACCTCGGCTATGTAGGCGTCGCGGACATCGCCGTGGCAGCCATTGATCCTGACGACGGGGCGGCCGTCGGATGCTGGCAAGGCGCGTGGCACCAAATGCCCTGATACCAATGGGCTCCCCGCCGCGGGCAGCATCGAAACTGCCAGCAGGGCGGCGAGCGAAACAGCCAGCAACTTCATCATTCGTCTCCGTGGAATGGCAGGCTGCCTGCCAAATTGCGCCGGGGCTCGGCCAGTTCAATGTCTGTTTTCGGCGAAGCCGGCATTTCACCACAGCAGGGTTACCGCTTCCTTGCGCGTCGCGACGGCTTGGCCCTTCGTCCGCAATGGCCGATCGCTCCTTCGAGGGCAGTGCAGGCAAGTATAGGCGCGGTCAGCCGGGCGTGGAGAAAACGGCGCAAAATATTTTTAAAAACGAGTGAGATCAAATGTTTGGGGAGATCTTGCGGCTGGATCTATCCACGCCTCGACAGGTCGCGTTGCTGGTGTTGTGAAGCTTCGTTTGTTCACGTATTGTTCTTGTAGATTCGCGTTTTGGGCAAAAGGAACCGCCTATGATCAATGGAAGTTGCTGCTGTGGAGCGGTCAAATTCGAGCTGCTGCGCCAGCCGTCGATGATGGGCACCTGTCATTGCTCAAGGTGCCGCAAGGTTGGTGCGAGCGCCATCGTGTTTGTCAGAAAAGAAGACCTGAGGTGGGTCGAGGGCCAGGAGCATGTCCAGTTGTTCCAGCCGAAAGCGCCCTACAAGTATGAACGATGCTTCTGCAAGATATGCGGCACATCGCTGGGCGAGATCCTGTCCGATATGGACAGCTTTCCTATCGCAGCCAATGCCCTCGACAGCGATCTGGAGGTCAAGAACAGCCTCCATGAGTTCGTTGACGAAAAGCCCTCATGGTACGAAATCTGCGACAATGCAAAGCAATCGAGGGGACATCCCTCTTAGCAGGATATCCGGGAGCCGCGAACGCAACGCTCACCTTGTCCGCGTGCCGACTTGCACGGCGCTTGACCGGCTTTGGGGGCCACGCCGAAAGCGCGGCTTCCCGTCTATCCACTGTTGCGGGGTAGGCCGGCCGATGTGTTCCAGTTTGCACGAAGACCTAGCTGATCGTGTCGGCGGGGTCCTTGCCGCCGCAGATCAAGTCAATCGCCGCCTTGCTCAACAGCTCTAGTGCCGCCCGCGGCTCGCCGGCGCGTGCGCGCACGGCCAGGGAGTGCATGACGGCTGAGGCGACGGAAGCGAGGCCTGCCGCATCCGCGTCAGCGCCAAGCTCGCCTTCTGCAATCGCCTTGCGCAGGCGCTCCTCCAAAATGGCGTTGAATTTGCTCAGGCTCTGCTGGAGGACCTGGCGCACTGCCGGGCGATGCACGGCCTCGACGGAGGCGGTGCCAATCAGCAAGCAGCCACGCGCAGCGTCATCAGATGCCAGATAGGAATCCGTCGATTTGGCGTAGACCTCGGCCAGCTCGGCTCGCAGCGGTCGCGCCGCGCTCAAGATGGTGTTCATCGCAGCGACGCTGGTGTCCCGGTAGCGCTCGAGCGTTGCGATGTAGAGTGCTTCCTTGTCACCGAAGGCGCCCGACAGGCTCGGTCGCGTCATCTCGGTCACCTCGCTCAATGCGTCGAGCGAACTTGCTCCAAAGCCGACCGACCAGAAGAGGTCGCCCGCCCGCCGCAAAGTGAGGTCGCGGTCGTATTCGATCGGGCGTCCACGTTTGGCATTGCTCATTATATGCGACCTTGCATAAAAATATTGACAGTCTCGAGTATTATATGCGATGTCGCATAAAAGTCGAGCTGCCAATCGCAGTTCGTCGCGCACCGGCAGGAGGGACCAGAATGAAGCTCTATATCCACCAGGCAGCGTGTTCGCTGTCGCCCCATTATTGTTGCCCGGGAGCTCGGGCTCGACGTTGAAATCATCCATGTCGAGCGGGCCACGCAGCGGACCAGCGACGGCCAGGATTTTCTTGCAATCAACCCGAACGGCTATGTCCCGGTGCTGGTGCTCGACGATGGTGAGATCGTCATCGAAGGGCCGGCGATCGTCCAGTTTCTTGCCGATCTCAAGCCGGAAGGCGGGTTGGCACCGCAGACCGCGCAGGAGCGCCGGAAAATCCAGTCGCTGCTCAATTTTGTATCGACTGAAATCCATAAGCCCATGGGGCAGATGTTTGCGTCTGCCTACGCGCCGGTGAAGGAGGTGCTGCACAAGCATGTCGCGGCGCGGCTCGACTGGGTAGCGTCGCGGCTCGAGGACGGTCATCTCACTGGTGGCACGCTGAGCGTGGCCGACATCTACCTGTTCGTCTGCCTTAACTGGTCGCAATGGCTCGGCATCGACCTGTCGCGCTGGCCGCAACTGGAAGCCTTCATGAAAGGCATCGGCTCGCGGCCGAGCGTGCTTGAAGCACTCAAGGCGGAAGGTCTCTACCCCAGTTCGAACGGCGTCTTCTTTGCGCCACGCCTTGCGGCCTGACCCAGGAAATGGAGCCCATCATGACAAGCGGAAGTTTTTCCGACACCGAGAGCCTCCAGACCGAAACGATCCTCGAGAGGTTTAACCAGGTATTCTTGGCCCGTGATCCTGCGGCGCTGGACGATCTCGTTGCCGACGATTGCGTCATTGAAAACACGCAGCCGGCGCCCGACGGCTCGCGCCATGAAGGCAAGGCTGCCTGCATCGCGCTGTGGCGCGGGATTGCAACGATGCAGGGCGCGCATTTCGAACCGGAAAGCATCATCGCCCGCGGCGACCGCGGCGAGATCAGGTGGCGGCTGGTGTGGGGTGCTGACCACGCAAGCTCGGTGCGCGGGGTCAATCTGATGCGCGTGCGCGACGGGCGGATCGTCGAGGCCCAGGGCTACGTCAAGGGAGCGTGAGGCCGGCAGGCTTAGTCTCCGACGCGCTGCAGCGTGCCAAGTCCGTTGCCGTCGAGCGACTCGATCGTCACGGCGGATGCCTTGCCGCCGGGGCCGATCGCGAAGCTGACCGCCGCTGGCATGTCGGGTAGCTCCGCATAAGGCAGGCTCAGGAACAGGTCGCGATCGAAATGGCGCAGCGGATAGGACTTGGCGCCATCAGGGCCGACCTTGAGGACAAGGCCATCTGCGGTGGCGGCGACAACGGCATCGCCGACGAAGTCGTTGGCATAGCGGCCGGTATAGGCCTCGCCTGAAAGAGCCGGCGTCGCCGGCGAAGGCGGCTTGGCATAGGTCGCCTTGGCTGCCGCGACCGCCGGGCCAAACAGGCCGGCATAGATTGCATCCCAGTCCTTAACCCAGTCCTTTGCGACCTTGCCGTCGAAGGCGAGGTCGGCGAAGGCGTCCGACAGGCCTTCGGGCACGCCGGTGGGGAAGGCGTTGGCCAGGATGACGACGCCGAGCTGCTGTTTCGGAAACAAGGTGACGAGGCTGCGGGCGCCGACGCTGAAGGCGCCGGCATGGCCCCAGCTCAGGCCATGGCGGCCGAACTCGACATTCCAGCCGAGGCCGTAGAAGGACTGGCCGCCGCTGACCGGGTTGAGGCCGCGCGCCATCAGCGGGAGATGGGTCTGGTCGAGTGCCGCGGCTGCGATCAGCTGCTTGCTGTCATGGCTGCCGTTGGCGAGTTCGAGGCGAAGCCACTGGACGAGGTCGCGCACTGTCGAACTGACGCCGCCCGCCGGTGCCTGCGCATCCGGCCGGCGCTCGACCCTGGCTACCCAGGCGCCGTCGGCCTTGATGTGGAGCGCGGCGCGATTGGCGTGGCTGACGAAGTCGGCGTGGCGGGAGCTCGTCGAGGTCATGCCGAGCGGACGGTAGAGCCTTTCCTCGGCAATCGCCTCCCAGGGCTTTCCCGTCGGTTTGGCTGCGGCGATTGCTCCCTGTGTCAGACCGAAATTGCTGTAGGAATAGCCGGCCCGGAAGCTTGACGAGGGCGACACGAACCGGAGGCGCCGCAGGATTTCGGCGCGGTCGAAGCCGATGTCTTCGAGATCGTCGCCGGCGGTGCCGGGAAGCCCGCTGCGATGCGCAAACAGGTCGCGGACGGTGAGCTCGCTGCTCGGATACGGATCGGCGAGCCGAAAGGCCGGGTCGAGGTCCGATATCTTCGCATCCCAAGAGACGATGCCGTCGCTGACAAGCGCTGCCACGACAGTTGCCGAGATGGGCTTGGACATCGAAGCGATCTGGAACACCGTGTCGGCGTCGACCTTTTCGGGTTTGCCTGCCTCGCGCACGCCAAAACCCTTGAGGAAGACGACCTTGTCGTCATGCACGACGCCGATGGCGAGCGCCGGCACGCCGCCATCGGCAACGGCTGATTCGGCCAGCTGTTCGAGTTTCGCCAGCGCGGCGGTGACCTGCTCGGCTGTCACTGTCTGGGCAGATGCGGGGAACGGCGCCAGCGCGATGGCGGGCAACAGCCATGTCAGGCAGCGGCGGGCGAACGACCTTGCGGACAGCTGCATGCGCCGGATCCCTCTGCAATGTGGCCTGCATTCGAAGCTACAGCTTGCCGCTGGGGAAGCCAAGCATCGTGCCACCGTTCGGCTATTTCACCGACCCGGCCGGCTCCTTGCCGTCGAGATAACCGAGGTCGCGGTTGAGGTGGACCGACACGTCGCGCGGATCGAACCTGCCGCGACGCCGGCCGCAGCGGGTACTCGTCACGAGCAGCGTCAGCCATGTCTGGAGTGGGCCGAGTGTTGCGGCCAGGGTTGCGGTGTTCATGCACCTAACTTTCGATGGTCAAATTCTGTTGAGGGGGTATCGCCACTTTCCCTCTGTTTTTGCTATGAATCCAACTGAACCTCGGCATGAGTGCATAAGGAAATCTTATGACTATCAACCAGCTGCCGCCGCTGACGGCGATCCGCGCCTTCGAGGCAGCGGCGCGGCTCGGCAACTTCACCCGCGCGGCCGAAGAGCTTGGTACGACGCAGGCTGCGGTGAGCTACCAGATTAAGATTCTGGAGGAGCGTGCCGGCACGCCGCTGTTTTTGAGACGGCCCAAGCAGACCGAGCTGACCGAGGCAGGTCGGGCACTGGCGCCGAAGGTCAGCGCCGCCTTCGAGCTGCTGGGCGAGGCCTGGGGCGAAACGCGCGGCGGGGCACGCGGCGTGCTGGTCGTCTCGACGCTGCCGACATTTGCCGCCAGCTGGCTGGCGCGCCATCTCGGCGCGTTCCAGATGGTGCAGCCTGATCTCGCGGTGCGGCTCGAGACGACCACCCGCACCACCGACTTCCGGTCGGACGAGGTCGACGTCGTCATCCGCAGGGACGACGGAAACCTGCCGCCGGGACTGGCTGGACAGTTGATCGTGCCGACCGATTTTGCGCCGATGCTGAGCCCGAAGCTCGCCGCGACGATCGGCGGGATCAAGGCGCCGTCCGACCTGCTCAGGCTGCCGCAGATCGATCCCGGCGACCTGTGGTGGGGCGAGTGGTTCGTGGGCGCCGGCTTGCCAGCCGACATGCTGCCGCAGCGCCCGGCGCCGAAGATGGGCTCGCAGGCCTATGAGGCGATCGCGGCCATCGCAGGCCATGGCGTGGCGATGCTGACGCCGATCTTCTATCGTGACGAGCTTGCCAATGGTACGCTGATCCAGCCTTTCGAGCATGTCGGCTCCGACGGCTCCGGCTTCTGGCTGGTCTATCCCGAGGAGCGCCGCAACGTGCCCAAGATCAAGGTTTTTCGCGAGTGGATCCTGGCCGAGGTCGAGCGCACGCTGGGGAGGGGCGGACAGCGATAAGGGGGACGCAGCCGACATCAGGCCCTTAGCTGCCATCTCTTGCGCGGTTTCGAAGCGCCGGCAAAAATCCGAGAACGTCAATGTGTGAGGTTACTGTGAACATCAGCGATATTCAAAAACGGGCGCAAGGGGTGAAAGCGGGAACCGTCAGCTCGCTTGAGGTGGATTACGCGCGCGGCATCCTTCGAGCGCAGCGGGGTAACATCAGTTCAGCCTTGTATGTCGTTGGGCTTTGCGGAACCGCCGACGATGCCTTGTTGATCGAGCCTTATCTTCACGGTCCTGAACGTGACGTCTATGGCGAAACAGCACTCAAGGCGTTGGTCCGTTACCTCGGCCTCGTCAATCGCTACCGTCCGCTATTGCGGAAGCTGATCATGTCTGCGACCGATCTGGGTTTTAGAAACAGCCGTATGTCGGCGATACATCTCGCCAAGGACTACTTCAAAAAATTCCGCGACGATGAGCTCGGGTGCGAGCTCGTTGCAATATTCTGTAACCCGTCTGATCAGGACCAGCCGTCGGCACGTTACACGCTCGTCGACATACTGGGCATCAGGGATGAGATCGGAGATCCTTTCGGCCTAAAGTTGGAAGCTGGCGATGCAGATGCCGGCTACATCGTGAAAATGGCCCGGCAACGCTTCAATTGCCCCGGCGGATTGCACTGACGCCTGGTCATCGCGGCAGATGTCCTCTCGCGCTTGTCCCCTCCGGGGATACCGCGATAGACCGGCCGGGTTGGAAATCGCGGTCGAGCGAGCGGAGGCAGGGGCGGCATGGCGCAGAAGGTCATTGGTCTTATTGGCGGCTTGAGCTGGGAGAGCTCGGCGGAATATTACCGCATTATCAATGAGCGGGTGCGCGCACTGCGTGGCGGGCTGCATTCGGCGCGCATTTTGATGTGGTCATTCGATTTCGCCGAGATCGAGGCGCTGCAGAGCACCGATCGCTGGCAGGAGGCGACACTGGAGATGATCGACGCGGCGCGGCGGCTGGAGCGCGGCGGGGCTGACGTCGTCGTCATCTGCTCCAACACCATGCATCGCATGGCTGATGAGGTGCAGGCCGCCATCGCAATACCACTGCTGCACATCGCCGACCCGACCGCCGAACGCATCCGCGCCGCCGGGCTCGGCCACGTCGGCCTGCTCGGCACCGCCTTCACCATGGAGCAGGATTTCTACAAGGGAAGGCTCGCCGAACGCCACGGGCTCGAGGTGCTGGTGCCTGATGCCGGCGACCGGGCCGTGGTGCATCGCATCATCTATGAGGAACTGGTGCAGGGGCGGATCGAGGCTTCGTCGCGGCAGGCCTATCGCGAAGTGATCGCGCGCCTCGTCGCGCGCGGCGCCGAGGCGGTGATCCTTGGCTGCACCGAGATCATGCTGCTTGTCGGGCCCGAAGACAGTGCGGTGCCGTTGTTCGACACCACCGGCATACATGCCGAAGCGGCGGTGGAGTGGGCGCTGGCGTGAGAGCTGCCTGATTCTGCCGGCGATGGCGGCAGCTCACGACCAAAGCGGCCAAGACAGACCGAATTGTTGTCTTGTACAGCAATGGAATTGACCTCGACGGCACTGAAATTGCTTGCTCTGGACAAGAGGTGAATTGGTCCCATAGGCTGCTTTTCCAAAGAAGATGGACGTGCAGCGGGGGCCGGTTATTCTTTGAAAAAGAATGTTTTCTCATCCAACGACCTGCCCCAGCACCTCACCGAACAGGCGAGGTTCGCGCTTTGGCAAGACATTCATGTCGCCGAGATCTGGTCGGTCGAGTACTCGATCTCGGGCAACCTGCCGTTTGAAGCGGATATCGAAGCAACCGCCATGGGGCCGCTGGTGCTCGGGCGGATGGCCGGGACGATCAAACACGCCTCCCGCAAGGCCCGCAACATCGCCGACGATGGCCGCGATGGCTACCTGTTGCTGGTCAACAATGGCGACACCCTGCTGAGCGGCACGCAGGTCGGCCGCGACTACAGCATCGGCAAGGGCGAAGCTGCCCTGGTTTCGGCCTCGGAGGCGCTCAAGATGACCGGCGGCGACAAGAACATCTGGATGAATGTGGTGGTCCCCCAGGCGCTGCTCGACAATGCCCTTGCAGATGCCAACGACCGGCTGGCGCTGCCCATCGGGGCCGACAATGAAGCGCTCGCCATGCTCAAGCGCTATTGCAGCTTTCTGGAGAACGGCCCGGCTATCGTTTCGGAAGAGCTGATCGGGCACGCGACCGAAACGATCGTCGATCTGATCGGCCTTGCGATCGGGGCGAAAGGCGAGACAGCCGAGCTGGCGGGCATGCGCGGACTGCGCGCGGCAAGGCTGCAGGCGATCCTGGCGAAGATGCGGGACAATTTCGCCGACCCTGCGATCTCGGCCCAGCGCGTTGCCGAGCAATTGCGGCTGTCGGTGCGCTATGTCCATGATCTGTTGCAGGAAGCCGGAGTGAGTTTTGCCGAACGCATTTTGGAGTTGCGCCTGCAACGGGCGCACAAGATGCTTTCGGACAGGCGTTGCGACCAGATGCGGATCAGCGAGATCGCCCTGTTGTGCGGCTTCAGCGACGTATCCTATTTCAACCGCTGCTTTCGCCGCCGCTTTGGCACGACGCCGAGCGGAGCGAGGTAAGCGTCAGCCGGCGGCAGCTTCGCCTGGACCGAGGCTGAATGGCCACACCGGCCGAAAATGCACGGCATTGCTTTCCACGACAATTGTGGTGCGGCCCAGCCCAAGACACCCGCAACTGACAATGCAACACCGGGGTTCGAAGCCCGCGGGGATGCGCGGGGTATCCTGGGGGCAAGGCATAGATGAAAACGATGGTTGTCGCGGCAGCGCTCATCCTTTGGGGTTCGGGTGAGACGCTCGCCGCCGATGCGGCGGCAAGCGAGATTGCACCGGCCGGCTTTGTCTGGAGCGGTGGTTATGTCGGCCTGCAGGCCGGGCATGCCTGGTCCCAATCGCACTACATCCGTTCGTACGGCACTTATTCCGATCCCGATCCCGACGGCTTTTTCGGAGGTGCTTATGCCGGTTACAACGTGCAGCTTCAAAACAATGTCGTGCTGGGCATAGACGCCGACATAAACGTCACGGGGATCGACGGAAAGGCCCCTGCGCTTTTTGCGGATGGTACGTCCGACCTGGATCATGCGCTGGTTTCCAACGTCAATTGGAATGGTGCGCTTCGCGCTCGTCTTGGCTATGCCATGGACCGCTTCATGCCTTACATTGCAGGCGGCCTGTCTGCGGCGCGATACGAGTTCACATTGCGCCACATGGATGGATCGGACCATACGCCGATCAAGGGCACATGGACCGGCTGGAACCTCGGCGCGGGCCTGGAATACGCTGTCACCGAGAATTTTCTGCTCAGAACCGAGTATCGCTACACCGACTATGGCAGCCAGGAATTTGGCACGACATGGTTTGGTGAACAGTGGATCAAGGCCAGCCTCAAGAGCCACGATCTTCGGTTGGGTCTCGCCTACAAGTTTTGATCGCGACATTGCACCCAGTGGCGGGAGGCGGCTGACGCAGTCCAGCCACGTCAGCCAAGAAAATCGCCACGCTGCTTTCGACGACAATTCCGATGCGGTGCGGCCCAAGACGCCGGCGCCGGACAATGCAACACCGGGGCTCGAAGTCTCGAGGACACAAAATGAAAATAGCGATCGTGGCCTTCGCCCTCATTGTCGGAGGAGTGACCAACGTGCTTGCCGGCGAGGCGGCCGTCGAACAGATCGCACCGGGCGACCCCTTTGACTGGTCGGGCATCCATGTTGGTGCGCATCTCGGGCATGGTTGGAGCAACACCGACTTTACCGATGTCGACGGCTGGAACGTCGAGGGCGAGGTATTCGGCGGCAATTCCAATGGCTTCATCGGTGGTGTTCAGGCCGGCTACAGCTTCCAAAGCGGTTCATTCGTTTACGGCGCGGAAGTCGAGCTGGGCTATCTCGGCATCGATGAGACCTTCGTGCAGCCGTCTTCGCCGGCAGACTCCTTCGCCAGCATCGATGGCGGGTTCTACGCCGCTCTGACCGCCCGGTTGGGTTATGCCGCAGACCGCACGCTGTTCTTTGCCAAGGGCGGCGTCGCCTACCTCAATGCCGATGTCAATTTCGATGATGATTGCAAGAACGACGGCCCATGCGGGATCGGCCTGGTCAATGCCTCGGGCGGGAACTTCACCGGCTGGACTCTCGGTGCAGGCGTTGAGCATGCATTGACCGATCGATGGACCGCAAGGGTCGAGTACGCCTACTACGATTTCGGAACGGCGACCGCCTCGTCGCAAGATGGTTGGACGCGCTATGACGCCGACTTGACGACCCATGCGGTGAAGGTCGGTCTCAACTACAAATTCTGATCTCGACAATTCCGAAGCCCCGCGGCCCAAGACGCCGGCGTTGGACAATGCAACACCGTGAACACGGCAAAACTGAAGCCCCTGGACGCGCAGGGCGCGGGGCGATCAAGCCACCGCGGCGCGTCTTGCCCGGCAATTGACAAGGGCGAACCGGGCGGGGCAGGATTTCGGGGCTGCGTAGGGCGCATCGGCGAAGGCCGAAAGGGCAATGCCCGCCTACTGTTCAGATATCCAACAGTTGCGCCCATGCCGAACCTCGAAAACCTCAAGAAGCAGGCCAAGCAATATCTGCGCTGGCATCGCGAAGGCTATCACCCTGTTGCCGCCGAGATCAGGGCGGCTTTGCCGCGATTTCATCATCTCGACGACATCGAGGTGATGCAGGCTGCCTTCAAGCTCGCCGACGCGCAGGAGCTTGTCGCGCGGCAGCGCGGTTTTGCGGGTTGGCAGGCGCTCAAATCAGGAGCCCTCGTCATGAACGATCCCATCAAGGCCACATCACGACCCATTCTGAGTTCGACCGCAGCGCAGCTCTTCGTCGCCGACATCGAGGCGTCGTGCGCGTTCTTCACCGCCAAGCTCGGCTTTGGCGTCGACTTCGTCCATGGCGAGCCGCCATTCTACGGACAGGTCGTCAGGGACAAGGCGCAGCTTGCACTGCGGCTGGTGTGCGAGCCGGTCTTTGCAGGCGATATCCGCGAACGCGAGCACCTGCTGTCCGCCTCGATCACCGTCGACAGCGCGGACGAGATCAAGCAACTGTTCCTCGACTTCCAGGCGGCAGGCGTGGGCTTCCACCAGGGGCTGCGGAAAGAGCCCTGGGGTGCCAGGAATTTCATCGTTGTCGACCCCGATGGAAACCTGATCCTGTTTGCCGGCCCGGCCGCCTGAGGCGGTCGGGCGGCCAGGGTTGAGGCCCAAACTCACGGCAATCTGAACGACGGATATGCACAAACGCGCCCGCGACATGTATCGTATGGGACCAGCCTCATAGAGTTCTTTGCCGCATAGCTTTTGTTGGTGTCCGCCAGGACGCCAGAACAGGGAGGAACAGGACATGGCTTCAGTATCGATACATCCGGCACTCGACGGCGGGGTCAAACCCGGCAGCTCAAGCTTCACAGGTGGCACGCTTGTCTGCGCCTGCGCCGACAAACCGGTGAAGGTGGCGATCAAGGGGCAGGTTGCCCACAACCACGCCTGCGGCTGCACCAAATGCTGGAAGCCGGAAGGCGCCAAGTTTTCGGTCGTCGCGGTGACCGCGCATGAAAACGTGACGGTGCTGGAGAACGGCGACAAGCTTGCCGTCGTCGATCCTTCAGCACTCATCCTGCGCCATGCCTGCAAGGGTTGCGGTGTGCACATGTATGGTCCGGTCGAGCGCGACCACGCCTTCAAGGGCCTCGACTTCATCCATCCCGAGCGCTTCGAGGAAGCCGGCTGGGCCGAGCCCGGCTTTGCCGCTTTCGTGTCGTCGATCATCGAGGCGGGCGTCGATCCCGCGGAGATGGACGGCGTGCGTGGCCGGCTGAAGGAACTCGGGCTTGAGCCCTATGACTGCCTGTCGCCCGGGTTGATGGACTACATCGCCACCTGGACGGCGAAGAAGTCGGGTGTGCTGAAAGCCTGAGCAGCATTCGCGCTGGCGCGGGCCTGCGCCAGCCGGCCGGGCCGCGACATGCGGCCCTAGCTCCTAAAGCCTATGCCCCGCCTGCATCCAGCCACGGCGACCCGTGCTAGTGTGCAGGCGGGAGAAACGGCGGCAACGCCTGATGCGCCCGCACGCCTCCTCAACAGAGGGAGGTCAGCATGGCATATTATGTTTTCCTGGTGAACTTCACCGAACAAGGTGCCCGGACCGTACGGGAGACGACCAAGCGGGCCGATGCATTCAGGGCGATGGCCGAAAAGGGCGGGGCCAAGGTGCACACGCTGTTGTGGACACTTGGCAAGCACGACGTCGTCAGCGTCATCGAAGCGCCCGACGACCTGACAGCGACGGCACTCAGCCTGTCCATTTCAGAACTTGGCAATGTGAAAGCCCAGACACTCAAGGCTTTCGACGCCGCTGAAATGCGCCAGATCATCGCCAAGATGGGCTGAATTCATCGTCACTGCGGGGCGGCGGCCTCGGGCGTGTCAGCCTCTCAGGCTCTGCCCCGCTCTACTTCAATGGATCGTAATCGGGGATTTGTCCGAAGCCGTAGCCCCGCTGCTTGAGCGCCTGGATGAGGGCGGTGAGATTGGCCGTGCCATCGAAGGTGTTCTGGAACATCTCGTCATGCATCAGCAGGATGAGCTTGTTTGGGCTGACAAAGCGGAGCTTGCCGCTGAACATATGGTCGATTTCGCTGACAAGCCTCGTGACGCTCTGCACCGGTTTGCCGGTGCCGTCGTGAACCCATTCGTGATCCCAGCCGTAGAGCCAGAAGCCGGTGGCGGCGACGAACTCGTAGTCCGGTTGCTCGATGCCAATCTCGATCCGGTCGATCGACAGGTCGTTGGTCGAGATGTTGGGCAGGCGAAAGACGTTGCGGCCGGGTAGCCGGGCATGGGTCGGCGCCTCGAGCCCGAGCACCGCATTGGCCCGCACCATGTCGGCGACAACCGCCTCGGTGTCGGCGTAGAATTTGCGGTACCTGTCGTAGGCGTGGCTGTAGCTGTGGTTGCCGACGGTAACCAGCGGCATGGTCCTGGCGCGGGCGACCAGCGCCTTGCTTTGCCGGCTGGATCTGGCGTGCAAGCCGACCATGAACATGGTGGCCGGGACGTTTTCAGCCTCAAGCACGTCAAGGATGTTGCCGGTGCCGTCGAGCGGACCGTCGTCGAAGGTCAGATAGATCGTGCGGTCTGTCGCTTGCGCCGGCCAACAAGCCAAGACGAAAACAGTCAAGAACCATAGGACGGCAGTGCCGAAGGCGGTGGCGCCATGCCTTTTGCTTGCTGTTATCAGCATAGTCGCGCCTGTTCCTCCAACGGATGTCGCCGGCGATATCGGTATCCTGTCGCTGCCGGCTGTGCAAAGGCGGCGGTCGGGGGCTCTACATTTCTGCGGCACGTCTGGCCGGCCGCGTGCTAGACCTCGACGCATCGTAGCTACGGTTTGGGACCGGACATTGAATCACCAAGGCATTGGGCAGGACAGACAAACGGAAACCGCTGATTTCATCCGCACCAATTTGCATGTGGTAGCGGTGGCGACGGTTCCCGAGATCAGGCTCTATGCGGCGCATCCGGGAAGCGGGCTGTGGCGGCTGGCCGGCGATGCGGACAGCGAGGGCGACGATCCGCCGCCGCCCTATTGGGCCTATCAGTGGGCCGGCGGGCTGGTGCTGGCGCGGCATTTTCTGGAGAGGCCCGAAACGGTGCGGGGGTGGCGCGTGCTCGATCTTGGCGCCGGGTCGGGGCTGGTCGGCATTGCCGCCGCCAAGGCAGGTGCGAGCGCTGTGTTTGCCGCCGAGATCGACCGCAACGGGATAGCCTCGATCGGGCTCAATGCGACGCTGAACGGTGTCGAGGTCACCGCTGTCAGCGGCGACCTGACCGGCGGTCCGGCGCCCGAGGTGGATATCGTTGCGGTTGGCGATCTGTTTTACGACGCCGGTCTTGCGGAGCGTGTGACTGCCTTTCTCGACCGCTGCGTGAGCGCGGGCATCGAGGTGCTTGTCGGCGATCCCGGCCGGGCGCATCTGCCACACGGACGGCTTCAGCTGGTCACTGAGTATGCGGTGGCGGATGTCGGCACCGGCCATGTCGCGACGACAAAGCCGAGTGCCGTATTTTCGTTCGGCTGAGGGCTCAGCGGGCCCGACGAGCTTTGGCGGTGCGCGCCGTCATTTCCCGAAGCTCCTGAGCATGCGAATGGTCACGACAGTAGTCAGCACCGAAAGTGGGAACTGGGCTATGCCCGTGACCTCGAAGAACAGGTCCTTCGGCATCTCGTAGGGCGGGGTCGGGAAGATGGCGTGGAAGGCCGCTTCGCCGAAGCCGAAATAGACGATGTTCTTGACGACATGGTTGTAGCCGCCCTCGACATAGCCGACGAGGACGATGGGGACGACAAAGACGATTGCCGCCGCGGCCCAGGTCAGCAGACGCGCCGACTGCCCGTTCGAGGCAACCCAGCCAGCATAGAGCAGGACGGCGATGACGATCGCTGCGGGCACGACGAAAACCAGGACGTGCAGGCGCCAGGGTGTGCCGAAGGCGGCGGCGCCATAGGCATGATGCAGCGAGGTCAGCGCAAGCAGCAACAATGCGCTTGTCGCCACGCGCAGGTGGGTGTTGACCGAGATCGCCGGCGTCGAAGGGGCAGTTGTCATGGCAAATTCTCCTGGATTGACGGAAGGCGCCCGAGCTATCACGATACCGAACACGGTGTTCGGAAATTGCCGGACAGTGGAGCGGCCAGAGTTCCGAAACGGACTGGTGGCAGGCAACGTCCGGAAAAATCGGAGACGGCAATGGGCATCGATCGCCGGGTAGCGCGGACACGCACGGCCCTCTACGACGCGCTGGTGGCACTGATCCGGCGCAAGGACTACGCCGCAATCACCGTCGAGGACATCCTCGCCGAGGCCAATGTCGGGCGCTCGACCTTCTATGCGCATTTCACCTCCAAGGACGACCTGCTGCAGCGCAGCCTCGACCGGCTGCGCGATCTTTTGGTCGAGGTCCAGCAAGGGCAGGCGAGCAGCCATGCAGCCGGCTGGGATCCGGCGCGGGCGCTGTTCGAACATGTCAGCGAATATGCCGACGTGCAGGCGGCACTTGCCGGCGGCCATGGCGGCGCGGTCTTGCGCGAGGCGGTGGACAAGGTGCTGGCCGATGTCCTGCGCCAGGCGATGAGCGCCGGTCCCGTCGGTGGGCTGCCGCGCGAACTGGCGATCCAGCACGTGGTGGCGACCTTCAACACGACGCTGCGCTGGTGGTTCGAGCATCGGCCGGAGATGGCTCCAGCCGAGGTCGACGCGCTGTTCCGGCAATTGCTGCTGTGCGGGCTGCCGGCGGAATCTGCTGCGCCGTTCATCGTCTCGGCCGACCAGGCCTAGCCTGCCAGACAACGCCGTCACGAAGCGCTTGACTTGATCTCTGTTGTGAGAATATTTCTCACATATGGAAATTTCACTCTTTGACGAAGCCGGCATCGACCGGCGTATTGCCCAGCGGCTGCGGTCGCTCAGGGCCGAGCGCGGCTGGCCGCTGGATGAACTGGCCAAGCGCAGCAGCGTCAGTCGGGCGACGCTGTCGCGGCTGGAAAATGCCGAGGTCAGCCCGACGGCGAGCGTGCTCGGCAAGCTGTGCGCCGCCTATGGCCTGACCATGTCGCGGCTGATGCACATGGTCGAAGGCGAGTTCGCACCGCTGGTGCGCCGCGACGAGCAGGCGATCTGGTCCGACCCGGAAATCGGCTTTCGCCGCCGTTCGATTTCGCCGCCGGCGCAGACGCTGGCCGGCGAGGCGCTGGAATGCGAGCTCGATGCCGCCGTCACGATCACCTATGACGCGCCGCCGCGGCCGGGGCTCGAGCATCATCTGGTGCTGGTCGATGGGCAGCTCCAGGTGACTGTCGACGGCAGGGCCCATGAGCTGCGGCCGGGCGACTGCCTGCGCTACCAGCTGTTCGGCCCGAGCGCCTTTGCCACGTCGGCCGGCGCCGGCGCTAAATACTTTCTTTTCGTTGTGTGAGGCATCATGACCACCGCCATCTCGACTTTTTCCGCCGACGACATCGCAAGCCATCTCGGCGAGCTTGGCGCGCTGCTGCATGCCTGCGTGCATGACGGCGCGAGCATCGGCTTCGTGCTACCCTATTCACAAGGCGAGGCCGAGGCGTTCTGGCGCGACAAGGTGCTATCTGGCGTGCGCGAAGGGACGCGGATCGTGCTGGTGGCCAGCAAGGACGGGCGGATCGCCGGCACCGTGCAGCTCGGCTGCGATACCATGCCCAACCAGCCGCACCGCGCCGACGTCAACAAGCTGATGGTGCATCCCGACTTCAGGCGCCAGGGCATCGCGCAATTGCTGATGCGGGAGCTCGAGGCGCGGGCGCGGGACCTGGGACGCAGCCTGATGACGCTTGATACACGCACCGGCGACAATGCCGAGCCTTTGTACACGGCACTCGGCTACAAGACGGCCGGGGTGATCCCGGCCTATGCGCGCGATCCCTTTGGCAGCGGCCGGCTCGATGCGACGACGGTGATGTACAAGCTGCTCTAGTTCAAGAACAGCATCCATGCACCGGCGACGATCAGCGTGGCACCGGCCGCCCGTGACAGCAGGCGGCCGGGAGCGACGAGTTTTTCCAGCAGGATGAAGGCGGCGATCGCCGCGACCCAAAGCAGGTTCATGATGCCGATGACGAACAGGATCGCCATCAGCGCCCAGCAGCAGCCGATGCAGTAGATGCCGTGTTCCGCGCCCAGGTTCATCGCACCGAGCGGGTCCGGGCGGAAGCCACCATGGCGCATGATGAACTGCAGCGGGCTCTGGCAGGCCGACAGGCAGACGTCCTTGAGCGGTGTGCACTGGTAGACCCCGGCCACGATGAGCACAATGCTGCCGAGCTTGGCGCCGATGCCGGTCATCGGCGCCAGCAACAGGGCGCTTTCGAGCGCCCATTGCGCTGATGTGGCGAGCATGGAGAAAGCTGTCCAGGCCAGCAGGTAGCCGGTGGCGAACCATGCGGTGGCGGCGAAGGGCTTGCCGCGCGAGCCAGCCTGGCGCGCGACACCGGCATAGATCAGCAGCATCGGCGCCACTGAAGGCAGCATCATGCCGACCATCATGATGGCCCACATGGCGAACATGAAGGCGAAATCGCCAACGCTCCAGCCGCGCAGGGCGGGGGCGAGCACAGTGCCCATCTCCATGCCTGGCATGGTCATCCCGGGCATTGTCATCCCGGGCATGTCGGGGCCCGCAGTGGGCGCTGCCCCCATGTTCGCGGCAAGCCAGATCACATAGGCCCACGCCAGAGCGGCAACAGCAGCGATGGCGCCGAGAACGACGGCCCGATCTCGCCTCAATATCAGCTCGAGGCGGGAAGTGCTCATGGGGTTGCGCGGACAACCCCGCTTTCAGTCATGTGCATCTGGGCGAAATGCGCATGCGAATCGTTGAGGTCGAGCTCGATCGCGCCCGACGTCTTGACCCAGCCACGCCCGACTTCGGCGACAGTGTATTCGAAGCCGTTGGGAAGATTGATGCGGGCGCGGTGGGTCTCCGAAGTCACCGGGTTCAGGATCGGCTCGCCGCGTGCGTCCATGACGCCGGGAATGTTCACACGGGCGGTGCGCCCGTCGATGTCGACCTGAATGTCGATCTTGGCAAAGACGGGGTCGTGAACCTTGTCGAAGGTCGTCGAAAAGACCTGGAAGAAGGTCGCGCCCGGTTCGGTGTCCTCACCGGTCATGATCCGGAGCAGCGCCTCCCGCTGGTCAGGCGTCGCCCGTTCGTCGACGATCGCAACAACTTGCCCGTGGCCATGATGGATCGCCCCGGGCCAGGCCACGATCATGGCAATGCGCAGGCCATCGAGACTGGTCGCGCCATGATGGCCCTGTTCGATATCGATGGCGCCGATGGCGCGGCAGTGGCCCTGGGTGGGCAGGGCATTGAACTGGCACGGGCAGCCATAGGCGCAGTTGCAGTGCAGGAATTCACGTCCCTTGAGTGTCCATGTGACGGCCGGCATCTTCACCTCCTTGCGTTTGCAAGCTCGGCAAGTCGTTTGCGGGTTCATTCCGGTGGGTTCGCTGAATGGCACACCGGAACGTTTGGCACCGTTCCCAGAAGACATGCACTGTAGCAGAAAATGGCAGTCTCCATAACCGGCTTGCGGAGTGTTTGCCGCCTTGCCAACTCCCAGGGGTGACGCCCAAGTGGGTGGGCGTATCGGGCTGGCAGCTTCCTGCCCGATGGCAGCTTATGTCAGTTTTTGCAGTGCAGCGGATTGACGGCGGGCGATTTACGTTTTACGAATGACGAAATTTGAAAATCGTCAGTCGTAAAATCGAGCAGCCCGAAATGAGCGATGTAGCCGAAAGCCCCGTGGATCTGGCGCGACAGGAAACTGTCGGGCGCATCCTCGATTCCGCCGAGCGGCTGTTCAGGCACTACGGCTACACCAAGACCAATGTCGCCGACATCGCCCGCGACCTCGGCATGTCGCCGGCCAACATCTACCGCTTCTTTGCCTCCAAGGTCGAAATCCACCAGGCGATCTGCGGCCGCATGCTTGGTGCCGTCTATCAGATGGCCTGCGAAATCCTGCGCGCCGAAGGCAGCGCCACCGAGCGCTTGCGCCGCTTCATCTATGCCCAGCACAAGCTGACCGTCGAGACCATGCTCGACCAGGAAAAGGTGCATGAGATGGTCGTCGTTGCGCTGGAGCGCGATTGGCACGTCATCGAAAAACACATTGACCGGCTTCATGACCTGATGGCGGAAGTCATCTCCCAGGGCATCGCCGCCGGCGAGTTCTCCAAGCAGGACCCTCAGATAGCCGCGCGCTGCTTTGGTGCTGCGACGGCGACACTGTGCCATCCGCAGATGGTGTCGCAGTGCGTCAACAAGCCGAACCGCGCGACCTACGAAGAACTTACGGAATACGCCCTGAGGGCGCTGAAGTAACAGGCGGCCAGCGGGCCGACATCAAGATCAATAGACAACCAGGAGTGCGAACGATGATTTCGTTCAAAACCTTCAATGCGAACCTGCGTCCTCTTGCCAGCTTGGCTTTGGTGTCGTTGCTTGGCGTTGGCCTTTCCGGCTGCTCCGAAGCCAAGACCGAGACGGTCGAGGCGATCCGCCCCGTCAAGGTTGTCGAGATCGCCAGTATGGGCACAACCCGCGAGCTCGACTATTCGGGTGCCGTGAAGGCGCGAACCGAGATGAATCTCGGCTTCCGCGTCGCCGGCAAGATCACCGAACGGGTGGTCAATATCGGCGACAAGGTGAAGTCGGGCGACCTGCTCGCCCGCATCGATGCGACCGACTACCAGCTTGGCGTCAGCACTGCGGAAGCCAATCTGCAGGCAGCCGAAAAGCAGGTCGAGACCGCGCGCCTGGTCGATGATCGCGCAGCGCAGCTATTTGCCAAGAAGTTCGCATCCGAAGCCCAGCGCGAGCAGGCATCGCTTGCCTACAAGCAGGCCTCGTCGCAGCGCGACGCAGCGCTTTCTTCGCTGCGCCAGGCCAGGAACCAGGTCGGTTATGCCGAGCTTCGTGCCGACCAGAACGGCATCGTCACAGCAGTCAACGCCGATGCCGGCCAGGTGGTTGGCGCTGGAACGCCCGTCGTCGCTGTCGCTGTCGACGGCGACAAGGAAGTGCAGATCGCCGTTCCCGAGCTGGAGATCGCCCAGTTCCAGCCCGGCAAGCCGGTCAAGGTCAGCTTCTGGTCCGACGACAGACTGGTGCTCGACGGCACCGTGCGCGAGGTTGCCGGCAGTGCCGATGTGCAGTCGCGGACGTTTTCGGTGCGCGTCAGCCTCCCCGACGACAACAGGGTGCTGCTCGGCATGAGTGCGACCATCGCGGCGTCGGTCAACAACGGCAAGGAATTCGTTTCGATCCCGCTCAGCGCATTGGCCAAGCAGGACGGCAAGGACATCGTCTGGGTCGTCAATGACGAACAGGTGCATGCGCGTGGCATCAAGGTCGCGAGCTTCGCCGACGCCGGCGTCCAGGTCGCCGACGGGCTGAAGCCGGGCGACATCGTTGTCGCCGCCGGAACGCAGTTCATGGCCGAAAACCTCAAGGTCAAGCTGCCGACGCCGGAGCAGCGTGCCGCGTCGAACGAAGCCACCGCGGCAATTCGCTAAACAATGCCTCGTGACGGCGGCCGATGGGCCGCCGCGACCGCCATCCAAAATTGAACCTGCGCATCTGCTGTGCCGGATACCGGTCGCGTGCGCCAGCGTGGAACCACGGCCATGGACAATTCCAGCCAGAACAAGCAGCCCTTCAACCTGTCGCGCTGGGCGATCGGGCATCCAAGCATCGCACGCTTCCTGTTCGGGCTGATCATCATCACCGGCGCGCTCGGCCTGATGCGCATGGGCCAGAGCGAGGACCCGGAATTCACCTTCCGCGTCATGGTGATGCAGGCGGTGTGGCCGGGTGCCTCGATCGAGGAAATGCAGGACCAGGTCGTCAACAAGATCGAGCGCAAGCTGCAGGAAACGCCGCATCTCGACTGGGTCAAATCCTACACGCGTGCCGGCAGCGCCATCATCACCGTGCAGGTCAAGGGCGACACCAACACCGCCGAGGTGAAGGACGCGTTCTACCAGGTGCGCAAGAAGGTTGGCGACATCTCGAGCGAGCTGCCGCAAGGCCTGCTCGGGCCCTATTTCAACGACGAGTTCGGCGACACCTTCATCACGCTGCATTCGATCGCGGGCGAGGGCTACAGCTATCCCGAGCTCAAGGCGCTGGCGATCAAGGCGCGCGACATGCTGCTGACGACGCCGGGCGTCGAAAAGGCCGTCATCCTCGGCGACCAGCCGCAACGCATCTACATCGACGTCTCCTCCAAGGCGCTGGCCGAGCGCGGCCTGACGCTGAACGACGTGCGCAACACAATCGCCGGCCAGAACAACATTGACCCGGCGGGCGCTGTCGACACCGGCACGCATTCGGTGCGCATCTCGGTCGAAGGCGACCTGTCCAAGACAGCCGACATCCGCGAACTGCGTCTGCGCGCCGGCAACCAGGTTACCCGCCTCGGCGACATCGCCACGGTGACGACGGGGCTTGAGGATCCCTACCAGCGCAAGTTCCGCTACAACGGCCAGGACAGCGTCCAGGTCGGGGTGGTGATGGCCAAGGGCTTCAAGGTCACCGACGTCGGCAAGGCCGTGGAGGAGACCTACAAGCGCTTCGAGGAAGCGCTGCCCTATGGCGTTTCGGTCGACCAGATCTCCAACCAGCCGGAAGTGGTGACAGAAGCCATCGGCGAGTTCATGAAGGCGCTGATCGAAGCACTGCTGATCGTGCTGGTGGTATCGTTCCTGTCGATTGGCTGGCGCTCGGGCCTGGTTATCGCGATCACCATCCCGCTGGTGCTCGCTGCGACCTTCGCCGTCATGTACCAGCTCGGCATCGACCTGCAGCGCATTTCGCTCGGCGCGCTGATCATCGCGCTCGGACTGCTTGTCGACGACGCGATGATCGTGGTCGAGATGATGGAGCGGAAACTCGAGGAGGGACTGGTCAAGGTCGAGGCGGCTTCCTTTGCCTATTCGTCGACGGCCTTCCCGATGCTGACCGGCACGCTGATCACCACCGCCGGCTTCATCCCCGTTGGCTTCGCCGAATCCACGGCGGGCGAATATGTCCGCTCGCTGTTTTACGTTGTTGGCATCGCTTTGGTGATCTCTTGGTTCGTGGCGGTCTATTTCACGCCATGGCTCGGCAACATGATCCTGAAGCAGCGCCAGCATGCCGGCAGCCATCACGATGCCTTCGACACCAACTTCTACCGCCGCCTGCGCGCGACGGTGAGCTGGGCCGTGCGCCACCGCATCATCGTGCTTGTCATGACGCTGGTGACGTTCTTCGGCTCGCTGTTTGCCTTCCAGTTCATTCCGCAGAACTTCTTCCCGCAGTCGTCGCGGCCTGAAATCCTCGTCGACCTGTGGCTGCCCGAGGGCACCAGCATCAAGGAGGTCGAAAAGCAGGCCGAGGCGCTGGAAGCCAAGATGATGGCCGATCCGGACAAGAAGTTCATCGCCACCTATATCGGCGAGGGCGCGCCACGCTTCTTCCTGCCGCTCGACCAGCAGCTGCGCAACCCGAACTACGCCCAGCTGTTGATCATGGCCAATGACGAGCCGGCGCGCGAGCGGCTGATCGTCAAGCTGCGCGGCATCCTGGCCGAGGATTTCCCCTCGATCCGCGGCAAGGTCGATCGCCTGTTCCTCGGGCCGCCGACCGGCTGGCCGGTGCAGCTGCGCGTGACCGGTCCCGATCGGGCCGAGGTTCGCCGCATTGCCGACGAGGTCAAGGCGAAGTTTGCCGCAACCCCCGAACTCGCCGCCATCCACGACGACTGGCTGGAGCAGGTGCCGGGGATGAAGCTAATCGTCGACCAGGACAGGGCGCGGGCACTGGGCGTTTCCTCGCAGCGTATCCGCCAGATGCTGCAGGCGACAATGCAGGGCGCACCGCTGGACAACTTCCGCGACGGCGAGGAGACGGTGTCGATCGTCGCTCGCGAGCCGGAGGCCAACCGTCACCTGCTGACCGCGGTCAACTCGGTCTACATCCCGACCGACTTCGGCGGTTTCGTGCCGCTGTCGCAGGTGGCCAAGGTGGTGCCGGTGATGGAGCAAGGCATCGAATGGCGCCGCGACCGCCTGCCGACGATCACCGTGCGGGCGACGCTGCCCGACGGCATCCAGCCCAACGACGTGGCGATGAAGCTGTTCCGCGACCTCAAGCCGCTGCGCGACAGCCTGGCTGCCGGCTACAAGGTCGAGATCCAGGGCGGTGCCGAGGATGCGGCCGAAAGCCAGGCGTCGATCGCCGCCAAGGCGCCGGTGATGCTGCTCGTCATCGTGCTCCTGCTGATGGTCCAGCTGCAGCACTTCGGCAAGGCGATGCTGGTGCTGGCGACAGGTCCGCTCGGCATCATCGGGGCGGCCGCGGCACTGTTGATCTCAGGCGCGCCGTTCGGCTTCGTCGCCATTCTCGGTGTCATCGCCTTGCTCGGCATCATCATCCGCAACTCGATCATCCTGATCGACCAGATCGACCAGGACATCGCGGCGGGCATGGAGCGTTCGGAGGCGATCATCGGCGCTGCGGTGCGCCGCTTCCGGCCGATCGTCTTGACCGCGATGACGGCGGTGCTGGCGCTGATCCCGATTTCCTGGGGCGTGTTCTGGGGCCCGCTCGCCTATTCGATGATGGGCGGCATCCTGGTGGCGACGGTTCTGACGATCCTGGTGCTGCCGGCCGGCTATGCGCTGTTCTTCGGCCGTGAGCCGAAAAACAAGCCGGCCGAACCGCAGGCGGAGAAGGGCGAAAACACCGCCGCGGTCATTCAGCACCCGGCGCTGGCGGCGGAATAGACGCCCGCCCAGCGCTGAGCTTTCAGCCGGCTCCTGCCTCATCACGATTGTGGTGGGGCAGGGCCGGTCTTGTTTGTGTGCAATCTTTTTCGGGCTGCTGCCACTGTGCATGCCAGCTAGGCCGCCACCCGCGGTGCCGGCTGGTCGATGCCGTTCTGGTGCAGGGTCAGGCCTTTCGCCCGGCCGTCGGCACCGACATCGAAGGTGATCTGGGCGTTGACAGCGGTACTGAAGAACGCGGTTTCGCTCTCCGGCAGGATTTCCAGCTTCGACTGTCCCGTAGCCTGGACAAACAGGCCGTTGCCCCGGCGGGTGACGGAGAGCACGAAGTCGGGGCTGAGCGGGTAGTCGCCGACATAGCCGTCATAGATCGCCGGATCGACCGTGACAGCGACGCGTTCCCTTGGCGGCCGGACCAGCGGATGACTGCTGTCGAGTAGGTGCCGGCCGATGTCGTCGACACCGACTTCGGTCGAGGTGTTGGAGAGCGCGATGACGCCGGCGCCCTTCGCCGGCATGTAGCCGAGGAAGGCGCGATAGCCGCCAGTGCCGCCATTGTGCCAGACGATCTGGCTGTCGCCACTGCCCGATATCACCCAGCCGAGCCCGGTCTCGTCGGTTGCGACACCGATCGGGCGCCGGATCGCCAAGGTGGTGGCGAGGGCTGCATGAAGTGGCGAGGAGGGCGCATCCACCAGCATCTCGATGAAATTCAGCATGTCGTCGGCAGTGGACAAAAGGGCGCCCGCGCCGGCGAGGGTCGGCAGGTCCCAGTTCAGCACCGGCATCAGCTTGTCGTCATGGCCGTTGGCGAGCCGCGACTTCATGTAGACGGCCGGAGTGTCGGCGGTGGAACGCATGTTGAGCGGCGCCAGGATGCGCTCGCGGACCAGCGCGCCGTAGCTCATGCCGGCACGGCGGGCGAGCACATGGCCAAGCAGGCCCATGCCGAGATTGGAGTACTCGTACTGGCTGCCGATGTCGCGCGGCAGCTCATAGGCGGACAGGAACGCGTACATCTGCTCGATGCTGTAGTCGGCATAGGGGTTGTCGTCGTCCGCCGGTGCCAGGTTGGCGGGCAGGCGCGGTAGGCCCGAAGTGTGGGTGGCGAGGTCGGTCAGGGTGATGTCGTGGCCGCCGCGCTGCGGCATGTGGACCGTGGCGGGCAGATACATGGCGACCGGGTCGTCGAGCCCGACCTCACCGCGACCCGCCATCTCGGCAAGCACAAGCGTGGTGAAGACCTTGGTGACCGAGCCGATCTCGAAGGCGGTATCGGCATCGACCGGACGGGCATAATCAGGCGCCGAAATTGCCATGCGCGACGATGCCGCGGCCTTCCGGACCAAACGTGCCGACGACGATGCCAACGCTCTGGCGCTGCTCGTCGATGCGTTCGACGAGGATACGCTTGATCTCGGCCATGGATGGAAAATGCGATCTGGAGGAAACTGCCGTGGCAGAAAAGGTCATCTCGGATGTGCCCTCATGTCAGACGTGGAGCGTGGCTGATACGAGGCGGACATTGCACTAGCATGGCGCGAAATGGGGCAGGACGAAGCGGGCTTGCCCTGTCCCCTTGTGGGAGAAGGTGGATCGGCGCGGAGCGCCATTGCCGGCTTCGTTCCGTCACTTGCCGGCGGCAGCGTTGCTCATGAGGTCAGCCGGGGTGAGGCCGACGAGTTCGCGATAGCGGTCGGGGTCCGTGGCGCCTTCAGTGACGACGAGCAGCACGCGCGAGTTGGCGCCGAGGCCAATGGCTTCGCGCATCTCGGGATTGCGGGCAGCGACGAGCAGGCCGGCGAGGCCGGCACCGCCGCTTTCACCCGCGACAATCACCGGGTCGTGGCCGAGCGGGCGGGCGAGAAGGTTCATGACTTCGATCGCGGTCTCGTCCTCGACGGTCATGAAGGCGTCGGCGACACGCGACAGCACGCGCCAGGCGAGTAGGGAGGGTTCGTAGCATTCGAGCATCGCCATGACAGTCGGTTCGCCATGCTGGAGCTTCGCTGGCTGGCCGGTACGTGCGGTCTCGAAGATGCAGGCCGCGCGGGCGGGATCAACCACCACGAAGGTCGGACGCGCCGCGCCGAAGCGGCAGGCAAGGTAACCCGAAGCAGCAGCGGCGATGCCGCCGACACCCGACTGGATGAAGACATGGGTCGGAGCGAGCGGCAGCTTTTCCAGCGCTTCGCGGAAGATTGCGGTATAGCCCTGCATGACCAGGCCGGGGATGCGCTCGTAGCCCGGCCATGAGGTGTCGGAGACAACGGTCCAGCCATTGGCGGCGCAGACACGCGCGGCTTCGGCAACGGAATCGTCATAGGTGCCGGCGACGCGCACCATCTCGGCGCCATAGCGGGCGATGGCAGCGATCCGCGCGTCGCTGACCCCGCCATGGACGAAGATCACCGACCTTGCGCCGACAAGCTGCGCCCCTTGCGCGACCGAGCGGCCGTGATTGCCGTCGGTGGCGCAGCCGAAGGTCATCGTGGCGGAGATTTTCGCGACTGCGGGGTCATGCAGCTCGGCGATGTCGATCGGGCGACCGAGCTCCTGCTCTGCCGCTTCGAGCACCAAGCGGATGACCGCATAGGCGCCGCCCAGCGCCTTGAAGCTGCCGAGGCCGAGGCGATAGCCTTCGTCCTTGAGGTAGATGGCGCCGAGGCCCAATTCCTCGGCGAGTGCGGGCAGCGAACGCAGCGGTGTCGGGCGGTGGTTGGGGCGGCGCGCTAGGAAGCGCTCGACAGTTTCGCCGGCGGCAACGCCAAGGGTCTCGGCATCGATCGTTTCAAGCGGCTTTTGGTAGTCGGCGTGCTGGTTGCGGATGAGCATTGGGGTCTCCTCTGTCGGTGCATTTATATTGCACCGACGTCGAGAAATGCGCTCTTATCTGGCTGTATTGGTGCAAGTTTGTATCGTGAAGGGTGGCGTCTTGAGGAATGTAGTGAACGACCTCGACGAGTTCGACCTGAAGATCCTCGACATCCTGCAGCAGGACAACGCCACGCCGCAGCGTGAAATCGGCGAGGCGGTGCACCTTTCGGCGCCGGCGGTGCAACGGCGCATCAAGCGCATGGAGGAGAATGGCGTCATCGCTGCGAATGTCGCGGTGATCGACCCCGACAGGGTCGGACGGCCGATCACCGTCATCGTCGAGATATCGGTGGAAAGCGAACAGATCGGCCTGCTCGACGCGACCAAGGCCAGCTTCGCCGCGGCGCCGGAAGTGCAGCAATGCTACTACGTCACCGGCGAGGCGGATTTCGTGCTGGTGGTGACGGTCGCATCTATGGCCGAATACGAGGCGCTGACCCGGCGGCTGTTCTTCGCCGATACCAACATCAAGAAGTTCCGTACGTTGGTGGCGATGGACCGGGTCAAGGTCGGGCTGACGGTGCCGCTGGGATAAAAAAAGGCCCGCCGGAGCGGGCCTGTGAGGTGTTGGGGTCTGGTACGGAAAACTGGCTGAAGCGATATCGAGGTCAGTTCGAGTTTGTCGAACTGTTCGAGTTGCTCGACGAGCTGGTGCTCGTCGAAGTGCTGGTCGAGGAACTGGTGCCGGAATTGCTCTGGGAGTCGCTATCCGTGCTGCAACTGCCGTTGGAGCAGCTTCTTGAGCGCGAGGACGACTTGCTCGACGATTTCGAGACGGTGACCGACTTGCTGCCGACCAGGATGAGTCCATCGATGGACAGCGCTGCCGGGTCACCCGGCGCTGATACCATCGGTGCCGCGTTGGCTGGCGAAAATGCCAAGACCGTGCCGAGGATGCTTGCTGCGAAGGCGAATGTGCCGGGACCTGCCATGGCACCTGCTCCTTTCCCACTGGCGGCCCCGAAGGGGGCGGCCATCAGGGCATTTGAACACGGACGGGCCGGCGGCGTGAATTCGCACATTGGAGCTAGTGCGCCTAGCTAGTGGCGGCCGTTGGCGGTTGCCTCGGAGATCGGGTCGAGGTTGAGCGTGACCTCGCAGGGGGCGCAGAATACGGCGCCGGGCATGTGGTCGCTCTCGCTCAGGGCAAAGCGCACGGCAGATTCCTTGTCGGCGAAGATGCCGCCGACCATGCCCATTTCGTCACTGACAACCCAGCGCCCATGGGGATCGCGGCCGACCACGAAACGGTGAGAGTGAAGTGCCGGATGGATGTCGCGAGCCAGAGTGCCCATTGTGGTGTGCCTTTCCTGATTGTCCTGGGGCATGTCGTGCTGAGCCAGGCATTGCTGTGGTGATGTGATACCCGCGCCATAAGAATTCGATTGGCGAGAAGGCACGAAGACATTCGGATCTCATAAATGCCGAGCGTTCGCCTGTGGGGCGCGGGCTGTGTCGAGCACCACCGGCAGGGCATCGCGGATCGCGGACGCCGTGCCAGGTTCGGCCTCGACCAGCGGCAGCCGGACATCGGATGACATCTTGCCCATCAAATGCAGCGCGTGCTTGACCGGCACCGGGTTGGTTTCGAGTTCGAGCGCGGCAATGAGCGGACGCAGCCGGTTGTGGATTTCGCGCGCCGCGTGCGGGTCGCCGCGCCGGCAGGCGTCGTGGACGGCAACGCAAAGGCGTGGCGCCACATTGGAAACCACCGAGATGGTGCCGCTGCCGCCCATGGTGTTGAAGCCGAAGGCGGTGGCGTCGTGACCCGACAACCAGATGAAGCGGTTGCCGAACCTTTGGGCGAACGCCATGGGGCGCGACAGGTCGCCGGTCGCATCCTTGAAGCCGACGATACTCGGGATCGCGGCCAGTTGCTCGATGGTGGCGGGTGTCAGGTCGACGCCGGTGCGGGCCGGCACGTTGTAGACGATAACAGGGATGTTGACCTTGGCCGCGATGGTCTCGAAATGCCTGACGATGCCGGCCTGGGTCGGCTTGTTGTAATAGGGCGTGACGATCAGCGCGGCATCGGCGCCGAAATCGCGTGCCGCCGCGGTGAAGGCGACTGTCGATTCCGTGCTGTTGGTTCCTGTGCCTGGGATGACCGGCACACGCCCGTTCGATACAGCCACGGTCTTGCGGATCACCATGATGCGCTCATGCCAGGACAGGGTCGGGGCTTCGCCGGAGGTGCCGCAGGGAACGAGGGCGTTGATGCCTTCTGCGATCTGCCATTCGACGAGCGCGGCGAGGCTTTTCAGGTCGACTTCGCCGTTCCTGAAGGGGGTGGGGAGCGCGGATATGGCGCCGAAAAGGCGCGGATGAATCTGGTCAGTGGTCACGGATTTGGGTGTCATGGCGGTGGGCCCGTTCGTGCTGGAGGAAAGGGATGGCTCGGCGGCGGCGCGCCGTGGACGGCTGCTGAAAACTCGCCAGCAGTGCTGCGAGAACCGCAGCGGCGAGGTCGGCATGTTCGGACTTGCACGACCGGCTGCAGCGCGCGCTGGCGTAGCGCATGCGGCATTGCCAATGCCCGGCGTGGTTGCTGATGCTTTCGACTGATCGTGGTGGCTCGGCGCTGGCAGCAAGCAGCAGCACCGCATCGAGCAGCGCGTCGGCCTCCATCAATGCCCTGAACTTGCGGCGCGACCTGTCGTCGAGGTCATCGAAGTCGAATATGTCGGCGGCGGCCCAGACGTGGTGCTCGCGCAGGATCCTGATGTCGGCGACACGGTCGGCCAGCGCAGGGATGTTTTCTGGCTTCATGATGAGAAGACAGATAGTCCTCCATCGCGTGTGAATTCGAGAGCGGGAAGGGAGCCGTTTTATAGGAATCGCATAGGGGCGGGAGCGAGCTGGGGCGCTGCGGCGTGCGAAGCAGAAACACATCGAACGGGACGCTGGCGCGAAACGAACTTGCAAGGGCAAGGCGCAATGAGAGCGCAATTCTCGCCGCCCAGGGGCTAGAAAGGCCGACCGCCAGCCTGCACGGGAAAACGATGATCCTCTATTACCAGACCCATTCGCCCTTCGCCCGCAAGGCGCTGGTCTTCGCCCATGAGATCGGCATCGCCGGCCAGCTCGAGGTGATCCACCACGAAACCAGCCCGACTTTGCGCAATATGCGCGTCTATGCCGAAAACCCATTGGGCAAGGTGCCGGTGCTGCTACGCGCCGATGGTGGACCTGTCTTTGATTCCGACGTCATCTGCGCCTATCTCGACACGCTGCATGACGGTCCGAAGCTGATCCCCGCAGAGGGCGAGGCGCGCTGGCAGGCGCTGCGGCTGCAAGCGGTGGCGCAAGGGCTGGCGCAGACCGGCATCGGATTGCGCTGGGAGACGGAGCGGCGGCCCGAGCATCTGCGTTATGCGCCGCTGGCCGAGGGTTTCAGGGACAAGATCGAGGCGACTTATGACTGGCTCGAAGATGCGCTGGATGACGCTGCGTTGCATGTCGGGCACGTCGCACTGGCGACAGCGCTGTCGTGGATGGCGTTTCGCGAGCTGCCGTCGTTTCGCCAGCGGGCGCGGCTGACATGCTGGTTCGACGCGTTCGAGAAGCGTCCGTCGATGTTGGCGACGCCTTTGTCGGGCGAGACGCACGACTGACGGTCAGTAGAATGCTGCGCGTCGAAGGGGACGCGCAGCATGTCTGCGGAATGCAAAATATCAGGCCGGCTTGACCGGCGCGTTCATCGCCCAGGCGACGCCAAAGGGGTCGCGCAACTGGCCCCAGCGGTCGCCCCAGAACATGACGTCGAGCGGCACCACCACCTCGCAGCCGGCATCGACGGCGCGCTTCCACCAGGCGTCGATGTCGTCGCCGAGGATGAGCTGCATGGTGTAGCCTTGGGCCTTTTCGTGCGCATGGCCGTGCTCTGGATAGGCGTCGGACAGCATCATCGAGCTGCCGTTGACGTAGAGGTGGATGTGCATGGTCCGGCCCTGCTCGTCGGCGGGATAAGCGAAGACCTGCTCGGCGCCGAAGGCGCGCTTGTAGAACTCGGCGGCCTTGAAGGCGCCGTCGACCTGGAGGTAGGCGATCAGGCCGCCAAGGACCTTCGGGGCGGGGTATGCTGGGGTTTGAGCTTCCGACATCTGTTGTCTCCGTTCCTCGCTTGAGCCAATCGCCGCTTGTGGCGGCGGCTTTCAGGGCATCGCAGCCGTCGTCGGCCGATGCCTCGCTGCAAGGACGAGCGACGCCGGCCGGATCCGACAAGGTCTGCGAGGATTTTTTCGGCTGGAGCCGAAGCAGGCCGAAGGCGTGCGGTTGCGCTGCCGCAAACAACGACCTGAATCACGCAACCAACTGCGAACGGGTGCCGACCACGTCGCGTATGTGCAGTGCCAATTCTGCAGATAGGCGCGTCGGGCCTGCATGTGGCTGATAGAGATTGATCCAGAAGCTTGGCAAGGACGGCAGCCCATGCCGCTCGCCTAATATTTCAAAGCCCGGCGGTATGGTCGAGGCCAGCAGCGGTGCTACCGCAATATCGGCGTCGAGTGTCGCCAGGATGGGATCGAAATTGCTGTCTTCGCAGACCCAGCGCCAGACGCGTCCGTGGTCTGCCAGTGCCTTGAGCGCGAAGGGTCGCAGCATGCAGGTTTCGTCGTCTGTCGATATGGGCAGCGGATCGCGTTCGAAGGCCTGGCCACCCTTGGCGCCGACCCAGACCAGTGGGTCGGACAGCAGTGTCTCGCCATTGTGGCCGCATTTTTTCTCCACCGCGAAGGTCAAGTCGACCTCGCCGCCATCGAGCTTTTCAAGCAGGCGCTGGCTTGTGTCGCAAATCAGCGACACCCGCACGCGCGGCCAAGCCTGGTCGAACTGCCTAAGGATGGGGGCGCCGAAGCAGCGGACGAAATCGGAAGGTATGCCGAGATGGATCTCTCCCTCGAATTCGGCTTCGTTCATCGCCGACCATACCTCGTCATTGTTGCGGACAAGGCGGCGCGCCTGGACGACCAGGCGCTGGCCCGTTGGCGTCAGTTTCAGTCCCTTGCGGTCGCGTTCGAAGAGTGCGCAGCCGAAACAGTCTTCGAGCCGCTTCACCTGCTGGCTTACGGCCGCCTGTGTGAGGTTCAGCACTTTGGCCGAACTGGTCATCCCGCCGGTGTCGACCACGGCCAAGAATGCCCTCAGCAAGGCGATATCGATATTACGGGCCATAAGAACCTCTTATCGATGCCATAATATACATTCGATATCATTATGTAAATCGGACCGTTAGCCTGTTCCCAATCTTGGAGAACGGCCATGACGACCATGATCGAAAATCAAGGCAAGGCCTCACATCGTGGCAGGCTCGCCCGCGCTATGCTGGTATCAGTCAGTTCGGCGGCGTCGGCCATAAGCGAATGGCGGGCTACGCGGAGACTGTCGCGCCTGGACGATGCCGCATTGAAGGATCTCTGTATCTCGCGCGGCAATATCGAGTGGCTCGTGCGGCATCGAACGGATGGGCGGTGCTAGCGATCGTTCTTTGTCGCTGTCAGTGAACCTGCGCTTTGCTTACTTCCCCGGCCGCCCTGACTTGCTCGGTCGTTTCTTCTCGCGCGCTGCTTCGGCCGGATCCTCGTAGGAGCCTGCACCGATCTTGGCCCGCTTGACCGGCTTGACGCTCTCGACAGGCTTCTCTGTTCGGCGGACGGTCATCTCGTCGAGGCCGTTTTCTTGAACAGCGATTTGGACGCGTCGTCCGGCACGCCATAGTCGGCACCATGTGCCTCGTCAGCCGACTGCTTCTTGAACAGCGAACGCGAGATGGCGCCGGCGGGCGTCGCCATGTCGGTGCCTGGACCCATGTCGTCGATATGAGGTTTGACGAACAGCGACTTGCCGGCGGGAACCGCGCCGTCGGCGCCCATTTCGTCAAGATCGGGCTTGCGGAACAGGTTCGGCCGGGCAGCCTTGGCGGCTTCTTCAGCGACACGCGCCTCGTCGAGCTTGCGGAAACGCTCCTGTTCCTCGACCGTGCGATGCTTGGCCACGCCCTTGTTGTGCTTGCCTTTTTCGCGGCCGGAAGCCGGGCTTTCCATGTCGACATACTTGGCCAGCGGGTCGTCGGAGATGGCGAGTTCCATCTCGCGCAGGCGCTTGATCTCGTCACGGATGCGGGCGGCCTTCTCGAAGTCGAGATCGGTGGCGGCGTTGCGCATCTGCTTTTCGAGCGCGTCGAGATGGGCCTTGAGGTTGTTGCCGATCATCGCACCGGCTTCGTCGGTGAATTGCGAGATGTCGGCGCGGACATGGTCCTTCTCGTAGACCGAATCGAGGATGTCGGAGATGCGCGACTTCACGCTTTCCGGCGTGATGCCGTTGGCCTCGTTCCACAGCATCTGCTTTTCGCGGCGGCGCGACGTTTCGGCCATGGCGCGTTCCATCGAGCCGGTGATCTGGTCGGCATAGAGGATGACCTTGCCGTCGACGTTTCTCGCCGCGCGGCCGATGGTCTGGATGAGCGAGGTCTCGGAGCGCAAGAAACCTTCCTTGTCGGCGTCGAGGATGGCGACGAAGCCGCATTCGGGAATATCGAGGCCTTCGCGCAGCAGGTTGATGCCGACAAGCACGTCGAACGCCCCGAGCCTGAGATCGCGGAGAATCTCGATGCGCTCCAGCGTGTCGATGTCGGAGTGCATGTAGCGCACGCGCACGCCATGCTCATGCAGGTACTCGGTCAGGTCCTCGGCCATGCGCTTGGTCAAAACCGTGACCAGTGTGCGGTAGCCGGCCCTGGTCGTCTCGCGGATCTCGCCGACGACGTCGTCGACCTGGGTCTTGGCCGGACGGACTTCGACGGGCGGATCGATCAGGCCGGTCGGGCGGATGACCTGCTCGGCGAAGACGCCGCCGGCTTCTTCCATCTCCCAGTTGCCCGGGGTCGCCGAAACGGCAACGGAGAGCGGGCGCATGGCGTCCCATTCCTCGAAGCGCAGCGGCCGGTTGTCCATGCAGGACGGCAAGCGGAAGCCGTATTCGGCCAGCGTCGCCTTGCGCCGGAAGTCGCCGCGATACATGCCGCCGATCTGCGGCACGGTGACGTGGCTTTCGTCGATGAAGACGAGCGCGTTGTCGGGGATGTATTCAAACAGGGTCGGTGGCGGATCGCCGGGGCGGCGGCCGGTGAGATAACGCGAATAGTTTTCGATGCCGGCGCAGGAGCCGGTGGCTTCCAGCATCTCGAGATCGAAGCGGGTGCGCTGCTCCAGGCGCTGTGCTTCGAGCAGACGGCCAGCCTTTTCAAGCTCTTGCAGGCGGTGCTGCAGCTCTTCCTTGATCGACTTGATGGCTTGATTCAAGGTCGGGCGCGGCGTCACATAGTGCGAGTTGGCGTAGATCTTGACCGATTTGAGATCGCCGGTTTTTTGCCCCGTGAGGGGATCGAATTCGGTGATCGAGTCGATCTCGTCGCCGAACAGCGAGATGCGCCAGGCCGAATCTTCCAGGTGGGCGGGGAAGATTTCGATGGTATCACCGCGCACGCGGAACGAGCCGCGGACGAAATTGATGTCCTGGCGCTTGTATTGCTGGGCGACGAGGTCGGCGAGCAACTGGCGTTGGTCGAGCCGGTCGCCGACCGCCATCTGGAAGGTCATGGCGGTATAGGTTTCGACCGAGCCGATACCGTAGATGCACGAGACCGAGGCGACGATGATGACGTCGTCGCGTTCGAGCAGCGAGCGCGTCGCCGAGTGGCGCATGCGGTCGATCTGCTCGTTGATCGTCGATTCCTTCTCGATATAGGTGTCGGTGCGCGGGACGTAGGCCTCGGGCTGGAAGTAGTCGTAATAAGAGACGAAATACTCGACCGCGTTGTCGGGAAAGAACTTTTTGAACTCGCTGTAGAGCTGGGCTGCGAGCGTCTTGTTCGGCGCCAGGATCAGTGCCGGGCGCTGGGTCTGCTCGATCACCTTGGCCATGGTAAAGGTCTTGCCGGAGCCAGTCACGCCAAGCAGCACCTGTGTGCGCTCGGCCGAGTTGACGCCCTCGACGAGGTCCTTGATGGCAGTGGGCTGGTCGCCGGCCGGCTCGAACTCCGACTGCATGACGATTGCGATGCCGCCTTCTGATTTGTCCGGGCGGGCGGGGCGGTGCGGCACCCAGATTTCGCCGCCCTTGTGCAGCGGGTTGCCGCTCTCGATCAGCGCCGACAGAGCGGCTACGGTGGCGGTGACGCCGGAGTTGGACAGTGAAGCCGCGTCTTCGAGCGAGATGTCGAGGCCGGCGACCGGGTTGAGGCCGGCGGCGGCACGATCCTTGGCCGAAGCAGCGCCACCCATCGAGGTGCCGCGCGACGAGCGCGTCGGCGCCGAACTCTTCTCTGGGATCTTCTTCGGCTTGGGCTGTGGCTTCTCGGCCTCCTTGGCGATCTGATCGGCCCAGTCGGCGATCGAGCCTGAAAGCGGCGCGCCTGAAAATTCGGCCTGCGGCGCTTCGCCGAAGCCAGGGCGATGCAACGGCTCCGAGGCGTCGAGGAAGTCGGTTACGCCATTGCCGCCGCGCTTGCGCGGCACGGCACGGTTGTCGCTTCCCGAAGCGGGCGATTTCTTTTCAGGAGATTTGGCCATGGGCGAAATATGGGCGGTATCAGCTAAAATGGAAAGGGCGCGGATGCCGGAAAGCCGGCACCCGCGCCGATCAGCAATCGTACTCCTGACATCAGGCTGTCAGGAAGTTGTCACCGCGGGCAGGGGAAGCCGGGAGCGATCTTGCAGTGTGCGCCGGGCGGACGCGGCCTTGGAGGCCGTGGCTTGGGTGGGCGATTCCAGTGTGGCGGCCGGTTCCAGTGCGGCGGGCGGTAATGCGGCGGCCGCACGACGATTGTCGGGGCCACGACCACGGCCGGCGGGCGGCCGACATAGTCGGAGAGATAGTTGGCGGAGACCCAGCCGCGCAGCCCGTCGCCCCGGATGTTGCACCAGTTGCTTTCGCAGCCGCGCAGATCGACCCGCGTGCCTTCGTAGAGCGTGCCGACCTTGGCGTAGCCAGTGCCGGGACCGGTGCGGACATTGACGTTGCCGGTGGTGTAGGCATCGGCGGCCATGGCGACAACAGGCAGTGCCACCATTCCGGCCAGCAAGGCCACAGTGGTGACAAGTCTTCGAAACATCATGGGCAGTCCCTCCAGGCCTGAATCATTCCGAACTGCTTGAGATTACTGCCTTTTGTCACGCGCGCCAGTGTGTGACCGAGAATATCCTTTATGCCTGGGTAACAGAGCTGCAACAGCCTGAGGCGTAGCGCCATGACGTGCAGAAGCTGAGTATGCTTGATCGTTTTGGAATGTTAGAGAGCGTCCATTCAGTTCCGGAACCGGCGACAGATGAACTTCCTGACCTCCCGTTTGCAGACGCCAGCGCAATGAAGATCGCGCATCTTGTCGGCCATGGCGCGCTGAACGGCGTTGCCACCAGTTCGCGGATCCTGATCCAGGCACAGCTCGACGCTGGGCATGAGGTGATGCTGGTGCATTCGCTGGGCTCGTGGATCGAGCAGCAGCAATTTAGCGGCCCGATCCGGATGATGGGCTCGAACTTCGCCACGACGCCGAAGGAGCTTCGCCGTGTCGGCTACGCGATTCGCGACTGGGGCGAAGACGTGGTGCACACCCATGGCAGCCGCGGCAACAAGTTCGGGCTGGTGTTCCGCTGTGCCGCCGGAACGCCGATCGTGATGACGGCGCATGCGCGCCAGTACCAGCTGCCGTGGCTTTTCGCCCATGAGGTGATCGGGCTCAGCCAGTGGACAGTGGACTATTACATCAAGTACTGGCTGGTTTCGCGCCGCCACATCCACCTGCTGCCCAATATGTTCGACGTCTCCAGGGTCGAGCCTGTGTCGGCGACCTCCCGGGCGCGGGCTCGCGCGGTCCTCGGCATTCGTGAGCAGGCGTTCCTGGTCGGCTCGGTCGGGCAACTCGGCCGGCGCAAGAACCAGAGCGACATGGTGCGCGTGCTGCGCCAGCTGCTGGGCAAGGGTGTCGATGCCGAGTTGCTGGTCGTCGGCTCGACCCAGCAGGGCAACGACATCATGCCCGAGTGGGATGGAGCGATCGCCGCACCGGAAATGCAGGGACGAATCCATCTGCCGGGGCTGCGCACTGACGCGCTCGACCTGCTGCCGGCCTTCGACGTTTTCCTGATGACCTCGCGCGACGAGCAGGCGCCGATCGCGCCGCTGGAGGCGATGGCGGCGGCTTTGCCGGTGCTGTCGACGCGAGTCGGCAACATGGTCGACCTGCTGCCGGAAGAGCAGACCTTTGCCGTCGGCGACGTCGACGGCATGGCGGCGGCCGCGCTGGAATTGCGCGACGAAGCCAGGCGACGGGCGGTGGGGCAGGCGGGGCGGCAGGAATCCCACGCCAGCTCGACCCGCGGCGCATCGTTGGCGAGATCGACGGGATCTACCGCCTGGCCATCGAGCGGTCGAGCAAAAAGCGCCGGCAAAAATAGCGCCGGCCCGGAACCGCCAGCTGTGCGCAATGAAATGCTGCTAGTGTGACAGTGGTCAATTTCAGGCGCAGCGTGTCCAACTATCCCTTCTCCTACAAGATTTCCTGGCCGGCGCGGTTCGTGAAACCGTCGCTGCGTGGCGCCGCCGCCGGCTGTCTGCCCGATCAGGTGCGGTTCCTGCCCAAGCCAGGACAAAGTGTGCGGCTGGCATTCGTTGGCGACATTTCCGCCGTCGCCAACCGACAGCCGCCGGTTTTCGACCGCGAACTGGTTTCGCTTCTGGCCTTGGCGGATCTGGTCGTCGGCAATTGCGAAAGCCCGGTGGTGGACATGCCGCGCGCCCGGTTTGGGACGCGGCTTGGAACGCATCACGCGATGACGCGGGAATTTCTCCAGGGCGCGCTGGCGGCAGCGGCGATCGCGCCCGAACGGCTGGTGCTGTCGCTCGCCAACAACCACATGCTCGACCAAGGCATCGACGGTTTCGAGGCGACGCGTTCGGCGCTCGATGCGCTGGGCGTAGGGACGATCGGAAATACGCCCACGGTCACCAAAGTCGCGGTGGGGTCACTGACGCTGGGGCTGACCGCATTCACGCAATGGCGCAACGCGCCGGCTTCCGAGTTCGCCGGGCGCGTGGCCATGGCCGATGCGTTCTTTGCTGCTGCCGGCAATGGGCTCGCGGGGGTGGAAGGCGTTGATCTCGTTTGCGCCGTGCCGCATTGGGACTGGGAGTTCCGCCATTTCCCGCGCGCCGACACGCGCGCCTGGGCGAAAAGGCTGGCGCAATTGGGCGTCGGGCTCGTTGCCGGGCATCACGCCCATGTCGTGCAGCCGATGGCGCGGATCGACGACACGCTGGTGGCTTATGGGCTGGGTGATTTCCTTGGCACCGCCTTGGCGCGACAGCCCTGGCCGGGGCGGATCGCGGCGATCTTTCTCGTCGACGTCAGCGCCGATGCGGCAACGCGCGGCGAGATCGCGAGCTACCGGCTGGTGCCGTTCATGCGCCAGCGCGACGGCGAGCGCGAAAAGATGGTACCCCTCGACAAGGTGGACGGGGAACTGGGCGTGAAGGCGCGGGCACGCTGGCAAGCGGTCTACGGGACGGGCTCAGCCGGCCTCACAAGCTGAGTTCCGGTTATCGCGCCATCTCCTTGTTTACGCCGCGACATTTGACGAAAAGCCGTTATCATCCAGCCGGCGCGTCCGGCACGATGCCGGCGCGCCTTTGGGGGCAGATATGAGCGCAACCGGTTTCATGCCCGACGATGCGGCGATCGCGGGCATCAGGAAAAACCTCGAGACCTATGAAGCCGAGCGCAATTCGATCCGGCGTTCGACATTCTGGCGGGTGCCGCTCTATCTCGGTGGCCTGGTCGTTACCGTTGTTGCCCTGGCGCTGGTGTTCAATCTCGTTGCCGACCCTGCGGAGGTCTGGCTGTCGACGCCGCATGTCTATCTTTATGTCGTGGCTTTCATCGCCGCCTTCTTCGTCTACTTCCGCGCGACGAAGCCACTCGACGCTGCCAACGCTTCGTTTCGCAACAAGTTGCTGCCGATCGTCTTTGGCTTCATCAAGAACATGAAACATGAAAGAGGCGCGACGCCGCCCTCCTTTGGAAAGCTGCCGGGCGCGACGGTCGGCAAATTCAACATCCTCGAAATCGACGACTTCATTTCGGGCAACTATGAGGGCTTTAACTTCGAGCTCTACGAAGCGCTGCTGACACAACGGGCAGACAAGCACGACTCGACCGCCTTTCAGGGTGTGATCGTGGCATTCGGGCTGGAAAAGCCTTTTCCTGGCATTCTGATCGCAACAGTCCGAACCAATGCGGTTTTGAGTTTTTTCGGCGAACTCTTCGGCAGCGGGTTGAAAGAGATCAGGTCGGGCGTGTCCGAACTGGACATGGCCTATGACTTCCGCACCAGCAATGTCGAGTTGGCGCAGCCGCTGGTGTCAGGGCAGATGGCGCAGGCGCTGACCTGGCTCAAGGAAGCATGGCCGGGCGAGCCGGCGCGCATCGCGCTTTCCGACAAGGATGGCTTCCTGCTGCTGCCAGACAAGAGAAATTTCTTCGAGCTGCCGGCTGCGAACGTGCCGCTGGACTACAAAACGCATATCGAGCCAATGATCGCCGACATGGCGACGATGCTGGCGATCACCTCGCTGGTGCGCAAGATCGGGACTTGAGCCTTCGGGCAGCGTCAGCCGAAGCGCAGCTTCAACCCGACGATGGCGAGGATGAAGACCAGGGTGATCGCGTTGGACAGGATCACCGGCAGCGAGCCAAGCGCCACGCCATAGACGATCCACAGCGAGATGCCGGTGGCGAGCGCCGCGTTGGTGCCAAGCGAGATGTCGCTGGTCTTGCGCTCGCGCAGGATCTTGGCGATCTGCGGCAGCCAGCAAAGCGTGGTCAGGATGGCGGCGACGGCGCCGACGATTTCAAACAGGGGGTTCAAGGCGGGAGCTTCCCAAAAGCACACATCGTGCGGCGCGAGCTATGCCAGAATCACCGGCCGCTGTGAAGCGGACCGAGCGAGTTGGACCAACGATACGACGGCGCAAAACGTCGCGGCACGGTGCATCGGCCGCCATGCGAAAATGTTCCCGGCCGGCCTCGAAACGACGTTTTGTGATCGGGGGGGGTTGAAATCCGGCCTTGAGGTGGCGAGGCGATGACAGGGGTGTGACGGCCACCGGCGCATGCGAGCCAAGGGTGGAAGCCGCATCGCACGATGCCGAAGCGGCCGCAACAGGGCCGGTTGCTGCCAAATACGGCAGAAATAAGCCTATGATTCTGTTCGATAATTTCACGCAACGTGATTTGCGCCGAGCCGGCTCGACAGTCAGTCTCCATCTCGTTCGGCGGGCCTTGCTGCGAAAGCGAAGCCCGCGAGGACGAAGACAGAACGGGAGTATCTGACATGAAGAAGTTCCTTGCAACGACCGCCGCTTCGCTCGCCTTCATCGGTGCCGCCTATGCCGCTGATATCGAAGGCACCGTCCAGTCGGTCGATCCGGCGACGCGTTCGATCACGCTTGAGGACGGCAAGACCTATGTCGTGCCCGAGAGCATCAAGGTCGACGGCCTGGCCGCCGGCGCCAAGGTCAAGGTGACGGTGGACGACACAACGGGTGCCGTGACCGCGATCGAAGCGGCGTCGTAGTACTGAATTGCGAGTTCGCCCTGCCAGCTCTGCCATGTGCCAGGGCGAGCGCCATTCTCGACACCTTCCAAGACGCATTATCAAACTGCGGCCGGCCTCTTCAGGGGTCGGCCATTTTTTCAACTGGCTGGATGTTGGCTCAGAAGCCGATGTTTGCGGCAAGCCAGCTGGATGAGCGCTTGGCCACCGCAAGCGTGCCATCGGCGAAGCGGTCGAGCCCGGAACGAACCAGCGCATAACCATTGGCCGTGCGGTAGAGCACGGAGCCATCGTCTTGCGGTGTGCCGAGATAGGCGGCCGGCAGGACTTGAGGCTGTGTCGCCGGAGCAGCGGCGAGCTGCGGGTCGGCGAAAGCGGTGGTGCGGCAGATGCCTGTCACCAGCGGATAGGCGTGATTGCCTTCGCGCAGGATGCGGCTTTTCATCGACGCCTCGCAATCGGCGACGGAGGTCCACTGTGCCGGCGTCTCGCCGATATATTCGCAAAGCTTGGCGTCGCAGTCGCAGCCGACGATGGTCATGGCGACAAGGGCTGACTTGATCACGGTCCGAATCCTCAGGGATTGTTGACGAAGCGATTTCTCTGCTCTGATCACGGCGCCAGTTGGCCGCAATCATGGCATGATGGTGGCGCCGGACATTCCCGGTGACGTTGTGGCCGCGAAGGCTCGCTGGATGTGAGTTTCGCAACCTTTTCCTTGCGCATTTGCTTGCCATAGCGTCGCGCGTCCTGGATGTGCGAAGGAGGCTGTAACACTTTGAATCGGTAGATGATCCGTTCCGAAAAACGATTCCGATTTTCGGGGTCATGTACTAACAATAAGCGCGGAGGCGGTGGCGCGTTGCTGCCGGGGAGGGTGCGTTGGTGAAGGTCGGCGTTGTCAGGAATCCGGTGGCCGGGGGTGGCAGGCTGGACACGCACTGGACCGAGGTTGCGGCGGTACTGGCCGCGCGCTTCGGCGAGGTGGAGTTTCGCGAGACCTCGGAGCCCGGCGACGGCGCGGTCATCGCCCGCGACCTTGTGGCACTTGGCTGCGAGCTGGTGGTCGCTGCCGGTGGCGACGGCACGATCAGCGAGGTCGCCGACGGGCTGCTGCAGATGCAGGCCGAGGCGGGCGCCGGCGCTGTGCTCGGCGTCTTGCCGTGCGGCACCGGGTCGGATTTCGCTCGCGGCATGGGAATCCCGGTCGAGATCCAGGCGGCAATCGCGCGCATCGCCGAGGGTGAGGACCGGCTGATCGATGCTGGACGCATTTCCTTCATCGACGACCACGGCCGGCTGGCGAGCCGGCATTTCGTCAACATCGCCAGCCTCGGCATGTCGGGTGCGACGGTGCGGGCGGTCAACACTGACCGGCGCAAGCGCTGGGTGCCGGCCAAGGCGCTGTTTTTCTGGCGCACGGTGACCGAGTTCGTGCGTTACCGTTTCCAGGACGTGCGCATCAGCGTCGACGACGGCGAACCGGTCGAGGCCAGGGTGGCGCTGGTGGCGGTGGCCAACGAGCGCTTCTTCGGCGGCGGCATGATGATCGCGCCCGATGCCGTGCCCGACGACGGGCTGTTCGACATCGTCATCCTGCGCGCCGCGAGCAAGATGAAGCTGATCTTCGACCTGCGCCTGCTCTATGGCGGGCGCCACCGCAACCACCCTGCGATCACCATCCTGCGCGGCCGCAAGGTCGTGGTCGAGCCGCTTGGCGATCCGCTCGCCAATGCCGCGCTCGTCGACATCGACGGCGAGTCACCGGGGCATATTCCTGCGACCTACGAGATGGTGCCGAAGGTGCTGAAGGTCAGATGTTGATTCAAGCGGTTCGGAGACCGAGTCCGGGAACTGTCGTAAGCTGCTGAAATTGAAGAGGTGGGCTCTGAGCGGTAGCTAGGCGTCCATCACCCTGACCATCGCCTGGATCTTCGTCGCCTTCTCGAAATGATCGAGACTGTGAGTGCGGATCCACCATTCGGCGGCTTCCATGAGCAGCTCCGGATCGTCGTTGCGGTTGGCGAAAAACGCGTAGAACGACAGCCCGACATCGGACCCCTTGGCCGCGATCTTGCGCGCGCAGACGTCGAGTATCTTTGCTCTCAGGCTCGGCCGCATCGGAGAATCCCTTTTCGTATGCTGGCGAGAGCTAAGTCGTGTCGAGGCCGGGAGTCAAAGGGGGCGGGCAGGCGGCGCCGCGTCTACCCTCCCCCTTGTGGGAGGGTCGATCTGCGAAGCGGAGCGGGGTGGGGGTACTCTCACGCGTTGCCGACCCCCACCCCGGCGCTTCGCGCCGACCCTCCCCACAAGGGGGAGGGTAAAGAGGCGGCGCCTCACAGCTTCGCTGGGAAACCCGGTGCGCGCAGGTCGCTGCCGGTCGAGTCCTCCAAAAGCTTGACAACCATCGTCGACCAGGCGTCGCCGCCATAGGCGGCCTTGCCCTGTTCGAAGATCGCGGCGACGCGGGAAGCGAGGTCGAGCGGCACGCCGAATTCGTCGCCCATGCCGAGGGCGAAGCCGAGATCCTTGAGCGCCAGATCCATGGTGAAGCCGATGTCATAGGAACCGTTGAGGACGAGCTGGCTTTCGGTCTCATGCACAAAACTGTTGCCCGATGAGGCGACGATGGCGTGGTAGGCTTGGGCGAGGTCGAGCCCGCCCTTCCGGGCCAGCATCAGCGCTTCGCCGGCGGCGACCAGGTGGATGAAGGCCAGCATGTTGGTGATGACCTTGATCACCGCCGCCGAGCCGACCGGTCCCATCAGGAACGATCTGGCACACATCGCCTCGATGGCAATGCGGTGGCGGGCGTAAAGGGCGGGATCGCCACCGACAAGCGCGGTGATCTTGCCTTCTGCCGCGAGATGGACGCCGCCGGTGACAGGGCATTCGAGCGTGTAGATGCCGCTATCGGCGGCGAGATCGGCGAGGCGCAGGATGTCGTCGCGGCCGTTTGTCGACATCTCGATCCAGGTCGCACCCTTGGGCAGGCCTGACAGCAGTCCGCCCGGTCCCGTTAGCACCGCCTCGCTGACCTTGGGCGAGGGCAGGCAAGTGATGGCGTTGCCGGCGCGGGCGGCGGCTTCGGCAGGACTTGCGGCAGATGCGGCACCGAGCGCGACGAGACGAGCGATGGCGGCCGGGTCGCGGTCGAATACGGTGATCGCAAAACCACTGCGCAACAGGCTGGCTGCCAGATTGCCACCGAGGTGGCCAAGGCCGACAAAGGCGTAGGCGAGTGGTTCTGTCACGGCATCAACGGCGTCTGCACCATCTGCAGGTGCAGGTGGGGACCGTCATAAGGATTGGCCTCGCAGACCGCCTCGTCGAGCTCGACGCCGAGGCCGGGCTCCTTCGAGGGGATGACGTGGCCGTCCTGCCATTCGATCTTCTTCTTCAGCAGCGTTGCGTGGAAGCCGTCCCACTGCTTGAGCGATTCGAGGATGAGGAAATTGGGCAAGGTGACGGCGAGCTGAATGTTGGCGGCGCCAACGATCGGCCCGCAATAGCAATGGGGCGCGATCTGGATGTGATAGGCCTCGGCCATGGCAGCGATCTTCTTGGTCTCGAGGATGCCGCCCGAGCGGCCGAGATCGGGCTGCAGGATGGCGGCGGCGCGGTTTTCGATGACCCGGGCAAACTCGAACTTGGTGGTCAGCCGCTCGCCGGTGGCGATCGGGATCGAGGTGCCGCGCGCGACTTGCGCCATCACCTCGGGCATGTCTGGCGGTACCGGTTCCTCGAACCACAGGGGACCGTAGGGTTCGATGGCCCGCGCCATGCGCAGCGCGCCGGAGGCGGTGAACTGGCCATGCGTGCCGAACAGGATGTCGGCGCGGGTGCCGACAGCTTCGCGGATCGCCTTCATCATGCGCGTGGAGAGATCGATGTCGGCGAGCCGCGGCTGGTGGCCGTCGAAGGCTGTCCACGGGCCAGCCGGGTCGAGCTTCACGGCATCAAAGCCCTGGTCGACATAGAGCGCCGCGCATTCGGCCGCCATGTCGGGGTCATTGTAGACGTTCTTCGGCGCGACGTCCTCGGTGTGGACACTGCCCGAATGCGGGTAGAGGTAGGTGTAGGAGCGCAGCGTCTCGTGCACCTGGCCGCCGAGCAGCTTGTATACGGGTTTGCCGGCCTCCTTACCGATGATGTCCCAGCAGGCCATCTCCAGCGCCGAGAAGCAGCCCATGGCCGATACGTCGGGCCGCTGCGTGAAGCCGGAGGAATAGCAGCGGCGAAACAGGTTTTCGATGTCGTGCGGGTCCTGTCCCAAGAGGTAGCGCTCGGCCATGTCCTCGATCATCCGCGCCGTGACATGAGCGGAGAAGGTGGCGTTGTAGGCCTCGCCATAGCCGACGACGCCGCCGTCGGACGTGAGCTTGACGAAGATGAAGTATTTGCCGCCGATGCCGGGCGGCGGGTTGTTGACCACGAAGGTCTTGACGTCGGTGATCTTCATCGATGCTCCTCCCGGGAAATCGTTGACGTCTGGGGCCGCCCCTCATCCCCTGCCGGACCTTCTCCCCGTAAGAACGGGGCGAAGGAGGCTGGCTGCAAGGCTGGCGAACCCTCTCCCCGTCCTTCACGGGGAGAGGGCAAGGTTGAGGGGCTGCGCGAGCTCTCGGAGCTGTTCACCCTGCATCCTCCAGCACCAGCTCCGCGCCCTTCCAGCCGGTCATGATCGCGGTGGCGTTGGTGTTGCCGGTGATGTTGTCGGGAAAGATCGAGGCGTCGATGACGCGCAGGCCAGCCAGCCCATGGACGCGCAAGCGGGCATCGACCACCGACGTTGCCGGGTCGGGACCCATGCGGCAGGTCGAAACGGGGTGGTAGACGGTGCCAGAGCGCTTGCGGAAATCCTGAATCAAGTCGGCGTCGGAAGTGATTGACGGGCCTGGCAAAACCTCGTCCGCGATGATCTCGGCGATGGGCGACTGCGAGGCGATCCGGCGCAGGAACTTGACCGCATCCAGCATCTCGGCGACGTCGCTCTCGGTCGAGTAGGCGTTGACGGTGATGCGCGGGTGGACGGTCGGGTCGGCCGAGCGGATCATGATCTCGCCGCGGCTTGATGGCCGGCAGTTGGACAGGCCGATGGAGAAGCCGGGGAAGGGGTCGGGCGTCAGGATCGGGCGCTCGCCGGCCTTGGGCAGCACGGTCGAAAAGACCTGGAAATAGAGCTGCATGTTGGGCCGCGCGCGGCCCGGGTCGGAGCGGAAGAAACCGCCGCCCTGGTTCATGCTCATCGACAGCGGGCCGGAGCGGAGCAGCAGATATTGCATGCCGGCCAGCGCCTTGCCCCACCACGGCCGCAAGAGCTGGTTGAGCGTCGGCACCTTGGCCTTCCAGGTGTAGTTGACGCCCTGGTGGTCCTGCAGATTGCGGCCGATATGTTCGTTGGCGTGCAGCACCGATATGCCGAGTTCGCTGAGCAGCGCTGCCGGACCGATGCCGGAGAGCTGCAGCAGTTGCGGCGTGTTGACCGAGCCGCCGGAGAGGATGACCTCGCGGCCGGCGCGGGCGGTGAATTTTTTCCCATTCTGCAGATACTCGACGCCGACGGCGCGCTTGCCCTCGAACAGCACTTTGGTCACCAGCGCATTCGTTTCGACACGAACGTTGGGGCGCTTCATCGCCGGGCGTAGGAAGCCGCGCGCCGCAGACATGCGGCGGCCGTCCCGGGTGGTGATTTGATAAACGCCGACACCCTCTTGGGCCTCGCCGTTGAAGTCCTGATTCAAAGCGAGGCCGGCCTGCTGTCCCGCCGCCAGGAAGCGCTGGGTAAGCGGATGGACCTTCTTCCTGTTGTCGGTGACATGGATCGGGCCGCCGCTGCCGCGCAGCGTGTTGCCGCCGGCTTCGTTGTCCTCGATCGCCTTGAAGGCCGGCAGCAGGTCGTCAAAGCCCCAGCCGGGATTACCGGCATCGCGCCAGGCGTCGAAATCATCGCGCGCACCGCGGATCCACACCATGGCGTTGATGGAGCTGGACCCACCCAGGACCTTGCCACGTGGCCAGTGGTCCCTGTTGCCGGCAAGACCGGGATCGGCTTCGGCGGCGTAGTTCCAGTTCACTTCAGGGTCGAAGAAGGTCTTGCCGTAGCCAAGCGGCATCTGGACGAAGAAGCGGCGGTCGGTGCCGCCGGCCTCGAGCACCAGCACGGAATGACGGCCGCTTGCCGAAAGCCGTTCGGCCACCACCGAACCGGCGGAGCCTGAACCGACAACAATGAAATCGAACGTCTGCATGTGGGCGGCGGCCTGTCGGAATTCCTCGATGCGGCCAGACTATCGCCTCGGCGAAAGGCTTCGGCGTCGGTTACGGCATGGCCTGTGAAAAATGCGACCGGCCGATACAACAGATGCGGCGTTGACGCGGCCGCCGCAGCAAAGTTACGGGTGGAGAGCATAACGGTTCAGGGAAAAGACGATGGTTCAGTATGCCGATGGCCAGCCGACAGGCGAACTCACGCTGAGGACGCTGGCGATGCCCGCCGACGCCAATGCCGCCGGCGACATCTTCGGCGGCTGGGTCATGGCGCAGATGGACCTTGCCTGCGGCATCCGCGCCGCCGAGCGCGCGCGGGGCCGCGTCGTGACGGCGGCGGTCAAGGAAATGGCCTTCGCCAAGCCGATGAAGATCGGCGACACGCTGTGCATCTACACCCATGTCGACCGCGTCGGCCGCACCTCGATGACGCTCAAGGTCGAAGCCTGGGCGCAGCGTTATCTCTCCGACATGATGGAAAGGGTGACTGACGCCGATTTCGTCATGGTGGCACTGGATGGCGAGGGCAAACCGAAGCCGGTGCCAGCGGAATAGGGCCGCTGTTGGGTGCGTCCTTGGGCTCGCCTTTGATAAGGGACGTGGGCTTTGTCGCAATCTGCTGGGCGTTGGGCATAATATTCGGCCAGTTCGTTGGCTGAATTCCCGGCCCCCTGAGCCTGGACCGTGGGTGACGGCGTCGCGGTCACGGCATGGATTCCCGACACACTCCGCTCGTTTCACTCGCTCACGAGGGTCGGGAATGACAAGCTGACAGTGCCGTCACCGCCAATCGCAGATGTCGGAGATTTGCGGACGTCTCCCCGCGATCCGTCATTCCCGACCTCTTGAGCGACCATAGGGAGCGGAGAGTGTCGGGAATCCATGCCGTTAAGTTAGAGAAGCCAGAGACGGTCCAAGCGTTGGCGCTGGAGTGGTCCAGGCGTTCGCGTCGTCTCCGAGAGTGTTACATAAAGCCAGCCGGAAAGACTGCGCCGGGGCAACATCAAGTCCAGACGAGGTGTTTCTACTCTACCGCCGCGTCGAATCTCGTCCGCGCTTCGGCGACGCGGCGCTGGTTGAGACGCGCCCATTCGCCGAGTGCGAAGACGGGAACAAGCAGTTCACGGCCGAGATCAGTGAGCTCGTAGTCGACGCGTGGCGGGATCGTCGGGAAGACGGTGCGGGTGACGAAGCCGTCGCGCTCCAGCCCGCGCAATGTGGTGGTCAGCATCTTTTGCGAAATGCCGCCGACGGCATGACGCAACTCGTTGAAACGCATGGCGCCGTCGCCGAGCTTGCCGACGACGAGCACCGTCCATTTGTCGCCGACACGCTGCAGGATATCGCTGACGGCGCGGCAATCTTCGGTGCGGTGCGGGTGCCTCGGTATCAAAAAAGTGCCTCCTTGTGCACGTGTTTTTCAGTCACCTATATAGCGTGGGTATCCATTAGTTACCAGTATCGCTTCGATACTCACGCCCGAAAGGTTCCTCCATGTCCAAGCCCAAGATCGCCATCATCGTCGGCTCGACGCGCGCCGCCCGCTTCGCCGACACGCCGGTGGAGTGGATTGCCAAGATCGCAAAATCCCACGCAGATATCGAGGTCGAAATTGTCGACCTGAGAGATTTCCCGCTGCCGTTCTTCGACGAGGTCGCCTCGTCCGCCTGGGTGCCGTCGCAGAACGAGGTTGCTCAGCGCTGGCAGAAGAAGGTCGCCGAGTTCGACGGCTACATCTTCACCGCCGCCGAATATAATCATGGCCCGACCGCCGTGCTGAAGAACGCGCTCGATTACGCCGCCAAGGAGTGGAACAAGAAGCCGGCCGGCTTCGTCGGTTATGGCGGCGTCGGTGGGGCACGTGCCGTCGAGCAGCTGCGCATGCATGCCGTCGAGCTGCAGATGGCGCCGACCAAGGCTGCCGTGCACATCGTCTGGGCCGACTTCCTGGCTGTGCGCCAGGGCGAAAAGAAGCTGTCGGATTTCGAGCACCTCAACCAGTCGGCGAACGGGCTGGTCGAAGAGATCACCTGGTGGGCAAAGGCATTGAAGATCGCACGCGACGCCGATGTGTTTGCCGAAGAAGCCAAGGCTGCCTGATCAGCGACTTCCTCCCAAGCAACTTCAGGGCGGCCCTGAGCCGCCCTTTTCATGCCGCCTGAGCACCAGAGCGCGCCAGGCGCGGCCGGATCACGCAATCGGCGACGTGGTCGAGTTCGTTCTGCTCCTCGGCGTGGCGCTGGCCCCATTGGCAAAGCGCAAGCAACACCGGCTCCAGGCTGAGGCCGAGCGGGGTCGCGGCGTATTCGACGCGCGGCGGGATCTCGCGGAAGATTTCGCGGTCGACGAGACCGTGCTCCTCCATCTCGCGCAGCTGCTGGATCAGGACCTTCTGGGTGATGCCGAGGACAAGCCGCTTCAGTTCCGACAGCCGCCGCGGCCGGTCGAACAGATGGTACAGGATCACCGCCTTCCAGCGGCCCGAAATCACCTTCAGGGCACGTTCCGCAGGCAGTGCGGGCAGTCGCTTGGTCGACCCGGCCATGGTCACCTCCTGGTGGGTATGGAACGAAAGAGTTTGTAGTTCGGACGTCGGAGATAGTGGCACACAACGCTCGTTGCCATAGCCATCGAGGTTGTCATGCGAGCTGTTCAATTAAAGCGTTTTGGCGATCCGGATGTTTTGCAGATTGTCGAAATTCCAAAACCCGCGCCGGGTCCAAGCGAGGTTCTGATCCGATCGCACGCGGTCGGGATCAATTTCTTCGAAGTGCTGATGCGTGCAGACCGTTATGCGGAGACGCCGGAACTGCCGATCATCCTCGGCGTGGAGGCTGCCGGCATCGTCGAGGCCGTTGGGCCTGGAAGTCGATGCTTCCCTACTGGGCAAGCGTGTCGCCGCGCTGCTGTTCATGTCGAAAAGGCCGTATGGCGGCTATGCCGATTATGTGACGATCGATGCGCATCTCGCTGTGCCGTTGCCCGAGGATCTGGCTTTCGATCAGGCGACGGCGCTGATGGTGCAGGGCCTGACGGCACTGCATCTGCTCCGGGAAAGTCCACCGCAGGGTAAGTCGATCCTCATCAATGCGGCTTCCGGTGGCGTCGGCACGCTTTTGATCCAGCTGGCAAAACGCGCCGGCGCCAGGCAGGTGATTGCCGCGGCAGGCACTCCAGGCAAGCTCGACCTCGTTTCATCGCTCGGTGCGGATGCCGGAATCGACTACAGCAAGCCGGATTGGCCGGCGCGCACGAGGAAGGCCAGCGGCGATGCGGGCGTCGATATCGTCTACGATATGGTCGGCGGCACGATGACGGCGGCAGCGCTCGATGCGCTGGCGCCAGGCGGCGAATTGGTGTTTGGCGCGATGGGCAGGTTTGCGCTCGATACAGCACACATCGAGGCGATGCTGGCGGCCAACCAGTCGCTCAAGGGGTTTGCGCTGTTGCCGCTGCTTTCGCTGGAGCTGCTCTGCAGCGATCTCGGCGAACTCTTCCAGTTGGCTTCGACAAGTGAGCTCAAGGTTGTGCTGGGCGCGCGTTTCCCGCTCGATCGTGCAAGCGATGCGCACCGCGCCATCGAACAGCGGCGCTCGTCGGGAAAAGTCGTGCTGGTGCCATAAGATTGGCGGCGATTGCCACCAATCTCAGAGGTTGGCGGTGCTCCTACCGTGCCGGTTCGCGGTGGGTGCCGGGCAGCCTTGACGCCAGCACCTTGTCGATGCGGCGGCCGTCAAGATCGACGACTTCGAAGCGCCAGCCCTGCGCGTCGACGCATTCGCCGGTGGCGGGCAGGTGGTGCATGTGAGAGAGCACGTAGCCGGCAACGGTTTCGTAGTCGCGGTTCTCCGGCAGGTCGATGCCGAGCTGGTCTGCCATCTCGTCGGCCTGCATGTAGCCGGCGAGCAGCCAGGAGCCGTCCTCGCGCTGGACAGCGTTGTCGACATCGTCCTCGTCGAGGTCGGAGCGGAACACCCCGGTGATGGCCTCGAGAATGTCGGCGGGCGAGACGACGCCTTCGAAATGGCCGTATTCGTCATGGACCAGCGCCATCGGCACGTCGGACTGCTTGAGCGTGGCGAGCACGTCGAGCGCATCGGCCTGATCGTGGACGATGGGTGCTGTGCGCACATGCTTGCGCGGGTCGAAGGCGCGGCCGGCAAGCAGCGAGGCGAGCAATTCGCGGGTCTGGATAACGCCGACCATGGCGTCGACCGAACCTTCGCCGGCGGGCAGGCGCGAGTGCTGGGTTTCCATCAGGAGCTTGCGGGTGGCCGTCTCTTCGGCCTGGAGGTTGATCCAGTCGACCTCGGTGCGCGGGGTCATGACGGCGCGCACAGCGCGGTCGCCCAGGCGCATGACGCCGGCGATCATACGGCGCTCGTCGGACTCGATCGTGCCGTGATGCTCGGCTTCGGCGACAAGCATCTTGATCTCTTCGTCGGTGACCTTTTCCTCGCTCTCGCCGCGCTGGCCGAGCAGCCACAGGACAGAGCGACCGGAAATGTCGAGCAGCCAGACCAGCGGCAGCGCGACCTTGGCGAGCAGCGCCATGGCGGGTGCGACGCGCGAGGCGACGCCCTCGGGGTCGCGCAGGGCGATCTGCTTAGGCACCAGTTCGCCGATGATCAGCGAGCCATAGGTGATGATGGCAACGACGATGCCGACGCCGAGCGCGTCGGCGACACGGGAGCTCACGCCCGAGTCCGCAAGGACGATGCTCAGCCTCTGGCCGAGCGTGGCGCCGGAAAACGCGCCGGAGAGCACGCCGACAAGCGTGATGCCGATCTGCACGGACGACAGAAATTTGCCCGGGTTGGCGCCGAGCTCGAGCGCGCGGCCGGCGCCCTTGACGTTGCGGTCGATCATCGCCTTGAGGCGGGCGGGGCGGGAAGAAACGATGGCAAGTTCGGACATTGCCAAAAGGCCGTTCACACAGATGAGGACGACCACGATACCGATTTCAGCGTATAACATGATGGTCGCTGCATAGCATTGCTTAAGCCCCTTCGAAAAGACGGCTTGGAAAATACTCTTCCCCTGCGACAGGGCGATGATGCCGCTATTTATCCGGCACAAGCACGGCCATCAGGACCTTCCCGTCGGTGAAATAGGGATCGCCGCCCCCATTGCGGCCGGCCTTGGTCAGGCCAATGCCAGGGATCGTCTTCACCGACTCGATATGTCCGGCAGCGGTCAGATCGCCGATCAGCGAATTGCGCTCGGCATCGATGTCCGGCCCGATGTGGTGGGTGATCGCGCCCGTGTCGTGACTGACGCCAACGCCGCGATCGAAGCTCGCGGCGCCGTACCAGGTCGGCCGACCGTCGGCGCCGGGGGTAAATGTCAGCCACAGGCGAATGTGGTGGCGGACGTCGGGGCTGTCGCCAACGGGCTTTTCGAAAGCGAGATCCTGTCGACGGCCATTGAACAGCAGCGTGCTGACAGGCGCGTCGACATAAGGGCGGTCGAGTAGCACGCTTTCACCGATTTCAACCGCGGACGTCACCGACAGGCGATCGGCGCGGTCCCAACCGGCGGCGGTGAACGCAGCGACGACGTCTTCCTCGGTGCCGACAAGGCCGATGTTGATCGGGTCGCCGGGGATGCCTTGTTCGGTGGTGGTCAGCAGGGCCTCAGGCTTGAGGCCGTCGCGCAGGAAGCGAAACGACCAGAATTCGGGGGCGGCGAAATAGGCGAGCGCGAGGTAGCTCGCGCATAGAGCGGCGAACCACAGGGCTGCCTGTCGGTGCAGTTTTCCCCGTATCATCCAACCCCGCTGCCGATGGGCCGCGCCAGATTGCGGCGCGAACTGGAACCCGGAAAAACCATGGGTTGCATTAGAAAAATAAGTATTAGCAGTAACTTTTGCAGAGCGCACGGTGCATTCGACCGGGACGCAGCCCGATCGACGGAGAAATGCGCTAGCGGCAGGCGCGGTAGCCGTTGCGGCGTTGCTTGATGTCGAAGTGGAAATGGTTGCGGTGGTCGTAATTGTAGCCGGGGCCGAGCACGGTGTTGAAATAGCTGCAGCCGTCGGAGCGGATGGTGTTGAGGAAGCCGCGCGTCCGGAACGCAAACAAGCCGGGCTTTTCGACGTCGATGTCGCGGCCGCTGTTGAGCTCGATGCGCATGATGTCGAGCGCGTTGCCCTTGCCGTGTTCGGACAGCGTGCGCGAGCCGGCGATCTTGCGGCAGGAGTAGCTCGAGCCCTGGTGGATGGTCTTGACGCCGGAGAAGTAGCGCAGGCGCGCCGCCGGCACCAGATCGCGCTTGGTCCAGGCGGCGAAGCTGGCCGCCATCTGGCAGGTGACGGTGGCAGCCGGTTTCATCTGCACCGACCCGATGGCCGAGACCTTGACCGGATAGTCGATGCCGCAGGCCGCACCTTCGCGGATTGGCGGCAGGTCGCGGTATTGCACGTCGAGCTTCTTGAGGTCGCTGCGGCAATCGACCTCGTCGGCCGGCATGACGGCGGGCCGCATCGGCGCTGTCTGCGGCATATCAGAGGGATCGTTGAGCTTTGGATAAGCGACCATGTAGGGATTGGATGGCACCAGCGTCTGCATGCCGCGCCCCTGGGCCGGTGCAAGGGCGGCGGTCTGTACCGGCTGCGGTGCCGCGGGTTCGATCTCTTCGAACTGCGCAGCCTGCGCATCGAGGGTCGGCTCTATCGCCGGAGCTGACTGGGCGACCAGTGCCGGGTCGGACTGTTGATCGACCATCACAGGTGCTGTTTCGACAGGGCCTAGTGACGCGGTCTGCGAACCGACGTCGACGGCGGGCTGGAGCGCGAAGACATCGCCAGTCGTGCAGGAACTGACGCCAAGGCCGGCGACGACCAGGGTCGTGGCGAGCAACAGGGCGCGCTGGCGCGCGGTACGCGGCGATCCGACCGGGATGGTGGCGCGCGAATCTGCGGCCATGCGAAGGCTCCTGTCCCCTTGAGCAGCAAAGCCTAGCCGCCAAGGGTAAAGGAAAGATCAGCGCCGGCGTTTACGGCTGCGGCCGAATTGCGGCGCTACTGGCAAAACGTGCCGCCGTTGCGCCGCGGCGCAAGGTCGAAGTGGAAATGCTGAGCGTGGTCGGCATCGCTGCCGGGGCCGAGCACTGTCTTGAACGGCCCGCAGGCGGCCTTGCGCACGACGCCAAGGAATTTCGCATTCTTCTCCGGCGGTGCCGGTTCGACATCGACGGCCGTGCCCTTGGCGAGCGTGAAACGGGCGATGTCGAGGGCGTTGCCGAAGGCATGTTCGGACAGCTTCCTGGTGCCGTTGCGCGGCCGGCAGACATAGGCCGAGGCCTGACCGACAACGGTCAGCTCATCGCCGAATTCGGCCTTCGCCGCCGGCGCGATGATGTTGGCGGCAAAGCGGGCCGAGGCCTCGGCGGTGGCGCAGTTGATGATCGCGTCGGGCTCGATGTCGATCTGTCGGGACAGCCGCTGGAGCTTGAGTGCAAAAGGCAGGGCACAGCCTTCCACGTCGCTTTGCGGGGCAAATTCCTCGAACTCGACGCCGAGCACCTTCAGCCGCGTGCGACACGCGGCCTCTTCGAGCGGCATCGTTGCGGGACGCGGCGCGCTGGAGCGCTTGTCGGGTAGCATCCTCGGCGCCGGCGGGCCAAATATCTCCCGGTCGGACGGCGCTTCGGTGCCATCGGGGCGGGACGGCGGGATCGGGACCGCCTTGGCATTCGCGGGCTCTTCCGGCATTGGCGGGCCGAACATCGGTCGATCTGGACGCTGGCCCAGAAGGTCCGGGCGTGGCTCGGGCCTGGGGATCGACACCTGCCCGGATTGCGGCTGCGCCGCGGACGATTGTTGGGGCAGGGCCGACGCCGGGGCCGCCTGTGGCACGGGTGCGCGATCGGGCAGTGGAGGCTTTGGCGCTTCGGCGAAGCCGTGCGGGATCGCTGCGAAGGTCGCCAACGGCAATACAAGGATCAGGGAAAGCAGGCGGGGCTTGCATCTGTGCATCGCCGGTCAACGTCGCCGACGGTCTGCGGGTTGCCGAAACCCACCTTGCGAAGCGATCACATTCAGTGACGCGCTGTCATCAGCGCATGCGGCCGGCGCGCGTTTACGCGCCCAAGGCCTCGAGACCTTCTTCGAGCCAGTCGCCCAGCATCGGCATGCCAAGCAGGTATTTGGCGGTACGGCGGTTGCCGCGCTGCCGCGCTTCGGCGACCGCGTCCTGCCACTCCGCGGCGTCGTAGTCGCCGCGCCCGACCCATGCAAGTGCCACCAGTTCCGCCGCCTGGTCGACATTGAGGTCGGCGATCAGCCCGCGCAGTTCCTTTTCGGTGAGGTTTTCGGACTCTTCCTCGGCGAGCCCGTCGTGACGATGGTTGTCGTGGGTGTCGCCGTCATATTCGACCTCGTGTTCGGCGCCGTCTTCATAATCCTCATTGACGCCGGCGCTGATCGCCTTGGCCTTGAGGATGAACAGCCGGACGGTGTCCGGCCCGATGGTCAGGTCCCACTCTTTTTCGCGCCGCTGCTGCACGAGCGTGCTCCTGTGTGCCTTCCCCCCATCTGATGATAGCGCATTTGGCGGCAACGTCACTGCCTCGATATTCGCGGCGTGGTTGCCGTGGTTGACACGCCGCAGCGTGAGGCAGAAATAGCCCGGTCTTCCTCCCTCCAGACGGTATCTCCCATGGCTTTTCTGCTTTCGCCCAAGGTTCTTCCCGTGCTGATGCTGATTGCATCCAATGTGTTCATGACGTTCGCCTGGTACGGGCACCTGAAGTTCAAGGCCGCCCCGCTCTACGCTGCGGTGATCTTTTCCTGGTTGATCGCGTTTTTCGAATACTGGCTGGCTGTGCCGGCCAATCGCATCGGCCACGAGTTTTACACGGCGGCGGAACTCAAGACGATTCAGGAGGTGGTGACGCTCAGCGTCTTCGTCATCTTCTCGGTGTTCTACCTCAAGGAAGGCATCACCTGGAACCACGCCATGGGCTTCGCGCTGATCACCGGCGGCGCGGCGCTGATTTTCCGCGGCTGAGGACGAAAGGCCTGCTCCGATGCGTTTGCCTCGATGGGGGACGCATCGGTGGAGGTAACCATGCAGATCCGATATCTGAAGCTTCTGGCCAGCGCGCTGGTGGCGCTGCCGCTGTTTGCCGTTCCCGTGATGTCCGCTGACGGAGGCGGGGGCGGAGGAGGAGGCGGTGGGGGCGGCGGCATGGGCGGCGGCAGTGGCGGTGGCGGCGGCGCCGACCCGGTGAAATGCCGCACCGGCCTCGTCTACAACAAGAAGACCAAGAAGTGCGAACCGCCCAAGGCCGGCATGATCGACGACGACAGCCTCTATCTGGCTGGACGGGCGCTTGCCATGGATGGCAAGTATGATGAGGCGATCAAGGTTCTGGCACTTGCCGCGGACAAGACCGATGCGCGCATCCTCAACTATCTCGGCTATTCGCACCGCAAGGCGGGACGCATCGTCGTCGGCCTCGGCTACTACCAGGAAGCTATCCTCAACGATCCCGACTACATGCCCGTCCGCGAATATATGGGCGAGGCGCATCTGACGCTCGGCGACGTCGCCGGCGCGCGGCTGCAACTGGGTGAAATAGCCAGCCGCTGCGGCACCGGTTGCCGCGAGTACGGACTCTTCGAGAGAGCAGATCGACGGCTATCTGAAAGGATAGGAAGGGGAAGTTCGCGGGCCGACATTCGCGTGCGATACGTTCGTCCGGATGAAATGCGGCCTCAAATGCGTTAGTCTGTCGATGGGCGCACTCTAGGAGGTAGCGATGCAGACCCGAATTGCGAAAGTGCTTGCTGGCGTTTTGGTGTCGCTGCCGTTGCTGGCGGTGCCGGTGTTCTCGGCCGATAGCGGCGGGAGCAGCAACGGCGACGAGGTGAAATGCAATAACGGCATGGTCTACAACAAGAAGACCAAGAAATGTGAACCGCCCAAGGCGGGCATGATCGACGATGACAGCCTCTATTCGGCCGGCCGGGCGCTCGCCATGGACGGCAAGTATGACGAGGCGATCAAGGTGTTGACGCTTGCCAGCGACAAGACTGACCCACGCATCCTCAACTATCTCGGCTATTCGCACCGCAAGGCGGGACGCGTGCTTGTCGGCCTTGGCTACTATCAGGAAGCGCTGCGCAACAATCCTGATTACACGCTGGTGCGCGAATATATGGGCGAGGCGCACTTGATGCTCGGCGACGTCGCCGCCGCACGGGCCCAGCTGTCAGAGATCGAGAAGCGCTGCGGCAAGGGCTGCCGCGAATACGGCATGCTGGAAGAGCACATCGACGCCTATTTGCGCGCCGGCTGAGCCAGCACGATTTTGAACAGGGACCGGGTCGGTGGCCCGGTCCTCGTTATGTCCAACCCGAACAATTCAGCCATTTTCAACGCAAGTGTGCAGCCGACGGCGGAGCATCAGTGTTCAGCGATCACGCGTTCGTTTGCATCGACGAACTCGAAAATCGAACCCTTGATCATTATCTAAGGCCCATCACCAACAAGGGAGAAGCCGCATGAAGACCGAGCAGGCAATTCTGGCTGGCGGGTGTTTCTGGGGAATGCAGGATCTGATCCGACGCCTTCCAGGCGTCGTCTCCACGCGTGTGGGCTATTCGGGCGGCGACGTGGCGAACGCGACCTATCGCAATCACGGCAGCCATGCCGAGGCGATCGAGATCGTTTTCGATACGTCGAAGACGGATTTCCGCAACATGCTGGAGTTCTTCTTCCAGATCCACGACCCCACGACGCGGGACCGCCAGGGCAATGACCGCGGTACGAGCTATCGCTCGGCGATCTTCTACACGTCCGACGAGCAGCGGCAGGTTGCCGAAGAGACGATCAAGGACGTCGATGCCTCGGGATTATGGCCGGCCAAGGTGGTGACCGAACTGGCTCCTGCCAGCGATTTCTGGGAGGCCGAGCCGGAGCATCAGGACTATCTGGAGCGTTTCCCGAATGGCTACACCTGCCACTTCGTTCGCCCGGGCTGGAAGCTGCCACGTCGAAGCGCTGCCTGACGGCGACGTTTGTCGACACTGAACAAAGGAGGGATCGGGCGCTGCCCGGTCCCTTTTTCGTCGAAATGCCTGGTGCTTGCCTAGTCGCCGCGTGACAACCTGACGATGGCGCCATTGCCTTCGTCGGTGAGGAGCCAGATCGAGCCATCGGGGGCGACATTGACGTCGCGGATGCGGCCGAAGGCGCCGTCGAGAATGCGTTCCTCGTCGAGGATGTTGCCCTTGGCGTCGCGGTCGAGGCGGCTGAGAAGTTCGAATTTCAAAGAGCCAACGAGCAGGTCGCCCTTCCATTCCGGGAACATGTCGCCCTGGTAGCTGGCGAGGCCGGAAGGCGCGATCGACGGATCCCAGTAATAGAGCGGCTGCTCGTAGCCCTTGGCCGATGTGCCGACGCCGATCTTTTCGCCGGAATAGTCGCGGCCATAGGTGATCACCGGCCAGCCATAATTCTTGCCGGCCAGCGGCCGGTTCAATTCGTCGCCACCCATGGCGCCATGCTCGACGGTGATGAGGCCACCCAGCACGGGATCATAGGTCGCGCCCTGGAGGTTGCGATGCCCCTTGGACCAGATCTCTGCTGCCATGGCCTTGCCGTCGGGCGCGGGATTGTCTGAAGGGATGGAGCCGTCGGCGTTGATGCGGATGACCGCACCTGCATGGTCCTGCATGTCCTGGGCGCGATCGCCCTGTCCGCGGTCGCCGGTCGTGACAAACAACGTGCCGTCGTCATTGACGACGATTCGCGAGCCGAAATGATGGCTGGTGCCACTCTTGCGGTTCATCGAGAAGATAACCTTAACGTCGTCAAGCCGCGCCCCAGCACCGTCCCGAACTAGCTTGGCACGGGCAAGTGCCGTGCCCGCGCCGCCACGTCCAGGCTCGGAAAAGCTGAAGAAGATCGTGCCGGATCGCTCGAAATCGCGGGCGACGGCGATGTCGAGCAGGCCGCCCTGGCCACGTGCCGCGACTTCGGGCACACCGGCCACCGGTTCCGACAATCCGCCTTGCGACAGGATCCGGATGCGGCCCGTGCGTTCGGTGACGATGGCTTCGTTGCCGGGCAGGAAATCGAGGCCCCAGGGATGGTCGAGGCCGTCGGCGACGACATCGGCGCGTAGCGTCACATCCTCAGTGTTGAAGCTCTGGCTCTCGGCGAGGGCAGGCGAAGCAGCCAAAGCGAGCATGAATGCGAATGACGGTGTGTTGTTGCTCATCTATCCGACATAGGTGCAATGGCTGATGCGGCAACCATGACAGAGCATCAAAGCGGCGCAACTTCAATCACAAGCGGGTGAATGGGAATGCCGTCAGGTTCTGTGCGCCAAAAGGTCTATGGTGGTAAACGCATTTTTTGACGTGAATTCTGCGACAGGGTTGCTATATTCGTCGGAGATAGAGGTGAGACGGTCCCGTTAGCCGAGGCTGCCGGACCGTTTTCTTTTTTGTGCCTCGCGGCAACAACAGGCAGGCCGCGCGGCAAAGGCCAGGAGAGGTCGACTATGAACAAGGTTCCGATGACGGCGGGTGGATTCGTCGCGCTGAAGGAAGAGCTGCGCTGGCGCCAGCAAGAAGAGCGTCCGCGCATCATCGAGGCCATTGCCGAGGCACGTTCGCACGGCGACCTTTCGGAAAATGCCGAGTATCACGCGGCCGAGGAATCGCAGAGCCTCAACGAAGGCCGGGTCAACGAGCTCGAGGACTATATTGCGCGTGCCGAGGTGATCGACGTTGCCAAGCTCAATGGCGACAAGATCAAGTTCGGCGCCACTGTCGTTCTGCTTGACGAGGACACCGAAGAAGAAAAGACCTACCAGATCGTCGGCGACCAGGAAGCCGACGTGAAGTCGGGCCGCATCTCGATCTCCTCGCCGATCGCACGCGCGCTGATCGGCAAGGAAGTGGGCGATGCCATCGAGGTCAATGCACCGGGCGGCGCACGCGGCTACGAGATCGTCCAGGTCCAGTTCATCTGAGGCAGCAGGCGGCATTGGCTGTGGCGATGCCGGATCAGACACGATGAACAAAGCAGACAACCGCGCCGAACATGCCGGCGCGGTCGACATGGCGCGCATCGAGGTGATCGCGCCCAATCTCAAACAGCGGCTTTCCGGCGTCACCAGCACCATTGTGCAGCTGGTGCCGGTGCAGGCGCGCGAACTCGGCATTGCCGTGTTCGGGCCGGGCCTGCCCGAAAGCCTGCCCAAGATGCGCTGGTGGCAACTGCCTTCGCTGCTCAGGCGTCCGGCTTCCGGGCGGCCGCGCATCTGGCATGCCAGGCGCAACACCGAGATGGTGGCCGGGCTTGTGCTGCGCCATATCTTTCGGGCGCAGATCAGGCTGGTGTTCACCTCCGCCGCGCAACGCGACCACAGGGCCTTCACCAAATGGCTGATCCGCCAGATGGATGGGCTGATCGCCACCAGCCGGCTGTCGGGGCGTTTCCTCGACGTGCCGCACAAGGTGGTGATGCATGGGGTCGATCTCGACAAATTCCATCCGCCGCGTACGGCTAATGACGAATTCGCGGCTTCTGGCTTGCCCGGCAAATATGCCATCGGCTGCTTCGGCCGCGTCCGCCACTCGAAGGGCACCGACCTGTTTGTCGATGCGATGATTGCACTGCTGCCTGAGCACCCCGGGTGGACGGCCGTCATCACTGGCCGCGTCACATCAGAACACAAGGGGTTCGCCGATGAACTCAGGCAACGGATCGCTGCAGCCGGGCTGTCGGAGCGCATCGTGCTGCTCGGCGAGGTCCCTGACGTTGCCGTGTGGTATCGCCGGGTGAGCCTCTACGTTGCGCCGTCGCGCAATGAAGGTTTTGGGCTGACGCCGCTGGAGGCGATGGCCTCGCGAACGGCTGTCGTTGCCAGCGACGCCGGTTCCTATTCGGAGATCGTCACGCCTGGTGTGACCGGCGATTTCGTTGCCGCTGGCGATGGCGACGCGTTGCGCGATGCGATCAGGCCCTATCTTGCCGATCCGGCGCTGGCCGAAGCACATGGCGTTGCCGGGCTGGAGGATGTCGCCCGGCGATTCCGACTCGAAAACGAGGCGGCCAGCCTGCGCGAGGTTTATGACCTGGTGTGGGCGAAGGGCTAGCGGACCCTGGGATTGTGCGCCGGCTTGCTATGATGACCTTGCTGGGCTTCTCTAAATCTTAATGCAAGTGCCGCTTAACTATTTGGCATTTCTCGCATCGCGGTCGATTTGTTTTCCGTTTCTCCACCAGTGGCTGCAGCAGAAGGCAATTTATGCGGGAAAACACTTGGTCGCCTGAAATAGTGCTGAATTCTTAGGCGGGGTTGCTCTATGTTGAGCCGTCATGCGCCCCCGGCTTGCTGCCCGCCCTCGCTTGCCTTATGGCAACCACGGGCCGGGGGTACGATTATGGTAGAGATCGTGCTTTGAAGATCTATTTTATCAACCTCGACCGGTCGCCAGGCCGGCTCGACTGGTTCATGGCGCAGGTTGCCGGCATGGACGTCGCGACGGTTCGCGTGCCGGCGGTCGACGCCAAACAACTGCCCGAACACGAGTTCGAGCGGCTGCGGTGCTTGTCTTCCGGCGTCAATTCGATGTCGCCTGCCGAGATGGCTTGCCTGCTCAGCCACCGCAAGGCTTGGGCACTGGTGGCGACAGGCGAGGACGAGTGGGCTTTCGTCGCCGAAGACGACATCCATTTCTCTGCTGACGCGGCAAGTTTCCTGAAGTCCGACCGCTGGATTCCGGCAGGCGCCGATATCGTCAGGGCCGAAACGGACCTTGCTCGGGCCGAACTGTCTCACAAAACCTGGGGTGAGCCTGCCGGGCACGAACTTCGCAGGCTGAAGTCCGCTCAATTGGGATCGGCGGGTTATTTCGTATCGAGGGTGGCAGCGCGTCGTTTGCTCGATTACACGGAGCGTCACTGTGAGCCGGCCGACGTCATTCTCTATTCACCTGAGGATGGCATTCTTGAAGAGGCTGTGGTGCTGCAGCTGGTGCCGGCGTTCTGTATTCAAGACATGTGGGCGCAGGGTGCGACTGTGGGCGGCTCGTTGACGAGCCAGATTGCTCAGGATCGACGCCAGTTTCACCGTAGCGATCCTCGTTCTGCACGCCGACGGGGTATGGTAAAGCTCACTCATGAATTTTGGCGAGTTGGGCGGCAGTTGGTGAGGCCCTTCCGCATGGCCTTGCTGGCGATTGCCAGGCAGTCGGTTTTCAAGAAGGTATCTATCGACTTGACGGCGCAATCGAACCTCAGCGTGCAGGGTAAGTGATGCAGGGATGAAGATCTTCGTCATCAACCTGGACCGTGCACCGCAACGCCTCGAGCGCATGGCGTCGCTGTTTGCCGGGTTAGGACTCGATTTCACCAGGGTGCCTGCCGTCGACGGCCGGGACTTGGCGGACCGCCAGGGGAGCGGCTCCCGGAAAGGCATGTATTACGATCTCGGCAGCGGCGAGATCGGCTGTTTCCTTAGCCATATCAAATGCTGGGACGCTGCCTTGCAACAAGATACCGAATACAGCGTGATCTTTGAGGATGACGTGCACTTTGGATCGGGTGCGCGCGCACTGCTTGTCGATCCCGGCTGGATACCTGCCGATGCTGACGTGGTGAAGCTCGAAACGACAATGGTGCGGACACTGATGGATCGCAACAGCGTCGCATGTGCAGGCGACCGGTCAGTTCGAAGATTGCGGGACACGCACCCGGGAACGGGAGCCTACATCGTCTCCCGCAAGGGCGCACGCAAACTGCTTGATCTCAGCACCGATTTTGCCGATCCGGTCGATCAGTTCATATTCAACCCGGTGTCTGAAGCATGGGACGCATTGACCACTTATCAGGTCGATCCCGCCATATGCGTGCAAGAAGTCGTCATCGGCAAGGATGGCTCTACCCAGGCGCTTGCCAGCGGACTCAAGCATGAGCGGCCAGTGCAGGAAAAAGCCCGCGGCGGGAAAAAATTGATCAAGGAGCTTGCGAGACCGCTAGGGCGCCTTGCCACATCCATCGGCGCAAGTCTTCGGGGGCAGCGATGGGGCAAGGTGCGGTTTCGCTGATCGGCATTGACGCCTATTGGGGCAAGACTTGAACGATCGTCTAATGAACATCTACTTGATCAATCTGGACCGCTCTCCTGATCGGCTGGCCCGCATGGCTGCGATCTTCGGCGACCTCGGCTTGGACTTCACCAGGATTCCGGCGGTTGACGGGGCGAAGCTGATTGCCGAGGGCAAGCTGCGGCAGCCTGAGCGGCCAGGGCTGATCTATCGCCTCGGCCCTGGGGAAACCGGCTGTTTTCTCAGTCACAGGGCCTGCTGGGAGGCGATTGCAAGCGCTGAGCAGGAGCATGCGGCGGTCTTCGAGGACGACGTCCATTTCGGAGCCGGCCTCGCCGAACTGCTCGGCAACGACGCCTGGATTCCTGGCGACGCCGATGTGGTGAAGCTTGAGACCACCAGGGTGCATACCTTGATCGAGCGCAAGCGCCTGCAGGCGCCTGCGGGGCGCTCCCTCAAAAGATTGAGGGCAGCCCACACGGGCACCAGTGGCTACATCATCTCGAAGGCCGCAGCACGGAAGCTCTTTGATTTGAGCAAGGACTTCGCCGACCCGGTCGACCAGTTCATGTTCAATCCGGCCTGCGCCGGTTGGGCTCATCTGACGACCTACCAGCTGGCGCCCGCCATTTGTATCCAGGATATGTTCTTTGAAGCCGGTGGTGCGGCAGAGCGGATCGCCAGCACCCTCGACAATGAGCGACCTGAGCTGAAAAGCCAAAAGAAAACAATGAGCAAGCCGTTGCGCGAGCTTATCAGGCCGCTGCAGAAGGGCTGGTGGTTCGTGGATTCGCGGATGCGCGGGCTGCAGCGGCTCCGGGTACCGTTCGGCTAGGGCCGGAGCCGAAGTTCCCTCAGATCGACACCAGCCCGTCATCCTTGACCTGGCGGATGGTCAGTGCCGTGCGCACCGTGTCGACGTTGGGCGAAGAGGTCAGTTCCTCGATGACGAAGGTCTGGAACGTGCCGAGGTCGGGCGCCAGGCAGTGCAGCATGAAGTCGGATTCGCCCGAAACCATCCAGGCGCTGCGCACGATCGGCCAGCTGCGTGTGCGGTCGGCGAAGGCCTTGAGGTCGACTTCCGATTGGCGATTGAGGCCGACGAGGCAGAAGGCGACGACGTCCATGCCAAGTGCCGGGGCGTTGAGCAAGGCGCGGTAGCGCTGGATGATGCCTTCGTCCTCCAGCCGCTTGACGCGGCGCAGGCAAGGCGGCGCCGAGATGCCGACGCGGCGCGACAATTCGACATTGGTCATGCGGCCGTCGTCTTGAAGTTCGCGCAGGATCTTCCAGTCGATGGCGTCGAGATCGGCCTTGATGGGCATATGCGCTCCGGGTTTTGCGCAAGAATCTTGCGCAATCACGTAATTAAACTACTCGTAGCCATTGGGAAGCCCAAGCGACAGAAATCGCCGCACACGATGAATTGCGCGGTGAAGGGCCTAAGCTTTCGGGGGAGTAACATCTTGCCGCCTTGCGCGGGGCATGGGTGAACACCTAGATTAGGGACGATCCGCAGCCCGTTTTGATGGGGTGCTGCTTTTCCATTGACCACGAAGGCCTTCGATGACCGCCAAACATGCGCCAGTTCTCATCATCGGTTCGGGTCCCGCCGGATATACGGCGGCGATCTACGCAGCGCGCGCCATGCTCAAGCCGATGCTCGTTGCCGGCATGCAGCAGGGCGGCCAGCTGATGATCACCACCGATGTCGAAAACTATCCAGGCTTCGCCGAGCCGATCCAGGGCCCCTGGCTGATGGAGCAGATGCGGGCGCAGGCCGAGCATGTCGGCACCGAGATGGTCAACGACATCATCACCGAGGTCGATCTCGACGTGCGACCGTTCCGCGCCAAGGGCGATTCCGGCACTGTCTACACCGCAGACGCACTGATCATCGCCACCGGCGCCCAGGCCAAGTGGCTTGGCCTGCCCTCCGAGCAGGTGTTCCAGGGCTTTGGCGTTTCGGCTTGCGCCACCTGCGACGGCTTCTTCTACCGCGGCAAGGATGTGGTGGTTGTCGGCGGCGGCAATTCGGCTGTCGAAGAAGCGCTTTATCTCTCCAACCTCGCCAAGACGGTGACGGTGGTGCACCGGCGCGACCATTTCCGCGCCGAGCGCATCCTGCAGGAGCGGCTGTTTGCCAAGGACAACATCAAGGTGGTGTGGGACTCGGCGGTCGAGGAGATCGTGGGTGCTGCGGCACAGAAGCCGCTGCCGCCATCGGTCAACGGTATCAAGCTCAAGAACGTGCACACTGGTGCGATCACCGAAATGGTGACCGACGGCGTGTTCGTGGCGATCGGCCATGCGCCGGCAGTCGAGCTGTTTGTCGGCAAGCTCAAGCAGAAGCCGAACGGCTATCTCTGGACCGAGGCGAATTCGACGCGGACCAACGTGCCGGGCGTGTTCGCTGCCGGCGACGTGACCGACGATATCTACCGCCAGGCGGTGACGGCTGCGGGTCTTGGCTGCATGGCCGCACTTGAAGCCGAGAAGTATCTTGCCGGAGTTGAAGTGCATCGCGAAGCGGCCGAATAGGCCGACCAGACGCCTGACATAAGAGGGGAAAAATGGCGTTGGATTGGGATAAGTTGCGCGTGTTCCACGCAGCGGCGGAGGCTGGCTCGTTCACGCATGCGGCGGAGACGCTGAGGCTGTCGCAGTCGGCGATCTCGCGTCAGGTGAGTGCGCTTGAGCACGACATCGGCGTGCCGCTGTTCCATCGCCACGCACGCGGCCTGGTGCTGACCGAACAGGGCGAGATGCTGTTTCGCACGGCGCATGACGTCTTGATGAAGCTCGAGACAATCAAGACCCGGCTGACCGAGACCAAGGACCGGCCGTCTGGCGTGCTCAAGGTGACGACGACCGTCGGCCTCGGCGCCGGCTGGCTGACCGAACGCATCCAGGAGTTCCTCGAGCTCTATCCCGATATCCACATCCAGCTGATCCTCGCCAATGAGGAGCTGGACCTGACCATGCGCCAGGCCGATTGCGCCATCCGCCTGCGCCAGCCGCAGCAGCCCGACCTGATCCAGCGTCGGCTGTTCACCGTGCATTTCCACCTCTATGCCTCGCCGGCCTATGTCAACAAATACGGCAAGCCCGAATCCATCGCCGATCTCAAGAACCACCGCATCGTCACCTTCGGCGTGCCGGTGCCGACCCATCTGAGCGAGCTCAACTGGCTCGAGACCGTCGGCGACTTCGAAGGTGGCCAGCGCGTGCCAACGCTGCAGATCAACGACATCTTGTCGATCAAGAAGGCGGTGCAGACCGGTGCCGGCATCGCCATGCTGCCCGACTACGTGATCGGCAAGGATGCCGGTCTGGTGCAGCTTTTGCCCGAAACCGAGGTGCCGTCCTTCGACACCTACTTCGCTTACCCTGATGCGATGCGCGAACAGGCCAAGCTGCACGTGTTCCGCGACTTCGTCATCGCCAAGGCGCGCAGCTGGGCCTACTAGGCTCGCCATTTGCGACAATCATGCCTGCCGTAATCTGCCCTCGCATAGGTGAGGGCAGGGCGGCGTCGATTCCGGCCTGACCCAGTCATAGATCTTGTCGCGCTGCGTTCAGATCGCTTTTCAGCTTCATCGCATTCCTTGGGAAAAACCGTCGCCTTTGGGCGTGCCGTCACAGATGCTGTGCCGGTCCCGACCTCGCGCCGGAAAGCGTACCGGTGCTTTATATGCAGGTATCGGCCTGCGTGACTTGACATGCAGGTAATTGCCTGCATATTATGCTGCAAGTGAGTGAGGATCATGGACGCCGACGACGTATTCAGGGCCTTGAGCGACCCGACCCGCAGGAAGCTGCTCGATCTTCTGTACGAGAGGAACGGACAGACGCTCGGTGAGTTGTGCGCAAACCTCGATATGGCGAGGCAATCCGCCACCCAGCATCTTGGCATCCTGGAAGCGGCCAACCTGGTCACATCAGTCAAGCGTGGCCGTGAAAAGCTGCATTTCATCAACCCTGTTCCGCTGCACGAAGTCTATGAGCGGTGGGTGCGCAAGTTCGAACGCCAGCGGCTTAGCCTGCTGCACGACCTGAAAAAAGAACTCGAAGGAGAATGACGATGACCCAAGAGAAGACTGGGACCCAAGAGAAGACGGGGACCCAAGAGAAAACCAGCTTTGTCTACGTGACCTATATCGTCTCGACGCCGGCAAAGGTGTTCGAGGCGATCACCAGACCCGAAGTCGCCAGGATCTACTGGGGCCACGAAAACGTCTCCGACTGGCGTCCCGGATCGAAATGGGAACATGTCCAGGCCAACGGTGAGCGGGCTGTCAAAGTTGTCGGCAAGGTCGTCGAGACCGCGCCGCCGAGCCGCCTAGTCATCACTTGGGCAGACCCGGACGAGGCCGCAAATCCGGCAAGTTACAGCCGGGTGACGTTCGACATCGAGGACTACGACAACATGGTTCGGCTGACCGTTACCCATGACGAACTCGAAGCCAGCAGCGGCATGGCGAAGGGTATCAGCAAGGGCTGGCCGATCGTGCTGTCCAGCCTGAAATCCTTCCTTGAAACCGGTCGCCCCATTGACGTTTTTGCCAAGCCGAAAACGGCCTGATCCGGTGCAGCGCCAGTGAGAGCGCCGCGCGTCTTCTTAGGCGCAAGGGACGTTCCAGCACTTTGATTTTGCGCAGGACCCTTTCCGAAGATCGGCTCCGATCTTCGCGGGCATGCGCCAAGAAATCTGCCAGCAGGAGAATGACGATGACCAAGGTCTACGCCGGCGGCTGCGCCTGTGGCGCGATCCGCTATGAAACGAGCAGCGAGCCGATCTTCGAAAACCACTGCCAATGCCTTGATTGCCAGAAGCGAAGCGGCACCGGGCACGGATCTTACCTGACCTTCCCCCGGCGCACCGAGGTGACGATCTCAGGCGAAGCGAGCACCTGGCGGGTCGCTAGCGACAGCGGCAACGAAAAGGTGCACGCGTTCTGCCCGACCTGTGGAACGCCGGTCTATCTGACATTCGTCGCCATGCCGGAACTGATCGCGATCAACGCGGCCAGCCTTGATGACCCGGGCCAGTTCAATCCGCAGGCGGTGACATACACCATCCGCGGCCATGCCTGGGACAAGTTGGATCCGGCGTTGCAGATGTTCACGCGAATGCCGCACGGCTGAACGTCGCCGTTGGCGACGGGAAGCCGCCGCCGCACATGCCCTAGGTGCCACGCCACGGCGTGAGCCGTGGCAGCCAACCGGGAACATTGGCGCGGTAGGTTTCGTACTCGGCGCCGTATTGCCTGACGAGAACCGGTTCTTCGTAGACCCGGACGAAGGTCGCCATCACAGCACCCATGATGGCGGCGTAGGCGGCGAGCTGCGAGGACGCGAATATCAGCGCCTGGCCGACGATGATCGACAGCACGGCGACATACATCGGATTGCGCATATGGCGGTAGATGCCGCCGATGACCAGCCTGTCGGTCGGGGCGATCGGGGCAGGGGTGCCGAGGCCCTCAAGCGCAAAGCCGGCGAAGGCGTGGAGCAACACGCCGAGGCTGATTGCGATCAGGGCAGAACCCGCAATGACGAGCGGCCAGGACGCCAGCGGCTGGCCGTAGCGGCCGGTCAACAGCCACGGCGCAAGGCCGGCGACGACGCCGGGCGCAGCGATGAAGAAGACGGCGCTGCCGAGGATGGCGGACGGTTTGCGCAAAGCTGCACTCCTCTTGATCTCTCAGGTCGAATTCCGGGCATGTTGCCTATTGGCTTTGCTTCCGCCGCAACAATGATCTTGTCGTGCCCGATTTGCCAGCTTCCGCCTGGTCATCGATTTTGGGCCAATTTCGCGGCGAAAAGGCTGGGCAGTGTGCACTGCAGCATTGTCAGGAGGCGGTTTTCGAGGCGAAAACTGGTCCTATCCGGCTTCTAACATTGTTGGACCACAGCCTGTATGTTTTTGCATGCGTGCGTTGCAAAATAGATGCTTGTTTGTTGGGCAAGGAGAGCACATATATTGATCATCTCCAGGGCGCGTTCCTCCTCCCATTAGCGCCCTCGAGTGTTCCCCTCTGGAGGTTCGCCTTAATCGGCACTTCCAAACAAACTCAGCCGGATCTTCTTGGATCCGGCTTTTTTGTTGCCTGAAACAGGCCAATTCTCCCACGTAACAGTGACATGTAACCCCGGGTAACATTCCGCGAACCCGGTGACGCGCCTAGTTTTTACATGGACGCGGTGATGGTGCGTCGGGAGATGGGGGCATCACCCGAACGTACCGGGCTCAGGCAACGCGCCGCGTCCAGCAGATTGCCAACGACCCAAGCCGTTGGCCACGTAGCGGCGGACCTGCCGTCCCGCCTCCCGCGGAACGGTCCGCAAAAAGCGGTGTCCGAGGATTTCCTCGGGCACCGCTTTTATTTTGTCGGTGACCGAGCCAGGCTGGGCGACATTCCTGCGAATCCATGTTTCGCGAAGCAAGGTCGCAGACATCTTGGGTGACTTCATGAGCAGAGCAGGTGTGAACAAGGCGGGCGTAGCGAAGGCCAAGGTCTACAGCGGCGGTTGCCTTTGCGGTGCGGTTCGCTTCGAGGCGACTGGCCCGGCTGGCAAGCCGCATACGTGCTCATGCCGCATGTGCCAGCGCCACACCGGAGCACTGACCGCTGCCTGGGTCGAGTTTTCGAGCGAACGGGTGATCTGGACTGGCCCGGGCGGTGCGCCGGCGGTCTATCGCTCGTCCGACTATTCCAGCCGTGCCTTCTGCCCGGCCTGCGGCAGCTCCTTCGGGGCGGTCGACGACGCGCCGGTCGTGGCACTGCTGCTTGGTGTCTTCGACAAGCCGGGCGCGATCGAGCTCATGCCGAGGGGCCACTCGTTCAAGGGCGGGCGGCCGAAATGGTGGCATGTCGAGGCGAAAGCCGGATAGAGCGCCGGCGCGTCCAACTGGACGCGCAAGGACGCCGGAGCCTTTGCACGAGCGTTCACATATAGAGCTTGGCGGGATCCTTGCCGGCATAGAGTTGGCCGACCTCTGCGGCGTAGCCGTTGAACAGCTGAGTCGGCACCAGTTCGCCGGTTGCCAGCACGCGCTCCTTGGCCTGGCTCCAGCGCGGATGCGGCACTTCCGGATTCACATTGGCCCAGAAGCCGTATTCGCTTGGCTGGATCGCTTCCCACAGGCCGACCGGCTGCTCGGCGACGAAGTCGATCTTGCGGATCGACTTGATCGACTTGAAGCCGTACTTCCATGGCAGTGCCAGGCGCAGCGGCGCGCCGAACTGCTTGGCCAGCGGTTTGTCATAGGCGCCGGTGACGAGGAAGGGCAGGTCGAGTGCCGCCTCCTCGATGGTGACGCCTTCGATGTAGGGCCAGGGATAGACGAAGTCGTTCTGGCCCGGCGCCATGGCGGGATCGAGGAAAGTCTCGAAGCGGATGAATTTTGCGTCCGCCTTGGGGCTCGCCATGGCGACAAGCGCCTTCAGCGGAAAGCCGCTCCATGGGATTGTCATCGACCAGGCCTCGACGCAACGATGGCGGTAGAGCCGTGTCTCCAGCGGGAATTTTCTGATCAGGTCGTCGATGGCGAGTGTCATCGGCTTGTCAACGAGACCGCCGATCTCAACTTCCCACGGCCGCGTCTTGAGCATCTGGGCGCTGGCCGCAATCTCCTTGTAGGTGCCGTATTCGTAGAAGTTGTTGTAGTTGGCGTTGATCTCTTCGGGCGTCAGGGGACGGTCGAGCTTGTAGGCGGCATTCGGCTTGGCCGGATAGAGATTCGTGGTCGGGTCCGCATCCTCGGCGCGTGCCGGACGGGGCAGGGCAGCAGCCGCGAGGCCAAGGCCCATGCCGGCGAGTATGCTGCGGCGGTTGAGGAACATCTCTTCGGGCGTCGCCAGAGCTTCTGATATCGCCCAGGACGGGCGGCGGTGTATGAATGCCATGCTTGTTCTCCAGTCGGCGGCCGCAAGGTCGCCCCTGCGGACGGCGAAATCAACGCTGTCACGTTCACATACGCGTGGGGCGGGGCGAGTGTTTCTCCTGGTCACGGGAGTTTGATGGTCGTTCAATCAGCGCAGGTGCTCGAAGGCTGGCCCGCCAGCAGCGGGGCATTCGTGGCGAGCCCCTCAGTTCGAACCAAGACGAGACAGCCGCGCGCCGGGCGATCTTAGATCGCCCGGCATTAGAACCATTTCATGCCGCCTTGCCGCCCGACTGCATCGCCTCATCAGCGAGGCGTCCGGTGAGCTCGGCCATGTGGTCGAACTCGGCGCGGTAGGTCGCAGCACCGGCGGTCGCCGAGCGCAGCTCGATGATCAGGTCGCCGATCTCCGATTGCGGCATCGTCGCTTCGACGACGTCCCAGCCGGGCCAGTCGGCACGCGCGTCGTAGCCGAGGATCTGGCCGCGGCGCTGCGGCACCAGCGCGATGATGCGCGCCGTGGCATCCGACGGAGTGAAGATCTCGACCTTCATGACCGGTTCGAGCAGCACCGGCGAGCAGCCCGGCATGCCTTCCTTCATCGCGATCTTCGCTGCCATCTGGAACGCCATGTCCGAGGAATCGACGCTGTGAAACGAGCCGTCCGACAGGTTGACCGCGATGTCGACGACGGGGAAGCCGAGCGGGCCGGTCTTGAGGAAGTCGCGCGCGCCTGCTTCAACCGACTGGATGTATTGCTTGGGCACGACGCCGCCGGTGATCGTGTCGGTGAACTCGAAGCCCGAGCCGCGCGGCAGCGGCTTGATCTCGATGACGACGTCGCCGAACTGGCCGTGGCCACCCGACTGCTTCTTGTGGCGGCCGCGCTGCTGGACGGCCTTGCGGATCGTCTCGCGGTAAGGCACCGCCGGCGCATGGCCCTCGACGGCGATCTGGTTGCGGCCTTCGAGGCGCTCGCGGATCACCCGCAGATGCATCTCGCCATGGCCCGACAACACCGTCTCGGCCGAGTCCTGATTGTGATGCAGGGTGAGCGAAGGGTCTTCCTCGGCAAGGCGCTGGATCGCCGCCGACATCTTGACCTCGTCCTTGCGTTCCTTCGGGCGCAGGGCAAAGGCATAGACCGGCTTCGGCGGCGCGAGGCTGACCAGCGGCTTGATGCCGCCCTTGGCCGAGGTCAGGGTCTGGCCGGTCGCGACATTTTCAAGCTTGCCGAGCGCGACCGTATCGCCCGAAGTGGCGTTGGGTTGCTTGGACTGGTCCTTGCCGAGCATTCGGTAGATGCCAGAGACCTTGGCGGTGTCGGTGGCGTTGAACCAGAGTTCAGCACCATCAGTGACCTGGCCGGACAGGATGCGCGACACCGACAGCTTGCCGGCATGCGAGGTGTGGATGGTCTTCATCACCTGCACCACGGCGGCATTGCTGTCGGCAAGGCCGAGCCGCTTGCGCGTCGCCTCGATGTCGGGCGCGTCGTGGCGGATCGCCTTGAGCAGGCGCAGCGCGCCATTGCCCTTTTCGGCTGAGCCGATCAGCACCGGCGTGACGGCGCCGTCGCGCAGGTCGGCGGCGAGGTCGTCGAAGATCTCGTCCTTCGGCGGTTCGATCTCTTCGAGCAACTGCTCCATCAGCTGGTCGTCGTGGTCGGCGAGTGTTTCCAGCATGGCAAAGCGAGCCTCGAGCTCACGCGCCTTCTCGTCGCCCGGGATTTCGGCGATCTCGCTCTCGGCGTATTCGCGGTAGATGTAGGCGCGCTCCAGCGCGAGATCGATCGAGCCGACGACGACCCCGTCCTTGCGCAACGGGATCTGACGCAAAAGCAACGGCGTGCGGCTGACCGGCTGCAGCAGCTTCAGTGTGTCGCGAACGCCTGCTGCAGCCTTGTCGATCTTGTTGAGGAACAGGATGCGCGGCACGCCGAGCTCGTCGAGCTTGCGCATGATCAGCTGCAAGGCGGGGATCTTCTTCTCGTCGGGTTCGGCAACGACCACGGCGAGGTCGCAGGCGGCAAGGATAGGCTCGGCCTCGAAGGCGAACTCGACCGAGCCGGGGCAATCAACGAAGGTGATGCTCTCCCCCATGAACTGGGTGGTGGCGAAGACCGCCTCGACGCTCATGGCGTGGGCCTTGGCCTCGGCGGAGTGGTCCGAGACCGTGTTGCCGGAGGCGACCGGATGTTGCTTGGGGATAGCGCCCGTGCGGGCGAGAAGGGCTTCAAGAAGTGTGGTTTTACCGCTGGCGAAGGGACCGACGATGGCAATGCATTTCGGTCCCGTGCGTCTTCCTCCGGCGCGACTACCCATGAGAGCTGACCTCCACCCAGGCATTTTTCCCTGAATGCGGCGGCCGGCCTGTTCGGCCGTCGCGGGCAACTCGTCTGTGAACTTCCTCCCCGTCGGCGACATCGTCACACGGCTTTGAAGGCAGAGCAAGAGCAACGCGATTCCGTGCCTGACGTCAGGGCAAGCAAAATAGGCGGCGCTCCAAAAGCGGCATTCGATGTCGCATCCAGCCCGCTGGGCGGCAGGTGCTCTACTCAATATTCCCTTGGGGAACCATGACGACATCAAGTCGCGCCCGCCTGGAGGAACGCAGTCTAATGTCCAGTGAACTCGATCATCTCAGCCGCCTCGTTGTCAGCGGCCGGCTGTCGCGCCGCGACTTTCTCGGCCGTGCGGCGGCGCTCGGCGTCACCGCTCTTTCGGCCAACACGCTGCTCGCTGGTGCCGCGCGGGCGCAGGCGCCTGCCAAGGGCGGCATATTGAAGGCCGGCATGGTTGGCGGTGCCGCCACCGACAGCCAGGACCCGGCGACCTGGGCAAGCCAGGTGCCCTACACGATCGGCCGCTGCTGGGGCGAGCAGATGCTGGAAACGTCGCCGACCGGCGAGATCGAGCCGCGGCTCGCTGAGGAGTACAGCGCGTCGGATGACGCCAAGACCTGGACCTTCAAGATCCGCAAGGGCGTTACTTTCCACAATGGCAAGGACCTGACACCCGCCGATGTCGTGGCAACGCTGGAGCGTCATGCCGACGCCAACTCCAAATCGGCGGCACTTGCCTTCGTGCAGCAGTTCGACACCGTCAAGGCCGACGGTGACACCGTCGTCATCACGCTGAAGGAGCCGAATGCCGACCTACCATATGTGGTCAGCGACTATCACCTGATGATCCAGCCCAATGGTGGCAAGGACAAGCCGACCGAAGCCATCGGCACCGGGCCCTACAAGGTGGTGGTCAACGAGCCCGGCGTGCGCCATGTCGGCGAGATCTACAAGGGCTATTGGGGATCGGACAAGCGCGGCCATGCCGACCAGGTCGAGATCGTCGTCATCAACGACGCCACGGCCCGCACCTCGGCACTGCAGGGCGGGCAGGTCGACATGATCAACCGTGTCGAGCCCAAGATCGTCGACCTGATCAAGCGCGTGCCCGGCGTGACGATCCGCAATGTGCCGGGCAAGGGGCACTATGTCTTCATCGCCCATTGCAACACCGCACCCTTCGACAACAACGACCTTCGGCTGGCACTGAAATACGCCGTCGACCGCGAGGAGATGGTCAAGAAGGTGCTGAGCGGCTACGGCTCGGTCGGCAATGACATGCCCGTGACATCGGCCTATGCCATGTTTTCCGACGACATCGAGCAGCGCAAATACGACCCCGACAAGGCGGCGTTCCACTACAAGAAATCGGGCCACAGCGGGCCGGTGCTGCTGCGCACCTCGGATGTCGCATTCCCCGGCGCCGTCGATGCTGCCCAGCTCTACCAACAAAGTGCCGCCAAGGCCGGCATCACGCTCGAGGTCAAGCGCGAGCCGGGCGACGGCTACTGGTCGGAGGTGTGGAACAAGCAGCCGTTCTCGATGTCCTACTGGACCGGTCGGCCGACGCAGGATCAGGTCTATTCGATCGCCTATCTGTCGAAGGCCGAGTGGAACGACACGCGCTTCCTGCGCGAGGACTTCGACAAGCTGATCTTTGCGGCGCGCGGCGAACTCGACCAGGCCAAGCGCAAGGATCTCTATCGCCAGGCGGCCGTGATGCTGCGCGACGAGGGCGGGGTCATCGTGCCGATGTTCAACAATTACATCGATGCGACCGGCACCAGGGTTGGCGGCTGGGTCGACGACCCGAATGGCGACCTGATGGGTGGCCACGCCCTGACCAAATGCTGGGTCAACGCCTAGGCCAAGCCAGGCGCCTGCCTGTTTCCCGTGACGCGGGGAACAGGCCTCGCGCAGCGAGCGGACCGCGAGGCTCGGCGCTGGTGAGTGTCGGCCTGCTCAGCCCTTGGTCGGGACACCCGGTACTGAGCTGTCGAACATCACCATCGTGAACATCGCTTCGATGGCAGGTCGGACCTCGGCGTGGCCTGGATCGGAGCGCCGAGGCGCAGCTTGTACCAGCGTGCGATGTTGCTTGACCTGTCGGATCGGAAATCGGAAGGAAGCGCAGCGAAGCCCGAGAGCGAGCCGAATTCCAGATGACCGCCGAGCGTTCGCCGATTGCCGCCGTCGTCGCCCTCGGCATCACCCAGATCGTCGGCTACGGCACGCTCTATTACAGTTTCTCCATTCTCGCCGCCGACATGGCGAAGGATTTGTCGTGGCCGACCGAGTCGATATTCGGTGCGCTTTCGGTGGCGCTGCTTGCCGGCGGCCTGACCGCGCCCTGGCTCGGCAACTGGATCGACCGTTTTGGCGCCGGCCGGATCATGACGGCCGGTTCGGCTGTGGCTGCCGGCGCCCTTGTCGCCTGTGCGGTGGCGCCGGACGCGATCAGCTTCGTTGTCGCGCTGGTGGCGGTCCAGATCGCCTCGAACCTCGTGCAGTACTGGCGCCGCCTTCGCGCTGCTCGTCCAGATCGCGCCACGGGCCGCGCAGCGGAACATCACCTACCTGACGCTGATCGCCGGTTTTGCCTCGACCGTCTTTTGGCCGATCACCACGGCACTGCACGCGCAGATGTCGTGGCAAGGCGTCTATCTCGTCTACGCCGCCCTCAACCTGGCCGTCTGCCTGCCGTTGCATGCCTGGCTGTCATTTGGCCGGACAGGACAAGGCCAGGCGGCAAGCGAACCACACCAGCATGTCGCGGGCTCGCTCACAGCGGCCGCGCGACCGCTCGGCTTCACGCTGATGGTCGTTGCCTTTTCGCTGCAGAACCTGGTAAGCGCGGCAGTGCTTGTCCACATGGTGCCACTGCTTTCCGGCCTCGGGCTCGGTGCCACCGCGGCGATCGTCGGCACGCTGTTTGGACCCGCGCAGGTGCTCAGCCGCTTCATCAACATGGTGGTCGGCATCAACCTGCCGCCGCTGACCCTTGCAGCGATATCGGCCGGGCTGATGACCGCCGGCGTCGGCGTGTTGGTCGCCACCGCGCCGTCGATCGCGGGCGCGATGACGTTCGCGATCATCTTCGGCATGGGCAACGGCCTGTTCAGCATCGTCACCGGCGCGCTGCCGCTGTCGCTGTTCGGCAGCGACGGCTATGGCAGGCTCCAGGGCCGCGCCATGTCGGCCCGGCTGATCGTCTCGGCGGTCGCGCCGTTCGCACTGGCATTTGCCATGGCCAACATCGGCATTTCGTGGTCGCTGTCCGTCACCATGCTGCTTGGCGTTGCAGCGCTCGTAATCTTCGCCGCCATCGGCAGGCTGGCCGGGCGCCTGTAGCGCAGGGCATCGACGAGGCGAAGGCCGGGGCCGCATCAACGGCGCGCTGACCTCAAGTGGCGGCAGCATGGAATTCGGTTGCCGCGTCTCGGTCGAGGCGGTCAGGGTCAGGCGGCGAGCCAGGCCTGCAACTGGGCAAGGGATGCCGTCGCGCCGCCGCAGGCGATCATCAGCACGCGTTCATAACGTGCCAGCGAAGCTGAATGCTCATAGGCAAGCGCGAGCGTCGCGCCACAAGCCGGCTCGACCAGAACGCGGTGATCGTCGAGGAAGCGCAGGCACGCCTCGACGGCGGTGCGATCGCTGACCACCACGCTGTCGACGGGCCGGCTCTGCGTCAGCTCGAAGGCGTGTTCACTGACCATGCGGGCGCCGAGCGAGGTGGCGATGCTGGTGATGGCAGGCAACTGGACCCGCTGTCCAGCGTCCATCGCGGCAGCCAGCGAAGCCGCACCGTTGGTCTCGACGGCAATGATCGGGATGTGTTCCAGCCCGTTGCGTGCCAGCCCCTCGACGACGCCTGACATGAGCCCGCCGCCACCGACAGACAGGACGACGGCGTCGAAGGAAGGCCCTTCCGCGACGACCTCGTCGATCATCGTTGCGTGGCCCGTCCACAGGAGCGGATCGTCGAACGGGTGGATGAAGGCCGTGTCCGCGTCGAGCGCCGACAAAGCGCGCTCATTCGCCTCCTGCCAGGAGGCGCCGTGGACGATCACCTCAGCGCCTTCCTGGCGGATCAGGGCTTTGGCCTTGTCGGTCGTCGTTTCGGGAACAAAGACCGATACGGGGATCGACAGGCGGCGCCCGGCATAGGCCACCGCGATGCCGGCGTTACCGCCGGAGGACGAGACGAAGCGGCGCTTGTCGGACTTGGCATGATGTTCGCAGGCCGCACCGATGCCGCGGATCTTGAACGACCCTGACGGTTGCAGGGCATCCATCTTCAGCCAGATCGACCGCCCAGCCGCCAGGCTCAGCGGGCGGGACTCGAGCAGTGGCGTGTCGATATGCAGGGCCATGGGGTTCCGACCTGTGGAAGAGATGTTTGGTGCTTATGCGGCAATTCCAGAACCAGCGCCAGCAGGGCAGGAGGGCGCGCCCTCAGGTCGCGCTGACGTCAGTGCTCTGGGCCAGTGTCGTGCGTGGCGGGCATGGGGAAAGCTCGCAGGAACCTGTCGATGGCGATCCTGTCGCCGGCGATCTTCGCGTCTCCAGCCGTCACCGCCGCCTCGACCATGTTCATGGTTGGCATGCAAGCGCAGGCAAGCTCAGCGAACAAGGCGCTCGTCGAGCGGGCAAAACAGATGCCGCTCGTCACAGTGGCAAACCACAGCTACAGCCATGCCCATGACAAGTATCGGCATTTCTATTCCGGCACCGAATCCGTCGTGGCGGACATGAAACAAGCGAACGTTGTCTTGGGGCTGACCAAGGAGCCTTTCCGTGCGCGGCTGCCTGGCCGTGATGTCTTTCGCTTGCCGGACGTCACCAAGGACGACCTCTCGATTGGACGGGTCGAGGACGGACGCGAAGAGCCCGATTTCGAATTCACCGCGGCAGACGGCTTCTATCTCTATGGCTGGGACCACGAGTGGATCCATGGCAGCCGTGGCAAACCCGTCCAGAGCGTCGATCTGCTGGTCAGCGAAATCGACCATCTGTTTGCCAATGCGCGCTTTGTCCAGCCAAACAAGCTGATCCTGCTGATGCACGTTGAGATGTTCCAGGACGGCTACAATGGCGAGGACAATCTGACGTCGCTCATTCAGGCACTGAAGCAGAGGGGTTACGCCTTCGGCGAAATTCAGTCCTACGACGGCTGAGGCGCCTGAGCGCCTAGAAGTGCTCCATCGTGAGCTTGCCGTTGGAGGCCTTTGCGGCGCCTTCGGCTAGCTCCGCCAGAGTCACCTTGCCGAACTTTGCCAGCAGGATCGTCTCGGCCTCGTCCATCGCCTCGGCGAGCGAGACATTGACCGCCTGCTCGACGGTGCAGTTTGGGTTGTCGCCGGCGAGGCCGATGGCGAAAAGCTGCGGCGCGCCGAGCGCCTTGTGGATGTCGAGCAGCGTGATCTCCTCCAGCGGCCGCGCCAGCAGCCAGCCGCCGCCATGGCCTTTCTCGGAGGTGACATAACCTTGGTCGCGCAGGCCGGCCATGGTCCGGCGCACGACCACCGGGTTGGTGCCGAGCATCGTTGCGATGGCATCCGAGGTTGCGGTGCCCTCGTGGTGCTGCATGTGGATCAGCACGTGCAGCATGCGGGAGAGGCGGGTGTCCGGTCTCATGGTCTTGCTCTCCCGGCGCGGTGCTGATCGCCCTTCATGTACTTAGCAGATGGGCCATTACGCAACAACAGGAGTTGCATGAAACTTGACGACGCATTTCATGTAACATAAAGAGTGTCGTGATATGGCAGCCGGCCAATGGCGCGGTCAACCTTGCGCAACGCATCAAAGGATTGAAGCAATGAATTTCGACGTGGTCATTGTCGGGGGCAGCTATGCGGGGATTTCGGCGGGGCTGCAGCTTGTCCGTGCCCGGCGCAAGGTTCTGGTGGTCGACGCGGGCGAGCGCCGCAACCGCTTCGCCGCCCAGTCCCATGGCTTTCTCGGCCAGGATGGCCGCGAGCCGGGAGCGATCGCGACCGAGGCGCGGGCACAGCTCGAGCGCTATCCTGATCTCACCTGGATCGAGGGCAGGGCGGAGGGTGCCCGGCGGATTGAAGGTGGCTTCGCCGTCGATTTCGGCGATGGCCAGGTGCAGACAGCCAGGCGGCTCGTCCTGGCGGCCGGGGTCTCCGACAGCCTGCCCGATATCCCCGGCCTGCGCGAGCGCTGGGGGCGTTCCGTGTTCCACTGTCCTTATTGCCACGGCTACGAGCTGAACCAGGGCCGGATCGGCGTGCTGGCGGTGTCGGAACACTCCATGCATCACGCACTGATGCTGCCGGACTGGGGCACGACCACACTGTTCACCAACGGCGCCTTCATCCCGGATGCCGAACAGTTGCGCCAGCTGGCGGCGCGGGGCACGGCGGTTGAGACGGCGCTGGTCCGCGAGGTCAAGGGCGAAACCGCCGATGTCGTGCTGGAGGACGGCCGAGTGGTCGTACTGGACGGGCTGTTCACCATGCCGAGGACCTCGCTCCAGATCCCGTGGGCCGAACAACTGGGTTGCGATCTGGAGGCGGGGCCGATGGGAGCCTTCATCAGGACCGACGCGATGAAGCAGACAACAGTGAGGGGCGTGTTCGCCTGCGGCGACATTGCGCGGGCTGCCGGCTCGGTGGCGCTGTCGGTCGGCGACGGCGCCATGGCAGGGGTGGCCACGCATCGTTCGCTGATGTTCGAGGCCGACTAAAACGTCCGTACTGAAAAGAAAAAGCCCGGCAGGAGCGAACCTGCCGGGCTTCTTTTTGTCAGGAATGACCGCAATCAGTCCTTGGCGTTGAGGTTGGTGCCGAGCGTGTCCTTGACGAACAGCGTGCCGATGATCAGCGTCATGGCGGCAATCGCGATCGGATACCAGAGGCCGTAGTAGATATCGCCGGCTGCGGCACTCATGGCGAAGGCGGTTGCCGGCAGCAGGCCGCCGAACCAGCCGTTGCCGATGTGGTAAGGCAGCGACATGCCGGTGTAGCGGATGCGGGTCGGGAACATTTCGACCAGGATCGCGGCGATCGGGCCGTAGACCATGGTCACGTAGATGACCAGCACGGTCAGGATGGCGATGACGCCCGGCCAGCTCACTGCGGCCGGATCGGCGACCATGGCGAAGGAACCGCCGGCCGGGATGTTGAAGAAGCCGATTTCCGGAGCACTGGCAGCTTCTTCGGCGGTGACGATCTTGTCCTTGATCGCTTGAGCGGCAGGCACCGTTACCTTTTCACCGGCGCGGATGGCGGCGGCGTCGAGCTTGAGCTCGGGGTTGGCGGCAATGAAGGCGTCGAGCTTCTGGTCGGCAACCTTGGCCGCACCGCGGACAAGCGGATAACCGCCGTCGTGGAGGGCGATGTTGACCGCCTTGACGAAGGCTGCGTCATTCGCCTTTGCAGCATCGCCAGCGGCGATGGCGTCATAAGAGGTGACGGTCTCGTTGCCGATCTTGACGCTGGCTGCGGTGCCTGGAGCCGCCGTGGTGACGACGTCATAAGGAACCGAGTTCTTGGTCAGGAACGAAGTTGCGATATCGCACGAGGTGGTGAACTTCGCGGTGCCCACCGGGTTGAACTGGAACTTGCAGTCGCCAGGAGCGGCGGTGACGGTAGCGCGAACGTTCTGCTGTGCGGTGGCGAGTGCCGGGTTTGCGGCCCAGGTCAGCGCCTTGAACAGCGGGAAGTAGGTGACGATGGCAAGTGCCAGACCTGCCATGATGATCGGCTTGCGGCCGATCTTGTCGGACAGCCAGCCAAACAGCACGAAAAAGCCGGTGCCGAGCAGCAGCGAGATCGCGATCATGATGTTGACCGACTGAGCGTCGACCTTGAGCACGTTCTGCAGGAAGAACAGGGCGTAGAACTGGCCCGAGTACCACACCACGGCCTGACCGGCGGTGAGGCCGAACAGCGCGAGCAGGGCGATCTTGGCGTTCTTCCACTGGCCGAAGGCTTCCGACAGCGGCGCCTTGGAACCCTTACCCTCTTCCTTCATGCGCTGGAAGGTCGGCGATTCCGACAGCGACAGACGAATCCACACCGAAATGCCGAGCAGGATGAAGGACAGTAGGAACGGAATGCGCCAGCCCCAGGCAGCGAATGCCTCCTTGCCGAGCCAGGTCTGCACCACCAGGATGACGACCAGCGACAGGAACAGGCCGAGCGTGGCTGTGGTCTGGATCCACGAGGTGTAGTAGCCGCGGCGATCGTCGGGCGCATGCTCGGCGACATAGGTCGCAGCACCGCCATATTCACCGCCAAGCGCCAGGCCCTGCAGCATGCGCAGCGCGATCAGGATGATCGGAGCGGCGATGCCGATGGATGCCGAGCCGGGCAGCAGGCCGACGAAGAAGGTCGACAGACCCATGATCAGGATGGTGACGAGGAAGGTGTATTTGCGGCCGACGAGATCGCCGATGCGGCCGAAGACAAGCGCGCCGAACGGGCGCACCAGGAAGCCGGCGGCGAAGGCGAGCAGCGCGAAGATGTTGCGCGTCGCCTCAGGGTAAGAGGCGAAGAAGGTCGCGCCGATGAAGGCGGCGAGTGAACCGTAAAGGTAGAAATCGTACCACTCGAAAACGGTGCCGAGCGACGAAGCGAAGATGACCTTCTTCTCTTCTCGCGTCATGCCGCGGCGTGCGGTGCCGGCGGTTGCCGAAATTGTCATAATTGTCTCCTCCCAGAGTGCCGGCGGTAAGGGGCTGAAGAGCAATCTCCACGCGAATCCGCCTGACCTAACGACGCCGAAGTGATAACGCCGGGAGGCGGGCATTATCCATCGCTGCTTTGGGATTATGACTTTGGTCGTAGAAGCAAACGCGAAGTCGTTTTCGACCATTCATGTTGCGTTGCAAACGACGATGCAGAGGCTGGGCCCAGAAGAGGCGGCCCGCGGCCCAGATAGGTCAAGCCGCCAGTTTCAGAACGTTTTTGCCGATGCTGCCCGGCGCCGCGTTTTCGCGCCGCCGGGCGAGTTGTAGGGGATCACGGGCTCAGGCGGCCCGCTCTTCCTTTTCGACGAGGTAACCGCGATCGCGCAGCCACCTTGCGATGATGATTTCGACCATCGACGACACCGAGCGGTGGTCGTCCTTGGCCGCCTTGACGAGCGCCTCCTTGAGGTCGCGTTCGATGCGGAATCCGAGAGGATGAGTCTTAGACATGATAATTCCTGAGACTGTTTCGGGAAATATCCCGGGGGATGTAGACCGGCCAATGGCGACGGGCTGTTGAAATGGTCGCTGTCGACCGATCATGCGGCGCAGGTGGGGCGCGGTGCGCCGTCAGACCTGGGCAGGAGGCGCGCGCGGCTCGCTGGTGCGGTAGCGCAGGAAGCTGAAAAGCGGATCGATCGGCTGCGATCCGCCGCTCAATTCGACGGTAGGAACGGCACTGGAGACGCGCAGCAAGGCGCCATCGTCGCTGCCGTCGCCACAGCTTTCAGCCAGGGTCAGGCATGTATCGCTGCATGCCGGAAGTGCGAAGGGGTCGTCAGAGCCCTTGAAGGAGCTGTCTTCGGCCGACAGATGGGCTTCAGGATGATAGCCGGCCGCTTGCGCGTGGCTCGATGCAACCGAGGCCGTGAGCGCAGCAAAAACCGGCAATAGCAACAACAACAAGCGCATGAGCAAACTTGCGCCCCTTCGCCCCTGCTGCTGCTGTCTGCGCTGATACAATTGCTGCCTCTGACCGCCTCTGCATGCCTCCGCCTGGAACGGCGGATATAGTTATTTTAGAGTAACAGATTAGACCGGCACGGCAATATGCAAATGTATGATAGCGTATGAGAACCAGAAGGTTTCTGTTGGTATCTGCATACAATTTCAGGTTGCTTTATGCAACCGGCAAAGAAAAACCCGGCTGAAACCGGGTTTTTCCGTTCGTTTATGCAACGGCGTTCATGTAAGCGAGGCGGTGAAGCGCTGGATGCGCGTGCAAGCCTCTTCCAGAAGCGCTTCCGACGTGGCGTAGGAGATGCGGAAATTCGGGCCGAGGCCGAAGGCCGAACCGAAGACCACGGCCACGCCTTCGGCTTCGAGCAGCTCGGAGCAGAAGGTTTCGTCATTGTCGATGACCTTGCCGGATTGCGTCTTTTTGCCGATCAGGCCGGCGCAGGACGGATAGACGTAGAACGCGCCTTCCGGCGACGGGCAAGAAATGCCGCGTGCCTGGTTGAGCATCGACACGACGAGGTCGCGGCGGTTCTGGAAGATCGTCTTGTTCTTGGCGATGAAGTCCTGCGGGCCGTTGAGCGCTTCGACCGACGCCCATTGCGCAATGGTGCAGGCACCCGAGGTCTGCTGACCCTGGATCATGTCCATCGCCTTGATCAGCGCGACGGGCCCGGCGGCATAGCCGATGCGCCAGCCGGTCATGGCATAGGCTTTCGACACGCCGTTCATCGTCAGCGTCCGGTCATAGAGCTTCGGCTCGACCTCGGCGATGGTCTTGAAGACGAAGTCGCCATAGGTGAGGTGCTCGTACATGTCGTCGGTCAGCGTCCAGACATGTGGATGCTTGAGCAGCACGTCGGCAAGCGCGCGCAGCTCGGCTTCGGTATAGGCGGCGCCCGACGGGTTGGACGGCGAATTCATCAAAAGCCACTTGGTCTTCGGCGTGATCGCCTTTTCCAGTTCTGCCGCCGTCAGCTTGAAGCCGTTGTCGATGGAGGTCTCGGCGAACACCGACGTGCCGCCGCAGATCGCCACCATCTCGGGATAGCTGACCCAGTAGGGGCGGGGGATGATGACCTCATCGCCGGGGTTCAGCGTTGCCATGAAGGCGTTGAACAGGATCTGCTTGCCGCCGGTGCCAACGATTGTCTGCTCCGGCTTGTAGTCGAGATTGTTCTCGCGCTTGAACTTCCTGGCGATGGCCTCACGCAACGGCACGATGCCTGATACCGGCGGGTACTTGGTCTCGCCGCGGCGGATCGCTTCGATTGCCGCATTCTTGATATTGTCGGGCGTGTCGAAGTCGGGCTCGCCGGCACCCAGGCCGATGATGTCGCGACCGGCATTTTTCAGCTCGCGCGCTTTCTGCGTGACCGCGATGGTCGCGGAAGGCTTAACGCGGGAAAGGGCATCGGCAAGAAAGGCCATGACTTCAAGTCTCCGGTTCGGAAATGGTGCGGTCGCGCGACCGCGGCAGCGTCCTTTGCGCCTCCAATGGAATGCGCGGCGCTGTAATGTCGCATGACGCAGGGAATCGCAAGCGGATTGACGTTTCTGGCGCGTTCGATGTGCTGGGCCAGAACCGCGCGGAAGCTGTGCATAAACAGCAGACTGGCCGGCGTTCACTCAAGTTTGAGACATTGCGTTAACCGCCGATCAAATCTTCGATGAGATTTTGGCGGAGCAATTTCGCCAGCATTCCGGAAATAGGACGGACCGTGTCGAAGAGCATCGGGCTCGCCCATATCATCCGGCACGACGACGGATCTGCGTCCGGCGTCTGGGGCGTGCACGCCCTGCGCAGTGCGTTTCAGCCGATTTTCGCCTTTCAGTCGGGCCGGTTGCTTGTCACTGCCTTCGAAGGGCTGATCAGGCCGTTTCGCGGCGCGGACGCCGTACCGCCGGGTATCTTCTTCGCCGCCGTGGAGAGCATCGACCGCTTGCAGGTCGAAACGCTGACCCGCACGCTGCATCTGCTCAACGCTGCCGTGTTCCTGCCCAAGGACGCGTCGATCTTCATCAATTTCGATCCCTCGGTGTTCCTCGACCGCTCGATCTCGGAGCATGCGCTGCGCGACATGCGCCAGGTGCTCAATGAGACCGGTATCGATCCGCGCCGCATCGTCTGCGAAGTCACCGAGAAGAAGCCGGCCTCGGAAGAGGCGCTGTTCGATTTCGTCAGGGCCCTCAAGGCCAGCGGCTTCCGCATCGCCGTCGACGATTTCGGCTCGGCTGAGTCCGACATCAAGCGCATCCGCGACATCAAACCCGACATCGTCAAGTTCGATGCCCACTGGATCAGCCGGCTGATGGAATCAGGTGCCGGTTTCGCGCTGCTCAAGGAGATGGTGGCGAACTTCGAAGACAAGGGTATCCGCACGGTCTTCGAAGGGCTTGAGGAAAGCTGGCAGTTGCAGCTGGCTGAGCGTTCCGGCGCCTCGATGGTGCAGGGTTTCGTGCTGGCATTGCCAGAGATCGTGCCCGCCAATTTTTCGCTTTTCGAACCGGTGGCACCCGAAGTCGCCGGACATCAAACGGTGGAGCTGCTGCCTGCCGGTATTGCCGATGCGGTTGCAGTTCGAGCGCCGCGATCAAGCCGAAGCTTCGGCAAGAGGATAGTGCATGAGTGACGCGTTTTTCGGGTTTGGCGAGCTGCCTCAGGACCTGACTGCCAGGATCGTCGCCGACGAGGTTGGGCTGGAGTTTGGTGTTCACGGCGATTTTCGGTTGCGCTGCGCGATCCAGCCGATCTTCAGGCATGCGGGCGGTCGCCTCACGCCGGTTGCGGCTGATGCGCATGTGGTGCCTTACCTCAAGGGCCAGCCCGTCGCCGTCTCGGAATTCCTCGCCGAAGTGGCTGCCGAGGATCGCCTGATTGTCGGGCGGGTCTGCGAGGTGCTGCCGCTCGCCAACGTCCACAACATGGGCGTTGAAGGCATCGCGCTGTTGTTCAGACAAGACATCAACGCTGGCGCGGCGGCTCTCGATGATCTGGGTTTCATGGTTCGACGCCTGGCGGGTGAGGGGTTTGAAGCGTCGCAGCTGATCTGCGAGATTGGCGGCGACGAAAAGCTCGCCTGTTCGCTGCGCGCGCTCGGCCTGCGTGTCGCGCTTGGCCATCATGGTTCCGCGCAGCATGATGGTGATGCCGTCAAGCGCGTAATGCCTGAAATCGTCAGGCTCGACCGTGCCTCGTTTGAGCGCTTTTGCGCCGATGCCGCGACCGGGCGGCTGCTGCGCCCCGTGGTTTCGGAACTCAAGACACTTGGCGCCGAGGTGCTTGTCGAAGGCATCGACAACGAAAGCCGTCTCGAGATCGCACTTGGTGCCGGCGTCGATCTGTTCCAGGGTGACCTGCTCGAACCGGCAAAGCTGGTCGGCAGCGTTTTTGCCGAAGGGCCGCGTGAGACTTCGCAATACCGTCGTGGCGAATGCGTGGTGGTGCCGCTGTTCGGCTGAGCGACACATCACAAAAGCTGATGCCTCATACCAGAACAATTCGCTGGATCGACTCAACCCCGAAAACGATAATCGCGCTTCAAACGGGGCCAATGCGATGATCACGATCTATGGAATGAGCGACAGCGGCAATAGCTATAAGCCGCGCCTGCTGATGGCCAAGCTCGGCCGCCCGTTCCGGCACGTCGAAACCAGCTCGCGCGACGGCTCGACACGCTCGGCCGCCTACCTCGCCAAGAACGCCAACGGCAAGGTACCTCTGCTGGAGCTCGAGGATGGCCGCTTCCTTGCCGAGTCCAATGCGATCCTGCTGCATATGGCCGAGGGGACCCGGCTGTTGCCGACCGACGCTTACCAACGGGCTCTGGTCTATCAATGGCTGTTCTTCGAACAATACAGCCACGAGCCATACGTCGCCGTTCGGCGGACGATGTATCTCTATCCCGAGCGCGCCGCCCAGGCGACGCCGGAACGCATGCAGGCGTTGCTTGAGGGCGGCAACAAGGCGCTCGGTGTGATGCAAGTGCAGTTGGAGAAGACGCCATTCCTGGCAGGCGATGCGATGAGTGTCGCCGACATAGCGCTCTATGCGTACACCCATGATGCGACCGTGGGCGGTTATGACCTGGACGCGTTTCCGGCGGTGAAGGCCTGGCTTGCCCGTGTGGCGGCCGACGAGGGCCATGTGCCGCTCACCTGGCTGCCCTGAACTCCCGCTGATGAAATGAAAACGGCCCGAAGATCGGATTGATCTTCGGGCCTTTTTCTTGTGTCGCGCTCAGGCGTCGAGGCGGTTTCCGCGACTGCGATCCTGTTTGCGAAAAAGAAAAAGGCGGGGTGTAACCCCGCCTTCCGCTGTCAGCAGCTGATCCTGGTTCCTAAGGCCCGAGGCTCACGGCAATCTGCCGCATCGTCCTTCCGGGTCTTGGTTCCGGCGCGCTTGTCGCGCGGCCGCCAGTACATCCGTGACTTGCAACGCAACCGGAGCTTTCGCTCCTGCGCGCCTTAAATCAGACTGCCTTCAAAGCTCCAGCAGACGAGCGGCCCGTACGACGGTCCTGCTCGATCTCGAAGCTAACCTTCTGGCCATCAGCCAGCGAGCCCATGCCCGAACGCTCAACAGCGGAGATGTGGACGAAAACGTCCGCGCCACCGGCGTCGGGCTGAATGAAGCCGAAGCCCTTGGTTGCGTTAAACCACTTAACGGTGCCAGTTGCCATTGCGATAATCCTTGTCGTTTGCAGTTAGTGATCAAGCTAGAATGCCGGATCTGTGGTATCGAAATTTTGGGGATAGACGTCTGCAAACGCGAGTGTGTCGCGGGGCACGGATCTGTCGGCCGAAATATCAACGAAGCGGATATAAGGGCAAAAGGTGTCGAATGCAAGCCCCTCCCAATACTGGATGCCTGAAACCGGCCCCAATTGCCATGCAACCATGGCGGGCGAAGGGTGTTATATTGCGTGGCCTTGGCGCCGCTGCCGGAAGTCTTGGGAGGTCATCATGAAAACGATCTTGCTTGCCGCGTGCCTGACGTTGCTGGCGGCCGAAGCGCAGGCAGTCTCGCGCTATACCTCGACAAAAATGAGCTGTGCCCAGACCCAGAGCACCGTTCGTAACCAGGGTGCGGTGATCCTGCGCTGGACGTCACCGACCTCCGGTGTGCCACGCTACGACCGCTACGTCGCCAACGACCATTTCTGCTCGGCCGGCGAAGAGGCGCGCCGGGCATATGTTCCGACCGCCGATGCGCGGTCCTGCCCGGTCTACAATTGCAAGCGAATCGAGCGCGACTTCTTCAAGCGCCGGCTTTTTCCGCTTCGCCACTGAACGCAACATCTCAAGCAGACGTGGCTACACCAGTGTAGGACGCCAAGGACGTCAGAATCCGAACGATGCCTGGGCGGCTGGAGGCGGGCCGACGCGTACGCCTTCGAGCACCAGCATCTTTTCCTTCATGTTCGAGCCACCGGTTGCCGAGAAGCCACCGATCTTGCCACCGGCAGCGAGGATGCGGTGGCATGGGATAACAAGGGGAATCGGGTTGGCTCCGAGTGCTGAACCCGTTTCGCGGAACAAACCTTTCCGACCAGCCTTTTCCGCAAGTCCGCCATAGGTGGTGGTCTCGCCATAGTGAAGGTTTCTGGCGGCGGCATAGATGTCGCGGCGGAAATCGTCGACGTCGGCGAGATCGACCGGCACATCGGAGAAGTCGACGTCGCTGCCGTCGGCATAACGCCTGATGTCGGCAATCAGCGCGGTGATCCATTGCGGCGGCGTGCGGTCGCCTGCCGTGTCGCCATTGCCGGCGAGGCGCAGCAACCGACGTTCGGCCGCGACATATGTCTTTTCGGGCAGGCAAAGCCGGGTCAGCCCTGCGTCGCTCCACGCCAGCGCCATGAATCCGAGCGTGGTTTCGAAGACGGCGTGGCCGGGCAGGGGATAAGAGATAGTGGCGTCCATGACCGTTCCTTTCGTCTGCGTTTCAGGAGTGAGTTCGGTACAAATCAGGAACATTTTCGCATGATCTGCGACCGCATGCCACCCGAAAACCACATCTGCCTGTGGATTGCCCGGGCCCATACGTTGTTGTAGAGAGGTTCGGGCGGGACGAAATCATTAACAGAGTGTGCATTTGCCGGCGATAAAGACCCACCTGCTGATTTCAGCGGCACTGGCAACGGCTCTGCTGTCGGGCTGCCAGACCAACACGGCGGCGCTTAGCACCGACCTTTCGACCGGCGCCGACGTCGCCCTGAGCGCCGATATGGCGCCCGCGTCGTCCACGGTTGCCGACCTGTCATTGCCTGAAACCGTGGCCGTGGTACCCACTTCATTCGCTGCCGCTGAAACGTCGCCGGCGACCGCCGTGCTGGCCGCTGCCGCGACTGCCCCCGATTCTGCTGATTCCACGGTTGTCGTTGCCGCCGCGACGGCGCCAACTGCCGGTGAGAGCGCCGCCATGACGGTCGCTGCCGCACCTGTTGCCACCGACGCATCCAAGCCCGTTGCCGCAGCACCGGCGCCTGTCGTTGCCGCCGTTGCCAAGGGGCCGGTCGATCCAATGTCAGTGCCAATGGCCGGCGGCGAAATCGTTGTCGCTGCCGATGCGCCAAAGCTCACGGGCGCGTTTCCATCCGCGCCGACGATCGCCGACCATGCCTTGCCGGCCAACGCGCCGGTGCCGGCGAGCTATCAGGTCGCGTCGCTGGGCAATGTCGCGCCCGAAAGCTTCGCCACCTCGTCTTATGCTGCGCCCGACAGCCCGGCGCTCGCCTCGCGCGGCAAGATCGACGAGCTGATCTCGAAATACGCTGCCCTGTATGAAGTACCGGAAAAGCTTGTGCGGCGCGTGGTCAACCGCGAGAGCACCTTCAATCCGCTGGCCTACAACAGGGGGCATCGGGGGCTGATGCAGATCAAGCACGCCACCGCGCGCGGCATGGGTTATGACGGCCCGGCGCGCGGCCTGTTCGATGCCGAAACCAACCTGAAATACGCCGTCAAATATCTGCGCGGCGCCTGGATGGTGGCTGATGGCAACGAGGACCAGGCCGACAAGCTTTACCAGAGCGGCTATTATTACCATGCCAAGCGCAAGGGCCTGCTCGACGAGACCGGGCTTGGCCGCGACCGCGTCCGCCACCGCGGCTGACGCATTTGCCCTCCGAGGCTGCCGAAAACGACGTTCGCCTGCGCCGGATGCTGCCGGGTGAACTGAAGCCCGCGCGCTGGCCGGACGGGTTTGCGATGCGGACGTTCCAGGCGGCCGATGCGGTCGCCTTGTACGATCTGCTCGAACTCGTCTTCGACGACGGCATGAACGGGCCGTTCGGCCAATGGTGGTCGCGCCTTTCGGCTGACACGGAATTCGATCCCGAATTGTGTTTCCTTGTGCTCGACGGCGAGGGCCGACTGGCCGGGGCGGCGCTGTGCTGGACCAGCGGCTTTCTGAAGGATCTTGCCGTCCATCCCGACTGTCGTGGCAAGGGCATCGCCGAAGCATTGCTGTGGCACGTCTTCGCCACCTTCGCCGCACGCGGCGCAAGCCAGATCGACCTCAAGACCAACCTTGTCGACAACGCCGCCGCCGTCCGGCTCTATGTCAGGCTCGGCATGGTCGAGGTGGATTGGGGTGGGTAATTAATACAACTCAATAGTGTAAAATTTCAGAATTCTATTTTAGATTGCATGAATACATGAACGGCGTTACGCTGTCTCCTTCACACTAGCAGGGGAGGGATCAGCATGGCCGGGCCGAATCTCAGGCAACGTATCGGACACGGTTTCGTCAGCCGTCAGGTGCTGGCGGAAAACGCCGCCATCGCCGCGGCACAGCATGCCGGTGGCGCCGAGGGCTTCGCGCCGCTGGATGTCGGCGGGCAACAGGGCGAGGCCTTCTTCGATTTCATGTTCGGCGAGTTGCGCGACAAGCCACTCAAGGCTTCGGACGGCGACCTTGCCGCCCTTGCCAGGGCGATGAAGGAGCCGCCCGGGGCCACCGATGCGGATTTCGACAACACCGACATTCCGGCCGGCTTCACCTATCTCGGCCAGTTCGTCGACCACGACATCACGCTCGACCTGACGCCACTTTCGGTGGCGATGGAAGACCCCGAGATGGTCAAGAATTTCCGCACGCCGGGGCTCGACCTCGACTGCGTCTATGGCGCGGGACCCGGACCGCACCGCTTCTTGTTCGCACGGGCGCCGAACGAAGCTGGCCAGGTGGTGGACACGCCGAAACTCTTGATCGGCACGGCGCAAGCCTCAAGCGAGAATGACGACCGTCCCGGACAGGTGCCGGATCTGCCCAATGACCTGCCGCGCAATGCCCAAGGGGTGGCGCTGATCGGCGACCACCGCAATGACGAGAACCTTGTCGTGGCGCAGATCCATCTCGCCTTCCTGAAGTTCCACAATGCGGTGGTCGACCATCTTGCCGGCAGCGTCGACAAGTCTCAGCTGTTTGCGGAGGCGGCAAAGACGGTGCGCTGGCACTATCAGTGGATGGTGCTGCACGACTGGGTCGAACGGCTGACCGAAACGGGCATCGTCGCCAAAATCCTGCATGAGGGGCGCAGGTTCTACCGCTTCCAGACCAAGCCGTTCATGCCGTGGGAGTTTTCCGGTGCTGCCTACCGGCTCGGCCACTCGATGGTGCGCCAGACCTACAGCCACAACCGCATCTTCCGGACGCGCGAGCCGCGCCTGTTCAATGCCGACCTCTCGACGCTGTTCGGCTTCACCAACCTGTCGGGCAACATCGGTACGGCGTTTCCGACGCTGCCGAGCAACTGGGCGATCGATTGGCGCCGTTTCTTCGATCTGCCGCCGCCGGCCGACCAGTCGCAATTCGAGTTCAACCATTCGCGCAAGCTTGATGCCGGGTTGATCGAGGCGCTGCACAATTTGCCGGGGTCCGAACCGGGCACGGCGACCGCAAGCCTGGCCTTCCGCAACCTCAAGCGCGGCGTGCAGATCGGCCTACCGTCGGGCCAGGACGTCGCCGCGCTGATGCGCCAGAAGATCGCCTTCGACCCGATATCGCCGGCCGAGATCGCGCAAGGGCCCGATGGGGCGGTGGCGAAGGACCTTGGCTTCGATAAGAACACGCCGCTTTGGTACTACATCCTCAAGGAGGCCAGCGCGCGGGGCGGGGGCAAGCGGCTCGGGCCGGTCGGCACCCGCATCATCGCCGAGGTGTTCATCGGCATCGTCCAGGGCGATGAGGGCTCGTATCTGTCGCAACCCGGCTGGACGCCGCACCTGCCGGCAGCGGTGCCCGGTACTTTCTTCATGACCGACCTGCTGAAGTTCGTTGCGGCGGCGGAGGACAGCGCCAACCCGCTGAAGGGGCTGAACCCGGTGGGCGATTGAGGGTGCGTCTGCCATTATCACCCGAGGCGACCGTCATCCCGGGCGAGCGCAGCGAGCGCCGGGATCTATTGACCCGTGCGGCCGGGTTCTGACTTCGCGCTTCCGCAAAACGGCGAAGCTAACGGCTTTGGAGGCGACATCTAGGCTGTTGCCATCAGATGCCCCGTGTGTCGCCGATGCGCCCTTTCATCTCCACCGCCCAGGCGCGTCCTTCGTCGCCGCCCCATAAAAGCCAGGCGATGTAGCCGGCGGAGGGGTTGTGCTCGTTGCCGTAATTCTTGCCGCGCTTGTCGACCTCGTGGCGGGCGAAATAGCTGACCATGCGCTTGATGGTGTGGGGCGAAAGCTCGGTGCGTGCGACCAGCTCCTCGGCGCGACCGACGCCGATCTCGGTGCCACCGCGCCCGAATTGCTTTCTCAGTGTCAGCCCCTTGGCTGCGTTGTCGGCGACCTCCTGCGGCGGGACCAGGCTTGTGCCCGATGCCTCGCGGCGGATCTCGTCGAACGGGTCGTAGGCGATGGGCATAAGGCGATTCCTGCTCGTGAATGACCCCGAAATCGAAATCGATTTTCGGAAAGAATCATGCACAGGTTCAAACAGCGTCCTTTGCGCGTCCAATTGCGGCGCTGTCGTGGGCAGGGTAGCGGCATGGGGCCGGGATGACGAGGGAGGGGCGCTTGATGGCGATCCCTTCTCCCATAAGGGTAGAAGGTGAGGTCGCGCCGGTTCGGCCCCACTCCTCACAAAGGGAGAGGGTGAGGCCGCGCCGCGCTATGGCCGCCTTACTTCGAGGCGTAGACCGCGCAGTTGCCGGTGGTCTTGAGCTTGTACTTCTTGCCGACCGAATTGCAGCGCTCCAGCGCCTGCTTTTCGGCCGCCGCCTGGGACGGTGCGTTGATGGAAGCGCCGCAGTAGAAGGCTTCGACGGCGCCCAGATGCGTCTGCGCATAGGCCGAGTGGCCGGGTGCGGCGACATATTTCTTGTAGCCGTCCTTGCATGGGCCTGTCGTCTGACCGAACTGCGCCGCATAGCGCTTCTTGCCTTCCTGGCCGGCCAGCGAGCCCTTGTCCTTGGCCATCGCCGCGACCGGCACGGCCGCAATCAGCAGTCCCGCCAGCACAGATGCCAGTGCCAGCCGCATGGATTTCAGTTTCATTCCCCAAACTCCCCCAAGTGGATCATGGAGAGTTAGCTGCAATTTATGGGTGTGGGAAGGTGGGTGTCGGAGAAAAACATACGTTTGCCTCCGCGCAAGGTCGGCGATGGTGTGCGGAGGCGAGGTTTGCGCTGCCCCTCATCTGCCTGCCGGCATCTTCTCCCCGCAAAACGGGGAGAAGAAAGCCAACCTTTACTTGAAGTAGTCCTGCAGCGGGCGGACTTCGAGCGAGCCGGCCTTCAGTGCTGCGATGGCTTCGGCGACGGCGGCGGCACCCGACAGCGTGGTGTAGTAGGGCACCTTCTGCATCAGCGTGGCGCGGCGGATCGACTTCGAGTCCGACACCGCCTTCTGGCCGTCGGTGGTGTTGAAGACGATCTGGATCTGGCGGTTGCGGATGGCGTCCTCGATGTGCGGACGGCCTTCGAGCACCTTGTTGATCTTTTCGGCCGGCACGCCGTTCTCAACCAGGAAGCGCGCGGTGCCCGAGGTTGCAAGCACCCTGAAGCCGAGGCCAGACAGGCGCTGGACAGCACCCAGAATGCCGGCCTTGTCCTCGTCGCGGACCGACACGAACAGCGTGCCCGAGCGCGGCAGGTCGACGCCGGCACCGAGCTGGGCCTTGGCGAAGGCCAGCGCATAGTCGCGGTCGAGGCCCATGACCTCGCCGGTCGACTTCATCTCCGGTCCGAGCAGGATGTCGACGCCGGGGAAGCGGGCAAACGGGAACACCGCTTCCTTGACCGCGATGTGGCCGGGATTGCGGGCATCGGGCTTGGCGCCGTAATGGGCGAAGGCCTCGTCGAGGCTCTCGCCCGACATGATGCGGGCGGCGATCTTGGCGATCGGTTTGCCGACGGTCTTGGCGACGAACGGCACGGTGCGGCTGGCGCGCGGGTTGACTTCGAGCACGTAGATGATGCCGTCCTTGATGGCGTATTGCACGTTCATCAGGCCGCCGACATTGAGCGCGCGCGCCATGGCCGAGGTCTGGCGCTCGAGCTCATCGACGAGTTCGGTCGACAGCGAGTGCACCGGCAGCGAGCAGGCCGAGTCGCCCGAGTGGATGCCGGCTTCTTCGATATGCTCCATGATGCCGGAGACGAAGGTGTTGGTGCCGTCGCACAGGCAGTCGACGTCGACCTCGATGGCGCCACTGAGATAGGTGTCGAACAGCAACGGGTTCTTGCCGAGCAGGGTGTTGATCTGGCCGGTCTTGTCGTTGGGGTACTTCTGCTTGATGTCCTCGGGGACGAGGCCTGGCACCGTGTCGAGCAGGTAGGACTGCAGCATGCCCTCATTGTGGATGATCTGCATGGCGCGGCCGCCGAGCACGTAGGACGGGCGCACGACCAGCGGGAAGCCGAGTTCGCCGGCAACGGTGCGGGCCTGCTCGACCGAATAGGCGATGCCGTTCTTGGGCTGGGTCAGGTCGAGCTTCTTGAGCAGCTTCTGGAAGCGGTCGCGGTCCTCGGCGAGGTCGATCGCATCGGGCGAGGTGCCGAGGATCGGGATGCCGGCCTTTTCGAGCGCCTCGGCGAGCTTGAGCGGGGTTTGGCCGCCGAACTGGACGATGACGCCGTGCAGCGTGCCGGCTGCCTGTTCGGCGCGCAGGATCTCGAGCACGTCTTCCGCGGTCAGCGGCTCGAAATAGAGCCGGTCGGAGGTATCGTAGTCGGTCGACACGGTCTCGGGGTTGCAGTTGACCATGATCGATTCATAGCCGGCCTCGCGCAGCGCATAAGCGGCATGGACGCAGCAATAGTCGAACTCGATGCCCTGGCCGATGCGGTTGGGACCGCCGCCCAATATGACGACCTTCTTGCGGTCGGAGACCTGGGCCTCGTCGGCCATGGCGCCGGCAAACGGCACCTCATAGGTCGAATACATGTAGGCGGTGGGCGAGGCGAACTCGGCGGCGCAGGTGTCAATGCGCTTGTAGACCGGGTGGACGCCGAGCTTTTGGCGTTGCTTCTGAACGGCTTCCGGCTCGGACTTCGTCAAGGAGGCGAGACGCGCGTCGGAGAAGCCCATCGACTTCAGCATGCGCAGGTTGTCGGCATCCTGGGGCAGGCCGTGCTCGCGGACGCGCGCTTCCATTGAGATGATGGCGGCGATCTGTTCGAGGAACCACGGGTCGATCTTGCACATTGCGTGCACGTCTTCGAGCGAGGTGCCCATGCGGATCGCCTGGGCGACCATGCGCAGACGGTCGGGCGTCGGTGTGCCCAAGGCAGCGCGGATGGCGTTGCGGTCGTCGCCGTCGGTGCCGATGCCGGGGATCTCGATCTCGTCGAGGCCGGTGAGGCCGGTCTCAAGGCCGCGCAAGGCTTTCTGCAGCGATTCCGCGAAGGTGCGGCCGATCGCCATGACTTCGCCGACCGACTTCATGGCGGTGGTCAGGACCGGCGAGGCGCCGGGGAATTTTTCGAAGGCAAAGCGCGGGATTTTTGTCACGACATAGTCGATCGACGGCTCGAACGAGGCCGGGGTGGCGCCGCCGGTGATGTCGTTTTCGAGCTCGTCGAGCGTGTAGCCGACGGCGAGCTTGGCGGCGATCTTGGCGATCGGGAAGCCGGTGGCCTTCGAGGCGAGTGCTGAGGAGCGCGAGACGCGCGGGTTCATCTCGATGACGACCAGGCGCCCGTCGGCCGGATTGACCGCGAATTGGACGTTGGAGCCGCCGGTCTCGACGCCGATCTCGCGCAGCACCGCGATCGAGGCGTTGCGCATGATCTGGTATTCTTTGTCGGTCAGCGTCAGCGCCGGCGCGACAGTGATCGAGTCGCCGGTGTGCACACCCATCGGGTCGATGTTTTCGATCGAGCAGATGATGATGCAGTTGTCGGCACGGTCACGCACGACCTCCATCTCGTATTCCTTCCAGCCGAGCACCGATTCCTCGATCAGGACTTCGGTGGTCGGGGAGGCATCGAGGCCGGACTGGACGATGTCGAAGAATTCCTGGCGGTTGAAGGCGATACCGCCGCCGGTGCCGCCCATGGTAAAGGACGGGCGGATGATGGCGGGTAAGCCAACATGGTCGAGCGCCTGGGCGCCGATCGCCATGGCGTGGTTGATGTAGCGCTGCTTGCGGTCGCCTTCGCCGAGGTTCCACTGGGTTTCGAGCGCGTCGAGTGCGGCGTCGAGATTGGCCGGGGCTTCGGCCTTGAGGGCGGCGCGTTCGGCCTCGTGCTTCTTGCGGTCGGCGTCCTTGACGTCGGAGGCGTTGGCGAGCATCGACTTCGGCGTCTCAAGCCCGATCTTGGCCATGGCTTCGCGGAACAGCGAGCGGTCCTCGGCCTTGTCGATGGCGTGCGCGTCGGCACCGATCATCTCGACATTGTAACGCTCGAGCACGCCCATGCGGCGCAACGACAGCGCTGTGTTGAGCGCGGTCTGGCCGCCCATCGTCGGCAAAAGCGCGTCGGGGCGCTCCTTGGCGATGATCTTGGCAACGACCTCAGGGGTGATCGGCTCGATGTAGGTCGCGTCGGCCAGCTCCGGGTCGGTCATGATGGTAGCCGGATTGGAGTTGACCAGGATGACCCGGTAACCCTCTTCCCTGAGCGCCTTGCAGGCCTGGGTGCCGGAGTAGTCGAACTCGCAGGCCTGGCCGATGACAATAGGACCGGCACCAATGATCAGGATGGACTTGATGTCGGTGCGTCTTGGCATGGCGTGCGTCCGTAAATAGGCCTGCGCGAAGAACCGGGACGGGGCAATGCCCGGGCCGGTGCGCAAGTGAGATTCGAGTATCAGGCTAGGCGCGCCTTATAGGGGAAGGATCGGGAGTGGGGAACCCCGAAAAACGCTTTTCCTGCGCCAGGATGCGGGATTGGGACGTGTCTGATCCGCGCACGGCGTGCTCGGACAAACTGAAGGGCAGCCGCCGAGGTCAGCGACTGCCCATTTGGGGCGATGTCTTGCCTATGCTGCCTGCGCGATATGCGCGCCGAATTCCTTGAAGCGCTTGATCGCATAGTCCGCTTCGACCAGCATTTCGGCGAAGTACAGCCCAGGTGCTGTCGGTGCCTTGCCGTCGAGGCCGATCAGCCGCTCGACCGCAAGCGCAACGGCGAGTGCGGTGACCGGCGCCTGTCCCTCCGGGTGGACGAATTCATAGCGGCTACGGCCCGAGGTGCCGTCTTTTCTTCTTGCCCGAGATGGCGATGGTGATCTCGGTGGAGAAATGCTCGCCGCGATGGCGGCTTGCGGTTTCGCCGAGCGCGAAATCGAACCGCACCGTCTGAGCGCCGGTGGTGAGCGGCAGGCTGAAGACGTCGAATGGCGAGTAGGTCAGGCCGGGGACCTGCCGGCCGTCGACACTCGCCACGGTGCGACCTTGTTCGCCGGAGGGGTTCCAGTGCCATTTGCCGCTTTCGAGACCCAGGGTGCTGGACATCATGGTGAGGCGGTTGAAGTCGGCTTCCGCGGCGGGGCCGCCCATGTCGTGTTCGTCGAGAAGGGCAGCGATTTCGATCGAATCCACCGTCTCGAACTGCCTGGCGAAATGCACGACGGCGAGGCTCGCGGCGCCACCGAGCCAGCTGCTGCCCATCAGAAACGGCGCAGTCGCCTTATGGGCATAAAGTGCTATCTCCGGCCCGATCTCCTGGATGCCGGTCGAGACGCTGAGATAAGGCACGGCGTTGGTCTGGGCGTAGTGGAGGGCGTTGAGCGTGTTGTCATAGACGAACATGGCGATGGCGCTGAAACCCTTGTTCGCCGCCACGCCGAGATCCTTGCGGTCGAGGTCGATGACGACGGCTTCGGCGTTGCCGATCTCCTTGGCGACCGCTTCGGCCTTTTCGAGATTGCGTCCGCCGATGGCGATGGGCAGTGCGGGGTGCAGCTTGCGTAGCGTGCGGGCGGCGAGCGCGCCGACGAAACCGGAACCGCCGATGATGAGGACGGGCTTTTGCGTTGTCATTTGGGCATGACTCCTCTGTGGCCGCGTAAGCGCGGCGCTTGATGTCTGAATTGGGAAGGGTTGAAGGCGGCGGCGAGCGAACTCGCCGCCCGAGGTCAGTTGAGCTTGACCAGCATCTTGCCGAGGTTTTCGCCGGAGAAGAGCCCAATGAAGGCCTGGGGCGCGTTTTCGAGACCCGAAACGACGGTGTCGCGGTAGGTCACGCGGCCATCGGCCAGCCAGCCGGCCATGTCGGCGATGAATTCCGGCAGGATGTCGAAGTGGTCGAGCACCAGGAAGCCACGCATGCTGATGCTCTTGATGACCATCGCTGCGAGATTGTCGGGGCCGGGAACGGGCTTCTCGTCATTGTAGCCCGAGATCATGCCGCAGATGGCGAAGCGGGCGCGCGGCTTGGCGACTTCGAGCGCTGCCCTGAGATGATCGCCACCGACATTGTCGAAATAGACGTCGATGCCTTCGGGCGCAGCTTTTTTAGCGCCTCGGTCAGGTCGCCCGCCGTGCGATAGTTGATGATGGCGTCGGCGCCGAGTTCCTTGACCCAGCGGGCCTTCTCCTCCGAGCCGACGGAGGCTACGACCCGGGCGCCCTTGAGCTTGGCGATCTGCACCGCCATCGAACCGACGGCACCGGCGGCAGCGGAGACGAAGACGGTTTCGCCAGCCTTGAGCCCGGCGATCCGGAGCAGGCCGACATAAGCGGTATGGCCGGGGATGCCCAACGGCCCGAGCCAGGCTTCGGCTGGCGCTTTCGACGCGTCGATCTTGTTTGTGGTTGCGGCATCGACAAGCACGTGGTCGCGCCAGCCGGAGAAGTGGCTGACCAGGTCGCCGGCCTTGAAGTCGGGATGAGCGGACTGCTCGACGATACCGACGGCGGAGCCTTCAAGCGGCTTGCCGATCTCGAAGGGGGCGATGTAGCTCGGCCGGTCGGTCATGCGGCCACGCATGTAAGGGTCGACCGACATGAACAGCGTCTTGACCAGCAATTGGCCTTCGGCGGGAGCCGGCAAGCTGCGTTCGACAAGCTGGAAGTTGTCCTGGCCGGGCAAACCGGTCGGTCGGCTCTTCAGGTGAATTTCGCGGGCTGCAATGGACATTGAATTCCCCTATATGTGTAGTCATCTACCAAGCGTAGCTTACTATTTGTAAGTTACTAGTGGTAACATATGTGGCCTGTGGCGATGTTCAAGCCGCAGGCCGAAAAAATCGGACCGGATGCGAAGGCGATGACGACTGCAAGTTCGACGAAAAAACTGCCGAAGGCCGAACGGCGCGCGCAGTTGCTGGAAGCAGCACAGGAGATGGTGCGCGAGGAAGGCACCGACGCGCTGACGCTTGCCCGGGTCGCCGAACGGGCGGGGGTGAGCAAGCCGATCGCCTATGAGCATTTCGGCACCAGGGCGGGGCTGCTGATGGCGCTGTTTTCTTCCTACAACGACCTGCAGCTGGAGACGCAGCGCGCGGCCCTTGCCACTTGCGGCAAGACGCTGCGCGACGTGGCAGGCATTCTGGGCGAAGCCTATGTGCGCTGCGCCAGCCGGGCCGGCCCCGAAGCGGGAGCTGTATTTGCAGCACTTTCCGGCACGGAAGAGATGGACGAGTTTCGCCAGACGCTGCGCAACGGCTATCTCGCCGAGTATCGTGATGCCGTTTCGCGCTTCGTTGTTCTGCCCGAAGATATTGGCGAGCCTGTTTTGTCGGGGCTGCTCGGGGCGGCCGAGGCCGTGTCGCGGGATACGGCGGCCGGCCGCATTTCATATGATGACGCCGTTGCCGCTTTGACCGAGTTGTTCACCGCGACGCTGGAGCGGTTTCGCCGCTGATTCCAGGCATATTGCCCGTAAAGGCTGTCAACAAAACGTCGCTACCTCCGCGTAGGCTATCAAGTTATACTTGGGGTCTTCAGCAAGAGGGGGCGGGCATGGTTGATATCCAGACCTTCGGTGAAGTTGAACGTGTCGTTCGTGAAAGGTTGAAGAAAACAAGACCTGAAATTGACAGGTCTTTGGCGCGGATCGCCGAGGGTAATCCGCTTGCGGCGGAGCCGGAACGTCGTCGCCGCGTCGAGCGGCTGCAGGTCAAGGCCGATCTGACCCGCGAACAGGCCGAGATGATCTCGACGGCAATCGAAGGCGTGGCCGAGCCCGCCAAAACAGGACGAAAGCCTGTTATGGCAGCCGCAAAGCCGATGGGACCCGAGGCGATCCAGGGATCGACGCTGGATTTTGTCGGCGTTGCCTTTCTCGAGCGCGGGCGCCGCGCGGCCGACGCGGTCGGGCGGGTCGCCTTTCTCAACGAAATGCCACAGGGCTCCGGCTTCCTGGTCGGGCCGAACCTGTTTTTGACCAATCATCACGTCATCCAGACAGCGGCGGATGCCGCGCGGTTCCAGGTGCAGTTCGACTATGAGCGCGACAAGTTCAACGAACTCAGGCAGCCGACGTCGCTCCTGCTCGATCCGGAGCTGTGCTTTGTCACCGACGACATTGACGGGCTCGACTACACGCTGATCGGGATCGGCCCGCGCCGGCGCGGATCGCGCGCGCTCGACGAGTTCGGTTTCCTGGTGCTGTCCAATGCCGGCGACAAACACATGCTGGGCGAGATCGCCAATGTCGTCCAGCACCCCGATGGCCGGCACAAGGAGCTGGTGCTGCGCGAGAACCACCTGGTGGCGCGCGACGAGACGCTGCATGTGCTGCACTATGTTGCCGATACCGAGCAGGGCTCGTCGGGGTCACCGGTGTTCAACAACGAGTGGGAGCCGATCGCCCTGCATCACTGGGGCGGGCCATGGCACGAGGTGATGGGCACCGACGGCAAGCCGCTGGCCAAGGAGATCAACGAAGGCATCCGCATCAGCGCCATCGTCAACGATCTCGAGGCGCGGCTTGCGGGCATGGACAGCCGCAGCCGCGCGGCGGTAACGCAGCTGCTCGACATTTGGGAAGAGGCCGGGCGGCTGAAGCAGCAGCCGGTGCCCGAGGGCGCGGTTGAGACGAACAAGACGGATGCGAAGGCCGGAAAGGCGCAGGCACTGACGTCAGTTGGCGACGGCGCGCCCAAGGCCCGGCTGGGCGACGACGGCTCGGTGACCTGGACGTTTCCAATCGAGATCAGCGTGCGCGCGCCACTGGCGACAGCGGCGTTGACCGCACGTGCGCCCAAGTCCGGCGAGGTCGAGGCGACCAGTCCAGGTGCCGAGGCGGCGAGCTGGAAGACCGAGAACTTCGACGACCGTGGCGGATATGAGCCGGGCTTCGTGCCCGGTTTCGTGCTGCCGCTGCCCAAGCACGACGGCGCACCCGGGCGCGCGGCCAAGAACCAACTGGCCAAGCCCGGCGATGACCCGTTCGAACTGCGCTACCATCATGTCTCGATCGTGATGAATGCCGAGCGGCGGCTGGCCTACTACACCGCCTGCAACATCGACGGCTCCAGGATCAAGGCGATCAACCGCGACGACAAGACGGTGACCGACAATCCAAGCCTGAGCGAACTCGGCATCGAATCGATGGGCGGAGCGGAAGCCAGCGACGATTTCCGGCCCGACCGGCGCGTGCTGCTGGAAGAGCAGATGAACAAGCCCTTCTACGACGCACAGAAAGTGGCGGGCTTCCCGATTGCCACGTCGAACGAACGTAAGGCGCGGATCTTTCAGAAAGGCCACATCACGCTGCGCGGCGACCCGGCCTGGGGCACCGATGCGGAGGCGGTTGCCGCCGAGCGCGACACGTTCTTCTACACCAACGCGGCACCCCAGCTCGGCTTCTTCAACCAGGGCAGCGCGCTCAACCGGCCGGGCTCGAAAGGCAAGCTGCGCTGGCGGGCGGTCGAGACCTATGTGCTGCGCAATGCGGTGACCATGCGCAGCCGAGTGACGGTGTTTGCCGGGCCGGTGTTCGCCGACAGCGACCCGCCCTACCGTTTCGAAAGCAAGGTGCCGCTGAAATTCTGGAAGATCGCCGCCTGGAACGACGGCACCGACCTGCGCTCGATTGCGCTGCTCGCCGACCAGGGTCCGCTGATCGAGGTGATGCCCGAAGGCATGGCGGAGGCGTTTGGCGATGCCGAGGAACTGGCGCGGGTGTCGGAGTTCCTGACAACGGTGGCGCATATAGAGAGCCTGACCGGGCTCGATTTCGGCGACACTTTGCGTGACGCCGACGTTCGCGCCGGGCAAGAGGCGATCGGCAGGCCGGCCTTGACGCTGGAGCCGAAGGATTTGGCACGGCATGCGGCTCGCAAACCGGCGGCGAAGCCCGCGCGGACGGGCGGCGCCAAGAAGGCATCGAAGCCAGGTCGGCGACGGAAGTAGTCAGCGGTAGCGGAGATTGTCGCGCGACAGTTGGTCGAGGCTGCTTATGCCCATCAGCTTCATGTCGCGCTCGATCTCGGTACGCAGATTGCCAAGCGCCTTTTCGACGCCCTTCTGGCCGCCGGCGGCAAGCGCGTAGAGATAGAGGTGACCGCCGGAGCAGGCGGTGGCGCCGGCTGAAATGGCCTTCAGGACATGGGTGCCGCGGCGAATGCCGCCGTCGCAGATGATGTCGATGCGGCCGCCGAGGGCGTCCGCTATTTCGGAGATCTGGTCGAAGGGCGAGCGCGAGCCGTCGAGCTGGCGGCCGGCATGGTTGGAGACCATGATGGCGCTGGCGCCGATGTCGACGGCGCGTTTGGCGTCGGCCACGCTCATGATGCCCTTGAGGCAGAATGGGCCGCCCCAGCGCTTGCGCACTTCCTCCGCGTCGTTCCAGTTCATCGACGGGTCGAGCATCTTGGTGAAGTAGTCGCCGATGGAAATAGCAATGTTGGTGCCTTCGCTGACATGGCCTTCGAGCTGCGGCAGACTGAATTTTTCGCGCAGCAGATAGTTGACGGTCCATGACGGGTGCATGGCGAAGCTGGCGAGACTGCGTGGTGTCAGCTGCGGCGGGGAGGTGAAGCCAGTGCGCAGGTCGCGCTCGCGGTTGCTGCCGGTGATGGAATCGACGGTCAGGGTGAAGACGTCGAACTTTGCCTCGCGACAGCGCTCGATCATGCTCCAGTTGAGGCCACGGTCCTTGTGGAAATAGAGCTGGAACATCTTCGGCGTCGAAATGGTGCGGCCGATCTCCTCGATGCCGACGGTGCCGAGCGAGGAGACGGCGAACATGGTGCCGAATTTCTCCGCCGCCCGGGCCACGGCGCGCTCGCCGTCATGATGGAAGAGGCGTTGCAGGGCGGTCGGCGCGCAGAACACCGGCATGGCCAGCTTCTGGCCCATTGTTGTGACCGACATGTCGACGTCCTGGACGCCGGCAAGCACGTTGGGCACGAGGTCGCAAGCCTGGAAGGCTTCGGTGTTGCGCCGGTAGCTGGTTTCGTCTTCGGCCGCACCGTCGATGTAGTGGAAGATCGGCGAGGGCAGGCGGCTCTTGGCCAGTGCGCGAAAATCCTCGACGTTCCTGCAATGGTCGATGCGCGACAAGGCCCGTTCCTCCACACCGTGCGGGAGGAGCCTAGGCCAAAGTGGCGGTGGCGAACAGCCGGCTGGCTCAGTCCGGCATGAAGCCGGTGCGCAGCGCATGCGCCCATTCCGGGCGGCCGCTTTCCTCAGCGCGGCGGGCGGCGGCCTCGTGGTCGTAAGTGACGGCGAGGGCATCGATGCCGACGACGGCGCCCGCTGCGTCGAGCTCGACGAGGCCATAGCGTGCCAGCGGCGAGCCCTGTTCGGAGACATGGGTGGGTGGGGTGTCGTCACTGTAGGCCGGAATGCCGACGCTGCCGGGGTTGAACAACAGGCGCCCGTCGGAGAGCCGGACGAGATCGGCACGGTGGCTGTGGCCGGCGAGCAGCAGCCGGTATTTCGGGTCGATCCGCCTGAGGCGGCTTTCGATGACCTTCAGCGGCGCGCGGATGAGCTGGCCTTCGTCGATGACCTCGGAGAGGTAGCGCTCGTCGTGGTCGGGGCGGGCGTGGAAGGCGAGCACCGACGGGGCGATTTCCAGCGTCAGCGGCAGCGCGCCCAACCAGTCGCGCTGGGCCGGCGTCAGGCGATCATGGGCAAAGCGGTCGGATGGGCCCATCACGTCGAGCGGATCGGTGGCGGCGCGGCGGTCGTGGTTGCCGCGAACCGTCGGCCAGCCGAGCACCTGAAGCCGCTCGGCGGTTTCGCCGGGCCAGAGCGGGCCGGAGACGAGGTCGCCGAGATTAACGGTCACGTCGGCGCCGCCACGGCGGGCGAGGTCGGCGAGCACCGCCTCCAGCGCAAGGATGTTGCCATGGATGTCGGCGATGACGGCAATGCGCAAGGCGATGTCCTCAGGCCTCGTCGCGGAGCCGCTCGAGTGCGGGAAGGTCCTGTGCTGCGGTGATGATCGAATCGAGCAGGCCGGGGAAGCGGCTGTCGAGGTCATCGCGGCGCAACGAGATCAGCCGGCTGGTGCCCGAGACCTCGGTGCGGGTGATGCCGGCCTCGCGCAGCTTGGCGAGGTGATAGGAAAGGTTGGTCTTGGAGCCGAACTCGGAAAACTGGCCACAGCTCATCGCCACGCCCTCGTTGCGCGCGAGATAGCCGACGACGGCGAGCCGGGTCTGGTCGCCGAGCACGGCGAGCACGTTGGCGAGGCTGATCTGGTCGAGATTTGGATGCGGCAGGGACATGGTCGGAAGGTAGCTGTGCGGTTGAAGCGGTTCAAGGCTCGGCGCCAACTGCTGACACCAGGCTGGCAGGAGCCGACGAGATGCAGATTGACATGCCGCAACGAGAAGTTCAATAGTTCAATGTATTTTGAACTAAGGATCCTGTCATGGACAAGCGCCTTATCTGGCTGGCGGTCGGCTCGTTCGCCATGAGCACCGTCGGCTTCGTGTTTTCCAGCCTGCTGCCGATGATCGCCGGCGACGCTCACGTCTCGGTACCCTTCGCCGGCTACCTGATCATGGCGTTTTCGCTCGCTTATGCAATTGGCGCGCCGGTGCTGTCGGCGCTGGCCGGCGAAATCGACAGGCGACGCGTGCTGGCCGCGACCATGCTGGTGTTCGTTCTCGGCAACATCATCGCGGCGACGAGCGGTTCGTTTGCCGGGCTGCTGGTCGCGCAGATCGTGATGGGCATGTCGGCCGGGCTCTATGCCGCGACCGCACAAGCGACTGCCGTGTCGCTGGCCGGGCCCGAACACCGGGCGCGGGCCATCGCCGTGGTCGTCGGCGGCACGACATTCGCCGTGGCACTCGGCGCGCCTGTGGGCTCGCTGATCGCCACGATGTGGGGCTGGCGCGGCACCTTCGTTGCCATTGCGCTGCTTGGCATCTCCTGCGCCGCGATCCTGTGGGTGCGGCTGCCCAGGGGCTCGCGCGGCATCAAGCTGACGCTGGCCGAACGCTTCACTGCCATTGCCCGGCCCGGCGTCCTGCCGTCGCTGGTGGTGACGCTGCTTTACCTCGCTGGCGGCTTCACCGTGATTTCCTACATCGCGCCGCTGGCGCTGGAAGGGGCGGGGCTGCCGGCCATAGCACTTCCGGGCATGCTTTTGGCCTTCGGCGCCGGTGCCGTCATAGGCAACCTGTCGAGCGGCTATCTCGCCGACCGCATCGGCGCGACGCGCATGGTGGTGATCTCGCTGTTGATGTCGTCGGGCTTCTGCATCGCCATCGCCCTGACCTTGAAGCTTCTGCCGCACCATGTCGCCGGCCCCGTGCTGATCGCGCTGATGGTGCCGTGGGGCATCATCGGCTGGGCGTTCCCGCCGGCGCAGGCAAGCCGCATCGTCGGCTTCGGCCCCGAGGTGGCGCATCTGACGCTGTCACTCAACGCCTCCGCACTCTATTTTGGCATCGCACTTGGCACCGTCATTGGCGGCCGGGTGCTGGAATTCGCCAGGCCGTCCGATCTCGGCCTTGTCGCGGCGGCGTTCCCGCTGGTGGCGCTGGCCGTGCTCGCGGCCAGCAGTCGGTCGATCCGGCTCGCCGCTGCGCGTTGAGGCTGGCCCAACAGGCACCGCTTTCCCCGCCGGCCGAACTGTCTTAGATGCGACATTCGACCGGCCGGGATGGACGAGATGAAAAGCGACGAAGAGCATTGGACATGTGTAGCCGACCAGTGGATCGCCTGGGCGCGTTCGCCCAGCCATGACGCCTTCTGGGTCTATCGCGAGGGGCTGACGCGGTTCATCGGCAGCGGCTTTGGCCGCGCGCTCGAGGTCGGCTGCGGCGAAGGCCGTGTCAGCCGCGAACTGAAGGCGCTGGGCTTCCATGTGACTGCGACCGACGTCGTGCCGGCGATGGTGGAAGCGGCACGGCAGGCCAATTCGGCCGACGATTATCGCATCGCTTCGACAGACAAGCTTCCCTTCGACGATGGCCAGTTCGACCTGGTCATGGCCTACAATGTGCTGATGGACGTCGACGACGTGCCTGCGGCACTCAAGGAAATCCGCCGCATGATGAAGCCAAGCGGCACGCTGTTCATCTCGCTCGTCCACCCGTTCAGGGATCGCGGGCGCTTTGAGGGAGAGGCGGCCGATGCACCCTTCGTGGTCGACGGCAGCTATTTCGGCCGCGAGCATTTCGATGGCGAAGAAGAGCGCGACGGGCTGACGATGCATTTCGCCGGCTGGTCGCAGCCGCTCGAGGACTACATGGCGGCGCTGGAGGGAGCGGGCCTGGCCATTACGGCGTTGCGTGAGCCCATTCCCGACGTTGTCAACTCCGACCTGCTGCGCAAGTGGGCGCGCCTTCCGCTGTTCCTCTGGATCAAGGCGCGCATCCTGGCTTGAGCTGCGGGCTATCAGTCTGCCCGACGTCGAGCGGCGGCATAATGTTGCCCTACGCACAGAAGAGGGGCATCTGCGTCAGGCATCGCGACGGCGCTCAGGCTGCCTGTGTGGGATCTTCCAGGGAAAAATCGCCAATCTTCACCGCGCCATCGGGCTGATACTTCACGACGATGACACCGGCGGGGGTGGTCTGCGAGGAGACCAGTTTCATGCCCATCGGCAGGACGCCGTCGCCAAACAGGCGCTTGCCTTTGCCAAGCATGACAGGGACGACGACAAGGGTGAACTCGTCGATCAGGCCGTTGGCGAGCAGCGTCTGGATCAGATCGCTGGAGCCTTGGACCAGGATATCCGTGCCGTCCGACTGTTTCACCTTCTTCAGGGTTGCCACAATGTCGGCGCCGAGCGTCTGGCTGTTCTGCCACTCGAGCGCGCGGTCGGGCGTTCGGGTGGCGACAAGTTTGGTGATGCGGTCGAAGACCGGGCCGAGCGGGTCATCCGCACCGACAAAAGGCCAGTAGGCGGCGAAGATGTTGTAGGTCTTGCGGCCGAGCAGCAGGTCGAAAGGCTTTGAGAAGACCTCGCCCAGGGCAGCACCCAGCGCCTCGTCGAAATGCGGGGCTTGCCAGCCACCGAATCGGAAGCCGCCGGAGGGATCTTCGGTGGGGCCGCCAGGCGCCTGCATGACGCCATCGATGCTGATGAAGGTGGCGGCGATGATCTTTCTCATTTTTGCTCCTGATAGCGTTGGCAATTTTTTGCGGACGCGATGTCAGAGCATGGGCCCCGCCAGGCGGACAATTACCTCACGCGTAATCGGCTCAGGGAATGGAGCAGCCGCTGTGAGGGCCCGCCGGGTGCGGGGGAGCGGCTGGACAAAAAGCCGGCGTATATTAGAAGGCCCGCATTTTCTTGATGCAAATGATCAGGAATAAGGTTATCGGCTCGCGCGTTCATGTGGCTGCAAGAGAGGCGGCGGGGGCGAGCGACGAATGGCATTCCTGCAGAAACTGGCAGCGCATGGCGACCGCCCGGCGCTGATCTTCGCTGATCGCCCTGCCATCGGCTACGCCGAACTGGCATATCGCGTTGCCACGATGGCTACCGGCTTCGGCAGCGGCCGCAAGCTTGTGGCACTGGAGGCGGCGAATTCCGAGCATGCCATCGTGGCCTATCTGGCCGCGCGGGCCGGCGGCCACGCCGTGGCGCTGATCGCACCGGGCGATGCGCAGGCGTTTGACGCGTTTGAAGAGGATTTTCATCCTGAACTGTGCATAAGGCAGTTCGACGGACGCTGGCGCCTGGTCGAGGGCGAGGGAACGGGGCAGGCGCTGCACCCTGACCTCGCCGTGCTGATGGCGACTTCGGGCAGCACCGGCAAGAGCCGCTTCGTCAGGCTGTCGCGTCAAAACATCGACAGCAATGCCGATTCGATCGCTGGTTATCTCGGCCTGACGCAGAACGATCGTGGGGCGCTCATCCTGCCGTTCCACTATTCCTATGGGCTGTCGGTGCTCAATTCGCACCTGGCAGTCGGGGCGAGCGTGTTTGTTGCGGCCAAGGGCGTCGCCGATCCGGGCTGTGCTGCCGAATTGAAGCTGGCCGAGGTCACCAACATCAGTGGCGTGCCCTATTCCCTTGAGTTGATGGAGAAAGCTGGCTTCGGGCCGGACGCCTTGCCGTTGCTGCGCTTCATGACTGTGGCGGGCGGCCGGATGCCGGCCGGGCTCGCCGAGACGTTCCGGCGCAAGCTCGAAACCTCGGGGCGACAGTTGTTCTTGATGTACGGCCAGACCGAGGCGACGGCCCGGATCGCCTATGTGCCGCCGCAGGCATTGGCCGGCAATCCCGACAGCATCGGCATTGCTATTCCCGGCGGCGAACTGGCACTGGTTGGCGAAGACGGAAGTCGGATCGAGGGCTGCGATGAGGTGGGCGAGCTCGTCTATCGCGGTCCGAACGTGATGATGGGCTATGCGCGTGACCGGCGCGATCTGGCGCGAGGCGCGGAGCTCGACGAGCTGCGCACCGGCGATCTCGCCGAACGCTGCGAGAACGGCTTTTTCCGCATCGTTGGTCGCCTCAAGCGCATGTCGAAGATCGCAGGTCTGAGGATCAGCCACGAAGCGATGGAACATGCGCTGGCAAGCCGAGGTGTCGTGGCGGCGGTGATTGGCGACGACCGGCGGCTGGTCGCGGCCTTTGCGTCGGGTGAAGCGCCGGAGGACATTTGCAGGCTCATGATCGCGGCGAGCGGACTGACGCCGCTGCATGTCGAGGCTGTGGCCGTCGATGCCTTGCCCCGGCTTGCATCGGGCAAGATCGACTGCCAGGCGGTGGCGCAGCTTGCCCGGCGAAACCAGAAGGCCGATGTCGGGGTCATCGAGGCATTTGGCCGGGCCTTCTACCCCCGGCGGGTGACGCCTGCCGACAGCTTCGAGGCACTGGGCGGGGAACTCGTTGCTATACGTGCAGTTGTCGCTGACGCTGGAGCGCAAGCTGGGCCGCATCCCCGAAGGCTGGGAAAAGATGCCGGTCGGGGTGCTTGCCCGGCTGGGAAGCCAGAAGGGGAGCCTTCGCGTCGTCGACACCGACCTTTTGATGCGGGCGCTGGCGATCCTGCTGGTGGTTTTGCATCACGCGACGCTGTGGCCCATTCCGGGTGGGGCCGCAGCACTGGTCATGCTTGTCGGCCACGGGCTGGCGCGGTTCCATGGCGCAGCCTTGATGCGCGGGGAGACGTCGCGGTTGCTGCGGGTGGTGGCGGCAAACCTTGCCGTCTATGCGCCGCTGGTCATCGGCTTTTCGATCGCCCGCGGCGAGGTGCTGTGGCCGTCGGTCTTCCTTGTCGGCAATCTCGGCATCTTCGATCCCAGACACATGCTGCCTTACCTCTACTGGTTCGTGGAAGCCTATGCGCAGGTCATGCTGATCGTCGCCGGGCTGTTTTTGTTGCCGGCAGTGCGACGACGGGTAACCGCAAATCCGTTCACGGCGGGCATGGGCGCGCTCGTCTTGACCGTTGCGGTCAAATTCCTGGCGCCAAAGGTCTGGGCTGTCGGTGCGGTGCAGATATTCACCGTGTCGGACGTGTTCTATCTCGCCGCTTTCGGCTGGTGCGCCTTTTATGCGCAAACAAGGCAGCAGCGCCTGCTGGTGTTCGGCGCAGCCGCCGTCGCCTTCCCTGTCATGGCCTATTGGGGCGGCAACTGGACCGGTTCCTGGGTCAAGTTCATGCTGCAGCTGGCCTGCGTCGCCATGCTGCTCTACGCGCCGCGCATCACCGTTCCGCGCCAGGTCGCGGCGCTGGCCCTGCCGGTGGCGGCGGCCGGATATCACATCTACCTGTTCCATCGCCTGGTGCCGGAGCTGTTGCTGCCGCAGCTCAAGCTGCCGTGGCCGGTGATGACCACATTAAGCGTTGCGACCGGTATCCTGACCGGGATCGCCATCTTCCACGCCCAGAAGGTACTGACGGCTTGGCTGGCTGGCCGGCGAAGCCAACGAGCTATGATCGGCGCTTACGCGGCGCCGGCGGAATAGCGTTTTCTCTCGCCCATGCGGTGACAGCCAGTGGTTATGCCACCGGTTGACTTCGCGCATTTCGATATTTAATAGATCGACTAGTCTATTAAATAATTGAGGCAACAAATGCGGAAGGTCAATTCGGAAGAGCATGCCACGCGGCGGCAGGCGATCATCGATGCGGCGAAGGCATGTTTCGCCAGGAGGGGATTTCACCAGGCCAGCACCGCCGAGATTTGCGCCGCGGCCGGAATGAGCCCGGGCAATCTGTTTCACTATTTTCCCAACAAGCAGGCGGTGCTCGGCGCGATCGTCGACCAGGACGGCGACGAGACCGCCGCCTACTTCCGCACGCTTGGCGCGCGTGACGATCTTTACGCCGCGCTGATCGAATTCATGGACGTCATGCTGGTGCTGGCCGCCGATCACGAATTTTCGTTGCTGGCGCTGGAGATTGCAGCGGAAGCCGGGCGCGAGCCGGCAATTGCCATGCGCTTCGAGCGCAACGACCGTGAATTGCGCGCCGCGTTGCAGGCGCTTTTGACCGCGGCGGCGGCCCGCGGCCAGATCGACGCCATGCTCGACACGGACGATGCGGCGACCTGGATCGCTGCCCTGGTCGACGGGATTTTCAGCCGCACCGCTACCGAAGCGGAAGTCGAGGCGGACAACCAGCACAAGACGATGCGCATCCTGCTCAGGCGGCTTTTGCGGCCCGCCATGGATGTTGCCAATGGAAGTAAAGGCGCATGACCATGATGATCCAAAAAGCCGGCAAACAAGAGCGCATCACCGATGTCGATGCGCTGCGCGGCTTTGCGCTGTTTGGCATACTGGTGGTCAACATCACCGCCTTTGCCTCGCCCTATTACGGCCTGGGCGTTGCCGACCCGGCCTTTTCCGGTCCGGTTGACCGTGCCGTGCAATTCTTCATCGCCATGTTGTTCGAGACGAAATTCTACCTGCTGTTCTCGTTCCTGTTCGGCTACAGCTTTACGCTGCAGGTGCAATCTGCCGAGCGCGCCGGCGAGGCATTCGTGCCGCGGCTGTTGCGACGGCAGGTCGGGCTGTGGGTCATCGGGCTGGCCCATGCCGTGCTGCTGTTCCACGGCGACATTCTGACGACCTATGCCGTGCTTGGCGTGGTGCTGCTCGTGTTGCGCGACATCAAGGAAGCAACCGCGCTCCGGCTGGCGAAATGGCTGGTCATCGGTGCGGCGGCGCTGTGGGCGATCTTCGCCGTGCTGCAACTGCTCGACCCGGCGGCACTCGATCCGGCGACGAACCTGGCCGAGGGCGAGGCGGCCATGGCTGCCTATCTCGGTACGCCAGGCACGGTGATCGACCAGCACCTTGTCGAGCTCGGCAATGTCTGGGTGGTGATCGGGTTGATGCAAGGGCCGTCGGCGCTGGCGATGTTTCTCGTAGGCCTGGTTGCCGGCAAGCGCCGGCTGTTCGTGCGGCTCGACGACTACCGGCCGCTTTTGTGCCGCATGCTTGTCGCCGGCCTGACCATCGGCCTGGCGGGTGCGGCATTCTACGGTTGGAGCTCGGTCTATCTGGTTGGCACAGTATGGGACCTGCCGGGGCTCGCGGTTGGCCTGCTGACCGCGCCGCTGTTGACCGGGGCCTATGTCGCGCTGGCGATGCTGGCGTTCCAAGGGTCCAGGCGTCTGGCCGGGATGCTGGCGCCGGCAGGGCGCATGGCACTGTCCAACTACCTGTTCCAGTCGCTGGTCTGCGCCACGCTGTTTTATGCCTACGGCTTCAGGCTGATGGGCGAGGTGTCGCCGCTCGGCGGGCTGCTGCTGGCCGTGGCGATCTTCGCGGTGCAACTGGCACTCAGCCGCTGGTGGATGGCGCATTTCGTCTACGGCCCGCTCGAGTGGCTGCTGCGCGCGGTGACGATCGCGGCATGGCCAAGCCTGCGCAAGCAGGGAACGTCTGCCGCCGCGTCGCGTTAGCTTGAGCGTCGCGCATTCGCGGCACCTGGGAGGAAGCGAAAATGGCCATCACACAAGCCCCGACCGCCAAGGGAAAACAGGCCGCCAGAGGTCTGCGTCAGGCTGCGGCCAAGCAGGAGCGCAAGGTCGAGGCCAAGACCGGGCGCGACTTCGCGAAAGGCGAAAAGCGCTTCGAGGAGCGTTCGAAAAGCTCCGACGGCAAGAGCGCCGGCACCAAGCAGAAAAGCTGATTTTGCCGCTCCCGGCCAACGGGTGGCACAAGCAAAAACCCTGTGACTTGCCGCAGGGGTTGGGCTAATTGTCTGCATTGAGCGGCGTAGCCCGCGACAAACATTGAGGGATACGCCTATGCGCTGGAGAGGCCGCCGCCAGAGTGACAATGTCCAGGATACGCGCGGCGAGGGCGGCGGCGGTGGGCTTGGTGGAGGCCTGGGCGGCGGACGCTTGCCGATGGGACCGCGCATGTCGACCGGCGGTGGCGGGCTTTCCGGCATCATCATCCTTGTCGTGCTGTTTTTTGCACTGCGGGCCTGCGGCATCGACCCGATGCAGATCCTGTCGGGCGGCGACGATGGCTCGGTGCCCGGCGGCAGCGGTCAGGTGACCCAGGGTGGCGCCCCGGCCAATGACGAGATGACCCAGTTCGTCTCGACCGTGCTGGCCGAGACCGAGGACACCTGGAACGGCATCTTCCAGGCTGAAGGGCTGAAATACCAGGAGCCGAAGCTGGTGCTGTTTTCGGGCCAGGTCCGTTCGGCCTGCGGCTTCGCCTCGTCGGCATCCGGGCCGTTCTATTGCCCGGGTGATCAGAAGGTCTATCTCGACACCGCCTTCTTCGGCCAGTTGGCCAAGCAGTTCGGCGCTGCCGGAGATTTCGCCCAGGCCTATGTCATTGCCCATGAGGTCGGCCACCACGTCCAGAACCTGACCGGCATCCTGCCCAAGTTCAACCAGATGCGGCAGCAGATGAGCGAGGCCGACGCCAATCAGATGTCGATGCGCGTCGAGCTGCAGGCCGACTGCTTCGCCGGCGTGTGGGGCCACTATACCGACCAGAAGGGCCTGCTCGAACAAGGTGACATAGAAGAGGCGCTGAACGCCGCCCAGCAGATCGGCGACGACACGCTGCAGAAGCGCATGCAGGGCTATGTCGTGCCGGAAAGCTTCAATCACGGCACCTCGCAGCAGCGCCAGCGCTGGTTTGCCGCCGGCTTCAAGAGCGGCAAGCTGTCGGAGTGCGACACCTTCAACAATCCGATCTGATGGCCACCCCGCCACGCATTGAACTGACGGCAGGCGGCCTGTCGCTGTCGCGGCTGGTGTTTGGCGCCTGGCGGCTGCTCGACGGCCAAAGGCCTGATGGCGACGAGGTGGCGCGGCTGATCGATGCGGCCGTCGATCTTGGCCTGACCAGCTTCGACCATGCCGACATCTATGGCGGCTACGCGGTCGAGGAAGCCTTTGGCGCGGGGCTGGCGCGCTGGAAGGGCCGGCGCGACGGCATCGAGCTGATCTCCAAATGCGGCATCATGCTGGCCTCGCCCAATCGGCCCCAGAACCGGCTGAAGCACTACGACACCGGTGCCGCCCATATCACCGCCTCGGTCGAGCGCTCGCTGAAAAACCTTCGCACCGACTATCTCGACCTGCTGCTAATCCACCGGCCCGATCCGCTGATGGACGCCGACGACACGGCGCGTGCCTTCGAGCGGCTGGTCTCGGCCGGCAAGGTGCGGGCGGTCGGCGTGTCCAACTTCACGCCCGCGCAGTTCGACCTGCTGGCTTCGCGGCTGCCGTTTTCGCTCGTCACCAACCAGATCGAACATTCGGTGCTGGAGACTTCGGCTTTGACCGATGGGCGGCTCGATCATGCGCAACGGCTGGGTTACGCGCCGATGATCTGGTCGCCGCTGGGCGGCGGTTTGCTGTTCACCGGCGAAGGCACGCGCGAGCACAAGGTGCGGGCGGCGCTGAGTGCCGTCGCGGCTGAGGTCGGCGGCCACGACATCTCGACAATCGCCATCGCCTGGCTGCTCAGGCATCCGGCGAGGCTGGTGCCGGTGCTCGGCACGATGAAGCCGGAGCGGCTGAACGCGCTGGTCAAGGCGCTGGACGTTAGCCTCGACCGCCAGCAGTGGTTTGCCATTCTCGAGGCGAGCGAGGGCCACGCGGTCGCGTAATGTTCCGCAAGACGCCCTCCCGCCATGAACAAAATTGATATGTTCTTGTATTGTTCTTGATGACTGCTTCGCCTATAAGCAGTTTTCCGCATGCCCCCGGCGGTTCGAAGCTGGCGCTCAAGCATCCCTTCCGGATGCTCGCGCCGGTGCATCTCCACTGATCTTCGCGGCCTCGAAGCGGCGCCTGTGGGTTCGACATGGTTGATGAGAAGACCGCGAAGCGAGGCCTTGCGCTCGTCTTCGTCACATTGCTGCTCGACATCATCGGCTTCGGCATCATCATGCCGGTGCTGCCGGCCTTCCTGCAGGAACTGACCGGCGTCGGCGTCGGCGCGGCGGCGATCGAGGGCGGCTGGCTGTTTTTCGTCTATGCCGCGATGCAGTTCCTGTTTGCGCCGCTGATGGGCAATCTCAGTGACCGTTTCGGGCGCCGGCCGATCCTACTCGCATCGGTGCTGACCTTTGCCATCGACAACGCCATATGCGCGCTCGCCTGGTCGTATCCGATGCTGTTTGTCGGCCGCGTGCTCGCCGGCATCAGCGGCGCGAGCTACTCGACCGCAGCCGCCTTTATCGCCGACGTCTCGAATGACGACAACCGGGCCAAGAATTTCGGCCTGCTCGGCATCGCCTTCGGCATAGGCTTCATCATCGGGCCGGTGCTCGGCGGCTTTCTTGGCGAATTCGGGCCGCGTGTGCCGTTCTGGGGCGCAGCAGTGCTCGCCTTCGTCAATTTCCTGGTGGCGCTGTTTTTCTTGCCCGAGACGCTGGCGCGCCACAACAGGCGCGCCTTCGAATGGCGCCGCGCCAACCCGCTCGGCGCACTCAAGCAGATGCGCAAATACAAGGGCATCGGCTGGATCGGGCTGGTGTTTTTCCTGATGGCGCTTGGGCACATGATGTATCCGGCGGTCTGGTCGTTCGTCGGCAGCTATCGTTATGGCTGGAGCGAACGGCAGATCGGTTTCTCGCTCGGCGTGTTCGGTCTTGGCGGTGCGCTTGTCATGGCGCTGGTGCTGCCGCGTGTCATACCGAGACTGGGCGAATGGCGCACCGCCGTGCTTGGCCTTGCCTTCACCACCATCGCCGCCTTCGGCTACGCCGCCGCCTGGCAGGGCTGGATGATTTATGCGGTGATCGTCGTGACCTGCCTGGAAGCACTTGCTGACCCACCGCTCAGGAGCCTGGCCGCGGCCAAGGTGCCACCCGATGCGCAGGGCGAGCTGCAGGGGGCGATGACCAGCCTGTTTTCGATCACCAGCATCATCACGCCGCTGCTTTACACCGGCATCTTCGCCTGGTTCACCGGGCCGAGCGCGCCGGTGACATTCGCCGGCGCACCCTATGCGGTCGGCGGTATCTTCCTTGCTTTGTCACTGCTGGTGCTCATTTTCAAGGTCGAGCGGCCGGCGACCAAGAAGGTAGCTGCTGCCGAAGTGGAGCAGGTCAACTGATGGCGCCGGTTTATGTCGACCCTGATAAGGTCCGCGAATTCGTCGATGTGGAGAGCTTTTATGCCTGGCTAAGCCAGCATCACGACACCCAGGACGAGGTCTGGATCAAGGTCCACAAGGTCGGATCGGGGCTGCAGTCGATCACGCCGAAGGAGGCAATCGAGGTCGTGTTGTGCTGGGGCTGGATCGACGGCGTACGCAAGGGGCTCGACGACAAGAGCTTCCTGCAGCGCTACTCGCCGCGCGGCAAGAAGGGCACCTGGAGCCAGATCAATGTCGACAGCGTGGCGCGCCTGATCGCCGAAGGCCGGATGACCGAGCACGGGATGAAGCAGGTCGAGGCGGCCAAGGCGGACGGGCGCTGGGACCGCGCCTACAAGAGCGGCAAGGACATGCTGATCCCCGACGATCTCCAGGCCGCCATCGATGCAGAACCCGAGGCGAAGGCGATGCTCGGCAGGCTCAGCGAGCAGAACCGCTTCGCGCTGGCTTTCCGCACCCACAACATGAAGACCGAGGCCGGGCGCAGGAAGAAGATCGAAACCTTCGTCGCCATGCTGAAGCGCGGCGATACGATCTACCCGCAGGGGAAAAAGTAGCCAGGAGGCTGTGCCGGAGACCGGCGGCTCCTCACCTTGCTCAGTGCAGCCCGAATTCGCGCAGCAATTCCTCGCGGTAGCGGACGAAACGGGGTTCGCTGCGGTCGCGCGGGCGGGGCAGGTCGACCTCGATCAGGCGGGCGGCGGCACCCTTTTCCTTGGGCAGTACCAGCACCCGGTCGGCGAGATAGATCGCTTCTTCGAGATCGTGGGTGACCATGACCATGGTGACGCTCTCCTCGCTCCAGATGCGGGCGAGCTCTTCCTGCATGGTGATCTTGGTCATGGCGTCGAGCGCGCCGAGCGGCTCGTCGAGCAATAGGATCTCGGGCTGCACGGTCAGCGCCCGGGCGATGCCGACGCGCTGGGCCATGCCGCCCGAGAGCTGCCTGGGATAGGCATCGGTGAAGTCGCCGAGGCCGACGAGCCCGATATAGTCGCGGGCCCGCTCCTCGGCCCGGGCGCGCTGCCCACCGCGCACTACGAGGCCGAAGGCGACATTGCCGAGCACCGTCAGCCAGGGCAGCAGCCGCGGTTCCTGGAAGATCACGGCGCGGTCGGAACCAACGCCATGCACCGGTTCGCCGTCAATCAGCACCCGGCCGCCATCGGCTGCCTCGAGGCCGGCCAGCACACGCAGCAGCGTGGTCTTGCCCGATCCCGAAGCGCCGACGATGACAAGGCATTCGCCTGATCGGATGTCGAGGTTCAGGCCCTTGAGCACCGACAACGGGCGGCCGTTGATGGCGAAGGATTTCGAGAGGTCGCGGATCGAAACCTCGCCGCGGCGGCTGCTGTCGATGCTGGTCATGGTCTTTCCCCGATGTCTTTGGCCTGGCCCTTTCGGGCTCAGTTCGATTTCGCTTCGGCGTTGGGCTGGAACAGCAGGTCGGCGGCCTTGAGCTTGCCTTTGGGCAGCGAGCCTTCGCGTTCGAGCACGGTGATCCAGAAGTCGAGGTCGCGGGGAACCGCCTGCGCGCCCTCGCGAAGGCCGAAGCCGGTCCAGTACTTGGCCAGGTCGGCGTTCTCGCCGCGCTTAGACAGGATCGATGCCAGCACCTTGCGCGCCTCATCGGGGTTCCGGCGCGACCATTCGGCAGCACGGGTCGACTGCTCGACGAAGTTGCGGGCAGCGTCGGGGTGGGCCTTGACGAAGTCGCGGCGCAGCACGACGAAGCCGCCGGCGATTTCGCCCAGCACGTCGGTGTCGTCGAAGATGGCGCGGACGCCGCCATGTTCCTTCAGCAGGCCCTCGAAGGTGGCCTGCCAGTAGCCAAGTGCCGCGATGTCGACCTGGCCGGAGCGCAAGGTCTGCTCGAGCTGCGGACCCGGCACCACGACGAGGTTGGCGGCATTCTGCGGCAGGTTGGCCTGGTGCAGCGCCTCGCGCACGGTGTAGTCGAGATGAGCGCCTAGCGTGTTGACGGCGATCGACTTGCCGGCGATGTCGGCGACCGATTTGATCGGGCTTTCCTCGAGCACATAAAAGACGCTCTGAACCTTGTCGTTGATGCCGTTGCTGGGGTAGGCGGCGACGAAGTCGTTGCCGCCGGCGATCGAATTGACGACCGCCGAGGTCGCGGCCGAGCCGAGGTCGACGCTGCCGGCTGCCAGCGCAAACAGCGAGGCGGGGCCGCCCTGGGCGTAGCCGACATTCTCGAACTCGATGCCAAGCCCGTTGAAATAGCCGAGCTCGTTGGCCAGCTCGTGCGGCGAGATGCTGCCCTGGCTGGAGAGGTAGCGGATCTTCACCGTTTCGGGCGACTGGGCGAAAGCGGTGCCGGCGAGGCCGGCGGCGAAGAGGCTGCCGGCGACCAGCGTGCTGATGCTGAGGGAACGGAATCTGAATGTCATTGTCGGGATCCTTGATTGGGGGCGAAAGGAAATGCTTTAGGCGGCGGCATTGCTCCACCGGCAAATCCGGCGCTGCAGCAGGACAAGCGCGTAGTTGGAGAGAAGGCCGAGGCCGGCGAGCAGGACGATCGCCGCGAACATCAGCGGGATCTGGAAGTTGTACTGGGCGTTCATCACCTGGAAGCCGACGCCCTTGTTGGCGCCGATCATCTCGGAGGCGATGAGCAGCAAGAGTGCCGTCGTGGCCGACAGCCTGAGGCCGACGAAGATCGATGGTACGGCACCCGGCAGTACGACGCGGCGGAATACGGTCAGGCGGCTCGCGCCATAGACGCGCGCCATCTCGATCAGCTTGGGATCGACTTCCTTGACGCCGCCGATGGTGTTGAGCAGCAGCGGAAACAGCGTCGCCCAGAAGATAACGAAGATCTTGGAAGCCTCGCCGAGGCCAAGCAGCAGGATGAACACCGGGTAGAGCGCCAGCGCCGATGTCTGGCGGAAGACCTGCAGGATCGGGTCGAGCGCGCGTTCGACCGCCCGGACCTGGCCCATGAACAGGCCCAGTGGGATCGCGACAAACACGGCGGCGACGAAGGCCGTGCCCGAGCGCTGCAGCGAAATGGCGATGTCATCGAGAAGCGCGCCGCCTGTGATGCCGTTCCAGAGGGCGGCGATGATGGCGTCGGGCGGCGGGATAACCGCCGGATTGACCCAGCCGTTGGTGCTGGACAGCTGCCACAAGGCAACGAAGCCGGCGAGCACGCCGTAACGTGACAGGAAGCGTACTGCCGCCTGGCTGGTGCGCTGGACAAGCTCGTGGCCGTAGCTGTTGTCGCCAATGCCGGCGCCCAAAACGCTGGGCTGTTCTATGTGCTGCAAACTCATCGTCGTGTCCTTCGCGCTTGAGGATTATTCGGCGGCCTGCAGCGATGTGCGGCTTGAGGTCCAGGGGTTCACTGGGCGAGGCAGGCCAAGGTTTTCGCGCAGCGTGCGGCCCTCATAAGCGGTGCGGAACAGGCCGCGGCGCTGCAACTCGGGCACCACGAGATCGACGAAATCGTCGAGTGCGCCGGGCAGCCATGGCGGCAGGATGTTGAAGCCGTCGGCGGCCTCGTTGTGGAACCACTCTTCCAGCTGGTCGGCGACCTGGGCGGCGCTGCCGACGACGGTGTAGTGGCCGCGGGCGGTCGCCACCCACTGGTAGAGCTCGCGGATGGTGAAGTTGTGCTCGTCGGCGATCTGGCGGATCAGCGCCTGGCGGCTTTTCATGCCTTCGGTCTCGGCACTTCTGGGCAGCGGTCCGTCGAGCGGGTAGCCCCTGAGGTCGAGTGTGCCGCCGGCGAGCCCGTTGAGCAGGGCAACGCCGTCCTCGGGCAGGATCAGCTCGTTGAGCCTGTCATATTTGGCGCGCGCTTCGGCCTCCGTGCGGCCGACGAAGGGCGCGACACCGGGCATGATCAGCACATGGTCGGGCACCCGGCCCTCGGCCAGCACGCGCGCCTTGATGTCGCGATAGAACTCCTGCGCCGAAGCGAGGTTCTGGTGCGCGGTGAAGATGACCTCGGCGGACAGCGCCGCAAGCCTGCGCCCGTCCTCGGACTGGCCGGCCTGGACGACGACAGGATGACCCTGGACGGGGCGGGGCACGTTGAGCGGACCCTTGACGGCGAAATGCGCGCCCTTGTGGTCGATGTCATGGACCTTGGCGGGATCGTAGAAACGCCCCGTCTGCTTGTCGCGGATGAAGGCATCGTCTTCCCAGCTGTCCCACAGCGCCTTGACGGTGTCGACATGCTCCCTGGCGCGGGCGTAGCGGTCGGCATGGTCGGGCTGTTTGTCGCGATTGAAATTGCGCGCGGTGTCGTCGCCGGCCGACGTCACGACATTCCAGCCGGCGCGGCCGTTGGACAGATGATCGAGCGAGGCGAATTTGCGCGCCAGCGTGTAGGGCTCCTCGTAGGTGGTCGAGGCGGTGGCGATGAAGCCGAGATGCGTGGTCAGCGGAGCGAGCGCCGCAAACAGCGTGACCGGCTCGAAGCCGGCGATCTTGGCGTTGCCGCCTTCACGACCGCCGAGGCCGACCGACAGATTGTCGGCGAGGAAGTAGGCATCGAACAGGCCGCGTTCGGCTGTCTTGGCGAGCTCGGTGTGGAAGGCGAAATTTGTGGCGCCGTCGGCGGGCGAGCCGGGGTGGCGCCAGGCGGCGATGTGTTGTCCGCCGCCGGGTAGGAAGGCGCCAAGTTTGATCTGTCGGGTCATGATGATCTCCTTGAGAAGACGATAAAGTTCTATCCGGCGGCGCGAGCCGCAGGCCCGGCATGTCGGGGAATGGAAGGTAAGGCTTGAGGTCAGGCGGCCAGGTCGACGCTGTCGCGCGTCTGGGCAACACGACACGCTTCGGCGACCGCCTGCTGCGCGCGGGCGCGAATGGCCTCGGACACCAGCGCGCCGTCGGCGAAATCCCTGTCGGAGGCGTAGATCGCGGTCGGGATTGTCAGCGCCTCGAAGAAGCCGAACAGCGGCCGAAGCTGGTGCTCGACAACAAGCGAATGGCGCTCGCCGCCGCCGGTGGCAGCGAGGATCACCGGCTTGCCTTTCAGCGAATTGGGGTCGAGCAGATCGAAGAAATGCTTGAACAGCCCGGTGTAGCTGCCCTTGAAGGTGGGCGAGCCGACGACAAGTATGGCCGCATTCGACAACTGCTCGACGATGGTCCGGGCAGGCGGGGCGAGATCGCTGACGCGCCGAGCCTGGGCGAAAGACGGGCCGAGGTCCTCGATGTCGTAGGTGGCCGAGGCGGCACCCGTGCTTCTCGCGACCTCGCCTGCGATGTGCTCGATGAACAGCCTGGTCTTCGACGGACGGGTCAGGTTGCCCGAAATTCCCACCACGAGTTGTCTTGGCATGTGCGGATCCTCATCAGCGGTCGATACCCATTAACTCTACGGAATTTGTAGATATTGAAGAGCGAGAGGATTTCAAAAGCAACGCGGCGAGGGGATTGAGTTTGCGGCAGATCGCCCCCGGCTGGTTCATTTGACGCGGCGGCAACAGTTGGGCGGTTTGGCATGACGTCGGGCAAGAGCCGGTATTTTGGCGCTCGACGGGCCTCGACAAGGGGCGGCGATGGCATCCCGGGGTTGCCTGGGACTTATGCTTGCCGAGGTGCGGTCAGGCGGCTGCGCGCCGAAAACAGCCCGGTCAATGTCAACAGCGTGAATGCGGCGCCGGCAAGGAACGTGCCTTGCGGCCCGGCAGTGTCCCACAGTGCACCGGCGATGACGCTGGCCAGAAGCAGTGCCGCGCCTGTCACCAGGTTGAACATGCCGAATGCGGTGCCGCGCAGTTCCGCCGGCGCGGTTTCGGCGATCAGGGTCGCCAGCAGCCCCTGGGTGAAGCCCATGTGCAGGCCCCAAAGTGCGACGCCGATGCCGAGGCCAGCCAGACCGCTCGCAAAGGCGAGGACGAGATCGGCAACGAGCAACAGGGCAAGGCCGATGACGAGCAGCATCACCTTGTTGACCCGGTCGGACAGCACGCCGACCGGGTAGGCCGACAGCGAATAGGCAAGGCTCATGATGACCAGGACGAGCGGGACGAGCATCAGCGGCAGGCCTATCGACTGGGCGCGCAGGATCAGGAAGGCTTCGCTGAAACGCGCAAGGGTGAAGACGGCGGCAATCGCCACCACCCACCAGTAGCGCGCGCCGAGCCTGGCGAGTTCGCTGCGGCGCAGCGGCATGCGGACGCGGCGCAACTCGCCGGGACGTTTGGGTTCCTTGACCGCAACGACGATCAGCCCGAGCGACAGGAAGGCTGGAATGACGGCGATCCAGAACACGGTCTGGAAGTTGTCTGCCGTCAGCCACATCAAGACGATGGCGAGCAGCGGGCCGAGAAACGCGCCGATGGTGTCGAGCGACTGGCGCAGGCCAAAGCTCGCGCCGCGCAGATGCGCTGGGGCGATGTCGGCGACAAGGGCGTCGCGCGGCGCACCCCTGATGCCCTTGCCGATGCGATCGACGAAACGTGCAGCGACCAGCCAGCCAACCGTTGGCGCGAGCGGAAAGATCGGCTTGGTGAATGCGGCCAGGCCGTAGCCGAGTGCGGCCAGGAACTTGCGCTTGCCGAGCCAGTCGCTCAAGGCCCCTGAGAAGACCTTGGTGATCGAGGCCGTCGCTTCGGCGATGCCCTCGATGATGCCGACGGTGAGCGCCGAGGTGCCGAGGATCGTCACCATGTAGACCGGAAGCAAGGCGTGGATCATCTCAGACGAGATGTCCATCAGCATGGAGACGAACCCCAGGACCCAGATGCCGGCGGGAATGGCGCTTCGCGTCGCTGTCGGGGCAGTCATGTCGGTGGGCGTCCTGATCTTCGCGTCTCACTCACAGACTGCTTGGCTGTGCGCTGTCAAAATTCGTGACTGTGCATTTGCCATGCCGGACAGCCATTCGCATCAGCCAAAAGAAAAGAGGCCCCGTTTGGCGGGGCCTCTTTGCATTGTCGACTGCCGATTGGCTCAGCGCTCGGCCAGCGCCGGCTCACCCTGGCGCTCGCGGATCAGGTTGACGAAGCGGCGGAACAGGTAGTGCGAATCCTGCGGGCCGGGCGAGGCCTCGGGATGGTGCTGGACCGAAAACACGGGTCGGCCGGTGAGTGCGATGCCGCAGTTGGAACCGTCGAACAGCGAGACGTGCGTTTCTTCGACGCCTTCGGGCAGCGATTCGGAATCGACAGCGAAGCCGTGGTTCATCGACACGATCTCGACCTTGCCGGTGGTGTGGTCCTTGACCGGGTGGTTGGCGCCGTGATGGCCCTGATGCATCTTCGCCGTTTTGCCGCCGAGGGCGAGTGCCAGCATCTGGTGGCCGAGGCAGATGCCGAACACCGGCAACTCGGTCTTGAGCAGGTCCTTGATGACCGGCACTGAATATTCGCCGGTTGCCGCCGGATCGCCGGGGCCGTTGGACAGGAAGATGCCGTCCGGCTTCATCGCCAAAATGTCTTCGGCCGAGGTCTTGGCCGGAACGACAGTCACCTTGGCGCCGAGGCCAGCGAGCAGGCGCAGGATGTTGCGCTTGACGCCGTAGTCGACGGCAACGACGTGCATCGTCGCTTGGTTGCGCTCGCCATAGCCCTCGTTCCAGACCCAGGGTGTCTCGGTCCACGACGACGACTGGCCCGACGTGACCTCCTTGGCGAGATCGAGGCCGACAAGGCCTGACCAGGCGCGAGCCTTGGCCTTGAGGTCGTCGAGGTCGAACTTGCCGTCAGGTGCGTGCGCGATGACGGCGTTGGGCATGCCCTTTTCGCGGATCAGGGCTGTCAGTGCGCGGGTGTCGACGCCGGACATGGCGACGATGCCGCGACGCTTCAGCCACTGGTCGAGATGGCCGGCGGCACGATAGCTCGACGGGTTGGTGACGTCGGCCTTGAACACCGCGCCGACCGCGCCGAAGCGGGCCGCTGGGTTCAGGTCCTCGATGTCTTCATCGTTGGTGCCGATGTTGCCGATGTGCGGGAAGGTGAAGGTGACGATCTGGCTGGCATAGGAAGGATCTGTGAGGACCTCCTGGTAGCCGGTCAGTGCCGTGTTGAAGCAGACTTCGGCGACGGCACTGCCGCTGGCGCCGAGGCCTCGGCCGGTGATGACCGTGCCGTCGGCCAGAACCAGAACGGCGGTCGGCACTTCGGTTGCCCAGGGGGCGGTCTCTGAGGCCATGGCGATGCTCCTGCGTAACGGGCGCCGCGACTTGAAAAATGGCTCGCAAGGGGCCATATCGCGCAGCGAAAAGCACGGACGACCGCCGTCAGGCGAGCCCCGTGCACAAAACAAACAAGTCCTTGCAAGGCGCGGACAATAGGCGAAGGCCGGCAGATGGTCAATGACCGTGCCGGAATTCGAGGCTAATTATTTTTCCTAACAAAAACAGGAAGTTGGCCATTGTCATTCGGTTTGCCACTGTGGCAGGTCGGCGCTATTGTTTGCGACACGTTCAGGAGTAATGGCCATGCGCGAGACACTCGCCGAGGCACTGAAGACTGCATTGAAGGCTGGCGACAAGCGCCGCACATCGACGCTCCGGCTGATCCAGGCGGCGATCCAGGACCGCGACATTGCGCATCGCGGTGCCGGCAAGGACCCTGTCACCGACGAGGAAATCCTGCAGATCCTGACCAAGATGGTCAAGCAGCGCCAGGAATCGGCCAAGGCCTTCGAGGAAGGCTCGCGGCTGGAACTCGCCGCCCAGGAGCGCGACGAGATCGCCATCATCTCCGACTTCCTGCCCAGGCAGATGGAGGAGGGCGCAGTGCGCAGCGCGGCCCAGCAGGTGATTTCGGAAGTCGGTGCCGACGGCTTGCGCGACATGGGCCGCTGCATGAACGCGCTCAAGGAGCGCTATCCCGGCCAGATGGACTTCGGCAAGGCCAGCGGCATCGTCAAGGAACTGCTGCAGTAGATTCCGTCTGCTCGGGCCATGTGAACAAGAACGCCCCGACTGCGATGCGGCCGGGGCGTTTTCTTTTGGGGCGATGACGCCGCCGCGCTTCTCCCTTGTGAGAAGGTGGATCGGCGCGCGCACCCAGAGAAGGGAGGTCGTCTCAGGCGGCGCGGCGGAGTTTGGTCGACGCCTTGTCGCGCAGGCCCCAGATGTGGCCGAACGGGTCGAACACCGTGGCACCACGGCGGCCGTCGGTCGCTACACCAAGCTCTCCCCTAAGCGTTGCTCCGGCACCGATCGCCCGCTGCAGGGCGGTCTCGGCGTTGGCGACATCGAGGATGAAGACGGTGCTGACGGCGCCACAGGCCTTGGGAAAGAATGGCCCGCCGCGCTGCGGCTCCAGTTCGCGGCGCGGATTGGCGCCGCCCACCTGCAAGGCAACATTGCCGATCCGCAGGTCGATCGAGATCGGAGCGCCCTCGAACAGATAGACCCCGCCGCGGATGGCGCCGAAGGCGCGCTGGTAGAAGCTGGCCGCTTCTTCCTCGCGGCCGTGTTCGACGATGATCGAGATGGCAAGCTCGGCCTTGGCGTCGGAGGTGGCCTTGAGGGTGTTCCAGTTGTCATGGCCGAGTTGGCGGGCGACGATCTCTAGACAGGCGCTGTGGGCGAGGTGGATGTCTTGTACGGCCAGGCTGGCGCGCAGTTCCTTGGCCATGGATTTCACGCGATCAAGCGATGGCATGGGATGATCCCTTGAAGAGGGTGACCTACAGCGTCAGTGCTCGCATTGCCGACGGTCACCCAAGGGTCAAACCACATTTTCCGGTGCATTCGCCAATCCCTAGGGAGCGAGCGGCAGGCTGCACAGCCTGGGTCGAGTGTCGCCAATGAATGCGATTCGGGCAAGGTCACCTGGGGCAGCGATGGCGGCGGCGTTTCCTTAGGAAAGGTCACGATGCCGGCAAGCGCCGGCGGGCGATCGCGGCGTGGAAGCGGGCGCCATGGATCAGCGCCTCGTCATTGAAATCGAAGGACGCATTGTGCAGCGGCGCCGAGGCCTCGCCATTGCCGATATAGGCGAAGCAGCCGGGCACGTGATCGAGGAAGCGGGCGAAATCTTCCGATGCGGTGACGATCTCGCCATTGCCGTTGACCGCGCCGGCGGCAAACACCGAGGCTGCCGCCTCAAGCGCAGAAGCAGTGGCGCCGGCGTCGTTGACCAGCGGTACGAACTCCCTGCTGTAGGTCACCTCCGCGGTGCAGTTGTAGGTCAGCGCCGTGCCCTCGGCGATGACGCGCATCTGCCGTTCGATCTCGGCGCTGACATCGGGCCGAAAGCTGCGCGCGTCGCCAAGGATGCGGGCGAAGCCGGGCAGGGCGTTGCGGGTGCCGTCGGTCAAAAGTTCTGTCACCGAAACGACCGATATGTCTGCCGGGCTCAGCCGGCGCGAAACAATCGTCTGCAGGTTCGTCACGACGGCGCAGGCGGCAACCAACACTTCGCGGCCAAGATGCGGCCGGGCGGCGTGGCCGCCAAGGCCACGCAGCACGATCTCGAAATTGTCCTCTGCCGACATGATAGGTCCGGGGCGGGTCTCGAAATAGCCGACCGGGAGGCCCGGCATGTTGTGCAGGCCATAGATCTCGTCGAAGGGAAAGCGCGTCATCAGGCCGTCGTCGAGCATGGCGAGCGCGCCCTTGCCCCATTCCTCCGCCGGCTGGAAGATGAAGCGAACGGTGCCGTCGAAGCCGCCCTCGCTGGCGAGCAGGTTTGCCGCTCCCAGCAGCATCGTTGTGTGACCGTCATGGCCGCAGGCATGCATGATGCCGGGATTTTGCGAGGGGTAGTCGTGGCTCGCCTGCTCGGCGATGCGCAAGGCGTCCATATCGGCCCTGAGCGCAATGGCGCGATTGCCAGAACCACGGCGCAGCGTGCCGACGACGCCGGTCCCGCCGACACCTTCGACAACCTCGTCGAGGCCGAAGGCCCTGAGTTGTGCCGCCACGAACGCGCTGGTGCGCTTTTCCTCGAAGCCGAATTCGGGATGGGCGTGCAGGTCGCGCCGCCAGGCGGTCATCTCGGCGATGAGAGCTTCGTGGTCGAGCGCGGCCATGTGCTGATCCCCAAGGGTTGGAGATGCAGCCTCGCCCGGATTGACGGGGGCAGGCAAGGCTTGTCGGTGGGGCCAGGGAAGAGGCTTGCCTTCTCCCCGTCGGGGAGAAGGGGAAGGGCAGCTCAGCTCGCCTTGAGGCGCGAGCCGCGCAGCAGGCCCTGTTCCTCAAGCACCGGATAGGCCATCGAGGCAAGCATCGAGTTGATCTGCTTGAGGTCGCGGATGGTATCGAGGTGGATCGAGGAGGTCTCGACGCTCTTGATGGTGCCGTCGCGCAAGCGCAGAAAATGGCTCTGGCTGGTCTGCTTTTCGACGTCGCGCAGCCGGTCCTTCTCCAGTACGAGCTGGCGGGCGGTGTTGGCGTCGCGCGACACCAGCACATTGAAGGCAAGGCGCGCATTGGCCATGACCGATGCGTGGAAGCTCGCCAGTTCGCGCCAGCCCTCGGGCGTGAATTCGAGGCCGCGGTCGAGCTTCTTCTGCACATGGGCGAGCATGTTGCGCACGATGATGTCGCCGACCTGCTCGAGCTTGACGCAGGCGCCGAGCAGTTCCTGGCAACGCAGCGCCTCGTCCTCGGTCATCGGCCGGATGGTGGCCTTGGCGAGGTAGAGCTTGATCGCCGCATGCTTGCGGTCGACCCGGTCGTCGAGCGAAGCGAGAGCCGCGATCTTGTCGGCGTCGGGTTTTTCGTAAAGCTCGATGATGCGCTGGAGCATGATCTCGACGGTCTCGCAGACGCGCACCGTTTCGCGTGTCGCATTGGCCAGTGCCTGGGAAGGGGTGTCGAGGGCGGCTTCGTTGAGGGCGCTCAGTTCGGCAACCGCCATCTCCTTGGCCGGATCGCTCTTGGTGCCAAGGGCGACGATCTTTTCCGAGGCGCTGTAGACGAGCTTGGCGAGCGGAATGCCGGCGACCAGGATGATGCAGTTGAACAGGATGTGGGCGTTGATGATCTGGTCGGGCACCGTCGAACCGAGGAAGGCGACAGACGGCTTGGTCCACAAGAAGGCGACCAGCATGACCAGCGAGCCGGCACCGCGCATCAGAAGGTTGCCGATGGGTACGACACGCACGCCCGGCTCGGCGTTGCGGGTGAGCAAGGGCGCGATGATCGAGCTGCCGAGATTGACGCCGAGCACCAAAACGATGCCAAGCTCGGGCGGAACGAAGCCGCGGCCGGCGAGCGTGACGATCAAAAGCACGGCGGCGATCGAGGAATGGAACAGCCAGGTGACGACGGCGGCAAGCAAATAGGCGGTGATGGGATCGCCGGCGAAATAGTCGACGATGACAGGCAGAAGCTTGCTTTCGCGCAGCGGCTCGGAGGCCTGGCCGACCATTTCAAGCGACAGCACCAGAAGCCCGATGCCAACGAGGATGCGGCCGGTCTGCTGCCAGCTGCGACGGTCGGTGGCCAGAAACATGGTGGTGCCGGCGGCAAGGCAAATCGGCACCAGAAGCGACAGGTCGAAGGTCAGGATCTTGATGACAAGTGCCGATCCGATTTCAGCACCACGCACGGCGAGCTGGCCTGCGATGCCGCTGACGATGCCAGCCCCGGCAAAGGAGCCGACAAGCAATGTGACGGCGGTGGAACTCTGGAAGGCGATGGCAAGGGCGGTGCCCGCCAACACGGCGAGGATCGGGTTGCGCATGGTGTTGCGCAGCTTGTGGCGCAAAACGTCGCCATAGGCGCGTTCGACGCCGGTGCGCACCATGCGCGTGGCGAACAGCAAAAGCGCGACTGCGCCGGCGAGATGAAGCAGGACGACCGAGCCGCTCATCGGGCGCACCTATGGGGGCTGCACCTAGGGGCGTTGGAGGGGGCAACCGCGACGGTTTGGGCGCTTATGCGAATCACTGTCATGAACATGCCGATTAGATTAGCCGGATAATATTTTTCGTCCATATTGCACACGTGTGCACCGCATCGCAAGATGCGCGATCGATGATATATAGGGATACATCCGGGCGAGCTTCCGGTTCCACAACGACCGCCGGACGGCGCAATCGGGATGTTTGCCAAGCGGCTGGCCTGTGAACAGCGGGCATGGCGCCGAATAGGAGTCGTGTCGGAGCAGGCGAGCGCCTATATCAGGTTGAAACAAGCAGGACCCGATGCGCTTTTCCGACGGATTTTTGAGCGAAATACGCGACCGCGTGCCGATTTCGGCCGTGGTCGGCCTGCGCGTGACCTGGGACCGCAAGAAGACCAACGCGCCGCGCGGCGATTTCTGGGCGTGCTGCCCGTTCCATGGCGAAAAATCGCCGTCGTTCCACTGCGAGGACCGCAAGGGCCGCTATCACTGCTTCGGCTGCGGTGTTTCGGGCGACCATTTCCGCTTCTTCACCGAACTCGACGGCATGACCTTCCCCGAGGCGGTGGAGCGTGTCGCCGAGATGGCCGGCGTGCCGATGCCGGCGCGTGATGCGCAAGAAGAGCGCCGCGAGCGCGAACGCGCCTCGCTGCACGACGTGATGGAACTGGCGACCAGGTTCTTCGAGGACCGGCTGCAATCGTCCGATGGGGCAAGGGGACGTGCCTATCTGCGCGACCGCGGGCTTGCGCCGGCGACGCAGCAGCAGTTCCGGCTCGGCTTCGCACCCGACAGCCGCAATGCGCTGAAAGAGTTCCTGGCGTCCAAGGGCATCGAGAAGGCGCAGATGGAGGCCTGCGGGCTGACCGTCTTTGAGGACGTGCCTGTTTCCTACGACCGCTTCCGCGACCGCATCATGTTTCCGATCCCCGACTCACGTGGGCGCATCATCGCCTTTGGCGGACGTGCCATGTCGGCGGAGGTTTCGGCCAAGTACCTCAACTCGCCGGAGACCGAGCTCTTCCACAAGGGCAACGTGCTCTACAATTTCGCCCGCGCCCGCAAGGCGCTGCAGAAGGGCGGGGCGGTGATCGCCGTCGAAGGCTACATGGACGTGATCGCACTGGCCCAAGCCGGTTTCGACAACGTCGTGGCGCCGCTCGGCACCGCACTTACCGAAAACCAGCTCGAGCTGTTGTGGCGCATGTCGGGCGAGCCGGTTCTATGCTTCGACGGCGACAAGGCCGGCCTCAAGGCGGCTTATCGCGCCGCCGACATGGTGCTGCCGCTGGTCGCACCCGGACATACCGCGCGCTTTGCGCTTTTGCCCGAGGGCAAGGACCCCGACGATCTGGTCAGGGCCGAGGGGCCGGAAGCGTTTCGCACGGTGCTTACCGCCGCGCGGCCATTGTCCGAACTGGTCTGGATGCGTGAGACCTCGAATGGCATTTTTGAAACGCCTGAACGGCGGGCGGAACTCGAAAAAACGCTGCGCGAACTGACCGGCAGGATCAAGGACGAGAGCGTTCGCTACCACTACCAGCAGGAAATGCGCGAACGGGTGCTGAACTTCTTCGGCAACCAGCGTGGCCGGCAGCAGGGTCAGGGCGATCGCGGCAAGGGTTCGTTCAGTAAAGGCAGCAAGGGCGGTGAGCGCGGCCAGTGGAACAAGGGTGGCGCAGGCGTTCAGTCCGGCCGCTTTGCCGTGTCGGAAAGCCTGGCGCGATCGGCGATGGTCAAGCGCGCCGGCGGCATCATGCCGCTGCGCGAGGCGGCCCTTGTGGTGGCACTGGTCAACCACCCTTCGCTGATCGACGAGAATTTCGAGCATGTCGAGCGTCTCGATCTGAGCCACGGCGAACTCAAGCAACTGCATTCGGTGCTGATCGACGCGATGGCGCATGGCGAAGCCAACACGCGCGAGGCGGTGGTGGCGGCGATCGAACGCGCTGCCTGCGCCGAGATGTGGGAGCGTGCCGTGGCGCTGGCGCGGCGTGCCCGGCAATGGACGGCGTTCGAGGATGCGGCGATCGAGGATGCCCGCGACGCCTTCGCGCAGACGTTGCACTTGCACCGCAGCGCCCGCACCTTACATAAGGAGCTGAAACAGGCCGAAGTTGCGCTGGCTACCGATCCTACCGACGAAAACTACCGACATCTGGTGGAAGTTCAGGCGCAGTTTCACGACGTGCAGGCCACCGAAGCGCTCATCGAAGGCTTCGGGGTGTCTTCGGGTCGCAGTGGTCGTAACTGACGCAGCGGACCGATTATCCCGCAATTGATTCGCTTTTTTGACGCGAATCATGCGAGAGGCGCTTGACCTTCCGCCGGAATGACGGAATCAGGTCGATTCGAAAAAGTTAACCGGCGGCCAGGTCGCCAGTCGTGTCGATGGCCTGAAAATGCGGATTGGGGCACTTGTCACTGGACAGGAAGATATTCCGCCACAGATATCACGGTTAATCTGGACTTAACACAGGTGCAGCTACTGGCAGTCAGGCGCAGGTTCGATGAGCGCATCTGATTTGCACTGTCCAAGAGTTTAAGCGGCTGACGGGCCGCCTGGAGAAAGCGAAGAATGGCGACAAAAGAAAAGGAAGAGGTCGAGACCGAACGCGAAGGCGCCCCAGACGGACCTTTGCTCGACCTTTCCGATGACGCTGTCAAGAAGATGATCAAAGTCGCGAAGAAGCGCGGCTATGTCACCATGGACGAGCTCAACGCGGTGCTGCCGTCGGAGGAAGTGACCTCCGAACAGATCGAAGACACCATGGCGATGCTCTCCGATATGGGCATCAACGTGGTCGAGGACGACGAGCAGGGTGAGGAAGCCGAGGCCGCCGAAGGCGATGCCGAGGAAGATGCCAACGAGCTTGCCGAGCAGACCGGCACGGCCGTTGCCGCCACCACGACCAAGAAAGAGCCGACCGACCGTACCGACGACCCCGTGCGCATGTATCTGCGCGAAATGGGTTCGGTGGAGCTTCTGTCGCGTGAAGGCGAAATCGCCATCGCCAAGCGCATCGAGGCCGGCCGCGAGACGATGATCGCCGGCCTGTGCGAGAGCCCGCTGACCTTCCAGGCCATCATCATCTGGCGTGACGAGCTCAACGAAGCCAAGATCCTGCTGCGCGAGATCATCGATCTCGAAGCGACCTATGCCGGCCCCGAGGCCAAGCAGGCGCCGATCGTCGAGCGTGTCGATGAAGACGCCAAGGCCAAGACCGACGAAAAGCCGCGCCGCGGCGGCCGCGATGAAGAAGACGACATCACCAATGTGGGTGGCGACACCCGCGGCGAGGACGACGAGGAAGAAGACGACGAGGCGAGCCTGTCGCTGGCTGCCATGGAAGCGGAACTGCGTCCGCAGGTCATGGAAACCCTCGATGTCATCGCCGACACCTACAAGAAGCTGCGCAAGCTGCAGGACCAGCAGGTCGAGAACCGTCTCGCTGCTGCCGGCACGCTGTCGCCGAGCCAGGACCGTCGCCTCAAGGAGCTGAAGGACCAGCTCGTCAAGGCGGTGAAGTCGCTGTCGCTCAACAACGCCCGCATCGAGGCACTTGTTGAGCAGCTCTACGACATCAACAAGCGGCTGGTGCAGAACGAAGGCAAGCTGCTGCGCCTCGCCGAAAGCTACGGTGTGCGCCGCGAGGAATTCCTGCGCGAATACCAGGGCTCGGAACTTGATCCGAACTGGACGCGCTCGATCGCCAACCTGTCCAGCCGTGGCTGGAAGGAGTTCACCAAGAACGAGAAGGATACGATCCGCGACCTGCGCGCCGAGATCCAGAACCTCGCCACCGAAACGGCGATCTCGATCCTGGAATTCCGCAAGATCGTCAATCAGGTGCAGAAGGGCGAACGCGAGGCAGCGATCGCCAAGAAGGAGATGGTGGAAGCCAACCTTCGTCTCGTCATCTCGATCGCCAAGAAGTACACCAACCGCGGCCTGCAGTTCCTCGATCTGATCCAGGAAGGCAACATCGGACTGATGAAGGCGGTCGACAAGTTCGAGTACCGCCGCGGCTACAAGTTCTCGACCTATGCGACATGGTGGATCAGGCAGGCGATCACGCGTTCGATCGCCGACCAAGCCCGTACCATCCGCATTCCGGTGCACATGATCGAAACGATCAACAAGATCGTCCGTACCTCGCGCCAGATGCTGCACGAGATCGGCCGCGAGCCGACGCCGGAAGAACTGGCCGAAAAGCTCGCCATGCCGCTCGAAAAAGTGCGCAAGGTGCTGAAGATCGCCAAGGAACCGATCTCGCTTGAAACGCCTGTCGGTGACGAGGAGGATTCGCACCTCGGCGATTTCATCGAAGACAAGATGGCGATCCTGCCGATCGACGCGGCGATCCAGGCGAACCTGCGTGAGACCACCACGCGCGTGCTCGCCTCGCTCACCCCGCGCGAGGAACGCGTGCTGCGCATGCGCTTCGGCATCGGCATGAACACCGACCACACCCTCGAAGAGGTCGGCCAGCAGTTCTCGGTCACCCGTGAACGTATCCGCCAGATCGAAGCCAAGGCGCTGCGCAAGCTCAAGCATCCGAGCCGCTCCAGGAAGCTGAGAAGCTTCCTGGACAGCTAAGCAAACCGCAAGCTGCGTTCGTTCCTCGACAGCTGAGGCAACGACAAGATCACAAAGCCCCGCACCGAAAGGTCGCGGGGCTTTTTTGCGCGCGGCGCGGAATTGGACCGTGGTGGCGAAGGCCAGAACCGTCGCGGCCTAGGCGCTTTTCGTCGGGTCGCCGACCTCGGCATTCAAGCGCACCGCTTCCCGGACGAGCTTTTCCGCAAGCGCTGTATCCACCGTGTCGCCCTCATGGAACGTCATGGTGGCCAGTTCATATTTGCCACCTGTTTTCAGCTTCGGCTCGATGTCGCGCAGCCGCTTGCCGCGCCAGAAGCCGAAGAGAACGCGGGCTTCTTCCGCACGGATGAGCAGGACCGGGCCGTTGGAAAAGCAGACGATGTGGCCCCATTTGATGCGCGCCTCGGGATCGCCGGCGGCGCGGGTGGCAGCACGCAAGGCCTCGACGATGTCACGGCGCCAGCCGCTCAAGGCCGCGACATAGGCCTCGGGGCTCTCCGCCGGAACTTCCTTGCGCATCATCTGGCTGTTCTCCCCCTGCCCGCGAGGCTATCCCGATCGCGCCGGCTGCGCCATACGGTGTGCAACGTTCAGTGCCTAGCTGCCGCCTCGCCCCAGTGCTGGTCCGACATAGCGGGCGCGCGGGCGGATCAACACGCCTGAGGTCAGTTGCTCGATGGCATGGGCGACCCAGCCGACGGAGCGGGCGATGGCGAAGAACGCCGTCTCATGGCCGATCGGCAGCCCGAACATGCGCACCATCACCGCCAGCGCATAATCGATGTTGGGATGCAGGCCGGTGGCTTCGGTGATCAGTGTCGGCGCCTCGACGGCGAGGCGCCTGTCGGCACCAGCTTCGGCCAGGGCGGCCAGCAGGCTGTCGGCGCGCGGATCGCCGTCGCGGTAGACGGTGTGGCCGAAGCCGGGGATGCGGTCGCCGATGGCGACGCGCTCGCGGATGTTAGCGGCGACGTCGGTGGCGGCGAAATCGGCCACCATATGCGCAGCCAGTGGTCCGGCCCCGCCATGCTTGGGGCCTTTCAGCGCGACCAGGCCTGATATCAGCGCGTCGTAGAGGTTGATCCCGGTGGAGGCGGCGCAACGCACCGTCCAGGTCGAAGGGTTGAGCTCGTGGTCGGCAAGCAGCACCAGCGCGCGGCGGAAAATCGCCTGGGCATGCGGATTGCCCGGCGCCCAGGCGTTCGCCACCTGCAGATGGATCGGTGCGGGCGATGGCGTGGTGCCGAGGATGCCTGAGGTGAGCAGACGAACGGCACGGGCGCCGACCTCGACGCGGCCCTGGCGCGAGCGGTTGAAGGCACGTGAATCGTTGCCGCCGGCCAGCGCCAGCATGGCGATGGCGCGGGGAATAGGGGCTTCGCCCGTGGTGACCGAGGCCACCGCGCGCATGGTGTCGCTGACGACAGGCATGTTGGTGGCGGCGAAGGGGTCGGCGTCGTTCATGTCCCACAAGAGCGTTGCCGCCTGTTCCAGCGTCGCGTGTTCGGCGAGCGCCACCGCCTGGACGCCGCGATAGACCGAGCCTTCGCTGGTGATGGTGGAGATCGCCGAATCCAGAACCGGCGCCTCGGTTTCGCCGGCGCTTGCCAGGCCAGCCGGGGCACGCCGCGCCAGAAGCGCGCGCACGTCGTCGGCGCGGTAGCGCCGGGCGCGGGCATCGTCCGACGGTTCAGAACGGATCATGCCGCGGCTGACATAGGCGTATAGCGTCGCCGGCGAGACGGCGAGCTCGCCTGCGGCCTCGCGGGCGGAGAGATAGAGCGGTTCGGACGCTTTTTCATATTGATCAAGCTAATCAAGATTGATCAATATGAAAAGAGCCGCATCTTTCTGCAGTGCAGCAAGGAGCAAGCCCCATGACACTTCATCAGACCACCGCCGGACTGGACGGCGTGACCGCAGCCATGACCGCACTTTCCCATGTCGACGGCGAGGGTGGCGAACTGATCATCGCCGGCAGCCGCGTGGCGCAGCTGGCCGCCGAGACCGATTTCGAAGGTGCCGCCGCCCGTCTGCTTTCGGCAGCCGGCAAGGAAACGGCCGCTGATGAATTGAGGGCGAAGCTTGGCGAAGCACGTGCCTGCGCCTTTGCGCGGCTCGACAAGATTCTGCCCGCAACCGAAGGCCTGGCGCTCGGCGCCGGCTTCCGCGCCGCGATCGCTGCGATCGACAAGGAAGAGGGGCTCGACGACGAGGTGGCGCTTCTCGGCGCGATGCCAGTTCTGGCGGCCGCTCTTGCGCGCAGCGCTGAAGGCCTCGTGCCCGTGGCGCCCGACGCCAGCCTCGGCCAGGCCGCCGACATGCTGCGGATGATGCGCGGCAAGGCGGCGAGCGATGCGGAGGCGGCGGCGCTCGACGCTTATCTCGTCACTGTCAGTGACCACGGCATGAACGCTTCCACCTTTGCCGCGCGTGTCGTCGCCTCGACCCAGGCCGATCTCTTCATGGCGGTCACTGCAGGCTATTGTGCGCTTTCGGGCCCGCTGCATGGCGGCGCGCCGGCGCCGGTGCTCGACATGCTGGAAGCGATCGGCAAAGCCGACAACATCGCCCCCTGGATCGACGCGGCACTGGCGCGCGGCGAGCGCCTGATGGGGTTTGGCCATCGCATCTACAAGGTGCGCGACCCGCGCGCCGACGTGCTGAAGCGGTCGGTGGGCACGCTGGGTTCCGAGGGCATGGATCTCGGTCTTGCCGCCGAGGTCGAAGGTTATGCACGCGAGGCATTGGCCCGCGCCAAGCCGGGTCGGCGTCTCGACACCAATGTCGAGTTTTACACCGCCATCCTGCTCGGTGCGCTCGACATTCCGCGCGAGGCCTTTACGCCGGTCTTCGCGGTCGGCCGCACGGCTGGCTGGGTTGCACATGCGCTGGAACAGCAGCGCACCGGGCGCCTGCTGCGCCCGGCCTCGGTCTATACCGGGACGATGCCCGCCTGAGGCTACAGTCGCGCCACAACTTACGCAAAGCCCGGGCAGGATCCCGGGCTTTTTCATTTGGCAATTGCCTTTGGCTGGCGCAACTCTAGTTGCTGCGATTGGACAGGAAGCTTGAAGGGAGGGTGCGATGCGGCGGCTTGTGGCGAGCTCGGTGGGACTGGCGGCCTTTTCGCTTGTTATGATGGGGGCGGCGGCGGCACCGGCGCAAAAGCCCATCGGCATGGCAAATCCAGCGTCGGTGCATTGCGGCAACATCGGCGGCAAGCTCGAGATCCGCAAGGATTCAGCCGGCAACGAGACCGGCTACTGCCGCATGCCCGACGGCAGCATCTGCGAGGAGTGGGCGCTGTTCCGCGACCAGAAATGCGTCGCGCCGAAGGAATAGGTCTCAATACAGGCCCGGCACGAGCCGCCAGGTGCGGCTGGCGTAGTCGTCGTATTCCGCGCCGAAGTGGCCGCGCAGGAGCCGCTCCTCGGACAGGATGCGGGCGACCAGCGGCACCAGAGTGAGGCCGACCAGGACGACACCCACGCCCGAGCGGAAGACAAGCGCCCAGCCGAGCGCATTGACCATCAGGCCGAGATAGCTGGGATGGCGGATGAGCGCGTAGATGCCCGAGGTAACCAGCCTGTGCCCGGGCTGGATGGCGACCAGCCCGCTGAAACGGCTGCCGAGCACGAAAAACGGCCATAGCCTGAGCACGCCGCCGGCAGCAAACAAGAGCACGCCGATCCAGCGGACCGTTTCGCCGCCGATGGTCCAGAAGCCGATACGGTCGGTGTAGGCTGGCAGGAAGGCATTGAGCAGGCCGATGATGCCCAGGGCCGGCAGCACCCAGCGATTGGCGCGGTGCTCCTGCTCGCCTGAGCTGAGATTGGCGCCGCTGATCAGCGCGGCCGCCATCAGGACGACGGTGAGGACAGCAGCAGCGGTGCGGGCCGGGTTGGAGAAGAATGCCGCGAACCCGCCCGCGCCGAGGATCGCGAGCCCAAGGCTGACAAGCGTGCCGGCCACGCCAAGGATGAGCATTTTGAGAGAGGGCATTGTTTTCCGTGTCCCCGCTGCAGGTATCTCCACCTTAGCGGGAAAGTACGTGCCAAAGGCAAGGGCGGCAGTGTACTATGCCGCTTCTTGCTTGCTGAACAATACTGAGAGAAGCTGTCATCATCTCTACAGGAGAACGCATTTGTTCGTTCAGGCTTTGGGCGTCATAACGTCGTGTTTGACGTTCTGGCGACGGCTATCTGCGACCACGATCCTGGCGGCAATTGTCATCCTGGCGGGATGCGACGACGATAGGGAGGCATCCACAAGGGTTGGGATTGCTGTTGGGAATCCGTCCGTCAGCTATCCGATTGTGGCGACAATCGTGAAAGGTCCGTCGTCGATCTCGGAACTGTTCCTGCTAAATCTGGAAGACGGTTCTGTGCGTCGACGAAGGCCGGCCCAGCTTAATCCCAACTCGATAACGGACTTGGTGGAGAAAAAGGGCGCGTTCCTGCTGACCGCAGTCCGCGTCTCTGGTTCAAGTTACGCGACTATCAAATACGACTTCTTCGCGGATCGAGAGCAAGTCCTTTGGGAAAGTGGTCAGCCGATCAGGCTGCCGTTTCAGTTGGGCGGCCGTGTCTGTGCGTGGCAACCATCGAAATACACGCCCAAGGGGCAGGCGATGGCATTGAGCCCAATCTGCGGAAGCAAACTGTATCCCTCAGCGGTGGTTCCAAGCGCAGATCAGCTCATCATGGCGAAGGAAAAGGCAATCGTCTTGCAGGACTTCGGCGACAGCTCTTCGGTCTTCGAAGTGACGTCTGACGGGAATGATTTTCAGATACGAGAAACGAGAATTCCCATCGAGACGTTCCCATATGGATTTCTTCACGGGGCCAGTTTCTACGTTTCCGGCAGCAATTCCGACAAGCGAGTATTTGAGCTTATTAATGGCGGCGTGTCTGAAAATACGTCGAAAATATCGGATCGATTGGCTCGCTCGTATCAGGGTAAAGTGGACCAAGTGCTGTTCATGGATGACAAGGTGACTGCACTGATATCGGCCGACTACTCGAATTATTCGGTTACCTTCTCCCTCGTTGACGTGGCCGGAAACAAGATCAGGCGGCATGTGCTTGACTTGCGCACTGGGCATTAAGCGAGACCCGCGCGACTGATGCCGCGCGGTCGAATGGCTCACCTGCAGGCGGTCTTCAGCCTGCTCGCTTCGAGAGCCGTGCCGTTGAGCTTCAGCACCGAGCCATCCGCCTGGGTCAGCGAGGTGCCTGACCACGCGCCCTGGTCGGCCAGGCAGTTGAGCGGCGTGCCGACGACGGTGACGTCGCCGCGGATGTTCTCGGCCGGCCCGGAGACATAGAGCCCGGCCTTGGTGGCACGCTCGACACGCATATTGCCGAAGTCGATGTTCTTCACCGGGCCACCGAGGAAATCCCACTCGCTGCCGTAGATGTAGGCGCCATAGCTGCCGGCATTGCTGATGGTGACATCCTTGAAGCTGATGCCGGAGACCGGGTTCAGGAAGATGCCGGCATTGCGGGTGCCGTCGATGGTGAGCCCACGAACATTGACGTTGGTCGTCAGCGCATTCTCAGGCAGGGTCGAGGCGGTAACGAGCATCAGGCCGTTGATGCCGCCCTTCAAGGTCATGTCGGTGATGGAGACATCAGACGTGCCCTGAAGCACCACCAGGTCCATGTCCAGGCCCTGTTCGGAATTGTCGATGGTGACCTTGTTCATCGTCACGTCGTTGGCGGCGACGAGCAGGATGCCTTCGCGGCGTGACTTGCTGATCTTGACGTTGTCGATGACGATGTCGGTCGCAGCATGGGTGATCACCTCGGGCCAGTCGCTCTGGTCGATACGGCTGCCGGCGAAGATGCCATAGGTGACACTGTCGATCACCGTATCGCGGACCGTCAGCCCACTGGTGCCGAGCGCGGCGATGGCGGCGTGCGGTGCGCGGTTCGGTCTGCCAACGGCGAACTCGCAATTGGTGTTGTTGCTGCAGATGTAGAGGTCGTGGATGTTGGCGCCTGATATCGTGGCGCCGGTCACGTTGTCGAGGCGGATGCCGTCGCCCGCGGTACCGGAGATGTCGACGCCGCTGATTACGATGTTCGAAGCGCCGGAGGAAGCTATGCCGGCGAGGCCGCCGGTGATCGCAACGCCTGCGACTTCGCTGCCGGTGCCCATGGTGACGACGTTGGCGGCGGCGTCAGTGCCTGTCAGCCTGGCTGCCTCGCCGTCGGCGCGGAACGCCGCCTGGATGCGGCTGTTGGCGCCGCGCACGGTGATCGATCCGCCGCCGCCGAGCAAATGCTGGCCTGCGCCGAGCTGCAGCGTCTGGCCAAGCGAGATGCCGCCATTGGCCAGCACCAGCGCGTTGGTGCCGGCGGTGGTGAGTGCCGCGTTGATGGCAGCCGCATTGCCCGTTGCCGATGAAATCGAGACAACCTTGCCAACGGTCTGGCCGCCATGGACGAACTCGGCTGCCTCGATCACGCCGTCGCTATCGGCATAAGTGCGGACGAAGTTCGAGCGTTCGACGCGCTGGAACATCGGATCGAAGGCGGCCTTGCCGGTGCGGCTCGATCCGCCGAGCGGCACGCGCAGCCGCGCGGTGAGGCCGAATTCGGTGCGGTCCTCATTGTCGTAGGAAACTGACGCGCCGAGCGCCAGCGTCGAGCCGGCGACACCGGGCAGGCCAGAGAAGCTGACCTCGGTGCGTGCCTTGACGCCAAGGGTGCCGTCGAGGCCGCGTGCGCCGTCATACCAGTAGGCGCCGCCAAAAACCTTCATCTCGGCGTTCATGCCTTCGGGGAAGACGGGCAGGCGCATGCCGACTTCCGTATCGGCGCCGGTGCGGGCGAATTCGCGGCCGGCCTGGAACTTGAGCTCGCTGCCGGAAACGAAGGCGTGGCTCAGGCCTGCTGCGAACTTGTCGTCGCCGAGCGGCAGATAGACGTTGGCGCGTCCCTCATAGATCGGGCCGAGTGCTTCGACGCCGAAAGACAGCTGGTTGAAGGTGTTGCCGTGTTCGCTGTTGAAGACGTCGAGATAGCCATAACCACCAAGCAGCCAACCGCTTTCGATGCGGTGGCGGTAGCCCATGCCGAACGAGGCCTGCCGCGCCGAGCCTTCGACGAAGTGGCCGCTGGCATCGAAGAAGACGCCGTTGCCGCTGTCGAGCAGGAACGGCATGAAGATGCCGAGCCCGCCGGTTCCCTGGCCGTAGGCGAGATTGCCTTCGAATTCGAGAATGGGCTGCTGCGCTTGCGCAAAGGCGCAGGAAGAGAGGGCGGTGCCGGAGGCCAGCGCCGCAACAAACAGGCTTGGGAATTTCATGGCAGGTACTTCAAATTTCCGATTGAACGTCGGTGAGCTATAATACTTGAATAAAATAGTCCAGATTAATCCGTGGATTGCGCGGCGCTGCCTGTGGACGACATTTCGCCTTTTGTTTCAGTGCGTTGAGTCTAAATTAGACCTTCCAGGTTGGAGCATTTGTTTGAAACGGCTGCGGACGCTGGGGCAGTTGTCGACCGTGGCAAAGGACCGAGCCAGTCGCCGCCGCCTGCTGCGGCAAGTTGGCTTTCCATTGGTCCAGACAGGCGCACCCGGCAGCAGGTCATGCTGCCGGGTGCGGTTCACGGCTAGCGGGCCGGCGGTATCGCAACGACAAGCGCCACGATGCGCCTGACCAGCGGTAGGACCAGCAGCAGCGTCGGGAACGCCACCAGCCAGGACAGCGCCCAGGCGGCGGACCAGGTCGACAGGAAGGCAGGCGTCGGCCCGGGGCTTTTCAGCGTCGAGATGGCCGAGACGACCGACGACATCAGCACCGACAGGACCAGCGGCATGATGATGGCAGCGTATCGCGCGGGCAGTTTGCCGCGCGCGCGGGGGTGCGAACGTAAGCTCATAAGATCACTCTTTGGAAGCGGTCGGTCACGAGAGTGCAAGTCACGGCATTCCTCCCGGTCGCGACCGGTTGAATGCGTTGCTTGACGTGAGACGCTTACGGCGTGCACGAAGGCAGCGCGGCCTGGATAGCTTCGACTGCATCAGAATGCAACGGTGTCAGCTATAGCTTTTCGGGTGGCTTTTGCCTGATGTCGTCTTGCACTATGGTCGCCTCACCTTGAGGGAGGACGCCAGTGTCGATCGAATTCCTGCTGACCACGTTGATCATCGTCGCATCGCCCGGCACGGGCGTCGTGTACACGCTGGCGGCGGGGCTGTCGCGCGGCGGCAAGGCGAGCGTGCTTGCGGCCTTCGCCTGCACGCTCGGCATCGTGCCGCACCTGATCGCGGCACTGACCGGCCTTGCTGCGCTGCTGCACACCAGCGCGCTGCTTTTCGAGATCGTCAAATATGCCGGTGTCGCCTATCTGCTCTACATGGCTTGGCAGAGCCTGCGCGAGCACGGCGCGCTCAAGGTCGAAGCCAATGCCGATCCGCGCAGCGCCTGGCAGGTACTTGTCGACGGCATCCTGATCAACGTGCTCAACCCGAAGCTGTCGATCTTCTTCGTCGCCTTCCTGCCGCAGTTCATCGCGCCGAACGAGGCGAACGTGCTCGGGCGCATGCTGGAACTGTCTGGTGTGTTCATGCTGGCGACCTTCGTCATCTTTGCCATCTATGGGCTGTGCGCCGCCGCCGTACGCGACAAAGTGACGGGCAGCCCACGCGTTATGACCTGGATGCGGCGCACCTTTGCCGCGGCCTTTGTCATGCTCGGCGCCAAGCTGGCCCTGACGGAACGCTGACATTGGCCCTGTCGGCCGGGTTGCCCGGCCGCTGCGGCTGCGCTTTAGTCGGGCTCGATGAGATTTTGCACCGAGCCCGACGATATGCAGTTCCACCTTGCCCTGGAAGATCCCGCCACGCCTGATGTGATTGCGCTTTTGGAAGCGGGCGATGCCTATGGTGCGTCGCTATACCCGGCGGAAAGCAACCACTTCCTGCCGCTCGATGCATTACGCGCACCCAATGTCCGCTTCGTCGTCGCCCGCGACGGCCAGGGCACGGCAGTGGCCACCGGAGCCATCGCGCTGGCGGACGGCTTTGCCGAGCTGAAGCGCATGTGGGTGGTGCCCGAAGCCAGGGGCAAAGGGATTTCAAAGGCCGTTCTCGCCGACCTCGAGGCAAGGGCCTTCGATGCCGGCCATGCGCTGCTGCGTCTGGAAACCGGCATCGACAACCACGAGGCCCTGGCACTCTACGAACGCAAGGGCTTCATCCGCCGCGGGCCCTTCGGCTGTTATCGCGAGGACCCGCTCAGCGTGTTCATGGAAAAGCAGCTTGGCGCGGCCGCCGAGACTGCCTGACGGGGGCTCCGGAAGCGAAGCTCCCGGCGTTCCTGCCTAGTTCGCGCTGGCCGGGAAGGCCGGCAACTTGGCGATGTCCTTGGCATCATGCTGGACAACGAGTGTCGCGTTCAGCGCCTTCGCCATGTCCTGAAGGCGGCTCATCGACGCCAGCGATTGCGCCCGGTCGGCGTTGAACGGCGGCACGCCGCTGTTGGCGAACTGCTCTTCGAAATGCACGGTGTCGCCGCTCAATAGCACAGGCCCGTTGCCGGCGAGCCGGACCAGCAGCGAATGGCTGCCATGGGTGTGGCCGGGCGTCGACAGCATGACTACGGAGCCATCGCCGAACACGTCCTTATCGCCTTCGACGGCTTCGACCACAGCCTTGCCGTCGAGCCATGGCGTGACCAGGGAAGGGTCGACGGCGAAGGCCGGCGGCTCGGCCCGGAAGCCATCCAGGTCGGCCTTGCCGATCAGCAGCCTGGCTTGCGGGAAATCGGCGGCCTGGCCGATATGGTCGAAATGGTTGTGGCTGATGCCGACGGTTTCGATCTTCTCCGGAGCCACGCCGATCTCGGACAGCTGGTCCTTGATCGTCGTGGCCAGGCTCGGCTTCATGCCGCCGCCGTCCTGCGATGCGCCGAGGAGCGCTGCCGGCAGACCGGTGTCCCACAGCATGTAGGATGTGTCGTGGCGGATCAGGTAGCAGCTGTCGGTCAGGGTCCGCTCTTCGCCCTGATACCGCAGCGTGTCGGAGAAGGCGGACAGATCGCTGATCTTGATCGATCCGCAATCAAGGCGCCAGAGTTCGACGTCGGCGGCCTGTGCGGCACCAAATGCCGGCAGCGCCAGCATGGCGGCGAGCAGATATTGTCTTGGGTTCATTTCGGATCTCCTTGAAAGCGGCGACGGCGTCGTTTGCCGGCGCGGCGTCAAAATGGTCCGCTGATGTCAGGGAGGCGTGCCTGAAATTGGCGCCATATGTGCCCGAAACGCTCAAAGTGAAGTCGACAGTGTTCTGGCAGGCGCTACAGTGCCGGCATGCTCAAACCTGTCGAACACGCCCAAAGCACATTGTCGCGACGCCTGCTGCAACTGCTGCGGCCGCTGGCGATGTCGAGCCGCACGGCGCGCGGCCCCGGCCTGCACACATTTGCCCGCCAGCTGTTCAGCTATTGCTGCATCGAGCGCGAGCGGCTGGCCAGCGTCGTTTCAGAAATGCCGAGGATCGGCATCGTGCTCAGCGGCGAAAAGGAGTTCTGGCTCGGCGATGCCGGCCAGCGTTTCGTCGCCGGCGATGTGTTTGTGCTGCCGGCCGGCACGGCGTTTGACGCGGTGAACATTCCCTCGGAGACGAGCGGCCTCTACGAGTCGCTGCTGGTCGAGGTCACCCAGGTGCCGAAATGGGTGCAGGAGATGCCGGGTGCCCGTCCGGTCGCCGGCTTTGACCTGCGCGTGCCGCTGACATCAGAGCTCGTTGATGCGCTGGGCCATGCCGCAATCTCGCTTGGCGGATCCGATCACGCGGCGGCACTGGCCGAACATCGCCTCGCCGAGGTGCTGATCCTGCTCCGGAAGATACCGGTGGCGCAGCCGCTGTTCGCGCAGTCGCTGGCCGAGCGCGCGGCATGGCTGGTGGCGCGGGCGCCTGCGAAGCGCTGGACGGCCGAGGAGATCGGGCGCGAACTCGGTGTCGGCGCCTCGACGTTGCGTCGCAAGCTTGTCGAGGCGGGCACGTCGCTGCGTGGCGTTCAGGCGTCGGCGCGGATGCAGCTGGCGCATGAGATGCTGGTCCGCGGCGCAGGCAACATCACCGATGCCGCCGATGCTGCCGGTTATGCTTCCAGATCGCATTTCGCCCGCCGCTTCCAGGCGGTCTATGGCGCTTCTCCCGCAGAAGTTCGGCTGCGCCAGCCATCGTAGCCGAGCTGATTGCGGTCAGCCTTGCCGGAAGGCCGGTGGGGAGGATAATTCTCTGCGTGGATGCATTTGAGGGCGATGACCCGGATGCCCGCCCCCGGCTGATTGCCGTGCTCCGTGGCGCCGGAGGGAGGTGTGCCGTGACGACATACATCATGCTGATCAACTGGACCGACCAGGGCGTACGCGACGTGCGTTCATCGCCCAAACGGCTCGATGCGGCCAAGAAGCTGCTCGGCGACATGGGTGGCTCATTCAAGCAGTTCTACCTGACCATGGGCGAATACGACATGGTGGCGGTGGCCGAGGCGCCCGACGACGCGGTGGTGGCACGCTTCGCCCTGATCCTGGGACAGGCCGGCAATATCAGGACACGCACGCTGAAAGCCTTCCCCGAACTTGCCTATCGCGAAATCATCGCATCGATGGGTTAAGCGCATGCCACGACGCGGGCACGCCGCTTGCGCCGTGGCTACGCCCCGATCGAAACGCCTCGACTGAATCAAGATGACCGTCTAAGCTTCGGAAAAACAACGGGAAGAACCAACATGTCGTTTCTGAAGAGGCTGTTTGGCGGTGGCGGCGGCGCAGCTGAGACCTCAGCGCCAGCGGTCGCCAAGGAGATCGAATACAAGGGCTTTGCCATCAAGGCGATGCCCTACAAGGAAGGCGGCCAGTTCCAGACCTGCGGCGTGGTTTCCAAGGACGTCGGCGGCGTGGTCAAGGAACACAAGTTCATCCGCGCCGACCGTTTTGCTGCGCTCGATGACGCGGTCGAGGTGTCGCTGACCAAGGGGCGCCAACTCGTCGACGAGCAGGGCGAGCGTATGTTCGGCTGAGGCTGGTGGTCTCGACCAGGCGTCGTTCGTCGCGATGCCATTCCATCATGTTGCCCTAATGCAACTTGCTGTCGCAATGCACGCCAAGTTATTGCGATCCTGCCTTGCGCGTCATTTTCATGACACCCTAGGGTGTTCGCATCCGATTCTGGGGACGCTCATGAAATCCGTTCTTCTCGCATCGACCATTCTCCTCGCCGCAACCAGCGCTGGTATGGCGGCTGACGCTGTGGCCTCCGACCCGGTGGTTGCGCCCTACAGCTGGACAGGCTTTTACGCCGGCGTTCATGGCGGCTATTCTTGGGGCAGTGGTGATGGTGCTTATCCGGAACCTGGTGTCGGGCAGTATGAGACGGCCTATCCCGAGGCCCAGGGCGGACTCCTGGGGGCGCAGGTCGGCTACAACCATCAGTGGGGGTCGTTGGTCCTCGGTATCGAGGGCGATCTGTCTTATTCCTGGGCTGACGGAAGCTCCAGAATTAATACGTTCCCCGGTGGGGTGGACGCCGATGGCCGGACCGACAGTGAGTACACCTACCTGGCAAGCATCACCGGTCGGGCCGGTTATGCGTTCGACCGTACCTTGCTCTATGCCAAGGGCGGCATAGGTTTCACCCGCCTCGAAATCACCGATTATGACGACCCGGAGACTTTCAACGCACGCGGATCCGAAACGCTGACGGGCTGGACGGTCGGTGGCGGCGTCGAGCATGCCCTGAACGACAAATGGTCTGTGAAGGGTGAGTATCAGTTCTATCGCTTCTCGGGCGACGTTGCCGTGAACGATCCCGTGGCCTTCCGCACTTACGAGGGCGATTTCGACGTGCACGCCATCAAGATCGGCCTGAACTACAAGTTCTGAGGTGTCATTGCTTCGCCATCAACCCCGGCCGCGCGCCGGGGTTTCTTGTTTTTGGGCTGCCGCCAAGCCTATCCAAGCGACCTGACATAGCCGATGTAGCCGCGCACGTCGTTGGCGGGTTCGGCGTAAGCATCGCCCAGCGATTTCTCCATGGCCGCGACATAGTCCTTTGCCCAGCTCGGCAGCGGATATTCGATGACGGCGAGGAACTCCAAGGTCGCGGCAAGCCTGATGTCGGCGATGGACGGCCTATCGCCGCCAATGAAGGGCTTGTCCTTGATGTAGAAGGAGCGGAACACGTCGAGCGGCTCGGCGAGTGCCTCGACAGCCGCCTGGCGCGCCTTTTCCTTGGTCGCGGCATCGGCGTCGCTGTGGCCGACTTCACCAGGATATTGCGGGAAGTTGAGTGCCGGGTAGGTGGCGCGCGCCAGATACGGATAGAAGGTGCCGATGAGATAGAACATGGCGCTGTCGATCATCGCGCGCCGCTCGGGATCGCTGGGGTAGAGGTTTTCCAGCCCGTGCTTGTTGGAGAGATACTGCATGATGGCGCAACTCTCCCACAAAACGCCGTTGGGCAATTCGGAGGTTTCGATCATCGGCGTGAGGTGGGCCGGGCATGCCGCGAGATATTCGGGCGACCTTGTCTGGCCGTAGACGTCCTTTTCGGTGAAGTCGAGACCCGAGGCGCGCAGGAACACGCGCGCGCTCATGTTGTTGACGCTTGGCTTGATGACGTTGAGCTTGATGTCGGCCATATCAGCTTCTCCAGCCTCAGTTGCGATAAGGGTCCTTGGGCTCGCGCCCGGCCGACAAAGTTGCCCGGCTGCGCTCGGTGAGCGCCTCGATGGCGTCCGCCAGATGGACTTCGGCAATGTTGTAGTCGCCGCGGGCGACCCTGACCTTGTGAGCTTCCATCAGCACGTCGGCATGGGTGTGGCCCGCGGGCGGCTCGAACCGGTAAGAGGCGAGCTCGATCAGCAGGCCGAGCGGGTCTTCGAAATAGATCGAATCCATGAAGCCGCGATCCTTGACGCCGCTGTGCTTGATGGCGCGCTCGTCCAGGCGCGCCACGGCCTGCAGGAATGTCACCCGCGAGACGGCGAAGGCGATGTGGTGGACGCAGCCGATGTCGGTCGGTGTCCGCTTCGGATCGGCCTTACGGTTCTCGTCGGTGAAGATGGTGATGAGGCGGCCGTCGCCGGGATCGAAATAGAGATGGCTTTCGCTGGCCTTGTCGAGATTGGGCTGCTCGAAGATGAACGGCATGCCGAGCAGGCCTTCCCAGAAGTCGATCGACGTAGTCCGGTCAGCGCCGACAAGGGTGATATGATGTACGCCTTGGGCCTGGAGCTTTCGCATGGCCATCCTCCGTTGGCATCAGTGCCGGACGAACTTCGTTACAAGCAAGGGATCAAGGACATGGCGCTGGCCTGGCATCGACGCCGGTCAGCAGTTAGTAGAAACTTCAGGTGGAGAGCGAGCCGGCCGCAACCGCAGTCTCCGCGGCCCATGGCTGTGCCGCGCGGCCCGGCGATGCAGGTCGCGGTGAAAGCCGCACCTTGATTGGCGCTGTGCATTCGTCACCTTTGGCCGTGCCCGTCGTTGCCGGACGTTGATCGTCGGCGACGCGGCAGCACTGGCCTCGCAAACATTAGTTCAATTTCGAGGCGCGTGCCAGAAAACAGCTGAGCCTCTGCTGCAGGCGCTGCACGGCGGCAAATACGGACAATCGGGTGCCTTGACGTTCGAGCTGCGTCAGCTGCGGAGGCCGGGCGCTTCCTGGCCGGTGCGCTCGACATATTCGGTGTAGCCGCCGCCATAGGTGTGGATGCCGTCGGGGGTCAGTTCGAGCACGCGGTTGGAAAGGGCCGCGAGGAAATGGCGGTCGTGTGAAACGAACAGCATCGTGCCCTCATATTGCGACAGCGCCGTGATGAGCATTTCCTTGGTGGTGATATCCAGATGGTTGGTCGGCTCGTCGAGAACCAAAAGGTTGGGCGGATCAAACAGCATGATCGCCATGACGAGGCGAGCCTTTTCGCCGCCTGACAGGACGCGGCACTTCTTCTCGATCTCGTCGCCGGAGAAGCCGAAGCAGCCGGCGAGCGCGCGCAGCGGCGCCTGGCCGGCTTGCGGGAAGGTGTCTTCCAACTGCTGGAACACGGTGCGGTCGCCGTCGAGCAGGTCCATGGCATGCTGGGCAAAGTAGCCCATCTTGACGCTTGGGCCGCGGGCGACGGTGCCATTGTCGGGATTGGAGGCGCCGGCAACCAGCTTCAGCAGCGTCGACTTGCCGGCGCCGTTGATGCCCATGATGCACCAGCGTTCCTTACGGCGGACCTGGAAGTCGAGGCCTTCATAGATGGTCTTGCTGCCATAGCTTTTGTGCACGTTCTTGAGCGTGACCACGTCTTCGCCCGAGCGCGGGGCCGGCTGGAATTCGAACGATACTGTCTGGCGGCGCTTGGGCGGCTCGACCTTGTCGATCTTGTCGAGCTTCTTGACCCGGCTCTGCACCTGGGCGGCATGCGAGGCGCGCGCCTTGAAGCGTTCGATGAAGGCGATTTCCTTGGCCAGCATTGCCTGCTGGCGTTCGAACTGGGCTTGCTGCTGCTTGTCGGCGAGCGCGCGCTGCTGCTGGTAGAATTCGTAGTCACCAGAGTAGGCGGTCAGCGAACCACCATCGATTTCGACGACCTTGTTGACGATTCGGTTCATGAACTCGCGATCGTGCGAGGTCATCAAAAGCGCGCCGTCATAGTTCTTGAGGAAGGCCTCGAGCCAGATCAGGCTTTCGAGATCGAGATGGTTGCTCGGCTCATCGAGCAAGAGCGCATCGGGGCGCATGAGCAAGATCTTGGCGAGCGCCACGCGCATCTTCCAGCCGCCGGACAGTGCACCGACGTCGCCGTCCATCATCTCTTGTGAGAAGCCGAGGCCGTCGAGGACTTCGCGGGCGCGGCCGTCGAGTGAATAGCCGTCGAGTTCCTCGAAGCGGCCCTGCACCTCGCCGTAGCGCTCGATGACCTGGTCCATCTCGTCGGCGCGCTCGGGGTCGACCATCGCCGCTTCCAGCTCGCGCATCTCGACGATCATCTCGCTGATCGGGCCGGCACCGTCCATCACCTCGGTGACAGGGCTGCGTCCCGACATGTCGCCGACATCCTGGCTGAAATAGCCGATGGTGACGCCGCGATCGACCGAGACCTGACCCTCGTCGGGCTCTTCCTGGCCGGTGATCATGCGGAACAAGGTCGTCTTGCCAGCACCATTGGGGCCGACGAGGCCGACCTTCTCGCCCTTCTGGAGCGCTGCCGAGGCCTCGATAAACACGAGCTGCTTGCCGTTCTGCTTGCCGATGTTTTCGAGACGAATCATGTTTGTAGGACCCAGAGGATGTGTCGGGTCACCACGCCATCGGTTGCGCCCGTAAAAGAGATCGCCCGTAAAGCATCCCGCACCTTGGCGCGCAAGGGCCGCCGATGTCACAGGCACCGGCGGCGCAAAGATAGAAGTGTCGTCCTAGCCGATGAGATGGCGCAGCACGCCCGCCGACGCGATGGCGATGATGACCGTCGGCAGCATCGACAGCCGCGTTGCTGCAAGGACGGTGATCGCGAGCGCCAGAAGGTCGGCCGGATTGTCGGAGACGAAATCAGGTGCGATGACCGAGATCAGCACGCAGCCGGGGGCGGCCTCCATGACGGCGGTGGCGCGCGGGCTCAGCGCGCGGTTGCGCAATATGACGTAGCCACCGATGCGCGTGAGGTAGGTGACGGAAGCCATCAGGACGATGGCGACAAGGTTGATGGGGTCGATCATGCATCACCTGCCAGCAGATAGGCCGAGACAAGGCCGGACAGAGCACCGGCAGCGACATACCAGGCGCCGGGGACCAGGAGATGGACGAGTGCGGCAACGACCAGACTGACCAGCCATGGCCTTGCCGCGGCGACGCCTTTCCACATGCCGGCGAGCAGCACCAGGAACACGGCCGGGAACGCCATGTCGAAGCCATAGGCCTCGACGTCGCCGAGGACGGGGCCGAGTGCGCCGCCAAGACCGGTGAAAATGACCCAGGCGAGATAGAAGGGGATCGAGGCGCCCGCATAGTATGGCAGGCTGAAGGCCGGGCCGATGCCTGCCGCGGCCCGCTTCCTGGCGTCGGCGAGGCCGAGCGCCCAGCTCTCGTCGCACATCAGGAACAGTGCCGGAAACGCTTTGCGCTTGGGCAGATGGCGCAGGAACGGCGCCAGGGCCGCGCCCATCAAAAGGTGGCGGCTGTTGACCAACAAGGTGATGGCGGCAATGAGCAGCACATGCGGCGGCGAGGTCCAAAGCTGGATCGCAGCGAATTCCGAGCCGCCGGCGAAGTTCAGCCCGGTCATCAACGGCACCTCGATCGGGCTCAGCCCCTTCTGCGCCGCCTGGGCGCCGAGCACCAGCGCGTAGGGCACGATGCCGAGCAGCACCGGTGTGCATGAGCGCATGCCGCGCCAGAACTCGGAACCGATGCCGCCTTCTGTCCGGTCGGACAATGTGGCTTGCGAAATGCTCATGAAATCATCCTCGCGTGCCCTGCGGCTCGCGCTTTCCAAGTGGCTTGAACTGATGTTGTCGAAGCGCAACTTAGTCCAACATCGACGCAATTTGCTTGCGAAGATCGTTGAATTTGACGCCGTTCTGGCATCTGATGCGACAGGTGAGTGAAAAATTGGATTCCTCAGCCAATGAAGCTTGATGACATCGACAAGCGCATTCTGCGCGCGTTGCAGCGTGACGGCCGGATGGCGAACAACGATCTGGCGCGCGAGGTCGGGCTGTCGCCGTCGCCCTGCCTGCGGCGTGTCAAGCTCCTGGAGGAGGCCGGCGTCATCGACCGCTACGTCGCCATGCTAAATCCGGCCAAGATCGGCCGAGGACAGACATTTTTCACGCGCATCTGGCTGAAGGCGCAGGATGAGGACACGATCGAGCATTTCGCGGCCGAGGTGTCGAAGCTGCCGGAGGTGCTGGAGTGCTACCTGATGCTCGGCGACTGCGACGCGATGGTGCGGGTCGTTGCGGCCAACATCGATGCCTATCGGCGCTTCCAGTCCGAACATCTCAGCCGGATCAAGGGCGTGCAGAACGTCAAGACCGACGTGCCGAGCCAGACGATCAAGCAGACATCGGAAATGCCGCTCTAGCCGAAATGCCGGCTGTGGAGAAAAGGCCCCGGTTGTCGCCGGGGCCTTTTGCTTGGGTCAGGCCGGCTGGACCAGATTGGCGAGCAGGCGGAAGGCGCCCGGCACCAGCTTGTCGAGCTGGTGGTGCAGCACCAGCGAGGTGTGGGTGTGGCGGCCCTTGCCGATCTCGGCCGACAAAAGCGAGCCTTGCAGCTTGTCTTCGCCCTTGTCGCTCATTGCCAGCAGCGGCTTGTAGGCCTTGTCCCAATCGGAGGCGAAGTAGAGGCCGCGCTCCTTGTCCCAGTTGGCCCAGTCGTCCGGCCCGATCTTGTTGGGCTTGTTGAGCAGCGGGTGTTGCGGCTCGAGGATATCGACCTCCGAAGCGGCGTCGGTGACGCGGTAGCGGATCGAGGGCGAGCCGATCTTGAGGAACAGCGGCGGCACCTTCTCGGCATCCCAGCCGTCGCTCGGGCGGTGGTAGAGCGTGACCAGATGGCCGCCATCCTGCACCCATTTGTGCAATTCGGGCACGGCCTTGGCGAGATCCTTGCGCTTGCCGAAGGCGAAGATGCCGACAACGATGGTCTTGAGGTCGCGATAGCTACCCTGTTCGACATCGGCGGGGCTGAGCTCGACGACGTCGATGCCGAGCCGCTTCATCCACAGCCCGACCTTGTCGTTGCCGCCGCTGATGTAGCCGACCTTCAGACCGGTCAGCTCGGCGCCGACCGTCTGCACCGGAACCGAGATCCTGGTCGGCACGACGGAACGGCCGATATGCGGGTAGGTGAAGGTGTTGATGGCATAGGCGTCCTTGCCGAGCAGCTGCGGCTCGATGGCAAAGCGTGTTTCGCCGGGCTTTGCCGGTGGCTGCAGGTCGAACGTGCCTGACATATCCGACGCTTCGCCCGACGGGTTCAGCGCCCAGCCCTCGGGCAGGTCGATCTTGAGGTCGCCGACCTTGGCGTTGGTGACGGTCGCGGTCATGGCGACAGGTGCGAGGTCAGCCGCGGTGTTAAACACCACCGCGTCCGGCTTCAGCTCGAGCGACGCCGCAGGCACGACCCTAAGCGCGTCTTCGAGATCGACGTCGAGCACCGCCGAATGGCCGCCGATCGTCGCGGTCAGGCGCACGAAGGCATCGCCATTGCCGCCGAGCGGGTCGAACTGCTCGGTCAGCGGGTTGGTGAGCTCTGCGTCGGCTGCCACCGAGAGCTGGTCGTTGCTCGCCGTCAGGCCCTTGCGGGCGATGATCTCGGCCGATTCAACGACAACGTTTTCAGGCGCTTCGACCAAGGTCTTGATGGTGATGCTATCGCCTGGCTTGAGATCTTCGCCTGAGGTGAAGGCCCTGACATGCATGCCGGCGGCGGTTGCCAGAACGAGGTCGATTTCGCGCGCCTTGCGTTCGAGGCGGTGGGCGACCTGGGTACGCAGCTCCTGCGGCAGCTGCTTGCGGGCCTCGGCGATGGCCTTGGCGATTTCGACGGCCTTGGAGACCACTACGACCGGATCGCCATAGTCGGCGATGGCCTCATCGATCAAACCCTGCGCGTTGCGCAGCGCATCGGCCGAAGACGCCGGCATGCCATCGAGCTTGGCGATGTCGCCGACGGTGGCGATCAGGCCCTCGCGGATGTCGCTTTCGCTCTTGGCCGGCTCGCCCTGGGCGACACGCGCCAGATGCAGCTGCCACTCGGTCTGTGGCTCTTCGCGCCACTTGCCCATGCCCTGGGTCAGGTGGCAGGAGCGCGACCACTCGCCCATCTGCGGGAAGGTGGCGCCAGAAATCTTGTCGCGCTCGGGCGCGGTGACGGTCAGCGTCGTCGGGGGTGGGGGTGTTTCGTCATCATAGACGCCGCCACCGCCGCCATAGGCCGGCGAATAGATCTTGGGCACGTTCCACGGGTCGAGGCCTGAGGCGATCTGGTCCGGATATTCCTTGGCGTCGCCCGAGATGTCCGCGGTCACGAAGGTGGCAACCACGGCGGCGCGGTGCTGGCCGTGCTGGCCCGGCACGTCGAGGAAGCAGTTCATGACGATGTCGGGCTTGTACTGGCGGAAGGCCCAGGTCATGCGCTCGACGACACGGTCGCGGCCCCAGCGATCGATGGTGGCGTTGGGGTCCTTGGAGAAGCCGAAATCATGCACCGAATCGGAATGGCCGCGGCCACCGAAGGCGAGCGAGGCGTCGAGCGAGCGCGAAGCTTCCTGCATTTCGCGGGTGCGCAGCACGCCGAGCACCGAGCCGCGCTCGGCGCCGATGCTGTTCTGGCCGCCTTCGCCGCGGGTGATGCAATAGAGCACCGGGCGGATGCCGTAGACGTGGCGCAGGGCGGCAAGCAGGCCGCTCGGCTCGTCGTCGGGGTGCGCCCCGGTGGTCATGAAGGTGAGCGTCGAGGTCAGCCGCTCCAGGCGGCGATGCAAGGTCACGATTGCCGGCTCCAGCTTCTGCCGGGCGATCATCTCGAGGTCGGTGGCGGGGGCGGCCTGCGCGGCAGTGCGCATGGCCAGAAGGGCAGGCGGCAACGAGGCGATGAACAATCGCCGGGTCATCGTGGACATGGAAATCTCCTCTCGTAATCAGGCGGCGCCTCGAGGTGGCAGCTCCCCTCCCGTGGGCGCCTCCGCTGACCAATGGGGCCAGCCATGCAGACTATGGCCAGCAAGATAAAATAACTCAAGTAAGTTTATGTAAGTGAGGAGGTGCTTACCTAAGGTGAGAAGCTGTCGGGTAGAGCGAGGGCATGTCATGTCATCTGGGCCTGCAGCGGCGATGTTTTCGCCTGCTGCGGCTTGCTTCGTGCAGTGTCCTCGACATTGAAGACGGATGCTGGTCCGGCATCGAAAGACAACTGGATCAAAGGGAGCAAGTGGATATGGCGCCGTCATCCATCCGAGAATCAATCGGGGGACGTCTGGCGACGTCCCCCCGATGGCGATCGTGGCGGCGCTATGCGGCAATGGCCGTCTGAATGGAAGCTGCAACCAGCGCGTCGACCTTGGCCGTTGCCTTGGTGAGTGCCGCTGTGACCGCGTCCGGGCCCATGCCGACGCCCTCGATGCGGATAACCTCGACATCGGTCATGCCGATGAAGCCGAGCACGCTGCGCAGATAGGGGATGGCATGGTCCATCTGGACTGCTGCACCTTCCGAATAGATGCCGCCCGAGGCGAGCACGATGTAAACCTTCTTGCCCGTGACAAGGCCCTTGGGGCCATTTTCGCCATAGGCGAAGGTCTTGCCAGAGCGGGCGACGTGATCGACCCAGGACTTCAGCGTCGACGAGATGTTGAAGTTGATGAAGCCGGTGGCGAGGATGACGGTGTCGGCGGCGAAAAGCTCGTCGAGCGCGGCGTCGGAAACCCCGACCACCTCGGCCTGGCGCTGGGTCCGGTCTTCGGCAGGCGTGTAGATGCCGGTGGCATAGTCGCTATCAATATGAGGCAGCGGGTTGGCGACGAGGTCGCGGACGACCAGATTGGCTCTGGGATCGGCGGCCACCAACTTCTGGGCGAATTCGGTGGCGATGCGGGTCGAATGCGAGGCGGCAACGCGGGGGCTGGACGTGACAAGCAGGACGGACATGGCGGTTTCTCTTGGGTTGGGTTGTTCGGTGCAATGAATATGGTCCGACCAACCCAATTGAAAAACTGGCATATTATCTATATGATCCATCTAAAATCTGGATGGATCGATGCAGCCCAATCCCACTCTCGACCAACTCCAGGTCTTTGTTGCCGTGGCTGAAACCGGAAGTTTTTCCGCCGCCGGCCGCAAGCTCAACCGTGCGCAGTCGGTCATCAGCTATGCCATCGCCAATCTCGAGGCGCAGTTGGGCCTCAAGCTGTTCGAGCGCGAAGGCACCCGCGAGCCGCAGCTGACCGACGTCGGCAAGACGATGCTGGAAGATGCCCGGCGCATGATCGGCGTGCTGCAGCGGATACGCTCGCGGGCCAGCGGCCACCAGCAGGGGCTTGAGGCGGAAGTCGCGATGTCGGTTGAAGTTGCCTTGCCGTCGCCGGTGCTGGTCCCGGTGCTGAAGGCATTCGAGGAGCGGTTTCCGACCGTAGCGCTGCGCCTGCATGTCGGTTCGCTCGGGCTGATCGTCGATCAGGTCATGACCGGGCAGGCCGATCTCGGGGTGGGCGGCATAACGGGCGAGGCCGAGGTGCAGCTTGTTCGCCTTGGCTTCATGTCCATGGTGCCGGCAGCGGCTCCCGATCATCCGCTGGCACGGTTTTCCGGTCCGGTGCCGCTGGAGGAGATGCGCGAGCACATCCAGCTCGTTGTGTCAGACCAGTCGGAGCGGACGCGCGGACGCGATTTCGGCGTTTTCGCCTATCGCACCTGGCGGCTGACCGACATGCGCACCAAACACGCCCTGATGCGTGAGGGGCTCGGCTGGGGCGGTCTGCCCCGCTGGCTGATCGCCGACGATCTGGCAAAGGGCCGCCTGGTGGAGCTCAACCTCGAGCCCTACAGCGAGCAGCGCTCGCCGCTGTTTGCCATGCACCGCGCCGACCGCACGCCAAAGCCGGCCGCGGCCTGGCTGATCGAGCAGTTCAAGCGCGAGCTTGGCTGTTTCAACGAGTTCGAGCCGCATCGCCAGACAACGACCGGCATGGCGTGAGCGTCAGGCTGATAGGTCAGGCGTCATCAGCCCGTCGATCAGTGCCGAGATGACGGCGACCTGGTCGGCAAACGGCGCACCAGCATCGATTGCCAGTGCGGCGCGGTCGAAGGTGGCGGCGAGCAGGCTGGTGAGGGCTGCGAGCGGCAGCTTGCGCATGGCGCCGGCGCGCATCGTCGCTGCGAGGCCTTCGCGCAGCGTGCGGTTGCCGTGGCGGTCGTCGATGGCGTCCATGCCGGGGCGGCCGAGCACCGCCGGGCCGTCGAGCAGCAAAAGTCGTGTCCGTCCCGGCACCTGCATCGCCCGGAGATAGGCTTCGGTGCCGACAAGAAGTGCTTCGCGGGCGCCAAGGGTGGTGGGTGCCGCGCGTTCGACCTCTTCGGCAACCGCGTTGGCCTCCTGCTCGGCCACCGCGGCGAACAGCGCCTGCTTGTCGCTGAAGTGGTGATAGAGCGCGCCGCGCGTGACGCCGGCCGCAGCCACGATCTCCGGCGTGCCTGTCTCGGCATAGGATTTTTCGGTGAACAGCCTGCGCGCGGCGGCGATCAGGTCGCCACGGGTTGCCTCGGTGCGGTCGCGGTTGGAGCGGCGTTCGCTTTTCACTTGCATACATGCAGCCTGTATGTTAATTCACATTTACATGCAGACTGTATGTTGATTGAGGAGAGAAGGAAAGCCATGAAAACGACCAGCTACTACCCCGTTCTGATGACCGGCGACGTCGCCGGCACCGCCGCTTTCTACGTCAAGCATTTCCGCTTCGCGTCGCAGTTCGACGCCGGCTGGTATGTCCACCTGCGGTCGGCGGAAGACAGGGACGTCAATCTCGCCATCGTCCAGGGCGACCACGAGACGATTCCCGAGGAGGGGCGTGGGCGGGCCGCCGGCCTGCTGATCAATTTCGAGGTCAAGGATGTCGATGCCGTGCACGCGCGGCTCGTCGCGGAAGGGCTGCCGATCCTGCGCTCGCTGCGCGACGAAGACTTCGGGCAGCGCCACTTCATTACCAGGGATCCCAATGGCGTGCTGATCGACGTCATCACGCCGATCCCGCCGAGCCCCGAGTTCCTGGCGCTGTATGTGCCGGATACGGTTGACGCCTGAGGCAAACGAAAACGGAGGCGCCGCGAGGCGCCTCCGTCATTTTACCGATACCGGCTTCAAACCTGGCCGGCCTAGTCCTGGATGTAGCAGCGCTTGCGGACGCCGGGCGCCGGATCGCCGAAGGTCTCGTTGTCGCAGTCGACGCCGTCGCGGAAGACACCTTCCTCGAATTGGCTCATCGTGCCGTAGCGCACCCGCTTGCGGCCGTAGAAGTCGCAATACTCGTTCTCGTTGGCGCAGGCGACCCAGCGCTTGCGGCGCGGTTCGCCGTAGCCGCCGTCGCCATAGTCGCCGCCGCGGCGGCCACGCTCGACGATGTAGCATTCCTTGCGCATGCCGGGCGCCGGGTCGCCGAAGCTGCGGTTCGAGCAGCGGACAGCGGGGCCATCGATGAAGCGCGAGGTGGTCCTGCCTTGCGCGCCATAGACGACCTCGGCCGGATAAGGCAGGCGGCAGGTGCCGCCTTCCGATGCGCAGCGGATCAGCCGTTGAGCCTCTGCGGGGGTGGGGGTGAAGGCAGACACGGCTGCCGCCAGTCCGGCGACGCAGATCGATGCGAAGGCCGTCCGCATCGTAAGGGTTTGGGCGATTGACACGATAGATGTCCTCGAATCGTTGGAGGCCTAGACCTTAGCGGGCATGGCTTGAACGCAAGATGAATGCGGCGTTTTGAAGAAAGGTTTTGCGCCTGACCAGGCACGGTGCCCACATGGTAGGCAAATGGTGTCGAGGGCGGGCGCCGGCGATTGTCCGGTGCCCACCAGCGAACTGTCGCCGAACTGCGCGTCGGCCTGCCGTGGTCGATCGGGCCTAAGCGTTGGCTGGGCGCTCCTGTACCGGATAGATGCGGTCGTAGGCCAAGTTGAAGACGAATGCGTAGGCCATGTAGAACAGCGCAAACGACGCATCCATCAGCAGCGCCTGGACAAGGCTTATGCCGAGATACCAGGCGATGAACGGCATCAGAACGGCGAGAAGCCCGACCTCGAAAAGGACGGCGTGAGCGACACGCACCTTAAGCGATTTCTTGACGCTGCCTGTTATCGCCAGAAGCAGGTGGTCGAAGCCGAGATTGAACAGGTAGTTCCAGATTGTGGCGATCGTCGCGCTGACGATGGCGACCGCGCCGATGTCGCCCATGGGCATATGAAGGCCCAGGCGCCGAGCGGCGTTACGAGCGCCAGCCCGATCAGCTCGAAGCTTATGGCGTGGCGAACACGATCAAGAGTGGTGCGCATCCAACCCCCGTGGGATTTCGGCCCGTTCCGAAAAAGCGTCCCAGATGGGGGAGATGGTCCTCGCTTCGCAGTCAAGATTATTGAAGCCGGGCTAGCTGTTCAATACTGCCATGACCAGCCGTTCGACGGTGCCAGGAGCCACGGACAACGCTGCGTGTTGGCCCGGCTATTTGCTGCGATTGAAAAAGATCGTGCCGGCGCCGGCGAGTGCCAATATGGTGCCGGCAACGAAAGGCGGGATGAATACGGCCAGCGCCTCTGTGTCTTCCCAGCGCAGACGGAAATCGTTGCAGCCGGTGCCGCAGCCATAAGCGTTCAACCAGACCCAGCCGCCAAAGGTCGTCGCGCAGACTGCGATACCCAGCGCGAGCAGTGCACATCCGATCCAACGCAAGGCAGCCTCCGCACAAATGGAAACGGAGGTGCTGTGCAGCACCTCCGTCCGTTCTGTCAATCGGCGGTTCGCCCGCCGAAGCTCAGTCAATCCAGTAAGTTGGCCGGCGCGGCTGAGAAAATGAATCCGGTCAATGATCCGTTCAGATGCTCGGGCCGTCCTCGACGCCGGCCTTCTTGTCGCTTTTGCTCAGGCCGGTAAGGCGGTCGATGTAGGCCAGCAGCAGCGCTGACAGCACAAAGGTCAAGTGGATGAGTGTCAGCCACATCAACTGTTCGGAGGTGTATTGCTGGTGGTTGAGGAAGACCTGCAGCAGATGGATCGACGAGATCGCGACGATGGTCGAGGCGACCTTGATCTTGAGCGAGCTGATGTCGATGGTGCCGAGCCAGTGGACTTCGCCATCATGGTTGTCGAAGCGGCTGACAAAATTCTCGTAGCCGGAAATGATGACCATCACCACAAGGGAAGCGACAAGTGCCGCATCGATCAGCCCCAGCACCTTCAGGATGGTGTCGGTGTCATCGAGAATCATCACCTTCATGACGAATTCGTAGAGCTTCTTGACGAAGGACAGCGCGTAGATGCCGAGCGCTACGGCGAGGCCGAGGTAAAACACCACGAGCAGCCAGCGCGAGGCAAGAATGATGGATTCGACAGCGTGTTCGAGGCGTTTCATGAGACGTCCGAAATTTTACGATTGCAGATTGAGGCGGTGCCGACGAATGCAACAGCTTTGGGGATAAAACAAGGCCCGGCCGCTGGAGGGGGAATTCGGCCGGGCCTGATCTCCTGAAACGCCGGAGATGGACGGGGCAGGGAACCACGTCACCCACAAAGTGGCATCAAAATCCAGCGATTCAATGACCAAAGCCGGGTGATCGCGTGATTGTTACCGGTCGATACTGTGTCCGAGCAGGATCCTGAAATGGTTCCGGCGATGACCCCCGACGCGCAAAACCCGACCCGCCCACAGGGCGGATCGGGTCTGTTTGCTGCCGCCTGGCGCTAGTTGGCGCTGGCGATCGGCGCCACCAGCGGCGTGATGCGGCGGATGGCGACGCGGCGGTTTTCGCGCTCTGGTTTCTGCGACTTCACCTTGAGGTAACGCTCGCCGTACCCTTGGGTCGATAGGTTCTCCGGCGCGATGCCGAAGACGTTGGTCAGCGCATCGGCCACGGCCTCGGCGCGGCGATCCGACAGCGCCAGATTGGCGACATCGGAACCGACGGCGTCGGTGTGGCCCTCGATGAGGAAGGTTTCGGCCGGGTTCTTCTTGAGCAGCTTCTCCATCGCATTGGCGACGCCTTCAAGCTTGGCGATCTCGGCCTCGGGGATCGAGGCTGAACCGAATTCGAAGCTCAGCGTATCGAGATCGACGCGTCGTGCGATGTCACGCACGCGGGCCGAACGCTTGACCTCGTCGACCGAATAGAGCCGCTTGACGCGCTCCACCGGCGGACGCTCGAGGAAGTCGTAATAGGCATCGTCATCTTCGACATATTGCGCGTCGAGAATGTACTCGTTGCGCGGGATATGCAGCTGCAGCGGCGGCAGGTCGAGACCCGGATCGCGCCACTCGTCCATGCCCTCGTAATACTGGTCGTCGACATAGCTCAGCACATATTCGCGCCCGTCCGGCGTGATGCGCGAACGCTGCACGACGTCGCCATAGCGGTTGCGGATGGTGATGATCTGGTTGCCGTTGTCGCGCACGATCACCTCGCGGGTGCGACCGCGCGGCAGCTCCTCATAATAGACCTCTTGCGCGTCGCGGGTCAGGCGCGGGCGGTCGTTGCTCTCGACGATGATCTGATTGTTGATCTGGATGATGATGCGGTCGCCGATCTCGCGCACGACCTCAGTGCCCTCGGGGCGCGGCCTGCGGCGCAAGTCGACCTCGGGCATCTGCTCGATGCGGGTGCCCTTCTCGGCGGTGACGGCCTGGATCTCGACAGGCTGGGCTGCCTCGGTGGCCGTCTTGTCGTCGACCGGCGGCGGGCCGGGATCGACCGGCACCGGCACAGGCTGAGCCGTCTGTTCGCCGGCCTGCCCTTCGGGCGCTGGCTGAACGGGCTGGCCTTCGGCAGCCGGCTGCTGGCCACCTTCCTGGGCGGGCGGCGTTTCCTTCTGGCTGTCGAGGAGCGGTGCCTCGTTGGGGTTCACCGGCGGCTGGTTCGCTGGCGCTTCGCCTTGCTGTGCAGGCTGTTGCGGCTGTTCACCCGTTGCTGGCTGTTCGCCGGTCGCCGGCTGTTCACCGGTAGCTGGTTGCTCGCCCGTTGCGGGCTGCTGAGGCTGCTCTGCCGCAGGTTGTTCGCCCTGGGCCGGAGCTTCGCCCTGAGGTGCGGGCGTTTCCGGCGTGGGAGTCGGCGCAGGGGGCTGCTCCGGTGTCGGCTCGGCAGGCTTCTTCGCCGGCTGTTCGGCCTGTGGTTGCTGCTCGGGCTGTGCTTCCGGCTGGGGAGCGACCTCAGGTGTCTGGGCTGGTTCCTCTGCGGCCGGGGCCTGTTCCTTCGGCTTGGGCGCGGGCTCCTCGGCCTGCGGTTCGGGCTGCGGCGCTGCCTCCGGCTCGGCGGCGGGCTGTTCCTGCGGCTGCTGTTCGGCGGCAGGCTCGCGCTTCTTGCGCTTGGGGGCGGGTTCTTCTGCCTGCGGCTGCGGCTCGGGCTCTGCCTGCGGTGTGACCTCCTGCTGAGGTGCGGGTTCCTCCGCCGGTGCCTCGCGCTTCTTGCGGCGGGGCTCTGGTGCCGGCTCTTCGGCCTGCGGTGCTGGCTGTTCTGCCTGCGGCTGCGGCGCGGGTTCGGCCTGCGGCTGAGGTTCGGGTTGGGGCTCAGGCTGCGGCGCCGGCTCCGGCTGGGGGGCTGGTTCAGGCTGCGGCTCGGGGGCAGGGGCCTGCTGGCCGCCGCCCTGGCGCGCGGCGCAGGCTTCCGCCGATTCGCCTTCCTGGCAGTCCGACTGGACGCGGATCAGCGGCAGCGATGTCCCTGTGTCGGCCAGCGGGCCGTTCGGCAGCGACATGGCGCCCAACGGCGCGGATGCCATGAACAGGCCGATTGCCGTGCCTGCGAGAATCCGTGGTTGGCGTTTCATCGTTGGAAATCTCCTCGAAGTGAACTTTGGTCCCGTCCCGGCCCAAACAGATGGAACCGTTAATGGTTCCGCTTGGTGTGGCAGTCGCATCGCATCGGGGCGATTGCCCGACATCAACATGGCAATATCGTGGTTTCGCTGAACTGGCGATGAATGCGAGCTGCCGGCTTGACGTATCTTTGCATCGGGGCCAAATGCCTGACATGGACGATGCCTATTGGAAAACGACGCCGCTGGAGGCGATGAGCCCGACCCAGTGGGAGCAGCTTTGCGACGGCTGCGGCAAATGCTGCCTGTCCAAGCTCGAGGACGAAGACACCGGCGAGATCTACTGGACCAGCGTCGGCTGCCGGCTGTTCGACGGATCGACCTGCCGCTGCGCCGACTACACCAATCGCCTCGCGCGGGTGCCGGACTGTGTCGGGTTGACGCCTGCAAACGTGCGCACGATTTCCTGGCTGCCCAGCACCTGTGCTTATCGCCTGGTCGGCGAAGGCCACGACCTCTACTGGTGGCACCACCTCGTTTCCGGCAGCCCTGACACCGTGCATGAGGCCGGCATCTCGGTGCGCGGCAAGCTGACGGCGTCCGAGGACGACCTGGCCGAGCCGGAAGACTATTTCGACCACATGCTCGACGAAGAGCCGTAAGCGCTGCAAATCCCGCGAAGTGCCAAATTGCTGACGTATTCGGCTGGCCATTGTCGCTGCCGCGCGGCTGGGAACGATTGCGCTAGATCAAATATTACAAAGCAGAATCAATATGTTACCAGATGAACCGAAAATGAATGGCCGGTTCGAAAACGGTTCAGCTTGGGCAGTGCATTGTCAGCCCATCGCTCAGGCACAGACGGCCTGACGCCACGGAGTTCAAGGAGAAGACCATGTTCGACAAGATCAAGACCGCCGCCCTTTCGGCCCTTATCGGCTTCAGCACGCTGGCCGCCATTCCTGCCACGGCACAGGCGGAAGGCCTCTATCTCAACCTCGGCCAGGGTCAGCCCAATGTCGGCGTCTACATCCAGGACCGTGACAACAACCGCTGGGATAACCGCAATGACGGTTGGGACAATCGCAACGATGGTCGTTGGGACAACCGCAATGACGGCCGCTGGGGCGGCCGCCCGGGTGGCCGCTGGGACCGCGCCTGCTCGCCTGACAGGGCGGTCAACAAGGCAGAACGCATGGGCCTGCGCCGCGCCCGCATCGTCGACGTCAACCGCCGCTCGATCACGGTGAGCGGGCGCAAGTACGGCGAGCGCGTCGCGATCACCTTCGCCCGGGCCCCGAATTGCCCCGTCGTGCGTTGGTAACAAGTAGATCGGGCGTTGTCCGATCACAGTAGCGGGAGCCCCTTTCCCCTCGGGGAAGGGTGTGTGGCTCCAAACAAAACCCCGGAGGCCTGGCCTCCGGGGTTTTTCATGTTCGCGAGCACTTGCAAAAATCCTGCCGCGCGGTTGAACGCGCGGCAGGGCCGATACGCTAGCCAGTTCTCAGGTTTGCCTGTCAGTTCTTCAATTCGAAAGTGACGTTGACCTGGACGCGGTAGGCGTTCTCGCCTGCCTCGACAGGCGCGGCACCTGCGGCGCGGTCGAACGACTTGGCCTGCATCGGCATCGGCGGCGGCGCGTAGGACTGGTCGGCGATCTCAAGCACCTTGCCGAGATTGACCCCGGCGGCCTCGGCCAGCACCTTGGCCTTGGCGATGGCGTCGGCGACCGCAAGCTTGCGCGCCTCGGTGATGACGCCTTCGGGCTTCTCGTTGGTGAAGGTGATGCCGCCGCCCTGGTTGACGCCGAGCGACACGGCCTTGTCGAGGATCTCGCCGGTCTTGGCGATATCGCGCACGCGCACCGACAAGGTGTTGATGACCTGATAGGCGACGAGCTCGGCGTCCTGCGAGCCATCGGGCTTGTTGGTGTAGTTGTAGCGCGGCTGGATCTGGATGCCGGCGGTCTGCAGGTCGCGCTCGGCGACGCCCGCGGTCTTCATCGCGGCGATCACGGCGGCCATGGCGTCGTTGTTGGCGTCGAGCGCCTCGCGGGCGGTCTTGGCCTCACGCATCACCGACAGCGACAGCAGCGCCAGATCGGGCGCGACCGAGGCTTCGCCTTCGCCGGTGACAATGATGCGCGGCGATGGCTGGTTGTCGGCGCGGGCGGCAGCCGCGGGAACTGCGAGTACCGCTGCAAGTGCAAGCGCCATGTATTTGCGATTCATAATATAATCTCCGTTGTCCTGAGCCCTTCAACAGTGTCGAATAGGGGCGGATTATGGGTGGAATGCGGCAGCGCGCAATAGTTGCACAAAGATGGCTTGTGCCAGCGGGCAAAACTTACTATCCAGCCGGCGTGGGGCCTGTAGCTCAATGGTTAGAGCCGGCGGCTCATAACCGCTTGGTTGGGGGTTCGAGTCCCTCCGGGCCCACCAAATATATAATAAAATCAAATGCTTATATGGCGGATAGCCAATGTGCTTGGCCAGGCGGTTAGCCAAAGCCTATTTCTTGCGCACCATGCGGGCGACTCTATCCATGCCCTGAACTGCCAGCCGAACCTGCGAAGCTTCGCGCGAATGGAGTTCGGCGTGCTCGTCGTGCGTCGTACTCCGCTATCCAGCTAAGCAATCGACAGAATCTCGAGTTCGCGTTGCCCTAGCAGGACAACGTCGCCCACGGTTTTGCCAATCAGTGCGAGCGCAACCGGCGAGCCATGCGATATGGAAGCTTGAGACGGGTTGGCCTCATCCTCACCGACGATGCGGAAGGTCTGAGTGCGGCCATCATCGCGCTCGAAAGTGACGGTATGGCCGAAGGCGACCATTTTGTTAGAGGTGGGCACCGGCATAGGCCGGGCCGTACGGACGCGCTCGGCATAATAGTGCACGTCTCGAACCGGAACTGCCGACTGCCGTCGCCGCTCGTTGACATCTTCCAACATGTTGGCGGCCGCGAGAGCCTGCTGGGCGCGGGCCAATTCATCGTGCAGCATCTTAAAACCAGCCTCCGTGACCAGGTTTATCCGGTCGGAGATGGGACGAGCCGGCAGGATGGTTTCCGATGCGGCCTCCGCGCTTTCCTCTTTGGCAAATGCTACGCTCAATTGGTCGGAACTCCCTGTCGAACACCCTTAGCAATCGGATAACCTAAGCCGCCAACAAATCTAGCGCAATTCAACGGCTGGCCTCGGCCCACAGTGGAGCAGCCAAGAGAGGTGATGCCTGGTGGATATCGAACTGCAGCGGCTGGTTTTCTGGATCGGAATGCGACCAGCGACCGCTCGGATCTGATGCTGATGTGGCTGACCAAATCGGCCAATGCCGGCCTAATTCGGCAGGGCGCCAAGGGGTGGAAATGATGACAAAGCACCGAATGTATACGACCGCCTTCGCAAACGTTTATCCTCTTTACGTCGCGAAAGCAGAGAAAAAGGGACGTACAAAAGCAGAGGTTGATCAGGTCATCTCATGGCTGACAGGCTATGATCCGAAAGCTCTGGAAGCTCAGCTGCAAAAACAAACTGACTTTGAAACATTCTTTGCAAAGGCCCCAAAGATCAATCCGTCGCGCGCCTTGATCAAGGGCATGGTTTGCGGTGTCCGCGTTGAGGACATCGAGGAACCAACCATGCGAGAAATTCGCTACCTGGATAAACTCATTGATGAACTGGCGCGGGGAAAAACGATGGATAAAATTCTGCGAGAGACTTGATCCGGAGCCTCAATCTCCATCCACTTGCGATTGGCTCTGGTGTTTTGGCCATCGCACAGCGGATGCGATTGGCCTGCCAATGCAGCACGCAGCAGTTCGAGATCGGAATGAACCGCGCTGTAGAATGTCCGCAACGCGGTCGTCAACCGAACGGCTGCTTTCTGTTGAGTTCGCTCCGAAAACGGATCGTCTAATTCCGGCCCGAAGCCGGGTGTCCGTCGACGAAACGCGCGACGACCAAGATTGGTGGACTCCCGAGCTTCAAGCCGACACGCAGGAGCTATGCGTCAAACAGAAGATCGTACGCTGTCAGTCATCAGCTTAACGCCCAGCGCTCCAACCACCATTCCCGCAGCACGATCGATCCAGATTTTGGATCGCAAATAGGCAGCCTTCGGTCCGCGCGACGAGAAACCCAGTGCCACGATGGCGTACCATGCGAATTCATTGAGGAAGAGCATCGGTGGCAGAGCAAACAACATCCAGGATGGCGTCGGCGAGGGCAACAGCGCGGCGAACATCGAAGCATAGAAGATCGCTGTCTTTGGGTTGGATAGTTGCACAAAGAGACCACGCAGCAGGGACTTCCAAAGCGTGCTTGGTCGTCCGGTCGTCGTCTCGGCAACCTCAATCGGTTCGGGCGCGGCGCGCCAGATGTTAATTCCGAGCCACACAAGATAGGCGCCGCCGGCCAGCCGTAGCACAAGGTTAAGCCATTCAACCTGCAACAGGATCGCCGTCAGTCCCGCGACCGCGATGCAGGCGAAAACGAAGCCGCCGATGCCCATGCCAAGCGCCGCCATTACGCCGTCTGCGCGCGACCCGGAAATAGCGATGCGCGAAACCACGACAAAGCTCGGGCCTGGGCTGATAGCGCCGAGAAGGAAGACCCCGAGAATGGAGAACAGGATCGCGACTTCATGCACGGTGCTTCCTCCTCAAATCCAATGCCCTGCGCACTTGACCAGTTCACCGGGGGACCGACCGAGCTGCCTCAATTAGTGGATCAACTCGCAATTGTCTGCAATGGGGTCGCGACCGGACGGCAGCTATTCCGCCTCCTTATCCCAAGGGCGCCAGGATCAGGGTGAATGAATGCGGCTGGCGCGTGCTGCCGGAGAATTCGTGCACGGCGGAGAAACTGCGGGCGCATGCCGACACGCGAGAAGGCAGACGTGGTCCCGCCATTCGCGTCTGGCAGCGAACTTTGCGACTGAATGTCAGGCAGCCTTCTCGAACCAGCCGGCAAGGTGCTCGAAAAGTCGCGCCACGGCTTCGGCGCCAGGGTCGACGTGTCCGGCAAGCTGCTTGGCATTGAGGTAGGCCGCGCGTCCGGCATTGGCTTTGGTCATGCTGGCGGTGCGATCGGCGCCCTCCCTCGCGGCCCTGGCCGCAGCGGCAGGCCCATCGTTCAAAGCGTCAAGCGCCGGCGCCAGCGCATCGACCATCGTGCGATCGCCCAGGCGAGCGCCGCCGATTTCCTGCATGCGCCGCAAGCCGGCCTTGAGTGCCTCATGCATTGGTAATCCGCTTGAAGCAGCATCTCCCGTGGCGGCAAAAAAGATCGCCAGCAACACGCCCGACGAGCCGCCCATGGTCTGGCTGAGCTCGAGGCCGATGGCACGATAAAGCTGGGTATGATCCGCCAGGGGAAGCCGGTTCATGGCGCCAATCAGCGCGCGGGCCGCCCCGGCCAAGGTGCTGCCGGTATCGCCATCGCCGGATTTGGCGTCCAGCGCATTGAGGTCATTTTCCGCGGCGATCAGGATTTCGCAACATCTGGTCAAGAATTCCTGGGTTTGCTTGTGCACCGAGGGCATGGGCGTAACGGGCGTCAGGCCATCGGGCAGCGCCTGCACCGCAACTTGCCCCAGCCATGAGATTCTGGGCCACGCCGCCAGTGGCGTATGCTGCTTGAGCAGCGCGATCTCTGCTTCGTCCGCAGGGTAGATGGAGATCGAAAAGCCCTGCATGTCCAGCGACGTCATCATGGCTGCCGGTCCGACAACATGATTGATCCGTTCGCCAATCGCCGACAGGCGAATCTCGTTCAGAATGATCGACATTTCGAGAACTGACGTGCCGCCGAGATTGTTGATGAGGGCAACATGCGGCCTGGCTTCCATGTCAACTGCGAGACGCCCGATCATGGCGGCAACGGCAGCCTGGGCGCCGTTGAATTCGACCTGTTCGACACCGGCTTCGCCGTGGATGCCCAATCCCAGCTCGGCCATGCCCGCGGGGATGCGATCTTCCTTGGGGGACCCTGGAATGGTGCAGGTGCTGAGTGACATGCCGATGCTCTTGGTCCTGGAGACCACCTGACGCGCCGCGGCCGCCACGGTCTTGAGGTCGGCGCCGTTCTCGGCAAGAGCGCCAGCTATCTTGTGAACGAAAAGCGTGCCGGCCACGCCGCGGGCTTGCGGCAATTCGGGCAAGGCGACATCGTCATCGACGATGACCATCTCCACATTCAAACCAAACTGGCGTGCACGCTCCGCGGCCAGGCCGAAGTTCAGCCGGTCGCCGGTATAGTTCTTGACGATGAGCAGGCAGCCAGACGGGCCAGTCACGGCAAGGATGCCGGCCAAAACCGCATCAACGGTCGGAGAGGCGAATATGTCTCCGCACACAGCGGCAGTCAGCATGCCTTCCCCGACAAATCCCGCATGCGCCGGTTCATGACCTGAGCCACCGCCCGAAAGCAGGGCGACCTTGGACTTGTCCCAGTCGTTGCGAACCACGACGCGGATATGCGGATATCCATCCAGTCTGGCCAGTTTTCCGCCCGAGGCGGCGACGAGACCATCAACGGCTTCAGTGACGATGTTTTCTTTGGTGTTGATGAATTGGGCCACGATGTTCTCCCTTACTTTAGCCTTTGGCCGTCTGCGTCGAAGAAGAACGGCTTCAGAGGCTCGATCTTGATGGTGTTGCCGCTTTTGAGCTCGGTGTGGGTGTTCGTGACGGTGACGATGTTGTGGTTCCTGAACGACAAATGCAGGCGTGTCTGGTCGCCCAGATGCTCCACGCGGGTCACCAGGCAGTCGGCGCCGGCGCCTTGCCTGATCTGTTCGGGCCTCAGGCCGATCGACATGGCGTTCGCCGGTGCCGTGCCAAACAGGTCCGCCGGCAGAATGTTGATCCTCGGCTGCCCAAGCCGGCTGGCGGCATAGATGCTTATCGGGTCTTCGTAGATCTCGCGGGGCGATCCGAACTGCACCAGCCTGCCATGATCAAGCACACCCACATGCGTTGCCATGGTCATGGCCTCGATCTGGTCGTGCGTCACATAAAGCAGGGTGGCGCCGGAATCGGCTTGAATGCTCTTGAGCTCGATGCGCAAATCGGCGCGCAATTTGGCATCGAGCGAGCTGAGTGGCTCATCCATCAAATAGATGGCCGGGTTGCGAACCAGTGCACGTCCAATCGACACGCGCTGCATTTCACCGCCGGAAAGTGCCGTCGCCTTGTTGTCCAGCTTGTGGGCGATCTGGAGCACCTCGGCAACGGACCGGACCTTCTTGTCGATTTCCGACCGTGGGGTCTGCAGCAGCGGCGACTTAAGCGGAAATTCCAGGTTCTGCCGCACCGTCAAATGCGGATAGAGCGAATATTGCTGGAAGACCATCGCCACATCGCGCTCGGCGGGTGTCAGGCCGCGCATGGACCGGCCGCCAATCAACACCTCGCCGGAGCCGGGTTTTTCCAGGCCCGAAACCATGCGCAGGATCGTCGTTTTTCCTGCACCCGTCGGGCCGAGCAAAACCACGAACGAACCATCGGCGATGGTCATGGAAACGTTGTCGAGTGCGACCGTGTCGCCAAACGCCTTGGTAATGCGATCGATAACCACCTCAGCCATGAGCCAGCACCCTCTGGTTTGCCTCTGAGAACAGGGCGCGACCTTTCGCAGGCTCGAATACGGTCAAATTGCGCGCGTCGAATTCGAGGCCGACGGTCTCGCCGGGCCTGACGGCATCCGCAGACGAGATACGCGCCTTGGCCTCGCCGTTCGCCGTGGCCAAGGTGATGATCTGTGTCGTTCCAAGATATTCGGCCGCAATGACTTCAGCCCGATAGGCCGAGCTGTCGGAGAGCCGGATGTGTTCGGGCCTTACGCCGAGGGTCAGCTTGCCGGTCGCGCCCTGCAGGCTTTTGGGGATGGCCACGTCGTGACCCGCGAGCACGACATTGCTGCTTCCGATGGCGATCATGCCTTCGAAGTCGAGGAAATTCATCGGTGGGGAGCCGATAAACTTGGCAACGAACTTGGTTGCCGGCCAATCGTAAATATCTTGCGGCACGCCGAACTGCTCGACCACGCCGTGATTCATGACGACAATCTTGTCGCCCATCTGCATGGCTTCGAGCTGGTCATGGGTGACGTACACGGTGGTCGCGCCCATGCGATCGTGCAGCGCCCGAAGTTCCTCGGCCATGTGTTCGCGGAATTCGGCGTCAAGCGCACCGAGAGGCTCGTCCATGAAGAACGCCTTGGGCTGCCGCACGATGGCGCGGCCCAGCGCCACGCGCTGGCGATCGCCGCCCGACAATCCGCTGACCGGCCGGTCCAGGATGCTCTCGATGCCCAAAACCCCGGCAACCTCAGAGACGCGACGGCGGGTCTCTTGCTTGCCCATCCCTTGGCTGATCAGGGGATAGGAGATGTTCTTGCGCACGTTCATGTGCGGATAGAGAGCGAACATCTGGAAGACAAAGGCGATGTCGCGTTGCGAGGCCGGCTTCATGCCGACCTCTTCGCCATCGATGTAGACATGTCCGCTCGTCGGCAGTTCCAGGCCCGCCATCATGCGCAACGTCGTCGTTTTGCCACAGCCGGATGGGCCGAGAAGCATGAAGAATTCGCCATCCTCGATGGTGAAGGAAGACGACTGGACGGCCGTGAAGGCTCCAAATTCCTTGCGCAGATTTTCAATGCGTATCTGGGCCATCGCGTTACTCCGGGAAGTGGCTCGTCACGATGAACATCACCGTGCCGATCAGGGTTACAATGAAGGAGTAGGTGTACAGCCACAGCGCGAATGGCTGCATGAGCATGGCCACGCCCAGTGCGATCAGCACCGATGCCAACAACTCCCAGGCGCCACGTCGAAAGTGCAGAAGCCCCCTGACAAACTGGGTCATTTGCGCACCGCACCGAAGGTAATGCCGCGAAGAAGGTGTTTGCGCAGCAGAATGGTGAACACCATTACGGGCAACAGGAACAAGGTTGCGCCAGCGGCAACGGCAGGCCAGTCCTGACCGCCGACACCGATGATTGTTGGGATGAAGGGCGGTGCCGTCTGCGCCGTGCCGGACGTCAGCAGCACGGCGAAAGCATATTCGTTCCAGGCAAAAATCAGGCAGAAGATTGCGGTGGATGCAATGCCCGTCGCGGCCTGCGGCAGCACGACTTTATAGAAAGCCTGAAACCGCGAATAGCCGTCGATCAGAGCTGCCTCTTCGTACTCGATCGGGATTTCGTCGATGAAGCCCTTCAGCAGCCAGACCGAAAGGGACAGGTTGACGGCCGTATAGAGCAGGATCATTCCCAGATGCGTGTCGCTCAGTCCGAGCTGCCGGTACATAAGAAAAACCGGAATGGCGACCGCGATCGGCGGCATCATGCGGGTGGACAGGATGAAGAACATAAGATCGTCCTTCAGCGGCACCTTGAAGCGCGAGAAGGCGTAGGCGGCTGCCGTCCCCAGGACCATGCACAACAGGGTCGAGCCGAAGCCGATGATGATGGAATTGAGGAACCGCTCGCCATAGCGGGAGGGGCCGGCGATCAGCATGCCGTTGTCGCGCACGATCTGCTCATACCAGCTAGCCGGTGGGGGAGCCTTTGCCAGCGTTTCGGCATTGGCGCGCGTCTGGGTCGTGAACAGGTTTACGTAGCCCTCAAGGCTAGGCTGGAACACGACTTTGGGCGGGTAGGCGATCGCATCCGACGGTGTCTTGAAGCCCGTGGCGATAATCCACAGCAGCGGGCACAACGTCACGAGTGTGTAGAGTACCACCAGCGTGCCGGCGAACCACTTCTGCCTTGCCGATGGTTCGGTGACTGAGTAGCTCATCGTTCTTTGACCTTGTTCAAGGCTTTGACGTAGATGGAGGCGAGCCCGAAAACCGTAACGAACAAGATCACGGCATAGGCGGAGGCGTAGCCTGTCCGCCATCTCTCAAAGGCTTCGCGTTTCAGGTTGATCGATGTCAGCTCGGTGGTGGAGCCGGGGCCGCCGCCGGTAAGCTGCACGACAAGGTCGAACATCTTGAAATTTTCGATGCCGCGAAACAGCACGGCGAGCATCAGGAACGGCAGGATCATCGGAATGGTAATGGTCCAGAATTGCCGCCACTTGCTTGCCCGGTCGCATTCGGCAGCCTCATATATGCTGTCGGGGATCGACCGCAGACCGGCAAGGCAGATCAGCATGACGAACGGCGTCCACATCCAGGTGTCGACGATCACGATGGCCCAGGGCGCCAGGCGCACGTCGGCGATCATGGAAAAACCTGCCGGATCCTGGCCCGTGAGGAAGCCGACGACATAGTTGAAGAGGCCGATTTGCGGCTGATACAGAAACGTCCAGAAATTGCCGACCACGGCGGGCGACAACATCATCGGCAGCACGATCAGCGTCGTCCACAAATCGTTGCCGCGGAATTTCTTGTTGATCAGATATGCCAGCGAAAAGCCGATCAGGACCTGCAATACGATGGTCCAGAACAAGAAGTGAGCTGTCGCCTGCATCGTGTTCCAGATGTCGTCGTCAGTCAGAATGCGCCGATAATTGTCGAGCCCGATGAAGTCGACGGGACTGTTTGGCCGGTTCACGCGGAAATTTGTAAAGCTCAGCCTGATCGTCCAGATCAGCGGAAATATGTTGATGGCCAGCAGGAGAACGATCGTCGGGCCGATGAATATCCAGGCAATGGCTCTATCGGAGAGGCTTTTGATGTTCCGGCGAATATTCGGCGGCGTCGCCTGCGCAACGCCCTGAAGGGTTGGTTCAGACATGCGGTTCACTTCTCGCTAGGCGGAGGTTGTGCGGAGCCGGACAATGCCGGCTCCGCACGCGTCCTTGGGAGGACGGTCAGGGAGAAACCCGAGGCTAATTTTTGCCTTCTTCTTCGAAGACCTCGTCCCAATCCTTGACGAGGCCGTCGAGCGCTTCCTTGGCGGTGCCATTGCCGGCGACGACATAGTTGTGGACGCGGCTCTGCATGGCCAGCAGCAGGGATGCATAGGAGGGCTCGGCCCAGAAATCCTTCACGATCGCCATCGAATCCAGGAAGGTCTGCGCATAGGGCTGGCTGGACGCAAAGCCTGGATCCTCGACCACCGAGCGCATGGCGGAATAGCCGCCCACGGACCACCACTTCTTCTGGACCTCGGGTTGTGCAAACCACTTGATGTAGTCGAGAGCGGCGTCCTTGTGCTCGGTGTTGGCCACGACCGAGATGCCCTGGCCGCCCAGTTGTGCAAAATGACCGTTAGGGCCGGCCGGGTTCGGGAAGTAGCCGGATTTGCCGCCGCCCACATTGGGATCAGCCTCCACGCCCGGCCAGATGAACGCGAAGTTCATCTGCAGCGCGACCTGGCCCGATTTGTAGGCATCGATATCTTCGGACATGTACCAGTTGGATGCGCCGGGCGGCGTGCAGCAATTGTAAAGCTCCTTGTAGAACTCGAGCCCCTTGACCGCGCTGTCTGAGTTGACGAAGCCTTCGAGATTGTAGGGCTTTTGAGGATCCTGGTACTCAAAGCCGTAGTTGTAGAGGACGTTGGTCACGCCCATGGTGATGCCTTCGGATCCGCGCTCGGTATAGATCGCCGCACCGTAGACGGTTTTGCCGTCGATCTGCCTGCCCTGGAAGAATGTGGCGATGTCCTTGAGTTCGTCGAGCGATTTGGGGGCGGCGAGGTCGCGGCCATGTTTCTGCTTGAACTCGGCCTGCAGGTCGGGCCGCTCAAACCAGTCCTTGCGGTAGGTCCAGCCGACAACGTCGCCAAAGGCGGGCAGTGCCCAGTAGTTCGGCGTGTTCTTCGGCCATTGCGCGTAACCGGTCACGGTCGCCGGGATGAAATCGTCCATCTTGATGCCATTGGCATCGAAAAAGTCGTTGAGCTTCAGATACTGGCCGTTCTCGGCGGCGCCGCCAATCCACTGGCTGTCGCCGATCAGCAGGTCGCACAACTTGCCGCCTGAATTGAGTTCGTTGAGCATGCGGTCGGCGAAATTTGGCCACGGCACGAACTCGAATTTCATCTTGTTGCCGGACTGCGCCTCGAAGTCCTTCGAGAGTTCGACCAGGGCATTGGCGGGGTCCCAGGCGGCCCAACAAAGCGTCAAGTCATCGGCCTTGGCGGATGATGTTGTGGCGGCGCTGATGGCTGTCACCATGCCGGCCATGGCGACGGAATTCAAAAGCAGAGATTTCACGGTTGTAACCTCCCAAAAGAAGCTCGCGCAGGAGACGGAGCTATTTCGAATTCAATTTCGGAAGAGGTTGCCAGAATTGAGGCTCGCACCTCAGTGCGTTCCGGCACGGCTCCTCCCTGCGACGCAAACCCTGCAAAAGTTTCCTCCCAATGCAGGGTGCATCTGAAAATTTATATAAATGAGGTGCGCACGTCAGTGCAAGCGGTTTTTGAGGTGCGCACCCCAAAATCGTCTTGCCGTCGACGCCGATGAAACTTAGATATGGTCGGGAACTGGGTAGGCGGAAGCGATGAGACCGACAGCAAGGGATTTGGCTATAGCGGCGGGCGTGAGCCTTGCCACGGTCGACCGCGTCCTGAACGATCGTCCCAATGTCAGCAAGAAGGCCGAGCGACAGGTCAATGAAGCGATCGAGCGCATCGGCTTTGTGCGCAACCTGGCGGCCGTCAATCTCGCCCGTAACACCACCTACAGGTTTCGCTTCCTGCTGCCGCAGGCCGGCGACCAGTACCTGAAGGAGATCATGCGCGAGATCGCGGCCGTCAATGACGCCCTGAGGTCGGAGATGGTCACCGCCGAGATCGTTCAGATCCCGATCGAGGACCCCCATCTGGTCGCCAACAGCCTCGCTTCACTCGACAGGGCCAAGGTCCAGGGCGTTGCGATCATGGCGCCCGAGTCCCCGCAGGTGCGCGACGCCTTGCACCGCCTGAGCGAGCGCGACATACATGTCGTGCGGCTGCTGTGGGGCAAGGAACAGACCGCAGAAACGGATTTTGTCGGCATCAACAACTATGCGGCGGGAGCGACGGCCGCGCGCATTGTCGGGCGTTTCTCTCACAACAAGAATGGGAGCGTCATGGTCATTGCCGAAACCATGCGCGCACAGGACAGTATCGAACGTCGCCTGGGATTTGACACCATCATCAACGAGGCGTTTCCCAATCTGAAAGTCTTGCCGTCACTCGAAACACATGCTGACAATGAGCGTACGCGTCGCATCGTGTCCCTGACCCTGGAGCACAACAGCGATGTCGTTGCGATCTATGTGATGAGCGCCGAGGCGCGGGGGCCAATCACCTGCATCTCCGAACTGGTGAACCTCGATGAAATGGTGGTTGTCGCTCATGAGCGTACGCCATTCAGCGTCGCGGCGTTGAAGGCGGGCCAGATCGACGCGGTGATTGCCCAAAATCCCGGACATGCAGTGCGCAGCGCAGTTCGCCTGTTACGCGCACGCGCTGATAACAGGGAACCGGTGAGATCCCAGGATCAACTGCGCATCGAGATCTTACTCAAGGACAACCTTTGACGGCCTGTGTCTGCGATCCCCGAAGCCTTCGCGAACGTCGAGTGTGTCAGGTTGAGCCGGGAGCTATGAGGCCTTGGCAGCGACGCCGCCTCGGAAGGCGGATAGTCGGTGTCTTTGTTGCTGCTTTTTTGCAGCAGCATTGCCGCGCAGCCGAGTTGCGTGGCGTAACATTGGCCGTTCGCGCAGAAGCTCCGGCCGCGTAGCCGGCTCGGCCGGAGATGCTCAATCCGGGCCAGCATTCTTGGCCCGACTGCGCCGTCACGGCATCGCGCCAAACCCAGGCATTGTTCAGTGGCTGCCGACCAAACCTCGGGCTCAAACTCCGTCCTCGATCAGGCCGCTCGTGCGTTCTCCGGCGTTCGATGGCCCATAACCTTCCTGGGCGCGCAGCTGCGTCGGCGACATGCCGAAATGCTGCCTGATCTGACGTGAGAAATGGTAAGGGTTCTTGTAGCCGCACCGCTCGGCGATTTCCATGATCGGCAGATCGCTATGCAGGAGCAGTTGGCGCCCGCGGGACGCCCGCAACTGCCAGAGATAACGAACCGGTGTAATTCCGATATGCTTGCGGAACGACGAGATCAGATGCTGGGGTGTCAGCGCGACCAGATCCGCCAGCCGGGCGATGGTCAGTTCCTTTTCGAAGTTCTCCTCGAGATAGCGCCGTGCCCGATGAATTGAGCGGGGAATGTGCCGTTCCCGCTCCGATATCTGCGCCTCATGGAAATAGGCAGTGAACAGCGACAGCCCTAATGCGTCGCGAAGAACGCTGGTGTCTGCGCCGTTGCCCAGTCCCAGGCCGAGCCTCTGGATCGTCGCCAGCCGTTCGGAAATCGGCAGCCGACCCGGCACGTTGCGCAAGCTCAACGCGACTGCCTCCGGCAGATTGTCGGGATATGCGTCGCACCAGCTGACCTTGTCGCGCTTGCCCTTCTCATACTCGAACAAGGACAACTGCTCGCCCAGGAACAGGCCGCATTCACCGGCTTCAATGATGGTGATTTCGCCGTCGCATATCGCCTTGGCGGTGCCCTCGTGCACCATCAGCAAGGCCGCATAGCGGCCTGTGAGCGGTCCGTAGACTCCCCCGACGGAATAGACAGCCTCGCCAAAAGAGAAGCCGTCTTCCGGATCGACGACGATATGCATCCGCTCGTCCCAATGGTCGCTGGACTGTCCGTGATCGCGTTGCATTCCACAACAGTAGCCCGTCGGAATCTTAGTTCAAGACATGCTTCGGAGCGTCGGCGATATTTCGTTTGATGTCTTGATGCAGGACACTTCAGCCATTGCGACGAGACGACCAGACGCAGCCGGCGATAAGGGCCAACGACTGTTGTTGACCGGCTGGAAGGATGGCCCGGCCAACCGTCCCATGTCCGCGCAATGCAAATTTGGAAAATTGGTTGGCAGGGAGAAGATCGGTGAATCTACGAGAGTTCATAAGGAAAGTTCCAAAGACGGAACTTCATCTCCATCTGGAGGGAAGCATTCACCCGCAGACCGCGCTGGACCTGGCCAGGAAGAATGGCGTGCATTTGCCACCAGTCGACGATGCCAAGGATCTGTATCGCTTCAAGAGCCTTGAGGATTTCCTCGTCATCTATTCCGCGGTGTCGGCAAGCGTGGTCGACGTCGACGACTTCAGGCGCATCACATATGAGATGCTCGAGCGCTGTGCCCGCAGCGGCGCGCGCTATGTCGAGTTCTTCTTCAGCCCGCATGCGCATCTGGATTGCGGTGTCAGCTACGAAACGCAACTGAAGGGCATCCTGACCGCCATGCAGGACGCCGAAAAGGACCTTCGCATTGTCAGCCGCATCGTCCCTGGCATCAATCGCGAGCGTGGGCCGGTGGCTGGACAAGAGATGGTCGAGCTGATCCTCGCCCATCGAACCGACGAAGTCATTGGTATCGGCCTGGACTTCAACGAAGCGCCATTTCCGCCCGAGCCTTTTGCCGATGTCTTTGCTTATGCGCGCAAGTCGGGGCTGCATGTGACCGCGCATGCCGGCGAAACGGGGCCGGCCGCCTACATCAAGGGCTCGCTCGATGCATTGAAGGTCGAGCGCATCGACCATGGCTACAATGTCGTCAATGACCTGCAACTGATGCAGCGCTGCAAGGACGAAGGGGTGCTCTTCACCGTATGTCCTTCAACCGCTGCGGTGACATCGGCGTGGCACGATCTGTCGGCGCCTGATCACGCCATCCGCCAGATGCTCGACTCCGGCCTGACGCTTTCGATCCACAGCGACGATCCGCCGATGTTTTTCACCGACCTCGAAAACGAATACGTCAAGGCCGTGGAACAGCTGAAGTTCACGCCACGCGACATCCGGGACGCCATCCTGGCGGGCATCGAAGGCTCCTGGCTCGATGCATCCACCAAGAGGCAGTGGCTGCAGGATTGGTCGGAAGAGATCGACGGCCTGATGGCAGAGTTGTCGCCCAACTAAGTCCGGCTTTCCGCGCCGCCAGCAAAGGGCGACCGCAGGTGACCGGGCAGCCCTATCACCAGACATCAGCTGGGCTTGCCCCGTCGCGGGCCCAGCTGGCAATGCCAGGGAAAATTCGACGCGGCTCAGTATGCGATGTCGATCGTGTCCTCTGCAACTTCGCTTGGCTTGTGGTAGCCCATGTTCGTGCGCACTTCTGTTGGCGACATGCCAAAGTGCTGCTTGATCTGGCGCGAGAAATGATACGGGTTCTTGTAGCCGCACTGATAGGCGATTTCCGCTACGGTGAGACCGCTGTGCAAGAGCAGGTGATGCCCGCGTTTTGCACGCACCTGCCAGAGATAGCGGGCCGGCGTCATGCCGATATGTTTGCGAAACGATGAAATGAGATGCTGTGGCGTGCGCGCCACCAGCTCCGCCACGGCGTCGATGGTGACGTCTTTTTCCGAATTTTCCTCGATATAATTTCTGGCGCGGTGGACGGGGCGGGGGATATGCCGATCGCGCTCCGATATCTGCGCTTCGTGAAAATAGGCCGCGTAGAGCGACTGTCCCAGCGCGTTGCGCAACATGTTGAGATTGGCCGCGGATCCTGAGCCCAATTCGACGCCGAGGCGCTGGAGCGCCTCAAGCCGATCGGAGATCGGAATCTTGGCAGGTACGTCGCGCAAACGCAGCGCAATCGTATCCGTCAGAATTCCTGGATAACCTTCGCACCAGCTCACCCTGCCGCGCTTGCTGTCGCCATACTCGAACAAAACATAACGTTCGTTGCGAAAGACGCCGCATTCGCCACTCTCCACCAAGGTCACTTCGTCGTCGCAGGTCACCTTGGCTGTTCCTTCGTGGACCAGCAGCAGCGTGACGTAGCGATTGCGAAGCGGGCCATAGACCCCTCCCGCGCTGTACATCGCCTCACCGAAAGTGAAGCCATGTTCGGGGTCGACGATTGTCTGCATTGGTTGGCTCCCGGCCATGGTGGCGCCGGCTGGTTACCCCGGCGCCCTCCAGGCGTCAAACATTAGCCTGCTGCGATCTTCATTGAAGATATCCATTATATCGGCCAGGACATTCCGCAAGGACCTCTCTTCGTCGACTATCCAACTAAGAAAAATCAGCCCGACCCGACAAGGCCAGAGATGGCAAAAATAGGGTTGCGCTCCAGGGAGCAGAAGCATGTTCTTGCCCGTCGACAACTCGAAAACCAAGAGCGAGCTGCCGCCCGGATGCACATTCGCGGAGAGCGACTGGCATATCCTCTCATCGTTCTGGCATCCCGTGGAATATGCTCACGAAGTTGGCGAAAAGCCGGTGCGGGCCCGCCTCCTGGATGTCGACCTTGTCCTCTATAGAACCTCCCAAGGGATAGCCGTCGCCCGCGATATCTGCCCCCACCGCGGCACCCGCATCAGCTCCGGCTGGATGGCCGACGACCAGATCGTCTGCCCGATGCATGGCCTGCATTTCGACCATGGCGGGCAGTGCACCAAGATCCCGTCGATGACCGATCCAACCGCAAAGATTCCGCCGAAACTCAGGTTGCTGACTGTGCTGTCGGAGGAGCGCTACGGCATAATCTGGGTATGCCTCAAGGGTGAGCCGATCTGGCCGATCCCTGAATGGCCTGGTCTTTCCAACGCGGCCTGGAAGACGGTCTATCTGCCCAAGGACACCTGGAATGCGGCAGCCAGCCGCCATGTCGAGAACTTCAACGATGTCGCCCATTTCCCGTGGGTCCATGCCGAAAGCTTTGGCTCGGCGACAGCGGTTCCGATTCCGCAATATACTGTCGATCACGCGGAATTCGGGCTGCGCTTCTCTTATCCATACCCGAACGGCGCAAACTACTATCCCGATGGCGTCGAGGGCACCGAGCGCAACGTCGTCTACAGCTATGAGCTGACCTATCCGTTCTCGACAATCATCATCATCGATCCGGAAGGGTCGGACTACGTGCAATATCTGGCGGACACGGTGTGTCCGGTTTCCGCCCGCGAAACCCGCATTTTCCAGTTGCTCACCGATACGACCGGCAATCCGGACGGCGAGTACTGGAAGAAATTCCAGATGCTGATCAACGATGAAGACAAGTCGATGGTCGAGGAACAGCGACCGGAAGATCTGCCGCTCGATCTGACCGAAGAAATCCACGTTCCGTGCGATCGCCTGTCGCTTGAGTACCGGCGTGCGCTTGCCAAGAAATTCGGACTCGGCGCGCCGATCGCGAGTTGAACGAGCTTAAGCCAGTCCAGTGGAAATCGGAACTGCCGCGATGTTCGAACCGAGGTGCCTGGTTCCGACCACAAGGTTCCGCGATTTGCCTGCAGCAAGGAGCCGAGCATGAACATCGCGCTGTCTGCCCATGGAAATGCTATGATCCACCAGGTCAACCGTTCCGCGCGCCTGCAGGTGCTGATCGCCGCCAAGACCGGCGAGGCCCAGGATATTGCCGGCTTCGAACTGGTCGATCGCAGTGGCGAGGAGCTGCCGGCGTTCACCGCGGGGTCGCATGTCGATGTCTTCATGCCCAACGGGCTTGTTCGCCAGTATTCACTTCGCAACGATCCGCAGGAGCGTCACCGCTATTGTCTGGGCGTGCTGCGTGATCAGCAGGGCGCTGGCGGTTCGATCTTCATGCACGATATGCTGAGCTCAGGCGACGTGATCGAGATCAGCCACCCACGCAACGCCTTTCCGCTCAACGAACAAGCGCCGTCATCATTGCTGCTGGCCGGGGGCATCGGGATCACGCCGATCCTCGCCATGGCCCACAGGCTGTCGGCTTTGGGACAGGATTTCGCGCTGCACTATTGTGCCCGAAGCGCTGCCCGGATGGCTTTTCGCGCCGAGATTGACGCGGCTCCATTTGAGAAGCAGGTTCTTTTTCATCTCGACGATGGGCCGCCCGAGCACAAATTGAACATCGCGGCATTGCTACAGTCGAAGCCAAAGGGCACGCACCTCTATGTTTGCGGCCCCCGCGGTTTCATGGATGCCGTCATCGGCGAAGCCGAACGGTCGTGGCCGAAGGAAACCATCCACCGCGAATATTTCGGCAAGATCGCTGATGTCGCGGCATCCGATGAAAGACCGTTTGCCGTCAAGATTGCCAGCACCGGTCAGGTCTTTGCCGTTCCGGCAGGCGAAAGCGTGGTCTCGGTCCTCGGCGCCAACGGCATCGAGATTCCGGTATCCTGCGAGCAGGGCATCTGTGGAACCTGCGTCACCCGCGTGCTTGCCGGGCTGCCCGATCACCGCGACCTCTACCTGACCGATGCCGAACATGCCGCCAATGACCAGATGACGCCATGCTGTTCGCGGGCGCTGTCGGAAATCGTCGTGCTCGATCTGTGAACGAGGGAAATATGCACCGGTGGACATACACCGGGCAAAGCAGGGCCGGAACGAACCAGGCCAGACAACCAATGGGAGTTGGAAATCATGATTGGACGATTGACCGGCAGGCTGGTTGCCTCCTTGGCAATGGCTGTGCTCGCGCTGTTTGCGCTGTCGTCGGTGTCGCGCGCTGAAAATCCGGACAAGCTCCGTATCGCCGTCATCCTGGCTTCCGGTGTGGAAAGTGGCTGGGACGGAACGCTGATTGAATCGCTGGAGCGAGTGAAGGCGGCGAAGCCGCACGGGCTTGAACTGAGCTGGAAATACACCGACCCGCTATGGGGCGACGATGCCGGTGACGCCATGCGGCTGTTCGCCGAAAGTGGCCAGTATGACGTCATCTGGGCGCACAGCACCTATTCCGACCAGGTCAAGAAGCTGAAGGACGAGTTCCCCGACATACTCTTCGTCGTCACCGGTTCGGGGAATGAAGGTTTGGGCGGCAACCAGTATATGCTCTACAAGCGTGTCCACGAACCTGCCTACCTGCTCGGCGTCATCGCCGGCCGGATGACCAAGTCCAACGTGCTTGGCACTGTGGGGACATTTCCGGCCGACGACGTCAACGACTCGATCAACGCCTTCTTTGCTGGCGCCAGATCGGTAAATCCGTCGATCAAGGAAAAGGTCGTTTTCATCGAGTCCTGGTATGACCCGGCCAAATCAGCCGAATACACCCATGCGCAGATCGCCACTGGCGCCGACGTCATCTTCCAGCAGACCGACAACTTCAAGGAATGCGAGGCTGCGAAGATCATCTGCTTCGGCAGCAATCAGGATCAGTCCAGCTTCTCGCCCACCACCATCGTCAGCAGCACGGTGATCCGTTGGGATCCGGACATCATGCACGTCGTCGAGGCCTGGTGGCAGCACAAGGTCGAGGGCAAGCCGCTTGCCGGCAGCACCGAGCGGATATGGCGCGGCATGAAGGATGGCGGCGCCGAGATGGCTCCCTATCACGGCTTCGAGGCGACGCTGCCGCAAGAGGTTAAGGCCGAGGTCGAGGCGCTGAAGGCAAAGATCATCTCAGGCGAATTCAAGGTGCCGCTCGATGTATCAGCCCCCAAGCCCAATTGAGACAACGCTCCTGCCGGCCCGGGAGGTCGGTTCCGGCAGGAGGCGGTGCCCAGTCGCCAGTCAAAAGACCATGTTCACTGCGTTTTCGGCAACACGACTTGGTTTGCGGTAGTCCATATTGGCCCGCAGTTCCGTAGGCGACATGCCGAAATGCAGCTTGATCTGGCGCGAGAAATGAAAGGGGTTCTTGTAGCCGCATTGATACGCGATTTCTGCGATCGTCAGGCCGGTATGCAAGAGGCGCTGCTTGCCACGGTTCGCCCGTACCTGCCAGAGATAGCGGACAGGCGTTACTCCGATGTGTTTTCGGAACGATGAGATCAGATGCTGGGGTGTGACGGCCACCACATCCGCCACGTGGCCGACAGTCATCTCCTTTTCGAAATTGTCCTCCAAATAACGCCGGGCCTGATGAATCGAACGGGGGATGTGCCTCTCCAGCTCCGAGACCTGTGCTTCATGGAAATAGGCGGTAAACAGCGACTGCCCCAAGTTGTTCCGGAGCATGTTGACGTAGGCGCCGGTCCCTGAGCCCAGTTCCAGACCCAGGCGCACAAGTGTTGCCAGCCGGTCGGTGACAGGAATTTGAGACGGCACGTCGCGCAGGCGCAAGGCAACGGACTCCGGCAGGCTGGCCGGAAATCCCTCGCACCAACTCACCCTGTCGCGCTGGCCTTTCTCATATTCGAATAGCGAAACGCCTTCGCACAGGATGAAGCCACATTGCCCGGGTTCGACGATGGTGACTTCCCCATCGCATGTCACCTTGGCGCTGCCTTCGTGCATCATCAGCAACGTAGCATAGCGTCTGGTCAGTGGTCCGTAGACCCCTCCGATTGAGTAGTCGGCTTCGCCAAACGAGAAGCCATGTTCGGGATCTACCACGCTGTCCACTGGCTCGCTCCACCCAGCTATTCGCCCATGGGCAGCTCGCGCCACTCTCCGGGCATTCCAAACATTAGCCCAGCGTAATCTTAATTCAAGACATGCTTCGGATCGGCGGCGATATTCCGCTTGGCGCCGCGATGCACGACAATCCGGTCATAGCGAAGAGACAGCTCGGCCCGATCGATGATGGAAATCCATCCGTGATTGTCGACAAAAATGACTATCGCACGGCATCCGTACTCACTCGTGCGACGTTGACGCGATAGAGGTCTTGAGCTGCCATTAGGATGGAGAAGATCAATGGGTCTGGAAGAATTCATAAGAAATATCCCGAAAACAGAAATCCACCTACACTTGGAAGGTGCGATAAATCCAGAGACATTTCTTAAATTATCCAAAAAAAATAAACTGGAAGTTCCGGATCATAGAGCTTTATCTGATATTTATAAATACGATAATCTTCTGGATTTCCTAAAGGTTTACAGTATGGCCTCCAGGTCGGTGATAGATGCCGACGATTTCCATCTCATCACCTACGAGATGTTACAAAGCTGCGCTAACAGCGGCGCTCGCTACGTCGAGTTCTTCTTCAGTCCGCATGTGCATCTGGAATGCGGCGTGGCCTATCAGACCATGCTTGCCGGCATATTCCGCGCGATGGACGATATCGAGACGGATTTCGGGCTGATTTCGAAGCTGATACCCGCCCACAATCGCGAACATGGGCTTGAGCGTGGTTTCGAATTTCTGGACATGGTGCTTGCCCACCGAACCGACAAGGTGATCGGTATCGGTCTCGATTTTGACGAAACACCTTTCCCGCCAGCACAATTCAAGCCGCTTTTCGATCGGGCGCGTCAGGCGGGACTTCATCGCACTGCTCATGCCGGAGAGGGCGGTCCGGCGTCCAACGTGCGGGACTCGCTGGATTTGCTGAAGGTCGAGCGTATCGACCACGGTTATCGTGTGATGGAGGATCTCGATCTGGTTGCCCGCTGTCGTGCAGACCGGACCGTCTTCACCATCTGCCCGAGTTCAACCGTTGGGGTGACGATCTGGCGCGATCTCGCCGCGAAGGACCACCCCATTCGACAAATGATCGAAGCCGGGCTGATGATCGTTGTCGCGGCGGATGATCCGCCAATGTTCGAGACCGATCTGGCCAACGAATATCAGCTGCTTGCCACGCACATGAATCTCGATGCCGCCGCATTGAAGGCGTTTGCGCTCAATTCGCTCGAGGCGTCGTGGCTCGACGAGTCCGTCAAGCGGGATTGGCGCGCATCATGGTCGCGCGAGATCGATGAGCAAATTGCTCTTCTGGATGCGGAAAACAGTGATGCAGTCACGTCTGCATAAGGCCGCGACGGCGTAATAAAAAACAGAGGCGCCGTCTGAAAATCAATGGGAGCAATGGAATGTTAGGTCAATTATCAAGACGATTACTAGCCATCTGGGCGCTGACTTTGTTCGCCGTTTTCGGACATACGAACGGCACGTACGCGGCGTCACCCGACAAACTCCGCATCGCCGTCATCTTGTCGGCTGGTCTGGACCATGGCTTCGATGCGACGCTGATCAAGTCGCTCGAGCGCGTCAGACAAGCAAAGCCACATGGCCTCGACATCGAGTGGAAGTCGACTGAACCGCTGTGGGGCGACGACGCCGGCGATGCGATGCGCCTGTTCGCCGAAAGCGGTGACTACGACATCATCTGGGCACACAGCAGCTATTCCGACCAGGTCAAGAAGCTGAAGGACGAGTTCCCGGAAATCCTCTTCGTCGTCGTCGGTGCCGGCAATGAGGGCCTCGGTGGCAATCAATACTGGGTCTACAAGCGCCTCCACGAACCTGCCTATCTGCTTGGCGTTTTGGCCGGACGGATGACCAAATCCGATGTGCTTGGCGTCGTCGCGCCCTTTTCCATCGAGGACATCAATGACTCGATCAACGCATTTTTTTCCGGTGCGCGGGCAGTCAATCCGGCGATCGCCCGGAAAGTAGCGTTCGTCGGATCCTGGTATGATCCCGCCAAGGCGGCTGAATATGCCGGCGCCCAGATAGCTGCCGGTGCCGATGTGATTTTCCAGCTGTCGGGAAATTTCAAGCCATGCGAGGCCGCGAAAATCCTGTGCTTCGGCAGTTTCCAGGATGAAAGCCACTTTTCGCCGGCCACGATCGTCAGCAGCACCGTAGCCGTCTGGGACCCTGATTTGATGTGGATCATCGAAAACTGGTGGAGCCACAAGGCGGAAGGCAAGCCTTACGGCGGCAATGTGAAGGAGAATTGGTTCGGCATGAAGGATGGCGGAGCCGCGTTTGCTCCCTACCATGATCTGGAAGCGAGCCTGCCAGTGGACGTGCGGACGGAAGTTGAGACGTTAAAGGCAAAGATCGCCGCAGGTGAACTCAAAATTCCAGTCGACCTATCGGAACCGAAGTCAGATTAGCCGCTGCGCCACCTCCACGGCTGCTTGTGCAGTTTTTTCGAGTGAACTTGATCAAGGAACCACCATGTCGCTCTTACCGAGCATCAAAGATCCGACGCCGGCGAATGCCAGAAAGGCGGGCACTGGGGAAGCGCTTCTGGCGCTGCACGTTGAAGGTCTGACCAAGCGCTTTGCCGGCGTGACGGCCAATGACGGCGTCGACTTCGACCTGGAGGTCGGCGAGATCCATTGCCTGTTCGGCGAAAATGGCGCAGGCAAGTCGACCTTGTCGGCCTGTATCTTCGGTTTCTGCACGCCGGATGCCGGGCAGATCGTCGTGCGCGGCCAGCCTGTCGAGATGCACTCGCCACGGGACGCAATCAAGCTCGGCATTGGCATGGTGCATCAGCATTTCGTGCTGGTGCCCGAGTTCACCGTGCTGGAGAACATCATTGTCGGCACCCAGAAATCCGGCTGGCGGCTGGACGACAGGGCGGCCAGGCAAAAGCTGAACAGCCTGTGCGACGCCTATGGCATCGAAATCGATCTCGACGCCTATGTCTGGCAACTGGCGGTCGGGCGTCAGCAATGGGTCGAGATCCTCAAGGCGCTTTACCTCGACGTCCAGATCCTCATCCTCGATGAACCGACGGCGGTGCTGACACCTGATGAGTCCGCGCGCCTGTTCGCGATCATGCGCAAGATGTGCGCCAATGGGATGTCGATCATCCTGATCACCCACAAGGTCGCCGAAGTGATGCAGTCGAACCGCGTCACCGTTCTGCGCAAGGGCAAGACAGTCGCCACCGTCCAGACTAGGGACACGTCGCCTGAGGAACTGGCGAGGCTGATGGTTGGCCGCGAGGTGTCGTTTTCGGTCAACAAATCGACAATTGCGCCCGGCGATACGGTGCTCGAAGTCAGCGGTCTCGGCGCCAGGGGCTACTGGAACGAGGCGGTGCTGAACCAGGTGTCGCTGTCGATCGCGCGGCACGAAATCCTCGGCATTGCCGGCGTTGCAGGCAATGGCCAAAAGGAGCTTTTCGAGGTGCTTTCGGGCGTGCGCTGGGCGCGCGAAGGCACGATCAGGCTGAACGGCGAAGACGTCAGCCGGCTTACACCGCGCGCGATGATGGACAGGGGCGTGGGACACATTCCCGACGACCGTTTTCGCGAGGGCCTGGTCGGACCGTTCAGCATTGCCGAAAATCTCATCCTCGGCTGGCAGCGGACCGCCAAGTACCGCAACGGCCTGTTTCTGGACCGCGGCAAGATCGCAGCGCTGTCGAAGACAATGATGGCCCAGTACCAGATCGCCGCGCGCGACGACGAAGTGCCGGTCGAAAACCTCTCCGGCGGCAACGCCCAAAAGGTCATCCTGGCACGCGAGTTCCTGCATGCGTCGGGGCTGCTGCTCGCCAACCAGCCGACACGCGGCCTCGACATCGGCGTCATCGAATATGTCTACGCCCAATTGCTGCAGAAGCGCGAAGAGGGCTTTGCGATCCTGCTCGCCTCCGAAGAGCTCAGCGATCTGTTCAATCTCGCCGACCGCATCGCGGTGATGTTCAAGGGCGAGATCGTCGGCGTCGTCGATCCCAAGACAACGACAGTGGAAGAGGTCGGCATGCTGATGGCCGGACGCAGGATGGAGGCTGGACGATGATCCGGATCGAACGGCGCATTGAAGCCAATCCATGGTGGACCGCCGGCACGCTGGTGGCCGCACTCGCCGCGGGAATGCTGGCCTCCGCACTCATTGTGGCGACGGCCGGGGCCGATCCGCTCGAGGCGTTCAGGACTTTGTTTTTCGGTGCCTTTGGTTCGCAAAAGGCGGTGATGACGACCCTCATCAAGTCGACGCCGCTGATCCTGACGGGCCTGGCGACCGTCATCGCTTTCCGGGGCCAGATATGGAGTATCGGCCAGGAAGGCCAGGTCTTCGCCGGCGCGATGGCCGGTTATCTCGGCAGCCAGGTCCTGGCTGGCCTGCCGCCACTGCTGTTCTTTCCCGGGGTCATCCTGTTTGGCGTCGCCGGCGGGCTTCTGCTGGGCGGGGCATGCGCGATCCTCAAGACGCGCTTTGGCGTCAACGAGATCGTTTCGACCGTGATGACCAACTACCTTGCCATCTACCTGTTGTCCTACCTGCTGGCGGGCGGCCCCTGGGCCGAAATCGGCGACGGCGCGTCCTATCAGCAGTCGGTGCCGCTTCCAGTGGCGGAACATCTGCCGCTGCTGTTTGGAACGAAGCTGCATTTCGGCGTGCTGTTGCCGTTCATTGCAGCAATCTGCTGTGCCGTCATGCTCGACCGCACGGCACTGGGCTACGAGATCAAGGCGCTGGGGACCAATCCCGTCGCGCTCGGCCACAAGGGCACCAATATCGCCAAGACCATCATCGCGGTGATGTGCATCAGCGGCGGTCTCGCAGCCCTTGCCGGCGTCATCGAACTCTACGGCGTCGGCCACCGGCTGAAGGCCGACAACCTGATCGGACTTGGCTATGCGGGCATCATCGTCGGCATGATCGGCGGCTTGCGACCGCTGGGTACTGTGCTTGCGGGGCTGCTGTTTGGCGGGCTGGCAAGCGGCGCCGTGTCGATGCGGGTGGTCAGCGACATACCAGCGTCTCTCGTGCCTGCCATGCAGGGCATCATCCTGCTTTTCGTCCTCTGTGCCAGCGTGATGGCGCGTTACAAGATCGTCAGGGGTACCGCGTCATGAGCGGATTGTTTCAGGAAGCCATCCTCATCAGCATCTTCGCCGCAACCCTGCGAACGATGACGCCACTGCTGTTTTCGGCGATGGGCGAACTCGTGACCCAGCGCGCCGGGATCTGGAACATGGGCGTCGAAGGCACCATGCTGATGGGGTCGTTCGTTGCCTATTTCGTGGCGACGTCGACCGGCTCATTGTGGCTGGCGGTGCTGGCGGCGATCCTGGCTGGAGCTGTCATGGGCCTTATCATCGCCTTCATGACGGCGACGATGCGCGTCGATCATTTCGTCACCGGCCTCGGGCTCAACCTGTTTGCCGGGGGCATCACGCTGTACTGGTTTCAAAGCTACGTTCGCGGTGGCCCGCAACCGTCCTTCGCCGGTTTCGAAGACGTGCCGCTGCCCTTCCTGTCGGATATCCCCTTCATCGGTCCCGTGCTGTTTTCGCAGCGTCTCTTGACCTATGCCGCGTTCTTCATCGTACCAGCGATCTGGTTCCTGCTTTACCGCACGCGCTATGGCCTGGAGCTGAGGTGTCTCGGCGAGAACCCGAAGGCGCTCGACGTCAAGGGGCTGAGCGTGCCTGTTCGCCAATATGGTGCGGTGATGTTCGGCAGCGCCATGACCGGGCTCGGTGGCGGCTTCCTGATGCTTGCCTTTTCTGATCGCTTCATCGCCGATTTTTCTGCCGGACGCGGCTGGATCGTGGTCGTCGCGCTGATCGCTGGAAACTGGAAGCCCAAGGGCGTGCTGATGGCGGTGGCGGCATTTGCTTTCCTGGAGGCTGTCGCCACCCACGCCCAGGTTGTCGGCGTCGGTGTGCCGCGCCAGCTGTTGCTCGCTTTGCCCTATATCGCCTCGATCATCCTTTTGATGGGGGTTCGCTTCCGAACCGGCCAGCCGGCAATGCTCGGGTTCCCGTATTCGCGCGAGTGACACGCAAGCCGAGCCAGGGGCTTCTCAGAAGCCTGTTCCAGCAACCCTGCGCGGAAGGTCAACGAAGGTGGAAGAAACACATCCTGCCTTTTTGGGACACGCTTGCGATCGTCAGATCGAGCTTGCCGAACAGGCCGCAAGCTATTCCCTTTGCCAGAACCCGCATTCGACACGCGACGGCGGCGAGAGCCGGCTGCAGATCGCGATCGGCCGCGAGGTGCGTGCTTGTCGCAAGCGTCATGGCATGACCCTTGCGGAATTGGCGGACGCCGCAAGTGTGTGGCTCGGCATGATGTCCAAGATCGAAAATGGCCACATATCGCCATCATTGGCCACGTTGCAGGCGCTTGCCCGGGCTTTGGCGGTGCCACTATCGTCGTTGCTCAGGCAGTTCGAGCAAGAGCGCAGCGCCGTCTTCGTGAAGGCCGGGACGGGTGTCGAGGTCGGACGGCGCGGCACACGCGCTGGTCACCAGTACAGGCTGTTGGGCTATGTCGGCTCCAACGCCGGCGGAATCTCGGTTGAGCCCTACCTCATCACGCTGACCAAAGACACGGACACGTTTCCGCTGTTTCAGCATGCCGGAATGGAGCTGCTGTATATGCTAGAGGGCGAGGTCGGCTACCGCCACGGCGCGTCAAGCTACCGACTGACACCGGGTGACAGCCTGTTTTTCGACGCCGACGCCCCGCATGGCCCCGATGAACTGATCAAGCTGCCTATCAGCTTCCTCTCGATCATTTCATACGGCGTCGGCGGTGGAGAGGACTGATCTCCTTTGCGGCGACTTCCCGGCTTGGCATGGTCGACTACAGTTGATGATTAGCCGCCACTCGAAATTAAAGGGAACTATCTCTTCGCTGGCAGGCGAGAAAGCAGCTTGCACGGGCAGCACGAACGACGGTGGCGCGCAACGTGCTGGACACACTGTTCGGCAACAGCAACTCCGACCCTGAAAGCCGCCGCCTCGAGGCAGCGCTTCGGCGCCTCAGGATGAAGGCACGCGCCGCAGGCACGGGTTGCCCTTGCTGTCGTGCATGCGGTGGGCGTGCGCATCGTTGGCGCGCTGCACGTGTCTGATACAGCTTCGTGGCGATCGGCGTTGAGCGGCGGCTTGCTCGATGATGTCATCTGGTGGCGGCTTGGACACGGTTCGGACGTAGCGAACCATGTCTGCCGTCAGACGAGATGCGCGAGTTGGGCGCCCGCCTCGTACCAGGTTTCGCGGATCCGGCGAAACGACGCGGCCGAGATGTCCGATACAGGGAGCGGCAGGTCGGCATAGCTCTTCTCGCCCGTAATCAGCAGCGCGAGCTCGCGGCCGAACACCGTGCCGGGCGCGATGCCACGCCCGTTGTAGCCGGAGAAGCCGATGGCGTTCGGGCCGAAGCGATGGAATCTCGGTATTGCATCGCCGGTCATGCCGATCTGCCCATACCACTCGTGCTCGAAAGCGATGTCGCCGAGCTGCGGGTACAGCTTGGACAGGGCACGACGGGCCCAGGCCTTGTGGATGACGGTGCCGGAATTGCGCAGTGCGCCGACGCTTCCGAACACCAGCCGGCCGGCCTGGTCCAGCCTGAACGAGGAGAGGATGGTTTTCGTGTCCCACACGCCCTCACGCCCGGGCAGGATCTGTCGCAACAGGTCGGGCCCGAGCGGTTGCGTCGCCAGATTGAAGTAGGGTAGGTGAACCTGTTCGGTACGCACCATTTGCCAGGGGCCGGTGCTGTAGGCGTCGGTCGCGACGACGACCCAATCGGCGTGGACGGTGCCGCCAGGGGTACGCAGGTGCCAGCGGTCGCCCTTCCGCTCGGCGGCGATGACGGGGCTCGAGGTATGGAGCGTTGCGCCCGCATTGATCGCAGCCCTGGCGAGGCCACGCGCATAAGCCAGCGGCTGCAGCGTTCCGGCTCGTTGGTCGAGCAATGATCCCTGATAGGCCGACGTACCGAGCCTGCTTGCCGTTTCGCTGGCATCAAGGACCCGGACCGGTGCGCCGCGTTTCTGCCACTGCGCTTCGCGCTCCCTGATTTCGGCCAGGCCCGCCTTGCCGACCGCGCAATGAAGCGTGCCGTTGCGTTGCAGTTGGCAATCGATGCCGTGCCTGTCGATGAGCGCCATCACCTCGGCCGGCCCTTGGCCGAGCACCTTAAGCAGCCGCTCGCCATGATCGGGCCCGAGTGCCGCCGTCACATCATCCGGTGCCAGCCAGAGGCCGGCATTGATCAGGCCGACATTGCGGCCGGCTCCGCCAAAACCGATCTCCTTGCCTTCGAGGAGAACGACCTGCCGGCCCGCCTCGGCAAGATGCAGTGCGCAGGACATGCCGGTGTAGCCGCCGCCGACAATGACGATCTCGGCCGAAACATGCCCGTCGAGATCAGTCGTTGCCGGTGCCGCCGGTGCCGTGGCTTCCCAGAGGCCATGTGAACGCGAATCGTTGAGCATAGGCAGGCTTTCGTGGCTTCTGGTTGCGAAGAAATTCGGCGTGACTGGAATTCGGGGCGGGCACCTGCTCCAATCCGATGGCGCCGCCCGCTTTCGCGGACGGCGCTTGAGATGTGTCAGGCTGCTTTGCAGCCGCCTCACTCGATGTCGAAGGACACGCCTTGGGCGAGGGGTAGTGCCCTGGAGTAGTTCACCGTGTTGGTGGCGCGGCGCATGTAGGCGCGCCAGGCGTCGGAACCCGATTCACGGCCGCCGCCGGTTTCCTTCTCGCCGCCAAAGGCACCGCCGATCTCGGCGCCCGAGGTGCCGATGTTGACATTGGCGATGCCGCAGTCCGAGCCTTCGACCGACAGGAAACGCTCGGCCTCCTGCAGGTCGAGGGTGAAGATCGACGACGACAGGCCAGCGCCGACAGCATTGTGTTGTTCCAGCACCTGGTCGAAGTCGGAATACTTCATGACATAGAGGATCGGCGCAAAGGTCTCTTCGAGCACCGGGCCTGTCTGGCCCGGCATCTCGACAAGTGCCGGCTTGACGTAATAGGCGCCGTCATGGCCCTGGTCGACGCGGGCGCCGCCGGTGATGGTGCCGCCGCTTTCGGCCGCATGCTTCAGCGCTGTCTGCATGCCGTCGAAGGCCGCCTTGTCGATCAGCGGGCCGACGAGCGACGCCGTTTCCAAGGGGCTGCCGACCGACACGCTGTCATAGGCCTTCTTCAGCCGGGGCACGAGCTGGTCATAGACGCTGTCATGGACGAACAGGCGGCGCATGGTGGTGCAGCGCTGGCCGGCGGTGCCCATCGCGCCGAAGGCAATCGCCCTGAGCGCCATGTCGAGATTGGCCGAGGGGCAGACGATGCCGGCATTGTTGCCGCCGAGCTCGAGAATGGCACGGGCAAAACGCTTGGCTAGGCGCGGGCCGACATCGCGGCCCATGCGGGTCGAGCCGGTGGCCGAGACCAGCGGCACCTTGGGATGGTCGACAAGCACCTCGCCGATGGCGCGGTCGCCGATCAGCAGCTGCGACAGGCCTTCGGGCGCATCCGCACCGAAGCGCTTGGCCGCGCGCTCGAAGATCGCCTGACAGGCAAGGGCGGTCAGCGGGGTCTTTTCCGACGGCTTCCACACCACCGAGTTGCCGCAGACAAAGGCAAGTGCGGCATTCCACGACCACACCGCGACGGGGAAGTTGAAGGCCGAGATGACACCGACGACGCCGAGCGGATGCCAGGTTTCCATCATGCGGTGGCCGGGACGCTCGGTGGCGATGGTCAAACCGTAGAGCTGGCGCGACAGGCCGACGGCGAAATCGCAGATGTCGATCATCTCCTGGACCTCACCGAGACCCTCGGACGGGATCTTGCCGACCTCGATCGACACCAGGCGGCCGAGATCGGCCTTGGCGGCACGCAACTCCTCGCCAAGCAGGCGCACCAGCTCGCCGCGCTTTGGCGCCGGCACGTTGCGCCAGGCCTTGAACGCCGCATCGGCGCGCCCAATGACAGCACCGGCTTCATCGGTTGAGATCGACCTCAGCGCACCGATCTGCTCGCCCGTCACCGGGCTGCGCACGATCAGCTCGCCGCCGCTGAAAGCCGCCGCCGTAACACCGAGCTTGCCGAGCAGTTCTGCTGTTTCCTTCGCTATCGTCACCGTCTTTTTCCTTTCGGTTATCGTGTTCGTTCAGGCGCGCCTTGCGCCGTTGATCAGCCCAGCCGTGTCGACCCGAGTGGCCCTGGGGCTGTCGCCTGCTTGAGCTGGGCGGCCATCGATTTCAGCTTCGGCGCCGTGTAACGGTCGTAGAAATGCTGGTTGCGGCGGCCAAGGCCGTGTTCGGCGCTGAAGCTTGCGCCATGCTGCGCGACTGACATCGAGATCACCCGATCGCGCAACGCATCGACCCGTGCGGCATCCACCGAGCCGTCCGCTTCGCGCGCAACGACGAGATTGAAGTGCACGCCACCGTCGCCGATATGGCCAAAATCGCAGATCGTGACGGTGGGGAATTCGCTGGCCAGGATTTTAATTATGCCGGCGCGGAACGGCATCACGCCGCCACGCCGGAAGGAGAGGTCGAGGCCGACGACATAGCCTGCCGATTTCACGCCTTCCGACAAGGCATGCCGCAGCGCCCACATCTCCTGCGGCGGGCCCATGAACGCATCCTGCAGGGGCTCGCCCGTCATGTTCCAGGCCTCGGCAAGAACCTCCTCGAGCAGGGTCTCCAAAGGCTGCTCGCTCTCGCGGCGCGGCCAGGAGCGCGATACTTCGGCGAGGATGACATAGTCGGGAACGGCGCCACCCGGGAACGGATTGCGCAGTGCCTCGACATGGGCGAGCGTGCGGGTGATTGCAGCCCCCGACATGCCTTCAAAGGCGCTGAGATAGGTGCCGAGCTGCTCTTCCATCGCGTTGAGCAGGACAGTCACGTGCTCAGGCGAGCGCGGCACCAGATAGGCGGTCGCGCTCTGCTGCGGCAACCTTTCGAGGTTGAAGGTGCATTCGGTGACGATGCCGAAAGCACCTGATGTGCCGATGAAGAGCTGCTTCCAGTCGACGCCGGCGTTGTCCTTGCGCAATCCGGCGCCGCATTCGACGACGGTGCCCGTCTCGTCGCCGAGCACCACCTTGAGCCCGAGCGTGTTGCGCCGCACGTCGCCGAAGCGCAGGAAGCGCGCCCCGCCAGTGTTGGTCGCGACCATGCCGCCGGCCATCGGGTCGGCGCCGAGGTCGATCGGAAAGAACAGGCCGTGCGGCTCGAGCCGCGTGTTGATCTCGGACAGGCGGAAGCCGGCGTCGAGGCGCAAGGTACGGTTGTCGAGGTCGAGCTCGAAGGTGGAACGCAGCCGCTCGAGGCTCAGCACGCCTTGCGTGCCGCTCTCGTCAGGGGTCGAGCCGGCGACAAGTCCGGTGTTGCCGGATTGTGGCACCAGGGCGATCGAATGGCGCGTGCAATAGGCGACAACAGTCGAGACGGCCTCTGTGGACGCCGGCCGTGCGACGAAGGCGGCCCGCCCGGCATCGTAGCGGGCGCCGTTTTCGTAGCGGGACATTTCCGCCCGGCCGGTCAACAGCCCACCCTCTCCGAGAAGGTCAGCGAGATTGGCGATGTGTTCGGCAGCCACCATCTCGGTTCAGGCCGCGTCCGAAAACGCCTTGAGCGTGGCCAGGCAACGCTCGATCGATGCCCGCTCGATGCCGGCATAGTGCTCGAACTCGTTGAGAACGGCAGCACCCAGCGCCTTTTCGAACAGGCGCTGGTTGGGGCTGGCGGCGAATGCCTGCACGGCGTCGTCGCCGAGGTTGGACTGGAAGATACCGGCCGCCGAGATAGGCAGGAAGTCCTCGTAGACGATGGGGTCGAAACGTACGGCACCGGCTGCGATCAGGGCCTCGATGTCATCGCCACGTGCGCCGGAGGCTGCCGCGTCCTGATCGACCGTATACAGGAAATAGCCGAGCCCGGCTTTGCGCATGGCATTCCAGTCGTCGGGGAACGCGGCGAAGCTCTGGGCGAGCGCAGCGCGGTAGGCGTCCGCATTCGAACCGTCCGGGGCAGGGCGCACCGTGGCGCGAGCCTGGTTCAGCAGCTTGTCGTAGAGCGCGCGCCCCTTCGGCGTCAGGGCGATGCCGCGCTGCTCGATCTCGCCGAACCGCGCCGTATGCGAGCCGGTCTGGAGGTTGCCGTTTTCGTCAGGAAACGAAACGCGCTCCTCGACCGCCTTGAACGATGTCTGGCGCAGCAGGATCGGGCAGTCGCGGCTGGGCGGGCCTTCGACGACCGCCTTCGGCACGATGCCGCGCGCCGGCATCTGTGCCTGCACGGCGTCGATGTCGAGCGTGCGCGGCGTCAGGTGGTTGATGTGCGGCCCCTTGAACGAGACGACGTCGGCGATGAGGCGGTGAGCCTCATGCAGCCTGGCATAAACCGTCTGGTCGACGCTTGCCTGGCTGTGCCAGCGGAACGTGTCGAGCACCTCGGTGACGAACAGACCGGCATCCTCGTGCGACAGTCCGCCGTCGTGTTCGGCCTTGCCGACGAGTGCTACTGCCGCGTCAGAAAAGATCTGCCGGCGACCCAAGGTCTTCTCGGCAGTTGCGCGCAGACCGGCGTCGGCGATCAGGTCGAGCCGCAACAAAGAAGTGAACACCCGGAACGGGTTGAAGTTGAGCGCGGCTTCGCCGACCGGTCGGAAGGCAGTCGAATGCACCGGCACGCCAGCCTCGCTGAGATCGTAATAGCCGACCGGGAGCATGCCCATCACGGCGAATACGCGCCGCATCATCGCCAGCTCGGCTTCGGTGCCGAGGCGGATGGCGCCGTGCCGCTCCTCGCCGATGCGGTCGAGAGTTCTCGGTCGCCTCCAGGCTGGCGCGCAGCGCCGGCTGATCATCGAGGGTCGCTTCGTTGACGTCGGCGACCAGGGCCATCAGCGTGCCGTAGGCGGGTACTTCATCGCGATACATGGCCGACATGGCCGCGGAGAACGCAGCGCGGATGGCATCGGGCGACATGAAAGGAGACGGAGACATTCGAACCCTCTGTTTTCGCAATCGGCATGGGCGACTTCATGCTTCGACAGTGCTATATCCGGTTCCATCGGCGCTGAATTGCGCTGAATTCATCTAAGTTGATGCGAAAACCGAATGACCGCTGCGCGCACGCTCCTTCCCGATCTGGGCAAGCTGCAGGCCTTCGAGGCCGCCGCCCGCCATGGCAACATCACGCTGGCCGGCCGCGAGCTCAATCTCTCGCAAAGTGCTGTCAGCCGACAGATCCGCGACCTCGAGGCGCAACTCGGCCTGCTGTTGTTCGAGCGCGTGCGCCAGCGCGTGGTGCTGTCGGCCGCCGGCCAGAAATTCCTGCCCGACGCGCGCAAGCTGCTCGAACAGGGCGAGGCGGCGATGCTGCGGGCGATGGCAAGTTCAGGTGTGTCGCTGCTCAGCCTCGCCACCTTGCCGACGTTCGGCAGCCGTTGGCTGGTGCCGCGACTGCCGGGCTTCCTTGAGACCCATCCCGGCATCGCACTCAACGTCGTGTCGCGCTCGGAACAGTTCGATCTCGAGGAACAAGGCTTCGACGCCGCCATCCACTATGGCCAGCCGGTATGGGCAAATGCGGTGTGCCGCTACATCTGTCGTGAGGTCATCGTACCCGCTGCCAGCCCGGCTTTTCTTGCAGCCCACAAGGTCGACACGCCCGAGGCGCTGGCGCAGGCGCCGCTGCTGAACATGGCGACGCGCCCCAAGGCGTGGGCGAACTGGTTCCAGGCTGCCGGTGTCGATGCGCAAGGTGCGTATCAGGGACACCGCTTCGACCAATTCACCATGCTGATCGAGGCCGCCGTGGCCGGCATGGGCGTGGCGCTGCTGCCGCGCTACCTGGTCGAAAGCGAATTGCGCGACGACAAACTCCAGGTCGTGCTTGATATGCCGCTCCAGACCGAAAAGAGCTACTACTTCGTCATCCCGGAGCGAAAGGCGGCGGGGCTTTTGACCAACCAGCTGTTCGACTGGATCGTCGGGCAGGTGACGCCGCAGGCCTGAAACCGCGTCGCGCAGGGTCGTCCCGGGCAGTGCCGTCCGTTCACGGATTTTCGGCCCAGTCGGAGATGAGCCCTTTCAGCTAGTCGCCGACGTAGCCGGTGATCTTGCCGTGGAGTTCCGAGACCTTGTTCATGCGGCCTTCGATCGTGACGCCGAGCTCGTTGAAGATGCCGTTGATGAGCAGATTGCCGAGGCTGGCCATCTGCGCCGTCGATTCCCAGAACATGCCGAATTCGGTCGGGACGACGAACATCTCGTCGGCCAGGTCGCGGCCCCAGTCGCAGAAGGCGTCGGTGACCAGCGTGATTGGAATCTTCGCCCTCTTGGCCTCTTGCGCCAGAAGCAGGTTCAGGCGCGAGTAGCGGCGGGCCTCGAAAATCACCAGGCAGGTGGATTTGGGCGGGTTCAGCAGGATCTCGCTGAAGTTGCCGCCGGCGATGTCGGCCAGCTGAACGCCCGCGCGAAGGTACTGGAGCTGGTTGGCGAAGTACTGGGCGATGCCGCGCTCCGTCTGGAAGCCGGCGACGAACAGCTGAGGCGTGTTCGCCAGGCGCTTGACGGCGCGCTGCCACTCCTTGGTGTTGGCGATCTCGTAGATCCTGAGCAGTGCCGCGATCTCCAGTTCCAGGCTGCGCGCCAGCGCATCGCCGTTCTGGCTGCGGTCGCGAAACTCCTTCAGGCGATCGCCGGCCAGCCAGGGCTGTGTGCCGATATTGTCCCTGAGATCCTCCTTGAGATCCTTGAAGCGCGCATAACCCAGCGTCCGGCAGAATCGCCCGACCGTCGGTTCGCTGACGCCGACCTTGGCAGCCAAGGTTGCCGACGTCTCGAACGGCACGCCGTTCAGATTTGCCAACATGTAGTTGGCCAGCGCCTTTTCGGCGTTGGTGGCGGTGGCGAGGCTTTCAACAAGCCGCCGGCGAACCGATTCCGTCATTTTGCTCTCCGTGGCTGGGGCGGGATCTCTTGTAAGAATTCTATCACATAATCGATTGACGTTTGTTTTTTTTCAAAATAGTTTGACCACACCTCGTTGAGGAGCGAGGAAGCAAAACATTGCTGAGTTGCTGGCTGGAGCCAGTACCACACAGCAACCGGGAGAAAACGACGCAAAGCTGCGATGGGTCTTCTGACCGCGTCAGCTCGCGAATTCTTGTCTGTTGTCGAAAAAATGCTGCTTCCGCGGCACAGCGGGCTGTTGCCAATTTTTCAAGGGGAGGTTGAACATGAATCGACGTGAGTTTTTTGCTTCGGTATCGGTGGTCACGCTGGCCGCAGGCCTCGGCCTGGCCGCAGCGCATTCAGCGCGAGCATCAGAACCTGAGGCGGTCTTTGTTCTCGCCAGTTCGGAAATCGGCGCGCCCCATCAGGATCCAATTCGGGCCACCTTGCTGAGCACCGTCGCGGTCCTGATCTACGACCGGCTGATCGAGCAGGACGTCGACCAGTCCTATCATCCCCATCTCGCCGAATCCTGGGAGAACAGCGCGGACGGTATGAACTGGACCTTCAAGTTGCGGCAAGGCGTTCGCTTTCATGATGGTGAACCGTTCAATTCCGCGACCATAGCGTGGTGGATCCCCAAGTTCAAAGGCAGCGTCAACGAGTACCTTGTCGATGCCGTCGATCGTGTCGAGGCTGTCGACGAACATACGGTTCGCTTTGTCATGAAACGGGCGGATCCGAACCTGATCTACAATCTGGCATCCGCCTTCATGGGAAATCCCGTCACCGAAGGCCTACGAAGCGGCCGGTGACAATTTCGGCGTGACCGAGGCCGTCGGAACCGGGCCCTACAAGTTCGAAAGCTTTGCCGTCGGCCAGGAGGCCGTGCTGGTCGCCAATGAAGATTACAGCTGGGGCAGCGACCTCTCGGAGAATAAGGCGGCACCTCACATCAAGCGGCTGACCATTCGCGAGATCCCTGACGCATCGACTGCCTTCCTTGAACTGAAAACAGGCGGCGTCGGTTTGCTGCTCGGGGTACCAGACCAATTCCTGCCACAACTTCAAGCAGATGAGAGTGCTGGCTTCCGGAGCTTGCCTGGCTTTGGGGTCACCTATCTCGCGTTCAACACGCTGGCAGAGCCTTTCGGCGACGTTGCCGTACGTCAGGCAACCGCATTGGCGGTCGACCAGAGCGCCATCCACAAGAGTGTCTTCAATGGCGTCGGCCTCGAAGCGCACCAGTTCCTGATCAGCTCGCTGGCGGAATCGAAGATCGATCCGAAGTTGGAAATCCGCCACGACCTCGGCAAGGCCAATGAACTGCTCGATGCCGCGGGGTGGGTGCGCGGCGACGATGGTTTCCGAAGCAAGGATGGCAAGCCGCTGAAGGTCAAATTGACGGCCCAGTCGGAGACGGCGTTCAAACGTACGGCTGAAATCGTCCAGGTGCAGCTCAAGGCTATCGGCATGGATGTCGAGATCGTCATCTTCGACAGCACCACGATCACCGATCAGCTCAAGAAGGGCCAGCACCAGCTGGCAGTGCGGCACTACGGCTGGAACAATGCCGACATTCTCGACTGGTTCTTCAGCGCCAAGAACATCCCATATCCAAATTCGTCGGGATGGAAGGACGAAAAATCACAGGAACTTCACGACATAGCCATGCAGCAATCGAAGACGCTCGACGAGCGCGTGGCCAATTTCAGGAAGTATCAGGAGAACCTGATCAGCAATTTCCTGTTCGTTCCGATCCATGAGCCGGTTCTGAACTACGCGTTCAACAAGACCTTGCTCGAAGTGCCGGAAAAGCTGCGCGGTACACAGCTGGGGCAGGCAACGATCGTCGACATCAAGGTCGTTGGCTAAGCGGTCGGCGGGACGATAATGATCGGCTTCACGTTGAGGCGGCTTGTTTTGCTGCTGCCCGTTTTCTTTGTCGTCTCCCTGGTGGTGTTCTTCATCATCCACCTGGTGCCGGGCGACCCCATCGACAATCTCTTGCGCGCCGGCTCGTCTCCGGAGCAGCGACTGCAGATCGCGGCGAAGTATGGTCTCGACCGTAGTCTCGTCGAGCAATATTTCACCTGGATGGGGCGGCTTTTGAGCGGCGATCTTGGTACCTCCATCATACAGGGGCGCCCGGTAAGCGCATTGATCGCCCGGAACCTGCCCTACAGCCTTGAGCTGGGTATTGCCGCTCTGCTGTTTTCGACGCTGACCGGCATTGCCGCCGGCGTCATCGCGGCGAGCTACCAGGGCACCCGTATCGACGACGCGATCACCGGCTTCATCCTGCTCGGCTCCACGGTGCCAAGCTTCTGGCTCGGCTTGCTGCTGATCCTGGTTTTTGCGGTCTGGCTCGGCTGGGTGCCGGTGTCAGGAGCGCGTGGCTGGAGTTCGCTCATCCTGCCAACGATTGCTGCCGGCCTTGGCGGCATCGCGCTGGTGGCGCGGGTGACACGGATCGCGATGATCGAGACGGCTCGACAGGATTTCGTGACGCTGCTGCACGCCAAGGGGCTGCCGCCCTTCATCATCCAGCTGCGTCACGTGCTGCGCCATGCCATGGTTCCGGTTGTCACCATCCTCAGCCTGCGCATCGGCTGGGTGCTCGGTGGCGCGGTGACGATCGAATATGTCTTCGCTCGTCCCGGTCTGGGCTCGCTGCTGATCCGGGCGCTCAACCAGCGCGACTATCCCCTGGTGCAAGGCTGCCTGCTCATGCTGGCCATGGCCGTCATCATCGGCGCCCTGATCGGGGACATCGTCCAGGCGGCCATGGATCCACGCCAGCGCGAGGCGCGGTCATGATCGGACATCGTGCATTGGCTTTGCTCAAGGCGGTCTCGACCTTCAAGGGCGGTATCTCGGGGGCGTTTCTGCTGCTGCTGGTCATCGGCGCGCTGTTTGCGCCGTGGCTGTCGCCATACCCCTACGACCAGCAGGATCTGGGCATCATGAACCAGGCGCCGTCGCTGACGCATCTGTTCGGGACCGACGAGTTCGGACGCGATGTGCTGTCGCGAATGATCACGGGCGCCCGCACATCGCTCTCGGTCAGCGTCACGGCGATCGGTATTTCCGTTCTGCTCGGCCTGGTCCTGGGCGCCACCTGCGGCTACTTCGGCGGAATGTTCGACCGCGTCGTCATGACGGTCATTGATCTGACCTGGTCGTTCCCCGAGATCCTGATCGCGCTGATGCTGGTCGCCATCATCGGGCCGGGGCTCGAAGGCGTCGTGATCGCCATCGCCATCGCCTATCTGGCGCAGTTCACCCGGCTCACGCGCACCCAGATCATGTCGCTCAAGAGCGAAACCTATGTCGAGGCGACTGTCAGTCTCGGCGCCGGCCACACGCACATCCTGTTTTCGCATCTGCTGCCGAATGCGCTCGCGCCGGTGCTGGTGGCGGCGATGCTGGCGACAGGCGACGCCATCATTCTTGAGGCGACGCTCGGCTTCTTCGGGCTGGGTGCGCAGCCGCCGACGCCGAGCTGGGGCGCGATGATGAGTTCCGGCACGGCCCAGCTCTTCATCGCACCGTGGGTGATCCTGCTCCCGGGTCTCGCGGTGGCACTGACAGTGGTCTTCCTCAATCTGTTCGGCGACGCGGTGATCGCAGCGCTCGATGTCCGCGCCAAGTTCAGGGAGGCGTAAAGATGCTGCTGGATTTGGAAATGCTGCGGATCAGGTTCGGCGCGTTCTCGCCGGTCGACGAGGTCACGCTGAGCGTCGATCGTGGTGAAATTCTCGGCATCGTCGGCGAATCCGGTTCGGGCAAGTCATTGACCGCAACGGCGATCATGGGATTGCTGCCGCGCATCGGTGGTCAAATCGCGGCAGGAAGCATCCGCTTCGATGGTACCGACCTGGTTGGAATGCCGGAGCGGCAGCTGCGCCGGTTGCGCGGCGGGCGCATCGCGCTGATCACGCAAAACCCGATGACCTCGCTCGATTCCATGATGCGGATCGGGCCGCAGATCGATCAGGCCGCGCGCCTGCATCTCGGTCTTGGTCGAAGTGCGGCGCGCGCAAGAAGCCTGGAACTGATGGCCGACTTGCGTATCCCCGATCCTGCTTCGGTCTACGACCTGTTCCCGCACCAACTCTCAGGCGGCATGAAGCAGCGCATCGTCATTGCCATGGCGCTTGCCGGTGACCCCGAACTGCTGATTGCCGACGAGCCGACCACCGCGCTCGACGTCACGGTCCAGGCACAGATCGTGCAGATCCTTGTCGACCTTGTGCGGCAGCGCGGGCTGGGTTTGATCCTGATCACCCACGACATGGGCGTCGTTGCCCAGGCCTGCGACCGCGTCGCGGTGATGTATTGCGGCCGGGTGGTCGAGCTGGCGCAGGTCGATGCGCTCTTCGAGCAGCCTCGCCACCCTTATACGCAGGCGCTGATCCGCTGCATTCCGCGCCATGACATGACGCGCGGGACGATGAGCGCCATTCCCGGTGTCGTTCCGAGCGCCATGGCGCAGCCGCCAGGCTGCAGGTTCAACCCGCGCTGCGCCCGTGTCGCAGAGCGCTGCCGCCTGGAAATACCCGAACTTCGCGTCGGCGCCGGCGGAAACGGCGTTGCTTGCCACCTGGCGGAGGCAGCATGAGCGACCTTCTCACCGTCAATGGTCTCAGCCGCCGTTTCAGCGATGGCGGGCTTTTTCGCAAGCGCAAGGTGTTCCACGCTGTCAGCGATGTCTCCTTCACCTTGAAGCGTGGCCAGATTCTCGGCGTCGTTGGCGAATCCGGATGCGGCAAGTCCACCCTGGCGCGGCTGGTGCTGCGCCTTATCAACCCGAGCGAGGGGCAGGTGACGTTCGACGGGGTGGACATGGCTGCACTGTCGCGCGGAGACATGCGCCGTCTGCGCCAGCGCATGCAGCTGGTCTTCCAGGATCCGTATTCGGCGATCGATCCACGCTACGCGGTCAGGGATGCGCTGCTCGAGCCATTCCGTGTGCAAGGAGTAAAGCCGAAGGCCCCCGACGAGACGGTCGCATCGCTGCTCGACATGGTTGGCTTGAACACCTCGCTCGCGCGAAGCTATCCGCACCAGTTGTCGGGCGGCCAGAAACAGCGTGTCGGCATCGCCCGTGCCCTGGCGCTCAATCCGTCGCTGGTGGTGCTCGACGAGCCGACGGCCTCGCTCGACGTTTCGGTGCAGGCTCAGATCGTTTCGCTGCTGGAACGGCTGCGGCAGGACCTTGGGCTGACATATCTGTTCATCTCGCACGACCTCGGACTGGTACGCTATTTCTGCGACCAGATCGTTGTCATGTATCTCGGCCGTATCGTCGAGGTGATGCCGAGCAACGCAGCGCCCGCGCACCCCTATACCCGCGCACTGCTCGACAGCACCTTCGAGCCCGATCCGAAACGACGCCGTTCGATCACGCGGCTCGCCGGCGAAATCCCGAGCGGCTACGACCTGCCGCCCGGCTGCGCCTTCGCCAACCGGTGCCCGCGCGTGTCCGATCTCTGCCGCCGGGTCCTGCCGACGCTCACGTCGCAAGGCAACGGGCATCAGGCGGCCTGTCATCATCCGCTCGCCGCTATGCCCGAAGTGGCCGACGATCAGAGGTCGGTCGCATGAGTGCATCCACAGACACTAGCGCACGTGCCTTGCGGCCTCGTCACGGCTTTGAAGACCAGGAAATCAGCATGAACTTCACCGAAAAACTCGACCGCTATCTGCAGGCGGAAGTAGACAACAGCCAGGTTCCCGGCCTTGGCGTCGCCATTGTCCATGATGGCGAGATCGTTCACCTCAGGGGCTATGGCCTTGCCAACGTCGAAAACCTGACACCGGTTACGCCGGATACGGTTTTCCACTCCGGTTCGACCGGCAAGATGTTCACGTCGGCATGCGTGATGTTCCTGCTGCAGGACGGCCGCATCAAGCTCGATGACCCGTTGAGCCGCTACATTTCCGAGGGGCCCGAGAGCTGGGCTGGCATCACCATACGCAACCTGCTGTCGATGATGGCCGGGTTCGGCAATTTCGACATCGTCTTCGCACCGACGGATAGCGGGGAGGGCGCGATACCGCTCAACCTTTGGCAGGACCACAGCGATGACCAATTGATCGACCTCGCGCGCCGCTCGCCATTCATGTACCAGCCAGGCGAAGGTTATCAGTACAGCAACACCGGCTATATCCTGGCCGGGCTCGTTGTCGCCCGCATCTCGGGCAAGCCTTACTACGAGCTGTTGCGCGAACGGCTGTTCGAGCCGGTCGGCATGGCGACGGCGCGCGAGGCTTCCTGGTACGACATCGTGCCGAACCGTGCGGCCGGCCATTGCATCCGCGAAGGGCGTCTCGAAAACCGCTACTGGGCGGCGCCCACCTTGCAGCGCACCGGTGACGGTGGGCTCTACTACTCGCCCCGCGACATTGCCCATTGGTTGCTCGAGCTGGACAACCCGACGGTGCTGCGCCCCGAAACCATCGCGCTGATGTCCGAACCGGTGCTGATGCAAAACGGCCAGCCTTCGTTCAACAGCTATGCCCTGGGCTGGCAGAATTCCGAACTCCGCGGCCATCGCAAGATCAGGCATGGCGGCACCTGGGATGGTTTTCGCGCCGAGATCGCGCGCTTTCCCGCACGCAAGCTGTCGGTCTGCGTCCTGGCCAACATGGATGAAGCCCAGGTTGCCCGGATCGGCCAGAAGATCGCTGGGATCGTTGATCCGGCACTGGCGCCGTACGAGCCGATTGCCGAGGTCGATGCCGATCTGACGCAACGTGACAACGAGCTTCTGCAAGCCATCGTCGATCGCCGCGCGCCGCGCGGTTCTTTCACCGATGAAGCCTGGCGACAGTGGAACAATGGCTGGTTCGAGCAGGTCGCGTCCAGCGGAGTAACCATTGCCGGTGCGCCACTCGAGCTTACCCATCATGAAGGCGACGGCGGCGCCTACCTGCGGCGCTACCGGCTGGAGATGGGCGGTTACTTCTTGCACTGGACGATCAGGCGCGACGCTGGGGGCCGGGTGAGCGAAATGCGCTTCCACATGGAGTAGCCGAAGCTGGAACTTGGACGCCGCTACCTGGCAAGCGCGGCCACCGGTCCAAACAAGCAAAACCAACTGCCTTCCCCCGATCAGGCACGCGTGTCGCTCTGCCGGGACGCTCGGCTACGTGCGCCCGATCGATCCGAAACACCCAAGAGACCATCTGGAGACCATGACCATGAGCTTTCGTGTTCTAACCGCAGAATTCTCGCATGAGACCAATACGTTCAGCGTGCGCAAGACCGGCTATGATGCGTTCACTGTGGAGGGCGTGCTGTTTGGCGACGACGCCATTCGCGCCCGAGGCGAGGCCAACACCGAGATCGCCGGGTTTCTCGACATCGGGCGCAAATACGACTGGACCATCCAGCACGTGTTGAGCACCGGGGCCGAACCGGCGGGACCGGTGACGCGCGATGCGTTCGACCGGATCGGCGGCGCCATCGTCCAGGCTGCGGCGGAACGCAAGGGCGAACTCGATGGTATCCTGCTTGGCCTGCACGGGGCGATGGTCACCGACTTCTCGCCCGATGGCGAAGGCGAGTTGCTGGAGCGGCTGCGCGCCGTCGTCGGGCCGGACCTGCCGATCGCGGTTACGCTCGATCCGCACGCCAACGTCACGGCCAGGATGTGCGAGCACGCCGACATCCTGATCTCGTTCAAGACCTATCCGCATATCGACATGCGCGACATCGCCCGCCACGCCGGTGAGCTGCTGCACAAGACGATGGCCGGCGAGATCCGACCCAAGACGCTTCTGGCGCGCCGGCCGATGCTGGAGGAGGCCAATGCCGGGCGCACCGACATCGGACCGATGGTCGAGTGGATCGCCAGGGCGCGCGCCTATGAAGAGACGCCTGGCGCGCTCGCGGTCAGCATCAACGGCGCTTTCCCCAATGCCGACATTCCCGAGGTCGGCCCGACGGTGCTCGTCACCTATGACGGCGATCCGGCGCGGCATCAGGCCTTCGCCGAAAGCATCGCCGACGAGATCTGGGACAACCGCTTCAACGTACTGAACACCTTCTACACGGTGATGCAGGCCGCCGAGATCGCGCACGACTACCGCGGCGATCGCCCGTTGATCATCGCCGACTATGCCGACAATCCCGGTGCCGGCGGTTATGGCGACGCGACCGCCTTGCTTGGCGCCATGCTCGAACTGGGTATCAGCGATGCCTGCTTCGGCCCGATCGTCGATCCGGAGACGGCCAAACAGCTTCACAGCGCCACCGTCGGTGACACCGTCCGGCTCAGGCTGGGCGGCAAGACCGATCCGCGCTTCGGCGGCGATCCGCTCAAGGTGACCGGCAAGCTGCTCGTCATCAGCGATGGCAAGCTCATCGGCGATGGCGAGCAGCTCGGCGGGCTGGAGTTCAGCTTTGGTCCGACAGCCGTCGTGCAGGTTGACGGCATCGCGGTGCTCGTCGTCACCGAGCCGTCGCAGATGCGCGACCTCCAGCAGTTCCGGGCCTTCGGCATCGATCCGGCGCGGCATCGCGTGGTCGGGCTCAAGTCGATGCAGCATTTCCGCGCCGCCTTCGAACCCATCGCCGGCAAGGTGATCGTCTGCGACAGCGGCGCGCTGTGCACCATGGACTATTCCAGGATGCCGTATCGCAACGTCTCTCGCCCGATCTTCCCGCTCGACCGCGACATGACACTCTAAGCGCATGGTTATGACATCAAGCAAGCCGGTGACGAAGCCACATATCCAACGAACCGACGTTATCGTGCTCGGTGCAGGAATCATCGGCGTTTCGGTCGCGCTGCAGCTGCAGCGGCGCGGCCGGTCGGTCATCCTTGTCGACCGCCGGGGTGCAGGTGAGGAAACGAGCTACGGCAATGCCGGACTGATCGAACGCTCGAGCGTGGTTCCTTATGGGGCGCCGCGCGAGTTTGCCAAGCTGTTGCGCTATGCGCTGAACCGGTCGGCGGACGTGCATTTCGACTGGCTCCACATGCCGCGGATCGCGCCGTGGCTGTGGCGCTTCTGGCGCGAAGTCGGCGCCCAAGCCGCTGGCGCGCGCGGCGGCCGACATGCAGCCGCTGATCGAGCGTTCGGTAAGCGAGCATGAGGCGCTGATGTCTGAGGCCGGCGTGCTGCCGCAGCTGCGCCGGGCAGGCTGGCTCGAGGCCTATCGAAGCGAAAAGACGTTCGGGCACGCGAGCGATGCCGCCACAGCCCTTCACCAATTCGGGCTGAACTACGAAGTGCTCGACCGAAAGGCGCTGCAACAGCGCGAACCCCATCTCTCCGACGCTCTCGTCGGCGCGGTGCATTGGCTCGACCCGGCCACTGTCGCCGATCCGGGTGCGCTGGTGAAAGCCTATGCCAAGCATTTTGTCGATCGCGGCGGGCTGTTCCTGCAAGGCGATGCCCAGCAGCTGCGGCAGGGGGAAGCGGGCTGGAGCATCGTCACCGACAGCGGACGCGTCGAGGCGGCGGAAGCAGTCGTCGCGCTAGGGCCCTGGACGGACACGATCTCCCGTTCGCTTGGCTACAACATCCCCTTGGCGATGAAGCGCGGCTACCACGTTCATTTCGAAGCCGATGCCAACACCTCGCTCGACCATCCCGTTGTCGACGTCGACGGCGGCTTCGTGCTCGCGCCGATGGCCCAGGGGGTAAGGCTGACCACGGGTGTTGAGTTCGCGTCACGCGACAGCAGGCCAAATCCGGTTCAACTCGACAGGACCGAACCGCTGGCGCGCCAGATCTTCCCGCTCAGGCAGCGCATCGAGGCTACGCCCTGGATGGGGTCGCGGCCGTGCCTGCCCGACATGCGCCCGGCGATCGGCCGTGGCTACAGGCACAAGGGGCTGTGGTTCGCCTTTGGCCACAATCACCATGGCCTGACGCTCGGTCCGGTCACTGGACGCTTGCTGGCCGAGATGATGACGGGCTCGCCGACGTTCACCGATCCGGCGCCCTATGCCTTGGAGCGCTTTGGCCGGTAGCCGCTGCACCGGCGGTTGGGACCAAAATGGCGCTCGAATGCTCGAAGCCAATCGCAGCCGCAACGGATAATTAACAAAGCCGGTCAGCCTGGTCTTTACCAATTGCTGCTATTGCCGAGCTGCAACTTGGGAGAGCAGCCACGATGATTGGAGCAATCGCTGCGCGGTTCAACAGCCTGTCGGTGTTGGGACAGGCCTGTGCGATCGTGGCGGCTGCGACGATCGGCGCCGACCTGCTGACGCTGGTCTTCTACGCGATCTTCTTTTCCGACCGGCTGCTGCTCGACCTGTTGCTGACGAGCCTGATCGTCGTCGCGGTCGCATTTCCGCTGTCCTACTTCTTCATGGGACGCAGCGCGAGACTGGTCGATCTTGCCGCCGAACTGGATCGGGCCAACCGTCTCGACGATCTGACTGGTCTGACGAACAGGCGCACCTTCCTTGTCGAAGCCAGGAAGCTGATCGCGGCAGCGCACGAGAGCGCGGGGATGCTGCTGTTCATCGATGCCGATCATTTCAAGGTCATCAACGACCGCCATGGCCATGCCATGGGCGATGCGGTGTTGCGCGAAGTCGGCGCGGCGCTGAAGTCGTGCATTGCCGAGGCGGATCTTGCCGGGCGCCTGGGCGGCGAGGAGTTCGTCGTCTTGTTGCGCGGCGCCTGCCATGAAAAGGCGGCGCTTGTGTGCGAGCGTTTGAGGCGGAAGGTGAGGGCGATTTCAGGCATTGTCGGGCTGAGCGGTCGAGACGTCACCATCAGCATCGGTGTCTCGAAGCATCAGCCTGGCCAGGATCTCGACGCGCTTCTGCTCGCCGCCGACAGGAATCTCTATGTCGCCAAGACCAGTGGTCGCGATCGCATCGTCCACGCCGACGGCAAGTTGGCCGCTGCCTGAGCGCCTACCGTGTTCTGTCTGCCTGCCGCAGCCTAGCCACCGGTATGGGCGAGGTGCTGGAAGCGGCGGACCATGCGCCAGCCCGAGGCGACAAGCCTGTCGGCGGGTGGCGCCACTGGCAGCACCGGCTGGGTCAGCATGCGGCGCAGTTCGGCCGGCCCGACCTCGCTGGTCATGACGATGCGCGACAGTGTGAACGGGTCTTCGGTCGTTGCGGTCAGGGCATGCCTGACACGGCAAGCCGACGTGAAGCCAGCGCCGCGAACCAGCGCGCGCGTGGTGCGGCTGGAGTAGCCATGCGGATAGGCGAAGCTATGCACCGGCCGCTTCACGCCATGTTCGAGTGCGAGCTTGCTGTCATGGATCTCGCGCGCCGCATCGCTCGCCGACAAGATATCCAGCTGCGGATGGCTGACCGTGTGGGCGCCGATTTCGATGCCTTCGCAAGCCAGGGCGCGCAGATCGGCCCAACCGAGCATCGGGCGGTCGCCTTCTCCCGATGAAGCGAGCCACTGGCTCGTCTTGCCGACGAGACCCGAGACGACATAGAGCGTCGCGGCGAAACCGTAGCGCTCCAGCACCGGCATGGCGCCGGTGAGGAAGTCCTGCAACCCGTCGTCGAAGGTGATGCAGACAGTGCGCGGGGGCAGGGGCCGTTTTTCGCGAAAGATCGTTGCCAGAGCCGAAATCGTCACTGGGCGGAATCCGCCTTCGACCAGCACCTGCATGTGGCGGTCGAACTCGTCGGGCAGCATCATCCAGCGCCGGTAGGGCGCGGCGCAGTCATTGTCGATGCTGTGGTAAAGAAGGATAGGCACGGATGGGCGCATGGCTGTCGATCCCCCCTTGAAGCTGATCTCGTGCCCGTTTGCCGATGGTGGAATAGCTGAAGACGGGCTGCGCGCCGCGGCGTAGCGGCTGCGCAGATAGCCCGGCACGCCAGCAGCGATGCCCAGTCGCTCGCGCCAGATCAGATTGCTGGGATAGTCGCCCGGCAGGCGCTGGGTCTTGGGCGAGGTCGGCCCGGCCATATGGGCGATACCGGCCGGCATGGCGCGTGCCAGGCGCAAGGCTGCCGCCGGTTCGTCGACAACGACCTTGGTGAGATAGGCGCCGAGGCCCATGCCGTAGCCAAAGGCCTGGCGGCGCATACCATCTTCGCCACGACGATGATGGTGCCAGATAAGTGCGCGAGGCTCGTAGACAAGCTGGAAGCCGGCCTGGACCACGGCATAGAAGGAGGCGAGGTCGTCGCCGCCGCGCGCCAGGGTCCCGGCGCCGAGCGCTGCGTCGAAGCCACCGATCTGGCGCAGTGCCTCGGTCCTGAACGCCATGTTGGCGCCCGAGCCGAACTGGCCGGCGGTGAAGGGAAACAGTGACCCGGACGGACGGTTGCCGGCGAGATCGAAGATCTTGCGGGCAAAGCCCTTGCCGAAGCCGCCATGGCGTTCGGTCCAGAACTGGGCACGGGTGTCGAGCTCAGCCGGCAGGATCAGGCCGGTGACGCAGCCGACCCGCCCGTCGCGGTCGAAGTTGGCGGCCATTGCCGCGACCCAGTTGGGATCGACGACGACGTCGTCATCGGTGAACAACACAAGCTCGGAAGACAGGTTGGCGAGGCCGGCATTGTGGGCGCGGCCGAGGCCCGGCACGTTTTCCCTGACATAACGCACTGCGCGCGTCCCGGCATAACGCTGGGCGATGAGGTCCGCTGTCTGCGACGAGGATGGTGCGTTGTCGACGACGACGATGTCGAACGGCTCGTAGGTTTGGATCAGTAGTGAATCCAGGCATCGAGCCAGGCTGCCGGCGCGGTCGCGCGTGGCGATGACGACGCTGGCGAACGGTCCGTTCTTCCTCGGCAGCGGCGCGTCATGCTGGAAGGTGCTGTCCTGGACGGCCTGGTTCTCGGAGATGCGGTGTCGCAGCTCGAAAGGCGTAAGTACGTCAGCGTCGAAATCGAACTCCATGATCGTGACCGGACGGCCCTGGCGGCGGACCAGGCAAAAGACGCCGCCGTAGCGCTCGCCGCTTGCCGGGTCGACCATCGGCACGTCGTTCATCGGCCGGCAGACGTCGATGTCGAGGATCTTGATCGGGCGAAACGGCTCGGTCATGCGGGCCTCCGTGCGCGGCTTAGCCGGGCGCCGACATACCCGATCGTGGTGTAGCCGAGCCCGAAGAAGATACCGGCGGCGCGGGCTAGTCCCCACATGTCCAGCTTCAGCACGGCATCGCCAAGTCCACGCAGGACACCCGCCGGCAGGACGCGCATGACGTAGCGCTGTTCGCTGGACAGTCCGTCCAGTGCGCCGACCGCATTGACGACTTGAGTCTTGGAGCGGCCTTCGGCGAGGCAGCGCTTGCGGAAATAGCGCCAGCCCGCACGCTCGGCCGTCACCTGGTGATGCACGCTCATGTCAGGATCGTAGAGGATGAGCGAACCGGCAATGGCCTGCAGGGCGCGGATGCACAGCTCCGTCTCCTCGCAGCCGGCGGCATCGGCCGCCGTGCGGCCGATGCCTTCGCGGAACCCCCCGGTCAAATCGAAGATGAAGCGGCGGAACGACATGTTGCAGCCGATCGGGTTGCGCACCGGCTCGACCTTTTCGGGCTGGCCGCGATAGCTGCAGCCGACCACCCACTGGAATTCCTCGGGAAACCAGCGCGGGCGATCGACCTGCCACATCGGCATCACGCGGCCGCCAAGGCCGATGACCGACGGATTGCGGTAGTGCGGCAGCATCTTTTCCAGCCAGTCGGGGGCGGCGACCGCGTCGTCGTCGAGGAAGGCGAGGATGTCGCTGCTGGCCCGCCTGACGCCGGTGTTTCGGGCACCCGAAAGGCCGCGTGCGCCTTCATTGACGACGACGAGCAGGTCTGGATAGGTGGCGAAGAAATAAGCCCACAGCGGCATGTTGTGGTCGATGACGACGATGAGCTCAGTCGCCTTGCTGCGCTGGGCGAGCACCGAGGCGATGGCACGGTGAAGCTGCTCGCGACGATTGTCGGCGTAGGCGCAGATGATGACAGATACCGAAGTCGCCGACGCCGTCATGATCGCTCGCCTAGGCGCTGGGTTGGTGTTGTCCGGTTGGATGGCGGGCAGGTACCGCCGGTTTTGCCGGGCGGGAGACGCCGAGGCGGACGATCGTCTTCAACACCCGCCAGCCATCGGGGATGGTGCGCAAGTTGCTCACGCCATGGATGCGCGGGAACTCCTTGCTTGCGACCTCGAACACGTTGAGATTGGCGCGCAGCGCCTGGACGTTCATTTCGGTCTCGATTTCGAAACCTGTCGCTTCCTCGATGTTGAGATAAGGCAGCACGTCGCGCCAGAAGGCATTGTAGCCATAGCAAAGGTCGGTGAACTTGCCGCCGAAGCGAATGCGCACAAGCGTGAGCAGTCCCCAGTTGCCGAGCCTGCGGTACCATTCCATGTCGGTGGTGTTGCCGCCCTGCATGAAGCGCGAGCCCTTGACGAAATCGGCGCCGGCCAACAGCGCGCCGACAAATGCCGGAATCTCGCCGGGATCGGCCGAACCGTCGGCATCGAGCGTGATGATGATGTCGCCCTTGGCGGCATTGAAGCCGGTGCGTAGTGCCGCACCCTTGCCGCGCCTGTCCTGTTGCAGCACGACGATGTCAGGCATCAGCGACTTGGCGACCGCGATGGTGTCATCAGTCGAATTGCCATCGACGAGGATGACCTCGTCAACCCATGCCGGAATGTGGGGAAGAACATGAGGAAGGTTCTTGGCCTCGTTCTTTGCGGGAACCACGACGCTGATGCGAGGTGTGCCGCCGACGGGCATTCCTGCCAGTTTGAAAATTTCCATAGCAGGCCGATGCGGAAATGCTGCCGCGGTCATACCGATTACTCCAACCCAAAGGTGGCGGCATACCCAACGACTACGCGAACCAAACACACCGGACGCAAAACAGCAGCCTGACGAGCACAACTTCGCAGGAAGGTTGTTTCCGATTAAAATCTGGACGCAAGTGTCTTGTTAGCCCCACTCGCCGATCAGAACTGTACCATGAATTTACTTATTGTAAACCATATGTAGTATTGATATGTAATAGAGTTGCTATTGGCGTTGATTGATAGATGTGGATTTGTATGAACTCGCCAGGTCAATGCTTTTTACTAGATAAATAAACGTTTATCTAAATTTAACTACGACTCCTGCCGTGACGGGCGCCCGGTCGTCGGCGTATGTCAATTCATCTGGCCCATATTAGGCTGTGCTGTAATATTAATTCTTACCACGCGAAACCTCCGCGAACCCTGGCTGGATTGCCGCGAAACCTGATCGAAACCCGTGGTGGTTGCAGCCTGCAGCGCCTCGCACTGGTCAGTCGCAATATTGTGATCAGGTTGAAAAGGCGGGGTTTTGCCCCTGCGGAGGCCGGTTCGGTGCTGGTGCGGCGCAAGGGCAACATCCATGCAGATGTTTGTTAGCAAGTGTGCAGATAAGCGCTCTGCTTGAATGACGGCTAGGGGTGTTCGTGTTAGGTTGGCACCAAATCAGGAGGCGGGGGCCACCAGCACGATCAGCGGCGTTAGGACACAGCGCCTGTGAGATGTTCCGTGCGCCCGATTGTTTGAGGATCCAACTTGCCCAGCTCACAGCGACCTGAAGCTCCTCCTGTCCCCGATGTGGTCGACGAATGGGTTGTCCTGATGAACCGGTGGGATGCGGCCTACAGGGATTACCTGGCGGCGCGGGACGCGCGCGCCGCTGGCGAAGCCGCGTCCGGCGCGCCGGTTCCGGAGCTGAAGCTCAGCGAGGACGAGGCGCTGGCCGCATTGGCCGAGATCAAGGCCGAGATGGACAAGATCGTGGCGGAGACGCGGCAGCGGCGCCGGCCGATTGGTGGCTCGATGGTCGTCGGCACGATCGGTCGTGGCGAAGGTGAAACCTCCTCCAAGGCCGAGGACGATCCAAACAAAAAATAACCGCGCCGGCATGTCGCCGCCGGCGAGCCTATCCGCCATGGTCGTCGGGCCGCCCCGGCCTTCGACATGGATCTGGCCAGGGCTATTTCCACGCCCGGAGGTTGCGGTGTATGAAAAACAGGTGAGAACGCGAGACGCCCAGCGAAACGCATGTTTCTTGCCGGCCATTGTCGTGACATTGGCTTGCACGGTGATGCTGTCGCTGTTCGTCGGGGCCGGCGCTGCCGCCGACTTTCCCGCGATCGAGCTAGAGCCGACTTCAAACGCCGCACTCGACGGTGTGTTGCGTTCGGCACTGAACATACCGGAGCTTAAGCGAGCCGCCGAGACAGACGGTTCCACGCAGGCGCAAGGATGGCGGCCAGCTGCCGAGGCCGAACGGCATCGGCTGGAAGAGTTGATGCGCGGCCAAGGCTATCTTGAGGCGCGGATCGACATGTCGGACGTCGCCGCAGGCACAGCCTCCCCAGGCAAGGTCGTGTTCAAACCAAAGGCGGGGGTGCTCTACCGTGTCGGCATGGTCGAAGTCGACGGGCTCGACGGCATTGCCGCCGATGCAGTTCGGGACGACATTTCACGGCAGATGATGGGTACCGCCGGCGAGCCGGCAAGGGGCGACCTGCTGGCAACGCTCGAAGACGAGGTCCTGTGGCGGCTCCGCAGCGCATCCTATCCGTTTGTCCGTGTCACCGATCGCGTCATGATGCCGATCCCGGGACAGGCACTGGCGATTGTGCGCATCGTTGTCGATCCGGGAGTGTCGGCCAAATTCGGCTCCGTCACCTATGCCGGGTTGACCGGCGTCAAGGCGCAGGATCTGAGCCGTCTGCAGCCGTTCAAGCAGGGCGACCCTTATGACCCCGAAGTGCTCGACCGTTTCCGCGAGGCTTTGCTTGCTCATCCTTCGGTCAATGCCGTCAGGTTAAGGCTGCCGGATGCCGTGGACGGCAACGGGCAGCTGCAATTGCGCGCTGAGTTCGAAGAACAACAGCCCAATTCCGATGAAACGACCGGCAAATATCGAACCGGGCTCGTTGCCGCGGTGTCGGCGATCGCGGTGCTGGCCATAAGGCAGGTTTCGGTCGCCAGTCTGCGACCGGGCCGCTCGCCCTGGCCGCTTTGGCTCGAAGTGGTACCGGTGTTGCTGCTCGCCGCCGCATTCTTCCTGATCGCGCAAAGACTGATGCTTCTAGCGTTCCCCGGCTGACGCCTGCGCCTAGGTATCCCTGAAGCCAATGGTCCATTTCGCCGCGTGCCTGACGCGGGCGTCGACTGCGGTGATCGGCAGTCGCTCCAGGAAATATTCCGCATGCGCGTGCGGGGTCGCGCCAAATCGCTGCTTGTAGTGCGCGAGCGAGGCCGAAGCGCCGGTTTCACCAAAGTGATAGTAGCGGCAGCCACTGTGGCAGGCCTCTTCTATGGCGAGTTTCTGGATCAGGTCGTTGGCGCCCGAACTGCCAAGTGCCTGGCGGTCGATTGCCCCGCGAGCGTCGTTGACATTGCCATATTGCAGCACGAAGGCGGCCGCCGCCGGCTTGCCGTCGACCCAGGCGACCCAGATGCGGCAGGCGTCGCCGAAATGCCTGGCGATCGAGCTGAACTTGGCGATCGGATCGCGCCGCCTGCCACGCAGATGCGCGAGCATTCGCGGTTCGTGCTGCTTGTCGGCCCAGCGGTCGAAGGATGAGCGCAGCAGCTGGTAGAAGACCGGCACCAGCTTGCCCGTGGTGTCGCGCTCGACAACGATGTCGCTGCGTTCGGCCTTGCGCACCCTTGTCCGCGTAGTCTTCTTGAAACGCTTCGACCATACCTCGTTGAAGCCGCCGTCGAGGTCGAGGATGTGAGCCAATCCGGGCACCGCGGTGACATGGGAGGGCGCGGCTGCGGCCCACAGATGGGCATGTCGCGGGTTCGGCCTGATCGCGACCCGCAAATGGGGCAGGCTGGCCAGGTCTTCGAAGATGGCACGCAGGTGTTCGATCCTCGGCGAGGCCGACGAGATCACCCCGCCGCGGCCCCAGGCAAAAGGCATCGACTCGGCGACCGACAGTCTAGCCGGCAGATGCCTGTTGCGCACCATCGGCAGGACGTAGTGGTGTCCACCGGCGAAGCGGTAGGCGCGGCTTGCATCCTGGTATTTGCCGAGGGCGCAAAGGCTGTCGAGCCATGCCGGCGACTGATAGGGAAGGGCATCGGGATCGGCGAGCATGAGGCGCTGCCAGAGGTCGCGTGGAGCCGGGCTTTGCACGACAAAAGTTGCCGGCGCGTTCGCTGTGGCGTGCGCGTCCTGTGCGGCCCCAAAATCTGTCGGATCAGTGTCCGTCCGCAACCTCCCACTTTCCACCCAATGTCGCAGATTTTATGAGAATTCACTACCCGGGGTGCCGCCACGTTGCTTTTTGGAATTGCGTTTGTTCAGAAATGGTTACGTCGACGACGTAAAGATATTGTGTATCACAATTTTGTTATTGGTGCGTGATGGAAAATTGTCTCTCGAAGGCCGATCAAAATTTGCACCACTTAAACAAAGTATTTCGGACACATAGCCGCTATTTTCATATCGAAGTCGACGCTCACGAAATCCGCACAGGTGATCTTGGATTTCGCCTGAAGTCGCCAATGTCATTTACCGCAACGGGCAAAACAGCTTGACGAACCGTCGGCCAACCGTCCTAGTTAACAGATCGTAAGCGACAGATTGCCGGATAGCTGGCATGCGCGCCAACCGCGAGTAGCGGAACCACGCAGGTTACAGCCAGCCATCATCTGCCGCCACTCGGGCCTATCGGGTTGTTGCATGGGTAAGGGGTTGTTGGGTGCGGCGCTGGCGGGCGTCTGGTGGTTCGGGCATGCAGGCGCCTTGGCTCAAGGTATCGAGCCGCCACTGATCAAGGGGCAATGGGAACGGATATTCACCGAAGAGTTCGACCAGCCCAGGCTCGACCGCAACAAGTGGACCCGCTGCTACTGGTGGGACAAGGACGGCTGCACCAATCTCGCCAACAAGGAACTGCAATGGTACATGCCCGACAACGTCAGCGTTGCCGATGGCGTCTTGCGGCTGACGGCGCGACCGGAGCCGGTGACCGGCCATGAAGGGCGAACCTTCGATTACACGTCAGGCATGGTAACGACAGGCCGCGACTATCTTGAGCGCGCCAAGCCCGACCGCTTTGCCACGAAATACGGCTATTTCGAAATCCGGGCCAGGATTCCCAAGGGCAAGGGGCTTTGGCCGGCGATCTGGCTGTTGCCGTCGACGCAGGAGCCGCGTCCGGAAATCGACATCCTCGAAGTTCTGGGCCATGCGCCCGACGTGTTCGAGATGCATCTGCACTATCTCGACAAGCAGAAGAACTGGAAGAGCGAAGGCAAGAACGCCAAGACCGTCGACCTTTCCGATGACTGGCATGCCTATGGCCTCGAATGGAGCAAGGATGCCGTCGTCTGGTATCTCGATGGAAAGGAGATGTGGCGCTACACCAAGCCCGAGGGCATTTCGCAGGAGCCGATGTACCTGCTCATCAACCTCGCGGTCGGCGGCAACTGGCCCGGTTCGCCAGACGCCAAGACCAAATTTCCAGCCGACTTCCTGATCGACTATGTTCGCGTCTGGCGGCGTGCCGGGCCATGACGGCGCACCCGCCAACCCTGCGGCATCAGGACCCCGTGGCGGCGCGGGTGAGCGGAAGACGCGGCGGCTGGAAATCTCTTTTTCCATCGGGGCTGATGGGGTCGTCGCTGTTGCGCAACGGCTACGCGCTGATCGCCAATAGCGGGCTGAGTGCCGTGCTGGGGCTGGCGTTCTGGTTCCTGGCGGCGCGTTATTGTTCGCAGGAGGCGATCGGGCTTGGCGGTGCGATCACGGCTACCATCGTCAATCTCTCCAATGCGGCCCAGCTCAATTTCGGCAATCTGCTGGTCCGCTTCGTGCCGACGGTCGGCGGTCGCGCCGGGCGTTTGATCCTGTTTGCCTACGGCATATCCATAATCGCCTCGGTGGTCGTCGCCGTCGTCTTTCTGCTGGTTGTCGGCGCATTCATGCCCAAGCTCGACGTTTTGACTGAGAGCGCGGGCGTCATATTGTGGTTCGTGGCGACCGTCGCCGTCTGGTCGGTGTTTGCGCTGCAAGACAGTGCGCTTTCGGGCTTGCGGCAGTCGATATGGGTCCCGGTTTCGAAGACCATCTACCAGATCGTCAAGATCATGATGCTGATCCCGCTCGCCCTTGCCGGCCTCGGATGGGAGGCCATTGCGCTATCCTGGACCGCGCCGGTGCTGGTCTTCGTTCTTGCCGTCAACCTGTTGATATTCAAGCGTCTTGTTCCGAGCGCGCAGGCCGGAACCGGGCATGGGCATTTGATTGATCGGCGCGCCATGGCGCGCTTCTTCGGCTGGGACTACATCGGCTCGGTGTCGATGATGGTGGCCTGGACGGCGACACCGCTGGTCGTGCTCAACCTTGTCGGTGCTGCCGAGAGCGCCAGCTTCTTCGTCGCCTGGACGATCTTCACCTCGCTCTATTACGTCGGCAGTTCGATGGGCCTGTCGCTGCTGGCCGAGGGCGCGAGCGACGCTGGCCGGCTGCGCTCGCTGGCTGCGGACGCGGCTGTCATGTCCGTCCTGCCGCTGCTCGGTCTTGTCGCGCTGATGCTGGTGTTTGCCCATCCGATCATGTCGGTGTTCGGTGCCGCCTATGCCACCGAAGGTGCCTCGATCCTGCGCGTGTTCACACTTGCCAGCGTCGTTTCCGCCGTCCTGTCCATCTATCTGTCGATCGCCCGCACCAAGGGCTGGATGCGTTCGGTGGCGGCTGCCGAGTTCGCCACGCTCGTCATCGCGCTCGGCGCTGGTGCCCTGCTGGTGCGCAGCGAAGGGCCGATCGGCATGGCGCATGCCTGGCTGCTGGCGATGCTTGCGGTCACCTGCGGTGTCGGTACGCTCGCCCTTGTCACCAGTCGGCGTCACAGCATGCATGACTGGGGTCTGGCGGTTGCGGCCTCGCTGAAGGCGCTGTCGACCCAGTTCCTGCCTTTCGGCCGCAAGGAGGGGGTCGCCGTTCCGGATGATGCCGAGCTTCGACCGCTTCTGGCGATGACGGGAAGTTCTGCCGCCTCGGGCTGGCATGCGCTGAAGTCTGAACACGGACCGGAGGGGACCGCGATCGTCTATCTCGGCGATCCGGCGACTGACGAAACGGCGGCGCACGATGTCGTTCGACCGCAAGGCACTCATGCCGTCCTCCTTGGTGCGCGCGACCCGATTGCAGCCGCCTATGTCGAACGGCTCATCGACAATCTCGACCTGCTGCGTGCCGATCGACGCCTTGAGGCGCTGTCGCCGGTGCTGCCGGCGCGGCTTGCCGTCAGCCGCGCCGATGGTGCCATCGACTGCATCGAGGCCGTCGTGCCCGGCGATGACGGACGGGTGCTGTTGCACGACGCTTTGCAGCGGCAATCGGGTCTTGAAGCCGCCGCCAGCGCCATCGCCACATTGCATGGCCGGACAGCGGCTGCGCGCAGCATTGATGAGGTCTGGTTCCGGGAATGGGTCGAGCGCCCGGCCGCGAAGCTGCGGCTTCTCAGGGGCTCGATGATGTCGGGCAAAGGGCGACGGCAGGCGATCGACAGGTTTGTCGCCCAGCAACGTCGTTACTGGCTTGGTCGGCACGGGCACCTCGGCTGGTGCCACGGCGATCTGCTGCCGCAAAACGTCAACTTCGCCAGGCCCGCCACGAAAGAAGATGGCGGCACGGTCAGGCTTGCCTGCTTGCTGGAATGGGGCAATGCGCGGTCCAACGCGCCGCGTGGTTTCGATGGCTGTACCCTGGCGATTGCCATGCGCATGATGGTGGGTGCCGAACCGCTCGGCGCTGTCGTTGCCGATCTGTTGTGGACGCCGCAATGGCGCGACGACGAAAAGCAGTGGCTGCGCGTTGGATCGGATGGGGAAGGTGACTGGAGCGGCGATGGTGCGGCGATCCGTGCCATGGTCGGCCTTGTCTGGCTGCATCAGGTCAGCGAGCGGGTGCGGCGCCCGGCGCATACAGGTGTCGGCCTGCTGTGGATCGCTTCGAACGTCGATCGCGTGCTCAGGATCGTCTCCACCGATGGAGGCGCGATATGAATGTGATGGCGAGAGAAGCCAGTCTTGCCTTGTCGCCGGCGCTGCGGTCGCCGCCCTTGACCACAGCTGGCCGCGTTTCCACCTGGGCGTTCGGCCTCTCGCTGGTCTGTCTTGGCCTGGCTTTTGCCTTGTGGCTGGTCGTCCTTGTCATCACCGATCCCGCCGGTGTCGACGACTACGGCCTGATCTCTGTCCTGCCGGCAATCATCTGGGTGGCCTATACGGCCGTCGGCCTGGGTTTCGGCTTCAGCTTGAAGCGTGGCGTGTGCGAGACCCGGATGCCGCTGCTGATGATCGTCATGCTGGTGCTGCTGCTCCACGGCACGCCGGCGATCGTCTATGACGCCTTGCGTTACGCCTGGGCCTGGAAGCATGTCGGTGTCGTCGATTACGTTCAGCGCCACGGCCAAATCGACCCGACAGCGCCGTTCCTTGCCGCCTACAGCAATTGGCCCGGCCTGTTCGTCGTCAGTGCCGCGATCGCCAATGTTTTCGACATCAAGCCGGTCCAGCTTGCCGACATTGCACGTTTTTCACCGCCGGCACTCAATCTCCTCTACGTACTGATGCTGCCGCACATCTATCGTCGGTTCACCGCCGACCCGCGGCTCGTCTGGGGGGGGGTATGGCTGTTTGTTGTCGGCAACTGGATCGGCCAGGATTACTTCTCGCCGCAGGGTGTCGCTTTCCTGTTCTACCTGATGCTGGTTGCGCTTTGCGTTGGGCCGTTGCGCATCGTCCACGCCTGGGCCGACCCGGACGGGCGCGGCCTGTCCAGGCTTTGCGGCCGCTACTTCGCCTTTGTCTCGCGGGGCCAGCCGCCAGTCACACTCGCTGTCTCGCCATATGTGCGCGTCGCCGCGTCGCTGGCGGCAATGGCGCTGATCGCAATGATCACGGCGACGCACCCGCTGACGCCGATCGTGGTGCTCATGGCGCTCGGCGGCCTGTGGATCGTGGGCCAATTGAGCCTCGGCTATCTCGTCTTTGCCGGCCTCGTCGAGATCGCGTGGCTGCTGTTCTACGCCGACGGCTACATGGCGTCGGTCCTGCCTGAACTGGTCCAACGTTTCGGCGACACGTCGAATGAAATCAGCGAGCGTCTGGTCGACACCTCGATTGTAAGCGAAGGACAGGTGGTGGTGTCATGGGCGTCGCGGGCGCTGACCGGGGCGATTGCGCTGGCGGCCGTTCTCGGTGGACTGCGCAGGCTTGTGGCGGGATATCGCGACGGACCGGCCGTCGTGCTGACGCTTGCCCCGGCATTTATGATCGTTGCCACCTCCTATGGCGGCGAGATCGTGTTCCGCGTCTATCTGTTTGCATTGCCGTTCCTCGCCTTCTTTGCTGCAGCACTTTTCTTCCCGTGGTCCGGCACGCAGCGCGACGCCATCGCGCGACTTGCGATCGGCCTGTTCGGTGCTGCGCTCTCGGTCGCCTTCGTTCTCGCCAACAATGGTAAGGACCGCCAGTACACATTCACGCAAGCGGAAGTGCGGGCCTCCGAGTGGCTCTACCGGAACGCGCCGGCCGGTTCGATCCTGGTCGAGGGAGCCCCCAACTATCCCGAGCAGTTCATGAACTACGAGAATTTCACCTATGTGCCGATCTCCAACGAGAGCAAGCAATCCGTTGCAGCCGTTCTCTCCGATCCGGCGGCTGAGCTGGGCAACTGGCTGAGGGGTGTTCCGTCCGGCTCTGCCTTCATCATCATCACGCGAAGCCAGAAGGCCTACATCGACGATCTTGGTGTGATGCCGAAGGGTTCGCTCGACGCGATAGAAAAGGCCCTGCGTGCCTCGGCGCGGTTCCGGCTGGTGCGCGCTACCGCCGATGCCAGTGTCTTTGTGCCGAATGACCAAGGGATCGGGATGGGCGAATGGATCAAGTAATGCAGTTGCCTGTTCCGAGCCTCAGTCCAAATGCCGAGATGGAAGCGAGTGCCGGAGGGCGCGGCTACAGTTTCGTGAACGGCACTGTTCAAGATTGCTCTTGCCGAGAAAATGCAATGACTGTTTCATATTAGCTGTGGCGCATCTTGTTGATGCCGCCCGCGCTGTTGGGAGCTTGGGCCCATGCGTATCGGCTGGTTGTTGTGTGCCAGCGTTGTGATGTCGGGAGTAGAGGCTGAAGCCGGTATCGCCGGACAGGCTCCATTCCAACCTCTCCGTGCCCTGTCGCCAGTTGCCGTGGTCCAGCCTGTTCAGGCCACGAAAACCGCGCCGGACAGGCTGGACGGTTTCGTCAGGGCGCTTGCCGCGTCGTACATCGCCTTGGGCGATCTTTACCGGGACGGCAAGACGACGGCTGCGGCAGCCGAAACGGCACTGGCCTACTATCGCGGCCTGAGCAATCCGGGCCGGCCTGCCGCGATCTACGCGGTCATCTCGCCGTCGGACCTGATCGGCGTCGTCAAGGACGCGCCAGCCGATCCGTTCGCTGCGTCGGAGCTTTACCTGCAGGCGGCAGCCATGGGCAGCTCCGAAGCCTTGATGCGGCTCGGCGACCTGTACCGCGAGGGCAGGGTCGTCGCCGCCGACCCGAAGCGCGCCTACCTGTTCTACGATCAGGCCGCCAAGGCTGGCAACGCGGATGGCAACCTGCGTGTCGGCGAAATGCTGGCGCGGGGACAAGGCGTTGCGCGCGATACCGGCAAGGGCTTGGCGATGATCGGTGCGCTCGCCGATGCCGGCAATCCCGAGGCGCTGGTGCTGCTTGGCGACCTGTACCGGCCTGGCGGTCAGGGCATGGTGGCGATGGAGCCGGCGAAGGCGCTCGGCTATTACCGCAAGGCCGCCGCCCTTGGCTATGACGCCGGTAAGCTGCGCGTCGGCGAGATGATCGCTATCGGGCAAGGGGCGACGCAGGACGTCGAGGCCGGGCTGGCGATGATCGAGGAAGTGGTGGCGCGCACCCGCAATCCCGCCGGGCTGGTGCTGCTTGGTTCGCTCTACAGCCGCGCCGATGGCGGTGTCATCGCGATCGATCTCGGCAAGGCTTTCGGTTATTTCCGCCGCGCCGCCGACAGCGGCGACGAGACCGGCATCCTGCGCACCGGCGAGATGCTGGCGCGGGGTCGCGGCACCAGCCAATCCTATCAGGCCGGGCGGGCGATGCTGACCGGCCTTGCCGATCACGGCGATACCTTCGCGCTGATCGCGCTCGGCGACCTGCTCAGCGATGCGGCAGTTGCACCCGTCGACCTTGCCGCTGCGGTCACATCCTATGAAAAGGCGGCATCGCTCGGTCACAGCGATGCCCTGGTCAGGTTGGGCGACCTCTACAGCCGCAACGGCGCAGTCGCGTCCGATTCATCCACGGCCTTTTCCTACTATCTCAGGGCGTCGCAGGCCGGCAATTTGGCCGGCAAGCTGCGTGTCGGCGAAATGACGGTTCTCGGGCAGGGGACCGATCGCAATGTCGCGGTCGGGCTTGCGCAGATGAATGCGCTCGCCGACGATGGCGATGCCGACGCGATGAACATGCTCGGCGCGCTCTACCAGCGCGGCATTGGCGGGCTCCTGCCAGCCAACGCGGCAACGGCGTTCGGCTATTTCAGCAAGGCCGCCGACGCTGGCAGTGTTATCGGCACGGTGCACGCTGGCGAGATGATGGTGCGCGGCCAGGGCACGGCGAAGGACGTCGCCGGCGGCCTGACGCTGGTCAAGGCGGCAGCGGATGCCGGCAACAGCGACGCGTTGATGTCGCTCGGCGCGCTGATGGGCGATGGCTCGACAGGCAGGGTCGACGCGACGGAGGCAGTGCTGGCCTACGAGAAGGCAGCAGCGCTGGGACGCCCGGACGCGCTTGTGCGCATCGGCGACATCTATCGGCTCGGCGGCACAATACCGACCGACCCGGTCAAGGCGTTCGACTACTATCGCAGGGCCGCGCTGGCCGGCGATGAGACCGGCAGGCTGCGCCAGGGCGAGCTGACCGCACGTGGCGAAGGCACGCGCCAGGACATTGTTGCCGGGCTTGAACTGGTCAGGCAGGTCGGGGCTGGCGGCGACCCCTATGCCTATGTCGTGCTCGGCGACCTTCATCTGTCCGGTGCGGCGGGGCCGGTCGATGGCGATGCCGCAGTCGCAGCCTACGAGAATGCGGCGCGGCAGGGGCGCGCCGATGCCTTGCTCAGGCTCGGCGATCTTTATCGTGACGGCAAGGGTGTTCCGGCGGACGGCGGCAAGGCGGCCGAATATTATCTGAAGGCGGTCGACGCGGAGAACCCGGCAGCCACAGCAGGAGAAAATGTTCAGAACTGAACGGCGTCGCTTGCCCGACGCCCGGTCCGGGAGTGGGAATTGTCGCGTATCTACCATGTGGCGCTGATGACGGTGTTCGTCGCACTCTCGGCGGGCACAGCCTTGTCGGCGGAAACCGCGCCCGAGGCAGGTGCACCGGCAACCTCGGAGCGCGCCGTCAACGCTGATGCGTTGCTGCGGCTCGGCGACCTCTACAGCAACGCCGGCAACGCCAACCGCGATCCGGCGAAGGCGTTCGACTACTACCGTCAGGCGGCAGACGCCGGCAATGCTGCTGCAAGGCTCCGCGTCGGCGAAATGCGCGTGCTGGGCGAAGGCACCGAACGGGATATCAGCGCCGGTCTTGCGACCATCGAAGAGGTGGCCTCGGCCGGCGATGGTGCAGCACTTGCCTCGCTGGGCGGTCTCTACAGCCACGCTGACAGCCGGGCGATCCCGCTCGACCTGCCGCGCGCCTACGACTATTACCGCCGCGCTGCTGCTGCGGGCAACGAAACAGGCATCCTGCGCAGCGGCGAAATGCTGGCGCGTGGACAAGGTATCGCCAGGGACAGCGCGGCCGGGCTTACCCTGGTACGGTCGCTTGCCGATCGCGGCAACATCTACGCTCTCGTTTCGCTGGGTGATCTGATGAGCGATGCCGATGCCGGCGTGCCCGACATCGATGGAGCGGAGGCGGCTTATGCCAAGGCGGCCGCACTCGGACATCCCGACGCATTGCTGCGTCTCGGCGATCTCTTCGGCAGCGGCCGCGCCGGCAAGCCCGATTACGCCAAGGCATTCGGCTTCTACGAAAAGGCTGCGGAGGCCGGACAACAGCTCGGCAAGCTGCGTGTGGCTGAGCTGACATTCCGTGGCCAAGGCACGCGCCAGGACGTCGAGGGCGGTCTGTCGTCGATCAAGGCTCTGGCTGACGCCGGTGACGTCGAAGCACTGACATTTCTTGGCGATGTCTACAGCGGAACCAGCCCGACCACTGTCGCAAGAGACCTCGTCACGGCATTTGCCTATTACCAGCGCGCTGCCGACACCGGCGACACGCCTGCGGCCCTAAGGGTCGGCGAATTGATGGCGCATGGGCTGGGCACGTCGCGCGACGTTTCGGGCGGGCGCGACATGGTTCGCCGGATCGCCGACGCCGGCAATACGCTCGCGCTGATCAGCCTCGGCGACCTGCTGCGCGAACCGGAGTCGGGTGCCGTCGACGCGGACGGCGCAGTTGCAGCCTATGAACGTGCCGCCGGCCTGAACGAACCCGAGGCGCTGGTGCGCCTGGGCGACTTCTACAGCGACGGCATGACTGTTGCCGTGGATCTGCCCAAGGCGCTCGACTACTACCGCCAGGCTGCCGGGCTCGGTGATGTCATCGGGTCCGTCCGAGCCGGCGCCATGGTGGCGCGTGGACAAGGTACAGCGCAGGACATCGCGGTCGGCCGGGCCATGGTGAGGGCTGCGACAGAGAGCGGCGAAGCCGAGGCGCATGTCGTGATGGGCGACCTGCTGACCAGGGGGGACGGCGGTCCGCCCGACGTCCAGGCCGCAATGCGCGAATATGCCGAAGCGGCGTCGCTCGGGCGGACGCAAGGGCTGATCAGGCTCGGCGACCTCTATCGTGAAGGCAAGCTGTTGCAGAGCAACGGCAAGAAGGCCGCCGGCTACTATCGTCAGGCGGCGGAGGCCGGCGATGGCTATGGGCTGCTCATCCTCGGCTCGGCGCTGTCGGAGAGCCTGTTGCGCAATGCCGGAAAGCCGGCCGATGGGGTCGCTGCCTTGCGCCAGGCCGAAGCGACGGGGTTGGACGATGCCGTCATCCCGCTGGCCGATGCCATGCTCTACGGCATGGGCACCAAGCGCGACGCCAAGGCTGCGGTAGCACTGCTCGAGCAGGCCGCAGCCAGCGGCAACGTCGCGGCAGCCCGGCACCTGATCAGCTACTATCGCGACGGCCGCCGCTATGGCCGAACGACCTTCATCAAGGCCGATCCGAAACGTGCCGAGCAACTGATCGCCGGGGTGTCGCCATGGCTGTCGCGTGGTGACCGCGTCGTGGAGGAGATGCTGTTTGCGGCCGCCGCGAAAGACACAGGAAGCTACCAGTCGATTGCCGCCCGCATGCATGAACTCTCCGCCGAGCAGCGCCAGTCGCTGGTCCGCATGATGCGAACCACCCATCCGAACGGCTACATCTACCTGGTGCAGCAGCAGCTCAAGCAGACCGGTTTCTACAGCGGACCGGTCACCGGCGTGCTGAACGGAACGACCACGCGCGCCGTTACCCGCTATTGCGCGGCGAAATCGATGCCGAACGCCTGCCGCTTCGGACCGATGAGCAGCCAGGCAGGCGACGTCCTGTCCTACGCATTCTAGTCCAAGCCCGGTTCCGGCGTCAGTCGAACCTGTCGCCGAAGATCCGGCTCCAGTGCTCGCCAACCAGCCCATTGAAGAAGCCGTCGCCGGCCTGGAACTGCCTGACAAGTTCCGGATCGCGCGAATGCACGACCGTCGAGTTGACGTTGATGAAGATGATCCGCCGGCCGAGCATCGCTTCCAGTAAGGCAGGTTGGGTCCTGCCCCTGATGCCGGCGAGACCTGCTGTGGCGGCATGGTTGATCAGGCAGTCGATCACAGCACCTGCCTGGCCGGGGAGTGCCAGAACCTGCAAGACGTGGCCGATGTCGCCGCGCCGGCCAAAATAGATGAAGGCGCCGATGATCGCACCGGTGCGTGCAGCCACGGTGCAGCGGAAGACGTCGCCAAAATCCTTCTTGGCCGAGGCATCCGACATGACGCGCGCCAGCACCGTCGCGTCCCATTCCGGATGAACCGCGAACCTCGACGTGAACGTTTCGAGCAACCTTGAAAATCCGTCCGCATCGACCTCCGAAACCGCATAACGGCCTTGCGACGTGGCCGCGTCACCGGCGCCGAACCAGCGCGAAAACTCGCCGCTGCTGCGGCGAAGGCCGAGGCAGGCATCGACCGCACGGGCCAGGGGGGTGGCGAAGCGCGCCGCGGGCAGCCGCTGCTTTGCGCCGGCGATGGCAAAGGCAGCCGGTCTGAACACCTTTATCCAGTCGAGGCTGTATTGCGGCAGGATCGAACCGCGCAAAGTCGTCCACATGCTGGCGGTGACGTCGCTTGCTGTCTCGCTGAACGAGATGTCCTGGGGGCCAGCAAGGAACGCCTTGAGCAATCTTGCGCCGGAAAGGTCGTTGCGCTGGTCCTCGTCGACCATCAGCGAACCGCAGATCGACGCATTGAGTTTTTTGTCGTTGAAACGCATGGGCAGCGACGTGACGCCGATGAAACCCGATATCCGGCCGTCGTCGGCGACATGGACAAGCGATGGCGAGCCAACCGCACCGTGCGTGGAGTCGAGATAGAGGCGCTGGAGGTAGCCGGGCAGGGACGCAGGTACTGGCTTGCGCCGCCTGCGTAGCACGCGCTGGAACATGTCTGCGACGACCGGGAGATCGGCGGCCTGCAACGGACGAATTTCAGGCATCGGGCGAAGCCTCGGTCATTTCACGGCAACAATGGCTTACGGTGGAATTATCTAGGAAGGGTTTCGAAGTTCGAACTCCCGGTCACGCGGGGTCGAGTTTGCGCGCGATAGCCACGCGGGGTGCGTTGGATATGTCGGTTGCGAACGACACCGGCGCGTAGGCGCGTGCCCTGGCTAGAAGTGCCGCGACCTGGCGGTCCTGGCCCTCGCCGAATTCGAAGGCCAACCATCCACCGGGCTTGAGAAAGGCCTGTGCCTCGCGGATCAGCCGCTGGTGGATCGACAGGCCGTAAGGACCGCCGTCGAACGCCTCCCTCGGTTCTGATTCAAGCAGTTCGCTGCGATCACCTTCCAGGCGGGCCGACGAAATATAGGGCGGATTGCAGACCACGAGGTCGATGGATCCGGCAAGATCCAGCCCGTCAAACGCGCCGAACAGATCGCCTTGGGCGATGGTCACCCGGTCGGCCACTCCGAGACGGTCGGCGTTGCGGCGGGCGACGGCCACGGTGCTGTCGGTCAGGTCAGCGCTCCAGACCCGCGCGCTCGGCACTTTGCTGGCGATCGCCAAGCCGAGATTGCCGGAGCCGCAACACATGTCGATCACGTGCGCGCCAGGGGCTCGATCTTTGAGGATAGCGATCGCGGCATTGCCCAGAATGGCTGTTTCCTCGCGCGGGACAAGGACGGCGGGCCCCAGTTCGAGTTCGATATCCATGAACCTGTGCAGCCGGCTTCCTGATTTGCCGCCGTTGTTCTCAACGATATGCATTGTTGCCCTCGCCAAGTCCTGAGCCCTGCCCATGACAACCCTAGTGCATTGGATCGTCAACCGAACAATGCTTCTGTCAGGCATGATTGTCATCAATATGACTTGTTCATACAAGTCATTACACAAAGAACCTCTCATCAATATCTACTATCGTATGTCTGTCGGCGAAACCGAAGACTATCGGCTTTGTGATGTGTTTTGATATCGGAATTGTGCTTTCCTACCATCGATTAACCTGCGCTAAACACGTGCGCGCGTCGCACTAGCGGAACGAGAGTCCAGCGTATGTGTGGATTTGTCGGGTATCTGGGAGGTGTCGAGCCAGCGGTGGCTGAAAAGCTGCTGCGCAGGATGACCGACAGCATCGCCCATCGTGGACCCGACGAGCAGGGATTGTTTGTTTGTCCATCGGCCGGACTTGGTCATGCGCGTCTGTCGGTCGTCGGGCTCGGCGATGGACAGCAGCCGATGGCGAGCGCGTCGGGCAATCTCCACATCGCCTTCAACGGCGAGATATTCAACTATGTCGAGCTGCGCGATGAGCTGAAGGCGCGGGGCCGCCGGTTCCGCACTGGCAGCGATACCGAGGTGATCCTGCATCTCTATGAGGAGATGGGCCCAGACTGCGTCGACGTGATGAATGGTGACTTTGCCTTCGCCATCTGGGATGAGCCACGCCAGCGCATGTTCCTGGCGCGCGACCGCATGGGAGTGCGGCCGTTGTTCTACACCGAAGTGCGCGGTGCCTTGTATTTTGCCTCCGAGGTCAAGGCGCTGCTGCAGGTTCCGGGCTTCACAGCCGAGCTCGACGAAGTGGCGCTCGACCAGATCTTCACGCTGTGGGCGCCGATCGCGCCGCGCACCGCGTTCAAGAACGTCCGCGAACTCGAGCCCGGGTTCGTCATGATCGCCGACAGAGGCGGGCTCACCACGCGTCCCTACTGGCAGCTCGATTTCCCCGACGCCGAAACGAGCCGCGCGCCAAACGACGAAAAGGCGTCGGCGGAAGAACTCAGGGCACTGCTCACCGACGCGACGCGCATCCGCATGCGCGCCGACGTGACCGTCGGCTCCTATCTCTCAGGCGGCCTCGATTCCTCGATTGTCTCGGCGCTGGCAGCGCCGATGGCCGCTGGCGGGCTGCGCACCTTCTCGGTGACCTTCGACAGTGCCGAGCACGACGAAAGCGAGTTCCAGGAAGAGATGGCGCTCGCCATCGGGTCGCATCACAGCGCGGTGAATGTCGGTCCCGGCGACATCGCCTCGATCTTCCCTGAGGTGATCAACGCCACCGAGCGGCCGGTCATCCGCACGGCGCCGGCGCCGCTCTACCAGCTCTCCGGGCTTGTTCGCGCCAAAGGCATCAAGGTCGTGCTGACGGGCGAGGGCGCCGACGAGGTCTTCGCCGGCTACGACATCTTCAAGGAAACGCTGGTGCGGCGCTTCTGCGACCGCCAGCCCGGTTCGGCGAGCCGGCCGCATCTGTTCCGCAAGCTCTATCCCTACCTTCCGGGGCTGCAGAAACAGTCGGCTGCCTATCTCGCCGCCTTCTTCGGTGCCGGCAAGGACAGCCTTGACGACCCGCTCTATTCGCATCGCCCGCGCATGCGCAACACTGCTGCCGCCAAGCTGTTCTTTTCCGGGGACCTGCGCGCCAAGCTTGCATCCTACGATGCCGCCGCCGAGCTTGCGTCGCTGCTGCCCGAACGTTTCGCCCGCTGGCACCCGCTGCACCAGGCGCAATATCTCGAAAGCCGCTTCTTGCTGCCGGGCTATATCCTGTCGAGCCAGGGCGACCGCATGGCCATGGCGCATGGCATCGAAGGCCGCTTCCCGTTCCTCGATCACCGACTTGTCGAGTTCGCCAGCCGGCTGCCGCCTGGCATGAAGCTCAAGGGGCTGGTCGAAAAACACATATTGCGCGAGGCGACCAAGGACCTGTTGCCGCCGTCGATCGGCCAGCGCGTCAAACAACCCTACCGTGCGCCGGATTCGCAATCCTTCGTCGGGGCTAGCGAACAGGCGTGGATGCGCGAGGCGATGAGCGGCGAAGCGATCGCCGATTCAGGATTCTTCGACGTTTCAACGGTACAGAAGCTGACCGAAAAGTGCCGGCAGCAAGCGGTATCGGGCTTCCGGGACAACGCTGCCTTCATCGGCATCCTGTCGACGCAGCTGTGGAACCGGTCATTCGCCGGATCCAGGTCCGATGTTACCGAGGCTGCCTGACGATGGTGCAAAAGGAGAGAGCATGACGCAGCAGGTCAAAGACACAGTCAAAGCCTTCATCATCGACAACTTCCTGTTCGGCGACACGTCCTACGCGCTCGCCGATGACGTTTCGCTGATCGAAAGCGGGGTGATCGATTCCACGGGGGTGCTCGAACTGGTGACCTATATCGAGGACCAGTTCGGGCTTGAGATGGCGGATTCCGACATCGTTCCGGCCAATCTCGACTCGCTGGTGCGGATCGCCGCCTTCATCGAGACCAAGCAGGCTGCGGCGCAGCCGTTGAAGCAGGCAGCTGGCGCCGCCTGAGGGCGCCCGGAGGGGCAATGCGACTGGAGCAATTCTTACGCGACAGCGCGCGGTTGCGGGGCGATAAGACCGCGCTGATTGCCCGCGACGTGCGCCTTTCCTATGCCGAGCTCGACCGCATGTCGGACCGGCTGGCCGCAGCGCTCGCCGATCTCGGCGTCGGACGAGGCGATCGCGTGCTGGTGTTCATGGACAATTGCTGGGAAGCCGCGGTTTCGGTGTTCGCCATTGCCAAGGCCGGTGCCGTCTTCAGTCCGATCAACCCGTCGACCAAGGCCGACAAGCTCGATTTCATCATCGGCAACTGCCGCGCGCGCGCCGTGCTGACTCAGGCCCGGCTGCTGCCCGTTGTCACCGAGGCCCACGAAGGCGGCGACCTGCTGGTCGTGTCGACGGCCGCCGGAGGCAAGGCTTCCGAAGGTGATGTTTCGTTCGAGGAATGCCTGCAGGGCAGCGCCGAGCCGCCGCGTCATGGTGGCATCGACGTCGATCTTGCCATGCTGATCTACACCTCGGGCTCGACCGGCCGGCCCAAGGGCGTGATGATGACCCACCGCAACATCGAGGCGGCGGCCAGTTCGATCACCACCTATCTCGAGAACACATCAGACGACATCATCCTCAACGTTCTGCCCCTGGCCTTCGACTACGGCCTCTACCAACTGATCATGTCGGTCAAGATGGGCGCGACGCTGGTGCTCGAAAAGTCATTTTCGTTCCCGCAGGCGATCTTCGACGTCATCCGCGCCGAGAATGTCACCGGATTCCCGCTGGTCCCGACCATGGCGGCGCTGATCCTGCAGATGCGCGACATCAAGCCGGGGTTCCTGCCCAGCCTGCGCTATGTCACAAATACCGCCGCAGCGCTGCCGCCGGCGCATATCGCCAGGCTGCGCGAACTGTTCACCGGTGTCCGGCTCTACTCCATGTATGGCCTGACCGAGTGCAAGCGCTGCACCTATTTGCCGCCGGCGGAGCTCGACCGGCGCCCGGGCTCGGTCGGCATCGCCATCCCCAACACCGAAGCCTTCGTGCTGGACGACTATGGCCAGCCGGTGCCGCCGGATGTTCCCGGCGAGCTGGTCATTCGCGGCCCGCACGTCATGCAGGGTTATTGGGAGAACGAGGAAGCCACCAACCGCATGCTGCGTCCGGGGGCCAACCCTTGGGAGACGCTGCTCTACACTGGCGACCTGTTCCGCCGTGACGCCGAAGGTTTCCTCTATTTCGTCGGGCGCAAGGACGACATCATCAAGACACGTGGCGAGAAGGTCGCCCCGAAGGAGGTCGAGGCCGTGCTCCACGCCTGTCCCGGCATTGCCGAGGCGGTGGTGATCGGCGTGCCCGATCCTATCCTCGGCCACGCCATTGGCGCGCTGGTCGTGTTGTCCGATCCCAACCTCAGCCAGCGCGAGATCCTGCGCCACTGCCAGGGCCATCTCGAAGATTTCATGGTGCCCAAGATCATCGAATTCCGATCCGAATTGCCCAGGACCGACACCGGCAAGGTCAGCCGGCGTCTGGCCGCCGAATCCATGGAGCCGACGCAATGAACATGCCTATGGCCCAGACCGGCAGCTTCGGGGCGGCGACACTGACCATCGATCCCGAAGCCGAAGCGACGAGGATCGCGGCGGCGCTGCGCAGCCAGCTGACCGGCACGCTGCGCCGGCGCGGCCTTGTGCTCGGCCTGTCGGGCGGCGTCGATTCAAGCGTGAGCGCGGCACTGGCCGTGCGCGCGGTCGGCGCCAAGAACGTCTTTGCCTTGTTCATGCCGGAGGACGATTCCGATCCGGAGAGCCTGCGGCTCGGGCGGCTCGTTGCCGAAACCTTCGGCATTGCGGCGGTCGTCGAGAATATCGGCCCGACCCTGAAGGCAATGGGCTGCTACGAGCGTCGCGACGCCTTCATCCGCGAGCTCGTGCCTGAATACGGCGCCGGCTGGGCCTGCAAGATCGTGATTGCCAATGCGCTGACCAACGAGGGCTACAACATCTCGTCCTTGGTGGTGCAGGACCCCGAGGGCAAGCAGACCAAGCTGCGCATGCCGCCACAGGTCTATCTCGGCATCGTGGCCTCGACCAACATGAAGCAGCGCACCCGCAAGCAGGTCGAGTATTTCCATGCCGACCGGCTCAACTATGCCGTCATCGGCACGCCGAACCGGCTCGAATACGACCAAGGCTTTTTCGTCAAGAACGGCGACGGCGCCGCCGACGTCAAGCCGATTGCCCATCTCTACAAGTCGCAGGTCTACCAGCTCGCCGCCCATCTCGGCGTGCCCGAGGAGATCCGCCGGCGCCCACCGACGACCGACACCTACTCGCTGCAGCAGACGCAGGAGGAGTTTTACTTCTCACTGCCCTACGACCGCATGGATTTGTGCCTTTACGGGCTCAACAACGGCATCCCGGCGGAAGAAGTCGGCGGCGCAGCAGGGCTGACCGCCGAGCAGGTCGGACGCGTCTGGACCGACATCGCCTCCAAGCGCAAGACGACGCGCTACCTGCACAGCGGACCGCTGCTCGTCGATCCGGTGCCGGAAATCTGAGACGATTTTGGCTGCGACCGCCGGCGCAACACGATAGCCCGGCGGCTCCGGACGCCTATTCCGGACGGAGGAAGCGGCCGTTGACCCAGCCTTCCTGGCCGCGGTAGCGCACCTTGCACCAGTTGCGGTCGTCTTGGCAGCCGAGGTTTCTCAGGCCGATGGCGTCGAAGGGGATTTCGTCGAGGACAAAGCCGCGCGGCGAGGGGCTTTCCCTAAGGTTCAGCACATCATCGGCGGCAACGCCGACGACGCGCCATGAGCGTGGCCCAGGCGCCGGATCGGGACCCGGCGCAGGACCAGGGCCGTCGCCGCGTCCGGCAATGCGGACGTCGAGCGAAAATGGTGCTGGCCGATTGCGGCGCGCTTCGGCGCGAACAAGGTAGATCTGGATGGTGTAGACGCCGGAGACGGGCAGGCGACCGTCCCATTGCGTCTGCTCGCGCGCGATGGCGCGGCCGCGCGGGTCGAGCACGTTGAAATAGAGGAAGGTGTTGCGCGAATTGAGGTCGAGGCTCATGCGCTGGCCGCCGCGGGCTTCGAGCCGGTACGACGCGCTGATGCGGCCGAAGACGATGCCGCGCACCGTCGTCTGCGTCGCGCCTGGACGCATGCGCAGCGTCTCCGCACGCTCCTGCTGCGCCAATGCAGAGTGTGGAGCCGCCGGCACCAGCGCAAGCATCAGTGCCAGAAGAAGACCTTTTCGTCGCATCGCCGCGGCTCCCCGAAAAGAGAATCTGGCCGCGATACTATCGCAACAGTTGCGGGAGGAAAGGCCGTGATTGCAACTCGCAGGCCCGATACTGGCGCTACCCGCCGCTGATCGCGGTCAGAACAAAAACCTCGACGCCGGGCTTGAGCCGCGTCTTCAGCGTGACGCGCTCGCCTTCGACAAAGACGTTCATGTGCTTGCGGATGGCCGGCCGTGAATCGCAGATGCGGTCACGCATGCCGGGCCAGCGCCTGTCGAGTTCGTCGACCATGTCGCGGACGGTTGTGGCCGGAACCTCGACCCTGCGCGGCGCGCCGGGAAACAGGTCGACCAAAACACCTGGCAGCCGCACGATCACCGTTGCGGCCTGTGCGTCCGGCTTGCCTGCACGAGAAGGGGTGTTGTCCAAGGTCTTGCCTCGTCAGTCGTCGACAACAAGCGTTTCCACCGACAGGATCGACGGCAGGTGCTGGGTGACGCTCACCCAACTTTCGCCCTCGTCGGCGCTGGCGAAAAGCGCGCCCGAACTGGTGCCGAAATAGACACCTGCGGGCTCCAGCCGGTCGGTCGCCATTGCCTGGCGCAGCACGCCGATATAGGCGTTGTCCTGCGGCAAGCCATTGCGCATCGCCTGCCACTCGCGGCCGGCATTGCGCGTCCGCCAAACGGCGGCCTTGGCGTCGGGCACATAACGGCCGGCGCTGTCGCCGTTGAGCGGCACCAGATAGAGCGTTTCGGGATCGCGCGGATGGGTGGCGGCAGGGAAGCCGAATGTCGAGGGCAGGCCCTTTTCGATGCTGACCCAGCGCTTGCCGCCGTCGTCGGAGCGGTACATGCCGCAATGGTTCTGCTGGTAGAGCCGGTCGGACATGCCGGGCGCCATGACCAGGTTGTGCACGCACTGGCCGAATTCGGGATAATTCTCGCCTTCGGGCATGAAGTCGGCGCGCGTGCCGAGATTGCGTGGCTCCCAGGTCCTGCCGCCATCACCGGTGTAGAAAACGCCGGCCGCCGAAATGCCGATCCAGATGCGGTCGTGGTCGTTGGGATCGATGACAAGCGAATGCAGGATCAGGCCGGCACCGCCCGGGTTCCAGTGCGGCCGGGACGGGTGCTTCTGCAGCCCCTCGACGTGCTGCCATGACTGGCCGGCATCGTCGCTGCGGAACAAGCCGGCCGGCTGCACGCCGGCATAGAGGCTGCCATTGCCCTTGGCGAGGCTCCACACCGCCTTGATCGGCTCTTCGCCCTCGGCATAAGCGAGCCCCTCGCTGGAATGCGTCCAGGTCTCGCCGAGATCGGTCGATTTCCACACCGCCGGACCGAACCATTCATTGCCGCCGGCGCCCCAGATCGTGCCTGTCGCCTGGTCGGCGACGACATGGTTCATCGGCCATGTTTCGCAGAACGGCCCGCGCAGCTTCCAGCTTCGCCGCGCCGCGTCAGTCTCGGCGATGAAGGCACCTTTCTTGGTGCCCAGCAGGACAAGGACTTTCTCAGCCATTGTTCTCCTCCCACGCTGCCGATCTTCAGAGATCGAATCCGGATCGGCGGCTATCGCATTTCAAATGCTGGCTTTTCTTGCTGGTCTGGATGCCCGGCTTCCTCCCGAAGACCATCCATATGTCGGCGCGCTTGAACAATAACGGCAAAGCGACAACCCGGCCAGCTTCGCAGGTCAAGCTCCTGACAAATGGCGGGCGCAGGCAGTGCTGCCGACATTCGAGTTGACAGGACGCCATAATTCAATACCGGTCGCGCTTTAGGCTAGACATGTTCGCGTGCTCGGGAGAAACCATCGGATGACCATCAACGTCGCACCTGTCGGCTTGGCGCGAGACCTGATCGAGCGTGGCAAGTCGGGCAAGCCGATCCGCATCGGGCTGATCGGCTCGGGCGAGATGGGCACTGACATCGTGGCGCGGGTGGCGCACATGTCCGGCATCGAGGTCGGGGCGATCTCCGAACTCAACCTGCCCAATGCGCATCGCGCCGTCGACATCGCCTACCAGGAGAAGGGCCATGCCCGGGAAGTGGCGAGCGGTTCCGCACTCAACGAAGCGATCGAAGCCGGCAAGATCGCCGTCACCAACGATGCCGAGCTGATCCTCAACAGCGGCCTGATCGACGTCGTCATCGATGCGACCGGCGTGCCGGCGGTCGGGGCCGAGATCGGCCTGCGCGCCATGGAGCATGGCAAGCATCTGGTGATGATGAATGTCGAGGCCGACGTCACCATCGGCGCCTATTTGAAGAGCGAGGCCGACCGGCTCGGCGTCACCTATTCGCTCGGCGCCGGCGACGAGCCGTCGTCATGCATGGAGCTGATCGAGTTCGTCTCGGCGATGGGCCACACCATCGTTGCCGCCGGCAAGGGCAAGAACAACCCGCTCAACATCGATGCGGTGCCGCACGACTATGCCGAGGAGGCGGCCCGCCGCAACATGAACGTGCGCATGCTTGTCGAGTTCGTCGACGGCTCCAAGACCATGGTCGAGATGGCGGCGATCGCCAATGCGACGGGGCTGGTGCCCGACAAGGCCGGCATGCACGGCCCGGCAGCAACCTTGCCCGAGCTCAACAAGGTTCTCGTTCCGGAGAAAGACGGCGGCGTGCTGAGCAAGGTCGGCGTCGTCGACTATTCGATCGGCAAGGGTGTGGCACCCGGCGTCTTCGTCATCGCCGACATGTCGCATCCGCGCATCCGCGAGCGCATGGAAGACCTGAAGATGGGCCATGGCCCGTATTTCACCTTCCACCGGCCCTATCATTTGACCTCGCTCGAGGTGCCTTTGACCTGCGCCCGTGTCGTGCTTTACGGCAAGGCCGACATGGTGCCGCTGGCCAAGCCGGTGGCCGATGTCTGCGCGGTGGCCAAGAAGGACATGGCCCCGGGCGACAGGCTCGATGCGATCGGCGAATATTGCTACCGCGCCTGGATCATGACGGCACCCGAAGCGCGTGCGGCGAAAGCCATTCCCTGCGGCCTGCTGCAGGGCGGCACCGTCACCGCGCCGATCAGGAAGGGCGAACTCATCACCTCAGCCAACGCCGCCGTCGCACCGGGTTCGAAGATCGCCGAGCTCAGGGCACGACAGGACCGGCTGGTCTATGGCGAATAGGGCCACGGGCTCGCCGACAGGCGCGTGAAGCTTGCGGGCGTGGCGTTGGCGGACGCCGGGCTTGCCTAAACGATCATGGAAATGAGGAGATGACCATGGACAGCAAGAGCGGCTCAGGCGCAGGCGCGACGCCATCGCAACTGATCGATGCAAAGATCAAGGAACTGGGCGACTGGCGCGGCGAGACTCTCGCTCGGGTCCGCAGCCTGATCAAGCAGGCCGTCCCCGAGGTGATCGAGGAGTGGAAGTGGCGCGGCGTCCCCGTCTGGGAACACGCCGGCATCATCTGCACAGGCGAAACCTACAAGAGCGTGGTCAAGCTGACCTTCGCCAAGGGGGCGTCGCTCGAGGATCCGTCAGGCCTGTTCAACTCCAGCCTTGAGGGCAACACCAGGCGCGCCATCGATTTCCGCGAGGGTGACAAGATCGACGAAGACGCGTTGAAAACGCTTATCGGTGCCGCCGTGGCGTTCAATATGTCGGTGCTCGCGGCGCGTGCGCAGAAGCGGCCGAAGCGCGCCTGAGCGCTCATAGCCGCAATGATCGCAGGGCTGCCTACGCCTCCAGCGCACCGGAGCGCGCGTCGCTGCTGGGGGCCGTGCCCACCAGCTTGACCAGGTCGTCGCCGGCGCGCGTGGCGCGGTGCGAGCGGCGGGTGAGGATGTAGCCGTCCTGCGGCGCCAGCACCTCGACCCTGCCGCCGTCTTCGCCAGGCGCGCGCAGGATTGTGGCAATGTGGGCGCCGGCCGTGACCCGGTCGCCCGGCTTGACGTGATAGAGAATGGCGCCGGCGCAAGGGGCAGGCACCATCTCGACATGGTCGATCGGCGCCACCACGCCGTCAAAGGTCTTTTGCGTTTCGACCGAAGCGTCCTCGATCACCCCGCGCGCCACCAGCAGCCGGTAGAGCCCTTGGGCGTCGGCTTCGGCGACGGGCGCATAGACGTCGGAGACGCCGCGATACTCGACTGTCGTGACGACGCGGCTTTCGAGCCGTGCCTCCTTGCGCGGCATCTTGAGATAGGGGTGAAGCGAGGCCTCGTCGAAGGACGAGCCCGACTGGCCGCTCCACAGGATGACGGCATCGACGCCCATGTTCGCCGCGCAGTCGGCCATTGCCGGCCACAGCTCGTCGGGCACGTAGAGATAGGCGACACCCTCGTCGTCGCAATGCAGGTCGAGCACGATGTCGTGGCCGAGCGAGAGCTTGAGCAGGCGTGCTTTCAGCCGCCGGTCAGACGACATCGGCACCTCTTCGCCCGGCAACAGCGCGGCGTCGGGCCTGTCGAGCAGCGGAAAATCGCGGTTGTAATTGACGCGCGTACCGAGGTCGAAGCGGCCTTGCGATGCGCCGAACAGGAGCTGGTTGGCGCCGATCGGGTTGGCGCGCGGAACGATTGTGAGGTTACCGCGCACGCGGCCTTGGCTTTCGGCCTTGCGCAGCTTCGGCATCAGCGCGTCGATGGCAACGACGCCGGGCAGTTCGTCGCCATGCAGTGCTGCCTGGATGTAGGCCGAAGGCGCGTTGGGCGAGGTCCCCGAGATGCGGTAGAGCGGCAATTCATAGGCGAGGCCTTCGCTGTCGCCCCTGATCGTCTCGACCGATTTTTTCATCTCTTTTCCCTTGATGTTTCATCGCCAGCCCTAGTGCATGAGCCCGAAAATCGGAAACGATTTTCGCTGGGGATTTTGCCCCCGGGTTCAAAGTGCTACGGCTCCTTCGCGCCTCCAGCTGGACGCACGGCGCTGTTGCTGCTTGGATTGGCATAAACCAGAGGGACGGTGCCATTGTCCTGATCCAGCGCGGTCAAGCCACGGCTCCAGAAACCTGGGCTGTCGAACCCCACTGCTTCATCAGTGCCGCCGAACGGGCAAGCTGGGGTGCCGTGTGGAAGTCGTGGCCGAGCCTGGCGGCGGCCCGCCACGGCCAGCGTGGATCGGCAAGCAATGCGCGGCCGAGCGCCACCATGTCGGCGCGGCCCTCACGGATGATGGCGTCGGCCTGAACAGGCTGGTCGATCATGCCGACCGCGCGGACAGGAATGCCGGTCGCCTGTTTCACCGCCTCGGCAAGATGGACCTGGTAGCCCGGGCCGGTGCGCAAGCTCTGATGTGGCGAGTTGCCGCCGCTCGAACAGCAGATGTAGGCGACGCCCGCCTTGCTGTAGGCCTTGGCGACCTCGATCGCCTCTTCGAGGCTGAAGCCGCCGTCGACCCAGTCGGTCAGCGACATGCGGACGCCGAGCATGAGCCCCGGAACGGCTTGCGCGACACGGCGCGCGACCTCGATGGGAAAACGCATGCGGTTTTCCTGCGAGCCACCCCACTTGTCGGTGCGATGGTTGGACAGGGGTGAGAGAAACTGGTGCAGCAGGTAGCCATGCGCCGAATGCAGCTCGATGAAGTCGAAGCCGGCGCGCTCGGCGCGCTTTGCTGCCGCAACGAAATGGCCGATCGTCTCGTCGATGCCTGCTTCGCTCAGCGCCTGCGGCACCTGCCAGCCATCGGCATAGGCCAGCGCCGACGCTGAGACCACCGGCCAGGCATCTTCGTCAGGGGCGAGCGGCCCCGAGCCTTCCCACGGGCGACGGTTCGAGGCCTTGCGGCCGGCATGGGCAAGTTGGGTGCCGAACTTGGTGCTCGGCGCTGCCACCCGCTTGGCCGCGTCGAGTGCCCGTTTCGCCGCGGCCTCGTTGGCGTCGGAATAAAGCCCGAGGCAGCCATGGCTGATCCTGCCGCGCCGCTCGACGTCGGTCATCTCGACGGTGACCATGCCGGCGCCGGACATTGCGAGGTTCATCCAGTGCTGCAGGTGCCAGTCGGTGGCCGAGCCGTCGTCGGCCGAATACTGGCACATCGGGGCAACGGCGATGCGGTTGGGAAGCTCGAGTTGGCCAAGCGTGATAGGCGAAAACAGATGGACGGTCATTGGCGGCTCCTGGGGCTTGGAAAGGCAACTGTAAGATGTTTGCAGCGGTCGGCAACCGTGTTGCATCGGGTCACGCCGTGTTAACAGTCGGCGCGATGAGCGCCAGCAGCGACACGGCGCGGCGGATTCCTGGAGGGCGCATGACCGCGACACGAGACAGGCTTGAGGTGATCCTGGCGCGGCTCAAGGCGCGCGCCGGCGACGAGCGGGTGTTCGCCAAACTCTATGGTGAAGCCGCGCGCGCAGCTGCCGATGCCACCGATGCGCGGGTTAGGGCAGGGCTCACGCTCGGGCCGCTCGACGGTGTCATCGTCTCGATCAAGGACCTGTTCGACGTTGCTGGCGAACCGACGCTGGCTGGCTCGGTGATGCGCCGCGCCACTGCGCCGGCGCAGGTGGACGCACTGGTGGTAAAGCGGCTGCGCCGCGCCGGTGCCGTCATCATCGGCAAGACCCACATGACCGAATTCGCCTTCACAGCACTCGGCCTCAACCCGCATTACGGCACGCCACCCAACGCCGCCGACCCCACGCTGATCCCCGGCGGCTCGTCGTCGGGCGCCGGCGTGTCGGCGGCCGAAGGCAGCTCAGACATATCTGTCGGCTCGGATACCGGCGGGTCGGTGCGGGTGCCTGCCGCCCTCAATGGCGTCGTCGGCTTCAAGCCGACGGCGCGGCGTATCCCGCTCGACGGCGCATTTCCGCTGTCACCATCGCTCGATTCGATCGGCCCGCTCGCCAGGTCGGTTGCGCAGTGCATCGCTGCTGACGCTGTCATGGCCGGCAAGGAGCATTTTGTCCTGCCGCCGTTGTCGATGTCTGGCCTGCGCATCGCCGTGCCGCGCGGTCGGCTGCTTGACAGTGTCGAAGCAGGTGTCGCGGCAAGTTTCGACCGCGCGCTGCAGCAACTGGCGGCGGCAGGGGCGACAATCACCGAATGCCGCGTCGACGATCTGCTGGCCGACCTGCGCGTGGCGACCCGGACAGGGACGATCGCGGCGATCGAAGGCGCCGCGATCCACGCCGACTGGCTCGCCAATGGCGCGTCGACCCCGGTCGATGCCAATGTCAGCGGCGCGCTGGGTCGTGCGATGCAAGTGCCGGCGGTCAGCTACATCAGGACGATGAACCGGCGCGCCGAGCTCGTCGCTGCCATGGATGCGCGGCTTTCTGCCTTTGATTTTGTCGTCTTGCCGACGACGCCGGTCACAGCCCAGCCGATCGCCGAACTGCTGGCCGACGGGGCGCATGCCGACCGCATCGAAGGGCTGTTGTTGCGCAACACCCAGGTCGCCAACCAGTTCGACCTTACTGCATTGTCGCTGCCGATGCCTGGATCCGCCCGCCCAGCCGGTCTGATGTTGATGGCGCGCAACGGTCACGACCGGCGCTTGCTATCAGCGGGACTCGCCGTCGAGACGCTACTGGCGGACGCATAGGAGCCTATATGACTGCGCTCATCACCGACGACGGTATCGTCACCCGCTGGCCGGCCAAGGCCGCCGACCGCGTCCTGGTGCTCGATTTCCTTGCCGCCAGGTTCGAGCCAGGGCGCGACTATGCCGAAAAGGAGGTGAACGACATCCTCAAGCGGCACCACAGTTTCGGCGACTGGGCGTTGCTCAGGCGCGAACTGATCGAAAGTGGCCGCTTTCGGCGCGACCCCGGTGTCGGGCGTTACTGGCTGCCGCAGGCGTCCTAGGCACTTGCGGAGCTGGCTGAAATAATGGTCATCTTGGCGTCGACCCGTGGCGGGCCCGGAATCGTATGAGGAGAAAACTGATGCCGTCGACAATGAAGGGCCCCGCGATCTTCCTCGCCCAGTTCACCGGCGACGCCGCGCCGTTCAATTCGCTGAAATCGATTTCAGAGTGGGCCGGTGGCCTTGGCTACAAGGGCATTCAGGTGCCCTCGATCGATGCCAGGCTGTTTGATCTCGAAAAGGCGGCGACGTCGAAAACCTATTGCGATGAGATCAAGGGGATCTGCGCTGCATCAGGCGTCGAGATCACCGAACTGTCGACCCATCTGCTGGGCCAACTCGTCGCCGTGCACCCCGCTTATGACGCGCAGTTCGACGGGTTTGCCCCGGCAGCGCTGCACGGCAAGCCGAAGGAGCGGCAGCAATGGGCGGTCGAGCAAATGAAGCTCGGCGCAAAGGCTTCGCAGAATCTCGGCCTTAGGGCATGCGTGTCGTTCACCGGTGCGCTGGCGTTTCCTTATCTCTATCCGTGGCCGCAGCGCCCGGCCGGCCTGATCGAGGAGGCGTTCGCCGAGCTCGGCAAACGCTGGACGCCGATCCTCGACGCCTATGACGAGGCAGGCGTCGACCTCTGCTTCGAGCTGCATCCGGGCGAGGACACCTTTGACGGCGCCACCTTCGAGATGTTCCTCGACGCGGTCGGCGGCCACAAGCGCTGCAACATCAACTACGACCCGTCGCATTTTCTGCTGCAGCAACTCGACTACCTCGCCTTCATCGACATCTACCACGAGCGCATCAAGGCGTTTCACGTCAAGGACGCCGAGTTCAACCCTGATGGACGGCAGGGTGTCTATTCCGGCTATCAGGGTTGGCTCGGCCGTGCCGGTCGCTTCCGTTCGCTCGGCGACGGCCAGGTCGATTTCACCGGCATCTTCTCCAAGCTCGCGCAATATGGCTACGACAGCTGGGCGGTGCTGGAATGGGAATGCTGCCTCAAGCATCCGGAGGACGGTGCGGCCGAAGGCGCGCCCTTCATCGAAAGCCACATCATCCGGGTTACCGACAAAGCTTTCGACGATTTTGCCGGCGGAGCGAGCGACCGGGCGATGCTGCGGACGATGATGGGGATTTGAACTCGGTGCTGCCCCTCATCCCCCTGCCGGGACCTTCTCCCCGCAGGCGGGGAGAAGGGGGAAGCGGAGCCGTTGCGACCAGCCTCCTTCGGGGAGAAGGTCCCGGCAACGGGATGAGGGGCAGGATCGACATATCAAGGGAGGACACAACATGGTCGTTGCATCGAAATCCGGGAACGGCAGCGGCCCGATCCGCTATGGCATGGTCGGCGGCGGGCAGGGCGCCTTCATCGGTGGCGTGCATCGGATCGCGGCGCGCATGGACGGCGATTTCCAGCTCGTCGCCGGCGCGCTGTCGTCCAACCCGGAGCGCGCGAAAGCCTCCGCCGCCGAGATCGGCCTCGACCCGGAGCGCAGCTACACCTCGTTTGCCGAGATGGCCAAGGCCGAGGCCAGGCGCCCCGATGGCATCGAAGCGGTGGCCATAGTTACGCCGAACAACGTCCATTTCCCCGCCGCCAAAGCCTTCCTCGAGGCCGGCATCCACGTCATCTGCGACAAGCCGCTGACCGCGACGCTGGCCGAGGCCAAGAAGCTAGCGGCGCTCGTCGAGAAGACCGGCAAAGTCTTCGTTTTGACCCACAACTACACCGGCTATCCGATGATCCGGCAGGCGCGCGAGATGGTCGCCAAAGGCCAGCTCGGCGACATCAGGGTCGTCCAGGCCGAATACCCGCAGGACTGGCTGACCGAGGACCTCGCCGCCACCGGCCAGAAGCAGGCGTCGTGGCGCGCCGATCCGAAGCAGTCGGGCGTTGGTGGTGCCACCGGCGACATCGGCACGCATGCCTACAATCTCGCCCGCTTCGTTACCGGGCTGGAGCTCGACTCGCTGTCCGCCGATCTCGACGCTTTCGTGCCCGGGCGCCTGCTCGACGACAACGTCAACGTCATGCTGCGCTTCAAGGGCGGGGCCAAGGGCATGATCTGGGCGAGCCAGGTGGCGCCCGGCCACGAGAATGGCCTCAAGCTGCGCGTCTACGGCTCCAAGGGCGGCATCGAATGGGTGCAGGCCGACCCGAACTATCTCTGGTACACGCCCTTCGGCCAGCCCAGGCAGCTGATCACGCGCGGCGGCGTCGGGGCATGGGCTGCAGCGGCGCGCGTCACCCGGGTGCCCTCGGGCCACCCCGAAGGCTATCTCGAAGGTTTCGCCAACATTTACCAGGAGGCGGCGCGGGCCATCCGCGCGGCGCGCAGGAAGGGTGGCAAGCCGGCCAAGGACGTCATCTACCCGACCGTTCAGGACGGCGTCGAAGGCGTAGCCTTCGTCGAAGCCTGCGTGCGCTCGTCGAAGAAGAACGCGGGGTGGACGAAGCTCTGAGCTCATCCACCGCTTCGGGAACACGACACGTCGCCGCGCCGGCGCGGCGTCTCTTGCATGCGCCGTCGGTCCCGCCAGGTGCTACTGCGCCCGTGCGCCAAGGTTTATTCACACCCTCGCATAATTGTATACATATCGCATAATATTCGTCTTCCAAATCGTACACAATCTATGCATACATAGCCCCGCGACAGATCGAGGCTCGTGCCGGGGGAGAATTGGCACGGCGGCCTGCGGTCACATCAAGGGAGGGAAACATGAAACGTAAATTCCTGGCGCTCTGCGCCGCCACCGCCGCACTCATGGTCGGTGCGACCGCGGCACAATCCGCCACGCTCGACACCGTCAAGGCGCGCGGCAAGCTGATCTGCGGCGTCTCGCTCAGCACGCCCGGCTTTGCCGCCGCCGACGACAAGGGCCGCATGCAGGGCTTCGACGCCGACATCTGCCGCTCCATTGCCGCCGCTGTCTTCGGCGACCCCGACAAGGTCGACTTCGTCCTGACCAACATCAACACCCGCTTCCAGGCACTGCAGTCGGGCGAGATCGACGTTTTGTCGCGTCAGACGACGGCGACCTTCTCGCGCGAAACCTCGCTCGGCATCGATTTCGGCCCGACCGTGTTCTATGACGGCCAGGGCCTGATGGTGCCCAAGTCGCTCGGCGTTGCCAGCGCCAAGGAACTGACGGACGCCGCGATCTGCACCTTGCCTGGTACCACCACCTCGCAGAACCTGACCGACTTCTTCCGCACCGTCGGCGGCAAGTTCGAACTGGTGGTCTTTGAAAGCCCCGACGAGAACCGCGCCGCCTTCTATTCCGGCCGTTGCGAGGCGATCTCCTCCGACCGTTCCGACCTCGCCTCGATCCGCGCTGTCGCCAACAACCCCGACGACTACGTGCTGTTGCCCGAAACCATCTCCAAGGAGCCGCTGGCGCCCGCCGTGCGCCAGAACGATTCCAACTGGCGCGACATCGTGTCGTGGTCGGTCTACATGCTGATGGCGGCCGAGGAGAAGGGCATCACCCAGGCCAATGTCGACGAGATGGTCAAGAGTGAGGACCCCGAAATCCAGCGCATGCTGGGCGGTGCCGACGAGCTCGGCAAGATGCTCGGCCTCGACAACAAGTGGGGCTACAACATCGTCAAGAGCGTCGGCAACTACGCCGAGGTGTTCGACCGCAATCTCGGCGAAAAGACCAAGCTCGGCATGACGCGTGGCCCCAACACGCAGTGGAATGCCGGGGGCCTGCTCTACGCGCCGCCGGTCCGCTAAGAAGATGCGAGGTCCGCGCCGCAACCCGGCACGGACCTTTTTCTTGTCCCCTGATTCCGGCTATCTGACATCGGTTTTCTGACATCGGCGCGCCCATGCTGTTTTTGAACGACACGCGGTTTCGCGCGGTCTTCTACCAATTCGTCGCCATTTCGCTGGTGCTGCTCGCCGCCTGGGCGATGTACGCGACCGCGAGCGCCAACCTTGCCAAGCAGGACATCGCCACCGGCTTCGACTTCCTGTCCAGGCAGGCCGGCATTGCCATCAGCGAAACGTCGATCGCCTACGGGCCGACCGACACGGTCGCGCGCGCCATCCTCGTTGGCCTGATCAACACCATAAAGGTGTCGTTCCTCGCCGCGCTGTTCGGCACCCTCATCGGCGTGTTCGTTGGCATTGGCCGCATGTCGACCAATCCGCTGCTCAGCCGGCTGATGCTTGCTTATGTCGAGCTGCTGCGCAACGTGCCGCTGCTGCTCTATCTGTTCCTCTGGTATTTCCTGATCATCCTGGTGTTCCCACCGGTTCGCCAGGCGATCCAGCTGTTTCCCGGCTTTTTCCTATCCAACAGCGGCCTGGCCATGCCATCGCTCGAATGGCGGAGCGGCTTCGAGCTGGTACTTGCCGCGCTTGGGCTCGGTGTCGCCGCAGCCCTCGTCGTGCGCAACATTGCCCAGCGTCGGCGTATTTCAAGCGGCAAGGCCAATGCCGGCTGGATCGTTGCCTTCGTCGTACTCGTCCTGCCCGTGCTCGCAGTCTGGGCCAGTGGTGCGGTTTCGCTGTCGTGGAGCGCGCCGGAGGCCGGGCGCTTCCGCCTCACCGGCGGGCTCCAGATCCGCCCCGAGTTCGTGGCGTTGCTTGTCGGGCTGATGCTCAATTTGTCGGCCAGTGTCGCCGAAATCGTCCGCGCCGGTATCCAGGCCGTCAGCAAGGGCCAGTGGGAGGCAGCACAGGCGCTCGGCCTGCCACGCTCACGCACGCTCAGGCTCGTCGTTCTGCCGCAGGCGCTCCGGGTCATCATCCCGCCTTTGACCAACACCTATCTCACCGTGTTCAAGAACAGCTCGCTGGCCATCGCCATCGGCTATCCCGACCTGGTGATGGTCTCCAACACCATCATGAACCAGACCGGCCAGGCGATGGAGACCATCGCCATCTTCATGGGCATCTATCTCGGCCTGTCGGTGGCGATCTCGCTGTTCATGAACTGGTACAATGCGCGTGTCGCGCTGAAGGCGCGCTGACATGAGCAACACCCAGGTTCTTCCCGCCGCCATCAACTCCGTTGCCCGCCCAGCGCGGCGCTCGCAGTGGCGCACCGCCTATTTCGGCACGCCAGGCAATGCGCTGATTACGCTCATCTGCGGCGCGCTCATCCTGCTGCTGGCCAAGCTCGCGCTGGGCTGGCTGTTGCTCAATGCCGTCTTCGACGGCGGTGCCGATGCCTGCAAGCAAAGTTCCGGCGCCTGCTGGCCGTTTCTCGCCGACAAGCTGCGCTACATGCTGTTCGGCTTCTACCCGTTCGAGGAGCAGTGGCGCCCGCTCGCAGCTCTTTGCCTGTTCCTCGGCAGCTGCTGTGTGTCGATGATCCCGCGCGTCTGGGGCAGGGGTCTGCTGCTCGCCTGGGCGATCGGCATCCTGCCCGTGCTCTATCTGCTGATGGCGGGCGGCATTTTTGGCCTGACTGCGGTGCCGACGTCGAAATGGGGCGGCCTGCCGCTGTCGTTCATGTTGTCCTTTGTCGGGCTGGCCTTCGCCTTGCCGCTCGGCATTGGTCTCGCGCTCGCACGCGCCTCGCATCTGCCGGCGATCCGCGTCCTTGGTGTCGGCTTCATCGAGCTGGTGCGCGGCGTGCCGCTGATCAGCATCCTGTTCATGGCCGCCGTCATGCTGCCGCTGTTCATGCCGGATGGAGTCACCATCGACAAGCTGTTGCGGGCGCAGGTGGCGATCATCCTGTTTGCCGCAGCCTATATCGCCGAGATCGTGCGCGGCGGCCTGCAGGATGTCCCGTCAGGCCAGTTCGAAGCCGGCCGGGCGCTTGGACTGCACTACTGGCAAGTGATGTTCAAGATCGTGCTGCCGCAGGCGCTGAAGAAGGTCATCCCGGCGCTCGTCGGGCTGTTCATCGCCTTTTTCCAGGACACCACGCTGGTGACCATCATCGGCCTGCTCGACTTCCTCGACACCGTCCGCACCGCGCTGCGCGACCCGGACTGGCAAGGCATCGCCGTGCTCGAAGGCTACGTCTTCGCTGCAGCCGTCTACTTCCTGTTCAGCGCGCTCATGGGGGCCTACAGCCGGTTCCTCGAGAGGCATTTCAATACGTCGTATCGGTAGGTGGCTGGTAATTGGGCAGGAACGGAATGACGTCGCCGCGACCGTAGAGCAAGCACCGCCCGTAGTACCTGGCTACACCCCCCAAGACTAGCGCCTGTGGGAAGACCTTCGAGCGCTTGGGCCTGAACGCCACCTCTGGACAGCAGGTGGCCGACCGACAGCATCGATCTCGATGCGCTCGCGTCCACCACTGATCTCCGGCTCGACACGACTGGTGCCGGATGATGCCAGCCATGCTCGAAGGCCTAATCACGGTTGCGACCCGCAGGGCAGCGCCAGCAGGCGTGCCAATCGCCGCACCAAGCACGGAACCGTTTCGCTCCTCACCGGTTGTTAGACCATCAACTGAGGGGTTTGGTGAGACGACTTTCCGAAGCACACTTGCTGTAACTATCGTGCTCTCGAGCACCGCATTTGCGGCTGCACAGACTGTGGTTGTAACTCCCGAAGAACAAGTGGTCGTTCGGGAGTATGTAAAGGCCAATCCGGTGGCCGTTGAACGTCCGTCCAATTTTGAGTTGGTCCTGGGCGCTATCATTCCAGATATCCTGAAGCCAGGCGCACTTGCCGACAACAAGTATCAGTACGTCGTTATGGACGGCCGTACCGTTCTTATCGACCCGCAGACCCGCAAGGTCGTTTACATCATGGACTGACGGATGGGCCCTGATGGGGCTCTCCACACCGCCCAAACGCAGAAGTTCAGCGAGGTGCCGGCGACGCCTCGAACTTCTTTCCAACGGGCGGTCCGAAACCGCGCAAGTCGGCAGCCCACTCAGCCCTCGACAGGTTTCGGAAACACCTTCCACCGCTTCGGCCTGAACGCCACCCGGCTTTTCTGGGTGGCGGGGTGGCCGACGGGGAGCTCGATCTCGATGCGCTCGCGGCCACCGCCGATCTCGAGTTCGACACGGCGGGTGCCGGCAACGCGCCGGCTTGCCGCCACCGTGCCGGCAATGCAGCCATTGCACTCTTCAAGCAGGTCGATGTCGTGCGGACGGAAATACAGCGTCGCCTCGCCGTCGGGAAGTTCGGGTGCGGTGAGCCCGATCGGCCGGTCGGATATCCAGACCTGGCCGTCCTCGACCTTGACCGGCAGCGAGCTCGACTCGCCGATGAAGCCATAGACGAAGGGCGAGTTGGGTGTGTCATAGACCTCGTCGGCGGTGCCGATCTGCTCGATGCGGCCCTGGCTCATCACCACCACGCGGTCGGCGAGTTCGAGCGCCTCTTCCTGGTCGTGGGTGACGAAGATCGTGGTGTGGCCGGTGGCGTCGTGGATCTCGCGCAGCCAACGCCGGAGTTCGCGCCGGACCTGGGCGTCGAGCGCGCCGAACGGCTCGTCGAGCAGCAGCACCTTGGGCTCGATCGCCATGGCGCGGGCCAGCGCAACGCGCTGGCGCTGGCCGCCGGAAAGCTGGGCCGGATAACGCTTTTCCAAGCCGGAAAGCTGGACGAGGTCGAGCAGTTCGGAGGCGCGGCGGCGGATCTCCGCCTTGGTCGGCCGCTTGGCAGTGGGCCGCACCTTGAGGCCGAAGCCGATATTGTCGGCCACCGTCATGTGGCGGAACAGCGCGTAATGCTGGAACACGAAGCCGACATTGCGCTCCTGGATCGTCCTGTTGGACGCGTCCTCGTCGCCGAAGAAGATGGTGCCCCGGGTCGGCCGCTCGAGCCCGGCGATCAGCCGCAAAAGCGTGGTTTTGCCCGAGCCCGAGGGCCCGAGCAGCGCGATCAGTTCGCCCGACCTGATGTCGAGTGAGACGTCGCGCAGCGCCGGAAACCGGTCGAATTCCTTGCGCACATTGGAAACGCGAACTTCCATCAGTCGACCTCTGTCAGTGTCCGCGCGTGGCGGCGATCTCGGCGCCGTAGCGGAGCTCGAGAAGGGTTTTCAGCACAAGCGTCACCAGTGCGAGACCGGCGAGCACGGACGCCACGGCAAAGGCGCCGACGGCATTGTATTCGTTGTAGAGGATTTCGACATGCAGCGGCATGGTGTTGGTCAGGCCCCTGATGTGGCCCGAGACCACCGACACCGCGCCGAACTCGCCCATGGCGCGGGCGTTGCAGAGCAGAACGCCGTAGAGCAGGCCCCATTTGATATTGGGCAACGTCACATGCCAAAAGGTCTGCCAGCCATTGGCGCCGAGCGACAATGCTGCCTCCTCATCGCCGGTGCCTTGCTCCTGCATCAGCGGGATCAGTTCGCGGGCAACGAAGGGGAAGGTGACGAAGACGGTGGCGAGCACGATGCCCGGAACCGCAAACAGGATGACGATGCCGTGCAGCTTGAGCCAGGGCCCAAGCAGGCTCGAAGCGCCAAACAGCAGCACATAGACCAGGCCTGAAATGACCGGCGACACCGAGAACGGCAGGTCGATCAGCGTGATCAGGAAGGCCTTGCCCTTGAACTCGAACTTGGCGATGGCCCAGGCGGCGGCGACGCCGAACACCAGGTTGAGCGGCACCGAGATGACCGCGACCAGCAGCGTCAGCCTGATTGCCGCCAGCGTGTCGTGTTCGTTGATGGCTCCGAGGAAAGCGCCGATGCCGCGCGAAAACGCCTGTTCGAACACCACCACCAGCGGCAGAAGCAGGAAGATGCCCAGGAAGGCGAAAGCGACGGCCATCAGTGCCGCGCGCGCCAGCGGCCGTTCGGTCACCGCAAGCGAGGCGTGCTCGTGATGGATGTCGGCGGGGTAAAGCTCGGGATCAGCCATAACGTTTGCGGGTCCGCGACTGGATGAGGTTGATGACGAGCAGCATCAGGAACGACAGCGCCAGCATGATCGTGGCGATCGCGGTGGCCGCGGCATAGTCGTATTCCTCGAGCCGGATGACGATCAGCAGCGGCGCGATTTCCGAGACGTAAGGCAGGTTGCCGGCGATGAAGATGACCGAACCGTATTCGCCGACGCCGCGCGCGAAGGCGAGCGCGAAGCCTGTTACAACGGCGGGTGCCAGGCCGGGAAACAGCACGAGGAAGATGGTCTGGAAGCGGTTGGCGCCGAGTGTGGCCGCGGCTTCCTCGACCTCCTTGTCGATCTCCTCGATGATCGGCTGCACCGTGCGCACGACAAAGGGCAGGCCGATGAAGACGAGCGCGATGACGATGCCGAGCGGGGTGTAGGCGACCTTGATGCCGAGCGGCGCCAAAAGCGCGCCCATCCAGCCCTTCGGCGAATAGAGCGTCGTCAGCGCAATGCCGGCCACCGCCGTCGGCAGTGCGAAGGGCAGGTCGACCATCGCGTCGATGACGCGGCGACCAGGGAAGCGGTAGCGCACCAGCACCCAGGCGACGATGGTGCCGAAGACGACGTTGATGGCTGCGGCGATAAAGGCCGTGCCGAAGCTGATTTCCAGCGCCTTGACCGTGCGGCGGTCGGTGGCGATGGCGAAGAAATCGCTCCAGCCCAGCGACGCCGAACGCCAGACGAGCCCGGAAAGCGGGATGAGGATGATGAGCGTGAGGTAGGCAAGCGAGAAGCCGAGCGTCAATCCGAATCCCGGAATGACGCTCGGCTGTCTGAACCGCCACCCCGCCTTGGCGGGTGCTGTGGTCATATCGTCCTGGTCTTACCTTGGCTTACTGGGCCGGCTTGTAGATCTGGTCGAATATACCACCATCTCCGAAATGATAGGGCTGTGCTTTCTTCCATCCGCCGAAAATCGGATCGTCGATAGAAACCAGTTTCAGTTCGTGCTGCTTCTGCAGATCGGCGGCCGGCACCAGCTCGGGCTTGGAAGGACGGTAGTGGTGCTTGGCGGCAATGGTCTGGCCTTCCGCCGAATAGAGGTAGTTCAGGTAGGCTTCGGCGACCTTGCGGCTGCCCTTGGCATCAACATTGGCGTCGACCACCGCGACCGGTGGCTCGGCCAGGATCGACTGCGGTGGGAAGACGATGTCGAATTTGTCGGCGCCGAACTCGTCGAGCGCGAGATAGGCCTCGTTTTCCCAGGCGAGCAAAACGTCGCCCTGTTCACGTTCGGCGAAGGTCACCGTCGAGCCGCGCGCGCCGGTGTCGAGGATCGGCACATGGGCATAGAGGTTGCCGACGAATTCCTTGATCTTGGCTTCGTCGCCGGCGAACTGGCCGTTGGCCCAGGCCCAGGCGGCGAGGTAGTTCCAGCGCGCGCCGCCCGAGGTCTTCGGGTTCGGCGTGATCACCTGGACGCCGTCCTTGATCAGGTCGCCCCAGTCGTTGATGCCCTTGGGATTGCCCTTGCGCACCAGGAAGATGATCGTCGAGGTGTAGGGCGAAGCATTGTTGGGCAGCTTCGAGCGCCAGTCGGGATTGATCTTCTTCGATTTCTCGACGATCGCGTTGATGTCGCTTTCGAGCGCCAGCGTGACGACGTCGGCGTCGAGGCCATCGATCACCGCCCGGGCCTGCTTGCCCGAGCCGCCATGCGACTGCTGGATCGTCACCGTCTCGCCGCTCTCGGCCTTCCAGTGCTTGGCGAAGGCCTCGTTGTAGTCCTTGTAGAGCTCGCGCGTCGGGTCATAGGAGACGTTGAGCAGCGTGGTGTCGGCATGGGCAAAGCCCAGGCCACCGAATTGAACCGCGCCGGCCAGCAGCGCCGAGAGCAGGATGGTTCTGCGTGAAGTGGTCATTTCCGCCTCCGTTCGAATATGGTTCTACTCTATCGAACTGGTAGAAATTAGATGCGGCGAATGTTCCGAATTTCGCGCCGCATGGGCAAATTTCGTGCGAACTGCCGGGCCGCCGGAAATTTTTTTGCTCGCTTAAAAAGTCCCGCGCCGCGTGATCGATCGAAACGTTCGACACGAATGATGAGAGGTAGCGGAGGTGAAGCGGGTGGCAAGGGGCCATCAGGCCTTGGCGATCTGCCCGACCAGAACCGTTCGACCTCTGTCCATTGTATTGCGCTGAGCGGGCCCAGCCACTGTTTCAGCTGATCCGGCGATGTGGTTTTGTGCAGGTTCGGGTTCTGGAGGTCCTCCAGCAGCCCGATCGTCGCCGCTTCCCGCACCAGTTCGTCACCGTCGGCGAGCCAACTCTCGACGACTGCGAAGATTTGCTGAAGTTCACTTGTCTGGCCGCTCTTGAGCTTGCCGAGCACATGTCGAGCGAGATCTCCCAAGGCCAGGTAAAGCGGCAGTTCGATCTGGTCGCGCCATTTGTCCATAAACGCGTCCCAGACCGGCTGGAATGTCGGATCGACTTCCAGAAGTGCGTCGAACATGTCCTGCCGCGAGATCAAATCACATACTCCACGAATGCCCTGACGTTTGCCGCGCGGGACGCAGCGTCGATCACGGTCGTCAGCAGCGGCGCGCCATCAGGCTGCCGCGTTGCTACTCCACGATCTTCGCATAAGCGAGGCTGAATCCGGCGAGCGATGCGGGGATTTCGCGCTTCTTTCCGTCCGAAAACGTTGCCGAGACGAAAAGCTTGGAGCCGCGCTTCATCGCGGCGATCAGGTCACTGCCGAGCGGCTGCGTCGTGTAGACGCCGTCGGCGTCGCTGACCTGGAACGGTACGCGGAAGCTTTGGCCATCGTCGACGCGGATTTCGGCGCCCGGCTGTAACAAGGTTCCATGCGGCAAGCTGAGCTTGATCAGCGCATTGTCGTTGCCGATTGTCTTCGGCGGCACGATCTCGACACGCAGCAGGCGCCGGCTGGTGTCGGCGAGGGTCTGGGCCTGCGACATGACGCAGGCCATCCTGATGCCTGCGGCGTCCGGCTTGCACGAGACGTCCCAAGCCGCCTTGGGTTCGGTCACGATCTCGGCCTTTGCCTTGATGTCCCCGGCCGGCTTGTCGGGAGCCGCAGCCGAGGGCGCGGGCGTTTCGGCGACAGGAGCCGCCTTTTCCTGTGCTGCTGCCGGCAGCAGCATGGCGCACAAGCCGAGCGAAGCCAGGGTGAGTGTGCGCCAGTGCATGCGAGACAAGACTACCAGCCGACGCGCACGCCGAGGCGTCCACCGACGGACTGATTGCCGAAGCCGTAGCCGATGCCGCCGTTCAGCGACCAGCGGTCGTCGAGGCGGGCGCTGCCGAACATGGCGGCGGCGCTGGCGCCGTCGAAATTGCCGTAGTTGAAGTTCAGCGCATAGTTCTCGTCGGAAGCCAGCCCGCCGCCGCCCATCGCAAGCGCCATGGCGACGCCTTCCTTGTTGGTCTGGTTCTCTTCCTGGAGGTTGCCGACGGTCTGCTCGAGCGAGCCGATGCGGGCCGTGTTGGTGGCGATGTCGGCTGTGTTGAGCGCGGTCTGCGGATCGAGTCCCGCGCCGGGCAGGATCGGCGTGCAGTTGGTGTCGGCCACCGCGCAGAGGCGAAGCAGGGTCTGGCCCGCGGTGCGGTCGACGATCGAAAAATGCGACCTCCCGCCGGACTGCGAATCGTTGATCTCGATCGCCCAGTCATTCGCCGGAAAGCCCGCCGAGGTGCTGGTATCGTTGAAGAAGATGCGGGTGTTGTTTTCCTTCAGGATGATAGTGTCGAAGCCGAAGTTCTCGTTGTTGACGCAATCGAGCCCGACGCAGGTGCTGCCCTGGACGATGAGATCGTCCGCGATCACCTGATCCGCACTTGCGTGGATCTGCGACGCCATCAACGCCGCGGCCGCGCCGAACGCCGTCTTCAGTACTTTTACCCTGCCCATGGTTCCCCAACCCTGAAACTTAACAATTGTTTATGTTGGGAAGCTAACGGACAAGTCAACAAGCGGAGGAGTGATCAACTGGCTCGGTTGCAGGTTGTGACAATTTGCACACAAACAAAAGTCAGCGCCTACTCCACGAACACCCTGACACTCGCCGCGCGTCCTGCCGCATCGATGACGGTCAGTGTCGAGAAGCCTGCGCCGTCGGGCTGCCAGGTCGCCTCGCGGCGGCGCGCGATGGTTGCCAGCGGCTTGCCGTTGGCGAGCCAGCGGAACGGCGCCCGCCCGCCTTGGAGCTTGAGCACCAGCGGCGATGCGTCGGCTGACGATGCGCCCAATTCGACGCGGGCGCCGTCGGGTGGGAAGACGATCTGCGGCGCCGGTTCGGTGATGGCGGCCGCCACCGCCGGCAGCTCGCTTGCGGTCGAAAAGCGTCCTAGCGTCACCGGCAGGTCGGCGCGAGCCGTGCGCAACGTTCCTGCCGGCGGGCGCGGCAACGGCATCGACGGCAGGCCGGAACGGGCAAAGGCCTCGAACAGGATCGGCGCCGCCGAGACATAACCCGACAGCCCGGGCACCGCACCGGCATCCGGCCGCCCGGCCCAGACACCGAGCACGTAGCGGCCGTCATAGCCGATCGACCAGGCGTCGCGGTAGCCGTAGGAGGTACCGGTCTTGTAGGCGATGGCGCGCTTGGCCGCCCCTTCCGGCGGCTTGACGCCCGCAAGGATGTCGGCGATCTGCCAGGCGGCCTGTTCTTCCAGGATGGTGCCATTGGCCAGCGGGGCGGGCGTGCCTGGCTCCGATCCATCGCGGAGCGCCTTGGCGCGGCCGCCATTGGCAAGCCCGGTGTAGAGCTGGACGAGGTCGCGCAGGCTCACGCCGACGCCGCCCAGGCCGATGGCGAGGCCAGGCACTTCATTCGCAGGCAGTTGGGGAGTCACGCCGGCCTGGCGGAAGCGCGCTGTCAGCCGCTGCGGCCCGACCGCGTCGAGCAGGCGGATCGCCGGCACGTTGAGCGACAGCTGCAGCGCCTGGCGCACCGACACGTCGCCCTGGTAACTCATGTCGAAATTCTTGGGTCGGTAGCCGCCGAAATCGGCCGGCCGGTCCTCGATCATCGTTTCTTGCGCCACCAGTCCCTGTTCGAAGGCGAGGCCGTAGATGAACGGTTTCAGCGTCGAGCCGGGCGAGCGTATCGTCCTTGTCATGTCGATCCAGCCCGAGCGCGAGGCGTCGAGGTAACTGGCCGAACCGACTTCGCCGAGGATTTCGCCAGTCATCGCGTCGGCCAGCACCATGGCGACCGAGATTTTCGGCCCCAGCCGGCTGGCGGCCTCGCGCGCCACCGCTTCAAGCCCGTCCTGAACGCTTTTGCGCAAGGTGAGCTGGTGGCTGACGACACCGGGCTGATTGCGTAGCGCTGTGTCGGAGGCGTGCGGCGCCAATGACGGCAAGGCAAGGCGCATCGCAGCGACGTCTTCGAGTGCCGCGCGCGCCGCCTCCGTTTCGCTCAGCAAGCCCGCCGTCACCATGCGACCGAGCACGCGATCGCGTGCGGCTCGCGCGTTGGCGGGATTGCGGTCGGGCCGGCGCCGCTCCGGCAATTGCGGCAGGGCGACCAGAAGGGCGGCTTCCGAAACCGTCAGCCGCTTCGGCTCCTTGCCGAAATAGGCAAGCGAGGCCGCGCGCGCGCCTTCGAGGTTGCCGCCGTAAGGGGCGAGCGTCAGGTAGCGTTCGAGGACCTGCTCTTTCGACAGCCGCCGCTCGATCTGGATGGCGCGAGCAAGCTGCTTGAGCTTGGAGCCGAGGCTGCGGCTTTCGCGCGGCTCGATCAGCCGTGCCAGCTGCATCGACAATGTCGAGCCGCCGGAGACAATGCGGCCATTGGTGACGAATTGCTGAGCCGCACGCCCCAGCGCCAGCAGATCGACGCCCTCATGGTCCCAGAAGCGCTTGTCTTCATAAGCGACCAGCATCTTCACCAGTTGCGGGTCGACCTGGTCGAGGCCGACGCCAAGCCGCCAGTGGCCCGAAGGCGTCGCATAGGCGCGCAGCAGCTGTCCGTCGCGGTCGAGCACCTCGGCAGAGATGGTCAGTTTTTCGGGCAGGGGAGGCGGAAAGGCGCGGTCGAGCGCGTAAAGGCTGCCGAAGGCGAGGGCTGCCAGACTGGTAGCGCCAGTTGCCCAAAGGGCGATCCTGCGTGTGGTTTTTGCGGAGAGCATAGCTCTGCCCCTCACCCTTACCCTCTCCCCGCAAGCGGGGCGAGGGAGGCGTCAGCGTTGCCGCTCGTCCCTTCTCCCCGTTCACGGGGAGAAGGTGCCGGCAGGCGGATGAGAGGCAGCGCGAAGCCTGCCGCCGAAGTCGTTGCTGGACTGAAAGCAGACATCCTATTCCGCCTTCACCTCCATCATGCCGGTCGCCGTCCGCGCCGAATATTGCGGCCGGTACATGTCCTCGACATTCGCCGCCGGGTGCGCGTAGGTGCCGGGCGTCACCGCGCGCACGACATAGGCCAGCGTGAAGTCCTGGTCAGCACCTTCGCCGCTGTTCATGGCGGCGATGAAGCGGTCGTTACGGAACTCGAGATGCGCGGCTTCCGTCTGTTCCAGCCAGGAGAAGTTCGACAGATTGGCGCTGTTGACCAGCCCCGGATTGTCGATCTCGAAGCCGGCCGGCAGCATGTCGGCCACCACCACGCGCGAGGGCCAGTCGTTGAGCTCGCTGATCTTGAGCACCACAACGAAACGCTCGTTCTGCTTGACCTCCGTCACATTGGCTTCGCTGCCGTCGAGCCGGTAGTAGGTGCGCTCGATGGTGAAGCCGTCGCCGCCGGCGGGCAGCGGCTGCACCGGGGCGGCGACTGTCGTCACCACCGCCTGCAGGTCATCCTTGCCGGTGTTGGCGATGACGATCGGGTTGGTCAAAAGATCAGTGCCGTCGACGCGTTCGGAATAGGCGCCGATGTGAGCCGCACCGTTGATATCGAGCGCAATCGCCTCGTTGCCGGCTTTCAGCGCGCGTGCTGCAAGCAACATCCAGGCGTCGTCCTGGGTGCTGGTCCAGCGTGCCCTGGCGCGATCCGCCGCCACCATCTTGACCAGCTCCGGCACCACCGAAGGCAATGGCTTGCTTTCGGCGGCAAGCGCCAGCATGGCCGCGCCGTCGCGCAGGCGCGAGCCATAATCGGAGCGGTACCAGTCGTGCTCGGTCGTCGTCCTGGCGACCTGCAGGGCGGCGCTGAACAGGCTTTCCGAGCGCTGGGCATCGCCGTAAAGCGCCAGGCTTGCGCCGAGCTGGGCCACGGCCATCGCGCTGGAGAAGGCTTCCAGCTTGGTGTCGGCGAAATAGCGCAGGTCGCCGACCGAGGCCTTCTTGTTGCGCGCCAGCACATAGAGCGCATAGGCGATCTCCGAGCCGCGGTCCTCGACATCGACGTCGTAGCTGATGGCGTTCTGCAGGTTGTTGAGCGCCTGCATCATCGCTTGCTGCGGCACGTCGAAGCTCTTTTCGCGCGCCCTCGTCAGGAAGTCGGTGACATAGGCGTCGAGCCACAAATCGCCCGAGCCCCGGACCCCACAGGCCGAAGCTGCCCGAGGAGGCCTGGTAATTGAGAACGCGGTAGATCGCACCCTGGATGCGCTCGCGCAGCTCAGGGTCGTCGGCCATGCCGTTTTCGGCGCTGAGCTCGCTGACATAGAGCAGCGGCAGCGCCCGGCTGGTCGTCTGCTCGGCGCAGCCATAGGGGTAGCGGTCGAGCGTCATCAGCAGCGAGGGCACGTCGAAGGCAGAGGCGAGCGACACACCGACGCTGACATGGGCGTCGTCGAGCAGGCTTGCGGCCAGCAGTTCCTTGTCGATGCGCAGCGAGGCATTGGGCTTGAGGTCCACCACCATGCGCGTGGTCACAGGCAACTGCCCGGGCCGTACCGGCATCGACAGTTCCTGCTCGATCTCGAGGCCGTCGGCATTGGCAAGCCGGATCTTCAGCCCGACGGTCCCTGCGGTCAGCGGCATCAGCGGGATCGAAAGTGTCTGGCGCTTGCCCGGCTCCAGCGTCACCTTTTCGGGCAGGGCGGCACTGCCGGTCGACAGGTCGCCCGTCGTCTCCACGGCAAAGCTGTAGTCGCCGGCCGGGGCGTCGGTGTTGGTGATGTCGAGCGTCATCTCGGCAAAATCGCCCGGTGCCATGAAGCGCGGCATGCCTGCCGTCAGCACGATCGGATCACGCACGATCACGTCGCCGGTGGCATGGCCGACGGCGTTCTTCGTCCACGCCACGCTCATCACGCGCAACGTGCCGTTGAACTGCGGAATGTCGAAATCGACGGTCGCCTTGCCGTCGGCATCGAGTTCGACGATGCCGGAGAAGAAGGCGACCAGCTTTTCCTTGGGCGGGCTGCCCTGCGAGGTCAGCGCTGCGCCGTCGCCGCCGGTGCGCAGCTTGCCCATGGCACCCAGCGAGCCGTCGATCAAGCGGCCATAGAGGTCGCGCAGTTCAAGCCCCAGCATGCGCTGGCCGAAATACCAGCCTTCGGGGTCCGGTGCCTTGTAGTTGGTCAGGTTGAGGATGCCGACATCGACGGCGGCGACTGTGACATAGGCCTTTTCGCCTGCCGCGGCCCCTGTCACTGAAACCGGGATCGACAGCGTCTTTCGCGGCTCGGTCTTCTCGGGCAGCGTCAGCGCGACATTCAGTTTCTTGTCCGCCGGATCGACCGACAGCCATTTCAGGCCGATGGCGCGCGCCGGCATGCGCGATTCCTGTGCTTCGCCGGGGCGATAGAGCGTCGCCGTCACATAGGCGCCGGCGCCCCAGTCTTCGCCGACCGGGATGTCGACCGTCGCACCGCCATCGGGAATGCTGGCAGAGATCGTCTTCAACAGCTTTTCAGCGCCGACGGTGACCAGAAGCTCACCGGCAAAGCGCGGCGAAACCTGGAGTTTGGCCACTTCGCCCGATTTGTAGCTTTCCTTGTCGAGTGCGACTTCGAGGCCGTCGGGCGTCTCGGTCGAGGTTTGCGAGACATACCAGCCGGCGTCGAATTCGTAGCTCGTTGCCGGGCCGGCCGGATCCGATGTCTCGACCTCAAGGCGGTAGCGGCCCCAGTCGACGGGCAGCGAAACTGTCGCGTCGGCATCGGCGGTGAGGTCGACCTGGCCGGTTGCCACCGATTTGGTGAAGGTCACCGGCTCGTAGTTCCAGCTGTTACCGGAGCGGTACCACTGGTAATTGCGCTCGACCTTGACCAGCGACCATTGTGCGCCGGCGAGTGCCGCGCGTTGGCCCCCGGGTTCGGCGGCGATCAGGCTGAACTTGGCGGTGCCGCCTTGCGGCACCTCCTCGCCCGAGAAGTCGGGGCGGATGCCGATCATCGTCGCCTGCGGACGGATGCCGATGTCAAGCTTTTCCTCGACGGCACGGCCGCCGGTCTCGCGCATGCGCACGGTCAGCGCAGCGTTCACCAGCCTCGTCGTCGAGGGCAACTGGTCGACCGACACCGGGAAGGTTGCCTTGCCATCATCGCCGACGACCGGCATGTCGGTCAGCGGAATGCGCGTGGCTTCGCCTTCCTGTTCGTCGGCGAGGCCGAAATAATAGCCCTTGAAGCTGTCCCACTGGCGCTTGGTCGACAGCGTCAGCTCGCCTTCGAGCGCCAGGCCCGCGGCCGGTGCGCCATACAGGAAACGGCCGTCGACGGTGGCCTCGGCGGTTTCGCCCGCCGCGATCTCGCTGCGGTCGGAGGTCAGCGTGAATTCGATGCGGTCGGGCACGAAGTCCTCGACCAAAAACATCTGGCTCGACACCGCCGGCTGCTTGGGGTCGGTGTGGATGGCCATCGTCCAGGTGCCGCGCATGGCAGCCGTGGATAGCGGCAGGTCGACGGCGTGGCCGCCTGACTTGCCGCCCTGGCTGACGACGCGCCTGTCCTCGACACCGTCGGGACGGGTGAAGATGAAGGTCAGCGGCAGGTTGTCGACGCCCTTGGCGGTGTCGTCGCGTGCGAGCGCCGCCGCGTGAACTGTCTCGCCGACGCGGTAGATGCCGCGTTCGGTCCAGGCATAGACGTCGAGTGCGCCGGGTGCGGCGCGGCCGGTGACGCCGCGGTCGGACAGGTCGAAGCCGGCGCGGGTCATGTCGAGGAAGACGAAGTCGGCGTCGCCTTGCCTGGCCATCAGCACCGCTGGTGCCAGTCCGCCATTGCCGCGGGTGAGACCCGGATTGAAGGTGGCGCGGCCCTCGGCATCCGTCTTGGCGGTGCCGAGGATCTCGTTGTTGCGGGCAAGCAATGTCAGTTCGGCGTCGGCGATCGGCTTGGCCGAGCCGAGCGAGCGGGCGAACACGTTGAGCCCGTCCTGGCCGGTGTAGGTCGACAGTCCGATGTCGGAGACGACGAACCATTGCGTTGCCTTGGTCGTCCAGGTGTCGCTCTTGTCGTCGACCGGCTGGGCGGTCAGCACATAGACGCCGGGCTTGCGGTTGGGCAGCGCCTCGTCGACCGGGAAGGAGGTGGTGACTTCCTTGTTGAGCTCATTGGTGATCGCCATCTGGCCTTCCCAGACCGGCTCGCCCATCTGGTCGGAGATGCTGGACAGGTCATAACCGTCGAGCTGGCGCAGGAACTGGTAGCCGGAAAGAAGCTGCGCCAGCGACCGGTCGCCGATGCGGTAGAGCTTCATGTCGGCGGCTTCCATGTTGACGGTGACAACAGGGATGCCGCGGCGGGCGGTCGAGGGCAGGACGAAGCTGTCGCCGGTGAAGCGCGCCGACTGGCCGCGATCCTGGACATAGACCGAGAGCACGACAGGGGCTTCCAGCACCTCGCCGATCGCCGCCGGCAGGCCGGAACGGAAGGTCACGCGATAATGCTGCCCATGCTGCAGGCCTTCGACGCAGATCTGCTGGTCCTTGGCCTCGACGCTCTTGGGAGCCGCGTCGTCGATGGTGACGAAGGGCGCATAGTCGACACCCGTCTTGACCAGGGCTTCGGAGAACTGGGCGCAGACGCGCGGCGAGGTGGTGTCGGCGTCGATGGTATGCTCGACGACGCGGAAGCCTTTCCGCGCTTTCAGGTCTTCATATTCGGCGCGGGTCGCTGCCGAATTGTCGAGCGCCAGGCTCGCCTCATAGGCCTGCAGCGAGGCGCGGAACATGTCGCGCTTGTCGAGACCGCGCGCCAGCAGAGCCAGCGTTTCGGCGCGGCCGCTGGCCGAGCGCGACAACAGATAGGCGTTGTAGGCGCTCGACGTCGTATCGCGCTGCAGCGAAGCGGTTTCTTCGCCGTTGATCGGCGACACGGTCGGCGTGGCGCGGGCGAGGCGGGTCCAGATCGCGGCGTCGTCGGGCAGGATGATCGCTGCGGCGCGGAATTTCTGCATCGCCGTGCGGCCGTCGCCGCCCAAGAGCGCCTGCTCGCCGGTATCGATCAGCGCGGCGAGACCGAGGGCCGGGTCGACGACCGTGTTGGTCGTCAGCGCGCTGCGGTACTGGCGCGCCTCGTCGACCATCGAGGCCGGGAAGAATGACAGCTCGGCCGGTGCGCCGATATCTGCTTCACCGCTGACCGGCACGACCTTGCCGGCAATCGCACCTGTGAACGGTTTGATCAGAGCGAAATCGGATTTCAGGAAGCACCATTTCGCCTTGGTGTTGTAGGTGAAGGCGCGGCAGGACTGGTCGCCCAGACACGATGTCTGGCACTGGTCGAGGCTGACATTCTGCTCCGAGCGTAGGTCGAACCCGAAATAATCGCTGTTTTCGGTCGTCACGACACGCCGGGCTTCGACCGCCGCGGCCCCTGACGTCGTGGCCAGCCCGAATGCCGTGGCCAGAAAGAGAAGAACGAATACCGGAAAAGCTCGCGCCGCACGCATCGTCATAGTCCCTCCAACCCCCTGATCGTCGCTCAAGGCGACATGTTCAAGCTTGCCACAGTACAGTCAATACCGCAGCCAGGCAGGCTTGGCCTACCACCTTAATACTTGTCTTGGACGCTGTGCATGGTATTGCCCGGCCATGCGGATCGCCCCGATGAAAACACCCGAATCCCTATCCCGGCTGTCATTCATTCGCCCAATGAATTCTGACATATCGAATGTGGCTGCTTTACGAAAAGCCAGAAACTTCATTCCAATTTTAGGATTGGGAGTTACCTTGGATTGATGTTTGTGCGGCGTTTGCGTGGATTTCGACAGACCTACGATCGCCCGTGCGCTTCCGCGCGCGGCGTTCGCGTTTGCGTTGTCTTCCACCATCCTTGCTGTTGAAACGCACAAGGCAGCGGCCTTCGAGATCTTCGGAATCAGGCTGTGGGGATCGTCGAAGGAAGATGACGCCGACGTCGTCGACCCGCTCGACTATGCCGTCACCTTCGAGGTTGACACCACTGACGACGACCTGAAGGAGGCGATCGAAAACGCCTCGCTGCTGAAGGGCGAGGACGAGCGGCCAGTATCGGGTTCGCTCGGCCTGCTCGCCAAGGCGCGCAACGATCGCGAGCGCCTCGTCGCCGCGCTGTTTTCCAAGGCGCATTACGATGGCGTCGTCAACATTTCCATTGCCGGCAAGAATCTCGACGATCTGGCGCCCGACGCCGTGTTCGACGGGCCGCAGCCGATCCCCGTCAGCGTCACCGTCCAGCCGGGCTCGATGTTTACCCTCGGCGATATCGTGCTCAAGGGCGACGCCGCCAACGTCAGGGGCGCCGATTTCGGCCTTATCGCGGGCGGCAATGCCAACTCTGACGCCATCTTGAAGGCGGAAGCCGGCATTGTGCGCGCGCTCAAGGAAGAGGGCAGGCCGCTGGCCAAGGTGACGAGCCGCACCATCGTCGCCGATCATGCCACCACCACGCTCGACGTCACCCTCGACGTCGCCGCTGGCCCGATCGCCGGTTATGGCGAGACGTCTGTCGAGGGCACCGAGGCCGTCGACCGCGATTTCACCGTCTACATGACCGGGCTCGAACGCGGCCGGCAATACTCGCCCAAAGAGATCGATGAGGCACGCAACCGCCTTTTGGCGCTCGACGTGTTCAGCTCGGTGTCGATCAACGAGGCGCTTGCCCTCAACCCGGCCGGCGAGATCCCCATCGATGTCCGTGTCAGCGAGCGCAAGATGCGCTATTTTGGCGCCGGCGCCACCTTCTCCAATACCGAGGGCGCAGGCGTCGAAGGTTATTGGGGCCACCGCAACCTGTTCGGACGCGCCGAGAAGCTGCGCATTGGCGGCTCGATCGGCCGCATCAGCGACACCACCGAACTTGGCAAGCTCAACTACAATGCCGGCATCATGTTCGAGAAGCCTGGCGTCATCGGGCCGGCCTCGAAGTTCTTCGCCAACGCCAAGGTGTCGTTCGAGCATCCCGACGCCTATGACATCTTCTCGGTCAAGGGCAACGCCGGCATATCCTACGAACTGACGAAGCAGCAGACCGTCTCGGCCTCGCTCGCCGTCGACTATTCCGACATCGAAGACGCGCTCAATCCTCTGGGAAAGCGCTACCTGTTGGTCTCGACGCCGCTGCAATATGCCTATGACAACCGTGACGACAAGCTCAACCCAACGCGCGGCTTCCGCGCGTTGGCCTATGTCGAGCCGACCTATGACGCGCTGAACGGCAAGACCTTCGTCAAGCTCAAGGGTGAGGGCTCGACCTATTACGGGCTCGGCGCCGACAACCGCTTTGTGCTCGCCGGCCGCGTCGCCATCGGCTCGATCCTCGGTGCCGGCCTCGACGACGTGCCGGCCGACCGGCGCTTCTATGCCGGCGGCGGCGGCTCGGTGCGGGGTTATGCCTACCAGGGCATCGGTCCGGAGATCGGCGGCAAGCCGACGGGTGGCCTGTCCTATGCCGAAACCTCGGTCGAGATTCGCTACGCCTTGAACGACAAGTTCGGCATCGTGCCATTCATCGACGCCGGCACCGTCTCCGCCAAGCAATTCCCCGACTTCGCCACGGTCCGCGTCGGTGCCGGCATTGGCGTCCGCTACCTCACGCCGTTCGGCCCGCTGCGCGTCGATGTCGCCGTGCCGCTCAATCCCGGCCCGGGCGATCCGAGCTACGGCTTCTACGCCGGCGTCGGCCAGGCGTTCTGACCGCGATGGTTATGCTGAAGAAAATCCTGCGCATCCTCCGCATCGCGGTAGCGGTCGTTCTGGCCTTCGTCATCGGCGCCACGGCCGTCTTCACGCTGACCGCCAAGGGCCGCGAAAACCTGGCTGGCCTGATTTCCAGTGTCGCTTCGACACCCGACCAGAAGATCCGACTGAGCGGGCTCAGCGGCATCTGGTCGGGCAATCTCCGGCTCGACAATGTGGTGATCGAAGACAGCCAGGGCGCCTGGCTGGCCCTGCGCGGCGTTGCTGTCGACTGGTCGCCGCTGGCGCTATTGTCGCGCACTTTCCGCGCCGACAGGATCGCTGCCGACCGCATCGAGGTCGCCCGCCTGCCGCAGGGCGGCACCAGGAAAGAGAGCAGCGGCGGCCTGTCGCTGCCGGTCTCGGTCGACATCAAGCAGATCGACCTGCCCGAGATCGCGCTTGGCGAAGCACTGGCCGGCACCGGCACCGGCATTGCCGAGCTTGCCGCCACGGGCATGGTCCGCGCCGACCGTTCGCCGCTCGGCATCGAGACCAAGCTCAACGTCTCGCGCAGCGACGGAAAGCAAGGCGTCGTCGATGCCGACATCGCTTTCGCGCCAGCAGACAACCGCATCGCGCTCAACATCCGCGCCGCCGAACCCGCTGGCGGCATCATCGCCAACCTGCTCAAGCTGCCCAACCAGCCGGCGGTCGAGCTCGTCGTGTCGGGCGAGGGCCCCGCCGCCAACTGGAGCGGCAACGGCACCTTTGCCGTCGACGGCAAGGTCGTCACGCGCATTTCCGGCACCCACCAGCTGACCGACAACGGCAACGTCATTTCGGCCAAGGGCGACGGCGCGTTCGAGGATTTCCTGCCCGCAGCGCTGAAGCCGCTGCTCGCCGGCAACACCACTTTCGACGTCGCCGGCACACGCACGACATCAGGCGGTCTCGACATCGAGCGCGCAACCGTCGCCAGCAGCGCCCTGACCGCCAATGCCGCCGGTTCGCTCAATCCGGAAGGTGCCGCCGACCTGTCGCTTGACGTCAAGGCCAATGAAGGGCCGATCGTGCTGAGCCTCGGCAGCGATGCCCAACCGGTCACCGTTGCCATCAACGCCGCCAGCCTGCGCGCCTTTGGCGACGGCAAGGTACCGGCTGTCGATTTCAGCGCCTCGCTGCTGTCGGTCATCGCCGGCAACACCGAGTTGCGCGACATCGCCGCCTCGGCGCATTCCGACGGCTTCGATATCGCCAGCCGCAGCGGCCCGCTGTCGATCAAGCTGGGTGTCGCCGAACTCAAGACCGATGTCGCGACGCTGGCGCCGCTGGTCGCCGGCCGCGTCGCGGTCGACATGGCAGGCTCCATCGGCAAGGAGCAGGTCGTCGTCGACGAGGGCACGATCCGCAGCGATACGCTCAACGGTTCGCTGAACGCCAAGCTCAACCTGGTCGACCTGTCGCTCGAACTCGGCGTCAAGGCCGATGTCGCCTCCAGCGCGCTGCCATCAGGCGTCCGCATCGCGCTCGCCGAGCGCACCCAGTTTTCCGCCACCGCCAGCCGCGATGCCGAAGGCAGCTTCGCCGCCAATGCCATCGAGTTCACCTCTGGCGCGCTGACCGCCAGCGGCACGGCACGAATCAAGGGCACGGATGTCGACGCCGATCTCAAGGGATCCTTCGCCGACATCTCGTTGCTGTCCAAGGATGCCAAGGGATCTGTCGATTTCGCGCTGACCGCCAAGGGCGCGCGTACCGCGCCCGACATCTCGCTGACCGTCACCAGCGACCGCATCGAGGCGGCGGCACGCGAGATCACCGGGCTCAGCCTGATCGCCACCGGCAAGATCGACCCAGCCAACCCGGCCGCCAATGTCAAGCTTTCTGGCAACGTCGCCGGTCAGCCGCTTCAGGGCAGTGCCGTGCTTGCCACCGCCGATGGCAGGCGCGAGATCAAGGGCCTGTCGCTGTCGCTCGGTGACAACAAACTGTCCGGCGACCTGGTTCTCGATCAGGACTTCGCGCCGCTCGGCACCGTCACCATCGACATGCCCGACATCGGCCCGCTCGCAGCGCTCGCGCTTGAGAAGGCCGAGGGCGACCTGCGCGGCAAGATCAACTTCACCCGCAGCGGCGATGTTCCGCAGGCAACCGTCGAGGTCGGCACGGCTTCGCTCAAGCGCGGCGATCTCGCCGCCAGCGACGTCTCGGTCAAGGCCGACATCCTCAACTACATGAAGGCGCCGGCGATCTCGGGCACGATCAAGGCCAAGTCGGTGACCTCGGGCAAGACGGTCATCTCCGGCATATCAGTCGACCTCAAGCGCGACGGCGAATGAACCGGATTCTCGGGCGGCGCCACCGTCGCCGACATTCCTGCCAAGGCTGCCGGCCGCGTCAAACTGGCAGGCGGCACAACGACAATCGAACTGGTCTCCGGTGAGGCGACCATGCGCGGCATCAAGGCAGCCATTGCGCGTCCGACGACCGTTTCGATATCAGGCGGCACAACGACGCTCGACAAGCTTGCGCTCAATCTCGGCGGTGGCACGGCGACTGTATCGGGCACCGCCGGCTCGGCGCTCAATCTCAACGCCACGCTGGCTAATGTGCCGGCTTCGCTCGCCAATTCGTTCTCGCCCGGCCTTGGCGCGGCCGGCTCGATCTCGGGCACCGTCAAGGTCTCGGGCGCTGCCGCCAATCCGACTGTCGGCTACGACCTCAAGGTGGCGGGCGCGGCGACGTCGCAGACCACGGGCGCCGGCTTTGGTGCCATGAATATCGGCTCGACCGGCACATTTGCCGCCGGCAAGCTCACCTTCCAGTCGACGATCGGCGACGGCTCGGGCCTGGCGCTGAAAGGCGGCGGCACGGTCGTCACCAACGCACCGGTGGCGCTCGACCTCAATTTCGCAGGGCCGGTGCCATTTTCCTTCCTGACCCGCACGCTGGCCGCCCAGGGCATGGCGCTGACAGGTTCGGCCGACGTCAATGTCCAGCTGCGCGGTCCCGCTACGTCACCGGTCATCGGCGGCAGCGTGCGCGCATCCGGCGCACGGCTTTTGATCGCCCAGTCGGGTATTGCCATCAACGATATCAATCTCGACGTTGGCATCGCCGCTGGCGTGGCCCGCATCAACCGGCTGACAGGTGCACTGTCGACCGGCGGTTCGCTGACGGCCTCCGGCACGGTCGGCACCAACGCCGCCCAGGGTTTCCCTGCCGACATCGCCATCAAGCTGAGCGACGGCCGCTACACTGACGGCCGCGTCGTCACCGCCAATCTCGGTGGTGACATCGCCATCAAGGGCCCGCTGGTCTCGGCACCGGTGCTTTCAGGAACGATCAATCTTGCCCGCACCGTGATCAGCATTCCCGAAAAATTCCCGGGTGCTTTGACCGCCGTCGATGTCAAGCACAAGAATGCGCCCAAGGCGGTTGTCGCCCAGCAGGACGCGATGCGCCCGCCGGCAAAGGCGAGCGGCGGCAGCGGCGCGCTGATGCTCGATGTCACCGTCAATGCGCCCAACCAGATCTTCGTCCAGGGTCGTGGTCTCGACGCAGAGCTTGGCGGTTCGCTGCGCCTGTCGGGATCGTCGGCATCGCCGCAAGCGGTTGGTGAATTCACGCTGCGCCGCGGTCGGTTGTCCATCCTGGGCAAGCGGCTCAACTTCACCCGCGGCTCGGTCGGTTTTTCCGGCTCGCTGGTACCGACGATCAATTTCGCTGCCGAGACGACGGCGGGCGACGCCACCGTCACCATTGCCATATCAGGCGAGGCCAACAACCCGAAATTCGCCTTCTCGTCGGTGCCGGCGCTGCCGGAAGACGAAGTGCTGGCGCGGCTGATCTTCGGCCGTTCGATGTCGAACCTGTCGCCGTTGCAGATCGCCCAGCTCGCCGATGCGGCTGCCCAGATGGCCGGCATCGGCGGTTCAACGTCACTGCTGTCGAGCCTGCGCGCGACGCTTGGCGTCGATGACATCGACATCAAGACCAACGAGCAGGGCGACACTTCGGTTGCCGTTGGCAAGTACTTGAACGACCGCACCTATCTGTCGATCGAAGCCGGTGATCAGCCGGGTTCGGGCAAGGCGACGATCGATCTTAATGTCGGCCGTGGTGTCAAGCTGCGCGGCGAGGCCACCAATGCCGGCGAGGCCAAGGGCGGCATCTTCTACGAGAAGGAATACTGAGCGAGCTGCCGCTGCGGCAACCCCGGCACTGACATATCAGGCGTTGTGTCGTGGCACTGTCGTCGGTTGTCGGAACTTGGGCATATTAGCTCGGGGCGAAGATTCCGACGAATCCGCTGCGCACTACCATTTTTGCGCCAACTCTGTCGCTATCACGCGAACTGCTCCCCTCCCAAAATTGCAAACTTGATCCCGGGAACGACGACATCCAACCGTTTTGACAACGGCAAACGGATGCGAAATGGTAACGTTACAGGCCACTTCAATGGGAGACGGAAATGACATTCTACAAGAGCAACTCTGATCTTGTTCCCGGCCACATCCGCGAGCTGGCGAAGAGCGCCGGGTCCGGCGAGATGGACCGTCGCGAGTTTCTGGCCCTGGCGAGTGCCTTCGGCGCCACGACGGCAATGGCCTACGGCATGCTGGGACTGGTCGCGCCGACCGAGGCGTTGGCGCAGGAGCCCAAGAAGGGCGGTGTCATCCGCGTTTCGATGTTCGTGAAGGATCAGAAGGATCCGCGCAGCTATGACTGGCCGGAAATGGCCAACGTGACGCGCCAGTTCCTCGAGCCGCTGGTCAAATACACCCGCACCTTCACCTTCGAGCCGGCCCTGCTCGAGAGCTGGGAAATCAACGACGACGCCACCGAATACAAGCTGAATGTGCGCAAGGGCGCGACCTGGAACAACGGCGACGAATTCAACGCCGACGACGTGATGTTCAACCTGCTGCGCTGGTGCGACAGTGCGGCCGAAGGCAACTCGATGGCCGCCCGCATGGGGGCGCTTGTCGACCCGGCGACCAAGAAGGCCAAGGAAGGCGCGATCACCAAGGTCGACGACTACACCATCGCCATCAAGTTCCCGGCGCCCGACATCACCTTCATCCCCGGCGTGTCGGACTATCCTGGTATCATCGTCCACCGCGACTTCGAAAAGAACGGCTCGAACCTGGTCAGCCATCCGATCGGCACCGGGCCTTTCGAGCTGGTTTCCTACGATGTCGGCTCTAAGGCTGTGCTCAAGCGGCGCGAAAATGGCAAGTGGTGGGGCGGCGAAGCCTATCTCGATGGCATCGAGTTCATCGACTACGGTCCCGATCCGTCCGCTGCGGTCAACGCCTTCGAAGCTGGCGAAGTCGACACCAACTACGAAACCGTCGCCGACTATGTCGATATTCTTGACGGTCTCGGCCTGGTGAAGTCGGAAGTCGTCACCGCGGCGACCATCGTTGCGCGCTTCAACGTCAACAACAAACCTTACGAGAACCAGAAGGTTCGCAACGCCATGCAGATGGCGGTCGACAACGCGACCGTGCTGCAGCTCGGTTACGGCGGCCGCGGTTCGGTGGCGGAAAACCACCACGTCGCGCCGATTCATCCGGAGTATGTCGAGCTGCCAAAGAAGGTGCGCGATGCCGCCGGCGCCAAGAAGCTGATGGAGGAATCGGGTCACGCCGACTTCGAGCATGACCTGATCACCACAGACGAGGACTGGCACAAGAACACCGGCGACGCCATTGCCGCGCAGATCCGCGAGGCCGGCATCAAGGTCAAGCGCACGGTGCTTCCGGGTTCGACCTTCTGGAACGACTGGACCAAGTATCCGTTCTCCATGACCACTTGGAACATGCGTCCGCTCGGCGTGCAGATCCTGGTGCTCGGCTACAAATCCGGCGAAGCCTGGAACGAAAGCGCGTTCTCCAATCCGGAGTTCGACAAGAAGCTGACCGAAGCCACGGCGCAGCCCGATGTCGAGAAGCGCAAGTTGCTGATGAAGGATCTCGAGCAGATCCTTCAGGACTCCGGCATCCTGATCCAGTCCTATTGGCGGTCGCTGTTCAACCACTCCGCCAAATATGTGATGAACCACGGCATGCACCCGACCAACGAGCACGACTTCTACAAGGTCTGGCTCGACAAGGAGGCTTAAGCCGTCCACTGTTGAGGGGAGGGACGTTGCCGTCCCTCCCACTGTTCGCCAGGCAGTCCCGGTTGCGCCCGGGGCCGCCTGATACAGAGCCCAACCCAATAGGCAGGGGGCGACAGTGCTTTCATTCATCCTCAAACGCCTCGGGGTCATCGGGCTGACGATGCTCTGCCTGACGCTCGTCGTCTTTTTCCTGATCAACCTCGATCCGAACCTGAAGAAGCTGGCGATCAGCCAGACCGAGATGCGCTCAACCACAGAGCAGCTGGAAAGCTGGCTGCAGCGCAACGGCTATCGGCAGAACTTCTTCGTCCGCTACGGCCAATGGCTCGGCGTGATGCCGAAGCAGCCGAACATCGACCCGGCCACCGGCCAGGCCGTGCCGCGCTTCTCGTTCTGCAACGAGCCTTCGGTTCCGAAATTCTCCGGCGTTCTGCAGGGCGATTTCGGCTGCTCGACCAAATTCAAGACCACAGTTGCGTCAAAGCTGTTTCCGGCACTCGGCGCCACCGGCATCCTGATGTTCTGGGTGATGGTGACGATGGTGCCGATCGCGCTGTTGATCGGCATCTTCGCCGGCATGCGCGAGGGATCGCGCACCGACCGCACGCTGTCGGTGGCCTCGATCGCCACGACGGCGACGCCCGAATATGTCTCCGGCGTCATCTTCACCGTCATCTTCGCGTCATGGCTAGGCTGGTTCAACGGCTCGGCGGCGAGCGCCACCTCGCAGGGGATTACCTTCTACAATTTCACCTTGCCGGTCATGACCATGGCGATCTACGGCATCGGCTATATTGCCCGCATGACCCGAGCCTCGATGGTTGAGGTGATGACCCAGCAATATATCCGCACCGCCCGGCTCAAGGGGCTTTCGTTTGGCAACGTCGTGGTCAAGCACGCGCTGCGCAACGCGCTGATCGCGCCGTTCACCGTGATCATGCTGCAGTTTCCCTGGCTGCTCACCGGCGTTGTCATCGTCGAGACGATGTTCCGCTACCAGGGTTTCGGCTTCACGCTGGTCGAAGCGGCCGGCAACAACGACATCGACCTTCTGCTTGGCTGCTCGCTGGTCTCGGTCTTCGTCGTTCTGGTCACCCAGCTGATCTCCGATGTCGGCTATGCCTATCTCAATCCTCGCATCCGCGTTCAGTAGGGAGACGGCCGCATGCAGATCGAATATATCGGCGGTTTCCAGGTCTTCCTTGGCGTGCTCGCCCGGTTCTGGCCGGTGTGGCTGGGCATGGCCATCGTGCTGGTCGCGAGCTTCAACTTCCGCAAGCATCTCGGTCTCTATGGCCAGCTCTATGACTCGGGCGTCGGCATTTCGGGCGTGGCGATCTGCTTCTTCTGGCTGTTCACGGCGATCTTCGCGGCCAAGGTCGCACCTTTCGACCCGCTGGCGCAGATTCCGGTGATGAAGGACGCGCTGCCCGGCGCTATCGAACCGGCATCCGGGCTGACTTATCTTTTCGGCGGCGACAAGCTGGCGCGCGACGTCTTCTCGCGCATGGTCTATGGCAGCCAGATCGTGCTGATCATCGCCCCTGCAGCCACGATGTTCGCGCTGATGGTCGGCATCACGCTCGGCCTGCCCGCCGGCTATTATGGCGGCCGCATCGACTCCGTGCTGTCATTCCTTGCCAATCTCGTTCTGGCGTTCCCGGTGATCCTGCTGTTTTACCTGCTGGTTACGCCTGGCATCATGGACACGCCCATTCCTTATGCATTGGCCGGGTTGTTTTTCCTGTTCCCGATCATCTTCTTCTCGGTGCTGTTTTACACCCGCTTCAAGGACCGGCCCGACCGCATCTATCTTTTGCTCGGCATCACGCTCGTGTTTGGCGGCTGGATCTATGCCGGCCTCGTTTTCAACGCCGATCCGTTCGGCATTGTCTCGATCGAGCCCAACCAGCTCAACATCTTCGTGGCTGTCGTCTTCGCTTCCAGCCCCGGCGTGTTCCGCATCGTCCGCGGCCTGACCATGGACATCAAGACACGCGACTATGTCGCCGCTGCCCAGACCCGAGGCGAGACACCCTGGTACATCATGCTGTGGGAGATCCTGCCCAACGCACGCGGACCACTGATCGTCGATGCCTGCCTGCGCATCGGCTACACCACCATCCTGCTCGGCACGCTCGGCTATTTCGGCCTCGGCCTGGCGCCTGAAAGCCCCGACTGGGGCACCGCGATCAAGGACGCCAGCCGCCTGCTGCGCTCCTTCATCCACCCGGCACTGCCGCCGACATTTGCGCTGATGTCCTTCGTGCTCGGCCTCAACCTCCTTGCCGATGCGCTGCGCGAACAATCGATGAAGGACTGAGGGAGATCGTCATGAACGAGACCGTCAGAAACGCCTCCGCAGAGCCCATCCTCGAGATCGAGAATCTGTCGATCTCGTTCTTCACCCGGCGCGGCGAAATCCCCGCCGTGATGGATTTTTCCTGTACCGTCATGCCTGGCGAGGCGATGGGCATCGTCGGCGAAAGCGGTTGCGGCAAGTCCACGGTGTCGCTCGGCATCATGCGCGATCTCTCCAACATCGGAAAGATCGTCGGCGGCCGCATCAGGTTCCAGGGCAAGGACATGGGCGACATGTCCGACGAGGAGCTGCGCTCCATCCGCGGCAACAAGATCGCGATGATCTACCAAGAGCCGATGGCCAGCCTCAATCCGGCGATGAAAGTCGGCCAGCAGCTGATGGAAGTGCCGATGATCCACGACAAGGTGTCGAAGGACGAGGCCTACAAGCGCGCGCTTGAAACGGTCCGCGCCGTCAAGCTGCCCGACCCCGAGCGGATGATGCGCTCGTTCCCGCACCAGCTTTCCGGCGGCCAGCAGCAGCGTATCGTCATCGCCATGGCGCTGTTGTCCAAGCCGGCGCTGCTCCTGCTCGACGAGCCGACGACCGCGCTCGACGTCACCGTCGAGGCCGGCATCGTGCAACTGGTCAAGGGGCTCGGCAAGCAGTACGGGACCTCGATGATCTTCGTGTCGCACAATCTCGGCCTGATCCTCGAGACCTGCGACCGCATCACGGTGATGTATTCGGGCGAGGCGGTCGAAACCGGCTCGATCAAGGACGTCTTCGATCGCATGCGCCACCCCTATACCCAGGGGCTGTTCCGCTCGATCCCGCTGCCTGGCGCCGACAAGAATTCGCGCCCGCTGGTCGCCATTCCGGGCCAGCTGCCGCTGCCGCACCAGCGCCCCAAGGGCTGCAATTTCGGTCCGCGCTGCCACCACTTCGTCGAGGGCCTGTGCAACGCCGACGAGATTCCGATGATCCCGGTTGCCGGACACGACGGCCATTTCAGCCGCTGTGTACGTTTCAACGAGATCGACTGGGCGGCCATGCCGCCTGGCGCTGAAAAGAAGCACGAGCCGGTCAAGCCGGGCGCGCCGGTGCTCAAGATCACCGACTTGAAGAAATATTACCGCGTCGGTGGCAACGAGGTCTTCGGCGCGGGTGGCGAGGGCAGGGTCGTCAAGGCCAACGAGACGATCAGCTTCGAGGCGCGCGAATCCGAGACCGTTGCCATCGTTGGCGAGTCCGGCTGCGGAAAGTCGACCCTGGCCAAGGTTCTGCTCGGCCTCGAGACGGCAAGCTCGGGCACGGTCATGCTCGGCAACAAGGAAATCCAGTCGACCAGCATCGAGATGCGCGACGTGCAGACGGTGTCGTCGATCCAGATGGTGTTTCAGAACCCGTTCGATACGCTGAACCCGAGCCACTCGGTGGGGTCGCAGATCGTCCGCACTTTGGAAAAATTCAAGGTCGGCAAGACCGCCGCCGACCGCAAGCAGCGCATGCTGGAACTGCTCGATCTCGTCAAGCTTCCGCGCGCTTTCGCCGAGCGCATGCCGCGCCAGCTCTCGGGTGGCCAGAAGCAGCGCATCGGCGTTGCCCGCGCCTTTGCCGGCCAGGCCAGGGTGGTGGTGGCCGACGAGCCGGTGTCGGCGCTCGACGTTTCCGTCCAGGCGGCGGTCACCGAACTATTGATGGACATCCAGCGCAAGTCGAAGACGACGATGCTGTTCATCAGCCACGATTTGTCAGTGGTGCGCTACATCGCCGACCGGGTTGTCGTCATGTATCTCGGCCACATCGTCGAGCAGGGCACGACCGACCAGATCTTTTCGCCGCCCTACCACCCCTATACCGAGGCACTTCTGTCGGCGATCCCGATTGCGGATACGAGCGTCGTCAAGAAACACATCGTGCTCGATGGCGACATTCCCTCGGCGATGAACCCGCCGCCGGGCTGTCCTTTCCAGACGCGTTGTCGCTACAAATCCCAGGTGCCGGGCAATCTGTGCGAAACCCAGGTGCCGCCGGTGCGCGAGATGGGAGGTGGCCACCAGATCAAGTGCCACCTGCCGCCGAGCGCCTTCGACGCCATGGAACCGGTCATCAGCATGGGCAAGGGCGCAATACCAGGCGCACACGATATCACGCCGGAGGCCTGAGGGGCGGGGCGTGGAGTTTCTCCACGGCTCTCGTGTTCTTGGCGGAGCGAACTTGGCCTTCTGAAGCCTCTCATTCCTTCGCCCCCCCTCTGGCCTGCCGGCGTTCGATGCTCGAAAAGCCAAGCAGTTGGCTTTTCGTCCGCTTCGCGGACCGCATCTCACCCCATCCACAAGGAGGGAGATTAGTCGCGTCGCTGGCGGCGCACATCCTGCGACGTCAGATAGGATAAGCCTTGCTACGTTGGCGATTGGCCGAGGCGGCGATGTAGGCCGAATCTCCCTCCTTGTGGGGGAGATGGCCGGCAGGCCAGAGGGGGGGCGACGGATCACGGCGCCAAAAGTTGGCTTCGTAGGGCACGCTACCCACGACGCTTACTTGTCAGCAACTCTGGCGCGCGCAACCTGCCTTCTCCCGCATCGGAAGAAGGTCTCGCCAACGCATCGCCTCTCCCAGCGTCAGCCTAACCTCAGAATTACCAAATCATGACCAAAATAATCATCTTATTTTAAAGCAAAATCAATGACTTGCGTAGAAAATTGACCAATTGATAAAAAAATAGAACGTGCTACGCTTCCTCAAAACGAGAATAAACTGGGGAACTGGAATGGCAGAAGGTCTTTTCAAGGAAGGCATCGTCGGCGGCCGCCTTGCGCCAGCAAAATACGCCGAGAATTTCTCCGACCTGCACCCGGCTCTCGACCATCACGAAGCGCTGGTTGAATCGGATCGTTGCTATTTCTGCTACGACGCGCCGTGCATGCAGGCATGCCCGACATCGATCGACATCCCGATGTTCATCCGCCAGATCTCGACCGGCAATCCGATCGGCTCGGCCAAGACCATTTTCGACCAGAACATCCTCGGCGGCATGTGCGCCCGCGTCTGCCCGACCGAGACCTTGTGCGAGGAGGTCTGCGTCCGCGAGGTCGCCGAAGGCAAGCCGGTGCAGATCGGTCGCCTGCAACGCTACGCCACCGACGTGGCGATGGCGCAAGGCAAGCAGTTTTACAGCCGCGCCGAGCCGACCGGCAAGAAGATCGCCGTCGTTGGTGCCGGCCCCGCTGGCCTCGCCGCCGCGCACCGTCTCGCGCGCTACGGCCATGAGGTGACAATCCTCGAGGCACGGCCCAAGGCTGGCGGCCTCAACGAATACGGCATCGCCGCCTACAAGAGCACCGACGATTTCGCACAAGCCGAAGTCGACTACGTCACCGCGATCGGCGGAATCACCACTGAAAACGGCAAGGCGCTCGGCCGCGACTACCATCTCGCCGATCTCACAGCCTCCTATGACGCCGTATTTCTCGGCCTTGGCCTTGCCGGCGTCAATGCGCTGCGCGCCGAAGGCGAAGACGCCAATGGCGTCTCCAACGCTGTCGACTTCATCTCGACCTTGCGCCAGTCGAGCGACCTCGCCGGCCTGCCGGTCGGTCGTCGTGTCGTCGTCATCGGCGGCGGCATGACAGCGGTCGACGCCGCCGTGCAGTCGAAGCTGCTCGGCGCCGAGGAGGTGACGATCTGCTACCGCCGCGGCCAGGAGCACATGAACGCCTCGGAATTCGAGCAGGATCTGGCGGCTGCCAATGGTGTGGTCATCCGCCACTGGCTGCAGCCCAAGAAGGTCATTTCCGAAGGTGGCAAGGTGGTTGCCATCGAGCTCGAATACACCGCCATGAAGGGCGACAAGCTCGCCGTCACCGGTGAGATCGTCAGGCTCGCCGCCGACCAGGTGTTCAAGGCGATCGGCCAGAGTTTTGAGCCTTCGGCGCTTAACGGCAGCGGCCCATCGGTTGCCATGGAAGGCGGCCGCATCAAGGTCGATGGTGAGGGGCGCACTTCGCTCGCCAAGGTCTGGGCCGGTGGCGACTGCATCGCAGGCGGCGACGACCTGACCGTCTCGGCTGTGGCGCAAGGGCGCGACGCGGCTGAATCGATCAACCGCGCTTTGATCGGCTGAGGGAGGACAAGATGGCAGATATCAGAAACAACTTCGTCGGCATCAAGTCGCCCAACCCGTTCTGGCTGGCCTCCGCGCCGCCGACCGACAAGGCCTACAACGTCGTCCGCGCCTTCAAGGCGGGCTGGGGCGGCGTCGTCTGGAAGACGCTCGGTGAGGAAGGCCCGCCGGTCGTCAACGTCAACGGCCCGCGTTATGGCGCGATCTGGGGCGCCGACCGCCGCCTGCTCGGCCTCAACAACATCGAGCTGATCACCGACCGCGACCTGCAGACCAATTTGCGCGAGATCAAGCAGGTCAAGATGGACTGGCCCGACCGGGCGATCGTCGTGTCGCTGATGGTGCCGTGCATCGAAGATGCCTGGAAGGCGATCCTGCCGGTGGTCGAAGAGACCGGCGCCGACGGCATCGAGCTTAATTTCGGCTGCCCGCACGGCATGTCGGAACGCGGCATGGGTGCGGCCGTCGGCCAGGTGCCCGAATACATCGAAATGGTCGTACGCTGGTGCAAGCAAAACACCCGCATGCCTGTCATCACCAAGCTGACGCCCAACATCACCGACGTGCGCAAGCCGGCGCGGGCGGCCCATGCCGGCGGCACCGACGCGGTGTCGCTGATCAACACCATCAACTCGATCACCGGCGTCGACCTCGACAGCTTCGCGCCGCAGCCGACAATCGACGGCAAGGGATCGCATGGCGGCTATTGCGGCCCGGCGGTCAAGCCGATCGCCATGAACATGGTGGCCGAGATCGCGCGCGACCCGGAAACGGCAGGCCTGCCGATTTCGGGCATCGGTGGCATCACTACCTGGCGCGATGCGGCCGAGTTCATGGCGCTCGGTGCTGGCAACGTGCAGGTCTGCACGGCGGCGATGACCTACGGCTTCAAGATCGTGCAGGAGATGATCGCCGGTCTCGAAAACTGGATGGACGAGAAGGGCCACCGCTCGCTCGACGACATCGTCGGCCGCGCCACGCCCAATGTCACCGACTGGCAGTATCTCAACCTCAACTACGTCGCTAAGGCGCGTATCGACCAGGACGCCTGCATCAAGTGCGGCCGCTGCCACATCGCCTGCGAGGACACCTCGCATCAGGCGATCACCAGCATGCTCGACGGTATCAGGCACTTCGAGGTGATCGAGGAAGAGTGCGTCGGCTGCAATTTGTGCGTCAACGTCTGCCCGGTCGACGGCTGCATCACCATGGAGCCATTGGCTGTCGGCGCCATGGACAAGCGCACCGGCAAGCCGGTTTCGCCGCACTATGCCAACTGGACGACGCACCCCAATAACCCGATGGCCAAGGTGGCGGCGGAGTAGGGGCAGGCCATGGACGACAAGAGCGAGATCGTTGAACTCGCTCTTGCCTGGGCGGCGGCAATCGTTGCCAACGATGCCGCCGCCATTGGCGCCTTCATGACCGATGATTGGGTGATCGTCGGCCCTGATGGCGCGACATCCAAGGCGGATTTTCTTGGCCTGATCGCGTCGGGCGATCTGACCCACGACATGATGCGCACCGTTGGCGATATCAGGGTCGCGTTCTATGGCGCGACCGCGGTCTATACCGCCCGGGTGATCAACAGCGGCCATTTCCGCGGCCAGCGTTTCACAGCCGACGAATGGACCAGTGATGTGTTCGTCCGCAGCGGAATACAGTGGAAATGTGTGCTTAGTCACGTGACGCCGGCGAGCAATCAAGACAACGAGTACCCGCAAACCCAATCCACTTGATCTCGGCCTGTTGCGGGCGGATGATGCGGCGATGGAAAAAGTACTCGGCATCGGCGGCTTTTTCTTTTGCGCAAGCGATCCGCAAGCACTTGCGCAATGGTATGCCGAACATCTTGGCGTCGATCTTGTTCCCGACAGCTATGACAAGAACCCCTGGCAGCAGCTAGCAGGGGCGACCGTCGTCGCGCCTTTTGCCGCCGATACCGATTACTTCGGCGAGCCCGAGCAGCGGTGGATGATCAATTTCCGCGTCGGCGATCTCGACGCGATGGCAGCCCAGCTCCGCGCTACAGGCGTCGAGGTGAATATCGATCCGGAGGCTTATCCCAACGGACGCTTCGCCCGCATCTACGATCCCGAAGGCAATCCGGTCGAGCTGTGGCAGCCGGCAGGCTGAGCGTACATTTCTCAACCGATAGGCATCGTCACCACCGAATTTTGTACTCGCGCTATTGCGGATAATTATTATCCACGATATAAGATATCCACGATTAAGGAGATGGCGATGAAGCTCGGTGATGGCGTGGAGGCGGCGATCCATTGCGTGGCGATGCTGGCCGGCGTCGACGGCGACGGCACGCTGCCGGGCAATGTCATGGCCGAGGCTTTCGGCCTGTCGCCGAGCTACCTGCTCAAGCATCTCAAGGCACTGACGGCGGCAAAGATACTGGAATCGGTGCCGGGGCCGAGTGGCGGCTACCGTCTGGCGCGGGTCGCGGAAAAAATCACGTTGCTCGACATCGTGCTGGCGGTCGAGGGCAGGGAACCGGCGTTCCGCTGCGGCGAGATCAGGCAGAAGGGCAGCTATGCCCTCGATCCGTCGGCCTATGTCAAGCCCTGCGGCATCAATGTCGCGATGCTCAAGGCCGAGCGGGCCTATCGCGCGGCACTCGCTGAAACCAGGCTCTCCGACATCGTCGCCGATTTCAACGCCACCGCAGACCAACGCATCGTCGCCGCCAGCTGCGCCTTCGTGGCGCTCAACCAGCGGCCGCAGAAGACAAGACCCATCAACGAAAGGAAGATGCCATGAAACCCAGATTGAATTTCTACACTGCCGCACCCGAGCTGACGAAGCTTCTGGTCACGCTCAACACCGCGATCAACGAATGCGGGCTCGAGCACAGCCTGTTGCATCTGATCAAGCTGCGCGCGTCGCAGATCAATGGCTGTTCCTATTGCGTCGACATGCACAGCCGCGAAGCCAAGCATGACGGCGAGACCGAGCAGCGCCTGTGGCTGGTCGCCGCCTGGAAGGAATCGCCGCTCTTCACCGAGCGTGAGCGCATGGCCTTTGCCTGGACGGAAGCCGTCACCAACATTGCCGACGCCGGCGTCCCGGCTGACCTCTATGCCGAAGCGCAAAAGCACTTCTCCGGCGAAGAGCTGGTCAAGCTGACCATGGCGGTCGGCATGATCAACACCTGGAACCGGCTTTGCGTGACGTTCCACGCCGTCCATCCGGTCGCTGAAGCCAAGGCCGCCTGATCCACAACCAAAAAGACATCTTGCAGCGATCGCCACGGGGGATTTATGTTCGACATTTCGTCATTGGCCTTTGTTGGCCGGCTGCTGCTTGGCGGCGCCTTCGTTTTTGCCGGCCTGCGCAACATCGCCAATGCCAAGCTGCTGTCAGGCATGATGATCGCTCGCGGCGTGCCGCAGGCAGGCCCGGCCTTGTGGGCGGGGATCGTGCTGCAGATCGTTGCCGGCTTGATGCTGATGGTCGGCTTCCACGCAGCCTATGCGGCTGCAGCGCTCATCGTGTTCCTGATCGCGGGGACGCTGATGTTTCACAATTTCTGGGACCACCAGGGGCCGGATCGCGCCTCCCGGATCAATGGGGTGGTCAGCAACGTGGCTCTTGCCGGTAGTTTCTTGCTTGTGATCGCGGCTGGCCGGTAGAGCCGGCCGCTGCCGAGAAAATGATTCAGCTTTTTGATCTAAGCCATTCACAGAAAAGCAGTTCGAGGATGCGCGATGCATCTTGGAATTGACCGCTTTCATCGCTGCAAGTGATGCCTTTTGCTGTGTCCGGACACGAAAACGCCTGCATCGGGACGCCTCTCATGTTTCAATGATCGCTGCGGCCTGCCCTGATCGGCGAGCCGCCAAGCCGACGGCGAAGATGAGAAGCGCCATGACCCGAGCTCCCAAGAAAAGCGAAACCCTGGAAATCAGGATTCCGCACGAGACCAAGCAGGCCCTGATGGCCCGCAGTCGCGCAGAGGGGAAACCGGCGAGCGAAGTGGTGCGCAGTTTCATCGACGCCTATCTGGCTGAGGCGGCATGTTCTCCACCCCAGACAGCATGGGAAAGAAGCATGGCCAAGTTTCGCACCTACTCTCGTCCAGCAATGGCATTGATTGCGGCCTTCGTCGCAGTCGGCGGCGTCAGTCTGGCGGTATCGCCAGCAACTGCGTTGCCCGACCTGCAAGCCGCCTTCAAGCAGCTCGATGCTGACGGCAACGGCGTGATCAGTTCGAGCGAGTTCGGCAGCGGCAAGCTGATCCGCAAGTTCAGGACCGGAGCCGCCGACGCACCCGAACCAGAGGTCCGATTGCCCCCGGACACGCCTCCTCCGGGGATGATGTTCGTCATGCGCGCGGCGCCCGGCGTGGCAGGCAGCAAACCGGTCGTCCTTGCCGTGCGCGTGCCGGGCGGCGAGGGTGGTTCAAGCCTCGGCAGCCCGACCGAAATTCGTGCCAGCGAGTTTGCGCAAATGGATCTCGATCATGACGGCCGGCTGAGCTTTTCGGAATTCGAGGCGCATCATCGCTCGCTTGTCGACAGGGCATTTGCAGCCGTGGACGCCGACACGGACGGCTTCCTGTCGCCAACTGAGCTTGCCCAGGCAAATGCCGGTGATGGCGATGGGCCGGCAGTGATCGCCGCGTTCGACCGAGACGCCGACAACCGGCTGTCGCGCCAGGAGTTCATGGCTCCAAAAGAGTAGGCCGCAGCAGCCTAGTGCCGGTCAACTGGCCTTGGGCTTCAGCCCTTCGAGGAAGAGCTGTTCGAGGAAGCGCGCTGCGTCCTCGAAGCGGCCGTCGCCACCGCGGTCCGGGCCGAGCACGGCACGGACCTGGACGTCGAAATCGGCATAATGCTGGGTCGTCGCCCAGATCGCGAAGATCAGGTGCCAGGGGTCGGTCCTGGCGACCTTGCCGTCCCGCATCCACCCCCTGATGACTTCGACCTTCTCGTCGACGAGTTCCTTCAACTCGCCCTCCAGCATCGGCATGATGCGCGGCGCGCCTTGCAGGATCTCGTTGGCGAAAAGCCGGCTCTCGCGCGGGAAATCCCGCGCCATCTCGAGCTTGCGCCTGATGTAGCTGCGGAGCTCGGTCATCGGGTCGCCGATGTTGTCGAGCTCCTTCAGCGGCGCCAGCCAGGTGTCGAGCAGCCGGTGCATCAGCGTCTCGTGGATGTCTTCCTTGCGGCGGAAATAATAGAGCAAATTGGGCTTCGACATGCCCGCTGCTTCGGCGATCTGGTCGATGGTCGAGCCGCGGAAGCCATTGGTCGAAAACACCTCCAGGGCGGCTTCGAGGATGACCTCGCGCTTCTCCTTCTGGATGCGGGTGCGACCGCGCGGTGTCGAGCCTTCCATGGTCATCACGTCCTGCATTCGAGGGTGGGTGCCGCCGACATCTGGACCAATCCGCTGGACCAGTTCTTGCCGACCTGTGGAGCGCGCCTCAGAAGCCGCATTTCCGGTAGTAATCCCTTGACCGCCAATGCGGCGGTGCTAACGTTTGTCCAATCGGTCAAAAAATTGCGTAGCATGAAAACGCACCGAAGACCAAGCGTTGGCCGTACCGAAACCGGGGAAGAAAGGAAAGCTTGGTCATGTCGGACAGGCTAAAAGTTACGCCCAACGATCTCAGTGCATTCTGGATGCCGTTCACCTCGAACCGGCAGTTCAAGCAGGCGCCGCGCATGATGGTTGCGGCCAAGGACATGCACTACACGTCCAGCGACGGCCGCAAGATTCTCGACGGCACCGCAGGCCTGTGGTGCGTCAATGCCGGCCACTGCCGGCCCAAGATCACCGAGGCGATCCAGAAGCAGGCCGCAGAGCTCGACTATGCGCCGGCATTCCAGATGGGCCACCCGATCGTCTTCGAACTGGCGAATCGCCTCGTCGACATCGCGCCCGAGGGCATGGACCACGTCTTCTTCACCAATTCCGGTTCGGAATCGGTCGAGACCGCGCTCAAGATGGCGCTGGCCTATCACCGCGTGAAGGGCGACGGCGCGCGCACCCGCCTCATCGGCCGCGAGCGCGGCTATCACGGCGTCAATTTCGGTGGCATCTCGGTCGGTGGCATCGTCACCAACCGCAAGATGTTCGGCACGCTTCTGGGCGGTGTCGACCACATGCCGCATACCCACTTGCCGGCCAAGAACGCCTTCACCAAGGGCGAGCCGGAATATGGTGCAGAGCTTGCCGACGAACTCGAACGCATCGTCACGCTGCATGACGCTTCGACCATCGCCGCCGTCATCGTCGAGCCGGTCGCCGGTTCCACCGGCGTGCTGATCCCACCGAAGGGTTATCTGCAGAAGCTGCGTGACATCTGCACCAAGCACGGCATCCTGTTGATCTTCGACGAGGTCATCACCGGCTTCGGCCGTCTCGGCACGCCGTTCGCGGCTGACTATTTCGGCGTCATCCCCGACATCATCACCACTGCCAAGGGCGTCTCCAACGGCGTCATCCCGATGGGCGCGGTGTTCGTCAAGAAGGAGATCCACGACGCCTTCATGACCGGCCCCGAGCACATGATCGAGTTCTTCCACGGCTATACCTATTCGGGCAACCCGATCGCGTCGGCCGCGGCACTTGCCACCCTCGATACCTACAAGGAAGAGGGCCTGCTGACCCGCGGTGCCGAACTGGCCTCCTACTGGGAAGATGCGCTGCATTCGCTGAAGGGCGAACCGCATGTCATCGACATCCGCAACATCGGCCTGATCGGAGCGATCGAGCTCTCGCCGATTGCCGGCGCCCCGACCAAGCGTGCCTTCTCGGCCTTCGTGAAGGCGTTCGAGCGCGGCGCGCTGATCCGCACAACAGGCGACATCATCGCGCTGTCGCCGCCGCTGATCATCACCAAGGGCCAGATCGACGAGCTGATCGACCATGTCCGGGAAGTGCTGAGGATGGTCGATTGACCTACCAGGCGCGGCAACAGGCGACGAGCGAAGTGCTCGTCGACGACGACAAGGTCCGCGTCACGCGCTGGGATTTCGATCCCGGCGCGGAAACGCGCTGGCACCGCCATGGCATGGACTATGTCGTGACGACGATCACGCCCTGCGCTTTCCTGCTGGAAGAGCCCGGCGGCGGCACGCGACGCGTCGACATGGCTGCCGGCGTCGCCTATAGGCGGGACGAAGGCGTCGAGCACAATGTGGTCAATGCCGGCGACAAGCCAATGTCGTTCGTTGAAGTCGAACTGAAAGCATAAGGGTCCGAACCATGGCCGCACCTGGCGAGAATCTCCGAATCAATTCAGAGCGTTTGTGGGATTCGCTGATGGAAATGGCGAAGATCGGCCCCGGCATTGCCGGTGGCAACAACCGCCAGACCCTGACCGACGAGGACGGCGAGGGCCGAAAGCTCTTCAAGACCTGGTGCGACGCCGCCGGGCTCGAAATGGGCATTGATGAGATGGGCACGATGTTTGCCCGTCGCGAAGGCACCGACCCCGAAGCGCTGCCGGTCTATGTCGGCAGCCATCTCGACACCCAGCCAACGGGCGGCAAGTTCGACGGTGTGCTCGGCGTGCTGGGCGGGCTCGAGGTCATCCGCTCGCTCAACGATCTCGGCATCAAGACGAAGCACCCCATCGTCGTCACCAACTGGACCAACGAGGAAGGCACGCGCTTTGCGCCGGCCATGCTGGCGTCGGGCGTGTTTGCCGGCGTGCTAGACCAGGATTTCGCCTATGCCCGCACGGATGCCCATGGCGCGCGTTTTGGCGATGAGCTGGAGCGCATCGGCTGGAAGGGCACCGAAAAGGTCGGCGCCCGCAAGATGAAGGCCTTCTTCGAGCTGCATATCGAGCAGGGGCCGATCCTCGAGGACGAGGACATCGACATCGGCGTCGTCACCCACGGCCAGGGCCTGAAGTGGCTGCAGGTGACGCTGACCGGGCGGGAAGCCCATACCGGCTCGACGCCGATGTTCAAGCGCCGCAACGCCGGCCTTGGCATGGCGCGCGTCACCGAGCTGGTGCATGAGATCGCCATGGACTACCAGCCCGACGCTGTCGGTGCGGTCGGCCACATGGAGGTCTATCCGAACTCGCGCAACATCATCGCCGGCCGCACGGTCTTCACCATCGACATCCGCTCGCCGGAAAAAGAAGTGCTCGACGCCATGGACGGGCGCATCCGCGAGGGCGTGGCGACGATCTGCGAGGCGCTCGACATCTCCTTCGAGATCGAGCAGGTCGGCCATTTCGATCCTGTTACCTTCGACACGGATTGCGTCAAGGCCGTGCGCGACGCCGCCGACCGGCTCGGCTACAGCCACCGCGACATCGTCTCCGGCGCCGGCCACGACGCCTGCTGGATCAACCGCGTCGCACCGACGGCGATGGTGTTCTGCCCATGTGTCGACGGGCTGAGCCACAACGAAGACGAAGAGATCTATCCGGAATGGGCCGCCGCGGGCTGCGACGTGCTGTTCCACGCCGTGGTCGAGACCGCGGAGATCGTTGAGTGAGTTTTTGGGCCGACATTGCCGCGCGGGCAGTCCTTTCCCATCACGGGGAAGGGCGGCTTGCGCTTGGCTTGCGTGGAGTGTCTGCCCTTAGATGATGTGAAACTTTGCCGAGGCGCTCGCAAAGAAGCGCGGCAACAATAGGGGAACTGAAGAATGACCAAAGTCATCCGAAACGGCACCGTCGTCACGGCCGACCGGACGTGGAAGGCCGATGTGCTGATCCAGCATGGCAAGATCGTCGCCATCGGCGAGAACCTGCATGCCGACCACGAGTTCGACGCCACCGGCTGCTACATCATGCCCGGCGGCATCGACCCGCACACCCATCTCGAAATGCCGTTCATGGGCACCTATTCGGCCGATGACTTCGAGAGCGGCACACGCGCCGCACTTTCGGGCGGCACGACGATGGTTGTCGATTTCTGCCTGCCGTCTCCAGGCCAGTCGCTGCTCGAAGCGCTGCAGATGTGGGACAACAAGACCTCGAAGGCCTGTTCCGACTACTCGTTCCACATGGCCATCACCTGGTGGGGCGAGCAGGTGTTCAACGAGATGGCTGAGGTGGTCGACAAGGGCATCACCTCGTTCAAGCACTTCATGGCCTACAAGGGCGCGCTGATGGTCGACGACGACGAGATGTATTCGTCGTTCAAGCGCTGCGCCGAACTGGGCGCGTTGCCGCTGGTGCATGCCGAAAACGGCGACGTCGTCGCCCAGCTGTCGGCCAAGCTGCTCGCCGAAGGCAACAATGGCCCCGAGGCGCACGCCTATTCGCGCCCGCCGGAGGTGGAGGGCGAGGCGACCAACCGCGCCATCATGATCGCCGACATGGTGGGTTCGCCGCTTTATGTCGTGCACACCTCCTGCGAGCAGGCGCATGAAGCGATCCGCCGGGCCAGGCAAAAAGGCATGCGCGTCTATGGCGAACCTTTGATCCAGCACCTGGTGCTCGACGAGACCGAATATTTCAACAAGGACTGGGACCACGCGGCGCGCCGTGTCATGAGCCCGCCGTTCCGCAACAAGCTGCACCAGGATTCTTTGTGGGCCGGTCTGCAGGCGGGTTCGCTGCAGGTGGTGGCGACCGACCATTGCTCGTTCACCACAGAACAGAAGCGCAACGGAGTCGGCAATTTCACCAAGATCCCCAACGGCACCGGCGGCCTCGAGGATCGCATGCCTGTCTTGTGGACCAAGGGGGTGAATACCGGCCGGCTGACAATGAACGAGTTCGTCGCGGTGACCTCGACCAACATCGCCAAGATCCTCAACATGTACCCCAAGAAGGGCGCCATCGTCGAAGGTGCCGACGCCGACATCATCGTCTGGGACCCCAAGCGCAAGAAGACCATCGCCGCCAAGAGCCAGCAGTCGGTGATCGACTACAACGTCTTCGAGGGCATCGAGGTGACCGGCCTGCCGCGCTTCGTCTTCACCCGTGGCGAGCTGGCGATCCAGGAGCACGAGGTCAAGGTGCAGCCCGGCCATGGCGAATTCGTCGCCCGCGAGCCGCATGCCGCAGTCAACCGGGCGCTGTCGCAGTGGAAGGAAATCACTGCGCCGCGCAAGGTCGAGCGCACGGGCATCCCCGCGACGGGAGTGTGAGCGATCGGACTGGGTGGGGTCGATGATGACGGGGACATTTTGATGGAACCGGAAAGTGCCCCCGCCAAGCGGCGCGCCAATAGGCACTTTTCCCACGTTGCCCTTCTTGGAAGTGTGTTTGCTGGGCTCTGGACTGGGGCAACTGTGCTGATCCTTCCCAATGCCGAATCCATATCGGAACTGCCGTCGCATGCAGCTGCTATAGTTCTTTCGAGCATGTTTATCGCCATCTTCTGGATCATCCCTGTCAGTGCGGTCGTTGGCGCCGTCGTCTATGTGCTGGCCAGGGTAGGGCGCGATCACCGGTTACCGGGCTTTGTAGGCGTCATGGGATTGGGTGCCGCTGTCGGCTTGATGATTGGACTGCTGCCCGTTGTGCTCGATATCTTTGACGGCGGAGCTGTTTCTTTTGTCAGCTTCGCGATCGTCCCTGCCGGAATTGTTGGTGGGGTGGTTGGCGGAGCCGCGTATCGGGTACTTCTTGTCTACCGTTATCCTAACGAAGGACATGATCGGCAAGGAGGTCTCGTTTGACCAATCAGAGCTCCACGGCAAAGGACCGGCTGGTTCCTGCGTTTAGAAAGAGTGTTGATCAAGTGGACGCCTCCCTCAACTTCGGAGAGGATGGCATGATGTGGGGTAAAGTCGGGCAATGCTCATGACAGTCAATCAAGCCACGGCGACAAGCGTCAGTAGCGCCGTCGTCGAAGCCAGAAAGCTGGGGCTGACCTTCCAGACCAATGACGGCCCGGTGCGGGCGCTGTCAGATGTCAATCTGACCATCAACAAGGGCGAGTTCGTCTCCTTCATCGGGCCTTCGGGCTGCGGCAAGACGACGTTCCTGCGCGTGATCGCCGATCTCGAGCAGCCGACCGAAGGCACCATTTCGATCAACGGCATGACACCGGAGCAGGCGCGGCAGGCGCGGGCATATGGCTATGTCTTCCAGGCGGCCGCACTGTTTCCGTGGCGGACCATCGAGAGCAATGTCGGGTTGCCGCTCGAGATCATCGGCCTGCCCAAGGCCGAGCAGCAGGAGCGCATCAAGCGCACCATGGATCTGGTCAATCTCACCGGTTTCGAGAAGAAATATCCCTGGCAGCTCTCAGGCGGCATGCAGCAGCGCGCTTCGATCGCACGCGCGCTCGCCTTCGACGCCGACCTACTGCTGATGGACGAGCCGTTCGGCGCGCTGGATGAGATCGTGCGCGACCATCTCAACGAGCAGTTGCTCAGGCTGTGGCGGCAGACCAACAAGACGATCTGCTTCGTCACCCATTCGATTCCCGAAGCCGTCTATCTGTCGACCCGCATCGTCGTCATGTCGCCGCGGCCCGGCCGCGTCACCGACGTCATCGAATCGACGTTGCCCGCGGAGCGGCCGCTCGACATCCGCGAGAGCCCGGAATTCCTGGCGATCGCAGCGCGTGTCCGCGACGGGCTGCGCGCCGGCCATTCCTACGAGGATTGAGCCGCGATGGATCGCCTTAGAGACCGGGTCGTGCCCGTCATCACCATCCTCGCGGTCATCGTCGTCGCCTGGTATGCATTTGCCGTCTTCATGAACGCGCCATTCCAGCGCGATCTCGACCGTCGGGCGGGGCTGACGCCCACGACCATGGAATTCATCGGCAAGACGCTGTCGCAGCCGAAGCCGACCATGCCTGCGCCACACCAGGTGGCGCAGAATTTCTTTGAAAACACCTTCATGCGGAAGGTCACCAGCGCGCGCAGCCTCGTCTACCATTCGTGGGTGACGCTGTCGTCGACGCTGCTCGGCTTCACCTTCGGCACGGCACTCGGCATCCTGATCGCCGTCGGCATCGTTCATGTCATAGCGCTCGACCGCTCCCTGATGCCGTGGATCATCGCCTCGCAGACGATCCCGATCCTTGCCGTGGCGCCGATGATCATCGTCGTTCTGGCGGCCATCGGCATTACCGGGCTGATCCCCAAGGCGCTGATCTCGACCTACCTGTCGTTCTTCCCGGTCGCCGTCGGCATGGTGAAGGGCCTGCGCTCGCCAGATCTCATGCATCTCGACCTGATGCACACCTACAATGCGAGCGCATCACAGACCTTTTGGAAGCTGCGCGTGCCGGCCTCGGTGCCATTCCTGTTCGCCTCGATGAAGGTGGCGGTGGCGGCGAGCCTTGTCGGCGCCATCGTCGGCGAGTTGCCGACGGGTGCTGTCGCCGGCATCGGCGCCAAGCTGCTCGCCGGTTCCTATTACAGCCAGACCATCGACATGTGGGCGGCACTCGTCGCCGGCTCGGTGGTGGCGGCAATGCTGGTCGTGCTCGTTGGGTTCGTCGGCAGACTTGTCGAACGTTCGATGGGAGGGCGGCCGGCATGATGCATTCCAAACCGTCCTGGCAAGCCGGGCTGGCGCTGGTTCTGTGCGCCGTCGCCATGGCCACCATGCCGATGCTGGCGAGCGAAGCCGCAGCGTCGATGTCGAGCGTCACGACATCGCTGGTCATCGCGCTCATCGCCTTGCCTGCCGTGGCCTCCTTTGCCATGTTTTCCGGCCTTGCCAGTGCTGCCGTGCTTTTCATTGGAGCGCATGGGGCGGCGTGGCTGCTGATTGCCAACATCTCCGGCAATGAAGGCACCGCGCGGATGCCGTATTTCCTGTTGCTTGTCGCCGCCTGGCTGCTGGCCTGGCGCTGCGTCGCCGTGCTGTCGGCGATCCGGCCGCCGTCGCAGCAGGTCAGGACGTTCTTGCGCCTGCTGATCCCGGCGATCTTCGGCGCGTGGATCCTGATCCTATGGGAAGCGGTGACGCGAGGGGCCGGCGTTCCCTTCATCCTGTTGCCGCCGCCAAGCGCCATTGCCGCGCGCATCGGTGCTTCGCTGCCGATCCTTGCCGCCGACGTGCGCCAGACGATCTTCAAGGCAGTGCTGTTCGGCTACATCGTCGGCTGCGCCTCGGGCTTCGTCGTCGCCATCCTGGCGGATCGCGTGCCGTTCCTGCGCAAGGGGCTTTTGCCCATCGGCAACATGGTGTCGGCGCTGCCGATCATCGGCGTCGCCCCGATCATGGTGATCTGGTTCGGCTTCGAATGGCAGTCGAAAGCGGCCGTCGTCATCATCATGACCTTCTTCCCGATGCTGGTGAACACCGTCGCCGGATTGACCGCCTCGGGCCACATGGAACGCGACCTGATGCGCACCTATGCGTCCAACTACTGGCAGACACTGTTCAAGCTGCGCCTGCCGGCGGCCGCCCCCTTCATCTTCAACGCGTTGAAGATCAACTCCACGCTGGCGCTGATCGGCGCCATCGTCGCCGAATTCTTCGGCACGCCGATCGTCGGCATGGGCTTCCGCATCTCGACTGAGATCGGGCGCATGAATGTCGACATGGTCTGGGCGGAGATCGCTGTTGCGGCTCTGGCCGGTTCCGTCTTCTATGGCGTGGTCGCCCTGATCGAGAGGGCCACCACTTTCTGGCATCCGTCTGTCCGTGGTGGGCGGGCGTGACCTGAGCTCCTTGGGCGGGGCCGCGGTCCAACTTCAGAGGGAAAAAAGAAGATGAAAAGACTGATGGTATCGTTGATGGCGGGAGCGATGTCGCTGGCCGCCGCGCAGGCGGCACTTGCCGCCGACAAGGTGACGCTGCAGCTCAAATGGGTGACGCAGTCGCAGTTTGCCGGTTATTACGTCGCCAAGGAGAAGGGCTTTTACGGCGAGGAGAACCTCGACGTCGACATCAAGCCGGGTGGCCCCGACATCGCACCGGAGCAGGTGATTGCCGGCGGCGGCGCCGACGTCATCGTCGACTGGATGGGCGGCGCGCTTGCTGCCCGCGAAAAGGGCGTCGGCCTGGTCAATATCGCCCAGCCCTACAAGAAGGCCGGCATGGAACTGGTCTGCCCCAAGGACGGCCCGGTCAAGACCGAAGCCGACTTCAAGGGCAAGACGCTGGGCGTCTGGTTCTTCGGCAACGAGTATCCGTTCTTCGCCTGGATGAACAAGCTGGGTCTCAAGACCGAAGGCGGTGCCGATGGCGTCACTGTGCTGAAGCAGAGCTTCGACGTACAGCCGCTGATCCAGAAGCAGGCCGACTGCATCTCGGTCATGACCTATAACGAGTATTGGCAGCTGATCGACGCCGGCTTCAAGCCGGAGGAGCTGACCGTCTTCAACTACACCGCCATGGGCAACGACCTGCTCGAGGACGGTCTTTATGCCATGGAAGACAAGCTCAAGGACCCGGCCTTCGAAGACAAGATGGTGCGTTTCGTGCGCGCCTCGATGAAGGGCTGGAAATATGCCGTCGACAATCCTGACGAGGCCGCCGGCATCGTCGTCGACAATGGCGGCCAGGACGAAAACCACCAGAAGCGCATGATGGGCGAGGTCGCCAAGCTGATCGACAATGCTGATGGCAAGCTGGTCGAAGCGGCTTACAAGCGCACGGCCGAAGCGCTGCTGGCGCAGAAGATCATTACCAAGGAGCCTTCAGGCGCCTGGACCTCTGTCATCACCGACAAGGCGATCAAGTAAGCTCGGAATGATCGTAAATTAGGAAAGGGGCGGGCAACCGCCCCTTTTCTTTGCCGCTATGCTACCGCGCCAGGGTGTAGAAGGTGAGCGAGCGCGGCTCGCCCTTGGAGTAGTTCATGCCTTCGATGCGCCCGCGCACCTTGAGCGCTTCAGCGCCGCCCGGAATGGCACTGAGGAAGGCCTTGCTCTCGGCTTCGGCGACGACCGCGATGGCGCAGGCCGGATCGGCGACGAGCGCTTCGGCGGCGCCCTTGCCGTCGGTCAGCTGGGTCTTCGTACCGGCAAGGAAGACAAGGCTCGGTTCGCCATAGCCGGCCGAGGCCAGCACGGAGGTCGGGCAGGGCTTCAACTTCTCGAAACGCTCCGATATCTGTGGGCTGAGCCAGAGCGGCTTGAGTGGCGGCAGGATCTTCAAGGTGAGCACGCCGAAGGCCGCTGCAGCGGCCGCCGCGGCAAAGGCTGTGCGCTTCAGTGGCGGCATCGCGTCTGAGGCCGTCGAGCCAAGCGTGGCCGCGTAAAGAACCAGCATCGCTGCGAGCAGCCCCCACCATGAGAAGCCACCGAGGAAATAGGGCGTGATGCCAAGCGCAATTGCGGCGAGGCCGATGCTGATACCGAGGGTGCCGAAGGCGCAGGCGCGACGCAGCCAGAATTGCCAGCGCGACAGCTCGATGCTGGTGGCGGACTTGTCGGTCAACACCCAGGCCATCAGCAGGATCATCGCCGGATAGGCCGGCAAGGCATAATGCGGCAGCTTGGTCGGAATCAGCTCGATCGCCACCCAGTAGGGAAGGTACCAGGCGAGGCAGAACAGCAGGCGCGGATCCTGGCGGAAACGCTTGAGTGCCTTGAGCCCGCCTTCGAGCGCCACCAGCGCGAAAGGCCACATGAACAACGAATAGGTGATGAAGTAGTAGCCGGGCGGGAAGCCGTGCGAACTCCTGGCCGGAGCCGACCTTGCTCAACAGGTCCTTGCCGACTGATTCCTGCCAGAACGCACTGCCGGTCTTGAGCGTAATCAGGATCAGCCAGGGTGCTGCGACCAGCAATGTCAGCAGGATGCCTCTGATTGGCTTCAGCTTGCGCAGCCAGGAGCGGTCGCGGTCGAAGATGGCGATTGCCGCGATGGTCAGCACGCTCATGAACGGGATGACCGGACCCTTGATCAGGATTGACAGGCCTTGGGCCGCCCAGAACCACCAATGGGCGCGGCCCTGTGGCTTGCCATCGCGATGGCCGAGATAGATCGCCGCAAGCGCGCCCTGGGCGAGCAGGGCGGTGGCGAGCAGCGTCGCATCGGTCTTGGCGATGCGCGCCTCGACGCCCAGCATCAGGATGCCCATCATGCCGAGACCTGAGATGACACCGGCGGTTCGGCCGAACATGCGGTCACCGATGAAGGCGAGTGCCAGTACCGAGAAGGTGCCTGCGAGTACCGAGATCAACCGGTAGACCCAGATCGGCGCGTCGCTGCCCTGGCCGCTCAACAGGACGGCTGCCGACTGCAGCCAGTAGATGCCTGCGGGCTTCTTGTAACGCGGCACGTCTTGGAAGCGGATGTCGACATAGTCGCCACTCTCGACCATCTGCTTGGTCGCCTGGACGAAGCGCGACTCGTCGCGGTCGGTCGGCGGCAGTGTCGAAATGCCCGGCGCGAAAGCGAACAGGGCGAGCAGGGCCAAAAGCAGATAGGTCAGCGGCGACAACGCCTTGCCGGGCGTTTCGGAGGTTTTGAGTCCGGAAGTCGACATGCCTCGGTCAGTCCGTTTTGGACATGGCCAGGCGCCGCTCGTTGGCGATCAGCCAGAGATTACGGATGTAGATGAACAGGCCGAGGCCCTGGCCGGCGATGAAGACCGGATCCTGGCGCTTGATGGCGTAGATCAAAAGCAGGGCGCCGCCGCCGAGGGAAAAAAACCAGAAGGCAATCGGCACGACCGAGCGCTTGGCGCGCTCGGAGGCGAGCCACTGGACGACGAAGCGCATGGTGAACAGGCCCTGGGCGAGAAAGCCGAGCAGGATCCAGCCGTCGAATTGCGCGACGAAGACGTTATGCAGCCAGGTGCCTAGTTCCGAGATCAGGTTCATTGGCCAAGCTCCGTGACCGTTGGCACGACCTTGCGGCGGCGGCGCAGCCACCACACGCCCGATAGATCGAGGATACCGCGCAGGCCGCGATCGAGGATGCCATAGTTGGACTTGCCGTGGCGGCGCGAGCGGTCGACGACGTCGACATGGACGACGCCGCGGCCTTCGCGCAGCGACAGCGCGGGCAGGTAGCGATGCCAGCCGTCGAAGAACGGCAGTTGCCGGAATAGGTCAGTGTGCAGCGCCTTGAGGCCGCAGCCCGAGTCGCGGGTGCCGTCGCGCAGGATCATCTCGCGCAGGCCATTGGCAAAACGCGACGACAGCTGCTTGAGTTTTTGTGTCGGTGCGCTTGAGGCGCTGTCCGGCGGCGATGCCGATCGAGGGGCCGGCGGCGATCAGCGCGTCGGCGAGCTTGGGCAGATAGGCCGGATCGTTCTGGCCGTCGCCATCCATGGTCACCACGATCTCGCCCCTGGCGGCGAAGACGCCGGAGCGGACGGCGGCACTTTGGCCAGCCGAGCGATCGTGCCTGACGTGGCGCAGGCGACCCGCGCTGCGGGCAAGTTCGGCGAGCACGTCAGCGGTGCGGTCGGTCGAACCGTCGTCGACGACGATCACTTCGTAGTCGCGCCCTGCCATCGCCGCATGAACCTCTCCGACCAGGATCGGCAAATTCTCGGCTTCGTTCTTGCACGGAATGACGATTGAAATCATCAGTTTGCCTGGGGAAGGTTACATCAAGATGGCGAAATGCGCGGCCTCAATAGCACCAAAGCCACGCATTTGCCACGATGGTTGCACCTTTCCCAGGGGCAAGTTCCACTTGTCCCCCAGGGGCAAGGGTCAGCGCTTGTCCCTGATGTCGCTCAACGTGCGCGTCGGCGTTATCGCTTCGGGATCGAGCTTGATCTCGATGATGGTCGGCTTGCCGCTGGCGCGCGCACGTTCGAAGGCAGGCGCAAATTCGTCGGTTTCGCGTACTGTCTCGCCATGGCCGCCATAGGCACGGGCAAGAGCTGCGAAATCCGGGTTCTTGAGGTCGGTTGCCTCGACGCGGCCAGGATATTCGCGCTCCTGGTGCATGCGGATGGTGCCGTAGATGCCGTTGTTGACGACGATCACGATGATCGGCAGGCCGTATTGCACGGCGGTGGCGAATTCCTGGCCGTTCATCATGAAGCAGCCGTCGCCGGCAAAGGCGACGACCTCGCGGTCGGGGAACAAACCCTTGGCAGCGACGGCAGCCGGCGTGCCATAGCCCATCGAGCCCGATGTCGGGGCGCCCTGGGTGGCGAAGCGGCGGAAGCGGTGGAAGCGATGCACCCAGGTGGCATAGTTGCCTGCACCATTGGTGAGAATCGCGTCTTCCGGCAGGACCTTTTCGAGCCAGTTCATGATCGGGCCCATCTGCACAGCACCGGGGCCGGTGAGCGGCGGCGTCGACCATTCGAGATAGGCGGCGTGCAGCGCCTTGGTCGCCTCGGCCCAGGCCGGCCTGGCGGCTGGCTTGCGTTTGGCGAAGGCCTCGACGAAAGCGGCGGGCGAGGCATTGATGGCGATGGTCGGGCGATAGACGCGGCCGAGCTCATTGGCGTCGACATGGACGTGGACAAGCGTCTGGTCGGGGTAGGGGCTCTTGATCAGCGTGTAGTCGGAAGAGGGCATTTCGCCGAAGCGGCCGCCGATCAGCAGCACGACATCGGCTTCCTTGATCGCCTTGGCGATCTTGGGATTGACGCCGATACCGACGTCGCCGGCATAGTTTTCGTGCAGATGATCAAACAGCATCTGGCGGCGGAACGAGACACCGACGGGCAGCGCCCAGGCTTCCGCAATTTTCTTGATGCGTTCGACAGCCTCGGCATTCCAGCGCGTGCCGCCGAGGATGACGAACGGGTTCCTGGCGCCGTTGAGCAGGGCTTCGAGCTTCGACAGCTCTTCGTCGCCAGGGCGGGTTTCGACGGCCACGGCTGCAAGGGCTGCGGGCGCTTCGACCTCGCTGGCCAGCATGTCCTCGGGCAGCGAGATAACCACCGGGCCGGGACGGCCTGACGTTGCAACGGCGAAGGCCCGGGTGACCAACTCGGGAATGCGGGCGGCATCGTCGATCTCGACGACCCATTTGGCGATGTCGCCGAAGAAGCGGCGGTAGTCGACTTCCTGGAAGGCCTCGCGCTCCTTGGCGTGGCTCGCCACCTGGCCGATGAACAGGATCATCGGGATCGAATCCTGCATGGCGATATGGACACCGGCTGACGCATTGGTGGCGCCGGGACCACGGGTAACGAAGCAGATGCCCGGCTTGCCGGTGAGGCGGCCGTGGCAATCGGCCATCATCGCGGCACCGCCTTCCTGGCGGCAGACGATGCTACGGATCTTTGAATCATGCAGCGCGTCGAGTACCGCGAGATAGGATTCGCCCGGCACGCAATACATGCGGTCGACGCCATTGGCTTCAAGCGCGTCGACGATCAGTTGTCCGCCGGTCTTCATTTCGCATTCTTCTCCAGTTCGGCAAGGATTTCAGCGGTGTGTTGCCCGAGGCGCGGCGAGGGGCGCTCATAGGCGAGCGGGGTTTCCGACATGACCATCGGCGCCCGCACCGACGGCAGCTTGTTGCCGAGGCCGTCGTCGAGGTCCATGCGCATGCCGCGTGCGATCGCCTGTGGGTCGGCGAAGGCCTGGCCGATGGTGTTGATCGGACTTGCCGGCACGCCCGACGCCTCGAGCTTTGCCAGCAACTCCTCGCGGCCAAAGCCGGCCAAGGCTGCAACGATCTTCTCGCGCAGCGCGACACGATTGGCGACACGGGCCGAGTTGGTGGCGAAGAGCGGGTCGGTGGCGATGGCTTCGAGCCCGACGATGGCACAAAATTTCTGGAATTGGCCGTCATTGCCGACCGCCAGGATGAAGTGGCCGTCCCGTACCGGCAGCACTTCGTAGGGCGAAATGTTGGGGTGGGCGTTGCCCATCTGCACCGGCGAGTTGCCGGAGACCAGGTAGTTCAGGTTCTGGTTGGCGAGCACCGACATCTGGGCGTCGAACAGGGCCATGTCGACATGCTGGCCCTGGCCGGTGGCTTCGGCATGACGCAGTGCTGCCTGGATGGCGATGACCGAATAGAGCCCGGTGAAGATGTCGGTGACGGCAACGCCGACCTTCTGCGGCTCGCCGCCGGCAGGGCCGGTGATCGACATCAGGCCGGACATGCCCTGGACGATGAAGTCGTAGCCGGCGCGGGGGGCGTAGGGTCCGTCCTGGCCGAAACCGGTGATCGAGCAATAGACCAGCTTCGGATTGATCTTCTTCAGGCTGTCGTAGTCGAGGCCGTATTTCTTCAGGCCGCCGAGCTTGAAGTTCTCGATCAGCACGTCGGCATCAGCGACCAGCTTGCGCACGATCTCGGCGCCTTCCGGCGTCGAGAAGTCGAGTGCGATCGAGCGCTTGCCGCGGTTGCACGAATGATAATAAGCGGCCGACAGGTTTTCGCCGTCATGGGAGGTGACGAAGGGCGGGCCCCATTTGCGGGTGTCGTCGCCACCATCAGGATTTTCCACTTTGATGACATCGGCGCCGAGATCGGCGAGCAGTTGGCCGGCCCAGGGCCCGGCGAGGATGCGGGCGAGTTCGATGACGCGGATACCGTGAAGGGGCGGATTGCTCATGAGGCACCAGAATTCATTTCAGCAGATCGTACACAATTTGGCTCTAACAGGAGTCCCTGATTTGCCGCCACCGCGTTGCACTGGGCCAGACTGCCCGGTTCAACGCGGCAATATGCGATGGAGCCAGCCGGCGAAATCGGCCATCACAGCTTCGCGGTTGATCTCGTTCAGGCTTTCGTGGCGGGTCTCGGCGTAAACCTTTGAAACGAGATTCGAAAAACCCATCCGGCGCATGCGCGACGCAAGCGCTTCGACAGCCTTGCCGCCATCGGTTGCCGGGTCACGCTCGCCACCAACAAGACTGAACGGCAGGTCCTTGCGCACCTTGGCGAAGTTGCGGTCGTCGGCGCCGGCAAAGACGAGATCGAAGACATCGATCCACATCGACACCGATGCATCCCAGCCGCAAAGCGGATCGGCGACATAGGCGTCGACTTCCGCCTGGTCACGCGACAGCCAGTCGAATTCGGTGCGGCGGTTGGGGATCTTCTTCGCCCAGTCGCCGAAGGTCAGCTTCGGCAGAATGCGGGAGGGAACGTCGGAGCCGAGCCGGAAGCGCTCGAAAGCGAGGATCGCCTGCGCCAGGCGTCCAAGGATGCCGGCGGAGAAGTTGGCATTCCAGATGGCGGCGGCGGCAACGCGTTCGGAGTGGCGCAGGACGAAGTTGAGCGCGATCAGCCCGCCCATCGAATGGCCGAAGATGACGACCGGCAGGCCGGGATGTTCGGCGGCGATGCGATCGTGGACCGCCAGAACGTCGCCTACGACCCGGTCGACACCATCCTTCTGGGCGAACCGCCCCTTTGGTGCGTCGGGAGCCTGTGTCGCGCCATGGCCGCGATGGTCGTGGGCATAGACATGGCAGCCGTGCCCGGCGAGAAAGTCGGCGAAGCGGGCGTAGCGCGCGGCGTGCTCGGCGAGGCCATGATTGATCTGGACGACGGCGCGGGCCGGGGCCTCGGTGCGCCTGACGTAGAGATTGAGCTTTGCCCCGGTCGGAGAGGCAAGCGTGGTGCTGGTGTCGAACGGCATTGTTGTCTCCCCCTGAGCGGACTGTTGGGGAAGTGCGGCGCCCCCGTCAAGGCCGGCGACAGGCGGTACACAGCGACAATGTCAGGAGCTGTCACAGCGGCCCTTGTTCCCAGGGGGACAGCCCATATATTCCGCTAACCTCCTGAGCCGACACGCCTCGACCGGCGTTATCTGCGCCATTCCTTTTCATTCGCACCTGAAGTGATGATCGTCATGCAGCCGATTATTTCCGTTTCCAATCTTTCCAAGACCTACGCGTCGGGATTTTCGGCGCTGAAGAACATCAATCTCGACATCCGCCGCGGCGAGATCTTCGCACTGCTCGGCCCCAACGGAGCCGGCAAGACGACGTTGATCAGCATCATCTGTGGCATCGTCAATCCATCCGAAGGCAAGGTGCTGGCCGACGGCCATGACATCATCACCGACTTTCGCGCGGCGCGCTCGCGCATCGGGCTGGTGCCGCAGGAACTGACGACCGACGCCTTCGAAACCGTCTGGGCGACTGTCAGCTTCAGCCGCGGCCTGTTCGGCAAGCCGGCGAACCCGGCCCATATCGAAAAGATCCTGAGGGATCTGTCCCTGTGGGACAAGAAGGACAGCAAGATCATGACGCTGTCGGGCGGCATGAAGCGCCGCGTGATGATCGCCAAGGCCTTGTCGCACGAGCCGCAGATCCTGTTCCTCGACGAACCGACAGCGGGCGTCGACGTCGAGCTCAGGCGCGACATGTGGGAAGTGGTGCGCGCGCTCAGCGAAACCGGCGTCACCATCATCCTGACCACGCACTACATCGAGGAGGCCGAGCAGATGGCCGATCGCGTCGGCGTCATAAGCCATGGCGAAATCATCCTGGTCGAGGAAAAGGCCGAGCTGATGCGCAAGCTTGGCCGCAAGCAGCTGACCCTGCATTTGCAGAACCCGCTGGAGCAGGTACCGCCGGTACTGGCGAGCCATGGGCTCGAACTGGCCGACGACGGCAACGAGCTCGTCTACACCTACGACACCCAAGGCGAGCGGACCGGCATCACGGCCCTGCTCAAGGATCTCAACGACGCCGGAATCCGCTTCCGCGACCTGCAGACCAAGCAGAGCTCGCTCGAAGAGATCTTCGTCAATCTGGTGAGTGAACGGCGATGAATTATTACGCGATCCGCGCAATCTATCTGTTCGAAATGGCGCGCACCTGGCGCACGCTGCTGCAGAGCATCGTCTCGCCGGTCATCTCGACCTCGCTCTATTTCGTCGTTTTCGGGGCGGCCATCGGTTCGCGCATCAGCGAGATCAACGGCATCAGCTACGGCGCCTTCATCGTGCCGGGCCTGATCATGCTGTCGCTGCTGACCCAGAGCATCTCCAACGCGTCCTTCGGCATCTATTTCCCGAAATTCGTCGGTACGATCTACGAGTTGCTGTCGGCGCCGGTCTCCTATCTGGAGATCGTCATCGCCTATGTCGGGGCGGCGGCATCGAAGTCGATCATTCTCGGCCTGATCATCCTGGCGACGGCAGCGCTGTTCGTGCCGCTGCAGATCCAGCATCCGGCGTGGATGCTGGTGTTCCTGGTGCTGACGGCGGTCACTTTCAGTCTGTTCGGCTTCATCATCGGCATCTGGGCGCGCAGTTTCGAACAGCTGCAGCTGGTGCCGCTTTTGATCGTCACGCCGCTGACCTTTTTGGGTGGCAGCTTCTATTCCATCGACATGCTGCCGCCGTTCTGGCGCACCGTGTCGCTGTTCAACCCGGTGGTCTATCTGGTCAGCGGCTTCCGCTGGAGCTTCTTCGGTGTCTCCGACGTCAATGTCGGTATCAGCCTCGGCATGACGCTGGCGTTCCTCGCAGCCTGCCTTGTCGCGGTGTGGTGGATCTTCAAGACCGGCTGGCGCGTCAAGGCGTAGCGTGCCGGGGATTTATTCCGCCCATTCCTTGTCGGCGGTGAAGGCAATCGTCAGCCAGCGGTCGGGACCTTCATCGCCAAGCGCCTCGCCGATCTCGTCGCGCAGGCCATCCCATTGCTCGATGGATTTCGCGGGCAGGCCGGGCGGTACGATGAAGTACAGCTCGACTTGCATCAGGCGGCCGACCTTGGCGACATAAGCGCGATACGAAACGAAACCGTGCTTCTTCACGGTCGCCCGCGCAACCTCGTCGACATGCGCCTTCAGCCCCTCCGGCGTGATCAGCAAGATATCTGAAAACGCCTGCCGAACAGTGCGGATAGGCATCGGGATGATGACAAGGCACACAAGCGCCAGCACGGCGGGGTCGACATAAGGTGCGATCCAGGCAAGGCCGGTGCCCTCAACCAGACTGCCGCCGATGAAGGCAACCAGCAGCGCCGCCGTGATGCCACCCGACATCATCCATGCAGTGACGTCGAGGGTGATGAAATCGGACTGGATCGTCCGGTTCGCGCGGCTGCCGATGAAGGCCATGATCAGGCAGGCGGCGAGCGTCACCGCCGCATAGACGATGGCGAAGTCGAATTCGAGCTGATGGCCGCCGGCCAGCAGATTGGCGACGGCGTTGATCAGCGCATAGATCGACACGCTCATCAGAACGATGCCGTTCAGGCCAAGCACGATCGGCTCAAGATGCCAGAAGCCGAAGGAAAAACGCTTGTCGAGCCGACGGTTGTGGGTGGCATTGCTGGTGATCAGGCGCGCGACGATCAGCGCCAGGATGGTCATTGTCGCATCGGCAAGCGAGTAGGCGCCGTCAAAGGCGATCGAGAACGAACCGCTCAGGACGCCGAAGACGATGCCAAAAAGCGCGACGACGAACGTCACGGCGATGGAAATTCTCAGGAGCTTCGTTTCGGTGAGCATGGCCCTAGCTATGAAATAGCTGGGTTCCGATGTCCACCGTCTCAGCCGCCAACGCGCGGCTCGTCAGATGCTCTTGCCGTTGGAAGCCAGGCGGAAGCTTTCGCGTCCGCCGCTTGATACGACGACAAGTTGCTTGACCTTGCCTTGCTTGAAAGCGGTGAGGAAACGCTTGTAGTCGGCGAAGGCGACGCAGCCATGCGACTCCTCACGACCGCCTCGCAGCAGGTAGCTGTGGGTCAAAAAGCCGTCGCGGCCATATTTGTTCTTGCCGTCGACCGGCAGCATGCGGATCGCCTCGACGCCGTGGAAGCGGCTTTCGCGCATCTTGAGGTTGTAGGTATGTGGCGGGGTCGGCCCGTTCATCTTGACGTGAACGTAGCGCGGATTGTCGGCCATGTTGCCGATACCCGAATGCGCCTCGAGCACGCTGCCATCGGGCATGTAGACCTTGGCGGCACTGATGTCATAGACGGCGACGCCATTGCCGGCCCGGGTCTTGCCGCCGAACAGGCTGCGCAGCGACTGGCCGAGCGTGCTGCCTGGCTTGTCCTCAGGAACTTCCGGGCGTGCATAGGCGAGCTTCTCAGGCTTTTGCGTTTCGCGCTTGTCGGCAGTCCTTGGCGCGTCCGCTTCCGGTGTAGCAGCGTCCGCCTTGCCGGCGTCGGCAGGCCTGGGGGCCGCCGCTTCGGGGCGAAGTTCCGGACGGGGACCGGCGGTTGGCGTTTCGGCATAATCAGGCAGGGCAACTGCTTCCGCTTCGGCCTGTGCCGCGGCGAGTTCTTCCTCGGAAGGGCCGGTCAGCAAGGTCGACAGCGCGCTGTCGGCGGTGCCGCCAGGTGACGGATCTGCATAAGCGAGGATGGTCGGGCGCTCTGCGACCGAAGCGGGCAATACCGGTTGGTCGGCGTCCGTTGTGGCAGCGGCAAGCTGCTGCAGTTCGACCGAGCTGGCCGAAAAAAGGCTGGCGAGCTTCTTGGAGCTGAGATCGGCCTGCCTTACGACCGTGTCGAAGCGGGTGGCGTGGCCGTTTGCGGGCGCAGCAACCGCGACGGCGGCATGGCGGGCGGACTTGCCCAGGCTGCCGGTCAGGCTCGCCGTGACTGCGGGTGTGGCATTGTTGACGGAAATCAGGGGCTTGGCCGAGGCGACCAGCCGCGATGCCTTGTCGGTGCTGACATATGCCGTGAGCCGTGTCTGCTTGACGGGCGCCGGCTGCGCATGTGGCTTGGGCGCGAAGTGGGCCGGATCGAAAGCGTTGACATTGCCCATGGCGGCCATGCCAGCCATCGACCATGCGGCCATGCCGGCGAAAGCCGTGCCGGCACAGGCGATGACAAACGGGCGCAACAGACGGCGCAAGGATCGTGGACGAACGATTTTACTCAAACACGTAGCAGACCAGTTGTCCCGCAACGTCGTGCGGCCGGCGAAGCGACCGCAGTGCGTGATTTCCGGAATGTCCCCAACTCGACAGAACGATGGAGAAAGGATGGACAAATGTGGTTAATTTTTGCTTTGCGTCCGAGCCAAACATCGCGGGCCCGGCATTTGGGCCCTGAGGACCCTGCGTCAGCGGCATCCACCGGTATGGCGCCGCATGGTCAACGCCAGTATTGGCGTCAGTCCAGATGAGAACTGCGCAAGAGAATTTCGAGGTCAGCCAAGAGTGTTCTTGTGGATGATGCCGTCCTTCATGATCACGACCATGTTCTTGCCTGGCTCGCTGATCAGGTCGATATTTTCGAGCGGATTGCCGTCCAGAAGGAGCATGTCGGCGAGGGCGCCTTGTTCGATCACGCCGAGCTTGCCGGGATAGGGATTGCGCAGATTCGACAGCGCCAGCAGCTGCGCATTCCCCGAAGTTGCCATGCGGAGTGCCTCGGCATTGGTGTAGAAATTGCTGAGATGGGTGAACATGACGCTCTGGCGCACGGTCATTGCAGGTGAAAACAGCACATCAGAACCCCACGCGGTTCTGATGCCGTGCTTGCGAACAAACTCGTAGACTTTGGGAGTGCCGGCGAACAGTTGCTGGATGCGTTCGGCGCTTGGACCGGTCTGGGGCTCCGCATCCTCGACGGTGAGGAACGGCTGCATGCTGAGCCATACGTCTTTTTCGGCAAAGAGCTTTGCCGTCTCCTCATCCATCAGGTGCGCATGCTCGACGCAGGCCGCTCCGGCGTTGATCGCCCGCTGAACGGTGTTCGGGGCATAAGCGTGGACAGTGACGTATGTATTCCAGTCTTTTGCCACCGAGACGGCAGCGCGTATCTCGTCTTCGGCAAAGGTCGACATGTCGAGCGGGCTGCGCGGCGACGAAACTCCACCACCGCCGACTAGCTTGATCTGCGATGCCCCCTGGATCAACTGCTCGCGGATGCGCATCTTCAAGTCGGGGATGCCGTCGACGATCGCGTTGGCTCCCATCAGTTCGCCGATGCTGAGCTGGTTGCCATTTCGCGGGATCTCCGTCGGCATGCGCAAATCGCCGTGGCCCCCGGTCGTCGTGATCATCGCTCCGCAGGGAAAGATGCGCGGGCCCGGAACGATGCCGCTGTCGACAGCCTGTTTGAACGAGAAAACCGGCCCACCCAAATCTCTCACCGTGGTGAAGCCGCGTAGCAAGGTACGCTCCGCCTCGGCCGTGGTGGCAGCGAAGATGATACCCGGATCGCCCGCCAACAGTACGTTCAACGGCACCGCCGCAAAGACCGTATGCCAGTGGGCGTCGATCAGGCCCGGCATGAGCACGCGATCGCCGCAGTCGATGACAGTTGTGTCGGAAGGAGCTGCGCTGTTTGTCGTGTCTACGGCTGCGACACGGTTGCCTTCGACCAACACCTGAACGCCGGCCTTGAGTGTATCGGAAGTGCCGTCGAACAGCCTGACCTGGCGGAAGAGGGTTTTTGGTGACGGGATGGGTGTCTGGGCCAGAGACGGCGAGGCAAGAGCGGCAAAGGTTACTCCCATGCTCGCCATGAAGCCGCGTCGCGTAAGGGCCTCAAGGCGTCGCGATGCTTGCTGGATCTCGGGGCTGAAGCAGCCGCAGCCGGTTCCATGAACAAGGTGCTGGTAAGTATTACCCAAGCGGAGCATTGCATCCCCCCATAAGCACTTTTTAGCCACGGCAATTTAGACCCATGGGAGCCATTGGCAACCAGCGATGTTGGGTCGGCCAGATTGTCGTCAAGGCTTTCTGCCGCCCGCCATCGGACAGGGGCGGGGTGGGGCGGTGAGCTGCCCGCCTTTGCAGCGCATCGCAGCCATATGTGCCCCAAAAGCATTTGCCGTTTGGGGTGGGATGGCCTACATAGCGCCCAACTCCTATCACTTGAGAAGCAGGATACGCGCGCGTGGCACGCCAGTTCATCTATCACATGTCGGGACTGACCAAGTCCTACGGCACCAAGAAGGTGCTGGATAACCTCCACCTGTCGTTCTACCCCGACGCCAAGATCGGCATCTTGGGCCCGAACGGCGCCGGCAAGTCGACCGTGCTCAAGATCATGGCCGGCCTCGACAAGGAATGGTCGGGCGAAGCCTGGCTGGCTGACGGTGCGACCGTCGGTTACCTGGCGCAGGAACCGCAGCTCGATCCGAACAAGACCGTGTTCGAAAACGTCATGGACGGCGTTGCCAAGAAGACCGCCATCATCGAGCGCTACAACGAACTGATGATGAACTACTCCGACGAGACCGCCGACGAAGGTGCGCGTCTGCAGGACGAGATGGATCGTCTCAACCTGTGGGACCTGGAACAGCAGGTCGAGATGGCGATGGACGCGCTGCAGTGCCCGCCCGCCGACTCCGAAGTGACCCAGCTGTCGGGTGGCGAACGTCGCCGCATCGCGCTGTGCCGCCTGCTGCTCGAACAGCCTGACCTTCTGCTGCTTGACGAACCGACCAACCATCTGGACGCCGAGACCACGGCGTGGCTGGAAAAGCACCTGCGCGACTATCCCGGCTCGGTGCTGATCATCACCCACGATCGCTACTTCCTCGACAACGTGACTGGCTGGATCCTCGAACTCGATCGCGGCCGCGGCATCCCTTATGAGGGCAACTACACCAAGTATCTCGACGCCAAGGCCAAGCGCCTGATCCAGGAAGGCCGCGAGGACGATTCGCGCCAGAAGGCGATCTGGCGTGAGCGCGAGTGGATCGCGTCCTCGCCCAAGGCACGCCAGACCAAGTCCAAGGCGCGTATCAAGGCCTATGAGGAACTGGTGGAGAAGGCGGATCAGCGTCGCCCGACCGACACGCAGATCGTCATCCCGGCCGGTGAACGCCTAGGCAATGTGGTGATCGAGGTCGATAGCGTGAACAAGGGCTACGGCGACGAACTGCTGATCGAGAACCTGAACTTCAAGCTGCCGCCCGGCGGCATTGTTGGCGTCATCGGCCCCAACGGCGCTGGCAAGACCACGCTGTTCAGGATGATCACCGGCCAGGAAACGCCCGATAGCGGCACGATCCGCGTCGGCGAGACCGTCAAGCTCGGTTATGTCGACCAGAGCCGCGATGCCCTCGACCCGACCAAGACGGTCTGGGAAGAGATTTCCGGCGGTGCCGAAGTCATCAAGCTCGGCAAGCATGAAGTGAACAGCCGTGCCTATTGCTCGTCGTTCAACTTCCGTGGCGGCGACCAGCAGCAGCGCGTCGGCAATTTGTCGGGTGGTCAGCGCAACCGCGTCCACCTTGCCAAGATGCTGAAGAACGGCGGCAACGTTCTGCTGCTCGACGAACCGACCAACGATCTCGACACCGAAACGCTGGGCGCGCTCGAAGACGCACTCGAAGCCTATGCCGGCTGCGCCGTCATCATCTCCCACGATCGTATGTTCCTCGATCGCATGGCGACCCACATGCTGGCCTATGAAGGCGACGCCCATGTCGAGTGGTTCGAAGGCAACTTCGAAGAGTATGAGAAGGACAAGGTCCGCCGCCTCGGCGCCGATGCGGCCAACCCGCACCGGATCAGCCACAAGCGCCTGACGCGCTGATTTCCGACTTCAAAAACGCCCCGCCCAAAGCGGGGCGTTTTTGTTTCAATGACGCCCCTGGAGTTCATGACATGAAGGACTGGTCTGCTTCGCAGTATCTCAAGTTCGAGGACGAGCGAACGCGGCCGGCGCGGGACCTGCTGGCGCAAATTCCGCTTGAGAGCCCAAGGCATGTCGTCGACATCGGCTGCGGACCCGGCAATTCGACCGAGCTGCTTGTCGAGCGCTGGGCCCTCGGCCAGGGTTTCGGGCTTCGACAGCTCGCCTGCCATGATCGAAGAAGCCCGCCAGCGCCTGCCTGGCGTCGACTTCCAGCTCGCCAATGCGCGCGACTGGACGCCTGACGCGCCGGTCGACGTGATCTTTGCCAACGCCGTGTTCCAGTGGTTGCCGGACCATCAGGCGGTGCTGGCTCGACTGATGGGGCTGCTTGCGCCGGGCGGGTTCCTGGCAGTGCAGATGCCCGACAATATCGGCGAGCCGTCGCATGTGGGGATGCGCCAGACGGCGGCTACAATGCCGTTTGCCGCGAAGATCGCCAATGCGGCGCGTGCACAGCTGCCGTCGGTCGCATCCTACTACGACCTGCTTGTGCCGCTGTCGGTGCGGGTCGACATCTGGCACACGGTCTACAACCACCCGCTGGCGGACGCTGCTGCGGTCGTCGAATGGGTGAAGGGCACGGGCCTCAAGCCGTTCGTCGATCCGCTCGACGCCGATGAGCGCCAAGCCTATCTCGCGGCCTACACGGCGCGCATCGCCGCTGCCTATCCGCCCGCTGCAAACGGCAGGGTTCTCTTGCGCTTCCCTCGGCTGTTCATGGTCGTGCAGAGAGGATAGGGCGGGATATCGGGGCACGTGTCGCATGGGGGCGTATTCGAACGCCTCCATGTGACGTAAACTGCCAGGTGGCGAGTCCGGTGAAACGGGGACAGGATGCGCCAGGGCCTGATGGCTCCATTTTTGTCGCTGGAGCATGGATTTTTCCGAAAGCGGTAACTGCTGTCGGGCATGCTTCGGAAATTCATGCATCGGACGGGTAGTATGCATCGCGTTATCATCAGTGGCATCGGCGTTGAAATCCCCGAGGCCTCGATCAGCAACGACGAGCTGGTCGAAAGCTTCAATGCCTGGGCCGACATCGAAAATGTCAGGCGCGAGGCGGCAGGGCAGGAGCCGATCAAGAAATCGGACAGCGAATTCATCGTTTACGCCTCCGGCGTGAAAAACCGGCACGTCCACACGCTCGACGGCATCCTTGATCCCAAAAGGATGACCCCGCGCATCGCGCCGCGTGCCGACGACGACTTGTCGGTCGAGGCCGAGTTCGGTGTCGCCTCGGCGCGCCGGGCGCTTGACCATGCCGGGCTGACGGGCGCCGACATCGACATGGTGATATGTGCCGCCTCGCACCAGCAGCGGCCTTATCCGGCGATCTCGATCGAGATCCAGAAAGAACTCGGCATCGAAGGTGCCGCCTTCGACATGAGCCTCGGCTGCTCGTCGGCGGCGGCGGCCCTGCACGTCGCCTTCAATCTTGTGCGTTCTGGCGGCCAGAAGCGCGTGCTGATCGTCACACCCGAAATCATCACCGGCCACCTCAATTTCCGCGACCGGCAGACGCATTTCATCTTCGGCGATGCCTCGGTGGCGATGGTCGTCGAGGCGATTGCGCCGAAGGAGACGCGGCCGGGGCGCTTCGAAATCCTCGACACGCGCAACTGGACGCAGTTCTCCAACAACATCCGCACCAACTTCGGCTTCCTGCTGCGTGCCGGCCAGGAAAACACCTCCGTCGTCGAGATGGAGGGCAACATGATCAAGCAGGTCGGCAACAAGGTGTTCAAGGAGGTGACGCATGCCGCGCACCGCTTCATCACCGCCTTCCTTGCCGACCACGGCATGACGCCGTCCGACATCAGGCGCTACTGGCTGCACCAGGCCAATGCGCGGATGAACGCGATGATCCTGAAGCTGGCGCTCGGCCACGATGCAGACCACGACAAGGCGCCGATGGTGCTTGAACGACTGGGCAATACGGCGGCTGCAGGCGCCATCATCGCGCTTAGGGAAAACCACGAGGACCTGAAATCAGGCGATCACGGGCTGATCTGTGCCTTCGGTGCCGGCTACTCCATCGGCGGCGCGCTGGTGCGCATGATGTGAGCGGTCGCCGCGGGACCGATCACTTCGGATGATCATAGGGATCAGGCCTTTTGTCTGGATTTTCCGTTGCATGCCGTTCAAAGCAGCAGTCCGAAACCGAGAGGGCTCAAGATGCTCGATACGACCATGCACCGCGAGGGCGAACCTGAAATCCTGCCTGGCAGGAAGCTCGCGGCGCGCATCGCCGGCGTCTACATCGCGCCGGCAGACCATTTCGTCACCCGGGCCGTTGCAACGCTGCCATTGAGTTTCGAAGGCATCGACGGCGATGTCCATGCCGGCCACACGAGGCGCTCGGGTGGGCGCGAGCCGTGGTATCCGCGCGGCACCGAGATGCGCAACGAGCGCCAGCTTTCGATCGTCGCACCCGACGAACTCGCTATCGTCGCAGAGCGGATGGGGCTGGCCGAGATCAAGCCGGAATGGATCGGCGCCAACCTTCTGCTCGACGGCGTGCCGATGCTGTCGATGCTGCCGGCGGGCACGATGCTGTTCTTCAAGGGCGGCGTGACGATCAAGATCGACGGCCAGAACGCGCCCTGCCGCATCGCCGGGCGCTCGATCGCCGAGCATGCCGGCATGGCCGACCACGATGCCGGCTCGCTGCTGTTCCCGAAGGTGTCGCGACGGTTGCGCGGGCTGGTCGCATGGGTGGAAAAGCCCGGCGTGATCGCAGCTGGCGATGAGGTTTCGGTGCGCATACCCGAGCAGTGGATTTACAGGGCCTGAGGGGGCGGATTGCCCGAGTCGTGGTCGCTGCCCTAGGGATAAGTCACCGGCGTTGACCAGTCCGGGTCGTCGTGCTTCGCCCAATAGGCATCTTTCAGCCGTGTGGTAATCGGGCCGACCTTGGCGTTGCCGACATCGATCCCGTCGATCTTCGTCACCGGCATGATACCGCCAGCGGTCGAGGTGATGAACACTTCGTCGGAGCCCATTAGTGCTTCGACGCTGACATCTAGGGCTTCCGCGACAAGCCCCACTTCGGCACAGAGGTCGAAGACGCTGCGCCGGGTAATGCCCGGCAGGACGCCGGTGGCTGGCGTCGAAAGCCGCCCGTCCTTCACGGCAAAGACGTTGAAGCCCGGTCCTTCCGCGACATTGCCGTTGAAGTCGAGCAACAGCGCGGTTTCAGCGTTGTTGTCATAGGCATCGTAGAGGCCGCGCACGAGATCGAGCCAGTGGTAGTTCTTAACAGCGGGATCGATCGATGCCGGCGGGATGCGCATGCGCTGGCTGATGCAGACGTGCAGGCCGCGCGCGAGCTGTTCGGGGTTTGCAACCGAGCCGAACGGCACGGCGAATGCCATGAAGCGGTTGATGGCGTCACGCGGGTCGCGGCTGAAGGTCGGGGAGGCGCCGCGGGTGCACAGCATTTCGACATAGGCCGCGCGATGGCCCGAAAGGGCCACGCAATTGTGCAGGATTTCGGTGACGCGATCGCGGTCGAACGGGATCGACATGCGCAGCCGCTCAAGCCCGCCAAAGAAACGCTCGATGTGCAGGTCGAGGCGGAAGAAGGCGCCGTTCCAGACATGGACGGTGTCGTAGGTCGCGTCGGAGTGCAGGAAGCCCCAATCCAGCACTGAAATCTTCGCTTCCGACATCGGCACATATTGGCCGTCGAGGAAGGCGACGCCGGCGGGGTAGGCGTGCGGATCGACGTGGCGGCTTTCCAGTGGAGGCAATTGCTTTGGTGCGAAATCCATGGGTTCCTCTCCGCTTGCGGACTTTCGGGGAGAACCTGCCCGCTGGCGATGCGCCATTTCTGTCAAAATGCCGGGCCAGATGAGGCGAGCCGATCAAAATTCGGGCTTCGGTGAAGCAAAGCCTTCTCGCCGGCTGCAACAGCCGAGTGACAGGCTCGGAGCTAGACGCCGACGCGCGGTTCGAACTTGACGCGGTCGAGCATGATCATCGAGCGGAACTTGCGCAGGTTCGGATTGGCGTAGAGCCATTTCTGCGTGAAGGCCTCGAAAGCCGTGATGTCTTCGACCGTCACGACGACGACGAAATCGGCGTCGCCCGTGACCATGTAGCATTGGCTCACCTCGGGCGCGTCACGCATCTGTCGCTTGAACGCGTCGACGAGGTCGCGCCGCTCGGCTTCCAGCTCGATATTGATCACTGCCGTCAGCGACTTGCCGACGGCCTTGGGGTCGACGATCGCGATGTCGGCAAGGATGACGCCGGCTTCGCGCAGCCGCTTGACCCGGCGCACGCAAGAGGCCGCCGACGACGCCACCCGCTCGGCCAATTCGGCAAACGACAGCCGGTTGTCCTGCTGCAGCACAGCCAAAATGCGGCGGTCGAGATCGTCGAGCGGCTGGGCGGTGCTACGATGCGGCTTGTCCATCATCCCTCCTCGTCGTCGGGATCGAGCAGCCGGGTGGCGCGCCAGCGGGTCAAGGTGGCGTTGGTCTGGTCGATGACGAAGAAGCGGGCGGAGTCGCGGTCGTAGCCCTCGGACAGGAGCTTGTCGTAGTCGGTATGGGCGTGCCGCACATGGGCGACGGTTGCCAGCCAAACCGCGATCGACGGCGGCAGCGTCTTCATGTGCATGGCCAGTGCTTCCGTCCTGATCGCCTCGATGTCGGCGTAGGGCGCCAGCGGCAGCAGTGCGGTCAGCGATTTGGCGACGGCGCGGCGGCGACCGGTGGGGGGCAGCCATGCTCAGCTGTCCTTGCCCGGACGGGTGGCATCCGGAAAGGCGTCGACCGAGGCGAAGTAGGGCTTGAGGTCGATGACCGGCGTGCCGTCGAGCGCGTCGATGGCATCCAGTTCGATGCGCCCGGTTTCGATGTCGAGCGAGACGAGGCGCGCGACATGCAGGCCGACAGGGTTAGGCCGCGCTGGGGAACGCAACGCGAAAACGCCTTTGGCGTCAGACGCATGGCGCGGTTTCTGGACAATCAGATTCCGCGGCGCCTGTTCGAACCAGGAGAGCACGACGACATGGCTGAAGCCCGCCAGCCCGGCAAGGCCCGGCCGGTAGGGCCCGTCGATCACGACCGTGCCGTGGCCACCTTTCTCACGCGCGGCATTCATGTTCTTGGGGCAGTCCTCGCGTAGCTTCCAGGGCGAGGTGATGCGGCCGATATAGGCGAGGCTGGCATCGGACGACTGCGTCGCGGGATCGCCATTCAGCGCTATCTCGCCTTCGCGCTGCTCGAACATCTGCATCGGCACCTCCTACGGTCGCGCCATTTTCTTGCCCGCATGCGACATTGGGCGTTGCAATCGCTCGCTTCGTCACATAAAGATATGTTTATGTCTTTTGGCGAGAACCAAAGCCGATGCATGTAACGCTCGACACCATGGTAGATACCTTGAAGGCGGCAGCCGAATCCAGCCGCCTTCGCATCCTGACGCTGCTTTCGCGCGGTGACCTGACCGTATCGGATCTGACCGAGATCCTCGGGCAGTCGCAGCCACGCGTGTCACGCCATCTCAAGCTGTTGCTCGAGGCGGGGCTCATCGACCGCTACCAGGAAGGTTCCTGGGCCTTTTTCAGGCTGTCGGATGCCGACCAGGCGCGCGGCTTCGTGCAGGGGCTGGTTTCGGGCATCGACACGGCCGACAGCCAGGTGGTGCGCGATTTCGAGCGCCTCGACGACGTCAAGCACAAGCGCCAGGAGCGCGCCGCGCGCTATTTCAGCGCCAATGCGGCGAGCTGGGACGAATTGCGCTCGCTGCATGTCGCCGATCGCGCTGTCGAGACGGCGCTGCTGAAACTCGTCGGCAAGCGGCCGTTCCAGTCGATGCTCGATCTCGGCACTGGCACCGGCCGGCTGCTTGAGATCTTCGCCCCGCTCTATCGCCGCGGCGTCGGTATCGATCAGTCGCGCGAAATGCTCGCGGTGGCGCGCGCCAATCTCGACAAGGCCGGTGTCGCCAACGCCCAGGTGCGCCAGGGTGATATCTTCTCGCCGCCGGTCGAGCGCGATGCCTTTGACCTCGTCACCATTCATCAGGTGCTGCACTATCTCGACGACCCGGCTCGCGCCATCCAGGAGGCGGCGCGCCTGCTGCGCCCCTCAGGACGGTTGGTGATCGTCGATTTCGCGCCGCACGGGCTCGATTTCCTGCGCTCCGAGCATGCCCATGCGCGCCTCGGCTTCTCCGACCGGCAGATAGAGGACTGGCTGTCCGAAGCCGGGCTGGAGCTTGACGAGACGCAGGAGTTCGAGCCGCGCGCCACGATCAAGGCGAGCCTGACCGTCAAGCTGTGGCTGGCGCGCGACCGTCGCGTGCTGATCGCCGAACCAACTTCAGAAATTCAAGTCGCAAGGGAAACCGCCTGATGAACCAATACCAACTGTCCAGGCGCTCCGATATCGGCAACAAGATCCGGGTATCGTTCGAGTTCTTCCCGCCGAAGAACGACGATATGGAAGCGCGGCTGTGGGACACGGTGACCCGGCTCGAGCCGCTTCGCCCGCAGTTCGTCTCGGTGACTTATGGCGCCGGTGGCACGACGCGCGAGCGCACCGCGCGTACGGTCAAGCGCATCCTGCAGGAATCGACGCTGACGCCGGCAGCTCACATGACATGCGTCGACGCCACCCGCGAGGAGGTCGACCAGGTCATCGCCGAGTTCGCCGCCATGGGCGTGAAGCGCTTCGTGGCGCTGCGCGGCGACCCCAAGGAGGGCGTGGGCGCGGCCTACCAGCCGCATCCGGGCGGCTATGCCAATGGCGCCGAGCTCGTCGGTGCGCTCAAGGCGCAAGGTGATTTCGACATCTCGGTCTCGGCCTACCCGGAAAAGCACCCGGAAAGCCCCGACTTCGCCACCGATTTCGACATGCTGAAGCGCAAGGTCGACCAGGGCGCGACACGCGCCGTCACCCAGTTCTTCTTCGACAACGATCTGTACGAGCGCTACGTCGAGCGCGCCCGCAAGGCCGGCATCTACATTCCGATCGTGCCGGGCGTGCTGCCGATCCACAGCTTTGGCCAGGTTGCCAATTTCGCCTCGCGCTGCGGCGCGCATGTGCCGGGCTGGCTGGCCGAGCGCTTCGAGGGGCTCGACAAGGACCCGCAGACGCATGCGCTTGTGGCTTCGGCGGTGGCGGTCGAGCAGGTGCTCGACCTCGTCGAACGTGGCGTCAGCGACTTCCACTTCTACACCATGAACCGCGCCGACCTGGTGGTGGCGGTCTGCCATATGATCGGCATCCGGCCGCAGCCGGTGGTGCAGGGCTCGGCGGCAGCCTGAGCGGTTCCGAAGGCTGGAGCGTCAATCAAAAAGGCCGGGATTCGCATCCCGGCCTTTTTTAAGCTGTCCACCTTAGAGGTGCTATCGTCTTCCACCGTCTTAGCGGCCTATGGAAGAACTCCAACGATGAGCGCGCCGATAAAAGCGAACGCGGCGCAAATCATGAGTGCATTGATTGACCTAGTCAGTCCCATGCATAGCCTCCTCTGCGCAAGCCACAGGCCGGAATCTAGGGTCATTTCGGTCACACACAAGCGAAAAATGTGCTGCATTGCGACAAGATTGTGAGAAATACGACGCATTCTCTCGTCTTAGTCTTTGGATTTATTCGCCAAATGCGCCGTCAGGACTTGTGGAGAAATTGTGGCAAACTTCTAGCCGGCTGCCGTGGCCCGGCGCCGGAACAGGCGTCCGTCGATTGTCACCAGCCCAAGCGCGATGAGCGCCATGCCGCCAAGCTCGAACGGCTCCAGGCGCTCGCCGAGGAAGGTGACGGAGAGCAGCATGGCGCTTGCCGGCACGATCAGGGTGACCAGCGAGGTGTTGGTGGCGCCGGCCGATGCCACCAGCTTGAAGAACAGGATGTAGGCGAAGGCGGTAGCAACCAGCGCCAGCGCAAACGTGGCGAGCCAGGCATTGGCGCTGGCCGCAAACAGGCCTGAAGTGCCGTAGAGCGCCAGCACGATCGGAACCATGATGATGCTCGAGGCGGTCATCTGGCCGGTGGCGATGATGGCCGGCGGCACGCCCTTGAGCCGCCGTGCCACCATCAAGGCAAAGGCATATGACAGCGAGGCGCCGACCAGCGCGAATTTCGCCCAGACCGGGCCGCCCAAGCCGGCGACGATGCCAGGCCCGACCATGATGGCGGTGCCGGCGATGCCGAGTGCGGTGCCGGCAAGCTTGTTCCAGTTCAGCTTTTCGTCGCTGGTCAGGACGTTGGCGACAATCAGCGTCCAGAACGGCGTGGTGGCGTTGAGTACCGAGGCAAGGCCGGCGCCGATCTCGGTCTGGCCAAGGCAGATCAGTGTAAACGGGATGACGTTGTTCAGCACCGCCAGGCCAAACAGAATGCCGGCATGGGGCAGAGCGAGGCGGAAGGAAGGGCCGCGCAACAGCAGGAACAGGTGCAGGGCCACACCGGCGATCACCACCCTAAACAGGACGAGCTTGAGCGGTGCGATCTCGGCGACCGCGATATGCACGCAAAAGAACGATCCGCCCCAGATGGCACCCAGAAGCAGTAGCCTTGCCCAATCGCGCGCATTCATTCCGGCTTCCTTCTTCGCTTCGTCACATTCGACAGCTACGCGCGATTCTCGGGTAGGGCCACCCGATTCCAATAGGTGACGCAACGCTCCTGCCAAAACGCGCTCGGGTTGCATCGCTGTCCGCTTGGTTTAGATTTCGGCCGGCAAACGAGGAGCTTCCATGCAGCGATTCGAAAATGCACGCGAGGCTGCCCTCGCTCTCCGGCCCGACGCTCCGGTCTATTGCTTCAGGCCGGAGGTGCTGAAGACCGACGCCCGGAATTTCATGGAGATGTTCCCCGGCAGGACCGCCTATGCGGTCAAGACCAATGGCGAACTGATCGTGCTCAAGGCGCTCGTCGAGGCCGGCGTGACGATGTTCGACGTGGCCTCGCCTGGCGAGTTCGCAGCAGTGAGGGAAGTCTCCGCCGAAGCCGAGATGATCTACATGCATCCGGTCAAGGCGCAGTCCGACATCAGGCTGGCGCTGGAGACCTATGGCATCAGGGTGATCGCCGTCGACCACGAGGACGAGATCAACAAGCTGACCCGCGTCGTTCGGGCGCTCGACATCGATCCAGGTGCGATCACCGTGTTCGTGCGCGTGCAGACCAAGGGCTCGGCGGCTTACGAGCTTTCCAAGAAGTTCGGGGCAGGACCGGCCAATGCGGTCGAGCTTTGCGAGCGGCTCAACCGCTACGGCTACAAGGTCGGGCTGTGTTTTCATGTCGGCTCCCAGATCGAGGACCCCGACACCTATGAGCGGGCGCTGGCCTCGGTCGACTGGGTGCGCAACCGCATCAGCTTCGACCTCGCCGGGCTCGACGTCGGCGGAGGCTTTCCCGCGGAATATGGCCATGATCCCAACAGCAAGAAGCCGACGATGCCGTCGATCGGCCAGATCATGTCGCGTTTTCGCGGCGACCTGAAGGAATACAATTTCGACGAGATGCCGCTGGTCGCCGAGCCGGGGCGGGTGATCGTGGCGCGTTGCCTGTCGCTGATCGTGCGGGTGCTGCTGCGCAAGGGCAGGCGGCTCTACATCAATGACGGCATCTGGGCATCGCTGTCGGATTCCTGGACCGGCAAGATCACGCTGCCGGCGCGCTTCATTCCCGATCCGGCGATCCGCACCCGCAACGGCGACGCCGACAAGATCGTGCCGTTCAAGGTGTGCGGGGCGACCTGCGATTCCGTCGACATCCTGTCCCGGCCGTTCTGGCTGCCGGAGACGATCGACACCGGCGACTGGATCGAGATCGGCCATATCGGCGCCTATTCACTGTCGCTGCGCACCCGCTTCAACGGCTTTTATCCCGACACTTTCGTCGAGGTGACGACGCCGTTCGACGAGGGCGACGCGCCGCAAGGCTTTGCCAGCCTCGAGACGATGGCGGATTAGTGAGGGGAGAGCGAATAGGGAGCAGCTAATAGTGAGTAGGGGCGCGCGGCTTGAATTGCCGCGCGACTGCTCCGATCTACGCAACTCGCTACTTACTTCTCATCATTCGCTAAGTGACCATTCCCATGCATGTTTTCCTTCTCGGCGGTACCGGTTTCATCGGTCGCCATGTTCTGCAGCGCCTGGTCGAAGGCGGACATGAGGTGATCGGCCTTGCTCGCTCCGAGGCATCGGCCGAACGCCTCAAGGCGGCAGGTGCTGCGCCTTTGCTCGGCGACCTGCGTGCGCCAGGCGAATGGGCAGGCAAGGTTCCGCCCGTGGACGCCGTGATCCACGCCGCCGCCGACTTTGGCGACGACATGGGCGAGGTCGAGACGGCGCTGCTCGATGTGCTGTTGCCGGTGCTCGGCGCGATGCCCAAGCGGCCGCGCTTCGTCTACACCGGCGGCTGCTGGCTGTTTGGGGATACTGGAGCGCAAGTGGCCACGGAAGAGAGTCTGTTCGATCCGCTGCCGGCCTTCGGCTGGATGATCGACAACATGCAGCGTGTTCTGGAGTCGCCGGAAGTGGAGGGCGTGGTGATCCACCCTGCGATGGTCTATTCCGACGAGGGTGGGGTGTTTTCGTCGTTCATGGGCGCTCTGCGCGGAGGCCGTACGGTTGACGTCATCGGCTCGCCCGAGATTGTCTGGCCGCTGGTCCATGCGGATGACCTTGCGGACCTCTATCTCAGGACAATGGAACGGGCGCGGCCCCGATCCGTGTACAACGGCTCGGCCATTTCAGGCATGACCGTCGGTGCGATCGTTTCAGGTTTGGCGGCTCATCTTGGCATGGAGCATCCCGAACTGCGTGCCGTCAGCGTCGATGAGGCTGCGGAACGGCTCGGCGAGTGGGCGCGCGGCTATGCCGTCAGCCAACGGCTGAGCGGAGACAAGGCGCGTGTCGAGCTTGGCTGGAAGCCGCGGCATGAGAGCGCCGCGGCGTTGTTTTGAGGTGGCGAGTAGCGAATAGTGAGTGGTGAATAGCCCTGTGTAACAGGGAAGGGGAGTTCTCAACGGCAACGCGTTGTAATGTTTCCCTATTCCCTATTCCCTATTCCCTATTCCCTATTCCCTCAGAGGTTTGCCAGCAGTTCGTCCGTCGGCCAGCCGTCGACAGGCAGCTTGAGCCGCATCTGTTCCTGACGAATGGCTTCGCGGGTGTTGGTGCCCAAAATGCCGTCGATGCCGCCGACGTCGTAGCCCTTGTCGGCGAGCTTCTGCTGCAGCTGCTTCATCGCGTCGCCGGTCAGGCCGGCATCTGGGTTGCCGCGGTCGAAGGCCGGCTGGCCGGCGAGACGCGCAGCTAGGTGAGCTGCGGTCAGCGTGTAAGTCGCCGACTGGTTCCATTCGAGATAGACGTCGTAATTGTCGTAGGTCAGGAAGGCCGGGCCCTTGCGGCCCATCGGCAAAACGATGCCGGCCTTGAGGCCATTGTCCTTGAGCGGGCTGCCATCGCGCATGGTGACGCCCATTGCCGCCCATCTGGCGAGCGGCTGCTTGTTGGTGCGGCCGGTTTCTTCCCAGGCCATTTCGGCCGGCACGCGGACTTCCTCGATCCAGGGTTCGCCGCGCTTCCAGCCGCGCGACTGGATCTTCTTGCCGGTGGTCAAGATGACGTCGGCCGGGGTGTTGCGCAAGTCGACGATGCCGTCGCCGTCACCGTCGACACCGCGTGCCAGATAGTCGGAGGGCAGGATCTGGGTCTGGCCGAGTTCGCCGGCCCAGGCACCCTGGACATCGGCGGGCAGCACGTTGCGGTCGATCAGGGTCAGCAGCGGCAACACCTGCGGCCGGAACAGGTCGGGGCGGCGGCAGTCATGCGCCAGGGTGACGAGCGCATTGAGCGAGTTGAAATTGCCCTGCACCGCGCCGAAGTCGGTTTCCAGCGCCCAGAAGGCGGCAATCACCGGACCGGGCACGCCAAATTCCTGCTCGGACATGGCGAAGTACTGGCCATATTTCTGCAGGTTGGCAGCACCGTGCTTGAGCCGGTAGTCGCTGATCATGCGCTCGGAGAATTGGGTGAAGGTCTGGGCGAACACGCCCTGGGCCCGGTCGCGCTCGAGCACCTTGGGATCGAGCGCCGCATTGGCGAGCGCCGACAGCCCCTTCTCGCCGACGCCGGCGGTGCGGGCCTCGTTGGCGAGGTTCTGCTTCCAGGTGGCGAAATCGTCGCCGCATTCCGAGGTGACCGCAGGTGCGCCCTGGGGGACAGCAGCGGTATCCTGCGCGATCGCGGGCAGGGCGGCGGTGGCGAATAGGGCGGCGACCAGCGCCTTGCTCAGCAGTTTCATGGGCAGCTCTCCTGCTTGGCCTGTCAGGCTTTCGCGGAACGGCGAAAGCAGGCAGACGGCCAGCTCAATGTCTTGCCGCGCCTTCTACAGAACCGGGGCGAGGGCCGCACCCCCTCTTCTTGTCGCATCTGCCATGCGAATATGCAGCCCGGCGGTGCAGTCCGGGCTATCTCGTATTGGCGGCGAGCCACTTCTTCCAATGGGCTTCGCTGCCGTTGAAGACGTTGATGTCGGCGTCGCCCCTTATGCCGGGCACGACACCGGTGCCGGTGTACTGCCAGAAGGTGAAGGGGTGGCTGCCGTATCTCGACGTCGGGTGGCCGGCGACCGAACGCAGCCAGTAGGGATAACCGCGGAAGGTCGACAGGTTGTTGTCGTCGAAGAAGTCGATCGAAGTGTAGATGATCGGCTTCTTGCCGTAGTGCTTCTCGACCATTTCGAGGAAGATCTTCATCTCGCTGCGCACGGTGGCAGCAGGCGGACGAAGCTTGCAACTCGGCGACTGCGGGTTCCATTCCATGTCGAGGATCGGCGGCAGGGACGAGCCTTCCCTCGGTACATTGTCGATGTACCAGCGCGCCTGCTCGGCGGCAGGGCGGCAGAAATAGTAGAAATGATAGGCGCCGCGCGGCACGCCTGCGGACTTGGTCTCACGCCAGTGCTCGGCGAAATAGTCGTCGACACGGTCGCCACCCTCGGTTGCCTTGATGAAGGCAAAGGAAATGCCGCTGCCCTTGGCCTGCTGCCAGTCGATGGAGGTCTGGTACTTCGAAACGTCGGTGCCATGGACAGCATAGGTCCAGGGCGCGCCGCTCTCCCATTGATGCGGATCGCTGTCGCTGAAGCGCGGGTTCTTGACCGAAACCGAAGCCATGCTGCCGGGGTTGCCGACAGGGCCAAGCGACAGGGTATCAGAGGTCGAGCAGGCGCCGAGGAAGGCGAGCAGCACAAGAGCCGAAGCGCGGCGCATTACTTCTCCTTGCGGCCGGCAGGAACCGGCCAGAGCACATCGTTATGGGGTTGGCCCTGCGGCCGGATACTATTCCGATGGATCAGCGGTTTCCCCGAGACACCGCATATCCCCCTCTGTGATCGCCGATCATGGTTGATAAACCGTTGATCGCGCTCGACAGCCTGAAAGATTTGGCGGAGGAATGACGGCAATTCCATGGCGGAAGCATGATGTCGGGGCGGGGGACAGCAATGCGTATCATCGGCAAGATCGTGAAATGGCTCGTCGCCCTGGTTGTGCTTGTTGTCGCCAGCTTGTCGGCCTGGCTCTATTTCGCCCCGCCCGCGCTGATCAGGGTCGGCTCGGGTTATGCCGCCAAGATCGTCTGTTCCAACGTCTTCATTGCCGGCCGCGATGCCAATCAAGTGCTGGCCGACGATGTCCAGGCGCCCGGTCATCCGCTGCTCAGGCTGATGTCAGTCAGCGTCGACCAGAGTGCCGGCACGGTCCGCGCCGGGTTGTTCGGCGTTTTCGGCAGGGGGCTTGCCGTTGTTCATGATGGCGCTGGCTGCAGCAACGTGCCGGACGGGGACATCACTGCCGCAGCACTTGGAGCTGTCCCGGTCGCGACCGCGGCCAATGCCGAGGCCCTGTGGCCGAAGGGCGAGAAGGTCGATGGCTCGCAGAACCCGGCGATCGCCGCTGTGCTCGACGATGCGGCCCTGGCTGGTCCGGGCATGCGGGCCATCGTCGTCGTGCAGAATGGCCGGATCGTCGGCGAACGCTACGGCGAAGGTTTCAGTGCCGCAACGCCGCTGCTTGGCTGGTCGATGACCAAGACGGTGACGGCGGCGATCATCGGCACACTTGTCGGCGAGGGCAAGATGGCGGTCGACAAGACCGCGCTGTTCGAACCGTGGAAGGCGGACGGCCGCGCCGCGATCAGCCTTGCCGACTTGATGGCCATGTCGAGCGGTCTCGAATTCAACGAGGACTACGGCGACGTCACCGATGTCACGCGCATGCTCTATCTCGAGCCCGACATGGCAAGCTTCGCCGCTGCCAAGCCATTGGCATCAGACGTCGGCAAGAAATTCTCCTATTCCAGCGGCACGACGCTGCTTCTGTCGCGCCTTTGGCAGGATGCCGTCGGCGGCCCGGCCAAGGCATTGGCCTGGCCGCGCGAAAAGCTGTTCGCGCCGCTCGGCATGACAAGTGCGGTGCTCGAAGCCGATGCACGCGGCACTTTCGCCGGCTCGTCTTATCTCTACGCCACGGCGCATGACTGGGCCCGTTTCGGCCAGTTCCTGCTGCAGGACGGCGTCTGGAACGGCGCGCGCATCCTGCCCGAGGGTTATGTCACCTGGATGCGCGAGAAGGCGCCGGCTGCCGCGCATGGCGAGTACGGCCGTGGCCAGCTATGGCTGCGCGGACCCGAGGGCGGCACGCCGGAGGGCGAAAACCCTGACGTTGGCTTCGACCTGCCCGACGACACATTCTGGATGCAGGGGCATGACGGGCAGACGGTGGCGATGGTGCCTTCGGCCAATCTGGTGGTTGTCAGGCTCGGCCTGACGCCGTCCAAGCTGCACTACAAGCCGCAGGCGATGCTGGCGGCGCTGGTCGCAGCGCTCAGATAGGCTTTGACCCGCCAATGACGATCAGCCAGGCGTAGCCGCGATAAAGCGAGGCGAAGTGATAGCTTTTGCGGGCCGAGGAGGCTTGGCTGGCGATCTCGATGGCAAGCGTTTGGCGTGGGCTGACGTGGAAACGCGCAAGCCAGCCCCTGAGCAGGCTGCGGAACCAGCCAGGCAAGCCTTCCTGCTGGCCGAAGTCGACGATGTGGACGGAGCCATCGCTGGCAATGAGCGCGGCTGCAACGCAGCGCTCCCAGCCTGGGATCATCGACAAGGCATAGGAGATGAACACGCGGTCGAAACCGGATCTGCCAAACAGTGCCTGGGCATCGAACGCGGTGCCGTCGGCCTGGGCGACGGTGATCCTGTCCGACAGGCCGGCCTTGGCGATCGATGCCCTGGCCGTCGCCAGCATCTCGGCGGAGATGTCGAGACCGTAGAAATGGGCATTTGGAAAACACCTGGCGGCGAGGATCAGGTTGCGGCCGGTGCCGCAGCCAAGTTCGAGCACCGTGCCGCTCGCCGGCGGATCGAGTTCCGAGATCATGCGGTCGCGGCCGAGCAGGTAGTATTTGCGCGTCAGGTCGTAGATGTGGCGCTGATGCCGGTAGACGCGGTCCATCAGCCCGGAATGGCTGGCCGAAAGCTCCGGCGCGCTCATCAGGGCTTTTTCACATAGAGGTGGAAGCCGCCATAGATCGCCGAGCGGTCGCGGGCGGTGTAGTCGCGCGACAATTGCTCCTCGTAGGTCCACTGGTCGAGCAAGGCGGGCGACAGCCGGCCCGGCAGCAGGCTCGGTTCGGCGGCGGTGCGGAAGATGACGCGGGCACATGATGCGGCGGTGCGGGTGATTTCGGTCCACAGCGCATTCAACTGGTCGTCGCTCATCCAGTCCTGGGCATCGAGCAGCACGTAGCGGTCGGTCGCGGCTGCGTCCTTGCCGGCAAGGAACTCGGTGAAATTGGCGTGGTGGATGCCGACGCGATCGACGTTGTCGCGGATCGTCGCGTAGTTGCCCTGCTCGAGATAGGCGGGCAGGGCCGCTTCGCCCGGCTTCGGGTAGCGCCGGGCGAAAGCCTGCCAGGCGAAGTAGTTGTTTTCTAGCGGGAAGTCGCAGGCGAGTTTTTCGAGCCTGGCCTTGAGCACGCCCGCCATCGAGCCGTCGCCCGAGGTGAGCAGCGAGTCGTATTGCGCCGGCGGGATGCCGAGGCCGAACAAAGACGATTTGCGTGCGGTGATGAAACGCAGGGCGCGGCGCTCGAATACCGGCGCGATCTTCTCGTCGAAGAAGCGGCGTTGCTCGGCCACGCTGCCGGTTGCCATGATGGCAGCCGGGTCGACGCCGTAGAGCTTGGCGACACGGTGGCCGGCGGCGATGAACAGGCCGAGCAGGCCGGTCTTGTAGAAATTGCCGTCGAAGGTGGCGATGCGGCGCTTGCCGCGCCAGCTGCGACGCTCCCAATAGGCACGGCTCGCAGCGTCCAGATGCGGGGCGATGAAGCGGTCATAGGCGTGCGAATTGTGCTCGACATTGGCTTCGCCGAAGAAGCGGAAGAGATCGCCTTGCGTCGGCAGATGGCGGACCGCCGCGAGCTTCATCCTGTTCAGCGCAATGTGGGCGCCGTTGAGGTCGACGGCGTCGACACGGGCCGGCGAGCGGGTGAGATAGGCGAGGATGTTGCAACCGCCCGAGGCGATGGTGACCACCTTATGGCCTTCGCCGAGTTGCATCGCTTCCATGTCGACATCGGGGTCCTCCCAGATCTGGGGGTAGACGAGGCCGGAAAACAGCAGGGCAAAGAGCCGTTCGGAAAGCCCTTCCTTGGAAAGGGCGCGGTTCTGGTAGACCGCCTTTCCAACTTTCTTGCCGCGACGAAAGACAAGTTCTCCAGAAACGTCGGTCATGGAAATGCGATTCCCCGCTTCGTTGTTGGGCGCAGCGGGTAAAGCACCGGCGTGACAGCGCGGTGACGGTGCGATGACGGCGGCACGACAGCGATGACGTGGAGCGCTTATGTGACAGGGCGACTCCGAACGTCACGAAACCGCCCGGCGTCCTGCGCATTTCCTTTCCGACGCCCGTTCGACGGGCCGTCCTGAAAAGGAGATTGTCATGAAAAAGCTCATTCTCGCGTCGGTTTCCGCCCTTGCCCTGTTTGGCGTTGCCGCCTGCAGCGACAGCAACACCGACAGCACGACCACCGAAAGCGTGAAGCCGCCGGCAACCGAGCAGCCCGCGCCGATCAACCCGGCACCTGCGACGCCTGAGGCTTCGCCGCCGGCCACCGACGACACCACGACCAAGAGCATCACGCCGACGCCCGAGACCGGCACTGGCGGCGAAATGCAGAACAACGACGCCATGCAGCCCAAGCCTGTCGAGCCGGCTGCGCCGGCCCAGTAAGCGTGCGGGAGGAGGAAAGGCCGGAGCCACATGCTCCGGCCTTTTTCTTTGGTTTCGAGGCTAGCGCGTGACCCGGGCGCGGCGGCCGAGGGCCACGATGGCGATGACGCAAAGCGCGAACGTCACTGTTTTCACGCCGACATGTTCGCCAAGCAGGAAGGCGGAGATGGCAAGGGTGACGAAGGACTGCAGCAGCTGAACCTGACTGACCCGGGCGATTCCGCCCATGCCAAGGCCGACATTCCAGGCGAAGAAGCCAAGGAACATCGAGCCGAAGCTGAGGTAGAAAAACGAAAATGTCTGTGCCGGCGAGGCACTGGCGAATTCCGGATGCCAGCTCCACACTGCCCCAGGGATCGAGATCGGCGCGGTCAGGATCAGCGACCAGCAGATGACCTCCCAGCCCGGCATATGGCGCGACAGCTTGCCCGACACGACGTAGCCCAGGCTCGCTGACAGTGCGGCGAGGAACAGGAACAGGTCGCCTGATGAAAGCTGCATGCCGCTGTCGCTGATGGCAAAGGTGATGACAAGGGTGGCTCCGGCGACGCCGCAGATCCAGAAAAACACCGATGGCCGTTCGCCGCCGATGATCGCGGCAAAGATGCTGGTGGTCAGCGGCAGGACGCCGAGCACGACGCCGCCATGCGACGCCGGCACTGTCTGCATGGCAATGGATGAGAAGATCGGAAAGCCGAAGACCAGAAGCAGGCCGGCGAGGAACAAGGCCGGCGCATCGCCTTTCGGCAAGCGCTTGCGCAGGATCAGCAGCAGCAGGGCCGCGGCAAGCGAGGCCATCGCGGCGCGGCCATGGGTGACGAACCATGGCGAAAAGGTCGTCAGCGCAACGCGGGTCGCCGGCAAGGTGCCGCCGAAGATGACGACGCCAAGCGTACCAAGGGCGAGCCCGATCGTCTCGCGGGAAAAGGTGTGTGCCGGCTGGGTGGTGTTGCGCGCGTCCATGGCGCAAATCGATAACGAGGCTTGGCTTTTTCGTCGTGTAAATTCCTTTGGTCCAGATTTTTGGTCCAGGGCCCGGTTGCCGACAAAGTTATCCTTCCGGCGCAAAGGCATCTCGCATTTGCGAATGTTTCATCCTAAGAAGCGGCCATGTCGATTTGGGACCGTCTCGGCGACTTCATTGCACGTATTTCGGCGTCGGCGGCCAACAGCGTTGCCGATGTTGTGGAAGCTGTGCGCACCGTCTTCTCAGGAGATGCGGAAACCCGGCGTCGCGTGGCGTTTTCGGTGGCGATGATCGCGCTCTCGGCCAAGATGGCCAAGGCCGACGGTGTCGTGTCGCAGGCCGAGGTCAGGGCCTTCTACGAGATTTTCGCGGTTCCGCCCGAGCATGCGCGCGATGTGGCGCGGCTCTATGACATCGCCCAGCAGGACGTCGCCGGCTTCGAGTACTACGCTGAACGCATGGCCAAGCTGTGCGGCTCTGGCCATGCCAATTGCGGCATGCTGGAAGATATCCTCGATGGGCTGTTCCATATCGCCAAGGCGGACGGGATGATGCACCAGTGCGAGGGCAGCTTCCTGCATCGCGTCTCCGAGATCTTCCGCATCGAGGAGGCGCACTACCAGACCATTGTCGCGCGGCATCTCGACCTCGGCGAGGCCGATCCCTATCGTGTGCTTGGCATCGAACGCGGCAAATCGTTCGAGGATGTGCGCAAGCACTATCGCAAGCTTGTCGCCAACAACCATCCCGATAAGCTGATCGCCCGCGGTCTGCCCGAGGAGTTCATCAGGATCGCCACCACGCGCATCGCCGCGATCAACGCGGCCTACGAGATCATCGAAAGGGGATTGCGGCACGCATGAGCGGTTTTCAGCCCGACCACCCGCATGCCGAGGTACGGCTTTCGCCCAATTTCGGGCAGCGGCGTGACGAGATGAAACCGGATATGATCGTGCTGCACTACACCGGCATGGAAACCGGCGATGGCGCCGAGGCCTGGCTGTGCGACCCGGTGAGTGAGGTGTCGTCGCATTATCTGGTGCACGAGGACGGCCGTATCGTTCAGATGGTGCGCGAAAGCGACCGCGCCTGGCATGCCGGCAAGAGCTCGTGGCGCGGCGAGACCGACATCAACTCCTGCTCGGTCGGCATCGAGATCGTCAATCCCGGCCATGCGCTGGGCTATCGCTCCTTTCCCAAGCGCCAGATGCGGGCGGTGACAGAGCTGTGCCTGGGCATCGTGGAGCGCCACAATGTGGCGCCCGAACGTGTTTTGGCGCACTCCGATGTCGCTCTTGGGCGCAAAGTTGACCCGGGCGAGAAGTTTTCCTGGAGGATGTTGGCGCAAGCCGGCGTAGGTCATTGGGTCGCACCTTCGCCGCGCAACGGGCACGCAATATTGCAACCGGGCGACGCCGGCGCGGCTGTAGAGGAACTGCAATCGATGCTGGCGCTCTATGGCTACGGCGTCGAGATCACCGGGCGCTTCGATGCGCAGACGGCGGTAACTGTTCAAGCATTTCAACGACATTTCCGCACAAGGTGCGTCGATGGCGTTGTCGATTCCTCGTCTCTTTCGACGCTGCGGCGGTTGCTTGCCTCGCTTCCCGGTGGGCTTGACTAGCCTAGGGTGGCTGATTCGCCAGATTACAACTTGTCACGCATTGTGACTTGTCCGGCCATTTTTCCCGCCAGTTCCCCCGTCACATGCATTCCCGTGCAAGGCGCCGGCTAAGTCAGTCATGCCCCGTAAGAGGGCCCTCCGGCGTTTAGGAAGGGATGCTGCGCGATCGCTTTTGGCTGTCGTGCGGCCTGTTCGAGAACAAGGATAATATGAAGAATTTGACCGTTGTAGCGGTGGCATTTGCCGCCGGCCTGACTTCTTTTGCCGCTCACGCCCAGGACGGTGCCGTCCGAGCCTCGAAAGTGATCATTGAAAACAGCAAGAACGCCAAGGGAAACAAGGCCAACAAGGCAGGCGACGACTGCCCCTATCTGTTCGGTTGCAGCGCCAAGAAAGAAGCTGCCATCGACAATTTCAAGACCGCGTCGATCGGCGCCAAGGGCGCCAAGACCGTGAAGGAACAGGCAGGCAAGACGGCCAAGGTTGCCAAGGCGAATGCGCCCTATGGCGAAATCGTCGCCCGCTATGCCTCATCCTACGGTGTGCCGGTGTCGCTTGCCCATGCGGTGATCAGCGTCGAGAGCAACTATCGCGCTAATGCCCGTGGCAGCGCCGGCGAAATCGGCCTGATGCAGATCAAGCCGGCAACGGCACGCATGATGGGTTACTCGGGTTCGGCCAAGGGCCTGTTCAACCCGGAAACCAACATCAAGTTTGGTCTCAAGTATCTCGCCAAGGCGCATGAGCTTTCGGGCGGCACCACCTGCGGCACGATCCTCAAATACAATGCCGGCCATGGCGCCAAGCGTATGAACCCGATTTCCGCCGCCTATTGCAAGAAAGTCCAGGCCCGCATCGGCGGCTGACCGCCCATGGAAGGGATGGTTCCCGGCCGCATCGGCCCGAAAATCGGACTCGATTTTCGGAAAGCACGATGCGCAGATTCAATGAATTAGAGCGTCCTTTGTGCGTCCATTCGGGCGCACGGCGCTCTAGAGGCGAATGTTTTCATTTGCCTTTTGCCGTGCGAACCATTCTATACGCCTTGCCAGCTGGCCGGGCGGCCGCACCCGCAATTGCCGAAAGGTCGTGGGTGAGGAAAGTCCGGGCTCCATGGATACACGGTGCCGGTTAATGGCCGGCGGGGGTGACCCCAGGGAAAGTGCCACAGAAAGCAAACCGCCGCGGTTTCCGCGGTAAGGGTGAAAGGGTGGGGTAAGAGCCCACCGCGCGACTGGCAACAGAAGCGGCAAGGTAAACCCCACCGGGAGCAAAACCGAATAGGGGTGGTGCGAGGGGCAACCCTCAGGGCTGTTTCCGGCTCACCGCCCGGGTAGGTTGCGTGAGGCGCATGGCAACATGCGCCCAAGATGAATGGTCGCCACGTTCCCGTGCCGCAAGGCGCGGGAGCCATACAGAACCCGGCTTACAGGCCAGCTGGCGCTGCCTCTTTGCCCCTGCGACTTCAATGTCTTGCGGCGATTTTCGCGCGTCTTGAGTCAAGCGCCCGGATGCGGCTACCTGGCGTGCAGCGCAGCAGCCTGCCGCTGACGTTTGAGCGCTCAGCCGGCAAGCCGGTCCAGCGACGCCTTCATCGCATGCCACAATTCCTCGACCGGTTCGCAGCCGACCGATAGCCTGACGAAGCCCGGCGGCACCGCGTCGCCGCGGCGGAGCCTGCGTTCGGCGACAGTATGCACGCCACCGAAGGAGGTGGCGGCATGCATCAATTCGCAGCCGTTGATGAAGTTTTCCGCCCGTTCCTCGGAGCCGAGGTCGAAGCTGATCAGGAAGCCGAAGCGGTCCATCTGGACCCGGGCGAGGTTGTGCGAAGGGTCGCCTTCCAGGCCTGGATAGCGCAAGGCACTGACGGCCGGGTGCGCCTTGAGTCGCGGGGCCAGGATCTCGGCCGACGAACACATGCGGTCGAAGCGCAGTTCGAGCGTTTCCAGGCCGCGATGCACCAGCCAGGCCTCGAACGGGCCGGGGATGCCGCCGGCGTTCTGCCGCCATTCGGTGACGGCGGCGATGATCTCTGGGCTGCGGCTTGCGACATGGCCGAACAGCACGTCGGAGTGGCCGTTGGGTGCCTTGGTGTCGGCGGCCACGACGATGTCGGCGCCGAGGTCGAGCGGACGCTGGCCGAATGGCGTCATCGTGGTGTTGTCGACGATGAGCAGCCCGCCGGCCGCATGCACCGCCTTGGCGACGGCCGTGATGTCGCAGATGTCGAGTGTCGGGTTGGACGGGCTTTCGATGAAGACGAGGCGGTAGCCGTCGAAGCCGCCATCGAGGAAGCTTGCCGTCGGCCGCACGTCCGTCTTGACGCCAAAGGCGCCGAGGAAGCGGTCGGCCAGGATGCGCGTGGTGTGATAGCCGTCCGAGGCGACAAGCATGCGATCGCCGGTCTTGAGCAGGGCAAAGAAGGCCGCCGAGATCGCGCCCATGCCTGACGGGAAAGCAACGCAAGGCGCGCCTTCAAGATGCCCGAGCATTTCTTCGGTGGCCGACCAGTTGGCGTTGCTGAAGCGGCCATACTGGTTGAAGCCCGTCGCGTCGCCAGGTGCGTGGTAGATCGAGGCCATGGTCAGCGGCACCGGGATCGGGTCGCCGACCGACAGTTTCGAACGGCGCAGATGGGCGAGGGTGGCGGCGCGGCCCTTCATGGTCTCGGACATGATCTGCGTTCACTCCCTGGCATGTAGTCGATGCTTCAACGCTAGGGGCTAGGTCCTTGCACGGCAAGACGGAAAGCCGCCGCAGCGTTGGGCCACGTAAGACTTCGTTAGCCTTAAGGGATCATAAAAATCGGCAAGCTGCGAAAGGGTCCGAAAGGCCCCTTGTGGTGGCCAAGTGTACCTAGTTCCCGTTGACGCCCATATCACCCCATGTTATCCCAAATCGGTAACCATGATTTCGTTCCAGTAAAGGGTGAGGCGTTCGCCGATCCGGCAGCCGCGGCGGCTGCGGGCCGCGATGCACTTGCACTGCCATGGAGGCGTTTTGGGGTTGAGCCGGGCCATCGGGGCGCGGCCGGCATGACGAAGAGGGGCGCGGCCGCACAAGCGGCCGGATCAGGCGATGGATCGGTTTCTGTCAAATGCGGTGAACAGGATCGATGCGAAGGGACGGGTCTCCGTTCCGGCGCATTTCCGTGCCGTATTGCAGAAGCGCGGCTACGCCGAGCTCTATGCGCTGAGGGCGCTCGACGTTCCGGCGCTGGATGTCGGCGGGCTCGACCTGCTCGATCGCTACGAACAGCGCATCGCCCAAGAAGATCCGTTCCTGCAGGCGGCGGACGATATGTCCTTTTTCATCCATGGCGACAGCACCTTCCTGAAGCTCGATCAGGACGGACGTATTTCTGTTTTCGGATTTCCTGCGCGAGCATACCGGCATCACCACGGACGTGGCCTTTGTCGGGCGCGGGCAGTTTTTTCAGATGTGGGAGCCGGAACGGCTGCGCAGCCATGGCGCGGACGTGCGTGCCCGGCTGTTGAGGCTTCGGCAGGGGACGAAGCCTGGGGAGCGACCGGAATGACGGTGGGCCACGGCGATGACCATCTTGCTGTCGGCGGACCGGCCCGCCACATTCCGGTCCTCCTCGCCGAAGTTTTGCGCGCCCTGCATCCGCAGCCAGGCGAGGTGGTCGTCGACGGCACGTTCGGCGCTGGCGGCTACACCAAGGCAATCCTGGCGACCGGCGCGTCGGTCGTGGCGATCGACCGCGATCCCGATGCCATTGCTGCGGGGCGTGATCTCGAAGCGCAATCTGGTGGCAGGTTGCGGCTGGTGCAGGCGCCGTTCTCCAGCCTTGACGATCATGTCGAGCTTGTCGACGGCGTCGTGCTCGACATCGGCGTCTCCTCCATGCAGCTCGACCAGGCGCAGCGTGGCTTTTCCTTCCGTGCAGACGGTCCGCTCGACATGCGCATGGCGCAGGCTGGCGCAAGTGCCGCCGATGTCGTCAACCGCTTCAAGGCCGGCGACCTCGCGCGCATCTTCGGTTTCCTCGGCGAAGAACGGCATGCCGGACGCATCGCCCGCATGATCGAAAGCCGCCGCGAGAGGAAGCCGTTCGAGCGCACGCTCGATCTGGCTGACGCCATCGAAACGCATATCGGCCGTGCGCCGAAGGACAAGATCCATCCGGCGACACGTGTGTTCCAGGCGCTGCGCATCTATGTCAACGACGAGCTTGGCGAGTTGGCGCGGGCACTTTTTGCTGCCGAACGCGCGCTCAAGCCTGGCGGGCGGCTGGTCGTGGTCACCTTCCATTCGCTCGAAGACCGCATCGTCAAGCGCTTCATCACCGATCGCTCGTCGAGCCCGTCGCGCTCGCGCTACATGCCGGAACTCGAAACCATCGTCACGACCTTCGACAAGGCGGGCGGCGCGGTCGGACCCAGCGATGCCGAGACGGCAATCAATCCACGTTCGCGTTCGGCCAAGCTGCGGGCAGCCGTACGCACCACGGCTGCGCCGCGCGCCGAGGACTTTTCCATTTTCGGACTTCCGAAGCTTCCCGACGTCAGCCAGTCGGGAGAAAGGTGAGCCAATGTTCCGCACCAGTGACATCGTGCTGATCGCCGTCATGGTTGGCGCCGCGGCTTTCACCTACAAGACCAAGGACGAGGCCGAGAACCAGCTCAAGGCCGTCAACAAGATCGAAGCGCAGATCCGCTTCGAGGAAGACACGATCGACCTCCTGAAGGCCGACTGGAGCCTGCTCACGCAGCCGTCGCGACTGCAGAAGCTGTCGCAGGTCTATGAGGCTGAGCTCCAGCTCAAGCCGGTGGATGCCCGCCAGATCGTTGGCCTCAATGAACTGCCCGTCCGACCCCTGACCATCGAAGACATCACCGCGGAGCGTTTCGGCGGCGTCGCCGAAGCCGCCCCGGATCAGACCGTGACCGGAGGGATTGCCCGATGATCGGCTTGCTTGGCAGGAAACGCCGCAACGGTGAAGGCAAGAGTGCTTCGATCGTCGTCGACAGCGCGCGTAAGGCGACGGGCGGACGCACGCGCAACCGCGTCGTCATGACCATGGCGGTGTTCTTCGGCATCTATGCGACGATTGCCGGACGGCTTGTCTATCTTGGCATGCAGGATCCCGAGACGTCGGCCGGGCCGGAATCACGTGTCACCGCTTCGCGCCCCGACATCGTCGACCGTAACGGCGAGGTTCTGGCCACCGACATCAAGACGGCGTCGCTGTTTGCCGAGCCGCGCCGCATCGTCGATGCCGACGAGGCGATCGAGAAGCTGTCGACGGTGCTGCCCGACCTCGAGGTCGAGCAGACCTACCTCAAGCTGAAGAGCGGTTCCGGCTTTGTCTGGCTCAAGCGCCAGCTGACGCCCAAGCAGCAGGCCGAGATTCTGGCGCTGGGCATCCCCGGCGTCGGTTTCCGGACCGAAAAGCGCCGTTTTTATCCGGGCGGCGAGACGGCGTCGCATATCGTTGGCCTGACCAACATCGACAACAAGGGTATATCAGGCCTCGAAAAATACATCGACGACCAGGGTCTTGCCGATCTGCAGGCTTCGGGCTTGGCGATCGCCAAGGACCTCAAGCCGGTCAAGCTGTCGATCGACCTGCGCGTCCAGCACATCGTGCGTGACGAACTCGTCACCGCGCTGGAGAAATACAAGGCGGTTGCCGCCGGCGCCGTCGTGCTCAACGTCAAGACCGGCGAAGTGCTGGCCATGGGCTCGGTGCCGGATTTCGACCCCAACAACCCGTTCAATGCCCAGGACAAGGATCGGCTGAACCGCATGTCGGCCGGCCTGTTCGAAATGGGCTCGACGATCAAGAGCTTCACCACCGCCATGGCGCTCGACTCCGGCAAGGTGACGCTCAACTCGACTTTCGACGCGAGCCGGCCGATCACCATCGGACGCCAGACCATCCGCGACTTCCACGGCAAGGGCAGGGTGCTGACCGTGCCGGAAGTGTTCATCTTCTCGTCCAACATCGGTTCGGCACGCGAAGCTGACGTTGTCGGCATCGAAGGCCACCGCGAATTCTTGATGCGCATGGGCCTGCTCACTCGCATGAAGACGGAACTGCCGGAGGTTGCACGCCCGACCGAGCCGAAGGTCTGGAAGAAGGTGCACTCGATCACGATCTCCTTCGGCCATGGCATGTCGACGACGCCGTTGCAGACGGCCGTGGGCGCCGCAGCGCTGATGAATGGCGGCAAGCTGATCGAGCCGACCTTCCTGGTGCGTAGCGAAGCCGAGGCTAATGCGGTTGCCACGCAGGTCATCAAGCCCTCGACCAGTGAGGACATGAAGTATCTCTACAAGCTCAATGCGACGAAAGGCACCGGCGGATCAGGCACGCGGGCGCAGGTTGAAGGCTATCGCGTCGGCGGCAAGACCGGTACCGCCGAGAAAGTCATCAACGGCCGCTATTCGTCGGATGTCCGCTTCAACGCCTTCGTCGCGGCCTTCCCGATGGACGATCCGCAATACATCGTGCTGACCATCGTCGACGAACCCAAGGCTGAACATCCTGGTGTGGGCGCGACAGCCGGCTTCAATGCGGCGCCGATGGTCGCCAATATTATCCGGCGTTCGGCACCCCTGCTTGGCGTCAAGCCAGAATTCAGCCATGAAAGTGGTGCAACTCTGGCTTCTTACCCCTGATTCTGCAGGCGCGCCGGCGGCGCGCCGCTTTGTATGTAGCGAACGGATCTCGATGAAACTATTTGACCTTGCCGGTATCCTGCCCGTCGATGGGGTTCTGCCCAAAGATGTCGAGGTGAGCGGGGTTTCGTCGGATTCCCGCCAGGTGATGCCCGGAACGCTGTTCTTCGCCGTCTCTGGAAGCAAGGCCGATGGCGCGGCATATGCCGGCGACGCGGCCAAACGCGGTGCGGTGGCTGTCGTCGCAGCCAAGGGCACCGAACTTGCATCAGTCGGCGTGCCGGTCATTGCGGTCGACGATCCGCGCCAGGCATTGGCGCTCGCTGCTGCCAAACTTTACGCTCGCCAGCCCGAGACCATGGTTGCCGTTACTGGCACCAGCGGCAAGACCTCGGTCGCAGCCTTCACCCGCCAGATATGGAAACACGCCGGTTATGCCGCGGCCAGCATCGGCACGACGGGCGTTGTGGCGCCCGGACGCAACGAATACGGCCAGCTGACGACGCCGGATCCGGTCGCGCTGCACAAGCTGCTCGCCGAACTCGCAGATAGCGGCGTGACGCATGCTTCGATGGAAGCGTCCAGCCATGGCCTCGACCAGCGTCGCCTCGACGGCGTGCGCCTGGCTGCCGGCGGCTTCACCAATCTCGGCCGCGACCATATGGACTACCATCCGACGGTCGAGGACTACCACCGTGCCAAGCTGCGCCTGTTCGACACGCTGCTGCCCAAGGGCGCACCCGCAGTCGTCTTCGCCGACGATCCGTGGTCCGAGCCGACAATCGCCGCGGCGCGCGCCGCCGGCCTCGATGTGCTGACGGTTGGCCGCAACGGCCAGTTCCTGGCGCTCAAGCGGGTGGAGCACGAACGCCACCGGCAGCGCGCCGAAATCGAGTGCGGCGGCACCATCTACGAGATCGACCTGCCACTCGCTGGCGATTTCCAGGTCGCCAACTCGCTCGTTGCCGCCGGCCTTGCCATCGCCACCGGCACCGACGTCGCCAAGGCGCTGGCGGCACTCGAACATCTCGAAGGCGCGCCGGGCCGCCTCGACCTCGTCGGCACCACAACGAATGGTGCGCCGGTCTATGTCGACTACGCCCACAAGCCCGACGCGCTGGAAAACGTGCTGGCGGCAGTGCGGCCGTTCACCACCGGCCGTGTCATCGTCGTGTTCGGCTGCGGCGGCGACCGCGATCGCGGCAAGCGCCCGATCATGGGCGAAATCGCCACGCGGCTTGCCGATGTCACCATCGTCACCGACGACAATCCGCGCTCGGAAGTGCCCGCAAGCATTCGTGCGGCGATCATGGATGCGGCGCCGGGTGCCATCGAGATCGGCGACCGCCGCCAGGCGATCCACGAAGCCGTCGGCATGCTGCATGCCGGCGATACGCTGATCGTCGCCGGCAAGGGGCACGAGGAAGGTCAGACCATCGGCGCCGAGACGCTGCATTTCTCCGACCATGAGGAAGTCCGCAAAGCGCTGGCCGGAGCGACGGCATGAGCCTTTTGTGGACCTCCGACGCGCTCGTTGAGGCAACAGACGGCCGCCCGCTCGGCCAGATGCCCGAAGGCATCACGGGAATTTCCATCGACAGCCGCAGCCTGAAGCCGGGCGAAGCCTTCTTCGCCATCAAGGGCGATGCGATGGACGGCCACGACTTCGCCACCGCTGCGATCAAGGCAGGCGCTGGCCTGCTGGTCGTCGCCGAGGGCAAGCTACCCGCCTTGGGCCGGCTGACAGCGCCGATGATCGTGGTGCCAGACGTTCTGGCAGCCCTTGAAAAGGTCGGCATCGCCGCCCGTGCCCGGTCGCGGGCGCGGATCATTGCCGTCACCGGTTCGGTCGGCAAGACTTCGACCAAGGAAGCACTGCGCCACGCGCTGTCGTCGGTCGGCAAGGTCCATGCATCGGCCGCCTCATTCAACAACCATTGGGGTGTACCGCTGACGCTGGCGCGTATGCCCGAGGATTGCGACTACGCCGTCTTCGAGATCGGCATGAACCATCCCGGCGAGATCAGCCCGCTGGTGCGCATGGTTCGCCCGCATATCGCCGTCGTCACCTTGATCGCTGCGGCTCATCTCGGCTTTTTCCGCAATCTTGACGAGATCGCCAAGGCCAAGGCCGAGATCTTCGAAGGCGTCGAGCCGGGCGGGGCGGTGCTGCTCAACCGCGACGACGGCCGCTTCAAGCTGCTGGAAAAGTTCGCCCGCGCCGCTGGCATCGACAACGTCATGAGTTATGGTGAAAACGCCCGCGCCAATTTCCGGCTGCTGAAATGCACGCTCGAAGCCGATCATTCGATGATCGTGGCGCGCGTCGGCGGCCGCGACGTGCCGGCCCGCATCGGCGCGCCGGGACGTCATATCGTCCAGAATGCGCTCGCCGTGCTGGGGGCTGCCCATCTCTGCGGCGCCGATGTGCCGACGGTTGCCACAGCACTCGCCTCGATGACGGCGGAGAGCGGACGTGGCCAGCGCCACATCCTGCAACTGCCGGACGGGCCGATCACGCTGATTGACGAGAGCTACAACGCCAATCCGGCGTCGATGAAGGCGGCGATCGAACTGCTCGACGCCACGCCGATCCAGGGCGCTGGCCGGCGCATCGCCGTGCTTGGCGACATGCTCGAGCTCGGCAGCCATTCGGCCAAGCTGCATCAGGCGCTTGCCGAACTGATCGGCTCGACACGGACCGACATGGTGCTGATGGCGGGTCCGGAAATGAAGGCACTTGCCGACACACTGCCCGAGGGGTTCAGGGCGGAGTATCGCAGCGGTGTCGAAGAGCTGAAATCCGTCCTGTTCAAGACGCTTCAGCCCGGCGACGCCGTCATGATCAAGTCGTCGAAGGGCATTGGCTTCAATCGGCTGGTCGAAGCACTCATCAAGACATTCCCGGCACAGGCCGGCAACATCACACCGACCTGACGAGGTCTCGGGGGACCGATACGCATGCTAACTTTGCTTGTCGACTTTGCGGACAAGGTGTCGTTCTTCAACGTCTTCCGCTACATCACCTTCCGCACCGGCGGCGCGCTGATCACCTCGGCGCTGATCGTCTTCATTTTTGGCCCGGCGATCATCAATGCCCTGCGCCTCAGGCAAGGCAAGGGCCAACCGATCCGCGCCGACGGGCCGCAGACCCACTTCAAGAAGGCTGGCACGCCGACAATGGGTGGGCTGATGATCCTGTGCGGCATCGTCGGTTCGACGCTTTTGTGGGCGAACATCACCTCCGTCTATGTCTGGGTGGTGCTGTTCGTCACGCTCGGTTTCGGCGCCATCGGCTTTTATGACGACTATCTCAAGGTCACCAAGCAGTCACATCTCGGCCTGTCCGGCAAGGCGCGTCTCGGCATCGAGTTCGTGATCGCCGGCATTGCCGCCTGGATCATCATGCACAACGGCCAGGCGCCGTTTTCGTCGTCGCTGACCTTCCCCTTCATCAAGGATTTCCTTCTCAATCTCGGCTGGTTCTTTATTCCCTTTGCCTGCTTCGTCATCGTCGGCGCCGGCAATGCGGTGAACCTGACCGACGGGCTCGACGGACTGGCGATCGTACCGATCATGATCGCCGCGGCATCCTTCGGCGTCATCGCCTACCTCTCGGGCAACGCGGTCTTCGCCGAATACCTGCAGATCCACTTCGTGCCCGGCACCGGCGAACTCGCGGTGATCCTGGGAGCTGTCATCGGCGCTGGTCTCGGCTTCCTCTGGTTCAACGCGCCGCCCGCCGCCATCTTCATGGGCGACACGGGTTCGCTGGCACTCGGCGGCCTGATCGGCACTGTTGCTGTCGCCACCAAGCACGAGATCGTCATGGCGATCGTCGGCGGCCTGTTCGTGATGGAAGCGCTGTCGGTCATCATACAGGTCGGCTTCTTCAAGATGACCGGCAAGCGGGTGTTCCTGATGGCGCCAATCCACCACCATTTCGAAAAACTCGGCTGGACCGAGAGCCAGGTCGTCATCCGCTTCTGGATCATTGCTGTTATTCTGGCGCTGATCGGTCTTTCCACCCTCAAGCTGCGCTGAGGCCTGCATGATTCCCGCGACGTCATTTCAGGGAAAGCGAGTGGCGCTCTTTGGCCTTGGTGGCTCGGGGGTCGCGACTGCGCGCGCGCTCGCGGAAGGCGGGGCCGATGTGCTTGCCTGGGACGACAATCCCGAAAGCGTGGCCAAGGCTGCGGCCGAAGGCATTGCGACGGGCGATCTGCGTGGTGCCGACTGGGCCGCCATTTCGTCCTTCGTGCTGTCGCCCGGCGTGCCGCTGACCCATCCCAAGCCGCATTGGACGGTGGAGCTGGCGCGCGGCGCGGGCGTCGAGATCATCGGCGACATCGAGCTGTTCGCGCGCGAGCGTATCGCAACCGCGCCGACCGCGCCGTTCATTGCCATCACTGGCACCAACGGCAAGTCGACGACGACGGCGCTGACGGCCCATATCCTGAATTCGGCGGGCCGTGACACGCAGATGGGCGGCAACATCGGCCGCGCCGTGATGACGCTCGATCTGCCACAGCCAGACCGCCACTACGTTGTCGAGTGCTCGTCCTACCAGATTGATCTGGCGCCCTCGATCAACCCGACGGCCGGCATCCTGCTCAACCTGACGCCCGATCATCTCGACCGTCACGGTACAATGCAGCACTACGCCACGATCAAGGAGCGCCTGGTCGCCGGCAGCGAGACCGCCATCATCGGCGTCGACGACATCTATTGCGCCCAGATCGCCGACAGGCTTGAGCGGGTCGGCAAGGAAGTCGTGCGCATATCCAAGCGCCTGCCTTTGACCGATGGCTACTTCGCCGACGGCACCGATCTGATGGAAGCGATCGATGGCCGCTACAGCCGCATCGCCTTCCTCGAAGGTATCGGCTCGCTGCGCGGCCAGCACAATGCGCAGAACGCACTCGCGGCGGTCGCTGCCTGCCTCAAGGTCGGGCTCGACCTCGGCGAGATCCAGGCCGGGCTTGAGAGTTTCCCCGGCCTTGCCCATCGTATGGAGCAGGTCGGCCGCAAGGGCCATGTGCTGTTCATCAACGATTCCAAGGCGACCAATGCCGATGCTGCGGCGCCGGCTTTGTCGAGCTTCCCGCGCATCTACTGGATTGCCGGGGGCCTGCCCAAGGAAGGTGGCATCGAGCCGCTGCGCAGCCTATTTCCACGCATCGCCCGGGCGTACCTGATCGGCGAGGCGGCTCCGGGCTTTTCCGCAACGCTCGGCGAGGCTGTACCCTATGAGATATCGGGCACGCTGGCGGCTGCGGTCGAGCATGCGGCCGAAGATGCGGCCAAGGACGACTCGAGCGAGGCGGTGGTGTTGTTGTCGCCGGCCTGCGCCAGCTTCGACCAGTTCAAGAATTTCGAAATTCGCGGCGAAGCCTTCAGGCAAGCTGTGAATGCTATTGATGGCGTCAGCGCTATCGGAGGGGCAAGATAATGGCCAGCCGTCTCGACAGAAGTCCCGTCGCCCTGTGGTGGTGGACGGTCGATCGCTGGTTCCTCGCGGCATTCCTGTCGCTGATGGGACTGGGCATCGTGCTTTCCTTTGCCGCAAGTCCGGCGGTCGCCGAACGTATCGGCCTCGGCAGCTTCCACTTCGCCACCCGCCAGATCATCTTCACCATCCCTGCGCTCATGGTGATGATCGCCGTGTCGTTCCTGGAAGTCCGCCAGATCCGGCGTATGGCGCTGGTGATGCTGTGCATCATGCTGGTGATGATGGTTGCGGTGCTGTTCATCGGCGTCGAGGTCAAGGGCGCGCGGCGCTGGTTGTCGCTGGCCGGGGTGTCGATCCAGCCATCCGAATTTCTCAAGCCGGCCTTCGTCGTCATCTGCGCCTGGCTGTTTGCCGAGCATGACCGCCAGCCCGATATCCCCGGCAACCTGTTTGCCATGATCCTGCTCGGCTTGGTCGTTGCATTGCTTGTGGCGCAGCCCGACCTTGGCCAGACCATGCTGGTGCTCGGCACCTGGGGCGTGATGTTTTTCATGGCCGGCATGTCGTGGTTCTGGATCATTGCGCTCGGTGCTGTCGGCATCGGCGGCGGCTTTGCCGCCTACACGGTGTTTCCGCACGTCGCCGGCCGTATCGACCGCTTCCTGACCGGCGAGGGCGACACCTTCCAGGTCGACATGGGCCGCGATGCGATCATCAATGGCGGCTGGTTCGGGGTCGGACCGGGCGAGGGCACGGTCAAGCGCGTTATCCCTGACAGCCATGCCGACTTCGTCTTCTCGGTCGCCGGCGAAGAGTTCGGCATCATCCTGTGCCTGATCATCATGGCGATCTTCGCCTTCATCGTGCTGCGCGGCCTGCGCACTGCGCTTAAGGAACATGATGATTTCACCCGCTATGCGGTAGCTGGCCTCGTTGTCGTGTTCGGCTTCCAGTCGGTGATCAACATGGGCGTGAACCTGCAACTGATGCCGGCCAAGGGCATGACGCTGCCGTTCATCTCCTATGGCGGTTCGTCGCTGATCGCGATTGCCATTTCCATGGGCATGGTGCTGGCGCTGACGCGCAAGAAGCCCGAGAAGCTCAGGCCCGGCGGTTTTTCCGCGATGCCGCGGCACGCAGTGCCGGCCGAATAACATGGCCAAGGGAACTGTCATGCTTGCCGCCGGCGGGACCGGCGGCCATCTCTTTCCGGCCGAGGCGCTGGCGCATGAACTGACGGCGCGCGGCTGGCAAGTGCATCTCGCCACCGACGACCGCGCCGAGCGTTTCGCCGGCAAGTTTCCAGCCGCCGCCATCCATCCGATTTCGTCATCGACCTTCGGCTCGAAAAATCCCATCGCGCTGGCGCGCGCTTTCTGGACCATCTGGCGCGGCGTGCGCCAGGCCTCGCAGGTGATCGCCAAGATCAAGCCTTCTGTGGTGATCGGCTTCGGTGGCTACCCGACATTGCCACCGCTCTACGCCGCGACGCGACGCGGCGTGCCATCCATGGTGCATGAGCAGAACGCGGTGATGGGCCGCGCCAACAAGGCGCTGGGTTCAAGGGTCGATGCGATCGCCGGCGGCTTCCTGCCCGAGAATTCCGGCGCCAACAGCGCCAAGGTGGTTGTCACCGGCAATCCAGTGCGGCCAGCCGTCATCGAAGCGGCGAAGATGCCTTATGAGGCGTCGGACGGCGCTGATGCCTTCAACCTTCTGGTCTTTGGTGGCAGCCAGGGCGCGCAGTTCTTTTCCGATGCGGTTCCCGGCGCCATAGCGCTGTTGAGCGATGCACAGCGCAAGCGCCTGCGCATCACCCAGCAGGCGCGTGTCGAAGACGCCGGCAAGGTCAAGGACGCTTATGCCAGGTTGGGTATCGCGGCCGACGTTTCGCCGTTCTTCAACGACATGGCGCAGCGCATGGCCGCCGCCCATCTGGTGATGTCGCGCTCCGGCGCTTCGACGGTTTCGGAGATCGCGGTCATCGGCCGTCCGGCACTGCTGGTGCCATATCCCTATGCGCTCGACCACGACCAGGCTGCGAACGCTGCACGTCTTGCGGCGGCGGGCGGCGGCGAAGTGCACCCGCAGGCAACGCTTTCGCCGGAGCGCATTGCGGCGCTCGTCGGTGGCGCCATGGACGATCCGGCGCGCATGGCGGCGATGGCGGCTGCCGCTAAGTCAGTCGGCAAAGCAGATGCCACACGGTTGCTCGCCGACCTCGCAGAGGCTATTGCGTCCAAAATACCCGTTGCGGAATTCAGGAAGGGAGTGCGGCCATGAAGATGCCGCAGACGATCGGCCTCGTGCATTTCATCGGCATTGGCGGCATCGGCATGAGCGGCATCGCCGAGGTGCTGCACAATCTCGGCTACAAGGTGCAGGGCTCTGACCAGTCCGAGAGCGCCAACGTGCAGCGCCTGCGCGAAAAAGGCATCGAGTGCTTCGTCGGACATCGCGCCGAGAACCTTGGCGACGCCGAAGTCATCGTCGTTTCGACCGCGATCAAGAAGACCAATCCGGAGCTCAAGGCTGCGCGCGAGAAATTGCTGCCGGTCGTACGCCGTGCCGAAATGCTGGCCGAGCTGATGCGCTTCCGCAATGCGGTCGCGATCGGCGGCACGCACGGCAAGACGACAACCACCTCGATGGTGGCGACGCTGCTCGACGCCGGCGGGCTCGACCCGACCGTCATCAATGGCGGCATCATCAATGCTTATGGCACCAACGCCCGCATGGGTGAGGGCGAGTGGATGGTTGTCGAGGCCGACGAGAGCGACGGCACCTTCCTCAAGCTGCCGGCCGACATTGCCGTGGTCACCAACATCGACCCCGAGCACCTCGACCACTACGGCACCTTCGACAAGGTCCGCGAGGCGTTTCGCCAGTTCGTCGAGAATGTGCCGTTCTACGGCTTTGGCGTGATGTGCACCGACCATCCCGAAGTCCAGGCGCTGGTCAGCCACATCGAGGACCGCCGCGTCATCACCTATGGCGAGAACGCCCAGGCCGACGTCCGCTTCACCAATCACCGCATGGATGGTGCCGTCTCGGTCTTCGACGTCATCATCCGCAACCGCAAGTCGGTTTCCTCGACCACCATCGAGGGCCTGCGCCTGCCGATGCCCGGCCGCCACAACGTTTCCAATGCCACGGGGGCCATCGCTGTCGCGACTGAACTCGGTATTTCACCCGAGGCGGTCAAGCGCGGGCTGTCGTCCTTCGGCGGCGTCAAGCGTCGCTTCACCCACACCGGCACCTGGAACGGCGTCGAAGTGTTCGACGACTACGGTCACCATCCGGTCGAGATCAAGGCTGTGCTCAGTGCGGCGCGCGAGGCGACCAAGGGCCGTGTCATCGCTATTGCCCAGCCACACCGCTTCACCCGCCTGCGTGACCTGTTCGACGATTTTGCGGCCTGCTTCAACGATGCCGACACAGTCATGATCGCCCCGGTCTATAATGCCGGAGAGGATCCAATCGATGGCATCAACTCAGAGACATTGACCGCACGCATCCGCGCCGGCGGCCATCGCGACGCCCGCCATATCGAGGGACCGGCGGCGATCGCGCCGATTGTGCGCGAACTGGCCAAGCCGGGCGACTTCGTCGTCTATCTCGGCGCCGGCAACATCACGCAATGGGCCTATGCACTGCCGGGCGAACTCGCCGGAGGCGGATCGTGATCGGCGGCGAGGCGCTTATCGCAAAGCTCGGCGATCGCCTTTCCGGATTGCGCGGGCGCATCACGGCCAGCGCCGAGATGGAGAAGATCACCTGGTTCCGCGCCGGCGGCCTGGCCCAGGCGCTGTTCCAGCCTGCCGACGAGGAAGATCTCGCGGCCTTCCTGAAGGCGGTGCCGGAAGAGATCCCGGTGATGGTCGTCGGCATCGGCTCCAACCTTCTGGTGCGCGAGGGCGGCATTCCAGGCTTTGTCGTGCGGTTGTCGGCAAAGGGTTTCGGCGAGGCCGAGGCCATTTCACCAACCGGAATCAAGGCCGGTGCGGCGACGCCCGACAAGCGCGTGGCGGCCCTGGCGCATGACAACGGCATTGGCGGCTTTCATTTCTACCATGGCATCCCCGGTGCCATCGGCGGGGCGCTGCGCATGAATGCGGGCGCCAACGGCGTCGAGACGCGCGAACGCGTCGTCGAGGTCCGTGCGCTCGACCGTTCAGGCAATCTGCATGTGCTGTCAAATGCCGACATGGGCTATGCCTACCGGCATTCCTCGGCGCCGGCCGACCTGATCTTCACCTCGGCGACCTTCGAGGGCTATGCCGAGGACAAGGATGCGATCAAGGCGGCGATGGATGCGGTCCAGCATCACCGCGAAACGGTGCAGCCGATCCGCGAAAAAACCGGTGGCTCGACCTTCAAGAATTCCGAGGGAACCTCGGCCTGGAAGGAAATCGACAATGCCGGCTGCCGCGGGCTGATGATCGGCGGTGCGCAGATGTCGCCGCTGCATTGCAATTTCATGATCAACACCGGCAATGCTACCGGCTACGATCTCGAGTATCTCGGCGAGACCGTGCGCAGCCGCGTGCTGGAGAATTCCGGCATCCGCCTGCACTGGGAAATCAAGCGCATCGGACACTTCAAGCCAGGCCATGAAGTGCAGGAGTTCCTTGGGCAATTGCTCTAGGTTTCGCGCGCCTGGCGAGATCGTTTGGTCTCGAATATCCCACTACGACGGCGATACTTACAGGCCTCGGTGCATTCGCGCCGGGGCCTTTTTGCGACCCGAATTCCGCCTTTTCCCGCTGTCATTCCAATGGTTATCGGAAGCGGCAATGGTCATGAAATCGCAACGAATTCCAATCGGCTCTTGCCACGGAATCAAGTCTCTGATTCTCTGACCTAAAGCGTTTCCTGATTTGAGTCGCGTGACGCGTAAACCGCGTTTCCATCCGGAAGTCCATCTTCCGGAGAGCTCTGTTTTAGTCTGTGGAAACAAGGCGTTGTGTGCGAGTCTAGAGGGGATCACCGGGGATGAATTCAAAGCACGTCGCTGTCTTAATGGGCGGGTTTTCGTCCGAGCGGCCTGTATCCCTGTCGTCTGGCGATGCCTGTGCAGAAGCGCTTGAGCGGGTCGGCTACCAGGTCACCCGAGTCGATGTCGATCGCGATGTCGGAGCGGTGCTCTCGGCGCTGAGGCCGGATGTCGCATTCAACGCGCTTCATGGCCCCTTCGGCGAAGACGGCACGATCCAGGGCATCCTCGAATATCTCGGCATTCCCTACACCCATTCTGGCGTGCTCGCTTCGGCGCTCGCGATGAACAAGGAGCAGTCGAAGAAGGTGGCGAAGGCTGCCGGCATTCCGATCGCTGAATCCAGGGTCCTCGATCGTTTCGCGATCGGCAACCAGCACCCGATGAAGCCGCCTTACGTGGTCAAGCCGGTGTCGGAAGGGTCGAGCTTCGGCGTGGTCATCGTCAAGGAAGATCAGTCGCATCCGCCCCAGGTGATCTCGTCGTCGGAGTGGCGTTATGGTGACACGGTGATGGTCGAGCGCTACGTCCATGGACGCGAGTTGACCTGTGCTGTCATGGGCGATGTCGCGCTCGGCGTCTGCGAGATCGTCCCCACGGGTCATGCCTTCTACGATTATGATTCAAAATATGTCGCTGGGGGATCAAAGCACGAATGCCCCGCGAAAGTTTCACCGAATATTTACCAAAAAATACAAACACTGGCGCTCAAGGCTCACCAAGCGATCGGGTGCCGGGGCGTCTCCCGGTCTGACTTCCGGTACGACGACCGCCATTCCGAAAATGGAGAGGTCGTCTGGCTGGAGGTCAACACGCAACCCGGCATGACGCCGACGTCGCTGGTGCCTGAGATTGCTGCCCAAGCCGGGCATTCGTTTGGTGAGTTGTTGAGTTGGATGGTGGAGGACGCTTCGTGTTTGCGTTGAGATCGGGACAGAACAGGAGGATGAACGGTGCCGCGCCGCGCGTCTTCGGGCTGTCCTTGTCCGCGGCGCATTTCGTGCTGCCGCGGCTGCTGCGCAAGCCGGTCCGCATGCTGTCGCGCTTCGGGCGTGGGGAGTTCACTCCTCCGCCCTACGCCGCGTCGATGCTGACAGCGTCGTTCCTCGCCGCAAGCTCGCTCTACGGCGCCTATCTCGGCGGCCACTTCCCGGCACTTGTCCAGGGTGTGACGGCCCGCAGCGGTTTTGCCGTCGACCAGATCAAGGTTTCGGGAAACCGCGAGACCTCCGAGATCGATATTCTCGACAAGCTCGAACTCGATGGCTGGACCTCCTTGGTCGGCTTCAACCCGGAAGAAGCGCGCGAGCGCATCGTCAGCCTGCCTTGGGTTCGCGATGCCGCCGTGCGCAAGGTCTATCCCGATACGATCGAAGTTCGCGTCGATGAGCGCGACGCTTTCGCTATCTGGCAGCACGGCAGCCAGCTCAGCATCGTCGAGAAGGACGGCAAGGTCATCGCCCCGTTCACCGGCGGACGCCAGGTCGCTCTGCCGCTGGTCATCGGCTTTGGTGCTGCCGAGCGTGCCGCCGACTTCGTTGCCCGGGTCCAGGCCTTTCCGGAGCTGGCATCGCGCGTGAAGGGCTACATCCGCGTCGGCGAGCGGCGCTGGGATCTGCGCCTCGACAATGGAATCACCGTCAAGCTGCCCGAGAGCCAGGTCGATGCGGCGCTTGCCGATCTGGTCGATCTCGACCGCGAGAACGCGCTTCTGACGCGTGACATCTCGGCCGTCGACATGCGCTTCGGCGACCGGCTCGTGGTGCAGCTCACGCCGGAAGCGGTCGAGCGTCGTGCCGACTTGCTGAAAACCAAGCCGAAAGCCTTCAAGGCGAAGGCGGAGAAAAGAACATGAGCTGGCTTGGCGGTCAAAAAGATCCGGTTTCGCGCCGTTCGGGCATCCTGACGGTGCTCGATGTCGGTTCGAACAAGGTCTGCTGCGTGGTCGCCAAGCTGAAGCCGGCCGAAGGCAGCCAGTTGCTCAAGGGTCGTACCCATCAGGCCCAGGTCATCGGCATCGGCCATCAGAAATCGCAAGGCGTGAAGTCGGGCGTTGTCGTCGATCTCGATCGCGCCGAGCACGCCATCCGTCTCGCCGTCGATGCGGCCGAACGCATGGCCGGGCTGACCGCGGACTCGCTGATCGTCAATCTGTCGGCAGGGCGCATCAAGAGCGAGTCGTTCTCTGCAACGATCAATCTCGGCGGCCATGAAGTCGAGGAAGCCGATGTCCAGCGCGTTCTCGCCGCCGGTGCCAAGCAGGCGCTCAGGGCCGAGCGCGACGTCATCCACTCGTTGCCTGTCGCCTTTTCGCTCGACGCCGAGCGCGGCGTGCGCGATCCGCGCCGCATGGTCGGTGACACGCTTGGCGTCGACATGCACGTGCTCACAGGCGATTCGGCGCCGATGCGCAATCTCGAGCTTTGCATCAATCGCTCGCATTTGTCGGTCGAGCACATGGTTGCCACGCCTTATGCCAGCGGCCTTGCCGCACTTGTCGACGACGAGCTTGAAATGGGCGCCGCCTGCATCGACATGGGTGGCGGCACCACGACGCTTTCGGTGTTCTCCGAGGGCCGCTTCGTTCACGCCGACGCCATTCCGGTCGGCGGCAACCACGTCACCATGGACATGGCCAAGGGCCTGTCGACGCGTCTCGACGATGCCGAGCGGCTCAAGGTCATGCACGGTTCGGCCTTGCCCGGCAGCGCCGACGACCGCGACCTGATCAGCATCCAGCCGATCGGTGTCGACGACAATGAAGTTCCCCTGCAGATTCCGCGCTCGGTGATGACCCGCATCATCCGCGCTCGCATCGACGAGACGCTGGAACTGCTGCGCGACCGGCTCAACAAGTCGGGCTATGGCAATGCGGTTGGCAAGCGCGTCGTTCTGACGGGCGGAGCCAGCCAACTCGTCGGGCTGCCAGAGGCAGCGCGTCGTATTCTCGGCCGCAATGTGCGCATCGGCCGCCCGCTTGGCGTGGCAGGTTTGCCGGAGGCGGCCAAGGGGCCGGCTTTCGCGACCGCCGTCGGGCTTCTCATCTACCCGCAGATGGCCGGCATCGAAAGCCAGTCTGCGAAAGGGATTTCCCGTTACAGGGCAACGGGAACTGGCGGAAAACTTGCATCGCATGAGTCAGTGGTTGAGAGACAGTTTTTAGGAATTGACGGGGGCAGCCCCATAAACGGCCGCACGGCGAAGCGGTTCGAAAGGCAAAAAGGACGAGGACTATGACGATCAATCTGCAGAAGCCGGACATCACCGAGCTCAAGCCCCGCATCACCGTGTTCGGTGTCGGCGGCGGCGGCGGCAATGCTGTCAACAACATGATCACTGCTGGCCTGCGCGGCGTCGAGTTCGTCGTGGCCAACACCGATGCCCAGGCACTCACCATGTCGAAGGCCGAGCGTCTCATCCAGCTCGGCGCGCATGTCACCGAGGGCCTTGGTGCTGGTTCGCAGCCGGAAGTCGGCCGCGCCGCCGCCGAGGAGTGCATCGATGAGATCATCGATCACCTGTCGAACACCCACATGTGCTTCGTCACCGCCGGCATGGGCGGCGGTACTGGCACCGGTGCTGCTCCCGTCGTTGCCCGCGCCGCACGCGAAAAGGGCATCCTGACCGTCGGCGTCGTCACCAAGCCGTTCCACTTCGAAGGCCAGCGCCGCATGAAGACGGCCGACTACGGCATCGAAGAGTTGCAGAAGTGCGTCGACACGCTGATCGTCATCCCGAACCAGAACCTGTTCCGTCTCGCCAATGACAAGACGACCTTTGCGGACGCCTTCGCCATGGCCGACCAGGTGCTCTATTCGGGCGTTGCTTGCATCACCGACCTGATGGTCAAGGAAGGCCTGATCAACCTCGACTTCGCCGACGTCCGTTCGGTGATGCGCGAGATGGGCAAGGCGATGATGGGCACCGGCGAAGCTTCGGGCGAGGGCCGTGCGATGGCCGCCGCCGAGGCAGCTATCGCCAACCCGCTGCTCGACGAAACCTCGATGAAGGGTGCCAAGGGCCTGCTGATCTCGATCACCGGCGGCCGCGACCTGACCCTGTTCGAAGTCGACGAAGCCGCGACCCGCATCCGCGAAGAAGTCGACCAGGACGCCAACATCATCCTGGGCGCCACCTTCGACGAAGACCTCGAGGGCGTCATCCGCGTGTCGGTTGTCGCTACCGGCATCGACAAGTCGGCGGCTGACATGGCAGCTGCACCGCTGACCATCCGCCAGGCGCCAAAGCCTGCTCCGCGTGCCGTCGAGGCAGCTCGTCCTGTCCTGCAGGCCGCCCCGGTCGAGCAGCCGCGCATGGAAGTGCGCGCCAACGACCCGGTCGCCGAGGCCATCCGCCTTGCCGAAACCAATGCTGCAGCGATGGCACAGCCGCGTCCCGCCGCTCCGCAGGGCGAAGAGTTCCGCCCGCAGAGCAAGCTGTTTGCGGCTCCGCCTGCCCAGCCGCAGGCGCAGCAGTATCAGCCGCAGTTCCAGCAGCCCGCACCGCAGCCGGTGGCCCAGCCGCAGGTGGCACCCCAGCGTGAGATGATGCAGCCGGCCCAGGTTCAGCCGCGCATGCCGCGCGTCGAGGACTTTCCGCCGATGGTGAAGGCGGAGGTGGAAGCCAAGGCACAGCCGGCCGATCATCATGAGGACCGTGGTCCGATGGGCCTGCTCAAGCGCCTGACCAGCGGGCTTACCCGCCGCGAGGAAGAGCCGGCACGCCTGCAGCCCGCGCAGCCGCGCGAGCCCAAGCTACGCCAGCCGGCACCCGAGCAGCGCCGCATGACCAGCCAGGAATCGCAGCTCTACGCGCCGCGCCGCGGACAGCTCGACGAGCACGGCCGCCTGGCACCGCAGGCACGGACTCAGGAAGACGACCAACTGGAGATTCCGGCGTTCCTTCGCCGGCAAGCCAACTGATCTGTGAACGACCGGTAACACTGTTTGAAAGGCGGGCGTCTCGACGCCCGCCTTTTGATCTGAAAAGATCAGCCAAATCATTGACTTGACGGGGCGAGTCGAAGCGTCCCCGCAGTTACACAGAGTAAGAAACCGTGATTTGGAGTCTATCATCCGGAAGACTATCTTCGCGCCGACTAAGGTCGCTTGGGCGGGTATTGTGGGGATGAGGTCCCGTCTGGCGAAGATAAGAGCCGTGCGCCGTGGTGTGGCGAAGCGGACGTGGTGAGTACGGGCATATGGGGATCGACTTGCAGGACTATCAGACAACACTCAAATCGCGTGTAACGCTCTCGGGCATTGGCGTTCATAGCGGCAAGCCTGTAGCTATCCATTTCGCGCCGGCAGACGCGGATACGGGCGTGGTGTTTCAGGTTGCTGACCGAGAGTTCCGCGCAATTGTGTCAGAAGTGGGTGCGACCGACCTTTGCACCTTGCTGGGTGACCCCGCGGGCCTCCACGTAGCCACGATCGAACATCTGATGGCCGCCCTGTTCGGCCTCGGTATCGACAATCTCCTGATCGAAGTTGACGGCGCTGAAGTGCCGATCCTCGACGGCAGTGCCGCGCAGTTCGTCGAGGCTATCGACCAGGCCGGCATCGAAGTGCAGGGCGTCAAGCGCCGCTACATCCGCGTTCTCAAGCCGGTGCGAATCGAAAGCGGCGCCTCGTGGGCCGAGTTCCGCCCCTATGGCGGCACGCGATTCGAGGTCGAGATCGATTTCGAAAGCCCGGCGATCGGCCGCCAGTCCTTCGCATCCGACATCAACGACGATATTTTCCGCCGCGAAATTGCGCGCGCCCGGACCTTCGGCTTCATGAAGGACGTCGAGCGGCTGTGGGCTGCCGGCTACGCACTCGGCTCGTCGCTGGAGAATTCCGTGGTCATCGGCGACGACAACCACATCATCAATATGGAAGGCCTGCGCTTCTCCAACGAGTTCGTGCGCCACAAGACGCTCGACGCGATGGGCGACCTGGCCCTTGCCGGCGCGCGCTTCATCGGCTGCTTCCGCTCCTATCGCGGCGGCCACCGGCTGAACGCTGCGGCCCTGCGCCGCCTGCTTTCGGACCGTTCGGCCTTCGAGATCGTCGAGACGTCGCGCCGCGAGCGCGGGCGTTCGGCTGAACTTATCGCTGTCAGCGCCGCAGTCCACGCGCCCTGGACGCTCTGACGGCAGGCAATGCGCCGGAAGAGTGGTGTGACCTTGTTGCACCACTCGGCCGACTAAATGGCATGCGTCATTGCGTGCCACAAAATTGCGCGATTGGCGGCTGATAGCGTTGCCCGGCAAAGCCAGTTGTGATCTATGGCCATTGCCTAAAAGCGAAACAGCGCCAAAGGGGCGAAACTCTGTGATGTCATTGATACGAGCCGATCGATCGAAATTGCGCGTGAAGCCTCTGGTTGTGGCGCTTTCGCTCATCGCTCCGATGCTTGCACTCTCCGGCTGCATGTCGGGTGAAGCTGATGTGGATCTGGCGACCTATGTCGAGCAGACCGAACCGGCCGACGTGCTCTACAATCAGGGCCTCGCCAACCTCAACGCCGGGCGCCTCAAGGAAGCCAGCCGCAAGTTCGAAGCCGTCGACCGCCAGCACCCCTATTCGGAGTTTGCGCGCAAATCGATGGTCATGGGCGCCTTCGCCAGCTATCGCCAGGGCTCTTATGAAGAGGCGATCAACTCGGCCAAGCGCTACCTTGCGCTTTATCCCTCGACCGACGACGCGGCTTACGCCCAGTACATCATCGGCCTGAGCTATTTCCGCCAAATTCGCGACGTGACGCAGGATCAGAAGGAAGCCCGCCGCACCATCGAGGCGATGACCGAGGTGGTCCAGCGCTGGCCGGCGTCGGAATATGTCGACGACGCCAATGCCAAGATCCGCTTTGCCCGCGACCAGCTCGCCGGCAAGGAAATGCAGATCGGCCGCTATTATCTTGAACGCCGCGAATTCATCGCTTCGGCAAAGCGCTTCCGCAACGTGGTCGAGAACTACTCGAACACGCGCCACATCGAAGAAGCGCTCGCCCGCCTGGTCGAGACCTATTACGCGATGGGCCTGACCTCGGAAGCCCAGACGGCGGCAGCCGTGCTTGGCCAGAACTATCCTGACAGCCAGTGGTACAAGGATTCGTACAAGCTGCTGCAGTCCGGCGGCCTTGAGCCTCGCGAAAATGCCGGCTCCTGGATTTCCAAGGCCGGGAAGATGTTCTCCGGCGCCTGATCAACATTAGATGCTCTCGCGCCTGTCGATCCGCGATATCGTCCTGATCGAACGGCTGGACATCGATTTCACGCCCGGTCTGTCGGTGCTGACCGGTGAGACCGGCGCAGGCAAATCCATCCTTCTCGACGCATTGTCGCTCGCGCTTGGCGCGCGCGGCGATGCCTCGCTTGTCCGCCATGGTGCTGCCCAGGGGCAAGTGACGGCGGTATTCGACGTGCCACGCAACCATCCGGCGCGCACGCTGCTTGCTGACAATGCCATCGACGACGACGGCGACATCATCCTCAGGCGCGTGCAGACCGCCGACGGACGCACCCGCGTCTTCGTCAACGATCAGCCGTCCAGCGTGACATTGATGCGCGATGTCGGCCGCGCGCTGGTCGAGATTCATGGGCAGCACGACGACCGCGCGCTTGTCGACGGTGGCGCACACCGCGAGGTGCTCGATTCGTTTGGCGGCCATGTCGGCGAGGCGAGGGCGACCGCCGAGGCGTGGAAGATCTGGCGCGGGGCCGAAACGGAGCTGTCGCGCCATCGCGCCCGCGTCGAGGCCGCCGCGCGCGAGGCCGAATATCTGCGCGCTTCGGTGACGGAACTCAGCAAGCTCGACCCACAACCAGGGGAAGAAAGCGAACTCGCCGAACTGCGCGCCGCGATGATGCGCGTCGAAAAGATCGCTTCCGAAATCCAAGATGCCCAGGACGTGCTTTCGGGCTCGTCGTCGCCGCTGCCGCAGCTGGCCAGCCTGCTCAGGCGCCTGCAGCGCAAAGCCGGCGAGGTGCCCGGCCTGCTCGACGAGGTGGTGAAGTCGCTCGATGAGGCGATGATCTCGCTCGATGCGGCGCAATCGGGTGTCGATGCTGCGCTTCGTGCCACCGAGTATGATCCGCAGCGGCTGGAGAAGGCCGAAGAGCGGCTGTTTGCGCTGCGCGCCGCCGCACGCAAGCACAATGTTGCCGTCGACAATCTGGCGCAGCTGCGCGACACGATGGTCGCCGATCTGGCCGATCTCGACGCTGGCGAAGAGCGGCTGCAGTCGCTGGAGGCGCAAGCACGGACCAGCCGCGAAACCTTTGACCGCATCGCCTCCAGCCTGTCAGAGCTGCGCAAGACGGCCGCTGAAGGCCTGCGCAAGACCGTCATGGCCGAGCTGCCGGCACTGAAGCTCGAGCGTGCCGAGTTCCTCGTCGAGATATCGAGCGAAACCGACAACCGCATGCTCGAAGGCATCGACCAGGTCGAGTTCTGGGTCCGCACCAATCCAGGCACGCGGCCAGGACCGATGATGAAGGTCGCCTCGGGCGGCGAGCTGTCGCGCTTCCTGCTGGCACTGAAGGTTGCACTTGCCGATCGCGGCTCGGCGCCGACGCTGGTCTTTGACGAAATCGACACAGGCGTGGGCGGTGCTGTCGCCGACGCCATCGGCCAGCGCCTGGCGCGCCTCGCCAACCGTGTGCAAGTATTGTCGGTCACGCATGCGCCGCAGGTCGCCGCGCGGGCTGCGACACACTTCCTGATCTCCAAGAAGGGCAATGCCGACCGCGTTGCCACCGGCATTCACGAGATGGACCGCCCGGCCCGGCAGGAGGAGATTGCCCGCATGCTCTCCGGCGCCTCGATCACCGAAGAAGCCCGCGCCGCTGCCGAACGACTGCTGCGCGAGAACGTCGACGCGACGTCCTGACCAGCCCCACGGCAAAAGTCAGGAGCTTTCGCGATCCTGCTGATTTGCGTGGGCTTTCGGTGAAACCGGCTCCCGTCTCGCGGCGTCCTGATTTATGGTGGCCGCGCATTTCAGCCGGAGCCGCACCATGTCCGAGAAACCAGTCGATTCGCTGAGCGAGGCCGAAGCCACGGCGGAACTTGCGCGACTGGCCGAAGAAATCGCCGGCCATGACCTGCGCTATCATGCCGAGGACGCGCCGACGATCTCGGATGCTGACTACGATGCGCTGCGCCGGCGCAATCTTGCCATCGAACAGCGTTTTCCGGGCCTGGTGCGCGAGGATTCGCCATCGAAGTCGGTTGGTGCTGCAGTCTCGGAGAAGTTCGGCAAGGTTGCCCATGTCGTGCCGATGCTGTCGCTCGACAATGCTTTTGCCGACGAGGATGTCGGCGAGTTCGTCGGCCGCATCAGGCGTTTCCTCAGGCTTGGCGCTGACGAACCGGTGGTGATCACGGCCGAGCCCAAGATCGACGGCCTGTCATTGTCGATTCGCTACGAAGCCGGGCGTCTGGTGACGGCAGCGACGCGCGGCGACGGCCAGGTCGGCGAGAACGTCACCGCCAATGCGCGCACCATCGCCGACATTCCCAATGTGTTGTCGGGCGACTTCCCTGACGTGCTCGAAGTGCGCGGCGAGGTCTATATGAGCCACGCCGACTTCGCCGAACTCAACCGTCGCAACGAGGAGGCTGGCAAGCCGATCTTCGCCAATCCACGCAATGCGGCTGCCGGCTCGCTGCGCCAGCTCGACACTTCGATCACCGCCAGCCGGCCGCTGCGCTTTTTCGCCTATGCCTGGGGCGAGGTGAGCGAAATGCCGGCCGATACCCAGATGGGCATGGTCGCCGCCTTCGGACGCTTTGGCTTCAAGACCAATCCATTGATGAAGGTCTTCGACAGCGTCGAAGGGCTTTTGTCGCAGTACCGGATGATCGAGGCCAATCGCGCGACGCTCGGCTACGATATCGACGGTGTCGTTTACAAGGTCGACCGTCTCGACATGCAGCAACGGCTCGGCTTCGTCTCGCGTTCGCCGCGCTGGGCGATTGCGCACAAATTCCCGGCCGAAAAGGCGACGACCACACTTCTTGGCATCGACATCCAGGTCGGGCGCACCGGCTCGCTGACGCCGGTGGCGCGGCTGCAGCCGGTGACGGTGGGCGGGGTGGTGGTGACCAACGCCACGCTGCACAATGAGGATTACATCAGGGGCATCGGCAATAGCGGCCAGCCGATCCGCGAGGGCCGCGACATCCGCGTCGGCGACACGGTGATCGTCCAGCGGGCAGGGGATGTCATTCCGCAGATCCTCGACGTCGTCATGGAGAAGCGGCCGGCGGATGCGCAAGCCTATCTGTTCCCGACGCGCTGCCCGGCCTGCGACAGCCATGCCGTGCGCGAGGAGGGCGAAGTGGTGCGCCGCTGCACCGGCGGCCTGATCTGCCCGGCGCAAGCTGTGGAGCGGCTACGTCATTTCGTTTCGCGCAATGCCTTCGACATCGAAGGGTTGGGCGAAAAGCAGATCGAGTTCTTCTTCCACGCCGAAGATCCGGCCCTGCGGGTGCGCTCGCCAGCCGACATCTTCACGCTGAAACGCCGGCAAGAGGGCTCGTTGACCAAGCTCGAGAACATCGACGGTTTTGGGGCGACCTCGGCGCGCAAGCTGTTCGCCGCCATCGACGACCGTCGCCAGGTCGAATTCTCACGCTTCCTGTTTGCACTCGGCATCCGCCACATCGGCGAGACCAACGCCAAGCGGCTGGCCCGTCACTACATCAGTTTCGACGCGTTGCGTGCGGCGGGCACTGCTGCGGTGATGCCCGAAGGCAAGGGCGACAAGGGCAATGCCGCCTGGCAGGAGCTGACCGGCGTCAACGGCATCGGCACAATCGTTGCCGAAGCAGTGGTCGAGTTCTTCGCCGAGGAGCACAACCGCCAGGTGCTCGATGCACTGTTGGCCGAAGTGACCCCGCTCGACGAGGAACGCATTGGCGACGTGTCCTCACCGGTCTCCGGCAAGACGGTGGTCTTCACCGGTTCGCTGGAAAAGATGTCGCGCGACGAAGCCAAGGCGATGGCCGAAAAATTTGGTGCCAAGGTGGCTGGCTCGGTTTCCAAGAAGACGGATCTCGTGGTCGCCGGCCCGGGAGCCGGATCCAAGCTCAAGCTCGCCAGCGAACTCGGTATCGAGGTGATCGACGAGGACGGCTGGTTCGCTCTGGTCAAGGCGGGCTGACAGACTTCATGCGTGCAATTGCCATCGACTTTGAAACTGCCAACGAGCAGCGCAGCAGCCCGTGTTCCATCGGCCTTGCCTGGATCGAAGACGGCGCGGTCGTCCGCGTCGAGGAGCGGCTCATCAGGCCGAAGGACATGCGCTTTTCGCGCTTCAACATCGCGGTGCACGGCATCCGGCCCGAACATGTCGAGGACGCGGCCGAGTTTCCCGAGGTGATGGAGGAGTTCGAAGACGATCTCGGCGATACGCTGGTGATCGCCCACAATGCGTCCTTCGACATGAGCGTGCTGAGGGCGACCTATGCGCTGTATGGCACCGCCAGTCCTGACATCGACTACATCTGTACGCTCAAGATGGCAAAAAAGGTGTGGCAGGAGCTTGCCTCGCACCGGCTCAACGAGGTGTCGCGCCATATCGACTTCTCGTTCAGGCACCATAACGCGGCCGAGGATGCGCATGCCTGCGGCGAGGTGGCGCTGGCGGCTGCGCGCAAACTGAACGTCTCGGCGCTGCGTGACCTGCCGGTCAAACTCGACATGACGATGGGCAGGCTCCATGCCGGTGGCAATTCGCCTTGTTCGGTCAAGCGGCCGCCGAAGGCCAACAAGCGCTGATCGTTGGCTCAACCGAATTGATGTGACACGCCAAGCCGGCTGACTTATTCAGACCTCCGCGCAGGGCTATGGAGCCTTGGTCGAGCTGCCCCGCGTTTCGACCTGCATCGTGCATTCAAATAGTCAAAGTTCGATCTGGGGCCGATGCGCCACGGAGGCCAAATGTCTGATCGTCGAGGTGAATTCTGGCAAGGCGTGCGCTTGAGCGTGCCGGTGGTGGTCGCTTCGGCGCCCTTTGCCATCCTGTTCGGGGCGCTTGCCGTCGACAACGGTTTCTCCGTCACCGAGGCGACGCTGATGAGCGCCAGCATCTATGGCGGCGCCAGCCAGCTTGTCGGTATCGAGCTGTTCGGCCAGCATGTCGCGCCGTGGCTGGTGGTGCTGTCGATCTTCGCCGTCAACTTCCGCCATGTGCTCTATTCGGCCGCCGTGGGCAAGCGCATCGATCATTGGCCATTCCTGAAGCAGGCCATTGGCTATTTTTTCCTCGTCGATCCGCAATATGCCGAGGCCGAGCGTAAGGGCGAGAATGGCGAGGAAGTGACCTTCGCCTGGTATATGGGCATGGCGCTGCCGATCTATGTGTTCTGGGTCGCAGAAAGCGCACTCGGAGCGCTGTTCGGCCGGCTGATTCCCGATCCGCATGCCATCGGGCTCGATTTCTTGCTGCCGATCTATTTCCTCGGACTGGTGATGAGCTTCCGCAAGCGGCCGCGCTGGCTGCCGATCGTCGTTGCCAGCGCCGTCGCCTCGATGATCGCCTACAAGACCGTCGGCTCGCCCTGGCACGTTTCCATCGGCGCGCTGGCCGGCGTGCTGTTTGCCGCCGCCATGCCGATCCGTCCCAACGAGCCGGTCACATCGGACGAAACGGCGGAGGTGGTGTCGTGAGCACGACGCTTTGGATCATCATCGCCGGTGCGGTTGCGACTTATCTGACCCGTATCGGCGGCCACCTCGTCATTTCGCGCTTCGAGCGCATCCATCCGCGTGTCGAAGCGGGGCTCAATGCCGTGCCGGCTGCCGTTTTGACCACGCTGGTGGCACCCGCCGCGCTGTCGGCGGGCCCGGCTGAACTTGCAGCGCTTGCGGTTGCAGCCGTTGTTTCGCTGCGCGGCGGCCTGATGACGATGTTTCTGGCCGGTGCCGCCGTGCTGATCGCACTCAGGCATTTCATCGGTTGAGCCATCCCGCCGCCAGGGGCGGCGGGTCAGCCGCCGGTCAGGCGATCTGTGCCGTTGCCTTTTCCAGCCAGGCAAGCGTTTCGCCGTCGAGCATCGGCCCGATCTCGGCCAGCACACGGGCGTGATAGGCGTTGAGCCAATCGAGCTCCTCGCGGGTCAGCAGGTCGGCGCGCAGCAGGCGCTGGTCGAAGGGCGCCAGCGTCAGCGTCTCGAAGCCGTGCACGGCGATGTCGCCGCCGGGCAGTTCGGTGGTTGGCGTCACCAGGATCAGGTTTTCCAGCCTGATGCCGTAATGGCCTTCCTTGTAGTAGCCGGGCTCGTTGGACAGGATCATGCCGGCGAGCAGCTTTTCCATGCCGGTCTTGGCGATGCGCTGCGGGCCTTCGTGGACGGCGAGGTAGGAGCCGACGCCGTGGCCGGTGCCGTGGGCGTAGTCGAGCCCATGCTTCCACAAGGCTATGCGGGCAAGGGCATCGATGTCGGCGCCGCGGGCGCCGGCTGGAAAGCGTGCGGTTGAAATGGCGATCATGCCCTTGAGCACGAGCGTGAAGCGCTCGCGCATTTCCTCGGTCGGCTTGCCTACCGGCATCGTGCGGGTGATGTCGGTGGTGCCGTCCTGATATTGCGCGCCCGAATCGAGCAGGAACAATTCGCCGTCGCCGAGCATGCGGCTCGTCGCTTTTGACACGCGGTAATGCATGATCGCGCCATTGGGGCCGGCACCCGAGATGGTGTCGAATGACACGTCGCGCAGCGGCATCTGCGTTTCTTCGCCGGTCTGGCGGCGGCTTTCTTCCAGTTTCGCGACCACGGCGATCTCGTCGAGGCTGCCCGGCTGCTGCCGGTCGAGCCAGCACAGGAGCTTGGCGACCGCCGCGCCGTCGCGGCGATGGGCGGCCCGCGAGCCCGCGATCTCGGCGGCATTCTTGGTGGCGCGCGGCAGGCGTGCCGGGTCAGGTGCCTGAACCACGGTGCCGCCATTATCCTCGATCAGGGCGCGCAGCCTGTCGGCCGCCAGCACCGGGTCGAGCGCGATCCTCGCGCCTGATTTGGCGAGAGCGGCGACGGCTTCCTCAAGCTTGCCCGGTGCTTTGATGTCGGCGAGTTGGGTCAGATAGGCTTCTTCGGTGCGGCCCATCTTGCGCTTGTCCATGAACACCGCATGCGTGCCGTCTGCGGCCAGTATGGCGAAACCCAGGGCCAGCGGCGTGTGCGGCACGTCGCCGCCACGAATGTTGAACGCCCATGCCAGCGACGACGGGTCGGTCAGGATCGCATGGGTTGCGCCTTCGCCTTCGATTGCCCCGGCGAGCCGCTTGAGCTTGTCCTTGGCCAGTACGCCGGCAAAGGCCTCGGGATGGATTTCAACCGGGGCCAGCGGCGCGTCGGGCTGGTCCTCCCATATCGCGTCGATGGGGTTGCGGGCGAGGGGGACGAGCATGGCGCCGACCTTCTCGGCCGAGGCGGTGAGCGCCTTGACGTCGCCCATGGTGTGCAGCCAGGGGTCGAAGCCGAGCCGGGCGCCCTTGGGCAGGCTCTCCCTGATCCAGCTGGACGGGGGATTGTCGATCAGGCTTTCGACGGTGAAGATGTCGAGATCGACCTCGTCGCGTACCTGCAGCGTGTAGCGGCCGTCGACAAAGATGTAGGCGCTGCGGGCGAGCACGATGGCCACGCCGGCCGATCCGCTGAAGCCGGTCAGCCATCGCAAGCGATTCGAGCGCGGCGGGACGTATTCACCCTGATGCTCGTCGGCCCGGGGCACGACGAAGCCGTCGAGCCCGTTGTCCTTGAGCCATTGCCGGAGCAGCGCCACGCGCGGCTTGCCGACGGAGGGGTCGCCGGCGGAATCGAAGGACTGGAACATGGTGGTTTCCCGGAAACTGATTTCCGGCGAACCTATCGTCGCGCGCCCCCGCTGGCAACGCTGCCGGCTTGTGCCAGGGCGGTCAGTTCTTGAGGTGGATCGTCACCCAGCCTTCCCGATGGAAGGTTTCGACGTGGCGGAATTTGGCGGCGACATAGGCTTCGACCACGGCGTCGTGCTGGCGATCGAGGATGCCCGACAGCACCAGAGAACCATTGGCCGCCAGATGGTCTGCCATTTCAGGTGCGAGTTGCATCAGAGGCTGCGCCAGGATGTTGGCGACGATCAGATCGAACGGGCCGCGCGCAGCGAAGATCGGATCGTCGAAGCCTTCCGCCGTCGCCGTCTCGACGTGGTCGGCAGCGCCGTTGAGACGCACATTGGCGGCAGCGACTTCGGTTGCGACGGGGTCGATGTCGGTCGCCAGCACCGGGATCGGCGCCAGCTTGGCAACTGCAATGGCAAGCACGGCGCTGCCGGTGCCGAGGTCGAGCGCATTGGTCGGCTTTTCCTCGGCGACGACCTTTTCGATCATCTCGAGGCAGCCGGATGTGGTGCCGTGGTGGCCGGTGCCGAAGGCGAGGCCGGCCTCGATCTCGATGGCGATCTGGCCGGGGCGCACATCCTCGCGATCATGGCTGCCATGGACGATGAAGCGGCCGGCTTCGACCGGCCTCAGGCCTTCGAGCGACTTTGCCACCCAGTCGACGTCGGGCAGTATCTCGCGGCCAAGCGCGCCCGTGTGGCCGGCTTCAGCTGCGACTTCGGCCATGCGCCGGGCAATGTCGTCGACATCGCCGTCGGCATAAAGCGACACTTCGTGGATGTCGCGGTCCTCGTCGATCTCGATCACGGCGATCGGCCAGCCGTCTTCCTCGAAAGCGGTTTCGAGGGCGGCGAAGATGCGGTTGGCAGCTTCGCGGCCGGTGATGAGGTGCAGCCGTGTCTGGGTCATGTCAGGTCCGGAAGAGGAGGGTCAGCCTTCCTTGGCAAGCCGCTTGAGCTTGGCAAGTGCGGTCTCTGGGTTCTCCTCATAAGCGATCGTGCCGAAGAAATCACCATTGCTCTTGAGCAGCAGCACCGACGCCGTATGGTCCATGGTGTAGTCGCCGCCTTCGGTCGGAACCTTCTTGAAATAGATGCCGAAGGACTTGGCCATGGCGGCGATCTTGTCGGGCGAGCCGGTGATACCGGTGATGCGGTCGGAGACGTTGCTGACGTAGCTGTTCATGACCTCGGGCGTGTCGCGCTCGGGATCGACCGAGACGAAATAGGCGCGGAGGTTCTTGCCCTCGTCGCCCATCTGTTTGAGCAGGCCGTCGAGCTCAAACAGCGTGGTCGGACAGACTTCGGGGCAATGGGTGAAGCCGAAAAACACGGCACTCGGTTGGCCGCGGAAGGCAGCCTCGGTGATCTCGGCACCCTTCTGGTCGACGAGCACGAAAGGTGCGCCGAAGGCTTTGCCGCCGCTGATTTCCTGAATCCATTTTCCGCCGCCGGGTCCTTGAACCCAGTTGTAGCCCATCCAGCCAAAGCCCGTGGCCATCAGGAGCAGAATGCCGGCGAGGATCGTGCGCATGATCGATTGTGATTCCATAGTGATTGGCTTGCTTTTCAGAAGCACCACGACATGCCGGCGTCGACGAGCGACATGAAGATGCCGGCGCCCTTGTCCAGCCATGAGGCGAAGGCAAGGCCCGATGCGGCCGCAAACGCGCCAAGACCCAGCGCTACCCACGCGGTCGTCTTGAGCGATATGGGCTGAGCCTGTTTCATCAACCCTTCATAGCGCGGCGTGTGATTTGCCAAAAGGGACATGTTGACGCTCCCATTCGGCCACGAAACACCATTTCGCGAGCGCCATACTTCGCTGTTGCCTTGTATCATGCGATCGGCTGACCCAAGTGTTGGCGACTACACCATTCCAGGAGGCTTTCATGCGGCGTGCCCTTTCCATTCTTGCCACGACGGTTGCGCTTGGTGTCGTTACACCCGCCATGGCCCAGCAGGTCGGCGAGGTTGGCGTCGACTGGCTTGGCAATGACATCATCGTCGAGGCGATCAAGGACCCGAAGGTGGAGGGCGTGACCTGCCACGTCTCCTATTTCGACCGCGGTGTGATCGACCGGCTGCAGAAAGGCAACTGGTTCGAGAACCCTTCTGATTCAGCCATTTCCTGCCAGCAGACGGGGCCGATCAGCATCGGCGAGATCGACCTCGACCAGGAGGGCGAGGAGGTGTTCAAGCAGGGCATCAGCCTGATCTGGAAGGAGCAGGTGGTGAACCGCATCTACGACAAGAACAACGAGACGCTGATCTATCTCGCCCATTCGCGCCAGGTGCAGGACGGCTCGGCCAAGATGTCGATGACGACAGTGCCGCTCTATGGCCAGAACGTCGTCTGGACCAAGGGCAAGCCGCAATAGCTTGCGAGGTCGATGGCGCGGGCGTAAATCCCGCTGATGGACACACCTGCCGACCTTCGCTTCAAGGATGACGAGCCGCGCATCCACCCGACATCGGAGCTCAAGGGCTGCCGCCTTGGCCGGCATGTTGCTGTCGGCGAGCGCGTCGTGCTGCGCGAGGTGGTTGTCGGCGACTATTCCTATTTCGAGCGCCATGCCGAGGCGATCTACACCAGAATCGGCAAGTTCTGCTCGATCGCCGCCAACACGCGCATCAACGCGCTCGAGCATCCGATGGAGCGGCTGACCACGCACAAGGTGAGCTACCGGCCCAACGAATATTTCCGTTATCTCGGCGTCGACGGTGATTTTCGTGAGCGCCGCAGGGCAAAGCCGGTGACCATCGGCCATGACGTGTGGATCGGCCACGGCGCGGTGATCATGCCCGGACTGACCATCGGCAATGGCGCGGTGATCGGCGCGAATGCCGTGGTGACACGCGATGTCGGTGCTTACGAGATATTCGCCGGCGTTCCGGCCAAGCGGCTGAAGCTGCGTTTTCCACCCGAAATTTCGGCCCGTATCGAGGCGCTTGCCTGGTGGGACTGGCCGCCCGAACGGCTGTTCGAGGCGATCCCCGACATGCAGAGCCTGCCGATCGAGGCGTTCCTCGACCGCTGGGAGGCGCGCGAGGGCTAGCCACGCCGCTGTGCACCCGGCGGAACCCGAAGCGGGCGCCGATTGTTTCCTTTCGCCAGCCGAAGGGAAGTTCCGATGTTCGAGAGAGTTTTCACCAGGATTGCCAACAAAGTGGCTTATGCCGCCGGCCTGCCGCTGACCTTCCTCGGCTGCGGTCTGATCGTTCTCGCCTGGGCGGCCTCGGGCCCGGTCTTCGGCTTTTCCGACACCTGGCAGCTGGTGATCAACACCGGCACCACCATCATCACCTTCCTGATGGTGTTTTTGATCCAGAACACCCAGAACCGCGATGGCGCTGCGATTCAGGCCAAGCTCGACGAGCTGATCCGCGTCGGCAGGGCGCAGAACCACTTCATCGGCATCGAGCATCTGACCGAAACCGAAGTCGAGGAAATCCGCCGCAAATGCGAAGAGGCGGCCAAAAAGCACGATGCCAAGGCGAAGGCGTGAGCGCGGCGCGGCATATGCGGCGTGTGAGGTTTTGGGAACAAAAACGTAGGCTAGGCCATTCCTGTCTCTGGTGTGAATGCACGTTCCACGCAGCAGCTTTCGGCTGCCTTGGGCGGTTGACGATTTCCCCGGTCGGGGACAAGATTGTGGCGGGTAGGGTTTGGCGTAGCGTGACTGATTGGCTGGACATCCTCAGAGAGCAGGCCGAGACCGGCGCCGAGATGGCGCGCGAGGTTCCAGCGACGCTTGCCAATCCCGATATCAGCCGCGATCAGGTCAAGAAGCTGTTTGCCGCGCTCGAGCAGCAGGCCGAATTCGTCGAGAAATTGCGGCGGGTGCTCGAGGCCAATGATTTCGAGCCGGAGGTGCTGGTAGCGGCGGAAAAGCTGGAAGACCGCTATGCCGAACTGGCGGCATCAGCCGCCGAACGGCTGAAGGCGATGAGGAGCGGCAATGAACCGGTTCGGCGGCAGTAGGCTGCTCGCCGGAACCCCTCAATGAAAAACTGACACGTGCGTCTGACCGGCCAGTGTTTGACGCGCTGTGGCGCGACGCGCGCTAAGCCAAGTCCGCCGCCCCTGTGGCGTTTGGGCAATGCAGCCGTAGAGCAAGGTCCGAAGTTGCGTGTGCCAATCAGGCCGGCGGCGAGCCAATGTGAATGGCCTTCCTGACTTCGGCGCGGAAATCCGGCGTGTCGTGTTCGCCGTGTACGGCGACGGCATGCTGGACGGCCGCGTTGACCAGTTCGTCCTCGCTGTCGGCCGCGATCGCCACCGTGCATTTCATTTCGCTCGGGAATTCACGGCAATCAATATATCTGCGCATCGTCTTCGCCTCCCTGCGATCCATGAATTAGCGCAATCTAATGTTATTCCTGCGCATGCAAGGCAGCAACCGGTAAGTGGCGCGCCCGACAACGAGGCCCCTTGCCGCGAATGCCGGCAAGGGGCTTTGCATGCGCGCCTGCGCTCGCTGCTCAGCTTCGGAATGCGGCCGCGCGTTCGAACGCCCACTGCCGGAAGGTGCGGGGCAGGCAGCCGGTCAGCTGCTCGACGGCGGGCAGCACCTGATAGGCGCTTTCAGGCGTGTTGACGTGCCAATCCACCAGGAACTCGATGAACGGCTCGGGCGTGCCGAGCGCCCGCCACTTGGCGCGCGCCTCGGCTTCGGAGAGCTCGATGAGCCTGATCGCCTTGCCTGTCGTCTCGCCAAGAGCATCGACCTTGTCCTGCGGCGTCAGGGCCTCGGGGCCGGTCAGGGTGTAGCTCTTGCCGGCATGACCGACAGCGGTCAAAGCGTTGGCGATCGACGTGCCGATATCGGCCTCGTGGATCATCGCGCTCCGTGCCGGGCCGAACGCCCTGACAACGCCTTCCGCCGCCACCGACTGTGCCCATTGCAGGGCGTTGGTCATGAACTCGACCGGAATGAAGAAGTCGGTCCAGGCGAGGCCACTCTGCTGCAATGCCCGTTCCAGCGCGCCGGGTTCCTCGCCGCGGAACGACGTCACGCGCTCGATGCCGGCGGCCTTGGCCAAGGCGACGACGGCTTCGGGATTTTTCATGTGCGCGCCGGCATTGGCATCGTAGTTGATCAGGTGCAGAGCTTTGGCGCCGGCGAAGGCGGCTACAAGGCTGTTGGGGTCGCCGAAGTCGCCTGCTACGACCTCGACCCCTTCCGGCAGCCTGGCGCTGCCGGGGTTGCGGGTCATGGCACGGACGCTGGCTCCGCGCTCGGCCAGCTCGCGAATGATTGCTCCGCCAACATTGCCGGTCGCTCCGGTCACAAGAATTGTCATCTGCAAGGCTCCTTGATGCGTGATCTGGCGCATTTGGCTGGTGCCCGGAGATGTCGCCTGGCGGCCCAATGCGGGGTTGACGACGCTTCCCTACAAGTTCAAGTGAACTTGAAGTCAAGCGCTCGATTTGCTTTAGTGGCCGGATGGAACAGCTGCTGACGATCAACCAGATTTCGAGGCGCTCGGGCGTCGCTGCCTCGGCCTTGCGCTATTACGAAGAGCGCGGGCTGATCGCCTCCGAGCGCGCCGGATCGGGGCACCGGCGCTTTCCGCGCTGGGTGCTGAGGCGCATCGCCTTCATCGTCTTCGCGCAGCGGCTCGGCATGTCGCTGGAGGAGGTGGGGGCCGAGCTTGCGCGGCTGCCTTCCGACCATGTTCCGACGGGGCAGGACTGGTCGCAGCTGTCGCAGCGCTGGACGCACCGCATCGACGAACGCATCAACGAGCTCAAGCGGCTGAAGATAGGGCTCACCGAATGCATTAGCTGCGGCTGCCTGTCCCTGGAACGCTGCCAGCTGGTCAATCCTGACGACCGCGCCAGTCGGCTCGGGCCGGGGCCAAGGTACTGGGTGGGGAAAGGCGGGTGAGGGGGGTACGAGGCGGCCTCACGCTGCCGGTAGCCGGATCTCAAACCTTGCGCCCTTGTCGGCGCTGGAAAGACGGATCGTTCCGTCATGCGCACTGAGTAAAGCTGTCACGATGCCGAGGCCGAGACCGGTCCCTCCGCTTTCGCGTCGGGTGGTGAAAAACGGCTCGAAGATGCGATCGCGATTGTTGGGCGACACGCCGTGGCCGTCATCGATCGCAGCGATGGTGACCATTCCGTTCGAACTGCTGGCTTCCACGACAAAGTGGCTCGCGCCGTGGTGCAGCGAGTTGTCGACAAGATTGGAGAGGATTGCCGCACCGTTTTCGGGGGAAATGGCGATGCGAGTGTCGGCGCCGGACGCCACAGATATGTCGACACCATCGACTGGAGCGAGGTGGTCGAATATCTCAGCAAGCGACGTGCTCTGGCCGGACAAGGCTGGATTATCGGCGCGGGCCAGTTCGATCAGGCGGCGAACAAGTCGATTCAGCCTGTCGGTATCAGCGACTATGTTGTCGAGGAACCGCGTCTTGGTGGCAGGATCCATCTGGTCGCTTGCGTCGCGGAGCAATTCGGCAGCGCCCTGGATTGCCGTCAGGGGTGATTTCAACTCGTGCGAGACGTGGGTGGCGAAGGTGCGGATCGTTTCGTTTCGAATCTGTAGCTTGCGGGCCATGTCGAGGAAAGCTCTCGACAGCTCCGCCATCTCGCGCGTGCCGTGATGGGCGAGAGGGCGGATGGCACGGGTTTCGCCCTCGGCAATGCGGATCGTTCGCTCCATCAGGTCGTGCATCGGGCGGGTGATCGTGCGGATGAAGACAAAGGCGATCAGCAGTGTGACACCAATCACGAGGGCCGCTGCCGCAACGGCGCCATGCGAGAACATGGCGGGCTCGGCAGCAGGCGCGAAGCGCTCCTGGTAGAGCTGGAAGCAGAACAGCCCCAGCAGCGGCAGTGCCATGACGGTGGCCAAGATGGCCAGCACGACGAGGCTGATCGAAGGGCGCCACTTGTCCTTCAAGCGCCACACCGCCCGAGCCTGAAGCCTATGCCATGAACGGTCTCGATCACGTCCGTGCAACCTGCTACCGCAAATTTGGCGCGGATATTGCGGACATGGCTGTCGACGGTGCGATCCGAGATGTGGATGTGGGCGGCATGGCTGGCATCAATCAGCTGATTGCGGTTCAGCACATGTGTCGGTCTCGTCATGAGCGCCGTGACGATGGTGAACTCCGTTGAGGTGAGATCGATTTCCCGGTCGCCGAAATTGACCGTGTGCCGCGACCGCTCGAGCACAAGGTGGCCGTGACTTAGGCTTGCCGGGATAGGGACGCCCGGAGCAGCGGAGCGCGCACGACGAAGGATGACGTTGACGCGGGCCACCAGTTCCCTCGGGCTGAAGGGTTTGGTGACGTAGTCGTCGCCACCCATTTCGAGGCCGAGGATGCGGTCGATCTCCTCGTCGCGAGCCGACAGGAACAGAACTGGCACGTCGGAAATGCGCCGGAGCCGGCGGCATAGCTCGAGCCCGTCCATTTCGGGCAAGCCGACGTCGAGAACGATCAGGTCTGGCAATCTGCGCTCGACGCGCTCGAGTGCGGCCATGCCGTCGGCTACCGGCTCGGTCTCCATGCCGGCCTTGTCGAGGGCAAAGCAGATCACGTCGCGGATATGGGGATCGTCGTCGACGACGAGGATGTGGCGAGGCATCGTCGTCACTGCGGCGCTGCCGCTGCGCCAGGAAGCGGGGAGGACTGGCGGTTGAGATAGGCTGCCAGCCTGAAGTTGCGGAAGCTCCAGGCACGCCAGTTCTGCTGCTGGGCGCGGAACTGGTCCGCCTCGTAGTGGCGCGAGACGAGGCTGGTCCGCGCGGCCGTGCCCATGTCACCTGTGCGGTTGAGCATCATGTCAATTGCCGGGATTGCCTGAGGCCCAAGCGAGCGCAGATAAAACCAGTCCAATTCCGATCCTCCGTCCGACATTTCACGGCTGTGGCTGACATTGTAATGGGCGATGATTGCGGCGAAGTTGACAAAGCAACTGACGTAGAGAACCGCAGAAAGCGTCAGCATGTTGACACCCAGAAGCCATTCATTCGACTTTTCAAGCGCGATACGCGCCATGATCAGGAGGATGCCGGTGGCGACCAGCCCCATCCACACGAAGGCGGCGACGCGCCAGTAGGTCAGCGAATAGGCGCCGATGTAGAGGTCGAGCCGCAAGATGGACGAGATGACAAGGACGACGTTCTGCGCCGACCAGAGATAGACCAGGGCGCGGATGCGTCGATTGGCTGAGGTGGCGCTGCCAGGCCTGAGAGCAGCAAGCACGAAGATTGCGGCAAGCAGTGCGGTGACGATCAGCGCATAGGCTCCGCGATGGGCATAGGCGGCGTAGGTGAGGCCCGCGGGCAACTCCATGCCGCCCCACAGATAGGCGCCGTCGAGCACTGTCTGTAGGGCAAACAGGGTTGAACACGACCAGGGCGCGCAGGATCGCTGCTATGCCGAAGATCGCCTGCTCCACAGTGGTCGTCGGCCTGTCGTCCTTGTCGGGTACGGCGGTCCCCATGGTCGAGGACCTGCGGGACCATCGGGGCAATCTCGGCCGGAGGAAAGCCCAGACGAGCCCGACCACGATGAGCCAGAAGGAAAACCGCCAGATGTCGAGAAGGTCGAGAATGGCGCTCAGATCGATCAGCGATATCCAGTAGCCGATGACAGGGTTCGCGATGCCGAACAGCAAAGCGAACACTGCCCCCAGCGCGATTGCCAGCGTCCATGCCGCAAGATTGCCAAAGCGCAGACCCTTGCGGGGCCCGGCCGCTTTGCGCAAACGCGCGATGTCGAACCCCATGCTGAACGGGACCGTCACGAGAAAGCCGGCGATCCGCTTCAAAACGTTCGTCGGGCCGGATCGCAGGCGCGCGGAGATCGATAGCGCAAGGGCCGACAGGGCAAGGGTCGCGACGGTTGACGAAAGTGGAGTGACTTGTTCGGCAAGCGGGGCAAGGGCGACCACAGCGAGCGCCATCTTGGCCGCAAGCGATCGGGGATGCGGCGCCTTGGCGTGGAAGGCGATCGCGGCTGCGCCGACAAGGGCAGCGAAGATGAAGAAAGAGATGTTGATGGGCTGCCTGAACAGCAGAAAATCGGCCGCCGCCGTCAGCAGCAGGGCGGCGCCGACCTTGGTGGGGACGGCGGAGAGGGACTGGCTGAGGGTCATAGGCGGCGCCCGGCGCTGGAGGTCTGGTCTGTCGTCCGGGATGCGGCCGCAAAGGGCAGGACTGCTGCCTGTACGGACGGCGGACTTGGATCGGCCAGCCACCATGCTTCAGCGAGCAGCCGTCTGGGCAGTTGGCAGGGCGTGCGGAAGGTGGCGTTCGATGTCGTTTGCATGCGACATGTGTCGCCCTCAATCGGGCACGCATCGCGGCCCCAACGAGGAGATGTTCAGGAGTTTCTTGCAGATTTTGTGCAGGGGCCAAGTTGGCCTGTTGGAACCTTGGCGACCCTACAGTTCGCCCGGCTCGGAAACGGTGAACCTCACACCGCGTTCACAAACCCGTCCAGCACCTTCTTCTGGCCGGCCTTGTCGAAGTCGATGGTCAGCTTGTTGCCGTCGACGACCGATATGTTGCCGTTGCCGAACTTCTGGTGGAACACCCGGTCGCCAACTGAGAAGCGCGAGGGTTCGGTCGAAACCGACTTGGCGATCAGTTCGCCTTCGATCATGCGGCCCTTGACCGAGCCGCGGCCGGCGCCGAAGCCTGAATCGGTCTCGCCATAACCGATGCGCTCGACCGAATGGCCGGAGCGCGAGCCCCAGTTGCGGTCGGTGGCTTCGGTGCGGTTCTGCTGGGCGCGCTGCCAGCCCGGCGTGGCATAGGTGTTGGAGAAGGATTTTTCGCCAACGCTGTCGAAACGCGAGGCGCCGTAGGGGTTTTGGCGCCCGCCGCCATAACCGCCATAGGAATTGCCGGCGTCCGCCACTTCGACATGCGCCTCGGGCAGTTCGTCGAGGAAGCGCGAGGGGATCGTCGATTGCCACAGGCCGTGAATGCGGCGGTTGGAAACGAACCACAGATGGAGATTCTTTTTGGCGCGGGTGAGGCCGACATAAGCGAGGCGGCGCTCTTCCTCCAGGCCCGAGCGGCCGCCCTCGTCAAGCGCGCGCTGGTGCGGGAACAAGCCTTCCTCCCAGCCGGGCAGGAACACGGTCTCGAACTCCAGGCCCTTGGCCGAGTGCAGCGTCATGATGTTGACGGCGTCGAGCTCCTCGTTCTTGTCGGCGTCCATGACGAGCGCGACATGCTCGAGGAACGAGCGCAGCGACTCGTATTCCTCCATCGAGCGGATCAGCTCTTTCAGGTTCTCGAGCCGACCCGGCGCTTCGGCCGAGCGGTCGTTCTTCCACATGTCGGTGTAGCCGCTCTCTTCGAGAATGGTCTCGGCGAGTTCGTTGTGCGGCGTGTTGTCGAGGGCCTTTTGCCAGCGCTCGAAATTGGCCGCGACTTCGCGCAGGGCAGCGCGCGGCTTGGGCTTGAGCTCATCGCTTTCGGCGAGGTTGCGGGCGGCTTCGAGCATCGGCACGCCGAGCGCGCGCGCGGTGTCGTGGACCTGGCGGATGGCGGCTTCGCCGAGGCCGCGCTTGGGGGATGTTGACGATGCGTTCGAAGGCGAGGTCGTCGGCACCCTGGGCGACGACGCGGAAATAGGCCATGGCGTCGCGGATTTCCTGGCGCTCGTAAAAGCGCGGGCCGCCGACGACACGGTAGTTGACGCCAAGGGTGACGAAACGGTCTTCGAACTCGCGCATCTGGAACGAGGCGCGGACGAGGATCGCCATGTCATTGAGATTGTGCTTCTGGCGCTGCAGCTGTTCGATGGTCTCGCCGACAGCGCGGGCTTCCTCCTCGGAATCCCAGGCGGCGTGAACATTGACCTTGCCGTCCTCGGGATCGTTGCGATCGGTGAACAGCGTCTTGCCGAAGCGGCCCTCATTGTGGGCAATGAGATGGGAAGCGGCACCGAGGATATGGGCGGTCGAGCGGTAGTTGCGCTCCAGCCGGATGACGACGGCGCCGGGGAAGTCCTTGTCGAAGCGCAGGATGTTGTCGACCTCGGCGCCGCGCCAGCCATAGATCGACTGGTCGTCGTCGCCGACGCAGCAGACATTCTTCTGGCCGGGGCCACCGGTTTCCTGCGCAAGCAGGCGCAGCCACATGTATTGGGCGGTGTTGGTGTCCTGGTACTCGTCGACGAGGATGTATTTGAAGCGCTTGTGGTATTCCTTCAGCACATCGGGATAGGCACGGAAGATGCGGATCGGGTGGCACAAAAGGTCACCGAAATCGCAGGCGTTCAGCGTCTGCAGCCGGTCCTGATAAGCCTTGTAGAGCTCGCGGCCCTTGCCGTTGGCGAAGGCGCGCGCGTCGCCCTCGGGGATTTCCGCCGGGCCGAGGCCCTTGTTCTTCCAACCGTCGATCATCATGGCGAACTGGCGCGCCGGCCAGCGCTTGTCGTCGAGGCCCTCGGCCTGGATCAGCTGCTTGATCAGCCGGATGACGTCGTCGGTGTCCAAAATGGTGAAGTCGGAGCGCAGGCCAGCCAGTTCGGCATGGCGGCGCAGCATCTTGACGCCGATGGAGTGGAACGTGCCGAGCCACGGCATGCCCTCGACGGCTTCGCCGACAAGCACGCCGATGCGCTGCTTCATCTCGCGCGCCGCCTTGTTGGTGAAGGTGACGGCGAGGATCTGGCTGGGGTAGGCGCGGCCCTGGCTGAGGATATGGGCGATGCGGGTGGTGAGCACACGCGTCTTGCCGGTGCCGGCACCGGCGAGCACCAGAACGGGACCTTCGGTTGTTTCAACGGCGAGGCGCTGCTCGGGATTCAGGCCCTTGAGGTAATCGGCGGCGGCAGGCGCCTGGCGCGCGGCCATGGCACGCGCGGCGATACCGCTGGGCGCGGGCGCGCTGGCGGGCCGGGACGGCATTGCGCCGGGCTCGTCGAAGAAGGGCATGTCGTCCGGAAAGTCTGACATTTGCCCCGAATGTAGTGATTCGGGGCGGAAAGGCCAGAAGCGTCTCTGTTTTGTTCTGGTTTGTGCCGGGGAAAGAGGCGGTTTTGCGCGGGGCCTGCACCCGGACGGACATTCAGGGCGAGCCTGCCGATGAAGTTCTGACGGCTCTTTAACCGCTGTTTTGGTAGGGAAGCGGCGGTCTTGACCCAAAGGCGGCGGCAGGGCTAGCGTGGCTGACGGTTTGATGTGGCCGGCAGCCCGCGCCCCGACAAGGGGTTTGGCGAACACATCGGACGCTTCCGTCACCTGATCCCGAGGGATGGTGAGAGCATCGGCAATGCGGGCACTGATGGGATTTCTCGCCACAACCCGAGGATCGGAAGATCATGCGAACCTATCGTGACGCCAAGGCGATGGCGAAGGCCATGCGCGAAGCGCTTGCCCAAAAGAACCTCGATGTCAGCCACAGCGAAGCACTCGAGATCGTCGCCCGGCAGTTCGGCTTGGAGACGTGGAACATCCTGTCGCGCAAGCTGGACAAAGCGGAAGAGCCAACGGCCGGTGCTGTGAGCTTCACCCAGCCGGTACCGATCTTCCGCATCTTCGACGAGGACAAGGCGAGGGGTTTCTACGAAGGCTTCCTCGACTGCACTGTCGACTGGGAGCATCGCTTCCATCCCGGCGCGCCGCTCTACTGCCAGGTGTCGCGCGGTGGGTTGAAGCTGCATCTGTCGGAGCATTCGGGCGATGCCAGTCCCGGTGCTACGGCGGTCTGCTACCTGAAGGGCGTCGAGGCGTTCCAGAAGGGGCTGATCGCCAAGAACTACAAGTACAACCGGCCCGGTCTGCAGCATCAGGATTGGGGACTGGAGTGCGAGGTGATCGACCCGTTCGGCAACCGCATCCGCTTCATGGAAAGCCAGGACTGAACCGACGACGGCTTTCGCGGGCATCCCTGCACTGCGAGGCGCGCCGGGATGCTGCACCCTTTTCAGGCGAAGGACGACCGCATCAATGCCGGCATCGACGCCTACAAGGCAGCACTGGAGAAGGCGGGCAAGGAATTCCAACTGATCGTCTATGACGGTGCCCAGCACGCCTTCAACAATGACACATCGGAAGCGCGCTACGACAAGGAGACGGCGGATCAGGCCTGGGACCGGACGGTCGCCTTCATAAGGAGAAGCTGGCCTGAGCGGACAGCCGCTTGATGAGCCATGGGAGCCCGCGCCTGACGGCGGCGCGGGCTTTTTCGCCTCAATACCCTAGAGCCCGAAATGGCCCTTCAGCGCCGGTACCGCGTCGACCAGGCCGCTGACCGCCTTCGGACCGGCTGCGCCTTTGGCCTCCAGAAGCAGGGTTTCACCGGCCTGCTCGATCTGGGTCATGTCGAGGCCGAGCGAACGCAACTGCGCGATGCCGTTGACCATGGCGCCAGCCTTTTCGCCGAACGAGGCGCCGAGCAGCGAGGTCAGCGAGCCGACGAGGCCGCCGGTGCCGCTTGCGCCAGCCATGACATCGTAGCTGTGGGCAAGCTCGTCGGCGCCGGCGATCTTGGTGAAGATGCCAGCACTGGCGACGCCGCCCGACTCATGCTCGAGCACCGAAAAGATGGTGCCGACGGCCTTTTCGGCGACCGCCGGATCAAGCTTCAGCCTTGATGAGACGGTATTGACAATATCCTGAGCATTCATCGCGCGTCTCTCCTCAGCCCTGGGCCTTCAGCTTGGTGTTGCACTGGCTCCAGAACTGCGGCCACTTGGCGCCTGCGGGCAGGGTGCCGGCCTGCTTTTCGCTCTGCCATTCGATCGAGCACTCATGGATGCGCTGGCGGAAGGCGACTTCGCCCGCGGTCAGCGGCTTGCCATTGGCCGATTTCGTCGCCATCGCCGACTTGACCGAGGCGAGGTTCGGTTCGGGCGGCGCAGCGCTCGCATCTTCGTTGTCGTTCTTGATGCTGGCGCTGCAGTTCGAAAGGAATGCCGACCATTTCTGGCCATTGAGTGTGCCGGCGGCCTTTGCCGCCTGGTATTGCGAACTGCAGATCTGCTGGGTGGTCTGGTGGCCGGCTGTTGTGCCTGAGACGGCCGCGGCGGTCCTGGTGGTCTTGGGGTTGGCGGGCGCCAGCGCCGACGCCTGCTTGGCCTTGGTGGCGGGCACCGTTGCCGGTGCGGCGGTGTTGTTCATCGCTGCGCTGCATTTGGACAGGAATTGCGGCCACTTCTGACCATTCAGCGTGTTGGCGGTCTTGGCGGCCTGGTACTGCTCGCTGCAGGCCTTGGTTGTTGATTGTGCGGCCGTCGCACTGGCAGCGAAGCCGGGCGTGGCTAATGCCATGAAGGCGGCACTCGCCACGCCGACTGCGCAGCCAAGAACAGTTCTGGGTTGGATCATTGTCTCGTCCTCCTTGCGGACACAGCTACGCCCTCTCGGAACGAACCACTCGTCCCGACCAGAACGTGCTCATCGAGGCATCGGAATGCGCCAGTGGATCGTCGAACGGCTCGGCGAAGACGCTGCAAGCATGGCGAGGCCAGCGTGGGTTAGCTTGGCCCCGATTGTGGCGGCACTATCGAGACCGCATCACCTGACGAAAATTTAAGATTCGGGAAAGTTCGGCGTAAGGATTCAAGCCACGCCGCGCTTGGAGCGGGCTTGGCGCAAGATGACGCGCCAGCGCAGCATCTCGATCGGAATCGGCCCGTTGTTGTTGGCGATCTGGAACAACTCGTTATTGATGTTACGGAGCGAACGCCAGAAATCATAGTCGCTGATGCGGGGGTCGCAGGCGAGCTTGTTGGCCGTCGCTTCGATGTCAGTGTGCATGCCTTGCCTCAAGCCGTCCGGTGCCCGCCGCCGCGACTCAACTTCGCTGCGTGGGATTGTCGGGGCCAGGGTGCAGCCGATCAACGAACCTCAGGCTGTGATGCAGGTTATGAACAGGTAAGGTTAATCGCCTGTGGCCTGGTGGCCACTATGCCGGCCTGCGTTTGATGCCGATCGCGCGGCCGGCGCGCTCGGGCATCGGCAGTTCGGCGTGGGCCGCGCGCATCGCAGCGAGGGCGGCCGTGATGTCTTCGGGGAAGGGCGCGACCTTGGGGCCGTTCATGTCGACATGGAGCGACAGGGTCTCCGACGTCGCCGACAGCCAGCCGTCGACGTGATGCAGTTCCTGGTAGACCCGGAAGCGTTTCTCGTCGTGGTCGAGCAGGTGGAAGGTGGCGGTGACCTTGTCGCCGAGATGCAGCTCCCTGACGTAGCAGACATGGATCTCGGCGGTGTAGGTGGTGAGCTTGCGGTCGCGGGCGTAGGCAGCGCCCATGCCGAGCAGGTCGAGCGCTTCCTCGCCGCCGCGGTCGAACAGCACGTTGTAGTAGGCCATGTTCATGTGGCCGTTGTAGTCGAGCCAGGCTTGCTCGACCTCCATGACGCGCGAGACGAACGGGACTGGCATGCGTGAACCTCTTCGCGTTGGCCTTTGGTGGCGCTGGACAAACCGCCAAGTGTGGCAGATTACCCGAGCATAAGGTGCCGGCAAGGCGCCAGGCTGTTCCAAACGCGGAGGAAAACATGGCTCTGAGCGACCTGAAGGCGATGGCGCGGAACGAGGCGGGTATCGCGGCGGCGCTGGGTATCCTCAAGCAGCGGTTCGGCGAGCGCTTCCAGACCGGGCAGTCGATCCGCGAGCAGCATGGCCACACCACCACCTATCTGCCCAACCAGGCGCCCGACGGCGTGGTGTTTGCCGAAAGCACTGCCGACGTTCAGGATGTGGTGCGGGTCTGTGCTGCGCATCGCGTGCCGGTCATCGCCTTTGGCACCGGCACCTCGCTCGAAGGCCATGTGAATGCGCCGGCGGGCGGCATTTCGGTCGACACTTCGCGCATGGACAAGGTGGTATCGGTCAATGCTGACGATCTCGACTGCACGGTCGAGTCGGGCGTGACGCGCGAGGCGCTGAACAATTATCTGCGGGACACCGGCCTGTTCTTCCCGATCGATCCTGGCGCTAATGCCAGCCTGGGCGGGATGGCGGCGACGCGGGCCTCGGGCACCAATGCGGTGCGCTACGGCACGATGCGCGAGAACGTGCTGTCGCTCAGGGCTGTGATGGCCGACGGCAGCGAGGTGACGACCTCGCATCGCGCACGGAAAAGCTCGGCCGGCTATGACCTGACCAGGCTTCTGGTCGGATCGGAAGGTACGCTCGGCATCATCACCGAAGTGGCGCTCAAGCTGCAAGGCATTCCGCAGGCGATTTCGGGCGGCGTCTGCCCGTTCCCGACAGTCGAGGCGGCGTGCCAGGCAGTCATCACGACCATCCAGATGGGCATTCCGGTGGCGCGGATCGAGCTGGTCAACGCGCTGCAGATGCGGGCGATGAAGATCTATTCCAAGCTCGACTACCCCGAAAGCCCGTGCCTGTTTCTCGAATTTCATGGTTCGGATGCCAGCGTTGCCGAGCAGGCGGAAAGCTTTGGCGAGATCGCTGCCGAATATGGCGGCGGGCCGTTCCTGTGGACCAAGGTGGCGGAGGAGCGGGCGAAGCTGTGGAAGGCGCGCCACGATGCCTACTGGGCGTCGCAGACACTGCGGCCGGGGGCACGGGCGCTGTCGACCGACGCCTGCGTGCCGATCTCCAGGCTGGCCGAATGCATCGCCGAAACCGAGGCCGACATCGAGCGGTTGGGGTTGGTAGCTCCCATTGTCGGCCATGTCGGCGACGGCAATTTCCACACGCTGGTGCTGATGGACCCGAACGATCCGGCCGACATCGGCCGCGCCGAGGAGTTCGTGAAGCGGCTGGCCGAGCGGGCGATATCCATGGATGGCACCTCGACCGGCGAGCATGGCATCGGCCAGGGCAAGATGGGGCTGATGCAGCGTGAGCACGGCCACGGCGTTTCGGTGATGCGGGCGATCAAGGCCGCGCTCGATCCGCTGAATATTCTCAACCCGGGCAAGGTCTTGCCTGCGGCAGAGTAGGCGTTGACTGGCAGGGGCGGTGCTGCTAGTTCGGCGCCGTCCAACAAGGGATCTTATGCGCAGAGACTTCAATCGCTGAAACGTCGGCCCAGTGCTGGCGGAGGCCGAGAGGCAATGCGTCGGCCCGAAAATCGGAACCGATTTTCGGAAAGCACGATGCATCGGTTTTGGCTTTAGAGCGTCCTTTGCGCGTCCGTTCGGACGCGCGGCGCTCCGTGCGGGCGCTTGCGCGCCTTTCTCTGATACGTAAGTTCCTAGGATCATTCCATGACACTCGCTCACGGCGCGACCATCCGCGCCTATTCCAACACGACCGATCGCAACCGCCTGGCCGACATCTGGCTCGAGGCTTCGCGGATCGGGCATCCGTTCCTGACCGAAACGGATCTGACCGAACAACTGGCCAAGGTGCGGGACATCTACCTGCCGCAGGCGGAGAACTGGGTGGCCGAGATCGACGGCCGACCGGCCGGCTTCATCGGCCTGATCGACAGCTTCATCGGCGGGCTGTTCGTCGACCCGGCAGCCCATGGCCATGGCTTCGGCAAGGCGCTTGTGTTGCACGCGGCGAAGCTGAAGGGCTCGCTCGACGTCGAGGTCTATGCCGACAACGAAGCGGCGGTTGCCTTCTACAATCGCATCGGCTTTGCCGAAACGCTCAGGCACGATCAGGACGACGAGGGGCGTCCGCTCAAGGTAATCCGGATGCGCCGCCCGGCATAAGCTCGGCTTGACCCCGCCCTGGTTCGGGCGGACAGTCCGGTTGCCCAGGCTTTGGGCAACCGGACTGTGAAAGGCGAGGACCAGAACATGGCGGTTTCCAGGAAGCAGGAAGAACGCGCTCTCAATGAAGACGAGTGGAAGCTGGTGCAGAATTCGCACCATCCGGTGGTGCAGGAGCTGTCAGATGCCGAGCTGCGCGACCTGTTGAAGGCGGTGCGCGAACGGCGCGACCGGGCGCAAGGCGAGGCCAATCGCAAGCGCCGCGAGATGCGCGGCAAGGCAGCCGCAAAAGGCGCACAGCCAGCAACCAAGGATCACGGCACCAAAGCAAAGCTCGGCGTGCTGGCGATGAGCATGCGGCGCCTCAACGGCGAGCACGAGCGGCGGCGCCAACTGGCAGCCCGCATCGACCTCGTCGAGAACGCGCGCCGCGCCTTGGCGCTGAGCAAGGAAAAGAAGCCGGCGCGCGGCGCCGATTTCAACACGCGGCAGGCGCATCTCGGCATGCGGGCGGTGGAGAACAGCAGGGCCAAGAGCCTTGTCAGGTCGATGGAGCGCGGGCGCCTGCGCAAGGCAGCGGCCGTAGCCCAGGCCAAGCGCGACGCGAAATAGAGCGATTCAGGTGAGGCCGGCCTGCAAATGGCCGATACCTGCGCTTCCGGTACTCACGTAGCTGAATGTACGCTCCGTTCCGGTTCTCGGTATCCGCCATTTTCGGCTCGGCCTGGCCTGAATCTTTGCGCCTTCGTTGGGCCGCATGCAGCGACCGGCGAGGAAAGTCGGGCTGATGCGGTGTGACCGTTTTTCACGGGACAGGGCGCGCACAGCGTTGACGTGCTGCAGCGCACAGCCCAACATGCCACCAAATGACCACGCTCCTGCGCTAGTCGCCTGGGCCGCATGAAAAGATTTGCCCCGAGGCAATGCTCGCTCGCCTGTTTGTAATATTTGGTGGACTGTTCGTACTGGCGCTGTGTGCGGCGCTGGTGGGGCCGTATTTTGTCGACTGGTCGGGCTACAAGGCCGAGTTCGAGCGCGAGGCGAGCGCCATACTTGGCCGCAAGGTTTCGGTTCAGGGCGAGGTGACGGCGCGGATCCTGCCATTTCCCTCGGTGACCTTCTCCGACGTGACCGTTGGCGGTGGCACCGGCGGCAACAATGCGATGACCGTCGAAACGTTCTCGATGGATGCCGAACTGGCGCCGCTGCTGAGCGGCGAGTTCCTGATCTATGACATGCGGCTGGTGCGGCCGAAGGCGATCATCGACGTCGCCGCCGACGGGGTTGTCGACTGGGCGATCCGCCCATCGGCGCCGTTCGATGCCAAACAGATCTCGATCGAAAAGCTGACTGTTACCGAAGGACAGGTGCGGCTGCGCCACGCCGCGAGCGGGCGCGACCATCTGCTGTCGGAGATCAACACGTCGGTGTCGGCCAAGTCGCTGTCCGGTCCGTGGCGGGTTGACGGTTCCTTGCGCATCGACGGCATGAAGACACAGCTGTCGGCCTCGACCGGCTCGGTCGACCCGACCGGCCAGATGCGGCTCAGGGTGCGTGCCACCCCGGAGCGCTATGGCTTCGTGCTGGAAAGCGATGGCAATGCCTCGATGGACAAGGGCAGGGCGCTTTATGCCGGCGGCTTCAGCATCATCGAGACCCAGCCGGAGCCTGTGGCAGCCAAGGACAGCGAAAAGCCGAAGACGCCGGCAATATCCGTCGAGCCGGGCTTCCGGCTGAAGGGCAAGTTCGCGCTCGATCACGCCAGGCTCGGCGTCGAGGAATTCCGCTTCGAAAGCGGACCGCTGGAAGATCCCTATACCGCCGATGGTACGGCCGAGGTCGATCTCGGCGGCCAGCCACATTTTGCGATCACCGCCAACGGCGCGCAAGTGCGTTTCGACGAAGCGGTTGGCGGCGAAAAGGCCGGGGCGGGCTTTTCGGTTTCCGAGCGCCTGGCCGCCCTGGAAAAAGTGCTGGTCGAGCTGCCGCGCCCGACAATCCCCGGCACTGTCGACGTCGACCTTCCGGCGGTCGTTGCCGGCGACACCACCGTGCGCGAGGTCAAGCTTTCGGCGGAACCGGGCGAAGGCGGCTGGAGGCTGAAATCGCTGGCTGCGACGCTGCCCGGCCGTACGCGGCTCGAGGCCGATGGCTTCCTGCGCACCGAAGACAATCTGGGCTTTGACGGGCAGATGCTGCTGGCCGTGGGGCAGCCTTCGGGGTTTGCCGCCTGGATGGCCAAGGATGTCGACGAGGCGGTGCGCAAGCTGCCGGCGGCCGGTTTCAAGGCCAAGGTCAAGCTGACACGCGAACAGCAGACATTCGACGGCATCGAACTGATCCTCGGCAAGGCCAGGTTCACCGGTGAACTGGACAGCATGTTGCCCGACGACGCACGAGCGTCGGTGACGATGAAGCTCGACGGCGGCGAACTCGACCTCGAAGGCCTACGCGCCTTCGCCTCGCTGTTTGTCACCGACCAGGGCGCCAACCGCTTCGCTGATGCCGACCTCGATCTTGCGGTGAAGGCCGGACCGGTCAATTTTGCCGGCCTCAGCGCCGACACCGTCGATACCGCGCTGCGGCTGCGCGAGGGCGTGCTGGAGATCGACAAGCTGTCCGTCGCCGGGCTCGCCGGCGCATCGCTGAGCGCCACCGGGCGGATCAAGGATTTTCCCACGGCACCAACGGGCAATCTCGATGCCTCGGTGGTGGCGGTCGATCTGGCACCGCTGGTCGCCCTGGCAACCGCACAGGCGCCTGACAACAAGCTGCTGGCCGCACTTGCCTCACGTGCTGCGGCCTATCCGGGCCTGTTGGCCGATGCGCGGATCGATTTCGTTGCAAGTGCTGTCGAAAATGGCGACGGAACGACCGGGATCGCGCTGAGCGGGCAAGGCGAGGCCGGCGGTTCGGATCTGCTGGCGACGCTGTCGGCGCAGGCGATACCGGGCGCGCTTGCAAGCTCGCAACTGAAACTCGATTTTTCCGCCCGTAACGAAGACGGCACCAGCCTGCTGGCGCTGGCCGGGTTACCTGTGTTGCCGCTCGGCATGACCGGGCCGGCCGAACTTACGCTGACAGCGAAAGGTGCGGTGCAAAACGGCCTGGAAGTGAGCGCCAACCTCAAGGGCGACGACGCTTCGGCGGGTTTCACCGGCACGGTGGCGCTGCGCGACGGCATTCCGAGCCTCAAGGGCCGGGCGACGCTGCAGGCCGCCGACCTTGAGCCGTGGCTGATGACCTCCGGGGTTGCGTTGCCGGGCATGGGCACGGGCACGCAAGTGGAGCTTGCTGCCGATGCCAGCCTGGCCAATGGGGCTCTTGCGCTCGACAGGCTCGACGGCACTGTCAATCAAGGGGCTGTGGTCGGCAACCTCAAGGCCGAGCTGGACGAGGGGCTGCCGCATCTCAGCGGTTCGCTGACGCTCGATGAGCTGGACCTCGGGCCGTTTGCCGAAATGACGCTGGGCGCTGCGGCGCTGGAAAGCGAAAACGGGGCATGGCCGACAGCGGCCTTTGCGCCGAAACCCGTCGTTCCGTTCAGCGCCGACCTCGAAATCATCGCCGCCACGCTTCTGGCGGAACCGCTGGCGACAGCCAATGACGCGGTGCTGGCGTTGCAGATCGACGGTCAGGCGCTCAGGCTTTCCAATATCAAGGCCAAGCTGTTTGGCGGCGACCTTGGCGGGCTTGTCGAACTCAAGAACAATGATGGCACGGCGCTGATTTCTGGCCAGCTGAAGCTCGATGGTGCCGATGTCGCGGCGATTCCGGCGGCGGGCGAAGTCAGCGGCAAGGGCAATTTCTCGGCGACGCTGTCGGGCAGCGGCAAATCTATCGAAGGGCTTGTGGCGTCGCTGTCCGGCTCGGGCACGGCCGATGTCGGCGGGCTGACCTTGCCCGGTTTCAACCCCGACGCCTTCGCGCCGCTCATCGCCAGGGCTGACGCGCTGGGCCGCGACATCAATGCTGCGCGCGTCGCCGAATTCGCGCCCGAGATCGCGGGCGAGGGCAGCTTTGTTGCCGACAAGGCCGACATCGCCTTCACCATTGCCGGTGGCATCCTGCGCGCGCCGCCGCTGACGCTGAAGAACCCCGCGGCGACGCTGAATGCCGATTTGCGCGCCGATCTCAATGCCGGTGTCGTCGCGGCCAGCGGTTCGATCGCCTATGCACCCGGCAAGGAACAACTGGTGGGGTCGGAACCGATGATGAACTTCCAGCTCGAAGGCGAGCCGGGAGCAACGGTCCAGCTGTTCGACAGTGCGCCAATGGCGCAGTTCCTGACGCAGCGCGCCCTGGAAAAGGAGCAGGCCCGCGTCGAGGCGATGCAGGCGGTGCTGCTGGAAAAGCAACGATTGCGCCGCGAGACGCGCTACTTCGCGGCAGTCCAGGCCGAGCGCGAGCGGATCGCCGAAGAGGCGCGGCTCGCCGAGGAAGCGCGGATCAGGGCCGAGGAAGAAGCTAAGGCAAGGGCCGAGGCCGAAAGGCTGAGGGCCGAAGAAGAGCGGCGCGCCGCAGAGGCTGCAGCAAAGGCCCAGGCCGAAGCGGACAGGCAAAGGGCGGTGGAGCAGGCCGAAAAGGCCAGGCTGGCGCAAGAGAAGGCGCAGCTGGCAGCCGAACAAAAAGCGAGGCTCGACGCCGAGGAAAAGGCGCGGATTGCCGCTGAAAAGGCGAGACACGAAGCCGAAACGGCGAAGCCCGCGCCGGTGTCCGAGATCGAACGGGTGCCGTTGCCCGATGCTCGGCCGATGGCGGTGCCGGGTGAGGCGACCCCGGCAGAACCTGCGCCAGCGCCGGCCGAAGCTCCGGTGAAAAAGAAGATCGAACCGCTCAGTCTCGATGATTTCTTCAAATCGTTGCAGAGCCAGTAGGCGAGCTACGCTACTGGCTTGGCCGTCGCTAGCTTCGCTTGCTCCAGCACAAACAGCCTGAGCGCCGACGACAGATTGGCCTCGCGTGGGCGCAGGGCGTCGACCTCGGCGACGAGCGCGGCAAGGGTCATGCCGCGTGCTGCTGATATGGCGACGAGGTCGTCATAGAAGGGCTTTTCCAGCGAATAGCTGGTGCGGTGGCCGCGGATCGTCACCGAGCGCTTCTCGACTAGGCTCACCGGTCGGATGTCTCGGGCTCGCGGCGATGGCCGTCGACGAACTTGTCATTGCGCTCCGTGGCCAGCTGATCGCGCTGCTTCTCGGCCTTGGTGCGGCCGTGCAGGGCGCGATTCTGGTCGGCCAGCGTTTCGCGCCCGGCGCGCGCCTTTTGCTTCTTGAACTGGCGGAGATTGACGATGTCGGCCATGCGACCTCGCCTGGGGCTATTTCTTGCGGAAAGCGTCGAGTGAGACGACGTCGGCGCCCTTGCCGTGGGCCGGCTCTTCGACGGCTTCCTTTTCGGCCGCGCCGGTCTTCTTCTTCGGTGCGGGCTTGCGCTCGGCCGGCTTGACCACGGCAATCGGCTCGGGCTTGGCCGGAACTTCCTCGAGGGCCGGCGCTGCCTCGGCCTTGACCTCGAATTCGAGCTCGAAATTGACCGAAGGATCGTAGAAGCCGCGCACGGCGGAGAAGGGGATTTCGAGCTTTTCCGGCACGTCGGAGAAAGACAGGCCAACCTCGAAGCCGGTGTCGGTGACCTTGAGGTCCCAGTACTGGAACTGGATGACGATCGTCATCTGCTCGGGATAACGCTCATGCAGGCGCGAGGAGATGCGCACGCCCGGCGCGCCGGTCATGAAGGTGATGAAGAAATGGTGGTTGCCCGGCAGGCCTGTGCGCGCGACTTCCGCCAGGACCTTGCGCATGACGCCACGCAGTGCCTCCTGGGCGAGAATGTCGTAGCGGATCTGGTCTTCGGCCATATGTAGATGCGGGTCCGATTGAATCGTCTTCCTACCTGTAATCAAGCTTGAGGCCGGCGTAAACCGGATATAGCGCCGTATTTGAGGATTGGGATTCCAGCTTGCGTGCGCCTGAAACGCGGGAGCGGAAAAGGACGTCCTTCCAGCCCAATTTATGCCGGGCGTGCCTTGCCATAGGCGCGCAGGAAGCAGCGGACGGCGTTGGTTGCGGCAGCGCGCAATTGCTCTTCGGAGACGGTGTCGCCGAAGATCATCGCCATCTGCAGATCGGCATTGACCAGCGCCAGGAACTGGCGTGCGGCGACGTCGGGATCATCGAGGTCAAGCCAGCCGGCAAGGGCAAGGCGGGCGAATCGCGCGGCAAGTGCAGCCCAGGTCTTGGCCGGGCCATGCTCGCGCCAGCCGGCAAACAATGCGGGGTAGCGCTCGCCTTCGGTCTGCAAAAGCTTGCGCAGGAACTTGCCGTCGCGGTTGCACAGGCAGTTCTGGTTGAGCCGCACGGCAAATTCGACCAGTTCCGCCTCCAGGTCGACCGGCTTGTCGGGGAAGGTGGCGAGGGTTTCGAAGACGCCCGCATTGATGCGTTCGGTGATTTCCCGGACTACCGCGACCAGCAGGTTCTCCTTATCACCATGATGATTGTAGACGGTCTGGCGCGACACGCCGGCTTCCGCGGCGATGAGGTCGATGTTGGCGCCGGCGAAGCCTTCACGACAGAACACGCATGCTGCGGCATCGAGGATCGAGTGACGCTTGGCGGTGTGGCTGCGGGCGACTGCAATGTCAGGAGCGATGGCAGGTGTCATGGAATTTTTATATACAGGTGATTGACGATTTGGACAAGTCTGTCTAAAAATATTGACGCAACGTTGGGCGCCGGTTCGGGAGGAGTTCGGAATCTCGGCTTGCCAAACGTCCTTGGATTACACGTCGCCGTGTTTTCACGGTGGAAACCAGATCCGAAAGAATCGAAAGCCATGACACCCCAATTCCTCCGCGTCGCGGTCGTCCTCGGCCTTTTGTCGGCCATCGGCCCGTTTGCCATCGACATGTATCTCCCGGCGCTGCCGACCATTGGCGCCGACCTCAACGCTGGCACTGCCGCCGTGCAGATGAGCCTGCTCGTCTTCTTCTTGGCCATGGGGCTGGCGCAGATCGTCGTCGGCCCGATCTCCGACATGATCGGCCGCAAGGCGCCGCTCTATATCGGCCTGGTGCTGTTTGCCATCGGCGGCGTGGGTGCAGCACTTGCGCCCAACATCGAATGGCTGATCTTCTTCCGTGTCGTCCAGGGCCTCGGGGCATCTGCCGGCATGGTGGTGCCGCGCGCCATCGTGCGTGACCTGCACACCGGCACCGAAGCGGCACGGCTGATGTCACTACTGATGCTGGTGTTTTCGGTGTCGCCGATCCTGGCGCCGCTGACCGGTTCGCTGGTCATTGAGGGCTTTGGCTGGCGCGCCGTGTTCTGGGTCGTGACCGCTGCCGCGGTGCTTGCCCTGGTTCTGTTGTCGACGTCGCTCAAGGAAACGCGGCCCGTCGAACATCGCGCCGAAAGCTCGGTGCGCAGTGCGCTGAGTGGCTATCGCTTCCTGCTCGGTGACCGCAACTTCCTCGGCCTGACCTTCATCGGCGGCTTCGGTATCGCCAGCTTCTTCGTCTATCTCGCCAACTCGTCGTTCATCCTGATCGACCATTACGGCCTGTCGCCATCGGTCTACAGCGTGTTCTTCTCGATCAATGCGGTCGCCTTCATCGGCATGTCGCAGCTGACCGGTTTGCTGACCGAGCGCTTCGGTTTGCAGCGCGTGGTGCGGGTGGCGGTGGTCGGTTACGCCACGATGATGGTCATACTGCTTGCCGTCTTCGCCTCCGGCATCGATCGCCTCGACGTGCTCGCCGTGCTGCTGTTCATCGGCTACGGCTTCCTTGGTCTCGTCATCCCGACGACCTCGGTCCTGGCGATGGAAGAGCATGGCGAGATCGCCGGCACGGCATCGGCGTTGATGGGCACGCTGCACTTCGCCACTGGCGCTGTCGCCATGGCGGTCGCCGGCCTGTTCTTCGACGGCACGCCTTTGCCGATGGTGTTCGGCATCACCATTTCGGCGGTCATCGCATTTGTGCTCGCCCAGCTGACTCTTGGCCGCAGACGCGAAGTGGCCGTCGAAGCGCCAGCGGAGTGAATTTTTGGCCGAGGCCGGGCATATGTCCGGCCTCGCTCATTCGTGCTCACGCCATGGTGAGCCATTGTGCGCGCAATGTCGCCGCCGCTTCATACAGCCTTGATATCGTTTGTTTACTCTCGACTGATACAGTCTGATCCAGACCCCTGGACGTAGAGCCACGACACCCGAGGCGGCTGAGAAACTTGCAATTCATTCCTTCCGCCTTGCTGCTTTTGTTTGCAGCGACGTTTTTCTGCATCTGGCTGCTCGAGCGCCGGCGCCAGCATTTGCTACTGTTTTCGCTGGCCTTCCTGACGATCAGTGTGGCGACCGTCGCGCAGCTGGCGCTGTGGCCGGCTGATATCGGCTACAATACGATCGTCACCGCATCGCTCTATTCGGCTGGGCCGCTGTTTCTCGTTGAAGGCGTGCTTGCGCGCTCGGGCAAGTCGATGCCGCTGGTCGAGCATGCCGCCTGCTTCGCCGGCATCGTCGCGGTTCTCGCCTATTTCTACTACGTTCAGGACGATCTGCAGGTCAGGGTCTATGTGCTCAATTTCGGTATGGGCTGTATCTTCCTGAGCGGCGTGTGGAAACTCAGGCATCTGGTGCGTGGCAGCATTGTCGACCGCGCGATGCTGTGGCTGCTGTTTGGTCTGGCGCTGACCTTCTTCGCCCGGACCTTGCTGACGGGCGGTTCGGTTCCCACCAACAACATTGAAGCGTTCTTCGAATCCGAGTTCTGGATCTGGGCACAGTTCGCCATGTCGGTTCTCGGCGTGGCGATGGGCCTTGCCCTGGTCGTGGTGGCCAGCGCCGACGTCATCCTGGCACTGAAGGCCGAGCGCGACAGCGATCCGCTGACCGGGCTGCTCAATCGCCGCGGCTTGCAAGGCAAGATGCAACGATTGCTGGCGGGAGGCCGGCGCAGGCAGTTGAGCATCGTTGCCTGCGACATCGACCGGTTCAAGACGATCAACGACCGCTTCGGCCATGCCGCAGGCGACGTCGTGCTGTCGACCATTGCCGGCATCATCAGGGCGAAGCTGCGGGCGGGCGACATCGCGGCACGCACGGGTGGCGAAGAATTCGTCATCGTCATGACGGACGCTTCGGTCGACGACGCCTTCAGCTTGACCGAAAGGCTGCGCCGCGAGATCGCGAACGTGCGCTTTGCCGACATGCCTAAGGATTTCGCGGTGACCTGCAGTTTCGGCATTGCCCAGTTCCATCCTGGGGAAGGGCTCTGGGACGCCATCGGCCGCGCCGACAAGGTACTTTATGCCGCCAAGCGCGCCGGCCGCAATCGCACCTTTGCCGAAGGGCTGCAGTTGCCGAGCGCGGCCTGATTCGTCAGGTCATGTGCCAAGGGCGTTGTCGAGTATGTAGGCCAGCCGTTCTTCGACAGGGGCCTTGGGAAGCTCGACGAGATCGTAGCCGCAGGCGGCGTAGGTTTCGACCATGCTGGCATGCGTGCGCCGGGCCTCATCCTCATCCTGCTTGCGCTCGTTGTCCTGGGCGAAGATCTCGGGCCAATGCGGCAGGACGAACACCTTGCGGTTGTAGCGGAATTCCTCGGCGGCCTTTTCGACATGCGCGGGTACCTTAAGGCCAATGAGCCTGAGATAGCCGATGACGTCGGGGACGCCGCGATCGAAAAAGACGGGGCCGGGCGAAGCTGCGGCGAAGGCGTGCGAGCGCATCTCCCACGACAGCATGAGTTCGGCGAAAAGCGCGCGGTCGTGCCAGGGCAGGGCGATGCCTGAAATCGCTACCTGATCCCTGATGATGCCGCGGCCGGCCTCGACGGAGGTGGCGAAGCCGGCTGCAGCGAGGCTTTCAATCAATGTGGTCTTGCCCGAACCGGGACCACCGGTGAGCACGAAAAAGCGGTTGGAATCTCTGGACATGAAGCGTCTCCTGAAGAAACGGGAGCGGCCACGGCAAGCCGACGCCGCGCAGGTTCGATGACCACAGCGGCCCTTGTGCGTCCATTCAGATGCACGGGGCTTGCTCGAAACCTGACATGGCAAAGCCAGCGTAAGCCGGCAGCCGATTGTTTGGGGGAGGAGAGAAGTGGAGGTTTCTGTTGCCAGGTACCTCCGAACCCCGCCTAGAAGTGCGAACCTCTAGGGCTTAATTTGAAGCTATCGCACAGCTTACGCTGCGAGACGTGCTTCCGCATAGTTGTCGTTTGCAACTACAAGTTTAGCCCGATAACGGTGGTACTATGCCGGGCAAAAGTCCGATCTTTACACCCTCGTCGATCCTATTTCGCCCCCAGCAAAAACCGTCGTTCAATGGCACGGCAGCTTTTGGTGGAGGCGCCGGGTACCGCCCCCGGGTCCGAATGGCTTATTTCATCGGCAGTTTATCGCCATAGTCAGTCAAGCTGACGACCCGAATATAGGGAGGCCGGGTGAAAAAGGAAAGCCAGGAACGGCGAGTCATAACAGCCTTTCGCAACAGATTTATGAGGCCACGCGAACAGGCAGGGTTGACTCGCGCGATGCGCGAACCGAAGCTCCGGCCGCTGGGGATGTCCGTGATGCACCTGAACCGGTCAATGCCCGGGCCCCTGCGGGAGATGAGATCAATTCGTCGACGAGGGGAATTCCTATGACCGACTATCTTGCAGACGTGAAGAAGTACGATGCCGGCGCCAAGGAAGAGGTGGTGACCAAGATCGTCAAGCACCTGGGCATCGCGCTCCGGAACCGCGATTCTTCACTTGTCTCGTGCACCGATCCCAAAGAACTCGACCGCGTCAAAGCCGGCTGGATTGCCAAGAAGCTCGGCGTCGAGGACGCAAAGAAGGCGGACGGCGCACTGGAAAAGGTCTGCAAGGCGATGTCGGCCGACAACACCAAGAACCGCGTCACCTTCTATTATCTGGTGGCGAAGGAACTGGGCAAGCTCGGGTCGCTCTAAGCAGCGCTGAAAACGTCGATTGTCTCGACGCCGGGCCAGTGCCCGGCGTTGGCATTTTTGGGTATTGCCTGTGCGCTGGGGCAGACTGGGCGGTGCTTTCGTTGCCTGTGATGGCATTGGTCCGCTATGATCGGTGGCCCTCCGAATCGAGCCCGACCGATGCGCCAGTATCTCGACCTCCTCAGCCACGTCCTTGAAAACGGCAGCGATCGCGGTGACCGCACCGGCACCGGCACGCGCTCGGTGTTCGGCCATCAGCTCCGTTTCGACCTGGCCCAGGGCTTTCCTGTTCTCACCACCAAGAAGCTGCATCTCAAATCGATCATCTATGAGCTGTTGTGGTTCCTCGCCGGCGACACCAACATCAAGTACCTCAACGACAATGGGGTGACGATCTGGGACGAGTGGGCTGACGAGAACGGCGACCTCGGTCCGGTCTATGGCAAGCAGTGGCGCTCGTGGCCGACGCGCGACGGTGGCGAGATCGACCAGATCGAAATCCTGCTCCACCAGATCCGCAAGAACCCGAATTCGCGCCGGCTGATCGTCTCAGCATGGAATCCGGAAGAGGTCGACGCCATGGCGCTGCCGCCATGCCACTGCCTGTTCCAGTTCTATGTCTCCGACGGCAGATTGTCGTGCCAGCTCTACCAGCGCTCGGCCGACATCTTCCTCGGCGTGCCGTTCAACATCGCGTCTTACGCGCTTTTGACGATGATGGTGGCGCAGGTCACGGGGCTCAAGCCCGGCGACTTCGTCCATACGCTTGGCGACGCGCATATCTACCACAATCATTTCGACCAGGCGCGTGAGCAACTGACCCGCACACCGAAGGCGCTGCCGACGATGTGGATCAACCCCGAGGTGAAGGACCTGTTTGCCTTCCGCTTCGAGGATTTCCGGCTCGAGAACTACGTCGCCGACGCCACGATCCGCGCGCCGATCGCGGTTTGACAGGCAAGCCTCTTAGAGGTCGCGCAGCAGTTCCGTCGCCTTGGCCTGACCGACGTTGCGGGTCAACAGAACGGCTGCGGCAATCGATGCCAGCAATAGCACCAGCACCAATGCCAGATAGGTTGCCGGGATAGCCAAGGCTTCCGGTGCCGGGTCGAAGACGCCGGTCAGCAGCTTGACCAGCATCCAGGCAATCGTGAGGCCGGAGAGCAGGCCGAATACGAGCCCGCCAGCAGCCACCAAAAGGCCTTCGCCCCACAGGAATGCCGCCAGCTGATGCGGTTTTGCCCCGATTGCCGACAGGATCGCGAAACTGCGACGCCGGTCGAGGAAGCCGAGCCCGAGCATCAGGCCGGCGGCCGCAACCGCCATGCCAAGCGCGAAGGCGAGTTCGATCGCGGTGAGGCCGGACAGATCGACCGCGGTCAGGCTGGAGCCGATGATATGGGCGGCCGAACCGACATCCTTGACCTGTAACGCCGGATCGTCGGCCAGTGCTGCCGAGGCGGCGCGGGCGAGGGCCGTTGGATCGCCTTTCGCCCGCATCAGCACATATTCGCTGGTGTCCGAGCCGGTCATCCTGGCGATATAGGCGGCATTGGCGACGAGGAACGAGTCCTTCGGTGCGGTGGGGAACTCGCGCGTCACGCCGATGAAGATGAATGGCACTGGATGATACTGATGGTCGGCGGTGTTCAGCAACCGCAGCTTGATCGTGTCGCCGAGCGAGAGCTGGAAATCCTGTACGGTTTCTTGCGACACAAGAACGCCATTCGGCGTTTCGGCAAGGGTGGCAAGCATGTTAGCCGCCTTGCCACCGGCGAAATAGGCGTCGGGGAAATCGGTCGCGTCGTCGATAGCCACCGGGTCGATGCCGTAGAGATCCTGCAGGTCGGCGCCGACATAGGCAAAACGGTGCTGCATCGGGGCGACAGCGACCACGTTGGGCAGCGCGGCGAGCTGCGCAAGCCTGGCGCCGGCGGGGTTGGGGGCGGTGCCGAAGATGGTGACATCGGAACCGTTGGTCAGTTCGGCGTCGACGCGGGCCTGGGCGTTGTAGGTGGTGTTGAAAATCGCTGTCGAGACGGCAAAGGAGATGGCAAGTGCGGTCATCGCGATGCCATAGGTGATCCGCCTCGACTGATGCGAAAGAGCTGCCGCTACGACAGTCGAAAGCTTGCCCGCCACCGGTCGAAGCAGACGTTTCAGCACTGCGCCATTACCGCCGATGATCCGCGCCGAGATGCGGATCGCCAGCAGCGCCGAGCCGATCCAGAACAGGGCAGGCGCGATGAAGGCGTTATAGTCGACCGAAGTGGCGGCGACGCCCTCGGGCGCCAGCACGACCTGGTAGCCGGTGCCGGCTGACTGCCAGAAAAACAACAGCGCGCCGGCAAGCAGCACGACATCGAGCCAAAGGCGTTGCCACAGCGGGGTGCCTGCGCGCCCGACGGTGCGCCGCGACGCACTGACGCTCAGGCCGTGGCTGTCGCGCCAGGCTGGATAGAGGAAGGCAGCGAGTGCGAGCAGGAGGCCGACCGCGACCGACAGCCCAACGGCCGAAACGCCGAGCCGGGCGTCTCCGTCAAAGCGCAGCCTCGCGAAAAGTTGTGCCATGACCAGACCGAGCGTTATCCCGACCGCCGCAACCAGCAGCGCTTCGGCCGAGGTGAGCAACAGGATGCGGCGCACGCTTGCCCCACGCACCCTGAGCAGGGCCTGTTCCGCCCGGCGGTGACCCGCGCCGGCCGAGGCAACCGCGAAGGTCAACAGGCAGGCAAGAGCTATGCCGGGCACGCCGAGAAACAAGAACAGCACAGCCGCGTATAGCGAATCGCCGCGTACCGCATCGAGGCGCGCGCCAAGATTGTTGGCCACCAGCGCCTGTCCTGCCACAGCGGCTTCAAGGTTTCGGGCGGCACCTGTCACCATTGTCCATGCGTCGGCCGGGCTCGTGGGCAGATGGCCATGGTCCAGCTTGACGTGAAGCTGCGTGCGCGTCGTATCGGGCCGCACCGCCTGCTGCGGCGCAAATATCCGCTGCCACTCGGCGACCGGCAGGATGAGCACATTGTCGGGCGGCGCCTGCGGGGCTGCCTGCGGCGGCAGGCCTATGCCCTGAAACAGCGCGTCGGCATCGGGCAGCTCGACTACCCCATCGAGCCTGACCGTGACCGGCGGCAGCCCCACCGGCTGTATGGTGATAACGTCGCCGGGAACGACATGCAGGTTGGCGGCTGTCTGCTGTGCGGCCAACACGCCGCTTGCGCTGCCAGACAGCAGCCGGACTTCTTGCGGAAAATCCGTGAGGTAGCCTTCGTCGAAGGCGATCACCTTGCCGGGGCCGGTCGTTTGTACCGTACCGCTGGTGCTGGCTTCGAGCCGGTCCATGCCGGCATAAAGTACCTGTCTCATGGCAGAGACAGGGGCGGATTTACCAACGGCGTCGCGGATCGCGGCGTGATCGGCGCCGGGCACCGCCTCGACCTGCCAGTCGATCGGCACGCCAGATGCCGCGCGGCGCGTCATCGAGCTGCTGCTTTGAGCAAGGAAGGTCGACAAAGCGGCAAGCAGCGCGACGGTTACCGCGATGCCTGCCGCAACACCTAAAAGGCGTCCGTAACGCCGGCGCAGGAGGCCAACAAGCCAGAGGCGGTTCACGCGCGCCTCCGTTGTGGCTCAGCGGGATGCGAAAGCCGGCCACGATTGATCTCCCAGCGCAGGCTCATGCGTTCCGCCACCGCCTCGTCATGGGTGGCAATGATCAGCGCGGCACGGGCGTTGCGGATGAAATCCACGGTGAGATCGATGAAATGCTGTGCGGTGGCACTGTCGAGCTGGCCGGTCGGCTCATCGGCGAGCACCAGGCGTGGGCCGGTGACGAGCGCGCGCGCCATGGCGACCCGTTGGGCCTGACCACCGGAAAGCTCTTCGGGCAGCTTTTGGGCTAGCTCCGACAGCTCGAGCCGTTGAAGCACCGAAGCCGCCTTGGCATCGACATCGTCGCTGCTTTCCATCAGGACCAGCGGCAGGCCGACATTCTGCAAGACCGTCAGTGCCGGAAACAGGCTGGGCGTCTGGAACACGAACGCCAACTTGCCAGGCCGCAGCGCCTCGCGAGGGCCGAGTGCCGGCCACATGATGGTGCCGGTTGATGGCGAGTCGAGCCCACCCAATAGATGCAGCAGCGTCGTCTTGCCGCTGCCCGAGGCACCGACGAGCGCGATGCGGTCGCCTGCATCGATCCGGCAGCTGATATCATCAAGAACCAAAAGCTTGTCACGCGCGCCGTCGGCGAAGCGTCTGGAGATGCCGGATGCGACGACGAGCGGGTCAACCATTGTCGATCCGCCCATCGGCAAGCCGGATGACACGGTCGGCGCGCGCGGCAAGTGCCGCACTATGTGTCGCGATCAGTGTCGCCTTGCCGGCCACCCGCCTAGCCTCGAAATGCTCGAGCAGGCGCTGCTCGGCGTCCCGGTCGATCTCCGCCGTCGGTTCGTCGGCGATCAGCAGAGGTGGATCGGCAGCGAGTGCCGCCGCAAGGCCCGCGCGGGCGGTTTCACCGCCTGAGAGTTGCGACGGATAGCTTCGTGCACGCTCCGAAAGTCCGACCGCCTGCAGCAGCTCGTCGAGCCGCCGCTGATCTCTCTTGTTTGCCAGAAGCATCGACAGCCAGATGTTTTCCCGGACACTCAGGTGCTGGAAGAGATTGCCGGACTGCAACAGGATGCCGAAATTTGCTGCTCTGATCGTCGCACGCTCGGCTTCCGGCCGGCGCGTCAAGCGCTGGTCGCCGATCGTGACGTAGCCACCGTCAGGCTCGTCGAGACCGGTGAGGCAGGCCAGAAGCGTCGATTTTCCGCTGCCCGATGGACCGACCACCGAAACCATCTCGCCTGCCGACACAGTCAGGCTGATGCCGCGCAGCGCGGCCGTTTCGTCGTTGCCGAGATGGTAGAAGCGGTAGAGTTCGTGCGCTGCAAGGATGCTCATCTCAGCGCCACTGGAACGATTCCGACATCAGCTTCCACTGGTCGACATTGTCGGCGCCGAGCGGTGCGTAAAGCTCGAGCGCGATGAGCTTGCCTGCCCTGAAATAGAGGTAACGCTGGTTTTCGAGGCGGACCTGTTTGGAGGTCACCTGGTTGGGCTCCGAGTTCGAACTGTAGTCAATGCGAATGACATTGCCTGCCGGCAGCTTGACCGGCTTGACGCCATCGATCTTCACCGCGCGTTCCTGCTTTTCCATCTGGGGCAGATAATCTGTGCGCACGCTGGCGACCGTGGGCTGCACGTCGGTATCGGATAGCGTGACTACGACACCGTCGAGCTTGTCGACAAAACGCGCCCCGGTCGGCATGTCGGTTCGCGCCCAGCCCTCAGGCACCTTGAGCGTGTACCCGTCCTTGGAGCTGTAGTCGATGAAGACCTGACTGTCAGGGATATCGCCCGGAGGGTTCTTTTCGGCCTGAACCGCCTTTTCCGCGGCGATGGCGGGGGGCAAGGCGGCAAGGGTGCAGGCCGCCGTCGCGAACGACGCGAGCAGGCTCGACAGGATCGCGGTCCGAAGCATATCGAGAACACCTCACGTTTCGACGGCGGCCACCGCCCAATACAAGATGGCATGGTGAGATTACGGGCGCCTGGCCGCGCCAATACGCTTTGGTATGGTTGTTGTGTCTTGTCGGCAGCAATCTGGCGGTATCTTCCCGAATATGGACTAAGAGCTGGCGATAAAATAAAATGGAATCAGTGCGGTGCAGCCAGTTGTACGCCATATTTTGGTGACGATCCCTGCGAGGCGGAAGTGGTTGCGAGAGGCGACAGCAGATGGATGTAGCGATCTACGTGGCGATTGCCGAAAACGGCGTGATCGGGCGCGACAACGGGCTGCCGTGGAAGCTGTCGACGGACATGCAGCGCTTCAAGGCCGACACGATGGGCAAGCCGATCGTCATGGGGCGCAAGACCTGGGAGAGCTTTCCGAAGAGACCGCTTCCTGGCCGGCTCAACATCGTGATCACCCGCGACCCGGCATACCGGGCCGACGGCGCTGAAACTGTGCAGTCGGTCGAGGACGCCATCATTTTGGCGACCGCCAAGGGCCGCTGCATGCCCGGCGTCGGTGAAATCTGCGTGATCGGCGGTGGCGAGATCTATCGCCAGGCACTGCCCTTGGCCGACCGGCTGCATGTCACCCATGTCATGGCATCGCCCGACGGCGACACACGCTTTCCCGCGATCGATCCGTATATCTGGGCGGTCAAAAGCTTGGAGGAATTTCCTGCCGGCGAAAAAGACAGCCATGCGACACGCTATACGGTTTACGAGAAGCGCCGCGACGTGCATTGAGGGCGCAGCTTCATACATATGTAGTGAAATTCGAGGCACTTACGGCTCATCGCGTTGAAAGCGCTTGCTCGCATCCCTATAGATGGTGTCAGTAATTGCGCGGCCGTCTCAGGCGCGGCCGCCATAGTTCGCAGTTGAAAGGACATTCATGCCCTGGAACAATCAAAGTGGAGGCGGCGGCGGTGGCCCATGGGGTGGCGGCGGCGGCAATGGCGGTGGTGGTGGCCCCTGGGGCCAGGGACCGCGCCCGAGCGGACCGCAAGGTTCGCCTCCCGATCTCGAGGACATCATTCGCCGGGGCCAGGACAAGCTGAAGCGCGCGCTTCCGGGTGGCGGTGGCTCGAGCGCCATGCTGTTCGGCCTTATCGGCGCTGGCCTGATCGCGTTTTGGGCATTCCAGTCGGTTTACACCGTGCAGCCTGACGAACTCGCCGTCGAACTGCGTTTCGGCAAGCCGAAGCAGGAATTGTCGCAGCCGGGTCTGCATTTCCATTGGTGGCCGATCGAAACCGTCGAGAAGGTCAATACGGCTGAAAAGCTTGTCGACATCGGCGAAGTCCGCGGCAACACGTCGTCGGGCCTGATGCTTTCGGGCGACCAGAACATTGTCGACGTGAAGTTCTCCGTCGCCTATCAGGTCTCGAACCCGCAGGCCTATCTGTTCAATGTCTCCGAACCTGACATCATGGTTCGCCAGATCGCCGAAAGCGCCATGCGCGAAGTGGTCGGACGCCGGCCCGCGCAGGACATCTTCCGCGACGACCGCCAGGGCATTGCCGCCGGCGTGCGCGACATCATCCAGGCAACGCTCGACGAATATGGCGCGGGCCTTTCGGTCAACGCGATTTCGATCGAGGACGCCGCACCGCCGCGGGAAGTGGCCGACGCCTTCGACGAAGTGCAGCGTGCAGAACAGGACGAAGACCGCTTCGTTGAGGAATCCAACCAGTATTCCAACCAGAAGCTCGGCCAGGCGCGCGGTGAAGCGGCTCAGATCCGCGAAGACGCGGCTGCCTACAAGAACCGTGTTGTCCAGGAAGCCGAAGGTGAGGCCCAGCGCTTCATCTCGGTCTATGACGAATATGCCAAGGCGCCCGACGTGACCCGCAAGCGCCTCTATCTCGAAACGATGGAAAAGGTGCTTCAGGGCTCCGGCAAGGTGATCGTCGAGCAAGGCAGCGGCCAGGGTGTGGTGCCCTATCTGCCACTGCCTGAACTGCAGAAGCGCGCTCCGGCGGCGGGAGGCAACTAATGTCCAATCGTCTTCCCATCTTCGGCGTCTTCGCCGCCATCATCCTGTTCCTGATCTGGTCGTCGATCTTCGTGGTCAACGAACGCCAGCAGGCAATCGTGCTGCGCTTCGGCGAGATCGTCGACGTCAAGACCCAGCCCGGCATCTACTTCAAGGCGCCGTTCTCGATGTTCGAAGCCGACAACGTGCAGGTCATCGAGGACCGCGTCATGCGGCTCGACCTCGACGACATCCGCGTCCAGGTTTCGGGCGGCAAGTTCTACGACGTCGATGCCTTCATCGCCTATCGCATCAACGATGCACGCAAGTTCCGCTCGACGGTGTCGGGTAGCGTGGAACTGGCCGAACAGCGGCTGCGTACCCGTTTCGACGCGGCCTTGCGCCGGGTCTACGGCGTGCGTGGCTTCGAATCGGCGCTCTCGGAAGAGCGTGCTGCGATGATGCGCGAGGTTCGCGACCAGTTGCAGCCGGACGCGACGTCGCTTGGCCTCGAGATCCAGGATGTCCGCATCCGCCGTACCGATCTCACCCAGGAAGTGTCGCAGCAGACCTTCGACCGAATGAAGGCCGAACGTCTGGCCGAAGCCGAAAGGCTGAGGGCACGCGGCCGCGAAGCGGCACAGCGTATCCGCGCCCGTGCCGATCGCGAAGTGGTCGAGACGGTTGCAGAAGCGCAGAAGGAATCGGAAATCCTGCGCGGTGAAGGTGAAGCCCAGCGCTCCGCCGTGTTCGCCAACGCCTTCAACCGCGATCCCGAGTTCTTCGACTTCTACCGTTCGATGAGCGCTTACGGCACCGCGTTGAATGCTGACGGCACGACCATGGTGCTGTCGCCGGAATCGGAGTTCTTCCGCTACTTCCGCAGCCCGGACAGCAACAAGCCAACGCCGGCGCCTGCCGCCGGCGCCCCCGCCGCCAGCAACTAAGCAGTGCGGGATTTTATCGTCGCCATGGGCCTGGTTCTCGTCATCGAGGGCCTGGTCTATGGCGGCTTTCCTTCCGCGGCCAAGAAGATGGCCGCCCAGGCAGCCGAAATGCCCGAAGCGTTGCTCAGGATCGTCGGCCTTGCCGCGATTGTCATCGGCGTCGGCATCGTCTGGCTCATCCGGGGATAACGGACGATTTATTCCGTGCCGGTAGCAATGGCCGCAAACAGGCCTTATTTGTTTTCATCATGACGCTTCGCGTTCGGACGGCCCGGCGCGATCAATGCCCTGACAGCCCCGGGAGGCTTCCCTGATGATTTCCACGCCCCTTTTGCGCGCCATGCGAAAGGCCTCTCTGGCCGCCACCACAGCGCTGATGATCGGTGCCGCGGTCGCACCGTCCTTCGTCACACCAGCCCTGGCGCAAGGCCCCGAGTTCGGTCGCCAACCTTGCCGAGGGCCTGCTCGGCGCTGTCGTCAACATCTCGACCTCGCAAACCGTCAAGGGCAGTGGGGGGGAGGGCGAAAACGCCGTTCCGATGCCGCAGCTGCCCGAGGGCTCGCCATTCCAGGATTTCTTCGATGAGTTCTTCAAGAACCGCGAAGGCCAGAACAATGGCGGCGCGCAGAAGGTGCAGTCGCTGGGCTCGGGCTTCGTCGTCGATGCCGAACAAGGCATCGTTGTCACCAACAACCACGTCATTGCCGACGCCGACGAGATCGAGGTCAATTTTTCCGACGGCTCGAAGCTCAAGGCCGAGCTGGTCGGTACCGACACCAAGACCGATATCGCCGTTCTCAAGATCGACGCCAAGGCCAAGAAGCTGACGGCGGTGAAGTTCGGCGATTCCAACAAGATGCGGATCGGCGACTGGGTGATGGCGATCGGCAACCCGTTCGGCCTTGGCGGCACGGTGACCGTCGGCATCATTTCGGCGCGCAATCGCGATATCAATTCCGGCCCCTATGACGACTTCATCCAGACCGATGCCGCAATCAATCGCGGCAATTCGGGCGGACCGCTGTTCAACATGGAAGGCGAGGTCATCGGCATCAACACGGCGATCATCTCGCCGTCGGGCGGTTCGATCGGCATCGGCTTTTCGATTCCGTCCGAGATCGCATCGGGGGTGGTCGACCAGCTGAAACAGTTCGGCGAGACCCGCCGCGGCTGGCTCGGCGTGCGCATTCAGCCGGTGACCGACGATATCGCCGAGAGCCTGGGCATGGCCACCGCCAAGGGTGCGCTGATTGCCGGCATCATCAAGGGTGGGCCGGTCGACAAGGGCGAGATTCTGCCCGGCGACGTGGTCATCAAGTTCGACGGCAAGGACATCGTCGAGATGCGCGACCTGCCGCGCATCGTCGCCGAAAGCCCTGTCGGCAAGGCTGTCGATGTGGTGATCGTGCGCAAGGGCGTCGAGCAGACCGTCAAGGTGACGCTCGGCAGGCTCGAGGATGGCGAGAAGCTGGCCGAAGGCGAGGACGCCAAGCCGGAAGAAGGTGCCGACCAGGGCGCCGAGGTTGCGGCCGCAAGCGTCCTTGGCATGACCATCGGTGAGCTCAACGACGACGCCCGTGCCAAGTTCGGCATCGCCGCCGAAGTGTCGGGCGCTGTGGTGACAGCGGTGGCCAAGGATTCGGCCGCGGCCGAACGCGGCATCGTTGCCGGCGAGGTGATCACCGAGATCGCCCAGGAATCGGTGTCGACGCCAAAAGAGGTGATGGACCGGATCGCCGCCCTCAAGGAACAGGGCCGCAAGAACGCGCTGTTGATGCTTGCGTCCAAGACCGGCGAGCTGAGGTTCGTGACGATCCGGATGGATTGAGTCCGGAAACTCCGACAAGCCTCAGAGATAAGAAAAAGGCGGCTAGTTGGCCGCCTTTTTCTGTTGCCATTCGGCTTGTGACAGCCGGTAGAAAACGTGGCGCTTCAGTTCCGGATGGGTGTCGGGAACGCGTGGATGGTCGAAGTCACGGGACGGATCCGGCTGCATGCCGAGCCGCTGCATGACGGCTGTGGAGCGGTGGTTGTTCGAAACCGCGAAGGACACAACCTCTTTTTCGCCGACGATCTCGAAGGCGTAAGCGAGCCAGGCCGCCGCCGCCTCGGTGACGTAGCCCTTGCCCCAATATTCCGGGGCGAGGCGCCAGCCGATTTCCAGCGTGCCCTGGGGGATGAATGGCTCGAGGTCGGTGCGCAGGATGCCGACAAAGCCGATGCATTCGCCTGTTGCTGCGATTTCAGCCGCCGCAAAGCCAAAACCGTCGTGGTCGATGATGCCGCGCAGTTTGTCGAACAGCGCGTCGCTCTCCGCGCGGGTGCGGCGCATGCCGAAGAACTCCATCACCTGCTCGTCCGAATTGATGCGGTGGAAGAGGTCGCGGTCGCGTTCTTGCCAATTGCGCAGGATCAGACGTTCGGTGCGGATCGGGTTCATCTTGAAAAGTCGGCGTGGCTGTAGCCCTGGAGGTAGAGCAGGGCGGTGAGGTCGGCATTGTCGATGCGGATTTTTGCCTCGGCGGCCACCGACGGCTTGGCGTGCAGGGCTACGCCCGAGCCGGCGAGGCGGATCATGTCGAGATCGTTGGCGCCGTCGCCGACCGCGACGGCATCGGCCGCCGTGAGGCCGAGGCGCGCGGAAATCTCGTTCAGCGCGTCCGCTTTGGCGGCGCGGCCGAGGATCGGCTCCGCGACCTTGCCGGTGAGGCGGCCATTGGCCTCGATCAGATGGTTGGCGCGGTTTTCGTCGAAGCCGAATTTGGCCGCGATGCGCGAGGTGAAGACGTCGAAGCCGCCCGAGACAAGGGCCGTGTAAGCGCCATGCGCCTTCATGGTGCGGACCAGCGTCAAACCGCCGGAAGCCAGCGTCAGCCTGCTGTCGATGATGCTGTCGATGACCGAGGCATCGAGGCCGGCAAGAAGCGCCACGCGCTCGCGCAGGGCCGGCTCGAAGGCGATCTCGCCGTTCATCGAACGGGCGGTGATGTCGGCGACGCGATCCTTGACGCCGATCTCGTCGGCGAGCTCGTCGATGCATTCCTGGTCGATCATGGTCGAATCCATGTCAGCGATCAGGATCTTTTTCCTACGTTCAGCGTTGTCCTGGACGGCGAAATCGATGGCCTCGCCGGCAAGGGCTGAGGCGAGTGCCGCATGCGCGTCGTCGGCGGAAAGTCCCGTTGGCAGCGCGATGTCGCAGGCGACAGCCTCGGCCAGCCACACAATGGCGCTTGCGCCAAGGGCGCGGCAGGCCTTATCGGCAAGGGACGGAGCCAGCAGAGCGCGGTCCGGATGGGAAATCAGCGTGGCGATCAGCGGCATCGAAAATTCCGGAACTGGCGAGGGGCGCATCAAGAACGCGACCCTGATAGCCGGGCCGACCGCCAGCGGCAAGTCGGCGCTGGCGCTCAAGCTTGCCGAGCGCGACGGTGGGGTCATCGTCAATGCCGATTCGATGCAGGTCTATGGTGTGCTCAACGTGCTGACGGCGCGGCCTGCTACCGACGACCTGGCGCGGGCGCGTCACTTCCTCTACGGCCATGTTTCTCCGGCGACCGCCTACTCGACCGGCACATGGTTGCGCGACGTTGCCGTGCTGGCCGACAGCGGGATATTTGGCGAAAAGTCACCGATCTTTGTCGGTGGCACCGGGCTCTATTTCCGGGCGCTGGCCGAAGGCATTTCGGAAATGCCCGAAATTCCCATCGAGATCCGCGACCGCTGGCGCTGGCGCCTCAACGAGGAAGGCGCGCCAAGGCTGCACCGCGTGCTGATGAGCGTCGACAGCACAGTCGCCATGCGGCTCAAGGCCAGCGACGGCCAGCGCATCGTGCGTGCGCTGGAGGTGCTGGAGGCATCGGGCCGCTCGATCCTGAAATGGCAGGCCGACAAGGGCCACCCGATGATCGACCTCGCCACGGCGCGTTTCATCGTCATCGAGCCGGAGCGCGAGCTGCTGATCAAGCGCATCGACCAGCGCTTCGATAGGATGATCGAATTGGGCGCGCTGGACGAGGTCAAGGAGATCACGGCGATGCGCATCGGGGCGGACCTGCCGGCGATGAAGGCGATCGGCGTGCGCGAACTGGCGGCGGCGATGGCCGGCGAGATGAGTTTTGACGAGGCGATCGAGCGGGCCAAGATCGCAACGCGTCAATATTCCAAGCGGCAATCGACCTGGTTCCGCAACCAGTTCGGGCCGGAGTGGCAACGGATTGGCGGCGAGGCCGGGCGGACTTCCGAGGGGGCTGATGCATAGGAAGTGCAGACCTGGATTAACCGTCCGTAAGGCGCGGCATGACATAACGCCAGCTGGGGTTCCACTAGGATCATCATGCGCTTTCACCGGGCTGAAGCGGCGTTTTTCATCTTCAGTGCGCTGATCTTGTCGGCAGCGCTGGGGATTTTCTATGCCTGGAGCCAGATCCAGGGGGCGGCCGAGGCACTTTATACGCCCGGCTGGCTCCAGAGCGTCGAGGCGGTCGAGCGACTGCTGTTCATGATCGCGCTGCTGTTGAGCGGCACGCTGGTCTACGGCGCGTTCTTCATCTTCCCGCAGATCCGTACCCAGGTGAAGGAAGGCGGCGAGTTGCGCGAGATGACGGCGTCGCTGAGCGAGCGTTCGCGCAACCTTGAGCAGGCAGCACTCACCGACGGCCTGACCGGCATGCAGAACCGGCGCTATTTCGATGATGCGCTCAAGGAATATCTCGGCGAATTCCGCCGCATCGACAGGCCGGTCGGGCTGATGATCCTTGACCTCGACCACTTCAAGCAGGTCAACGACACCTATGGCCACGACGCCGGCGACGAGGTTCTACGTTCGGTCGCCAAGTGCCTGAAGAGCATGACGCGCTATCACGACGTGGTGGCGCGCCTCGGCGGCGAGGAGTTCGCCATCGTTGCACCCAACATGGACATCGAGCTTTTGCAGCGCTTTGCCGAACGCATGCGCAAGGCGATCGCCGGCATGGCGATCGAGACGGGCGGCGCGCAGCTCAATGTGACGTCGAGCTTCGGCCTCGCTTTGTGGGACCGCGAGGAAACCGCCGAAGAGTTCTATCGCCGCGCCGACAAGCAGCTCTATGAAGCCAAGCGGCAGGGCCGCAACCGCGTTTGCGCGTGAAATCCTATCGCTGAACTCGTAATGCCGGCCGCCTGACGTGGCTTTCTCCGCTTCCGGTGCTCACGGACTTGTTGTCCGCTCCGCTCCGGTTCTCGAAACCCACGCCATTCGGCACGGCCTGACGAATTCCCCGATAGGAATAGGCGCGGCGGAGCCGTTAGAGAAAGCTTTCCAGGCTCGCCAGTAAACGTTTCGGCGCTTCCAGCTGTGGCATGTGGCCGACATCGGGGATCGTTTCGAAACCTGCCTGCGGCATAAGCGCGTGAAGGGCCTTCGCCCGCTCAAGCGGGATCCAGGGATCGTCTTCTCCCCAGATGATCGTCACCGGGCAGCGCACCTTTCCGAACAGGGGTTCTATCTCCGCCGTGTAACGCTCGTCGGCCTGGGCAAACTGCCTGTAAAAGCTGGCGGCTCCGTCGTCCGTCAACCATGGCTCGACCAGGCCGTAGATGTCGTCGTCGGCGACAGCGCCGACCAGTGCGCCCCTGATGTAGGCCTCCACCAGCGCCCGGTGGATGTGGGCGGGCAGACCCTGGAAGGCCTCGACATGCCTGCCCATGTGATCGAAGAATGCCGAGCCCCAGGGACGCATCGCCACGACGTTCATCAAGACGTAGCGGTCGTAGTCGCAGCCAAGCAGAAGATGCGCTCGCAAGGTGGTGGCGCCACCGAAGTCGTGGGCAATGACTGACGGGCGCACGAGCCGCCAGTGCGCGAGCATCTCGGCGAAAATCTCGCCCTGGACATCGAGCGAAGTCCGCTGCGCGGCGGCTTTGTCCGATTGCCCGTAGCCTGGCATGTCGTACCAGTGCACTCGGTATCGCCGCGCCAGATCAGGGATGATCCGGTGCCAGGAGAAGGACGACCAAGGCCAGCCATGCGCGAGCACGAGATCGGGGCCATCGCCGGCGTGGCCGGCGCTTATGCGGCCGGCGCTCGTCGAGACCGTTTCGGAGAGTGTCCAATCGCCCATGCGCTTTTCTCCACGGTGTGCCGAGCTCTCATGGTTGCCGCAGCGGCGGCAGATGTCATGGCTCAGCGCCGGATGGCGACTGCGCCAGACTGCGACGGAATTCACCTACCATTGGGCTTGGCTCGAACTTGCCGCTGGACGTCATCGCCGAACGACGCAACACTGATCCTGCCGTCGTCTAAATGGCTGCGGCCGCATCAGGGCAGAGGAGGACGCGGAATGGACGATTCAGACCGGTGGCGAAGCATGGCGAGCGCGCCAAGGGACGGAAGCCGGATCCTGGTCACCGTGCGGCCGTCCGAACAGGGGCCGGCGGAGGTCGACGTGGCCTATTGGGCCCGGCCCGATGCATTTGGCATCGAAGGCTGGCGCGCCGGGGATTCCTATCCGGGTTGCATCATCGGCTATGCCGATCCGGAGCTGAAATGCTGGATGCCGCTGCCGAAAGCCAACCTGAGCAAGAATTCTCCGGAGATGCCCACGCCCTGGGAAGGCGAGGACGAGGAACAGCTGGACGGGTCCGGCATCTGAGGGCTGGCGTGCAGGCGGCGCGCCGATGACGCGTCCTCATGCTGGGGCTGGCCGCACGCCAAGGCGGCGTCGGTCGGCTTGCATTTTCGGCTCGATCTGACCTGGCCAACTCCGGCTGTGAACCTGTTCAGCCCTGCGGTGGGCGACCACCGAAGGTCGACGGGCGCAGGCCAAAGCGGGTGTCGAAATCGTCGTCGGGCTGCGGCTTGGCCGGTGGCTTGCGGTAGTCCGTGTCGCCGGCTTGGCGCTGGGCGTCGACGATCTCGGCAAAGCCGAGGGCGGCGGCCTGCGGCTTGGGTACGTTGCGCAGGCGCTCGACCACGGCGACCAGATCGACGTCGTCGCCATTGCCGGTCGGTGCTTCGGTGGCCCGCTTGCCGGTGCCGGGGATGAGTTCGTCCGACAGCTTTTCGAATTTCAGCCGCATGGTGGTGGCGACACCTTCGCCAAAGGCGATGGCCTCGCGCTGGCCCATCGACGACAGGAATGAAAGCGTCGAGGCCGAGGAGTCGGCGATGGCCGAGCGAATGATCGCCTGGTCCTGCTCATTGGCGAGGCGCATGGCGAAGACCGTCGAGCATTGCGACAGGATGGTCGGGTCGAGCTCGCCCGGGCGCTGGGTGACGACGCCGAGATAGCAGCCATATTTGCGGCCTTCCTTGGCGATCCGCGACAGCGCGTGCCGGGTCGGCGCGAAGCCGAGCCGATGGTCGGCCGGCATGTAGCGGTGGGCTTCCTCGCACAGCAAAAGCAGCTTGAGGCGGCCTTCGCTCCACAAAGCGAGGTCGAAGGCGAGGCGGGCGAGCACCGAGCAGACCGAATTGACCACTTCCGAGGGCATGCCGGCCATCTCGAAGCAAGTGACCGGGCGGCCCAGCGTCGGCACGCGGAAGATGTTGCCGATGGTTTCGTGGATGGTGTCTTCGATCAGCCTGGAATGGAACATGAAGCGGTAGCGCGGATCGGCAAGTGCCGACTCGATGCGTGTCCTGAGCGACTTCAGGATCGGCCGTTCGTTCTTCGATTCGAGCAGGCCCATGCGTTCGTCGATCTGCTTGATCAGGTCGGCCATGCGGTAAGGCACCGGCGTGTCGGCGGTCAGCGCGTCGACGCCACGGCGCAGGAAGGCGCCGCCTTGCGGGCTGCGGTAGAGGTTCTTGGCGGCCGGGATGAGGTCGCGCAGCACGTCGATCTCGTCGGCGTCGGTCTCGCGGCCGCGAAACAGCACCTCGGCGAATTCCTCGAGGCGAAACAGCCAGAACGGCAGGTCGAGCGTGTTGGAGTCGACCTTGACGCAATATTCAGGCAGCGACGCCGCGAATTCGTTGTGCGGGTCCATGATCAGCACGCGCAGGTCGGGGCGGGCGGCGATCGCCTTGCGCAGCAACAGCGAGACGGCGGTCGACTTGCCGACGCCGGTGGTGCCGACGACAGCGAAGTGGCGGGCGAGTGTCTCGTCGATGGCGATGCAGGCGTCGATGGTATCGTCCTGCGACAGTTGGCCAATAGTGACGGTGCGGCGGCCGGCAAGATCGTAGACCGCCTGCAGGTCGCGACTGCGGATGCGATGGGCGACAGCGCCGATATAGGGATAAGCGGTGATGCCGCGGTCGAACACCGGGTGGCTGTCGGGGCCTGCATCGCGGACCTCGCCGATCAGCTCGACATTGACCTCGATGGGGTTGTCGCCCTCGCTGCTCCAGGATCGGTCGGACTTGGCGATGGAGTAGACAAGGCCGATCGTGCGGGTTTCGCCGAGGTTGATGCAGATCATGCGACCGACGGTCCACAGACCGCTCGCATCCGCGATGCCGCCTTCGGCATAGGCGCTGATGACCGCGCGGGCACCGTCGCATTGAACGACATGGCCAAGGATGCGGGCGTCGTCCTGCTTGGGGTCGCGCCGCTCCTGCGAGGTGGTTTCGCCGCCTTCGGCCTGACGTTCGAAGTACATCGCAGTAAATCCCCTAGTTCTGACCAGACAATAGCCCAATGCCGTTAAGGTCGCGTGATGGTGGATGGTGTAGCGATGGTTAAGCGCAACGATCGAATTGGCGCTTTTTGCCCGCTGCCTGACGTTGCGGAAAATTTGCCGCCGCCCGGTTGACAGCGCGCCGTCTCGCGCACTAACGTCCGCGCCCATGAATACGACACTCATTCTCGTAGTAGGATCGCGCATGGGCAAGACGGTGTAACCGTCGGGCGAAATCCCCCATGCGCGAATGTGAAGGCTCCCTCGGGGGCCTTTTTTATTGCCCGAAACAGGACTAAACGAGCAGCAACCGCCGAGAACGGCGAAGGAAAGACGGGACGGACCGATGAGCGGACATAGTGACAGCGGACGACGCGAAATGACCGGCGCCGAGATGGTGGTGCAGGCGCTGAAGGACAATGGCGTCAAGCATCTCTTCGGCTATCCCGGCGGCGCCGTCCTTCCGATCTATGACGAGTTGTTCCAGCAGGACGACGTCCAGCACATTCTGGTGCGCCACGAGCAGGGCGCGGGCCATGCCGCCGAAGGTTACGCGCGTTCGACCGGCAAGGCCGGCGTGATGCTGGTGACGTCGGGGCCGGGTGCCACCAATGCGGTGACGCCCTTGCAGGATGCGCTGATGGATTCGATCCCGCTGGTGTGCATCACCGGCCAGGTGCCGACCTCGCTGATTGGCTCGGATGCTTTCCAGGAATGCGACACCGTCGGCATCACCCGTCCCTGCACCAAGCACAACTGGCTGGTGAAGGACGTCAACGATCTTGCCCGCATCATCCATGAGGCGTTCCATGTCGCCACCACCGGCCGTCCGGGCCCGGTGGTTGTCGACATCCCCAAGGACGTGCAGTTCGCGCGGGGCATCTACACGCCGCCGCAGACAGCACCGCGCACCTCCTATCAGCCCAAGGTCCAGGGCGACCTGGAGAAGGTCAAGGAAGCCGTCGCGCTGATGGCCGAGGCCAAGCGGCCGGTCATCTATTCGGGTGGCGGCGTGGTCAATTCCGGCCCCGAGGCCAGCCATCTGCTGCGCGAGCTTGTCGATCTCACCGGTTTTCCGATCACCTCGACGCTGATGGGCCTGGGTGCCTATCCGAAATCGGGCAAGAACTGGCTCGGCATGCTGGGCATGCACGGCAGCTATGAAGCCAACATGGCGATGCATGACTGCGACGTCATGATCTGCATCGGCGCACGCTTCGACGACCGTATCACCGGTCGCCTCAATGCGTTTTCGCCCAACTCCAAGAAGATCCACATCGACATCGACCCGTCGTCGATCAACAAGAACGTGCGCGCCGACGTGCCGATCCTCGGCGATGTCGGCCGTGTGCTCGAAGACATGGTTCGGTTGTGGCGGGCGACCGCCAAGGCCGACAAGAAGACGCTGTACCCATGGTGGGAGCAGATCGCCAAGTCGGCGCGCGCGCGACAGCTTCGCCTACAAGCACAACAGCGACGTGATCATGCCGCAATATGCGGTGCAGCGCCTGTATGAGCTGACCAAACATCTCGACACCTACATCACGACAGAGGTCGGCCAGCACCAGATGTGGGCGGCGCAGCATTACGGTTTCGAGAAGCCAAACCGCTGGATGACCTCAGGTGGCCTCGGCACGATGGGCTACGGCCTGCCGGCGGCGCTGGGCGTGCAGATCGCGCATCCTGAATCGCTGGTCATCGACATCGCAGGCGACGCCTCGGTGCAGATGTGCATCCAGGAGATGAGCTGTGCTGTGCAGTATGACGCGCCGATCAAGGTCTTCATCCTGAACAACCAGTATATGGGCATGGTGCGCCAGTGGCAGCAGCTGCTGCATGGCAACCGGCTGTCGCATTCCTACACCGAAGCGATGCCCGACTTCGTCAAGCTGGCGGAAGCCTATGGCGGCCATGGCATTCGCTGCGACAAGCCCGACGAGCTCGACGACGCGATCAAGGAGATGATTTCGGTGAAGAAGCCGGTGATCTTCGACTGCCGCGTGGCAACCCTCGCCAACTGCTTCCCGATGATCCCGTCGGGCAAGGCGCATAATGAGATGCTGCTGCCTGATGAAGCGACCGACGAGGCGGTGGCCAACGCCATCGACGCCAAGGGCCGTGAACTGGTCTGACCGAACCGCGTGCGGCCTTCATGCAAGGCCGCACAATCAACGAGTTGGCGCAATCGCCTGAGATCGAGATTCATCTTATGAACGCACAGCTACAGCCCACCGGTTCGGCCTATTTCATCGCCAAGGAAACCGAAAAGCCGGAAAACCACACGCTATCGGTGCTGGTCGACAACGAGCCGGGCGTGCTTGCCCGCGTCATCGGCCTGTTTTCCGGCCGCGGCTACAACATCGAAAGCCTGACCGTCTCGGAAACCGAGCACGAGAAGCATCTGTCGCGCATCACCATCGTGACGCGCGGCACACCGCATGTGCTCGAGCAGATCAAGCACCAGCTCGAGCGCATCGTGCCGGTGCATCGCGTCGTCGACCTGACCGTGACGGCGCAGGAACTGGGCACCGGTGGTGCGCTGGAGCGCGAGCTGGCGCTGGTCAAGGTTTCGGGCACCGGCGACGCCCGCGTCGAGGCGCTGCGCCTGGCCGACGCCTTCCGCGCCAAGGTGATCGACGCCAACACCGAACACTTCATCTTCGAGCTGACCGGCAAGGTGTCGAAGATCGAGCAGTTCATCGCCATCATGAAGCCGCTCGGCCTCGTCGAAGTCTGCCGCACTGGCGTGGCGGCGATGAACCGTGGCCCGCAGGGGATGTGAGGACAGGACACGGCTCCCTGGCCTCGCCGTCGTTGTGGCGGGGCCGTCGCCGGCATCCTGGGTTGAGGTGATTGCAAGAACGTCCGGGCGGTGTAGTTTCCGGGCGTTCAAGCTCAATTCCCCGGCCTCAAGATGAACGACCTGACCGACCCAAACCTCTGGAACAAGATTGCCAGTTACGACTTCGACGATCCGCAAGCCGAAGCTCCGTTCTCGGTGCGGTTGGCCCGGGAAAATGGCTGGACTCCGGGGCGTGCGAAGGCGGCGATCGATCAATACAGGCGCTTCATCTACCTGGTCTGTATTTCGGACGACGTGCTCAGTCCGTCGCCCGACATTGACAAGGTCTGGCACCTGCACCTGACCTACACCAAGGACTACTGGAAGCGCTTCTGCGACGAGACGTTGGGGCAGGAGGTTCATCACTATCCGAGCCGAGGGGCGAGCGAGAGCCAGGGAGCCCTGCGCGATGCCTACGCCCGGACCCTTGAATTGCTGTCCGAGGAGTTTGGCGAGGCCCCAGTTGCTGCCGTGTGGCCTGGTGTGGACGCCAGGGAGCTGGCTGTCGTGACCGGGGCGCTCGGACCAGGATCCGCAGTCTTGCCAGCGGCGGAGATCGTCTTCGGGATCGCCTTGATCCTGGTCGTCATCGGGGTCTCGCTGCTCTGGAGCCTTGGGCTGATCGGAAAAGAGATAGGCGTGGGCCTCTGCGTGGCAGGCCTCATCGCCGCGGCGTCGCTTCTGCCGATCAGGCGTTGGCGCCGGCGCAGGTCTGGGGCCAGCGATAGCGGTGGCTGCGGCGGCGGTGGCAGCAGTAGCGACGGCGGAGACGGTGGCGGTTGCGGCGGCGGCGATTGAGGGACGCACCGGCGTACAAACGGCAAAACAAGGCAATCCATGCCTTCGCTGGCCCAGCGGCCTGGGTAAAGTGGACGTTGCTGATATGCCGACATAAGGTCAGTTATGCTGACATAATAAATTAGAGGGTTGGAACGGTGAGTTACGACGCATTCCTCGCATTGCTGGTCTATGCGTTCGTGACCTCGATCACGCCAGGGCCGAACAATTTCATGCTGCTGGCCTCGGGCGTGAATTTCGGCTTCGTCAAAACCATCCCGCATATGCTCGGCATCGGTTTTGGCTTCCTGTCGTTGCTGCTTGGGGTCGGCTTCGGGCTGGGCGCGGTGCTGACGGCGTTTCCGGGGCTGCATTTGGTGCTCAAGATCACGGGCGGGGCCTATCTGCTCTATCTCGCCTGGCGCATCGGCATGTCGCGCTCGCTCGGCAAGGACGGGGATGCGAAGGCGCGGCCGATGAGCTTTCTCGAGGCGTCCGCCTTCCAGTGGATCAATCCGAAGGCCTGGGTGATGGCGGTCACTGCGATGGCGCTTTACACCAGCACCGAAGCGCCGTTCCTGTCGGTGCTGATCATCTCGGGCGCCTTTGCCCTGGTGAACCTGCCAAGCGTGTCGACCTGGGCCGGCTTCGGCATGGCGCTGCGCGGCTTTCTCGCCGATCCGGTGCGGCTGAAATGGTTCAACATCGCCATGGGCGTGCTTTTGGCGGCGACGCTGTGGCCAATGCTGAAATAGTCAGAACAGCTCGATCGCCGGCCGCGTCAGCATCAGCCAGAAGATGGCAATGACGCTGAAGAAGGCCGGGAAACCGCAGATGAACCAGATGCGGTAGAGCCTGAAATAGCGCGCCGGCAAGGCCTTGCCGGTGGCGGCGGCGGAGCGGGCGAGATTGCGCAGCTTGATCTGGATAAACACGACCGGCAGCCAGAACAGGCCGGTCAGCACATAGAGTGCGAGTGACAGGACGATCCAGCGCTCGGTGAGCGGCCAGCCAACCTCGTATGCCAACCAGGCGCCTGATATCGGCTGCAGGATGACCGCGGTGGCGGTGAAGACCGTGTCGGCGATGACCACCGTGCCGGCGACATGGGCAATTGTCGCGGGATCGCGGGTGCGATGCGCCATGACCATGAAGAAGGCGATGCCGGCACCGGTGCCGAATAGCACGGCGGCGCCAAGGACATGGGCGAGGCGGAGAAGCTCTTCCACGGCTCAACGCTCGTCCAGAATTGCAAGAGCCACCAATGCAAGCACAATCGACGGCAGGACCTTGACCAATGGGCCGAGCGGATCCGCCCACAGACTTGGCGACAGAACGGTCGCGGCAGCCAGATAAGCGATGGACAGGGCGACCATGCCGTTCAGCGCCGGTCTGGCATAACGGCGCGTGGCAACGCCGAGGCCCAGGGCAATGTCGGCAAGGCCGGTGACAAGGGTGATAGAAGTGGCGAGGGCCTTGGGTGTGCCGGCGGCGACAAGATGCGCCGCCGAGGCGTCGAAGCGCAGCAGCGCCACGGTGCCCGACAGCAGCCAGAACAGGCAAAGCGTTGCAAACACCAGCGGCTTGAGCAGATAGAGCCGGGCGAACCAGAGGTCCTGCACGCCGGCGGGATATGCGGCCAGCGTTTCGTCGAGGGAACGCAAGCTTCGGCCAGAGCCGGTCGCATGGCCCGTGACCCCGCCGGCCGCGACTTCCAGTGCGGTCGAGCGCAATGGCGAGCGCCAGCCGAGCCGGCCAAAAAGATCGGCAGCACCCGAGGTGAGGCGGGCAAGGATACCGGGGAGGGCAAGCACGGGCGTCGGTGCAAGGCCCAGCCATTGGCGGTGGATGGCGACGGCGGCGGCAAGCGACAGCGTTTGCGGGACGGCGAGGTCGAGATCGCTGCCGGCGGGGATGTTGCCTGATAAAGCGTCGAACACGGTGTCGGCGACATCGTCGAGCGAAACGAACTGCATCTGGCTCTCACCAAAGACCAGCGGGGTGACGAGCGGAAATGCCGCCAGCGCGCGCAGCAATGCCGAACCGCCATGAGCCGTGCGGCCGATGACCACGGCAGGGCGGAGGATGACGAAGGGCTGGCCGGAATCCCGCAGTGCTGCGTCGGCCTGCCTTTTGGTGGCGAAAAATAGGTTTTCGCCGGCCGCGCCATCAGTGCGCGCCGAAATCTGGACGAACATGCGCAGCGATGAGCTGGCGGCCCGGTACAGCGCGCTCATGGCGCTGAACTGAACGGCGGCGACGTCGTCACGCGGACCGTCCTGCAACGCGCCGGCGCAATTGACCACGGCGTCGATGCCCGACAGCAGGGAGCGCCAGTCATCCGGCCGCGACAGGCCGGCGATATCGGCCTTGACCCAGGCGATGTCGGGATAGCGGCGCGCAGCGATTGTTGTGTCGCGCGCCAGCGCCACAACCGAAAGCCCGCGCGTGGAAAGCGACCTAGCCACCGCCGTGCCGATAAAGCCATTGCCGCCGAGAATCAGAACCCGCATGCCGCGACGATAGCCAGCGTGTGGGTTGTGGCGCAAATGCCGCCTGGCCCAAGGCCCGTGGCTTGCGCGGTCGAGTTGACGGACATAGCCTTGCACCATGTCGCACGATCATCCCCACGACCACCATCACGACAACGAACTCGACCCCATGGCGGCGCGGGTGAGGGCGCTGGAAACGATCCTGACCCGCAAGGGGCTGATCGACCCGGCAGCGATCGATGTCATCGTCGACACCTACGAGACCAAGATCGGGCCGCGCAACGGCGCTGCCGTGGTGGCGAAAGCGTGGAGCGATCCTGCATTCGCCGACTGGCTGAAACGCGATGCCACGGCAGCGATCGCCTCGCTCGGCTTCACCGGTCGCCAGGGCGAGCACATGCAGGTCGTGTTCAACACCGACGAGACGCACAATCTCGTCGTCTGCACCTTGTGCTCCTGTTACCCGTGGTCGGTGCTTGGCTTGCCACCTGTCTGGTATAAGGCTCCGCCATATCGTTCGCGCGCGGTGATCGATCCGCGCGGCGTGCTGCAAGAGTTCGGGCTGGTGCTACCTAAGGACAAGAAGATCAGGGTCTGGGATTCGACGGCCGAGCTGCGCTACCTCGTCGTGCCGCAGCGGCCACAGGGCACCGACGGATGGAGCGAGGAGCGGCTCACCGACCTTGTGACGCGCGATTCGATGATCGGTACAGGCCTTGCCAGGGAGGCGGCATGAACGGCCCGCATGATCTTGGCGGCCAGATGGGGTTCGGCCCGGTCGCGCCGGAGAAGGACGAGCCTTATTTCCACGGCGAGTGGGAGAAGCGTGCGCTTGGCGTGACGTTATGCTCGGGGGCAATGGGTGGCTGGAACATCGACGAAAGCCGGCATGCACGCGAGAGCCTGCACCCGGCCGATTACTATGCGTCGAGCTACTACGAGATCTGGATCAAGGCACTGGAGATGCTGCTTGAGCGGCACAACTTTGTCACCGCGAGAGATCTCGCGGCGGGCGACGCCGTCGATTCGGCAGCCGAACCGAAGCGGGTGCTGAAAGCTGAAAACGTGCCGGCGGTGCTGGCCAAGGGCGGGCCATGCGACAGGCCGGTTGCCGCGCCGGCCCGCTTCGCCGTCGGTCAACATGTGCGGACGAGAAACGTCCACCCCACCGGCCATACGCGGCTGCCGCGTTATGCTCGCGGCAAGGAGGGTATCATCGACGCGGTGCGCCAAGGTTTTGTCTTTCCCGACAGCAATGCACATGGCCAGGGCGAAAACCCACAATGGGTTTACACGGTGGTGTTCTCCGCTGGTGAATTGTGGGGCGAGGGCGCGGACCCGGCGCTCGAGGTCAGTATCGATGCCTGGGAGAGCTATCTTGAGCCGGCCTGACGTGCCCGCCGGGATGGACGAGCCGGTGTTCTCGGAGCCGTGGCAGGCCGAGGCCTTCGCCATGGTGGTGGCGTTGCATGAGCGCGGCCTGTTCACCTGGGCGGAATGGGCCGAGCGGTTGTCAGCCGAGGTGAAGCGGCCGGAAGCGGCGCCCGACGGCAGTGACTACTACGAGCGTTGGCTTGCGGCACTCGAACGGCTGCTGGCCGAGAAGGGCTTTGCCGGGCGCGATGAGGTCGATGCGGTTGTTGCCGCCTGGCAGCGTGCCGCGCATGCGACGCCGCACGGCAAGGCGATCCTGCTGGAGAACGATCCGGAAGCAGGCCGCCGCTAGCCTTGATCCGAACGACGTCATTCCGTCAGTCCGACCAGCAACTCGCGGTAGTTGTCAAAAACCAGATCCGGCCCCCTGGCGCGCAATGAAGCGCCCGTATTGTAGCCGAAGGTGACGACTCCAGCCGCAATTCCGGCACTTCGAGCCGCCTCGATGTCACGGACCTCGTCGCCGATGGCGATGACACGCCGTTTGTCGATTCCGAGGTGCTTGATGACAGACCTGAATTTGGCATTCTTGCCCCAAAGGGACGCCCCACAAGCGAAGTGGCTGACATGGGCCGCGGCTGGCCCAAGTGTGCGGCGAATGGTGTCCTCGCCATTGGAGCTGACAATGGCGATCGCGATGTCGCGCCCGGCCAAGGCAGCGAACATCGGTTCGACGCCAGGGAATAGCGGGACTGCTTCGCGGGCCTGTGCGCTGAGCTTGCGCATATGCATTGCGATGGCTGGTATCTTCCACATTGGAACGCCCAGGCGGGCAACGATCTCGCGGGTTCCAAGAGCACGCAATTCGTCGATCTCGCTCGGCGAAGCCTCTCGAAAGCCGAACTGCCGCGCGGTTTGATTGAGTGTTGAGCAGAACCAGGGAAAGCTGTCGGCCAGCGTTCCGTCGAAATCGAATATTGCGAGCAAATAGGCAGACATAGGACACCGTCGCTTGTTGCGCGGTCATGCCTTCGGTCCGCGCGGACGTCAATCCATCACGAGGCCGGCGACGGATGGCGGAAAAGGGCTTTGCCGATAGGACGAGGTCAATGTGATGACCTCGGACTCGCAGCCGCAGGCAACGCCGCATGGCCAGCCGATCTTGCTGGAGGGGGGATCGAGCTCGTTACTTAGAGTTGCCGTTCCATCCTGTGCACAAGATGCGTTTTTTCACCGAGCTTGAAATCGGGAATGCTTGCGAGCAGACGAAAACCCTCGCGCTGCCAAAAGGCGCGGCCACGTGTGTTTTCATCCAGCACCGCGATCAGAAGCCGTCTTGCCTGCCGTGTTCGCGCGATGCTCGTCATGTGTTCGACAAAAATGCGACCAAGGCCCATTCCGCGGCTGTTTGCGGCTATCAGCAGCAGCCCGATATAGGCATCGTCAGCTTCGGGGTATCCAAAGGCCAGGTCGGAAATCGCGACGAGCAGGCCGTCGGGCTGGAACAGCCCAAGCTTTTGCGATTTCGCGACATCGGCACCGGGCGGGCAATCGGCGAAGAATTCGGCAACTGTCTCGTCATTCGGCACCAGACCCGTTTCCATCGCCACAAAATCGGCGGCACTGTCGTACAGGTCGCGGACTGCCTGGGCATCGTCGCGCTGAACCAGCTGGCGAATTTGCGCAATCTCAAAATCAGACGGCACGGAAAGTTCCTTTGACAGGTCTAAAGGCACGAGAGGGTCGCGAAACCAGCACACCCAATCACGAAGCTGGGCAAGCTGGCAGTTGGCAAGCTCCTGTTAACCCAAATCCCTTGCCCTTCGCAGCCGAATCCTGTCAGTCAACCGCATGGAATTCTCTCCTCAGCAGGACGATGCGCTGCAGGCCGTGGCGCGCTGGCTCAAATCCGGAAAGCCGCAGCTTTTCCGGCTGTTCGGTTATGCCGGCACCGGCAAGACGACGCTTGCGCGCTATTTCGCCGAGCATGTCGATGGCCAGGTGCAGTTCGCCGCCTTCACCGGCAAGGCAGCGCAAGTGCTGCGCTCGAAGGGCGCGACCAACGCCCGCACCATCCATTCGCTGATCTACCGGCCAAAGGGCGAAGAGGCGATTGCCGACGAGACGACCGGCAAGACCTCGATGTCGCCGACCTTTTCGCTCAATCGCCAGAGCCCGATCGCCAAGGCCAAGCTGGTCGTCATCGACGAATGCTCGATGGTTGACGAACAACTCGGCCGCGATCTGTTGACCTTTGGCACGCCAGTGCTGGTGCTGGGCGACCCGGCTCAGTTGCCGCCGATTTCGGGCGGCGGTTTCTTCACCGAGCACGAGCCGGATTTCCTGTTGACCGAGATCCACCGCCAGGCGCGCGACAACCCGATCCTGAGGCTGGCGCTCGACGTGCGCGAGGGGCGCGAGTTCATGCGCGGCGACTATGGCACGGCCCAGGTGATCGGCAAGGAAGACGTCAATCAGGACCTGGTGCTCGACGCTGACCAGGTGCTTGTCGGCACCAACCGGACGCGCAAGCGCTACAATCAGCGGCTGCGTGAGCTCAAGGGCTTCACGGCGGGTTATCCGCAGGCCGGCGACAAGCTGGTGTGCCTGCGCAACGATCCGGCCAAGGGCCTGCTCAACGGCTCGTTGTGGAAAGTGATGACCTCGTCGCGCGAGACGGTGAAGCCCGGCATCAATCTGCTGGTCTCGCCGGAAGAGGACGATCCTGATCGCGGCGTCGCCAAGATCAAGCTGCTGAAGCAGGTGTTCGAAAGCCCCGACGAAGAAATCCCGTGGGGGACCAAGAAGCGCTACGACGATTTCGACTATGGCTACGCGCTGACGGTGCACAAGGCGCAGGGTTCGCAGTGGAACAATGTCGTGCTGTTCGACGAGAGCTGGGCGTTCAAGGATACGCGCCAGCGCTGGCTTTATACGGCGATCACGCGCGCGGCCGAGCGCCTGACCATCGTACGCTGAGCGTTTCAGCTGGCCTGACCTGAAACCCGGTGGGCTTGCTCGCCGTCAGACCACGATCTCGAAAAGCACTGCGGTCGCGTCGTCCGAGACCTTGAAGCGCGGGAATTGCTGGCCGTCGGGGTCCTCGACCTGCTCGATGTGGCGAAGCTCCTGCAACAGCGGGGCAAGGCCGGTGTCCGCTGCGGCGCGGACGAATTCAGCGATGTCGTAGCGGCCATACTGGTCGACAAGGGCAGCGAAGCCGTCGGAGCACAGCAGGCCCCTTACAGGCACGGTAGCTGTAAGCTGCTCGGTGACGAGATGATCGGCAGCAGCAGGCTCAGTCCCCAGCGTCCAGACAGAACCGCCGGGGCGGTTATAAGCGGCACGGCGCCGTCGCAGCTCCTCGCGCACCACGGGCGCGTCGGCGAGCGCCTGATGGGTGGCGAAGCCGCCTGAAAGAGCGATGGCCGTGCGGGCGCCGTCGCGTTCGTTGGCATAGGCGGCCTTGATGGCGCTGGTTTCAAGTACCGTACCATCCGCATCGAGCAGGAACAGCCGGCAGTCGCCCAGACCATGCGTGACGAGTGTATCGCCTTCGACCCGAACCATCTGGAAGCTGGCGATCGGCAAATTCCATGGCTCGATCGGCAAGGCGTTGGCCGCCTCATGCACGACATTGGCGGCGCGCTGGTTGAGTTCGCGCACGACATCCGTGACCGAGCGGCCGTTGCGGACCAGTTCTTCGAAGGTGCTTTGGGCAAAACGGGCGAGCCAGGCGGCGTCCGAACCGTGCAGGCCAACAATGCTGGTGCCGCCGAGGCCGGTGGCGCCGTCGATAACGAAGGCGCAGGTGGCGTTGCCACCGGCACTGTCCTCATTCGGGCGCGAAGGTGAGCCGGGGGCGGTGATCGAATCGATGATGCGGATATTGGGCATGATTGCAGCTGTCTGGCGCGTGGCCGTGACCGGAGTGTGACCACAGCCTATTCGATCGGGCTTGCGCCAAGCCATTGCCATGCCTTGGCCTCGTCGGCATCGGCGAAATGCTTCGTTTCGATCGCAGTGAGCGGGGCAAACAGGCCGACCACCGGTCCCATCCAGGCGGGGCCGCCAACCAGCGCATAGCGTCTGATATGATGCAGCGCCTTCATCTTGCCCTTGAAGGTCATCGGGTCGAACAGGGCTGACCAGTCGAAGCCGTCATAACCGCTGGCGCGCAGCAGAACGTCGATCTTGTCGTGGCCTTCATAGGCGGCGTCGAGCAGGCCATAAGCGTTTTCGATGTCGGCCTGGGTGAAATGGCCGACGATCTCGAAGGCGAAGACCTCGTCGTTGTCGGTGTCGATGCGCCGGAAGGGCGGCGGGGCATCCATTGATTTCATTGGCGTGTCCTCGTTGGCTGCAGCAGCTTCAAGCTGTGCATGATCCTTTCCGACAATCGAATTCGATTGTCGGGTCATGCACAAACGGCGTCGACACTGGAACACATAAAAGCGCTCTCTGTTCCCGCCCAAGCCGTGATAGGTGGCATGTGTCGTTCTTGCTGTGAGTTGCCGATGCCTGCCAAGCTGTCCGTAAACGTCAATGCAATCGCCATGTTGCGCAACCGGCGCGATCTGCCCTGGCCGAGCGTGACCGGTCTGGGCCGCATCGCGCTTGCCGCCGGCGCGCACGGACTGACGGTGCATCCGCGCCCCGACCAGCGCCATATCCGCTTCTCCGACGTGCCCGAGATACGGGCGCTGATCGATGACGAATTTCCCAAGGCCGAGTTCAATATCGAGGGCTATCCGAGTGAAGACTTCCTCGAGCTGGTCGAAAAGCACCAGCCGGAACAGGTGACGCTGGTGCCGGACGATCCGTCGCAGGCAACGTCCGACCATGGCTGGGACTTCGTCGGGCAAGCCAGGCTGCTCAAGCCGGCGGTGGCGCGCCTGAAGAGAGGCGGCTTCCGGGTTTCGCTGTTTGCCGACGCCGATCCTGCCGCGATGAGTGCCGCGCGCGATACCGGCGCTGATCGGATCGAGCTGTTCACCGGACCTTATGGCGCTTGCTTCGATGATTCGGCAAAAGCTGCCAAGGAGTTGGAAAAGCTTGAAAAAACAGCCGAGGCGGCGCTCGCCGCGGGCTTGGCCGTCAATGCCGGGCATGACCTCGTTGTCGACAATCTGCCGCTGTTGATGAAGCGCATCCCGAAACTGGCGGAAGTTTCGATTGGCCACGGGCTGACGGCCGATGCGCTGGAGCATGGCATGGCTGGTACAATTAGGCGCTATCTCAAGGCCTGCGGGTGGTAATATCCCTGTCAGTCATGCGTTGCCTGCATGGGCGGAACATTAGCTGCCGCAAAACAGCTGTTGCTTTTGCAACATGGCAAGCGTAGAGCCCCGCGGCTTCACGGAGAGTCGTTTATGACCGATGCCGGCGCTGACAAAGCGGGAACAAGCGGGCAGGCGGTCCAGACGGGCGGCCACTCGCAGGATATGAGACTGCTTGTGATCGGCGCGCTCGGCGTCGTCTTCGGCGACATCGGCACGAGCCCGATCTACGCATTTCGCGAGGCGCTGGTGGCGTCGGCAGGCGGCCAGGTCGCTTCGCGCGAGGACATCCTTGGTGTCTTGTCGCTCATCATCTGGGCGCTGACGATCATCGTCACCATCAAATATGTCATGTTCGTGCTCAGGGCGCACAACAGGGGCGAGGGCGGGACGCTGTCGCTGATGGCGCTGGCGCGGCGTAGCCTGCCCAAGCGTTCTGGCATCATCCTGGCGCTCGGCATGGTTGGCGCGGCGCTGTTTTACGGCGACGCGGTGATCACACCGGCGATCTCGGTGCTTTCGGCCGTCGAGGGCATGAACGTCGTCACGCCTGCGTTCCAGCCCTATGTCGTGCCTTTGACGCTGGTGATCCTGGCAGCACTGTTTTCGGTGCAGCGCTTCGGCAGCGGTAGTGTGGCGATCGTGTTCGGGCCGATCACGCTGGTCTGGTTCCTGGCCATCGGCTATTCGGGCATCGTCCATATCGCCGACGATCCGGAAATCCTTTGGGCAGTCAACCCGATCTACATCGTCGAGTTCCTCACCAATCAGCCGGAAGTGTCGTTCGTCACCATCGGCGCTATCTTCCTTGCCGTCACCGGTGCCGAGGCGTTGTATGCCGATCTCGGCCATTTCGGCCGCCGGCCTATCGTGCTGGCCTGGCTGTGCATCGTCTTTCCGTGCCTGCTGCTCAACTATGTCGGCCAGGGCGCGTTCGTGCTCAGCCATAACGGCACTGTCGGCCATCCGTTCTTCGAGATGAACGAGGGCTGGATGCTGGTGCCGATGGTGGTGCTGGCAACCGCAGCCACGGTCATCGCCAGCCAGGCGGTGATCACCGGGGCCTATTCGCTGACGCGCCAGGCAGTGCAGCTCAACATGCTGCCGCGGCTGGTGATCCAGCACACCTCGGAGACGACGCTGGGCCAGATCTACATGCCGCGCGTCAACCTGCTGCTGGCGCTGGTGGTCATGCTTTTGGTCGTTGGTTTTGGCGAATCGAGCAAGCTGGCTTCGGCCTATGGCATCTCGGTGACCGGCAACATGCTGGTGACGACGCTGCTGCTGTCGGTGGTGATGCTGCGCATCTGGCGCTGGCCGGTTGCCGTCGTTGTGTTCGCGATCGCGGTTTTCGGCCTGATCGACATTGGCTTCTTCGCCTCCAACATCGTCAAGGTGTTCGAAGGTGGCTGGGCGTCGCTGGCCGTTGCTTTCACCATCGTGCTGGTCATGTGGACCTGGGTTCGCGGCAGCCGATACCTGTTCGACAAGACGCGCAAGAACGAGATCCCACTCGACTTCCTCGCCAGCAGCCTGATCAAGAAGAAGCCGCATCTGGTGCCCGGCACGGCGGTGTTCCTGACCAGCGATCCAGACAGCGCGCCGACGGCGCTGATGCACAGCCTCAAGCACTACAAGGTGCTGCATGAGCAGAACGTCATCCTGTCGGTGGTGACCGCGCAGCAGCCGATCGTGCCAGACAGCGAGCGCGTGAAGATGGAGCAGGTCAACGAGCTGTTCATGCGGGTGAAGCTGAAGTTCGGCTACATGGAACAGCCCAACATTCCCAAGGCGCTGGCCATTTGCCGCAAGCAGGGCTGGAAATTCGACATCATGACGACGTCGTTCTTCCTGTCGCGGCGTTCGCTGAAGGCGTCGCCCAATTCCGGCATGCCGGTGTGGCAGGACAGGCTGTTCATCGGCCTGGCGCGCACGGCGGCGGACGCGACCGAGTACTTCCAGATCCCGACCGGACGCGTGGTCGAGGTCGGCACGCAGGTGTCGATCTAGGCCTGGTTCAAAGCCCCAGGGACGATGTGAAGCATTGCCAATGCGCGGGCCCATCCGTGAACCTGTATTGCGGAGGGATGGGCAGATGACCGGTCGAAAACTTCATGTCGCAATCGCCGGTGCCGGACCGGCCGGGCTGGCAGCGGCACTGTACCTCAAGCGTGACGGTCACCGCGTCACCGTCTATGAACGGTTTGCCGAACCGAAGCCGCTGGGATCGGGGCTGATCCTGCAGCCGACGGGCCTTACCGTCCTCGACGATCTCGGCTTGTTCGACGAAATCTCAAAGCTTGGCAGCAGGATCGACCGGCTGCACGGCACTGACGCCGAAAGCGGGCGCACAGTGCTCGACGTGCGTTACGATGCGCAACCGGGCGGACGCTTTGGTATCGCCGTGCATCGCGCCGCCTTGTTCGGCGTGCTCTATCGGGCTGCTCAGCGTGAAGGCATCGAAATCGTCACTGAGGCCGAACTTGACGCGGTTGAGCTCGGTCAGCAAACGCGGCTTGTCGATGCCAAGGGGCGCGGCCTTGGGGCGTTCGACCTCGTCATCGACGCCAGCGGCGCGCGCTCGACACTGCGCCGCAACGCGGGCTTCACCACGGAATCCAAGCCACTCGCCTATGGCGCGTTCTGGGCCTCGCTTGACTGGCGTGGGGCAGGTTTTGACGAGCATGCGCTGACGCAACGCTATCGTCGCGCCAGCGTGATGATCGGGGTGCTGCCGATCGGTCGCGCCGAGGCGGACGGGCGCAAGATGGCGGCGTTCTTCTGGAGCCTGAAGCCGGCCGATGCCGAGCCCGTGCAAAGCCAAGGGCTGACTGCCTGGAAGGCCGAGGTGGCAAGGCTTTGGCCGGAATGCCAGACCTATCTCGACCAGATCGCGGATTTCGACCAACTGACGCTGGCCCGCTACGGCCACCACACCCTGGCGCAACCGGCGGCGCGGGGCTTTGCCGTCATCGGCGATGCTGCCCATTCGACCAGCCCGCAACTGGGGCAGGGCGCCAACATGGCCTTGCTGGATGCTGCCGCGCTTGCCCATGCCTTGCGGCAGGCAAGCGACGTCGATGCAGCACTTGCGGCTTATGTCCGCGCCCGGCGCCGGCATGTCAGGCTGTTCCAGATGCTGTCGCTGGCCTTCACGCCGTTCTACCAGTCGGATTCGGTGCTGCTGCCGGTCCTGCGTGACCGGCTGGTGGCGACGGTGGCCAAGCTGCCGCCGGCACCGCAGTTGCTGGCCTCGATCGTTGCCGGCACGCTGATCGATCCGTTCGCCTCAGCCGGTCTCACGGAGGCGGACTGGACGGCGCAGGGCGAAGAAAGGCCTGCCCGGATCCCGGCTTGAGCCATGCTGCGGTTGTGGCTACGTTGCGTCACATTCAACCGAGGAGCGTGCGATGCCGGGACTTATGCTGCGTGGAATTCGAAAGGCCGTGGCAGGGTTGGCCCTGCTTGCCCTCGGCTGCATGCCGGTGCTGGCCGATGCGACGGTTCCGACCGCCGACATCGAAGGTTCCGCCGACAACGCGCTTGCGAAGCGCTACGAAGGCTCGTTCATCGTCTACCACCAGAAGCTCGACTACACCGATTTCAGCGTGCCGCTGGCGCCGCTGAAGGCTGATCCCGATCCGGACAAGCGCGACAAGAACAACAACCGGCTGTTCAAACCGGAGAAGGCGGAAGAGGTCGAAGGTTCGCTCACCCGCCTGTTTTATGTGCTGCCCGACGGTCGTTCGCCGCTCGAAGTGCTGCGCAACTACCAGGACGTGGTGCAGGCGGCGGGCGGCGAGGTGGTGTTCGAATGCAAGAAGGAGGAATGCGGCGGCGACGCCTCGCGCTCGGCTTCCAGCGGCGGCGGCGACATGAGCCTGATGATGAACTTCTTCTACGACAGCGACCTTGGCGTCGAGGCATTTTCGAACGCTGCCTGCGTGGCGTCGTCTGGCGTTGCCGACCAGCGCTACTTCACCGCCAAGGTGCCGCGCGACGGCGGCGACGCCTATGTCACGGTGCAGACCTTTCAGTTGCTCGATGACCTCTACTGCAAGGAGTTGAATGCGCGCACGATCGCCATCGTGCATGTGCTGGAGCCCAAGGCGCGCGACAAGAAGATGGTGTTGGTGGAAGCAGCCAAGATGGCTGACTCATTGTCGACGAGCGGCGGCATTTCGCTCTACGGCATCTTTTTCGATACCGACAAGGCCGACATCAAGCCCGAATCCGAGCCAACGCTGAAGGAGATCGCCAAGCTCCTGGGCGACAACCCGGCACTGGCCGTCGCCGTGGTCGGGCACACCGACAACCAAGGCAAGTTCGACTACAATATCGACCTGTCCAATCGCCGGGCGGCTGCGGTGAAGGCGGCGCTGGTTTCGCAGTTCGGCATCGATGGCGGACGCCTGACGGCGGCGGGCGCCGGCATGATGGCGCCGGTCGCCAGCAACGACAACGATGAGGGCCGGGCCAAGAACCGGCGCGTGGCGTTGGTCAAGCTGAACTGATCTGCGGGGCGGGAGCACCGCGACCGAACGGCGGCCGATTGAGGGGGATGAATGGGGACCGATGATCAACCGGCGCGACCCAGGTTGCGCGGCCTGCACCGCGCGTCGGCGCTTTTTATCGCGCTGTTTGTGCTGTTGCACATGACCAATCATCTCGCCGGCTTGGGCGGGCAAGAGACCCATATCGCCTTCATGGCCGAGGCGCGGCAGTTCTACCGGCAGCCATTTGTCGAAGTGGTGCTGGTTTGCCTCCTCCTGTGGCAGGTCGGCAGCGGGTTGGTCATGCTGGTGCGTGGCTGGGCCGGGCGCAAGGGCGCAGTTGCCTGGCTGCAGGCCGGATCAGGCGGCTGTCTCGCGTTTTTCCTGATCAACCACGTCGCAGCCGTCATCGCCGGACGAACGGTCCTTGGCCTCGATACCGACTTCCGCTTTGCCGCTGCCGGCTTCTTTGTGCCGCCCTGGCACTGGTTCTTCGCGCCGTACTACTTTCTCGGCGTGCTGGCACTTTTCGTTCATGTCGGCTGCGCGGCCTATTGGAGCTTTCTGGCAAGCCGCCCCGCACTCGGGGCAACCTTGCTTGGCGGCCTTGCCGGGGTAGGTGCGCTGTTTGCGACGCTGATCGTGCTGGCGCTGTCCGGCGTGTTGTATCCTGTCGCCATTCCACCGCGCTATCTCGCAACCTATGGGCAGTAGGCAGCTGTTGGGCCGGATCAGGGGATGATCCGGCGCTGGCGCAGCTCGCTGAAGGTGCGCATGAACATCTCTTCGGTGTCGACGAAGTCGTGAAAGCCGAAGCGGCGCGCCTTGCTGCCATCGCTGAAGAAATCATAGTCCCAACTGAAGACGAAGTCGGCGAAACGCCATGACGACACGTCGCTGTAAGGTGTGTCGGCCAACCCGTGCCGGGCTTTCATCTTGTCCCACAGCGGCTGCTTGTCGGCCATGATTGTATCGAGCGACATCGGCAAAGGCGGTGCCGTGTCGAGGCCGAAGCTTGAGGCGATCTTCGGCCACATCTCGTTCCAGCGAAACAGGTCGCCATTGGTGACGTTGAAAGCCTGGTTGGCGCAGCGTTCGTCTGTTGCCGCCCACACCGTGGCCCGTGCCAGCAAGCCGGCGTCGGTCATCTCGATGATCTTGTCATAAGCGCCTGGCTTGCCGGGAAAGCGCAGTGGCAGGCCGAGTTCCCTGGACATCGAGGCATAGACGGCAATCGCGATCGCCAGGTTCATCGGATTGCCCAGTGCCTGGCCGATGACAACCGAAGGGCGCAGCGCCGACCAGCTCCAGCTTTTGCCTTTCTGCCTGTCTTGCAGAAGGTCCTGCTGGTCGATGTTGAACTCCGGCGGCATGTGGTTGGCGTCGGTCTCGCGTGCCGGTGTCTTGAACGGCCCAAGATGCGCGCCATAGACCTTGTAGCCCTGCATCAGGCTGATGTGGCGCAGGTTCCTGGCGATCGGCTCGACCGTATCGACGACGTTGCGCAGCATGGCGACATTGGGCTCGACAAGCTCCGCCCAATTCGGCCGGTCCTGATAGGCGGCATAGAAGATGTGAGTGACCTCAGTCAGGCCGCCCAGCTTTTCCCCGACGTCCTTATGATCCAGCAGGTCGACCGCGATATGGCGGATCTGACCCTGGTTCGCGCCGCCGCGTCGCGACAGTCCGATCATGTTCCAGTTTCCGAGCGTGGCCAGGTGGCTGGCCAGATTGCTGCCGATGACGCCATGGGCGCCGACGATAAGTGCTGTGTTGTGTTTCATCATCCAAATCTCCGTGTGACAGCTGATATGGACGCGGCATACAGGATGAAATAGATGTCTCTGAAGCGAAGGATTTATGACTTGAAGTCACAATGATGCGGGTGGACGTCAATCGCTTCGGCGAAATGGAAGTGTTTGCCCGGGCGGTGGAGTGCGGCGGATTTTCGGCGGCGGCGCGCGCGCTGGCAATGTCGCCGTCGGCTGTCAGCAAGCTGGTTTCGCGGCTGGAAAGCCGGCTTGGCGTGCGACTGGTCAATCGCTCGACGCGCCGCCTGCAACTGACGCCGGAAGGCTGCGCCTTTTATGAGCGCTGTGTCGTCATCCTTGCCGACCTCAGGGAGGCCGAGCAGTGCGCGGCAGCCGGCGAAGCGCCACGCGGACGGCTGCGCATCAACGCCAACGTGCCCTTCGGCACGCATTTCCTGTTGCCGCTGCTGCCCCGGTTCCTGGCCCGATATCCTGATATTTCGGTCGACGTCGCCTTGTCCGACACGGTTGTCGACCTGCTGGAAGCGCGGGCAGACGTGGCGATCCGGGCCGGGCCGATGAAGAGTTCCAGCCTTGTCGCGCGCAAGCTCGGCGCGACCCGCATGACGATCGTCGGCGCGCCAGCCTATTTCGCGACGCGGACAATGCCGCGCAGCGCCGATGACCTGGCACAGCATAATCTTCTCGGGCCGTCCTATGTTCGCAGCATGCCGGGATGGCCAGTTGTCCAGGACGGCATCGTTGTCGAGGTCATGCCGACCGGCAATGCGCAGGCCAGTGATGGCGAGGCATTGAGCATTGGCGCTGGCCGGGCTTGGGCTTGCGCGAATGGCGGCGTTCCAGGTGCGCGACGATCTGGCGGCCGGCAGACTGGTCGCCGTGCTCGAAGACGCCAATCCCGGCGACCTTGAAGACGTCCACGCTGTTTTTCTGGGCAGCGGCGGCCCGGTGCCGGCACGGGTCAGGGCGCTGCTCGATTTCCTGGTCGAGACCGTCGATCTCGGTGGTTCCGGGCGCGGCTGAGCGCGTTCAGCGCGGATTCGGCTACACGACATATGGGCCGGCTTCTAAAGCTTCAGGCAATTGTCCAGGGCGACAATCGTCGCACGAGCGAACTTAGCCATTGCGAGGTCAATAATTTTGCGGCATAAGCCGAACCGTAACGTACGGTACGGCTTGTTTGAAACGAGCCGGCGTGACGTGGCAGGCCGGGAACGATGTTGCAGACAACCACCGAGATGATGGAAGGCGAGGGGCCGACGGCGCGTCAGCAGGACGTGCTCGATGCGGTGCTGCGCCTGCTCGTCGAGGAGGGCGACAGGCTGACGATGACCGCCGTTGCGCGGCGGGCTAGCTGCTCCAAGGAAACGCTGTACAAATGGTTCGGTGACCGCGACGGCCTGCTGACCGCGACCGTGCAGTGGCAAGCCTCGAAAGTGCGGGTGCCGCCGGTCGACCGCAAGGGTCTCGACCTCGTTTCGCTGACTTCGAGCCTCAAGCGTTTTGCCTCTGACTGGCTGCGGGTGATTTCCAGCGACACGTCGATCGCGCTCAACCGGGTGGCGGTCGTGCATGCCGGATCGGACAAGCGCGATCTCGGCGCCATCGTGCTCGAACGCGGCCGCTTCGCGCTCGGCCGGCGGCTGAAGCCGGTGCTCGAAGCCGGCCGCGAGGCGGGGCTTCTCGAATTCGACGACGCCGAAACGGCGTTCCGGACCTTTTTCGGGCTGGTTGCCCGGGACGTGCAGATCCGTCTGCTGCTCGGCGACCGGCTGGATCTGACTGATGCGGAGATCGACGGCGACGCCGCGCGCGCAACGCAGCAGTTTCTTGCTCTTCATGGAGCGAAAACCGGGCCGAAGGCCCTCTGACTTACAACCGGGAAGGAACCCACCAATGCGTGTCTATTACGATCGTGATGCCGATCTCAACCTGATCAAGGGCAAGAAGGTCGCCATCATCGGCTACGGCAGCCAGGGCCGCGCGCACGCGCTCAACCTCAAGGATTCGGGCGCCAAGGAACTCGTCGTCGGCCTCAAGGCCGGTTCGGCGACCGCCAAGAAGGTCGAGGCCGACGGCCTCAAGGTGATGACGGTTGCGGAAGCCGCCAAGTGGGCCGACCTGATGATGATGGCGACGCCTGACGAACTGCAGGCCGACATCTATCGCGACGAGATCGCGCCGCACATCCGCGACGGCGCAGCGATCGCCTTCGCGCACGGCCTCAATGTGCATTTCGGCCTGATCGAGCCGAAGAAGACCGTCGACGTGATCATGGTCGCGCCGAAGGGTCCGGGCCACACCGTGCGCGGCGAATACCAGAAGGGCGGCGGCGTGCCGTGCCTGGTCGCCGTTCACCAGGACGCTTCGGGCAACGCGCTCGACCTCGGCCTGTCCTACGCCTGTGGCGTTGGTGGCGGCCGTTCGGGCATCATCGAGACCAACTTCAAAGAAGAGTGCGAAACCGATCTGTTCGGCGAGCAGGTCGTTCTCTGCGGCGGTCTTGTCGAGCTGATCCGCGCCGGCTTCGAGACGCTGGTCGAAGGCGGCTATGCCCCTGAGATGGCCTATTTCGAGTGCCTGCACGAAGTGAAGCTGATCGTCGACCTGATCTATGAAGGCGGCATCGCCAACATGAACTACTCGATTTCCAACACCGCAGAGTGGGGCGAATACGTCTCGGGTCCACGCATCATCACCGCCGAGACCAAGGCCGAGATGAAGCGCGTTCTGAAGGACATTCAGACCGGCAAGTTCACCTCCGACTGGATGCAGGAATACCGTTCGGGCGCTGCTCGCTTCAAGGGCATCCGCCGCATGAACGACAGCCACCAGATCGAAGAAGTCGGCGCCAAGCTGCGCGCGATGATGCCCTGGATCGCCAAGAACCAGCTGGTCGACAAGACCAAGAACTAAGAGCGATCCACGGTTTTTCTTCTGCGCGCCCTCCGGCTCTGCCCTGCGGGCGCGCGGGAGATCGCCAAGAACCGGCAGGTCGACAAGGCGAGGAGTTAAGAAGTCCATCCCAACTCTACCCTGCCGGCCGCAGCCTTCTCCGCTTCCGGTGCTCGCGGACTTGGTGTCCGCTCCGCTCCGGTTCTCGAAGGCCACGCCATCCAGCGCGGCAGCGTGAATTGGCGCTAGACTTCTACGGCGTTCGAAGCGGGATGAATCAAAAAAGCCGGCGGAGCGATCTGTCGGCTTTTTTCATGCGACGGGGTTTGTCAGCCGTAATGCCAGTGAGGCTTGGGTTCGGTGCCTTCGAACTGGACGCCGATACGGTCGGTCTTGCGCCAGCGCACGATGCATCGATAGGCGATGCCGTCGACAGGCACATAAAGCAGGAACTGGTCGGGAACGCGGCTTTCGAGCGCGATTTTGATCTCAGCGCCGTTCAGATGCATGTTGCGGATGGTGCAGCGGATCTCCGAATTGGTGATCCCGGTCAGGATCGCCGCGCCCTTGAGGACGCGGTTGCGACGCTCCCGGCGCAGTTCTGTTTCGGCGATCTCGGCGTTGTCGACAGTCATGCATTCTCAACCCAGAATAGAAAATCCTCCCGGTATTCTTCGTTCTACACATCATATGTAAACAACAGCTTGTTGTGGCGGAAAGCCGTTGTTTAGCTGTTCATTGCATTTGATAGAAAAACGGCGCCGCTCGCGCGACGCCGTTTCCGTTGTTTTCGATCCTGCCTCAGCTATAGGGCGACCAGCATTGCCGGCGCGGGCCGTTATAGGGCTGGAAGGTGTTGTCCCAAGCCCGATACGTGCGATAGCGGTCGTAGCACCACTGGACGTGCGCCGAACCTCCGCCACGATAGACGCGGCGCGGCTGGACATAGCGTGGCTGGTAGTAGCGCGGCTCGTAGTAACGGTAGGCCGGAATGCCGAAATTCAGGTAGATGCCGGTGCCGAAATGGCGCCGATGCGGGCGGTGGCGCCAGCGCCAGTCGTCGCTCCAGCGATCACTGCGCCAGTTGTTGTGGCGCCAGTTGTCGCCACGCCAGTTTTCCCGGCGCCAATCGTCACCGCGCCATCCGTCGCGTCGGCCGTAGCATCCGCTTCCTGGCGGGCAGAAATGGCTCTGGGCGGGGATGATGTTCTGCGTCGCCTGCGGAACAACCGATGGCATCTGACCCACGCTGGCTGGCGAAGCTGACGCAGCCAGCGGCAGGCCGGTGACAAGACCAAGCGCGACAAGCCCGGAACGTGCAAGGGATGAGAGGTTCATGATCGTCTCCTGATGTCCGAATCCCAAAGGCTCCATGCCCCCAAATTTCGATGGAGATCAGGCATATTCTGCCTTTCTGCCTGAACGGGAAATGAACGCACGCGGTTCCCCGCGGACTTGCACCTGGGCTCTTGTGTTTGCCCCGACATGAAGGCAATGCTCGCGACATGTCGCTGCGCCTTGCCACCTTCAATGTCGAGAACCTGATGAACAGGTTCGATTATTCCGGCTATCGCAATCAGCTCAACGAGGATCGAACGCTCGCTTTGTTCGAGATCCACAGCGAGGCCGAGTACCGGTTGCTCGAGCAGGCACGCGCCATCGCGCATGCCGACGACATGCGCCAGCTGACGGCGCTGGCGATCGCCGAGACCCGCGCCGACATCATCTGCCTGCAGGAAGTCGACAACATCGAGGCGCTGAAGGCCTTCGAATACGGCTATCTGTTCAAGATGGTGGGGCAGGGCTACCAGCACAAATACACCACCTCAGGCAATGATTTCGCGTGGCATCGACGTCGCGGTGATGATGCGGGCGGAAACATCGCACGGCGAGCCGATCGAGTTCGTGCGCATGACCAGCCACGCGCATGTCACCTTCGAGGAGTTTGGCCTGCACACGCCTGAGCTTGCGGGACTTGGCCAGGAGCCGTTCGAGCGCATTTTCCGGCGCGACTGCCTGGAGATCGACGTCAAGATCGGCGGCAAGCCGCTGACCATCTATTCGGTGCATTTCAAGTCGATGGGCTCGCCGCGCAACGGGCTGAATGGACGTGATGCGACGATGCCGGTGCGTGTCGCCGAGGCCAAGGCTGTCAGGCGGATCATCGAGGACCGGTTCGGCAAGGACCATACGGGCGAGAAACGCTGGGTGATCTGCGGCGACATGAATGACTATCGCCAGCGGCTGGTGATCGGTGGCGACGCCTATCAGGGCTACAATTTCACCGTCGCCAACGAGACCGCCTCTTGTCTCGATGTCTTCCTGGGCGACGGCTTTGCCGAAAACATCGTCGAACGACGCCCCGAGATGGAGCGCTGGACGCTCTATCACACACGCGGGCCGCTCGAGCGGCATCTGTGCCAGCTCGACTACATCCTGTTGTCGCCGGCGCTGGCCCGGACCAATGCGCAGGCCATGCCTGACATCGTCCGACGTGGCCAGCCCTGGCGCACCATCTTCCCGCCCGGCCAGGAGGTGGAACGTTATCCGCGCGCCGGCTGGGACCGGCCCAAGGCTTCCGACCACTGCCCGGTGGCCGTGACGCTTGGCATCACCTGAGAGATTTCCTTGGCATTCGACATTCCGCGTAACCAGATCCTGCCGGTCGACGTTGTCGACGTGCGCCTCGATCCCGAGCCGCATCCGTTCGAGCGCGACAATGGCGAGGCCATCGCCGCCAACTGGACGGCCGAAAAGGCGCTGAGGCCGGCGGTTTTCGACGGCACGGTGGTGCTGCTGTCGGAACTTTCCTATGCGGCGAACCGACTGACCGGGCGCTGCCACGCTATCCGCTTCTCAACCTTCATGCTGTGGCGCAAGCTCAAGGCGGTGACGAGCGCCGAGCATGCCTTCGCGCACGCCATGCTGATCTCGAGCGACAATGCTCTGGTGGCGATCCGCATGGGCGCGCATACGGCCAATGCCGGCAAGGTCTACTTCGCCGCCGGCTCGTTCGAGCCGGAAGATTTTCGCGATGGGCTTGTCGACCTCGATTACAACATGGCGCGCGAGGTGCGTGAGGAAACTGGCCTCGATCTTGGCCAGACCAGCCGCGAGGAGCGCTGCTATGCGCTGTCGGTCGAAAGCGGCACGGTGATCGTGCGCTGTTATCGCGCTGCCGAGACGGCTGATGAACTCGCCGAGCGCATCAAGCGTTTCGTGGCGGGCGATCCGGACCCCGAGATCGAAGGGCCGGTGGTCATCCGCGACATGCACGATCTGCCGGAAGGACTGATGCCGCATATGCGTCCGCTGGTGGAATGGCATTTTTCCAAGAGCTGACTTTGCCGCGGTTCGCGGCAGAGAAGTATTGCCGGAAGTCCTTGCTTGCCTGATGCCGCTAAGTCACAAGTTGGCGCAGGTTTATCTGCGGCACTTCGGGGGGGATTCGATGGTCAGGCTTTTTTCGCGTGCGCATTTCTTGTCCGGCGCTGTCGCGCTGGCTTTGTTTCAGAGTAGCACTGCCGGTGCGCTCGACAGCACTGCTGCCGCCAAGGTTGTCGTGACTCCCCTGGCGTCGACGACGGTGACCGCCAACGGACAGCCGATCGTGTTGCCGAACAAGAATGTCCAGGTGCTGGTCTCTTCCTTCGAGATCCCGCCCGGGGCGTCGTTGCCGGTGCACATGCACCCGTCGGCGCGTTATGCCTATGTGCTCGAGGGCCAGTTGCAGGTGACCAATATCGAAACCGGCAAGAGCACCAGCTACAACAAGGGCGACTTCATCATCGAGATGATCGGTACGTGGCATCAGGGCGCAAATGTCGGTGCCGAGCCTGTCAAGCTGCTGGTCATCGACCAGGTCGAGGAAGGCACGGCAAACACGCTGCTGAAGAAATAAGTCCGGGCTATTCGTGCCTGAGCGCCTCGATCGGGTCGAGGCGCGCCCCGCGCAAGGCCGGGAAGAAGCCGAATACCATGCCGATGAGGGCCGAGAAGCCGACGGCAAGCAGCACCACCGCAAGGCTTGGCGCAAACGGAATCGACAGTGCCAGCGAGGCAGCACCGGCGAGCGCCAGACCGATGGCGATGCCGATCAGCCCGCCGAGCAGCGACAGCACCGTTGCCTCGACCAGGAACTGGATCAGGATGTGCTTTTCATGCGCGCCGATGGCGAGGCGGATGCCGATCTCGCGGGTGCGCTCGGTAACCGACACCAGCATGATGTTCATGATGCCGATGCCGCCGACAAGCAGGCTGACGCCGGCGACCGCGCCGAGCATGCCGGTCATCGTCGTGGTGGCGCTGGCCATCGCATCGGCGATCTGGGTCATGTCACGGACCGAAAAATCGTCCTCGCGATCGGCGGTGACCCTCCTGACGTCGCGCATGATGTCTTCGATGCGGGTCTGAACCACCTGTGTGGGCGTGGCATCGTCGGCGGCGACGTAGATCGTCTCGATGTCGCGGTTGCCGGCGATGCGGCGCTGGAAGGCCTGGAGCGGCATCAGCACGACATTGTCCTGGTCCTGGCCAAAGCCGGAGTAACCCTTGGCTTCAAGCAGGCCGACAATCTTGCAGCTGACGCGACCGATGCGGATGACGGCACCGTCGGGATCGCCTGAGCCGAAGAGCTGCTGGCGCACCGTTTCACCGATCAGGCAGACATTGATGCCGCCGCGCACCTCGGACTCGCTGAACGGCCGGCCCGAGGTGACCTTCCAGTCGCGGGCGTCGAGATAGGCGTTGTCGGTGCCGGTGATGGACGAGGTCAGGCTTTCGGTGCCGAAGACGACGCGCACCTGTTTCTGCGACGCAGGCGAGACGGCACGCACACCTTCGAGATGGGCGGTCAGGGCCGCGACCTCCTTTTCGCCCAGCTGCCGGATCGTCTGCTGCGGCCCCGATCCGGGTGCTGCGGGGCGACCGGCGCGGACGATCAAAAGGTTGCTGCCGAGCTGCGAGATGTCGGCCTTGACCTTCGCGGTGGTGCCGCTGCCGATGGTCAGCATGGCGATGACGGCAGCAACGCCGATGACGATGCCAAGAAGCGTCAGGAACGAGCGCAGCGCGTTGCGGCGGACCGAGCGAAGGGCGAGGCGGACGGTTTCCCAGATCATCGCTATGCCGCCTCGAGCGTCTTGGTGTCGGAGGCGATATGGCCGTCGCGAAAGGCGATGGTGCGGCCGGCATAGGCGGCAATGTCGGCCTCATGGGTGACCATGACGATGGAGAGGCCGGCATCCTCGTTGAGGCGGGTCAGCAACTCCATGATCTCGTGGCTGCGGGCGGTGTCGAGATTGCCGGTCGGCTCATCGGCGACGAGAAGGGTGGGGCGGGTGACAACGGCACGCGCGATCGCCACGCGCTGCTGCTGGCCACCGGACAGTTCGGCGGGCGTGTGGTGCTCGCGGCCTTCCAGGCCGACCTCGGCAAGCGCCTTCATGGCAAGCGCGCGCCGTTCATGGGCGGGTACCCCGCGATAGATCAACGGCAACTCGACATTCTCAGCCGCCGTGGTGCGGGGCAGCAGATTGTAGCCCTGGAAAACGAAGCCGACATAGAGGTTGCGCAGCATGGCGCGCCGGTTGCGATCGAGCCGGCCGGCGTCGGTGCCCATGAAGCCGTAGCGGCCCGAAGTCGGCGTATCGAGGCAACCGACGATGTTCATTGCCGTCGACTTGCCGGAACCCGACGGACCCATGATGGCGACGAACTCGCCCTGACTGATCGCCAGATCGATGCCGGCCAGGGCGCGCACCTCGGCCTCACCCTGGCCATAGGTCTTCCAGACCTTGTCGAAGACGATGAGCGGCGCGGTATCCATGACCCTGCTCAATTGGCTCTGGCGGAAGACGAGGCGGTGATGACCGCATCGCCAGCTGCAAGCCCGGAGGTGATCTCTGTGCGGTCGCCGTCGGTCGAGCCGGCCTTGACCCGTACGGCAACCGGCGCGCCTTTCTTGAGCACGTAAAGCGTGCGCGAGCCGTCGGCGGGGGTGGAGGCGGGGCGGCTGCGGTCGGTCGGTCCGCGGTTGGGGCGACCGAGGAACAGGTTCTGCAGGCTGAAGCCGCCGCCACGGGCAACCGGCGTCGGCCGGTAGCGGAAGGCGGTGGCCGGCACGGTGAGCACGCCCTTGGCTTCGCGGGTGACGATCGACACAGTGGCGGTCATGCCCGGGCGCAACAACAGCTCGTCATTGCCGACGTCGAGCCAGGCATTGTAGGTGACAACGCCATCCGTGGTGACCGATGCATAGGCAATGTCGCGGATGGTGGCATCGAAGCTGCGGTCGGGGAAGGCGTCGACGGTGAAGCGGGCGTTCTGGCCCTTTGCCACCGAACCGATGTCGGCTTCGTCGACGGCTGCCTTGAGCTCCATCTGGGACAGATCGGCGGCGAGCACGAACAGCACAGGCGCTTGCATGGACGACGCCACCGTCTGGCCCGGGTTGACCGAGCGCGTCAGCACGACGCCGTCGATGGGGGCGTAGATGGTGCTCTTGGCAAGGTCGGCTTGCTGCAGCTTGAGGTCAGCCTGGGCGATGGCGAGGTTGGCCTCGGCCATGTCGAGCGCGCTCTGGGCCCGGTCACGCTCGGCGGTGGCGGCTTCGAGCGCCTGGGTGGTGGCCATGCCCCGCTTCGTCAGCTCCTCGGCGCGGGTGAGCGCCTGGGCATTCTGGGACAGTGTGGTGCGCGTGTCCTCGACCTTGGCGGCGGCCGCCTTGGCCGAAGCCTGGGCACGCTCGATCTGGGCCGAAAGCCGGGTCGTGTCGAGGGAGGCAAGCACGTCGCCCTTCTTGACCTGCTGGTTTTCAACGACCGCGACCGAACGGACCACGCCCGACAGCTCGCTCGAAATGTCGACCTGGGTGAGGGGCTGCAAATTGCCTGTCGCCGACACCGCGACGGTCAGGTCGCCGATTTCGGCGGTTTGGGTGGTGTAGACCATCCGCTCCGAAGGTGCGGCAAACCAGGAATAGCCGGCATAGGCGCCGGCCGCGGCGACAAGCGCCACAAGCAGCCACAGCCAGCTTCGGCGCCGGCGGGTGGCGCGGCCCTTGCCGTCGAGGCCGAGTGCCACCTCTATCGATAGCGTGCTCGCCTGTTGCGGGCGATTTGCAAGCTGGTCCAAGCCAGACCCCTTCAATGGTCCCAGAAAATCCGCCCAGAGCCTGCTCTAAGCTATTTGATCAAGCATGATCTTGTCTGAAACCGGGATGCCAGTTTGACGATCATGCTTTAAAATCACAGATCGGCTGTGTGGTCTCGGAATTCAAATTAAATTTCGCTCATGTTGCCGACGTCAGAAGGAGCAAACATGACGGGCGGACGCAAGTATTTTATCTATGACGTCTTCACTGAGGACAGGCTGGCCGGCAATCCACTTGCCGTGGTCGTCGATGCCAAGGGGCTGAGTACGGCGGATATGCAGGCCATCGCCAGGGAGTTCAACCTGTCGGAGACATCCTTCGTGCTGCTGCCGGAGAACCCGAAGCACAAGGCGAGGGTGCGCATCTTCACGCCCGACTATGAGATGCCGTTTGCCGGCCATCCGACGGTCGGCACGGCGATTGCGCTGACCGAGATGGCGCAAGGCAACGATCTCGCCGGCATCTTCGTGCTGGAGGAGAATATCGGCCTGGTGCGCTGTGCGGTGAACAAGGTCGGCGACGGCCTGTTCGCCGAATTCGACCTGCCGAAGCTGCCGGAGCCGATGCCGCTTGCCGCAACCGCCGATGCCGTTGCCGCAGCCCTTGGCCTTGCACCGCATGAGATCGGCTTTGAGAACCACCGTGTGTCGTTGTGGTCGGCCGGCGTGCCCTACATCACCGTGCCGGTGGCCGACATCAAGGCCGCAGCCCGAATCCGCTTCGACAACGAGGCGTGGTTCACCTTTTCGCCGCGCAAGAGCGATGCGGCGGTTGCCAGCGCCTATGTCTATTGCCGCGAGACGGTGGGGCACGACAACGCCTTCCACGCCCGCATGATCGTGCCGGGCAGCCCATCCTATGAAGATCCGGCAACGGGATCGGCAGCCGCCGCCTTTGCCGGCGCGATCATGGAGTTTGACAGGCCGACCGAAGGCGCGCAGCGATTCTGGATCGAGCAGGGAATCGAAATGGGCCGGCCTTCCAGAATCAGGCTGGAACTCGAGGTCTCAGGCGGCAATCTGGTCTCGGCGCGTATTGGCGGACATGCGGTGAGGGCGGCCGAAGGCATTCTGCTGGTCTGACACAAGCTATTTTTGCCGACTGAAAGAAAAAGCAGCCGGTGGGGTGGACAGCGCAAAATGCCTTGGCTATATGCCGGCCACGGTCGGTTCGCCGGTCGGTGTGGGTGCGTAGCTCAGTTGGTAGAGCAGCTGACTCTTAATCAGCGGGTCACAGGTTCGATCCCTGTCGCACCCACCACTTCTCTCCCTTCCCATTGCTGAAATTGATGGCCTGCACACATCGCATTGGCGCGGATGTTCGCGGTTCCTTTGTGGATGCGCGGCTGGGACAGCGATTTACACAGGCTTCTGAGCGTCTGTTTCGCTTGCCGGCTCTTTCTTGCCGATCATGGGTGGACAGCGCCAAATGGTATGGCTATATGCCGGCCACGGTCGTTGAAACGGCTATGTGGGTGCGTAGCTCAGTTGGTAGAGCAGCTGACTCTTAATCAGCGGGTCACAGGTTCGATCCCTGTCGCACCCACCACTAATTTTTCATAGATTACAATCTTCTGTGATCGCTGCTTCAAATAAGGGGTTGCAACAGAGGGATGGCTGCTTCCAACGTGAGGTCGTCCCAGGTTGGCCAGGAAACAACTGTGCCTCTTGTTCGTCATGAATCTGCAGCAACTGCGGGTTTCGCTTGCTTGTGCTTTAAGCAACGCAAGTGGCGCTCTCCTTGTGCGATCTGGATTCCAGACCATGAGCGCCTTCGCCACGACGGGCTCCGCCATTTCAAGTTTGGGTCGAAATGAATGGACGCCCTGCATCGAAAAGCGCGCAGGAGTTGAGTAAGGATGCCTTTTAATTCGATCATTCTTAACAAAGGCGTGCCAAAGGCGCGACCATTGGAAGGAAAAATGTGGGCAAAAAAATCGTACAGACAAGCATCTCAATGCTATTGTAGAAACGCAGAATCGAGTTGCTGGCACAAAGGCGACCGCGTATTCCGAAATCCGGAACGGAATGTTTGAGGGTTATTCTCGAATGAAACCTGTAATCATTTTTGGCGCTGGAGATATAGCCGAGGTTGTCGACTATCTGTTCAGAGAGACGCTCGGGCGAACGGTGGCCGGGTTTACCGTCGACAGGGAGTTTGTGAGCAGCGAGGCAGTATTCGGCAAGCCGCTAGTTCCGTTCGACGAAGTGACCGCTCGCTTTCCTCCCGACCAATTTGATGGGTTCGTAGCACTATCCTACAATCGCATGAACGTACTGCGAGCACAAAAAGTGGAGGCTATGCGTTCGGAAGGCTACGCTTTGACAAGCTATGTTAGTCCGCGTGCCACCGTCCTTACAGACAAAATCGGCATGAACTGCCTGATCTTCGAAGATAATACTTTGCAGCCGTTTTGCCAGATAGGCGACAACGTGACACTATGGAGTGGCAACCATATTGGCCATCACTCTGTTATTGAAGACAATGTGTTTATTTCATCTCACGTAGTCATCTCTGGCGGCGTGAGGGTAGGGAGAAACAGCTTTATTGGTGTGAACTCCACTGTGGTCGACCACATTGAAATCGCACCATTCACCTTGCTCGGGGCTGGTTGCCTTGTTCAGCAAAGCACGGATCCTGAAGGTGTCTATGCGCCCTCTGCTGCGATTGAAAAACGCAAGGTTCCCTCAACGCGTCTTCGTAACATTTGACCATGGACTATAAGGCGAGACAGATTTGGCGTCCGCTTGGTCGCGTTGTCGAGCCGCTACCCGCTGGCGATTGGTGGGTCAGCCATGCCAGCTATCCGACTGTTCTCAAGTGTGTTGACGGCTCGTTGGTGGTCTATTTCTCGGTCAGGGATGCGGCCAACAGATCGTCACTGGCTTGTGTCAATCTGTCTATAGATGGCGACCGGTTTACAATTGAAGGCACGGCCCGCGGTCCGTTGCTTATGCCTGGTCCGCGCGGCAGTTTCGATGCAGATGGAGTCACGGCCACTTCATTCATACAGGATGGTGACCGACTGCTTGCATATTACTTAGGGTGGACCGTTGGGGTCTCTGTTCCCTTCACTAACACGATCGGCGTCGCCGAAGCGCAAGCCGACGGCAGCTTCGCGCGCCTGTATGCTGCTCCGATCGTCGGGAGAAGTCTGCAAAACCCCTTCACGCTGGGCTATCCTTGGGTCGTAAGAACTCAGCGTGGATTTGAAATGTTCTTTGGGACGCACCTTTGCTGGGGAGCGAAAGGTCTTGCCATGAGCCACGTTATCAAACGGGCCGTCTCAACGGATGGCATCTATTGGGAGCAGGAAGAGGGGGTGGTTGTGCCGCTGGCTGGAGCGGATGATCCTGCGGAGTTTGCTATTTCACGCCCGACCGTGATGCCTGAGTCTGACGGTACGATTTCTATGTGGTATGCCCGTCGGAGGCCGCATTATTGCATTGGATATGCCACCTCGTCAGATCAGGGGCTGACTTGGCAGCGAAGAGACGAGCTTGTGACCATAGCCGGCACTCCAGAACCTTGGGAATCCCATGAGAGAACTTACCCCTGCGTGTTCGATCTCAAAGGGGAGCGATACATGCTCTACAATGGAAATGGCTATGGTCGCACCGGTTTTGGCTTGGCGAGGCTGGAAAACTAGTGGAGCTGTAGGTATGGCGGGCCCTCTGTCATCGTTGAAGACGCAATTTTGAGCCATAACCTAGAGAGTTCTGCATGGAGCGTGTGAATTTCAATGTCCCGACCTTAGTCGGCAAAGAAATCGATTATGTTATCGAGGCGGTGCAGGCTAGGCATCTCTCTGGGAACGGTTTGTTTTCAAAGCGCTGCCAAAGTATGATCAGCGAAGTGGTCGGCGGCGGGAAAGTTCTCCTGACCCATTCTTGCACAGCGGCTCTGGAGATGGCCGCTATCCTCTCAAATGTTGGGGATGGCGACGAAATCATAATGCCATCCTATACGTTCACTAGCACTGCCAATGCCTTTGTGCTGCGTGGAGCTAGGCCTGTCTTCATCGATATCAGGGAAGACACTCTGAATATGGACGAAACACTAATTCAGCAGGCGATCACCTCGAAAACCAAGGCGATCTGCGTTGTTCACTATGCTGGCGTCTCCTGCGACATGGACGTCATCATGGAGGTTGCCGAGCGGCACGGACTAATTGTAATCGAAGACGCCGCGCAGGCCTATCACGCCACGTGGCGTGGGAGGCCTCTTGGAAGCTTTGGCCATTTTGCGGCGCTGAGTTTTCACGAGACAAAGAATATCATTTCCGGCGAAGGTGGTGCACTTATCGTCAATGATCCCAAGGCTTGGGAGCGGGCGGAGATCATCTGGGAAAAGGGCACAAATCGTGCCAGCTTTTACCGTGGTGAGGTTTCGAAGTATACTTGGGTGGACGTTGGTTCTTCATTCTTGCCGAACGAACTGACCGCCGCATTCCTGTGCGCACAACTTGAAAACAGCCTGGATATCACCGAACGGCGCTTGGCGGCATGGCGGCGCTATCATGCATCTTTCGAACTGCTTGAAGCCAAGGGCGCGCTACGTCGCCCGATTGTCCCACAGGCAGCTGGTGCTAACGGACATATCTACTACACCCTTTGCAACGAGGGTGCCGACCGCGACGCCGTTCTTCGGCAGATTGCCGCATACAACGTTTCAGCTGTCATTCATTATGTTCCGTTGCATTCCGCGCCAGCGGGCGTCAGCTTCGGCCGCACTGCAGGCCCGATGACGAAGACCGATGCTCTTTCGGCGCGGTTGATCCGCGTACCCCTTCATCCCGGTATTACTCTGGAACAGCAGGACGCGGTCTTCAGCGCCGTCAGCGCTGCGCTGGCATGATCTGCCTAGTCCACTAGCTGAAAGAACAATCGCTTGAGTCGAACGGTCGTTATCACTCAGTCGAACTACATTCCTTGGCGCGGCTACTTCGACATGCTTCGCCTCGCGGATCAGGTCGTGCTTTTGGACAGTGTCCAGTACACCCGGCGTGATTGGCGCAATCGCAATAAGATTAAGACGCCACAAGGGGCTAGCTGGCTCAGTATTTCCGTCGAGGTAAAGGGCAGGTACAACGAGTCGATCGACCAAATCCGCATTGCCGACATGACGTGGGCACAGAACCACCGGCGGGCAATCTCGCTCGCTTATCGTCGAGCACCGCATTTCGGTGCACAAGGCCAGTGGGTTGACGATTTGCTTGCCAGAGTAGCCTACGAAACGCGCCTGACCGATGTGAACGAAACACTAATTCGTGCGATTTGCGAGAAGCTAAAGATTGGTACCAGTATTTGTAGGTGTACCGACCTGCTGTCGTTGGAAACGATGGCAGGTATGGACCCGTCTGAACGGCTGGCAGCTTTGGCCGAACGTGCGGGCGCTACGCGATATATCAGCGGACCTGCGGCGAAAGCCTATCTCGACCACGAGGCCTTTAACAAACGCGGTATTGAGGTAGGCTGGATGGACTATTCTGGTTATCCGCCATATCCGCAGCTTTGGGGTGATTTCGAGCCGGCAGTGAGCATTCTCGACCTCATTCTCAACACTGGGGATGATGCAACCCACTATCTTGAAAAGACTATCTCATGAATCTGTGTGTTCGTCCCCGGGCACGAGGTGGGGACCCGCGATGACCCAGTTTCCAAGGGAAGCGATCCTCGCTGAAGCCAGTTCGTACTACACTGCCAAGTTGGCCCAGCACGGCGCGACGCCGCAGGGTGTGGATTGGAATGGCGAATTGTCACATCACGTCCGCCATCACCAATTCCTTCGGCTCCTTGCCCCCGATCCGGCAGCTTCTGTGCTGGATTTGGGCTGCGGTTATGGCGATTTCCTGGTTTTCCTTCGGCAGAGCGGGCACAACGGACAGTTCATCGGATATGACGTTTCGTCAGCGATGATCGCGGAAGCCGAGCGGTTGCATGGTATTGGCGAAGACCGTCTATGGCATGTGGGCGCGGAGCCCACCGAACCAGCAGACTATGCCACCGCAAGTGGTATCTTGAATGTAAAAGGAGAAATTCCGACGGCTGAATGGGATGCATATGTGCGCGACACGATGCTCTTGCTCGGGCGTTCGTCACGTCGGGGATTTGCCGCCAATATGCTTAGCCTGTCGAGCGATCCAGAGAAGCGTCGCAGCAATCTGCACTATGTAGATCCGACCGAGATGCTGCGATTCTGCATGCAGCACTTTGGACGTTCTGTCGCACTCTTGCAGGACTACGGCCTATATGAGTTTACGATCATCGTTCGTCATACGTGACAACCCATCTGGCAGATCGACCAGAGAGAGGTGTTGCAGGATGTGGACTACAACGCGCCCACAATACAGATCGACTTGGTTGAGGAATGGAGCGTCTTCTCTGCCGGAGTAGCGAGTGTCTTGTAGGAACAGAATTGATGCAAAGATTGGAAGACAATCAATGAATGCAGTAACGCCAATGCCACGCTATGGCATACGTGAGCAGATACAATCGGAAACGGCTCTGGACACGGCCAGTGAATCCTTAAGGCTTCTCGGGTATGCGATTGTCGACGGCGGCTATGATGCGGGCCAGCTTGCACGCTTTTCTGACGCATTCGACGGTGCTCTGGCCAAGCTCTATGCCAAATACGGCCTCGAAGCTCTGGCGGCGATGGACGAGCAAAACACGATACGCATATTGATGCAGATGGACCCACTATTTCTTGAGCTCGCCATGAATGCGAATGTTCTTGAAATATGCAAACGGCTGATTGGCGGCACCATTGTCCTCAATCAGCAGAATGGTGTGGTCAATCCACCTCTTGGCGCGCGCTATAACCAAGGTGCCTATCATCGAGATCTACCGTATCAGCATTTCGTTTCGACGCGACCGCTCGCCATCAATGCGCTGTTTTGCCTTGACCAGTTCACGACAGATAATGGCGCCACATTTGTCGTGCCTGCATCACACAAGCAGGAGGCATTTCCTTCAGACCTAAGCCTGCCGGGCTTCCAGGTGCAGGTCGCCGCTCCGGCGGGGTCTTTCATCGTGCTTGACTGCATGGTGTATCATGTCGGAGGTGTCAACCGCACAGCCAAACCGCGTCGGGCTGTTAACCACGTCTATACTATCCCGTTGATCAAGCAGCAAATCTCGTTGCCAACGGCCCTCGGTGAGGACTTCACGCAAGACCGTGCGACACGCAGTCTACTTGGCTATGATTTTCAAGTGCCAATCGATGTGGAGCATTACTATGGTAGCCGCCAGAGATAAGATGCGCCTCCGGCCATGCGCTTGTTTTAGGGCTTGATTCGCCAGACAGCGATGGTGCCGACCTTGAGTGAAGTGGTAGCGCCGTTCTTATCCCACGAAGGCATTTCTGTCTGCTGCGTCACATAGAAGCCGATGCCATTCCGCTTAAGTCTCTGCCGCGCGTCAGCCGCATTGGCTAGGCGGTGAATGGCGTCGAGCTCTGCCAGCCGGGCATTGACCATTTCCACGCGCGGAGATCCGGAAAGACGATAAAGCCCAACCCGCGAAAGATAGGCAGGAACACCGCTGACAGCCATCATCACGGTTGGGATATCGAACAGCTGTTCCTGCAGTGGTATGTTTGCTACCGCAATACTCTCTCCGCGCTGGCCTTCGCGTCCGATCCAACGAGCGGCTTCAATGACGCCGGGCATGACTTGGAGGTGGTCATAGGACGTCCCCCAGGCGAAGCGGCTGATCTTGGCACTGGGCATCCACAAGGCGGTCGAAACAAGTGCAAGGCAAGCGGCGATAGCTGCGGGGAGCGCTGAAATAGTTGGGCGACAGAGCTGAACCGCGAATTTGGCAGTCCAGATCATCGTCAGAACAAAAACCAGCACGAAGGCTCTCTGGCGAAAATCGCTGTAGTCGCCATGAAAGGGAGTGGGCGCCAGTGTCATCATGATACAGGCGTATGGGAGAAGCGTAACGGGAAGGAGGTCCGCTTCCTCCAGCTTGTCGCGCCGTGCGGCCATAAGAAGAAGCCCGGCCACGAAGGTTAGCAACCAGATTCCGGCCATTCCGCCCAACGCCAGAAGCAGGCCGAATGGCAGAGCTTGCACCGGCCCCAGTGTTTGCATGAGGTAAGGATACAACCCGTCGTAGTTTGTCGGCCCGGCCTGTGTGTGCAGGCTTTCGATGAAGCGCAGCAAAAAGGTGCGATAGCCCAGAACGGTGGTTTCCGGACGGGAAATCCAAAGAAGCGCCGTCGGCAAAGCAAGGATGCCTAGCCCTATAAGTGGCCAGCGGAAGCGCCGTAGCGGAGGTGGCAGGCAGGCGACGACGACCACGGCAAACGGCACCACCAGCCATATGAAGATATGGGCACGCAGCAGGAAAGTGCTGGCAAGAAGACCGAGCGCAAGGGCAAGCCGGGAAAGCCCGGCATGACGGCTCCAGTCGACAAGGAGGGCAGCTGCAGCAAGTCCGGCCGGCAGAGCATAGAGCGTGCCGGGCGAGGTTTCCATCATCCAGTGAAACGAAAAGAACCCCTGCTTGAGGCCATAGGCAGCCGCATCCGGGACCAGCGCAAAAAGAGCAAGTGCCAAGGCGCCGCCGGCAAGTCCCGCCAATGTTCGACCAAGCGCGAAGACGCTAAGGCTAGTAAGGAAAATGCCGACCGGGAGCCAGAAGGCGGCGATCACGTCGACCGGACTAAAGCCGAACAGCCGTACGATCAGGCCCGGCAGCGCGTAGCTTACGAAGTGATAGAAAGTCGGCGCAGTATCGACCAGCCCGGACAGTCCGCGGCCGACCATACGCGGATCGCCGAATTCGCCAATGGTGCCCGCATGGATAAAGATGTCGAGCCAAAGCCGTAACTGATCGTGGGCGAGCAAGGCATACCGAGCGGAGCTGTCGAGTGACCAGATGAGGGAGAAACCCGCGGCTGCCGCCATTGAGAAATACCATGCGGGCGTCCGATCGACTTGGGGCGGGGCATCGGTGCTGGCTGAATATCCGGCAACGCCGGCCACGAGCAATGCTGCCGGCAAAAGGATCGGAATGTTCATGAGGTAGACCGGAAGGGCGAGTGCATAAGCTACCACGACCATGCCAATCAGGAGCTGCAGATCGACGCTGAGCGACACGTGCAGAAGGGCGGCAACAAGCCGACCCCAGCCGATAGCGACAATCATCAGGCAGATCGTTGCGAGGCCCAGCAAAGGGCCTCCGTTGAAGGCTACGACCAGCCCTCCGAGGGCGGATAGGATTATTGCGGTAGGCAGGGAATTTCTCCTATGCCAACATCACTGCTCGATGCTCGGCCCCCCTGGTGATGCGCCGCTGGACAGGAATCGGAAGCTAAAATCACTTGGACCGTCCTTGGGGATGACCGAGGCGTGTAGTCAGTCCTATCGAGGATGTCGAGCCCGTGACGGCCGACATGGATGTATCCACAGTTTTAGCGCGGCCCCGACGTCTAATACCAGCTTGGGTGTAGCCTCGATTTTGGTATTCTGACATTGCAAATCGCAGCCTTGCCCAAAATTTGGGCTTGCTTGCAATGTGCTGCACGACTGGAGATATGGGCTATCTCCTGCGTTGCTCCCAAGGCAGCTAAAAAGGCATGTTTCCTCGGTGAGGAGCTCAGAAGTTTCTAAGGCAATTTGGCGTGATCTCACAAGTTTGACATTTGAGGCTCTTCTTTAGATGGTTTCGTCAATAGCTCGGCATTTAATAGACTCTACCTTTGGAAAAAATTGGACATGAGGAAAGTCCTGTACGGTGTACCTAGTTCGAACATAATCCTTGATGTGAAGTTTGTCGTGTTGTTGGCCGTTCTGGGGTCAGTTTTCGTTTGCGGCCTTGTTCAGGTGCACCCGCCCGTCGGCTGGGTCGATCCTGGTCTCTACATACATTGGTTCCTGACGCCTGAACGTAACATCTCTTTTCCGGGAGCCGATTATCATGGATCCCGCCTGCCATTTATCTTGCCTGGAGCGTTTCTTTATTCGGTGTTTGATGCCGTTACGGCGCAGGCCCTGCTGGTTGCGCTCTTCTACGTGTCGGGATTGGTTGCTATCTACACCCTTGCTGCGTCGCTATTGAAGACACATGCGGCCCGTCTTGGTGTCACCTTGTTCTTTGCGTTCAATCCGCTGTGGATTGCCGCTTTCGCCCGTGGCTATGTCGATGGACCGGCTATGGCGATCGGTCTTGCTGCTTTGTCTTGTCTAATGCAGCGCCGTCCTTCTCGGCCGCGCATCACCCTCATGGTATCGGGGGCACTGCTACTGGCTGCCATCTGTCTTCATCCGCTCGGCGGCGGCATTGCCGGGCTGACAGCCGTGCCGATCCTTTTGCTCCGCGCAAGGAGTATCAAACAATGGGTGCTTGAGCAGGTTTTCATGCTCGCCGGTGCATGCGCGGCATTCCTGGCGCTGGGTGTGGGCGGCACGTTGCTGGGCTTGCCGTTCTTCTTTCCCAGCATGTCCATGTCTGCCATTCAGAAGGCGTTTGAAGGCCAGGGCGACAGCTTCTTGCTGCCGTGGCTTGAGTGGGCTCCGGGCGCCAGCCGTCTTGTCATACTACCGTTGATCGTTCTTTCGGGTGTCGCAGCGATCACATCGAGGCAGGCAGGTTGGTCGGTCGGCCCGTCTGACCGCCTGGCCGGCCGCCGGATGGTGGCCGCAGTCCTCACGCCGAGCGTTCTGCTCGCGCTTTTGGTTCTGAATTCAGTTTTCTTTCTACAATACTCATTTTATGCGAGTTACTTCTTTCTGCCGCTGATCCCTGGCGGCATTCTGCTCGCCCATCGTATCGAGGTAGCTGAGCCGGACGCGTTCGACCGATTGCTTCCCGCCATAACCGCAGTTGGCGTCCTCTTCATCCTTGCGGGGCAGCAATTTCGGCTGGTATGGCGCGACATGTCCTCTGTACCCGTTGCTGTTTGGGGCGTTCTTGCCATCCTCATCCTGATGTTGCTGGTGGTTGTCATGATGGGCAGGAGCCGTGCCACCTTATTGCTGGCTGTCGGCATTCTCGGCTTGGCGGGCGCTACAAATCGCGATACAGCGACAGTGTTCAGCCTTGCCGATGCGCCTGATCTAAAGGCGCATCATGACGCACTTGGCCAGATGCAGGCGTGGCTGGGGCAGTCGAAAGTGACTGCCGGACCTTATCTCATCTGGTTCGACCGCGAGGGTTTTGCCAAAGTGCGAAACCTTACCGATCGTGATTTTTATCCGCTCGTTTTCGCAGGGCAGAAATCCAACTTAAACATGCTGGATTCTCTGGCGGCAACTCTTGGATGGGATGCCGCCGCTATCGGTTTCGATATGCCCCATCTCCAAGATCTGGCAATGGTCTCTGGCTCGCACTTCGTGTTGAGAGGCGTCCCTTTTGTGGCAAATTATGTCCACCTGATAACGTTTTGTCCCGAGCTGTCTGCCTGTGAAGAGGGAGTGGCTTCTCTGCAGGATGTTGGCGTCATCACCAGTTCAACCAAAAGCCTGGAAATCAATGTTGTCGGGGTGCCGCGTGTTGTGATTGCGTTGACGGCCCTGAAACCAAGTCCGCAGCCGACGCTCAGGCGAGTACGTGAGGTCCTCGAAGAATTGTTTTTGTCGGGGCCGAATGCAGAGGTGTTTCGCACCAGGCAGGTGACAATAAACAAGATATCCAATTTGGAGTGCGATGGTGGACCTGAGCATATGGTCTGCAGTTTTCGATTTGAACTGAGCACGTTGGAACGCAGAACTGCTCAGCTTGTTTTTCGAAGAGAGGGCCTTGTATGGACACGCATCTGAATGCGGAGCTGGTAGCGATGAGGGTGAAAATTGAGCGACGAAGCAGCTTGCTCCTTTCGGAAATGCCAACTATTTCCATGCTTTCTTTGTAGGTGCCTTGGTGTCGATTCAGCAGGGCCTTGGGTGGTGGAACTCAAATGGTGAACGAGCGGCATCGTTTTGACGTACCGAATGGTTGATGCCTTTCGGCGTTTATGGCTGGTTGTAATTGCGGTTTTAGCCGTCGCTTTTACCTTTTATCAGTTTGACTTGCCCGCTTTGGCAAAGGTCCTGCCAACGATTCCTTTTGGCTTCCTGTTGTTGCTTATGTCCGTGGTGACCTTGAGCGTTTTTGCGGTGTGTTGCGTGCGTTGGATAGCCATAAGTCAGCTTCCGTGGAGCCTTTCGGTTTTTGCCAGGGTTTATTGCTATATCTCCTTCGTGATAGGTGCTTCGATCGTTACCCCGTTTCAGCTGGGAGAGTTGCTGAAGATCAAATTCGCTCATCAATCAGGTTTGAAACTGGGCAAGTCGGCGGTCAACATCGCCCTTGAGCGTATTCTTGATCTTGCGACCATAGCAGCCTTGGGAGCTGCGGGTTTCATACATCTGCATACGGGGTCGGTGCCTCTGTCAATCGGCGCCGTGGTGGCACTTATCGCGGCAGGACTCATGGCACCGATGATGTTGCAAGCGTATGTCGGGCGGCTTGGCGAAACGCCGTGGGGAGCCCGGATGCGGGCGTTGGTTGGAGAAAGTCTGCCGATCGGAAGGCTTGCGATCGTAGGTTTGGCGACGATCCTAAAATGGGGCCTTACGCTAGTAGCCTGGGTACTGATTGTTCGCACGGTTTATGTTGACTTCTCTATCTGGCAGGGAGCGTTTCTTGTTGGCGCCGTGACTATGATCTCCATACTGTCCATGGTTCCAGGAGGTGTCGGGGTTCAAGAGTTATCTGTTCGTGCCATCCTTGTCGGAATGGGCGCAGAGCCATCGCAAGCGGAAGCTGCTGCGATCATACTGAGGCTGTTCACGCCTGTGATGGTTTTTCTTGGCCTTGCACACCTTCCATTCCTTTATCGAAAATCTGATCCTACTGGAGGGAAAGAGCCTCATGGCTGAAAAAGCGGGCATCTTCTCAATTCTGCGCCATCCGCTCGTCTATGAGACGGTTCAGCAAATATTTCAGGCTGAGCGTAATCGTCGATGGTTTGCAAAGACATACGTGAGGGCTAAGCCTGGCGACCGTTTGCTGGACATTGGTTGTGGCCCTGCTCATCTTGTGGAGCATCTTCCGGAGGTGGACTATATTGGCTGGGAGCCGAATCCTGCCTATGTCGAAACGGCCAGAAAAAAATATGGAACTCGTGGAAGTTTCAATGTTGGTTATTTTGGCGAAGCAGAGGCGTCTGCGTTGGGAAGCGTCGACGTTGCTGTTGTAAGTGCGGTACTACACCATCTTGACGACTCTCAAGCCAGAGAGCTTTTTACTTTACTTAGAAGAGTAGTAAAGCCTGGTGGTCGCGTGGTGACATTGGACCCATCTTTTCGCGACAGGCAAAATCCAATCGCGCGGTTTTTGGTGCGTCTCGATAGGGGGATGCATCCGCGTTATCCCGATGCTTACATGTCGTTAGCATCTCACGCATTTACCCAAGTTGGTGGCGATCTAGTAGACCAGCGCTTTCCACCTTACACTTTCTGGTTAATGACGGCGAGTTGAAGATCTTTGGTGTGAATCGTCAGGTGTTGTTTCTGATTTTCAAATTGATATCTACCTTTTTCATTGTTTTGGAGAATGTATTGGTTGCACTTATGGTGCGATGCTTGTGCGAAACGACAAAAATTAACGGCGGCGGCTCGCGGAGTTGCTAATGTCAAAGCCTGTTCTGTCGATCGTTTCCACGCTCTACCTCTCCGCCCCCTTTCTTGCCGACTTCATCGAGCGTGCTTGTAAGGCGGCGGCTGAAATGGGCGAGGCATACGAGCTCATTTTGGTGGACGACGGATCTCCAGACGAGTCATTGCAGATCGCTATAGACGCGTCTCGCACAAATCCGAACATCCGCGTGATCGAGCTATCGCGCAATTTCGGCCATCATGCGGCCATCCTAAGTGGCCTCGGCTTTGCTCAGGGTGAGCATGTATTCTTGGTCGATTCCGATCTTGAGGAACCGCCAGAGCTCTTGCTCCGGTTTGCTACGGTGATGCGAGAAACCGATGCGGACGTCGTGTATGGCTACCATGAGCAGAGGACAGGGTCGCGCTGGAGGCAAGTTACCAGTGGCACGTTCTGGCGTATCTTCAATGCGCTGTCGGAAAGCCAGACTCAGGAAAACATCTGCCACGTGCGCCTGATGAAGCGGGATTATCTCGATGCGCTGCTGTCGCTGCGGGAGCGCAATCTCTTCCTTGGTGGCCTTTATTCTTGGGCGGGTTTCAAGCAGGTCCCAGTCCAAGTCGATCGCCAAATCAACCGTCCGGTATCCACTTACAATATTTCGCGACGAATCGATCTGGCGGTCCGCTCAATCGTTGCATTTTCCACTCGCCCATTGAAACTGATCTTCATACTTGGTTCCAGTATTGCGCTGCTATCGATGCTGGTGGCGCTGGCTTTCCTTCTTCTAAAGATCTATTGGGGTGACAGGATGTTGCTTGGATTTTCCTCGATCATCATTTCGATCTGGTTCTTGGGCGGGCTTACAATCATGTCGCTCGGCATTATCGGCCTGTACATCGGCCAGATTTATGTGGAAACGAAAGCGCGCCCCCGAGCCATCATTCGCAGAGTCTATCAGCGCGATCCTTCGTCGAGACCATAGGCATCCCAATTTGTGTAGCAAGCCACCAAAACGAATTGCCTGGGCGGTGAGCGGTCAGGGGCGGGGATGCATCGCAGTACAGGCCGCCATCGACCGCGGCTTGATCGACGCAGAGATCGGTCTGATCGTCACGGATCGCCCATCGTCCATTGCCGATTTTGCTCGAGCGAGGGACATACCCTGCGTTCTCATAGAGCCCGATGTTGTGCCCTTTCACCCGAATCTTCTCGATGTTCTGGCAACGCACCGTTGCGAATGGATGGGGCTGACGTTCAACAGATTGTTGTCTGAGGCTGTGCTCGACGCGTTCGGAGGCCGAATCTTCAATGTTCATTTCTCTTTGCTACCAATGTATCCAGGCTTTGGCGCCCGTACGAAGACGCTGACAGCTGGCATGCGCATGACGGCCGCGACAATTCACCTGATCGATGCCAACCCCGACAATGGCATCATCCTGGCGCAGGCGGCGTGCGCAGTGACTGCTTCTGACACGCCCCCCACGCTTGGCTTGCGCATGTTCGAAGCCGTTCTACCGCAGCTGCTCCAAGTGGTGCGCTCGATCGCTTCAGATGAGCTGACTTTTGAGCGCGGGGCCGGGCTAACATGGCCCAGGGCGCATATTGCGCCCAGTGCCCCGACCTATGTCTTCCCATTGATAGACGCTGATCTGGAACAGTTTGCCGCCAACTTCTGCCGCAACCTCCAGCTCTAGTGTCCAATTCATTTTGCCATAAGTATGCAGCCGTCTTTGGTACAAAAACTTGGCTAGCGGCACGGTCAGGTTTCTGTTTCCTAGCAAAGGTAGCAGCCTTCATCTGTCACATGTGTCGGCAGGTCTCTCTTGCGAGTCGAGAATGTCGATCAATGTGATGTTGAAGTCGAAAGATCGGCTATTGTAGGTCTTAGTGTCATGCACGCGGCATTGGATGCCGGCCTGCCCGAGCGCCCTAATGGCCGCCTCGCGCTTTGCCGCATCCTGCTCGATAACGACCATCGTAACATTCTTGCCGAGAAGCATTGGCGTCGGCTTTATGGATTGCCCCAGCTTGAGTTCGGCCATGAACAGTGCACGATCCCAAAGACGAAGCGATGCCAGCGTGTCGTAGAAGGTCAAGGCCATCTGGGCGTCGCCGAAGCGCAGGTGCCGCGCAAGTTCTGCCGAACGTCCGTCTCGTGTGGAGAACTCCGCGCGATCGAACCAAAATATCGGCTCCCGGCCGTCGAGGGCCTTCGAATTGATCAGCGAACGGACAAAAACTGCTCCAAGGTAGTATTCGGCATTGTCGATCGTATTTTCTAGGCGGTAAAGCGTCCGCGTGTCCTTGTTGATGGCCAGTGAAAGCCCACTCAACGACAGAAGTACGATCAGCATAACAGCCGGGAACGCGGCCAGGCGGCGCAGCGGTGTTAGTATCAAAAGGCACACAACAATGCCGAAAGAGGTGAGGGGCAGGAGGTCTATATTGAGGCTCTTCGGCGCTAGTGCCTGCCAGATTGCAGGAGCGAACCAGCACGAGCCCGCCATGATTGCCGTTGCTGTGATCGCGATCGCTAGGCGAAGTTTCCTGCTCGCTGGCAGCAGTATCGCCGCGATTGCACCGCTGCTGATGGCGATGCCTGGTAGAGCCAAGCCGGCATAAAAGGCCGACTGAGTGACGCTGCCGTCGAACACCAAATCGAACGTAGGAAGCAACGCTGCAGAGGCACAGGATATCAGCATTGCCGCCACATTGAGCCGGCGTTGTTCCGTTCCGGCGCGCGTGACTACGAGAACGACAAGCAACATGGCATTGACGAAACCGGGCAGAAGGCGGGTAGTGACAGGCAGCCAGTCCACAATCTGGATGCGGTAGTTGGCGCCGATTCCGGAAACTGATGCATTAACAATCCAACTCAGCGATAGGAAGGCACTGGCGCCAAAGCCGATCTGATAAAGAACGACGACGAAGAAAGTCCATGTCAGCGCTGCTCCGACAAGACCACCGGCGACGAAGGCAACGGGCCGCGAGACAACGTCGGACCATTTGAGAAATATGAAAAACAGGATGATCAGGCCCACTGGAGCAGCCGCAAGCGTGTGCGCAAGGATAGCGAGCGTCGAAAAGATGCCGGCAATCACCAGCCAGATGAATCGTTGTGAGGCGCCCCAGGCCGCGAGCACCCCGAAAACGCAGAGCGAATAGGCAACTAGGGCGGCATCGACATAGCCCGCAGTGTTTGCCAGCAGGTAGATCGGATTGTAGGCGAGACAGGCAACCGCCACGGTGGCGGCCATGCGGCCCCATAATAGTCGCACGCCGGTGTAAAGGCCTCCAAGGCCGAGCAAGTAGAAGCCAACAACGATGAGAAGTTGGGCCTGCAGCGCCGGCAGCGCCATGTGCGCCAGCACGTTGGGCAGGACATAAGAAACTCGCAGCGCCTGGTAGTTCCAGCCATAGGCCCTGACGATGTCGAAGAAATCCATCGAAAAGCCGAGATATATCCCAGGATCGACCCAACCTGCTGGCAGAAAGTTTTGAATAGGCGCCAGAAACAAAAAAAGTGTCGGCAAGCATATGACAATAAGGATATCGAAAAGCCAATCAGCTGACCTATTAGGTACATTTTCTCGCATGTGACGCAGTCTGCCTACTCGGTGTATCGTTTGTTCCCCCCGGCGGGGCCCAGAATTTGAATGGCATGAAAAAGAAACATTCGCCAGCGAGCGTCCACCTTATCCGACACAACGCTCTACAGGGTTGCAGTCTGATAACAAATACAATCCGCCAGAAATTCTCTTTCAGGTTATTTTCGCCTCGGATTGCAAAAAGGCAGTAAGATTTGTTAATCAGTTGACCTCTGTTTGCGATGCATGTGTCGATTCGCAAAGAATACAATCATCTAGGAGTTTACCGCATGACGGATAGCGCGGATACGATCATGCGACCGCATATCAGCGTGGTCGTTCCTTGCTTTGGGTGTACCGGGACGCTCAAGCCGCTGCATGAACGTCTGACGGCGGTGTTGGAGCGATTGACGGAGCGTCACGAGATCGTCTTCGTCGATGACCGCGGCCCACAGGATCAGTGGCCCGTATTGTCGGAAATTGCTGCGCGTGACAATCGAGTGCGTATCGTGCGCATGTCGCGTAATTTTGGCCAACAGATTGCCATCACCGCTGGTCTTTCGGAATGTAGCGGCGACTACGCAGTTGTGATGGATTGCGACCTTCAGGATCCTCCCGAATTCATCCCAGATCTATGGCGCGCTGCCCAAAAGGGGTTCGATATCGTTTATGCGAGCCGCTACCTCGGCGACCCGGCTGGCCGCCGAATGGCGAACCGTCTTTACTTCTGGGTTATGAACGTTGTCGTTGGATACAAAGCCGATCCTGGGTTGGGTTCTTTCAGCCTGCTCTCCCGGCAGGTAATCAACGCCTATCTGCGCTTCGAGGAACAGGAGCGCCACTATCTCTTCATTCTGCGGTGGCTCGGCTTCGATTCCGTAACACTGTCCTATGAGCGGAATGCACGCACTGTAGGCTCGTCCAGCTATACGCTGAAGACGCTGCTGAGCCATTCGATCCAGGGCTTCTTCTTTCAGTCGACCGCGCCGCTGTTGTGGATCTTGTGGCTGGGCCTAGTGAGTGCTGGTGGCAGTGTTGCACTCGGCATCTTTTTTCTCGTTAATGCCGTGTTTGGGAACCCGCCAGAGGGCTTCACTGCACTGATTACCGTTAATCTGATGATCGGTAGCGTTCTTTTGACCTGCGTAGGTGGGCTAGGTCTGTATGTTTCGCGGATCTTCGAGATTGTCAAAGGTCGGCCGCTCTACGTAGTCGATCGGTCCGCGCCGCCCAAGGAATGAAGCACCGGGCTTGGTCCCTCTCCTGTCTACCGGAGATCTCTGTGCGAAAGGGTGAGACATGTGTCTAATAACAAAAAAGCAAGGGTCCCTACTGATGCCGATCGTGGGAGGGGCAAACCGCGCGACCGCTTCCTCCCAGTTGTTAACTGACCAAATTGCTCGCGGGTTGTCACGCAAGACTTCCTTTTTCGCGAAGGGAATGCCGCAATCAAGTAAGTCTCGCCACAAGAGGTGACTTGCGTTGAGCGGCAGTCTTCTTTGTGTGGTATACTCACTGCTTCGCACGTTATCAGATAGTGCTTGAAGTGGATACAAAGACTATGGAGAAGCCGTACGCCTTCACGTGCCTTAGATAGCGGCTGACGTAGTGCTTCACGCATTTGCGGACGTCACGATGGGCAAAGAAGCGAAGGTTTCGGCTGAGGTGATTACTTTGCAACCGCCTGACCTCGCGTATCCCTTTCAAGATGAGTTCCACGTTGGCGCCTAATTCTAGCCGCCAACCCATCGTTCAGCATAGGCAAATCATCCTATTTGAGTTGCTTGGTGTTGATCTCGATCCTTTAACCGTGGACGATGTTGAGTTTCCCTAATACGTCTTCAGCAGAAAATTTTGGAGCATCGCTAGGTAGGTCATTTATCGTACATTTTATTGGTGTAATTTTCCCAATATTCTTTTCCGCTCTATCGATCGTGTGCTCTATCGCGTCAGCTATCGTCTCCGAGGTAAGCTCGGTGAGTCCTATAATGTTGTCGCTTCTCTTGGAGAGATCTTTGCTTTCATAATTGTTGGTGATTGTGAAAATACCCGCGTAGGCCATCTCGAGTGGAGGGTAGCTGGGGTGGGGGGATACCATAAGAGAAACACCCACGGAGGCACGGCTTAGCAAAGCGGCATAGGCATCCAGTGGCATTTTGCCGGTGATCTCTACACTACCCAGGTGTTCCGCCAGGTGGCTAGGAAACGTCTCGCCGATACAATAGATTTTCCATTTGGCTGCAAGCGTAGGGTTGCGCCGGGCCCATCTTCCTATTCCGTCTATGCCAGCCTCAAAGCAGTTTCTGGTTGCTGACGGTCTAGAATAGAACAAAAGAATTCGTTCGCGTTGCACCGTCTCCAGGGCTGCCGCTACCCCGTCATTCGGGCGATACGGGAGGACCCATTTATGAGGAAATTTATGCCGTTTAAGCATAAAATCTGTCAGTTCCTCAGAGTTGAATATCGCTAAAGTGTCATCTGGCTTTCTATAAGTTGAATCCGCCAGAGAGTATCTAGTCGACCAGGCATAAAAGCCAGGTTCGTAGTCCTGTATCAGGTAGATAACTCGATTGTGTTTGCCGAAAAGTATCTTTTGGTTCTCTTGCATTCGATAAGCATTGATAGCTGTCCACCATGCCGTCGCGACAAATACATCCTCATGCGTCAGTTCAAGAGGGTTGAAAGCGCGATCCTTGCAATCTACGACAACCTTGGACTTTCGTTCCTCATGTCCAATTTTCTGTATTTCATATGCTTGCAGTCTTTCTGGCAAAGTTTCATTCACATGAGCATCTGTGACTAGAATGCGGCAGTCTGCGGCTGGATGGGCTGTCGCCAGTTCAAGGAACACTTTCAAAGCCGTATCAATACCTCCAAAGATGTCCGCCGAGTTGAGTGACGGCACAAGGAGATTCAGGCGTGGCCCCGAAGTGTCGGAAATCACAGTTGTTATCCTTTCGGATTCTGGAACTGCGATTGCAACGGCTGGGAGGTAATCTTGATCCGAAGTCAGCAGGGGCCGAAACAATGGGTCTTTCGGTCGCCTTTTAGCGGCAAGGCTCTGCAGGCGTGTTCTTTTCCACTTGTATCCGGAGGCCTCGACAAAGAAAAGGATCGATCGCTCGATGGCGTGTGCCAGCGTGCCGTCGACCTGTCCTTGATCATCAGGGAAGTCCAGCCAGTCGAGCTCGAGGTCTAGTAGTTTGCTCAATGCTGCGGAACGTGCCCAATACATCGATCCTGACGGGAATTCTAATGTGTGATTGGCATTCAATTTGACACCTGCCTTTTGCAATAGATCCTTGGCAAGGTCAAAATCGTAACCCCAATTGATGGCGGATTTTACGAACTCAGCATGTTCTGGATAGACGACGCCGACTTTTGGATCGGATAGCAAGTCGAGGTTGGATGAGACGATCTCCGGACTTCCAGCAAGCGAAGTTAAGAGATAGTCACGCCACTCTATGTAGGAATTCCCAGCATGTAGTGATTTTTTTGAATGTATATGCAAGAATATGGGGTACTTTTTGTAAACATCCCTGAATGCAATTAATTGTGGTGCGATATCCCTACCTCTGTTTGGGACTACTCTGACGTCAATCTCCAAGAAATCGACATTTTTTGGTATTGCGTCTAGAATTTTTTTCCTTTTTTCTTCGCAATCGGTTGATATAAAAAGACCTATTGGATGATGTATATTGCGAATATATATCATCATGGAGTCGAATATGTCTGGATAAAAGACGTGAGCAATAACAGCGATTCTATCGAATGCGTTTTGTCCACTGCGTGGGTGAAATGGGATCGCGATAATTGGGTTGGTACTATCAGAAATTCTGCGTGCCTGAATCGCACCGATCTCATTAGCTTTGCCCGCCAGGGCGAACGGGCTATTCGCGCCACGCTGTCCTCCGCGATACGCACGTCGCGCTGAGCGCGAAAAGGGATGCCGAAGGATCGCTTTGATATTCGTCTGTGCCCGTGATTTTGCCTTTGCTTTCCTTGGTTGATTTGGAGATGTACCCAGTATTTTTGCTTGTCGGTAAGCCTTGCGTCGCTCCGAACGGGTCGGATAGCGCAATAGCGCGGCTGCATTCGCGGCGAATGAAGATTTGCCTGTGCGACGCAGTGCGCAGCCAAGTTCACGAAATGCCGAGACGGTGCGCCAAGCCCAACCGAGTTTCAGTTCTTCAATTCGGCGTGCCTTCTGAGCGCGTTCAGAAAACGCATTCCTCAATTTGGTGATGTCAGCATGCACGGCTTCGGCGGAACGCATCTGTTGATCGGGAACATGATGCTTGGCATTTGTCTGCGCTGCTTCATCCTGATTGTCGGGCCTGTTAAAAAGCAGGCTACTTTTCACCTCTGGCAAAGGACCGTTGGAAGCGACGGCCACGAAATAATGGGTAGACGGCACGCCGTCCTGCAACCGAAACGCTCGCCCATCCTGGCTTTCATAGCCAACTATTGCGGCGGGAACTGCGTCAACCGCCAACACAGAACCATAGATCGCCCGCTGATTAAGAGTGATCACATTGGAAAACTGCGTGCCAAGGGCAGACAAAAACTGCTCGCGATCCAGTTCACGCACGTGGAACGGATTATGGTGATCGTTCTGTTCGGTGTAGACGGTCCGATTGGGAGATGAGATGACCACAGTGCCACCGGGACGCAGAACGCGAGCAATCTCTGCCAAGAAGGCCTCGTGTCCGTCAAAGTGCTCAATCGTCTCGAAGCTCGTGACAACGTCGAAACTTGCGTCGTCGAAAGGAAGCTGAGTGGCGTCGGCGGCGACAAAGCGGAGGACGGAAGTTCCGTACGTTCGGTCAGCATAGGCTACAGTATCGGCATCGACGTCGACACCAACAACTCCAGAGGCGACCTGCGATATAAGATTGCAGCCGTAGCCTTCGCCGCAAGCAACATCAAGAACGTTCTTGTCGCGACAAAAATCCAAAGCAAAAAGATAGCGATGATAGTGCTCGTTCTGGATATTACCAGTTATACTTGAAACATACCTCTCGCCGGTCATCTTCATTTTTTCCATTGGATTCGGGAAAACGAAGATTTCTTGATTATTTCTCGTTTTTTTCTTGGTCATGATTTTTTGTGCGCCAATGGTGTGGGTGCTCGTGTCACGATGCCTGCCGGGCAAATATCCGCTGCGATTTGCTGCGACGGGAAAAAAGGGTGATAGCCTATGATGTCAGCAATTGTCATGCCCGCGTCCCGACCAATTCGGTTACCATAGTCGCGACCCGCTCCTGCCATTGCCCCGCGCGGAAGTTGAAATCGCAGGAGAAGGCCTCGGAATTCAGCTCCGAGTTTGCCGGCCGCACAGCTTTCGCTCGTCTTCCTGCTGGTCGACGCCGGTATGCGCCGCCGCGTTGATGACCATGTCTGGTACGACCGATTTCAAAACCGGAGCGAACGGCGCCGGGTTGTCAAGATCGAGATCAGGCCGGCCGACAAGCCCGATCTCCGCCTGGCCTGGCCCGCGCGCGGAAGTCGCGAATGCAAGCGGACGAGAACGAAACGAAGAAAACAGCGACGCGTATCTCCCATTTGATGTTTGGTTCATTTCAATGCGCAGGCCTCTCATCAGATCCGAAACGACCAGAACAGGCAGGCGAGTGTAGCTGCGCCGAAGAGGGCGAAGAACAGGCTGCGCAGCAGGACGTTGCGGCGGAGTTCGTTCATGGCCAGGTGGCAGCCGACGATCGCTAAGACGAACAGGAATCGCCAGTCGAGCAACACCCAGGGCGCGCTTGCTTGACCAAAAATCCAGCGCGCGGCGAGGCAGCCGACAATGGTGGCAAGCAGCGCGATGACAACCCAGTGGATCGTGTCGGCGGCATGGAGCAGCACGATGCTCGCCGCCTTGAGCGGCAGGATCATCATCAGCATCGCGGCGAAGAAGTAGATTGCCGCCAGAGGCATGAAGGTGTCGGCGCTGGTGATGCCGTCGAGGCGCTTCACGCCGATGACGCCGAACGGATAGCCGTGCCGGGCAACGGCGAGGCTGAGCGCCATCAACAAGGCCGCTAGAACGGCAACGAGGGCAAATGAGGCTGCTGCCTTGTTCATGGCGGTCCCTGAAGGTTGCGAATCGGAGTGCCTCCCTGCCTAGCGCAGCAAAACCGGCATTTCCAATGCACAAGCGCGCCAATGTCAGCCGAGCAGGACAAGCGGCTTCTTTGCGGCCGGCCGGGTTCGAAGCGGTGAGCTCTTGCGAGGCGCGGTCGCGACAGCTTGATTTGCAGGCGTTGCCTCCGGGAGGCGCTCTAGGTGCTGCCTGAATGCTGCCTGATTGCCGATGCATCCCTTGGGTTGAAGGGACCTGCTGGTCCGCGCGCTGGAGAGGCGCGATGGATCGTTTTTCGCCGCCGCGCATTGTAGGGGCGGTGGGGACACATATTCGGGAGTTATTGGTGATGATGAAACTCGTCTTGAGTTCTTGCATTATTGGTGCCGCTGGTAGCCTGCTCGCAAACCGAACAGGGTGCCGCCATTGGCGGTCTTGGCGGCGCGGCGATCGGCAGTGCCGTTGCCGCACCGGGAAACCGGGCCGAAGGCGCGCTCGTTGGCGGCGCCGTTGGTGCCGTTGCCGGTGCCCTGATCGGCCGGGCGAATGAGTTCAACCGCTGCCGCTATCGCGACCGCTATGGCCGGACCTATCTCGCCGAGTGCCCGCGCGGCTATTACTGAGCCGGCTATCCCATTCTTGCTGTCCCGAAGGCGCTTAAGGCACCTTCGGGACATTCTTTTTTTGGGCAGGAAAAGCGTCGCACCAGGCCTGAGGGAAGGCGACGGCGAGCCGTAGTCTTAGCATATCTTATTGTAATTGCTTTAGATTTTATCTCCCGTGCATACGGCGGCAATTGCAAAGAGGTGTTGCGGTGCGCTCTCTCCGACATCGGGATTGCGGACTGAGAGGGAAAAAATTCTCAGCTCCGTCAGGCCCGGGCAAAGCCGTTCCACAATCTCGTCAAAATTAGCAATCGACAAAGTCTATTAGTTTTATAGACTAAGGGCATGATGGAGATTGCGATGGCACAGACCCAGTATCTCTCGAACAGCCGCGTCGCCGAGACGGCGGCTCCTGCAGGCAAGCCTGCCAGCATTGCGCAGCTTGCGTCCTACCTGTTCTTCACGGTGTCGTTCGGTTTCACCGCGGCGGTCGTGGTTGGCCTGATCCACTAGGCTGTCCCTAGAATGACGCCCCGAGGCGGGCGCGCAATGCCTTCTCAACCCAACTGAAGAAAGTTTCCCCAGTAACGCGTGAACCGGCGCGGGCGGCGCCAAAAACTGTTCCTGACAAGATGAAGGAGTTTGCGATGCAGATCGACTTCACCCATTGCCCGGGCGGCGTTGCCGACAAGGATGAACTTCACTCTTCCTTCTTTTCCGACACGGCCCTGGCCGTGCAGCGGCTACGGCTGCTGGAGCAGTCCGGCTTCGACCGTGTCATGATCGACGACATGGGCGGGCTGCTTGCCAATATGGACCTGGCGTCGCTGGCTTTGCGCAGCACGCAGACAATCGGCGTCCTGGTGTCGCATTGGCCCGGCATTATCGCGCCCGTGGTGGCAGCGCGGCAGTTTGCAGCGCTCGACCAACTTGGTAACGGGCGGCTGGCCCTGCGTGCGCCGCCGAGCCGCGACCTGCGCGAGACCAATGACGATAGCGGTCTGCTCGCCACGTTGGGGCGCGCGGACGAATATCTGACATTGCTCAAGCGGCTGTGGGCCAATGCGCAGCCTTTCGACTATGAGGGCGCGTTCTACCGCATCCATGGCGGCTTCGTGCCGATGAAGGCGGCCGACGGCGTCGACATACCGCTGCAATTGGGCGGACTGTCGGGTACGGCGCTCAAGATCGCCGGCCGGCATGCCGACCGGTTCGAACTGCTGGCGGGCGGGCTTGACGAGACGCAGCGGCTGATCGAGCGCGTAAGGGTGGCGGCCGAGCCATTCGGCCGGGCGCAGCGCATTCGCTTTTCCCTGCCGGTGCATGTCGGCGAGGCCGGGCCGAAGGCGTGGCAGCTTGGCGGTTCGCCCGAGCAGGTCGTTTCAGCGCTGGCCGGCTTTGTCGAACTCGGCGTGAGCGATTTCATCGTGCACGGCCTCAATGAGGCCGATGCTGTCGAGGCGTTCGGGCGCCGGGTCATCCCGTCGCTGCGCCGGGCATACAGGCGACAGGAGCCAGGGCACGTGCATCGACGCAGCCGGCCAGTGGTGTTGCGTCAGGTCGTCTGAAGACGCATCAGGCGTGGTGCAACGCGTCGGTGAGGATATCGTCATTGGCGGCGTCGCGCACCTGGGCGAGGCTGCGGTTGTCGAGCACCCCGGCAATCGCTTGCCGGACCTCGAGCATCATGTGCCTGATCTGGCAGGTGGCTTCGTCGCAATCGTCGCAAGGCTGGTACTGGGTGCGGCTGGCGCAGGGGATCGGCGCCAACGGCCCGTCGAGCACACGCACGACATGGCCGATCTTGATCTCCGCGGCCGGCTTGGCGAGGCGGTAGCCGCCGTCCTTGCCCTTGCGGCTCTGGACGAAGCCGGCATTGCGGAGTTCGCCAAGGATCGCGTCGAGGAACTTTTTCGGAATCTTGTTGGCGGTCGCGATGTCGCCGACGAAGGCGAGCTGGCCGGCAGGCAGTTGGGATAGGTGGACGAGGGCCTTGAGGCCGTATTTGCCTTTTTTAGTCAGCATGGTGAACGCATGTCATCGGCTTCGGCTGCTTGTCGCAGCGTGAGGTTGCTTGCCGAGGATAACGATTCGTCCCCATCGCATTCCGGCCTTCACCAGAGATAAATTCCACAGACTTGATATACAAGCCGAAACGCGTTGATTTTCCGTAAGTTTTGCGGGTTTTGGCCGCAAACGAAGCAGAATCAGCCCGCTGCGAACACCTTGGCGCGCTCGATGGTGATGATACCCTGTTCGCGGGCGCTGACCTGGGTCTCGGGCGCGACGTCGAGCTCGACGGCTGCGCCCGTTGCCGTCAGCGCCAGGATGCGCCGCCCGGCCGGCCGGTCGATGACGCGGGCGACAGTCGCGGGGATGCCATCGCCGCTGCTGCTCCAGCCGAGATCGCTTGGCCGCAGGAAGATTTCGACCGGGCCGTCGGCAAAGCCGGGGGCGGGGATTCGCGCCTCGCCAAGGCGGGCGATGCCACCGGAAACCGCGGCTGTGAAGCGGTTGGTGTCGCCGAGAAAGTTCATGACGAAGGCGGAGGCCGGGTTGCGGCAGACATCTTCGGGCGTGCCCTGCTGGACGATCTGGCCCTTGTCGAGGATGACGACGCGGTCGGCGAGATCGAGGGCTTCCTCCTGGTCGTGGGTGACGAACAAAGTGGTGATACCGAGTTCCTGGTGGATCTCGCGCAGCCAGCGCCGCAGGTCGCGGCGGACATTGGCGTCGAGCGCGCCGAAAGGTTCGTCGAGCAGCAGCACCTTGGGATCGACGGCGAGCGCGCGGGCAAGGGCGACACGCTGGCGCTGACCGCCGGAGATCTGGCCGGGGAACCGTTCACCGAGGCCATCGAGCTGGACAAGCCGCAGAAGGTCGCTGACGCGCGCGTCGATGGCGGCCCTGTCGGGGCGGGTTTTCGACACCTTCATGCCGAAGGCGATGTTCTCAGTGACTGTCATGTGCGGGAACAGCGCGTAGTGCTGGAAGACGAAGCCGACGCCACGGTCGCGCACCGGAATGTCGGTGGCATCCTCGTCGCCGAAATAGATGTGGCCGGCATCGGCATATTCGAGGCCGGCGACCATGCGCAGGATGGTGGTCTTGCCCGAACCGGAGGGCCCAAGCAGGGCAACCAGTTCACCACTTCCGATTTCGAGCGAGACGCCATGCACGGCGCGGAAGGTCTCGAAGGTCTTCACGACGTTGTCGAGGCGGATTTTCATGACGAAACCTCAGCGGAAGTGGTCTTTGGTGCGGCTACGGGGGCTGCAAGTGCGGGGCGACGACGGGCGCGGCCGGCGCCCTGGCGTTCGAGCAGCACCTTGGCAACGAGGGTAACGACGGCGAGCAGCGCCAGGATCGAGGCGGCGGCAAAGGCGCCTGCGGTCTGGTAGTCGTGGTAGAGCAGCTCGATATGCAGCGGCAGCGTGTTGGTCTGGCCGCGGATGTTGCCCGATACCACCGAGACGGCGCCGAACTCGCCCATGACACGCGCGTTGCACAGCACGACGCCGTAAAGTAGCGCCCAGCGGATGTTGGGCAGCGTCACTGAAAAGAAGGTGCGCCAGCCAGAAGCGCCGAGCGATGTCGCGGCTTCTTCCAGATCACGCCCCTGCGCCTGCATCAGCGGGATCAGCTCGCGGGCGACGAAGGGAGCGGTGACAAACATCGAGGCGAGCACGATGCCGGGCAGGGCGAACAGGATCTTGATGTCGGCCGATTCCAGCGCCGGGCCGAACAGGCCCTGCAGGCCGTAGACGAAGAGATAGGCGACGCCGGCGACGATGGGCGAGATGGAGAACGGAATCTCGATCACGACCAGCAGGAAGCGACGGCCCCAGAAGTCGAATTTGGTGATCGCCCAGGCGGCGGCGACGCCGAAAGTGGTGTTGATCGGAACTGCGATCAGGGCGGTGACCACCGTCAGCCCGATGGCATGCAGTGTATCAGGATGGGCGATCGCCGCGGCATAGACTGCGACCCCTTGCGAGAAGGCCTGGTAGCCGATGACGACCAGCGGCGCGACGATGACGATGGCGACCAGTGTCAGAACGATGCCGATCAGGGCGCGGCGGAAGGCTGGTGCGTCGCCGACGCGGGGCGGGCGGCCTTTGGCGGGTGCGCTCATCTCAGCCCCTCGCCGTGTAGCGCAGGGCACGGGCCTGCAGGATGTTGGTGATGGCGAGCATCAGGAAGGCGGTGATGAGCAGCACCGAGGCGATCGCTGCGGCTGCCTGGTAGTCGTATTCCTCGAGCCGGATGAATGCCAGCAGGGCGGTGATCTCGGTCGACATCGGCTGGTTGCCGGCGATGAAGATGATGGCGCCGAACTCACCGAGGCTGCGGGCGAATGACAGTGACAGGCCGGCAAGCAGAGCGGGGGCCAGCAGCGGCAGGATGACGCGCAGGAAGATCGAGCGGTCGCTGCCGCCAAGCGTTTGGGCGGCTTCCTCAAGGGCCGGGTCGAGGTCTTCCAGCACTGGCTGCACAGTGCGCACGATGAAGGGCAGACTGGTGAAGGCCATGGCGACCATGATGCCGAGCGGGGTGTAGGCGACCTTGATGCCGGCATGGACCAGCGCCGAGCCGAACCAGCCGTTCTCGGCAAACAGCGTCGTCAGCGCGATGCCGGCGACTGCCGTCGGCAGGGCGAAGGGCAGGTCGACGAGTGCGTCGATGAAACGGCGGCCGGGAAAACGGTAGCGCACCAGCACCCAGGCCAGCGCCATGCCGAAGACAAGGTTGAAGGCGGTCGCCCCCAATGCGGAAAACGCGGTGACGCGGTAGCTGGCGACCGCGCGTGGTGACGAAACGATGCGCCAATAGTCCTCGAAACCGAGGCTGGCCGCCTTGAAGACGAGCGCTCCGAGCGGCAGCACGACGATGATCGAGACGTAGACGAGGGTAATCCCCAGCGCCAGGGGAAACCCTGGCAGAATGCGGCGCGCCACTGAAATGCCTTCCTAGATGCATCAATGCGGAAAGCCGGCATGGCCGGCTCTCCAATTCTCAACAATAATGGCTACAGCGCCGCGCGTCCTTGGACGCGCAAAGGACGCTGTAGCATCTTGAGTTGTGCATGATCCTTTTCCGAAAATCGATATCGATTTTCAGGGTCATGCACCTCAGGTCAACGCTCGCCGTAAATCTCTTCGAGCAGGCCGCCCGAGCCGAAATGCTCCTTCTGGACCTTGTCCCAGCCGCCGAAGACATCTTCCACGGTGACGAGGCGAACCTCAGGGAACTGGTCCTTGAATTCGGCGGCGACCGCCGGCTCATGGACACGGTTGCCATGCTGGGCAGCGATGCGCTGGCCTTCGGCCGTGTAGAGGAAGTCGAGATAGGACTTGGCCAGATCACGTGAGCCACGCTTGTCGACGACCTTGTCGACGATGGCGACCGGGAATTCGGCGAGCAGGCTGACCGATGGGATGACGCTCTCGACCTTGTCGGAACCGTATTCCTTGGCGATCGAGCGGGTCTCGGCCTCGAAGGTAATCAGAACGTCACCGATGTTGCGCTCGACGAAGGTGGTGGTGGCGGCGCGACCACCAGTGTCGAACACCGGCACGTTGTCGAACAGCTTGGTGACAAACTCCTTTACCTTGGCGTCGTCGCCCTTGAAGGCTTCCTTGGCGTAGGCAGTAGCCGCGAGATAGGTGTAGCGCGCATTGCCCGAGGTCTTGGGGTTGGGGAAGATCACCTTGACGTCTTCGCGGACGAGGTCGGACCAGTCCTTGATGCCCTTGGGGTTGCCGGCGCGGACGAGGAAGGACGGCAGCGAATAGAAGGGCGAAGCCTGGTTGGCGAAATCCTGCTTCCAGTCGTCTGATACAAAGCCGTTCTTGACCAGGAATTCGATGTCGGTGACCTGGTTGAAGGTGACGACGTCGGCCTCGAGGCCCTCGACGATGGCGCGCGCCTGCTTGGAGGTGCCGGCATGCGACTGGTCGACTGACACGCCCGAGTTCTTGGCGATGAAGGCCGCGTTTTCAGCGGCGAACAGTTCGCGGGCGACGTCGTAGGACGCGTTGAGCAGCTTGTCGGCGGCGGACGCCTGCAGTGGGCCGGCGAGGATCGCGGCGAGGGCCACGCCAACGAGAAGGAAACGTTTCATGGGGGCATTCTCCTGAGACAAGCGGCAAATGGCTAAACTTTACCGCAAGATAGCCGGCGACCTGTTTCAGGTAGAGGCAGGGGCGGGTTGCCTCTGCGCTTGTATGAGGAATTTTCTTCTATCTCGCTGCTAATTGAAGAAATCGAATTCCGGTTTCGCGATTTCAGAAAGGCTGCGTGCGGAATGCCCGACTATTTGTCGGTGACTCCCGCCTCGGCGAAGCTTGCCATCCTGGCGTGGCATTCCAGCGCCGAACGCACGAGATTGACGGCGAGGCATGCGCCCGAACCTTCGCCAAGGCGCATGCCCATGTCGAGCAGCGGCGTCAACTGCAGCGCTTGGAGAAGCTGGCGGTGGCCGGCCTCGGCGGAGACATGGGCCGACAGCGTATGCGCTAGGCCTTCCGGGTGGAGCTTTGCCAGGGGCGCTGCTGCTGCCGTGACGACGAAGCCATCGAGCAGGACAGGCACGTTGTGGTGGCGCGCGGCAAGCGTGGCGCCGAGGATGGCGGCGAGCTCACGGCCGCCGAGATTGGCGGCGACGGCCAGCGGATCAGTGAGCGTTGCGGCGTGACGGGCGAGGCCGGCATCGATGGCGGCGAATTTGCGCGCCAGGCCGGAATCGTCGACGCCGGTGCCACGGCCGGCCCACTGCCGAGCGGTGCCACCGAACAGGCCGGCGGCGATGGCAGCTGCGGGCGTCGTGTTGCCGATGCCCATTTCGCCGAAGCAGACGAGGTCGATATCCGGTGTCACCGCGTCATAGCCGGTCGAGACTGCGGCGAGGAAATCGGCATCATTCATGGCGACGGTCTGGGTGAAATCGCCGGTGGGACGGTCGAGTTCGAGCGGGATGACGGCGAGCTCCGCGCCGGCAAGGCGGGCCAGCTGGTTGATGGCAGCGCCGCCACCGGCGAAGTTGGCGACCATCTGCACCGTCACTTCGGACGGATAGGCCGACACGCCTTGGGCAGTGACGCCATGGTTGCCGGCAAAGACGATGACCTTGACCTTGTCCAGCCTGGGCATGTCGCGGCCCTGCCAGCGCGCCAGCCAGGCGGCGATGGATTCGAGCTTGCCGAGGCTACCGCGCGGCTTGGTCAGCGTGTCCTGGCGGCGGGCGACGGCGTCGGCGGCAGCATCGCTACCGGCCGAAAGATCAAGGCAGGCGGCGCGCAATTCATCTGATGATTTGAAGGCCATGGCTGCGAAAACTCCTGATATGATTCAAGCCAAGATGGCGGAAGCGGCGAAAAGTAGAATGATCTCGGCGAGTTGCTGGATGGCGCCGATGGTGTCGCCGCTCTGGCCGCCGATCTGGACGAGGCAGAGTTTTCGAAACGCGACAAACAACAGCGCAAGACAGATGGCGGCCACCACCGCACCCTTGAGGCCGAGCAGCAACAGCGCCAGCGCGCCGATGGCAAGCGCTGTCAGGACAACGCTGTCGGACAAGGTGCCGACGCCAGCCGACAGCCCGTCGAGGCGCGCCTGCGGCAACATCTGCATGAACATGGGGATCAGCGCGCGCGCGGCGACATGGGCGACGACGAGGCCGCCAAGGACATGGCCGGGCGTGGCAAGTTCGCCTATGGCGCTCCAGCGCGCGAGGATCGACAGCGCCGATGCGCAGGCACCGTAGGTGCCGATGCGGCTGTCGCGCATGATCTCGAGCTTGCGTTCACGCGTTCGCCCGCCACCGAACCCGTCTGCCGTGTCTGAAAGCCCGTCCTCATGCAGGCAGCCTGAGACCAGCATGCCTGTCGTCAAGGCGAGGGCTGCGGCAAGGCTGGGCGCGAGGCCGAGCAGTGTGGCGACGGCGTAGGCGGACCATGCGATGACGGCGACGACGAGACCGATCAGGGGGGCAGTCCAGATCGCGTCGGCGAGCGAACGGTCCTTGGCCTCGAAATGCGGCAGCGGCAGGCGGGTGAAGAACACCAAGCCGATGCGCAGGTCGTCGAAGATGGTTGCCGGCGTGCTCATCTCAGGCCTTGGCGATCGCGTGGAAGAAGGTGCCGGTGACATGGCCGCGTCGACCGCCGAATGTGCCGAGCGGATTGCCCTGGCCGTCAGCGATGTCGCCGAGTGGGGCATCCTCGCCCTTCTTGACCGTCTGGGCGTAGTGGAATTCATGGCCCCGGATGGCGCTGCCGGCATTGCCTAGCGGGCAGGCCGCAGCAAGGCGCGCCTGGCGATAGCCGAGGTTCATCTTGCGCTTGGCGAAGCTGGTGGCGTGGTCGAGCAGGCCAAGCATGGGATGGGTCACTGCCTCGGCGTCTTCAATGGTCTCGCCCAGCACCATGAAGCCACCGCACTCACCGTGAATTGGCCTGGTTTCGGCGAAACGGCGGGTGCCCGACAGGAAGTTGGAAGCTGCGGCGAGCCGGCCGAGGTGAAGCTCGGGGTAGCCACCGGGTAGCCAACAAACGTTGCAGGAGGGATCGGGCGCCTGGTCGGCCAGCGGTGAGAACGGCACAAGCTCCGCCCCCATGGCGCGCCAATGGGCAGCGACATGCGGGTAGAGAAAGGTGAAGGCGGCGTCCTGGGCAAGCGCGATGCGCTGGCCGGGCGGTGGCAGGGCAAAAGACTGGTCGCCCGCCCCCGGCGCCAGCGGCGTCGCCAGCGCGATGATGGCGTCGAGGTCGAGTGAACGCTCGACCATGTCGGCGAGTCTGTCGATATGGGCGAAGAGGTCGGCGTGCTCTTCAGCTTGGACGAGGCCGAGATGGCGTTCTGGAATGGACAAAGTCGGGTCGCGCAGGATGCCGCCGACGACGGGCAGGCCGAGTGCTTCGATGGCATCGCCGGCGAGCTTGCGGTGACGGTCGCTGCCGAGGCGGTTGAGGACGACACCAGCAATGCTGACGTCCGGATCGTAGGTGGCGAAACCCTTGGCGATGGCGGCAGCGGTTTGCGATTGGCCCGACACATCGAGCACCAGCAGCACCGGCAGGCCGTAGAGGCGGGCGAGATCGGCGGCGGCACCGGAGCGGCCCTTTTCGGCCGGGATGCCGTCGAACAGGCCCATGGCGCTTTCGATGATGACCAGGTCGGTGTCGGCTGCGGCATCGGTGGCCAGCGTGTTGAGCAGCGACGGGGCCATCGCCCAGCTGTCGAGATTGACGCCAGGCAGGCCGGTAGCGGCCTTGTGGAAGCCGGGATCGATGTAGTCGGGGCCGGACTTGGCGCCGCGAACACGCAGGCCACGGCGGGCAAGAGCGCGCAACAGGCCGATGGTGACGCTGGTCTTGCCCGAACCGGAGCGCGGCGCGCCGATGATCAGCCCGCGCGCCGTCATTTTTGCCCCAAAAGTTCAGCGCGCAGCGCAACGATGCCGCCGACGACGATGAGCGAAGGCGAGACGACCTTTTCGCGCTCGGCGGTGGCAACCAGCGTGCCGAGCGTCGCCGTCACCGTCCGCTCCTCAGGCGTCGAGGCATTCTCGACAAAGGCGGCGGGTGTATCCGCCGACAGACCGCCTGCCATCAACTCGGCCACCGTTTCGGCGATGTGGGTCAGACCCATATAGATGACGATGGGCTGGCCGGTGCGGGCCAGCGCCGCCCAGTCTGGCCGGTCGTCGCTGACTGCGGCAAAGCCGGTGGCGAGAATGATCGCGCCGTTGACGCCGCGCATGGTGGCCGGGATGCCCGCGGAGGAGAGGCCGCCGAATGCCGAGGTGATGCCTGATAGCACGCGCCACGGAATGTTCTCGCGCGTCAACACCAGTGCTTCTTCAGCACCTCGGCCGAAGACGAAAGGATGGCCGCCCTTGAGCCGCACGACCTTGCGGCCTTCGCGCGCCAGCTTGACCAGAAGCGCATTGATGTCGCCCTGCGGGATCGACAGCCGGCCGCCGCGCTTGCCGACGAAAATTTTTTCCGCTTGCTCGGCGATAGCGATGATTTCGGGCGACACCAGCGCGTCATGGACCAGCGCGTCGGCCTGGTCGAGCGCCGACAGCACATCGAGCGTCAGCAGGCCGGGATCGCCGGGACCGGCGCCGGCCAGCCAGACATGGCCGGGCTGGAGTTCGTGCTGCCGGTAGTTCAGGCGCGAGATGGCTTTTTCGAGACTCATGCGTGTCGCTTTCGCCGATGACGCACAGGCTTTGCCAGCCTATAGATCGCGTCATGAATGAAGAAGATCGTCCGCTCAAGCGCGGCTGGACCACCGGTGCCTGCGCCACCGCTGCCACCAAGGCGGCGTGCATGGCTTTGAAAGTAGGGCAGTTTCCCGATCCGGTTGAGATCACCTTGCCGGGTGGTCAGAACGTGGCTTTCGCACTGGCAAGGAACGAGCGCGACGACGGCTGGGCGATGGCCGGCATCGTCAAGGACGCCGGCGACGACCCTGACGTCACCCACGGCGCGCTTGTCATGAGCACGGTGCGACCGGGCGCTGCTGGCAGCGGCGTTGTGTTCAAAGCGGGTAAGGGTGTCGGCATGGTGACGCGTCCGGGCCTGCCTATCGCGCCGGGCGAAGCCTCGATCAACCCGGTGCCGCGCAAGATGATGACAGGCGTCGTCGCCGAGGTTCTTGGCGAGGGCGCCGATGTCGAGGTCGAGATTTCCGTCGCCGGCGGCGAGGAGATGGCGCTCAAGACGCTCAACCCGCGCCTCGGTATCCTCGGCGGCATCTCCATCCTGGGCACGACGGGCATCGTCATTCCTTATTCCTGCTCGGCGTGGATCCACTCGATTCATCGCGGCGTCGACGTGGCACGCGCCATGGGCTTCGGCCATGTCGCGGGCTCCACAGGCAACGCCTCCGAAATGGCGGTGCAGAAGTTTCACGGATTGCACGAGGTGCAGTTGATCGACATGGGCGACTTTGTCGGCGGCATGCTGAAATACATCCGCGCCCATCCGGTGCCCAAGGTCACGATTGCCGGCGGCGTCGCCAAGATGACCAAGCTGGCGCAAGGGCTGCTCGACCTGCATTCGAGCCGCGGCTCGGCGGATCTCGACGGCCTGGCGGCGGTTGCGGTCGAGGCTGGTGCAGACGCCGGGCTCGAGGCCCGCATCAAGGGCGCAAATACGGTGGCCGAAGCCTTCAGCGAGGCGAACAAGGCCGGCATCGCCATCGGCGATGCGGTCGCGAGCGCTGCATGGCGCACGGCGGCAAGCGTGTTCGACAGCTCCGACATCGCGGTCGAGATCCTCGTTTTCAACCGCGAGGGCGAGCTGAGGGGGCATGCGCCCTTCGCGCCAAGTCATAACCCGTCGCGGCCCCTGAAGCGGCGCTGATAATAGGCGTCGTAGAGCGAGCTTTCGCGGAAATCCTCTGCCGCCAGCGACTGGCCAACGAAGATGATGGCGGTGCGCTCAATCGGGTCCTTCGCCAGTTCGGCCGCGATCGTCGCCAGCGTGCCCCTGACGATACGCTCGTCCGGCCATGAGGCGCGGAAGACGACAGCCACCGGGCACTCCGGCCCGTAATGCGGGGTAAGCTCTGCTACAACCTGATCGATGGCGTGGATGGACAGGTGGACGGCGAGCGTCGCACCGGTGCGACCGAAACCGGCGAGGGTTTCGCCGGGCGGCATCTTCGAGGCGCGGCCGGAGGTGCGAGTCAGCACCAGACTTTGCGCCACTTCGGGAATGGTCAGCTCGCGCTTCAGTGCTGCTGCGGCTGCGGCGAAAGACGGCACGCCGGGGGTCAGCGTGTAGGGGATGCCGTGCTTTTCCAGCCGGCGAATCTGTTCGGCAACCGCGCTCCACACAGAGAGATCGCCGGAATGCAGGCGCGCGACGTCGTGCCCGGCCTTGTGGGCGGCGACATATTCCGCCTCGATTTCGTCGAGCGACATCGGTGCGGTGTCGACCAGCCGTGCATCCGAGGGGCAGTAGGTCAGAAGCTCCGGCGAAACAATGGAGCCGGCGTAGAGGCAGACCGGGCAGGAGCCGAGCAGGCGGCTGCCGCGCACAGTGATGAGGTCTGCCGCGCCCGGGCCGGCGCCGATGAAATGAACGGTCAAGCAAGGGCTCCAGAACTGGCAATGGCGCAGGTGGCCGGACCGACAACGGTGCGCGGGCCGAGCAGGGTGGCATCGGCGCCGGCGGCGGCGAGAGCCGCTGCTTCCGATACGGATGGCGTATTGGCGGCTTCCAGCGAGGCTTGCGAGCGGCTCAGCGTGCGTGAACTCGGCGGCCTTCAACTCGGCGTTCTCGACCACGAGCAAGGGTAGGTCGAGCCGCCGGGCGGCGGCCAGGATGCCCGGTTCGTCGCGCTTTAAGCTTGCTGTGGCGAGCGCCGTCAGTGCGGTGACAGCGAGACCGTGCGTCTCGAGCGCGGTTTCGATCGCCGAGAGGATGTCTTCTTGTGCCGCACCTTTGCGGCAGCCTATGCCTGCAACCATCATGGCTTCACCCAGCTCCATTGCGTGACCGGCATCGCCGGCCGCCAGCCGGTCATCGAGCCAACAGGGGCGGCGCGGGAGACTTGAAGGCGCAGAAGTTCGCCGCCGAGGGCCGCATGGCGGGCGAGCAACAGCGCTTCCATTTCGAGGGTGACGGCGTTGGCGACGAGGCGCCCGCCGGGTCGAAGAGCGGCGATGGCCGCGTCGAAGACACCTGAATCCGAACCGCCACCGCCAATGAAGATCGCTTCGGGCATGGGCAGGCCGGCCAATGCTGCCGGTGCTGCGCCGCGCACGAGCTTCAGACCGGGCACGCCGCAGGCGCTTGCATTGCGCGCGATGCGCTCCGCGCGCTCGGCGTTGTGCTCGATGGCGATGGCCTGTAGCGAAGGGTGGCAGAGCATCCATTCGATCGATATCGAACCGGAGCCGGCGCCGATGTCCCACAGCAGTTCGCCCCGGCGGGGGGCGAGGGTGGAGAGGGTCATGGCGCGGATTTCGCGCTTGGTGATCTGGCCGTCATGCTCGAACAGGTCGTCGGCAATGCCACAGGCCAGCGGCAGGATGCGAGCCTGAGGACTTGATTCAATCTCGAGCGCCAGAACGTTGAGCGGATTGATGTTTTGGACGTCGAACGCGCCAGCGATTGCCTCGCGAATGCGCTCGTTGCCGCCGCCGAGGGCTTCAAGCACAATCAGGCGTGAGCCGCCGAAACCGCTGTTGGCGGCAAGTTCGGCGATCTGTGCCGGCGCTTCGCCGTCCGAGGTGAGCGCGATGATGCGCGCGCCGGGCTGCAGCAGCGGGCGGATGAGGTCGATGGCATGGCCGTGCAGCGAGACGGTCTCGACGTCCTGCAGCGCCCAGCCCAACCGCGAGGCGGCGAGCGAGAAGGCGGATGCGGCCGGCAGCACGTGCATGTCAGATGTTGCGACTTGGCGCGCCAGCGTTACGCCGACACCATGGAAAAAGGGATCGCCGGAAGCGAGCACGCAGACTTTTTGGCCGCGTAGCGCCACGATATCACGCATTTCGTTGTCGAAAGGTGTGGGCCAGGCGCGGGCTTCGCCGCGGATCAGCTCGGCTGCCAGGGTCAGATGACGCTTGCCACCGAAGACGTGGGCAGCGGCCGAAATCGCGCGCTTGGCCTCGTCGCCGAGACCCGCCACACCGTCCTCGCCGATGCCAACGACGGTCAGCCATTTTTGCCCTGCGTTATGTGCGTTTGTCATGTCGCAGTGCCCCTCATCCGCCTGCCGTCACCCTTCTCCCCGCAGGCGGGGAGAAGGGTGAAGCGGCGACGTTGACGAACCCCACTCCCCGTTCTTACGGGGAGAGGGTAAGGGTGAGGGGCAGTTTCATTCGAACACGGACGATCATGAAGACGGTTTTGATCCTGGGCGGCACCACCGAAGCGCGCCTGCTGGCGGCGAAGCTTGCCGCGCGTGGCGATCTCGACATCACGCTGTCGCTGGCCGGCCGGACCGAAAAGCCGGTCGAGCAGCCGGTGCCGGTGCGAACAGGCGGCTTTGGCGGCGCGCAGGGGCTGGCCGATTGGCTGGCCGGGCACAAGACCGATCTTCTGATCGACGCCACCCATCCTTATGCCGCGCGCATCTCGGCCAATGCGGCGGAGGCGGCACGCATTTCCCGAGTGCCAATCCTTGCTTTGCGCCGTCCCGGTTGGGAGCCGGTCGAAGGCGATCGCTGGACGCTGGTGGATGATGCCGAACAGGCTGTCGGTGCGCTGCGCGAAAAACCGCGCCGCGTGTTCCTGGCGCTCGGCCGGCAAGAGGTGGCGGCGTTCGAGAATGCGCCCAGGCATGCCTACATCATCCGCAGCGTCGACCCAATCGAACCGCCGCTCGGCGTGTCCGATGCGACCTACATCCTGGCGCGCGGGCCGTTTGCCGAGGCCGACGAGCGAGTGCTGCTCACCAAGCATCGCATCGACGTCATCGTCGCCAAGAACAGTGGCGGGCAGGCGACCTATGGCAAGATCGCGGCGGCGCGGGAACTCGGCATCGAGGTGATCCTGTTTCGCCGGCCGCAGCTTCCCGACGTGCCGTCCGCACCAAGCGTCGCCGCTTTGGTCGCGATGGTCGATCATTTCGCCGCTCCAGCCGAAAAGCGTGGCGTGTAGACCAGCGGGCGCTTGCCGTCGCGCTCGATCAGGCGCGTTTCCGGCGAACCGATGACGACGCAAGTCGCCATGTCGGCCTTGGTCGCGTCGGCTTCGCCGAGCGAGACAATGTCGATGCGCTCGTCGGGCCGGCCGGCCGCGCGGCCGAAGATGACCGGCGTCGATGCCGGCAGTTGGGTGCGCAGCGTCTCGAGGGCGCTGCCGAGCTGCCAGGGGCGAGCCTTGCTGATCGGATTGTAGAGCGAGATGACGAAACCGGCCTGAGCGGCTGCTGTGAGGCGGCGCTCGACCAAATCCCACGGCTTCAGATTGTCCGACAGGTTGATGGCGCAGAAGTCATGGCCGAGCGGCGCGCCGACACGGGCGGCGACGGCGAGCATGGCGGTGACGCCGGGCACGACCGCCAGATCGATGTCGCGCCACTCCCTGGGGCCGGCCTCGATGGCCTCGCAGACAGCCGCGGCCATGGCGAAGACGCCGGGATCGCCGCCGGAGACCATAGCGACGCGATGGCCGCTTGCTGCCATTTCGAGGGCCGCGTTGGAGCGCGAGATTTCCTCACGGTTGTCGGAAGCGACGCGGGTCTGGTCGGGGCGCAGCTCCAGCCTGTCGAGATAAGGCTTGTAGCCGTAGAAGTGGCTCGCCTCTGATACAGCGCGGCTGGCCTCGGGCGTGACCTGGTCAGGATTGCCGGGCCCAAGGCCGATGACGACGAGGCGGCCGCTCACAGCTCCGCTCCCGGCTTGCCGGCCCAGCCGGGCACCAGCACGATGGCGAAATAGGGCGCGATGTCGTCGGCCTTGTCGACGAGTTGCATATGCTGCGTCGTCGGCATGGTGCCGCGCTCGACATAGATGGCGCGGCCGAGCTTGCCGGTGGCTTCCAGGGCCTTGCGGATCTTGGGCAGGTTGCGGCCAACCTTCATGATGACGGCGGCGTCGGTGTCGGCGAGGCGGCGGGTGAGCTCGAATTCGCTCATGGTTCCTGGTAGCACCGACAGCACGTCGTCGCCCTGGACGATCGGCACACCTGTTTGCGACCAGCAGCCGGACATGGCGGTGACGCCGGGGATGACCTCGGTCGGGTAGAGATGCGACAGCCTGATATGCAGGTGCATGTAGGAGCCGTAAAACAGCGGGTCACCTTCGGACAGGATGGCGACGGTGCGGCCCTGGTCGAGATGGGCGGCCACTGTTTGCGCCGATTCCTCGTAGAAGCCTGTGATGGCGGCGCGGTAGTCGTTGTGATCCTTGTCGATCTCGGTCGTGACAGGATAGACGAGCGGCAGCTCGATGACATCATGGCGGAAATGCGCGTCGGTGATGGTGCGGGCGTTGCCGTTGGCACCGCGCTTGGCGAAATGGGCGATCACGTCGGCCTCGGCCAGCGCACGCACCGCCTTGAGCGTCAGCAACTCGGGGTCGCCGGGACCGGTGCCGACGCCGATGAGGCGGCCTTTTGGTGCAGTGGTCACAGGCCCGGCCTCGCCAGTGAATTGAGTGCGGCGGCCGTCATGGCGCTGCCGCCGAGGCGGCCACGCACGATGGCATAAGGCACGCCATAGGAATTCTCGGCCAGCGCGTCCTTGGATTCGGCGGCGCCGACAAAGCCGACCGGCATGCCGATGATGGCGGCGGGCTTGGGCGCGCCATCGCGCAGCTTCTCGAGCAGATAAAACAAGGCGGTTGGCGCGTTGCCGATGGCGACGATCGAGCCGGCCATTCTGTCGCCCCAAAGGTCGATGGCGGCGGCAGAGCGGGTGTTGCCAACCTTTCGTGCGATCTCGGCGGTCTGCGGGTCGCGCAATGTGCAGATCACCTCATTGTCGGCGGGCAGGCGGGCGCGGGTGACGCCACGTGCCACCATCTCGGCGTCGCAGAAAATCGGCGCGCCGGCCCGGAGGGCGCTGCGTGCCGCGGCAACGAAATCTTCAGAGAAGACGAAATGCTCGGCGGCCTCGACCAGACCGCAGGCGTGGATCATGCGCACGGCGACATCGGCTTCTGCCTCGGAAAAGCGCGTGAGGTCCGCCTCCGAGCGGATGATGGCGAAGGAGCGTTCGTAGATGGCCGTGCCATCATGAATGTAGTCGTAGGCGGCCATGTTCATCCCTGTGCTATCGTTCGCGCCAGACGCTTTGCACCCAGCCGGGTAAGGCAAGCAGTCGCGTTTTCGCGCGATCGCCGTTCGGCGGCGACAAGAGCCACCAGCCGGCCAGCGCCAAGTGCCGCTTCATATCCTGCGGTGTAACCAGCCGGTAGTCCTTTTGCCGTTCCGCCGACGACAAATGCCGCGCCTTTTTCGTCACCGACGATGGTCAGCGCCGCGGGGCCGGGATGGGCGCAGCCCTTGGCGCAGCCGGACACATGCAGGCTGAGCGTCGGATCGAGGTCTTGGCCAATTCCTTGGGCAATTTCGGCGGCGACATCGCGCGCGGCAATCATGCCCGAAGCGCAGGCCGGCGCGCCGGGGCAGGCGGCAATGCGGATGCGGGGATCGGCGGGGGCAGTGACGAAGCCGAGAGTTTTGGTCGTTTCTGTCAGGGCGTCGCATGCCGGGTGGTCTAGACCCAGGACAAGTACGGTCCGACCGTGGGCGGGCCGGATGCCGGTCGCGCCGCGTTCGATCGCCGCCTCGCAGAAGGCGATCAGCGTAGCTGCGTCGATGCTACCGAAGGGCAGGGCGATGCCTAGTGCGGTCCGATCATCGGTCAGCGGGAGGATTCCGATTGGGGACGAATCGGTTGGTGCGATTGGCTGATAAATCGAGTGAGGCGTGGCCGATCCTGGGACAGCAGCAGCGATCTGCGAAGGATTGAGATCGCGGGCTCGGGCTTGGCGGCCGAGCGCTGCAATGGACTGCAGGATCGCAACTGCTGCACCGCTCGCGGCATGGGCATCGTATTCGCCGACAAACGTCGCAGCCTGCTCATCGCCAGCTACCGACAGGCGCCAGCGTGACGCGTCGACCGCCACCAGCCTGACATCGGCCATGATGGCGCCCAGTCCGACCTGTCCACGGCCGTCGACGACGACCGAAACCTTGGGGCCGAGGCGCGAGGCGAGGCCGGCGTCGGAGATGGCCGTGCGGATGCCAGTTGCCACAGAGGCGGGGTTGGCGACCTCGCGTGGATCAATGCCGGCGAGCGGGCTGGTGTCGACGGGCACGCCGGTGCGCACCGCGATGCCGAGCGCATCGATTTCCTCGGCCAGCAGGCAGGCGCTTGTCTCGGTCAGGCCCCTGATCTGCATGCTGCCGCGCGCGGTGATCTCAACGATGCCGTTGCCGTGACGCTGGGCGGATTCACAGAAGTCCGATCAACGCCTTGGGTGCGATTTCGCCAGCGAGCGGATTGAGCCGGACAAGCAGGCCATCGCCGGTCAGCATCGGCGCCGAGAGTGCAGGGCAGGCGCCGCGACGCGAAAAGGTCGTCATGCCGCGACCTCCTTCGCCGACGCTTCGGCGATCAAAGAGGCGAGGTCGTCGTCGATCGAATTACGCAAGGGGTGCCAGAGCCCGCGCCGGCGCGCGGTGGCAAAACGTTCGGCGATGAATTTCGCAGCGGCGGGGTTCTCGCGCAGCATGAAGGCGCGCACATCCTCATTGCCGACATAGGCATCATGGACGGCCTCGATCAAGGCACCTGGAATGGCGTTGGTGGTTTCGGCAAAACCGATCAGGCGGTCGACCGTCTCGGCGAATTCGGAGGCGCCGCGCGGGCCGTGGCGCATCTGGCCGGCGATGAAGCGGGCATTGGTGGCACGGGCGCGAACGACGCGGCCAACCGCCTCCGTGACCGAGCGGGGCCGAGGCTTCTGCGGGTCGGTCGTGTCGAGCACGATGACGTCGGCATTCCTGCCGAGCGCTGCAAGGGCAGCGGAAAAGCCGCCGATGAAGGCGACGTCGGCGGAGCCTTCGAGAATGTCGCGGCCGGGGTCATCGCCGGTGTGAACCAGAAGGTCGGCCTCGGCGATGCGGCCGGCAAAGGCGCCGGGTGCGGAAATGCCTTCGCCTTCGGCACCGCCATAGGCGTGTGAGGCGGCGTCGAGATAGGCGCGGCCAAGTTCGTCGCGCGTGGTCCAGTCGCCGGAGGACAGCAAATCTTCCGGACCAGCGCCGTAGGTTCCAGGCGATGAGCCGAAGATGCGCGGCTCGACCTTGCCGCAAGCGCGGGTGCTGGCGGCGAGCGGGTTTTCGCTGTCGTCCTCGTCGCGGATGGCGACGGCGCGGGTGGCGGCGTCGATCAATGCGATCTGGGTCGGGAACATGTCGCGGAACAGGCCTGAGATGCGCCAGGTGACGTCGACACGCGGTCGGCCGAGCGCTGCCGGCGGCAATACTTCAATACCCGTGACGCGGCCGGTGGCGGAATCCCACTGGGGACGGCAACCCATCAGCGCCAGGCCCTGGGCGATCTCCTCGCCGCCGGTGCGCAGCGAGGCACTGCCCCAGAGATCGATGACCAGCGCGTGCGGCCAGTCGCCATGGCCTTGCAGGTAGCTGCGCATGATCTCGTCGGACGCTGCCTTGCCAAGGTCGAAGGCCGTCGGCGTCGGCATGGTGCGCGGGTCCGCGGTAAACAGGTTCCGCCCGGTGGGCAGCACATCGGTGCGGCCACGCGCCGGCGCGCCCGAAGGGCCGGCTTTGACATGGCGGCCGTCGAGGGCGGCGATCAGGTTGTTTCGTTCGCCCTTCGCACTGTCTTGGCGGGCAAGGTCCGGCTCATCCTCGTCAGCCCGCCCGTAGACGTGCAGCCCGTCCTTGATGGCGAAATCCTTGAGGTCGCAGAGCCAGGCATCGATGCGGCGCAGCGCCTCGTCGGGGGCGTCGGTGTTGGCGACGCCGGCTTCGCTGGCGAGGCCGGTCTGGGCAGCGGTCTCGACGATGAGCTTCGCCAGCCGGTCGCGGCGACGCCGGTCGAGCCCGTCGGCCTGGGCATATTCGTCGACGAGGCGCTCGAGCTTGTGCTGGTTCTCGTCGAGGCCCGCAGCGGCAAGCGGCGGTGGCAGGTGGCCGAGGGTTACGGCGGCGATACGACGCTTGGCCTGGGCCGCTTCGCCTGGGTTGGACACGATGAAGGGATAGATCACAGGCAGCGAACCGGTGACGATCTCGGGAAAGCAGGTTTGGCTCAGCGCCACGGTCTTGCCGGGCAACCATTCGAGCGTGCCATGCGCGCCGACATGGACGATGGCGTGGACGCCGAGCGATTTCTGCAGCCACAGCCCGAAGGCGAGCAGCGCGTGGCGTGGCGGCAACGTCGGGTCGTGATAGTCGGCGCGACGGTCGGCGGAGCGGCCGCGATCGGGGGCAAGGGCGACGGTGACATTGCCGAAAGTGGCGGCGCGGAAGGGGAAAAGGAGCTGCTCCTCGCCAACGATGAGCTGCCCCTCAGCCTTACCCTCTCCACGTGAGGCGTCGGCGTATCGGCTATCTTCCTTCACCCCGTTCTTGCGGGGAGAAGGTCCGGCAGGGGATGAGGGGCGGCGCGACGATAGAGTTGTTTCGGCCTCCAGCGCAGCTTCCCCCCATGCCGCGTCAACCACGTTCCTTGCATCCGTTGGCAGATCAGCGGAAAGCGCGAGATAGTCGTGAAGCACCAGCCCATGCCCGCCTGCTTCAATCAGGTCGAGCAATGCGCGCGGCGATTCCGGGATCGATTCAACCGTGTAGCCGGCGTGTTTGAGGTCGTGCAGCATGGCGAGCACGCTGTTGGGTACGTCGAGGCCGACGGCATAGCCGGTACGACCCGGGGCGCTGGGATAGTCGGGGATGAGGATCGCCAGCTTGCGCTCTTCGGGCGGCGTCTCGCGCAGCCTGAGATGAGCCGCGATCCGGCGGGCGACCTGTTCGACACGATCCGGCTCGGGCTGGTTGGCGACAGCGCGGAAACCAAGTGCCGGATCGAGTTCGCTCTCGGCCTTGAAGGAGATGGCGCCGGCGAGGATGCGGCCATCGAGCTCGGGCATCACCACATGCATGGCGAGGTCGGCGGGTGCCAGGCCGCGCGGGCTGCCTTCCCAGGCTTCGCGGCGCGTGGTGGCGACGATGACCTGGAATACCGGCACGCCGGCGCGGTCGAACAGCGTTTCCGTGCCAGGCTCGGCACCGGCGGCAAAGGCGGTGGCGGTGACGATGGCCGAGGGCTTCAGCTGCGCCAGAGCCGTCTCGACGAAGGCGAGGGAATCCTTGTCCTTGAGGCTCGAGACGAAGATCGGGGCAGGGTGCAGGCCTTGTGCGCGCAGCGCTTCGACCAGCGCGTCGATGGGCGCGACATCGGCGGCGAGGAGCATCGAGCGATAAAACAGGATGGGGACTATGCTTCCTTCTCCCCGTTCACGGGGAGAAGGTGCTCCGAAGGGGCGGTTGAGGGGCTGCGCGAGGGTATCAGGTGTGGGCGATTGCCCCTCATCCCCCTGCCGGGACCTTCTCCCCGTGAGCGGGGAGAAGGGGGCTGTCATCACGCCCCGTGCCGGATCATAGTATCCCGCCTTCGGCACCGCCACGGGCGCAACGGCTGCCGCTTTCGCACCGGCCAGCCCAGCCAGACGCGCGACCAGCGCCTTCATGTTCTCGGGGCCGCCTTCGCGGAAATAGCCGAGCAGCGCGTCGAGTTCGGCACGTGGCAGCGTCGAGGCTTCGACAAGCCTCAAATCCTCGTCGTGGCTTTCGCCTGGCAGAAGTGCGAGCGCGATGCCCCTTTCGCGTGCGATGGCCGCAAGTTGGTCGCAGCCATAACGCCACCAGTCGTAGCCGCCGAGGATTCGCACCAGAATGACCTTGGCGTGGGCCGCGACACTGTCGACCCAGAGATCGACCGACATCGGGTGCCTGAGATCGCGCAGGCTGGCCAGCCGCATCGACGGCAGGTTTTCCGCATCCGTCTTCCAGGCGTTGGCGAGGCCGGCCAGGTCGCTGTCGGTGAAGGACAGCGCCACCACATCCGCAGGCTTCTGCCTGAGGTCGACCGGCTCGATCAAATCGTCGAGCGTGGCGGATGTGGTGGTCAGGATATGCATTGCTGCGATCCTTCGAAGGTGCAGTGAGACGGCCCCCTCATCCGGCCCTGTGGGCCACCTTGTCCCCGCCAAGGAGAAGAGATGCGCGCCAGCTTTGACACGCTCATCTCCGGCGCGGAGGTCTGGTGAGGGGGCAATTCAGCTCACCCTACCAGAATACGCTCGATTGCAGGGCGGTCGAGGCCCTTGAGGCCGATGACGACGAGGCGCGAGCGGCGATCGTCCTGGGCTGTCCAGGCGCGGTCGTAATAGTGGTTGACGCGCGGGCCGACAGCCTGAACGAGCAGCCGCATCGGCTTGCCGCCGACATCGACAAAACCCTTCACGCGCAACACGTTCTCTTCTTCGGCGGCAGTGGCGACACGCTTGGCCAGTTCGTCCGGGTTGGCGATCGACGGAATCTCGATGACGAAGGTGTCGAAGTCGTCGTGCTCGTGGTCGAAGGCGCCGTCGTGATGGGTCTTGCGGTTTTCGATGTCGTCCTCGACGGCAAGGCCGAGGCCGAGCAGCACCGACGGGTCGACCTTGCCATGCGCCGACGGCACAATCTTGACGGCGCGTGCCAGGTGCTCGCGAACGATCGCGCTGGCGCGGGCATGGCCGGCCTCGTCGAGCAGGTCGCTCTTGGACAGGATGATCAGGTCAGCGCAGGCGACCTGGTCCTCGAACACTTCCTCGACCGGGTCGTCGTGGTCGAGCGAATCATCTGCGCTGCGCTGGGCGGCGAGCGCTTCCATGTCGGAGGCAACCTTGCCTGCGGCAAGCGCAGGGCCGTCAACGACAGCGATGACGCCGTCGACAGTGACGCGGCTCTTGACGCTCGGCCACTGGAAGGCCTGGACCAGCGGCTTGGGCAGCGCCAGGCCGGAGGTCTCGATCAGGATGTGGTCGACGCGCGGCGTGCGCGACAGGATCTGGTCGAGTGCTGGGACAAAATCGTCGGCGACCGTGCAGCAGATGCAGCCATTGGCGAGTTCGACGATGTTTTCTTCCGGGCAGGTGTCGATGCCGCAGCCCTTGAGGATTTCGCCGTCGATGCCGACGTCGCCGAATTCATTGACGATGATGGCAAGGCGCTTGCCCTTGGAATTCTCGATGATGTGGCGGAGCAGCGTGGTCTTGCCGGCGCCGAGAAAGCCGGTGACGACGGTGCAGGGAACGCGATCGACGGAGGCGGTCATGTGTCTTCCTTCAGGAGGTTCAGGGGAGGGATGCGCGCGATGAGGCCGCGCTTGAGGCTGTCGGGACGGCCGCGCCAGGGGATCAGGCCGTCGGTCGAGGTGGCGAAGAGTTTGGCGCCAGTGACGAGATCGTCGCCGGAGGCGATGTCGAGGTCGCCGAAGACGTAGCTCCACGAGCCGTCACGCAGGATGGCGGCACTCAGCCGGCGCTTGCAGTTGCCGAGACATTCGACGCTGCGCACGGTGATGTCTTCGCCGGCCGCTGCCTGGCGCGCAGATTCGGCGAGCTTGGCGCCGGCGCGCGGATGGGTGTCGGAACCAAGTTCGTCGCGGCAGGACGAGCAGACGAGAATCGTCACCTCCGCCGCACGCGCGTTTTCGGCGCTGCCGGATGCGTCCAGAGTTTCGACCGGGAGTGTATCGTCGAGTTCCAAAATGCCAGGCTCCTTGCCTGGGACACCCGCCAGGCGATCGGATCAATGTCGCAGACGGCAGGTCTCCTGGCTCGCGAGTCGTCGCTTTCGTGCCGCCTTCCCGGGAGGAAATCCCAGTGGTCTTGGGCCTAAGCTCGTCGCTTACAGTTGCGGGGACAGCCGCGGATTTGACGCCATCGGCGCGCACCGCATTCCCTCTTAGCCTCCGCCTTTGCGGGCGAAGGACCGTCTGCCGGCGATTTAGGCTTTCGCGAGGGGTGGAGTCAACGTGAGGGAGCGACCAACAATGTCGCTCAGTGCCGGGCCGAGGTCGCCGGCCGGAGTGACTTCGATGCGCTCAAGGCCGAGCCAGTCGCGCATCTGCTTCAGCTCTTCAATAAGCTCGGCCGCCGTTTCCGCTGGGGCGCAGGGTTCGGAATAGGCGGCATGGACACGCAATATACCTGCGGGCCGGTCGGCCTTGAGGTCGACGCGGGCAACGATGCGTTCGCCAAGCAGAAAAGGCAGCACGTAGTAGCCATACTGGCGCTTGTCTGCCGGAGTGTAGATCTCGATGCGATAGCGGAAGCCGAACAATTGCTCGGCGCGCGTGCGCTCGAACACCAGCGGATCGAAGGGTGCCAGCAGGGCGCGGGCCTGGACCTTGCGCGGGATGCGGGCGTCGGCGTGCAGATAGGCCTGCTTGTCCCAACCCTCGACGCGCACGGGAATCAGTTCGCCCGTCTCGACCAGCTCTTCGAGCCGGCCTTTCATGTCGGCGGGTGAAAGCCGGAAATAATCGCGCAGGCAGCCGGCTGTGGCGACGCCGTGGGCGCGGGCCGAGATGCGCAGCAGTTCGCGATGGGCGTCGGCCGGGGTCGGGACGGGCAGTTCGTAAATAGCCGAGGGCAGAACGCGCTCGGGCAGATCGTAGAGACGTTCGAAGCCCCGGCGCGAATGGGTGGTGATGCGCCCGGCCCAGAACAGCCATTCGAAGGCATGCTTTTCGCGGCTCCAGCCCCACCAGCCGCCCGAGCCCTTGGCGCCTTCGATGTCGGACGCGGCGATCGGGCCGCGGTCGACGACCTGGCGAAAGATGTCGTCGACATAGGCTTTGTTGTCGCGGCCAAATTTGGCGAGCGCGCCATACATTTCGTCATGGTCGGCGGCGCGCGCCATGCGCCAGCGCATCAAAGGGAAGGTTTCGAGCGGCAGCAGCGAGGCCTCGTGCGCCCAGTACTCGAACAGCAGCCGTTTTTTCGACTGCATGGCGTCGTCGAGCAGTGCCATGGGGTAGGGGCCGAGTTCGCGAAAAGAGCGGCATGTAGTGGGCGCGCACGACGGCGCTGACCGAGTCGATCTGGAACAGGCCGATGCGGTCGAGCACACGCTGGAGATGCCTGCGGGTGACCGCGCCCGTCGGGCGCGGGTCAGCAAATCCCTGGGCCGCGAGCGCGATGCGGCGGGCGGTGGCGAGCGAGAGTTTTTCCTTCATTGCGGCAAGCTATCGCAGTCTCTTGAGGAGTGACGCAAGGGCACGAGAATCGGTCTTTGCTGCAAATGCTAGCAGAACTGCGGTTCCGGGCTTGTCAGGAGTATAAACCTGAGTAAAATTCGAAGGAAATCAAACGCGAGCCACACGCGCAGGATTTTGGTCCAGCAGTGGGCTTTGCCACGTTTTGGCCAAGGTTGGACTTGCTTCGACCGACCGGCTGCGCTAACCGTCGCCGCATTGCAGCACGACCGTTTCGTCCGGCTCGGCGAGAATCTGTCGCGCTTCCGGAAACGGACCCCGTGCTGTAAATCTGGGTGGATAGGCCACCAACGGAATTCGCAGCATGAACGCTCTCCTGAGTTCGTATCTGCCCATCGTCATCTTCATCGGTGTGGCGCTTATCGTCGGCATTGCGCTTATCGTGGCGCCTTTCCTTGTCGCCTACCGCAATCCGGATCCGGAAAAGCTTTCTGCCTACGAGTGCGGCTTCAACTCGTTTGACGACGCCCGCATGAAGTTCGACATCCGCTTCTATCTGGTCTCCATCCTGTTCATCATCTTCGATCTCGAAGTGGCGTTCCTGTTTCCCTGGGCGGTGTCCTTTGGCGAGATCGGCATGCTCGGCTTCTGGTCGATGATGATCTTCCTGGCCGTGCTGACCATCGGCTTTGTCTATGAGTGGAAAAAGGGAGCGCTGGAATGGGATTGAACGACGCCTCCGGCACCCTGATCGCACCGAAGCCGAAAGGCATCATCGATCCGAACACCGGCAAGCTCATCGGTTCTGACGACGCCTTTTTCGGCGACCTGAACAGCGAGTTGTCCGACAAGGGTTTCCTCGTCACCTCGTCGGAAGCGCTGATCACCTGGGCGCGCACCGGTTCGCTGATGTGGATGACCTTCGGTCTGGCCTGCTGTGCTGTCGAGATGATGCACATCTCGATGCCGCGCTATGACGCCGAACGCTTCGGTATCGCGCCGCGCGCCTCACCGCGCCAGTCGGACGTGATGATCGTCGCCGGTACGCTGACCAACAAGATGGCGCCGGCGCTGCGCAAGGTCTACGACCAGATGCCGGAACCGCGCTACGTCATCTCGATGGGATCCTGCGCCAATGGCGGCGGCTACTATCACTATTCCTATTCGGTGGTGCGCGGCTGCGATCGCGTCGTGCCTGTCGACATCTACGTGCCCGGCTGTCCTCCGACCGCCGAAGCACTTCTCTACGGCATCCTTCTTCTCCAGAAGAAGATCCGCCGCACCGGCACGATCGAGCGGTGATCCCAGATGAGTGAAGCCCTGAACGACCTTGCCGCATACATTGCGGAAAAGCTCGATGCGGACATCGAAGAAAGTGCGGTCGCCTATGGCGAGCTGACGCTGACGGTGAGGGCCGCCGATATCGTCGACGTGATGACCTTCCTGCGCAGCGACGTGCAGTGCCAGTTCATCTCGTTCATCGACGCCGCCGGCGTCGACTATCCGCAGCGCCGCAAGCGCTTCGACGTCGTCTATCACTTGCTGTCGCCGCGCCAGAACCTGCGCATCCGCGTCAAGGTCAGCACGGACGAGGACACGCCGGTGCCGTCGATCACCTCTGTCTATCCCGGTGCCGACTGGTTCGAGCGCGAGGCCTACGACATGTACGGCATCCTGTTCTCCGGCCACCCGGACCTGCGTCGTCTGCTCACGGACTACGGTTTCGAAGGCCACCCGCTGCGCAAGGACTTCCCGCTCACCGGCTTCGTCGAGGTCCGCTACGACGACGAGCAGAAGCGCGTCGTCTACGAGCCGGTCGAGCTCAAGCAGGAATTCCGCAATTTCGACTTTTTGTCTCCTTGGGAAGGCACCGAATACGTGCTTCCGGGCGACGAAAAAGCCAAGACGAATTGAGGCGCCGAAATGGCTGAAACCTCCGTCCGCAACTTCAACATCAACTTCGGCCCGCAGCATCCGGCGGCGCACGGCGTGCTGCGCCTGGTGCTCGAGCTGGACGGCGAAGTCGTCGATCGCGTCGATCCGCATATCGGCCTGCTGCACCGCGGCACCGAAAAGCTGATCGAGCAGAAGACCTATCTGCAGGCTATCCCCTATTTTGATCGGCTCGACTATGTCGCGCCGATGAACCAGGAGCACGCGTTTTCGCTGGCTGTCGAGCGCCTGCTCGGCATCGACGTGCCGAAGCGCGGCCAGATCATCCGCGTGCTCTTCTCCGAGATCGGCCGCATCCTGTCGCACCTGCTCAACGTCACGACGCAGGCGATGGACGTCGGCGCGCTGACCCCGCCGCTGTGGGGCTTCGAAGAGCGCGAAAAGCTGATGGTGTTTTATGAGCGGGCCTGCGGCGCGCGCATGCACGCGGCCTATTTCCGGCCGGGTGGCGTCCACCAGGACCTGCCGCAGAAGCTGGTCGAAGACATCGGCAAGTGGATCGATCCGTTCCTGCAGACTGTCAAGAACCTCGACGACCTGCTCACCCCCAACCGCATCTTCAAGCAGCGCAACGTCGACATCGGCGTGGTCTCGCTCGACGATGCCTGGGCCTGGGGTTTTTCGGGCGTGATGGTGCGCGGATCGGGTGCTGCCTGGGATCTGCGCAAGAGCCAGCCCTACGAGTGCTATTCCGAGATGGAATTCGACATTCCGATCGGCAAGAACGGCGACTGCTACGACCGCTACCTGATCCGCATGGAAGAAATGCGCCAGTCGGCGAGCATCATGCGCCAGTGCGTCGATCTCTTGCTCGGCAAGGAAAGCGTCGGTCCGGTCTCGAACATGGACGGCAAGGTGGTTCCGCCGAAGCGCCAGGCGATGAAGCGCTCGATGGAATCCTTGATCCATCACTTCAAGCTCTACACCGAAGGCTATCGCGTGCCGGCAGGCGAGGTCTACGCAGCCGTCGAGGCGCCCAAGGGTGAATTCGGCGTCTTCCTCGTTTCCGACGGCACCAACAAGCCATACCGCTGCAAGTTGCGCGCGCCAGGTTTCGCCCATCTCCAGGCGATGGATTTCCTGTGCCGCGGCCACATGCTGGCGGATATCTCAGCCGTTCTCGGCTCCCTCGACATCGTGTTTGGTGAGGTCGACCGCTGATCATGGGACGGATGTTGACCACAGCGCTCATGTCGATGCTGGCGCCCTGTGCGGCCTCCGCAGGCGATCTCGCGTCTTCATCCGTTGTGTCGTCGAAGGCGCTGCTCGCTGATGGTTTTCGCCCGATTGCCAATGGCGAGTTGTTGGTTGAGAGGTCTTTCGGCGTTGACCGGATGGAGACATCTCGGGTTTCCTTGATGGCGGAGGAGTTCGTCGCCCAGGTGCCGGGTATGCCCCGTCCTCGCGCCGAGATGGTGCGCTGGCTCGGCGATCGCTACGAAAGCTATGTTCGCCTTGCTCTCGGCAAGGAAGAGTTTGTGTGTATTTTGGCGCAGCCCGAGCGGTGTTACCGCGCGGATAGCTCAAGAAACTAAGAGACAAGTAAAGCGAATATCATGTCAGTCCGCCGTCTCGCAGAAGCCAGCGTCCAGCCAGCGTCATTCGCCTTCAACAAGGCGATGACCGCGCAGGCCAAGACCTGGATCAAGAAGTACCCCAAGGGCCGCGAACAGTCGGCCGTCATCCCGCTGCTCATGCTCGCGCAGGAGCAGGACGGCTGGGTGACCAAGGCTGCGATCGAGCATGTCGCCGACATGCTTGATATGCCCTATATCCGCGCCCTCGAAGTCGCGACCTTCTACACCCAGTTCCAGCTCAAGCCGGTCGGCACGCGCGCCCATATCCAGGTCTGCGGCACGACACCATGCATGCTGCGCGGCTCGGAAGAGCTGATGGATGTCTGCCGTTCGAAGATCCATCACGACCAGTTCCACACCAACGAGGCGGGCACGCTGTCGTGGGAAGAGGTCGAGTGCCTTGGCGCTTGCGTCAACGCACCGATGGTCATGATCTTCAAGGACACCTATGAAGACCTGACGCCAGAACGTCTCGCCGAGATCATCGACCAGTTCGAGGCCGGTAAGGGCGCGCAGGTCAAGACCGGCCCGCAGACCGGTCGCGTCTTCTCCGCGCCGCTGACCGGTTTCACCTCGCTCAAGGAAGAGAAGGGCGTTCTCAAGACGACCCGCGACAAGGAGGCCAAGGCGGCTTCCAAGGCTGCCAAGGCAGCTTCCGTTGGGGCCGTCGTGCCGCCGTCCAATGCCGCCAAGCCCAAGACCGACGCGATCGAGACCAGCCCGGCGGTGAAGTCGCCTTCGACAGTCAAGGCAGCGCCCGCTGCCGAGAAGGCTGCAAGCGTTGCGGCTCCCAAGGCTGCTGCTGTGGCCAAGCCTTCGCTGGAAGACAAAAACCGCCCGGCTGGCATCGCCAAGCCGGCTGCCGTCGACGACCTCAAGCTGATCTCGGGCGTCGGCCCGAAGATCGAGGGCACGTTGCACGATCTCGGAATCTTCACCTTCGGCCAGGTTGCGTCGTGGAAGAAGGCCGAGCGCGAGTGGGTCGACGGTTACTTGAATTTCAAGGGTCGCATCGAGCGTGACGACTGGGTCAAGCAGGCCAAGGCGCTCGCCAAGGGTGGTGTGGCCGAATACATCCGCGTCTTCGGCAAGAAGCCGGTCTGAGGAGCAAGAACATGCTTGAAGACAAGGACCGCATCTTTACCAACATCTACGGCCGCTTCGACCAGTCGCTGGCCGGGGCGATGTCGCGTGGCCATTGGGACGGCACCGCCGGCCTGATCGAAAAGGGCCGCGAGTGGATCATCAACGAGATGAAGGCGTCGGGCCTGCGGGGCCGTGGCGGCGCTGGCTTCCCGACCGGTCTCAAATGGTCGTTCATGCCCAAGCAGAACGCCGACGGCCGTCCGTCCTATCTCGTCATCAATGCCGACGAATCCGAGCCGGGCACCTGCAAGGATCGCGACATCCTGCGCCATGACCCGCACACGCTGGTCGAGGGCTGCCTGCTCGCCGGTTTCGCGATGGGCGCCGTTGCCGCCTACATCTATGTGCGCGGCGAGTTCATCCGCGAGCGCGAAGCGCTGCAGCGCGCCATCGACGAGGCTTATGACGCCAAGCTGATCGGCAAGAACAACAAGAACGGCTACGACTTCGACATCTACGTCCATCACGGCGCCGGCGCCTATATCTGCGGCGAAGAGACCGCGCTGCTCGAAAGCCTTGAGGGCAAGAAGGGGCAGCCGCGCCTCAAGCCGCCGTTCCCGGCCAATGTCGGCCTCTATGGCTGCCCGACGACGGTCAACAACGTCGAGTCGATCGCTGTCGCGCCGACCATCCTGCGCCGTGGCGCGGCCTGGTTCTCCGGCATCGGCCGCCCGAACAATGTCGGCACCAAGCTGTTCATGCTTGTCGGCCATGTGAACACGCCCTGCACGGTCGAAGAGGCCATGGGCATCAGCTTCCGCGAGCTGGTCGAAAAGCACGGCGGCGGTATCCGCGGCGGCTGGGACAATCTGCTGGCGGTCATCCCCGGCGGCGCGTCGTGCCCGTTGGTCAAGGCCGAGGACATCATCGACTGCCCGATGGATTTCGACGGTCTGCGTGAGCGCAAGTCGTCCTTCGGCACGGCTGCCGTGATCGTCATGGACAAGTCGACCGATATCGTGAAGGCGATCGCGCGGCTCAGCTATTTCTTCAAGCATGAGAGCTGCGGCCAGTGCACGCCGTGCCGCGAAGGCACCGGCTGGATGTGGCGGGTCATGGAGCGCCTGGTGCGTGGCGAAGCGCACAAGCGCGAGATCGACATGCTGCTCGACGTCACCAAGCAGGTCGAAGGCCACACGATCTGCGCTCTGGGCGATGCGGCCGCATGGCCGATCCAGGGCCTGATCCGTAACTTCCGCCCGGAAATCGAGCGGCGCATCGACGAGTTTTCGCGCAATTCGCATCGTGCCGAGCCGGTGCTGGTGGCGGCGGAGTAAGGGTTTAAGTCAGAAAGTGCGGACCAAAGGTCCGAAATAGGAAACGACGAGGCAGAGGCGAACGGCGAAGGCGACAAGGAGCTATCAATGTCGACATTTCCCATTCCCGAAAGTGCAGTGCCTGAAATGGAACGCTTGGAGCAGATGAACAGGGACTTCGTGGCGATTTTGCCCAAGGAGTTTGCCGGCACGGCGAACCTCATGGTGCATCCAGCCGCAGGTTTCGTTGCTGTTTCAGCGCTTGGTGTCGGTCTCGCCAGTCACGCCATGGGCGTTTGGATGGGGGCCGTATCAGGCGCATCGGAAGCCGCGCAGCGTCTGTTTTCGCCGGACTTTGGCGATTTCACCGGTGCGGCGCACGTCAAGACGGCTGGGACAACTGCCAGGCGCCCGGACGCGGAGACAGCTTCGCTGATCGCCGAGGTAAAGAGCCTGGCGCGCAAGCTGGAGAAGACCGAAGCAGAGCCGGTGGCTGCTGCTGCGGTCGAAGCGGTCGTTGTCGAGGCTGTTGTAGAAGAAGCTCCGGTCGGGCTTCAACCGGAGGACTTCAGGCAGCCGGCGTCAATCGAGAAGCCGGAAACGCCTGACGATCTCAAGGCCATTTCGGGCATAGGCCCGAAGCTGGAGCAGGTGCTGAACGGCCTCGGCATCTGGACCTACGGCCAGATCGCTGGCTGGACGGCGGAAGAGGTGGCCTGGGCGGACGACTATCTCGGCTTCAAGGGCCGGATCGGCCGCGACGACTGGATAGGGCAGGCGGCGACGCTTGCTGGCGGCAAGACCGCCGCGTGAATTGTGGATTTCGGGGCGCAGCGCAGGCCGCGCCCCTTGCAGGACGGAATGCGGATCATCCGCGGGATTTGAGGCGAAATGGCAAAGCTTAAGGTCGACGGGAAAGAGATTTCGGTACCCGACCACTATACGCTGCTGCAGGCTGCGGAAGAGGCAGGCGCGGAAGTGCCGCGCTTCTGCTTCCATGAGCGGCTGTCGATCGCCGGCAACTGCCGCATGTGCCTTGTCGAGGTGAAGGGCGGACCGCCCAAGCCGGCGGCGTCATGTGCCATGGGCGTGCGCGACCTGCGTCCCGGCCCGAACGGCGAGACGCCCGAGATCTTCACCAACACGCCGATGGTCAAGAAGGCCCGTGAAGGCGTGATGGAATTCCTGCTCATCAATCATCCGCTCGATTGCCCAATCTGCGATCAGGGCGGCGAATGCGACCTGCAGGACCAGGCGATGGCCTTCGGCCTCGACGGTTCGCGCTACAATGAAAACAAGCGCGCGGTCGAAGACAAGAACATCGGCCCGCTGGTCAAGACGATCATGACGCGCTGCATCCACTGCACGCGCTGCGTCCGCTTCACCACCGAAGTGGCCGGTATTTCCGAGCTTGGCCTGATCGGCCGCGGCGAGGATGCCGAGATCACCACCTATCTCGAGCAGGCGATGACCTCCGAGTTGCAGGGCAACGTCATTGACCTGTGCCCGGTCGGTGCCTTGACCTCCAAGCCCTATGCCTTCCAGGCGCGTCCGTGGGAGCTGACCAAGACCGAATCCATCGACGTGATGGACGCTGTCGGTTCGGCGATCCGCGTCGACACGCGTGGCCGCGAAGTGATGCGCATCATGCCGCGCATCAACGAGCAGGTGAACGAAGAGTGGATCTCCGACAAGACCCGCTTCATCTGGGACGGCCTGCGCACGCAGCGCCTCGATCGGCCTTACGTCCGCAAGGGTGGCAAGCTGTTGCCCGCGACCTGGCCGGAAGCGTTTGCGGCGATCAAGGATGCCGTCGCCAAGACTTCGGGCGAGCGCATCGGCGCGATCGCCGGCGATCTCGCCACCGTCGAGGAAATGTATGCGCTCAAGCAGCTGATCTCCTCGCTCGGCTCGAACAACATCGATTGCCGCCAGGATGGTGCAGCACTCGATCCTTCGCTCGGCCGCGCCAGCTACATCTTCAACCCGACCATCGAAGGCATCGAACAGGCCGACGCCATCCTGATCATCGGCGCCAACCCGCGCTTTGAGGCTTCGGTGCTCAACGCCCGCATCCGCAAGCACTGGCGCTCGGGCAATGTGCCGGTCGCCGTCATCGGCGAGATCGGCGACACCCGCTACGACTACGAGCAGCTCGGCTCGGGTCCGGACACGCTCAAGGACCTGGCCGAAGGTAATGGCAAGTTCTTCCAGGTGCTCAAGAAGGCTTCGCATCCGCTGATTATCGTCGGCCAGGGCGCGATCGCGCGCTCCGACGGTGCGGCCGTGCTCGGCCAGGCAGCCAAGCTTGCGACATCAGTCAAGGCAAGCCGCCCGGACTGGAACGGTTTTGCCGTGCTGCACACCGCAGCTGCCCGCGTTGGCGGCCTCGACGTCGGCTTCGTGCCGGGCGAGGGCGGCAAGAACGTTGCCGGCATGCTCGGCGACACCGACGTGCTGTTCCTGCTCGGTGCTGACGAACTCGACCTGGCCAAGGCCGCGAACGCGTTCGTGGTTTATGTCGGCACGCATGGCGATACCGGCGCGCACCGCGCCGATGTCATCCTGCCGGCTGCCGCCTACACCGAGAAGTCGGGCACCTACGTCAACACCGAAGGCCGCGTGCAGCAGACCAGCCGCGCCGGCTTTGCGCCGGGCGAGGCCAAGGAAGACTGGGCGATCCTCAGGGCGCTGTCCGACGTGCTCGGCCACAAGCTGCCCTTCGATTCGCTGCCTCAGCTGCGCGCCAGGCTCTATCAGGAGTTCCCGCATCTCGCCCGCATCGACGAGATCGACTCCGGCGACAATGACGACATCGCCAAGGTCGCCAAGCTCGGCGGCCGGCTGAACAAGGGTGCTTTCACCTCCGTGGTGAAGGACTTCTATCTCACCAACCCGATCGCACGTGCGTCGGCGGTGATGGCCGAGTGTTCGGCACTGGCCAAAAACGGCTTCAAGCAGGCGGCGGAGTAAAGGCTGTCATGGATACCTTTTTCTCCTTCTACGTCCTGCCGGCGTTGATCATCCTGCTGAAGTCGGTCGTTCTGATCGTCGTTCTGCTGATCTTCGTTGCCTACATCCTGTACGCCGACCGCAAGATCTGGGCAGCGGTGCAGCTGCGCCGTGGTCCGAACGTCGTCGGCCCCTGGGGCCTGCTGCAGGCATTCGCCGATCTTTTGAAGTTCGTCTTCAAGGAACCGATCATCCCGTCGGGCTCCAACAAGGGCGTGTTCCTGCTTGCCCCTGTCGTTTCGGCGGTGCTGGCGATCTCGGCATGGGCGGTGATCCCGGTCAGCGAAGGCTGGGCGATCGCCAACGTCAATGTCGGCATCCTCTATGTCTTCGCCATCTCCTCGCTCGAGGTCTATGGCGTGATCATGGGCGGCTGGGCTTCGAACTCGAAGTATCCGTTTCTCGGCGCGCTGCGTTCGGCGGCCCAGATGGTGTCCTACGAAGTCTCGATCGGCTTCGTCATCGTTTGCGTGCTGCTCACCGTCGGCTCGCTCAACCTCACCGACATCGTGCTGTCGCAGGGCGATGGCATCGGCACGCGCCTTGGCCTGCCCAACACCTTCCTCGACTGGAACTGGCTGGTCCTGTTCCCGATGTTCGTGATCTTCTTTATTTCGGCGCTGGCCGAGACCAACCGTCCGCCCTTCGACCTGGTCGAAGCCGAGTCGGAGCTCGTCGCCGGTCACATGATCGAATACTCGTCGACGCCGTTCCTGCTGTTCTTCCTCGGCGAGTATGTCGCCATCGTTCTGATGTGCGCGCTGACGACGATCCTGTTCCTCGGCGGATGGCTGCCGCCGTTCGACTTCGCGCCCTTCACCTGGGTGCCCGGCGTGATCTGGTTCGTGCTCAAGGTCTGCATGGTGTTCTTCATGTTCGCCATGGTGAAGTCCTTCGTGCCGCGCTACCGCTACGATCAGCTGATGCGTCTGGGCTGGAAGGTGTTCCTGCCGATCTCGCTGGCGATGGTCGTCATCACCGCCGCCGTACTCAAGCTTACCGGAGCCGCCTGATGTCCGCTCTCGCCCAAGCCGCCAAATCGCTGCTTTTGCAGGACTTCGTCGGCGCCTTCTTCCTGTCGATGCGCCAGTTCTTCGCGCCCAAGGCGACGCTGAACTATCCGCATGAAAAGGGTCCGGTCAGCCCGCGCTTCCGCGGCGAGCATGCGCTTCGCCGTTATCCCAATGGCGAGGAACGCTGCATCGCCTGCAAGCTGTGCGAGGCGATCTGCCCGGCGCAGGCCATCACCATCGAGGCCGGCCCGCGCCGCAACGACGGCACCCGCCGGACGGTGCGCTACGACATCGACATGGTGAAGTGCATCTATTGCGGCTTTTGCCAGGAAGCCTGCCCGGTCGACGCCATCGTCGAGGGCCCGAACTTCGAATTCGCGACGGAAACGCGCGAGGAGCTGTACTACGATAAGGACAAGCTGCTTGCGAATGGCGACCGGTGGGAGCGCGAGATCGCGCGCAACATCGCGATGGATTCGCCTTATCGCTGAGGCTTGAACAATGGACGGGCCAAGTCGGCTCGTCTAAGGAACGCGCGACCTGCACCGGAGGCGGAGCAAGGACGTGAACAGGGCAGGGCGCACAAGCGCACTGTCCGAAAGGAAAACCGGGGGAACCCATGCTCAACGGACTTGAAGCGGTATTTTTCTACCTCTTCGCCTTCATCGCGGTGGCGTCGGCCTTCATGGTCATTTCGGCGCGCAACCCGGTTCACTCGGTGCTCTACCTGATCCTGACGTTCTTCAACGCAGCGGGCCTGTTCCTTTTGACCGGTGCCGAGTTCCTGGCGATGATCCTGCTCGTCGTTTATGTCGGTGCGGTGGCGGTGCTGTTCCTGTTCGTCGTCATGATGCTCGACGTCGACTTTGCCGAACTGAAGTCGGGCGCCCTGCAATATGCGCCGATCGGCGCGCTTGTCGGCCTGATCCTCGCCGCCGAGCTGATCGTGGTGACCGGTGGCTATGCCTTCACCCCGAAGCTCGCCACGGCCGTAGCCCAGCCCACGCCCGATATCGCCACGCGCCACAACACGGCAGCACTCGGCGACATTCTCTACACAGACTACATCTACTTCTTCCAGATCGCTGGCCTTGTGCTGCTGGTCGCCATGATCGGCGCCATCGTCTTGACGTTGCGCCACAAGCCGAACGTCAAGCGCCAGGACATCTCGGCCCAGGTCGCCCGTACCCCGGCGACCGCGATCGAGATCAAGAAGGTCGAGACAGGCAAGGGAATCTGACCATGGTTGTCGGCATCGCGCACTATCTGACGCTTTCGGCGGTCCTGTTCACGCTCGGCGTGTTCGGCATCTTTCTGAACCGCAAGAACGTCATCGTCATCCTGATGTCGGTCGAGCTGATCCTGCTCGCGGTCAATATCAATTTCGTGGCGTTCTCGGCCCAGCTCGGCGATCTCGTCGGCCAGGTGTTTGCGCTGTTCGTGCTTACGGTCGCTGCTGCTGAAGCGGCAATCGGGCTTGCCATTCTGGTCGTATTCTTCCGCAACCGCGGCTCCATCGCGGTCGAAGACGTGAACATGATGAAGGGCTGACGGGACAAAAATGTATCAGCTAATCGTCTTCCTTCCGCTTCTCGGCTTCCTGATCGCCGGCCTGTTCGGCCGTTCGATCGGAGCGAAAGCTTCCGAATACATCACCTCGGGCCTGTTGGTGGTGTCGGCCGCTCTTTCCTGGGTTGCCTTCGTGACCGTCGGGCTTGGCCACGTCGAAGTGTTCACCGTGCCGGTGCTGCGTTTCCTCGACGTCGGTGGCATACAGGCCGATTGGGCCCTGCGCATCGACACGCTGACGGTGGTCATGTTGGTCGTGGTCAACACGGTGTCGGCGCTGGTTCACATCTACTCGATCGGCTACATGCACCACGATCCGCATCGGCCGCGCTTCTTCGCCTATCTGTCGCTGTTCACCTTCGCAATGCTGATGCTGGTGACGTCGGACAACCTCGTCCAGATGTTCTTCGGCTGGGAAGGGGTGGGCCTCGCGTCCTATCTGCTGATCGGATTCTGGTACAAGAAGCCGTCGGCCAACGCCGCCGCGATCAAGGCTTTCGTCGTCAACCGCGTTGGCGACTTCGGTTTCCTGCTCGGCATCTTCGGCTTGTTCGTGCTGTTCGGCTCGGTCGAATTCAGCACCATATTTGCCGGTGCCGCTTCCTACCTGCCGGCTGAAGGTGCCGCCGAGCACGGCGATACCGTGCTGAACTTCCTCGGTTATGCGCTCGACAAGCACAATGCGCTGACGATCGTGTGCCTGCTGCTGTTCATGGGCGCGATGGGCAAGTCGGCGCAGGTGCCGCTGCACACCTGGCTGCCGGACGCCATGGAAGGCCCGACGCCTGTGTCGGCGCTGATCCACGCGGCGACCATGGTCACCGCCGGCGTGTTCATGCTGGCCCGCATGTCACCGGTGTTCGAGTTGTCGCATTCGGCCTTGACCGTGGTGACCTTCATCGGCGCCATCACGGCGATCTTCGCCGCGACCGTCGGCCTGGTGCAGAACGACATCAAGCGCGTCATCGCCTATTCGACCTGCTCGCAACTCGGCTACATGTTCGTCGCACTCGGCATGGGCTTCTACTCGGCGGCGATCTTCCACCTGTTCACGCACGCCTTCTTCAAGGCGCTGCTGTTCCTCGGCTCGGGTTCGGTGATCCACGCCGTTTCCGACGAGCAGGACATGCGCAAGATGGGCGGCCTGCGCAAGCTGATCCCGACCACCTACTGGATGATGGTCATCGGCACGCTGGCGCTGACCGGCGTCGGCATCCCGGCGACGATCATCGGTACGGCCGGCTTCTTCTCCAAGGACGCCATCATCGAAGGCGCATTCGTCGGCCACAACGCTGTCGCGGGCTTTGCCTTCGCGATGCTTGTCATCGCCGCCTGCTTCACCAGCTTCTACTCGTGGCGCCTTATTTTCATGACCTTCCACGGCAAGCCACGCGCCACCGCCGATGTCATGCACCACGTGCATGAATCGCCGCCGGTGATGCTGGTGCCGCTGATGGTGCTTGCTGTCGGCGCGCTGTTTGCCGGCGTCCTGTTCCACGACCAGTTCATCGGCGAGGCCTATAACGAGTTCTGGAAGGGCGCGCTGTTCACGCTTGAGACCAACCACATCCTGCACGACTTCCACAGTGTGCCGATGTGGGTGAAGCTTGCGCCGTTCGCCGCGATGCTTGGCGGTTTCGCTATGGCCTACCTGTTCTACATCCGCTCGCCAGAGATGCCGAAGATCCTGGCCGAGCGCCATCGCGGGCTCTACGCCTTCCTGCTCAACAAGTGGTACTTCGACGAGCTGTATGACTTCCTGTTCGTCCGCCCGGCCAAGTGGCTCGGCCGCTTCCTGTGGAAGCAAGGTGACGGTTGGCTGATCGACGGCTTCGGCGCCGACGGTATCTCGGCTCGCGTCGTCGACGTCACCAATCGCGTCGTCAAGCTGCAGACCGGTTACCTCTACCACTATGCCTTCGCCATGCTGATCGGCGTGGCGGCCCTCGTTACCTGGATGATGCTCGGGAGCTCCTTCTGATGTCTGGCGTTCCCATTCTGTCGCTGGTCACCTTTTTGCCGCTGGTCGGCGCGTTCCTGATCCTTCTGATCAGGGACGACGGTGACGCCGCGCGCCGCAATATCCGCAATGTCGCGCTTTTGACGACGGTGTTCACCTTCGCGGTGTCGCTGCTGATCTGGATCTATTTCGACAATGCGGAAGCTGGCTTCCAGTTTGTCGAGAAAGCAGCCTGGCTCGACTCCGGCATTTCCTACCACATGGGCGTGGACGGCATTTCGATGCTGTTCGTCATCCTGACCACCTTCCTGATGCCGCTGTGCATCCTGGCAAGCTGGGAGTCGGTGGAAAAGCGCGTCAAGGAATACATGATCGCGTTCCTGATCCTGGAAACGCTGATGATCGGCGTGTTCTGCGCGCTGGATATCGTGCTGTTCTACGTCTTCTTCGAAGCCGGCCTGATCCCGATGTTCATCATCATCGGTGTGTGGGGCGGCAAACGCCGCGTCTATGCCAGCTTTAAGTTCTTCCTGTTCACGCTGCTCGGCTCGGTGCTGATGCTGCTCGCTGTCATGGCGATGTTCTGGCAGGCCGGTACGACCGATATCCCGACGCTCCTGGCGCATGACTTCCCGGCCAACATGCAGACATGGCTATGGCTCGCCTTCTTCGCCTCGTTTGCGGTGAAGATGCCGATGTGGCCGGTGCACACCTGGTTGCCGGATGCGCACGTCGAGGCGCCGACGGCCGGTTCGGTCATCCTGGCGGGCATCCTGCTGAAGATGGGCGGTTACGGCTTCCTGCGCTTCTCGCTGCCGATGTTCCCGCTGGCTTCCGAGTTCTTCGCGCCGATGGTCTTTGCCCTTTCGGTCATCGCCATCGTCTACACCTCGCTGGTGGCGCTGATGCAGGAAGACATCAAGAAGCTGATCGCTTATTCGTCGGTCGCCCACATGGGCTACGTCACCATGGGCATCTTCGCGATGAACGAGGCTGGCGTGCAGGGTGCGATCTTCCAGATGCTCAGCCACGGTCTCGTCTCGGGTGCGCTGTTCCTGTGTGTCGGCGTCGTCTACGACCGCATGCATACCCGCGAGATCGCGGCCTATGGCGGCCTGGTCAACAACATGCCGAAATACGCGGTGGCCTTCCTGATCTTCACCATGGCCAATGTCGGTTTGCCCGGCACCAGCGGCTTCGTCGGCGAGTTCCTGACGCTGTTTGGTATCTTCCAGGTCAACACTTGGGTGGCGCTGATCGCCGCGACCGGCGTGATCCTGTCGGCGGCCTATGCGCTGTGGCTCTACCGCCGTGTCGTGTTCGGCGCACTGACCAAGGAAAGCCTGAAGGGTCTGTTCGACCTGTCGGGCCGGGAGAAGGTGGTGCTCTATCCGCTGGTCATCCTGGTCATCTTCTACGGCGTCTATCCGGCGCCGGTGTTCGACGCCACGACCGCTTCGGTCAAGGCGCTGATCAACAACGTAACCGTATCGATCGACGCCGCGCAGACCGCGGCGGCGAACTGACAGGGGTTTTGCGAACCATGACGCCCGAACTCCTTTCGAGCCTCTCGCTCTCCATGCCGGAGCTGATCATCGCCGTCGGCGCGCTGGCGCTGCTGATGGTCGGTGTCTTCTCCGGCGAGCGCGCCAACTCGACCGTGACTGGCCTCGCCGTCGCGCTGCTGATGGCAGCCGGCGCCTGGATGCTGGTGTTCGGCCATGACGGTGCGGGCTACGGCACGGCCTTCATCTCCGATCCGTTCGCGCGCTTCATGAAGCTTCTGACGCTGCTCGGCGCTGTTGTGACGCTGATCATGTCGGTCGGTTTCGCCAAGGCCGAGAAGTTCGACAAGTTCGAATTCCCGGTGTTGGTCTTGCTGGCGACGCTCGGCATGCTGCTGATGATCTCGGCCAATGACATGCTGGCGCTTTATCTCGGCCTCGAGCTGCAGTCGCTGGCGCTCTACGTGATCGCTGCGATCAACCGCGACAACGTGCGTTCGACCGAAGCGGGCCTGAAGTATTTCGTCTTGGGCGCATTGTCGTCGGGCATGCTGCTCTACGGTATCAGCCTCGTTTACGGCTACACCGGCCACACCTCGTTCGATGCGATTGCCACAGCCCTTGCCGGCGGCGAGCGTCAGCTTGGACTGGTCTTCGGCTTGGTATTCGTGCTTGCCGGCCTGTGCTTCAAGATCTCGGCGGTGCCGTTCCACATGTGGACGCCCGACGTCTATGAAGGCGCGCCGACTCCGGTGACGGCGTTCTTCGCCGCAGCCCCCAAGATGGCGGCGATGGCGCTGATCGTGCGCGTCACCATGGGCGCGTTCGAGCCGATCGGTTCCGATTGGCAGCAGATCATCGTCTTCATCTCGATCGCCTCGATGGTGCTCGGCGCCTTTGCCGCGATCGGCCAGAGGAACATCAAGCGCCTGATGGCTTATTCGTCGATCGGTCACATGGGCTACGCGCTTGTCGGCCTCGCCGCCAACAGCGAAGCCGGCGTGCGCGGCGTGGTCATCTACATGCTGATCTACCTGGTGATGACGCTAGGTACCTTCGCCTTCATCCTGGCGATGCGCCGCAAGGACGGCAATGTCGAGCAGATCTCCGATCTCGCTGGCCTGTCCTCGACCAATCCTGTCATGGCGACGATCCTGACCATCCTGATGTTCTCGCTGGCCGGCATTCCGCCGCTCGCCGGCTTCTGGGGGAAATGGTACGTCTTCCTCGCGGCGATCAACGCCAATCTCTACGCGCTCGCGATCATTGGTGTCCTGGCCTCGGTGGTAGGCGCCTTCTACTATCTGCGCATCATCAAGATCATGTGGTTCGACGAACCGGTCGGCGGCTTCCAGCCGATGGCGGGCGAACTTCGCCTCGTGCTTGGCCTGTCTGGCGCGTTCGTGCTGTTTTACGTGCTGATTGGCGGCCCGATCGGGCAGATGGCGGAAGCTGCTGCCAAGACCTTCTTCTGACGGTATGGGATTCCAACTCGCACCGACCGCACGTACCGACGGTTTCCGCCTCGAAGCCCATGACGCGGTAGGGTCGACCAACGCGCTGGCGCTGGAGCGGGCATTGGCCGGCGACCCGGGCAAGCTCTGGGTCGTGTCGAAGAAACAGGAAAGCGGGCGTGGCCGACGTGGTCGCGCCTGGGCGACGCCGGAAGGCAATCTCGCCGCGACCCTGCTCAAGGTGCTCGACCACGATCTGCAATATGCGGCGACGCTCGGCTTCGTTGCCGGGCTGGCGCTTGCCGATGCACTCGATGCTGTTGCGCCCAATGCCCGGTTTTCGGTTGGCGTCGATGGCGGCAGCGGGCAGGGCGTCAAGCGTTTTGAGCTGAAATGGCCGAACGACGTTCTGGCCTCGGGTGCCAAGCTTGCCGGCATCCTGCTTGAATCGACATTGCTCGGGCAAGGACGCCTGGCGATTGCAATTGGCATCGGCGTCAATGTCGTGGCGCATCCGACCGACGTGCCTTATCCCGCAACCTCGCTTGCCAGTCTTGGTGCCGGCGCCGATGCCGAGACGTTGTTTCTGGCGCTTTCCGATGCCTGGAGCGAGAACGAACACATCTGGGCTGGGGGGCGGGGACTGGCATCGATCCGCAAGCGCTGGCTTGCGCGTGCCGCTGGCCTCGGCAGCGAAGTCGCCGTGCGGATCGAAGGAAATGTGGTGCGCGGCGTCTTCGAGACCATCGACGAGGATTGCCGCTTTGTGATCCGTGACGCAAAAGGTGAAACGGTAAAGATCGCCGCTGGCGACGTGCATTTTGGCGCGGTCGCTTCGGCCGGCGCGGCCTGACAGGCCTGAAAGGATTTCTGGTATGGCGAAAGCGGAAAACGCTGAGCTCGTATTCGTACCGCTAGGCGGTGTCGGCGAGATCGGCATGAACTTCGCTCTCTATGGTTTCGGCCCGGCGAATGCGCGCGAGTGGATCATCATCGATGTCGGCGTGACTTTCCCCGATGCGACGCTGCCCGGCGTCGACCTTGTGCTGCCCGACACGCGTTTCATCGAGGAGGAACTGAAGAACCTCCGCGGCATCATCATCACGCATGCGCACGAGGATCACTACGGTGCGCTGCACGACACCTGGCCGAAGCTCAAGGCGCCGGTGTGGATGACGCCGTTCGCCGCTGGCCTGCTGGAAGCCAAGCGCCAGTCGGAGCAGGGCGCGCCGAAGATCCCGGTGACCATCTATCGTGCCGGCGAGAAGTTCACCGTCGGTCCGTTCGAGATCGAGGCGATCGCGGTCAGCCACTCGATCCCCGAGCCGGTTTCGCTGGCGATCACCAGCCCTGCCGGCACGGTGATCCACACCGGCGACTGGAAGATCGACCCGGCGCCGGAGATCGGCCCGATGATCGACGAGGCGCGTTTCCGCGCCTATGGCGACAAGGGCGTGCTGGCACTGGTCTGCGATTCGACCAACGCGTTGCGCGAAGGCGACTCGCCGTCCGAGCAGCAGGTCGGGCAGGGACTGCGCAAGGTCATCGAAGAAGCCAAGGGCCGCGTTGCCGTCACCACCTTCTCGTCCAATGTCGGTCGTATCCGCTCGATCGCCGAAGCCGCGCGCGACGCCGGGCGCCAGGTCCTGGTGATGGGCCGGTCGCTCAAGCGCGTCATCGATGTGTCGAGTGAACTCGGCTACATGGACGGGCTGCCAGAATTCGTCTCCGAGGAGGACTACGGCTACATTCCGCGCGAAAACCTCGTCGTCATCTGCACGGGCAGCCAGGGCGAGCCGCGTGCGGCGCTCGCCAAGCTGGCGCGTGACGAGATGAAGTCGGTGGCGCTGTCGCCCGGCGACACCGTGGTGTTTTCCTCGCGCACCATTCCCGGCAATGAGAAGGCGATCCTCGAGATCAAGAACCAGCTCATCGACCAGGGCATCAAGATCATCGAGGACGGCGACGCGCTGGTCCACGTTTCGGGTCACCCGCGCCGCAGCGAACTCAAGCGCATGTATGAATGGGTTCGCCCGCGCATCGGCGTGCCGGTGCATGGCGAGGCCGCTCACCTTGTCGGCCAGGGTTCTTTGATGTCGATGTCGGGCATTCCCGAAGTGGCGCAGATCCGTGACGGCGACATGCTTCGGCTGTGGCCGGGGGCTGCCGAAATCATCGACCAGGTGCCGTTCGGCCGCGTCTACAAGGACGGCAAGCTGATCGGCTCCGACGAGGCGATGGGTATCCGCGACCGACGCAAGCTGTCATTTGCCGGCCATGTTGCCGTCAATGTCGTGCTTGACGACAAGTACGAACTCGCCGGCGACCCCGATCTGGTGGCCATCGGTGTCGCCGAAACCGACGCCAGCGGCGAGGATCTTGATGAATTGATGCTCGATGCGGCAATCGGCGCTGTAGACTCGATACCCCGCGCGCGCCGAAAAGACCTCGACCTGGTGCAGGAAGCCGTGCGTCGCGCCGTGCGAGGTGCTGCCAACGAAGCCTGGGGCAAGAAACCGCTGGTGACGGTGTTCGTCACCCGCTGAAGACAGGACTGACGATGCTCGGACGTCTCAACCACGTGGCGATTGCCGTACCGGATCTGGCAGCGGCGAGCGCTGTCTATCGCGACACGCTCGGCGCCAGGGTCACCGAACCGCAGGCGCTGCCCGAGCATGGCGTGACCGTGGTGTTCATCGATGTCGGCAACACCAAGATCGAACTGCTCGAGCCGCTGGGTGAGGGCTCGCCGATTACGGCGTTCCTCGCCAAGAGCCCGTCGGGTGGCATGCACCACGTCTGCTACGAGGTCGACGACATTCTGGCCGCCCGCGACCACCTCAAGGCGACGGGCGCCCGCGTGCTCGGCGACGGCAATCCGAAGATCGGGGCGCATGGCAAGCCGGTGCTGTTTCTCCACCCCAAGGACTTCCAGGGCACACTGGTAGAACTGGAGCAGGCATGACCTGGGTTTCACTCGCCGCGATGTATTTCGTCTTCTGGTGGCTGACCTTGTTTGCCATCCTGCCCTTTGGCCTCAAGACCCAGGACGAAGACCACAATGTGACGCTCGGCACCGAGGCGAGCGCGCCGCGGGGGCCGCATATGCTGCGCGCCATGTTGTGGACGACGCTGGTGACGGCCGTGGTGATCGGGGCGTTCTATTTCGTCACCAAGGGGCTGGGCTACAGCTTCGACGACTTCCCGCAGTTCATTCCCGAGATCAATTGACGCATTCCCCAGGCTGGGGCCCCAGGCTAAGAACGTAGTTAGTGTCGCTTCTTAGCGAAGCGCCATAAGCTGATGTTTGGCCAAAAAAAATGCAAGGCACGAAGCCTTGCAATTTAAACGCGTCCGATCTGCTTTCCGTTGCCGGCGGCAGCGAGTTATCGCGCCTAGATCGCATCCTCCCAAGACTTTGACCGCGTAGGAGAGCGAATTTTTCTCCGCCCTCTCGGTTATCGGGGCACATTAGACCAAGCGGAAATGAATTGTCACGCGGAATTTTGCTTCTGAGCGGGCAATCCTGTGCTGCAATGCACAATTGTTTGGCAGGTCAAACCGATCAACCTGTCAGGGCATTCTGACGCTGCCGCGAAAGCAGGCGCGCGGGTTTTCATTCCGCCTTGAAATGGCTATGAAGCCCGTTCAAGCAAGCCTCTTTCTCGTGCCGATTCCGGCATCATCGTTTTCATGGAACATTCGATGCGTCTGTCGCGCTATTTCCTGCCCATTCTCAAAGAAAATCCCCGTGAGGCCGACATCATTTCGCACCGGCTGATGCTGCGTGCGGGCATGATCAGGCAGCAGGCGGCGGGCAGCTTCTCGTGGTTGCCGCTGGGCAAGCGCGTGCTCGACAAGATCTGCCGCATCGTGCGCGAAGAGCAGGACCGGGCCGGCGCGCTCGAAATCCTGATGCCGACCATCCAGTCGGCCGACCTGTGGCGTGAAAGCGGCCGCTATGACGACTACGGCAAGGAGATGTTGCGCATCAAGGACCGGCACGAACGCGACATGCTGTTCGGCCCGACCAATGAGGAAATGGTCACGGAAATTTTCCGTTCCTACGTCAAGTCGTACAAGGACCTGCCGCTCAACCTCTACCACATCCAGTGGAAGTTCCGCGACGAGGTGCGCCCGCGCTTCGGCGTCATGCGTTCCCGCGAGTTCCTGATGAAGGATGCCTATTCCTTCGACCTCGACTTCGAGGGCGCCAAGGCTGCCTACAACAGGATGTTCGTGTCGTACCTGCGCACCTTCACGCGGATGGGCCTGCAGGCGATCCCGATGCGTGCCGACACCGGCCCGATCGGTGGCGACCTGAGCCACGAATTCATCATCTTGGCTGAAACCGGCGAAAGCCAGGTGTTCTGCCATCGCGACTATCTCGGCCTGCCGGTGCCGGGTGCTGCGACTGACTTTGCCAATGACGGCGAGATCGAGGGCATCGTCAAGCAGTGGACGACGCCTTACGCGGCGACCGAAGAAATGCACGACGAGGCTGCCTGGGCCGCAGTGCCCGAAGCTGACAAGGTGTCGGCGCGCGGCATCGAGGTCGGCCACATTTTCCACTTCGGCGAGAAGTATTCCAAGCCGATGGGCGCCAAGGTGATGGGCCCCGACGGCAAGGAGCATTTCGTGTCGATGGGCTCCTACGGCATTGGCCCGAGCCGCCTGATCGCCGCCATCATCGAGGCGAGCCATGACGAGAACGGCATCATCTGGCCGGAAGCCGTGGCGCCGTTCGATATCGGCCTGATCAACATGAAGGTTGGCGACGGCGAGTGCGACCGTATCTGCGACGAGCTCTACAAGGCGTTCGAAGCAGCCGGCAAGGATGTGCTCTATGACGACACCGACCAGCGCGCCGGCGGCAAGTTCGCCACCGCCGACCTGATTGGCCTGCCCTGGCAGGTGATCGTTGGCCCGCGCGGTGCTGCGGCCGGCGAGGTCGAGATCAAGAACCGCAAGACCGGCGAGCGCGAGACGCTGCCGGTGGCGCAGGCACTGGCCAAACTGGGCGCCAAGGCATGAACCAAGTGGTGGCGGCGAAACCGGCGGGCGCAGGCCCTTTCTCGGTGTTCGAGCGCATGGTGGCGTGGCGCTACCTGCGTTCGAAGCGCAAGGAGACGGTGATTTCCGTCATCGCTTCGATCTCTTTCCTCGGCATCATGCTGGGCGTTGCCACGCTGATTGTGGTGATGGCTGTCATGAACGGTTTTCGCGCCGAGCTTCTGACCCGCATCCTCGGCGTCAACGGCCACCTTGTCGTGACCGCGACCGACACGCCGCTTGAGGACTATGTTGCCGTTGCCGACCGCATCAACGGTGTAGCAGGGGTCAAATACGCGATCCCGCTGGTCGAGGGTCAGGTGCTGGCCCAGGGCAATGTCGGCGCGGGCGCCGGCGCGCTGGTGCGCGGTATCAGGGGCAGCGACCTCGGCAAGGTGACGCTGGTCGCCAACAACATCAAGCAGGGTTCCATCGTCGGGTTCGACACCGGCGAGGGCGTCGTCATCGGCAAGCGCATGGCCGAAAACATGGGTCTGGTGCTGGGCGATTCCATCCGGCTGATTTCGCCCGACGGCGACATCACGCCGATGGGCACCACGCCGCGTGCGAAAGCCTATCCGGTTACGGGCATCTTCGAAGTCGGCATGTCGGAATATGACAGTTCGATCGTCTTCATGCCGCTCAACGAGGCGCAGCTCTATTTCAATTCGGAAGGCAAGGTCGGGTCGATCGAGATCTATGTCGACAATCCTGATGACGTCGATGCCCTGAAGACCAAGGTGGAGGAGGCGGCGCAACGGCCGATCTTCCTGACCGACTGGCGCCAGCGCAACCAGACCTTCTTCTCGGCCCTGCAAGTCGAACGCAACGTCATGTTCATGATCTTGACGCTGATCGTGCTGGTGGCCGCACTCAACATCATTTCCGGCCTGATCATGCTGGTGAAGGACAAAGGCCACGACATCGCGATCCTGCGCACGATGGGAGCGACGCGTGGCGCTGTCATGCGCATCTTCCTGATGACGGGCGCTGCCATCGGCATGACCGGCACCATCGCCGGCGTTCTGCTCGGCGTGGTGATCTGCCTCAATGTCGAGCGCATCAGGCAGTTCTTCTCCTGGCTGTCGGGCACGGTGCTGTTCAACCCCGAGCTCTATTTCCTGTCCCAGCTGCCGGCCAAGATGGATGTCGGTGAAACCGTCTCGGTGGTGCTGATGGCGCTGGTGCTGTCGTTCCTGGCAACGCTGTTTCCGGCGTGGCGGGCGGCAGCGCTCGATCCGGTCGAAGCGCTGAGGTATGAATGATGGGCATCGAAACCGTTATCGAGCTCAAGGGTGTCGAACGCCACTATGAGCAGGGGTCGCGCAAGCTGACGATCCTCAACGACGCCAATTTTGCGCTCAAGGCAGGTGAGATGGTGGCTCTGGTGGCGCCGTCTGGCGCCGGCAAGTCGACGCTGCTGCACACCGCCGGCCTGCTCGAGCGCCCGGACGCCGGCGATGTCTTTTTGAACGGCCGCGCCTGCGGGCGGTTGTCGGACGACGAGCGCACCGCCATCCGCCGCAACGACGTCGGTTTCGTCTACCAGTTCCATCACCTGCTGCCCGAGTTCTCCGCCTTGGAGAATGTGATGATGCCGCAATTGGTGAAGGGGCTCACACCGGCCCAGGCGAGCGAGCGTGCCGAGCAACTGCTCGACTACATGAAGATCGGTAAACGCGCCCAGCACCGTCCCTCGGAGCTTTCCGGCGGCGAGCAACAGCGCGTCGCGATTGCGCGTGCGGTGGCCAATGCGCCGTTGGTGCTCCTGGCCGACGAACCGACGGGTAACCTCGATCCGGTAACGGCGAGTTATGTCTTTGACGCGCTTTCAGCGCTGGTGCGCCAATCCGGCCTGGCAGCGCTGATCGCCACCCACAACCACGAGCTTGCAGGGCGCATGGATCGCCGCGTCACGCTGGCCGGAGGCAAGATCGTGCCGCTGTAGGGCTGCCTTTCTTCCATCAACGGTGTTTTAGGGGCGAGCCGCTATTCGCTTCACATCTTCTGCAGTTTATTGCAGGTCGCGGTTCGCGGCCCGACGGGGGAATACGCGCTGTGGAGTTCCGGCATAACCGGGCACCCCGCGCTCTTGCCACGGGCGCGCTGATTTCCATTCCGCCATGAAATGGCTATGAATCCTTTGCATTGAAGCCGCTGTGCGCCGTGTCAGGCGCGGCCTTCCTCATTCTTGGACCAGTCGATGCGTTTGTTGCGCTGTTTCCTGCCCTGGCAGGTCATCATCGGACCGCGCGGTGTTGCCGCCGGCGATGTCGAGATCAAGAACCGCAAGAGCGGCGAGGGTGAAACGATGGCACTGCCCAGCGCCCTCCAGCGCCTGGGCGTTGCCGCATGAGCCAGACGGCAGCAGCCAAGCCGGCAGGCGCAGGGCCTTTCTCGGTGTTCGAGCGCATGGTGGCGTGGCGCTACCTGCGCTCGCGCCGCAACGAAACGATGATCTCGGTGATCGCCTCGATCTCCTTCCTCGGCATCATGCTGGGCGTTGCCACGCTGATCGTCGTGATGGCGGTGCTGAACGGTTTCCGAGCGGAGTTGCTGTCGCGGATCCTTGGCATCAACGGCCATCTCATCGTCACGCCGGTCGATCTGCCGCTGGAGGACTATGCCGAGCTTGCCAAGCGGATCAACGGTGTCTCAGGCGTCAAATACGCGATCCCGCTGATCGAAGGTCAGGTGCTGGCCCAGGGCAATGTCGGCGCCGGCTCCGGCGCACTGGTGCGCGGTATCAGGGGCGAGGATCTTGGCAAGCTCACGCTGCTTGCCAACAACATCAAGCAGGGTTCCATCGCCGAGTTCGATACGGCCGGCGGTGTCGCAATCGGCAGCCGCATGGCGGAGAATCTCGGCCTGGCGCCGGGTGACACCATTGCGCTGACGTCGCCTGACGGCGATGTCAGCTCGCTTGGCACGACAGCACGCCAGAAAGGTTATCCGGTGACGGCGATCTTCGAGGTCGGCATGTCCGAGTATGACAGCTCGATCGTCTTCATGCCGCTCAACGAGGCGCAGCTCTATTTCAATTCGGAAGGCAAGGCGCAGAGCCTTGAGGTTTATCTCGATAATCCCGACGATGTCGAAGCGATCAAGCCAAAGGTGGAGGAGGCGGCGCAGCGGCCGATCTTCCTGACCGACTGGCGCCAGCGCAACCAGACCTTCTTCTCGGCCCTGCAGGTCCAGCGCAACGTCATGTTCATGATCCTGACGCTGATCGTGCTGGTGGCCGCACTCAACATCATTTCCGGCCTGATCATGCTGGTGAAGGACAAGGGCCACGACATCGCGATCCTGCGCACGATGGGAGCGACGCGTGGCGCTGTCATGCGCATCTTCCTGATGACGGGCGCTGCCATCGGCATGACCGGGACGCTCGCTGGCGTTCTGCTCGGCGTGGTGATCTGCCTCAATGTCGAGCGCATCAGGCAGTTCTTCTCGTGGTTGTCGGGCACTGTGCTGTTCAATCCCGAGCTCTATTTCCTGTCCCAGCTGCCAGCCAAGATGGATGTCAGCGAGACCGTCTCGGTCGTGCTGATGGCGCTGGTGCTGTCGTTCCTGGCGACGTTGTTTCCGGCATGGCGGGCGGCCGCGCTCGATCCGGTCGAAGCCCTGAGGTATGAATGATGGGCATCGAGCATGTCATCGAGCTCAAGGGTGTCGAACGCCACTATGAGCAGGGATCGCGCAAGCTGACGATCCTCAACGACGCCAATTTTGCGCTCAAGGCAGGTGAGATGGTTGCTCTGGCGGCGCCATCTGGCGCCGGCAAGTCGACGCTGCTGCACACCGCCGGCCTGCTCGAGCGCCCGGACGCCGGCGATGTCTTTTTGAACGGCCGCGCCTGCGGGCGGCTGTCGGACGACGAGCGCACTGCCATCCGCCGCAACGACGTCGGTTTCGTCTATCAGTTCCATCACCTGCTGCCCGAATTCTCCGCGCTGGAGAATGTGATGATGCCGCAACTGGTGAAGGGCCTGAGCCCCAAGCAGGCGAGCGAGCGTGCGGCACAACTGCTCGACTACATGAAGATCGGCAAACGCGCCCAGCACCGTCCCTCTGAGCTCTCCGGCGGCGAGCAACAGCGCGTGGCGATTGCGCGTGCGGTGGCCAATGCGCCGCTGGTGCTGCTGGCCGACGAACCGACGGGCAATCTCGATCCGGTAACGGCGAGTTATGTCTTTGACGCGCTTTCAGCGCTGGTGCGCCAATCCGGCCTGGCAGCCCTGATCGCCACCCACAACCACGAGCTTGCAGGGCGCATGGATCGCCGCGTCACGCTGGCCGAAGGCAAGATCGTGCCGCTGCGCTAGCGGCACGATGGGGCGGAACCGCGCCTGCCTTGCATTGCGGCCGTGCGCAGCGGTGCCATTTTCAAATCTGATTGCCTCTCACAGCTGACGCCTGTTTGTTAACGGGCGGCGGCCGTTTTGCGCTCGCATAAATGCTTCATTTACTCTCGAATCGCTTGCGGCGGGTGCCTGCGCCCGAATGCAATGCCTCGCGTTGACATTCGAACAGAAATAGAACAAATTGAGAACATATTAAAAACAGGAGCAACAGATGACCGAGCTGGTACAAGATGTCATTTCGATGGTCTGCATGAGCACCTTCCTCGTCACCATGGCGATGTGGATCGGCGCGCTCTGATTTGAGCGCCTGTTGGGTGTTTTTTTGCCGCTGGCATTCCCAACCAGAAAACAGTGAGGCACCGGGCCATCCCGATGCCTGGAGGAGGCGGGACGCCGCCGCGATTGAGCAGGTGGATGAAGCGCGTCGACCGGCGCGCCAGGGAGGTGGCCTCAGGCCGTTTTCCGAACCGGGGCGGAAACGATGTCGGCCGGCCCGAAAATCTCCTCGAAGGCACCTTTGAGCGCGACGTCGAGGTCGGCCATCGTCACTGGAAGGCCGAGGTCGACGAGACTGGTGACGCCGTGATCAATGACTCCGCAAGGCACGATGCCGGAGAAGTGGCCGAGTTCCGGTTCAACATTGATGGCGATGCCGTGGAAGCTGACCCAGCGGCGCAGGCGGATGCCGATGGCCGCGATCTTGTCTTCCGCCGGCGAGCCGTCGGGTAGAGCGGGGCGGTCGGGGCGGACGACCCAAACACCGACGCGGTCCTCGCGGCGTTCGCCTTTCACGTTGAAGGCGGCAAGGGCTGAAATGATCCAGGCTTCGAGCGCCGCGACGAAGGCGCGAACGTCTTCGCGCCGGCGCTTGAGGTCGAGCATGACATAGGCCACGCGCTGGCCGGGGCCGTGATAGGTGTATTCGCCACCGCGGCCGGTCTTGAACACCGGAAAGCGGTCGGGCTCGACCAGATCCTGTTCCTGGGCGCTGGTGCCGGCGGTGTAGATTGGCGGATGCTCGACCAGCCAGACCATTTCGCCTGATGTGCCCTGGCGAATCGCATCGGCGCGCTGTTCCATGAAGGCGAGCGCCTGATCATAGGGGGTGAGACCGGGCTCGATTCGCCATTCGACGGGCGCTGAGCCGGGAAGGGCGAGAAACGACGTGGCGATAAGGCTGCGTTCGGTCATGTTGGGGGTCCGTTCGTCGACCTGATATGGCTGCTCGGGGCCGGAACGTCCAGTGCCTGAGCCTGGAAAGCCGGCTATTGGCGGCTGCCGTCAGGGACTTCCGCTGGGGCATGCAAGAATGATGGACGAATATTGCACAGGGCGCTTGTTTCCCCGGAAACGATTTGCTACATGCCGCGAGCCGGTTCGGACCGGCCCTTCGTGACAGTGCGGTCGTGGCGGAATTGGTAGACGCGCAGCGTTGAGGTCGCTGTGGGGCAACCCGTGGAAGTTCGAGTCTTCTCGACCGCACCATCACTTTTCAGATGACTACCAATCATCTGAGCAAGCTGTACCAGCCGGGCTGGGGAGCTTGAGCCTCGCCGGGCCAGCCGGCTTTTTCCAAGACTTTACAGAAGATTGTGCAGCTTTGCTGCAGTTGGTCGCGATGCCTGCGATCCAGGATGTTGCGTTGCGGCGCGTCCTGAGGCGCGCAGGGAGCGCTTTGCTATGCTGCCTAGCCGTCGCCAATTCGGCTCCAGCTTTTGACGTGTCGAGTTTAGGTACAGGCGGCGGCGGTTTTGCCGCTTTGATACGGTTGCCCGGAGCCATCAAATGGCCCCGGGCAGGTCCTGTGAGGAGGTCTTCTTAGCGACCGCGCCAGGCAAGCAGGCGCATGGCGTTGGCGGTGACAAGCACAGTGGCGCCGGTGTCGGCGAGGATCGCTGGCCAAAGCCCCGTCAGGCCGATGATGGTGGTCACCAGGAACACCGCCTTGAGGCCAAGCGCGATGGTGATGTTCTGGGCGATGTTGCCCATCACGGACTTCGACAGCGCGATCATGTCGGGGATGTCGGCGACGCGGCCATGCAGGATCGCGGCGTCGGCGGTTTCCAGCGCAACATCGGTGCCGCCGCCCATGGCGATGCCGAAATCAGCAGCGGCAAGAGCAGGGGCGTCGTTGATGCCGTCGCCGACCTTGGCGACAATCTGGCCCTGCTTCTGCAACTCACGCACGATGCGCTGTTTGTCGTCGGGCATCAGGCCGGCGCGGATGTTGATGCCGAGACCCTTGCCGATCGCTTTCGCCGTCGCCTCGTTGTCGCCAGTCAGCATCACGGTGGCGATGCCGTCGGCCTTGAGGGTGGCGAGAGCCGCGATGGCATCTGGGCGCGGTTCGTCGCGCATGGCGAGGATGCCCGCGACCTTGTTGTCGACCAGCAGCACCGAAACGGTCTTGCCGTCGGCGTTGAAGACGGCGATCTGGCTCTTCAGCTCGGCAGACAGTCCGGCCATTTCTTCGGCAGCGCTCGGCGAAGCCAGGAACACGTCTTCGCCGCCGACCGTGGCGGTGACACCTTTGCCGGCGATTGCCTTGGCGACGCTGGCCGGGGGGATCGGCACGCCGTCTGCCTTGGCGCGGCCCAGGATGGCGAGCGCCAGCGGATGGCTGGAGCCTGTCTCCAAGGCGGCTGCCAGCGACAGGACCTTGGCTTCGGAACAGTCGACGCCGACAATGTCGGTGACCTTGGGTTTGCCTTCGGTCAGCGTGCCGGTCTTGTCGAGCGCGACCATGGTCACGCGGCGCATGCCTTCGAGCACCGCGCCGCCCTTGAGCAGCAGGCCGCGCCGGGCGCCGGCGGACAGGCCGGCGGCAATTGCGGCGGGCGTCGAGATGACCAGCGCGCAGGGGCAGCCGATCAACAGGATGGCGAGACCCTTGTAGATCCATTCTTCCCATGAACCGCCGGCGACAAGCGGTGGCAGGATGGCGACAAGTGCGCCGACGACCAGCACAGCCGGAGTGTAATAACGCGAGAAGCGGTCGATGAAACGTTCGGTCGGCGCCTTGCTCTCTTGAGCCTCTTCGACCAGCTTGATGACACGGGCGATGGTGTTGTCGGCGGCAGCGGCGGTGACACGGACCCTGAGCACCGCATCGGTGTTGATCGTGCCGGCAAAGACGTCGTCGCCCATGGTCTTTAGTTTGGGCACGCTCTCGCCGGTGACTGGAGCTTCGTCGAGCGTGCTCGAACCTTCGACGATGGTGCCGTCGGCAGCAACGCGGTCGCCAGGCCGGACGAGCATGATCGCACCGACCTGAAGCGCATCGGCTGCGATTTCACGGGTCGTGCCGCCTTCCTCGACCAGCGCGGTCTTGGGGACAAGATCGGCTAGTCCGCGAATGCTGGCCCGCGCACGGCGAGCGGCGACGCCTTCCAGCAATTCGCCGATGAGAAACAGCAGCACGACCATCGTTGCTTCTTCGGTGGCGCCGATGAACACGGCGCCCACGGCAGCGATGGTCATCAGCGTCTCGATCGAGAATGGCGTGCCGGTGATAGCGCCGACAAAAGCGCGGCGCGCCACTGGCACCAACCCGACCGCAAGGGCAGCCAAAAACGCCCAATGGCCGAGCTGGGGCAGCAACTGGCCGATGGCATAGGCGGCGACAAGGGCTGCGCCGCAGGCGATCGTCAGTTTGGCCTTGCGCGATTGCCACCACGGGCCATCGTCGAGATCGAAATGATCGTGGCCGGCGCTTGCGGCGTCCGCTGCCGGCCTGCCATGGTTGTGTCCAGAGTGATCGCCATGGTCATGCCCAGCGTGATCATGCCCAGCATGGTTGCCGTGATCATGGCTGGCGTGGCCGCCATGGCTGTGATCGTGGCCGCAGGAGGGGCCGTGCTTGTGGTCGTTTGCCTCCGCGCTGCGGGCGGCGCCCAGTTCGGCGACGGAGTAGCCGAGCGCCTTCACCTGTTTCGAGATCGCGGCGGAAGGTGCCGGTCCCTGATGCGACACAGTCATCGTGCCGGCGGAAACCGAAATGCCGACCTCGGTGATGCCGGGCAGGCGGCTGACCGCGTTCTCGATCTTGGTCGCGCAAGAGGCGCAATCCATACCGCCAACGCGGAAGCGTGTTTTGCCGTGGCTGGCATCGTTCATGATGGGTCCTTTCAATCCACTATGAAGCAATGCTAGAATCTCTAGCCACTAGAGGATCAAGGGGTTTTTCGATGAATCTGCCAATTGGCGAACTGGCGCGGCGCACCGGCGTGAAAGTGCCGACGATCCGCTTCTATGAACAGATCGGCCTGATCGCCGCGCCGCCGCGCACCGAGGGCAACCAGCGCCGCTATGGCAAGGCCGAGATCGACCGGCTCAACTTCATCCGCCATGCCCGCGAACTCGGTTTCGAGGTCGACCACATCAGGGAACTGCTTGTCATGTCGCAGGAGCCGCAGGCCTCGTGCCACCAGGCCGACAGTATCGCCAAGTCGCATTTGCGGGAGGTCGACCGGCGCATCGAGCGGCTGCAGGCGCTGCGTGGCGAGCTGTCGCGCATGATCGACGAGTGTGGCCATGGCCGTATCTGCGACTGCCGTATCATCGAAGTGCTGGCCGATCACAGGCAATGTGTCAGCGAGCATGTGGCCTGATTGAAACAGCCGCCAACTGCATGTTTGATGCCGATTGGTCGGGCAGTATTTCATTTGATATTCCGGCCCTTTGCGGGCTAGGGATAACCCACCTCGAATCCCGAAATCCGCAAGCGGGAAGCGCCGATGGAAGCCCGACACGACCATATGCACGGCGCCGACGCCGCTGACGCTGTCCGCGCCGAAATCTATGGCGATGACGGGGTGATCCTTGCGCCGTTCCTGGCGCATATCGGCGCTGCGATCGCCGACCGCGACACGCTGACGCTGAAGCGCGACGTCTCCGTCCTGCACCAGTCCGAACTCGGCGACCTGCTCGAAGCCCTGCTGCCTGAGCAGCGGCTGGCGCTGGTCGAACTGATGGGCTCGGATTTCGACTTCTCGGCGCTGACCGAGGTCGACGAGGCGATCCGCCTCGATATCGTCGACAACCTGCCCAACGCGCAGATCGCCCAGGCCGTCCAGGAACTCGATTCCGACGACGCGGTCTACATCCTGGAAGACCTAGACACCGAGGACCAGGACGAGATCCTGGCGCAACTGCCGTTCACCGAGCGCATCAGGCTGCGTCGCTCGCTCGACTATCCCGAGGAATCGGCCGGTCGGCGCATGCAGACCGAGTTCGTCGCGGTGCCGCCATTCTGGACCGTCGGACAGACCATCGACTATCTGCGTGACGACAAGGACTTGCCTGATCGTTTCAGCCAGGTTTTTGTCATCGATCCAACCTTCAAGCTGCTCGGCGCCGTTGACCTCGACCAGATCCTGCGCACCAAGCGCGCGGTCAAGATCGAAGAGGTGATGCACGAAACGCGTCATGCCATTCCGGCCACGATGGACCAGGAAGAGGCGGCGCGCGAATTCGAGCAATACGATCTGCTCTCGGCCGCCGTCGTCGACGAGAATGAGCGGCTGGTCGGCGTCCTGACCATCGACGACGTTGTCGACGTCATCCAGCAGGAAGCCGAGGAGGATCTGCTGCGCATGGGCGGTGTCGGTGACGAAGAGCTGTCCGACACGGTGGCCGCGACTTCGCGCTCGCGGGTGCCGTGGCTGCTCGTCAATCTGGGCACCGCCTTCATCTCGGCCTCCGTCATCAGCCAGTTCGGCGCGACGATCGAGGAGATGGTGGCGCTGGCGGCGCTGATGCCGATCGTCGCCTCGCTTGGCGGCAACGCCGGCACCCAGACGATGACGGTGACTGTGCGCGCACTCGCCACCCGCGACCTCGACATCTACAATGCCGGGCGCGTCATCCGCCGCGAGGTGATGGTGGGCCTGCTCAATGGCGTGGTGATTGCGACCATCCTCGGGCTTGTCGCCGGCCTGTGGTTTCACAATCCGGACCTCGGCTTTGTCATCGCCGCGGCGATGGTTCTCAACATGCTGGCGGCAGCGCTCGGCGGCATCCTGATCCCGCTGCTGCTGGACAAATTCGGCGCCGATCCGGCGATCTCATCGTCGATCTTCACCACGATGATCACCGACGTTATTGGCTTCCTCGCCTTCCTCAGCCTCGCCACCTGGTGGCTGCATCTCGGCGCGGCGGCAGGTTAGTCGTGCTCGATTGACTTTTACGTAAATCGCGTGCGAGACTCCTTGGGGATCAGCGATGGTCCTTTTGGCCGCGCGGCGCTCACCGTTGCCCGGTGTAGCGCCTCGGCTAGTGCCCGGCATGATTTCAAGGCGGGGCGATACGTCCGCCGGGTGGAGAGACGATGCGGGAATATTATTCGATCACCGAACTGACCCGCGAATTCGATATTTCGACGCGAACGCTGCGCTTTTACGAAGACGAGGGGCTGGTGCAGCCGGTCCGCCGCGGTCGCACCCGGCTGTTCCGACCGTCTGACCGGCAGCTCATTCGCCAGATCATGCGCGGCAAGCGGCTCGGCTTCTCGATCAACGAGATCCGCGAGATCATCCAGATGTATCGCGAACCGCCCGGCGAGGTCGGTCAACTCAAGCTGATGATCAAGCGCATCGAGGAAAAGCGCGAAGATCTGCGTCAGAAGCGTCGCGATCTCGAGGAGACGCTGGCCGAACTTGACCAGGCCGAAGAGTCCTGTGTTGAACGGTTGGTCGAGTTGGGCGTCAACACCTGACAGCCGATAGCCGAGCGGGTCATCCGCCCCTTGGTGGTTCGGACTCACCAACGGCATTGTGGTATGGTTGGCTGCCCTTCGGGAGTAGCTCCGATGTCGATGCTCGTCAGGATGGTTCGCGGTTGGCCCGTCGTGAGCTTCGTGCTGCTGGCATTCGCGATCACCTGGATAGCCTTCATCCCATTCTATCAGGCAGGTGGCGAAGCCATCGCCTGGTTCACATTCGGCCCATTTGTCTCTGCCTTGGTCATTTCGGCCATTCTGGGCGGTTGGCCGAAGGTCCGTGCCCTGCTTGCGTCGGTGGTGAAATGGCGTGTGCCTCCCGTGTGGTACTTGGTGGCGATTGGCATGCCGGTGGTGGTGCAACTGCTCGCAATCTGGCTCAACCCCTTGTTTGGGGCCGCGCCGCCAAATTGGGCGAACGTGCCTGCGATTGCGGAAATCGCCGTCATGGTTGCGCTGCTGCTGGTCTTCAGCGGTCCGCTTGGCGAGGAACCTGGCTGGCGGGGTTTCGCGCTGCCGGCGTTTCTGCACGATCACGGAGCGCTGATTGCAAGTCTGGTGCTCGGATTGATCTGGGCGGCCTGGCACTTGCCCCTGCTGTTACTGAACGACTACGGCATTTCCAGCGCGCTCAACGTCATGGCAGCGGCGGTGGTGTTCACGTGGCTGTACCAGAACTCGGCGGGAAGCGTGCTGCCGGCGATCCTCATGCATGCATCGCACCAGAACAGCGTCCGGTTTCTCGGTCGCGTGTTTGAGGGCAGCGATGCAGTCCAGCATCAGTGGATCGGCTTGATGCTCTGGCTGGCGGTCGCACTCGCGATCGTTGCTGCGTATGGAACGCACAGCTTCCGCGGCCACGACGCAACCGTTGTCACGAGCTAGATCCAGCGCCGAACTTTCTTCGTGTAGTCGATGTATTTCTTGCCGAAGCGAGCCTGCAGGTGCTTTTCCTCTGGCACGATGGCGAGCTTTTGCGTGGCAAAGGCCGCGATCACGGCAAGGATGATGAACCAGACATTGGCTGTGATCAGCCCGATGGCGATCATCAGCAGCGTGTTGGCGAAGTAGATCGGGTTGCGGGTGAAGGAAAAGGCACCTGAGGTGACCAGATGCTCCGACGGCCTGTCGGGGCGGATGGTGGTCTTGGCACGCTTCAGCGTCTGCATGGCGGAATAATACATCGCAATGACGCCTGCCACTGCCAGCCAGCCGGCGGCATAAAGCAGGTCCGACAGCGGCTCGGTGATCCATGGCAAGGGATAAAGCAGTCCCAGCACCACAGCCATAGCGATGGCTGCGAGGTAAATGATCGGCGGCCAGGGCACCTTGCTAGGGGCGGCGTTGAGGTCTGTCACTGCGCTCCTCCTGGTATCGTCTGATTGTCGGTGCTGGTCGTGCACATGGCAGCGGTCTGGCCGACATGCGCCTTGAGCTCCGGACTCTGGTCGGCGGCATAGAGCCGGTCGAACGAATCATCTTTCTGCAATTCGTCGAGCATGCAGACACAGTAGCGCGAGCAGAAATCAGTGTCGCGGCTCTGCTCGCATGAAAGCTGGCAGGATTTCAGGAAGGTGACTTCGCGGGTTTCTACCGGGGCGGGGAAGACCTGGGGCGAAGAGCCAGACCAGCGAGATCATCACCGGCTGATGAATGAGGTAGAATGCAAGGCTGTGGCGGCCGAAGAAGGACAGCGGACGCGACCATGCGCCAGGCTGCAGCCGCGACATTTTTTCGATCAGGCCTGCCTTGAGCGCTAGCCCGGCTATGCCGATGCCGGCCAGCACCGCACCGAAGAAGGGAAACAGCGGGACGAAATCGTTGGAGCGCGGGTTGGCGGTGGACAGTCCGATCCAGACCAGCGCCGGGTGGTTGAAGGCTTCCGAGCGCAGATAGTTGGGAGCGATGACGACCAAAGCGGCGATGACCAGCGTCAACAGTGGTGGCAGGCGCAGGAAGGCAAGGCCAAGAACGCTCGCCAGGGCGATATGGTGCAGGATGCCGAAGAAAATGAAGGTGTCGGGGGTGGCGAACCATGTTGCGACGGTGATCGCCAGCGCCGCCGCCACCACCATGGCGAGCCGCCTGAAATATCCGGGCCAGCGGATGCCCTTGGCATGTGCCAGCACCAGGCTGACGCCGACGAGGAACAGGAAGCTCGAGGCGATGCAGCGGGCGAACAGCTTCCAGTTGCCATAGGCGGTCATGCCCGGGTCGGCATAACCGAAGAATTCGAGATCCCAGGCGAAGTGGTAGATCGCCATGGCGACAAGGGCCACGCCACGGGCGATGTCGATGACCGACACGCGCCGGAAGGGGGCTTGAACTTGTTCAGGGCTCGGTTGCATCGTCATGGTCATTCGCTTTTGCGTTTTCGGGTGTTGCAGCGCCCATGCAGCACTATCATGGTTGAAGCGGGGCGGAAGAGAGCCGGACGGCCGGTCGTGCACAGGCAATTGAAGGGGCGGGAATGACCGGACGGATGATGTCGCTGACGGAAGAACTGGTGGGCCGTTGCTATCGCGAGGTCGCCGATTCGGGGCCCGACCCCGACGCAGTGCATCTCGACGATGCCGACTATGAAGCGATGATCAACGAAACGCTTGCCGAACATCCGGAGGGCGGGCCGTTGTGGCTGTTCGCTTATGGTTCGCTGATCTGGAAGCCCGAGATCGAGCACACTGAAGAAAAGGTGGCGCTGGCGCGCGGCTGGCACCGCTCGTTTTGCATCAGCATGAACCGCTGGCGCGCCACCAGGGAGCAGCCCGGCCTGATGATGGGCATGGATCGCGGCGGCCAGTGCAAGGGCGTGGCGCTCAGGCTCACGGACGGCGACCGCCGCGAGCAGCTCGACAAGCTGTTCCGCCGCGAAATGACGCTGAAGCCCTCGACCTACAAACCGCGCTGGCTGAATCTCGCCACCGACAATGGCCCCCTGACCGCGCTTGCTTTCGTCGTCAATCGCGGTGGCCGCGCCTATGCCGGCGCGCTTGGCGAGGACGAGGTCGTGGAGCGGCTGGCGACGACCTGCGGTCACTGGGGATCGGCGGCAGACTATCTCTACAATGTGGTCAAGAACCTCGAACAGCGGGCGATCCACGACCGGCATATGTGGCGGCTGCAGCATCTGGTCGCCGAGCGAATCGCGGCGCGTAGCTGATCGCCAAAAGCCGCATTCGCGCCGTCTGGCGTCGGAATTTGGTTTGCCGCCCAAGCCATTTGTTTCTATAGTTGCGGCGTCGTCGGTTCCGTTACGGAATCAAGAGGGAATGCGGTAAGGGCCATTTGAAGGTCCGAAGCCGTGGCTGCCCCCGCAACTGTATGCGGTTAGCTCTCCCCAAATGCCACTGAAGCTTGCTTCGGGAAGGCGGGGAAGGGTGCCGATCCGCAAGCCAGGAGACCTGCCGGCGACAGGCACTTATCTCTGTGCCCTCGGGTGGAGGGCGAAAGGACTTATGATGAACACTGTTTCTGCTCTCGGCACCGACGTCTCTTCGCAGTCGCGTAGCATGCAGCTGGCGCTTGCCGCGCTGCTCGGCCTTTTCGTTGTTGGCTTCCTCGGGTTCTCGCATATGGACGTGGTGCACAACGCTGCCCACGACTATCGCCACTCGATGGCTTTCCCCTGCCACTAACCAAGGCGATCCAACAATGTCCATCTTCAGAAACGTCGTGTTCATCGCGGCGATCAGCGGGCTATTGGCCGGCGTGGTCCTTGCCGCACTCCAGACCTATGCAACCGATCCGCTGATCTTCAAGGCGGAGACCTATGAGAATGCCGGCGGCGGCCATGAGCATGCCGCCGCACCAGTTGCCGGCACTGAGGCGACCGCCCCTGCGGCCGGCGCCGAAACCACTGCGGCACAGGCTGCGGCGCCAGCCGAAGAAGAAGCCGAAGCATGGGCTCCGGCCGATGGCGCTGAGCGTTTTGCCTATTCGGCGCTCGCCAACATCGTCAGCGGCATCGCTTTCGGCCTGATCCTGGTCGCCGTTTCCGAGTTTGCCGGTGGCATCGCCAACTGGCGCCAGGGCGTGTTCTGGGGCTTTGCCGGCTTTGCCGTGTTCACCCTGGCTCCCGGTCTTGGCCTGCCGCCGGAACTGCCGGCGATGCCTGCCGCCGATCTTGTCTCTCGCCAGATCTGGTGGGCGCTGACCGTTGCCGCCACCGCAGCCGGGCTGGCGCTGATCGCCTTCAAGCAGTCGTTGCCGCTGGCGATCCTCGGCGTCGCGCTGATCGTCGTGCCGCACATCGTCGGTGCGCCGCAACCGGAAAGCCACGAGTCGCCGATCCCGGCCGACCTGCACCACAGCTTCGTCGTCGCCGTCACCATCACCAATCTGGTGTTCTGGGTCGTGCTGGGCGCTGTGGCAGGCTATGTGCGTAGCCGCTTCATGAGCGAGCCGGCGCCGTCGCTGAACGGCCGCCTTGCCTGAGAAGCTGACCTTCCTGCTCGGCGGTGCGCGCTCTGGAAAGAGCGCGCATGCCGAGCGGCTCATCACGCAATGTCCTGCGCCGTGGTCGTATGTCGCCACGGCGCAGGCTTATGACGACGAGATGCGCGAGCGCATTTCGATCCATCGCGGCCGCCGCGGCGAGGGCTGGCGGACGCTCGACGCGCCGCTGGATTTGGTGGGCGCGCTTGCCAGCCTGCCTGATGGCGCGCCTGTCTTGGTCGACTGCCTGACGCTCTGGATTACCAATCATATGCTGGCCGATCATGACGTCGAGGCCGAATGTGCGGCGCTCGTCGAGGTGCTGTCGCGTCCGCGCGGGCCGTGGTTCGTGGTCTCCAACGAGGTCGGGCTCGGCATCGTGCCCGACAATGCACTGGCCCGCCGTTTTCGTGACGATGCCGGCAGGCTCAATCAGAAGGTGGCGGCCGTGGCCGAAGAGGTGCTGTTTCTGGTCGCCGGCCTGCCGATGAAGGTGAAATGAGATGAAGACGATCGACGAGCAGGAAGCCGAACGCCACCGCGCCAAGATGGCCAAGCGCAAGGCGGTTCAGGATGCCGAGGTCGCCGGCAAGACCATCGTCGAGAAGGGGCTGCTGATCGTCAACACAGGTCCCGGCAAGGGCAAGTCGACGGCCGCATTCGGTCTGGCGCTGCGCATGCTGGGTTATGGCCAGCGGGTTGGCGTCGTGCAGTTCATCAAGGGCGCCTGGCATTCGGGAGAACAGGATGCCTTCGCCGCCTTCGGCGATCGCGTTGTCTGGCACACGATGGGCGAGGGCTTCACCTGGGAGACACAGGACATCAAGCGCGACATCGCCGCTGCCGAAGCAGCATGGGCCAAGGCGCAGGAGCTTCTGGCCGATCCGAGCATTTCGCTTGTCGTGCTCGACGAGCTCAACATCGCGCTGCGCTACGACTATCTCGACCTTGAAGCCGTGGTTGCTGCGCTCAAGGGCCGGCGCGAGGGGCTGCATGTCGTGGTTACCGGCCGCAACGCCAAGGCAGCATTGGTCGAGGCCGCCGACCTGGTGACCGAGATGGGCGCCACCAAGCATCATTTTGCGTCAGGCGTGAAGGCGCAGAAGGGTATCGAGTTCTGAGCGGCTGGCGGCGTCAGAGCCAGATGGCAAAGCCGACCAGGCCGATGGCGCCGACAAGGATGGCGTCAGCCGTCCAGTAGAGGCGCAGGGCTGCGCGGATGTCGTGGGCATTGGCGTCACGGCGGCCGCCTGATCCCATGAAGGCGTCCTCGACCAAAACGCCGCCATAGGCACGCGGCCCGGCAAGGGCGAGGCCGAGCGCACCGGCCATGGCGGCCTCGGGCCAGCCGGCATTGGGTGAACGGTGTTTTTGGGCGTCGCGCCAGACGGCCTCCCAGGCGGCCTTCGGCTCGGCGCCGGGCACGAGGAAGGCGGCGAGCACGATGGCAAGTGCGGTCAGGCGTGAGGCCGGCAGGTTGATGAGGTCGTCGAAACGGGCGGCGGCCCAGCCGAAGGCTTCGTGGCGGCTGGTGCGGTGGCCGATCATCGAATCGGCGGTGTTGGCCGCCTTGTAGGCAGCACCTCCGGCGAAGCCTGAGATAGCGAGCCAGAAGGCAGGTGCGGTGATGCCGTCGGAGAAGTTTTCGGCCAGGCTCTCAATGGCGGCACGGCTGACGCCTGATACGTCCAGGCGTTCGGGGTCGCGGCCGACGATCTGCGAGACGGCCTTGCGGCCGGCAACTAGGCCGCCGCTGTCGAGCGCGTCGGCCACGGCCTTCACGTGGCTGCCGAGGCTGCGCTGGGCGACGAGGGTGGAAGCGGCGATGGCCGTCAGAAGCATGCCGAAGGGGACAAGACCGAACAGGCGCTCCATGGCGAAGGCGATTGTGGCGGGCACGGTGACGATGACGACGAGGGCGGCCACGCCCCAGATGCGGCGCTGAGCGTCGGTATCGGTGGCTCGGTTGAGGCTGATGTCGAGAAAGGATATCAGCTTGCCGATCCAGATCACCGGATGACCGATCTTGCGCACAAGCCGGTCCGGATAGCCGAGACCGAGTTCAACCAGAAGCGACAGGAAGGCGAGCGGAAAAGACATGACGCTTCTTGCAGGACGTAGGACAGGGACCGTGGACCACGGCGGCAGCCTGGAACGGGCGAGGGCGCTGTTTCCGGGAGCGCCCGAACCATTCGTCGACCTGTCGACCGGGATTAATCCAAACTCCTATCCGCTTTTCGAGCTGCCTGCCACAGCCTTGTCGCGCCTGCCCGAGCCGGGCCGGGCGCGCGACCTCGCAGCAGTTGCCGCCACTGCGTATGGCGCGCCCTCGGCCGCCCATGTGGTGCCGGCGCCGGGCACGCAGATTCTGCTGCCCCGCATCGCCTCGCTGGTGCGGCCAGGTCACGCCTTCGTGCTCGGGCCGACCTACCAGGAGCACGCGCGGGCTGCAGCGATCGCCGGTCACCAGGTGGCCGAGACAAGCGATTTCAGCCAGCTTTTCGACGCCGACCTCGCCGTTGTGGTCAATCCGAACAATCCGGACGGCCGCGTTATCAAGCGCTCGGACCTGCTCGAACTGGCAGCCAGCCTGCGCGCGCGCGGCGGGCTTTTGGTCGTCGACGAGGCGTTCATGGATGTCGGCCCGCAAGCGCAGAGCCTTGCCGGCGATGTCGAGCAGGGCGGCATCGTCGTGCTGCGCTCCTTCGGCAAATTTTATGGGCTCGCCGGCATCCGGCTCGGCTTCGCGCTGGCCCATCCTGACATCGCCGAGCGACTGGAGGAGGAACTGGGTCCCTGGTCGGTGGCGGTGCCGTCGCTCGAATATGGCATCAAGGCGCTGTCGGATACTGACTGGCAGCGCGAGATGCGCATCACGCTCGGACAGGCCGCGCATCGACTCGACCAGACATTTGCGCGAGCTGGAGTCATCGTCACTGGTGGCACGTCGCTGTTTCGCCATGTCGACATCCCTGATGCCGCCGGGCTGTTCAGGGCGTTGGGGCGAGAAGGCATTCTTGTGCGCAGCTTTGTTGACCGGCCGACGCAGCTGCGTTGCGGCTTGCCGGGGCACGAGGTTGCATGGCGGCGGCTGGATGTTGCGTTGGGCGACTGGGCGCAGGACCGGCAGGACGGGAAAACCAAGCCATGATCTATGTCAGCCCGCTCTCCAGGATCGAAGAAACGGTGGTGCGCGTCGGTGCCGTGCGGCTGATATCGCTACTGTCAGTCGGGACAGAGATGGCACGGCCCGCGGCCATCCGCGCCGAAAACCACCTGTTGATGAACATGCACGACATCGCTACCGCGCAGGACGGCATGACGTTGCCTGGTGAGGCGCATGTGCGGCAATTGCTCGACTTTGCCCGTGCGTGGGATAGGTCGAGGCCGCTGGCGATCAATTGCTGGGCCGGTGTCAGCCGCTCGACGGCGTCCGCCTACATCATTGCTGCGGCGCTCGATCCTTCGCGCGACGAGGTGGAGCTTGCGGCGACGCTGCGCAGGCATTCACCCACGGCCACACCCAATCCGCGCCTGATCGCGGTGGCGGACCAGATCCTTGGCCGCAACGGGCGGATGGTCTCGGCTATCGCCGCTATCGGACGCGGTGCCGACTGTTTCGAAGGCGTGCCGTTCGGGCTTGAAGTCTAGGCGATCCAGTCGGCCAGCCTGGCCTTGCGGATGTCCTGCAGCAGCCGGACAAAACCGTCCGCCTGATGGGCTGCGGTGAGGCGGCCTTTTTCTGCGGTAGCGATTGCCGCATTGCCGACGACGCCATGTGGATTGAGGTCGGAAGCGATCCAGGAAAAACCGTGCGGGCCGTGCGGTCGCAGTAACTCGAACTCACCTTCGGCGCGCTCGAAGCTCGAGGCAAAATCCTCTGCCTTTGCCATGTCGACCAACTCGGGCTGGAAGTGCAGCATCAGCGATGTCTCGACGTCGCCGCCATGGATACCGAGCCGGATCTCGGGGGCAGGGTAGAGGCCGTCGGGAGTGCCGAAACGGCCCCAGCTCGACCGTACCGACAGGGCATCGAAGCGGACGCGCAGTTCGCGCGAGACGATGCCCATCACCTCTTCGTTGCCACCATGCGAGGTGACAAACACGAATTTGCGGATACCTGTCCGGGCAACCGACGCGCCGAGTTCTGTCCAGGCGTCGACCAGCATATTAGCCGGCAGGCTGAGCGTGCCGGGTGCATGGATGTGCTCGTCGGATTTGCCTACAGCCTGGATCGGCAGGAAGCGAGCGTCGAGGTTTTCTGGAAGCCGCGAAAAGACCTGCGAAAGCATGCCTTCCATGATCGTCAGGTCGGTCGACACAGGCAGATGCGGCCCGTGCTGCTCGACGGCCGCAACGGGGATGACGGCGATGGTCGTTTCAGGATCGATCGCCGTGAAATCGGCCGCCTTGAAGTCGCCCCACCAGACGCGTCGCTGCTTTTTCGTCACTGCCCGGCCTCGCCGCATGAAACTCGCATTCGACTGAATATGTCAGCGCGGCCAAATTTGTAAGGGGCGGCTACGTCCGCACGCGTTCGGCCCTAGGGTCGTACATCGGCTTGAGCGACGCATCCGCGGCGAAACGCTGGCCGGCGATCTCGATCTCGTAGGACGAGCCGAGCACATCGGCTTCGGTTTCGTTGGCGCAGGGCACGTAGCCCAGGCCGACGGCGCCGCCGAGATGGTGGCCGTAATTGCCTGAGGTGATGGTGCCGACGATTTTTCCGTCGCGCACGATCGCTTCATTGTGGAACAGCAACGGCTCGGGATCGGTAAGGCGGAATTGCACAAGCCGGCGGGCAAGGCCGGCGTCGCGCTTGCGCAGCACGGCGTCGCGGCCGATGAATCCGCCCTTGCCTGATTTCACGGCAAAGCCGAGACCGGCTTCCAACACGTGATCCTCGTCGGTGATGTCGTGACCGAAATGGCGGAACGCCTTTTCGATGCGGCAGGAATCGAGTGTGTGCAGGCCGCAAAGCTTCAGCCCGAGGTCGGCGCCGGCCTCCTCGATGGCCTCGAAGACATGGGCAGCCTGGTCGGTCGAGACATAAAGTTCCCAGCCGAGCTCGCCGACATAGGTGACGCGATGGGCGCGGGCGAGACCCATGCCGATCTCGATTTCCTGCCAGGTGCCGAACGGATTCTTGTCATTGGAAAAATCGTTGGGACTGATTTTCTGGATCAGGTCGCGTGACTTCGGTCCCATCAGGCAGAGCACCGATTCTGCCGCGGTTACGTCGGTGATGACGACGAACTCGTCCGCCAAATGCTTGCGGAACCAGGCGAGGTCGCGCTGCAGCGTGGCGCCGGGCACAACGGCCAGGAAGCCCGTTGGCGACAGCCGCGTGACGGTGAGGTCGCTCTCGATGCCGCCGCGCTGGTTGAGCATCTGGGTGTAGACGATTTTCCCTGGCTCGACGTCGATGTCGTTGGCGCAGAGGCGCTGGAGGTAGGCCAGCGCGTCGCGGCCTTCGATGCGGATCTTGCCGAAAGAGGTCATGTCGAACAGGCCGACGCCGCTGCGCACGGCGAGATGCTCGTCGCGCTGGTTGTCGAACCAGTTCTGCCGATTCCAGGAGTATCTGTACTCACGTTCCTGGCCAGGCTTCGCGAACCAGTTGGCGCGCTCCCAGCCGGCGACCTCGCCGAACACCGCGCCGCGCGCTTTCAGGTGTTCGTGCAGGGGCGAGCGCCTGACGTTCCGCGAGGTCGCCATCTGGCGATAGGGAAAGTGGTCGGCATAGAGCAGGCCAAGCGTTTCCGACACACGCTCCTTGAGATAGCGCCGGTTCTTCTGAAACGGCTGGGCGCGGCGGATGTCGACCTCCCACAGATCGAAGGGCGCCTCGCCGTCGTGGATCCATTGCGCCAGCGCCATGCCGGCGCCGCCCGAAGACACGATGCCGATGGAGTTGTAACCGGCTGCCATCCAGTAGCCGCCGAGTTCCGGCGCCTCGCCGAGATAATAGCGGTCGTCAGGGGTGAAGCTCTCGGGACCGTTGAAAAACGTATGGATGCCGGCTGTTTCGAGCATCGGCATGCGGTTGACGCCCATTTCGAGGATCGGCGCGAAGTGGTCCATGTCCTCGGGCAACTGGTCGAAGCAGAAGTCCTCGCGGATGCCGTCCATGCCCCAGGGTTTGGCCACCGGCTCAAAGGCGCCGAGCATCAATTTGCCGGCGTCTTCCTTGTAGTAGGCGCATTCGTCGGGAACGCGCAGCACCGGCAGGCGACCCAGGCCCTGGATGGCCTCGGTGACGAGGTAAAAATGCTCGCAGGCATGCAGCGGGATGGTGACGCCGTTCCGGGCCCCAAGCTCGCGCGCCCACATGCCGGCGCAGTTGACGACGATGTCGGTCTCGATGGTTCCCTGTTCGCCGCCTTGCGACCATGACACTCCGGAAACGCGACCGTTCTTGGTGTGGACGCTGGTGACCTTGACGTTCTCGACGATCCTGGCGCTGCGCTGGCGCGCGCCCTTGGCCAAGGCCATGGCGATGTTGGCCGGATCACACTGGCCGTCGAGCGGCAGGTGCACCGCACCAACCACGTCGGCGACATTGAGATGCGGGTACATCTCCTTGACTTCGTTGGGCGAAATCTCGCGCACGTCGACATTGAAGGCACGCGCCAGCGAGGCCTGGCGATAGATCTCGTGCTTGCGCTCCTCGGTCAGCGCGACGGTGATGGAGCCGACCTGGCGCATGCCAGTGGCGACGCCGGTTTCGGCCTCGAGCTTGACGTAGAGATCGGCCGAATATTTCGCCAGCCGTGTCATGTTCTGCGAGGCCCGCAGCTGTCCGATCAATCCCGCCGCGTGCCATGTCGTGCCTGATGTAAGCTGCTTGCGCTCCAGAAGCACGATGTCGGTCCAGCCGAGCTTCGCCAGATGGTAAGCGACAGAGCAGCCTGACACACCGCCGCCGATGATGACGGCGCGGGCACGGGCGGGAATTTCGGTCATGCAGCTGATCTCTCATAGCTATTGGCGAAGCGCCTCAGGCGGCCGGCGGCCTCCCGCAGCACGTCGTCAGGCTGGCAAAGACTGATGCGGATATGGCCCGCCGCGGCATCGCCAAAGCTGACGCCCGGCATGACGGCGAGCTTTTCGCGTTCGAGCAGGTTCCAGGCGAATTTCTCGCAGTCGGGCTCGATGGCGCTGACGTCGAGCATGACATACATGCCGCCCTCCGAGCCGCGCACGGTGACGTTGTTCAGCCCGCGCATCTGGTCGATGAACAGCGTGCGGCGGCCGGCATAAGTGCCTGCTATCTGCTCGACGCCGAAATCGTTCTCCAGCGCCTCGATGGCCGCCCGGCTGACGAAATCGGTCAGGCCGTAGGTGGTGACGAGGTTGAGGTTGATGACCAGCGAGACGAGATCGGCCGGCGCTGTGAGCCAGCCGATGCGCCAGCCGGTCATGCCGTGACTCTTGGACATCGAATTGATGACCAGCGTGCGCTCGGCCATGCCGGGCAGGGCGCGCGGCGACACGTGCTCGCCGCCACCGAGGGTCCAGTAGACTTCGTCGGAGAGCAGCCAGAGATCGCGCCGGACGCAAAGCTCGGCGATTTCCTCCAGGCATTTCCTGGAATAGACGGCGCCGGTCGGGTTGTTCGGGGTGTTGATGAGGATCGAGTGCGTGTTGGGCTTCAGCGCCTTCTCGATCTCGGCGGCACGCGGCTGGAAGCCATCTGATGCGTGCGCCTCGACGACGGTGTAGCTGGCGCCGGCGGCGCGGAACGTGCCGGGGTAGGTGGCATAGTAGGGTGCGACGACCACGGCGTGGTCGCCCGGATCATGCGTCGCTTGCACCGCGGCGTAGAGAGCGGCCTGGCCGCCCGGCGTGGCGATGATTTCGGAAAGTGCGGTGTCGACGCCGGTGCAGCGCGTGGAGATCCTGGCCATGGCGGCACGCAGGCGCGGCAGGCCGGGCAGTTGCGTGTAGTGGTGGAAGCCAGCGCGCACAGCGTCGACGCAGGCCTCGACCGTCTCCGACGGCGTGTCGAAGTCGTGATCGCCGACCGACAGCATGATGATGTCCTCGCCGGCCTGCTTGCGCGTCATGGCGGCGAAATGCACTTCCCAGCCGTCCTTGCCCGAGGGAACGATGCCGGAGATGCGGGAGGATGGTTTTGGCATATCAGGCTCCCGCATCCTGCAAGGTCGCCAAGCGGGCAAGCGTCAGCCTGCTCGCGCCGTCGAGCCTGGGCGTCAGCGCGCCGTAGCCTGGCATCGACGGATGTGGTGTGTCGCCGGCATGATTGTGCGTGGCGGTGATTACCAGCACCTGCGCGCCAGCAGCCTCCGCTGCGCGAATGCCGGCGGGCGCATCCTCGAACACCAGGCAGTCCTGTGGCTTGTGACCAAGTCGCTCGGCGCCGAGCAGGAAGCAGTCGGGTGCAGGCTTGCCGTTGGCGACGTCTTCGCCGGTGACCATTATCAGCGGAATTGGCAGGCCGGCTGCTTCAAGCCTGCGCATCGCCAGCCTGCGGGGCGCCGAGGTCACGATCGCCCAGCGTTCGGCAGGCAGGGCGTTGAGGAAGTCGGCTGCGCCGAGGATGGATTCGATACCCTCGACGTCGTCGAACTCGGCCTGTGTCAGCTCCTCGATCTCAGTTATCAGATCGATGCCTGGAAGGTTCAGCCTGCTGATCGTCTCGAATGCCCGCACCCCGTGAATGGTCGGCAGGAAGGTTTCGACGTCGAGCCCATGTTTTGTCGCCCAGGCGGTCCAAACGCGTTCGGTGGAGGCAATCGAACTCAGGATCGTGCCGTCCATGTCGAACATGAAGGCGCCAAAGCCTCGATCAACAAAGGGGAGTGTCATTAGGAACGCAGCCTTTCGTTTCCGGGATCCCACAAGGGCTTGTCTTCCTGGACCGTCGCCTTGAAACGCTCGCCGAAAATCTCGACTTCCACTTTTGCGCCAGGCGCGGCCAGATCGGCCCGCAGCATGCCCAGCGCAATCGATTTGTCCACCCTGTAGCCCCAACCTCCTGACGTGGTCTCACCGACAATCTGGCCATTGTGCCAGAGCGTCGACATATAGGGCGCGTCGCACTCGCCCGGATTGTCGATGACAAGCGTGGCGAAACGCTTCGAAACACCCTGCTGCTTTTCGTTAAGCAGTGCCGCCTTGCCGCGGAAGTCGGGCTTGTCCCATTTGACGAAGCGCTCGTGCCCACCCTGCAGGATGGTGTAGTCGGTCGAAAGATCGCCCTTCCAGGCGCGGTAGCCCTTCTCCAGCCGCAGCGAGTCAAGCGCGAACATGCCGAAAGGCTTCAGGCCATGCTTCTGGCCCGCCGCCCAGACAGCATCGAAGACAATGGCCGTATCAGCAACCTTGGTGTGGATTTCCCAGCCGAGTTCGCCGGCGAAGGAGACGCGCACTAGCTTGGCCCAGCGTCCGGCGATGGTGGTCTGCTGATGTGTCAACCACGGCGCGGAAAGGTCGGCCTCGCAGACCTCGACCAGGATTTTCCGCGAATTGGGCCCGGCAAGGATCTGGGTGGCATACTCCTCGGTGCGGTCGATGAGCTTGAAGGCCGCATCGGCCGGCATGTGCGACTTCAGCCATTCGAAATCGTGCCATTGCGCGACAGCGGCGGTTATCAGCGTCATCAGTGTCTCGCTGTGGCGAACCACCGACATTTCGGTGACGATACGGCCCTTGTCATCGGCGAAGTAACACAAGCCGATGCGGCCGACCTTGGGCACGCTGCCGGTGACCTGTGTCTCCAGCCATGCCGCGGCGCCGGGACCGTCGAGGTTGAAGCGGCTGAAGCCGGGCAGGTCGAGAATGCCGGCGGCATCACGCACGGCCAGGCATTCCTCGCGGATGCGATTCTCCCACGGGCCGGAACGGGCGAAGGTCTGGGTCGATTCTTCCAATGTGTCGTCGCCCCGCTTTGCATACCAGGTGGCACGCTCCCAGCCATTGTAGGCGTTGAACTGGGCGCCGAGGGCTGCGATCCGGTCGTGGATGGGCGATAGCTTGCGGTAACGCGCCGCCGGCCAGGCGTGACGCGGGAAGTGGATGGCGTATTCGTGGCCGTAGACTTCCATGCCCTTGGCAACTGCATAGTCGGGAGCCGAGGCAAACGAGGTGAAGCGGCGCGGGTCGCAGGACCACATGTCCCATTCGGTCTCGCCCCTGGTCACCCATTCGGCCAAAACCTTGCCGGCGCCGCCCGCCTGGGCGATGCCGAAGGTGAAGACGCAGGCCTCGAAGGCATTGGGCATGCCCGGCATCGGACCGATCAGTGGGTTGCCGTCGGGGGCATAGGGGATTGGGCCGTTGATAATCTTGGACAGGCCGGCGGTGCCCAGGATCGGGACGCGACGGACGGCGTCGTCGAGATACCATTCCAGCCGCTCGAGGTCGTCGGGGTATAGCTGGAAAGAGAAATCATCAGGCATCTGGTCGTCTGGTGTTGCCCAATGGGCGCGGCAATTGCGCTCATAAGGGCCGAGATTCATGCCGTTCTTTTCCTGGCGGAGGTAGTAGGAGCTGTCGACATCACGCAGCAACGGCAGCTTTTTGCCCGCCTCGCGCGACCAGGCGGCGAGCTCAGGAAGCTCGTCGAACAGGATGTATTGATGGCTCATCACCATCATCGGCACGTCGCGGCCGAACATCTTGCCGACCTCGGCGGCGCGGTATCCAGCGGCATTGACCACCTTTTCGCAGCGGATCTCGCCCTGTTCGGTCGAAACGACCCATTCGTCATTGTCGCGGCGGACTGAGATCACCGGACAGAAGCGGAAGATCCTGGCGCCCATGTCACGGGCGCCCTTGGCCAGCGCCTGCGTCAGTTGGGCCGGGTCGATGTCGCCGTCGTTGGGATCGTAGAGCGCACCCTTAAGGTCATGCGTCTCGATGAAGGGGTAGCGGCGCTGGATCTCGTCGAGGCCGATGACGTCGATGTCCATGCCCTGGTAGCGGCCCATACCCTTGGCGCGCTGGAACTCCTGCATGCGCTCCTTGGTGTGAGCGAGGCGGATCGAGCCGGTGACGTGATAGTTCATCGGGTAGTCGACCTCGGCCGCCAGCCCGCGATACAGCTCGGTCGAATAGCGCTGCATGTTCATCAGCGACCAGGATGACGAGAAGGTCGGCACGTTGCCGGCGGCATGCCAGGTTGAACCCGAGGTCAGCTCGTTCTTTTCGAGCAGCACGCAATCGGTCCAGCCCGCCTTGGCGAGGTGATAGAGCGAGGAGACGCCGACAGCACCTCCGCCGATGATCACCACGCGCGCCGTGCTCGGCAACTCAGCCATGACTTCCTCCCTAAGCGTGCGATCAGTAGACCGGCGGCGATACGACCCAGATGACCACCGCCGGTGTCGTGCCTGGATTCCGCCAGCGGAACGGCTTGTGGTCGAAACGGAAACTGTCGCCTTCGCCCAGGCTGTGCCAGGTGCCGTCGATCTCGATGTCGAAACAGCCAGAGACGACGTAGCCGGCCTCTTCGGTGGGGCGCGCCGCCGGCTTGGCCATGCCGGCACCCGGCGCGAAGATCGAGCGCAGCATCTCGAAGCTGCCGCCAAGGTCGGGCGACAGCAGCTCCTCGACCAGGCCGGATTCACTGCTGCCCAGCGTCCGGCGCCGCCCGGAGCGGACGATGACGCCACGCTCGACCTCGTTGGTCGCTTCGTGCGTGAAGAACAGGCTTATCGGCACGCCGAACAGCGCGGCAAATTCCCTGAGGTCGCCGATCGACGGTGTCGACAGTCCGCGTTCGACCTGGCTGACCCAGCCAACCGAGCGACCGAGCTTGAGCGCGATCTCGGCCAGCGTCAGCCGACGTGATTTGCGCAGGGCGCGGAGGTCGTTGGCGAGCAGGTCGCTGGCTGCGTCGCTTTCCTTGCGTGCCGGGATCGTTGCAACGGGACTCAAATGGATGCTCTCGTGAAATTCCAAGTCATAATTTCATGAAGCGGCATCGTCGTGAAAATTTCAAGCCTATTTTCATGGTTCAGCAAGTTTCTCTTGCGAGACTCTTGGCGAGAGTGCAAAGGCTCGGTTTCGAACGGGCGGTGAGGGGCGTTCCGAAAAGATCGATGCCATAGGGACAGCTCATGCTGGCACCGGACCAAAAACCGCTACCGCTCGACGAAACGGCGATTGTCGACGAAGCGATCATGTCGCGCCGCTCGGTGCGGGCCTTCTTGTCGACGCCTGTCGACGAGGCGGTCATTCGAGACATCCTCGATGTTGCCGCGCGTGCGCCATCGGGTACCAACATGCAGCCGTGGAAGGTCTATGTGACCTCCGGCGAGACCCAGCAGCGCATCGGCGAAGCCATTCTCAATTCAGGCGTGCGTGCCGAAAAAGCCGTCTGGGACGAGTACAAATATTATCCCGACCAGTTCTTCGAGCCCTATCTCGGCCGCCGCCGCGCCAACGGCTTCGGGCTCTACAGCACGCTCGGCATCGGCCGCCGCGACGTCGATCGCATGCGGGCGCAGCACGACCGCAACTTCGTCTTCTTCGACGCACCGGTTGGCATGATCTTCACCATCGACCGCCGGCTCAATCAGGGCTCGTGGATCGACTACGGCATGTTCTTGCAGAACATCATGATCGCGGCGCGGGCGCGGGGGTTGCACACCTGTCCGCAGGCGGCGTTTGCGCCCTATCATCGCCAGATCCGGCCGGTCCTCGGCATCCCCGAGGAAGAGGTCGTGGTCTGTGGCATGGCGCTGGGCCACGAGGACACTTCAAAGCCGGAGAGCACCTTCCGCACCGACCGGGCGCCGCTCGACGAGTGGGTTCAGTTCGTCAGGTGAGCGATGGCGGAAGCCGAAGCCGCATAAGAACGCGGCCTCGGCGAGTTGCCTGAAGGTCAGTTGGAGGCGCCCTGACCAGCCGCAAATCCGAGGTTGGTCGGTCGCTTTAGGTAGCTGTTGGTCGAAGTTGAACGCACGTTGTCGCGGGTTGCCTCGATCCTGAAGTCACGCCCCCAGAGACGGCCATGGCCCAGCAGCAGAAAGCCATAGTGAATGCTTTCGGCCTCCTGCGGCACGTCGAGAACGACTTGCAGTTCCGTCCAGTCGGTCGTTCCCTTCAAGGCCCCGTCTTTGCGGCGGGTGATCATGTTGTCGAACCGAAGGACCTGGCCCTTGGCTCCATCGACCCTCATCCAGATCGAGCCGGCATTGGCATCCTCGGTCCTGAGGCAGGCCGTGATCTTCACGCTTAGGCCGCGGTAGTCATCGGCGAGAATGCTCTGCATCAGCGTGCCGAAATGCTTGTCCTCGAGCACGACGCCTTTGCCCCGAGCGTATCTGCTTTCGATCAATGCGGTGCCAGGCTGCTGCGGATCGAGGCCGAGCCGGTAATTGTTGCGTTCGGTGTTGTCCATGACAAGCCAGTCTTGCGGCAACGTCAGCTCATCGTCACCCTTGGCGGCCGCGATGCGGGCGGCAAGCGTGTTCCAGTCGGCAATGCCGAGTTGCTGTGCGACGAGCTCGAGGCAGTCGCTATGCGAGAGTGCGACATCGCGTTCGGCCAATGCCTTGCGCAACGCTTTGGCCATCAGTTTGGCGTCGAGAAAAGAATGCATGGTTCGATCCTTGGCTCGGGCGAACGTTGGAAAGTGCCAGTGCTCGCATTCTGGCGGATCGCCCGTGCTGAAGGTCAAACCGCGTGAAAGATCGTGCATTCACCTTCCCAAAAGGGGCGAGCGGCAGGCTGCACGAGCCATGGTGATTTGAAGTGATTCCGCCGGTTGATGTCAATCGCGGTTCAGCGGGCGGGATTCTCGCGGCGTTCGGCGAGATAGCGGCGCAGGCCGGCTTCGCCGCGCGGCGTGGTCCAGCGATGGTTCCAGGCGAAGGCCGGGCGCAACAATGGCGACAGCAGGCGCAGGATGGGCCGCTCGACGATGACCTGCCAGGCCAGCGCAACATGCGTGCCTTGGCCGGACGGCGTCAGTACGGCGCGCCAATGGCCGTCGAAATCGCCTGAGGTTTTCACGGCGACAACCTTGCCCGGTTCGAGTTCGACCGCTTCGAGAATGAAGTTCAGCTCGTAAGGCAGGAAGCCGCGCGCGCGAGCCCGCACCTTGCCGCCGACAGTCGGCTTGTCGAAGACCGTCAGCTTCTCGACGTCCTTGTAGACGTCGCCCCACCACAGTGGCAGCAGCGTCGCGTCGGCGAGCACGTCCCACACCTGCTGCGGCGGTGCTTCGGGGATCTCCCAGGCTTCATCGAAACGGAACGAGTTGCTCGCCATGGCGCTTTCCCGACACCAAGAGCGCCCGTCTTTCGGGCTGCAGCGATCTTAGTTCAACGACGATCTGTCCGCCACGGCAACGCCGGCGTCAGATTTCGAAAAGGCCCGAGATGGTCTCGCGCAACCATTGATGCGCGGCGTCGCCGTCGCGGCGCCTGTGCCAGATCTGCTCGAAGGCGAAGGACGGTATCGTAAATGGCGGCTCGAAGGCAGCGAGGCCGCTTGCTGCCGGCACTGCCGGGTGCAGGCGGCGCGCGATGGTGAGCACGAGGTCGGTTCCGGCGATCAGCCCGGGGGCGACGCCCCAATGCGGCAGCACCAGTGCGATGCGCCGTTTGTGCCCGGCGGCGGCCAATGCCACGTCGATCTCGCTTTCGACGTCGGCGCGCAGCGCAACCAGCGCATGGGGCCGTTGGAGATAGGCGGCAATGTCCATTCCAGCCGCTTTGCCCAGCAAATTGGCATCGGCCAGGCAGGCATAGTCCTCCTCGAACAGCCGCTGCCGCCGGACGGCCTTGTCGAGCGCATGGAAAACGCCGATCGCGATGTCGACCTCGCCGTCCATGACCTGCGCCGCCATGGCTTCGCGGCCGGCCTGGCTGACCTGGAGATCGATGCCTGGCGCGCGCTGGCGCAAAAGCGGCAGCAGGCGCGGCAAAACGACGGTGGCGCCATAGTCGGACATTGCGAGGCGGAAGCTGCGGCGTGCCGTGGCCGGATCGAAGCCGCTCGGGGCGAGCAGTTCGTGCATGCGTTCCAGCGCCTCGGCGAGCCGCGGCGCAATCTCCAGCGCACGCATGGTCGGCTGAAGCGCGCCGCCATGCCGGACCAGCAGCGGATCGTCGAGCAGATGGCGGAGACGGCCAAGCGCGTGGCTGATCGCCGGCTGGCTCTTGTTCAGGCGGATGGCGGCACGCGAGACATGGCGCTCGGCCAGAAGCGCGTCGAGCACGACGAGGAGGTTGAGGTCAATGCCGGCGAGATTATTCATGCCGTGCATATTGCGGCTACGAATTACGAATTTCCATCAGAATTTCGGATGTCCTAGGCCTTGGAAAACAAGGAGACATGTCATGCCGAACCTAGCTTCATCCCTGCTCGCCGCAGCGCTGGTCGCCGGTGCCGCCATCCCGTTTCAGGCCGGCGCGAATGCCATGCTCGGGCGGCTGCTCGGCCATCCGCTCTGGGCGACGATGGTCTCGCTGGCCGTCAGCGTGGCCCTGGCCGTGCCTGTCATGCTGGCGTTCAAGGTCCCAGTGCCTACCTTCGCGACTGCCGCTGCCACTGGCCCATGGTGGATCTGGATCGGCGGCGCTGCGGGCGTGGTCTATGTCACGGCGGCGCTGCTGCTGGCGCCGAAGATGGGGGCGGCGAGCTTCATCGTCGCCGTCATCGGCGGGCAGATGGTGGCTTCGCTGGTCATCGACCATTTCGGGCTAATGGGATTTATCCAGCGCCCCGCCAGCTTCGCCCGGATTGCTGGTCTCGTGCTGATCGCCATCGGGCTCGTCGTCACCCAGTGGGCAGGCGCGGCGAAGGCAGGCTAGGTTGGATACTCAGGAGCGAAAACCATGAAGAAGAATGTCGTGCTGCGCGTGGCGCGGCCCACCAACGATCTCGAGGCCACCGTCCGTTTCTACCGCGACGGCCTCGGGCTCGACGAATTGGCCCGCTTCGAGAACCACGATGGTTTCGATGGCGTGATGCTCGGCAAGCCTGATGAGGCGCATCATTTCGAGTTCACCCGCGCCCATGGCCACGATGCCGGCAGGGCGCCGACGCAGGACAATCTTGTCGTATTCTACCTGCCTGTTTCAGACGATTGGCAGGCGGCTGTCGCGCGCATGAAGGCGCATGGCTATCAGCCCGTGTCGTCATTCAATCCCTATTGGGACAGGCGAGGCGTGACCTTCGAGGACGACGACGGCTACCGCGTCGTGCTGCAGAATGCGGACTGGGGCACGCCGTCTGCCGGCATCATCTGACCTCGTACCCGACTTCGTCTGATGCATGGCACAGCATCTTCCAGAACGAGCGGGCGAAGGAGCGGAAGACGTAGAGGTCGAAGGTGTCGGGGCCGCTGCGCTGGATCTGGGTGAAGACGTCGTGGTGGGTGGTCGAGATGCCGGAACCCTGGGGAAAGGCGGCCAGCGCAAAGTCGACGGCAAAGAGCTTTGCCAGCACCCATTCCGATTTCGAGCCGCCAATTCGGATCGCTATGCGTCCATGCGACAGGTCGGTGACCGATCCGATTGCCGCTGTGACTTTGACGGCAAAGGTGGTGGCAAGCCCTTCCGAAGCGTCTGATACCAGGAACTTTCCGGGAGCGAAGCCGAAGGCGGCGTAGCGTTCCGATGATGCGCCGGCGCCCGCGCCGTCGGCCAGCTTGAGGCCGGTGACGGAACCGATGGCAGCCATCAGCTTCTTTTCCTCGCCCGGCCAGGCAGCCAGCTGGACGATCGAGCCGGGTGCGATCTCGGACAAGGTCACGCCGACGCCGTCGACGAAATTGCCGTGCGAGCCAGGCCGGAATACGGGTTCGAGCGGTGAAAGCTGCTCAACCATGCATGCGTTTCCCTTCGGGATCGAAGAAGTGGTGGCTGACGATCTCGACCGGGCCGAAGCGGTTGCGCAACGGGTCGGAGATGTAGGCGCGCTTGCCGTGGCGAGCCTTGCCGCCTGAGACCAGCGCCAGCGCGATGTACTTGCCGAGTGCCGGTGAGAAGCAGGCGGCGGTTATGTGTCCGAGCGAGCCGTGCGGGTTTTCGATGTCGAGGTCTTCGACGATATGCGCGCCGCCATTGAGCGGCCGATTGTCGAGGGAGATGAGGCCGACAAGTTCGAGGCGCCCGGAAGCGACCAAGCCTTCGCGGTCCATCATCGCCGAGCCGATGAACGGCTTCTTTTTCGACAGCATCCAGCCGAGGTGCAGGTCCCGTGCCGAGGTGCGGCCGTCGATCTCGGCACCGGTGACGTGGCCCTTTTCGATGCGCATCGTTCCCAGCGCCTCAAGCCCATAGGGCACCATGCCGAAAGGCTTGCCGGCCGTCACCAACGCCTCCCAGACATGGGTACCGTGGCCGGCGCCGCTGTAGACCTCAAAGGCCATTTCGCCGGAGAAGGACAGGCGGCAGATCATGACAGGCGCCCCTGATATCTCGCCATGGACGATGCCCATGAAGGGCAGGGCCTCGTTGTCGACCCTGGTGCCGGTGACGCAGGACGCCAGGATTTCCCTGGCCTTCGGCCCGCCGATAGCGGCACCAGCCCACTGGTCGGTGACGGAGGTCAGGTGAACCTTCAATTCCGGCCAGACGACGTCGAGGAAATATTCGAGATGCTGCATGACCTTGCCGGCATTGGCCGTCGTCGTGGTCATCAGGAAATCGTGTTCGCCAAGCCGCCAGGTGGTGCCGTCGTCGAAGACCAGGCCGTCTTCGCGCAGCATCAGGCCGTAACGCGCCTTGCCTACGGGCAAGGTCGAAAAGACGTTGGAATAGACGCGGTCGAGGAACTCGGCGGCATCCGGTCCCTGGACGGCGATCTTGCCGAGCGTCGAGACGTCGACAATGCCTGCTGTTTCGCGGGTTGCCTGCGCTTCCCTGACATAAGCCTGCTCGATCGTCTCGCCTGCGCCGCCATAGATCATCGGGCGGAACCACAGGCCGGCGGAATACATCGTCGCGCCGTTTTCCAGGTGCCAGTCATGCATCGGCGTGAGCCGCTCCGGCTTGAGGTCGCCGAAGCGCTCGGCGGCAAGTGCACCGACCGAGACCGGCGCGTAAGGCGGGCGGAACCGGGTCGTGCCGACCTCTGGGATCGGCTTGCCCAGGGCTTCGGCCATGATGGCAAGGCCGGGCACGTTGGAGCCCTTGCCCTGGTCGGTTGCCATGCCGAGCGTGGTGTAACGCTTCAGGTGTTCGACCGAGACGAAGCCTTCGAGGTGGGCGAGGCGGACGTCGTCCGATGTCACGTCATGCTGGAAATCGACGAAGGATTTGCCTTTCGCCCTGATCTCGAAGACCGGCGCTGGATTGGGATCGAGCGGGGCCGGTTCGACGTCGGGCGAGGTGCTGATGTCGAGCGGCGGTCGGCCCGCTGCCTTGCGACCGGCGGCGAAACCTTCCGAAATGGCTTCGGTCGTCGAAAAAGTGCCGTTGAAAGCGCCGGCGCCGCACCAGCCATTGCCTGTCTCCGGCGGCAGGAAAGCCTGGAGGTCATCGCTCCAGACTGGTCGTGCACCGGCCTGGCTGGCGAGATGGATGGTCGGCGACCAGCCGCCCGAGACAATGAGGCAATCGGCGCCGATGTCACGCGCGCTGCCCGGCGATACACCAGAAGCGGCGGAGAATGGCGCGAGCTTGACGCCGGATAGCTTCTTGCCGCCCTCGGTGCCGATCACTGCATGGCCGCTGAGCAGTTCGGCTCCTGCCTTGCTCGCGAGCTTGCGACAGGCATCCGAAACGTCCTGGCGCAGGTCGGCGATAGCCACGATCTGTGCGCCGGCCTTGGCGAGCGCCGCAGCCGCGCGATAGGCGCTGTCGTTGTTGGTGAGCACCGCGATCTTCTCACCTGGCAACACGCCGTACTGATTGGCATAGCGCATCGCTGCACTGGCCATCATCACGCCGGGGCGATCGTTGCCGGGGAAGACCAGCGGACGTTCGAACGCACCAGTGGCCAGCACGACGTTTTGAGCGCGGATGGTCCAGTGGCGATGGCGCGGCGCGCCCTTGGGCGAGTGTGTCTTGTGATCGCCGACACGCTCGATGGCGGCAAGCGTGTTGCCGTCGTAGTAGCCCCAGACAGTGGTGCGCTTGAGCAGGCGGACGTTGCCGTTGTCCTTGAGTTCGCCGACGATGTCGGTAGCCCACGCGGCTGCCGGCTCGCCGTCGATGGTTTCGCCCGACCAGTTGGCCGAACCGCCGAAGGATGGGTCGAGTTCGGCAAGGATGACGCGCGCGCCTGATGCCGCCGCCTCGTGCGCTGCGGCAAGGCCCGCGGGACCGGAGCCGACGACCAGGACGTCGCAAAACGCGTTCATGCGCTCGTAGCGCGACGGATCCGGTGCGTGGCCGGCACGGCCGAGGCCGGCGGCGCGGCGGATGATCGTTTCGCACAGCATCCAAAAGCGCGTGCCCTTGAGCGGGCCGATCACCGGGCCCATGAAGGTCTTATAGTAGAAGCCGGCCGAGATGAACTTGCCGCCAAGCTGGTTGATGGCGCTGACATCATAAGCGAGCGACGGGAAGCGGTTCTGGCTGACAGCGACAAGGCCGTCATAGATCTCGACCATGGTGGCGGGAATATTCGGCTCGCGGACTTCGCCGCGCAGAACCGTGACCAAAGCGTTGGGTTCGTCGACGCCTGCCGTCAGCACGCCGCGCGGCCGGTGGTACTTGAACGAGCGGCCAAACAGCGACACGCCATTGGCAAGCAGGGCCGAAGCGAGCGTGTCGCCGTGGTGGCCGGCATAGGCTGTGTCGTCGAAGGTGAAGCGGATGGTGCGCAGCCGGTCAATGCGGCCTCCCGATGGTGTGCGGCGCGGGCTCATGCTTTTGCTCCCGGCTTGCGGCGGCCGTGCGGCGCAGCACCATGCTCGCGGGCGAAACGCACGCTCGAAATCTCGTGGGTCACCGTGTCGCGCACGACGGCGAGATGGGCGCGGCAACCGCCGGAATGCTGCCAGATCTCGTTGTGGCGGCCGGCCGGATTGAGGCGATCGTAGACATAGGCGTTCCAGGCCTCGTGGTCGGTCGAAGCGGGATCGGGGCGTGCGCGATTGCCGTCGCCCTGGTAGGCGAATTCGGAGACGTCGCGCGGACCGCAATAAGGGCAGGTGATCAGCATGTGTTCGAACCCCTGGAGCCTGTTCCATTCAGATGCATCGGAATGGGGGCTCTAACTTTTTGCTGGAGCATGGTCTTTTCCGAAAACCGGTATCCACTCTTCGGGATCATGCTCTAGTGCATCCGCGGCGTCGGACCCTGGCCCTTGTCGTCGATGACGGTGCCACGGCTGAAACGGTCGAGCGTAAAGGGCGCATTGAACTCGTGCGGCGCGTCCTTGGCGATGGTGTGGGCAAAGCACAAGCCGGAGGCCGGTGTTGCCTTGAAGCCGCCGTAGCACCAGCCGCAATTGAGATACATGCCGGGCAGGGGGCCGGTGGTGATGATCGGCGAGCCGTCCATCGACATATCGCAGACGCCGCCCCAGGAGCGCAGCACGCGCACTGGCGCGAGCGACGGGAACAGCGCCAGCATCTCGCTCATCACTTCCTCGACGATCGGCAGGTTGCCGCGCTGGGCATAGGAATTGTAGCCGTCGAGGTCGCCGCCATAGACGAGGCCGCCCTTGTCGGACTGGCCGACATAGAAATGGCCCATGCCGAAGGTCAGCACCGTGTCGAGGAAAGGCTTCAGCGATTCCGAGACGAAGGCCTGCAGGACATGGCTTTCAATCGGCATGCGGTCGATGCCGGCAAGCTGCATCACCCGCCCGGTGCTGCCAGCGACGGCAATGGCGACCTTTTTGGCGCGGATCTCGCCGCGACTGGTCGAGACGCCGGTGACCCTGTCGCCATCGCGCAGGAAGCCGGTGACTTCGCAATTCTCGATGATGTCGACGCCACGGCGGTCGGCACCACGGGCATAGCCCCAGGCGACCGCGTCGTGGCGGGCGGTGCCGGCGCGTTCCTGCATCAGTCCGCCATAGATCGGGAAACGTGCCGACTGCGACATGTCGAGCCCGGGAACGCGGCGGCCGATCTCTGCCGGCGTCATCAGCTCGGCATCGACGCCGAGGTGGCGCATGGCGTTGCCCTTGCGCGCGAGGTCGTCGAGCTGGCCGGGCGTGTGCGCCAGATTGAGCACGCCGCGCTGCGAGAACATCACATTGTAGTTGAGGTCGTGCGAGAGGTTCTCCCACATCTTCATCGAATGTTCGTAGAAGCGCGTGTTCTGCGGCAACAGGTAGTTCGAGCGCACGGCCGTGGTGTTGCGGCCGACATTGCCGGAGCCGAGATAGCCTTTTTCCAGCACGGCCACGTTGGTGATGCCGAACTCCTTGGCGAGATAGTAGGCCGTCGACAGTCCGTGGCCGCCGCCGCCGATGATGACGACATCATACGAAGCCTTGGGGCTCGGCTTGCGCCACGCCGGCTTCCAGTCGCGATTGCCGCTGAGCGCGTTCTTGAGAAGTGAAAAGGCCGAATATTCCGCCATACTTCATGTCATCCTTCAGGCTGCGCCGGGACACTACAGCCAGCACTGCTGCGATCAAGCCAATATTCCGCCATTGTTTTTCGTCAGGCCGACTTTCCCATGGGCCAGCGCGCATCGGCTTGCCCGGCAGGATGCGCGTCTTTATCAATGGCTTGCTTTTTCGCTCGGCAATCAGACCGTGAGTCGCTGACAAATCATGTTTTTTTCCACAGCCCGGCGCATTGCTGCCACCCTGTTCATCGTCACTGCCGTGCTTGTGGCGCAGGCCGCAGCGCAGGACGTCGGCAAAGCGCCGGCAGGCGTCGTCTCCGACCAGCAGGAAGTCATTTCCAGCCTTGCTGCCAAGACGGATGCGCTGCAGAAGAAGATGGAGCTGAGTGCTGAAGACGATGCCGGTCTCGTCGACATCCGCCTGCAGCTCGAGCAACTGTCGCGTGAGCTCCTGCAAAGTGGCGTCGCTTTTCGTCCACGGCTGACGGAGATCAACACCCGGTTGGAGCAACTCGGCAAGCCGCCGGCCGACGGCCAGCCGGCCGAGCCCGCGGTGGTGACCAGTGAGCGCGAGAAGCTGAACGCGGAGAAGACCGAAATCAATGCCGTGCTCGGCGTTGCCGAGAACCTGTCGATCCGCATCGACAAGCTGATCAGCCAGATCACCGAAATACGCCGTGACCTGTTCCAGAATCTGCTGACCAAGCGCTACCAGATTAATTTCGCTCTGGGATCGGAGGTCGTCGACGCCTTCAAGACGGAGATGAACGACCTCTATCGGACGGTGTCGTCCTGGGTTCGTTTCGTCGCCAGCTTCAAGCTCAAGTCGATGCTGGCGGCAACGTTTTTCGCACTGGGCGCGGCAGCGGTCATCATCATCGGCGGCCGGCGCATGTTCGGGCGGATGTTCGAGCCCGATGGCAGGGTAGAGGAGCCGTCCTATCTCAGCAGGCTTTCGGTCGCGTTCTGGTCGACCTTCATGCAGTCGACAGCGCTGGTCGTGTTCCTTGGCGTCACCTACTACCTGTTCGACTATTTCGAGGTGCTGCGCGGCGACATCGGTGCGATGCTGTGGTCGCTATTCTACGTCATCGCCATCGTGTTCTTCGTTTCGCGCCTTGGCATGGCCGTGCTGTCGCCCAGGCTGCCCAAGTGGCGGCTCATCCCGGTCGAAAGCCGCGCTGCGCGCTGGCTGATGCTGCTGATCACAGCGACCGCCTTCTTCACCGGCCTCGATTACTTCCTGAGCTCGGTCTACCAAGTGCTGGGATCGCCGCTGGCGTTGACCGTCGGCGAGGCGCTGACCTCGACCGTCGTGATCGGCGTGCTGGTCATCCTGATCGGGTTGGTCAAGCCATTCATCGATCAAGACGGCCATCCGAAGCCGTGGCCGCGTCTTTTCCGCTACATCGTGCTTACTCTTGGCGGTGTCACGATCGCCGCGGCGCTGTTGGGCTATATCGGCCTGGCGCGTTTCGTGTCGCAGCAGATCGTCATTACCGGCACGATCCTGGCGACCATGTATATCGGCTTCCTGTCGTCACAGGCGATCAACGAGGAAGACGCTTTCATCAAGACGACGGTCGGCCGGCGCATCAAGCGGATGTTCACCCTCGACGATGCGACGCTCGACCAGCTTGGCCTCGTCACCAGCATGGTCATCAATCTGCTTGTGCTGATCGTCGGCGTGCCGCTGATCCTGTTTACATGGGGATTCCAGCCCGGCGACATGATCACCTGGCTCTACCGTATCGGCTCGGGCTTCCAGATCGGCAGCCTGACCTTTTCACCAGCCGGCCTTCTGTCGGGCGTCATGGTGTTTGCCATCGGCTATTTCGTCACGCGCTGGTTCCAGGGCTGGCTCGACGGCTCGGTCATGGCGCGCGGCAAGGTCGATGCCGGCGTGCGCAATTCGATCCGCCTCGCCGTGGGTTACGCCGGCGTGGCGATCGCCGGACTGATCGCGGTTTCGGCAGCAGGTATCGATCTATCCAACCTCGCGCTTGTTGCCGGTGCGCTTTCCCTCGGTATCGGTTTCGGTTTGCAGAATGTGGTGTCGAACTTCGTTTCGGGCCTGATCCTGCTTGCCGAGCGGCCGTTCAAGGTCGGCGACTGGATCGTCGCTGGTGCCGTGTCGGGCACAGTCAAGAAGATCAGCGTGCGTGCCACCGAGATCGAAACCTTCCAGCGCCAGTCGGTGATCCTGCCCAATTCGGACCTGATCAACAGCGCGGTCGGCAACTGGACCCATCGCAACAAGCTCGGCCGCGTCGATATCAAGATCGGCGTTGCCTACGATTCAGACGCCAAGCGGGCCCACGAGATCATGCTCGACATCGTGCGATCGCATCCGATGGTGCTGAAGAACCCGGAGCCTTTCGTGCTGTTCGCCAATTTCGGCCCGGCGGCGCTGGAATTCGAGATGCGCTTCTTCCTGGCCGATCTTCTCGGCAGCAACACCGTCCAGAACGATATCCGCTTCGCTGTGCTTGAAGCGTTTGAGCGCGAGCACATCGCCATCCCGTCGACGGCCCGTGCACATGACGTCAAGCCGCCCGAGAAATGGCCGACCGACGACGAGCAGGTCGAAGCGCAAGTGGCGGAAATCGAGGAGGCGCGCAGCAAGCGCGCTGCCGAGGCTGCCGCCAGCCGCAAGCCGGGAAGGTCGAAAAAGCCGGATCCGGAGTGAGCGCAACCGGGCTCGACCCAATTATGGCATGAACAAGGCATTCAGTTGCCGTTCAGCTTCAAACTCATATAAGCTCTCATGCAAACGGCGAAAATGCCTTGCTGAGATGAACAGGGGCGGTGGAAACACCGAGTGCAAATGAAAAGGTTTCTTGTCGCTGCAGGCGCGCTGGTCCTGGCAATGTCGGGCGCTGCGCATGCTGCAAGCGCGGTAAACCTCGACGCCGAACCGCGAACCCTGATCGTCACGGAAGGTGGTTCCAAGACGGAGCTTTCCCTTGCCGCCGGCGAAACGGTCGAGTTCTGCTCGAGCGGTTGCTTTGTGACGTTGCCTAATGGCGACCGCGAAGCGCTGACCGGCGGTGAAACAGTAGAGATTTCGGGCGGCGTCGCCCGCATCAAGTAAAGCTCGCGCGCCAGCGCTGGCGATGATCGAAAAGGCCGGGCTTCAGCTCGGCCTTTTCTGCATTCTGCTAACGTCTGTTTAAGCATGACTAGCGAAATGACTGGCGCTCGTTTAGCATTCCGCCTCGACCTTAACCATCCAGAACCTTGTAGCCGATATAGCGACAGGCAGGGTCCGGAAGGTTCACGCCGTCCGGCAGGGGCAGGGCAGGCAGTTCGATGGATGCGCGTTCAGACAACAAGGCAGTACCACTGGCGGTCGATCTCGATGGCACGCTGATCGCCAGCGATTTGCTGTGGGAAGGCCTTTTCGCCCTTCTCAAGAAGAACCCGCTCAACATCTTTCTGGTGCCGTTCTGGCTGCTCAAGGGCCCGGCGCGGCTCAAGCAGGCGATTGCCGCGGCGGTCGATATCGACCCGGCAACGCTGCCCTACCGGCCCGAGATCCTGAAGCGGCTCCGCGAAGAGCAGGCCAATGGCCGCAAGCTCGTGCTCGCCACCGGTACGCCGCGCAAATTTGCCGAAGCCATTGCCCACCATCTCGGCCTGTTCGATGCCGTGCTCGCCAGCGACGGTGGTGAAAACCTGACCGCCGAACGCAAGCGCAAGGCACTGGTCGAGGCCTATGGCGATGGCGGCTTCGATTATGCCGGCAACAGCCGCCACGACGTCAAAGTGTTCGACGCCGCGCGCGACGCGATCGTGGTTGCGCCCGACCGCGCCGCGGCGCGCTGGCAGGCCAGCCATGCATCGGAGCTTGTCGAAACGCCGAAGCCGAATGTGCGCACCATCCTCAAGATGCTGCGCGTTCACCAGTGGCTCAAGAATGTGCTGATCGCGGTGCCGCTGGTGCTGGCGCACAAATACTTCAACCTCGAGATGCTGGTGCCGGCAATCCTGGCTTTCATTTCGTTCAGCGCAGCTGCTTCGGCCATCTACATCGTCAACGATTTCTTCGACTTGGCGCTGGACCGGGCGCATCCGACCAAGCGCGAGCGTCCATTTGCCAGCGGAAAGCTGTCGATCCCGTTCGGGCTGGCGTCGGTCGGGATCCTGCTTGTCGTGAGCCTTGCCACGGCAGCCTTTACGAAAGTCGAGTTTATCGGTGTCCTTCTGGTGTATCTCGTTGCCACGACCGCCTATTCGCTGTCGGTCAAGCGCATGCTGCTGCTCGATGTGCTGACCCTTGCGGGGCTCTACACCTTGCGCATTCTTGCGGGTGCGGCGGCCACGGGCGTCGACGTGTCATTCTGGTTGCTGGCTTTCTCGATCTTCTTCTTCCTCTCGCTGGCGCTGGTGAAGCGTTATGTCGAGTTGCGCTCGTCCAGCCTCAGTGTCGGCGAGCGCATTGCCGGACGCGGCTACCGCATCGAGGATCAGGAGATTGTCGCCCAGGCCGGCATGGCGTCTGCATTTTCGTCGGCGCTGGTTCTGGCGCTCTACATCGACAGCAGTGCCGTGCGTGAACTTTATCAGCACCCGTGGCTGGTGTGGCCGCTGGCCCCGATCGTGCTCTATCTCACCATGCGCATCTGGATCCTGGCACGGCGCGACGAACTGCATGACGACCCCGTGGTCTTCATCATCCGCGACTGGCGCAGCCAGATCGTCGTGTTCATTGGCGCGGTGCTGCTTGTGGTGGCGGGACTGTGAGCGTGGGACTGGCTGATTACCAGAGCTTTGGCCGCGCCAATCCGGGCGCAAGCCAGGCGATCGATATCGCCGAGGCAACGCGGCTTCTGGCCGGGGGGACGGCACGCGCCGGATCGCTGCTCGCTTATGGCAATGGCCGCAGTTATGGCGACAGCTGTCAGAACAGCGCCGGCGCCGTCGTCGACATGCGGCCGCGCAAGCGCGTCGTTTCCTTCAACGCCGAGACCGGCCTGATCGAAGCCGAGGCCGGCACGCTGCTGGCCGACATCATTGCCTATGCCGCGCCGCACGGGTTTTTCCCGGCGGTGGTGCCGGGCACCCAGTTCGTCACGCTCGGCGGCGCCATCGCCAACGACGTGCATGGCAAGAACCATCACCGTCGTGGCAGTTTCGGCTGCCATGTCGAGCGCCTGACATTGCTGCGTTCGGACGGCCGCACCTATTCCTGCTCGGCGGTCGAGAACGCCCGGCTGTTCTGGGCAACCGTCGGCGGCATGGGGCTGACCGGCATCATTCTGTCCGCCGCCATCCGTCTGATGCGGGTGCCGTCGCTCGACATTGCCGAGACGGTGAAGCCGTTCGGCAATCTCGATGAGTATTTCGATCTCGCCGAGACGGCCGATCGCGACAACGAATATGCGGTCGCCTGGATCGACCAGCTTGCCAGCGGCAAACACGCCGGGCGCGGCTTGCTGCTTGCGGGCAACCACGCTGCCTATGGCGCGCGTACGGCAGAGCGCGGCACGGCGAGGCTGTCGGTACCTTTCCAGCCGCCGCTGACCTTGCTCAACCGGCCGTTCCTGAAGCTGTTCAATGCCGCCTATGGCTGGCGCCGCGGCCGCCTGACCGAAAGCCAGGCGAGCTATCAGAAATTCTTCTTTCCGCTCGATGGCGTTGCTGACTGGAACCGGCTCTACGGTCCGAGCGGGCTTTACCAGCACCAGAGCGTCGTGCCCGAAGAGGCCGCCCGCGAAACCATACCGGCGTTGTTGGCCGCGGCGCGACGGGCCGGGCAGGGCTCGTTCCTGACGGTGCTCAAGCGCTTTGGCACGCAGCGTTCGCCAGCACTGCTGTCGTTTGCGCGTCCGGGCTACACGCTGACGCTCGATTTTCCCAACCATGGCCAACGCACGCTGAAGCTGCTTGCCGAGCTCGACCGGATCACGGTGGGCGCTGGAGGTGCGGTCAATCCCTACAAGGATGCCCGCATGTCGGCGGAAACATTCGCCGCATCATTCCCGGACTGGCAGCGGCTCGAAGCGATGCGCGATCCGGCATTCATGTCCGACTTCTGGGCGCGGACCGCTGGCCGGCTGGGCACGCGCAATGGCGAGACGGCGCAGGCGGCCGAATAAATAGTCGGCGCTTGTTAGAGAAGCGCGGAAAAGTTCAAATTGCTGGGAAAGCTTCACAGAATATCAGGGGCTTTTCGATAGATTGTGCGAAGGACGGACAAAGCAATGAAATATATCATCTTCATCCTTTTCACAGTGATGACCAATGCGGCGGCGCAGCTGATGCTCAAACAGGGCATGATGTCGCTTGCACCGCTTTCTTTCGAAGGCACCAATCCGCTGATCAAGATACTGCAGATCGTCTTCAGTCCCTGGGTCTTCGCCGGCTTGCTGACCTTCGTTATCTCGATGGCATCGCATCTCTATGTGCTGTCGAAAGTCGAGCTCAGCTTCGCTTATCCCTTCCTGAGCCTGGCTTATGTCGCCGTTGCGGTGTTCGCCTATTTCGTCTTCCACGAGGACCTGAATGCCTGGCGCATCGCCGGCATCGCCTTCATCTGCGTCGGCACAGTGCTGATCGCCCAGAGCGGCCGCGACCATGGCGAAGTTGTCGCCGCGGCCTCGACCGAACCCACCAAGACAAGCGAGCTTTTGCGATGAGACACATCATTTTCGGAGGCGACGGTTTCGTCGGTCGTCATCTTGCGCCCAAACTGATCGCCGACGGCGAAGAGGTTGTCGTTGCCGACATCGTCAAGAGCGATCTCGCGCATTACCGCAACGTGCGTTTTGTCCATTGCGACGTCACCGATCCGGCCGCGATCGCAGCCGTTGGCATCAAGGCCGACGACATGGTCTACAATCTGTCGGCCAAGATGCTGTCGCCGCTCCAGGTGCGCGCCAAGCGCCACGACTTCTTCTTCCCGGTGAACTATTTCGGCACCGAAAACATCATCAAGGCGATGGACCACGCGGCAGCTCCCAAGCTGGTGCACTACACCACCGACATGATCTACGGCCACACGGTAACCCAGCCGATGACCGAAGAGCATCCGGTGGCGCCGCTGGGCGAATATGGCTGGTCGAAGCAGAAGACCGAAGAACTGGCCGCCGAGTGGCGGACGCGTGGCATGAACATTTCGCTGTTCCGTCCCCGCCTGATCATCGGCCCCGGCCGTCTCGGCATCCTGGAAAAGCTGTTCAAGCTGATCGACTGGAACCTTCCCGTGCCGATGATCGGGTCGGGCAAGAACCCATACCAGTTCATCTCGGTGTTCGATTGCGCCGAAGCCGCACGGCTTGCCTGGAAGGCCGGCGTGCCGAACGAGGCCTACAATCTCGGTTCGCTCAATCCGCCGCCGGTACGCAAGCTGCTTGGCGACCTGGTCAGGCATGCCGGCTCGAAGTCGATCCTGCTGCCGACGCCGGGCTGGGCGGTCAAGCGCACGCTCGACCTGCTCGACTGGATGAACATGCCGATCATGGATCCCGAGCAATATCTGATCGCCGACGAGGAATGCGTGCTCGACGTCTCCAAGGGCGAGCGTCAGCTCGGCTGGGTGCCGCAATACCGCGACGAGGACATGCTGATCGCCGCCTACAAGGAATATCGCGCCAAAAAGAACGGTGTCGCAGCGTCCACGCAGCACGCCCCGGCCGAATAGAGGATATGAACATGACGCTTGTCACCAAGCCGGATACGGCCCATTCGCATGCTGTCGCAGTGGCGCCGGCAACGACCTCGGCAAAGATCGCCAAGCCGAACCTGATGTCGGTCGAGCATGCCAAGGCGCTCGATGTCGCCAAGATGACCGACCTGTTCAAGGCGCATCTCAACCCGGGCCAGCTGCATTTCATGAAGCTGCTCGGCTTCCACAAGATCAAGATCGAGCGTGCCGAAGGCATGCACTACATTGATCAGAACGGCCGCAAAATCCTCGATTTCTTCGGCGGCTTCGGTTCGCTGGCGCTTGGCCACAACCATCCGCGCGTGCTCGAGGCGCGCAAGAAGTTCCAGGACGAAAAGCGCCACGAAATCGGCATCGCCTTCATGTCGCAATACGCCTCGGCGCTGGCCTACAATCTGGCGCAGATCTCGCCCGGCGATCTCGACATGGTGTTTTTCGGCTCGTCCGGTTCGGAAGCGATGGAAGCGGCGGTCAAGCTCGCCGAACGTGCGGCGGGTCCGGCGCGGCCCAAGATCGTCTACGCCGAGAATTCGTTCCACGGCAAGACCAAGGGCGTGCTCTCGATCACCGACGGTGCGCTTTATCGCGGCGAGTTCAAGCTCACCGAAAACACCGTGCGTGTGCCGTTCGGCGACATTAATGCGGTCGAGAACCTGTTCCGCTCCGACCCGGCGATCGGCGCCATCGTGCTCGAAACCATCCAGGGCGGCGGCGGCATCAACAAGGCGCCGGCCGAATACTGGCACAAGCTGCGCGCGCTGTGCGACAAGTACGGCGTGATCTGGGTTGCCGACGAAGTGCAGTGCGGCGTTGGCCGTTCCGGGCGCTTCTACGCCTTCGAGCACTACGATGTCGTGCCCGACATCACCGCTGTCGCCAAGTCGCTCGGTGGCGGCAAGGCGGCGATGGCTGCGATGATCGCGCGCCGCGACGTCTATATGAAGGCCTATGGCACGCCGAAGACGGCGATGATCCATGCCATGGCGACCTTTGGCGGCATCGGCGAGGGCTGCATCACCGCCATCGAGACGCTCAACGTGCTCTATGACGAAGGCCTGATCGAGAATTCGGCCGACACCGGCGCTTATCTCTTGGCGCGGCTGGAGGAGCTCCAGGCGAAGTACCCCAAGATCATCAAGGAGGTTCGGGGCCAGGGCCTGATGGTCGGGCTCGAGTTCCACGACTTCTCGCAGACGCTGCCGATGGTGCTGCGCCCGGTGGTCAGCGTGCTCGACGACAAGCTCAAGGGCTCGCTGTCGGGCTTCGTCGGTGCGCTGCTGCTGCGCGATTACGACGTGCTGGTGGCCTTCACTGAATACAACCGCAATGTCGTGCGCCTGTTGCCGCCGCTGACCTGCAGCCGCGCCGATGTCGACGTGCTGATCGCCGCACTCGACAGCCTGCTAGGGCGCGGCATCGTTTCGATCGTCAAGGATTTCGTAAAAAGCCAGGTGAAGTAAACCACCTCGCTTTAGGGCGGATGAAAAAAGCCGGGGCGCGTGCGCGCACCCCGGCTTTTTGTTTTGGTACCCGGTGTCGTTGAGCCGCCTATTTATCCAGCGCGCTGAAGAACCTGGGATGGACGAAGGCGTCGTAGCAGGCATCGAGCTGGATACGGCGATGCTGGGTCAATGCGCTCTTGTACATGTCGAAGAGCGTGGCGTTGGCCGTTGTCGGCGGGCACGTCGGCAGCAAGACGAGGTCCGTGTCGGCGACTGCGGCCTCTTCGGTCGAGCCGGGATCTGGCACGGCACGCATTGGATCGGCGCCGATGGCAATATGCAGTGGCGCCGAGCGGTCCATCAGCCAGGGAAACGGGTTGACGAAGTTCAGCGACATCAGCGTGTTGAAGCGGACGCTCTTGTCGGCCTCCAGCTTGCGGATCGAATCGACTGCTGTGTCGACATTGCTCAGATAGGTGATCTGGAAATCGAAGTCGGAATAGAGCAGCGGCGTCGGCAATTCACCGGCATTGGTGAGATCGGTGTAGAGCGAGCGATGCTCGGGATAGAACTTCAGCATGTGGTCGACACGGACAGCGACTTCGCTGCGCATGTTGACCGCGCCGAGCGTGCCCAGGTTGCGCTGGTCAAGCGGCAGGTTCTTGATCGCGCCGACATAGGCACGGGCTGCGCGTTCGATGACGAACAGCGCTGGCGGCAACACCACAGCGGCGGCAAGTCCCAGCACCGAGAGCAGCACCAGCGGTCTGCTGAGCAGCTTGGACGCCTTGAGCAGGATGGCAACGATCAGCGGTGCAAGGAAGATGAAAGCCTGGCTGCCGGTGTTTTGCGTCTCAAAGAGGACACCGGCGAAGAGAACCGCGAGCAGCCAGAGACCGTTGTGGTCGAGAAATCCTGAAACCGCAGCGGTGAACGAGGTCCGGCGGTCAGCGGCAAAGCGTTCGAACAGCTTGCGCCGGTCGGACCAGAGCAGGACCAGCGCCAGCGCCGACGTGGCGGCAACGACGCCGAAATTGATCGACATGGATTGCAGGAACCGCGGCAGCAGCGTGCCGCTGTTCATCGCCACAAGTCTCAGGATGTCGGTGACATAATGGCTGACCAGGCCGCTGGCCACCTCGATGACGGCAAGCACAGCGGCAAAGATGGCCAGCGCTTCCAGAGCGCAACGAAACTTCACGCGCCCAGCGAGGAATGCGTAAGCGGCAATGATGCCGCCGGCGACGAAGCCGGTGATCTTCAGGAAAAACAGCGCGGTCATGGCGAGCGAAATCAGCGCAACCAGCAGGTAGCGGTTGCGCACGAACATCAGGGCCGCCACCAGCACATACAGCACCTGGCAAACCTGGCGGTTGTAGATGCCGAAAGCGTCCGATCCCGGGAACGGGTAGAACTCGCGGGTATTGAAGGGCAACAATGCAAAGAGCAGGAACGGCACCAGCAGCGCGAAGCCGAGGCCGCGCGAGCGCTGACCGACATCCCAGAGCACCAGCGCCATCAACGGGGCGGTGACGGCGAGCAGCGACCAATGCGCCACAAGCGCCGGCTGCGCGTTCGGGAAGAGCGTCACCCAGCCTGCAAACACATAGTAGCCGAGCGGGCCAACCGGCGTGAAGAAGTCGTTGATCGGTACCTGGCCGTCGAAAATGCGGTTTGCCGCATCGTAGTAGATCACCACGTCCCAGTACATCGGGCCGATCGGCACGACGACGGGCAGTGCCAGCAAAGTGCAGACGAGCAGAAACGCCGCGGCCAGAAGAAATAGCGGGCTTCTTGTCTTGGCCCGCAGGCGCGAACTTAGGGATGCAGCAGGCGGGGAGAAAGTGGTGTTCATCTTCGGTACCTGCAGCAAGCCCAATCGACATGTCGGTTGTTGAATTCAACTACAGGTAAATGGCGACAAAACCGTTAAGCATGTCGGAATGGCCATGTTTGCAACGAGACCAGGATTCCGTTGCGGCTTGTTGGTCGGGCGGCGCATCGGGAAGCAACCGGAAGTGCCAGCGAGCGTTCTGCCGCGACTACACCACGGCTGGGCGGCGTGCGGTGTGCCAAGGCGACTGCGACGCGTCGGTGGCGAGGACACGAGCGCGGCGCTGTCTGATGATTGCCGGCAATTTTTGCGAGGTCGCGCGGCCTTGTGGCAATGTCGCAAACAGGCTGCAATCGGGCCACGCTGCCCTATAGTCTGCCTGCAAAATCATCTCGGAGTCGTGGTCAATGGCAGAGTTTCCGAAAACGGCGAAAGTCGTGATCGTCGGATTGGGCGGCATCGTGGGCGCATCCATTGCCCATCACCTGATCGAGCGCGGCTGGGATGACATCGTCGGCATCGACAAGTCTGGCGTCCCGACCGACATCGGCTCGACGGCGCATGCCTCTGATTTCTGCTACACGACGAGCCATGATTATCTTTCGGTCTGGACGACCCAGTACTCGATCGATTTCTACGAAAAGATGGGCCACTACGCCCGCATCGGCGGTCTCGAAGTCGCCCGCCGTGGCGACGACACCTGGATGGAAGAGATCAAGCGCAAGCTTTCCTCCGCCAAGGCCTTCGGCACCCGCGCGCACTACGTCTCGCCCGCCGAAATCAAGCAGATGTTTCCGCTGATCGAGGAAGATCAGGTGATGGGCGGCATGTTCGATCCGGATGCCGGACTCGTCGTTCCGCGTTCGCAGACGGTTGCCGGCAAGCTGGTGGATATTGCCGAAAAGTCCGGGAAGCTCAAGGTCTTCGGCAACACGCCGGCCCAGTCGCTGATCGTCGAGGGTGGCCGCATCAAGGGCGTCGTCACCCATCGCGGCACGATCATGGCCGAGCACGTCATCGTTTGCGCCGGCATCTGGGGTCGCCTGATTGCTGAAATGGTCGGCGAGGACCTGCCAGTCATGCCGGTCGACCATCCGCTGACCTTCTTCGGCCCGTACAACGTGTTCGAAGGCACGGGCAAGGAAATCGGCTTCCCATTGCTGCGTGACCAAGGCAACTCCGCCTATATGCGCGACACAGGCGACCCGAAGACCACCGAAGGCGGGCAGATCGAGTGGGGCTATTACGAGCAGACCAACCCGCGTCTTTGCCACCCGCGCGACATTCTCGAAAAGCACGAGGCGCGCCTTTCGCCCTCGCAGCGCGATCTCGACATGGAACAGATCCTCGAGCCGCTGGAAAAGGCCATGGAGCTGACGCCGGTCCTCGGTGAACTCGGCTACAATGAAAACCATTCCTTCAATGGCCTGCTCCAGGTGTCGGCCGCCGGCGGCCCTTCCTGTGGCGAGAGCCAGAAGGTGCGCGGCCTCTGGTACTGCGTCGCCATCTGGGTGAAGGACGGTCCCGGCTACGGCAAGCTGATCGCCGACTGGATGACCGACGGGCGCACCGAGGTCGACCACAACAGCATCGACTATGCGCGCTTCTACCCGCACCAGCTGGAAGAAAAATTTATCGAGGGCCGCTGCTACGAGGCTGCGCAGAAGATCTACTTCCCGGCCGTGCACACCCGCGAACCCTATGCCTCGGGCCGCGGCGCCAAGCGCTCGCCGTTTCACGAGCGCGAGAAGGAACTCGGCGGCTACTTCATGGAGCTCGGCGGCTGGGAGCGTGCGCATGGCTACAAGGCCAACGAGCATCTGCTGGAAAAGTATGGCAACCGCGTGCCGGTGCGCGAGAACGAGTGGGACTCCAGGCATTTCTGGCGTGTCTCCAATGCCGAGCACCTGGCGATGAGCGAGGATTGCGGCATCGTCAATCTCTCGCACTTCCACATGGTCGACATTGAGGGCCCCGACCATGTCGAGCTGCTGGAATGGCTTTGCGCCGCCAAGATCGGCGGCGACGGCAATATCGGCAAGGGCATCTACACCCACTTCCTCGACGACGAGGGCATGGTGCGCGCCGACTTCACCGTCTTCCGCATGGCCGACCGCTGCCGCCTGGTGAACGGCGCCGATGCCGGCCCGCGCGACTTCCACTACATGCGCCGCGTCGCCGAAGACCGCGGCCTTGACGTCACGATCACTGATGTCTCGGAAAAGTTCATTACCATCGGCATCTGGGGACCGAACGCCCGCGACACGCTGAAGAAGGTGGTTGCAGACCCGGCCGGCCTTGATCTTGAAAACTTCGCCTTTGCCGCGATCAAGCAGATCGAGATATCGGGCAAGCCGGTCACCGCCTTCCGCATCTCTTATGTCGGCGAGCAGGGCTGGGAGTTGCACATGAAGTACGAGGACGGCCTGGCCGTCTGGGATGCGCTGCGCGCCACCGGTGTCATGGCCTTCGGCGTCGAGACCTATGCCAATTCACGCCGCATGGAAAAGAGCCTGCGCCTGCAGAACGCGGACCTTCTTACCCAGTACAACCTCATCGAGGCGGACCTCGCCCGTCCGAAGGTCAAGGACGTCGATTTCCGTGGCAAGGCCAAGCACCTGGAGTACAAGGCGCGCGAGCACCAGCCTGCCATGCTCTGCACGCTCGTCATGACTGACAACACCGACGGACAGGGCGTCAAGCGCTACCCGGTCGGCACGCTGCCGGTCACGGATCCGGAAACCGGCGAAGTGCTGGTCGACGACCTCGGTCGCCGCTCCTACACCACCTCGATCGCCTTCGGCCCGACCATCGGCAAGAACATCGCGCTTGCCTATCTGCCGTGGGCCTATTGCCAGGAAGGGCGCAAGCTGAATGTCGAGTATTTTGCCGAGACCTACCCGGTCGAGGTGGTCAGCATTGGTTACAAGCCGCTCTATGACCCGGAGAATCTGAAGCCGCGTAGCTGATGCGGCAAACGTCGCGCAGTCGGAAATTCCTGTCGACCGGTCGACGCGGCTACCTCTCCTTGGCTCAGGTCTGATACGTTTAGCCAAACCAGCCGACCGGGGAGGGGGTTGTGGCGACCGTTCGATCGACAAGGCGCGTCGATGCGCTGACGTTCAGGGTGGCCGGGGTTCCCGTCCGGGTCCACTCGACCTTTGCTATTCCTGTGGTGCTGCCGTTCCTGCATGAATGGTTCGTGCGGCCGCAGCATGCGTTGGTTTTCACCGCCATTGTCGCTGTGCTGCTGTTCTCGGCGGTGCTGCTTCACGAACTCGGACATCTTTGGGCCGCACGCCGCCGCAATATCGCCACCGAGCGTATCGAGCTTTATCTGTTCGGCGGGCGTATTTGGTTCAAGCCGCTCAGCCAGCTTCGAGCTCAGTGGGCATGGATTTATGCTGCCGGGCCAATGGTGAACATTGCCATGGGGCTGTTGTGCCTGGCCGCCTACTATCTGGTCTCAGCCTCCGCAGGAGGTGATTTGCAACCTTGCCCCGCCACCGCTCGAGCCTTTGCGTCTGCTGGTGTGGACGTTTGCGCTGGGAGCGGTCCTCAATCTTGCGCTCGCATTTCTCAATCTACTCCCGGCGCTACCTCTCGACGGGGGATTCATCGCTAGGGAGTTGCTGCAGGCCAGGCTGAGTCTGCAAGCCGCGACGCGGATAGTCGGGATCTGCGGCCTCGTCCTGTCGATACTGCGCATAGTTGCCATTCTGTGGGTAGCATCGAAAGGCTTCCTGATCTGGCTGCCTCCGCCCTTCGGTCCGAACTGGCGGGCTGTGCGGGGCATCCAGAGGGCCAAGTCGCCGCGTCGCAAGCAAGTGCCGGAGGAAACTGAGAATTTGGAGTGGCGCGGCAAAGACGGGCGGCCAATCCGACGGTGACCTTGAGCGTGCATGTAGCTTGCCACCCTGCCCAAGGCCCATGCCAGCAAGTTTGCAACAAGAAATCTCAAGCCACGCGGCCTGGGCGTTCCAAGGCCAACTCGACGAGCGCAAGATAAGCAGCGTCGTCGGCGAGGTCCTTCCTTGCAATCGGCCTGCAAGCCCGCTCGAGAAAGCGTGGCAATTCCGCGGTAGGGTAACCACTTGCGGCGTGCTTCCCGACAATGTGATGGAAAAGTCCGGCTTTCTGGTCGGGCTTTTCTTTTGAAGCAGGCGAATCTCGCTTACCCTTCGCAAATGTCTGCCGTGGCCAAAGCTCTTCTCGCAGGCAGTGCCACTGTGGCGCTGATGCTTGGTCTCGGTCCCCAGGCAAATGCTGCCGAACAGGTCGATGTCGAGCTGGTGCTGGCCGTCGACGTTTCGCTGTCCATGTCGCCCGACGAACTTGAAATACAGCGCCATGGCTACGCAGCAGCGCTCACCCACGAGCGGGTGCTGCAGGCGATTGCCGAGGGCGCCTATGGCAAGATCGCGGTGACTTATGTCGAATGGGCCGGATCGACATCGCAGATTGTCGTCGTGCCCTGGACGGTGATTGCCAATCGCGCCGATGCCGAGCGCGTCGTGCGGCAACTGTCGGCCAAGCCACCCAATAGCGCGCGCCGGACCTCGATCTCCAGTGCGCTTGAATTCGGCACCGATCTTTTCGCCGAAAGCGCTTTTCGCGGCTTGAAGCGGGTGATCGATATCTCAGGTGACGGGCCGAACAACCAGGGACCGCCAGTGGATCTCATTCGCGACGCGGCGGTCGCGCAAGGCATCACCATCAACGGCCTGCCGCTGATGACCAATGGCGGCTTCGGCAACGCCTATGACGTCGAGGACCTCGACCGATACTATGCCGACTGCGTCATCGGCGGGCCGGGCGCCTTCATGATTCCGGTCAACGAATGGTCGCAGTTTCCCGAAGCGATCCGGCGCAAGCTGGTGATGGAACTGGCAGGGCCGGCCTCGCGCCACTGGGCCGCCGAGGAAGCGGCCCATCCACCGATCGTGCTTGCCCAGGCGCAGCCGAAATACGATTGCCTCATCGGCGAGAAGCTTTGGCGGGATCGCTCCTGGCTGTGGGACAGCCGATAGCTCCTCTGCTCTTGTTCGTCATTTTTGCCTGATGTCAAAGTTTGGCCATGGGGATGGCTTCTCTGCGCCTTCTGGCCCAAGTCGACGAGGAAAAGTGACGACATGAAACGCCTTGCAGTACTCGCCACCGCATCGATCCTGATGGCCGGCAGCGCCAGCGCCCAGTATGACGGCGATGTCGCCTGCGAGATGTACGAGCATAACGGCTATGGCGGCCGTGTTCTGCCGATGCGCGCCGACCAGTCGATCAGCTTTCGCGCTGGCCGGTTCTGGAACGACCGCGTTTCGTCGGTTCGGGTGGCGCCCGGCTGCACCCTCATCGTCTACCAGCACACCGGCATGCAAGGAGCGTCGCAGGAATTCGACAGCAATGCCCGCGCCATTGGCGGCTGGAATGACCAGATATCGTCGGCAGAATGTATCTGCGACGATTACCAGGACGACGGCGACGACAGCTTTCAGTGAGCTGCTTGGTCAGGCCGCGATCAGCTGCTTGCGGTCGATGCGCTCCTGCTGCGGCGAACGGGCATAAAGCTCGCGGTAGCATTTGGAGAAATGCGACGCCGACACGAAACCGCAGGCGACCGCGACCTCGACGACCGGCATCGACGATTGGATCAACAGATGCCGGGCGCGATCGAGCCTGATCTCGAGATAATAGCGGGCAGGGGATCTCCCCATTTCTGTACGGAACAGGCGTTCGATCTGGCGCCTGGACAGGCCGACATGGTCGGCGATCTCGATCAGCGACAGCGGCTCCGACAGATTGGCCTCCATCAGTTCGATGATGGTCAGCACCTTTGAGTTCTGCACGCCAAGACGCGCCCTGAGTGGCAGGCGCTGGCGGTCGGTCGGGCTGCGGACGCGGTCTGTCAGCACCTGCTCGCAGATGCGGTTGACGAGGTTGTCGTCGAAATCGTCGCCGATCAGCTTCAGCATCATGTCGAGTGCTGCCGTGCCGCCGGCGCAGGTGTAGATGTTCTGGTCGACCTCGAAGAGATCGGCATAGACATTGGCCTTGGGGAAGGCTTCGGAGAAGCCCGGCAGGTTTTCCCAATGGATGGCGCAACGCTTGTTGGACAGCAGGCCGGCATTGGCCAGCACATAGGCGCCGGTGCACAGGCCGCCGACGGCGACGCCGCGGTTGTACTCCTCGCGCAGCCAGGCAAATACCGACTTGTTGGTGTAGGTCTCGACATTGATGCCGGTGCAGACAATGACCATCGACGGACGCTCCGGCCCGGCCATTTTCTTGCGCTCCTCGTCGAGCGAAGTGTTGACGGCGCATTCGACGCTGTTGGAGGCGCGCACGGCCTTGCCATCGATGCTGGCGAGACGCCATTTATAGGCTTCGTAGCCGAGCATGCGGTTGGCGATGCGCAGAGGATCGAGTGCGGTCGCAAAGGCAACCATGGTGAAATCGGGTACAAGGAAGAACACAAGCGATCGTTTGATCGGATGTCTGATGGCGTTCAAGGAACCCTCACGCTGACCGGAAACGGCGCGAACTCGATGTCGCGAATAGCATAGCGTCAACAGCAAATTCCCTTGCTGTCAATGGGTTTGAAGCTGCCGCTAAAATTATATGTGCGACATGGCAAAACGACGCTGGCTCTTTTGGACGAGCAAATGGCGCGATTGAAACTATGCGCAGCGACAAAAGCCAAGGTGAAACGTTGGCGAAGCGGCATGCCGTGAAGATGAGGAATGGCCGTCGCAAAAAGAAAGAGCGGCTTGCGCCGCTCCAGAACTTCGATCCCGGGAGGAGATGGATCGAGAGAAATTCAGCCGACGAGCATGCCGAGCCGATTGGCAGCCATTGCGGCGGTCTGGCCAGGCATCGTCTTGGCAAGGCGCTGGCGCTCGATTGCGGTCGACAGCGAGCTATCGTGGCGGAAACCGAACAGGCGGGCAAAAATCTTCATGACACGTCTCCATGCATCTTGGTTACACGGGGTGCCTTCGCGTTGTGGAGTGGGGCAGCTCGTTTGATGATGCGCATATAGGGCTTGGCCGAGGTTCGGTATGCAGCAAATGCGAAGCGGCACACCTCAAAAACGACACGACATGCGACAGTCTTCGATCTTTATATCTGCGGGCAAGAAACAATCAATCTTTACAGATGGTTGGCTGGTAGGGTTGTCGCCATGTGAGCAGATCGGGTCAGGTGTGCAGCGGTCGCATGGCTGGACGAAGAAGTCGAAGCGAGGGACCTGCCGTAGCCGGCGCGTATGGCAGGTCCTGGCTTGTCTCAACCATGTTCAGGCCGCTTCGCCACCGTGGCCGCGGCGGTAGCCGGTCTTGGAATCGAAGGCCTCGGGCCAGCCGATGTCCTTCTGCAATTCGAGCGGCAACGAGCCGATCGAACGTGCGGTGTGGAAGCGGGCGCGGGCGGCGCTGAATTCGTTGGCGATACGCCCTATCGATGAAAGAATAGACATTGCGGTTTCCTTCTCCTGCTGGGCCGGTTCAAGGCCGGCTTGAGGTGCTCGCCCGGTGGGCACCGCTTGCTTCAACCGTCTCGCGCAAATTTCGCGCTTCGTAGTCCGGGCACTACCGATGCTGGCCGATGGCCGTGCTTCGATGGTGTTGACTATCTCTCACGGATGAGGTTCAATCAAACGAAATGAAATGATGTGTTCGATCAGAAATATTGAAGGTCATTGGCCATGAATGCACCACTCAATCACCCCTTGCCGCTGCTCGATCTCGACGTGCTGCGCACCTTTGTGGCGATTGCCGAGACCGGCAGCTTCACCACGGCGGCCAATGCGGTGTTCCGTACGCCATCGGCGGTGTCGATGCAGATCAAGAAGCTTGAGGACATCCTGGGTCGCTCGGTGTTCTTCCGCGATGCACGCTCTGTCACGCTGACCACCGATGGCGAGATGTTGCTCGGCTATGCCCGCCGCATGCTGGCGATCAATCGCGAGGCGGTGTCGAAGTTCATCATTCCCGACATTGTCGGCGTGGTTCGCCTGGGTTCGCCCGACGATTTCGGCGAGCGCGTGCTGCCGCATGTGCTCAAGCGTTTCGCCCAGACCCATCCGTCGATCGCCGTTGATGTCATCATCGACCAGAGCAGCAATCTCAGGCGCCGCATGGACGACCGCGCGCTCGACATCACGTTGCTGACCAATGCATGCAAGGCCAATGCCGCCGGGGCCGAGGTGCTATTGACCGAACCGATCGTCTGGGCCGGCGCCAGAGGCGGTTGCGCCCATATGCGCGAACCCTTGCCCGTCTCGATCTGGGAAGAGGGTTGCGCCTGGCGGGCAGGGGCGCTCGAAGCACTTGGTCGCGACGGGCGCAATTACCGCGTCGCCTATATGAGCGCGCATACCGCTGGCCAGCGTGCCGCGATCCTGTCTGATCTTGCGGTCGCGCCATTGCCGAGATCGTTCATTGGCAACGAACTGGTGGAACTCGGCACCAAGGACGGCATGCCGGAGATCGGCAACTACAGCCTGGCGATGATCGTGGCGCCCGAGGCCAGCGCGCCGGTCAAGGCCGCGGCCGAGCACATCCGCGCCGCCTTCGAGACCTTCAATTTGACCGGCAAGTTCTAGGTCGGTCGAACTGCTGCTTCAGCGCCTGACAGCAGTGGCCATCGAACGATAGATCTTCGCCATCAGCGACGAGGGCGGATTCCAGTCGAGGTCGCGCTGGATCTCGGGCGGCAGCGCATTCATGATGCGGGCGGTCTGGCGGGCGCTGCGTGCCTGCTTGTAGCGGGCGCCAATGCGGCCGAGATCGTCGAAAAGAGGCATCTGGCCCTCCCATCAATCGGCGTGGGTTTTGGCGAATCAGAGCGCGCGTGGGGTCGATTTCAACACTATGCGCAGGCGCCGGTCGGCCGCGGCAGGCCGGCCGGCGGTGCGCTGGCGAAAGGCGAGCAGGCGAACCTTTTCGGCGAAGGTCATGCGAAGCACGCTTTCGGCCTGGCGAACTCGATCACATTCGTTGCCGGGGCCAAGGGGCCGACGGGCCAGCCGAGTTCGATCTGGATGTCGATGGGCAACGCGTTGATCAGCATCGCCACGCGGCCGTATTTGTGGAGTTGACCCGCGGCGCCCGACCCATGACGGGTTGGTCCGTCGATCCAGCCGAGTTCGACCTGCAATTCGCGCGGCAAGGTGTTCATCATCTTTTCGATGTGGCTGTCGCGGCGTGCATGGCGCAAAACGGCGCCGTATTGATGGAACTCGCCAATGATGGACATGGTCGTCTCCCTGGGAGTGACGGGCCGGCAGCGCCACGCGAGACTGGATGCGCCGCCGGCCAGGCCAAAGTTTACATTCGCTTCTGTTTCAATTTGATATCGCTTGAGCGCTTTTATGTTTCATATTGCGCGCGATGTTGAAACATTCGCCGCTGTCAGCGGTCCGGCGACAAATGGATCGCGCGTTTCCTGTGATGCCTGCCGTGTTCCGGCGCTGGCCAGCCAATGTCCTTCTGGATCTCTGGTGGCAGCCGGTTCAACATCCGTTCCGACTGCGCCGCGTGCCGCACGTTCCGGATGGCCGCACCATAGCGGCCGATGGCGCTCATGATCGACATTGTCGTCTCCTGTTCATCCCACGGCGTCGCGCGCCCTTCGGGACGTGCGGTGAACGCTGCGGTTCGCTTGAATCGGTGCTTGTCCTTTCCAAAACCGGTGTCGATTTTCGAGGCCATGCACGTTTGCCACCTGGAGGCGGACCTCGCTGGTGGCTGACGAGCGGAAACTAGTTCGGGATTGTTTCGTATCGATTTCGCATCGATCGCAACTTACAGTGGAGTGGTTGCGTTACGGAAACACGCCCGATACGTGCATTGTAACACAAAAGCAGTTCGGCGAGGCATGGAATGCCTCGCCGAACCGTCAAGTCTACAAGGGCGGTCAGGTCAGTCGCGGGAGCGTCGAGCGGCGCGTTCCTCGCGTGAACGGCGACGCGGCGTGCCGTCAGATGGCTCGCCTTCCGCGGTCGCCTTGCGCGGCGGCAGCTTGACCGCTGCCGACAGCTTGGGGAACGGATCGACCTTGTTGGGCAGCGCCATGGCGTCGATGAACAGCTGCTGGAAGTGCGGTTCGAGCGCGGTCTCGATTTTCTCGATCCGGCCGACCTCCTGCTCGATCTCGCGGCGATGGTTGCGATTGAGCAGCGCCATCAAGGCGCCGGTGCCGGCGGCATTGCCGACTGCCTTGACCTCGTCGAGATCGCAATCGGGGATCAGGCCCAGAACCATCGCGTATTTCGGGTCGATGAAGGAGCCGAAGGCGCCGGCGAAGCGGATGGTGTCGACGGTCTCGACCCCTTGCTTTTCCATCAGCAGCTTCACCCCGGCGTAAAGGGCGGCCTTGGCCAACTGGATGGCGCGTACGTCGTTCTGGGTGACGGTGATGCGCGGCTCGCCCTGGCGGCCTTCGCGCAGCAGGTAGGAGAAGGTGCGGCCGTTCGCGATGATGCGCGGGCTTTTTTCGGCCATCGATCCGTCGATGACGCCATCTTCCGAAATGATGCCCGACAGATACATCTCGGCCACGACTTCGATGATCGCCGAACCGCAGATGCCGGTGACGCCTGTGGTCCACGAGGCCTCGTCAAAGCCGTCTTCGTCCGACCATTTGTCGGTGCCGATGACGCGGTACTTGGGCTCCAGCGTTTCAGGATCGATGCGCACGCGCTCGATCGCGCCGGGGGCGGCACGCTGACCCGAGGAGATTTCAGCACCTTCGAAGGCCGGGCCGGTGGGGACGATGCGGCAACGACCCGGTTCCTGTTGCCAAGAATGATCTCGGCGTTGGTGCCGACATCGACCAGCAGCATCATCTTGTCCTGGCGATAAGGCCCTTCGGACAGCGTGGCGCCGGCGGCGTCGGCGCCGACATGGCCGGCGATGCAGGGCAGCGTGTAAAGACGCGCGCCGCGATTGATCTCGATGTCGATCTCATGCGCCCAGAACTGCAACGCACCCGAGACGGCAAGCGCAAACGGCGCCTGGCCGAGTTCGGTCGGATCGATGCCGAGGAACAGATGGTGCATGATCGGATTGGCGACGAAGACGCAGTCGAAGATGTCCTCGCGGTTGGCCTGGCCTTCCTCGCAGACCTTGCCGATCAGCCCGTTGACCGCTTCGCGCACCGCCTTGGTCATCGCCTCACGGCCGTCAGGGTTCATCATCACATAAGAGACGCGGCTCATCAGATCTTCGCCGAAGCGGATCTGCGGGTTCGACGTGCCCGAGGATGCGGCGATGCGGCCCGACAGCAACGACACCAGATGCATGGCGATCGTTGTCGACCCGATGTCGCAGGCGATGCCGTAAGCCTCGTTCTTCAAGCCCGGGAACAAGCCGATGATGAAAGGCCGCGAAGAATCCATGTCGCGGTGGACCACGGCAGTTACGCCCCATTTGCCCGGGCTGACTTCCGGCTGGTCGGGTAGCTTGGTGCGCAGGATCTTCTGGACCTGGGCGATGAGATGGGGTGCGACCAGCAGGTCTTTCCAGCCCCAGTCCTTTTCGAGCGCTACCTTCAGCCGGTCGAGGTCGCCGAGTGGCTTGTGCATGTCAGGCTCTTCCAGCTCGACATAGCATAACTGGACGGCGGCGTTGCGCTCGATGACGCGGTCGGTGGCCGCCTTGCGCACGACCTGGGCGTTGATGACCGTATCCTGCGGCACGTCGATAACGAGGTCGCCCTGGATCGTCGCCGAACAGGACAGGCGTCGGCCGTCTGGCAAGCCGCGGACACGCTCGTAGCGCTCTTCCTTCGGGCCCTTGGGTGAGAGGTGGTCGTTGGAAGAGACGATCTTGTGCTTGGCGAAATTGCCTTCCTGCACTTCGACCTGGCAACGGCCGCAGGTGGCGCGCCCGCCGCAGACGCTTTCGACATAGACGCCAAGCGTGCGTGCCGCATCGAGTACGGGCGTTCCCACCGGGAACCGTCCGCGCTTGCCCGACGGCATGAAGAGCACCAGCGGATCGGAGATGTTGGCGGGAGAGTTCATTGCAATGCTCCGGTATGCACCGACCTTGTGGCGATCGGGTTACCCTTGATCTGCCTGCCAGTAACTTCTCCCCATGTGCGGGGAGAAGGAAATTTCTGCGACGGCTCCGTTTCCTCGCCTGAGAGGAAAGCTAGAGGACAAGGGAGCGCGTCGTGTGCCACGACAGGCTGTCAGCCTCGTCCCATGCGCGCTTCGCGTCCGCCGCGGCGGCGGCCGCCTGCGGCGTCGCCTGGCGCGTTGACGGCGACAGGTGCTGCCACCGCATGACCACCCTCTGATGGCTTGTAGTCCTTGTAGGTCTTGATCCAGTTGGTGCAGTGCTCGTCGGTGCCGTTGAGCACATTGGCGCCGCGCACCGCTTCCATTTCCTGCGGACGAACCGGGTTCATGATCGCCGACGTCATGCCGGCGCCGATGACCATCGGAATGAACGCGGCGTTGATGCCATGGCGGTGCGGCAGGCCAAACGAGATGTTGGACAGGCCGCAGGTGGTGTTGACCTTGAGCTCCTCGCGCAGGCGGCGCAGCAGCGCAAAGACCTGGCGGCCGGCATCGCCGAGCGCGCCGATCGGCATGACCAGCGGGTCGACGACGACGTCATGGGCGGGAATGCCAAAATCGGCGCAGCGCTCGACGATCTTCTTGGCGACGGCGAAGCGCACATCCGGGTCCATCGAGATGCCGGATTCGTCATTGGAGATGGCGACGACAGGCACGTTGTACTTCTTGACCAACGGCAGGATGGCTTCGAGCTTTTCTTCCTCGCCGGTGACCGAATTGACCAGCGGGCGGCCCTTGGCAACCTTGAGCGCAGCTTCGATCGCAGCCGACACCGAGCTGTCGATCGCCAGCGGCAGGTCGACGAGGTTCTGGACGATCTCAAGGGTCTGCACCAGCAGGCCAGGTTCGGTCTCGTTCGGGTTGACCGACGTGACGCCGGCATTGATGTCGAGCATGGTGGCGCCGCAAGCGGCCTGCTCCAGCGCGTCTCGGATGACCGTTTCGAAATTGCCGGCGATCATCTCGGCGGCCAGCTTCTTGCGGCCAGTCGGATTGATGCGTTCGCCAATCACGCAGAAGGGCTGGTCGAAACCGATAACGATTTCGCGGGTCGCCGAAGCGACGATCGTGCGGGTCATAGAGTTCTCCCTGAGATATAAAGATTTCTTTATATCGTTGTCTGGTTTCGTTCAAGCGCAGCCGGCCCGCGCCTGCTGTGTCAGTGCGCGGTCTTCACCATGTCGACCTGCGATTCGGTGACGTCGTCATGCAGGATATGCTCAAGGCGTTCGGCGACACGCTGGTCGTCCGCACGGGCCTCGCGCTTCCACGGGCGACGACCTTTCAGCACGCCCGATTCATCGACGATCTCGGCGACGTATTCCTCCTGCCGGTAGGCCATCACATGGACACCCGATACGCCTGATATCTCCTTGACCTCATTGATGATGTCGATGCAGAGCTGCTTGCCTTCCTTCTTCTGGTCCTGGGCGCCCTCCAGGCGGGCGATGATCGAGTCCGGGATGTGGATGCCAGGCACGTTGGCGCGGATCCATTTGGCTGTTTTGGCCGACGCAAGCGGGCCGACGCCGACCAGGATGAAGCATTTTTCGTCGTAGCCGAGGTCGCGCACGCGGTTCATGAAGGTGCGGAACATCGGCACGTCGAAGCAGTACTGGCTCTGCACGAACTGTGCGCCAGCGGCGATCTTCTTGCCCATATGGATGGGCCTGAAATCATAGGGAGGGGCGAAGGGATTGACCGCCGCACCAAGGAAAAGCTGCGGTGGCGTCGTCAGCTTGCGCCCCGACAGGAATTTGCCGTTGTCGCGCATGATGCGCACGGTCTCGAGCAATGACATCGAGTCGAGGTCGAACACCGGCTTGGCGCCGGGCTGGTCGCCTGCCTGTACGCCGTCGCCGGTCAGGCACAGGATGTTGGCGACGCCCATGGCGGCAGCGCCAAGCACGTCACCCTGGATGGCGATGCGGTTCTTGTCACGGCAGGCGATCTGCATGATCGGCGCGTAGCCCATGCGGGTCAGAAGCGCACAGATGCCGACCGACGACATATGGCAGTTCGCCCCCGACGCATCCACGGCATTGATGCCGTCGACCCGACCGTCGAAGATCTTGGCGCGGTTGTAGACGTCTTCGGGGTCGGCGCTGTCGGGCGGGTTCAATTCCGTGGTGACGGCGAATTCGCCCCGGCGCAGCACGCGCTCCAGCCTGCCGCGCGAGGAATGGCCGGGCAGGGGATCAAGCGGCAGGTCGATGCCATCGGGATGTTCGTCGGGCTGGCGCGGGCGCGGCGGGGTCATGCGGCTTCCTTGCTGGCGGTTTCGCGCGTTGCGGCGGCTTGCGCGGTCACCCTCAGCCATGCCGAGGTTTCGCGCAGCGACTGGTCGACCGGCTTTTGGACGTTGAGGATGGCGTCGCCCTTGACCATGTTGCGCGAGCCTTCCCAGGCCTTGACCCAGACGCACGGCATATCGGGTTCGACCTCGCAATTGCCATTGGCGCGCACGCCGCCGCACGGGCCGTTGCGCAGCTGCTTGGGCAGTTCATCGGGCACGACATGCCGGTGGAAGACAGCACGCACTGGCCGCACATGCGGCAGTCGAACATCAGGCCCTTGACCCGCTTCTCGACGAACTTGATCGGGGCTTCGACGCGGCCATAGCCGACCTTCTTCCACAAGGGGTGGAGCAGCAGGAAGATATCGGCGAACCGGCTATAGAACCATTCGAGCATACGCGAATGGCGGATCGACCACAGCCTTATCGTGTAGCTGCGCTGGACGCGTCGCTGTGGCGACACGTCGGCTGGCTTGTAGTCGCTTTTTGGCGCGGCCTTCTTGACCAAAGTCGCCTGGGTTACTGTCGGCTGGGTATCAACCATCTTCCTTGCCGCCTGCCTTGACGAGAGCGACCAGCCGCTCGCGTGTGAAATTCGCATCGATCTCGGTCATCGCCTTGTCGGCTTCGGCTTCAAGGTCGTCGCTGACCGGAACCGGCGCTGCCTTGCGCCATTCCGCCAGATAAGCGTCGGTGTCGCCGGCACCGGTGCGCATGGCGCACATGTCGATCGCTTCGGTGAAACGCAGCGGCAATTCGCGCTTGGCGTTCTGCCGGCCCTTCTTGACGATGACCTGGGCAGGGATGTCGCGCCAGTAGACGATGATCAGGTCGGCCATTTCGGTCTCGCTTTCGATGACGTTGAGCTTTGCCGCAACCATGGAGGTGCTGCTTGTTATGGGACGACGCGCGCGCATTCAAAAGCGACGCGGGGTCGTGTCGTAAAAAGATAAAGGCTGGATCGTGGTGTCGGAGCCTACCAGATGCCGCGACGGATGCCTGTCCAAAGGTACTGCCAGATGGTCGGATGGTACCATTGCTGCGAGGGCAGGCCGGTGTCGACCGGGGTCAACCGACCGGCAAGCGCGTCTTCGACGGCCTTGATGCAGATGTCGCGCGAGAAGGCGGCCTGACGCATGGCGTAGCTGGCGATGGTGTCGCCTTTGCCTGGTTTCCCCCTGGACTGATACAGCACCGAGCCGGTGTCGACGCCAGCATCGACGAGATGGGTGGTCGACCCGAAATTCTCAACGTCGCCGGTCGCCAGCGCCCAGTAGCCGCCATTCATGCCACGATATTTCGGGTTGATGCCGGAATGATAGTTGATGACCGGGCAGGGGATGGCGGCGAGCGTCTTGGCCGACAAAAGCCGGCAGCTGGCAAGAAACACCAGTGCAGGCTCGAGCTTGCGGACGGTCTCGATGAGTTCGGGGCCATTGGCTGAAGAAACCGCAACGATTTCCTGGCCGAAGCGCGGTTTGGTTTCCAGCTTCTCCGCGACAGCGAGGCTTTCGATGCCGGCGTGAAGGAAGCGTTTCCCGACACGGATGAGCACCATGGTGCCCAATTGGCCGACCACCTGGAACCAGCCGAGCTTCCTGGCACGGCGCATCAGCAGTTCGCGTTTGGAGTAGGGCGTTTCGAGAACGACCGATATTGGCCCGAAGCGGTCGGTCAGGCTGTTGATGATCGCCCAGATATGTTCACCGCCTTCGGTGACGAAGACGATCGGCCTGCGGTCCATCAGACTACCCCAGCCAGACCATGAAAGCGTGCGTGGCAAAGCCTGCCCCGCCAACCACCAGGCAGACCACTGCCAGCGAAGCCACACCGACGGCGCTGCCGACCGCAAACAGGATGCCGTCGCGTTCAGACAACGCCAAACCAAGCAGTGCCGTCGCAAAGGCGGGCAGCCAGTTGCCGAACGGAATCGGAAGCGTGATCGAGACGGACAGGATGAGCGCGATGATGCCGATGACCCGGTCGCCGCGTTTGCGCCAGAACGGCCAATAGCGCGGCCGCACCACCTGTTCGAGCCGGACGAGCCTTGGGATGACCCAGTCGGTGACCGTGCGGAACTGCTCGGCCGAAAGCGAGCGCTGCGTGATGAAACTGGGAAGCCAGGCGCGGTTGCTGCCGAAGGCCATCTGCGCGGCGACGATCAGCAGTGGCAATCCAAGGACAGCCGAGGCACCGGGCGGTAGCGGCAACATGTTGAAGGCGGCAAACAGCACCAGCAGTGGCGCGAAGCTGCGCTTGCCCAATGTGTCGCGGATGTCGCCAATCGAGATATTGCCTTTGGCGTCACGGGCGAGCTGGGCGAAGATCGCCGAAAGGCGGCGGCCGCGACGACGCTTTGGCGCGACATCGAATTCGCTCGCGTCGGATTGGTTTTCTTGCCCTTGCATTCAGCCTTCAGCCCACTTGCGACACGTTTTCCGACGTGCCCGTCCCCATCGCAGTGTGCGACGGCCAGGTTAATCCTTGATGACCCCGGAGGGTCCGAATGTGATGTCGCTCCGCGCTGAATGCAACGTCAGCGGCGGAATTCGATGATATCCAGCTTGGATTCGTATTTGGGCGCGGGGAATTCGATGCGCCATTCCGCACGACCGGTGCGGAAAGCATAGCCGATCTGGTCGGTTTCCGGGCCGCTGCCATAGGCCTTCGGCTTGTCGCCGGCGATGAAGCCCGAGCCGAGATAGATCGAACGTTTCTCGCCATCGTCGTAGAAACGCCCCTTGGTGCGCTGCGAGCCGCTCAGCTTTTCCAGCTGCCAGCCCGAGCCGTCGTCGCCGACCTTGCACTTGAACCAGCCATAGACGACGAGTTGGCCGATGCCGCCTGCCTTGATGGTGCGACATTGCCAATTGCCGGCCATGTCGAAGTCAGGGATGGAAAGCTGCGGCTTGGCGAGCAACTGATCGAGAGTGGCCACATCCGCCGGTGCCCCTGCCTTGGCTTCCTGCAGCGCTTGCTTGCGCGTGGCGTCGTATGTCTCGAGCCTGGCCTTGTCGGCCGGCGTCATCAGCTTCTGGACCACGCCATCGGCATGGGCCAAGCTCGCCGAAGCGGCGACAGATGCAGCAAGAATCAGTTTGCGAAAAGCCATGGCAACGTCTCCCAGGGGCCGAACCTCTGGAGAGGAATCAGGCCCTTTGATGATCTGCCGCAGTGGTCGCCGCATTGGCAAGGGCCTGAGGCAGGTCGCCATAGCCGGTGGCGCGACGCTCATAGACGAGGCCGAGCATTTTCGCGGCATCCTCGGCAACCTTGTCGAGCGCCGGATCGTCGGTCTGAGCGAGATAGATGAGCTTTTCGTAATTGCCGAAATAGTCGGTCACCAGTTCGGGGTGGCGGTCGAGGCCGAGCGGCTTGATGAAGAAGGCCTCGAACTGGCGGCACAGGAAGTCGGTCATGTAAAACGACATCATGTCGGACTCGCCGATTTGCGCATAGGCAGCAGCGCCCTGGTAGAAGGCAAAGCAATGCGGGCCGGCGATGCGCTCAACGCCATGCTTTTCGCAGACACGGTCGAGCAGGCCGCCGGTGCCGCAATCGGCATAGCCGACATAGATGTGCTGATACCCCTCTGCCTTCGCTTCGGTAATGGCCTGGTCCATGGCAGGCGCGATGCGGTTGGGGTGGAAATGAAAATCGGCGGGCAGGCAGGTCAGTTCGAGATGATCGAGCGCGAGCTGCTGCTTGACCGCCAAAACCTCGCGCGCGATCATGCCGCAGCCTATGACCAGCAGCCTGTCCGCCACGTCGGGTTTCGTTTTTTGCTTTGCGGCCATGGAACCAGTCGAACCGGCCTTCGTTGCTCTGGGACGAATTTATCGAGAGAGGGAGACACCGTCCATGAAACTGTCACGTCTGGCACCGATCGCCGTCATAACCTGCGCGCTCGCACTCGCCTCCTGCGCCAATACCATTCGCGGCGTTGGCAAGGATGTCAAAGGTACCGCGAACGCCATCGAAGACACAGTCCAATAAGGCACTACGTCGCCGTGCATCTCAGATCGGTATGAAAGGGCCGCGCTGCAAGGTGCGGCCCTTTTGCTTTATCCGGCAGCGCGCAGATTGTGCTTGCGCTTCATGTAGTCCTTGGCTGTTTCGACGGCGACAGCCGCGTCGCGGCAGTAGGCATCGGCGCCCACGGCCTTGCCGAATTCCTCGTTGAGCGGCGCGCCGCCGACGAGCACGACAAAGTCGTCGCGAATGCCCTTTTCCTTCATCGTGTCGATGACGACCTTCATGTAGGGCATGGTCGTCGTCAGAAGCGCCGACATGCCGATGATGTCGGGCTGGTGTTCTTCGATGGCGTTGAGATAGTTCTCGACCGGGTTGTTGATGCCGAGGTCGATGACGTCGAAGCCGGCACCTTCCATCATCATGCCGACGAGGTTCTTGCCGATGTCGTGGATGTCGCCCTTGACTGTGCCGATGACCATCTTGCCCTGCTTGGGCGCGCCGGTGGCGGCGAGCAGCGGGCGCAGGATGAACATGCCGGCCTTCATGGCGTTTGCCGAAAGCAGCACCTCGGGGACGAACAGGATGCCGTCGCGAAAATCTTCGCCAACGATGCGCATGCCTTCGACCAGGGCCTCAGTCAGAACCTTGTAGGGCACCCAGCCGCGCTCGAGCAGGATGTTGGTGCCTTCCTCGATCTCTTCCTTGAGTCCGTCATAAAGGTCGTCGTGCATCTGCTGCACGAGTTCGTCGTCGGAAAGCTCGGACAGGATGATTTCGTCGTCGGACATCTCAGGAGGCTCCCTCGGGGCGGCGCCAAAATGTGGCGGTCGGCTACTGCGCTATACCTAGCTTGCAAGTGCCGCAATTCCATAGCTGATTTGCGACCTCCTGCAAAACGAAAGCGACTGATAACTTGTCGACTTGCTTGTCGATTTTGCGACAGGCGTTGGCGCTGGCAAGCCGTTTCGATATGGGTGCATGATTACGATCTCGCGAGGAGCCGCGACAGGCGGCCAAACGTTTCAGGGATGATGGCGATGACAGAAAACCTCGTGACCGATCAGGAAGCGTCGAACGCGCGGCGCGGGCGTGGCGCAAGCGGTGGAGCGGCGGCACGGCGCGCGGCGCGTTCGGGCGGCGGTCCAGGCACCCAGCTCACTTACATCAAGCGCCAGATCAACGTTTATGAGGTCCTCAACGAGGAGGGGCTGGCCCTCATCGAGAAGAACGCCGACACCGTGCTCGAGGAAATCGGCATCGAGTTCCGCGACGACGCCGAAGCACTGCAGCTTTGGAAAGAGGCCGGCTGTGACGTCAAGGGCGAGCGCGTGCACTTTCCCAAGGGCCTGTGCCGCTCGCTGTTGAAGACTGCACCGTCCATCTATACCCAGCACGCGCGCAATTCGGAGCGCTCGGTGCAGATCGGTGGCAACGCCACGGTCTTCGCGCCGGTCTACGGTCCGCCCTTCGTGCGCGATCTCGACGGCAACCGCCGCTACGCCACGATCGAGGATTTTCGCAACTTCGTGAAGCTCGCCTACATGGCGCCGTCGATCCATCATTCGGGCGGTACTGTCTGCGAGCCGGTCGACGTGCCGGTGAACAAGCGCCACCTCGACATGGTCTACAGCCACATCAAATATTCCGACAAGCCGTTCATGGGCTCGGTGACCGCGCCCGAGCGCGCGGAAGACACCGTTGCCATGGCCAAGATCGTCTTCGGCGATGACTTCGTCGAAAACAACACGGTGCTGACCAGCCTGATCAACGCCAACTCGCCGATGGTGTTCGACGAGACCATGCTCGGGGCGCTGAAGGTCTATGCCCGCCACAACCAGGCTTGCATCGTCACTCCGTTCATCCTTGCCGGTGCGATGAGCCCGGTGACGGTTGCCGGCACGCTGACCCAGGTTCTGGCCGAGGTGCTGGCCGGCGCCTCGTTCACCCAGCTGATCCGCAAGGGCGCGCCGGTGCTGTTCGGCACCTTCGCCTCGTCGATCTCGATGCAGTCGGGCGCGCCGACCTTCGGCACGCCGGAGCCGTCACTGGTCTCGTACGGCGCCGCCCAGCTGGCGCGCCGTCTTGGCCTGCCATTCCGCACCGGCGGTTCGCTCTGCGCCTCCAAGGTTCCGGACGCGCAGGCGGCCTATGAAAGCGCCAACACGCTCAATTCGACGATCCTTGCCGGCACCAACTTCGTGCTGCATTCGGCCGGCTGGCTCGAGGGCGGTCTCGCCTCCTGCTACGAAAAATTCATGATGGACATCGACCAGCTCGGGATGACGCAACGGCTTTCCGAAGGCGTCGACCTGTCGGAAAATGGCCAGGCGATGGATGCCATCCGCCAGGTCGGGCCCGGTAGCCATTATCTCGGCTGCGACCACACCCAGGCCAATTTCCAGACGGCGTTCTACCGCTCCAGCATTGCCGACAACAATTCCTACGAGCAGTGGCTGGCCGAGGGCCAGAAGACTGCACCGCAGCGCGCCAATGAACTGGCCCGCCGCTGGCTCGAAAGCTACGAGGCGCCGTATCTCGATCCGGGCATCGATGACGGGCTCAAGGACTTCATCGCCGCGAAGAAGGCGTCGATGCCCGACGCCTTCACGTGAAAGGAGCCCGATACAGGCGGGGCTAAAGTCGCCAGCATCATTCACAAGGAAGTCTGGCGGAGTGCATTCTCCGATCCGGGCAAGGGTTGATGCGTGTCGCTTGTATGATTGACGACATTGCCGCTGCGCTGGATGAGCACGGACTTCATCTTGCGCGGCGGCTTCGTTTTCGAAGCAGGCGAGGATGCGCCGCCAGGTCTTTCAGGTGCCCGGGCCAGATCGGCGTTGCTGGTTGGCCAGGCCGGAGCAGCGCCGTGGTCGCATTTCCTGCGCTGGCGCGAGAGCCAGCCGGAAGATCTGAACAATCCGCTCGATACATGGTCGAGGACAATCATCGGTGCTGTGGCGACGCAGTTTGGCGCGCGGGCGGTCTCGCCTTCGGACAAACCCTATCTGCCGTTCCAGCAATGGGCGATGCGATCGGAAGGGCTCCAGCCGTCGCCGCTTGGCATCCTCACGCATCCCAAATACGGGCTGTGGCACGCCTATCGCGGAGCGTTGCTGTTCGATGTCGAGCTCGAGATCGAGGCGGTTGAGAAAGCGATTCACCTTTGCGACGCATGTGACGGAAAACCTTGCCTGAAATCCTGTCCTGTCGACGCCTATTCGTCGGCTGGCTTTGCCTATCAGGATTGTCTCGGCCATGTGCGTGGGACAGATGGTGCGCCATGCCGAACCGGTGGTTGCCTGGATCGCAACGCCTGTCCGTTTGGTGCTGAGTATCGCTATCCGGCCGAGGTGCAGGCCTTCCATATGAAGAGCTTCGCCTCGCTCTGACTGCGCCGGGCAGTTGCGGTTTGGTACAATCGGTTCTGCCAAAGATGCCGCCATGTGCGGTTGACGCAGCCAAACAACGGACCTATTCATCAAGTCATCAGATGACTTGATGAATAGGTTGATGCAACCCGCGATCCGTACCAATCTCGCCGACAGCGCCGCAGACAGCCTGCGCGCTGAAATCGTCAGCGGCCGCTGGGCCGTGGCCGAGCGCATTCCCAATGAAGCAGCACTCAGCGACATGTTGTCGGTGAGCCGCGGCACGGTGCGTGAAGCCGTTCGCGTGCTGGTCTCGCAAGGTCTGCTGGACACGCGCCAAGGCTCAGGCACCTATGTCCGCTCGGCGGTCGACCCTTCCGCGGCCCTCGACCGCGTCAAGCGCGCCGGCTTGCGCGATCAGTGGGAGGCACGTGCGGCGCTCGATGTCGAAGCGGCGCGGCTGGCCGCCCTGCGCCACACGCCTGCCGATCTTGCGCGGATGCGGAAGCTGCTCGTTGAGCGCGGCACAGTGGCCGATGGCGGGCATGAGGCTTTCATCAGCCGCGACATCGCCTTCCACAAGTCCGTCGTCGAAGCCTCGGGCAACCGGGCAATGATCGAGCTTTATGATTTTTTTACCGGCGCCATCGCCGAGACGATCAAGGCGACGCTGGCTGGCGAGCTGCCCGAGCCGGACGCTCCGGCGCATGCGGCGATCGTGGATGCCGTGGCCTCGGGCGATCCGGACAGGGCTGCTGCTGCCGTCCGCGCGTTCATGGCGCCGGTGCTTTTCGAACTCGAACGACTGCTTGCACAATGAACCAGATATTTGGGAGCCAGATATTTCGGAACCAGATATTTCGCGGGCCTGATCCCAAGGTGCATCTCGGCGTTGCCGTCGGTCTTGATGACCAGCTTATCGATGCCGAGGCCGACAGCCTGCCCAAGCCGCAGTCGCCCGTCCTGCGCAGCAGCAGCGCCCAGGTCGTCCTTGGCGCAAGCCTCGTGCTGATCGCCTTCAATCTGAGGCCGCTGTTTTCCAGCCTGTCGGTGCTGTTGCCGGAGGTAATGCTGGAAACCGGGCTCTCAACCATCGGCGCGAGCCTGCTGACGACCTTGCCGGTGCTGTGCCTTGGCCTGTTTGCGCCCTTCGCGCCGAAGCTCGCCCAGCGTTTCGGTGCCGAACGCACGCTGCTTGGCGCGCTGGCTTTGCTTGCGCTCGGGACGGGGTTGCGCTGGTTCGGCTCTGTTCCTCTGCTTTTCGTTGCCACCTTTCTTGCAGGTGCGGCCATTGCCATCGGCAACGTGCTGTTGCCGGGATTGGTGAAACGCGATTTCGCCGACAAGGCGGCGATGATGACAGGGCTCTACACCATGGCTTTGTGCGCCGGCTCGGCGGCGGCTGCCGGCTTCACACTGCCGATCGAACATCTGCTGACGGGCTCGTGGTCGGGGGCGCTTGCGGCCTGGACCGTGCCGGCGCTGATCGTGCTGATGGTTTGGACGCCGCAGGCCCTGGGTAGCCGACGGCAGGCAAGCCATAGCGGTTTTCGTGTGGTTGGCCTGTGGCGCGATCGGCTGGCCTGGCAGGTGACGCTGTTCATGGGGCTGCAGTCAGCGCTTGCCTATTGCGTCTTCGGCTGGTTGGCGCCGATCCTGCGCGAGCGTGGTTTCGATGCCGCCACCGCAGGCGCCATCGTTTCAGTGTCGGTGATGGCACAAGTGGTGACCTGCCTTGCGGTGCCGTCTTTTGCCGTACGCCGCAAGGACCAGCGCGGCGTCAATGTTGCGCTCGTCGTCGCTGCCGTGGTCGCGCTGCTTGGCATCCTGTTTGCCCCGACATCGACCGTGCTGTTCTGGGCGATCCTGCAAGGTATCGGGCAGGGCGGCCTGATCGCGGCGGCAATGACGCTGATCGTTCTGCGCTCGCCGGATTCGCATGTCGCGGCGCATCTGTCGGGCATGGCGCAAGGCGTCGGCTATGTGCTTGCCGCACTGGGGCCGCTGCTGGTCGGCTTGATTCGTGGCTGGACCGGCAGTTTTTCGGCCTCGGGCATCCTGTTCGTGGCGCTCGGTATTGGCGTGGCGGTGATGGGGCTCGGCGCTGGGCGCGCGCTGCATGTCAGCGCAACGACGGTGCGGATCGACAGCCGGGATTGATCTCACGACGTTGTTTGGGCCGGCAAAGCCACTATGTTCTCCGCAACCTGCGAACGGAGATAAGTCATGGCCCCGGCAACCAAGCGCGATATCGAGATCAAGACCGCCGACGGCGTTGCCAGGGCCGGGCTGTTCCGGACCTCCGACAAGGCGCGTTCGGGCGTCATCCTCTACATGGATGCGTTCGGGCCGCGTGCAGCACTCGACCGCATGGCCGAGCGGCTTGCCGGGGAAGGCTATGCCGTTTTGGTGCCGGACCTGTTTTATCGCAACGGTCCTTACGGTCCGTTCGACGCAAAAACCGCTTTCACCGAGGAAAAGACCCGCACCGAACTGCGCGCGCTGATTGGCGCAACGACGCAAGAAATGACTGCGCGCGACACCGGCGCTTTCCTCGACGCACTTGCGGCTGAAGGGATCACCGGTCCGGTCGGCACGGTCGGCTATTGCATGGGCGGTGGTCGCGCGCTCAACGCCGCAGCAGCCCATCCCGAACGTATCGTTGCAGCGGCGAGCTTTCACGGCGGCAACCTGGCAAGCGAGGCTGCCGACAGCCCGCACGGCCAGGCAACCAAGATCAAGGCGCGTGTCTATGTCGGCATGGCTGGTGTCGATGGCAGCTTTCCGCCCGAACAGTCGGCGTTGCTGGCTGAAAGCCTGCGCAGTGCGGGCGTCGACCACATCATCGAGAACTATGTCGGCATGGGTCATGGCTGGTGCGTTTCCGATCACGGCGTCTATGACGTTGCCGGTGCCGCGCGCCACTGGAAGCGGCTGACGACGTTCTTCGCCGAAACGCTGGCGTAACTTCCAACTTTGCCATCCCGACAGGTTCGGTTATCAGGCACGGGAACAGCTTTGACCGACCAACAGGGTTCGTGCGCCGAAAAAGGCGCTGGCGATCCAGCGGGAACACTCCGAAATGCAGTCCTTTGATGTCGTGGTGATCGGCGCCGGCGCCGCCGGCATGATGTGCGCTGCCGAAGCGGGCAAGCGCGGCCGCTCGGTGCTGATCATCGACCACGCTGCGGCACCTGGCGAAAAGATCCGCATTTCCGGCGGCGGACGCTGCAACTTCACCAACATCCACGCCAGCCCGAAGAATTTCCTGTCGCAGAACCCGCATTTCTGCATCTCGGCGCTGAGCCGTTACACCCAGCGCAACTTCATCGGCCTCGTTGAGCGCTACGGCATCGCCTATCACGAAAAGACGCTGGGACAGTTGTTCTGCGATGGTTCGGCGCGCCAGATCATCGACATGATGGTCGAGGAAATGCAGGACAACGGCGTCGAACTGAGGCTGTCGACGGCCGTCGAGGACGTCGGCAAGACCATCGAAGGGTTTGAGCTGGTTCTCGCCGGCAGCCGGGTGGCCTGCAAGTCGCTGGTGGTGGCGTGCGGCGGCAAGTCGATCCCCAAGATGGGCGCAACCGGCTTCGGCTATGAGATCGCCGAGCAGTTCGGACTGCCGGTGGTCGAGACACGGCCGGCGCTGGTGCCACTGACCTTCGACGCCAACACCTTGCAGAAGCTGACGCCGCTTTCCGGTATCGCTGTCGATGCCGATGTCGCTTGTGGCAAGACCAGCTTCTCCGAAGCCATGCTGTTCACCCACCGTGGCATCAGCGGCCCGTCGATCCTGCAGATTTCGTCTTATTGGCGCGAGGGCGACGAGATCGCGATCTCGATGCTGCCGGGGACCGACGTGGCGGCGATCCTGCGCGAGGCCAAGCGCGCCAACGGGCGCCAGGCGGTGCAGACCGTTCTCGCCGCCCACCTGCCCAAGAAGCTGGCCCAGGCGATTGCCGAGCGGCTCGGCTTCAACGGCAATCTCGCCGATCTGAACGATACGCATCTGAAAGCAGTCGATGCCGCTGTCAATCAGTGGCGTATCAAGCCTGCCGGGTCCGAGGGTTATCGTACGGCGGAAGTGACGCTTGGCGGCGTCGACACCAAGGTGCTCGACCAGAAGACGATGCAGGTCAAGTCGGTGCCGGGCCTTTTCTTTATCGGCGAGGTCGTCGATGTCACCGGCTGGCTCGGCGGCTACAATTTCCAGTGGGCATGGTCGTCGGGCTGGGCCGCCGGGCAGGCAGCCTGATCTTTCTCATCCCTGTTTTCGTTCTGCATCCAACGCACCCGCATCGCAACATCCTGCGGATACATAGGTTTCCGATACCGACTGCCACCTGAATCAATCACAAGGTGTGGTGCGGATGTTCTCGACAATCAAGGCGTTTGCTGTTTCGCTGGCGCTCGGAGGCGCGCTGGTGATACCTGTTATGGCCGACCAGCAACAATGCTCGTGCAAAAACCTGCAAAGCGTCCAGGAAGAGCTCAGGAACGCGGACTACGCGGCCAAGTTCTTCGCCGACATGGCGGCACAGCTCAAGGCAGTCGAGGACCCGCTGATCGAGGCGCACAAAATCCCGACCCATCCAGATTCCGACGTCAGCATCCATCATCGCTCGTCGCTGAAACGGACCGAAATCATGGGGAGGTTCAGCTTACCCCACCGCCCCGCCCATGGTTATACCGGGCCAGCGACGGTCGACATGAAATATGGCAGTTGCGAGCAGCAACCCGCTGCACTCGAAGCCCTGCGTGCCGGCTCCCAATGCAAGGAACTCGCTGACTTCTCCTTGGAACACGAAGCTGTTCACCGGGCGAAATGCGCAAGAGACACCGCTGCGGTGTACTGGGACAGATTGCCAAGCCAATTCGCAGCCGAAGAAGCGGAGCGCTATCGCGAACAGGCCAAGGCGACGCGCGCATTGCTCAAGCGCATCGTCGACGAAGGCACGGTTACTATCGAGGCAAGGCTCGAGCCGCGCATCATGGGGCCGCAATTCGACGTGACCTACTCCTATGTCACCCAATCGGTGGAGATGGAGGGGAACAGTTCGCCCGGATCCGACAAGTGGATGCTGAAGGGAAAAACGCGTCGGGCAGGCAAGATCAAGAGCGTAAGGATTGCCGGCATTTCATGCACCTCGAGCGGCCAGATCAACGACGACATCGATATGGCGCTGGAGCTCGACGGGCTGACCATGGCTCTCGACAACAAGTCGAAGGGCAGACCGGGCGACGTGAAGATCCGCTGCAAGGGCGGCCATGGCATGTCGATGCGCCCGCAAGGAGAAGTCGACGCCGGCAATGTCTTTGCTAAGGAGAGCTTCACCGTCGACACCGAGGTGTCCCAGGATGTCAGCACCTTGCCCTTCGCCAAATACGTGACAGGCGGCATGTCCGTCAGCGGCAAGAACACGGTAAGCGTCAAGCTGGTCTGCCCCGGTTCGTGACGGAGGTGTCGCGCCGCCCGGCATGTCTTGGGTTGGTGCCGAAATTTTTCTTCGCACCACCCCAAGGATTGCCTCAAAGCTTTCGTCCAACGGACAAATGATGGCGATGATGCTGGACGAAAGCGAAGCCTCCGATGGCGATCTGATCGGACGAGCGCGCGATGGCGACAGGACAGCTTTCGGCGAACTCGTCGAAAGGCATTACGGATTCGTCCATCGTGTCGCCTGGCGCTGGTGCGGCGACAGGTCGGATGCCGAAGACATTGCCCAGGAGGTCTGTGCGCGGCTGGGCCGGGCCATTCGCGATTATCGCGGCGGTTCCGCCTTCACGACATGGCTCTATGCGATGACGCTGAATGCCGCGCGTGACATGCAGCGCAAATCGGCGCGCGAGACGGCGAAGACCACGGCCTATGGTGTCCATGCGCTTGTCGCGGGAGATGGCGGGCCGGAAGCGGAAGATCCGGCCGAACGGCTGTGGGTTGCAGTCAGGCAATTGCCGGACAAGCAGCGCGATGCGGTTCTGCTCGTCTACGGCGAAGGATTGAGCCACGCGGCGGCGGCCGATGCGATGGCCATCGCCGAGACCACCGTGTCCTGGCATATCCATGAAGCGAAGAAACGGCTGAAGCAGCTCATGTGCGCGGCCGGGGAAGAGTGACCATGGTCGACGACAACGAACTCGACATGCTGCGCAACATTCCGACGCCTGCGCCAAGCACCGAGGCCAAGGCGCGTGCGCTTGCCGCGGCGATGGCGGCCTACGACCTCGAAAAAAATCCTGCGGCCACCCAAGGAACCGCCAACACCGGTCGTCTCACCGAACGAGCACGAAAGCTCTGGAGAGACATCATGCAAAAGAAGCTGATTGCAGCGCCGGCCCTTGCCGGTCTCGTTGCCCTGCCGATCGCCGGCTATGCCACATTCTATATGATGGAGGGCTCGCCATTCAATTTCGGCGCCGAGCAGGAGATCGCCGATGTGCCTTCCGGGCGTCTGAAGGAGCCGCTTGCCGCCGAGTTGAAGAAGACCGATTCAGGCGCGGCGCAGACCGCGCCGGCCAAACCGATGACTGCTGCCTCGCCGGCGGCCAAGGCGGAGGCAAAAGCGACAGCCGAAGAAGCTGACGTCATGAACGAGGCGGCGCCCGCCATGCCAGCACCGGCGCCGCTGGCCGACGCGGCAGCGCAGGTAAGCCGCATGTCCGCGCCGACCCTGACAACCGAACTGCAGGGCGTGATCGCGCCATCCGACATGCCGATGGCCCCGCCGGAAAACCGCGATCGCGTCGAGGATTTCAAGACCAATCCGGTGCGTTCGGCGCTCGAGGATCCGGTCTCGACCTTCTCCATCGATGTCGACACGGCCTCTTATTCCTTCGCCCGCCGTATGCTGAAGGAAGGGGTTCTGCCCCAGGCCGACACGGTGCGTGTCGAGGAAATGATCAACTACTTTCCCTATGACTGGAAGGGGCCGGAGGCGATCGCCACGCCGTTCAACACCACCGTCAGCGTCATGCCGACGCCGTGGAACGAGCACAGCAAGCTGATGCACGTCGCGATCAAGGGCTATGACGTCAAGCCGGCCGAGCAGCCGAAGGCCAATCTGGTGTTCCTGATCGACGTCTCGGGCTCGATGGACGAGCCGGACAAGCTGCCGCTGCTGCGCTCGGCCTTCCGCCTCCTGGTCAACAAGCTCAATGCCGACGACACGGTTTCGATCGTCACCTATGCCGGCAACGCGGGCACCGTGCTCGAACCGACCAAGGCGTCGGAGCGGGAAAAGATCCTGTCGGCCATCGACACGCTGGCGCCTGGCGGGTCGACGGCGGGCGAGGCGGGTATTCGCGAGGCCTATCGGCTGGCGCAGCAATCTTTCGTCAAGGACGGGGTCAACCGGGTGATGCTGGCGACCGATGGCGACTTCAATGTCGGCCAGACCGACGACGACGATCTGAAGCGGCTGATCGAAGACAAGCGCAAATCAGGCGTGTTTCTGTCGGTGTTCGGCTTTGGCCGCGGCAACCTCAACGACCAGATGATGCAGACCATCGCCCAGAACGGCAACGGCACGGCGGCCTATATCGACACGCTGGCCGAGGCCGAGAAGGTGCTGGTCGAGGATGCCTCATCGACGCTGTTCACCATCGCCAAGGACGTGAAGATCCAGGTCGAGTTCAATCCTGCCGCCGTCTCCGAGTATCGCCTGATCGGCTATGAGACACGCGCGCTCAACCGCGAGGATTTCAACAACGACCGTGTCGATGCCGGCGAGATCGGGTCGGGGCATTCGGTCACCGCGATCTACGAGATCACACCGAAGGGCGCGCCGCAGCAGATCGACAATTTGCGCTACGGCGAGGCAACGACAAGCAATGGCGGCGTGGCGAATGCCGACGAATATGCCTTCGTCAAGATCCGCTACAAGGCGCCCGACGGCGATACGAGCAAGCTGATCACGACGCCCGTGACCAAGTCCAACGAGGTTGCGAGCTTTGATGCGGCTGGCGCAGACCAGCGGTTCTCGGTTGCGGTCGCGGCGTTCGGCCAGAAACTGCGCGACGAGGACGCAACCGCGAAGTTCGGCTTCGACAAGATTGCCGAGATCGCCACCGCCGCGCGGGGCAGCGATCCGTTCGGATATCGCGCCGAGTTCCTGTCGCTGGTGCGGCTGGCATCGTCGCTGCAGGGCGCCAAGCAGTAAGACAACAGGCAAGGGCAGGTGGGCCGGCCGGCGGAAAGGGGGCTTTCCGCCGGCCATTCTTTTATGATCTCCAGGCGGCGGAAAGGGGGCTTTCCGTCGGCCGTTGTTTTGTGATCTCTAGGCGTCCACCCGAAAATCGAACAGGTGGTGCTTCGGAGACTAGGGATGGCCGACCGGCAACTGGACGAATGGGATATCGCGCATGGCGGCCTGCGCTCGCTGTCGTCGCGCGAGATCAAGGCGTTCTGGGACGGTTATCTCGCCCACCGCAACGATCCTCGCATCCGCCATGGCAGCCTCTACTCGCGCTGGCGCCACGTTGCCGACGATCTGGTTGTTTCGCTGTATCTGACCAACCGCAGCGTCGGGTTGTTCGTCAGGGGCCAACGTGGCGAAGGTTACGCCACCACGGTGAACCGGCTGTCGGCCTTCGAACCCGCTTTGGGCAACGCGCTTGGTGTCAGCCTGCGCGGCGAATATGCTCTCTGTTATTTACGCAACCATCCTGTCGCAATGATCGATGCGGCCAACTGGCCGCTGGCTTATGAGTGGCTGGAACGGCAGGAAAAGCACTTCAGTAATGTCCTGACCAACGTGGTTGTCGGCGCTTAGGCACCAAGCAGAGCGAAATTTGACTCGGCAGCCGGTGTCTCGGTCAAGCTATCTCGATCTATCTGCAAGTCATTGAAAATCATCTGTAATCGACCTGGTGACAGATCGACGAGGTGGCTCCTTGCCGGCCTGTTTTCGGCGTTCGGTCCAGGCTCGGACATAAAATTCGTTACGTTCTATCTTGCAAAAGATATATCTTTGAATAGATATAGCGGCATGAAGCAAATATCCTGGAGAGGCACTCACATGTTCAATCATCCCAATTTCCATGATCGTTGCCGCAGCGAATGGTCCATGTCGGGCCAGAATGAAGGCGGCAGGGGCGGCGGCAGGGGCGGCCGTGGCGGTCCCTTCGGCCGTCATCGCGGCGGTCCGTTCGGCGGACGTGGCCCGCGCATGTTCGACCCCGGCGCACTGCGTCTGGTCGTGCTCGGCCTGATCGCCGAGGAGCCGCGTCACGGCTACGACATCATCAAGGCGCTGGAAGCCAAGTTCCAGGGCGCCTACAGCCCGAGCCCCGGCGCGATCTATCCGATGCTGCAGATGCTGGAGGAGGCCGACCTGGTGGTCTCCGTCGCCAACGGCAACAAGAAGCTCTACTCGATCACCGAAGCAGGCCAGGCCTATCTCGGCGAAAACGCAGCCGAGCTGGCCAAGATCAACGGTCAGATCGAGGAGAACTCGACCCAGGTCAGTGGCGTCGCCCTCGGCGACGAGGTCAAGGCGCTCAACTTCGCCCTGTTCAGCCGGCTGCGCAGCGGCTCGTTGACGGCTGAACAGGGCGAGAAGGCGCGCGAGATCCTCAAGAAGGCGCGCCGCGACATCGAAGACCTCTGATTCTCCTGCCCCGGAAACGGTTCGAGCTCCCGCCACAAGGCGGGAGCTTTTCTGTGCAAAACTGATCGAACGGCCGCATTTGCGGGCCGCTTCGGACAATTCAATTCAAAAGCCAACTTGCCCTGGAACCCGATCGCAACGATCCCCGGCTAAGACAGCCGCGGGTGAACAAGGGGTGGCTAAAGAATGCTGGTTGGTGGCGTGATGTCGGGTGCGGTTTTGAATGTTCGCACCGCCGACCGCGTGGCGATGCCCGCCAGATCGGAAGCTGTCAGCCGCGCTGGTGATGCTGAAACGGATGGCTCGCCACAGGCGGCAATGCCCATCGCCAACAGCTATGTCTATGTGCCGACCAAACCGGTTCAGCAGGCGATGCAGGTCGCGGGCCAGAGCCCGTTGCGATCCAGGACGAGCGCCATCGACGACGCTCACCGTACGGCATGGTCGGCGCTCAACAACGATCGTTTCCGGCTGGCGATGGAAAAGCTCGCCGATGTGCGCACGTCGGATGCGGTGATGATGATGCGCCCAGCCGAAGGCGCGGGCACCGACGTCAGGTCGGCACTCGCGCGCTACGCAGAAAACAGCTGACGATTTCAGGAAATCTCAGCCGCGGCGGCGACGTTCGCGGCGGCCTTCGCTGGTCTCGGCGGCATTCGGCGCGGCCAGCTTGTTGCGCATCGGGCCGATGCGCTCGACGATCGCCTCGACGGTCGGACGCGCGTCCTTGTGGTGGGCGTCGAGCGCCTTGCGCATCGCGGCCAGATGTTCGAACGAGGTGCCGCAGCAGCCGCCGATGATCCTGGCGCCGCCATCGACAGCGAGGCGGACATAGTCCGACATCAACTCGGGCGTGCCCGAATAATGGATCTCGGTACCGCGGAATTCCGGAATGCCGCAATTGCCCTTGATGATGATGGTCGCGTCAGGCTTGGCCTCGCTCATGTCGAGCAGCGAAGCAAGGATGTCGGATGCGCCGACACCGCAATTGGCGCCGACACCGAGCGGCGCCTCAGCAAGGCCGTCGACGACGCCGTGGATGTCCTTGGGCAGCAGGCCCATCATGGTGCGGCCGGCGGTGTCGAACGAGCCGGTGTAGGTGTAGGGCAGGCCAACGCGAATGGCCGCCTCGGCTGCGGCGCGAATCTCGTCCGGGGCCGACATTGTTTCGATCCAGGCGACTTCAGCACCGCCGGCCTTGAGGCCTTCCATCTGTTCGGCGAAGGCGTTGACAGCGTCGTCATAGGTCATCGCGCCAAGCGGGACCAGGAGCTCGCCGGTCGGGCCGACGGAGCCCGCAACGATGACCCTGCGTCCGGCCTTTTCGGCGACGGCACGGGCGATTTCGGCAGCGCGCTTGTTGAGTTCGTGCACCCGGTCCTGCGCATGGTGCAGCTTGAGCCGGTGGCGGGTGCCGCCAAACGAGTTGGTGAGGATGATGTCGGCGCCGGCCTCGACGAATTTCTGGTGCAGCGACGTGATCTTTTCCGGCGCGCTTTCGTTCCACAGCTCGGGCGCTTCGCCGGCCTCGAGGCCCATGGCGAACAGGTTGGTGCCGGTTGCGCCATCGGCGAGCAGCACGCCCTTTTCGGCCAGCAGGGCATCGATCGGATTGGTCGTCATCGCAGCGACTTTCATATCAGGAGAATGGATAAGGATATAAAGAAGTCTTTATGTCTCGTCAACGTGCGTGTTTGCTACTACGCGGCCGTGACCTCGACCTCGATCTCGGTGCAGACACCGCCATTGGTGGGATAGTGGTCGACCGAACAGGCGGTGACGACGAGCAGCAGGTCGCGCTCGGCGCGCAAGGTGACATAGCCGCCGGGCGGATTGATCGAGGCAAACACGTCGATGGTGCCATCCGGTTGCGGCAGCGAATTCTGGAACAGGTCGACCGGGTCCGGCGTGAAGGGCAAAGTGATGCCTTCGGCGGCAAGCGCCGCATGCAGATTGTCCTGGCAGTTGGGGTGTTCGTCGAAGCCGGCGCGCACGTAGAGCGCATGGTTGCAGGCGGGATAGAGCATGTCGTGCGGCCCAGGCGAGGCATCCTCGACCAGTGTCAGCAGTGGCGCGCCCGTCGTGCCGTAGAAAAGCTCGCCGACCTTGGGAAACAGGCGCTCGCCAATGTCGCGTGTGTTCGACGTGCTGAGCCAGTCCTTCATATCTGGCGTGAAGGCCCAGAGGTCGGCGACCTGCTGGCCCTTGGGGTCGGTGATGCGGATAAGGTTGCCGCGGGCGACGCGGATGGAGCGGCCCGACTGGGCGGGCACAACGATATGCTTTTGATCTAGCATGGGTTTCCTCAAAATGCGGGGCGCACGCTGCCGCATCGGGGCGGGAAATTCAACCTAGGCCGATCAGCCCCAGCTGGCGGGAAACGATGCGACCGCCAGCCGTCTCGCAAAGGCTGCCGTTTCATGCGCGTTGATATCGGCGGCACGGATCAGATTGTCGAAATGGCGGGTCAGCGTGCGGATCGGATCGGTGGCGTAAAGCACCAGATACATGTCGCCGACATAGATCGCGGCGCGGGAATGGCCGAAGATCGTGTAGGGCACGGAGTAGCGCATGCGCCCGTCATAAAGAAACAGCCGGAAGGTCGGATAGAGATCGTCGAGCAGGTCGGCCATGTGGCGCAGCTGCTGCTTGCGGTCCTTGTCGGGAAAACCCGACCAGACGCCGAGCCCGCGCGCGAAGATCTCGAGCGTGTGGCGCGGCATGCAGACCTCCATGTCGGTCTCGGGCCGGCGGTTGTAGTCGATGCGGTATTGCGTTTCGCCGGCCTGGACCTCGCGGCTCTTGTTGGAGATGCCGGCCTCATAGTCGATCAGCGCTTCGGTGCGCAGAAGATCGGGAATGCCGGCTGGGACATAACGTATCTTGGTGCCGGCTGCCTCGGCGTGCCATTTGGCGATCAGCGTGCGTTCGAAGCCGCCCGAAGCTTCCTCGATCTCCAGGCTTTCGCGGATCTCGCCGGTGACACCTTCGTCCTGGCTGAGGCCAAGCAGCCAATCGAGTGAAACCTTGTGCGCGGTGGCGATTGTCAGCAGCGTTTCGGCGCGTGGCAAGCGGATGGTGGCACCTGAAAGCAATTGCGACAGCGCCGAACGGTCGATTCCGACTGACGTGGCAAACGCCGACTGGTTGAGACCGGAGCGTTGCACCAGCGCCTTGAGTCGCTCCCTGAAGACTTCGGATAGATCGCGTTTGTCCATGGCCTGCCCAATGTGGAATGGATTTGCGGGTACTCGGTGCTGTGCCCTAAAAAATAGATTCATCTTCCCGATTGTTTACTAAACATAACATCTGAGGCTTAAGCAGCGCAATGTAAACAATCTGTGCGCATTGTCTCGTTGCAGAAACGAATGACTACTGACAGCATTATGTCAGGAATCATCGAGTTCCAGGCATCGAAGGACAGCAGGCAGCAACATGGCCAAGAACGGAAACAAACGCGGCACGACCCCAACGGTCGAATGGCCGACGGTGTTTCTGATTGCCGCCTGCTACGCAACCTGGCTTGCTGCCGGCATGCTGCTCTGGCCCGTCTATCCGGTGGCGGCCCTTGCGGTGATGGCGCTGACGGTGGCGTTGCAGTCGTCGCTGGTGCACGAAGTTTTGCACGGCCATCCCACCCGCAATGCGCGTATCAACGAAGCGCTGGTGTCACTGCCGATCGGCGTTGTCTGGCCGTATCGGCGCTTCAAGACAATCCACCTACGCCACCATGCCGATGAGCGCCTGACCGATCCGTTCGACGACCCCGAAAGCTATTATCGCGCGCTGTGGCAGCACGACGACCTGCCTGAACCGATGAAGCTCTTGCTGCGGGTCAACAACACCATGGCGGGGCGGTTCGTGCTCGGGCCGCTGCTTGCCTGTGTCGGCTTCTTCATCGACGACGCCAAGCAGGTGCTGGCTGGCGACAAGGCCATTCGCAAGGCGTGGCTGCTGCATGGCGCAGGCCTGCTGGTCATCGTACCGATCGTGCAATTCGGCTTCGGCGTGCCGCTGTGGCTCTACATCCTTGTGCCGGTATGGCTCGGCCAGTCGCTGATTTCGATCCGGACCTTTGCCGAGCATCAGTGGTCCGAGCACCCGGAGGGGCGCACGGTCATCGTCGAGCGCTCGCCCTTGTCGCTGCTGTTTCTCAACAACAACCTGCATTTTGTCCATCACAAGAGCCCGACTGTCGCCTGGTACCGGCTGCCGGCGCTGTTTCGCGCCCGCCGCGCCGAATGGCTCAAGATGAACAAGGGTTACGCCTATCCGAACTATTTCGCGCTGATCAAAGCCTATGCCTTCCGCGCCAAGGAACCGGTCTGCCACCCGGCGCTGCGCCGCGCTCCCGAGCCGGGCAGGGCGTTCGTGCCGCGCGTCAGGGCGCGCAACGTCAACGGGCTTGGCACCGCACCCGTGCCGGCGGAGCCGCCCAAGGAATAGTTGCCGTACCGCTTGCCAATTCCCGCATTCAGGCCTGAAATGACACGATGAGCGACTTCGTAGCCGCACTGCCGATGTATGACTGGCCGGAAATGCGCGACGAGGTCGATGCGCAATGGGCAAGGTTGCGAACGGCATTCCGCCAGCTTGGCATCCCTGCACCCGAAGCCCTGGTCCGGCGCAATGGCGACCTTCCGGCGGTTCCCGACGGCATTCGCGACGCATCGGGTAAGGTGATTGCGCCCGACCCGGCTACCTTACCGCCCGAAGAACTCGACCTGCCGACGCTGTGGCGGCATCCTCAATTGCTGTTCGGCCAGACCTGCTGGGGGCCGATGGAAACCACGGGCCTTGCGGCTCAGGTCAGGGTGATCGGCCAGCCAAACTATGACCGCATCGAAGGCGGTCGTGGCGAACTCTATTCCAGCGCCATCGTCGTGCGGCGCGGATCGGTGACCGCCGACCATGCGCATGCGCCTGATGGCGACGCACCGCTCATCCCGCTCGATCTGATCCGTGACAAGCGCCTTGCCTTCAACAGCCACGATTCGATGTCGGGCTTCATCGGTATTTCGCGCGATCTTGCCGCCATGGGCGAGGGTTTGCGGATTTTTTCCGAACGGATCGAAAGCGGCGGCCATCGCGCTTCGATCGTCTCGATTGCCGAAGGCCGGGCCGACGTCGCAGCCATCGATTGCCAGAGCTGGGCGCTGGCGCAGCGCTTCGAGCCGGCTGCCCGGGACGTCGTGGTCATCGGCTGGACAGCAAAGCGCAAGGGCTTGCCTTACATCACCGGGCTAAACACGCCGCCCGTTTCGGTGACGTTGCTGAACCTGGCGCTGAGCCAGGCCGCACTTTGAACGCCGCACTTTGAACAGAGCGGGCGGCCTGAACCGCCCGCTCTGCCTGGCCAAGGCTTATTCGGGGCTTATTCGGACGGAACGCCCTTTTCCCATTTCGTCCAATCGCTGGTGACCGCATTTGCAAAGGCTGCGCCGACACGATAGGCGTTCGTGGCTGCCGGGCCAAAGCCGCCCGACTTGGCGCTCAGCGAATCGATGGGGCTCATGCCGGCGGGTTCGCGATCGAAGTTTGATGCCGTGCGCAGCACGGCGATGCGGTCGAAATCGAGCAGGCCGGCATCGGCGCCGCGCCGCAGCGCGGTCAGCGAGGCGTTGTCCTCCATCTGGGTCGTGCAATAGTTGCCCTTGCCCTCGGTCAGCAACGATACCCATTCGCCCATGCTTTTGGCGGTCATTGAGCCATGCCAGTAGGTGTCGGTGGACAGCGTGTCACAGATGCTGACCTCAGGGGCCGCGTTGCCGGGTGCTGTCGCGTAAGCCACGCGATAGGCCTTCGCTTCGGGGCTGTCGGCAAGCTCGACGCTCTTGGTCAGGGCAAATGCCTTTTGCAGAAGCTGCTCGTTGAGCTGGTAAACCTCGGTTGCCGATCCCCAGCTCGGCTTTTCGCCGGGGCGCTTGGCGCCCAGCCCGACCACGCCATCAGGCCAGTCGGCGGGAATCTGGCGTGGGTCGATTTCGTGGCGCAGGCCGGCATCGACGGCATAACGCGCCCAATGTGCCGAACCTAGGGTGCCGTCGGTGGGATCGACGCCGGCAATGCCGGCGATCACGATGTAGCTCTGCTTGAGGTCGACAAGACCACTGTAGATGAGAGCTGAAACCGAGCTCGCCGCGTTGGCATAACCCATCGCCGTCGTCATGACGCACAGGCCGGCCGCGTCGCAGGCAAGTTCCGGATACTCCTTGGCGAAGCCTGGAATTGTCAGTTTGGTCTCCAGCTTGTGGCCCTCGAGCCACGGTTTTGCCTCGCCTCCAAACATCGTTATAACAAGCACTTTGGGGGCCAGCGGCTGTGCCGACGCCATTGATGCGTTCGAGGCGAGGCCGCCGGCCAGGGCGAGGGCCGAAAGGCCAATGCGATAGATGTGCGTCATATGCGATCCGATCTGATAAAGAAAAACGGCGCCGTTTCAGGCCCGTTTTCACTATCGGTGCAGCTTGCCGCGGAAGCCACTCGCCAACGCTCCTGTCCACACCAAATCCGCCAGGCCAGTGATCTTGCGCCATCGCAGTAAAGTCGCCGGCGGGCGATTTCGGCTGCCGATCAACTGTTCTTCGCCGATGGAAGATCTCGAACGGGAAGCCGGGGCTTTGGGCGCCTAGCCGAGCAGGCGCTTGTCGAGCGGGTAACTCGACAGTTGCTCGTATCCGCTTTCCGTAATCAGGACCTGCTCCTCGATCTTCACGCCCTCATGCCCCCCGAGGCGCCCGATATAGCTCTCGACGCAGACCACCATGCCGGGCTCGAGCACGCCGTCCGGTGTATCGGCCGTCCAGTCGGAGGCGTGGGGCAGGGTGGGATATTCGTCGGCCAGGCCCACGCCGTGAAACAGCACGCCATACCGCGCCGGAAAGTAGTCGGGCGGCGGCACGGCAGCGCGTTCCACCAGTTCGCGGAAGCCGAGGCCGGGCCTGAGCAGCGCCGTATTGTAGGCGATCTGTTCGGCGGCAATCCTGTAGAGGTCGCGCTGCTCGCTCGTGGGCTCGCCGTCGCCGCACAGCCAGGTGCGCGACAGGTCGGCGCAGAAGCCGTAGGGGCCGATGAGGTCGGTGTCGAAGGCGACGAGATCGCCTGCCTCGACCACGCGCGACGAGCACTCCTGGAACCACGGATTGATGCGCGGTCCCGATGCCAGGAGGCGTGTTTCGATCCATTCGCCACCGCGGGCGATGTTGCCGCGATGCAGTTCGGCCCAGAGTTCATTCTCGGAGATGCCCGGCCGGAGCGCCGCTTCCATGTCGCCCATCGCCGCCTCGCAGGCGACGATCGAACGGCGCATGCAGAGGATTTCGTCAGGCGACTTGATCAGCCGGGCGTTCTCCATCACCGCCTCGCCGTTGCCGACCAAAATGCCGAACCGGGCGAGTGCGTCGACGCCGTCATGGTCGAGATGGTCGACGGCGATGCGGCTGTTGCCGCCGCCATGCTCGCGGAGGAGGTCGGCGATGCCTTCGGCCCAGCGCCGCACTTTGAGGTCCGTCAGTTCGCCGCTGTAGAGATACATCCACGACACTGCCGGGCGCACCTCGTCGACGACGCCGGAATGATCGGACAGGTGCTCGCAGGAGAAATAGTCGAACAGCACCACCGGGCCGTCGGTGGCGACGAAACAGTGACGGGTCGGGTTGTGCGCCACCCATAGCTGCATGTTGGTCGAGTCGGTAGCGTAGCGGATGTTGACGGGATCGTAGAACAGGGCGCCGGCATAACCGCGCCGCGCGAGCTCGGTGCGGATGCGGTCCAGCCGGTATTTGCGCAGGGCCGGCATGTCGGGCGCAGCGATGCCGGCCGCCGCCCATTCGGCTTCGGTTTGCGCTCCATAACCCAGAACGTGCTGGTTGAGCCCGGCAGCCTTGGTGCGCGCCTGCTCGCGCAAATCGTCCACGGAGCCCGGCTCGAACGGCATGATCTTGCGGTGGCGGCCGAAGTTGCCTTTTGCCGGGGTGTCCATCAGCTGCGACCTGCCGATGGTCGAACGTGGCATTCTGGCGGGCGCCCCTCTGTCCTGCCTGATATCTCCCCCTCAAGGGGGGAGATCGGCAGTTGAGGGCTCTGCGCTTCTTTTAGAGTGGTCGAAGCTGGGCGTGGCGAGTATGACAGCCAATCTCCCCCCTTGAGGGGAGATGTCCGGTAGGACAGAGGGGGGCAACGTAGAGCATTTGCGTTCCCAGCCCTGCTTGAGCCCTTATCCCCGCATCTTGTCACCGCTCGGATCAAACGGCGGCTCGACATTGATGCGGGCGGGGCGGCGGTGGCCGAGGATCTCGATCTCGAACAGACCTTCGGCCTCGTTGTCGGCAAGCGCTGCCGGCACGTAGCCCTGGGCCATCGATTTCTGGACATAATGGGCATAGCCGCCCGACGTCACCCAGCCGACCACACGCCAGTCGCCGTCGACGATGCCGCGCACGGCGGATGCGCCGGTGGCGGCGTCCGAACCGCGCACTTCCTTGCCTGTCTCATCGAAGCGCGGCGCGCCATAGCCATGCGGTTTCTCGATCGTGCCGAAATCCTTGGCGCCGACCTTGGCCCAGATCGGCTCGTCGCCCATCACGTCGGCATCCTGTGCATCGACATAGAACGAGACCCGGCGCAGCTTTGGTCCTTCGGCATGCTCCTTTGCGGCAGCCTCGCGACCGATGAAGTCGTTTTTTTCGAGCTTGATGAAGCGGTCCATGGCGCCTTCGAACGGGCCATAGATCGGCCTGAGCTCGCGGAACCAGGTCGGGAAGTTCTTCTCGAGACGCATCGACAGCAGCGCGCGCATGCCGAAATCGACGATGCCGAACTCCTCGCCGGCGCCCTTGATCGCCTTGTAGACAAGGCGCTGGTAGGCAGGCGCCATCCAGATCTCGTAGCCGAGATCGCCGGTATAGGTGATGCGGTTGACCATGCAGGGCGCGCCACCGACCGCCATCTCGCGGAAATCCATGAAGCGGAAGGCCTTGCTGGAGACGTCCTCGTCGACAAGCTTGGCCAGCAGCGCCTGCGACTTCGGGCCTGCAATCGACAGGCCGACGAGCGTCTGGTCGAAGCGGTGGATGCGCACCGATCCGTCCTTGGGCAGGTGCTGTTCAAACCAGCGCATGTGATACTTCTGCGCCGCCGACGAGCCCCAGATCATGAACTTGTCGTCGCCTGATTTGGCGATGGTGAAATCGCCGATCAGCCTGCCGAACTCGTTCAGCATCGGCGTCAGCACGATGCGGCCCTTCTTCGGCATGCGGTTGGTCATCAGCCGGTTGAGGAAATCCTCTGCCGCCGGTCCTGACACCTCGTATTTGGCGAAGTTGGCGATTTCGGTGATGCCAACGCGCTCGCGGGTCGCGCGAACCTCGTTGCCGATATGTTCGAAATCGTTGGAACGATGGAACGAGACAATGTCCTCCGGCTCCGTGCCCTTGGGCGCGAACCACAGTGGCGTTTCCAGGCCCCAGCTGTCGCCCATGACGGCGTTGTTGGCCAACATCATGTCGTAGAGTGGCGTCGTTTGTGCCGGCCTTGCGGCCGGGAGCTCTTCATTGGGGAAGCGGATCGAAAACCGGCGCGAGTAGTTCTCGCGCACCTTGGCGTTGGTGTAGCGCAGGCTCGCCCATTCGCCCCAGCGCGCGACATCCATGCCCCAGACGTCGAAGCCTGGGTCGCCATCGACCATCCAGTTGGACAGCGCAAGGCCGACACCGCCGCCCTGGCTGAAGCCGGCCATGACACCGCAGGCGACCCAGAAATTGGTCAGGCCCTGGACCGGGCCGACCAGTGGGTTGCCGTCGGGCGCGAAGGTGAAAGGGCCATTGATGACCTGCTTGATGCCGGCGTTGGCAATGCCGGGGAAGTGCTGGAAACCGATCTCGAGCGAAGGCGCGATGCGGTCGAGATCAGGCGCGAGCAATTCGTGGCCGAAATCCCACGGCGTGTTGACCGGCGACCACGGCTTGCAGGCCTTCTCATAAGTGCCGAGCAGGATGCCGTTGCGTTCTTGGCGCGTGTAGATTTCGCCCTTGAAATCGAGCACGCCGATCATTTCGCGGCCGGTTTCCTTGTTGAAGGCCTCGACCTCGGGCATCGGCTCGGTGAGCAGGTACATGTGCTCCATGGCGAGAACCGGCAGCTCGACGCCGACCATGCGGCCGACTTCGCGGGCCCAAAGGCCACCGCAGTTGACGATGTGCTCGGCCCTGACCGTTCCCTGCTCGGTGACGACGTTCCAGGTGCCGTCGGGGTCCTGCGTCAGCTCCTTGACCGGGTTGCGCAGCACGATTTCGGCGCCGAGCTTCTTCGCTGCCTTGGCGTAGGCGTGCGTCGTGCCGGAAGGATCGAGATGGCCTTCGACCGGGTCCCACATGGCGCCGACGAAGTGCTTTTCGTCCATCAGCGGAAACATCTTCTTGGCTTCGGACGGCGTGATCAGTTCGGTATCCATGCCGAGATAGCGGCCCTTGGCGTGGGCCAGGCGCAGGAAATCCATGCGCTCGGGACTGTCGGCGAGCATGACGCCGCCGGTGAGATGCAGCGAGCAGGACTGGCCGGAAATCTCTTCCAGTTCCTTGTAGAGCTGCACCGTATAAGCCTGCAGTTTGGCAACGTTGGGGTCGCCGTTGAGCGTGTGGAAGCCGCCGGCGGCGTGCCAGGACGAGCCCGACGTGAGTTCCGAACGCTCGATCAGCATGACGTCGGTCCAGCCGGCGCGAGCAAGGTGATAGAGCACCGAGCAGCCCACCACGCCGCCGCCGATGATCACCGCTTTCACATGGGATTTCATGAGGTTATGTCCAGTTGTGCGTAAAACGATTCAGGGAGATGAGGGTCAGGCGGTCGCCACGCCTTCGATTTCCAGAAGCCATGCATCGTCGAAGATGCCGGCGATGATGACCGACATCGCGATCTTGCGGTCGCCGAGCACTTCGGCGCGGATGCGGCGGTTGTCGAGGGCGAAAGCGCGGCTGGAAAGGAAGACCGTCACCTTGACCAAATTGTCGAGGTTCATGCCTGCGGCATGCAACTGCGCTTCGACATTCCGCCAGGCGAGCCAGCACTGGCTGTCGAAATCGTCAGGTACCAAACCATCCTTGGCGACCGGGATCTGGCCGCTGATGTAAAGCGTGCGCGAATTGTTGGTCACCTCGATCGCCTGGGCGTAGCCGCCTGCAGGCATCGGGGCGTCGGGCGAGTTGATCTCTCGTTTGTGCATGGGAAATCTCCTCAGAAATCGGTAGGTGCGCCGCCCTCGGCCTTGCGCTTGTCGACGAAGGCGTTGAGTTCCTCGCGGATGGCCGGATCCATCCATGGCTCCTCATAGGAGGCGAGGCGCTCCTTCCAGACGCGATTTGCCTTTTCGACAGCAGTCGGACTGCCCGCCTCGGCCCAGGTCTCGAAATTGCGCCAGTCGGAAATAACAGGCGAATAGAAGGCATTCTTGTAGCGATCCTGGGTGTGCTGGGTGCCGAAGAAGTGCCCGCCGGGGCCGACGTCGCGGATGGCGTCGATGGCAAGTGCCTCCTCTGACAGGTCGAGCGGCGTCAGGAACTCTGCCACCATCTGCAGCAGGTCGATGTCGAGGATCATCTTCTCGTACGAGCAGCGCAACCCGCCTTCGAGCCAGCCGGCGCCGTGAAGAATGAAGTTGGCGCCGCCCTGGATCGCGCCCCACAGCGAGAACACGCTCTCGTATGCCGCTTGCGCGTCGACCGCATTGGCGGCGCAGACATTCGAAGTGCGGTAGGGGATATTGTAGCGCCGGGCGAGCTGGCCGCCGATCAGCTGGGCCTTCATGTATTCAGGCGTGCCGAAGGCCGGCGCGCCCGACTTCATGTCGACATTGGAGGTGAAGCCGCCATAGCCGACAGGCGCGCCCTTGCGCACCATCTGGGTGAAGGCGAGGCCTGAGAGCGCTTCGGCATTCTGCTGCACCAGGGCGCCGGCAATGGTGACGGGAGCCATCGCACCCGACAGCGTGAACGGTGTGACGATCACCACCTGGCCCATCGACGACATCTGGATGATGCCCTCCATCATCGGCACGTCGAGCTTGAGCGGCGAATTGGTGTTGATGATGGTGTAGACCGACGGCTCTTCCAGCATCTGCTCGCGCGAGATGCCGCGCGCGATGCGGGCGATCTCGATGCCGTCGACGTTGCGCTCCTTGCCGAGCGAATAGATGTGGAACACCTTGTCAGTGAGCGTGGCGAGGTCGCGTATGCATTCGAGGTGACGGGTCGACGGGTGGATGTCGACGGGTTCGACCGGGTAACCGCCCGTGGTGTTCAAGATGTTGTGCATCTGGGCGAGCTTGAGGAAGTTGCGGTAGTCGACCTGGTTGCCCGGCCGCCGGCCGCGGTCGAGATCTGAACAGTTGGGTGCCGAGGCCATCTGCGAAATGACCAGATTGTTGCCGCCGAAACGCACATTATGGGCTGGATTGCGGGCATGCAGGGTGAATTCGGCCGGCGCATGTGAGATCAATTCGAGGATCATGTCGGAATCGAAGCGCACGCGCTCGGAGCCGTCGCGGACATCGGCGCCATGCGCCTTCATGATGCGGCGTGCTTCGTCGTGCAGCACGTCGACGCCGATCTCCTTCAGCACACGCAGCGACGCCAGATGGATCGATTCGAGTTGGTCATCCGAAATCAGCTTGGTCGGCGTGAAGGGTATCTTGAGCTGACGGAAGGGCGGTTGCTCGAACGCGGCGGAGCCACCGGCGCGCTTGCCGGCACGGCCACCACGGCGGGCACGGTCGGCGGCGTGAACCGGTTCGGCAGAGGGCAGGGCCACGGTCATGGGAATCCTCACGGCAAGCTTATTGTCGCGGGCATAATGGACCGGGCGAAAATCCCTCATTGCGGAGGCGGCGACCAATAGCGCGAGCAAAGCGACATGGCGGATGTGTCTGGACCGACGCTCCCCGGCGTGGTGAGGCATGCCGACCGCCGCTGTCAGCGGTTAGGATTGATCATTCCGATTCTGCTGGTGCCCTGCGATGACATTTCCTACCTCCACAGCCGAGCCACCAGTGCGATGGGCAGCACTCGCCAGCGTGACTGCGGCATTGGCCATGTTCGGCCTGGCGCAGGGGCTGAGCTATCCGCTGTTTTCGCTGCTGATGCAAAAGCAGGGGTTGTCGCCGGCGATGATCGGGCTGTCGGCCGCGATGATGCCGCTGGGGCTTGTCGTTTCGGCACCTTTCGTGCCGCTTGCCGTTCGGCTTGCCGGCGCCCGTTGGCTGGCGGTCGGGTGCGCGCTTGGCGGGGCACTCTGCTTCCTCGCCATCGGTTATCTGCAGGATTGGGTGGGCTGGTTCCTGGTTCGCTTCCTCATCGGGGTGATCATCAACCCGCTCTACATTCTCGGCGAGGTGTGGGCCCTGGCACTGGCCACGCCGTCGCGGCGAGGGCGGGTGATGGGCGTGTTCAACACGCTGATGGGGGTCGGATACGCGTCGGGCCCGCTGGTGCTTACGCTCGTCGGTACGTCCGGCTGGACGCCTTTTGCGGTCGCGGTTGCCGGGTTTGTCGCATGCGCCGTCACCCTGCGCATCGTTTCGGCCGATCTTGCCGGGTTCGAAGATGACGGCCAGGCTGTCGGTGGCGTTGCCGGCTTTGCGGTGCTTGCGCCGGCGCTGCTGTTTGCGGTGTTGGTTTCCGCCGCCAACCAGCAGAGCACCTACTCGCTGTTGCCGATCTTCGGCGCTGGCTATGGCCTGCCGGAGGCGGTACTGGCGGCGATGCTGACCGCGCTGTCGCTGGGGAACATCCTGCTGCAGATCCCGCTGGGCCTGATGGCGGAGCGTTTCGGCGGCAGGGCCATGATCGTGTTCTGCGCCGCCACCACGGCAGTGTGCGCCCTGTCGCTGCCAATGCTGATCGCAACCCCGTTCATCTGGCCGGTGCTGGTCGTGCTTGGGGCCGTCGGCTACGGCGTCTACACGATGGCGCTGGTCGAGCTGGGAAACCGCTTCAACGGCACCGCGCTCATTGCCGGAAATGCCGCGTTTGCGCTGATGTGGGGTGTCGGCGGCATTGTCGGGCCGCCCAGTTCGGGCATGGCCATGCAGGCAGTCGGCACGCTGGGACTGCCGATGGTCATGGTCGGGCTCAACGTGATGCTGGTTGCCTTCGCGCTCTATCGCAGTGCGATGCGCCGCTGACTGGATTCAAGTCGGGATAATGAGCAGTGTGGCGACGATCGATGACCGTCGCCACACTGCAAAATCAGTCGGCCTTGGCGATGTGCCAGACGCCGCCCTTGCCGTCGCCGGTTACGTCGCCGGCCTTCTTGTCCTGGATGAACGTATAGAGCGGCTTGCCTTCATAGGCCCACATCTTGGCGCCGTCGTCACGGGTGACGACAGTCCATTCGCCTTCGTCCTTGGCGTCGGCGGCTGCCATCAGCGGTGGCCAGTTGGTGGCGCAGTCGCCATTGCAGGCCGATTTGCCGGCGCTGTCCTTGTCGTAGGTGTAGAGCGTCATGCCTTTGGCATCGGTGTAGATTTTCCCGCCGGCGCCTTCCATGACCTTGGCCGGTTCGGCGGCGAAAGAGAGGGCTGAGCTGGCGAGCAGAATGGCAAATGCGGACAGGATGGTTTTCATGATTGTCGCTCCCTGGGCTGGGCCGGAAAAGCCAGCCACACATGCAGTCAACGCGTCAGGAGTTCGCTCTATTCCCACGATTTTGCTTGAAAGCGGAAATTTCGGGTGCTTGTGGATTGGCAAGGCGCCGGGTTAGAGTGCGCTCATGTGCGCATTTGTGGCCCATATCCCGTTGCCAAGCGCGGTTTCCACGCCATCTCCACGGACGCGGCATACGGAGCTTTTGCGGCTTTGCGCACGCATTGGCTATTCGCCGCCCGCCTGATCTCGAATCCGCCCCGGCGCTTGCCGGATTGATTCAAGAGAAAGGCACAAGTCTATGACTTATCAGAATTATTCGCTGAAGCAGCTTCAGCAGATCGATGCCGCGCACCATCTCCACCCGTTTACCGACCACAAGGAACTGCGCGACATCGGCTCGCGCATGATCACCCGTGCCGAGGGTCCGTTCATCTACGATTCGGAAGGCACGGAACTGCTCGACGGCATGGCCGGCCTGTGGTGCGTTAATGTCGGCTATGGCCGGGACGAACTGGCTGAAGCGGCTTACGCCCAGATGAAGGAAATGCCCTATTACAACTCCTTCTTCAAATGCTCGACACCGACGCCGGTGCTGCTGTCGAAGAAGCTGGCGGAACTTGCGCCCAAAAACATCAACCAGGTGTTCTACGGCTCGTCGGGTTCGGAATCGAACGACACGGCGCTGCGGCTGGTCCGCCACTACTGGGCGCTCGAAGGCAAGCCTGAGAAGAACCGCATCATCTCGCGTAAGATGGCCTATCACGGCTCGACGGTCGCCGGCACCTCGCTCGGCGGCATGGACGGCATGCACCATCAGCTCGGCGGCGCGGTGCCTAACATCGTCCATGTGATGATGCCTTATGCCTACGAACTCGCATTGCCTGATGAAAGCGACCACGATTTCGGCCTGCGTGCTGCCAAGGCGGTCGAGGACGCGATCCTGGAGGCAGGCGCGGACAATGTCGCTGCCTTCATCGGCGAGCCGATCATGGGCGCTGGTGGCGTCAAGATCCCACCGGCAAGCTATTGGCCGGAGATCCAGCGCATCTGCCGCAAATACGACGTGCTTTTGATGCTCGACGAGGTCATCACCGGCTATGGCCGCACCGGCGAGTGGTTCGCGGCACAGACCTTCGGTATCGAAGCCGATACGATCACCACCGCCAAGGCGCTGACCTCAGGCTACCAGCCGCTGTCGGCGCTGCTGGTCGGCGACCGTATTGCTTCGACGCTTGTCGAAAAGGGCGGCGAATTCTACCACGGCTACACCTATTCGGGTCATCCGGTCGCCTGTGCGGTGGCGCTCAAGAACCTCGAGATCATCGAGCGCGAAGGGCTGGTCGAGAGGGTGAAAACCGACACTGGCCCGTATTTCGCCCAAATGCTCAAGCAGCGCATTGGCAGCCATGGCCTCGTCGGCGAGGTGCGTTCGGTCGGCCTGATGGGCGCGATCGAGATCGTCAAGGACAAGGCAACCAAGGAGCGCTTCTCGCCGGGCGGCAGTGCCGCGGTTGTGGTGCGCGACCACGCCATCGCCAACGGCATGATGATGCGCGCCACCGGCGACTCGATGATCCTGTCGCCGCCGCTGATCTGGACGCGTGCGACCATCGACATGGCCTGTGACCGTATCCTCAAGGCGCTCGACCTTGCCGAAGCCGATTTGAGGAAAGCCTGATGCTAATATGCCGGGTGGGGGAAATCCTGCCGGCATTCACTCCGGGAGACAATGATGAGCGGCAAACCGATCGTGCCTTTGATCCAGTATGAGGATGCAAGCGAGGCGGTCCGCGCCGTCTATGACGACATCATGGCTGTCAGGAAGGTCGACTGGATCAACAATTTCTGGAAGGTGCTGGCGCATGATCCGGCACTGCTCAAGCGTACCTGGGAGTCGGTGCGTGAGGTCATGGCACCGGGCGCGCTCGATGCGCTCACCAAGGAACTGATCTACATCGCCGTTTCTGCGACCAATGGCTGCGAATACTGCACCTACTCCCATACGGCTGCGGCACGCAGCAAAGGCATGAGCGAAGCGCAACTGATGGAATTGCTCGCCGTCGTCGGCATGGCCAACGAGACGAACCGCCTTGCCAATGGCCTTAGGCCGCCTGTCGATGTGCAATTCGAGCCAGCAGGCTGAGGCGTATCGGCTTGTTCATGACAGTGCGGGAGCGTATATTGTGCACTGCACAATGAGTTCGCCCGCATATGCGGGCAGCCAAAAGTTGCCGGAGTGCGCCACATGAAGAACAGACGGTTGGCAAGGGCCTCGCGCCAATCCACCGCCATTGCCGGCAATTTGATGCTGGCGCCGATGGTCATGGCCATGCGGTTGCCAATGATGGCGACCGAAGCGCGCAATGGCGGGCCGCTGCGCGGTGAAAGCCTGGCGGCGGTGACCGAAAAGACCACGGCGCTCGCCGAGGGCATGGTGGCAGCGCAGATGTCGTATTTCCAGTCGGCAATGCAATTCTGGCCGGAAGTGCTGTCGGGGCGCACGCCTTCGGTGCTGAACGGCGTTGCCGCGCAGAAATCGGTCGCGGCTGCAATGCGGCCGGCGAGCAATCGCGTGCGCGCCAATTTTCGTCGGCTGGCGACGAAGTCCCACACGTAAAGGCTGGGGCTTAACGCAAAAACCGCGTCCCGGACGGGAACGCGGCTTTGCCACTTCAACGCATGGCCCTTCGCGACGCTTGACCAGCGAAGGTTTACAGCTCCGGTACGCGAGACCTGATCCGGAGCCAGAGGCGGCTGCGAAGCCCGCCCTTGCCAACCTTTTTAGCTGGACATCGTTACCGCGTGGTTATCGAGAGCTTAAGCAAACCTAAATTTTGAACTTTTTTGGACGGATCAGGCGGTCTCGCCACGCAGGAACTTGATGATGCCGGAGAAATCGGTGCCGCCATTGCCGAGCGCCGAATAAAGCGCATAGAGTTGGGTCGCCTCAGCACCGAGGGGGGTGACAGCGCCGGCCTGCTGGGCCGCTTCCTGCGACAGCTTGAGGTCCTTGAGCATCAGGGCCGCGGCAAAGCCCGGCTGGTAGTCGCGATTGGCCGGCGAATTCGGCACCGGGCCGGGGACCGGGCAATAGGATGTCAGCGACCAGCACTGACCCGAAGAGGTCGAGGCGACGTCAAACAGCGCCTGGTGCGACAGGCCGAGCTTTTCGGCAAGCACGAAGGCTTCGGCAACGCCGATCATCGAGATGCCGAGGATCATGTTGTTGCAGATCTTGGCTGCCTGGCCGGCACCGGCGTTGCCGCAATGGACGATGCGTCCGGCCATCGGCTTGAGCACCGGTTCGGCCACATCGAATGCCGTCTGTGCACCGCCTGCCATGAAGGTCAGTGTGCCAGCGGTGGCGCCACCGGTTCCACCCGAGACCGGCGCGTCGACCGACAGCAGGCCGTGCTGAGCGGCGATGGCGTGCGCCTTGCGCGCGGAATCGACGTCGATGGTCGAGGAGTTCGATGAGCAACACGCCCTGCTTCAGCTTTGGCGCGATGTCCTCGTAGACGGAAAGCACATGCTTGCCGGCCGGCAGCATGGTGATGACCACATCGGCATCCTTTGCAGCAGCGGCCGCATTGGCCATGACGGTGACGCCGTTGTTGCGCGCCGTCTCGAGATGCTCGGGCATCAGGTCGAAGCCGAGGACCGTGTGGCCGGCCTTGACGAGATTGGCGGCCATGGGGTTGCCCATGTTGCCCAGTCCGATGAAGGCGATGGTGGTCATTGGGTGGTTCCTCCATTGGGAAGGGAATAGGGCACTAAGGCAGTAGGGCAATAGGGCAATAGGGAGTGAAGGCCGCAGTTTACTGCCTCATTGCCTTACTCCCCTACTGCCCTCGACCTGCTATTTTCCAATCAAATGCCTGGCGATGATGACGCGCATGATCTCGTTGGTGCCTTCGAGGATCTGGTGAACGCGCAGGTCGCGCACCAGCTTCTCGATGCCGTAGTCGTGCAGGTAGCCGTAGCCGCCGAGCAGTTGCAGGGCGTCGTTGGCGATGTCGAAGCCGGTGTCGGTGACGAAACGCTTGGCCATGGCCGACCATTTCGAGGCATCATGGGCCTTTCGGTCGAGCTTGGAAGCGGCGGCGTAGAGGAACAGGCGCGAGGCCTGCAACTCGGTTTCCATATCGGCGAGGCGGAACTGCAATGCCTGGAAGCGGTCGATGGTCTGGCCAAAGGCCTTGCGCTCGGCCGTGTAGGCCAGCGCCTTGTCGAGCGCGGACTGGGCGCCGCCGACAGAGCAGGCGGCGATGTTGAGCCTGCCGCCGTCGAGACCGGCCATGGCGATGCCGAAGCCAGCACCTTCGTCGGAAAGCAGGTTTTCCGCCGGCACTTTACAGTCGTCGAAGATGACCTGGCGGGTCGACTGCATGTGCCAGCCCATCTTGTGCTCGTTGGCGCCGAAGGAGAGGCCGGGCGCGTCCTTGGGCACGACCAGCGTCGAAATGCCCTTGGGGCCGTCGGCGCCGGTGCGGACCATCGCGACGTAGACGTCGCTATCGCCAGCGCCTGATATGAACTGCTTGGTGCCATTGACGACGAAGTCGCTGCCGTTGCCGCCACTGCGCACCGCTTTCGTCTTGAGCGCGGCGGCGTCCGAGCCAGAGCCCGGTTCGGTCAGGCAATAGCTGGCGAGCCATTCCATCGACGTCAGCTTGGGCAACAGGCGCTGGCGCTGCTCCTCGTTGCCGAACCGGTCGATCATCGACGCGGCCATGTTGTGGATCGAAATGAAAGACGAGAAACCCGGGCAGGCATGTGCCAGCTGCTCGAAGACGAGCACCGCGTCGAGGCGGGTGAGGGCGGATCCGCCGACATCTTCCTTGACATAAAGGCCGCCGAAGCCGAGCTGGCCGGTCTCTCTGATGACGTCTTCGGGGAAGTGCTTGGCCTTGTCCCATTCGAGCGCAAAGGGCGCCACCTTCTCGGCGGCGAAACTGCCCGCCATTTCGCGGATGGCCAGCTGATCTTCGTTGAGCTCAAACTGACCGGCGGTCGCGTCGATTGCGGCGTCCATGTCGGCCTCCCTGTCGTTTTTTTGGCTATGCGCGGGCCTCAATCTAGACCAATGATGCGGCCGCGCAACCCGACCTTCAACAGAGCGGCTGTGCGCAAATGCATGGGCGAGAACGGATGTGACGACAAATTTTGATGGCCTGCAGCAAGCCTTCAGAGAATATGTTGAGGCAACCGATTCGGTGGTACCGGTAGGCTCGTTCCTCGGTGATATCGACTGGGAAATGCCCGCCCGCCCGTTGAAGCCAAACGGTGTCAAATGTTCGAACCTTCTCGATCGCACCATTGAATTGGCTCCCGCCGAGTTCTCGACCGTTGGCGAGAATTCTCGCAGAACAACGCGATGAACTGCGCTGGGGCCAGACCTACACAGCCGCCGATTTCGGCCAGCGTTTCATCGACAACTATGGCTGGGTGGAGCTTTTCGGCACCCGTGGCCACTATATCAACGACAAGGTCGCAGCAGGGTTTCTCGTGCTCGGCCCCGGTATCGAGTACCCCGACCATCACCATCTCGCCGAAGAGGTCTACATCCCGCTGACCGGCGGCGCCGCGTGGCGCATGGGCGACGCGCCGTTTCGCGAAAGATGTGGCGGCGAGGTGATCCATCACGCCTCCAACATGAAGCACGCCATGCGCACCGGCAGCGAACCGCTGCTCGCGCTCTATCTCTGGCGCGGCGGCCCGCTAGCGGCCAAGTCGACGGTGACCGGAACGATCGCCGGCGGAAAGGACTGACCATGGCCAAGGCGATCATGCTTCAGGGCACCGGCTCGGATGTTGGCAAGACGGTCCTTGTGGCCGGATTGTGCCGGGCGGCGCGCAATCGCGGGCTGAGCGTCAGGCCGTTCAAACCGCAGAACATGTCCAACAATGCCGCTGTCGCCGACATTCCGGGCGAGGCGGGCGGCGGCGAGATCGGCCGCGCACAATGGCTGCAGGCGATCGCCTGCGGCGTGAAGCCGTCGATCCACATGAACCCGGTGCTGCTCAAGCCACAGAGCGATATCGGCAGCCAGGTGGTGGTGCAGGGCAAGGTCTTTGGTCACGCCAAGGCGCGCGACTATCAGGAACTGAAGCCCAAATTGATGGGCGCCGTGCTCGATTCCTGGCAAAAGCTGGGCGAGGGTGCCGACCTGATCATCGTCGAAGGCGCGGGCTCGCCGGCCGAGATCAACCTGCGTCCGCGCGACATCGCCAATATGGGTTTTGCCACTCGCGCCGACGTGCCGGTGATCCTTGTCGGCGACATCGACCGGGGCGGGGTTATCGCCTCGGTTGCCGGCACGCACCTGATCCTGCCGGAAGAGGACCGGCGCATGATCGTCGGCTACCTCATCAACAAGTTCCGCGGCGATGCCAGCCTGTTCGACGAGGGCATAACGGCGATCGGCCGTTTCACCGGCTGGCACTGCTTCGGCGTCGTGCCGTGGCTCAAGGCGGCGGCACTGTTGCCGTCGGAGGATTCGGTGATCCTCGAAAGGCTGGCCGGCGGCGAGAAGCGGGCGCTCAAGGTTGCCGTGCCGATGCTCGGCCGAATTGCCAATTTCGACGATCTCGATCCGCTGCGGGCCGAACCGCAGGTCGAGGTGGTGTTCGTGCCGCCAGGCCAGCGGCTGCCCGACGACGCCGGACTGGTGGTCATTCCGGGATCGAAATCGACGATCGGCGATCTGATGATGTTCCGCGAAAACGGCTGGGACCGCGATCTCGAGGCGCATCGCCGGCGCGGCGGCCATGTCGTCGGCATCTGTGGCGGCTATCAGATGCTCGGTCGCCTGGTGCGCGATCCCGACGGTATCGAGGGCAGTGTGACCGAAGCCGAGGGGCTCGGCCTGCTCGATGTCGAAACGGTGATGGAGCCCGAAAAGACGGTGCGCAACGTCGAGGCGCGTTCGGTGCGCTATGGCGAGCCGCTGTCGGGCTACGAGATCCATCTCGGCAAGACGACGGGTGCCGATTGCGTCAGGCCCACCGCAGTCATCAACGGTGCCGACGACGGTGCGACCTCGGCCGACGGCAAGGTGTTTGGCACCTATATGCACGGCCTGTTTGGTGCCGACGGCTTTCGCGGGCGGTTCCTCGAAAGCCTTGGTATCAAGGGCGGCGGCATCGACTATCGCGCCGAAGTCGAGCGCGCGCTCGATGAGATCGCCGACCACCTCGAACGCCATCTTGACTGCGACGCGATTTTTGCCGCCGCGCGCTGATGCCAATCAGGCGGCCGGCTCGCCTGCTTTCGGCCAGTAGGTCCCAACGCTCCAGATATTGCCTTCGGGGTCGCGGCAGATGAATTCGCGGCTGCCATAGTCGCGGTCGGTGAGGTCCTGGACGATGACGGCACCTGCCGATTTGGCCTGGGCGTGGACCGCATCGACGTCTTCGACCGCCACATAGATGGACTTGCCGCCGTTCTGGCCGGGTTCGCCGACGATCGCGCCGTAAACGTCGGGGCGCGATGATCCGATCATGATCATCGACGAGCCCAGAGCCAGTTCGGCGTGGCCGACCTCGTCGCCGTCCATGTATTGGGCGTGCACGGAAAAACCCAATGCTTCGCCCAGCCAATCGATCATTCGGGCAGCGTTGTTGTAGCGCAGTGTCGGGAATATGCGCGGAGCTTCGAGAGCGGGCATCTGCTGCCTCCTTTGGGGCGTTGAACGATGACCCACTGTGGCCGAATGCCCGATAGCGGTATTGAACAAATGTTACCGGCTCAGACGAGCCCGGTCGGTGTCGCGCCGGCAAGCTCGCGGAACTCGCGGATGAGGTGCGCCTGATCGGCATAACCGCACTCGGCTGCAAGCTCGGCCCAGCCGGCGCGATTGGCCTGTTTTGAAAGGCTTGCGGCGCGATTGAACCTGACGATGCGCGCAATGGCTTTGGGTCCGACGCCGACCTGGTCGGCGAAGCGCGCGGCCAGGTGTTTGCGGCTCCAGCCGATCTCGGTGGCGATGTTTGCGATGCGGCTCCGGCCACCGCTTGCCATGATTTTTCCAAGCGCCCAGCTGACTTCGCTCGATGCTGAAGCCGTTTTGATCAGGCGTTCGACGATGAAAGCCTCTGTCATGTCGAGGCGCCGATGCCAGTCGGTCTGCTCGCCAAGCCGTTCGTGCAGATGATGACCCGAGGCACCAAGCAAGTCGTCGAATGGCACCATGCGGTCGGCCAGCTCGCTCATCGGCATGCCGAGGAAGCGGCGAGCGCCAAGCGGGGTGAAGTTGACCTGGATGCAGCAGGACCGGCCGAAGGAATCGATAACCACCGGCCCGGCATGAATGCCTGCGGCAAAACTGGCGAAACGGTCGTTATCGCCAGGCACGCGGCTCAGGCCGATGGCGAAGGGTTCGCCGAAGCTGATGACCAGCGGCACATCAAGCGAGGCGGCTTCGGTCTGGCGGCTGTAGAGGGGAGCAAGTTCGCGAAAGCCGATGAGGTCGGTGACGATCCCCGCAAGCATCGCCGACGGCGCGCGCCGCACATATTCGAACTGCCCGTGGACAGGCGCAGCCGGTGCTTCGGACGATCGTTGGCCGCTTGCCATGGTGCTGGTTCCGAGGGTCCATCAGACGTTACCAGCCCTGCAATTGACGGTCAAAGTAACGTCAGAAACCGATTATCAAGCGCAGCGGGTTGGTGGGGTCGATGAGCAGACGGATAGCGAGTGCAACGCAGGTGCAGACCAGGAGCGGCTTGATCAGCCTGGCGCCGTTGCGCATCGCCATGTGGGCGCCGAGCCGCGCTCCGAGGAACTGGGCGACCCCCATCAGCAGTCCGATCTTCCAGGCGACGACCCCGACAGAGGCAAAGACCAGGAAGCTGCCGACATTCGAGGCGAAGTTGAGCAGCTTGGTGTGGGCGGTCGCCTTGAGCACGCCGAACCCGGCAAGGGCGACGAAAGCGAGCATGAAAAATGAGCCTGCGCCGGGACCGAACACGCCGTCATAAAAGCCGATCAGCGGCACCACGGTCAGTCCGAACAACAGGGGCGGCAAGCGTTCGACGCGATCGACGTCGTCCATGTTGGGCTTGAACGCGAAGTACAGCGCGATCGTGATAAGCAGGAACGGCAGAAAGATGCGCAGGATGTCGCCGGGCAGGACCGTCGCCAGCATTGCGCCGAGCATCGCGCCGACGAATGAAATGGCTGCAAACGGCAATTGCTTGCGCAAATCGACATGGCCCTTGGCGGCGTAGCTGATGGTGGCCGAGCCTGAACCGAACAGCGATTGCAGCTTGTTGGTGCCGAGCGCCTCGAGTGGCGGCAGGCCGGCGAGCAGCAGTGCCGGAATGGCGATCAGGCCGCCGCCGCCGGCGATGGAATCGATGAAGCCGGCGATGAAGGCAGCCGCGATCAGGATCAGCAGGGTTTCGGTGGCTATGTCGAACATCGGTGCGGAGATCTGTCCAGGAGGATGAGGCCTTCGACCACAGCGCATCCGCTTGCGCAATAGCGCGTCGGCGGCAATGCTGGCCCAGCCATTGGGCCAAGTGTTTTTCGTCAAGCATTGCTCTATATCGGAACTGTAACCGCTTCGATGGAAGGGATTCGCATGGCGACAGGATTGCTGACCCAGATTCGCAACATGTTCGAGGGCGACCCAGGTGTGCGCAAGGTTGCCGACGATCCTGTGCTTTCGGCCGAATTGTTGCTGCTGTTCCGGATGATCCTGGCTGACGGCGTTGCCAGCGAAAGCGAGATGGTCGCTTTTCGTCGGATCTGCACCGAAGCCTTTGGCATTGCCGAAGGCAGCATCGATGCCGTTGTCGAGTATCTCAATGAGTTCGGCTACGAGACCAATGGTTCGCAGGCGATTGCGATGTTTCGCGATCTCGATGTCGAGCGGCGCAGGCAGCTGGCGCGCCACATGGCCGATATCGCCAAGGCCGACTCGCATCTGGCGGAGAACGAGGTCAAGCTTTTGCGCCGCACGCTGGACCTGCTTGGCATCAGCCCTGTCGACGTGGTGAAGCCGGCGACCTAGACCTTTTCAGCGCGGCCGGCCGGGTCACCGATGCTTCGCATTGTCCCGGCCTTCCTCAGCCTTTCATCGTGCCACTGGTCCGGTGAATTCGCTGCGCGAACCGGCTGCTCACCCCTGTTCCTGCAGCCGCCGGGCGATTGCCCGGTGCAGGTCGGGTGCTGCCGAGACAAGCGCCTGCGCCGCTTCCGTCTGCGGGTGGTCGAGAACGTCTGATGTCTTGCCGCGCTCGACGATCCTGCCTTCATGCATGACCAGCACATCGTCGGTGATGGCGCGCGCGACCGTCAAGTCGTGGGTGATGAACAGATAGGCGACGCCGAGCTTCTGGTTGAGCTCGGCGAACAGGTCGAGGATCTGCGCCCGGATCGATACGTCAAGCGCGGAGACGGGCTCGTCCGCGACAACAAGCTTTGGCCGGGTGATGATGGCACGCGCAATCGACAGGCGCTGGCGCTGGCCGCCTGAAAACTCGTGCGGGTATTTCTCCATGTCCGAGCGGCTGAGGCCGACTTCATGCAATGCGCGCCCGACCATGTCGCGGCGCTCCTTGCGGTCGGGCTTGCGCTCGAGCAGATGCAGTGGTTCGCCGACCAACCGCTCGACGGTGTGGCGGGGATCGAACGAGCCGTAGGGATCCTGGAACACCACCTGCATGTTGCGGCGGGCACGCCTCATGGCCGTCTCGTCGGCACGGGTGATGTCCGTACCGCGAAACTTGATCGTTCCGCTGGTCGGCGTATCGAGCGCCAGGATCATCCGCGCGAGTGTCGACTTGCCGCAACCGGAACGGCCGACAAGGGCCACCGAGGCGCCTGGCTTCATCGTCAGCGAGACGTTGTCGACGGCGCGGACCGGTTCTGGCCTGGAAAACAGTGATCTTCGTCGGCCCGGATAATCCCTGACGATGTTGGAAATTTCGAGCAGCGTCTCTTGCGCTGCCTCGTCGATATGCGGCTTCACCCGGGCCGGCACATGCATCGAAGCGAGCGCCAATTGGCGCGTGTAGGGGTGCGTTGCTTCCGAGAGCGTACGCGCGGTGTCGCCAAATTCCGTCACCGCCCCTTGCCGCAAGATGGTGATCTGGTCGGCCATTTCGGTGACGACAGCCAGATCGTGCGAGATGAACAGCAGGCTCATCTTGTTTTCGCGGACCAGTTCCTTGAGCAGGTCGAGAATCTGGGCCTGCAGCACGACATCGAGGGCAGTCGTCGGCTCGTCGGCGATCAGCAGCTTGGGCTTGAGCGCGCAGGCGATCGCGATGGCGACGCGCTGACGCTGGCCGCCCGACAATTCATGCGGGTATCGCGACAGTGGGAATTTCTGTTCCGGCAGGCCGACGCGATCGAGTATCTTCTTCGCGTGCTCTTCCGCCTCGGCGCGGCTTGCCCGCTTATGCCACCTGATGCCCTCGGCGACCTGCTCGCCGATCGTCTTGACAGGGTTGAGCGCGGTCATCGGCTCCTGGAACACCATGCCGATGTCGTCGCCGCGCAGCGCGCACATCTGGTTTTCGCTGGCAGCGAGAATGTCGATGCCTTCGAAGGCGATACGTCCCTTCATCTCGGCCGCTGCGGGCGTGAGCCGCATCACGGCAAGGGCCGTCATCGACTTGCCGGAGCCGGATTCGCCGACAAGCCCCATCACTTCGCCGGGCGCGATGGTCAGATCGATATCCTTGAGGATTTGCGTCCGGCCGATCTTGAGCGAAAGCTTTTCGATCTCGAGCAGGCTCATATCCGGCGCCTCGCACGCGGATCGAAGATGTCTGATATGCCGTCGCCAAGCAGGTTGAGCCCGAGCACAGTGAGCAGGATGGCGCAGCCGGGGAACAGGGCCAGCCATGGCGACACCATCATCAGCGTCTGCGCATCGAACAGCATGCGGCCCCAGCTTGGCATCGGCGGCTGCGTGCCAAGCCCGACATAAGACAGGGCCGCTTCGGCAAGAATGCCGAGCGCGAACTGGATGGTGCCTTGCACCAGCAGCAGGTTGGCGATGTTGGGCAGGATGTGCTCGATGGTGATGCGTGTCTTGTTCTTGCCTGCCGCGCGGGCGGCAAGGATGTATTCGCGCGGCCAGATCGACAGTGCCCCGGCGCGCGCGACGCGGGCAAAGACCGGAATGTTGAAGATGCCGATGGCGATGACGGCATTGAGCGCGCTGGGGCCGAAGACGGCCGTGATCATGATCGCCGACAGCAAGGCGGGAAATGCGAAGACGAGGTCGTTGAAGCGCATCAGCGCCTCGTCGATCCAGCCGCCACGCGCGGCCGCCCAGCAGCCGAGCGGCACGCCGATGCCCATGCCGATGACGACGGCGACAAGTGCCACGGCGATCGAGTTGCGCGCCCCGATCATGATCATCGACAGCACGTCGCGTCCGAAATGGTCGGTGCCGAACCAATGAGTGGCGGACGGCGGTTGCATCCGATCGGCAACGATCAGCCTGGTGACGTCGAAAGGCGTCCAGAAGAAGGACATCAATGCCATCGCCGCGACGATCAAGGTGATGAGCAGGCCGATGACAAAGGAGCGGTTGGCAAGCGCGTGGCCGAAGAGGTCGGCTAAGGTTCCGTCGCTGTGTGGTGTTGTGTCGCTCATTGCCGTGCCCTCAGGCGCGGGTCGACCACCGCATAAGAGAGATCGACGACCAGGTTGACCAGCACCACCGCGGCGACGAGCAGCATCACCACGCTTTCGACGACGATAAGGTCGCGCTGGGTGATCGCCTGGAAAACCAGCCGGCCGAGGCCAGGCAGGTAGAAGACGTTTTCGATGATGATCGTTCCGGCAAGCAGGAAGGCGAATTGCAGGCCCATGATCGTCAGCACCGGAATCATGGCGTTGCGCAAGGCATGCCGCCACAATACGGCGCGCATCGGCATGCCCTTGGCGCGGGCAGTGCGGATGTAGTCTTCGCCCAGGACCTCGATCAAGGCGGCACGCGTGACGCGGGCGAGAATAGCGGCCTGCGGCAAGGCAAGGGCCAGGGCCGGCAGGATCAGCGCCTTGAGCGCCGGCCAGATGCCGTTGCTCCAGCCGGGAAAGCCGCCGGCCGGCACCAGCCGCAACCAGACGGCAAAAACATAGACAAGTAGCAACGCGAACCAGAAGTTGGGCATGGCGACGCCGACCTGTGCCACGGCCATGGCCGCTGTGTCGCCGGCCTTGCCGCGCCGGGCGGCGGCGAACAACCCGACAGGAATGGCAATCAGCGTCGACAGCGTCAGCGCGATGACGGCCAGCGGAAACGAGACGACCAGCCGCTCCTTGATCAGGTCGATGACCGGCACCGAATAGGTATAGGATTTGCCGAAATCCAGTGACAGCAGGCCTCTGATCCAGTGGAGGTAGCGCAGGATCAGGGGCTGGTTCAGCCCCATCTGTTCGCGCAACAACTCGACCTGGGCGTCGCTGGCGTTCATGCCCAGCATCAACCGCGCCGGGTCGCCAGGCACGACCTCGAGCATCAGAAATACGACGAGCGAGGCGACGACGAGGGTCGCTATTCCGATCAACAGGCGTTTGAGCAAATAGACCGTCATCAAGCGCAAACTGCCCGAGAAAGTGCCGATCCGAAAGCTCGCAGAGGTTGCGCAGGGGCGCAGTTCACAGAACTCTTCCAATGCTCCCAGAAATAGTGGCGCTGGTTCTTGCGGCGGGGGCGTTCAGGTCGGCAAACCTCGTGCGGCGTTCTGAACCGTGGTGGGTGGCGCATTCCCAGGGGAGGCGCCACCCCAATCGTCAGTCGACCCATTTCACCTTGGTCAGATCATTGGCCTGGATGGGTGAGTTTTCCCAAAGACCTTCGACCTTGGCGTCCCAGATGCCGACCTTGGGCAGCTCGAACAGGAAGCCGTTGACGGCATCGTCGGCGAGGATCTTCTGCGCCTGCTTGTAGAGCTCGGTGCGCTTGGCCTCGTCGGAGGTCAGGTTGAGCTCGTCGATGACCTTGTTGAAGGCCGGGTTGTCGTAATTGAAGTAGTAGTCCTTGCGGGCGTAGATATCGATGTCGTTGGGTTCGGTATGCGAGACGATCGACAGGTCGTAGTCCTTGTCGGTGAATACCTGCTTGAGCCAGTCGGCCCATTCGACCGGGATGATCTGCAGGTCGATGCCGATCTCGCGCAGCTGCGAGGCGACGATTTCGCCGCCCTGGCGGGCATAACCGACAGGCGGCAGCTTGAGCGTCGCCTTGAAGCCTTCGGCAAAGCCTGCCTCCTTGAGCAACTCCTTGGCCTTGGCGATGTCGTGCGGATAGGTGCCGGTGAGGTCGACATAGGCCGGGTTGTGTGGGGCGAAATGCGAGCCGATCGGCGTGCCCAGGCCACCTGTCGCGCCATCGATCAGCGCCTTGCGGTCGATGGCATGCGCGATGGCCTGGCGCACCTTGAGATTGTCGAAGGGCGGCCGCTTGTTGTTGGTCGACAGCACCGTTTCGCCCTCGGTGGTGCCGATGACCACTTTGAAGCGCGGGTCGGCCTTGACCTGGGCGAGCGCGTCGCCGAGCGCGAAGTTCGGCAGCGCCTGCACGTCGCCCGAAAGCAGCGCAGGGATGGCGGCGGCGGCGTCGGGGATGATGCGGAACTCGGCCTTGTCGAGCGCCACCGGATCGCCCCAGTAGCCATCGGCCTTGACCAGCGTGATCGACGAGCCCTTGGCCCAGTTCTGGAACTTGAACGGGCCGGTGCCGACAGGCTTTTCCTTGTTGGTCTCGGCGCTCTCCGGCGCAACGATCACCGCGTCGCCCCAGCCGAGATTGTAGAGGAACGAGCCGAGCGGGTTCTTGAGTGTCACCTTGACTGTGGCCGGATCGACCACCTCGACTGTGTCGATCGGAGCAAACAGGCCCTTCTGCGCATTGACCGAGTTTTCGCCGCGGGCGCGGTCGAGTGAGAACTTGACGTCGTCCGCATTGAAGTCGCTGCCGTCGTGGAACTTCACGCCGGAGCGCAGCTTGAAGGTGTAGGTCTTGCCGTCATCGGAAATGGTCCAGCTCTCGGCCAGATCGGGTAGCACCTCGCCACGCGAACCGATGCGAGTCAGGCCTTCGAAGACGTTGGCGTAGAACACTTCGTCGATGGCTGCGGCAGCACCTGCGGTCGGATCGAGATGCGGTGGCTCCAGCGGCATGCCAAGCACCAGGTCTGTGCGCGCAGCGATTGCGGCGGTGCTGGATGCCAGCGCCAGTGCTGCGGCTGCCAGGATGGTTTTCCACTGCCTCATGCTCAGATCTCCCCGCTTCGACTTCGACGGGCCGGATAGAAGCGCGATTTTCCGGCCGAGTAAATCAAGTTTGTTGCAATTGCAGCGGTGCTGCTGAAATGAATTTCCTAGTGCCATTGGCCAGCGTTGCTTGACCGTTCAGCCGTTGAACTGGCCGCGCAACAAGATGTCGAGGCCGATTGCCATCACTTTCGCCGACTGGACCATGTCGTCGATGCCGACCCATTCGTCCGGCCGATGGGCGAGGTCGAGAATACCCGGGCCATAGGCGATGCAATCGTACAAATGGCCGATGCGGGCGACATGCTTCTGGTCATAGGTACCGGGCGAGATGACGTATTCCGGCTCCTTGTCGAAAATCTCGCGTATGCCCCTGGCGATAGCCGACGCCACCGGCGCGTCGCGCTCGGTCATCAGCGGCTGCACCTCCATGATGTCGCGAATCTCGTAGTCGAACTTCTTCCGCTCGCGCTTGAGGCGGTTGAGGATGCTTGTGACTTCGCCTTTGACGTCGACGATGTTCTCTTCCAGCAGGAAACGACGGTCGATGGTCAGCCGGCAGGAATCGGGCACGTTGGGCGAGGGCAGGCCGGGGCGAAAATCGTCGGTCTGGCCGCCATGGATTGAGTTGATGTTCATCGTCGAGCGCCGGGCACCTTCCGGCACCACCGGCATGCGCGTCGTCTTACGGTCGAGGGCGGGAAACAGCTCTTGCTCGAAGGCCTCCAGCACGGCACCCATGTGGCGCACGGCACAGTCGCCGAGGAATGGCATGGAGCCGTGGGCGATCTCGCCCTTGGTCTCGATCTCGGCCCACCAGACGCCACGATGGCCGAGGCAGATGCGATCCTTGTTGAGCGGTTCCGGAATGATGACGTGATCGACCTTGGGTTTTGAGAAGTACCCCTTGCCGGCGAGATAGGCGACGCCGCCGAAACCGCCCGACTCCTCGTCGACGGTGCCTGATATCTCGATGGCGCCGGTAAAATCCCGGTTGACGTCCATGAAGGCTTCGGCGGCGATGATCGAGGCTGCCAGCCCGCCCTTCATGTCGCAGGCGCCGCGGCCATAGACGCGGCCGTCGCGGATCGTGCCGGCAAATGGATCAACCGACCAGCCTTCGCCAGCCTCGACGACGTCGATATGGGAATTGAAATGGACGGTGGGTCCGGCCACCCGGCCGTCGAAACGGGCAACGACATTGATGCGCGGATAGCGGTCGGTGTCGCCTGGCGTGCCTTCGGCTCTGATGTATTCGACGCCGAAGCCGCGCCTGGCCAGGCGATTGCCGAGGTATTCCGCGCAAGGGCGATAGGCGTCGCCGGGCGGGTTGATGGTGGGAAAACGGATCAGCTCCGCAGTCAGTTCCGCCAATTCTTCACGGCGGTCGTCTATGATCTTGAAAAGCTTGTCATACATGCGGTCGACATTGTTCACTTTGTCTGGCTTCACCTTGCCCGGATCGTTACCAGTCTTGCGCATCCGTCAGCCGCTGTCGAGCGCGCAGGCTGCCTGTTTCGGGGCAACCCGCGCAAACCGTTCCACTCACGGGCGGACGGCGGTGACCTCGATCTCGACCAGCCAGCCGGGAGCAACGAGGCCGGCGACCTGCATGACCGAGCGGGCCGGCAGGTTCGGCTGCTCCTTGGTGCCGAAGAACTTGACGTAGCCCTCCATGAAGCCGGCGAAATCCATCTTACCGCCCTGTGCCGGATCGCCGACGAGGAAGACCTGCATCTTGACCACGTCGCCCATCTTGAGGCCGACGCCTTCGAGCGTCTTTTCGATCGATTTCAGCACCGATTCCGTCTGCGTTTTGGTGTCGCCATAGGCGGCAAGGCTGCCCTTCTCGGCCTTCTCGTCGACGACCGAGGGCACCGCGCCGCTGACATAGACCGTCGTCTTGCCGGCGGGGACTTCGACGGCCTGGGCGATCGGAAAGTCCGAATTTGGGTTCTTGTGGCGCACTACGTCCTCAGCCATCGCGTTGCCCGAGAGGAACAGGCCAGCCACGAGCGTGGCGGCGCAGATCCGCATTGTTGTCATGTCTTTCTCCTTTTGCCGCATGAAATGAAGCAGCCAGCAGGATCACCGGCTGCTTCGGTCGCTGGAGCTGGCGCTCCAAACCTGATGGATCCAGGCAGTCTGGTGGCCAATCCGGCGTCGGCGTGTCAGCGTGCGCCGGCGACGTCTTCTGCTGTCACCGGATCCTTGTAGTCGTTGCCGAAATTGGTCCTGACATAGTTGACCACGGCGGCCACCTGGTCGTCGCTCATCATGCTGCCGACCGGCGGCATGCCCTTCTGGCCATGCAGGATGACGTAGACCGGATAGCCGCCCGATTCCAGGTTCTCGTTCTTGGCAAGCGCCGGATACTTGCCGGCCCCGACGGCCCCCTGGCCCTTGTCCATGTGGCAGGCCTGGCAGACATTTGCGTAGAGTTCCTGGCCGGTCTTTTCGGAGAAATTGTCACCGTCGCTGAAGGTGGCGCCGGCCGAGTCGGCGAGGGCACCTCCAGCAGAAAATGCGGTGATGAAGGCAGTAGCGGCGAATAGGCCGATTGAACGTTTGGATTGCTGGGTCATGTCGACATGCCTTGCGAAAACGAGGGTTGAGGGATGGACGGACATCGCCGTCATCCCGCCACGACGCGCTGGTGCAGCCTGGTGATGGCATCGAGCGATGACAGGATCGCTCCTTCCATCCACGCCGGGATGTAGGAGGCGTGTTCGCCGGCAAGCACGATGCGGCCATCGATCTGGCAGAGATTGTCGTAGTGCTCCTTGCGCGCTTCCTCGGTCCAGTCGCCGGCGCAGCCGAGCGTGAAGGGCGAGCGGTGCCAGGCCATCGAGATGCCGTTTTCGAACTCATCCTTGTATTGCGGGTGGATCATCGAGCCGTATTCGACGGCACGCCTGACGCGTTCTTCCGGCGCCATCGAGGTGAATTCGTAGGAGTGCGGCCCGTTCCACGTGTAGGCGCCGAGCAACACGCCCTTGCCGTTGGTGTTGAAGCTGGTGCTCGGATAGGAGATCTGGGTGATCGGCAGGTCAGTGTAGCTGACGCCGCCGAAGATCAACTCGTCCTGTTCCCAGAAGCGGCGCTTGAACTGCAAGCCGACCTTGACCGACGAGGCATAGGGCACGGCCTCGATCGCCGCCTGCATCGGGGCGCCGACATTGATCTCGATCTGGCTGAGGATGGTCAGCGGAATGGTGCAGATGCACCAGTCGGCCTTTTCCTCGGCCATGGTGCCGGGCTTCTGGACATCCTCGTAGGTGACGGTGACGCCCTTGTCGTCCTGATGGATCTTCGAGACCTTGGCATTGTAGGTGATGAGGTCGCCGACTTCCTTGGTGAAGGCCTTGCCGATCATGTCGATGCCGCCAACCGGCTGGAACATCGTCGTCTGGAATTCGTAGAGGGCGAAATTGGCGAGGCTCCCCCACAGGCCGGAGCTCAATATGTCGGTCAGCGCAATCGGATCGCTCGGCACCGGTGCCGCACCGAGACCGCCGCCGGGATCCTTGGCGAAACCGCGGAATTCCGAATTTGCGACACTCTTGGTATAGGCATAGTCCTTGTCGAGCGCGCCCCAGGACTGCAGCGCTTCGACCAGCATCTCCTGGTCTTCCTTGGTGACGCTGCCTTCGAGCTTGCCGGTATGGGCGACCTTGGCCAGCAGCTCCGCGACATGGCCCTGGAAGTCGATCTTGATGTCGCGCACGCGCTGCGGCTTGCCACCGAAGGCTTTCGACGAATGCAGGAAGGCGTTGTGATTGAGCTGCTGGAACGGCTCCAGCGTGACGCCGAGACGTCGGCAATAGGCCAAAAGCCCGTTGTGGTGATAGGGAATGCGCCATGGGCCGGGATTGATGTAGAGGCCCTCGTCGAATTCGCATTTCTGCGTCGCGCCGCCGAGCTCGGTGTAGGTGTCGCCGCCGCGCAGCGTCCAGTTCCGTCCGCCCGATCTGTTGTTGTATTCGAGGATCTTTACCTTGTATCCGACCTGTCGAAGTTCGAGTGCGGCCGTCATGCCGGCAAGACCTGCACCCAAAATGAGCACGGTGGCGCCCTTCGGATCGCCCTCAAGCTTGACCGGTCCCTTGTAGCCGGATTCAACGGCCAGGCCGAGGCTGGTCATCGCCTGGTACATCGCGGCAGTACCTGCCGTAAGGCCGATCAACGACAGCAGGTTGCGCCTGCTCATTCCGCTAAGGTATTGGGATTGTTGCATTTCTGAGGTCCTCCGGGCGACGGTCCGCTGTTGGCCGCACGTTATCCGGCCGGAGCATGATGGAATGTGGCTCCAGCTGCACGAGGCAGCCTATGCCCATGCCGGGTCGAGTCAACTGGGCCAGAGGCGACGACGACCGGCGCTGGTTTGGGCCACCTGAAAGCCGGCAAAAGTTGCAAATGCCACCTGTGGTGGTGTCTGCAGGCCATGTTCTGCCTCCACGCTCAATTTACCAACCGTAGAGTTTTTCATGGTCCCATCTTCGCGCGGGCAGGGAAAAACTGCCGGATAGGGGAGTGTGCGATGATGTACAAGGCTCTCTTCATGGCCGCCGCATTGGGCTTTGCTGGCGTACCTACTCAGGCACTGGCGGATGTTCTTGTCGCCAGGGTCAATGTTTCGACACAGACGATGACTGTCAGCATGGGCGGACGCGTAATCCACCAATGGCCGGTGTCGACGGCACGCAGGGGCTACGTCACGCCGCGCGGCAGCTGGCGGCCCAAGCGCCTGCACCGGATGTGGTATTCGCAGAAATACGACAATTCGCCGATGCCCTATTCGGTGTTCTACAACGGTGGTTACGCCATCCACGGCACAGGCGCGGTCAGGCAGCTCGGCCGCCCGGCGTCGCATGGCTGCGTGCGGCTGCAGACGGCCAACGCCGCAAGGTTCTACGCCCTGGTCAGGGAAGTCGGGGCGAGCAACACGCGGATCGTCGTCACCAACTGACGCTTCGGGGCGGAAACATACGTATCATTTGCCCGGATACTGGCATTTCTGTTGCAAAATTGCTTCATGCCGAGACCAAAGTCCGTGAATGAACAGTCGATTGGCCGGCTCAAGAATTGCCGCCAATCAAGTTGGTGCTAATGTGCCTTTCAATTCAGTTTGGGGTGACGTGCCTGCGAAAAGGCCGGGGAGTGGGGGCTCCCCGGCCTTTTCATTTCGGGCGTGACATTAGCCGCCTGAACTAAGTTCTTTTCCAGACATAGACAAATTTTGCCGTAGAGAGCCATTTCAGGGCATTTCCTTTCAGTCGTGGCCTCGGTAGGACTCACACTCAGGGAGTTCGCCGGATGAAGTCAGAACCGCATGTAGCGCTTTCGGAGCCCGTCTCCGACGAGGTCCGCAAGACCACTTGCTACATGTGCGCCTGCCGCTGTGGCATCGACGTCCATCTCAAGGACGGCAAGGTTCGCTACATCGAGGGCAACCGTGACCATCCGGTCAATCGCGGTGTCCTGTGCGCCAAGGGATCGGCCGGCATCATGCAGCACTACGCGCCGGCACGACTGCGCGCGCCGCTGCTGAGGACAGGGCCGCGCGGCTCGGGTGAATTCAAGGAGATTTCCTGGGACGAGGCGCTGGCGCTTGCGACCGGCTGGCTCGACGGCGTGCGCCAGGATGACCCGAAGAAACTTGCCTTCTTTACCGGGCGCGACCAGTCGCAGTCGCTGACCGGCTTCTGGGCGCAGCAGTTCGGCACGCCCAATTATGCGGCCCATGGCGGCTTCTGCTCGGTCAACATGGCGGCTGCCGGCATCATGACCATCGGCGGGGCGTTCTGGGAATTTGGCGCGCCAGACTGGGACCGGACCAAGCTGTTCGTCATGTTCGGCGTCGCCGAGGATCACGATTCCAACCCGCTCAAGATCGGCATTTCCAAGCTCAAGAAGCGCGGCGCCCGCTTTGTCTCGGTCAATCCGGTGCGCACTGGCTATTCGGCCGTCGCCGACAACTGGATCGGCATCCGCCCCGGCACCGATGGGCTGCTGATCCTTGCCGTGGTGCACGAGTTGCTCAAGGCACGGAAGATCGATGTCGACTACATCGTGCGCTACTCCAACGCGACCTGGCTGGTGGTCGATGCGCCTGGAAGCGCCGAACACGGGCTTTTCGTGCGCGACGACAGCGGCAAGCCGCAGGTCTTTGAATCCGTGACCGAGCATGTCGTACCGCTTGGCGCCAAGGGTGCAAGGGCAGCTTTGTCAGGCCGGGTGGAATTGCCAGACGGCCGTTGTGCGGTGCCGTCGTTCCAGCTTCTTGTCGAAAAATACCTCGACCCGCAATATGCGCCGGAGGCGGTGGCCCAGGAAACAGGCGTGGCCGCCGAGGTGATCCGAGGCCTTGCGGCCGAGATCGCGCGTGTTGCCTTTGACGAGGCGATCAGCATCGACCAGCCATGGACCGACATGAATGGCGAGCGCCACGAGGCATTCATCGGACGGCCGGTGTCGTTCCACGCCATGCGTGGACTTTCGGCCCATTCCAATGGCTTCCAGACGGCACGGGCGCTGCACATGCTGCAGGTGCTGATCGGCGCTGTCGACTGCCCCGGCGCCTTCCGCTTCGAGCCGCCTTACCCCAAGCCGATCGAGGCGCATCCGACGCCGCACGGCAAGGCCGAGCATTTCGGCTCCAACAAGCCGCTGTCGGGTCCGCATCTCGGTTTTCCGCGCGGGCCGGAGGATCTGCTGCTTGACGCCGACGGCAAGCCGATGCGCATCGACAAGGCGTTTTCCTGGGATGCGCCGATCTCGGCGCACGGCCTGATGCACATGGTGATCGCCAATGCGCATGCCGGCGATCCATACCCGATCGACCTGATGTTCCTCTACATGGCCAACATGGCGTGGAACTCGTCGATGAACACGGCGGGCGTCATCAGGATGCTCGAGGACAAGGATCCAGTGACGGGCGAATACCGTATCCCGAAGATCATCTATTCCGACGCCTATTCCTCGGAGATGGTCGCGTATGCCGATCTCGTGCTGCCGGATACGACCTATCTCGAGCGCCACGACTGCATCTCGCTGCTTGACCGGCCGATCTCCGAGCCGGACGCGGTGCAGGATGCGATCCGTTGGCCTGTCGTTGAACCCGACCGCGACGTGCGCGGCTTCCAGAGCGTGCTGATCGACCTCGGCGCCCGGCTCAAGCTGCCCGGCTTCGTCGATAGCCGTGGCAAGGCTCTGTACAAGGACTATGCCGACTACATCGTGCGCCATGAGCGGCGCCCCGGAATCGGCCCGCTGGCCGGCTTCCGCGGCAGCAATGGCGACCGCACTGGGCGCGGGGCGATCAATCCGGAGCAGCTCAACCGCTATATCGAAAACGGCTCGTTCTTTTCGGCGCATATTCCGCTCGAAGCGCAGTTCTTCAAGCACGCCAACAAGGCCTACCAGGATTTCGCCGTGCGGATGGGCTTCTTCGACGAGCCGAAGCCGGTGACCTTCCAGCTCTATCAAGAGACGCTGCAGAAATTCCGGCTGTCGGCCGAGGGGCTACGCGAGCCGATGGCACCGCAAACGCATCGCGAGCGCATCCTTGCCACCTTCGATCCGCTGCCGATTTGGTACCGGCCGTTCGAGGAGGCTGCCGTCAGCCGCGAGGTATACCCTTATCACGCCATCACCCAGCGCCCGGCGGCGATGTACCATTCATGGGGTTCGATGAACGCCTGGCTCAGGCAGATCCATACAAGGAACCCGCTCTATGTGCCCGGCCCGATCTGCGACGAGATCGGACTTGTCGACGGCGACTGGGTCTGGGTGATTTCGCACCACGGCCGCATCAAGGTCGAGATCGCGCGCATGGAGGCAGTCAATTCCAGCACGATCTGGACCTGGAATGCCGTCGGCAAACGCGAGGGTGCCTGGGCGCTCGACAAGGATGCGCCCGAAGCCAAAAAAGGCTTCCTGATGAATCACTTGATCCACGAACTTCTACCGCCGAAGGGCGACGGCATGCGCTGGTCGAACTCGGATCCGATCACCGGCCAGGCAGCCTGGTACGACCTGCGCGTGCGTATCGAAAAAGCCGAACGGGCCGAGGCCAGCGAGCCGCATCTTGCCGCTGTCGCGCAACCGGGTGGCGCACGCCCGCATGTCGATGAGCTCCGCTACGGCCAGGAGTGGGCGAAATGACGATTGCTGCGGCAGCGAGGACGCGTCTCCTCTCCCCGCTTACGGGGAGAGGATGCCGGCAGGCAGGTGAAGGGCAGCATCCCCATCACCGGTTCGCGCTGCCCCTCATCCGCTCCTTCGGACCACCTTCTCCCCGTGAACGGGGAGAAGGGAGGGAGAGATCATGACCAGTCTGCCGTCATTACCGACACCCAAAAAGCTCGGCCTTGTCATCGATCTAGATGTCTGTGTCGGCTGCCATGCCTGCGTCATCAGTTGCAAGGAATGGAACACCGGCGGTTATGGCGCGGCACTGTCGGATCAGCACCCCTATGGAGCCGACGTATCCGGCACCTTCCTCAACCGGGTCCACACCTTCGAGGTCGTGCCGGAAGGCGGGCAGGTGATCGGCGAGGCGGGCGAAGCACGTATCGTACACTTCCCGAAATCCTGCCTGCACTGCGAGGACGCGCCCTGTGTCACCGTGTGCCCGACCGGCGCTTCCTACAAGCGCGCCGAAGACGGCATCGTGCTTGTCGACGAGAGCAAATGCATCGGCTGCGGGCTGTGCGCCTGGTCCTGCGCCTACGGCGCGCGCGAGATGGATCTGGCCGCCGGCGTGATGAAGAAATGCACGCTGTGCGTCGACCGCGTCTACAATGAGACGTTGAAGGAAATCGACCGCGTGCCATCCTGCGTACGTACGTGCCCCGCCAATGCCCGGCACTATGGCGATCTCGGCGATCCCAGTTCCGATGTCTCGCGCATGGTGACTGAGCGCGGTGGCTACGACCTGATGCCGGAGCAGGGCACGCGCCCGACCAACAAATACCTGCCACCGCGACCGCGCAAACCACTGGCCGCAAGTGCCGGTTCTGCGGTGCTCGCTGAAAACACTGACGGGGCCAAGGGCTTCTTTGCCTGGCTCGACGGTATGCTGGACCGAATCTGAAACATGCATCCCGCAGCTTCCATCATCTTGTTCACCACGCTTTCCGGGCTCGGCTACGGTCTGGCAGCGGTGCTCGGCCTCGGGCTTCTTGACACTTCAACCTTGCCGGCAAAGTTTGCCCACGTCGCCGCATTGATGATGATCGCCGGCGGCCTGATGTCGTCGACGCTGCATCTCGGCAATCCGCAGCGCGCCTGGCGGGCGCTGTCGCAGTGGCGCTCGAGCTGGCTGTCGCGCGAGGGCGTGATGGCGATTGCGACCTTCGTGCCGTTGACAATTTCGGCATGGTTCGCGGTGATCGAGGGGCGCTACCTCCCGCTGGTTGGGCTGGTGGGGACCGTGATGTGTGGCATCACTGTCTATTGCACTGCGATGATCTACGCCTCGCTGCGCTCGATCCAGGCCTGGAACAGCGGCCTCACGCCGCTGTGCTATCTGCTGTTTGCCGCGGCCGGCGGTTTCCTGCTCGCCTCTCTGGCCGGCTACTCGTGCGGTAGTGGCGGTCTGATGTGCTCAACTGCAGCCATTGTCTTCGTTGCGGCAGCGTGGATCGCCAAGCATCAATGGTGGAAGCGGCTGCGAACGCTGGTGCCACTCTCCACGCCCGAGAGTGCAACCGGGCTCGGCAACATTGGTCATGTCAGGCTGTTCGAGCGGCCGCACATCAACGACAACTACCTGACCCGCGAGATGGGCTTCAAAATCGCGCGCAAGCACGCGCTCAAGCTGTCGAAACTGGCGATCCTCGTCGGCGGGGTGGCGCCCATCATTCTGTTGCTGGCGGCTATTCTTGCCGGCGGCGCGGCAGCGGTGCCGGCTGCGGCACTGGCGGCGTGCTTCTACGCGCTCGGCCTGGTCGTCGAGCGCTGGTTGTTCTTCGCCGAAGCCCGCCATGCGGTGATGAACTACTACGGCGGATAATCGTCAGGAATCGGCTGAAATCTTGCCCGCCTTGTTGACCTTGCGGCGCTTGCCCTCGGTCAGGCCCCAGCGCTTGTGGAACCACATCCACTGGCCCGGATCCTCACGGATCCAGCGCTCGACGGTGTCGTTGAGCATCTGTGTGGTGGCCTGGACATCGACGGCGCCATCGTCGCGGCGCGGCAGTGTCAGCTTCTCTTCGATCGTCAGCCTGTAGCGTCCGCCGGGCAGGCGGATGCAGTGCGCCGGATAGACGTCGCAATCATAGTGACGGGCGAGCATGGCCAGCACCGGATTGGTCTCGCATTCGCGGCCGAAGAAGGTCGTCCTGAGACCGCGCTTGAATTTCTGGTCGACAAGCACGCCGACATTGCCGCCGCGGTCGAGAATGCCGGCCAGCGCAAAGGACGCGCCGCGCTGCGATGCCAGCAAGTCGCCCATGTTCGAAGCACGTGTCGAGAAGATGTATTCCGCCAAATAGGGGTTGTTCGGCGGGCGGAACAGCGATGTGATCTTCATGCCGAAGGTGGCGGCGGCGATCGGCAGCAGCTCGAAATTGCCGAGATGGCCGGTGAAGACGATGTGCGGCCTGTCCTCGCTGGCGATTTTGAGGAAATGGTCGCGGCCGGTCACTTCGATGCGACCAGGCGTCTTGGCCTCCGGATCATAATCGAAGATCTGCTCGAGGAAGATGTATTCCGCCCCAAGACGGCCCATATTGCCCCACATGTCCAAGGCAATGGCTTCGATTTCGGCTTCGCTTTTCCCAGGATAAGCAGCGCGCAGATTGGAAAGCGCGACGCGGTGACGGCCGAACCACGGGCCGACAGTGCGTGCGGCGCGATCGGCGAAGTTGAGCGCCTTGTCGACGGGCAGCAGCCGTAGCAGCTTGAGCGCGACCAGGGCGACCTGCGCCACCAGCCAGTAGTTCAGCATGCGCAGCCGCCCCATGATGCGCATCATCGTGGGGCTGGGGATCTGGCTGGCCTTCTTGCGGGGCAATTCGCTGATATCCTCAGTCGATGCGCAGGATGATCTTGCCGAACACGTCGCGACCTTCCATGCGCTTCAGTGCGGTGTCGATGGAGGTGAAGTCGACTTCGGTGTCGATGATCGGCTTGACCAGGCCGGCGGCCATCTTCTGCATGGCGTCGGCCATGTTTTCCATGCGGCAGCCAAAGGAACCGAGCAGCTTGAGCTGCTGCTGGAACAGCATCATCAGGTTGATTTCGGTCGAAACGCCCGATGTCGAGCCGCAGGTGACGAGGCGACCGCCGCGCTTGAGGCTGAACATCGAGCCGGCCCAGGTGTCCTTGCCGACATGCTCGAAGACCACGTCGACACCCTTCTTCTTGGTCAGCTTGCGCACGACGCCTTCGAAGCGGTCCTCGCGGTAGTTGATGACATGATCGGCACCGAGCGCCTTGGCCTTCTCGATCTTGTCGTTCGAGCCAACCGTGGTGATGACGGTGCAGCCCATCTTCTTGGCGAGCTGGATCGCGGCCGAGCCGATGCCAGAACCGCCGGCATGAATGAGAATGGTCTCGCCCGGCTCGAGCCTGGCGTTGTCGAACAGCATGTGCTCGACAGTGCCGAAGGTGACGGGCGCGACCGCAGCACCAATGGCGTCGACGCCGGGAGGGGCCGGCACAAGAAGACGCGCCGGGAGGTTGATCTTCTCCTGGGCGAAACCGTCGAGATGGAAACCATGCACGCCCGAGACGTGCTCGCAGAGATTGTCGCGGCCTTCGCGGCACGGGCGGCAAAGGCCGCAGGTGCGGGCGCCGTAGATCGAAACGAGCTGGCCGGGTGCAAGTCCGGTGACGCCGGGGCCGACTTCGTCGATCTCGCCGGAGGCCTCGGCGCCGATGACCAGCGGCAGCTTGCGCTTGGCGAACGCCATGCCGCGCCAGCCCCAGACGTCGATGTGGTTGAGCGCCACGGCCTTGATGCGCAAGGTGACTTCGCCAAGGCCGGGAGGGGGCGGCGGTGCAATGTCCACCTGCTCGAGCCGGCGGTCCTCAACGAGCTGCAATGCGCGCATGATGTCGCTAAATCCTTGTCTCTGGGACGTGTAGGCGGTCGCTTAGACCGGTTCCCGCGCCATGACAAGGCAGGTGTTCTGGCCGCCGAAGCCGAAGGAGTTGGAAAGCACGGTGCGAACCTCGGCCTTGCGCTTCACATTCGGCACCACGTCGAGCTCGATCGAAGGATCGGGATTGTCGTAGTTGATGGTCGGTGGAATGACGCCTTCACGCATGGTCATCAGCGAGAAGGCGGCCTCGATGGCGCCCGCAGCCGACAGCGTGTGGCCGATCATCGACTTGTTCGACGACACCGGGATCTTGCGGATGCGCTCGCCGAACACCGTCGACAGCGACAGATGCTCCATCTTGTCGTTTTCGGGCGTCGAGGTGCCGTGCGCGTTGACGTAGTCGATCTCATCTTCGGCGAGACCAGCGTCGGCAAGGGCCGCCTTGACCGCGGCGATTGCCGGCGAGCCGTCGGGCTTGGAGCGGGTGCGGTGAAAGTCGTCGGCCTTTTCGCCACAACCCCTGAGGATGCCGAGCACTTCAGCACCGCGCGCAAGCGCGCTTTCCAGCGATTCGAGCACCAGGGCCGCCGAACCTTCGGCAAGCACGAAGCCGTCGCGGTCCTTGGAGAAAGGCTTGGAGGCCTTTTCCGGCACGTCGTTGTTGGTCGACAGCGCCGACAGCAGCGAGAAGCGGATCAGCGCCTCGGCGGTTGCCGAGCCGTCGGCACCGACAGACAAAGCGCGGTCGCATTCGCCGCGACGAATGGCCTCGACGCCGAGCTGGATGGCGGTGGCGCCCGAAGCGCAGGCGGTCGAGGTGGTGATCGGCAGGCCGCGCGTGCCAAACCGGTCGGCGAGGCGGTCGGCGATCGAGCCGAACTGCGAGGTGTCGAACATGTCGAGTGAGTTCTGGCTGCGCGCGACTTTCAGCAGGCGCTCGGAGGCCGAGCCTTCATCGTCGCCGGCGTAAAGCGTGAAGCGGTCGCGCCAGTCGAGCTCGACAGGTGGTGACGCCAGGAACAGCGGTCCGTCGAAGTCGTCTGAGGCGAAGCCGGCTTCCTCGACGGCCTCAAGGGCTGCCGTTTCAGCCAGTTCGTAGGTCAGTGCGCTGGCGCCCTTGGTGCTCGACGGCAGGAAATCGACCATACCGGAGATGCGGGTGTTGAGCAGATCGGTGGGGAAGCGGGTGATGGGATGAATGCCCGACTTGCCCGACGTCAGCGCAGCCCAGTTGTCGGCCTTGCCGACGCCAAGCGAGGTGACGACGCCGATGCCGGTGACGGCAACGACGGGTCTGCCGAGGTGATCCTTCAGATTGGCCATGTTTTGTCCTGACACCCTTCAGCGCGGCGCGGAGACGAGCGCCATGCCTTCAAACTGGTGATAGCCGATCGCCGTTGCGAGAACATTGCGTGGCTGGCCCGCAAATTCTCTTTCGCCTGCTTCAAATGCCGGGTACCCGGCGCCGCGCTCGACAGCGAGAGCGGCCAGAGCAACCGCGAACGGAAACTGTGCTTCCTTCATGTGCCCCGTCAGCGACGAAAGGGCACGGGCGGCGATCGCCGGATTGGCGCCGAGCGCGGCTTTTTCGGCCGCCGTTGCAGCATGCGCGCCCGAAGCACCCGAGATTGCCAGCAATTCACCGTTCGGCAAATCGGTCTTGGCAAGCAGTTCGCCAATGCTGGCTTCGAGGCCGCCATTGCGGCGCCTGGCGCGGCCGGAAAGGACCGGGCCGAGTTGCGCGTAGATCTTCTGGCCGCGTGCTTCGGCGTGGTCGCGGGATTCAAGCACGAGGAATGCGCCGCCGGAACCGGTAACGACACCGCCACCTTCCGAACCCTGGCGCTGCCATACAGGCTTCCATGGACCGCGATGCAGATAACCGGCCAACTCGTAGCCGAGCAGCATGTCGGAATGTTCGGTCTGGAACGCGCCGCCGACCAGAACATGCGTCGACTGGCCCGAGCGGATCCGGGCAGCCGCGGTCTCGATGGCCGAAACGCCAGCGCCTTCCTCGCCCATGAAGGTACGGGAAGAGCCGGTGACCTTGTGGACGATCGAGATGTTGCCAGCGAGCAGGTTGGACAGCTGGGCCAGAAACAGCGTCGGCCTAAGTTCCGTCGTCAGCTTCTCATTGATCAGCACATCGCGGTCGGTGCGGTTTTCGGATGCGGCCAAGACGCCGGCGTCGACGGCCTCATCGCGCTCGCCGCCACCTGCCGCAACGACCATGTCCATGGTCGCACTGAGCTCGTCATTGCCCTTGATGCCGGCATCGTCGAGCGCCATGCCGGCCGTATAGGTGCCCAGCCGCTGCCAGGTTTCCATCTGGCGCTGGTCGCCGCGCTTGGCGATCTGCAAGCCCCAATCGATCTCGGGCAGGGGATGGATGGCATAGGGCTGGAAGCGTTCGGCGTCGATCACCGGGGCTGTGCCCGTTGTTGTCAGCTTGTCCCAATGGGCTGCACCGCCTTCTCCAAGGGAGGAGACGAGGCCGATGCCTGTGATGACGACGTCGCGATTGGCCATGGGCGGCTTCAGCGTGCTCAGGCGTTCTTCGCCGCGACGAGCGCGTCGATCTTGGCGCAAAGGTTCTTCATGACGAAGTACTCGTCGGTCGAAGCCTTGCCGTCGTTGACTTCCTGCGTCCACTTCTCAAGCGGCACCTTGATACCGAATTCCTTGTCGACGGCGAAGACGATGTCGAGGAAGTCGAGGCTGTCGATGCCGAGGTCATCGATGGTGTGGCTTTCGGGCGTGATGGTGTCGATGTCGATCTCGCTGGTCTCGGCAATGATCTTGGCGACTTTCTCGAAGGTCGTGGACACGGTTTTTCCTTTGGTGAGGGCGATCATGAACCCGGGACAGATTCTGCGCGCATAGTTTTGAGGGGCTGTCTAATCGGTTTTTCCGGACAGGAAAAGGCCAAATCCTGCGCTTTCGTTAAGCCGTCCGGCCCCGCACGCAAGGGAAGGCAGGCGACTTGAAGCACTAAAAGACGATGCGGCCAAGCACATGCAGCTTTTCTCCTTGCAGGCCAACGATCAAGGCTTCGCCTTCGCGGGCTGAGGCGCCGGTCAGCGCCTGAATGTTCTCCAGATGCGTGACGAGCACGATGTTGTCCGAGCCGGAATAGTTGCGGATGATGTCCATGACGGCGGCGATATCGGCTTCGGCCGTCGCTTCCGTCGGCTTGTCGAGGGCGGCCAGCGGTTCAACAAGGCGGTCGCCGAACGCAAGGCGCGCAGTGTCGAGCGTCCGGCAAAAGCGGCTGGCCAGCACGCGCTCGACCGGGGCGGCGCGGGCGGCGAACAGCGCGCCGATCTTGCGTGCCTGCTGGCGGCCGCGATCGGACAGGTTGAGCTGTGTCGCGCATTTCTCGATATCGAAGTTAGGCGGCTCGACCGTGCCGGTGGTCATCGCATTGCGCAGAAGCACGACATGGCCGCCATTGCGCAGCAGGGCCCAGCCAGCTTCCGTGGCCTGGGCGGGCAGTGCGCCGAACAACAGCATGATCGCAATGGTAATTCTGAGCATGAATGATCCCGAACAGGCGATGCGGATATAGGGAGGCCAAAGTGGATTGAAAGGCAAGGCGACGCCAAATGCTGTTCGCCGGTATCTGATCTTCACGCGCGAGCTTGATCGAGGCCGTTTCGAGGGCAATGCTGGGAGCGGTCGATTCCCCGATTGCTGAGCGCCGATGTCACCTCTTGTAGAAACAGTGCTCTTCGTCTTCGGCCTCGTGGCGCTAGGCTATCTCTCGGGCGCGACCGGTTATCTGCGCACCGAAACCGGCGATGCGCTGTCCGAATTCGCTATCGGGGTCGCGCTGCCGCTGCTGTTGTTTCGGACGATGATTGGCGCCGATTTCAACGGTTCGGCGCCCTGGGCGCTGTGGGCGACCTACTTCATCGCTGTGGCCGTGGCCTGGACGGCAGGGCATCTGGTCACGACCCGCGTTTTTGGCCGCGACGGGCAGGCGGGCGTGGTTGGTGGCGTGTCCTCGGCCTTTTCCAATCTCGTGCTGCTCGGCATCCCCTTCATGCTCGGCGTCTTCGGTCAGGAAGGCTTCGAGCTGCTGTCCCTGATCGTCTCGGTACATCTGCCAACCATGATGATGGCTTCGATCATCCTGTTCGAGATGTTCGGGCCACGACGCAACGAACCGATGCATCCGCTTGTCATCATTCGCGATTTCCTGCGCAAGATCCTGACCAATCCGCTGATCATCGGCATATTGGCCGGGCTGGCCTGGCGCGCGACGGGCATTCCATTGCCTGGCCTCGCCACCCGTTTCGTCGATGCGCTGGCCAACATTGCCGGGCCCGTCGCGCTGTTTGCGATGGGGCTTGGGCTCAAGAAGTTCGGTATCTCGGGCAACATCAAGCCAGCATTGGTGCTATCGGCCCTCAAGCTGATGCTGATGCCGGCCGTAGCGCTGCTGTTTGCCTGGCTATTCGGCCTGCCGCCCTTGTCGGCGAAAGTCGCGGTGGCGGCTGCGAGCCTGCCTTCGGGCGTCAATTCCTATCTCATTGCCACGCAGTTCGGTACCGGCCAGGCGTTGGCCTCCAACCAGATGACGATTGCAACGGCTTGCGCCGTGGTCACGACGGCGTTCTGGCTGACGATCGCGACAATGGTGTTCGGCTGAACCTGGACCAACGCATCTATGCCATCATGCGGTTGATCGCTGACCCGACGGCACGCTACTAAATTGCCCGGGCGCTTCGGGCGACAAGCTGTTCCGAACGCGCGCTTTTCGAGGATTTTCAGTATAAGCTTGCGTCCAACCGACGCCATTTCAGGAGGTGAAGCCATGCTTCAGAAAACCAGTCATTTCATGCGGCAGGCCAATCTCATCAACGGCGAATGGGTCCAGGCCGATTCCGGCAAGACCATCGACGTCATCAACCCGGCAACGGGTCTCAAGATCGGTACCGTGCCGCGTTCGGGAGGTGCTGAAACCCGGCGCGCCATCGAGGCCGCCAATGAAGCTTTCAAGACCTACCGCAAGACTTCGGCGCTCGAGCGCTCGAAGCTGCTGCGCAAGCTGCATGACGCGATCATGGACAATCAGGACGCGCTGGCCGAACTGCTCACCATCGAGCAGGGCAAGTCGCTGACCGAGGCCAAGGGCGAGATCGGCTCGTCGGCCGCGTATGTGCTGTGGTTTGCCGAAGAGGCGCGTCGCGCCTATGGCGACGTCGTGCCATCGCCATGGGCCGACCGCCGCATCCTCGTGACCAAGGAGCCTGTCGGCGTCATTGCAGCCATCACGCCGTGGAACTTCCCGTCGTCGATGCTGTCGCGCAAGCTCGGGCCGGCACTGGCCGCCGGCTGCACCGCCGTCGTCAAGCCGGCATCACAGACGCCGTATTCGGGCCTTGCCTGGGGTGCTTTGTGCGAGGAAGTCGGCTTCCCCAAGGGCGTGGTCAACGTGCTGACCGGCTCGGCCGGCGAGATCGGCGACGAGATCTGCGCCAACCCGCTGGTCAAGAAGATCACCTTCACCGGCTCGACCGAGGTCGGCAAGATGCTGATCGCCAAGTCGGCTTCAACAGTGAAGAAGGTATCGATGGAGCTCGGCGGCAACGCGCCGTTCCTCGTCTTCGACGACGCCGACATCGATCGTGCCGTCGAGGGCGCCATCACCGCGAAGTTCCGCAATTCCGGCCAGACCTGCGTCTGTACCAACCGCTTCTTTGCCCAGGCCGGCATCTACGACAAGTTCGTGGCCAAGCTGGCCGAGGCGTCGAACAAGCTCAAGGTCGGCTCGGGTCTCGATGCCGGCGTGCAGCAGGGCCCGCTGATCGACGAAAAGGCCGTCGAGAAGGTCGAGGAATTCATCGCCGACGCCACCGCCAAGGGCGGCAAGGTGGTTGCCGGCGGCAAGCGCCACGCGCTCGGCGGCTCGTTCTTCGAGCCGACGGTCATTTCGGGCGCGACGCCTGCAATGCTGTTCATGAAGGACGAGATCTTCGGCCCGGTCGCTCCCGTCTTCAAATTCGAGACCGAAGAGGAGGCGATCGCACTCGCCAACGACACCGAGTTCGGTCTCGCCAGCTATTTCTACACCGGCGACCTCGGCCGCGCCTTCCGGGTCATGGAAGGGCTGAAATACGGCATGGTCGGGGTCAATGAAGGCCTGATCACCACGCCGGAAGCGCCGTTCGGCGGTGTCAAGGAATCCGGCCTCGGCCGCGAAGGCGGGCATCAGGGCATCGAGGACTATCTCGACACCAAATATGTCTGCATCGGCGGGCTGGGCCTCTAAGGGGCTCCGGATCCCTCTGGCCGGATCCATCTGGAATGATCGAGCGCGCGCTCCGCAACGGGCGCGCGTTTTCTTTTGGATCTTTGACAGGAAGAATCCGGAAGTCGGTATAACGTGCTGTAATTGTTATGTTCGGCTGGCTCGGTTCTGGTGTCGCGTTTGGAATGGCCAAGTGCTCGAGAACGGGCCATCTTGCGGTGCCGCGAATCTGATGTCGCCGGGAAGGCGCGCTGTCGGAAAAACGTTGTCGGCAGGCGGGAGGAACTGGAATGACTTCAGCGTGGCGCATGTTCATCGGGGCGTTCGGGCTGGTGGCGCTGGCCATCGGCTTTCTGTCGGTCGTTTTCCTGACGGCGCCTGCGGCGCCGGGGCCCGACCTGGCGCGGTCCAAGAATTCGGCCAAGGGCCTTTATGCATTGTCCATTGCGCCCGAGGCCGGTGAGCCCAGGCAAGGCGAACTGCATGCCTGGGTGGTGACGGTGAAGACGCGGCAAGGTGTGCCGGTGGAGGGGGCTGCGATCAGCGTCGGCGGCGGCATGCCCGAGCATGCGCATGGCCTGCCGACGAGCCCTGAAGCGACGGCCTATCTCGGCGATGGCCGCTACCGCATCGAAGGCATGAAGTTTTCCATGACCGGCTGGTGGCAGCTGAAACTCGGCGTCACCGCACCTGCCGGCGCCGACGAAGCCACATTCAACCTGGTGCTGTGAGGCGATGGCGCGCGGCCTGCTAACCAAGCTGATTGCCGCGGCGGTGATAACGGCAGCGCTGGCAGGCTGCAGCGAAGCCGATTTCACCGACGCCGAAAAGCGCACCATCGCATCGATGTCGCTGTCGACACTTGCCCCCCTGGCGCCGGATCCAACCAACCGTTTCGCCGACGATCCCGGGGCTGCCGCGCTGGGTGCGACGCTATTCTTCGACACCGGCATGAGCCGCGACGGCAACGTCGCCTGCGGCACCTGCCACAAGATCGACAGGCAGTTCCAGGACGACCTGCCTCGCGGTGTCGGCGTCGGTGAGACAAATCGAAGGACCATGCCGCTGGCCGGCGTGGCGCGCGATCCGTTCTTTTTCTGGGATGGCCGGCGCGACAGCCTGTGGTCACAGGCGCTGGTGCCGCTGGAAAATGTGCTCGAGCATGCTGGCACGCGCACCGCTTATGCGCATTATCTCAAGCGCCGCTTCGGCGAGCGCTACGAGCGCATTTTCCGGCCGCTGCCCGACCTGTCGACGTTGCCGGCGAGTGCCGGGCCGTTCGGCACGCCGGCGGAGAAGGCCGCCTGGGCCGGGATGAGCGATGCGCAGCGCGAGGGCGTCGACCGCATCTTTGCCGACATCGGCAAGGCAATCGCTGCCTTCGAGCGCTCGCTGGTCCACGGCGAGACCCGCTTCGACCGCTTCGCCGATGCCGTGGCGCAGGGACGGGCGCCATCTGCCGAGGACGATCTGTCGGCCGAGGAACGGCAAGGCCTCAGGCTTTTCATCGGCAAGGCCAATTGCTCGACCTGCCATACCGGGCCACGTTTCACCGACAATCACTTCCACAACACCGGAGTGCCGCCCGTCGCCGGATTGCCCGCCGATCGTGGACGCATCGCAGTGGTCGACGAGGTTCTGGCCGATCCGTTCAATTGCCTGGGAAAACTCCGCGATGGCGGCGAGGAGGCCTGCGGTGAGCTGCGCTTCATGCAGAAGAGTTCGCCCGAGCTCGTCCGCGCCTACAAGACCCCATCGCTGCGCAATGTCACCGGGCGTCCGCCCTACATGCATGCGGGGCAGTTCGCCACTTTGGAGCAGGTCGTGAACAACTACGCGACCGCGCCGAAATCCGTCGAAGGCGAGAGCGAGATACATGCCGTGGCGCTCTCCGAAGGCGAGCGGACGGCGCTTGTGGCGTTCCTGAAGACGCTCAGCGAGTAGTCAGCGGTCCTTGACCGTTTCCATCGCCACGAATGTCGATGTCTGGGCGACATGGGGCAGGGCGGAGATGCGCTCGCCGAGCACGCGCCTGTAGGCGGCGATGTCTTTGGTGCGGACCTTGAGCAGATAGTCGAAACTCGCCGCCATCATGTGGCATTGCTCGATCTCGCGCACGGCGTGGACGGCGCGGTTGAAATCGTCGAGTGCGGCTGAACGGGTGTCGGAGAGCTTGACCTGGACGAAGGCGACATGACCTTCGCCCATGCGTTCGCTGTCGATGATCGCCTGATAGCCCTTGATGTAGCCGTCTTTCTCCAATCGCTTGACCCGCGCCTGCACGGGGGTCTTGGAAAGGCCGACTTTTGTGGCAAGCTCCGCCATCGACAGCCGTCCATCGCGCGAAAGGGCGAACATGATGTTGCGGTCGATACGGTCCAGTTGGTCTTCAGGCATGAAAGTGGCAGCTCAATTGGCGATCCAGGTGTCACAAACGTAGACGTTTTGGGTTGTAAAGTCGAATTCTTTGGACCGGCCAGTTTTCCAGCGATGTGCTAGCTTTCGTCAAAGGCTCGGCAGCGAGTTTCCGCCGGGCGCAGCCTCAACTTGCTCGACAGGAACGCCATGCCAGCGCTCGACCCGATCCGCCAGGAAATCCGCGCCAACTATCTCCCGGACGAAGCTGAAGCCGTAAGAAGGCTGTCGGCGACTGCCGCTCTTTCCCTAGATGACCGCAAGGCGATCTCCGCCCGCGCCGCCGACCTGGTGCGGGCCGTGCGCGGTTCGACCGATCCGCGGCTGATGGAAGTCTTCCTCTCCGCTTATGGCCTGTCGACCAAGGAGGGCGTGGCGCTGATGTGCCTTGCCGAGGCCCTGTTGCGCGTGCCCGACACCGAAACGATGGACGACCTGATCAAGGACAAGATCGCCCCGCATGACTGGTCGTCGCATTCGGGTGGATCGAGCTCGATCTTCGTCAATGCCTCGACCTGGGCGCTGATGCTGACCGGCCGCGTGCTTGACGAAGGCGAGGGGTCGATCGAACGCACGCTGCGCTCGATGGTGCGTCGCCTGGGCGAACCGGTCATCCGCACCGCGGTTGCCGCGGCGATGCGCGAAATGGGCGAGCAGTTCGTGCTCGGCCGCACGATTACGGAAGCCGTCAAGCGCGGCCGTTCGATGATCCAGAAGGGCTATCTCTATTCCTTCGACATGCTGGGCGAGGCCGCCCGCACCGAGACCGATGCGCTGCGCTATCACCGCGCTTATGCCGAGGCGATCTCGTCACTCGACAACGGCACCAACGGCCCCGACATCCGCTACAACCATGGCATTTCGGTCAAGCTGTCGGCGCTTCATCCGCGCTACGAAGTCTCGCACAAGGACGCGATGCTGCCCGTCATGGCCGAGCGCCTGCTGTCGCTGTGCCTGGCCGCCAAGCATGCCCGCATGGGTCTCAACATCGACGCCGAAGAGGCTGACCGCCTCGATTTGTCGCTCGACGTCATCGAGCGTGTACTGGCCGACCCGCAACTCGCCGGCTGGAACGGTTTTGGCGTGGTGGTGCAGGCTTATGGCCCGCGCACCGCATTCGTCATCGACTGGCTCTATGCGGTCGCCAACAAGCTCGACCGCAACATCATGGTGCGCCTAGTCAAGGGCGCCTATTGGGACACCGAGATCAAGCGCGCGCAGACGCTTGGCCTGCCGGGTTATCCGGTGTTCACCCGCAAGGCCAATACCGACGTCTCCTACATGGCTTGTGCCCGCAAGCTGTTGTCGATGACCGACCGCATCTACCCGCAGTTCGCTACCCACAACGCGCACACCGTCGCCGCCATCCTGTCGATGGCCAAGGACCGCACCTCTTTCGAGTTCCAGCGCCTGCATGGCATGGGCGAAGCGCTGCATGAGACGGTGCGCAAGTCCGAAGGCACGCGCTGCCGCATCTATGCCCCGGTCGGCGCGCATTCCGACCTGCTCGCCTATCTCGTGCGCCGCCTGCTTGAAAACGGTGCCAATTCGTCCTTCGTGCACCAGCTGACCGACGAGGATGTCGCGCCTGAGGACATCGCCCGCGACCCGCTCGAAACGGTGGAAACACAAGGGCCTGCGTCCAATCCCTCGATTCCGGCGCCTGCCTCGATCTTCGGTGCTGGGCGCAGGAACGCCAAGGGCTGGGACATCACCGACCCGGTGACGCTGGCTGCACTCGACAAGGCCAAGGCTGAATTCAAGGGCGCCGACAAGTGGGTGGCCAAGCCGGTCACCCGTGCTGCTGGCTACGGTGCGTCGCGCAAGGTGATCAACCCGGCAAAGCCGCAGGATGTTGTCGGAACTGTCACGGAAGCCGCCGCCAAGCAGGTGCCGACGGCCGTGCGTTTCGCCATCGAGGCGCAGCCGGCCTGGGCGAAGAAGCCCGTTGCTGAACGCGCCGCCATCCTGCGGCGCACAGCTGACCTCTACGAGGCCAATGCCGCCGAGTTCTTTGCACTGGCCACACGCGAGGCCGGCAAGTCGTTGTCTGACGGCGTCGCCGAGGTGCGCGAGGCAGTCGACTTCCTGCGCTACTACGCTGCCGAAGCCGAGAAGACCGAGGCCGGCACCGAGGCACGCGGCGCGATCGTCTGCATTTCGCCGTGGAATTTCCCGCTCGCCATATTCACCGGCCAGATCGCGGCGGCACTGGTCACCGGCAATTCCGTCATTGCCAAGCCCGCCGAGCAGACGCCGCTGATTGCTGCGCGTGCGGTTGCCCTGATGCGCGAGGCCGGCGTGCCGGAAGATGTGATCCAGCTCCTGCCGGGCGACGGCCCGACCGTCGGCGCACCGCTGACGGCCGATCCGCGCATCGCCGGTGTCTGCTTCACCGGCTCGACGGAAGTTGCCAAGCTGATCGAAAGGCAGCTTGCCGATACCGCTGCGCCCGACGCGATGCTGATCGCCGAAACCGGCGGCCTCAACGCGATGATCGTCGATTCCACCGCTTTGCCCGAGCAGGCGATCCGCGACGTTTTGGCGTCGTCGTTCCAGAGTGCCGGCCAGCGCTGCTCGGCGCTGCGCGTGCTCTACGTCCAGACCGACGTCGAAAAGAAGATGGTCGAGATGCTGAAAGGCGCGATGGATGCGCTCAGCATCGGCGATCCGTGGCAGCTGTCCACCGATGTCGGCCCCGTCATCGACGAGGACGCGCAGAGCTCGATCAGCGACTATTGCGCTGCGATGGAATCCAAGGGCAAGCTCATCGCCAAGCTCGAGGCGCCAGCCGATGGCCGCTTCGTTGCGCCGCACGTCTTCCGTGTCAAAGGCATCGAGGAGATGGAGCGCGAGGTGTTTGGCCCGGTGCTGCATGTCGCAAGCTTCGAGGCGGACCAACTCGACGACGTCATTGCGGCGATCAACCGCAAGGGCTACGGCCTGACCTTCGGCCTGCACACCCGCATTGAAGGGCGCGTCCAGCACATTGTCGATGGCATCCATGCCGGCAACATCTACGTCAACCGCAACCAGATCGGCGCGGTCGTCGGTTCGCAGCCATTCGGCGGCGAGGGACTGTCTGGCACCGGCCCCAAGGCGGGCGGCCCGCACTATCTTCGCCGTTTCCGCAAGGCGCCCGAAGCCGGCACCGTGCTGCCGGACGGCCACAAGGTGACGGCGACCGAACTTGTCGACAACCTTGTCAATGCCGGCGAATGGGCGACGCGGCCTGACCGTATCGCCATCCTGCGCAAGCATCTGCGCGGAAAAGGTGCTCAGGCGATTGCCGCTGCTGCAGGCATCGATTTCGGCCAGGTCGACCTGCCTGGACCGACGGGCGAGGCGAACACGCTGTCGCTCAACCCGCGTGGGCGCGTGCTGTGCCTGGGGCCGGATGCCGAGACCTTGCTGGCCCAGGCGATCCAGGCGCTTGCCGCCGGCAACGCGGTCCTGGCCGTCGCGCCTGGCGCGCCGGCTGCGGTGCATGCGCTGCTTGGCAAAGGGTTGCCGATCGCTGCGATCGACGGTCGTCCCGATCCGGTCGAGGCGCGTTCGCTTGATGTCGACGTCGTTGCCTATTCGGGAACCGAAGAGAGCATGCGCATCGTCCGCAAGGTGATTGCCCAGCGCAAGGGCCCGATCGTGCCGCTGATCAGCGAAGTGATCTACCCGGCTGCCTATGCCCATGAGCGGGCGGTGTGCGTTGATACGACAGCGGCGGGCGGCAATGCCAGCCTGCTGGCATCGGCCTAAAGGCATGATTCCGAAAAGCGGCAGCCGGTTTTGGATCATGCTCTCATAAAACGAAAGGGGCAGGCCGAAGCCTGCCCCTTTTTCAGATTTCTTCCGGCGCGCAACCAAAGCGCAGCAGGTTGCCGTGCGGGTCGTGGATATAGAACTCCTTCATCTTCCACGGCCGTACGGTAAATGGGCTCAACCTCTCGACACCACGCGCCGAAAACTCGGCGTGAAGGGCAGGAACCTCGCCGCCCCTGATGTAGCAGGACGTCACCTCGGGCAGCTTGCGGTCGTTTGACTTCCAGAAATGGATCTCGATCTCGCCGCGCCGCACGATCAGGTAGTCGTCCATCTCGGGACCGATGACCTCGAAACCGAGCCTGTCGCGGTAGAAATCGCGGCTTTCGCCGATGTCTGGCGAAGGCATGACAGGGATGCTGCGGGCGAAGTCGGTCAATTCTCAGGCGCCTTCGACGACCGAAAAGCCCTCGAACTGCGGATGGCCGACATAGGATGCCTTGGACGAGCCGGCATTCTTGTGGGCGTTGCGGAAGTTTTCCGACTTGGTCCAGGCGACGAAGTCGTCCTGGCTCGCCCACACGGTATGCGAAGCGTAAAGCGTATAGCCTTCGGCCTCATTCACCGGGCCGCGCAGCAGGTGGAATTCACGAAAACCCTTCATCTCGTTCAGCGATGAGTTCGCGGTTTTTCCAGACGTCTTCAAAGGCGGTCTCGGAGCCGTTCTGCACCTTGAAGCGGTTCATTGCGATGTACATGGTCTTCCTTTCAACGGGCCTTGCGTTGCGCTGTTGTAGTCCTTTGAGCGCTGCGTAGCGACACAACATTGGCGCCGGTGCTGTCACCGGCGATTCTCTGACTTGGGCCAGCCTGGCTCGTTGACTGGGCACGGTAGCTGGCGAGGTCGGTGACGTTTTCGCTTGCCCGAACTGCCGCCAGGCGGTCGAACAACTCGCGCATCTCGGGCAGCAGGCCATCACCCTGGCGTTTCACCATCTGATCGAATTTGTTCAGTCCGAACATGCGTTTATGCCTTTCGATGCGCGTGGCGCCAGGGGAGAGGAGTCTGGGCAAGGCCTGGTCTCAAATGCCGAAGGCGATGCCGGATCTGGTTTCGGTCCGCAGCGCCTTGAGACAGGCCGTCGCGTCGATGCCGCCGCCGGCGCAATCGGTGGCCTGGTTGATCAAGACACGGCTGACCTTCGTGCAGTCGGTACCCGACAGGTCGAACCGCGTGACCTTGGTCTTGCCTGCCGGCAGCTCCTTGAAGTCGAGCACTGTGAGCCTGTCGACAACGCCCGCCTCGTTGAACAGCGCGATCTCGAACGCCGCCTTGGAAAGCTCGGCGCCGAGATTGTTGGTCACGACGAAGGTGAAGCGGCAGCCCTTGTCGGAGGGCTGGGCAGCGTTGAGCTCGAGCACAAGCGCTGGGGCTGGCGGGGCGCTTTGAGCGCCCGCCATGCCTGTCGATGCAAGGAATGCGAAGCCGGCGAGGAGGCCGGCCGCTGATCGCGACTGCTGCATTATTGGTATCCGAACTGCTTGGCGAGGGTCAGCTTGAAAGTGCGGCCCTTGGAGCGGTCGTTCAACAGGTTCTCGCGGTAGTCTTCGTTGAACAGGTTCTGGACGCCGAACTGGCCTTCCCAGCCGACGAACTGGCCTTCGGTGGGCTTCCACGAGGCGAACAGATCGACACGGGTCCACGATCCGGATGGGCCATCGCCGGCCGCCTGGCTGGCTGGGTTGAACGGAACCGGCGCAATCGGGGTAAAGTAGTCAGGCCGGAACGCAAACGTCGTTGTGGCGCCCAAGGTGATGCCATGCTCGGGCAGGCGTCCGCCGAGCGTCAGCACCAGCTTGTCTTGCGGAATTGTCTCCAGCGTGGTGCCCGGCGCGATGGTATTGGCCGCATTACGGCCAACCCAACCATTGGGGTATTCGCCCTTGAGGTGGGTGTAGGCGAGGCGGCCGAAGACGTATTCGGACTCATAGGAGCCCTCGAGCTCGACGCCGTAGATGTTGATCTTGCTGACGTTGACATAATACGGGGCGGTCGCACCGATCGCGAACGGGTTGAGGCGGATGCCATCGGTGATGTCGTTGTGGAACGCCGTCGCCTTGAGGCTGACGGTGTTGTCCAGGCCCAGAACATTGTCATGCGAGGTGCCGAAGCCAACCTCGTAGTTGTTGGACGATTCCTTCTTGAGGTCGAGGCTCAGGCCACGAATCGTCGGCGGCGCGACCGAGGTCGAAAACAGTTCGTCGAGCGTCGGGAAGCGTTCGGTGTGCGCGATCGAGCCGAAGACGTTGAAGTTGTCGTTGAACTTGTAGAGGGCTGCGACCTTCGGCGAGAAGGCGGTGCCGTCGATGTCCTTCGCGCCGGGGATCGTGTCGGACGGGTCCATCGCATGGAAATCGGTGCGCGCGCCAGCAATCAGGGTCAGGCGGTCGTCCCAGACGAACTCGTTCTGGGCAAACAGGCCGAGCTTGTTTTCCTGGCCTTCAGGATGGGCTGTCAACCTGGCGGCACCCGAGGGGCGATCGGCAACGCGGTCCTGATGGCTGGCCTGGAAACCGACAGTCAGGAAGTTCTTAAAATTTTCGCCGGTGTAGTCGAAGGTGTTGTCGGCCTTCAGCTGGATGGTCTTGTAGCCGTAGTCGGTGTCGTTGAGAATCGCGGTATTGCCGGTGCTTGGCAGTGCCGGAGCGTTGGGATTGCCGGACTGGCTGTTTGTCGTGTCCGAGTAGGACAGGTTCACGTTGAGATCGAGCCATGGGTTGTCGGCGGCTTCGTTCTCGTAGCTCAGCACCCAGGTCTGGTCGATGACATGGCGGTCGGTGGTACCGAACCCTGCGACAGGATTGGTCGTGCTGGTCTGGGTATAGGGCTGATCGTCGGCGTCGCTGTCCCAGCGCTGGTACGACGCGCGAACGATCTGTTCGTCGTCGATGCGATAGGTGCCTTTGAGAAGGCCAGAGAATGCGTCGAATTCCGAACCGGCGAGTGTAACGCCGTTGGCCTTTTCCATGTCGTTGGAGCGGCGCCAGTTGCCCTGTGCCAGTACCTCGAACGCGTCGTTGAAACGGTGTGCCCAGATCGCCGAGGTCAGCGTGCCGTCGCCATTGCTTTCATAGGCGCCCTTGAGCCGGACAGCACCGCGGTCGCCTTCGGCGATGAAGTCGGAAGCGTCCTTGGTCGTGAAGTTGATGACGCCGCCCAGGGCGCCTGATCCGTAAAGCGTCGACGACGCCGGGCCGCGCAGGACCTCGACCTTCTTGTAGAGTTCTGGGTCGGAGAAGAATGAGCCCATGCGGTACTGCTCATTGAACTTCGGCGCGCCGTCGACCGTGACGACGATGCGGGCGGCATCGGCCGAGTTTTCCGTCGCGCCGATGCCGCGGATGTTGAAGGCCTCGCCGAAGACGCGGTCGGAACCGAGCACCTGCACGCCAGGGGTCGTCTTCAGGATCTCGCCTATGGTGGTCGCCTGCTTCTGGTCGATGTCCTCCTGGTCGATCACAGTCACCGCCTGCGGCGTGTCGATTGCGACCTTGGCCACGCCGGCGCTGACGACGAGGCGCTGCAGGACGGTGACGCGCGGCTTCTTGTCCTGCTCTGTGGTTTTTGCTTCCTGCGCGTGGGCCGCATGCGCGCCCACGAGTACCGCTATCGCCGCTCCGCCCAGCAGAGCTGCCTTATTCCGACCAACTAGCCCCATGTCCCACTCCAAATGTCCCGCGCTGGCTCGCATTTCGCTCGCTTGCAAATTTTCGTTCGCCGGCCACGCCTTAAATCTTGACTTGATCACTCCGGTATTGCACTGACTAATAAACATGAATGTTCGAGTCAACTAATAGATTTAAACATGAGGGCCTCGACCGGGCTTTTCCGGCGCGGCGAATGGATGAAGGAGTGGAATGAGATGAATTCACACAATCCGAACCATTTCCGTTCTGGCCAATTCCGCCAAGGCTATCGCCGGCCGGAAGGGCAGGTACCGGTGCGTCCAATTGCCGGAACCCTCGCGATCAGGACACTGACCAGCGAGTCGTTGTTTCTCGGTGATTTCGAGATCGGCATCGACCATGGCGGCGCTCTCTACCGCCTGAAGATCACCCGTCAGGGCAAACTCATTCTCAACAAGTAGGTGTTTCCATATGGACCAGCGCGTAAGGCCCAACCCACACGAAATCAGGCGGGCGCGAACTGACAACCCCAAGATGCGCGAGCGCGATCTCGCCAGCCAGCTCGGTATTTCCGAAGCTGAACTGGTGGCCGCGCATTGCGGCGAGGGTGTCGTTCGCATCGAACCGCGCGTCAATGACCTGCTTGCCGGCATCGAGGCCGTCGGTGAGGTCATGGCCCTGACCCGCAATGAAAGCGCGGTCCACGAGAAGATCGGCATCTACGACAAGGTCGTGCCCGGCACGCAGGCCGCGATGGTGCTCGGCGAACAGATCGACCTCAGGATCTTTCCGACAGCCTGGGTCCATGGCTTTGCCGTGGAAAAGCGCGATGGCGACGAAATCCGCCACAGCTTGCAGTTCTTCGATGCTGCCGGCATGGCGGTGCACAAGATCCATCTGCGTCCGGCGTCCAACCTCTATGCCTATCAGAAACTGGTGGAGTCGCTGATCAGCGACAACCAGGATCCTTCCATCGTGACGGTTCCTTCCGTCGCGAAGTCACCGGACGAGGAGACGTCGACCGGTGTCGAGGAGCTGCGCGATCGCTGGAGCAAGCTGACCGACACGCATGAGTTCTTCGGCATGCTGAAGTCGCTCAAGCTCGGTCGCCAGCAGGCCATGCGCATGGTCGGCCAGGACTATGCCTGGAGGCTGGAACATGACGCGCTGCCGGCCGTGTTCGACCGGGCGGCGGCCAGCGGCCAGCTGATCATGTGCTTTGTCGGCAATCATGGTTGCATCCAGATCCATTCCGGTGCGGTCAAGAACATCAAGCCGATGGGTCCGTGGCTTAATGTGATGGACGAGACGTTCCATCTCCATCTCCGAACCGATCATGTCCAGGAGCTCTGGGCTGTTCGCAAGCCGACCAAGGATGGTCATGTGACGTCGGTCGAGGCCTATGACGCCAATGGCGAGATGATCATCCAGTTCTTCGGCAAGCGTAAGGAGGGCCATGACGAGCGCGCGGATTGGCGCGGACTCGTCGAGGCCTTGCCGGTTGCGCAGCAGAACGCGGCGTAAGGAGAATGATCATGTCGACTACCCAACGGCTGCGCTCAGCCGCACTAGGCCTGTCGGTTCTGCTTGCATCTGGCACAGCCAGCCTGGCGGTCGAGGGAGCCTCGGTTCTGCCTGACCGCACGCGTGTCGCCTCCGTTGGCGGCTCGATCACCGAAATCGTCTATGCACTCGGCGAAGAACGGGCACTCGTTGCCCGCGATTCGACCAGCGTCTATCCAGAAGCGGTGTTCAAGCTTCCCGACGTCGGCTACATGCGGGCGCTGTCGCCCGAGGGTGTGCTGTCGGTCAACCCGACCGGCATCCTGGCGCTCGAAGGCAGCGGGCCGAAGGAAGCCATCGACGTCCTGAAGAAGGCCAGCGTTCCCTACATCCAGGTGCCGGAAGGCTTCAGCCATGACGGCATCCTGCAGAAGATCCGCATCGTCGGCAAGGCGCTCGGCGCCGATGCCAAGGCCGAGGCGCTTGCCGCCGACGTCGGCAAGCAGCTGTCGGATGCCGAGGCGCTGACCAAGGACATCGCGCAGGGCGAACGCAAGCGTGTGCTGTTCATTCTGAGCATGCAGGGCGGCAAGATCCTGGCGTCCGGCAACCATACCGCTGCCGACGGCATCATCGTGCTGGCGGGTGGCGTCAATGCAGTGGAAGGCTACCCCGGCTACAAGCAACTCACCGACGAGGCGGCGATCACCGCCAAGCCTGACGTGATCCTGATGATGGATCGCGGCGGCGGCACCGCAGTCCCTGACGACGAGCTGTTCGCCCATCCGGCCATCGCCTCGACGCCGGCCGGACAGGCCAAGCGCGTGATCCGCATGGACGGGGCCTATCTGCTCGGCTTCGGTCCACGGACGGCGGCGGCGATCAAGGATCTCGCCGTTGCGTTCTATGGCGATGCGGTCAAGAAGTAAGGCTTAGACAGTGGTGGAAGAAACGATCGCCGGCGCTGCCGGCGTGCAGGAGAGTGGTGGCCATGCACGTGGCGACCGCTCCGGCTGTGCTTTGCTGGCCATCGGCGTGCTCGCCATGGTCCTGGCTGTCACGGCGTTGTTCAGCCTGACCTGGGGCGCATCTGACGCCTCGGCGCTCGGGCTCGTTCACAGCTGGCTGTTCGGGGCGACGCCCGGCAATGAGGCGCTCTCCATGAGGGACAGTGTCATCGTCTACGACATCCGCTTGCCGCGTATCGTGATGGGCATGCTTGTCGGCGCGGCGCTTGCCGTATCGGGCGCAGTCATGCAAGGCCTGTTCCGCAATCCGCTGGCCGACCCCGGCCTGGTCGGTGTATCAGCCGGCGCAGGGCTTGGCGCGGTCTCGGTGATCGTGCTGGGGGCAACGGTGCTTGCGCCGTTGACCGCCTTGCTCGGCAGCTACGCGCTGCCGTTCGCGGCGTTTGGCGGTGGCCTGCTCACCACCATCATTCTCTACAATGTCGCAACCCGTCACGGGCGGACATCGATCGCCACCATGCTTTTGGCCGGCATCGCGCTGGGCGCGATGGCCATGGCGCTGACCGGTGTGCTGGTCTACATCGCCGACGACAGGCAGTTGCGCGATCTGACGTTCTGGCAACTCGGCTCGCTTGCGGGGGCAACCTGGCTGAAGATTGCTGGTGCCGGGCCGATCATTGTGCTGGCACTGGCGACAACACCGTTCATGGCCAAAGGGCTCAATGCGCTGGCGCTGGGCGAGGCGACGGCAAGTCATCTCGGCGTTCCAGTGCAGCGGCTGAAATATGTGGCGATTGTTGCGGTTTCGGCGGCAATCGGTGCTTCGGTGGCGGTCAGCGGCGGCATCGGCTTCGTCGGCATCGTCGTGCCGCATCTGCTGCGCCTGGCGATCGGGCCCGACAACCGCTACCTGCTGCCGGCATCGGCGCTGTTGGGCGCATGCCTGTTGCTTCTGGCGGACGCGGTCAGCCGCACCGTCGTCGCACCGGCGGAGCTGCCGATCGGCATCGTCACCGCGGCTGTCGGCGGCCCATTCTTCCTGTGGATATTGCTGCGCAAGCGCGGCGTCGTCGATCTTTGATGCGGCGAATTGTGAGGAAACAATGATCGAAGCACGCCAAGTCTCGGTCTCGATCGGCAGCACGCGTATCGTCAATGACGTCGATTTCACCGTGCGCCCGGGCGAACTGGCAGCGATCGTCGGCCCCAACGGCTCGGGAAAGACGACCTTTTTGAGGGCGCTGACGGGCGAACTCGCCTATTCCGGCCAGGTATCGCTCAATGGCCGCGACGCAGCCAAGCTCAAGCCGTGGGAAGCCGCGAGCATTCGCGCCGTGCTGCCGCAGTCGACGGCGCTGTCGTTCCCATTCACCGTTCGCGAAATCGTCAAGCTTGGCGTGACGGGAGGAAGGTCCGGTGCGCTGGCCGGGGAGGGCGACCGCTTGCCTGAGCGGGCGCTGGCCCGCGTTGATCTCGAAGGCTTTGCCGGGCGCTACTACCAGGAGCTGTCGGGCGGCGAGCAGCAGCGCGTCCAGCTCGCCCGTGTCCTGTGCCAGGTCTGGGCGCCGGTGCTGGACGGGCAGCCGCGCTACCTGTTCCTCGACGAGCCTGTGTCCAGCCTCGATATCAAGCACCAGCTGATCATCATGAACATCGCCCGCGATTTCGCGCGGCGCGGCGGCGGTGTGGTCGCGATCCTGCACGACCTCAACCTGACCGCGATGTATGCCGACCAGATCTGCGTCATGCATCGTGGCAAGCTGGCGGCCGCAGGGTCGCCGCAAGCCGTGCTTACCGACGAGCTGATCGAGAATGTATTCGGCTGCCGGCTGCGCGTGGGCACGGTGCCCGCGCCCAACATCCCGTTCGTGCTGCCGCAGTCGGCGGTTGCCTGACCGGCTTCAGCCCGCCAAAGCGTGCTGTTCGGGGAAATGGATGCCGAGCAGGTCGCGCATGTTCGGCCGTGCGGCGACCAGGTCGGCGATCGAGTAGCGGGCGAGCACTTCAAAGAACGCGTTCAGCGCCTCGCGCAGCGCCGAATTCAAGCCGCAGCTGTCGACGAGCGGGCATTCGGCCGCGTCATTTTCGAAGCACTCTGCCATGGCGAAGCTCTCTTCGGTGACGCGAACCACATCAAAAAGCGAAATCTGCTCAGCCGGCTTGGCGAGGCGCACGCCACCATTGCGGCCGCGCACCGTCTCGACCAGCTTGGCCTCGACCAGCGGCTGCAGGATCTTGAACAGGAACAGTTCCGACACCGTGTAAGCAGCGGCGATCTCAGGGACGCGGCTCAGCCGTCCGTCATTCGCTGCGCAATACATCAGGATGCGCATGGCATAGTTGGTCTGGCGTGTGAGGCGCATTGCGAGTTCCTTGCTCAGCGTTGAGTCCGCGAGTGACCTTTAATATGGACCATACCTTAGAACAATTCCAGACAGGGCTTCCAAAATATATGACATCAGTAGTCATATATTCGGCGCACACCAGCCGTGCATTTACGAATAGGTCCAACGGTTGATTTCGATGCTGCGCTGCACAATATGCGCCTTGTCGGGAGTCGCAGACTCTGGGGAGGAACCCATGAGGACTACGACATGGAACAGATCATACATGCCCAACGGCCGCTGACGGGCGTAATCCGCCAGCTCAGGCCGTCCGATCTGCCCCGCTTTGCCGAACATCTGCTGAGATTGGACGATCAAAGCCGGCGCGACCGGTTCAACGGCCTGACCGATGACGGCTTTCTGACAAGCTATGCCGAACGCAGCTTTCGCGAAGGCGTGACTGTGATCGGCTATGTCGAAGGCGACACGGTGCTGGCGGCGGCCGAATTGCACGAACGTGCCGAAGAGAGCGAACCGACAGCCGAGATCGCCTTCAGCGTCGAGCGCGAGATCCAGCACCGGGGCATCGGCGGGCGCCTGTTCCAGCGCCTTGTGGCGCAGGCGAGGGGGCTCGGTTACCTCCGGCTTTGGGTGACCACCCATGCAAACAACTCCGCCATGAAAGCCCTTGCCCGTCGGTTCAAGGCCAAGCTCAGCTTCCAACAGGGCGAGACCAACGGCGTCATCGAACTGGAAGCGGACGATGATCATCTGCCGGCGTGGAGTGCCAGCCCTGTGTTGCGTCGGCAGGCCAACCACAATGGGCTTCAAAGCCGGCTGTAGATCTTCGCGATCTCGTGGAATGCCAGCTTGGGGCTCCAGTTCACGGTGCCGCGGGCGAGGTCGATGCCCAGGCTTTTGACGATGGCGTGGCTTGCCATGTCGAGGTCATATCGCGGATCCGTGGAGTGCACCTCGCTCTCTGACAAGAACTGATAGACGAAGGCACCGTCGATCTTTTCTTCCTCGTAGATGCGCAGCAGATCGGCAATCTCGTCAGATTGGGTTTGTTCGCTCCTGACATGGCCCTCGCGGATACGCGGCGGGCTCTTCTCGAAGTCGATGATATCAAAGCCCATTCCGCCGCGCTGCTCGGCGCCTTCGAATGTGCAGCAGCCGAATTCGGTAATGACAACTGGTTTGCCATGGCGCCGCAACTTGTGCAGGCCCTCGACATAGGTCGCGCGATTGTCGGCGTCGCGATAATAATTCGCTGACACGATGTCGAACAACTTCCAGTCGACGTCCTCCCAGGGGATCGGACTGTAGGTGATTTCGCCTTTGAAGTGCTTGCGGGCGATTTCACTCGCCGCGGCCAGATGTTCGGCAAGCGCCTTGTTGATTTCAGGAAAAAGCGGAACCGGGGAGGCATAAAGCGTCGCCATGCGCTCCTGGAAATTGCTGCCTTCGATGAAGCCTTGCGTGAACATCGACAGCTCGCAACCGACATTGAGAACGAGTTTGCCGTAGCGTTGCCGAAGCGACTCGGCAGTCATTGCGACCTCACCGAGATAGGTCAGCATCTCCTGTTTGGTGGCGTCGAACAGGCGTGGCTGCATCCAGACCTGAAGTCCCTGGCTAAAAGCGGCGGTCGCCGCCTGTTCGAGACGCTGAATATTGGTTCCCAAAATGCTGATTGCGTTGCAATGCAACTGATCGCGGATGACATGCATTTCCTCATGCACTGCCGTGCGGTTCCAGATCTGCCGCGACAGCTGACCCGGCCAGTAGTTGGTGCCGGTGTCGTAAGCTATGCCGCGCAGGCTTAGCGGCTTGCGCGCGCTCACTTCAGTGGCATCGGGTTTCTCACTCGCCTTGGCCCGCCCGAAAACGACAGACGCCAGTGCCAGGCCAGCGGCAATTGACGCTCCGCTTTTCATGATCTGCCGGCGGCCGGGCGCAATTGCCCGTTTGGCCGGAACGGTTTCGTTCGCCATCTTTCACCCTCCAGATATGTCGAGGCCGTGTCGTCGATCCGGCGGGATCGCGTGACTACGCTTGGCGGTCGGCCTCCGCCGCCAGGAAACGTGTGATCATGCGTCGCAACATCGCTTTGTCTCGGTAGGGCTGGAAACCACTGTCAGCGGAGGCCCGGACGAAAGCGCCTTCGATAAGCACCAGGATCCAGTTTGCCGCTGTCACTGGATCGAGCGCAGGGTCGATCTGGCCGGCCGCAGCCGCTCGTTTCAGCACGGTGATGAGTCCGTCGCGGTTTTCGCGGTCGTTGCGGTCGAGCAGGGCGGCGAAATCCGCGTCGAGCTTTGCGTTGGCGATGACCTCGAGCATCAGTCCTGCCAGATGCGGGTACTCCGTCTGCGCGACCATGAATTCGGCGAAGCCCAGCAAGGCCTCGAGCGCATTGTCGGCCGTTGCCGCCTGTTCGAGCAGAGCGGCATTGTCGTGGCCGTCCTGTTCGAAGATCGCCGTGAAGATCGCCTGCTTGGAGGCGAAATAGTGGAACAGGTTGCCTGAACTCATGCCTGCCGCCGCGCAGATATCCGCGGTGCGGGTGTTCTGAAAGCCTTTGGTGGCGAAGCACTCGGCTGCTGCTGTAAGGATATGCCGGCGCCTGGCTTCATGCTTGGCCGGGTCAACCGTGCGCATGGGCAGCCTCCATTAGCGAAGTGCAAATGCTCTGGTTCATCGGCTCATTCATCCTGCGACTGCTCCTGCCGGGAACGTTTCCGGAGGCGCCGGCGCCCCACTTCATTGAAGCTTACGGCGATCGCCACGACAATCGGGACCACCCATTTCAGGCAGGCAAGCACCGGCTTCAGCCAGTCCGGCAAGCTAAGATGCAGCCAGCCAGGCCAAAGCCAGTGCAGGGACAGCCAATTCGGCCAGAGGTTGCGCAGCCATGACAGATCCAGGCTTGGCCAGGGAATCCACGACCAGTCAATGTTGGGGATCAGGAAGGCAAAAATCGCCCCGACGCCCAAAACGCCGGCCAAGACTTCTATGGCGGCCACCATCACGTGGCGCGATGCATAAAGCCTCGGGTTCTTGCGAGCGAAGGCAGCCAGCCTCGCCTTGAAGCGGATGGCTTTGGATCGTCGGGCACTGGAGGACGAGCGCATGTCTTAATAGTAGACCGCGTGCTCTGTTTATTCAATGGCAACTGCTGGATTTTGCCGGAAGGGTTGTAATCGGCTGCGCCACCTCGATATCTGACCAGCATGGGACATGTTTGTTGCGTCGACCCAGCATGCCGCATGCGAGGACGGAAATTGACCAGGAATGGACCGAAATGTCTGCGACAAACGAATCCTCGATGCCAATGACAGCTCGCGCGCTCAAGCCGGATGAGGCGGTCAAACTCGGCGCGCTGCGCCGGACCAAGTTCGTGGCCACCGGCGCGCTGGTCGTTTGTGTCGCGATCTTTGCCATCGCCAAATCGCTGCAGGGACGCTGGCCGTGGCTGGGCTTCGTCGCCGCCTTTGCCGAAGCCGCCACCATCGGCGGCTTGGCCGACTGGTATGCGGTGGTTGCCCTGTTCAAGCGCCCGCTTGGCCTCCCGATCCCGCACACGGCGATCATCCCGGCCAATCAGGAGCGTATCGCCGAAAATCTCGGTCGTTTCATCGAATCGAACTTCCTTGCCCCCGAGCCGGTGCGCGTGAAGCTGAAGGAGGTGGATTTCGCCGCACTCGTCGCCGACTGGTTGTCAGACCGGAGCAAGGCGGAGGGGTTGTCCCTATTCGTTGGCCGACTGGTGCCGCAGATGTTGCAAGCGATCGACGGCTCGGGCCTGCGCGAGTTCGCCACGCGCCGCTTGCTCGATCGCATCGGCAAGGTCGAGGTGGCCCCGTTGGCGGCTGAACTTCTTTCGGCTTTCACCGATGATCGCCGGCATCAACGCCTGCTCGACGAATTCACCAAGATCATCGGCAATTTCCTTGGTGACGAGCAGGCGCTGGCTGTTCTGCGCGAAAAGATCAGGGAAGAACTGCCGTCGGTGTTCAACCTGTTCCGTGCCGACGCCTATCTGCTCAAGCGCATCGTCGCATCCGCAGCCACTTTGCTTGAAGAGGTGAGGGCCGATCCCGATCATCCGCTGCGTGGTGAGTTCGACCACTTTGTCCACGGCTTCATCGACCAACTGCGTCATTCGCCCGACTATGCCCGGCGTGCCGAGCAGCTGAAGCGCAATTTCCTCGCCCGCCCTGAGCTGCGGGACCTGGCGCAAGATGTGTGGAAAAGCATGCGCGGTTTCATCGAACAGGACGTTGCGTCGGCCGACTCGATGACGCGAAAGCACCTGACCAGCCTGTTCGTTGAGGTCGGCCAGAACCTGGCGCGCGATCCCCATATCCGCGCCGACATGAATGCCGGTTTCGTCGTGGCGCTTGCTTCCTTCGTCGAGAGCCAGAAGAGCGGCGTGTCAGGCTTCATTTCCGAGCAGGTCAAGCGCTGGGACCTCGGCCAGCTGACCCGGCTGATGGAGATCAACATCGGCCGCGACCTGCAATACATCCGTTTCAACGGCATGCTGATCGGCGGCCTTGCCGGTCTTGCGCTCTATTCCGCCGAACTGCTGTTGCTGACGAATTGACCGTAACGGTTGCTGCTCTATTCTGATTTTGCACCTCCGGGAGCGCCTCGGAGCCAAACGGGAGCAAGTCATGGCCAAGAAGCCGGAACCGGAATCCTTCCTGGACATGTTTTCGAAGTTCGGCCGCGATCTGAAGATGCCCGCGGTCGATGTCGATGACATTGTCAGCCATCACCGAAAGAACCTCGAAGCGCTGGAAAAATCGGTCAGGGCTGGCGCCTCGGGCGCCTCTTCGCTGGTCGCCAAGCAGCGCGAAATGATCCAGAGCGCATTGCACGAAATCACCGAGGCCGCGCAAGGCATCCGCGCACCGGGCAATCCGCAGGAGCTGCTCAGTAAGCAGGCCGATTTCGCCAGGCGATCGTTCGAGGCAGCTCTCAAGAATGCCGGAGAGGTTGCTGAAATCGTGCGCAAATCGGGCACGGAATCAGTTGAAATCCTGCGCGAACGCATCCGTCAGTCGATGCAGGAAATCCGCGACAGCTACGACAAGAAGAAGTAGCTGCCCTCGGTCAAATTCTGACGCGGTGTCAAATGTCAGCTCTCTTGTGGGTTTCGCGAGACCGGCCGCGCATCGCCGGCTTTCGGATGCTAAGGAAAGTCGATCACCGCGGGAGCGCAGTGCGTCCATCTGGATGCACAAAGCCGCTCTAACACTTTGAATCTGGGTATTGTGCCTTCCGCGAATCGATACCGATTCGCGGGCCGGTACAGCAGGATTCAACTGGGGAAGAGGATGAAGGTAGGCATCGAGATGGGAGCATCGTCCGGCGGGACGAAGGCTCAGCTTGATCTCGAAGAACTTTTGGCGACCCGATTGCTGGTTCAAGGCAATTCGGGCTCGGGAAAGTCGCATCTGTTGCGCCGCCTGCTCGAACAGAGCGCGCCCTGGGTACAGCAATGCGTCATCGATCCCGAAGGCGACTTCGTCACGCTGGCCGATCGTTTTGGCCATGTCGTGGTCGACGCCCAGCGCACCGAGGCCGAACTCACTCGCATCGCTGGCCGCATCCGCCAGCATCGTGTTTCCGTCGTGCTTAACCTCGAGGGCCTCGATGTCGAGCAGCAGATGCGTGGTGCCGCCGCATTCTTGAACGGCATGTTCGATGCCGAGCGCGATTTCTGGTATCCGGTGCTGGTCGTGGTCGACGAGGCGCAGCTGTTTGCACCGGCCATAGCGGGCGAAGTGTCCGACGAAGCGCGCAAGATTTCGCTCGGCGCCATGACCAATCTGATGTGCCGAGGCCGCAAGCGCGGACTGGCCGGCGTCATTGCTACCCAGCGTCTGGCCAAGCTCGCCAAGAACGTCGCCGCCGAAGCATCCAACTTCCTCATGGGCCGCACCTTCCTCGACATCGACATGGCGCGCGCCGCCGATCTGCTCGGTATGGAGCGGCGCCAAGCCGAGATGTTCCGCGATCTGGCGCGCGGCAATTTCATTGCGTTGGGACCGGCGATGTCGCGCCGGCCGCTTCCCGTCGCCATCGGCCCGGTGGAAACGTCGGCGCGTTCGGTCAGCCCCAAGCTGATGCCGCTGCCTGATGCCAATGACGATACGCGCGAATTGATTTTCGCACCCGCACCGTTGGAGACGCGCCAAACGGTGCGGCGCCCCGCGCCGCCGACACCGACTCCTACGGCCGACATCATCGCCCAGCTGTCCCAGGTGCGCGCCGAGGCATCGGCGCCGGTCGCCGAACCAATATTCCCGTTGTTCGACGAAGCCGAGCGCGAGGCCCTGATCGACACGATCGTGCGCGAGATGGTCGAGGATCCGGACGCGGCGTTCCGTACCGATGCCGTGCTCTACCAGGATTTTCTTGTCCGCTGCCGCATCAAGCGCATGCAGGGCGAGCCGCCGCCGCTTTCTACCTTCCGCCGCCGCTATGCGGTTGCGCGGTCAGGCATCGACGATGAAACGGCGTCGAGCGACACCTGGCAGCAGGCGCTCGGCATGTCAGTGGCGCTTCCCGAGGATCTGCAAGCGGTGTTCCTGATTGTTGCACAGGCGGCGGTGAAGGGCGCGCCTTGCCCATCGGACGCGGCTATCGCGCATGCCTATGGCAGTCATTCGGCGCGTCGGGCACGGCGGCTGCTCACCTATTTCGAGGAACAGGGACTGGTGGTCGTGCGCACCGATTTTCACGGCAAACGCTCCGTCGCATTCCCGGAACTCGGCTGCGAAACCGCTCTTGGCGACCCTGAGCGAACAGACGATCTCCCTGAGCGAGAGGCCGCTGAGTAACCTCGGTTCTGCTTGGAGGTTGACAAGCGCGCACCGTTTATGGTCCCCAACGCAGCACTTGGCCAGCTGTCGTCGGGAGAGGATGCGTGCGCAAACCAATCGAGACCTATGAGGAATTGCGCCAGAAGATCGGGCAGGAGCTCGGCGTTTCCGATTGGGTGCTCGTCGACCAGACCCGAATTGACGCCTTTGCCGATTGTACCGGCGACCGCCAGTGGATCCACGTCGACCCTGAACGGGCGAGGCGGCGCAGCCCTTTCAGAACCACGGTCGCGCATGGCTTCCTGACCCTGTCGTTGATCGGAGCACTGGTGCAGGAGATCGGCGTGGTGCCCGACAACACGCTTGCCGCCTTCAACTATGGCCTCGACAAGGTACGCTTCGTGTCGCCTGTGAAGGTCGGTTCACGGGTGCGCATGCGCACCGTGTTGCTGTCGATGGCCGACAAGGGCCCCGGGCAATATCTGCTCAAGGCTGAAAACACCATCGAGATCGAGGGCGAAGACAAGCCGGCGCTCGTCGCCGAAACACTCGTCATGCTCTATGAGAAGCGCAAGAAGGCGACGGCCTGAACCGCCGCCGATTTCTTGCCTTTTCTACCGCGCCGCAGCGATCGTAATTGCGATCTCGCCGACACCTTCGACACCGCCTGATATGCGATCGCCGGGCTCGACGGCGCCGACGCCTGCCGGCGTGCCGGTGTAGATCAGGTCGCCCGCTTTGAGCTCCATCGCCTCGCTGCAGATGGCGATGACTTCCGGGATCGACCAGATCAGGTCGGCAAGGTCGCCTTGCTGCCTGGTTTCGCCATTGACGGCAAGCCAGACGCGCCCCTTGGCGGGGTGACCGACTTCTGGCGCTCGGACGAGCGGGCCGCATGGGGCGGACTGGTCGAAGCCCTTGCCCCAGTCCCAGGGCCGGCCCAGCTTCTTGGCTGCTTCCTGCAAATCGCGGCGGGTCAAGTCGATACCGACGCCGTAACCCCAGACGTGATCCAGCGCATCCTTGATCGCGATGTTCGAACCGCCACGGCCGATGGCAACGACCAGTTCGATCTCGTGATGCAGGTCATTGGTGAGCGGCGGGTAGGGGATCGTTGTGCCGCTGTCGACGACTGAGTCGGCTGGCTTGCCGAAGAAAAACGGCGGCTCGCGGTCCGGATCCTTGCCCATCTCGCGTGCATGCGCTGCGTAGTTGCGGCCGACGCAGAAGATGCGCCGAACCGGAAACCGATCCGGCGAACCGGAAATGGCGACCGAAGCTGGCTCGGGTGGAGCGATGACGAAAGTGACCAAGGGCAGCCTCCCATGAATGTGATGCGGGCTTTTCGCATGATCCGCCGGATCATTCCACTTGCAATCATCAGGCGGAATGCTCGTCGATGCTGAGTGTGGGAAGTTGGTGCCAAGTCAAAAGGGCGGCATCGACCTTCATTTTCTGCACTGGCCTGCACGCATTGCGTGTCTGGATCCAAAAAGTCGCTTGCAGCCGCTATTTGCAAGGATAGGATTTGCGCACCTGACTGGTCGGGGTCTGCCTGGCCGGTCGCGGCAACATGGGAGGTTTCATGTCGGAGGTATCTTTGGTCGTGAACGGCCGAAAGGTCAGTGGCGCGGTGGAGGACCGCACGCTTCTCGTTCATTTCCTGCGTGAGCATTTGGGACTTACCGGTACGCATGTCGGTTGCGACACGTCGCAATGTGGCGCCTGCGTCGTCCACGTCGACGGCAAGGCGATGAAGTCCTGCTCCATGCTCGCGGCACAAGCCTCGGGTTCGACCATCACCACGATTGAAGGCCTCGCAAACGGCGCCGACCTGCACCCGGTGCAGGCGGCATTCAAGGAACATCATGGCCTGCAGTGCGGCTTCTGCACACCGGGCATGATCATGACCGCCACCGACATGATCCGTCGTCACCCCGAAGGGCTCGACGAAGCCACCGTGCGCGCGGAACTCGAAGGCAATATCTGCCGCTGCACGGGTTACCACAACATCGTCAAGGCCATCCTCGCTGCGTCGAAAACGATGTCGAAGGCGTCCAGGAGCAAGGCGAAAAAGGCGGCGTGAGACAACGAGCGAATAGGGAATAGTGAATAGCGAGTAGGGGGCTTTGCCCGCTGCCGCCGTCACCTCTTCCTCCATTCGCTACTCACTACTCGCTATTCGCTTTTTCAGGTTCGGGAGGAACTCAGATGGGAATCGAAGGTATTGGCGCGCGAGTTGCGCGCAAGGAAGACAAGAAATTCATCACCGGTGCCGGACGCTATGTCGACGACATGGTCGTGCCGGGCATGAAACACGCGACCTTCGTGCGCAGTCCGCATGCGCATGCCGACATCAAGAAGATCGACACCAAGAAAGCGGAAGCGATGCCTGGTGTCATCGGCGTGCTCACCGGCAGGCAATTGAAGGCCGACGGCATCGGCAATCTCATCTGTGGCTGGATGATCCATTCCAAGGACGGTTCGCCAATGAAGATGGGCGCCTGGTCGCCGCTGGCGGTCGACCGGGTGCGCTATGTCGGCGATGCCGTCGTCGTCGTTGTGGCCGATACCAAGGGCCAGGCGCGCGACGCGGCGGAAGCGGTCGAGATCACCTACAAGGAACGCAAGTCGGTCGCCGATGCGGTCGAGGCCTTGGGCAAGGGCGCGCCGCAACTGCATCCCGAAGCCGATGGCAATTTGATCTTCGACTGGGGTATCGGTGATGCCGCCGCGACCGACGCAGCGCTCAAATCCGCAGCTCACGTCACGCGCCTCAACATCGTCAACAACAGGCTGGTGCCGAATGCGATGGAACCGCGCGCAGCACTTGGCCACTACGACAAGGCCGAGGATCACTACACCTGCTGGACCACCTCGCAGAACCCGCATGTCGCGCGGCTGGTGATGAGCGCGTTCTACAATGTTGCGCCAGAAAACAAGCTGCGCGTCATCGCCCCTGATGTCGGCGGCGGCTTCGGCTCAAAAATCTACATCTATCCCGAGGAAATCGTCTGCCTGTGGGCCTCGAAGCGGACCGGCGTGCCGGTCAAATGGGTGGCCGACCGCACCGAGAGCTTCCTGACCGACGCGCATGGCCGCGACCACCACACCACGGTCGAAATGGGTTTTGACAAGAACAACAAGATCGTCGGGCTGAAGGTCGACACCATCGCCAATCTCGGCGCCTACATGTCGCTGTTTTCCTCGGCGACGCCGACCTATCTCTACGCCACGCTGTTGTCGGGCCAGTACAATATCCCGGCGATCTACGGCAATGTGCGCACCGTCTACACCAACACCGCCCCGGTCGATGCCTATCGCGGAGCCGGGCGCCCTGAGGCAACCTTCGTGCTTGAACGCACGATGGAGATCGCAGCCCGCGAACTCGGCGTCTCGCCCGCCGAACTGCGGCGGACCAACTTCATCACCCAGTTCCCGCATCAGACGCCAGTCATCATGTGCTACGACGCCGGTGACTATGCAGCCTCGCTCGATGCGGCGATGAAGCAGGCCGACTATGCCGGTTTCGCCAAGCGCAAGGCCGCAGCAGCCAAGAAGGGCAAAAAGCGCGGCATCGGCATGAGCTGCTACATCGAGGCCTGCGGCATCGCGCCGTCGGCAGCGGTGGGTTCGCTCGGCGCTGGCGTCGGCCTGTGGGAGTCGGCTGAGGTGCGGGTCAATGCTGTCGGCACCATCGAGGTGCTGACCGGTTCGCACAGCCATGGCCAGGGACATGAGACGACCTTCGCCCAGCTCGTGAATTCGCGCTTCGGCGTGCCGCTCGACAGCGTTTCCATCGTCCACGGTGACACCGACAAGGTGCAGATGGGCATGGGCACATACGGCTCGCGCTCCGGTGCCGTCGGCATGTCGGCTATCGTCAAGGCGCTCGACAAGGTCGAAGCCAAGGCCAAGAAAATCGCCGCCCACCTGCTCGAGGCTGACGAGGGCGACATCGTCATCGAGAACGGCCAGCTCAAGGTCGCCGGTACCGACAAGAACGTGCCGTGGTTCCAGATGGCGCTTGCGGCCTATACCGCCCACAACCTGCCACAAGGCATGGAACCTGGCCTGAAGGAGACGGCGTTCTACGATCCATCGAACTTCACCTTCCCGGCTGGCTGCTACATCTGCGAAGTCGAGATCGATCCCGAAACGGGCAAGACGGACATCATCCAGTTTGTCGCCGCCGACGACTTCGGCAACATCATCAATCCGATGATCGTCGAGGGACAGGTGCATGGCGGCATCGCCCAAGGCGTCGGCCAGGCGTTGCTGGAAGGTGCCGTCTATGACGGCTCAGGCCAGCTTCTGACGGCGAGCTATATGGACTACACCATGCCGCGCGCTGACGACCTGCCGTCGTTCCAGATATCGACGTCGAACACGCCTTGTCCTGGCAATCCGCTCGGCATCAAGGGCTGCGGCGAGGCCGGTGCCATCGGTTCGCCACCGGCGGTCATCAACGCCATCACCGACGCGCTTGGCCACGACAACCTGACCATGCCTGCAACGCCCCAGAAGGTCTGGGCAGCGCTGCGCGCCGGCACGAAACACTGAGGAGGATGCAATATGTATTCCGTCAATTATCATCGCGCTGCCTCGGTCGCGGACGCCGTCAAGAAGATCAAGGCCGGCGACGCCAAGTACCTCGCCGGCGGCATGACGCTGATCCCGGCCATGAAGACCCGGCTTGCGGCACCTTCCGACGTCGTCGACCTGACGCACATACCCGATCTCAAGGGCGTCAAGGTCTCGGGCAAGACCGTCACCATCGGTGCCGCAACGACACATTTCGACGTTGCCAATGACGAGAAGCTGAAGAAGGTCTGTCCGGCGTTGTCGCATCTCGCCGGCCATATCGGCGATCCGGCGGTGCGCCATCGCGGCACCATCGGCGGTTCGGTCGCCAACAACGATCCGGCGGCCGACTACCCCTCGGCGTTGCTGGCGCTGGGGGCGACCATCGTCACCAACAAGCGCCAGATCGCCGCCGACAAGTTCTTCAAGGGGCTGTTCGAAACCACCCTCAAGGACGACGAGATTGTCACCGCGGTCACCTTCACCGCGCCGGCCAAATCAGGATACGCCAAGTTTCCGAACCCGGCGTCACGTTACGCCATGACCGGCGTGTTCGTGGCCAAGGGCAAGGATGGCGTGCGCGCGGCAGTCACAGGGGCGGGCGACGACGGCGTGTTCCGCTCCAAGGAAATCGAAGCCGCGCTGACCAAGAAGTTCGAGCCTGCAGCGCTGGAAGGCGTGTCGGTACCATCGAAGAACCTGATGGGCGACATCCACGCCACGCCGGAATATCGCGCCAATCTGGTGGTGGTGATGGCCAAGCGCGCGGTTGCCGCCGCCAACGCCTGACCGTGAACAAACGCAAAGTGCCAAAGGGGCCTCCGGGCCCCTTTTGATGTCAGAAAGGAACAAGACATGGCCGTTCGTCGCATCGTCGCCAATCTTCACGCCGCCGACCCGAGGGCGGCACAAGCGTTCTACGGCGAATTGCTTGGGCTCGATATTCTCATGGATCATGGCTGGATCCTGACCTTCGGCACCGGTGGTGCGATGACACCGCAACTCGGCGTTGCCAGCGAGGGTGGATCGGGTACACCGGTACCGGTGCTTTCGATCGAGGTCGACGATGTCGATGAGCTTTATCGCAGGGTGAAGGCTGCGCGCCATGAGATCGTCTACGATCTTGCCGACGAACCCTGGGGTGTCAGGCGGTTTTTCGTCCGCGACCCGTTCGGCAACATCATCAACATCCTCGAACACGCGACATAGAACGAAAGTCTGCGATTTCCGGATAGACATCTTGCCGGTCGGCCCTTGGCATTGGTCACGAAGGTGGCTTACATGCCGCCGGCCTGTCGCAACTCATCAGCATCCGGGAGCATAGTGGAATGGCGCGTCCGATTACCTCGATCGCCGATCTTCGAGCCATCGCCAAGCGCCGGGTGCCGCGCATGTTCTACGACTATTGCGATTCCGGTTCCTGGACCGAGAGCACCTATCGCGAGAACGAAAGCGACTTCGTGCCGATCAAGCTGCGCCAGCGCGTCGCCGTCGACCTGCGCAACCGCACGCTCGAGACCACGATGGCCGGCGAGAAGGTGTCGATGCCGGTGGCGATCGCACCAACCGGGCTCACCGGCATGCAGCATGCCGACGGGGAGATCCATGGCGCGCGTGCCGCCGAGAAGGCAGGCATTCCGTTCACGCTGTCGACGATGAGCATCTGCTCGATCGAGGACATCGCCGAAAACACCAGCAAGCCATTCTGGTTCCAGCTCTATGTCATGAAGGACCGCGATTTCGTATCGCGGCTGATCCAGCGCGCCAAGGCGGCGAAATGCTCGGCACTGGTGCTGACGCTCGACCTGCAGATTCTCGGCCAGCGCCACAAGGACGTCGTCAACGGCCTGTCGACGCCGCCGCGCATGACGATCCCTAACATCATCAACCTGGCGACCAAGCCGCGCTGGTGCCTCAACATGCTGCGCACCAACCGGCGCACCTTCCGCAACATCGCCGGCCACGCCAAGGGCGTCACCGACCTGCGCTCGCTGTCGTCATGGACAGCCGAACAGTTCGACCCGGCGCTGAGCTGGGACGACGTCAAGTGGATCAAGGATCAGTGGGGCGGCAAGCTGATCCTCAAGGGCATTCTCGATCCAGAGGATGCGGAGAAGGCAGCGGCAAGCGGCGCGGACGCGCTGATCGTCTCCAACCATGGCGGCCGCCAGCTCGACGGTGCTGTCTCTTCGATCTCGGCGCTGCCGGCGATTGTCGATGCCGTCGGCGACCGCATCGAAGTGCTGATGGATGGCGGTATCCGCTCCGGCCAGGACGTGCTCAAGGCCGTGGCGCTCGGCGCCAAGGGTGTGTTCATCGGCCGCTCGTTCCTCTACGGCCTCGGCGCCGGCGGGGAGGCGGGGGTGACCGCTTGCCTCGACATCATCCGCAAGGAGCTCGACATCACCATGGCCTTCTGCGGCCTGCGTGACATCAACGACGTCGACAGCCGCATCATCGCGCGGCGCTGAACCGTCGCCAAGCCGCCATTGGAGCTTGCAAACGCGTCGCTCAAGCCCAGGGCTTGAGCGTGGCCGTCAATTCAAATATGGGTCATGGTCGAGTAGCCCGAAGCCATCTCACGCATATCTGGAAAATCCAAACCGGCGCCGTTCTCTGGGGATGGCCGGCAGGGTCATTTGAGTGGGCTATTCGGAAAAGAGCCTGAGCCTCTACATCGCGCATCGTATCGAGCTCGTCGACTACGCGACGGCGATCGTCGGCGATCGCGCGCGCGGCGAAGACGTCGTGCAGGAGGCGTTTCTGCGCCTCGATGCGGCTGCCGCCGGGCGCACATTGGACGAGCCGGTCGGCTATCTCCGCCGCATCATCCGCAACCTTGCGATCGACTGGATACGCCGCCGCTCCCTCGAGGGCAGGCATGTCACTGATACCAGGGATGTCGAGGGTGTCGCGGAAGACTGCCCGTCGCAGGAGGATGTTCTCGCCCATCGCGACGAGTTGCGCATCGTCCTGGATGCGATGGCCGAACTGCCGGAGCGCACCCGCATCGCCCTTGAAATGCACAGGTTCGACGGGTTCAAGCTGAAGGACATTGCCGCGCATCTCGGTATCTCGGTCGGGCTTGCCCATGCCCTTGTCTTCCAGGGGCTCGATCATTGCCGGAGGCGGTTGTTCGATGGTTCGTGATCATTGCTGTCAGTCTGTGAAAAATGCATCTCGTCAAACGTCTTGTTACAGGGAGCCTGGTTTGAACTCTCATGACATCGACGTTGGCAGCTTCCTTGGGAGACAGTCTGATTAAACCGGGAGCCGACAAAGCGAAGCCGACCGAAGAGGCGCTGCACTGGCTGATCGCGCTTGAAGACAAGCCCGATGACGCAGACGTGGCGGCGGCGTTCGAGGCGTGGCTTGCGCGCAGCGATGACAATGTGAAGGCATGGAGCGAGGCGCGCCATGTCTGGAACGTGCTGGGCGAGGCGCATGAAGCCCACACCAGCCGTCGCGGCTCAGTCCAGCCAATCGTATCGGCACCCCGGCGAGCTCGTCGAAGCTGGGGCACCGGCTACATCACCACGTCGGTAATTGGTGCGGCCGCGATTTGCGTGGCTGTGCTGTTTCAGCCCGACATCAACATCTGGCTTCGCGCTGATTACACCACCGGCGTCGCCCAGACCCGCGAGATCCGGCTCGACGACGGCAGCGTCGCCTATCTTGGTGCCGACAGCGCTATCGATGTCGCGTTCGATCAGGCGTCGCGCAGTGTCCGGCTGCTTTCGGGAGAGGCCTATTTCGAGGTTGAGCCGGATGCTGGCCGGCCGTTTCGGGTCGACGCAGGCGACGTCGATACCACGGTTCTGGGCACCGCGTTCGATGTACGGATGATGGCCGAAGGTACCTCGGTCGCGGTCAATCAAGGACGTGTTGCCGTTGCCTCTTCCAATGCCGCCGAAGAGTTGGGTGGGCCGCTCGAAGCGGGCGATTGGGTTCATGTCAGCCGCGCCGGCAAGGTCGAGCGTGGCAAGGACGCACCTGATCTTGCGGGCGGGTGGCGAAGCGGGATGCTTGTCGTCAAGGACCGCTCCGTCGGTGAAGTGGTGGACGCGATCGGCAGATATTACCCGGGCAAGATCGTGCTGGCGGATTCTGCGATTGCCGGTCAGCGGATTACCGGTGTTTACAACCTCAACGAACCGATCGGCGCACTGACTGCGGTGGCCGCGGCACATGGCGCTCAAGTGCGCCAGATAAGCCCATGGCTGGCGGTCGTATCGAGCTGGTAGGCCTTGCCTGAAGCTTTTTTCATAAACATGAGTGCTTTTGTCTGAAAATCCGTGGGGCTGCTTCGTCCTTGTGGTGAGAGGGGAGTTCGACCGTCGGTCGGGCCCTCACGCTTGGGACAAAGGGTGCGGCATGCGCAAGGCGACGGGTGGCAGGTTTGGCGGGGCATTTGTTGCCGCGTTGATGGTGGGAACAGCATTGGCGGGCATCGGCATGACCCGTGCTGCCCTGGCGCAAGAGGCCGGCACGGCCCAGCAAAAGACCTTTGAGATAAAGGCGCAGTCGCTTGCCGGCGCGCTGACGCAGTTCGGCCAGCAGTCCGGCATGCAGGTTTCTGTCGATGCGGCCGCGGTTCGCGGACTGTCATCACCTGGCGTTTCTGGGGCTCTGACAATCACCGAGGCCGCCGCGCGGCTGCTTGCCGGCAGCGGGCTTTCGTATCGGGTTGACGGGCAAACCATGGTCATCTCCGATCGTGTCTCCAGTGCTCACGCGATACCGCCTGCTGATGGGGCGCTGGTGCTTGATGTCATCAGCGTGACGGGCGGTGGCAGTGCCGCCGAAAGGCCGTTCGAAACACCTGGTTCGACGAGCCACATTTCAGCAGAGCAGATTTCGCGGACGCCACCGACCTCGGTTGGCGACATGTTCCGCTCGACGCCAGGTGTTATGGCAGCAGGCAACCGGTGTCGGTGCGTCGGTCGACGTCAACATCCGTGGTCTGCAGGGGCAGAACCGCGTCAACGTCATGGTCGATGGCACGCGCCAGACCAACAATTCCTATCGCGGCTACCGCGGCAGCCGCAACGAGACCTATGTCGACCCCGACTTCATCGGTGGCATCGATGTTTCCAAGGGCCCGTCCGGCGGTGCCGGTGGCGTCGGCGCCATGGGCGGCGTGGTCAACATGCGCACGATCACCGCGCGCGACATCGTCACCGATGGCCAGGTGTATGGCGCACGCATCAAGACGAGCCTGGGCAGCAATACCATGAGCCCGCTTGATGCGGGTTCGACCAGGCTGCGTGGCGACGGACCGGATTTCTTCAATGGCGACGCCTGGTCGGGCAGCGTTGCGGCCGGCGTTATCAAGGACAATTACGAGTTCGTGGCTGCCTTCTCGAAGCGCAAGGCCGGCAATTATCTTGCCGGCACCAAGGGCAAGGCAAGCTATCTCAACGACAGCATGGCATTCAGGCCGCCGTTCGAGATGCCGCTGTCACCGTTCCGCCCGGGCACGGAGGTGGCCAACACCTCACAGGACGTCACCTCGTTCTTGACCAAGGGCAAGCTGAGCTGGGGCGACGGTCACTCCCTGACGCTGGGCTACATCTACTACCAGAACGACTACGGCGAAAACCTGGAGACCGATATTGATTATCTTTACTGGGTGCCGACCCAGAACAAGCTTAGCACTACCAAGACCAACACCTTCACCTCGACCTACAAGTACAGCCTCGAAGACGGCGGCTACATCGATTTCACCTCGAACCTCTGGTTCTCCGACGTGCGCTCGCAAAGTGGCGTTGCCGGCAAGCTGACCTGGAATCCGCTTTCCGATGGCAAGAACACAGCGACCACCTATGGCGGTGATGCGTCCAACGTCTCGATCATCGATTCGGCGATTGGCCAGTTCACCGTCAAGAACGGCGTCGAGTTCGTGCACGAACAGGCGCGTGAAAAGCAGTTGTTCTGGAACCCGGGCGACCCGGAAAATCCAATGCCGGTTGGCAACAACCCGAATGGCAACCGCTTGATGCTGAGTGGCTTCAACGAAACCAAACTCGAGGTCAATGACTGGCTGACCTTCGCCGGTGGCCTGCGCTACGACTATTACGAGGCGACCGGCAAAGGCATCGCCATCAGCCGCTACCCTGACAAGGAGGGCGCGCGCCTCAACCCGCAGGCAAGCGTTACCGTGACGCCGTTCGATGGCCTGCAATTGTTCGGCTCCTATGTCGAGGGTTGGCGCCCGCCCAGCCTGCGCGAAACCTCCTCGCCATTGCCCGGCGTCATCCCCAATCCTGACTTGCGGCCGGAAGTGTCGAAGAACGTCGAGTTCGGCATCAATGTCATGCGCGACGACGTGCTGACGTCAGGCGATAGCCTGCGCCTCAAGGCGGTGTGGTTCGACAACAATTACGACGACTACATCCTCCGCGGCCGGACACGCTCGGGCTCGTATACCTGGTCTAACATCGAACAGGCCGAGTTCCAGGGTTATGAGCTGTCGGTCAGCTACGATGCCGGCGTCGCCTATGTCGAAGGGGCGCTCACCAGTTATGCCGACATCAATTTCTGCAATCGTGGCGTCTGCAACGGCTCTGTCGGCGCTGACGACTATGGCGTCGTGACCATTCCACCAAAATATTCGGGCACCGTCACCGCGGGCGTGCGTCTGTTCGAGGAACGGCTGTCGCTTGGTGGGCGGGTCTATTTCTTTGGAGAACGTTTTGGCCGCTCGTCGATCGGCAAGGGTGGCATCAATGCGGCGACCTACTGGCCGGCGGCTGCGATTGTCGACCTGTTCGGCAGCTACAAGATCAATGACACCGCAACCCTCGATTTCAGCGCGGAAAACATCACCGACCGCTATTACCTCGATCCGATTGCAACAAGTGCGGTGCCGGCTCCCGGCAGAACCTTCCGAGCCAGCCTGACGGCCAAGTTCTGATTTGATCAAGCAGCCTTTTGACTGCCCGTTTGCAGAGAGAATATCATGACCGCCATCGAACTCGAAAAGCCTGTCGAGGCCAGCCGCGCCAAACGCCTGAAGGCGCGCACCAATACCACCCATGAACGGCTCGATGCGTCGATCATGGCCGGGCGGCCGTTCGAGGACCGGCAGCGATACGGGCTTTTCCTCCAGGTGCAATACAGCTTTCATCGCGACATCGATGCGCTGTATGCGAGCCCTGTCCTGGACGGCATGTTGCCCGATCTCGACGGCCGGCGGCGTCTGGGGCTGATTGCGCGAGATATCGCCGATCTCGGACTGCAACTGCCGGTGAACGCATCAGCGCCCGCCCTTGAAACCGATGCCGATACTCCGACCGCACTTGGCTGGCTTTATGTCGCGGAAGGCTCGAACCTCGGTGCCGCCTTTCTTTTGAAGGAGGCGGCAAAGCTGGGGCTTTCCGAAACCTTCGGCGCGCGGCATCTTGCGGCGGCACCAGAAGGGCGCGGCCTGCACTGGCGTACGTTCACGGCAGCGCTCGATGCGCTGCAACTGAGCGATGACGAGGAAGATCGTGCCGTTGCCGGGGCGGAGGCCGCATTCCGCCGCGTGTACGGGCTGGTCAAGGAGGTTTTCGGATGACCACAGGCTTCAAGGACATGCTTGGCTGAATGAAGCCTTTGCTTCACCGTGGCGCCGGCAAGGCGGCATTCAAGGCGAAACGCGTCGGGCTCATCGTGCTCGGCACCCTGATGCTTGTCCTTGATAACGCCGGCGCATTCCTGCCTGTCATGCCAACGACGATCTTCCTGATCCTGGCGGCTTGGTGTTTCGGGCGTTCGTCGCCGCGCATCGAGGCCTGGATGCTCAATCATGCCAGCTTCGGTCCGACCTTGCGGGCCTGGCGGCAATATGGTGCCGTGCCGCGCAAGGCGAAGATCCTGGCCTGCCTGGGCATGGCTTCGGGCTATGGCCTGTTTTTCGTTGGCGCAAAGCCCGAGCCATCGCTGGCTGTCGTGGTCGCCGCATTTGTCGCGGTGGCGGCCATCTATGTCACCACGCGACCGGAACGGAATGATGCCGCCGGCGATGCCGAAGCCCCCGATGAGGCGCGCCCGACGGCCAGGCAGAACGAAGATGTTTGAGTGCCTGTTGGTGGAACAGCTCGCCCGCACTGATTTTGCGTATCAGCATGGTCGGGGTCAGGTGGCTGAAGTAGTCGCGACAGACATCGTCGACCGGCACGATCGCCTTTCCGCTGTATTGAGCCATCAGGAGAAATACAGTGTTCATGGCCATAGCAACCTCACGATATGCCAGATGAGCACCGCTCCGAGGCTGACAATCATACCGCCGATCAGGATCGTCTCGCAGAGCCCGAACATAGGCTGCGCCGCGAAAGGCTGCGGAGCATCCTCGACATAGTCCCGCGGTGGAGCGTCGGCGATCATTCGGGCATCGCGGCGCGACAGCATCTCGCGCGACGCTGGTTCGAGAGCCTGCATTCGCCGCAGGCGGGCGATGGCATCGCGGGCACCCATGGTGTTCAGCCCGCGCGGGCCGCCGCCCTGATCATTCTCCCGACGCCGGGATCATGCTATGCTGGCGCCACTGAACCTCCCAGGAGCCCCGCTGCCGAAAGGTGGCGGGGCCTTTTTGCGTGTGTGCAAACAAAAACCCCGGCGCAAGGCCGGGGTTTGCAACTGGGATGCCTGCTGCTCAGAACTTGTATGCCAGACCGACCCGGACATCGTTCGTCTTGAAGCCAAAGCGGCCTGTGAGTCCCGCGTTGGTGAAGTCCAAATCACCATAGTCCGTGTATCTATACTCAGCCCGTGCCAGAAGGTTGTCGGTGAAGGCATATTCAACACCCACACCAACCGTCCATCCGACGAGGGTGTCGCTGAATTCCTGAATTGGCGTCCCACCGGCGACAATCGTTGCGTCCGCTCCGGCAAATGCCACGCCACCGGCGATGTAAGGTAAGAACCGATCCACGGCATATCCGAGCTTGGCACGCACCGCGCCAGTCCAGTTCAGCTCATAGTCGACCCCACCACCTGGAACTGGAAAGCCTAAGACGACTGCTTGGCCAAGGCCATCAATGCCAGACCATGCAATATCGGCGTCAACGCCTACCACGATATTGTTGGCCAGTTGGTGATTGTATCCGGCATAGACACCACCCAACCACCCATCGATATCCGCAGGTGCAACAGCCACGCCGCCATCAGACGACAAGTTGCCATCGCCCCAGCCATAACCCGCCTGAAGACCGATGTAACCGCCAGTCCAGACGAACCCTGCCGGCAAGATTTCAGGGGATGGCTCAAGCGCGACCGCATCGGCCGCCGAAGCGATGCCGGACAGGCCGAGCAAGAACACGTTCGTTAGAAACAACTTATTCACAGCAGTTCTCCGAAATTGAATCCCCAGCAGCAAGTAACATGTGGCCGAGAAGTTCATACGGACTCTTGTCCAGCCTCTTAGAATTCGCAAAGTAGAGTTGCCAAAATGCAACAGCTTTTTGAGTCTGCGGGGCTTTGCAACCATGCGCAAGGGAAAGCGTTGGTAGTGCCGGGGGCGCAACTAAGGAGAACGATCGTGAGGAAACTCATTATTGCACTCGGTGCCGCTGCTCTCATGAGCGGTGCAGCCTGGGCCGCTTCCGTCGACGGCGTGGTCAAGGAATACATCAAGGAGACGAAAGTGATCACGCTGGAGGACGGCAAGAGCTTCACTGTGCCCCCAGATGTGGCGATTCCCCCGGAAGTTGCTATTGGCGCAAAGGTCTCGATTTCAACCGCCGATGACGATGCTACCAAGGTGACTGGGGTAACGCTCTCGCCGTAAGAATTTCTAGCATACGCCCCCGAAGGCAACAGCTGGCGGGGGCTTCTTTTTGTTTCTGCGGGATGACCCCTAATTGTCGCCAAGGGCGTCCAACATCATCGACATGAGCTTGTCGCGCGCCCTCATCTGCAGTGAGTTCCTGTGGCTCGGGAGCCAGAAACTGCGGTCGCGGGGTTTTTCTGAGTTTGGCATGAACAAAAAGCCCGGCGCGATGACCCGGGCTCCTTGTCTTTGTCCGGAAGGATCAGAACTTGTAGTTTATGCCGAACCGGAGAGCATCGAAATCTGCATCCGTAGTGAATTCCGCAGGACCGGTGCGATCCGTCCATCCTAGGTCAATGTGCATATACTCCAACTTGGCAGTCCAGTTCTGAGTGAACGCATATTCGACGCCAGCACCAGCGGCCCATCCGACGTTGGTATGCTCGTTGTCCCACACTGGGCCGGCGCCTTCGAGTTCACCATGCACCCGTCCGACTGCCAAGCCGCCAGTACCGAACACGAGCAGCCGGTCGATTGCGTACCCCAGCCTGACGCGGGCAGTGCCGTACCACTCAATCTCTGTTGAACACGCGTCGTCGCAACCCCAGCTGCCACCTATATCCGCCTCACGTCCGTCTATACCCGACCACGAAAAGTCGGCCTCAACACCCGCAACCCAGTTTGGGTGGAACTGATAGTTGTAGCCAATTGTCACGCCAGCGGTGAGGCCACCAATGTCCATCGGCTGACTTGGGCGATACGCATCGTCATCAAATCGTGTATCGCCCCAGCCGTATCCTGCCTGCAGGCCGACATAGCCACCGCTCCAGACAAAGCCGGCCGGTGCAATCTCGCTTGCGGCCACATCGGCGGCGAGCGCCTGACCCGAGCCCCAAATGATGAGCGCTGCCGCCACAACCATCGTTTTCATCTATGCTGTGCTCCCCAATATCCCCGCGCATCCAGGCGGTGCTTTCGAGCCCCCGTGTTGCATTGTCCAACGCTCCTGTCTTGGGCTGGAGAGCACTCGAATTGTCGCGGATTGCGCTCGGGGATTTTTTTCGATTCGCCTTCAGCTGCATTCCAAGCCGCAGGCCTGCTGTTTCCCGCCGGTTGCGGCAGGTCTCCCTGAGTCTAGTAAGGTGACGCGTCCGGAACCCGCTAGGATTGTCTCCCCGCCCTTTAGGAATCGCTTAACTACGACTTGCCCCGATCATGGCGACAGGGACAATGCACGTTGACGTATATTAGCGACTCTCTATTCCTCTCTTGGCGGTACTTGCCCGTCCCTCAATCGGTGCCTTTCAAAAGGGAAACCCGAATGCGTTCAAAGTCACTCCTCCACGTTAGCCTGCTCATGCTGCGCGCCTCGGCCGCGCTGGCACTGACAATTACGCCCTTTCATCTGTCGTTCGATGGGGGCCTGCCCAAGCTAGCTGCCACAGTTGCAATGGCCGACGATGACGGCGGCTCAGAAGCGAATGATGGCGATAGCGACGACGGCGACAGCAATGATGGCGACACCAACGACCACGACGACGGTGATGCCAATAACAGCGATGACGGTGACAGCGACGACGATAGCGCCGAGGTCGATCAAAATGACGACAGCACCGTCGCCTCGGCAATCGTGAAGCTATTCAAATAGCCTGGAAGTCGCCAACGCGATGCAAGAAGTCATTCCATGTCGGGCACTTCACCAGCCTGGTAGAGGACCGTCGGCTCGCCGTACTCGCCAATGGCGGGGTTGGCCTCTCGCGACCATGCGATAACACCAGCATGCTCGCTCTCGATCGTCTTGGCTAAGCGCCTGGCTGCATCCTCGCTCTGCATCTGGCGAGGATCGAACGCAGGTTTCAGGTCGCCTTCGTCGTCGCGGTTGAACGCGGCGACGACGATCAGCTTCGGCATCTTCGGCTGTGGGAGGATGTTACCGGTGCTCGACATCGAGGGATCTCCTAGATCAACGACGCCTGGGGTTGAGTTGAAACGAGCTGGCTCGGTGGGAGGTCTACGGTCGTCAGCATATCGTCAGGCAGCGGACGCTGCAGCTTGCTCGCCTCTGACCAGGGCGCGGTGAGCCATGTTTCAATCTCGGCTTGCGTCGTCAGGATGACGGGCATTGCCTTTTCGTGGATCGGGGCGACGACAACGTTCGGGCTGGTTGTCAGGAACGCATAGACTTCCCAGTCGAGCACGCCGTCACGAATGGTCCAGGCACCGCGCCAAGGCGTCCACAAACCCGCGAAAACGGCAAGCGGCTGGCTTTCGTTGAGCGCAAACCAGAAATTGCGATGCCGGCCGGTGAGGGGGTCCTTGTCGCCTTCGACCGGGCTCGGCTCGGCGAAGCTAGTGAACGGCACCACGCAACGGTTTTCGACACCGAGATAGGGTGCCCAGTGCTTGCTGTCGGTCCGTCGAATGTTGGTGACGCCCTGGTCGGGCTCCTTTTCCAGCAGAGCCTTGAAGTCGACCGTCTGGCCTTTCGCCTCGAGCTTTGCCGCCCGGGCCTTGGTCGCCTGGAACTGCACGTTTGAAGCCGTGGGCATGCCCCAGTTGAGCATGGCCATCTGGCGTCGGCCTTCGAAGTTGCGCACCACAGGCCCGTTGCGACCGGGATAGACGTCGATCGATGGTTCAAGGTTGCCTGCGATGTCGTCGAGCGCCTTGGTCAGCGCGCGCAGTTCATCTTGCGAGGATGACAGCGAGATCGAGGCGATCGTGCTGGCTGCGATCCCGCTGCGCCAAGCCATGCTGAAGTGCTTCATCACCTTGAAGCCGTTCAACGAGACCTATTCGCTCTTGGATGAGCATGTTTCGAGGCTAGATGCGGTGCTGCAGAAGATCACCGGCAAAACCATCGAATACCGCGGGCGCGATCTTGGGTTGCTGCCTCGTCGTGATGTTTGACGTCGTGCCGGTTGCAACTTTAGTTGTTATGGTCCCACGGCTTCGCCGCCCGCTATCGGCGTGCGACCGGGAACATGGCAGAAAGACTACGAGAGGTTCAAGAACTCAAGTGTTCCCGTCAGCCGCAAATGCCCGCTGCGAGCGGCGACGACGCGGTAGTGTTCCCTTCCTGGTGATCTCCAAGTCCGCTATCGGCTGGGCCGCATGCGCGACCCATGACCATGCCGCATACTTGTCGCCGACCTGGCGAAGGTGGGTATAGCGCTTCAGGCTTTGCCATGACCGATGGCCGCTGACAGCTGCAACATGCGGAATGCTCTGCCCCATCTCAAACAGCCGCGATATGCCCTCGTGCCGAAGGTCATGAAAGCGAAGGTTCATCGCGGCGGGGCCGTCGCTCGAGCTGAAGCCAAGCAGCTGGCACGCGCGTGTGAAGGCCGCTCCGATGGCATCGGTGGTGTAGGGGAATATCTCATCGGCTAGCCGCGGCATCGAAAGCGCAACGTCAAGGCCCTCTTGTGGCAGGTCGCACCAGACGTCGTTGCCAGTCTTCTCCCCGGGGTTTTTCATGTCGCGCACGAGGATGCGTTTGCCAGGGATGTCGAGATCGTCCCATCTGATCCTGACGATCTGTTCCTGCCGCCGGGTGGAGAAGAGTGCAAAGATGACGATCTTCTGCATCGGTATGGCAGTGCTGCGGCGCGCCTGGCGATCGCCAAAATGAGCCATCAACGCTTCGAGCTGCTCGATGGTCGGGCGCTGGTCGCGTTCGCGCGACTTGCGCACTGTGCCCAGCTTCTTGAGCACTATCCACGCATCGGCCATGCCCTGCGGAACTAGCGGATATTTCCATGCAGGCCGTGCGATTGAGAAGATCGCGCCCAGATGAGACAGGTAGTTGCCTACCGTCTGCGGCTCGACACCCGTCGCAAGCTTCTCCTGGGCAAACTCGACGATTTCGGCCCTGCCAATCTGGGAGCAATGCATTTTGGCGATGGGAAATTCCTTGATCGCTCTCAGCACCTGGGCCTTGGTCTTGCCGATTTCCTTTTCGGACTCTTCGATGTAGCGATCGATGACCTTGTCCAAGGTGGGGTCGCCGGCCTTGATCTGCTCAAGGGCACCCGGCTTGGCCAGTTCCGTTTCGCGCTTTTCCAGCCACGCCGCTGCCGCTTGGCGCCGGTCGAATGTCCTGTTGTCCCGGTGAACAATCTTGCCATCGCGCTTGATGACGATCTGCGCTAGATAGGCGGACGTCCCGTCCTTGCGCTTGCGTTCGTTGATCGTCCCCATGCGCCGGCCCCTGCGGTACAACTTGGGTGGCAGAGGTACAACAATGTTGTACCGGGGCAACGGAATGCTACCAAACCTCCGGAAATCCGCCGGAAATGTGCACAACATGACAGCGTCCAGAATGACCGAATACGAGAAAAAAAGTAACGATTACAATAGATTTAAGGTCTCTGTCGCGCCAATGATGGATTGGACGGATCGGCACTGCCGGTTCTTCCACCGCCAGATGACGCGCAAGGCGCTGCTCTATACCGAGATGGTGGTTGCCGATGCTGTCATCCATGGCGCTCGTGAACGGCTGCTCGGTTTCGACGTTTCCGAGCATCCGGTGGCGCTGCAGCTCGGCGGGTCGGATCCGGTCAAGCTTGCCGAGGCGGCACGCATCGGCGAGGCGTTCGGCTATGACGAGATCAACCTCAATGTCGGCTGTCCCTCGGACCGCGTGCAGTCGGGGACCTTTGGCGCTTGCCTGATGAAGACGCCCGATCTCGTCGCCGAAGGCGTCGCGGCGATGAAAGGTGCGGTCCAGATTCCCGTCACGGTGAAGTGCCGCATCGGCGTCGATGACCAGGATCCCGAGCCGGCACTCGACACATTGGCCGATGGCGTGTTCGCAGCCGGCGCCGATGCGCTGTGGGTGCATGCGCGCAAGGCCTGGCTCGCAGGGCTGAGCCCCAAGGAAAACCGCGACATCCCGCCGCTCGACTACGGCCGCGTCTATCGCCTGAAGGCCCGGATGCCCGAACGGTTTATCGGCATCAACGGTGGCATCCTGACGCTCGAGGAAACGCGTGCGCATCTCCAGCATGTCGACGGTGTGATGCTCGGACGCGCCGCCTACCACACGCCTGGCGTTCTCAGCGGCGTCGATGCGATGTTGCAGGACCTACCGGCGCAAGATTTTGATTTCGCCGCGCTGATCGAGGTCATGGCCGACTATGCCGGCAGGCATATCGCCGCCGGTGGCCGCCTCGGCCATGTCAGCCGCCACATGGTCGGGCTTTTCCACGGACTTGCCGGCGCCAGGCGCTTCCGCCAGATATTGTCGACCGATGCCAACAAGCCTGGTGCCGGGCCGCAGGTGCTGCGTGACGCATTCGCTGCTGTCGACCTGAGCAGCCGCAGCGAAGCGGCGTAGAGTCGCCGGAAGGCTCGCTGCACTGGTCGTCGGCCCCTCATTTTCCGCGGACACGTCGCATTACAGCTGCCGTCGAACCCGGTTTCCAGGTCACTGAAACTGATGCCGAAAGCATGCTCATCAAGACCGCTGTTCGGCTGCCTTTCCACTGATGCATCGGCTCTCATGGGGGCGTGGCGGGCTGGCCTCGCCACCTGGTTTATGTGATCATTTGACGGGGAGCATTTCGAGGAGGCGACTTCATGTGCCGATTGCTGGGGCGGGCCATCGCGCATGAGGACGGCGTTTGATGGAAACGCCGCAACTGCCAGCCTTGCGATCCTATCATTCGTGGATCGCCAACGAGACGCTGGAAGATTACTCGCTGCGCTATGCGGCGCGGTCGTTTCGCCGCTGGTCGCCCTTCGTGATTGCCAACACCGCGCTCGGTGGCATCTCGTTTCTGGCTCTGGAGGCCATCGGCGGCGCGATCACGCTCAGCTACGGCTTCGCCAACGCTTTTCCGGCGATCCTCGTGACATGTCTGTTCATTTTCCTGACAAGCCTGCCGATCGCCTACTATTCCAGCCGCCACAACATCGACATGGACCTTTTGACGCGAGGTGCCGGCTTTGGCTATGTCGGCTCCACCATCACCTCGCTGATCTACGCCACCTTCACGTTCATCTTCTTCGCCCTTGAAGGGGTGATCATGGCGCAAGCGCTCAATCTGTTCGCAGATGTGCCGCTGGTGCTTGGCTATGTCATCTCGTCGATTGTCATCATCCCCATCACCTTCATGGGGGTGACGCTGATCAGCAAGCTGCAACTGCTGACCCAGCCGATCTGGATCGCCATGCATCTGGCACCGTTCGCCTACATCCTGTTTGCCCATCCCGACACGCTCGACGAGTGGGCGGCGTTTGTCGGCAGCGACATCGGCGGCGAGGGGTTCAACTTCCTCGCTTTCGGCTCGGCCATTGGCGTCTTGTGCGCGCTGTCCATCCAGATCGGCGAACAGGTCGACTATCTGCGCTTTCTGCCCGACAAGACGCGTGACAACCGCTTTCGCTGGTGGGCGGCGGTGATTGCCGCCGGCCCGGGCTGGATCGTCGTCGGGGGCTTCAAGATCCTCTGCGGCAGCCTCTTGGCCGTGCTGGCGATCCAGGCCGGCCTGTCGCGCTCGACAGCCCTCGAACCCATCCACATGTACATCATCGCCTACGAGTATGTCAGCGCCGACCCGCGTGTCGTGCTCGCCCTCGCGGCAATCTTCGTGCTGATTTCGCAGGTCAAAATCAATGTCACCAACGCCTATGCCGGGTCGCTGGCGTGGTCCAATTTCTTCTCGCGCGTCACCCACTATCACCCGGGGCGGGTGGTCTGGCTGGTGTTCAATATCCTGATCTCGCTGCTGTTGATGCTGCTCGGTATCTTCCAGACACTCGAGCTGGTGCTGGCGGTCTATTCGATCATCGCCGCTGCCTGGATCGGCTCGATCTTTGCCGACCTGGCCATCTTGAAACCGCTGCGGGTCAGCCCTGCATTCCCCGAGTTCAAGCGCGCCTATCTCTACAATTTCAATCCCGTCGGCTGCGGTTCGATGGCGTTGGCGTCTTTCGTTGCCTTGCTGTGCTTTTCCGGCATTTTCGGTGTCATGGCCCAAGCCTATTCCGCGCCGATCGCCTTTGTCACTGCGCTTGCCAGTGCCGTGGCAATCGGTGTCGCGACCAAGGGCCGTTACTATCTGGCCCGCCAGCCGGTCGATCTGCCGGCCACCGTCCCGGACGCCAATCTGTGCGCCATCTGCGGCGTCACTTACGAGCGCTCGGACATGGTGCATTGTACCTTCTACGAACAGCCGATCTGCTCGTTGTGCTGCAGCCTGGATTCGCATTGCCACGACGTATGCAAGTCGCCGGTCGGGGTGCTGGAGACTTCACGTTCGCGGTATTTTGGCCGAGCGTTGCCGCACATACGCGACAAGATCGCACCTCACATGGGCCAGCGCCTGCTCAAGGTGGCGGGCGTGCTGTTTACCCTGGCGGTGATATCAGGCGGTGTGTTTCTGCTCACCTACCGATTGATCGAACCAGGGTCGGAACAACCCCATCTGGCCAGCGGGCCGCTGCTGCTGCGCGTTTTCCTGGCGTTGTTGCCGCTTCTCGGCATCGGCGCCTGGTGGATCGTGCTGTCGCAGGAGAGCCGCGAGCTCGCCGAGCGCGATCTCGTCGCCTCGCTGGAAAAGCTGCGCCAGACCCAGCAGGATCTGGCGAGCAACGAACGCCTGGCCGCCATCGGCCAGATCACCGCAACCGTCAGTCACGAGCTGCGCAATCCGCTGGGCACGCTGGTGACATCGGCCGACGTGTTGCGGCGCTCGTTGAAGAACGCCGAAGAACCTGTGCATGGCGAGCTGCAGCGCCTGCAGCGGAACGCCTGGCGCTGCGTGCGCATCATCGAGGACCTGCTCGATTTTTCGCGCAAGCACGCCTTGGTGGTCACGCCGATCGCCATCGACCGCTGGGTGGCGCAACATGTCGCCGAGCAGGATGCCGCGCGGCCTATTCAGCTCGAACTTGCGGCCGGATGCAAGATTTCCGCTGACGGAGAACGGTTGCGGCAGGCGTTCTCCAATGTGCTGGCGAACGCGCTTCAGGCCTGCGAGGGGCACACGGCGGATGACACGGCAATTGTCGTTTCCACGCGCTGCGAGGACGGCAATGCCATCATCTGCGTCGCCGACAATGGTGCCGGCATGTCGCGCGAGACTGCGGCCAGGGTGTTCGAACCGCTGTTCAGCACCAAGGCGTTTGGCGTTGGGCTGGGTATGCCGCTCGTCAAGCGCATCGTCGAACAGCATGGCGGCTCGGTGCTGATCGATAGCGAGCAAGGCCAAGGCACGCGTGTTTCAATCGTGTTGCCACGGGCCGGCGCAGGATCGTCATGACCGACCAGACCGACTTGCAGATCGACTTCATCGGCGACGATGTCATCCCGCACGGCACTGAGCTGGCTGAGAAGAAGCGCGTCCTCATCGTCGATGACGACGAGGATTTTGCCGCGAGCCTTGCAGGACTTCTCGACCTTGAAGGTTATCAGGCGATCGTCGCGCATGATCCCTTGTCGGCCCAGGCCGCATTGGCCACACACCAGCCGGCGGTTGCCCTTGTCGATGTGCGGTTGGGCGTGGGCAATGGTGTCGATCTGGTTCGGGCGTTTCGCCAGCAAAGCCCCGATCTCGTCTGCCTGATGGTTACGGCTTATGCCTCCGTCGAGACGGCGGTGGAGGCGTTGCAGGCGGGTGCCTACGACTATCTGTGCAAGCCGTTCTACAGTGCCGACCTGCTGGCGACGCTGGAGCGCTGCTTTGAGCGCACACGCCTGATGGAGGAGAAACGCCTTGTCGCCGAGCGGCTCGGGCAGATGCAGCGCATCGAGGCGATGGCGCAGCTGACCGGCGGCATCGCGCATGACTTCAACAACATTCTGGCTGTCCTGCTCGGCAATTTGCGCTGGCTTCAGGAACATGTGCAGGGCGCGCCGCAGCAGGCGCAGATGGTCGATGACGCACTGGAGGCGATCAAGGCGGGAACCGAATTGACGGCACGTCTGCTCAACTTCGGCCGTCAGGAAGGTGGCGGCACTGTCCTGGTCAGTTTGCACCAAGCGCTGCCCGATCTGATGCGCGTCTTGCGCCGTACCCTGGATGACAAGGTCAGCATTACGCTCCAGTTGGCGGACGATCTGCATGAAGTCGAGGTTCATCCTGCGCAGCTCGAAACCAGCTTGCTCAATCTTGCGTTCAACGCGCGCGATGCGATGCCGGACGGCGGTAAACTTCGGTTCGAAGCTTGCAATTTTGTCGTCAGGCCGGACGATGCCCGTGTCGCATCAGGCCTGTTGCCGGGACAGTATGTGGTGCTGTCGGTCATCGACACAGGGCATGGCATGCCGGTGGCCGTGCGCCGACGGGCACTGGAGCCGCTGTTCAGCACCAAGCCTGCCGGCAAGGGCAGCGGCCTGGGGTTGCCGATGGTTGATGGTTTCGTGCGGCAGTCAGGCGGCCGCCTCGGCATTTCCAGCAAACTCGACGAAGGCACACGGATCAATATGTATCTGCCGCGCGCGCCTCAGTCGCGGCCCTGAGCGGCAAACATGTAGCCGACGCCGCGAATGGTCTTGATGAACTGCGTATCGCGGGCATTGTCGCGCAGCTTGCGGCGTATCTTGCCGATCAGCACATCGATGCTGCGGTCATAGGGTGTCCAATTGCGGTTGGCGACGATATCCAGGATCTGCTCGCGCGACAGGATGCGTCCGCGCCGTTCGACAAGCGCCGACAGGATCTGGAATTCCTGGCTTGTCAGCCGCACGTTCTCGCCATTGGGCGACGATAGCTTGTAGCGGGTTGGATCCAGCTGCCATCCGTCGAAACATACCGCGTTGGGGCGATCCGTCGCCGCTGGTTCGGGCAGGTTGATGCGCTTGGCGAAGCGCCGCATGACCGTTCGTACCCGCGCCAGAAGCTCACGCGGCTCAAAAGGCTTGGTGATGTAGTCGTCCGCCCCCAATTCGAGACAGACAACTTTGTCGATCGTGCTGTTTTTGCCTGACAGCACGATCAGGGGCAGGTCGTATTGGGAGCGCAGGTTGCGCGCCAGGGTGACGCCGTCCTCACCAGCGGGAAAACCCAGGTCCAGAATGACCAGATCAAACGGTTCGTCGGCGAGGGCACGACGCATCGAGCGCCCGTCATGGGCACTCGCCATGACGTAACCTTCGCTTGCCAGGAATTTTTCGAGAAAGCTGCACAGCAGACGATCGTCGTCGACAATGAGAATGCGTGATCTTGGGTCGGCAACTGACATGGTTGCTACGATAATCGCAATTCGTGGGCGCGGTCGAGAAGGGAAGATGGCCATTGGCCGCAACCGGCACTGCTCGTAAGCGCGCGGGCGCCGGCTGGCAGCTGCCACCTGCCGGTGTTTCTGTCTAACAATTTGAAAGTTATATCTAAAATATCGGGGTTGTTGCGTTTGGCGGGCGCTGACACAAGCCATTTGGTTACAAAAAATTACATAGTGGGCTGGTTTCCGATGCATGGCGATTACAAGCCGCACCTAGCTTGGCCTCGCACGGCTGTGTCGGGTTGCATCGCGCTCTCGGCGCAAGGACGAGGAAGGCGCGCAAGCCACCCTCCCGCAAGCCGGCAATTGAGGAGGAACAGCCCAATGCCACAAACAATATTTTCAGTCGATTTGAACAAGGCGCCGGAAGATCATGCCATCAAGACGCACAACCGGTGGCACCCAGACATTCCGATGGTCGATCATCTCAAGCCGGGGCACACCTACCGGGTCGAATGCCATGACTGGACGGGAGGCCAGATCGGCAACAACAACAGTGCCAATGACGTCCGCGACGTCGACCTGACGCGTGTCCATTATCTCAGCGGCCCGTTCGGCGTCGACGGCGCCGAGCCAGGCGACCTGCTGGTTGTCGACATCCTCGACCTTGGCGCCAAGCCCGACTCGGAATGGGGCTTCAACGGCCTGTTCGCCAAGGAAAACGGCGGCGGCTTCTTGACCGAGCACTACCCTGAAGCCAGCAAATCCTGCTGGGATTTCCATGGCATCTACACGACGTCGCGCCACATTCCTGGCGTGCGTTATCCCGGAATCATCCATCCCGGCCTGATCGGCTGCCTGCCCGACCACAAGCTGCTTGCCGAAGCCAACCGTCGCGAAGCCGAACTGGTGGCCACCGATCCCGGCCGCGTGCCGCCGCTGGCCGCCTTGCCTTATTCCGATACGGCACTGATGGGCCAGATGAAGGGCGATGCGGCGAGGAAGGCCGCGGCCGAGGCCTGGCGCACGGTTCCGCCGCGCGAGCACGGCGGCAACTGCGACATCAAGAACCTGTCGCGCGGTTCGAAGGTCTATTTCCCCGTCTATGTGAAGGGCGGCGGGCTCTCGATGGGCGACATCCACTTCTCCCAGGGCGATGGCGAAATCACCTTCTGCGGCGCCATCGAAATGGCTGGCTGGGTCGACATCAGCGTCGATGTCATCAAGGGCGGCATGGCGAAATACGGTGTCATCAACCCGATCTTCAAGCCAAGCCCGATCGACCCGCATTTTGACGACTATCTGATCTTCGAGGGCATCTCGGTCGATGAGCACACGGGCGAGCAATATTATCTCGACGCCCATGTCGCCTATCGCCGGGCCTGCCTCAACGCCATCGAGTACCTCAAGAAGTTCGGCTACTCCGGCGAACAGGCCTATATGATCCTGGGCACGGCTCCTGTCGAAGGCCGCATCGCCGGCATCGTCGATATCCCCAATGTCTGCGCCACCTTGGCCATCCCGACGGCAATCTTCGACTTCGATATCAATCCCAACGCCCACGGACCCAAGAAGCAGGACTTCAAGGCCGACGTCGCCAAGACGAGCTGATCAGGCCGCAACAACAACTAACAAACCGCCGGTCGGGAGCGTGTCCCGACCGGCGTTCTCCTGGGAGGGGATTTCATGCTGCTCGGATTTGGTTTGCTTTACGTTGGCGCCGTCCTGTTCCTGAACGGGCTTTGGCTGCTCGGGAAGATCGAAGACCGCGAGATTGTCGTCATCAATGTCGTCTCCGGCGTCGTGACGTTTTGCGCGTCGCTGGCCTGGGCGTTCGGACCCAACGCTGACGCTGCGTCCATCAAGGGGGCGGCGCTGACGATCCTGTTTTCGACGACCTATTTTTGGGTCGCCTATAACAGGGTCGTGAAAGTGGACGGACGCGGCCTTGGCTGGTTCAGCTTGTTCGTTGCCATCACCACGGTTCCAGTGGCGGTACAGGGGCTTTCCACCGCCCAGACGTCGACCGATTTCTGGCTGGCGTCCAACTGGGTGATCTGGGGCGTGCTATGGTTCCTGTATTTCCTGCTCTTGGCGCTGCAGCGCCCGGTCCTGCGGCTGACGGCCATCGTCACCTTGCTTGCCGGCATCGTTACAGGCTGGCTGCCGGGCTTCCTGCTGCTGGACGGCAAACTGTAACGCCGCAGTAGCCGAGGGGAAATTCGCGTTCTCGTAGGCTCTCGATGAGACTGGCAGGGCGAAGCAGTCGCTCGCCCCGCCGCCTTCTTTCTGTTCAATCGCCTGGGAGGCCGGCAATGCCGCTTTACAACTATGTTTGTGACGACTGTGGGCCCTTCGAAGAATGGGTGCCGATGTCGGATGCGCTCAGGGCTTGCGCATGCCCGCAATGCGAGGAGCAGAGCAACCGCGACGTGGCTGCGCCACGTTTAAGCCTGATGAATGGCAAATTGCGCCGCGCACTCGCCCGTTCCGAACAAAGCGGCACCGAACCGAAGGTGGTCAAGAAGGCGCATCTCAACGGTTGCGGCTGTGCCCTGTGCAAGATCGGCAACAAACCGACGCCAACGCGCAAGAAGTGGATGATCGGACACTAGCCTCCGACACGCCCTAGTCGCGTAGGATCATCCGGTCGCCGCGTACGTCGAAGCCTGACAGCGAGCCGATGAAATTCATCCCGAGCAAGCTTTGCTCGAGCCCCTGGTCGGCGACGAGCAGGGGCAGGTTCTTGCGCTCGATGGTGCCGATCTGGACGCTGGTTGCGGTGATGCGCGCGGCATGGGCGATGCCGTTCGCCGTCGACACCGGTATGGTGAAACTCAGGCTTTCGGGATCGAAACCAGCGCGTCGGGCATCGGCGACAGTCAGCACGGTGCTGGTGGCGCCAGTATCGACCATCGCCTGGATCGTCGCGCCATTGATTTGCAAGCGCGCGCCGAAATGCCCGTTCGGCAGCTTGTCGAGGGTCACGGTGGCACGGCCATCGCCATCCAGCGCCGACATCGGACTGCCCGGCACCAAGCCGGCGGTGACGCGGCTGGCGACGTCCTGTAGTTCGTAGCGATACTGATAGCCCGCGACGAACACCAGCACGATCAGCACCCATAATGCCAGGCTGCGCAATGTGTCGCCGAGGCGCGTTCCCCGGCGCAGGATGCCGGCACCAATGACCAGCAATAGCGCGCCGATATAGATCAGCTGACCGAAGCTGTCATTGTTCAGGCCGAGGGTTTCGCCAGACGAATGGTTGAACAGCAAAAGCAGCAGTCCGCCGCCGAGCAAGGCTATGACGACCCAGTAAAGGCGGCTCATGTCTGCGGGATATCCTCAGTTGGACGCGTTTTCGCGGGCCATGCGCGACCGGCGGGTCTCGCGGCGCGGCTTGCGCTCGATGGTTTCCAGGCGGGCGGGCAGCGTTGCCATGACGGCTCGGCGCGTCTCCGGCGTCATGTTGGACCAGGCGCCGACCTCGTCGCGAGTGCGGCCGCAGCCGAAGCAATAGCCGGTCGTGTCGTCGATCGAGCACAGCATGATGCAAGGGGTTTCAATCGCGGTCATCACGTCGTCCATGCGGATATGCTTTGCGCCGATGTATACACCGTGCCAGTCACAGATGATGTAGCCTGCGCGTCATTGCAAGCGCTTTCCCGCGACGTCACGTCTCGCTGTGCCAATGCCATCTCGCGATTGTTTTCGCTCGTCGAGGCAGCTATGCCGCGCATGACGATGATGAACGGCAGGCCGCACCCATGACCAACGCTTCTCCCTTTGACGATTTTCGCAACCTGTTTGGACATCTGCCGGAGGGTGATGTCGCGCAGGCGGGCAAGGTGTGGGCGTTGTTTGCCAAGGCCGACAAGCCGAAAGGCTCGCTCGGTCGCATCGAAGACATCGCAGCCTGGCTCGCGCGCTGGACGGGCCGCGCGCCGCCCTCGGTGCTCAAGCCGATGGTTGCGATCTTCGCCGGCAATCACGGTGTCGCGGCACAGGGCGTTTCGCCGCGGCCGATGGAGGCGACGGCCCAGCGGGTCGAACTGTGCGCCGCCGGTGGCGCTGCGATCAACCAGATCTGCCTTGCTAATGATCTTGGCCTGAAAGTGCTCGACCTGGCACTGCATTTGCCAACCGCCGACATCACCATCGAGCCGGCGCTCGACGAGCGCGGCTGTGCCGCCACCATGGCCTTCGGCATGGAGGCGATTGCCGGTGGCAGCGACCTGTTCTGCATCGGCGACCTCGGTGTCGCCAATACCACGATCGCAGCTGCCCTTTCGTCCGCGCTATTCGGCGGCAAGGGTGCCGACTGGGTCGGACCCGGTTCTGGTGCCGACGCTGCCATGCAGGCGCGCAAGGCCGATGTTGTCGACCGTGCGCTGGCGCTGCATGGACCTCACATCAAGGACCCGTTCGAAGCCTTGCGCCGCGTCGGCGGACGTGAATTTGCCGCCATTGCCGGTGCCATCCTTGCCGCGCGCATGGAAAAGATCCCGGTGCTGCTCGACGGCTATGCCACGACAGCCGCCGCCGCCGTGCTGCACGCTGTCGATCCGGCAGCGCTCGACCATTGCATGTTTTCGCACGTCTCGACCGAACCGGGCCACGCCCGCTTGCTGGCAAAGCTCGGCGCAAGGCCGCTGCTGGGCCTTGGCATCGATCATGGCGAGGCGGTTGGCGCCGGGCTAGCCGCTGGTCTGGTCAAAACCGCAGCACAGATCAGTTCGGGTATGGCGGCCGCAATCCGCTGACCTAGCGGCGGCCGGCAACACTGCGCGGCGTTGCCGATGGCAGGTCGTCGAGAACGCGGGCAGCGGGGAAGACAGCGATGGCCTCGGTGCCTTCGCGCAGCTTCGAGCGCAGTTGGAACTCACCGCCATGCAGGGCAAGCAGGCCCTGGACGATAGGCAAGCCAAGGCCGGTTCCTTGTTCCGCGCTCTTGATGGCGATCGAGCCCTGGCCGAACGCCGACAGCACGATCGGGATTTCGTCGGCGGGAATGCCGGGACCCTTGTCCTTGACCGAGATGTATTGTCCGCCGCCGGCGGTCCAGCCGACGCGGACGCGGATTTCGCTGCCCGTCGGTGAAAACTTGATGGCGTTGGACAACAGGTTGAGCGTGATCTGGCGGATGGCGCGCTCGTCGCCGAGCAGGCGTGGCAGTGCCGGTTCGAACTGCTCGACGATCCGCAGATCCTTGTTGCGCGCCTTGAGCTCCATCATGTGGCAGCAATCCTCGACAACCGAAAGCAGCATCAGCGGCTCTTCATTGAGCTGATAGCGGCCGGCTTCGATGCGCGACAGGTCGAGGATTTCGTTGATGAGATCGAGCAGATGCTGGCCCGATTGATGGATGTCGTGGGAATACTCCCGGTAGGTCGGGCTGTTGATCGGGCCGAGCACCTCGCCGGCCATGACTTCGGAAAAGCCGAGGATGGCATTGAGCGGGGTGCGCAGTTCATGGCTCATCGTTGCCAGAAAGCGTGACTTGGCGAGATTGGCGTCTTCCGCGCGGCGACGCGCTTCGTCGGACATCGACTTTGCCGTTTCCAGTTCGGCAATCAGCGCGTCCATTTCGGATCGCGACGCCATCAGCAGCAGCGCTGACCGGTTCTTGATCCTGGCGACATGCGAAAAGAAGGGCAGGGCGGCGACCAGCAAGGCGGCCATGACCATGCCGAGCGGTTCGGACAGTCTGGCGCCAAAGGCGGCATAGGCGGCGACTGGAACGACGAAGGTTGCAAGCAGCGCGCCGCGCAGCGAAGAGGCGACGATTGCGGTCGCGGCCATGGCAACGAGCAGGAAAGCGCCCTTGACGATGGCCAACAGGTCGGGTTCGCAGGCGGCACAGGTCATCGCGGCCAGGTAGGCCCAGGCAAGGCCGGTGACGAAGTGGCCAACGAAGAAGTTGCGGCGGATCGCCGACGGCGTCATCGCCGACGGTGCAGCCTCATCGGCGCGGCGGGCAAGCAGCGCCAGCCCGACATATCCCATCATGGCGACCAGCGCCCATTTGAGGATGTCCTCGTCGGCACCGAGGAGCAGGCCGATGCCGGCAAAGATGACGACCAGAAGCGGCAGTGTGGCTGAGTTGGTCCTGATCGAACGGGCGTGGAGTTTCAGCAATTCGCGGTCGAAGGCCAGGCCGCCCGGCTGCTGCGCCAATTGATCACGTGTCTTGCGCACAGCACGCGCGACATCGCTGTTGCGATGGCGTTTCCTGCGGTCCACAATGATCTTGTCCGCCGTGTTAGAGCGTTGCAACGGCATGTGATGTTTCGATTTTCGCGCGCGCTTACCTTAAGACTGCACGCTACGTCCGAATGATTAAGGGATTGTTTGCCATATGAGCCGTTCGTGGTCGGGCAGACCGCGACAGCGGTATTTCAGGCGTCCGCGCAGCCGCTGGCGCAAGTTTCTCGATTATTTGCTGGCGGCCGCCGTCCTCGGGCTGCTGATTCTGGTGTCGGCGCGGCTCGACCGGGTGGAAACGCGCCAGACCCAAGGCGTCGCTGTCGTCAATGACGGCGATTCGATCACCTTGGGGACTGAACGCATCCGCCTGCGCGGTATCGATGCGCCGGAGTATTCGCAGATTTGCAGGCTGGGCGGGGCCGAATATCCGTGCGGCCGGCGTTCACGCGAGGCGCTCAGCCGACTGATTGGCGCGCGCCAGGTGAGCTGCAGCGGTTGGGAGCGCGACAAATATGGCCGGTTGCTTGGCGAATGCAGTGTCGCCGGCACCGATCTCAACCGCACGCAGGTCGAAGCCGGCTGGGCGATCGCCTATGGTGGCTATGAAGTCGAGGAGGCTGTTGCGCGCCGTGACCGCAAGGGGCTTTGGGCCGGCGAATTCGATCGTCCGCGCGACTGGCGCAACATGCATGGCGACATGGCTGAAATCGAACATGGCAGCTATGGGCGCATACTCAACTGGCTGCGGGAAATCTTTCGATTCTCGTAGCTTGCGGCCTGTGGCTGCAAAGTCGCAACAAGTTTGAGGAGGCGGAAATGAAGCTGTTTGACGGAGGCCGGGCGCCTAATCCCAGGCGCGTGCGTGTGTTCCTTGCCGAAAAAGGTATCGAAGTGCCGATGGTTTCTGTCGATATGGGCGCGATGGAACACAAGAAGGCGGACGTTTCTTCGCGCAATCCGCTGCAACGCCTGCCCGTGCTCGAACTCGACGACGGTACCATCCTGACCGAGACCGTCGCCATCTGCCGCTACTTCGAAGAACTTCATCCTGAGCCGGCGTTGTTTGGTTGCGGCGCATTGGGCAAGGCGCTTGTCGAGATGTGGCAGCGGCGGATCGAGCAAAACCTGTTCCAGCCGGTGGCCTTTGCCTTCCGCCACATTCACCCGGCGATGAGGGATTGGGAGATCCCGCAGGTGCCGGAATGGGGCGAGGTCAACAAGCCCAAGGCCATCGAGTTCCTGGCTCTGCTCGACAAGGAGCTCGCCTCGCGTGAATTCGCCGCCGGCGACGAATATTCCATCGCCGACATCACCGGGCTTTGCGCCCTCGACTTCATGAAGCCGGCTCGGATCGTTGTGCCGGATGAATTTTCCAACGTGCGCCGCTGGCACCAGGCACTGGCCACCCGGCCGAGTGCCGCAGCCTGACAATGTCCGCCGAACTCGACAGGCTGGTTGCGGAGATCAAGGCCTGCCGCATCTGCGTCGAGCAACCATTGGGCAAACCGTTGCCGCACGAGCCGCGGCCGGTGGTCGTGCCGTCGTCCAGCGCGCGCATCCTCATCGCCGGGCAGGCGCCGGGCACCAAGGTACATCTGAGCGGAGCCCCATTCACCGACGCCTCCGGCGACCGACTGCGTGATTGGCTGGGCGTGTCGTCCGAGACCTTCTACGACCCAAACGCCTTTGCCATCGTGCCGATGGGTTTTTGTTTCCCGGGTCAGGATGCCAAGGGCGGCGACCTGCCGCCGCGGCGCGAATGCGCACTGGCCTGGCGCGCCCGACTGATGGCGCTGATGCCGCAGATCGATCTCGTGCTGACCATCGGCCAGTATGCGCAGCGTTGGCACATGGGGGCTGCACGGGCCGCCTCTCTCACCGACACCGTTGCCGACTGGCGGTCGGTCTGGGCGCGCTCGTCCTCGCCGCATGTCATGCCATTGCCGCATCCGTCATGGCGCAACACCGGTTGGATCAAACGCAATCCCTGGTTCGAAATGGAATTGCTGCCTTTTCTCAAGGCGGAAATCCAACGTCGCCTTCCCTAGGCGATATGGAAATCGATACCGAAGATACGGGGTGTGCGGAGAATTCCTTTCTTGTATGATGGGGTAAATCACAGGATTATGGCGAACCTTTTCTAACGGAGCCTGCATATGGACCGCCTCGACCGGAAAATCCTTCGCCTCCTTCAGGAGGACGCGACCTTGGCCGTGGCCGACGTCGCCAAGAAAGTCGGCCTGTCGACGACCCCGTGCTGGCGCCGCATCCAGAAGCTCGAGGAAGAAGGTGTCATCAAGCGCCGTGTGGCCCTGCTAGATCCCGAGAAGATCAATGCGCGCGTCACAGTGTTCGTCGCGATCCGCACCAATTCGCACAGCCATGAATGGCTGCGTCGCTTCTCCGAGGTGATCCAGGAGTTCCAGGAGGTCATCGAATTCTACCGCATGAGCGGTGACGTCGATTATCTTCTGCGTGTGGTCGTGCCTGATATCGCGGCCTATGACGCCTTTTACAAACGCCTGATCGCCAAGATCGAGATCCGCGACGTGTCGTCGTCCTTCGCCATGGAGCAGATCAAGTACACCACCGAAATGCCGCTCGACTACATGACCCTCGACAAGGAAAGCGGCGCGTCGGCGGCCTGATCAGCGCTTTTTCGCGTTCAATCGTTCAAGCGTCTTGGGATCGCTAAGTTCGCGCACGGCGTCCTTGCCGGTCCATCTCGCTGTCTTGTCGGATGAAGCCGCGAGCTTTTCCGACAACGCCAGTGCTGGCCTATGCAGGGCAGGCGAGCGCTTGCCGACCTGGCGCAGCGCCCAGTTGACGGCTTTCTTGACGAAATTGCGCTCGTCGGTGGAATACGCCTCGACCAGATTTAGCCAGCCTATGAAGGTTTCGTCAGGCTCTTTCTTCAGGTGCACGGCAGCGGTGGCGATCGTCGAGAAAGCCGTGCGCCGGACGAATTCGCGGTCATCCTGTGCGTAGGCAGGGATAATCTCGTGGGCGAGCTTCGCTTCGCAGATCAGATGAGCGGCGTGGTCGACGATCTCCCAGCTGTCGAACTCGGCCGCGATGGCGTCCAGCCGAGCGCGCGTGACTTTTGCCGGTTCGTCGGTGCCGATGGCCAGGATGCGCGCCTCGCGGATCCCCGTGGCCCAGAGCTCAAGCGCGCGGGCGTGATCGCGCTTCACCTGCCGGGCGATCGGGTTGAGCAGCGCATTGGGAATGCCGAGGGCGCGCTCGGTGGCAATGCCGAAGCGCGCCATGCCGGCACGGCTCTCCTCCGAGGCGAGCGTGCGCAGATGGGCGACGATCTCCTCGGCGGTCGATGCCAGCGACAGCGTCATGTTGGCTTACTTCTCGAGCCGTGCGAGCAGCGAGGACGTGTCCCAGCGCTTGCCACCCATGCTCTGCACGTCCTTGTAGAACTGGTCGACAAGGGCGGTCACCGGCAGTTTGGCGCCGTTGCGGTCGGCTTCTTCCAGGCAGATGCCAAGATCCTTGCGCATCCAGTCGACGGCGAAGCCGAAGTCGTATTTGCCGGCATTCATCGTCTTGTGGCGGTTTTCCATCTGCCAGGAACCGGCGGCACCCTTGGAGATGACGTCGACGACCTTTTCGATGTCGAGGCCGGCCTGCTTGCCGAAGTGAATGCCTTCGGCAAGGCCCTGGACGAGACCGGCGATGCAGATCTGGTTGATCATCTTGGTCAGCTGACCGGCGCCAGCCGGGCCCATCAGGCCGACCATGCGGGCAAAGGAATCGATCACCGGCCGGGCGCGCGCGAAGGCATCCTGCTCGCCGCCGACCATGACGGTGAGCACGCCGTTCTCGGCGCCGGCCTGGCCGCCAGATACCGGGGCGTCGAGGAAGTGGAAGCCGCCGACTTTGGCCGCGGCATCGAGTTCGCGCGCCACTTCCGCCGAAGCGGTGGTGTTGTCGATGAAGATGGCGCCCTTTTTCATCGAGTTGAATGCGCCCTTGGCACCTGTCGCGACTTGGCGCAAATCGTCGTCATTGCCGACACAGGCGAAGACGAAATCCTTGCCTTCGGCTGCCTCCGCTGGCGTTGCGGCGAACGCGCCGCCATGCTGGGCCGCCCATTTCTGGGCTTTCCCGGTGGTGCGATTGTAGACGGTGACGTCGTGCCCGCCCTTGTTCTTGAGATGCCCGGCCATGGGGTAGCCCATGACGCCAAGACCAAGGAACGCGACCGATGCCATGGCTCACCCTTTCGAAGTGCAAAAATGCTCTGGTGTCCGTGGTCTATGCCATGGAACGGATTCGTCAAGACGATCGTGGTTGGGCCAGGCTTGATCAGCGATGCAGGTGGCGGGTGATGCGCCTCTCGATCCAGTCCACCAGATGGCGCAGTGTTTCGACCAGTGACAGATACAGCAGCGCCGCCCAGAGATAGGTCTGGAAGTCGAAGGTGCGTGAGAAAGCGCGGCGCGTTTCGCCCATCAGGTCGTAGACGGTGATGATGGCGACGATGGCCGAGCCCTTGATCATCAGGATGATCTCGTTGCCGTAAGGCCTGAGCGCGACAATCAATGCCTGCGGCAGGATGACCTTGTAGAGCGTCTGCAACTTGGACAGGCCAAGCGCGGACGCAGCTTCCCACTGGCCCTTGCCGACGCTTTCGATCGCCCCGCGCAGGATTTCGGCCTGATAGGCGGCGGTGTTGAGGGCGAAGGCAAAGACCGCGCAATACCAGGCCTCGCGGAAGAAGCTCCACAGGCCGACGGCCTCGAGTTGGGGCCGGAACGAGCCAAAGCCGTAGTAGATCAGGAAGGTCTGGGCGAGCAGCGGCGTGCCGCGGAAGAAATAGACATAGCCGTAGGAAATCGCGTTCAGAACGCGGTTTTTCGACATGCGGGCGTAACAGATCGGTACTGACAGGATGGCGCCGAGGATGATCGAGATCGCCACCAGCACCAGCGTCACACGCAGGCCTGACAGGTAGGACGGCGCATATTTGGCGAAAAGTTCGGGGTTCCAGGCGCTGAACAGATAGGTGACCAGGCCAGCGCCGAGGGCGATCCAGAGGCAGACAAAGACCCAGCCCATAATGCGCTGGCGTGACCACCCGCGTGGCGGTGCCGGTGGGCGCTGCATTTTCACCGTCTCACTGGTCGCGCTCATCGCTGTGCCTCCCGCTTGCCGACCCAGCGTTCGATGGCGTGGATGCCGAAGGATGAGATGATGGCGAGCGCGAGGTAGATCAGGCAGGCAACGCCGAAGAACATGAATGCGTGCTTGGTGACGCGGGCAGCGACGCTGCTCTGGCGCACGATGTCGGTCAAGCCAACGGCAGAGACCAGGGCGGTGTCCTTGAGCAGGATGAGCCACAGATTGGACAGGCCGGGCAGGGCGATGCGGACAAGCTGCGGCACGATCACCAGCCGCATCGTCTGGCGTGGCGACAGGCCGATGGAAAAGCCGCCTTCATATTGACCACGCGGGATGGCACGGAAGGCGGAAAGAAACACTTCGCTGGCGTAGGACGAGAAGACGACGCCAAGAGCGACCATGCCGGCGACGAAGCTGTTGATCTCGACCACCGCCTCCGGCCGCACCAGTCGCACCGCCTGCTGGATGCCGATCTGCGCGCCGTAGAACACCAAAAACAGCGTCAACAGTTCCGGCAAGCCGCGGAAGATGGTGGTGTAGATGTTGCCGGCGAGCCGCATGGCCGGTTCGCTCGACTGCTTGGCAAGTGCCACAAGGAAGCCGATCAGCAGGCCCAATGGCAATGTCACCAGCGCCAGCGAAACTGTGACGAGCACGCCATAGGCAAGATCGTCACCCCATCCGTCAGGCCCGAAACTCAGAAGCGCCCACACGCTTTGCATCGGTATGCTGCCCCCGTTGGCCTCCCTTTGCAGGAGTACCGCCGCCTTTGATGAAGGCTTGTTGTTGTGCTTATGTTAGCCAAACGGCGGGAACTTGTCCCGCCGCTTGTTCAGTTTTCACACCATTGACGGCTCAATCGCCGTACACATCAAACTTGAAGTACTTGTCGTTGATTTCCTTGTACTTTCCGTTGGCACGGATGGCCGCGATCGCAGCGGTGAACTGGTCGGCCAGCGCGGTCTCGCCCTTGCGGACGCCGACGCCGGCGCCATCGCCGTGGATTTCAGGCATGTTCGGAACCGTGCCGACGATCTTGCAGCAGGCGCCATCAGGCGTTTCCAGCCAGTTGCCCATGGTCACTGCGTCGTCGCCGACCGCATCGAGACGACCGTTCGCCATATCGAGCTTGTACTCTTCGGCCGTCGGATACGACTTGATCTCGCTGTCGGTGAAAACCTTCTCGGCGTAGTTGTAATGGATGGTCGAGCCTTGCACGCCGATCTTCTTGCCAGCGAGATCTTCCTTGGTCACGCCCTTGATGTCGCTGTCCTTGGCGACCGCGATCACGGCGGGGGTGTTGATGTACTTCTTGGAGAAGTCGATCTTCTCCTTGCGCTCAGGCGTGATCGACATCTGGGCGATGATGGCGTCGAACTTGCCAGCCTGCAGGGCTGGGATCATGCCGTCCCACTCCTGGGCGACGATCTCGCACTTGACCTTCATCTCTTCGCAAAGCGCGTTGGCGATATCGACGTCGAAGCCGACGAGCTTACCGTCGGAGGTCAGGCTGTTGTAGGGAGGATATGCGCCTTCCGTGGCGATCTTGATTGTCTTTTCCTGCGCTTGTGCCATGCCGATGGTGAGCGCCAGGGCCGCGGTCGCGGCCAAGGCAATACGCTTGGAAATACCCATGATGTTCCTCTCTTCTCGCTTCGGCCGGTTCCCGTCCATGGCGGCCGTTGAGCGGATGAACTCCGCCGCTGGCGGCGATACTCCCACTGTTTTCAGTTAAAAATCAATCATGAAAAGGGGTTTTGTGCCGCTGGCGTCGGGCAAGTGCAGTGACGTTGCGTCAATGCTTGGCAAGGCCGGTCCGGACTTCGACAAAGTCGGCAATCGCCTTGATGTCGTCGATGCCGAACACCGCAACCTGCTCGCCCTCGACCGGATGATCGGAGGCAATGGCGACGATCGCTGGATCCTTTGAGGTCAGCGGCGAACGGTCCTTGGCGTCGAGCCGCCGTGCCTCGATCTTGAGATGATTCTCGCGCTTGTAGCCTTCGACAAGCACGAGATCGCAAGGCGCGATCCTCGCCAGCACCTCGTCGAGCGTCGGCTCGTCTTCGCCGCGCAACTCATGCATCAGCGCCCAGCGGCGGCCCGACACGATGGCGACTTCGGTGGCGCCGGCCTCGCGGTGGCGAAAGCTGTCGGCGCCGGGCTTGTCGATGTCGAAATCGTGGTGGGCGTGCTTGATGGTCGAGACCCTCCAGCCGCGTCCGACCAGTTCCGCCACCAGGCGTTCGGTCAAGGTGGTCTTGCCGGAGTTTTTCCAGCCGGTGATGCCGAACACCCGATGCGCCATCAGTCGGCACCACCGGACAAGCGTTGGGCCTCGGCGAGGTCTTCAGGCGTATTGATGTTGAAGAACGGATCGACCGTCACTGCGCCACGCTGTTCGACAGGGAAATCCACCACGTCTAGGCCTGCTTGCTCGATGAATGTCATCACCCTTCGGGTATCGCTGCTTTCCAGAAACGCTGCAAGCGCATCGCGCAATGAAACCGGCCACAGCGCGAAAGTCGGGTGCACACGCGTGTTCGAAGCCGCCACGGTGACTCGACCGGCGACCGCGCGCGCGGACAATCGCCGGGCAAGATCCAGCGGGAAGAACGGCGTGTCGCCGGCAACGCTGAGCAGATGGGTTGTGCCAGGCTTGTCGGCTGCCCATTCCAGTCCTGCCAGGATTCCGGCCAGTGGCCCCTGGTAGCCGGCAATGGGGTCGGCAACGATCTCAGCACTGAAGTCGGCGAAAGGCGCTCGGTCGGCATTGGTGTTGATGATGATCTGGCTGACCTGCGGCCGCAGGCGATCCAGCACCTGCCGTATCAGCGGACGGCCGCCAAGTTCCAGAAGCGTCTTGTCGGCGCCGCCCATCCGGCTCGATCGGCCGCCGGCGAGGATGAGCCCTGCGATCTGTCCTGCCATGCCTAGATCCCGTCGGGCGCCATCGAGGCGCTGGTGCTCTCGGCCGCCGGCCGACCCTTGCCGACAACGCGTTCGCGATAGAGCGAATAGAGGCCGGACGCAACGATGACGGCGGCGCCCATTATCATCGCCAGGTCGGGGATGTCACCGAAGACGAACACGCTGAGCGAGAGCGCCCAGATCAGGGCGGTGTAGCGGAACGGGGCGATGAAGGAGATTTCGCCTTCGCGCATCGCCATGATGACGAACTGATAGCCGAACAGCACCAGCACCGCGGCTCCGGCGAGGAACGCGACGAGGTTTGTCGTCATCGGCACCCAGCCACCGAACGGCACGATCGTCAGCGCACCGGTGATGGTGATGATGACGGTGGTGGTGGTCGAGACGAACAATGAAGGGATGTGGCCGGGGATCTTTCGCGTCGCGAGGTCACGCACGGCGCAGAAGGCGACCGAAAGCAGGGCCAGCAACGAGAACGCATTGAATCCCTCGAAACCTGGCCGGACGATGATCAGGACGCCGCCAAAGCCGGTGGCGATGGCCAGCCAGCGGCGCCAGCCGACGGCCTCGCCGAGGAACAGTGCTGCGCCCATGGTCACCGCCAGCGGCAGTGCCTGTAGCACGGCGGAGATGTTGGCCAGCGGCAGATGGGGCAGGGCGGCGAGAAAACACACCGTGCCGCCAACCTCGCCGACAAGGCGCAGGAACACCATCGGATGCCAGTAGTTCCGGTAGCCCTTCAAGGCACCCTGCTGCCAGGCGAGAAGGCTGATCAGCGTGGTGGCGAACAGCCCGCGCACGAGCATCAGCTGGCCCGGATTGATCGTCTGGGCGGCGAGCTTGCTCAACGTGTCGTTGAAGGTAAAGGCTGCCATGGCGACGACCATGAAGGTGGCGCCGCGAACATTCGAGGAAAGTGGCACTTCGGCTTTCCGTTGCTGCTGTTGCTTACGGCTTTAGCACCGGTGCGTGAAACAGCAATGCCAATCGGATGGACCAGACATGTCAATTGGCCTCACGGGCCGTTGAGGCTCTCGGCGATGGCGCCGACCAGCGGGTCGTATTTGGCCTTGGACGCCGCCGGGTATTTGAGCAGGAAGGCATGGATGACGCCGCCCCTGCCAAATTCGAGGCGGTGGTAGAATATGTCGTTGCCGTCATGGCCCGACAGCACGATCCAGTCCTTGCCCAGCTTGCGGTAGGTGACCTCCACGCCCTCGGAGCTCATGTCGGCAAGCTGCCCGGGCGTCTGCTCAAGCGCGTTGTTGGAGCCGTAGATCGCGAGGCTCGCCCCGTCCGCCGCCAGGAATGTCATGCCGTCGCCGTTCTCGGGCGGTTCGGCCTTGCTGACGAAGATCTCATGCGGAAACGTCACCGACGTGCCGAAGCGGGCATTGGTGTAGATGAATGGCTTGGCAAGTGCAGGCGCTGCTAGCACCATCGCCAGAGTCATTGCGGAGAACGTCCTGGCGAACCGGTAAGCCATGCCCATTACCTCACGAGGACGTTGTCGGGTGGCGACGATAGCTGCAACTTAGCCGCCTGTCACACTCATATGGCGCGAGACGGACGGGCGATTGGTGCGGCGGTCGATGATGAAATCGTGGCCCTTGGGCTTGCGCCCGATCGCCTCGTCAATGGCATTGGACAAAAGCTCGTTGCCTTCGGAGGCGCGCAGCGGCGCCCTGAGGTCGGCCGCGTCGCGACGCTACCGCAACCGCTGCAGCGCGGTCTTCACCGCATCGCGATTGTCCTGCCTCATTTGCTCGACGACCGCCTCGAATCGCCCGTCGCCGAAGATCCGTTCGCGATAGGCCGCGTAGTCGGCGAGCACCGCGCGCACCGTGTCGGCGAGTTCGCCGTAGCGCGCCCACACCACGAACGGGTGATACGCGATCGACTCGCGCAGCGGCACGTCTTCGCTGACGACGACGACACCGCACAGCAGCGCCGGCAACACGCGCAATTCCTCGAACGTGTGGTGCTGGCCGGTCTGATGCACGTTCACGAGCACGCGCGTGTCGCGGTACAGCGTGCACAGCGCTGCGCCCGCGTAGACACCGCTGACATTGAGCAGCGACAGGCGCGCCGCGTGGGCCGCTTCAAGAAACGCCGCGCGGCGTGGTTGCGCGACGTCGCCAAACAGCGTTATCGCGTCGCGCCGCCGCGTGCCCGGGGTGACGTCGGTGTCGTACAGCAGCGGCGCGAGCACGATCGTCTTGGCCAGATACGCATCGAAGCCGCCGGCGCGGCGCAGGTTTTCGACATTCGGCCGGCTGTAGTCGACGATCACGTCGGCCGATTCGACCACCGCGCGGTTCACCACGCGCGCGAGATAGTGCCCTTGGCCGTCCGGCAACGGCACGGCACCGGTCGGCGCGCCGTCGCTGTCGCGCCCGCCCGGCTTGACCAGCGTGTGTTCCCACTGGACATCGATGCGCCGCGTGCGGTTCGCATTGCCGCAGTCCACCTCGGAGTCGCCGAACACGAGATTGACCGGCGCGTCGCGCACGGCCAGCGTTTCGCGGAACAATGCGACACAGTACAAATAGTATTCCCGTACGAATGTCGGATACTGCGGATCGTATGCAAGCCGCGCACGGCCGACGGTTTCAACGCGGCACGCCGGCGCGCGCGGAAACACATGGCGCCACAGCGCTTGCAGCTTGCGTGCGACACGCTTCGCCAGCGTCATTGCGGAGAACGTCGCGGCGAGCCGGTAAGCATGCCCATTGCCTCACGAGGACGTTGTCGGGTGGCGAAGGTCGATGTCGCTCAGCCGCCCGTCACGCTCATATGGCGGGAGACTGACGGGCGATTGGTGCGGCGGTCGATGATGAAGTCGTGGCCCTTGGGCTTGCGCCCGATCGCCTCGTCGATGGCGTTCGACAACAGCTCGTTGCCTTCGGAGGCGCGAAGCGGCGCCCTGAGGTCGGCGGCGTCTTCCTGGCCGAGGCACATGTAGAGCGTGCCGGTGCAGGTCAGGCGCACCCGGTTGCAGCTCTCGCAGAAATTATGCGTCATCGGCGTGATGAAGCCGAGCTTGCCGCCTGTTTCGGCGACATTGACGTAACGCGCCGGACCGCCGGTCTTGAACGGAATGTCGGTCAGGGTGAACTGGCGTTCGAGATTGGCCCTGAGCAGCGACAGCGGCAAATACTGGTCGGTGCGGTCGGCATCGATTTCGCCCATCGGCATCGTTTCGATGACCGTCAGGTCCATACCGCGGCCATTGGCCCAGCGCAGGATTTCCGGGATTTCGGTGTCGTTGAAGTCCTTGAGGGCAACCGCATTGATCTTGATGTGCAGGCCGGCCACCTGGGCGGCGTCGATGCCTTCCATCACCTTGGCAAGGTGGCCCCAGCGGGTGATGGCGTGGAACTTGTCTGGATCGAGCGTGTCGAGCGAAACATTGATGCGTTTGACGCCGCAATCAGCCAATTCCTGGGCGAAGCGCGACAGCTGCGAACCGTTGGTCGTCAGCGTCAATTCTTCCAGCGCGCCACTATCGAGATGGCGCGACAGCTGGCGGATGAGGTGCATGACGTTCTTGCGCACCAGTGGTTCGCCACCGGTCAGGCGCAGCTTCTTGACGCCCTTTTCGATGAAAACCGTGCAGAGCCTGTCGAGTTCTTCGAGCGACAGCAGGTCCTTCTTGGGCAAGAAGGCCATGTCTTCGGCCATGCAATAGGTGCAGCGGAAATCGCAGCGGTCGGTGACCGACACGCGCAGATAACTGATCGAGCGACCGAAAGGATCGATCATATCCATGGTCTGCGCTTCCGTTTCCCGTTCGTGGTGCGTTAGCCGGCACCTTCATATTACGGCTATGTTGTACGCTTGGACATGTCAATCAAGATGAAAGTTTGTTGCCTTGGGGTGACTCCGTTCGCTTTGCGGTGTTGGTGGTGTCTTAGCGCTTTTCGCGGCGTCCGAAGCGCAGTAGTGAAGGGCAGTTCACAACGGCAGGGCGGATCATGACGGCACCGAAAGAACTGAGGGTCTCCAAGGACCGCAAGCTGTTGACGGTGACGTTTCCGGACCATCGCCCGTTCGAACTTTCAGCCGAGCTGCTGCGTGTGCTTTCTCCCTCGGCAGAAGTGCAGGGCCATTCGCCCGAACAGCGGGTCACCGTGCCCGGCAAGAAGGACGTTGCGATCCTCAAGATCGAGCCGGTGGGCAACTATGCAGTGCGCATCACCTTCGACGATTTCCACGACACCGGTATCTTCACCTGGAATTACTTGCACACGCTTGGCCACGACAAGGACAAGCGCTGGCAGGAATATGTCGACGAACTGGCGCAAAAAGGCTTGAGCCGCGATCGCTGACTGTCTTTGGTCGTTCACATTGGCCGGCTAAGCGCAGCTGCATCGAAGCAGGAAGAGGGGAGGGACGATGTCGCTCATTTCAACGGTGGAACAGCTCGAGGTGCTGTATGGCGTTCCCGGCGAAACCTCGCTGGTGAAGGAGCTCGATCACGTCATTCCCGAATACGCCGCTTTTATCGAAGCCTCGCCCTTCGTCTCGCTGGCGACCAGCGGGCCCGAGGGGCTCGACTGCTCGCCGCGCGGCGACCTGGCCGGCTTCATCCGCATCCACGATCCACGCACACTGATGATGCCGGACCGCCGCGGCAACAACCGTGCCGACTCGCTGAGGAACATCATCCGCGATCCGCGCGTCGCGCTGCTGTTTTTGGTGCCGGGTTCCGGCACGACGCTGCGCGTCAATGGTCGTGCCCATATCAACGTCGACGCGGAACTGTGTGCGTCGTTCACAGTCGAAGGCAAGCCGGCGCGATCGGTGACGGTGATCGACGTCGATGCCGTTTATTTCCAGTGCGCCCGAGCGATCGTCCGGTCCGAGTTGTGGAATCCGGAACGTCATGTCGATCCGAAGTCGTTGCCGACGCCCGGTCAGATTCTTGCCGTCACCAGCCGCCAGGGCATCGACGGCGAAACCTATGACCGCGAATGGCCCGAGCGCGCCAAGAAGTCGATGTGGTAGGCGGATGGGGGTAGGAAGTCCTGCGAAGGCCGGAAGAATGATGTGAAGCAGGCCAGCAGGCCTCAAATCAATGTGATTGCCGTCGGCGTAACTCGGACGGCATTCGCCACGTATACCGGCAAGATTGCTGGAGCCTTTTGAATGACACCTTGGACAGACCGCGCCGGAAAACTCTCGCCGCTCAAGGCTTTGGCATTTGCCGGAACGTTGGTGCCGGCGCTGCTGCTTGGCTACTATGCGGTGCAAGGCTTTCCGCAGGGCGCTGGTGCCAGCACGCTGCTCGGCCCGCGGCCGTTCACGGCGGCGATCCACGAAACCGGCGACTGGGCGATCCGCTTCCTGCTTCTGTCGCTGGCGGTGACGCCACTACGCCGCATCGGGCAATGGCCAAAGCTGATCCTCATCCGCCGCATGCTCGGCATCGCGGCTCTCAGCTACGCGCTCGGCCATCTGGTGCTCTATTTCTTCGACCAGAACTGGGATGTGGTGCGCGTGGTCAGCGAGATCGCGCTGCGCATCTATCTCACCATCGGATTTGTCGCGCTGCTCGGGCTTGTCGCGCTTGGTGCAACGTCGACCGACGCGGCGATCAAGAAGCTGGGTCGCAACTGGAACCGGCTGCACAAGATCGTTTACGGCGTCGCCATTCTGGCGGCGCTGCATTTCTTCATGCAATCCAAGGCCGATGTTTATCAGCCGACGCTGATGGCAGGCTTGTTCATGCTTTTGATGTTCTACCGCCTTGCCCACTGGCGTGGATTCAGCCTGACGTCGCCGCTTGTGCTGATCTCGATTGCAGTTCTTGCAGCGCTGTCGACTGTGCTTGTCGAGGCGGCCTGGTATGGGCTGGCGACCGGCGTGCCACCCCGCCGTGTGCTGTGGGCCAACCTGCAGTTCTCCTACACGATCCGGCCGGCATGGTGGGTTCTGGCGACAGGGCTTGCGGTGGCGGTGCTCGGGTTCGTCAGGTCGATGGGCAAGGCCGAAGTGCTGCGGGGCCGGCGGGCTGTCAGGGCAGCCGCCTGACGACTATTCCTTCAAGGCGTCGGCGACGCGCAGCATGTGCGCGCCGATCAGGTCGCATTGTTCCGGCGTCGACGCGCTCATCGCCTTTTCGATCAACGCACCATAGGCCTTCAGCGCCCGCATCAGCAGAGCCTCGCCGTCTTCGGTCAGCGTCAGCCGCATGACCCGGCGGTCCTTGGCGTCTGCCTCGCGGCGCACCAGCGTGCGCTTTTCCAGCTGCGGCAGGAGCATGGTGATGTTCGAGCGCCCGACCAGCAGCTTGCGTGCAAGATCGTGCTGCGAAATGCCAGGATGGCGATAGAGGTTCATCAGGACATCGAGCTGCGCCGGCTTGAGGTCGTGCGGCTGCAACGCGCTCGCCAGGGCGCGCTCCATCGAGTGGCATGCCTTGGCCACGGCAACCCAGTTGCGGAACCGCGGGTTGTCCCACGGCAAATCTTGCTTATTGTTCATGATTGAACTATTATTGTTCATGATTGAACTTATGGATGGACAATCACTATGGCATCAATCGGGCTCAAGGTCATCCGGCGGCTGTTCGGTGCGGCCGAACTGGTTTCGCCACGTCTCGCTGGTCGCGCCGCATTCGAGCTTTTTCGGCGTACGCCGAGTCAACGCTCGCTGAGCGCGGGCGAAAAGCGCGCCATCGGCAACGCATCGAGCTTCATGGCCGAGGCTCGCCATCATCGAATCAAGACCCAAAACGGCTGCGTGGCGATGCACGAGTTTCGCCCGGAGGGGGCGAGCAAGGGCACCGTGCTCGTCATCCACGGCTGGCGCTCGCGCACCGAGTATATGCAAGCGCTGATCGAAGGCTACAGGAATGCCGGCCTCAGGGTGATCTCGCTCGACCTGCCCGGCCATGGTAGCTCGCTCGGCCGCGTACTGGACATGGCCAAGGCCGTCGAGGCGGCCACTCTCGCCGGCCAGTGGTTCGGGCCCTTCGAGGCGATCGTCGGCCATTCCTTCGGCGGTGCGGTTGCCGTCAACGCTGCTGCCGGAACCGTCAAGGGGTTCGAGCCACTTGGAGCCAAGCGGCTGGTGCTGGTGGCCGCGCCCGATTCGATGCCCAAGCTGTTCGACGATTTCGGCCGCTATCTGAACCTTGGACCCAAAACGCAACGGGCTATTTCGGGGCAAGTGCAGCGTGTGACAGGTACCCCGATCGGCCAGTTCGTCGGCTCCAGGCTGCTGATGCGCCTGGCCACTCCGACGCTTGTCATTCATGCTCCCGACGACAGGGAAGTGTCCGCCAACGAAGCGCGCGCCATGGCCGGCGCCGGCGGCCATGTCAGGCTGTTCTGGGCCGACGGTCTCGGTCATCGGCGCATCCTGTCGAGCGCCAAGGTGGTGGCCGAGGCGGTTGGCTTTCTCCAGGCCGCTCGGGAGCTCGATACAGTCCACTAGCCGGTCGCCGATCCGCGGCGCCGCGTTGGAGCGCTGCGCTCAGCCCTGGCGTTCCAACGCCGCCCTTAGCATGTCGTAGGTCGGCGCCAGTTCGCGAAGCGATGCCGCCGCCGCGGTGTCATTGCCGGCAACGAGCGGATACTGCAGGGAGCCGATCAGCCGGGCCTGCTTGTCCGCAATCCTTGCCGCGTCGGTGTATCCCGCACGCTCCAGGCAGGTTGCGGCGTCCGCCGCGCGGCGTGCTCCGGCCCGGACAGCGAAGTGTATCATGTGGCCACGCAGGTCTTCCTCACAGCCGCGCTCGATCAGGCGCGCCAGCGCTTCGGCGGCCGCGGCATTGCCCGAGCTTTCCTTCGGCATGTCGTGCTCACCCGCCATCGACAGCCAGCGGATCGCCGAAGGGATCGACGCCTTGATCATGTCCACATCGGCGATGTCGGCTATCCGCCTGAAGGCGGTACGCATCGTATACGGCGTGCCATAGATCAGCGTCCTGGCACTCCAGGCGGCCATGAAGTCGACGAGCGGCAGGCGGGCGTAGGGATAGCCCTGCGGATCGTGCATCAGGATGCTCTCGTCGTCGACTTCGAGCGCCACGACGTAATGATCGGCCTCGATCGGGCCGCGCATGCGTGGCTGATGCCGGAGATGCCCCATTTCGACCGGACCGATCCAGACCGGGCCAGCGGCCAATGCCTCCTTGAGGCGCGCCAGGGCCTCCTCGGCGTCGCCACCTTGCGTGACATCAGATGTCCAGCCAAGCGCTGAAAGCGCGTCTTCAAAACCTTTCTCCGGGTCCCAGCCATAGGGGTCGAAGAATGGCATCGTGCCGCCGATCAACTGCATGCCGAACGGGCCGCCTATGGCCACCTCGATGACAGCGGTCGACGGCGCATCGGCTCCGAACATCATGGCGAAGGAATTGGCATAGCAATACGGGCCCGAGCCCGTGTAGGCAAAGTGCGTCATGTCTGGACCTCTTGTCAGATGATCGGGTAGGCGACGTCGAAACGTGCGCCTTGGGTTCCGGGATAGGTTTCGCAGGGGCTGCCGGTGCAGCTCAAGTCGCTCCGCGCGTCGAGCCAGACTTCAAGGGCGTCGTAGACGTGCATGACGCGGGGAAAATCCTCATAGGCCTTGGGCACCGGCAGATAGACCTCGCGCCTCGCCGGCTGCAGTCTGATCAGCAGGTCGCCTGCCGGCTCGAGGTTTCCCTCATAGTCCACTGCGACCTCGACGAGGCCTTCGCTGTCGCGGCTGACAAGGTCGTGAAAGTGTACGCTCGTCAATCCGTCGCAAGCCAATCCCGAGGCGCGCAAATGCGCCCGGATTTCCGCTTCGGCTCCGGCGATGAAATCGTCCAGCCCCTCGATTCCGATCTGGCGCTGTCGTGAGACGACCTTTGCGGCCGATACCTCGCGCAGGCCGATCGTCGCCGTCAATGCCGGTTCGCCGCCTTCGGCTTGCCGGGAGAGGGCGCGTACGAGTTCGGCCTGGTCGGCAAGCCTGTCGTTCTGCGCGCTCAGCCAGCTTTGCAGTTCGACGACGCGTGCTTCCGGCGTGAGCTCCAGCAACTGCGCGACGCGGGCGATCGGCAGCCCCAGCCGGCGCAGCCGCGCGATCAGACGCGCCCGTGGCGCCTGCGAGGAGGCGTAGTAGCGATAGCCGGTCTGCGGATCGACGTGGACCGGCACCAGCAGGCCTTGCTCGGCATAGAGCCGCAATGCCTTTGGCGACAGTCGCGTGGCGGCCCCGAAACGGCCGGCGAGGAGATAGGAATCGGTCATGGCAGCGTGTCTAGGGTTGGCCCCAGGGGCGAGGTCAAGCGCTCGGAAAAACTTCGCCCGCCCCGCTCCGGGTCAGCTTCTTTTTACGCCTGGTTCGGTCGGCAGGCCGGCGGCGCGCCAGGCGGTGAAGCCGCCAAGGATGTGGCGCACCGGCTCCAGCCCCATCTCCTGCGCGGTCTTGGCGGCGAGCGCCGAGCGCCAGCCGCCGGCGCAAAAGAAGACGAAATTCTTGCCGCTGGAAAAGAACGGCTTGTGGTAAGGGCTGTCCGGGTCGATCCAGAATTCGAGCATGCCACGCGGGCAATGCTGGGCGCCTGAAAATCCGGCCCTCGCGCTCGACCTCGCGCGGGTCGCGCAAGTCGACGAAGATGGTATTGGTATCGTCGAGCAGCGTGGCAGCTTCCTCCGGCGACACTACCTCGACCACTGCATTGGCCTCGTCGAGCAATTCCCTGTAACCCTTCTTCACCTTGCCCTCGCGTCAATTCGGCCCAAGTTCAGCTTGTCAGGCCAAGTGATCACATGAAGCGACAAGGCTGTCATCGCTGATGAATTGTGCCACCTGCCGGCTTGCCTCACGATGATGTGAAACTGTTCGGCAACAGCTGCCGGGAAATTTATGAAAGCTTAACGTTATCGGTATGAATCGAGAGAGTAGCGCCTTACATCAGCCATTTGGGGGCAGGAATTCTTCCGCCGGCGCATAGCGATTCTAGTGCAGTTTCCGGGCAGGGATGGTGTCTTATGAAGTTTTCTTTCCTGAACAGGACGATCTCGCTTCCGCTAGCTGCCCTGGCCGCGACGGTGGCGCTTGGCGCGCCGCAGGCCGGTGCGCAGAACTTCTTCGATATCCTGTTCGGTGGCAGCGGCAACCGTGCCCCCCGCCACCAGCAAGGCGAGTTTCCGCCGGCGCCGGTCCAGAAGAAACGGGCCCCCGTGGCTGCGACCAAGATCAGCGCGCCGTCCTATTACACCTACAAGACCGATGCGATGGTGACTGTCGACTTCTCCAAGCTGGTCGCCGGCACGCAGTCGGTGTCGCTGGAGCCGTCGCTTGCCGGCACTGCCTTCCGTGAAGCATTGGCCGGGCTCGATGCCTTCGATCTCGTCGCCGAGAAGGATATCGCCAAGGCGCTGCTCGACTATTACACGGCTAATCCCGATTTCATCTGGGTCACCGGGCATACCGCCAACAGCCGTGCCGAAGAGGCGATCAGGACGTTGAGCGACGCCGCCAGCCATGGGCTGATGCCGGCCGATTATGCGGTCTCGGTGCCGCCGGCAGCCTATGCGCTCGATGACACCGTCGGCAGGATGAGGACGCTGATCCGTTTCGAAATGGCGATGTCGGCGCGCGTGCTGCGTTATGTGCATGACGCGCAAGGCGGACGGATCGATCCGAACCGTATCTCGGGCTACTACGATTTCGCGGCCAAACCGCTTGATATGGTTGGTGTGCTGAAGAGCCTTGGCCAGTCGAATGAGGCGCGCGTGTTCCTCGAAGGGTTTCATCCTGAGAACCCCGAGTACAAGGCCTTGCGCGTCGAGCTCGAAGCGCTCAAGGCGAGCGAGGAAAACGACATCGTCGTCGACCCCAAGCTTCTGCTCAAGCCGGGCGAGACCAGCCCGGAACTGCCCAAGCTTCTGCACCTCATCGCCCGCGATCTCGACGACGAGATGGGCGGGGAGTTTGGCGAAACGCTTGCCCGGCTCGGCAACAGCGAAACCTATTCATCCGAACTGGTGCCGGTCATCGAGGCGGTTCAGAAGCGGGCAGGGCTCAAGGCCGACGGCGTTGTCGGTCCGCGCACGGTGGCGATACTTGCCGGCACGTCCAAGGCCGATCGGCTGGACAAGGTCCTTGTCGCGCTCGAACAGCTGCGCTGGCTGCCTTCCGACCTCGGCAGCCCACGCGTTTTCATCAACCAGCCGGCCTATACCGCAAGCTACATCGACGGTGGCGTCGAAAAGCTCAAGATGCGGACGGTGATCGGCAAGACCACCAACCAGACCAGCTTCTTCCAGGACGAGATCGAGCAGGTCGACTACAACCCGTATTGGGGCGTGCCGCAGTCGATCATCGTCAACGAGATGCTGCCGCGCCTGCGCAACGATCCCAGCTATCTCGACCGCGCCGGCTATGAAGTCACAGATTCGCGCGGCCAGCGCATTCCATCATCGGCGATCAATTGGGGCCAGTACGGCTCGAAGGTGCCCTTCAGCGTGCGGCAGGCGCCGAGCGAGGCAAATGCTCTTGGCGAGCTCAAGATCCTGTTTCCCAACAAGCATGCCATCTACATGCACGACACGCCGCAAAAGGCGCTGTTCGACCGCGACAGCCGCGCCTTCAGCCACGGCTGTATCCGCTTGTCCGATCCGCGTGCCATGGCAGCCGCAGTGCTCGGCACCGACGTCGATCACATCGCGGCCAAGCTGAAGCAGGGCCATTCCTTCGAGAAGGTGACGCGCAAGATCCCGGTCTATGTCGCCTACTTCACCGCCTGGCCCGATCTCGACGGCAAGGTCGAGTATTTCGGCGATGTCTACGACCGCGATGCAAAGCTGAAGGATGCCATGACACGCACCGACGCTGCCAGGGCACCGAGCATCTGATCGGCCACGCGGGCACGCAACCACCAGGTCAAGGATAAGGCCCCGGGCCAGCCGGGCATCTGCGTGCCCTGAACAAACTACTGGTTCTGGGCGCCCATCGGAATGATGGCACGCCGGGGCAGGCGCCGGATCCTCCAGAATAGCCGCCGGATTTCGCGCATTGCCTTTTCGGATCGCGACAGCCGCACTTTCGGCCGCGGCAGGCGTGGTGTCGCCCGCCGTTCCGGCTCAAGATTGCTCGGCAGCGTTATCTCGTGGCCGGGAAAAAACATTTCCTGGATGCCGATGGCGGGCGACAATTGCCAGCAGGGCGTCTGGTGCCTGGTCATGTCGAAGACAAAATCGTCCACCGGACGGTCGATCTTGCTCGCTAGCCCAACCAATTGTGCGGCCAGGCGCTTGGAGATGACATAGGCGGCGGCGCCATTGTGGAAACTGTACAGCGGCAGCAGGCGGTGCCCCATGATCTTGCGTCCTTGTCGGCCGACCAACACGGGATTCAGCGTCGTTTCGAGCTTGATCAGGTCGACCCCTGCAGGAATCCACGCGTCGTCGCTCAGAAAAAGGGCGGCATCCTGGCTGAAATAGACATCGTCTTCGAGCACGACCGCATGCGCGTCGCTGCCTTCGGCGATGCGTTGCCACACAGCGATATGGCTCATGAAACAGGCAACTTCGCCTGGTGACCAATGGTGGTGATCGCGGACAACGAGCCGGTTGATGATGTCGTCAGATAGCACGGTCTTGTCGATCGCGCTGAAGCGCTCGAAGCCCAGCCCCATCCGGCGGAAGGCCGCGGTCATCCAGGCCAGCCGTTTTGTCTCCCGATCAAGGTTGATGACGAAGCACCGCATTGGATCTTTCCCCGCTCGCCTGCTGATCGCAGAACGGTCGGTGCCGGTCAATTCGATGCAGTTTCCCCAGGCGGAAACACCCGATTTTGGCTCTCAAGCCAGTAGTACATCCTTACGTAGTTTTGATAGGCAAGGTGTTTCCCACTCACATCTGTTGCTGCTGGCGCCTTGGAAATCCCTTGCGGCCCGATGTAGTAGAACTCGTCTCCCATTGCTGCCAGCGGCATGTGGTGCGCGGGTGCTTGCTCAAAAATCGAAAATCCCATGAAGGCGTTTTTGACTCTCTGAAATGAAAGCAGATGCAGCAGCGTGGGGGCGAAATCGACCGATGTACGATAGTCGGCGTCGAAAGCCGCCGGCAGTGTCAATCCCCTGTGATGAATGATCAAAGGGATGCGGTCGACGAAGTAGGCTTGGTAGTCGTCAGCCTGCAAGGCCTTGACCACGGCGGGCTCGGGATAGGTCGCGTGATCGGCCGTAATTATCAGGATCGTGTTGCCGGAGAAACTCGAGTTCTGAAAGTAGTCTAGGAAACTTCCGAGCTGCGCATCGAAATTGTGCATCCGGTTCAGGGCAGGGTTATCGCCGTTGCCATAAGTCACGCCGGCGCTGTCGGAATCCAGGAAGGCGTGGGTGCCGACATTGTAGGTCGCGACAAAGAACGGCTGCTTATCGCCGCCTGAGGCCTGTTTCTCCAGGAAGCCTTTCAGGCCGGAAAATATCTCGGCGTCGGCAGCATCAGACGTGCCGGAACTGAGCGCTGCCGGTCTTCCACCCAACAATTCAGGGAGTGTTTCCACGGTGTAGACCGTTTCAAACCCAAGTGACTTCAGCATGATGTTGAAATTGGCGCCCTCAGCGCTCGAGGACAGAAATGCCGTCTTGTATCCCTGGTCCAGAAGGATGCTGGGTATCGTCCGGTAGTTGATGCTCTTGAGGTTTGCGGTGTTGTCTTCGCCCTCGGCCTCCCAGCCGCCACTTTCAGCGCCGCCGTTTCTTGGATATCCGGAAACCAGTTGTCCCTGAATTCCCCTATAGGTGGCTGCCGTGTGGCTGAAGTAATTGTAGACAGTCATCGAGCGCGCGGCGAAGCGGTCAATGTTGGGCATCAGGTCCTGATGCTTGCCGCCATAGGTTCCCAGAAAGCGGGCAGACAGTCCCTCGGCAAAGATCACGATGACGTTCGGCCTGTCTGCCGCCGATTGTGCTTTGTCAAACGACAAAGGGCTGGAATAGGCCTTGTCCCGCAACAAGGGGTAGCGGTCGTGGATCGGCAGGCTGATGCCTTGCCGATCCAGCGTGTCGGCCATGTCCGAGAGGCTGTTGCGAGCCCTGTGCAGATCGCGAAACTTGCGGGCAAGAGATGTGACCGGTGCCATATCCGGACGCAACTGAAGGGTCCTTTCGGTGAAGGAGGAGCTGTCAAACATGCCGGCGAAGAGCAGGCAGGCAACTGGGGCAACGATAACGAGGCCCTTTCCGGGCCGGCGGAGCACCGCCTGCCTGCGCGCCTTGAGGGCGACCAGAGAAATGCAGGTCCAGCTTCCGAATCCAATGGCTGCGATGATGAAGAACAGCGGCTTTGCCGCATACTGGCTGCCGTCGGTGTAGTTCTCCAATGCGAGAACGGAGATGTAATGCCCTGACAGATAGGCTGAAAAGCCCTGCACCATGTAGACCAACATCACTAGCAAGGGCACGCTGAGAAACACGAGTAATGCCGGCATGGCCAGCGAATTGGCACGCTGAACATGCCAGGCAACAAGCCCGAGCACCCAAAAGAACGCGAGCTCGATCGCCGGCAGCAAGATGGTGCTGGTGTTGATGGCGAATGCTGGATTCCGCTCTCGCAGGGCCATCAGTAGGAGGGCGAGATACAGAGCGTAGATGGCCACGAAATAGAGCGCGTAGCTTCGCTTCAAAAGGCTCTCGGTCAGTTTCATCTGTAAGTCGTTTGGAAATCACTTCAATAAAACAGAATCATATTGTGACGATCGAATCGCAACGAGGGCGATGTATTGGCCGGCCGCGATGTTTAGTCTAGGCATGCGTATAGTCGTTGCCGTCGCAAAGAGGATTGCATGCTTCCATGCAGCCTTTCGGTCTTCTCCCGGACATGGCCAATAGTGCAGACGAATCGATTGAATTAGCGATCCATCATGCAGAAGACTGCCATTGTCCAGGCCGCCGCTTTGCGTCTCCTGATCGAGGTTCGTAACGCAGTCGCGTGTTCTTTGTCTCCAGTAGTCCGAGAACTGAAGGGGCGCGTTGCGGCTATTCAATTCTTCCAGCAGATTCAAGTAGGTCGCCGCGAATTGTAGAATTGAGATAATTCAATAAACATTGTTATGCGGATTACGCCAAGTTATTTGAATGGTATTCGAAAATGTAATCTTGTGCGAATTTTGTTGTGCCTAAGGTGTTGGGCGGGGGGTGCGGTGTATCCGGAGGAATTCATGCCTTCTGTACGGAAGATTGCTCTCGTTTTTGTGTCACTTTCGCTGTTGGCGGCCTGCCAGGCCGATACGCGGCGGTGCAAAATTGAAAGCGGCGACGCTGCTTTTCGAAAGAGCGACCACTGCGAGCGTGCGGCAAAGCCGGCAGACGGCAGCGATCGTCCGGAGCGGCAGGTCAGACAAAAGCCTGTGACACCCGTGACACCCACAGAGCCGGAACCAGAAGGTCCGCTTCAACCGTAGTGCTGGCCTAGATCAGGCTCAGCTTGGCGCAGCTGCAGGTCGCCGAGGTGCGGAACAGCAACATCGACGAGATCGCGATCAGCGCGTGGTGACGTCGGGCCCGAGATATGCGGAATGGAGAATGGTGGGCGATATAGGGATTGAACCTATGACCCCACCCGTGTGAAGTGTCGGCCCGGTTCGGAAACCGCAGAAAACCAGCGTTTTTGCTGCGTCGTTTTCGGCAATGTTGGCAATCCGTTCACCTTCCGGGCACGGTCGTTGGTTCACGTGTGACACTGGGAACACCCTTGCGCGGTATAGACGCGATGAATTCCAGCAATTCGCCTCGTCGATGGAACCACTCGCCACGCACTCGCAACCTACAGAACCGGCGGTGCAAAGCCTTCTCATCACTTATTGTCCCGGACAGTATCGCTAGGAGAACAACGGGATGCGGGTTCATCGACTGAATGTCCCAGAGACGGGCCAAGAGGTTCGAGCGGCGAGCATAGCCGATCTTCACGTAGCCATCCGTGGCGGCAAAATAAACGTTGCCCTCGTAGGGCTCGCCCCACTTCGCAATTGTATCGGCGAGGTCGCGCCTGTCAGGGTCCGTATCAATTGGATTGCCGTATTTCTCCAGGTATTCCAGCACCGCCTGCTTCGTAATGCGGATATGGTTGAAGCCGACTCCTATGCTGAACGCCGGAAGTCGCCCACTGGTAACGATGGTATGAACGGTGGATCGCGAACAGCCCCATTCCTTCGCGAGCGACATCGAGGAGTAGACTTCAGCCAATTGCCTGCACCTCCGCAAAACCGATGTCGAGAACGTCGGCGGCGTCCTGCATGTGACCAGGGGCGAAACGAGCATAGACCTTCTCGGTGATCCGGCTGTCGCTGTGACCCAGATACTGGGCAATCTTGGACATCGGGATACCAGCCTCGGCCTGCCATCGTGCCGCCGAGTGCCTAAAGACGTGGGCGGTGACATCTTCAAGCCGAGCCTTCTCCGCTGTCTTCGCGAGCGATCGCTTGACCGACTTCACAGGTGCACCGTTCCATTCGATGACATACTTGCTGAGAGCCGCCTTGCGCGCCTCGACGAGAGCGACACGAACGCTCTTGTTCATCGGCACGGAGGCGCGGCCTTTACGCTTCTGCGTCGACTGCTGGTCATCCAGATGGATGATCCCACGAACGAAATCGATCTGCTCCCATGTCAGCGTAAGCAGGGCCTCTTTTCGCCCGCCGGTGGTTATCGCCAGGATGATGAACAACCGGACATGCTCGCTGGTCGCGTTGTCGATGAGCAATTGCACATCGGATCTTGAAAGCCATCGATCGCGTGGCGCCGGCTTCGGCGGCATAGGGATGTAAGGCGCAAGCTGGATGCGGTTGCGCTTCTTGGCCCATTCCATGACGATCCGGAGGTGGTTGAGCTCAGTCCAGATCGTGCCGTCTGATCGGCCGTTGGGATAGGCCGGCTTGCCGGGAATGCCAGGAAGGCCCGCGATAGCCTCAGTCGGCTGCCGTCGCCATTTGATGTAGGCGTGGACAGTCTCGTCGCCGATGCTCTCAGCAACGCGATCGCCGAATGTCGGCTCGAGCGCCTTCCATGTGGTCAACATGCTCTCGGCGATCCGGTGCCCGGCTTTCTCCTGCCGGTAGGAATCCCACAACTTCCTGACCGTCTGGCCTGGCGCGCTCTCTTCCCGTTTGTTGAGATCGTCGACTGCGGCTTGGGCCGCTACCTTGCTATCCGTGCCAAGCGAATTTCGGTGACGGGCGCCGCTCTCGTCATAGTAGACCGCGACATAGCCTCCGCGCAGTCTTCCGAGACGGTATTTTGGCATTGATAGTCCTCCACGGCCTTGGGATCGATCCTGAGTAGCTTGCCTACCCGGAAAGCCCGCAACTGGCCGGCATTGATGAGATTGCGCACATGGCGCTCGGAGCAGCCCCAGTTGATAGCCAGGGTCCGCGGGGAATAGACATTCGGGTGTGGCGTCATTCCGCCTTATCCTTCTGTGTAACAGGGGCGGGGGAAGCGAGAGGGCCAGCGAAGACATAGATGATGTCACCGGGCCGGCAATATTCAGCGTTGGCCACATTGGTATGTAGCTTGGGATCGTACCGAACAGCCTCAATGAGCCCGTACCTCTCGGCGGTTTCTTGGATTTCCCATCCATCCATGTCGCCACCATCAAAGGCGACACGACACATTTCGCGCGCGAATTCGATCAGCTTTTCCGTCTCCACCCTTCTACCCATTTGCTTCTCCCTCGGGTGATGCATCTCTGTCGATGGTGCAGTTGACTGAGGGGATGCGGTCTTTGTGGTCTTTGTCTACGCCCCACACGACACGCGTCACTTTGGCGACGAATGGGCCGTCTTTGAGATGAAACATCACATGCTCGCCTACATGCGGCACTGCCGGCCATTCCCGCGTCGCGTAGTCTTTCCCATCGAGAGTGAAATAGATGCGGAATGTCTCACCCATTTCGATCTTCCTTATTGAGGAGGCGGGAAAGGGCGTCCGTCACGCGCAGGTACGCATCGAACTCGGCCAAGTCGATGATCGTCAGAGACGGGTGCCGCACGACAAATTCGCGCGCGGCGACTTGCCTATCCTCCAGTTCAGCTATTCGCTTATCCTTGGCGTCGAGGGCGATTTCCGCTGCCTCCAGCTTGTCGATCAGATCAACGCGGCTGGCCCCCGCAACACTGCGAAGGCGCTTGATCTCAGCGTTCATCACGGCGATGACCGCCCGTGCCTCTGCAATCTCAGCGCTCATTGCTGTTCTCCTGGAGGGCTTTCAGGGTGGCGATCAGGAGGGCGATGGCGGGGGTGGGCGCATGGGCGCATTTTGCAGGGAAGTGGTCTGCAAAATCCTTGCCCCGCCTCATCAAATCGCACGTCCATGGCCCTCTCTGCCGAAGCACATCAGCGTCCCATTCGCAGAGGTTTTCGACACGCCACCCCGGAAGCACGCGCTCTACCAGAGCAACGGCTGCGTCGAGGGAGGCGGTGTAAGGCGGCACGCTCTGGCCGTACGTATCCTCGTGGCACCGCTTGCAAGTGAAGCCGCTGTCGTAATCGTTGCCGTCTTCAATGCAGTAGTATTCGGTTTCCCGGTGAGCGCACCCGCCGGTGGCTTCCAAGATGTCGGCATTGGCCTCTGTCGATGGCCCTTCCAACTTCTCCAGCCGCTCGATAAGCCCGCGCAGGGTGTCGGTCATGCTGCGGCCTCCGCTGCGTCGCAGTCTTCGATTTCAATGGACGCCGACTGGCAGATGATGCCGCATGAAATGTCCGGCTCGCTCTCGTATCGGCCAAGGTCTGGCGGCAGGCGGTCAAGCGGGATGCGCTCAAGATGGCGGGTGCCGTCTGGATCGCGCCACTCACGCTTGCAGATGGCGCGGCCTAGCTCGCGCTCGATGGCGGCCATCTCTGCGAACCGTTCGGGGAAATCGACGCGGATCTTGTTCCAGTAGCCGGCTTGGCCCTTTACGCAGCCAATGCAGTTGTTGTTGCGGTAGCCGAGCTTGTACATGGCCGGCAGTTCGATCCCGGCTCGCTCAAGCATCGCCAAGCAATCGTCTTTCGTCAGGCCTCGCTCATGCAGGATCGGCCAGAAGTTGACGAATGGCTCAGCTTGGGCCGTTCGCAGGTGGCGCCTTTCGAATTCCTCCGTGGTGTACCCAAGGATGACAGTGTCGTCAGGGCGCTGGAAACCCAGACGCACCGACCGCTTCAACTCGGATGTGCATCGCGCACCGGTTGGGCCGACAAGAAACCTCGTCTTACGAAACACCACATCGGGGTCGCGGTCATAGTCGTCATTGCCGAGGATGAGGACTTCCTGGCCGAACCAGCGCTCGCAGTCCCTGAGAAACCGGATGTTGTCGGGATGCTCGCGTTTGCTGGTGTCGCAGTAGGCAACGACGACGTCGCGACCGTTGGCGGCCTGAATGGCAAGCTTCGTTGCGACTGCGCTGGCGGCACCACAGGAGAACCAGGAGACGATACGGCTCACAGCTCACCCCCTTGCGCGCTGGCACTAGGGGCGGTGAGAGCGGCGCGTTTCTCGGCGAGGCGATCACTTAGTTCGGCGCGGCTGTAGGCGCCAGCAAGATAGATCGGAACGATAACTGCCGCGATGCTAACGCCGCCAACCAGAGCCCCCAAAATGCTTGCGGCTTTTGCCGCACCAGCGAGACCGCCCGCTCCGACCAATGCGATCACGACCACTGTGCCAGGATGCTCGCCGACGTGAGGAAGAGTGCCGCACCCACGGGAAATCTGTCTTGCTACCCCGCGCAGCCTAGAGGCAATCATGGACCACCTCCGACATCATCTACCATAGGCAGGGCTTCGCGTGCCCACGCCGACCATTCTATGATGTCGAGCCCGCAGTTTTCCGCTAGGCCAGCTTCGGTTGTCGCACCCTTCGAATGCTGCCAGCCTGGCAGAAGAACGATGGTGTCTGCGCGATTGCAGATGAAGTCGCAGTACGCCGCGAACGCCTTTCGCTTGGGGAATACGTTCTCGGTCCAGCAGAACTCGCGCGGGTTGAACACTTCGTGCCCCTCGGCGCGTAACTGCTGCGCGACGGACATAAAGAGCGGATGATTCTTGTCGGGCATGCCCGAGATGGGGCCACTTAGATAAATGGTGCGCTTCGCCATGCTACTTGCCCTCCACAGCCGGGGAGCGGAGGTCGGCGTTCAGCCACTTCTCGCCATAGACGTGGACGACGCGAGTACCGTCCTGCTGGACGACGACGCCCGACTTGCCTTCGCGGGTGATGTAGTGGCCGATGATCTCACCGGAGAAGCCATCGTGTGCGATAGCGACATGCCCGGTCGGGCGATCCCCCACAGGGGCTGAGACTGGCGTAGGCAGGGGCGGGCTTGGTGGAGGCGATGGGCTGTCATACTGGCGTGGTGGCTCGCAGTTGCGGCGATCACCGCAGCACGGGTTGAGCTTGCAGGTGAAGACGCTACCCATCAGACAATCCCTTCGCCGCGTTGCTGGAGCATCATGGCGAGGTTCGCCACGTCGACCGGGTCGCCCTTCTCGACGTGCTTGCGCAGCATGATGGACAGGATTTCGGCGTTACAGGCTGGCCCTTCCCAACCGCCACGGCCTTCCTCGCGCTTCTTTGCGAGCTTCGCCTTCATGACGGCGGCGAAACGGTCGACCGCCAAATCGTCGGGGTGGGCCGCCTCTTTCTGGCTGACTGGCGAGGGGCATTCGCAAGACAGATAGCCGCCCTGACCACGCTCTTCATTGCCGCAGACAGGGCATGGGGTCTCTGCCTCTTTCTGGCTGACTGGCGCACCGGACGAGGACGCAAGCGCGGAAAGGACGTTGCGCAGGTCTTGCGCGCGAACGGAGATCGTCACGGCGCTATCGCGGTGAGCAGCTTCATGAAGACGTTCAATCGCGTCAGCAACGCCGGGGTATGTGCTGACTGGCGCTACCCGAGAGGCTTCGAGGGCGGCTGAAATGCGAGCTTCGAAGTCCGATTGAGCAGTGGCTTTGGCCTCGGCCTCCGAACCTGTTTCAGCCAAAAGCTTGGCTGCGAGCCCGACATGAGTAAGGCGAAAGACGTCGCCCTCGATAGTCACATGGTAGGAACTGTCGAACGAGGTGGTGGCGGTCCAGCCAACTACCTCTGAAAGCCACTCGACTACCTCGTTCAATGTCGCCTGAAACGTGTAACCCGCTTCATCCTCGTTGAAGTAGAGGTTGCGCCACACGCGTTGCATGAGATCAACCGATACGGTCTGCTCCTCCGTCACTCCTGCTGAAGTGGTGGAGAGGTAGGCGGAAACACCGTCACGCGCTTGCTGGCGGTATGCGGCTTTGACGACGCCGTTTTCAGGCAAATGGTCGTAGTTGTCGGCCTCCATGCTTTCGCAGATCGCGCGCGCCGCCGCTTCCAGTCCCGTCTTGTCGAGTTCATGCATGGGAGCGACCATCCAATTTGGCGGCAGGGCGTTTGCCGTGGCTAGGGTGAAAACCGAAGGCAATCTCGGCCTTCGCGCACGCGCTGGATGCAGCTTCGATCGTGTCGAATAGGCCTAGGTATTTGGTCTGCCCAGTTATCTTGACCTGCGCTTGCCACTTGCGGGCGCGCCTATGCCAGACAACCCCCATCACACCGGATGTGTTGTTGCGCGGCATTGACTGGTTTCGACTGTTCTCGGCGTTTGTGACGAGGCGCAAATTGTCGAGACAGTTATCACTGCGATTGCCGTTGATGTGGTCAACCTGAAGTCCGTCAGGGATCTGCCCGTTGATGTAAATCCAGATCAGGCGATGTGCACTCCACGTTTTGCCGGCGAATTTGATGCGTCGATAGCCCTTCGCACCAATGACGCCAGCGACCGTGCCCGCGTAACGCGAGTTCCAAATCTTCCCGGCCGCAGCCGTCGCGAAATGGTCGCTCGGGCGTTCGCGCCAGATCAGATGCCCGGCTTCCTCGTCGAACGCGAACATCTCGCGAAGACGCTTCTGTGCCCTATGCATGGGAGGAGCCCTCCGCTTTCGAGATGACGTCGCGGGCGCAGTGCAGCGCTGCCCACGTTTCGGTTGTCGCCTCGTCGGAATGATCGTTGGCCCACGCGCTGAAGTGCTCGACCATGCGCTGAAGTGCTCGACCATGCGCTTAAGCTCGCCCAGAAGATCAGGAGCGGCGGCGATCAGGCGGGCGTCCGCGCAATTGATCCCGCGAACATCGTAACGGTAGACGCTGGTGTCCTTGCGAGCCGCGTCGACGCCTACGATATTCTGGTCTCCGACCTCGAACTGAAGCAGGTCTTTTGCGTCGACCATACCGCCGCGTTCGGGCTGGAAGCGAGGTTGCGCACCGCGCATTCCCCATCGCGTAAAATCCATGACGTAGCGGCGACCACCGTGAACTGTAGCTAGATAGACGTGGTTGCTATTTGCGTTGCCGAACCAAGCCCATGGGCCCGCCGTATGCTTTGTTCCAGCCATGCTAAGCACTCCTGGCTGGGGAGGGAGCGGGGGCGGATTTGGAACGGGCGGCAAGCAGGGCATCGGCGACTTCGTAGGAGATTTCCGCGACGATCTTGAACGCCGCAACGCGCTCAGCCTTGCTGAAACTGCCGAGACCATTTGCGGAGGTCATGGCAGCAGCAGCCTGTTGACCGGCGAACCAGTCGCGAAGGCTCATGCCGTCGAGCCCGTTTGTCTGCCCGTACAGAACTGGAAATGCCGGACCGCCGTCTTCAATCTTCATGCTCATGCCTCTGTCCTCACTTGTGCGAACAAGGGGCGGACAGCAGCGATGATGCGCTTGCCTGCCTCGATGTCGCCGGTGATTGAAATTGTGGATCTGGTCACCGGATTTCTCCGGTGCGGCGGTCGACGACCGTGCCGTCCATCCGCTTTTTCAGATACGGGTGCGACAGGCTCGATTTCGGCTTCTTGATGCCGAGGTTTCTGGCCTTGGTGGATTTGATCTTGGCCCTTACCGTCGCTTCGACGCGGGTCTTGTTCTTGTGGGCATCGCCGATCACAGCCTGCAAATTGCGCTCGCGGTTTTGGCCACCGAGCCAAAGTGGGGTGATGTGGTCGAGACTCGATGCCGTCACCGGGGCGGAACGCGCGGCCAGTAAGTGCGCACTTGTCGCCCTGGCGCTCGACGATCCGCAGCTTGCAAGCCTCGGAGGGCTGGCTGTCATCTGTCCGACCGATCCATTCTTCGACTTCGCGGGCCATCAGAAGGCCTCCCGAGCAGTGCTGGCACCCGGCATATCGATCGCTTCGCCGCGGAATCCGGTCAGCACCGTTTCGAGCTCGGCAATGAGGATGAAGGAGACGTGGTCGCCGTTGGCGACTTCGGCGCGCAGCTGGTCGGTGGTTTTCACAAACTGCGAATAGCCGGCGGGCTCGCGGGTGTAGGATGAGACGGAGACGAGCTTTTTCATTCTGCCTGCTCCCACTTCTTGGCGATGACCGGCCATTTGCGCGTGATGGCCGCGATGATGCCTTCCGAAGCGAGGTCGTGAGCCATCATCTGGTACAGCTCACATTCCGCTTTGAGTTCTTCGATGCGGTTTTCGAGGCGGTTTTCGAGGCGCTTAATTTTCCGTTCGGCTGAGGTGGTCATGCCGCCCTCCGTTTGCGTTCATGGACATAGCCATAGGTCTGGGAAAGCCAGCGCTCGGCGGCTGTGAAGAAGGCTTCGAATTCGCCTTCCTCCATCTTGTCGAAGCTGGTCGAGCCGGGGATTGCGACCTTCATGCCGTTCGGCAGTCCGATCAGGTCGACGACGCCGGTTTCGAGTTTGAGGACTTCATGCAGGCGTTCGGCTGACAGTGCGCATTCGGTGGCATCAACCACTTCCTGCAGCATCGCCCAATAGGCGCGGTGCCGCCCGACGTTGCGGAATTCCTTGATCTCGATCCGGACGCGCTGACCCTGGCTGATGCCGTCGAGCGCATGGATGTCCATGTCCCATTCGGGCACCAAATGGTTGCCGCGGCGAACGAAGGCGTAGACTGGTTTTTCTGGTTTCTTGGCCATCGCTCACATCCCATTCAAAGGGTGAATGGCGGTGAGGCGACGGCGCTTGATCAGGTCGGCCAGTTCCCGGCTTTCCTTGTCATCCTGAAACTTCGCTTCGGGGTCGAAATCTGTCCAGACTTCTTCGATCGAAGCGGCATCAGCCGCGCCCTGCAGCGCTTCCTCCAGCCGCTCGAAATAATCGCCGTAGTCGGTGCCGGTGTCATCTTCGCCGGGTTCGGACTGCTCGGAGGTTGCCTCCGTCTCCGTGATGGTCTGTTCCTCGACCGTCTCGTGTTCGATGGTTTCGGCTTCGGCCATCAATGCTGTCGGTGATGGTGGCCGAAGCACTGCCGGACGTGATGGCGTCACATCGCGCATTTCCTCGACTTCGGAAATTTCGCGGACTTCGAACTCGTCTTGGATGCCACCAAGGACGTCGCCGAACAATTCGCGGAGGCAGTAGCCGGCGGCGCGCCATGGAGCCATGCGCTGCGGGAAGCGGAACCAAGGGCTGGTGTTGGGGGCTTTTTCGTCCCAGACCTTGTTCCCGCCCTTCCACGCATAGCCGGGCTTCGTCGGGCTGTCCTGCCAAAGGCCAGCACGCTTGGCGTCCGCGACGGTGAACAGGACAGTCTTTTCTTCGCCGGTATCGCTGCGCTTTGCGGAACACCAGCCGCAAGTGCGCTCATCCGGCGTCAGGGCGTTGAGTGCTGCCTGGATCGAACCGGGGCGATCCTTCTCGTCTTCGTCCGACGGCAGCACGCCAGCGGCCTGCATGACCTTGATGTTGTCCCTGCCGAAGCCGGTGCGAAGGTAGGCGACGCGGCCCGACTGCCGAACGACGTTGATCAGTCCGTCGCCGTAAAGGGCGGGCTTGCCCTCGATGACGGTGAAACTGCGCAGCGCCACCATCGGTTTCAAACCGAGTTCAGCGCCGGACATGATCGCGACAGCAACAGCGCTGACTGCGTCGTCACCGACGAGCTTGCCGACGAGCGACTTCGGGGCCAGTCCGCCTTTCAGCACTGCTCTGGCAACTCGCCACGTCTCTTCGAAGGACTGGGGGATGATGGCGACGACGTGGCCGCCGCCAGCGAGGGCAGGGAGGCGCAATTCGGTCTGAGCGTTCATGGCTATGCAGCCCTCTTCTCTTCGACCCGCTCGACGCCGGCCAGTTCGATGCCGGCCTTAACGGCACGGTTCGCAAGCTGGTCGATCGCGTCCTTGAGGTCGCGGTGGTTGGCATCAAGCAGGGCTTTCGCCGCCGCGTGGTAGTCCGTGACACGGGCAGAGACGAAGGTGCGAAGCGCCACGCGAGCCCCGGTCCTGCCGGCGTTGGCGTTCCTGGCTTCGGCATCCCTTGCCGCATCAGCAGCCTCGCGGCTCAGCCGATCTGCTTCGGCGATGCGGTCGTTGTGTTCCTTAATCGCCATGGCATCAGAGATGCCTTCGGCAACCTTGGCGACAGCGGCTCTCTCGGCGGCAAGCCTCGCGTCATCGGCCTCACGCTGGATGCGTGCAGCCTCTTCGCGCGCCTTGCGCTGGCGTTCTTGTTCCAGACGATCCTGTTCGCGTAGGAAATCATCCATGTGCCGCTTGAGTTTCTTCGACAGCCCATCAGCGCCTTCGCGGACGTCGCGCCATTTGTCGTCAATTCGACGGCCTTCATCGAGGCTTGGCTGCTTCTCGACCTTGTGAAGATCGACCGCCTTCTTTGCGATGCCGGCGAGCCGCTTTGACCAGACAGCAGCCTTGTCGGCCTGCTCCTGCGTCGTGATGGGGGTTTCGAGGAACGATTCCGCGAGTTCCTTCTCACCAGCGAATTCGATGGTTAGCGCCTCGTGCGGGTCAGACGACTGGTTGTGTTCCTTCGGCACCGATGGCGCATCGTCAGGCCAAGCATTTCCGCTCTCGGCGACATCACGCCAGACCTGTTCGCTGACCGGCCATTGGCAGCACCACGTCCAGACATCAACGGCGTTGACCGGGTTGTCACCGGCCGTCGCCACGATGCTGCCCGGCACATGCCAGATAGCGACCGGAGTATCCTGGCCGTCCTTGTTGCGCTTGCGATAAAAGCCAGCCTGAGGCTCAGTCGTGATGCCGAGCGCCTGCTGCTGCTCGCGGGAAAGCCGACGACCACCGCCGATTTCCAGAGCCTTAGTCCACCATGCGTATTGCGCGTTCATATTCAGTCCTCCCGTGCAACAAGCTCCCGCTCGCGGTCGTGAAGGACGCGGCGGAGTTCTTGGGAAATGTCGGAGCGCAGCATGGTTTCGATTGCGATGCGCTCTTCGGTGAGTGTTGGGCGATAGAGTTCGCGGCTTGGCGGTTCAGCCTGCAGCGAAGCGCCTCGGACGAACGGGGCGTTCATGGAAGCACCGCCGAATCTTGAGTGCAGCCGACTGGGGTCCAGCCGTCGCCAATCCTGTAGCAGCGGTCTTCAGCGACGCCCTCAACTCGGTAGCAAACCCCGCAAACGGAACGAGTGGGCTCGTCAATCGGGCGCATACTGGCCGGTCTGACTTTGATGAGAAGCTGGTCGTTGTTTTTGAAGACGTCTTCGGCCTTGATGCCTTCACCGGAGGCGTCAGCGTTACGGTCGACCTGCACGACGAACTTGGTGCCACGTTCGCGAAGAACAGTGCCGTTGAACACAAGCGGCAGTCCCTCGTCGTCGTCGCCTGACTGCTCCCACATCACCCAGTCGAACTCGATGCGCTGACCGGCCGCGAACATCGGGCGCCTGTCGCTGCATTTGAATTTCAGGCTGTAAACGTGCTGGCCCTTCATGGCGTCGCGGAGGTTCGCGCGGCGCTGACAGGCAGACTGGTCGACTGCGCAGTTCAGGCATGTCGCGTAGTGGGCCATCACAGCCATCCTTCAACAGCATCGACGACAAGCGCGAACATGATCGCGAGGCCGACGAGTTCGAACGGTTCAAGGTTGTTGACGATCCTGCTCAGCATGACGCCACCTGCGCGACCGCGTTCTGCTCGGCCAAGGCTTGCGCCTCTTCTGGGGATGCCAATTCGAAACGCGGGTGGTGCTTGCCCTCACTGTCGACAACATCGAGACAGTGCAGCGTGAACAGACCGCCAAGCGACCAATCACAGCCGCGTCCAGGTGCGGTGCCCTTCTTGTGAGGACCAGCATCGGTGAAGCGTCCTACACAGGAGAACCCGACGAACTTTTCCACGTCATCGAAGGTCTTGCCGGCGCCAGCCTTGATCAGCGAGCGACCAGACTGGATCGTCCCGCAGATGACGCATTTGAACGCGAAATCCTCATGCGATTTGACACCTTGGGCCTTCAAGGCCGTTTGGAATTCTGGGAGGGTCATGGTTTGCATCACGCGGTCTCCTTAGCGGTGGCGATCGCCGCCTCGACCCTGTCGAGCAAATCCGCAGCGCGGTTGAACGGCTGGATGAAGTCAGCCGCCTCTTTCAGCACAGCCAGCAGATCGGGGGCCTGTTTGGCCTGCGCCTCATACGCATCAAACGCCGCCTTGAGGCATGCAGCATTGTTACCTTCGCATTCGAAGAAGGCGGCTTCACCTGCTTCGCGCGGAGTCATCGTGACCGGGGCAAGCGGCAGATCGTCAAAACACGGCCCGGTGTCTGTAGCCGTAAAGCAGCCTTCGCAGGTGTACTCGGCGGGGATGCTGCCGCAACCTTCATGGACTTGGCGAAGGCCGGTCGTCCTTCCGCAGTAGGGGCATTCGGGCTTCGTAGCCATCACGCGGCACTCCGACGGAAATGCCCGTCAGGATCATTGCCGCCAAGGCCGCGATAAACGACGCCCTCGCGCTCGTTGACCTTCTCTTGAAGCCAGCAGCTGCTGTCAGCCTGTTCGACGATGTAGAGCGCCAGCATGCGGGTGAAGGTCGATTTGCTGCGAAGCAAATCCTGCCCGCCGACAAGAACGGCATCGACCGAATATTCCGGGATGCCACTGTCCAGATTGACGGAAACATCATTGGCGCGCCGGCTGATCAGTGAGGCCGAATGCCACATCTGACACCCCGCACCCAGGAAATGCTGTCCTACTTCACCGGGCTTGCTCCGGTCGGAAACAGCTTTGAGGTTCCACGGTGCCAGGTTGCCGCGGATCTCGGCTTCCGCTGCGTCTCCATCTTCCATCATTACCTCAACCAGTTGATCGCCTCCGGTAGGGTCAGGCGCCTTGCGCGGGCCAGTGGTGGCTCAACTGGTGTGCTCGTCGTCCTCCGACGGTTGGAGGATGCATGAAGCAGCAACGAATGACAGCCGCCGAGTTCCGCCGGGAAAAGGCCAAGCCGAAGCGCAACAAGTTCGGAGCGAAGCGGACCGTGCTCGATGGTCAGACCTTCGATAGCAAGGCCGAGTCCGACTATTACGCTGTACTCAAGCTGCGCGAGAAGGCCGGCGAGGTGTCCGGTGTCGAGATGCAACGGCCCTTCGCCCTAATCGGGCCAGATGGGCTGCTGATCGCCACCTATCGCTGTGACTTCGCATTCTGGGATCATGTCGAAGACAGGTTTCGCGTCATCGACGTCAAGGGTGTCGAAACGCCGGTCTTCAAGCTCAAGCAAAAGCTGATGAAGTCCCTCCTTGGCATCAACGTCGAGGTGGTCGCATGAGCCCTCCGTGGATGAAGTTCTACACCAGTGATTGGCGAGCGGACCCAGCCCTGCGCATGTGCTCCGTCGGCGCGCGCGGCCTGTGGATGGAAATGCTCTGCATCATGCATGAGGCTGAGCCCTACGGGTCGCTACGTGTCAATTCCAGGCCAGTGATCGACAGGCAACTTGCGTCGCTCGCCGGCTCGTCCATCGACGAGGTTTCGTCCCTACTGGCCGAATTGGAAGCCGCGGGCGTCTTCAGCCGCGATAACGACGGGGTGATCTTTAGCCGCCGAATGCAGCGCGATCAGGAGAAGGCTGAAGCTCATAAAGCCAACGGTAAACGGGGCGGCAACCCAAAGCTTAAGAACAGGGTTAACCCCACCGTAAAGGCCGAGGATAAAGCCCAGAAGCCAGAAGCCAGAAGCCAGAACCTATCAGATGCTGGCGCATCTGACGGGCCAGTCGACTTTCGTGAAAGATTGTGGACCGAGGGCGTGGCGTCGATCGTCCGCACAACCGGCAAGACCGAGACATCAGCCAAGTCGATGATCGGCAAGTGGCTACGCGATGCCAAAGACGACTGCCGCCTCATCCTCCAAAAAATCCAACAAGCTGAAACCGAGCGTATCGGCGATCCGATTTCATGGGTTTCTGCCGCAATAAGGCCACCGCCGGCCAAGCCCAAATCGATCGGCGAAATGTTCCGCGAAGACGCAAGGCAAGAAGGGATCATCCCTCATGAGCAACCTACCAGCACAGCAGACCGACGTTTGGGCCAAGGCGACAGACCGCGAGAAATCGGCGGCGCTGGCGTCTCTCGGAGTTTTGCCGTCTCGGGCGATCTCCTCGGCCGAATTGGATAGGGCAGCCTATCACGTTGCCCTTGAGGGCGTGACGCGCTTTGGCCTGGCTGAGGGTGTCAGGTCAATCCTTCGCGGCGCGCTTGGCCACGCGTTCTTCCCAAGCCCGCCAGAGCTTCGCATGGAATGCGACAAGGCTATGCGACCTCTCGAGGAACGGCGCGACCGCGAGAACAGGCTTGCGCGCCTTGCCGAGGAGCAGGCGAAATTCCAGCCGGTAGCGAAGTCGCCGGCGCAGATCGCCAAGGGCAAGCGGCTCTATGCCGAGTTCTGCGCCAGCTACGACAAGGCCAGCACCTTCATTCCAAGCCTAGATCCCGAGTTGGTGGCGCAGGTGCCCGACAATCCGTCGGCACGCGAGCGCATGGGTACACAGGAGTAAGGCCAGATGTACGTTGAACATCAGAACGTGATGTACCGACCAGAATTCGTTCGGGCTGTGAACGAGCGGCGCCGGCAGATTGCTGAGGCGCGGAAACAGGGGCCCGCAGAACCTGCATTGAGCGCCGAAGAGCAGCGCGCACTGGACTGGCCCAATGCCGTGGCCGCGGCGCGCAAGATTGAAGCTGGGTGGCTCGAAAGCGGGCAACGCATTCCGGTTAAGGAGATCATCCGCCATTTCGCCAAACTTCACGGTGTCCACCCATCTGACATCACCATGAAGGGCATGAAGCGGAACGAGGTTTTGGCCGCCAGGATCGAGGCAATTCTCCTGATCAACAAACTCAGGCCCGAGTTCTCTTCAACGAAGCTCGGGCATATCTTCAATCGCGATCATTCATCGATTTTGCACATCCTCTCGAAATACGGCGGCGTCCAGAAGTCAGGTCAGCGCCCGACGGTGGAGGCAGGATGATGCGCCTCACAGAGCCTCAATCCGAATTGCTCGAGCAGATCGTCGGCGGTCTTACGCTGTGGTGCCACTTCGACCGCGACCGCACGGTCTGGTGGACCTTGGAGCCTAATGGGCCAGAGATTTCCCATTCCTTGGTCGAAGGGCTGATGAGGAAAGGCGCGCTTCTGTTTGGCGAGCCGCAGCGCAAGCCCGGTGGCAGGTCTGATGTCCGGTATGCGGTGACTGACATCGCAAGAACACACATGGAGGCAGCACGATGACACCGAAGGAAATGTACGACGCCCGGAAGGCTGCTCGGAAGAAGCTTGCCGAAGACCAGCAGATATCTTGGCAGGCGCGTCAAGCGAGAGAGCAAGCAGACATGTTCGACATTGCCGACCGGTTCGTCACGGCCATGGAGCGCATAGCCGATGCCATGGAGGCGGCACGATGAGCTGGTCACCATTCCAGATGAAGATCATCCTGCATCACTACGGCAGTTTTAGCGAGTGCCCGCAAAGCAATGCGCCAATTTTCGACGACACCGTGAGCCGGCTGAAGGAAATTGGCGTTCTGGAAAACCGTCAAAACCATGCGGACGGCGAGTCGCCATATCACCTGACTGACCTCGGCGTAGCCCTCGTGGATATGTGGGGCGCACAACCTCTCCCTGTCGTGACCTATGTCGATCCACGCTTTGCGGAGGGTCAGACACGATGAGCACATTCATCTATTCCAACGCGAAGAATCGCAGATCAGGCACCGCCATGCAGAAGCGGAAGCCGCGCGGCTCGATAGAGGTGTTCGAATACGCCCGCAGTGTTTTGCCGGGCTATCCCAAGACAGAGAAGTTTCGCACCAACGAGGAAATAGCAGCATATCTGAGGGGCGATAAGATTGCCTGTCTGTTGTGCGGAAAGTTCTATCGGCAACTAAGCCCGCACACGGCCCGCATCCACAACATTGATGCAGCGGACTACAAAGAAAGATTCGGCATCCCTCAATGCCGCGGGCTCGTCGGCGAAGGGAAAAGTGACGCCGCGCGCCGGTATTGGGCCAGCGAAGAGGCCCGCCCGAAAATTGAGAAGATGCTGGAGGCGGGGACCAATCGCACACGGACCAGTAACTACAGGCCGAACGTTCCTGCCACCAAAGCAGAGATGGTCTCGCGGATTGCATCGTATGGGATTGGCGAAACCAACGCCGCGGCGAAACTAACAGCCGAACAAGCCTCGGAAATCAAGCATTCGACGGAACGGACAGGGGATTTATGCCGCCGTTTCGGCATATCCCGAACGACTGTCAAAGGCATTCGTAAGGGAGAGCGCTGGCAGTCCCTTGCTCCCCAGCAAGAGGGCCCCAATCAGGTTCACTTGGCGCAGGCGCCGCTAGCTCGAGGTTCATGAATGAACGACGACAAGCCCAAATGGTATGTCCTTCGCCCCACGGTTCGCGGCGATCGTCGCGCTTCGGTAGAGCTTAGTGAAGCCGGCATCAACGTTTTCATGCCGACATTCAAGCGCTTCACCCTAGTCAAACATACCAAGGGGCAGCGCAAGGAAACCGAGATGCTGCTTATGCCGGGCTATCTATTCGCCCAGCTATCCATCGACCAGACCAAGACGGTGAACAAGCACCACCGCAAGTTCCAGCATATCGCTCAGGTGGTCAGGGCTTCGGGCACCGATCGCGCCATCCCGGTGGACTTCAAGGCCGTGGAGCAGCTTCGCTATCTCTGCTTCGAAGGCTTCTTCGATCAAGGCAAGGGGAGCCAAGGGTTCACCGAGGGCGATCAGGTGCTGATCATAGGCGGCCCATTTGACAATCTTCTCGCCACCTTCAAGGGCGGAAAGGTCAAGCCAGGCTTTGCAAGGCTGGTGCTGGAGAAGATGCTCGGCAAGGATCAGGTCGTTCTGGTGCCGGAAGACCTGATACAGGCGGCGTGATGACGCCCATCCAAGAACGAGACAGGCAATTCGGCGCCCTGTGCCGGGCGCTTCGTGATGCTGGCTTGGAAATGCATCAGGACCGCAACGGAAAGATCACCGTATGCAAGCGAAGGAAACAGAGATCGCGGCTTACATCGCAGACCATTATGGCAATTGCCGCCTTGCTGGGGCCTGCGGATGCTTGAAGCCTCGGATGCCTTGGCTTGGCAGGCTGTGCCCGAATTGGGCGCCGGTCCCTTGGAAGAGCTTTGACGAGATGCGCGAGGCGCTTAAGCAAGCCCGATAGCCTCTATCCACACCATCCCCTTGATATTTCCAACCAAATCACCCTATGCAGCACTTGGGACGAATGCTGATCAGTACGCAGCCTTTTCTAGGCTGAGCGTCTAGCGCCCGTTCCCCGTCGAGGTGTTAGGGCCCGACGGAGTGCGTAAGCAGTTCTCAGACGAATTCACAGTTGCGAGGCGGCTTCACGCAAGCCGAGCGGACGAGCCGAGAGAGCGTGCTTTCGGAAACCGCGTCGAAAGCCGGGCTTTGCGCCCGGCCCTTGCATTCAGTTCAGGACGGCAGCGCGGAAGGACGCGCGCGGCGGGCAAGCAATCGAACGGCAAATGTCGTAGTGAGCCGTATGCGAGCAAGCTAATGCTGTAGGCCATAGGCTGCGACAACATGGGGAGCCGGTATCAAGTCCGGCCCGTCCTGATAAATCGAGCAGGTCATACGAGGTATGCCAAAGGGTTGGAATCCCAGCCGCCTGCTCGCCCATACCACAATCCCTCGCGCGAGGTAGCTCCATGGCCTCCCATGACCGCATCAACGAGATGTCAGAGCAGGCAACTGCCGACTATCTCAAGCGCGCCAACAAGGCTGCGCTCGAAAACATGATCGCGCTATGCCTTCACGCAATGTCCGCCGAAGAGCTTGCAGACTTCCTCGAATGGCAAGCGATCGATCTGCGCGAACCGATCTAACCAGCAGCACCCCGAAGCAACACAAGGACGCAGACACATGCTCACCATCAAGCATATCCAGATCTCCGGCGAGGAAATGATCTACGCTTCGCCCATCGTGAACTATGTGCCCTATGCCGATTTTGGGCGGTGCCCGCCGACGCTCTGGATTGAGCCGGTGGGCCATGTCTCAGCAGGAACCCGTTTCCCGCTGACTGGCGGCACATGCTTCGTCATGAACGACAATGGCAAGACGATTGGTCGCTATGAACTCGGCGACGAGCCGAGCGACCCCAACGTATATGGGCGGAACCCAGAGTATCGCCAAAACGCGGTAGCTGGAGTGATTGCGTAAGCCGTGCCTATTCTCCGCAACCCCAAGCATGAGGCATTTGCTCAGGGCCTAGCCAAAGGCATGGTTCCCGAGACTGCGTATGCCGAAGCCGGGTTTAAGCCGCATCGTCAAAACGCCGCGCGCTTGATGTCAAATGATGACATCATGATGCGCGTCGCCGAATTGCAGACCAAGACTGCTGAAAAGGCCGAAATCGATATCGTCCGCGTGCTGCAAGAGCTTGTAAGGCTTGGCACTTCTGACGTTCGGGCGGCATTCGACGAGAACGGCAACCTCAAGCGGCCCGAGGAATGGAGCGACGAATTCGCGGCCTCTGTCGCATCAATTGAGGTGGTGACACGCACGCTTGGCGGCACCGAGATCGACGAAGATCTCGAAGGCCAGCCGCATGGCGGTGCGCTGAGGCGTTCCCGAGCCCCGGTCGAATACGTCCACAAGATCAAGATGTGGGACAAGAACAGCGCGCTTGAGAAGATCGCCAAGCACCTCGGCATGTTCATCGAGCGCAAGGAACTGACGGTCACCCATCGGTTTGAGGATATCCCGGACGACGAACTTGATCGTGAGATCGCGTCATTGGCCGGCAGTCCAAAGGCGGCGGGTAAAACCGCACATTGATGCTCGCCATAGACCTGGAGGTTGTCCGCGCCCTTCCGCGTGAGCAGAAGGAACGATTGGCCGCTCTCTTGGAAGAACGCGCCAAGCGAGAGTCGCAACGCCTTTTCTACACCCTGTTCCCAGATCAGGACACGATCCAGCCTGATGGTCGGATCATCCATGCTCGGGCCAAGTACGCAAAGCACCTGGAGTTCTTCCACGCCGGCGCCGACTATCGAGAGCGCTGCTTTCTGGCGGCCAACCGCGTCGGGAAGACCTTTGGATCTGGGTACGAGCTCACGGCACACCTGACCGGGCTCTACCCCGAGTGGTGGGAAGGCCGACGCTTCGATGGTCCGATCAGGGCTTGGGCTGCCGGCAAGACCAATGAAACGACCCGCGACATTGTCCAGGCTTCAATGCTTGGCGAGATCACATTCGAGGGCCAGCGCAAGGTTGTGACCGGCACCGGGATGGTTCCGGGCCGACTGATCGGCCTCCCGAGCTGGAAACAGGGCGTCCAAGACCTCGTCGACACGATCAAGGTCCGGCATGTCAGCGGCAAATGGTCGACGCTTGGCTTCAAGTCCTACCAGCAGGGCCGGGGCTCATTCGAAGGCACCGCGCAGCATGTGATCTGGCTTGACGAGGAATGCCCTGTCGACGTCTACGGCGAGTGCATCATCCGTACAGCCACCACCAATGGCCTTGTGATGCTGAGCTTCACGCCGCTTGAAGGCCTGACTCAGACAGTTTTGCAGTTCATGCCCTCTGAGGAGCGGCCGGCAGAGTTTGAGAGGAAATAGGCAATGGCAGACGTCTACATCACCGAATATGCCACGCTGGCACGCGACGCCCACAACTACATAATCCTTGCCGGGAAGGAGCCAGCCATCGCGGAACAGCAGATCGCCAACCCGGTCGCATCGACCCAGTCCAGCGCATTCAATGCGCAGACCGCCTTCATCATGGTCCACGCCTCGGCCGCCGCTCACATCGCATTCGGCACCAATCCGACGGCAGCGACGACCAAACATCGCCTAGGGGCCGGCGAGACACGTTTTTATGGCGTTCCAGTCGGCCAAAGCTTCAAGCTGGCCGCAATCAACGGGAGCTGATCGACATGATGTCTGGATCACGAGGCCAGGAAGCTGGCGTGCTCGAAGGGTTGATGACGCTGGTCAGCGATCCGACAGCCTTTGCTGCCCGGATTGCGGAGTTGCAGGAACACCAAGCCAAGATCGCGGCTATGTCCGACGATCTCGCTGCTCAGCGCATTGGCATAGAAGCCCGCGCGGCAGCCCTTCAGCGCAAGGATGACGAACTCTGCAAGGTCGTTACCTCAATCGCCGAATCCGAACGCGCCCTTGCTGAGCGCGAGGAAGCCCTCGCCAAGCATGAGGCCGACGTCGACGCCAAACAGGCCAAGCTCGAACAGAGCCGCATCAACCGCGACAAGAAGGCCGCCGAAGACAAGGCGGCACTCGCTGGCGAACGCAAGGCACTGAAGCAGGTCGCCGAGGTCAACGCCGCCACGGAAAACGGGCTCAAGGTCCGCGCCGCCGCGCTCGATGATCGTGAGGCCAAGCTTGCCGAGGATGAAGACGCCGCACAGGCGCTCATCGTCGACTACACGGCTAGGCTCGCCGCGCTCAAGAAGCTCGTCGCCGCCGAGGAGGCCTGATCATGGCCACGTATGTAAAATACGAACCCTTCATCCAGGGCCTCTGCGACAAGCTTTTCGACCTGTTCGGCACCACCGACACGCTGAAGGTGGTGATCCACTCCGACGCGCCGGTGGTGGCCACCGATGACGAGCTCGCCGACCTGACCCAGATCACCGGTACCGGTTACACCGCCGGCGGCGAAGACACCCAGAACGACAGCACCCGGTCGGGCGGCACCGTCACCATGACCGGTGTTGATGTGGTCTGGACGGCGTCGGCCGCCGACTGGGCGGCTGGCCGCTATGTCTCCATGCATGACGATACCTCTACGACCGATCGGCTGATCGCGTCATGGGATTACGGCGCCAACTTCACGTTGGGCAACGGGGAAACCTTCACAGTCGATTTTGGCGCCTCGATCCTGACGATGACCTGACCGATGGGTCTGCATCTCGACTTGCCACCAACACAGATCCCGGCTTGCCCGCGCTATCCCGTGGCAAAGCTCGGCGGCCTGATCCCGGCCAAGTTCATCGAGGCGTTGGAGCAGAACCAGAAGATTGCTTCCTGCTGCCGACATCCTGAGAACCACGAGATCGAGGCGCTTTACAGCAGCCCCGCCGAAACGACACCGGACATCTATATCTTTCACTGCACCTGCGGCCGAAAGCATCCCCGGTTCATGTGTGGCGGTGGTGATGTCCGCCCGTTTTGGGAAGTCCGCTAAGGCCTGAGATATGGCCATTGTCGTCGTCGGTTCCGCGGTTGGTTCGGCCAACCCGACCACATCGTTTACGATCACGATTCCCTCTACGGTGCGCACCGGGGACATCCTGGTCTTTGCATCGACAAACCGGGATGCGACAACTGCCCCGTCCGTCACCGACAACGATACCGGTGGTAACGCCTGGACGAAGAAGAATTCTGAGACCTCCAAGGGCTCGTTGTGGTGGAAGCGGGCCACGTCGGCGACGGCCAGCAAGACCATCACGGCATCAGGGTTTACAGGATCTTCGGCTGGCGGCGTCGTCGTTCTCCGCTATGCATACCCGACCGGCGATCCGTTCGACACCTACACGCTCGAAGACAATATATCGGGCAATGAGACCCATGCGGCGATCACGCCAAGCGTCAACAACTGCATGGTTGGACTCATCGTCTACAATGTCGGCAACGACGAAGCGGTCTCGACGCAGAGCACGACCAGCCCCGGAACGCTGACTGAGCGCTTCGAGCATCTGAGCACTGGCGGTTCGGACTGCGCTGTTTCATTGGCCTGCCGGACGCAGACGACAGCGGCCAGCACCGGGTCGCTGACATGGGCACAGACGGACGGCGTCACGATCTCGATTGCCTTTGCGATCAAGCCTGACACAAGTTTCGTCACTACCTACATCACGACGACGGGCAGCGGCACCTGGACCAAGCCGTCAGACTGGTCCGACGTCAACTGCATCGAGGCTATCGCCGGTGGTGGCGCTGGCGAAGATGTTCAGGGTGGCGGTGGCGGCGGTGGAGCCTATTCGGCTTCGTACAATGTCACCGGTCTCAGTTCGACCGAGAATGTAGTTGTTGGCACAGGTGGTGCGACCAGTTCCGCGAACGGTGCAGACACCTGTTTCGGCGGCACCACGCTTGCAGGCTCCAAGGTCTCGGCCAAGGCCGGTACCGGCTCGACAGGAACCGCAGGCGGGGCAGGTGGCGACACCTCTGGCATCGGCGATGTCAAATTCGCTGGCGGCAATGGCGGCTTGGGAGATGCTGGCGGCCAAGGCGCGGGCGGTGGCGGTGCCGGTGGTATCGGTGGCGCCGGCAAGAACGGCGGTGCCGGTGCCACGGGCTCCAATGATGGCGGTGGTGGTGGCGGTGGGGCCGGTGGCAACATGTCCACCGCAGGCACCAACGGTGCCGCGAATGGTAGTGCCGGCGGCTCTGGACCATATGGAAACGGCGGCGGCGCTGGTGGAGCGGGAGCAGGCACAGGCGGTGCCGTAGGTGGTGGCGGTGGTGGCGGTGTCACCACAGGTGCCGCTGGTGGCGTCGGCGTCGAGTGGGACAACACCCATGGCTCTGGCGGCGGTGGTGGTGGCGGCGGTTTCTCTGGCGGCGCCGGTGGCGCTGGTGCCCTCTACGGTGGTGGCGGCGGAGGCGGTGGTGATACCGGAAACGGCGGCATCGGTGCGCAAGGCATCATTGTCATCACCTATGCGATCGGCACGACGGCTTACACGATTGCAGCAGATGCAGGATCATATGCGGTCACGGGGACCGCGGCCTCTCTAAAGTTTGGCCGTAAGGTAGCCGCTTCGGCAAGCTCCTATGCTGTTTCTGGCAGCGCAGCGACAATTCGGCGTGGGCTCCCGATCTCGGCCACGTCAGGCAGTTACGCAGTCAGTGGAACAGCGGCGGGGCTGAAGCGCGGCTTCAAGATTGCAGCGGTTTCGGGTTCCTATGCCCTTGCCGGGACAGCGGTTGGTCTCAAGTCAGGCTTCAAGGTTGCTGCCGTATCCGGGGCTTATTCAGTCTCTGGCACATCGGCCACGCTGAAGCTGGCGCGCCTGGTTGCGGCTAATGCCGGCTCATACTCGTTGAGCGGAACAGCAGCGGCACTGAGGCGGGCTTATCCGCTTACAGCATCAGGCGGCAGTTATTCGGTCAGCGGAAGTGCCTCTAGTTTGCGCGTTGGCTACAAGGTCTCGGCTGTTTCCGGTCCCTATAGCCTTTCAGGCCAGCCGGTTACGCTTCGCAAGACATCGAAGCTTGCGGCAGGGTCAGGCACCTACAGCATCACAGGTTCCGATGCGACGCTGGTCCTTACGACCGTCGGTGCCTACTCGATTGTTGCCAACGGCGGCAGTTATGCCGTTTCAGGCACTGCAGCCGGTTTGAGTATAGCCCGCAAGGTTGCGGCCCTGACAGGTTCGTATGCGGCCACAGGCTCGCCGGCCACGCTTCGCACATCACGGCAGCTGTCAGCGGCCAATGGAAATTACTCAGTCTCCGGGACTGCTGCCACGCTCAGTGTGAGCGGAGCGTCATCACCGGCAGGCGATGCTCACGGAGCAGGTTGTATGTTCTCGATGAGCAAGTGGATGGGGCACTGATGCCCGAGATCAGTTCATCCAAGTTTATGGTGCAAGCGGGCTGGAACGACGTCCCGCACCTGGACGCGAAGACGAAAGCCGAGTTGCTGGCGGCAACGCCGCCACATCTTCGCAAGGCACGGTCGCAGGGCATTCCGTCGCTTGGCTCAGGCGCGATTTACCCGGTCGAGCTTGAGGACATCGAGGTTGCCCCGTTCGCGATCCCACGGTTCTGGAAACGGGCCTATGCCCTCGATGTGGGCTGGAAATGCACCGCTGCCATTTGGGGAGCGCAGGATCCGTCTGACGGCACGATCTATTTCTACGCCGAGCATTATCGCGGGCACGCTTTGCCGATCGTTCATGCCGCTGCGATCAAAGCCCGCGGTGAATGGATCAAGGGTGCGATCGATCCCGCTGCGCGCGGCCGGTCGCAACGCGACGGCGAGCAACTGATCGCCGACTACAAGGGGCAGGGGCTCCATCTGGTCAATGCCGTCAACGCTGTCGAAAGCGGCCTCTACGAGGTCTGGCAGCGGCTCGAACTGGGAAGGCTCAAGGTCTTCTCGACGCTGGTCAACTTCAAGGCCGAATACAAGCTCTACCGCCGCGATGAGCACGGCAAGATCGTGAAGGAATTCGATCACGCTATGGATGCAGGACGCTATCTCATTGCGACATGGGACAAGATCGCTTCGGTGCAGGCACCTGACCGCACGGTTGGTGCCTCGTCGATGATCTCGGATTCGGACGCCGGTTACTGATGGCCGAAGACTTCGCCATGCAGGACCAGGAGCAGCCCGAGGTCAACCCGGAGGTCGAGCGCCAGAAACTGGCCGCACGGCTCATGGGTATCATTGGACGCCTCGAGGCGGAATCCACCAAGCGTATCGCGGCACGGCAGTCGCTCGAAGACCGTTGGCTCGAAGACCTTGCCCAGTACCATGGCCGCTATGACGCCGACACCGAACGCAAGCTCAACGCCGGCAAGAAGTCCAAACTGTTCATCAATCTGACCCGTCCAAAGACCGATGCGATGTCGGCGCGGTTGATGGATCTGCTGTTCCCGACCGATGACAAGAACTGGGGCATCCAGCCAACACCGGTGCCGCGCCTGACCAAGGCAGCGGAAGATGCCGAAAAGGCTGCGACACAGGCCAGCAAGCAGGCCGAGGATGCCCAGAAAGCAGCCCCACAGCAGGAAGGCCAGCCGCCTGACCCTCAGGCTCAGGCCATGCAGCAGCAGGCCAATGAAGCTCAAGCCAAGGCTGAACTGCTTCAGAAGCTGATCGAGGAAGGTCGGCGCCGTTGCGACCTCATGGCCGCCGAGATCGACGACCAGCTCAAGGAATCGAACTATCACGCCGTCAAGCGCGATCAGATCGAGGACGCCTGCAAGATCGGTACTGGGGTCACCAAGGGGCCGGTGACAGGGGACAAAATCCGCAAGGGCTGGCAGAAGCAGCAGGTTGCCGCGACTAACCCTGATGGAACACCGCAGGTTTGCGCTGACGGTCAGCCCGTCATGGCTGAAGGTGGCGACTACGCCCTGCAGATGTCCGACGGTGACCGACCAGCCATGCGATGGGTCGATCTCTGGTCGTTCTTCCCTGACATGGATGCGAGGAACATCGAAGAAAGCGAGGGTGTCCTCGAACGCCACTTGATGAACACCAAGAAGCTGAAGTGTCTCGCTCAGCTCAAGGGGTTCGACAAGGACGCGATCCGTCGGCTGTTGAAGTCGAAACCGAAGATGGCGGCACCGTCCTATATGGCGACGCTGCGCAACATCTCGAAAGACCAGCAGCAGGTTACCGGCGAGCTTTATCACGTCTGGGAATACTCCGGCCCGCTCAGTGCCGAGGATATGCAAGACCTGGCACTGGCCTTCGGCGACGAAGACACCGTGAGGGACTTGGGTGAGGTCGATCCGCTGACCGAACTCAACGCCGTGGTCTGGTTCTGCGATGGCGAACTGCTGAAATTCTCGATCTATCCCTACGATTCCGGGGAGTGCATGTATTCGGTGTTCAACCTCGTCAAGGACGAGAGTTCGATCTTCGGCTACGGCATCCCTTCGATCATGCGCGATCCGCAGAAGTCGCTGAACGCCGCATGGCGCATGATGATGGACAATGCTGGGTCCAGCGCTGGTCCTCAGATCATCGTCGCCAAGGGCAAGGTTGAGCCGGAAAACGGCGACTGGACGATCGGCGGCGGCGTCAAGGTCTGGCTCGCCAATGAGGGTATCCCGAAGGAAAATCGTCCGTTCGAGACCTTCGATATCCCGAACAACCAGATCCAGTTCGCCAACATCATCACGCTCTCGAAGCAATTCGTCGATGACATGACGGCAATGCCCCAGATCGCCCAAGGCGAGCAGGGCAACACAACGAAGACCGTGCAGGGCATGGCCTTGCTGATGAACTCGGCGAACGTCGTGTTCCGCCGCATCGTCAAGAACTTCGACGACGACGTCACCACCCCGGATATCCGCCGGTTCTACGACTGGAACATGCAGTTCAACCCCAAGACGGAGATCAAGGGCGACTACGAGGTCGATGCCCGGGGCTCCTCGGTCCTCCTGGTGCGTGAGATGCAGGCCCAGACGCTTATGGCCGTTGCGACCCAGCTTGGCGGCCACCCGATCTATGGCCCGATGCTGAGGAACCGTGAGGTTCTGCGCAAGATGTTCCAGGCCCTGATGATCCCGGCGGCCGACGTCGTTCTCACCGATAACGAGATCGATGCGCTGATGGCGAGCGCGGCCGCAAACGATGCCGTCGCTCAGGCTGAGATGAAAAAGGTCGAGTTGGCAGAGAAACAATTCGAGCTCGAAACCATGAAGATCGATGCGATGATCGCTCAGTCCAACATGGACAACGAAGCGAAACGCGACATCGCCTTGATCCAGCGTGAAACCGAACTGATCAAGCTGGCGCAAACCTCCAACATCTCGCTTGATCAGCTCGAAGCCAAATTAACCATGCACAAGGAAACGCTTAACTCGAAGGAGCGCGTTTTTGCGGCTGAGGCAGCGCTGGAAACCGCCAGTGCTGCGGAAGCGCGTGCGCGTGGCGAAGAACCTCAGGGCAGCGGCGGTTATCTCTCGGCCGGCGGCAAGCCCAATGGCGAAGTCAGCCCGGCGTGAGGTCAATCCTTGTGCTGATCCTGGTCGTTGCCAGCCAAATCGGACTGGTCATGCTCGGTGAACCGCAATCGGTCTGGTTGTGGTGCGACATGGCGCGGCTTTGCACCCCATGAGCGACTTCAAGATCGAAGCCAACAGCACGACGTGGTTGGCGGTCAAGGCTCACGCCGAATCCGAGATCGAAAAGGCGCGGACACGGCTCGAAATGCCGTCCCTGACGCAGACCGAGACCGATGTGGAGCGCGGCCAGATCAAGGCGCTGCGCGCTCTGCTCGACCTCGGGAAAGAACAGATCAAGATCACCGTCACCAGCGGCGGCATTGAGTACTGAGAAGGAACCCAGAAATGGCATCCAAGAGCATGGGCTGCAGCCCGATGATCGACAAGGAATGGGAAGCCGAGAGCGATCTCCGCTCCCTGATCGAAGCCGAGAAGGTCAAGGCGGACCCGGCCCGCCTCAAGGCAGCGATGAAGAAGCAGGCCGAAATGAAGAAGGCAATCGATGCCGTTGGTATGGAGGCCAAGAAGTGACTGAAGCCAATCAGGCCGCGCCTAGCGCCGCCGAAACTGCCGCCCTCTCGGCGGACGACCTCAACCTGCTCGATCCGCGTCTCGCCGATGGAGCAAAGAGCGAGGACGAAATCTGGAACGAAGTCCAGGCTGAAAAAGCCGCGAAGGACGATGGCGGCGACACGCCAGAGCCCGTTCCAGCCGCAGCGGTCGTAGAGCCACAAGCTGGTGCGCCGGCCGCTGAGCCCGCACCATCGAAGCCCGCAGACGCCGGCAATGCTGATATCTGGGCAACCGCCACGCCGGAGCAGAAGGCCGCATTCGAAGCGGCCAGCGCCGACAAGGCCAAGTTTGAGCAGCGCTATCGTTCGAGCGTCGGACGCATCAGTGCGCTCCAGAAAAAGATCAATGCCGCTCAGGCCACGCCGAGCCGCGATATTGGAAACGCCCGCGACGAAATCGCCGGCATCCAGCAGGATTACCCTGACATCGGCCAGCCCCTGATCAAGGCGCTGGAGAAGATCGACGGGAAACTCGACCATCTCAGCAATACGGAAAAGGCCGATCTCGAATCCGCCCGGACCGAGCTCAACGAGATTGTCGACGGCGAAACCAAGAGACTGCTCTCCGTCCATCCCGATTATGAGGATGTTCTGGCAAAGAACGGCAAGGCCTTTGTTGCCTGGGTTGAGGACCAGCCCCGCAGCATTCGCGAAGCCGCGCACCAGAACGCCCAATTCATCGCTGACAGCGACGGTGCGGCCAAAGTCATCGAAGGTTTCAAGCGACATCTCGGGCTGATCAAGGAGCCACCGGCGCCCGCGCCAACTCCGCAGCCCGCACCCCAACCCAAGCTCGACGACAGGCGCCAACGCCAGATCGAGGGCTCTGCCTCTCCACAGAGGACGGGTGGCCGTCCGACCATCACCGGGATTCCCGCTGAAGGCGACGAAGACGCCATCTGGGCCGCGATCCAGGCTGAAAAAGCCCAAAAAGCCCGCGCCTGACCCGTTGAGCAGTTCCCTTTGAAAGGACTGCTGAAATGACCACGCATTATGGCGACGCTGGGATTTCCCAGCGCACAAACGTCTATGCTGCCGACCAGATGCTCGAGCACGCCAAGCCCGTCATGGTCTTGGAAAAGCTCGCCACTCCCAAGCAGATGCCGAAGAACAAGTCGGATACCATCAAGTTCCGCCGCCCCCGCGTCTTCGATGCGGCGACGGTTCCGCTCCAGGAAGGTGTCACCCCGACTGCCACTTCGTTCGGCTATGACGACGTCTCCGCGACGCTGACCCAGTACGGTATGGTCGTCGAGATCACCGACAAGATCGAAGACCTGCACGAAGATCCCGTCCTCCAGGACGCGACCCTTCAGTGTGGCCAGAACGTTGGGCGCACCATCGAGGCGTTGAACTACGGCGTCGTTCGCGGCGGCACCAACGTCTTCTATGCCAACGGTACCCAGCGTACCGACGTGAACACCCCGATTTCTCTGTCCAAGCAGCGCGCGGTCACCCGTGCCCTGATGGCTCAGAAGGGCATGAAGATCACGTCAATCCTCAGCGCATCGCAGAATTTCGCGACCCGCGCCGTGGAAGCAGCCTATGTCGCCGTCGGTCATACCGATCTTGCCTCGGACATTCGCAACATGCCGGGCTTCCTGCCGGTGGCGGAATACGGCCAGCGCAACCCGATCTCGGAATATGAAATCGGCACCGTCGAGGATGTTCGCTACATCCTGTCGCCCGATCTCGACCCGTTCCTTGATGCCGGCGGCGCCAAGGGCTCGATGGTGTCGACCTCCGGCACTTCGGCCGACGTCTATCCGGTCATGTATTTCGCGCAGGCATCGTGGGGCCAGGTTGCCCTGCGTGGCGCCGGCTCGATCTCGCCGACCATCATCCCTGTCGGCCAGAAGACCAAGGACGATCCGCTCGGCCAGCGCGGCTATGTCGGCTGGAAGACCTGGTGGGCAGCCCTGGTGCTGAACCAGCTCTGGATGGCCCGCCTCGAAGTGGCGACGACCGCCCTCTGATCCCCTGATTGGCGGGGCTCCGGCCCCGCTTCCTCTCCTCAATCTTTGAAAGGACCGATCCTATGAAGGGTCAGCCAATTACTGGGATCACCGTCGGCAACGGCGCGGCTCTCAACATCAGCCTCGGCTTCGTGCCGAACATGGTGCAGCTTTACAACTGCACCGACGGTGATCTGATCACCACCGCATTCCTGGACTGGATCGTCCCGTTTACTTCGGGCGGCACCACCACGATTGCAGCTGGCGATACGATCAAGGGTGCAACCACCAGCGCCACGGCTCGTGTCAAGGAAGTGCTGCTCTACTCCGGCTCGTTTGCCGGCGGCGACGCAGCTGGCTTCTTCGTCATCCAGGAAGGCACCCTGCGCGGCACCTTCGGCTCGGAGAACGTCTACGTCTCCAGCGACACGACCGCCGGCATCGACGATGCCACGGTCACCGTCAACGTTGTCCACAACGTTGCCGTCGCTGCGGCTGCTGCCAGTGCCACCGGCACCTCGGCAATCTCTCGTTACGAGGGTGCTGCCGGTTCGGCCGCCAAGGGCTTCACCATTGGTTCGGTGATCGCCGAAGAAGCCAAGCTGCTCCGCTATGTCGCGTGGCGCGGCGACAACCAGTAAGGGGAGGGCTTCACCATGGCTCTCACCAACACGATCGCCAACCAGATGCTGACTGCCATCCGCAAGCTGGGGTCGAAAGACCTCGGCGAGGTGCTGAAGGCTCTGGTCAACGGCGACTTCTTCTATCTCGGCGGAACTGAGGTCATCGCGACCGCCGCCGAGCTGAACCGCGTCGCGGATGTCTCCACCCGCGTCGTGACACTGACCGGCGCCACCACCATCGACCCCGCTCTGCATGAGAACAAGACCCTCCTGCTCGGTGAAGTCGGCGGTGATGCTGCCCTTGCGGTGACCTTGCCGGCGGCAACCGGCTCCGGGGCGATCTACAAGTTCGTCGTCTCGGTGCTCAACACCTCCGGCTACACCATCAACAAGGCAGGATCTGACCTGTTCAAGGGTATGATCCTCTCGCTCGACAACGATGCCAACGCAGTCACCGGCTATGCCGCGATTGCAGCGGGCGACGACGTTGTCACGTTGAATGGCACCACCACTGGCGGCCAGGTCGGCGACTACCTCATCTTCGAGGACATCCTTGCCGGGTTCTGGCATGTGCGCGGCGCCGTCGTCGTACCTGCCGGCTCGAACGTGGCTGACCCGGTCTCGTAAGCCATACAGCGGGCGGGGTTCGCTCCGCCCGGCTCCCTCAATAAAGGATCAATCAAATGAAAGCAGAGCCAATTCCGGCTGGCTGCGTCGTCATCAAGGGTGTGGGCAACCTGCCATTGATTGCGAACGGGGCAATCCGCCGGGTTCCTCGCGGCGAGGTGGTTGCGGTCAGTGATGCCGAGCGCGCGTATCTCACCCGCGCCAAGATCAAGTTCAAGGGCTAGCACCCGACAAACCGGGGAAACCCGGCACTTTTCCGGCCGCTCATTCGAGCCGCCCCAACTCCAAGGTCCATCACCTCATGATCGATCCATCGCTTATCGAGCGAGAGCTCAACCGTGTGCTCGCTCAAGCCCAAGAGGCCCGAGAGATGCTGCAGAAGGCGCACAACGTCACCCAACAGGCGATCGGAGCCGAGAAGGCGTTCAACGCCGTCTTGCACCTGATGAAGGAAGCCGAGGCCAACGCCGCAGCAGCCAAAAAGGCCCAACAGCAGGCCGCCGCCGCGTCGCGCCGCCTCGCTCGTCAGCGCAAGGCAAAAGGAGACCAGAAATGAAGCGCATTCCTATCACTGAAGCCACTGCAACCCAGTTGGCGGATTTTGCAACCGCGAACCTCGGGCTGACCGATGTCCAGTTCCGTATGGGCGCTGACAAGATCAGGTCCCTGATGGCGACCGTCGGCTACGACAAGGATTATATCGAGATTGCCGAGCCGCCAGTCGGCGCGGGGCGCGCTCCGATCGATCCCGATGCAGTTCCGTCGACCGAGCGCAGGTACGTCAACATCATCATTCAGGCCCAAGAAGGCCCCGGCGGTTCCGATCCGGTCCCTGTGAGCGTCAACGGACGCGCGATGTGGATCGAACGCGCCAAGGAATCCCGCATCCCGTTCGAGTATTTCGAGGCACTGCGCAACGCGGTAAAGAAGGTCTACGACCCGAACCCGCAGGGCGGGCTAATGCCGCCGCGCAACGTGCCGACCTATCCGTTCACCGTTCTGTCGCTGAACGCCTGATCGGCCGACCATGAACTTCCTTCAGCTTTGCCAGAAGGTCTCGTCGGACTCCGGCACGGTGGACGATAGCGCCACCTTGTCGACCGTCGTGGGGGTAACTCGGCGCAACAAGAAGATTGTGCGCTGGGTCAACGATGCCTGGCGGCAGATTCAGAACGCGCATTCGACGTGGCGGTGGATGCAGGCCGAGTTCTATGGGCCTACCATCGCTCACCAGCAGCGCCATGCCTATTCCGGGTTCAATGATTTCGCGACATCGGCGGCGATCACCCGTTTTGCCGACTGGATCTATTCGACGGACGATTGCGACAGCGGTCTTTCGCTCTATGATCCTGCCATTGGCGTCTCAGACGAGGGCGGCCTGCGCTTCCGTCAATGGGATTGGTTCTACAAGACCCAATTGCGCCGGCACCCAGAACGAAGGAAAACCAACGCTCTTCACCATCGCACCGGATGGGAAGCTTGTTTTCTCCTATACCCCGGATGCGGTTTACACGATCCGTGGCAGGTACCGGAAAGATGTCCAGGAACTGGCGGCCGACGCCGATATCCCGGAATGCCCGACACGGTTCCATGATGTCATCGTCGATGTTGCCCTGCAGATGCTTGGCACCCATGACGAGGCCCCGGCGCAAATCCCGCTATGGCGGCTGCGTCAGTCCCAGAATTTCTGTGCTCTGGAACGCGACCAGCTTCCGCGCATCTCCATGGCTGGATCGCTGGCCTGATGTCGCAGCAGACCACGACATTCCTGCTCAGGGGTGGGCTCAATCTCGTCACGCCGCCGATTGCCATTCCGGCAGGGCAGTGCATTGCAGCGATCAACTATGAAGCCGATGTGCTGGGCTATAGCAGGCACGGCGGTTACGAGCGCTTCGATGGTCGGGCAAGGCCTTCGGATTCCGACGATCCGGCAACCATTGCTGATCGGCGCGCGGCAATCCAGACCGTTCCAGGAACCGGCCCAGTGCGCGGCGTCTGGGTCTTCGACAGCCACGTCTATGCTTTCCGCGACAGTATCGCCGGTGCCGGAAAGATGTATCGGGATTCCTCCGCAGGATGGGAGGAAATGGCATTCGGCTACGTCATCGATTTCACCGCAGGAACCACCGAGTTCGTTCAGGGCGAAGTCCTTGTTGGTGGAACATCGACCGCGACGGCCACGATTGATCGGGTGGTTCTGAGTTCCGGTGCCTGGAATGGCACCGCAGTCGGTTATCTCGTCATCTCCAACGTGGCCGGCACCTTCACCACGGAAACGATCACCTCCGATAGTGGGTCAGCTTCAGGGACGCCCGCTGTTGCAATCACGCTCTCAACGGGCGGCAAATACGATTTCACGGTCCACAATTTCTATGGTGCTGCCCGCCAGCCGGCGATGTATTTCACCAACGGGCAAGGTTACGGCTACGAATGGACGGGCGAGGCCCTTTCGCCGATCCGTACCGGGACACAGGCCGGCCTGCTTGAGGAAACGATCAACGTCCTTGAGCGTGACGGCGACCGCATCCTGACACGCGGCGGCGACGTCGTGATCATGCGAGCCCAGTTCGATCGGCCGGTCTACGTCAGCCACTACAAGAACCACTTGTTCCTGTCGTTCTCATCAGGGTCCGTGCTGTTTTCCAGTCTCGGCGAGCCTTTGCAGTACATGACGACCACCGGAGCCGGCGAGTTTTCGTTTGGTGAACTGGTCACAGGGCTTCTGGCTGCGGCATCGACCTCGCTTGTGATCTTCGGGGCTGGCCGCATCGAATATATCGCCGGCAACGACAGCAGCGATTTCCAGATGCTGCCGATCACCGATGGGTCAGGAGCACAGCCAGGCAGTATCCAGATGATGGATCGTCCTGTTTATCTCGATGATGGCGGCGTCCGCGATCTGGGTTCAACAGCGGCTTATGGCGACTGGCGCACCGGTACGCTGACGCAGATGATCGAACCTCTGCTCAAGAAGAAGCGGGATACCGGTGTCCGTGTTGCAGCCTCGATGCGAGTGAAGTCGAAGGACCAATATCGGCTGTTCTTCGATGATGGCACCGGGGTCACGATCTACATCGGCCGCAAAGTACCGGAGCCGATGCCGTTCAATTTGCCGATCGATGTGTTTTGCGCCTGTTCGGGCGAAGTCTCGAATGGGGCAGGGGATCGGATCTTTGTCGGTGGCACCGATGGTTATGTCTACGAGCTTGATCGCGGCCTTTCCTTCGATGGGGCCGCGGTAAAGGCCTATATCAGGTTCCCATTCAATTCGATCGGTAGCCCGACACAAAGGAAGGTCTTCAAGAAGGCTACTTTCGACGTCAGTTGCCAGGATGACATCGAGGTCGGAGTTTCGTTCGATGTGGACTATGCGCGCGGGCAGGGCGGCACACAGGTCGACCACGATGTCACTGCCGGCGCGGAGATGGTCACGTCGGACTATTTCGAGAACATCGACTGGACCCAAGCCGTCCAAGGGGTTCTTGAAGCCCACATCGATGGGCTTGGTCAGAACATCGCGGTGACGCTCATCACAGATGATGACGACAAGCACCCGCACACGTTCCCATCTGGGACGTTCAACTACGCCCTTCGCGGCTTGGTGCGCTGAGTGTCGCAGCAATCAAACCTTCTGATATCGGTTGCTGCCAGGCTGAAGGCCTTGGAAGCCGGATTGCCAGTCGGATATCAGCCGATCAATTCAAACCTGACGGCCATTTCGGCTCTGACCACAACGGCATATGGTCGGGCATTTCTTACCTTTGCCGACGAAGCTGCGTTCAAGGCGGCGGTCAATCTTGAGGCTGGGACCGATTTCCTGTCACCGGCTGCGATTGCGGCCGCATATCAACCGCTCGACAGTGACCTGACTTCATGGGCGGCGATTACCAGAGCATCTGGCTTTGATACATTCGTGGCAACACCGTCATCGGCCAATCTTCGCTCGCTTCTAAGCGATGAGACCGGCACAGGGGCCGCGGTTTTTGCGACGTCGCCTACGCTGGTGACCCCGGCACTTGGCACCCCTTCGGCTCTTGTCTTGACCAATGCGACGGGGTTGCCGATCGGTACTGGCGTCAGCGGGCTTGGAACAGGTGTAGCTACCTTTCTTGCTACCCCATCCAGTGCAAATCTTGCTGCGGCCCTCACCAATGAATCCGGCTCGGGTGTCGTACCATTTCAAGAGACAGGAACAACAACCCCGACGCCGACGTCCAGCAGCGGCTCGTTCACGACTGTTTCTGCTTCTCTGAAATATAGCAAGACTGGCAATGTGGTCGATTTCACGGTGACAGTGACCATCACCACAGCAGGGACTGCTGCAGGCGCTCTCCTTGTTCCGCTCCCGTTTACGGCGGCGTCGTCCTCAATCGCTGTCGGGCGCGAGACGGCAGCTGTAGGATTCATTCTTCAGGGGGAGATCGGGGCTGGTGGCGCCAGTATGGGCATTTTGAAATATGACAACACCACAATCATAGCTTCTGGCCGGACCGTCGTGGCGACCGGCACCTATTTTACTTAGGAGAAGTTCAAGTGTCGGTCACAGTCACTTTGGAGCTTCAAGGGCGCTTCCAGGCAATCGGGGTCAAGACAGCCGACAACGGTGTTGTTGTCGATAGACGAGTGATTTTGCCTGGTCACCTCGATGCGGGTGTTTTTGTACCCACAGACCTGACTGCCGAGCCGGATGAAATTCGCGCCCTGGCAAAGCAGATCTGGACACCAGATCTAGTCCGCGCATGGTTAGAGCACTTGGGTGCTCAGCCCCCTGTGTTCTGGGACGCTTACCGGGTGACGGCCCGGCAATTTAAGCTTCAGCTCTTTGCGGACAACCTTCTCGATCAAGTCGAGTCATGGGTCGCCACGCAAGGCAAAGCTATCCAACTCGCCTACGACAACAGCGGCACATTCGTTCGCGATGAACCGATGATGCAGACAGGGTTTGTTGCTCTCGGTTTTTCAGCCGAGCGGATCGACAAGTTTTTTGCCGACGCGTCGAAGCTCTGACCAGAAATCCACCGGTAAGCCCAAAGGACACGCCACAACATGGCTGACGTCTATATCCATTCGCTGACGGACCTGTGGAACGACGCAGGAACGGACTATCACGCGATCAAGATGAACGTGACGAACTCCGCTTCGTCGGCGGCTTCGCGGCTGTTGACGCTGCAGGTTGGTGGCTCGGACAGGTTCTACGTCGACAAGAATGGTGCTGTTGTTGCCGCCAGCACCATCAAGCCGTCTGCCAATGATGGTGCTGCTCTTTGGCGCCTCGGGCACTGCCTTCTCGGATCTCTTCCTCGCTTCGGGCGGCGTCATCAACTGGAATGCCGGCGACGTCACCGCAACGCATTCGGCCAATGCTTTGGCCTTTGCCGGCGCTTCGAGCGGGTACAGTTTTGATGCGGTTGTGCTGCCATCAGCGAACGATGCCGCTGCGCTCGGCTCGGCGACGGTGTCTTGGTCCGACGCCTTTTTCGCCTCTGGTGGTGTGCTGAACTTCAACAACGGCGACGTCACCATCACCCACGCCGCGAATGCCTTAGCCTTCGCCGGGGCAACCACCAACGGCTACAGCTTTGCTGATGGTCCGATCAAGCCGGCTGCGAACGATGGCGCCGCGCTTGGTGTCTCCGGTACGGCATGGAGCGATCTGTATGTCGCATCTGGCGGCATCATCGACTTCGCCGCAGGCAATGTCGTCCTGACCCATTCCAGCGGTGTCCTGACCCTCGGCACTGGCGATCTGCGTATCACCACGGCAGGCACGAACGCGGCCAGCGCCGTGACCGTCGGCGGCACCCAGACGCTGACCAACAAGACGCTGACGACGCCGGCATTCAGCGGGACACCGTCGGGTATCGATGCTTCGACCACAGCCAAAGGCATTTCCGAGTTTGCAACTGCTGCAGAATATCGAACCGGTACTGATACGGCTCGCTCCATTGTTGTCAGCGAAGTCTGGGCTTCCACGGCTGTGGTCTCGCTCACGGATGCAGCGACAATTGCCGTTGATATGTCGACGTTCATCAATGCATCCGTCGTTCTCGGTGGCAACAGGACGCTTGGCAACCCAACCAACCCGAAAGTTGGTCAAAGTGGCTTCATCCTCCTTGTGCAGGATGGGACCGGTGGGCGCACGGTGACTTTCGCGTCGAACTGGAAATTTGCTGGCGCCGTCGACCCCGTCCTCTCGACTGCAGCCGCTGAGAACGATTTCCTGTTCTACACGGTGATCAACAGCTCATTCATTGCTGCAAGCCTTATGAAGGGCGTCAACTGATGCTGCCTGGGCTCGGCGGGATGCTGGCAGGACTGGGGCGGCAACCCGTCGAACTCGTAGCCTCGTCCATCGACACGACCGATCGCTCAGGCTCCTACACCTTCGCCGGGCTGAATTTCGGTGAGGATTTCACGGGGCGGACGCTTGTGGCAGTGGTTACCCTATTCGCCACAGGCAATGTGATCCTTGACCAAACGTCAGTTACTATCGGCGGCAGCGCGGCTGCCGGAAATGATAATGGTGACGCGGGCGGCGGTGCTCCTAATGGCACTGCTGGTGTGGGTATCTGGGCTGCAAAACCGAGTGGCACTTCTGGCAGCATTGTTGTAAATTTCACATCTGGAACCGCAGGGACGTGCGCAGTCTGGGTGTTTGCAGTTACCGATGTTGCTTCGACCACTACATCATCAACCCTCCAAATTTCTAGTGCATCGGGGTACACTTCGGGGGCAAGCGGAACGCTGAACATTCCAGCCAATGGCACTCAATTTACGGTGGTCGTTCGGGCGAACAATACCGGCGCAATCACACTCTCTGGGGCAACCGAACGAATCCAGACAACTATTGAAACCGTTCATCGCGTGGCTATAGGCTACGACTACAGGATGGCCGCTGAGACTGGAAGAACGGTCGGGTTCACAACCGGTTCTGCCAATGTTGTTTTTGCTCTGCGAGTTGCCACCTATGTCTAGTCGGGGTGGCTTGGGTGCCAGCCGTTGCAGTGGCCCTGTTCGTGCCTAAATATGGCTTGAGGCGTAGAGCCTCGCCAAGTTTTGTTTACAATGTACATGATGCAATGGTCGCCATTGGGTTTGGCGCATCCCCTGACATTTATATCTGGCTCTCGCGTGCCCGCCATTTGGTGCAGATGGCGGCATTTTTTGAACACCTCCGACTGAGGCAGATAGTAAACCTCAAGCCGCCCAGTGTATGGGTGATCGTATCTCGATGGTGGGTTCCATGTCGGGTCGTTTTTGCCCGCATAAGCTGGTTCAAGCAAGGCAGTAAATGCCAGAATTGCGATAACACCCCGCATGTCTACCACGAGTCCGGCCCCGTACCGTCATCGCTGCTTTCTGAGCGTTCATTCGTTGTGGTGGGTTGAACGACTGGCTTTCTCACCACTCGCTTGGGCGCAACGGCAACCTTCTTCACCGCCGGAGCAGGCTTAGCCACAGCAGCGGGCGCTTGATATGCCACAGGCTCTTCGGCCTTCGGCAACATCGCGCAGCTGCTCAACATCAATGCGGGTATGCAAATCAGGGCAATGCGCATGGGGTCTCTCCTGGCTGTTGCACTGGCGCCCATCACATCAAGCGAATGTAGCAGTTGGCCTAGACTCTTTCAATTAGACCCGCAGAGCTACTCGTTGGCATCACCACGGAGGTGAGCCGCCGTCTTCGGAAGGCGCGCTACTGCTATTTGGCGTATCGGGTCGACTGTGCGGCGAAGAATCGTGCTCGTTGAGATGGGCCGATTGCGTCATGGTAGCGAGCGGCACCGCGCAGTTGCTCAATACCAATGTAGGCATGAAAACGAACGTTGCAGCTAGTAAGAGGCGGGACATTCTGGCGGTCTCCGATCTGGACAATTGCTGGAATAAGTGATATCGCTTATAAGATTAAAAGTCAATAAGCGATATCGTTTATGGTGATCGTTTGACCAAAACATCGGCATCAGGTAGTCCCAACCGAATGGGACGTCCACCACTCAATGTGAAGCCGATACTGGTTCGATTGCCGGATGACGTGCCGGAACGGATCGACGCCATCGTCGGCAAGAACAAGCGCGCAGAGTTCATCCGTGAAGCCGTCGAGCGCGAGTTGAAGCGCCGCGAGCGCGACCAGTCCGACAAGGGCTGACCAATTCCCATCCTCTGGCCTTTAGGCCTTCTCGCTCACCTGAAAGGAGCCGCGCATGGTCGCGCCAAACCCGCTTCAGCCTATCAAGGCCCCGGGCCTATACGACGCCGCCAAGGCCGGTGGTAAATCGTTCGCCCAGTGGAATGCCGAGAACGGCGCCAGCAGCCCGATGCCGTCGATCGCCCCGGCGCAGGTCAACGATTCCATGGCGGACAAGGTCAACGAACTGACCTCGCAGGATAGCAAGCTCAACCAGGCGGCACGAACCGAAGGCTTGAAGATGGCCAACCGGCGCGGGCTTCTGAATTCCTCGATGGCCGTCGGTGCCGCTCAGGATGCGGTGATCAAGAACGCCATCCCGATTGCATCGCAGGATTCGGCGCAGGATTTCGCCCGAAATCAGGATGCTCGGGCCTTCGAATATGGCATGGCCGGCCAGAACGACGCCCAGGCGTTCGCCAAAGATCAGGCCAGTCTGGATCGTGCTCTGCAGGTCCAGATGCAGAATTCATCGATCGACGCCAATCAAGCCCAGCAGATCAGGGATATCGCTTCCCGCGAAGGCATGGCGGCGGCCGACCGCGCCCTGCAATCTGCGCTTGTCGACCGGGACATCACTTTCCGCACCGGCGAGAACAAGCTTGACCGCGCTCTTCAAGAGAAGATCGCCGGGCTCAACCTCAATTCCTCGGATCGGAATGCAGCGGCGCAATTCCTGACCAACATGGAAGACATGTACAACCGGTCGCAGCAGTCGATCATGGCCAACACGGCGCTGGACGCCACCCAGCGCAACCAGCAGCTTACCGCTGCGAAGGCCTTGCGCGACAAGCAACTGAACTTCGTCGAGCAGATGTACAACATCGACCTGAAGTGGTGAGCACATGATCCGTGACGCCACATTCTCCGATATCCCGGCGATCGTCCGTCTATTGGAGGGCGCTTATCTCCAGACCCATTATGCCAAGACTGGTCAGGCCCAGATCGACATCCCGGAGACCAAGCGGCTGCTGCTTGCCTCGATCCAGCGCCACGGTCAACGCCATGGCGGGGCCTGCTGGGTGCAGGTTTCTGACGGCGGGGCAAGCATCAACGGGCTGATCTTGGGAACCCTGGCAAGGGTCTATGTCATCGGCAACAAGTTGATGGCGTCCGACCTGTTCTGGCTTACCAACGAACATGCCGATCCGCGCGATGCGGTTTCCTTAATGCGCGGCATGGTCGAATGGGCGAAGCCAAACCCGCAAGTGGTCGAGATCCGCTGCGGGACCACCGCAATTATGAATGACCCAGAAGGCGCAGGAAAGCTCCTGCAGCACATGGGTTTCAAGCCTTACGGCAACATCTATCGCATGGAGGTCACACAATGAGTGGCGTCGTTTCTGGCATCGGCAAGGTCTTTTCATCTGTCGTTTCTGGCGTTGCCAAGGTCGGCAAGGCTGTTCTTGGGGTCGGTGCTTCCGTCTTTACGGGTGGCGCCGCATCGGGGGCCGGCGGTATCGGCAGCATTGCCAGCGGTGGCGGTGTCCTTGGAAACATCCTCAGTGGTGCCTCGAAGATCGCCGGCAACCTGTTCGCTCCGCCTGGCATGGCGCAAGCGGCAGGTGGACTGTTCTCGTCGGCCGGTCTGGCGCCAGCGGCAACTGCGACAGGGCTTTCACCGCTCGGCAAGGCTGGCGGCGGCCTGTTCGACTTCCTGAAGAGCGAAACCGGCGCGGGGCTCATTTCTGGTATCGGCGGCGGCCTGATGAAAAAGGCCGAAATGGATGCCTATTCCGAAGAGCAGCAGAAGGACCGCGATTTCCTCCGCGCCAAGGATCAGCGCGTCACCGACAGCTACAATCTGCCGGACAATGCCTTTGCCGCGAACACAACACCACCGCCTGCGCCTGCCGCGGCCGCACCGCCTGCGCAGCCTGCGCAGACCATGCCTGGTGCTCCGAAGTCGCCCCAGCGCTTCCGTTACAACTACGATTCCCAGACCAAGCGCATCGAGAGGGTGGCCAGCTAAGATGGGCATGCTCGACGCAGAAAACGCGAACCGCCCGGACAAATCGTCATCTGGCGGCAGCAGCAAATCGAGCGGCGCCGGCAGCACCAGCAACCATGCTTCGGAACGTGAAATCGACAGGTCGACGGGCAACCGATCAACGACGGATCGGTCGAGCTCGGCGAGCAGCGACCGTCCTGACCGTTCAACCTCATCGGTGAGCTCTGATCGTCGCGAGATAGATCGTTCGCTCTCCGAGCGCCCGACCTCAGATCGCAGTACTGGGCTGAACTCTGCCGGAAATCGGTCTACCGGTGCCGGTCCTATGGCATCTACGAACCGCAGCACGACGCCGACAGGTCTTTCGCCGGCGCTTGGAGGCCATGCCGCCGAGCGCGGGATCGATCGCTCTCTTGGTAGCCGCGCGACCCCGGCAACGCCTACAGGTGGGCTCTATACCTCGGCGCGCGCTACTGAAATCAAGAGCATGGCCGATCTCGACCAATTTCAGCGTACCGATCTGGCATCGAAGGCGAGGGCTGCTGAAAACAAGTCGATGGCTGATCTGGCCGTTGAGAAGACATTGGCTCGAATCCGGGCGGCTGAAGCGGGCACCACCAATCCATATAACAGGCTAGTTTCTGGCGGCCCTGTCGATTACGTCGACCTCAGCAACATGACACTTCGGCAGGTGCTCGACTACCAGAAAGGAATGATCGCGGCGGGCCATGCCTCTACAGCTTTGGGGGCCTACCAGATCAAAAACTCGACTTTGAAGATGGTCACCGACCAACTCGGCGTTGGCCTGGATCAAAAGTTCACCCCAGAGCTTCAGGATCAACTGGCGAAGGGGCTTCTGCAGAATCGCGCCAATCGGGCAGCAGTCGATGGAAACATTGATGTGGACAGGTTCGCGAATGAACTGGCGAACGAATGGGCTGCGTTCAAAGGCAGTTCCGGCTCTGGCAAGTATGATGGAGACGGCAAGAACACAGCAACCGTGTCTTATGACCAGGTTCGCGACCTGGCGTCTGGCCTGGTCGATTATGGTGTCGTTTCTGGCCGACCGGCGAGGACTGGAACGTCCACCGGACTGCCATCAGAAGTCGCGATGCTTCCCTCGTCGCGACCTTCTTTCGAGGAAAAGTATCTGGGTGGGTCCAGCCCGAACACCAACACCGGCGGTCTATCTCCGAAACAGGTCGCCGATTACAAGGACTATGGCCTCAACCGAAGCTATGGGCCGGTGAACCCGGTTTCGCGACCGTCGGCAAGTCAGGTTGCAGCAGCTACACCCTCCGCGCCTAGTCGTTCGGCTGGGTCTACATCGACATTGCCAGGCAACGCCCCGGCGCCCAGTTCGGCGCCGCAGGCTCCGAAAGAACTGTCGACTGGCCAGAAGATTGTTGCCGGGGGCATCGATATTCTCGGTGGCATGATCCCTGGAGTTGGCAACGGGCTGACCATCGCAAACGCGGGCTTAAAACTAACCGGAAACCGAACCATCGGCGAGCGGATCGTTGGTGATTTCGCCAGCGGAGACGGCAAAAACGGTTCCGTTCTTATGGCCAGTAACGGCAGCGACCGGCCAGAGCGTGGTGGTTCAGGCAAGAGCACGAATGCCGATCCGGTCGTTCGTTTCGAGGAAACCTATCTCACCCCGCCCACGCCATTCGATGACGGTGTGAAACGCCCGACGCCGGCTGAGCGATGGGGTGGGGTCGGCCTTGGTTAGTCGTCTGGACCGCAGACCAGAGATGTCGAATCGACGACATGCTCGTCTTCTGCGCCTTCGGCAGTAATTACCCGCAACCAGTTCTTGTTCTTGTCTACGAAGACGGCCTTACAAAAACCGCGCCCGGTGCCGGAGCAGGCTTCGACCTCGAAAAAACCAGTCTCGGCAATCCATTCTTCTGCAAATGGGGGCGGGTTCGGATTGCTGATCTGGTTTTGATCCAGAAACGGTTGCCACCCAGCAGCGATCAGCTTGCCCCGCGCCTCGGGATAAGGCTGTTCCAAGACGCTCGGTATCACCGGGTTGCTTTTGGGAGCGCAGTCAGCCCAAGCCGGGCCAGTCAGAATCGCAAGAATGATTGCGGCGTAACGCATCGGTGTCATTGCCTGATCGTGAGCGGGCATAGCTGGGTTGCGCGAACGGTTATTGCCGCTGCCGAACCCATGCAGTCGTAAAAGCAAATCTTGTTCAAACCGTCCGTTTGCTCTCCGGTCTTGAAGCACGTCGAGGCGGCTAACTTGGGTTCGATTGTCGATGCTGGTCGTGATGGCTGTTGCAAGAAGAACGCAATGGCGGCGGTCAGAAGCAAGCTTTTCATAGTCACCCCTCGCTATTCCTTAAACATACTCCAAAATCCGACGAACCGAAAGGATCGCCCTATGGCGCTTCAAGACATGGCTAACGACCCAGCCGCGGCGCTGCCTGGCCAGCCCGCGCCGGACATGCAGCAGGCCCAGCAGCCGGCTCAGGGTGGCCTTGGCGAATCCGTGCAGGCCAGCCCGGAAGAGCAGCAGGCGTACGAGCATTTCATCGGCAAAAGCATGGAACTGATCTACAACAAGCAGATGCTGCCCCAGGTGCTCAGCCTCCTTCAGGGCGAGGGCGATCCAATCGAAGGCTTGGCTCGAGCCTCAGCGCTCGTCATCGGTCGCGTGGCAAGTGCTGCCCAGCAGGCCGGCGAAAAGCTGAGCGGTGACGTTCTCCTGCACGCCGGTACCGCGACTTTCGAGGATTTGGCCAACCTCGCCAGCGAGGCTGGCATCCATGATTTCGGCGAGGACCAGGATGGGCTTGAAGGTGCCTATTTCAAGGCCTTGGACCTCTATCGGGAGATGCTGCAGAGCTCGGGCCAACTCGACGAGGCAGCGGCGGCCGAAGACCTCAACAAGCTGATGCAGGCCGACAAGGATGGTCAGCTCGAAGCGATGTTCCGGCGCTTGGCTGAAGAAGATGCCGGCGGAAACAAGCCACCGAACGGTCAGGAGCCACCGCCAGACGATAGCCAGATGCCGCGCGGCGGTCTCATGCAAGGAGTTCAGTGATGGTCGGATTTGCGATGATCGCCGGCGGCGCCATGCAGGGCTACGGCAGCGCTCAGCTTGAGCAGGCCAAAGCCCAGCGCGAGGCCGCGCTTGAGGAAGTACGTGCCCAGCGGGATATGAAATTCCGCAGCGATGAGGCAGCGACTGCGCGGCGCTTCGATGCCGAGGAAAACGAAAAGAACCGCACCTTTCAGCGCGATAACGTTCAGGGCGATCTTATCGATATGGGCGGCGGCAAAATGGGCGTCCGCAAGGGCTCTCGTGTAGAGGCGCTGACTGATGGGGGCGGCAAGGCCATTGCCGTGGCCCCAAAAACAGGGTTCCGACTGCTCACAGCGGAAGAAAAGAAGGCTGCGGGACTGGATGCCGGCAAGGCTTACCAGATCGATGAATCCGGCGAGACCAAGGGCAAGATTTCAGCCGTCGGTGGCGAGGGCACAACGGTCAATGTTGGCGGCGAACGCGGTTACGACAAAACAGTCGGCGAAGAGTACGGCAAGCGCTTCATGGCGGTTCAGGACGATGAGAAGTCGGCCAACCGCACCATCACGGCGCTCAACGTCATGTCGAAGGCGATGGATGATCCGAATTTCTATTCCGGCAGCGGGTCCGAGATCGTCACCAAGCTGAAAAAGGCTGCCGTCGCCATGGGCGCTGATCCTGAAATCGGTCTCGTCGACCGAAACCTTCAATGCGATGGCCAAGCAGGCAGCTCTCGACAGCATGGGCGGTTCGCTTGGGTCCGGCTTCTCCAACGCCGATCGTGATTTCGTCACCGATCAGGTTCCGACGCTCAGCAATACCCCGGAAGGTAACCGCGCACTCATTGAGGTCCAGAAGAAGATCGCTCAGCGCAAGATCCAGATCGCCAAACTGGCCCGCGACTACGCCAAGACGAACGAAGGGCGGATCGATGCAGGCTTCGACGAAGCACTCGCTGGATGGAGCGAGCAGAACCCATTGTTCCCCACGAAAGCGGCAGGCGCATCAACATCGAAGCGCCGTCCAGTCGTTATTGATGGCTTCACGATCGAGGAGATTGACTGATGCCGCAATACCAGATCACCGGTTCAGATGGGCGCAAGTACAAAGTGAGCGGCAGCAGCCCCGAGGGAGCGGTTGCCGCACTTAAGAAGCATATTGGGTCAGCGCCGTCCGATAGCAGTGTTGAGGGTGCTCGTCGTGACAGCGCATCGGACTATTCTCGCTTATCTGATGAAGACCGCGCATCGCCGATCCCTGATGCCCTGATCGAAAGCGGTAAGGCGATCGTCAACGACGCCGGCAAGCGCTCCATGGGCGAAGACATCATCCGCAGCCTTGGTTCCGGCCTTCGCAGTGGCGTGGAGAGCACCATTGGCATGTTTGGCGACGCCGCAAAGATGCAGGGCGATATAGCCGCATGGGGTGCCAAGAAGCTCGGGGCGTCGGATGAAACAGCCGAGAATGTCCGCCTCGCCGGCCGCACACTTTCCCCTGGCGCTTTGATGGCAAGCACTGAGGATGTGCAGTCAGTCACCACGCCGGTCGTAGGTGAGCACTACCAGCCAGAAACCAAAGCTGGCGAGTATGTTCGGACCATCGGCGAGTTCGCCCCGGCGGTGGCCGCAGGACCGGGCCGGCTTGGTCAGAAGGTCGCCTTGACGGTGGTGCCAGCAGTGGCATCGGAGGCCGCTGGACAAGCGACAAAGGGAACGGCCTATGAAAAATACGCGCGAGCCGCAGCCGCCTTGGTCGCCGGTGCCCCAATTGCGTTCTTCGGGGCGGGTAAGCTTTCGGGCGAAACGATTGCGCGCGCGGTTGAAGACGCCACCCCGCAGCAGATCGATCGTGCAGAGCAGCTTTTCCATGAGGCGCAAGCCGCCGGCACGCCGATAACTCGATTTGAGGCAGTCCAGGAAGTCACCGGAGGCGCGTCGCGCGCTGGGGATATTCAGCGGGTTGTTGAGGGCCAGGGTGGCGGACGGGAGTTCTTCGCGGCGCGGCCCGAGCAAGTCGAGGCCGCTGCGCGCCGGGAGTTCGGGGCTATCGACCCGGCCCCGGTAAACCCATCCGGCATCGGACCAGCAGCGGCTGAAACAGCCAGCGACTTGGTCAACGATGCCCGCACCGTGATCAATCGTGTCACGGAACCGTTCTATACCCGGGCTGAAGCGACAAGGCTGTCGCAGCCTGAGTTTCAGCGCGTCCAGGCGGCGCCAGGATGGGAGGAGGCTCGGAATGCAATCCGGAACGATCCGCAGCTTGCTCGCTACGTTGAGGGCATGCCGGACGACTCCGTAGGCTTTCTCAACGAAGTGCAGAAGTATCTTCGCCAGCAGGCCGATAATGCGGCAGGGCCGACCAATGCTCAGCGTAACCAGCAGCGCTCGGCTGGATACGGCAGTGACGCCACCGTTGTCAGGAATGCTGCTGAAGCGGCTTCGCCGGATTTCAGGACTGCTGTGAACGCGCAGGCCGATCTGCGTCGCCAGTATCTTGACCCGATCTTGCAAGGTCCGATCGGCAAGCTCGCCAAGGATGATGTCACGACGAAGGAAGCGGTTGAGGCGCTGTTTCCCAAGAACCCCTTGCCAAACTCCGAGGCGGAAATCGGCAGAACCGTTGCTGCTCTTGCAGCGCGCCGGCCGTCTGTGGCTCGGCAGCTTGTAAGGGCTCATCTTGAAAGTACGTTCAACCAGGCGACACGCGAATTGCAGGCGGGGGCCAACCAATGGGGCGGCGCCGGTTTCGCGGCTGCTGTGCGCGGTAACCCTCAACAGGCGGCCAATCTTCAGGCAGCAATCACTGCGCTCCCGAATGGTCAGGCCCTGTGGCGGGGTTTCGACAGGTTCCTGAACATCTTGCATGCGCAGGGAACTCGGCAGCGCGTTGGTTCCCAGACAGCTTTCAATCAGGAAATTCAGCAGGACTTGAAGCGCGGTAGTGCGCTCGGAACCGGCTTAACGGTCGCTTCGGGGGGTGGTCTGGCTTGGCCCAAGAAGGCCCTTGAAGTCGTCGAGCGGTGGCGGCTGGGCCGTAATGTAAGCCAGATAGCGGATCTCATCACCAACCCCGAATCTGGGGCTGAATTCCGTCGTCTCGCTACCGCCACCAGTGGTCAGGCGATGCGAAACATCGCCGTTTCCTTGACGCTGCAGGCCAAAGCCGGCGGAACTTCCGGAGGCCCAGGAGCCGCCAACCACCGTTCGCATGAATCGGCGGTGGCGAAGCCGGCGAACAAGGTCGACTGACCTGACCCATCCCAAGGTTATGCCGTAGGCCGCCATAAAGGCCCAAGCGGCGGCGATATTGGGGTTGATTGGGTAGTCATTCGTTTCGCTAAACCAAATCGTCGCGAACAGTACCGCGACGAAGATCACGCCTTGCAAGAGCATCCATCGGATCTTGAGCATGAGCAGACATATAGCCGAATTCCCGCGCTTCTGAAAGCGGGTGGCACTCATCCCAACATCAAAGGATATCGCGATGTTCGACGAGCTGAAGGCGTTCGCGCCCGGCGGCAGGCCGGCGCTTATCAAGGCCATTGCGGATGCGCAGCCGGAAATGGAGCGTGCCGGGATCAACACCCCGCTTCGGATCTGCCACTTCATGGCGCAGGTGTTTGTCGAAAGCGGCGGGCTGCGTGTCACCGAAGAGAACCTGAATTATTCGGCGAAGCGGCTTTGCGCGGTTTGGCCGAAGCGATTCCCGACTTTGAATTCGGCTGGGCCCTATGCCATGAACCCGCGCGCCCTGGCCAACAAGGTTTATGGCGGCCGGATGGGTAATGTCGGCCCAGACGATGGCTGGCGCTACCGTGGCCGCGGCCCCAAGCAAATCACCGGCAAGGACAACTACCGCGAGATCGGGCGCGCCATCGGCCTGGATCTGGTCAAGGAACCTGACCTCCTGCTCGATCCGTTGATCGGGGTTCATGCCGCGATTTCGTTCTGGAAGATGAACGGTTGCAATGCGCCGGCGGACAAGAATGATATCCGCGGCGTCACGCTCAAGGTCAATGGTGGCTACAACGGCCTTGCCGATCGCCGCGCGGCCTTCCGCAAGGCCGTTCAGGTCTGGGGCGACGACAACGTCTCCGAGATTGGCAGCAAGACCGCTGCCCGCTCGAACATCGGGCGGGCAAGCCTTCTGGCTGGTGGTCTTTCCACGGCGGGGATCGGAAACCAGCTTTACGAGGTTTCCAGCGCGGTCGAAAGTGGTCGATCGCTCATGGATGCGCTCGGGGTCAGCTTCCTGACGCTCATCCTGCTTGCCGCTGTGCTGGGCCTGGTCGTCTACATCTTCCGCGACCGGCTGTTCATCTCGAAGCATGAGGGCCTGTGAGATGAAAGCCGCTTGGTTCTGCCCTGCATGCCAGAAGCATCATGCACCTCATGTCGAAACGTGCCCGCGCCCGGTTGATCTGATCAGCACCACACCGATGCCTGTCTACCCGCTTACCGTCCCCGGAGTGTCTGGGGCACCAATCCCGGATTGGATGCGGTTTCAGCGCCGGCCATGCAACTGCAAGGGGCCATGCGGCAACGTCGCTTGCCCGAACCGCATGGTTGTCACCTGCAACAGTGTTGGCGTCGGGACCGCGCTCCAATGACTTGGCTCGCCCTCAAGCCCTTCGCGCTCGCCACTTGGCGGGTGCTCACCATCATGATCCCGATTCCGCTGGTCTTGATCGTGGCTGCCGGCCTCTGGGCCCGATTTCGACAAGTCGTCAGCCATTCGCAAGGCGGTCGACAAGGCTGTGTCCGAGCTCGTCGCCGGGGCTGAACTCGATGCGCTTCAGGCTCAGGTGATCGAGGAGCGCCGCCTACGCGCCTTCGTCGAGGGCAAGGCCGCATCCCTGGCTGATGCCAACAAACGCTTCGAAGACGAACGCATCGCCACCGAGCGCGAAAAAGAGGGGCTTTCCGATGAAATCGAACAACTCAAGGCCGGCGCTGTTCCTGATGGTGTCGATCAGCCTCTCTTTGACCGGATGCATAACAAGTGATCGTGCGCGGCTGGCTGATGCCAAGCGCGCTCAAGTGGCGGCCGAGGCTACGCGCGCCGCGATACAGGAAGCCGCCAAGGTTCCCGAAAAGCCAGCGGATTGCGGCCTCAAGGAACGTTCCGGCGTCAAGCTAGGTGATCGCCTGGATGTCGCATTGCTGAAAACTGACCGCGCCCTTGGTCGGGCAAATGCGCGGATCGATCGTTGTTGGGCTTGGGATCAAAACTACCGGAAAGGGCTGGGGAAATGATCAGGACATGGCGGTACACTCTATGGGTAATGGCTGGACTTGCCATGCTCATAGCCCTGTTTTTGATGTCGAGGCCGGCGGATGCGCAGCAGATGTGCGCGCCGGAAGCCGCAGCATTGAAAGACCTTCAAAAGCGATTTGGCGAATTCGTTATCATGCGGGGAAAAATCCCTGATGGCGAAGTGATCATCACCCGGTCAAACGATGGGTCGTGGTCGGTGGTCGTGGTCCAGAAAGCCATGGCGTGCCTGACCATGGGTGGCAAGCATTCCGAAATCGACAAGGGCGTCTGAGATGACGACCAGCCTGAACGAGATCAACCGAACCCTTGGAACGATGATGGGCAAGCTCGACGCGCTCGGCAAGGAAATCGGTGACATCCGCGACGACATGAAGGATTCGGAAGACAAATCGGACGTCAGCCGTGCCACGGTCCATCGTCGCCTGGATGAGGTGGTGGTCCGAACCGGATATCTCGAATCGGATATGAAGGCGGTGAAAAACGACATGCAGACCGTGAAAACCGTGACTGATGATGTTACGAGATGGAAACAAGCCGGGATGGGGGCTCTGGCTGTTACCGGGCTCGCGAGTTCGGCGCTGACCGCAATCCTTCTCTCCTACGGCTCAGAAATTGTGAAGATGATACGCGGCAACTGACCATGCCGTAATTTACAATTTGTACAATTTGTACATTTTGCAGAACCCCGCCATGTGCGGGGCTTTTGCGTTTTAGGCCTCGTCTTCCTCATCAGCCATCACCGGAAGATAACTACCCTTTTCCAGCCATTCACGGATCATGGTCCGCAACAGATCTTGCTTGGTCATCCTCAGATCGGCCGCCAGCGCATAGACCGCATCATCGATCTCTTGATCGAGCACGATCCCTTCGGTGTTGCGAAGCCTGAGTGCAGCCCGCCGCAGCATGATCTGCAGATCGGCGCGGCTGATGTCCGCGATCCGGTTGGCTGCGTCTTCGAGCTCGTCGGCAAAGTCGATGCGGGTGCTCATATGGTCAGCCTAGCCGTGAGCGTCTGGATTTCAAGGGGTGAGGATTTCCACGACCGTTGCGTGGCGAAGCTTTTCTTCACCTCGCAGATGTTTGGCCATAACCTTCAAGATGGGCTGGACAGGCACCGCAGCCTTGTTGCCGGTGCCTGTCGGGGTAGCGAAGTGGCTGGTGTGCAGGAACTCGAGCGCTTGCCAAAGCTCGTCACGCCGATCTTGCCGGATTGCGGGGATTGCCCTGCCAACATAGCGCAGGCTGGCGTCATTCTCCTCGGCAAGCAGTAGGGACGGGGCAGCACCGCGCTTGCGCTCATAGCCGATCACGACGAATTCTCCTGTGATGTAGGCTTTCGTCTTCAGCCAGTCCTTGCTGTCACCTGATCGGTAGATGCTGGCCTTTCGCTTAGACACGATGCCCTCAAGGTCCATCTTCTCGACGGCGGCGAAGAACTCGGCACCCGAGCCTTCGAACGATTGGCTAAATTGGATAGGCGAGATTGGCCGCGGATCGCCGACGAGCTCGAGCAGTCGTTCCCGACGATCCTCGCAACGCTGCTTGCGCAAGTCGTTGCCGGCCAAGCTCAGCAGATCGAAGGCGTAGAACACCAAACTGGCGCCCTCCCACCGGATTGCAGTGGCCAGCTTTTTGAAGTCGGATCGGCCGCTCTCGTCCTGCACGACCATTTCGCCATCGAGGATCGCATCGCGACTGATCAGGTCCCCCGCTGCGGCTAGCACCGCTGTGTACTTCGCCGACCAATCATGGCCATTGCGGGTGAAGGCTCGGGCCTGGCCGTCCGCCAGATGGATCTGTGTGCGGTAGCCGTCATATTTGATTTCATGCGTCCAGGCATCGCCCTCAGGCGGTTTGTCGACGAGCGTCGGGATGCATGGCAGGATGAATGGGCCGGCGGCCATCAGCGGCGCGGCCTCTTGCTGGTCTGACCCAAGGAGATCTCTTGGGCGACGAGCAGCGCGGTCCCGATATGGAACGATAGGTTTCGCTCGTCGATCGCATCGGCCTGGCGCTTGGCCTCCGCGAGCAAATTCATGATCTCATCGATCGTGGACATCGCAACCCCGCCGCCCATCGTCACCGTGGCAGCTTACCAGCGATAAAGATTCGGTTGTGATGTTTGTTCCGGCAGCGCGTGCAGATCAAGAACCGGCTGGCAAAGCGCAGCAGTCGGTTCTGGGCTCGCCTGTTGAGCCTGTCGCGGTTGAACGGTCCCTGGTGCCCGCAGCAGGCACAGCGCCCGCCCAATATCCACCACTCGGCAATATCGTCGAGGGTGATCTCGTAATAGGCCTTCCCCACGAGGGCCGTGACTTCCATTTCCATAGCGGCCTCCAGAGTGTGTGAGGTCGCCGCACGAAGAGTGGATTATTCCTGCGTCGTATGATCGTCAATGGAAATGAGAACATCCGCCGAACAAACGGCGAAACAGCCGCGCGACTGGTTCAAACGAACCATTACGGAGGCGCAACGAAAATCAGCTAAGTATTTGAAAAGAAATGGTGGGCGATATAGGGATTGAACCTATGACCCCACCCGTGTGAAGGGTGTGCTCTCCCGCTGAGCTAATCGCCCGTCCGAGGCCTCAAGGGCCGAACGTCCGGGCGATATAGGGGAGGGGCGGGAGTCGTGTCAAGGCGACTTTAGCGACTTGCCGCGTCAATCAGCTTTTGCGCCATGCCAAGCGTCAGCTCGTCATAGTGCGAGATGACCACCGAGGGCTCGTATTCGCTGACATGGCGGTCGGTGTAGCCAAAATCGACGGCAACGACAGGAATGCCGGCGGCTTTGGCCGTGTCGATGTCGGTCACCGAATCGCCGACCATCACGGCGCGCGTGACGTCGCCCCCCGCCTTTGCGATGGTTTCAGTGAGGTGCCGTGGGTCGGGTTTGCGAATGCCGAACGTTTCGGGCCCGGTGATGGCAGCGAAGCGGTCGGAAAGACCGAGCGCCTGAATGAGACCCTTGGCGAGGTTTTCGTATTTGTTGGTGCAGACGGCGAGCAGGTAGCCGGCCTCGGTGAAGCGGTCCATGGCCGCGACCACGCCTGGATAAGGCAGAGAGCGGCCAGGTATGTTGACCGTATAGTGGTCGAGGAAGATGTCGTGCAGACGGTCGTGTTCGGCGACGGCCAACTGCTTCTGCTGGGCGTTGTAGGCACGCTCGATCATCACGCGGCCACCTTGGCCGACGAAGCGGCGGAATGCCCTGTCATCAACTTCTGCGAGGCCGCCGGCGAGGAGCGTGTGATTGAGGCTGTCGAGCAGGTCGGGAGCGGTGTCGACAAGGGTTCCGTCGAGGTCAAAAACGATAATCGGCTTGGACATGGCTCCGCTTTCATAGATTTGTGCGTCGCAAGAGCCGATAGCCTTGGGGTCGCGATGGCGCAAGCCACAGGTCATAAAGCCTTTGACCCAACGGGCAAAAATGCTAGGAGCCAAGCCTGATATTCGAGGATTTTGCGAACAAGTCATGGATGCCAAGGCTTTGAAGATCGAGGCGGCACGCGCTGCCTTGGGTTATGTTGAGAGCGGAATGCGCCTTGGCATCGGCACCGGGTCGACTGCCGAGGAGTTCGTCAGGCTGCTCGCCGTTAAGGTTGCCGCCGGCATGCAGGTCATAGGCGTGCCGACCTCGGAGCGTACGGCAGCCCTTTGCCGCGAGCTGTCGGTGCCGCTTTCGACGCTCGATGAAACGCCCGAGCTCGACCTCACCATCGATGGTGCCGACGAGATCGACCCGGCACTCACGCTGGTCAAGGGTGGCGGTGGTGCACTGCTGCGCGAGAAGATCGTTGCCGCAGCCTCGACACGCATGGTCGTCATTGCCGACCAGACCAAGCTGGTCGATATGCTCGGACGCTTTCCACTGCCGATCGAGGTCAATCCGTTCGGCCTCAAGGCCACCGAAATCGCCATTGCCAAGGCTGCCGGCAAGCTCGGTCTTTCGGGACCGCTGGTGCTGCGCAAGGCAGGTGGCGAGACCTTCGTAACCGACGGTGGACATTTCATTATCGATGCATCTTTTGGCCGCATTCCCGATACAAGAGCGCTTTCGGATGCCCTGTACGCCATTCCCGGCGTCGTGGAGCATGGTCTCTTTTTGGGTTTGGCCACCGTTGCCGTCATCGCCGGCTCGGACGGGGTCAGAACCGTTCATCCGGCACGCTAAACAGGAGTTCTATTCATCATGATTTTGACAAACCGGCTTCGCCGCTTCTCCGTCATGGTGGCGGCTTCGGCATTCGCGGCCGTCGCATTCGCGGCCCAGGCCCAGGAAATCGGCGAATCCCACCTCAAGGCCGCGCATGCGGCCATTTCGGCGATCCACGCGACCGATTCCTTCGATTCGATCTTGCCGCAGGCAGCCGCCGCGCTGAAGCAGCAGCTGATCCAGCAGAACCCGGACATGCAGGAAGTGATCACGCAGACCGTGGACGAAAAGACGCTGGCGCTGGCCGCGCGTCGTGCCGACCTCGAAAAGGAATCGGCGATCGCCTACGCCAAGGCCTTCTCCGAGCAGAACCTCAACGACATCGCCGCCTTCTACAATTCGGAGGCCGGCAAGAAGCTGATCGAGAGCGGCCCGATCGCCTCGCGCGAATTGGTCAAGGCCGCCGAGATCTGGCAGAACGGCGTCGCGCGCGATCTCGCCGAACAGGTTGGTGAAAAGCTCAAGGCCGTCATCGGCACCAAGGCTCCGGCCGAAGGCGCTGCCCCTGCCGAAGGTGCTGCACCGGCCGCACCGGCGAACTGATCCACCGCGACCAACGGTCACGATGCAAAAGCCCGGCATTTGCCGGGCTTTTCTTTTGATGTCGCTGCCACTACCTGTGGCCGTATCACAGGCGCATCGAACGCGGTGCGCAGTTTCAAGGACTTAGAGCAACCGTTGCGCGCCACAAGCGCGCTGCTCTACCGCAGGGAAGGACGCCCATGGCCCAGTACGACTACGATCTCTTCGTCATCGGTGGCGGCTCGGGCGGTGTGCGTGCGGCACGCGTTGCCGCAGCGCTCGGCAAGCGCGTTGCGCTGGCCGAGGAGTTCCGTTTCGGCGGCACCTGCGTCATCCGCGGCTGCGTGCCCAAGAAGCTCTATGTCTACGCCTCGCAGTTTCCCGAGCATTTCGAGGACGCTGCCGGCTATGGCTGGACGGTCGGCGAGGCCAAGTTCGACTGGAAGACGCTGGTGGCCAACAAGGAGCGCGAGATTTCGCGGCTCGAGGCGATCTACAAGCGCAATGTCGAGGGTTCCGGCGGCGAGACGATCCATTCGCGTGCCGTTCTGGTCGACAGCCACACCATCAGGATCGTGGACGAAAACCGCACCGTCACCGCCGATCAGATCCTGATCGCCACCGGCGGACGGGCTGCCGCACATCCCGCACTGCCGGGGCATGAGCACTGCATCTATTCCAACGAGGTCTTTGACCTTCCCGAATTGCCCAAGGCGATCATGATCGAGGGCGGTGGCTACATCGCCGTCGAATTCGCCAACATCTTCCACGGCCTCGGTGTTGAAACGACCCTGGTCTATCGCGGCAAGGAAATCCTCAGCCGCTTCGACATGGATCTCCGGCGCAGCTTGCATGAAGCGATGGAGCAGAAGGGCATCAAGATCCTGCTGCATTCGGTTTCGCAACAGGTCGGCAAGCGCGGTGATGGCCGCCGCGACGTTACGCTGAACACGGGCCAGAAACTGACCGTCGACCAGGTGCTGCTCGCCATCGGCCGTACGCCCAACACCGAAAACCTTGGCCTTGAAGCAGCCGGCGTCGAGATGGACAAGCAGGGCGCTGTTATCGTCGACCGGTTCTCCAGGACCAGCGCCGAAAACATCTGGGCCGTTGGCGACGTTACCAACCGTGTCCAGTTGACGCCCGTGGCCATCCACGAGGCGATGTGTTTCGTCGAGACGGCGTTCAAGAACAACCCGACCGAGCCGGATCACGATTGCATCCCCACAGCCGTGTTCTCACAACCCGAGATCGGCACGGTTGGCTTGTCCGAGGACGATGCGGCCAAGCGTTTCAAACATCTCGAGATTTACCGCACCAGCTTCCGGCCGATGCGCCACACACTGTCGGGCCGTCAGGAGAAGATGCTGATGAAGCTGGTGGTCGACGGCGATACGCGACTGGTAGTGGGCGCCCATGTGCTGGGTCCCGACGCCGGCGAGATGGCACAGCTTCTAGGCATAACGCTCAAGGCTGGGCTGACCAAGGACGACTTCGACCGCACCATGGCGGTGCACCCGACGGCGGCCGAGGAACTGGTGACGATGTACAAGCCAACCTATCTGGTGAAAGACGGCGCGCGCGTCGAAAACTGACGTTGCGGCCGCCCCGGGACCTGCCGCAGGGAAACGTTCGATCCCAGGCGTGTTCCGGGGTAGATTAGGGGCCCCTCATCGTGTAAAGAGCCGCGTTCCCGCAATGGCGGGTTATGGCGCGGGTGAGGTGCCCGTTAGCGAACTTTTTAGGTGCGAACATGACGAAATGGTCCCCGAATTCCTGGAGAAACATGCCGATCCAGCAGGTGCCGGCTTATCCGGACGCTGCGGCACTCGCGGAAACGGAAGCTCGTCTCGCAACCTTTCCCCCCTTGGTTTTTGCAGGTGAGGCGCGCAAGCTGAAGAAACAGCTTGCTGCCGTTGCCAATGGCGAAGCCTTCCTGCTGCAGGGCGGCGACTGCGCCGAAAGCTTCCTGGAACATGGCGCGGACAACATTCGCGACTTCTTCCGCGTGTTCCTGCAGATGTCGGTCGTGCTGACTTTCGCTGGCGCGCAGCCGGTCGTGAAGGTCGGTCGCATTGCCGGCCAGTTCGCCAAGCCGCGTTCGGCCGACAATGAGACCAAGGGTGACGTGACCCTGCCGAGCTATCGCGGCGACATCATCAATGGCCCGGCCTTCGACGAGAAATCGCGCGTGCCCGATCCGGCGCGCCAGGAGATGGCCTATCGTCAGTCGGCGGCGACGCTGAACCTTTTGCGCGCCTTCGCCCAGGGCGGCTATGCCAGCCTCGAGAACGTGCACCAGTGGATGCTCGGCTTCGTTTCCAACAGCCCGCAGGGCGAGCGCTACGAGGCACTGGCCAACCGCATCACCGAAACGATGGACTTCATGAAGGCCGTCGGCATCACCTCGGAGACGAACTATGCGCTGCGCGAGACCGATTTCTACACCAGCCACGAAGCCCTGCTGCTCGGCTACGAGCAGGCGCTGACCCGCGTCGACTCGACCTCGGGCGACTGGTACGCGACCTCGGGCCACATGATCTGGATCGGCGACCGTACCCGCCAGGTCGACCACGCCCATGTCGAGTATTGCCGTGGCGTGAAGAACCCGCTCGGTCTCAAATGCGGTCCGTCGCTGACGCCGGACAGCCTTTTGAAGCTGATCGATGCGCTCAATCCGGAGAACGAGGCTGGCCGTCTCACCCTGATCGCGCGCTTCGGCCACGACAAGGTCGGTGATCACTTGCCCAAGCTCATCCGCGCGGTTGAGAAGGAAGGCCGCAAGGTCGTCTGGTCGTGCGACCCGATGCACGGCAACACGATCACGGCGGCTGGCTACAAGACGCGCCCGTTCGACCGCATCCTGAGCGAAGTGCAGAGCTTCTTCGACATCCATCGCTCCGAGGGTACCCACCCGGGCGGTATTCATGTCGAGATGACCGGCAACAACGTGACCGAATGTACTGGTGGCGCCCGCGCCATCACCGCCGAAGAGCTGCAGGATCGCTACCACACCCATTGCGATCCACGCCTCAACGCCGACCAGGCGATCGAGCTCGCTTTCCTGGTTTCGGAACTGCTCCGCAAGAGCGCGCCGACACCGGCGAAGAAGGCCGTCAACGCCTGATCGGCAAGACGCGGTTTGCAAAAATCAAAAAAGGCGCCGGTTTGACCGGCGCCTTTTTTGTTTGGGTTGACGCGCGATGCGCTCAATCCTTCTTGTACAGCATCCAGTTCTTGCCCTGGCGCTCGGCGATCGTCGAGTATCGCGTGACACGGTTGCGGCCGATCAGCTTGGAGCGATAGAGTGCGCGGTCAGCCTTGGCGTAGAGGTCTTCCGCGCCGTCGGCATCCGATGCCATGCAAACGCCCATCGAGACAGTGACCTGGCCGCAGTTCACTCCCGGCTGGATGTCCTTGAGTTGTGTCTGTGCAACCAAAAGGCGAACGCGGTCGGCGATCTCGAAGGTGGCCTCTTCGGTCGTGCCCTCGACAATCAGCGCGAACTCTTCGCCGCCGGTGCGGGCAACGAACATGTCGCGGTGGACGCTGGACTGGAAGATGCTCGCGATGATGCGCAGGATCTTGTCGCCGACGGGGTGGCCGTGACGATCGTTGATGTCCTTGAAGCGGTCGATATCGGCCAGGATCAGTGCGCTGAACAGCACGCCCCTGTTGTCGTTGTAGATCTTGGCGATCCGCCGGTCGAAGGCGCGACGGTTCCAGATATGGGTGAGGGGGTCGGTGTCGGCGAGTTTCTTGTACTCTTCGAGTTTCGACTTGACGCTTTCGAGTTCGCTGGACTTGTCGCTCAGCGTCGTCGCTACCTGCTTGCCGTGGTCGATCGTCGAGGCAGTGGCCACGGCCATGACGCCGACGATCTTCTGCAGCAGTTCCTGCGACATGGCGGTGCGGCTGTTCAGCCCGCTCGACGTCTCGTCGAGCACCTTGCCATAACGCTCCAGATGGGTCTGCTCGTTGCGCAGCAGGCTGGCGACGCCCTCAAGTTCGCGGGCTAGAACCTCGCGGGCATGTTCGACGATGCCTTGGCCGTGGTGCTGGGCAAAAAACTTGTGACCAATCAGGTCGAGCTGTTCCTGAGTCGGACGATTGCCGAGCGCAATGACCTCCAGGCTGAGCGCAGCATTGGTACCGGTCAGCGCTTCATAGAAGATCTCGTAGTTACGCGGCAGGCCGATGACGCCCATCTGGCTCATCGTCGCCACGACAGTGCTCGCAATATCGTTGCCTCGTTCTGTCGGGGCGGCTGCAGATTGCATGTATGTCCCGTTTCAGTTGGCCAAGTGACCGGCTGCGCCGCCAGCATGATGCTGGCATGCGAACCGGTCGGGGGCGCGAGCGGCGTGAAAGAGAAAGCTTGCGGCGGCGCAGGTCCCCTCTGCGCTCATCACTTGTAATGACCTCTAATTTAGGCTGGCTAAGGTTTCCTTAATTTGCTGCGTTGTTACGGCAATTTTTCTACCACAGGGTGTAATTTCCACTGTGCCAGACGCCCCGCTGACGCTGGCCAGTATGCCGAATGTCGCAAACCCTCATGCGCCGCGCCTGGATCAAGATCAAAATGGTCCGATCAGTAGAGGAGAATGCAATGGACGATGTGCATAGCGGCTCATGTCTGTGCGGTACGGTGCGTTTCACCACACGTGGGCCGCTGCGCGGCGTGATCTATTGCCACTGTACGCAATGCCGCAAGCAGAGCGGGCACTATTATGCCGCAACGAACGTCGCCAACGACAAGGTGGAGATCGAGGGTAGCCAGAGCATCACTTGGTACGCGGCATCGGATTTCGCGCGCCGCGGTTTTTGCAGCCGCTGCGGCTCGCTGCTGTTTTGGAAGCCGAACGAGCTGCCTTATGTTTCGATCATGGCAGGGCTGTTCGACTCGCCGTCATCGTTGCAAGGCGAGTGCCACATCTTCGTCGGCCAGAAGGGCGGCTACTACGAGATCGACGACGACTTGCCGCGGCATGAACGCTCGACGCCTGATATCGCCGTGGCAGAGGGTTGAACAGGGAAAGCCTTCTTGTTCACATATGGTGAACGCTTCGTCGCATGCTGGGCCTCTGCTCGAAGCCGACGGCCGCGCGTATATTCCGGGCAAGGAGAAAGAAAATGACTTCGTTGCCCACTCTTTTCATTTCGCATGGCGGCCCCGACATCGTTTTGGCCGACACGCCAGCGCGCCATTATCTCGAGACGGTTTCGCGGTTGATGCCGAAACCCAAGGCGATCGTCATTGTGTCTGCGCATTTCGAGACCGATGGCGTTGCGGTAGTGACCGATCCCAAGCCAGGCATGATCTACGATTTCGGCGGCTTTGCTCCGGAGCTCTACAAGATGGTCTATCCGGCTGTGGGCGAACCTGCGTTGGCGGCCAAGGTCTTTGCCAGGCTCGAGGAGGCTGGTCTCAAGCCGCATACCTATGAAAAGCGTGGCTACGACCACGGTACCTGGACGCCGATGAAGCTGGCGTTTCCGGATGCTGATATCCCAATCGTACAGGTGTCGATCGACCCCAATCGCGATGCCACCTGGCATCATGCCATCGGCAAAGCGCTTGCGCCGCTGCGCGACGAGGGCGTGCTGCTGATCGGTTCTGGCCATATCACGCACAATCTGCGTGCCTATTTCAGCAGGTTGCGCAAGGGCGCTGAGCCAGATCCGGCGCTGGCAGGCAAGGTTCAGGCCTTCACCGATTGGTTCGCCGACAGGCTCGCCAAGGGCGATACCGCAGCGCTGCTGGACTGGCGAGCCAAGGCGCCTTTCCCGGGAGATAATCACCCGACCGACGAGCATCTGATGCCAATCTTCTTTGCTTACGGCGCGGCAGGTGAGGGCGCAAAGGGCCGTCGCGTGCATGATTCGGTCGATCACGGCTTCTTTGCCAACGATTCCTATCTGTTCGACTGAGCGCCGAGCCGCTAAATGATGCCCCTTCGATTGAGTTGAAAGGGCATTCCATGGAGCGGCTGGTCAAGGCTTTCCAGAATTCGGTGCGGGCGTTCTCGCGGCTGATCCGCACCGAGGCGGCATTCCAGCAAGAGATCGTGCTGCTTGTCGTGGCACTTCCGCTGGGCTGGTTCGTGGCCGGCACCTGGGGCGGCTATGCCTTGCTGATCGGCTCGATCCTGTTTTTGATCACGGTCGAAGTGCTCAACACCGGCATCGAGGCGGCGTGCGATGCCGTCAGCCGCGAGTTCAACATCGATATCCAGCTTGCCAAGGACTGCGGTTCGCTCGCCGTGCTGATCTCGATCGTCATCGTGCTTGGCGTCTGGGGCTTCGCTATCGTCGAGCGCGCGCTTGGTCTTCCGATCTGAGGATTGCGCCCCCATATATCGGTTACCAAAGGAGACCGATATGGCTGAGCTGGCCAACATCCATCATCTCGAGGCCCGCGATGGCCTGCCTGAAGACCTGCGCTGGCTGGTCGAGAAGTATCCACGTCAAGACTGGCGCGCCCACGACAATGTCCATGGCATGGCTTCGATGTGGCTGCAGCGCCACGACATGTTCCGCGAGCTGGGCGGAACAATGAGCGGAGGCATCGGCGACTATCGCGAGGGCCGGCTGGATGCGGCTGAGTTCGCTCGCTGGTTCGCGCCGCGGCTCAACTTCTTTCTCGGCAATCTCGACGGCCACCACAATGTCGAGGACCAGCACTATTTCCCTGCCTTCGCCAATGCCGAGAAGCGGCTGAAGCGCGGCTTTGACATCCTCGATGCCGACCATCACCTCATCCATGAGGCCCTGGAACGTAATGCCGAGACGGCCAACACCTTTCTCCGCGCGCTGCAGGAAGGCGAAGACAAACAGCGCTTCGCCGCCGACGCTTATGCCGATGAGAATGCGCGGCTGGTGGCGATGCTGACCAGGCACCTCGACGACGAGGAAGACCTGATCATTCCGCTCATTCTCGATCGCGGCGACCGCGCACTCGGCGTCGGCTGACGGCTACTCCAGCGGCTCTTTCTTGGCAACATGACGTGCGAGCAGCCAGGCTGCGAGCGCGACGACGACGGCGATGCCGAGCCCTATCAGCAAGCGCTGATGACCCTTCAGCGCATCGCCGATGATGTGTTCGGCGCCGAGGCCGAAGACGTAACCCAGGCTGACGAACAGCGCCGCCCAAACGAGCGCCGACAGTGCGTTGAGCGCGACAAATGCTGGGATCGGAATGCTCGACAGGCCTGCGGCGATGCCACCGGCGAGCCGCATGCCGTAGATATAGCGGTTGGCCAGCACGAACAGATTTGGGTGGGCCTGCACCATTCTGTAGGCATGGCTGAAACCGGGCCGGCGCCGGAGCAAGCGCACCCATTTGTGGCCGGAGAACCGCCGACCGAGGACAAAAAACAGCGTGTCGCCCAAAAAGGCCCCGGTCGCTGCAACAGTAAAGGCCTGCCACGGCGCAAACACCTGCTGGTGGGCGAAGAAGCCGCCGAGGATCGCCACGCTTTCGCCCTCGGCCATGCAGCCGATGAAGACGGCTAGTAACCCGAAGCGCTCGACGAGGTGGTGGATGGTGTCGATCATTGGATGGGTGCGTCACCTGGGGGCGCGATACGGCCGATCTGCTCGGTAAGCGCGCGAAGCTGTTCGCGCAACAGGATGATTTCCTGGAATCGTATCTCGTCGAGTTTTTCGTGCAGCGCCATGATCTCGATCTCGGCCTTGAGGTTGACCGCATAGTCGTGCGAGGCGTCGATGCGGTCGCGCTCGGCCTGCCGGTTTTGCGACATCATGATGATCGGCGCCTGGATGGCGGCGAGCATCGACAAGATGAGATTGAGGAAAATGAATGGGTAGGGATCGAAGGAATCACGGCCCAGAAGCCAGGCATTGAGGATCGTCCAAACGACGAGGAAGGCTAGGAAAGCGAGGATGAAATTCCAGGAGCCGCCGACGCGAGCAATCGTGTCGGCCAAGCGGTCGCCGGTATCTTCGTGCAGCGAAATGCTGTCGTTGACGTTACGCGCAACAGCCTTCCGGTCGATGGCGCTTTGCAGGACCTTGTGCTCGACCTCGCTCAGGTTTTCGGGTTTTCGGGTCAGCCAGCGGCTGGCCAGGTCAGCTACGGTCTTGTTCATCGTCCACTCCGCAGTGAAGGCGCCCGCTTGGCAGCCGTGTATCCATATACGAAGATAATGGCATACCGCGCCATGATGCGGCGAGGAGGGAAGATCAATGGCAGATTTCGCAAAGATCAGGGCGCGCGCGGCCGAACGCAAGGGCGGCGAAGCCGTGCTGAAATCGTTACTCGGGCCGGCGTCCAACAATGCCGCGCTGGCCAAGGTCGGCGACGACCGCGTTCTTTCCACCATGGCTGAACGGGTGTTTGCCGCCGGTTTCGTCTGGCGGGTCATCGAACAGAAATGGCCGGGTTTCGAGGAAGCTTTCCTCGGCTTCGAGCCGAAGCGGCTGCTGTTCCAGCCCGACGACTTCTGGCACGACCTCGCCTCCGACAAGCGCATCGTGCGCAATCCGCAAAAGATCAGGTCGGTGCGCGACAACGCTGTCTTTGTCGAGCGCGTGTCGAAGGAACATGGCGGCTTCGGAAAGTTCCTGGCGGCCTGGCCCGCCGACGACCAGGTCGGGCTGACGGCTTATCTCGGCAAGCATGGCAGCCGGCTTGGCGGCAATACCGGACAGTACCTGTTGCGCTGGCTTGGCTGGGATACGTTCATCATGTCGCGGGACATGATCCTGGCGCTGCGTGATGCCGGCCTCGACATTGGCGAGGCGGCCACTTCCAAGAAAGACCAGGCCAAGGTGCAGGCGCAGATCAATGAGTGGGTGGCGGCTACCAAGCTGCCCAGGGCGCATATCTCGCGCATCCTGTCGATGTCGATCGGCATCAATCACCCGGCTGAAGAGCTGCGCTTCTACATGGCCGAATGATGGTCCAATCGAACGGCATTGCCCGACACCAATACGCAGGCTAAATCGCTGACATGACGAAAAAATCGACCCCTGACATTCTTCGTATCGCTGTTGCCCAGCTCAACCCGACGGTCGGCGACATCCAGGGCAATCTTGCCAAGGCGCGCGAGGCGAGGGCGGACGCGGCGCGCCAGGGGGCTGATCTGGTGCTGTTCACCGAGCTATTCCTCGCCGGTTATCCGCCGGAGGATCTGGTGTTGAAGCCGGCCTTCCTGGCGGCCTGCGAGCGGGCGGCGGAAGACTTCGCCAAGGATACGGCCGATAACGGCCCCGGCGTGATCATCGGCGTGCCGCTCAAACGCAAGAGCGGCGTTCACAATGCGATCGTCTTCGCCGACGGCGGCAAGATCGTTGCCGAACGCTTCAAGGTGGATCTGCCCAATTATGGCGAGTTCGATGAAAAGCGCGTCTTCCAGCCTGGCCCCGACATGCCAGGACCGGTCAATTTCCGTGGCGTGCGCATTGGCATCCCGATCTGCGAGGATATCTGGGGCGAACTCGGCGTCTGCGAGACGCTGGCCGAGAGCGGCGCTGAAATCCTGCTGGTGCCGAACGGCTCGCCCTACTACCGCGCCAAGATGGATGTCCGTCATCAGGTGGCAATCCGCCAGGTGATCGAGAGCGGCCTGCCGCTGCTTTACGCCAACCAGCTTGGCGGCCAGGACGAGCTTGTCTTCGACGGCGCGTCGTTCGCGATCAATGCCGACCATTCGCTGGCTTTCCAGATGAGCCAGTTTGAGGAAACGGTCGCCATAACCATGTGGCGGCGCGGCGACGAGGGCTGGGCCTGTGTCGAAGGGCCGATGTCGAAGATCCCCGAGCGCGAGGAGGCCGACTACCGGGCCTGCATGCTGGGCCTGCGCGACTACGTCAACAAGAATGGCTTCAAGAACGTCGTGCTCGGACTTTCCGGCGGCGTCGATTCGGCGATCTGCGCGGCCTTGGCCGTCGATGCTTTGGGCGAAGAACGCCTGCGCGCCATCATGATGCCCTATCGCTACACCTCAAGCGACTCGCTCAAGGATGCCGAGGACTGCGCCCGCGCGCTCGGCTGCCGCTATGACATCGTGCCGATCCATGAGCCGGTCGACGGCTTCTCGCATGCGCTGACGCAGCTGTTCGAGGGCACCAAGGAAGGCATCACCGAAGAGAACCTGCAGAGCCGTGCCCGCGGCACGATCCTGATGGCTGTGTCCAACAAGTTCGGCTCGATGGTCGTGACCACGGGCAACAAGAGCGAGATGTCGGTCGGCTACGCCACGCTCTATGGCGACATGAACGGCGGCTTCAACCCGATCAAGGACCTCTACAAGATGCAGGTCTATGCGCTGTCGCGCTGGCGCAACACACATGTGCCGCCCGGCGCGCTCGGACCCTCGGGCGAGGTCATCCCGAAAAACATCATCGACAAGGCGCCGTCGGCCGAACTCAGGCCCAACCAGACCGACCAGGATTCGCTGCCGCCCTATCCGGTGCTCGACGACATCCTGGAATGCCTGGTCGAAAACGAGATGGGCGTCGACGACATCGTGGCGCGTGGCCACGATCGCGATACGGTGCACCGGATCGAACATCTGCTCTACATCGCCGAATACAAGCGGCGGCAGGCAGCACCTGGAGTGAAGATCACCAAGAAGAATTTTGGCCGCGATCGCCGCTATCCGATCACCAACAGATTCAGGGATCGCGGCTAAGTCACTGCAACTGAATTGAAAACCGACAGCAGACCGGAGGGGGTGATGGCCGAGGTCGAAATCAGCTTCGACACGTCGCGGATCGACTTCGACAAGACGTCGGAAGTCATCAAGGCGAGCTACTGGGGCCAAGGCCGAACCGACGACATCCATCGCCGGGCCTTCGCCAACTCACTTTGCCTTGGCGCCTATGTCGACGGCGAGCAGGTAGGGTTCGCCCGCGTTGTCACCGACTATGCCTGCTTTGCCTATGTCGCTGACGTCATCGTTTGGCCCGAGCGGCGCGGCCTCGGCGTCGGCAAGAAGCTGATCCAGGCGTTGCTCGACCATCCCGAGCTGGCGACAGTGGCCGGTTTCTCGTTGCGGACCTCGGACGCGCATAGCCTCTACGAACAATTCGGCTTCGTCACCTCGACAGACGGCATGAACATGCGGCTGACGCGGCAGCCGGCTGCTCGCGAATAGACCGGGCGCGTGTCTTACATCTCCTTCGTTCGAGACAATTCGCGCTGGCTGGCCGGCGGGTTCTTGCTCACCTTCTTTTCAACCTTCGGCATGACCTCGTTCATCGCTTTGTCGGCCGGCGACATCAGGCGCGACTATGGGCTGTCGCATGGCGAGTTCGGCACGCTTTACATGTTCGCGACACTGGCCAGCGCGTTGAGCCTGCCGCGGCTTGGCCAGATCGTCGACCGCTACAGCGCCCAGAAGGTCGTGCTCCTCGTCGTGCCGATGCTGGCCTTGGCGAGCGCATCGATGGCGCTGTCGCAGCAGCTCGTCGTCTTGTTCGTGACCATCTATGTGCTGCGCCTGTTTGGCCAGGGCATGATGGTGCATGCTGCCTACACCGCGACCGCGCGCTGGTTTTCGGCGCAACGGGGGCGGGCGCTTTCAACCGTCATTCTTGGCCACAACGCCGGTGATGCCATCATCCCGATGGCTTTTGTGCTGATCGCCACCTCGGTTGGCTGGCGTAACGGCTGGCTGCTGGCGGCCGTAGCGCTGGCCTTGATCGCCGTGCCGGCGATCGCGTTGCTGGTGGCCGCGGACCGAAAGCCGCGCTCGTCGGATCCCGCGGCACGCCAGATCGATGCGCGCGACTGGACACGCGCCGAGGTGATCCGCGATCCGATTTTCTACTTCTTGCTGCTTGGCGTCATGGCGCCGGGCCTGATCGTGACGACCCTGTTCTTCCACCAGGTCTATCTGGTGGAGTTGCGTGGCTGGTCGCTCGAGGTGTTTGCGTCGTCCTTTCTGGTGACGGCAGTGGTCAATGCCGCCTTCACGCTTGTCGTCGGCCAGCTCATCGACCGCTTTTCCGGCGTGTCGCTGCTGCCTTTCGTGCTGTTGCCCCTGGGGGCGGCCTGCCTGCTTTTAGGTCTCGTCGACGCGCAATGGAGCGCCTTCGGCTTCATGGCGCTGCTTGGCATTTCGAATGGCCTGTCGACGACGCTGTTCGGTGCCATATGGCCTGAAGTCTATGGCCTCAGGCACCTTGGCTCGATCAGGGCGCTGATCGTCTCTGCCGGGGTGCTCGCCTCGGCGATCGGACCGGGCCTGACCGGGTATCTGATCGACGCAGGCGTCGGCTATCCCGGCCAGATCGTGGCGATGGGGATCTACTGCTTCGCCATTTCGTTCGTCCTGCTGCTTGCTTCGCGCCGAGTGCGCGCGAAGCAATGTCCAGGCCACGCCTGCTGTGGCTTGAGTGCAGCCAGCTACTTCCCGGAAATGCCTTCGACGGTTTCGCGGCGGTCATAGACGTGGTCGACGATGCCCCAGTTCTTGGCTTCTTCCGCCGTGAAGAAGAAATCGCGATCGAGCACGCGCGTCACTTCCTCCTCCGTGCGGCCGCAATGTTCGGCGTAGAGCCTGGTCATGCGCCGCTTGAGCTTGATGATGTCCTCGGCATGGCGCTCGATGTCCGAAGCCTGGCCGCGGAAACCGCCGGAAGGCTGGTGCAGGACCACGCTCGCATTGGGCAGGGCGATGCGCCTGCCAGGCGCGCCGGCCATCAGCAGGAACGAGCCCATCGAGCCTGCCGTGCCCATGCACAGCGTCGAAACAGGGCAGCGAATGAATTGCATGGTGTCGTAAATCGCAAAGCCGCTGGTCACAACGCCGCCGGGCGAGTTGATGTAGAACGAGATTTCCCGGGTTGGGTTTTCCGACTCAAGGAACAACAGCTGCGCGCAGATCAGCGACGCCGAATTGTCGTCGACCTCGCCGTTGAGAAAGACGATCCGCTCGCGCAGCAGCCGCGAAAAGATGTCGAAGGAGCGTTCACCACGCGGCGATTGTTCGACGACCATAGGGACGAGTTGCATCGTGTCGCGCATGCGCGAAATCCTTTTCATCGGTGAAATGTTTGGGTTTAGGCGGCGACGCGCATCAGCGGCGGGCTATTCGAATTTGCCGGCGCGGCGATGGTTCTCACCGGCTCGACGCTATGGGTCAGGCGGAACCATGTGCCACCGTCCGGCTGCGCTTCGAGATCGAAGGTCACGAAGGTTTCGGGCTTGTTTACCGTGGTGTCGTTCCAGGCATAACGAACGCGCGAAAAGGGCAGGGCCTCGATGATGCGGTAGGCAGGGCCGGTCGTATCCGCGGTGACCTTGTCCGCCGCCGGCACGTCGAGCCAGGTTGCGACAAATTCCGGCACCGTCAGCGCTCGCCAGACCTTTTCCGGGGCGGCTTCCAGCTCGCATTCGACGACGATGGTGTCCTCGTTCGTTTCCTGCCTTTGGGCGTCCGTCATTGGTCCATCTCCTTGAGCAGCGTCTTCAGTCTCTCGATACGGTCGGGCCAGAAGCCGCGATAACGGGTGAGCCAGTCGAACAGCGGCCGCAGCCCATCGGGATTCACGCTGTAGTTCACATGCCTGCCGGCACGCGCTTCGTTGATCAGGCCTGCGCCGCGCAGCACGGCGATATGCTGCGAGATCGCCGGCTGCGAAATCGCAAGCCCTTCGCGCAACTCCGTTGCGTTTTTCTCTCCCGCGGTCAGGCGATCGAGAACGGCACGGCGGGTGGGATCGGACAGGGCGCGAAAGACTTCAGATTCGTTCATGGATTTGAGATAAGCATGGACTTATCTGTTTCGCAAGTGGCCTGCCGATTTTGGCCCTGTTCTGGCACAACAGGCTTCGGTCCAGAGCGGGGGTTGGCTAAGCAAAAATGCTCGGTTATAAGCAAATTCTTCGCGGCCACTAACAGGGAGGTCTGAATGCCAGAATATGACATGTCCTCCCGAGGTTCGAACCGAGGTCATTGACTCGGCGATCCGTCTTCGGCGTCCCTTCTTTCTGACGCTGCCGTTCCGCGACTTCCTGATTCAGCAAGAATTATTCGTCGCGCCTTTGAACATCTTTCTCTAGGGACGGCGTCGGCTTCCGGCGCCTCATGGCATCATGTCTCGTTTTCGTATCGATCTGCGCGGCGGAGCTTTCCGAAGCGTTCTGGGTTTCACGTTCAGGCACTGGCAGCGTCAGCCGGTGCGGCTCGTCATCATCTCGGCGGCCGTACTCGTCTCGACGATGGCCGACGTCTTGACGCCGCTTTATTCAGGCCGGCTGATCGACGCCGTGGCCAGTGGTGCTGCGACAAATGAAGTGGCGTGGAATGCAGCACTTGCCGCGTTCTTCACCTTGCTTGCGCTGGCCACCGGCTCGCTGTTGTTCCGCCACATCGCGTTTGTCGGCATCATCGAGCTGACGCTCAAGATGATGTCCGACATCGCCCAGGACGCGTTCCACCGCGTCCAGCGCTTCTCCACCGACTGGCACGCCAACAGCTTCGCTGGCTCGACAGTGCGCAAGGTGACGCGTGGCATGTGGGCGCTCGACCTGCTCAACGACACGCTGCTGGTGGCGCTGCTGCCTTCTTTCGTGATGTTGGTCGGCTCGACGATCCTACTTGGCTGGCACTGGCCGATGATGGGCCTGATCATTGCCGCAGGCTCGCTGATCTTCATCGCGCAAACGGTGGTGATGTCGCTCGGCTTCGTGGCGCCGGCGGCAAGTCTCGCTAACAGCTGGGACACGCGGCTCGGCGGCTCGCTCGCCGATGCCGTCAGCTGCAACTCGGTGGTCAAGGCTTTTGGCGCCGAGGAGCGCGAGGAAAGCCGTCTCGCCAAGGTGATAGCCAAATGGCGTCACCGCACGGGCCGGACCTGGATGCGCGGTACGATCAACGGCACGTCGCAGAACGTCACTCTGGTTCTGCTGCGTGCTGCGATCATCGGTTTCGCGTTGTTTCTGTGGTCGAGTGGACAGGCAAGTGCTGGCGACATCGCCTTCGTGCTGACCTCGTTCTTCCTGCTGCAGGGCTATCTGCGCGATGTCGGCATGCACATCCGCAACCTGCAGCGCTCGGTCAACGATATGGAGGAGCTTGTCGACATCCAGGGCCAGCCGCTCGGCGTTGCCGATCGTGCTGGCGCCAAGGCGATCCAGATCCGCGACGGTGGCATCGAGTTCGATCACGTGACGTTCCACTATGGCACGCATGCATTGCCGCTCTACCGGGACTTCTCGGTGTCGATCAAGCCGGGCGAACGTGTCGGTCTTGTCGGCCACTCCGGCTCGGGCAAGACGACTTTCGTCAAGCTGATCCAGCGGCTCTACGATGTCGGCGATGGCCGGATCACGATCGACGGGCAGGACATCGCCAAGTCGACGCAGTCCTCGCTGCGTTCGCAGATCGCGATCGTTCAGCAGGAGCCGATCCTGTTCCACCGCTCGCTGGCGGAGAACATCGCCTACGCCCGGCCGGGTGCGACGCAGGCCCAAATCGAACACGCGGCGAAACTCGCCAGCGCGCATGATTTTATCCAGCGTCTGCCCAAGGGCTATGGCACGCTGGTCGGCGAACGCGGTGTCAAGCTGTCGGGCGGCGAGCGTCAGCGCGTGGCGATCGCCCGCGCCTTCCTGGCCGACGCGCCGATCCTGATCCTCGACGAGGCGACATCCAGCCTCGATTCGGAATCGGAAGTACTGATCCAGCAGGCGATGGAACGCCTGATGGTCGGGCGCACCACGCTGATCATCGCGCACCGGTTGTCGACTGTGCGTTCGCTCGACCGGCTGCTTGTTTTCGATCGCGGCGAGATCGTCGAGGAAGGCCGGCATGAAGCGCTGGTCCGGAGAGATGGCGGCATCTATCGGCGCCTGTTCGAACGCCAGGCGCTGGAGCTCACCAAAGGGCTCGTCTAAGTCTGGAGTGGGCCGCGAGCGATCGCGGCCCATTCGTCATTTGCAAGTAGGCGGCAAGCAGATGTAGCCCCTTTGGTCGGCTTCCATTCCGGCCAAGCTTGCTCTATTTCTGGAAACCAGGTGCGGGGGTGCCGCCTTGTCAACGCAAAAGCCTTCCGCTACGCCCCGATCATGACAGTTACAGTTCGCTTCGCTCCTTCGCCCACCGGCCGCATCCACATCGGCAATGCGCGCACGGCCCTATTCAATTGGCTGTTCGCCCTCAAGCACAAGGGGCGTTTCGTCCAGCGCTTCGACGACACCGATGTCGAGCGCTCGCGCCAGGAATTCGCTGACTCGATTCTCTACGATCTGCATTGGCTCGGCATTTTCCCCGACCAGACCGAGTACCAGTCGCGCCGCTTTGCCAGCTACGATGCCGCTGTCGACAAGCTCAAGGCTTCAGGCGTGCTCTATGCCTGCTACGAAACGCCTGAGGAACTCGATCTGCGCCGCAAGGTGCGCCGTACGCGCGGCCTGCCGCCGGTCTATGGCCGCGAGGCGCTGAAACTCACCGACGACGAGCGTTCAGCCTACGAACATGATGGGCGCAAGCCGCACTGGCGTTTCCTGCTGCCCAATTTCGCGTCCGATCCATTCGAGACCCAGCGTACGGACATCCATTGGAACGACGTCGTACGCGGTGAAGAGACCGTCGATCTGGCGTCGCTATCCGATCCGGTGCTGGTGCGCGAGGACGGCACCTATCTCTACACGCTGCCTTCGGTGGTCGACGACATCGAGATGGAGATCAGCCACGTTTTCCGTGGTGACGACCATGTCACCAATACCGGCGTTCAGATCGCGCTGTTTCGGGCGCTCGGCGCCGAGCCGCCTGTTTTCGGCCATCACAATCTGCTGACGACCGCCTCGGGCGAGGGGCTGTCCAAGCGTACTGGCGCACTTTCGATCGAGAGCCTGCGCGACGGCGGCATCGAGCCGATGTCGGTGGCTTCGCTTGCCGTGCTGGTCGGTACCTCGGAGAACGTGACGGCGGTGCCAAACCTGCTCGATCTCGCCGAAAAATTCGAGCCGGCGGCGACGTCGAAGTCCGCCGCCAAGTTTGATCCCGACGAATTGGTGGTGCTCAATCGTGCGCTGCTGCACCATATGTCGTTTGATGAAGTGCGTGACCGCTTGATGGTGCTCGGCGTCAGCGGTGAGCATGCCGAGGCGTTCTGGATGGCGGTGCGCGGCAATCTTGACCGGCTGTCAGATGCGGTCTCCTGGTGGCGAATCCTGCGTGAAGGGCCGCAGCCTGCGGCTGATATCGCCGAAGAGGATCGCGAGTTCGTCGGCCAGGCGCTCGACCTGCTGCCCGAAGAGCCTTGGGACGGCAACGTCTGGAAGGATTGGACGGCCAAGGTGAAGAAGGCGACCGGCCGCAAGGGCAAGGCGCTGTTCATGCCGCTGCGGCTCGCGCTCACCGGGCTGGAGTCGGGCCCGGAGCTCGCAGATCTATTGCCGCTTGTGGGTCGGGAAGGAACGTTGGCCCGACGGCCCTGACCTTGCGGTTGGGGTCTGGCGCCGGACGCGGCGCTGCCGGTGCCGGCGGCTCTGCCACCACGGGCTTGGCTTGCGGGCGCTCGGCAGCGGGCGCCCTTCGCCGGCAATGACTGAAAAATTCCTGTTCTGGCTGATGTTGCAGCCGCAAGCCGGCACGCGTGGCAGGTCGACACGCTTGTAGCGGTAGGCGGTCTGCAGATTGCGATAAGGCTGGCCCGAACGGGCGGAAACCATGCTTTCCTGCGGCTGGCCCGCATTCAGGTGGTAGAAAAGCTCGATCTCGGTGCCGGGGCAACTTGCTTCGCAGTTCTTCTCATCACGCTGGAAATCGGACAGGTCTGCAGCGTTCGACATCGGAAAGAAGTAGCCGTCGCAGGTGCGTACGCAAAGCGTGCGATACTCGCCGATCCCTTGACTGCGCCCAATTACGATGTGGTTCGGGTAGCTCTCGTTGAAACTCAGGCTTGTCGTATCCCCGCCACGGATGATCGTTGCGCCAACGCCGGGCGGTTCGGTGGTGGTAGCCTCGCTCTCGTCTCCGTCGGTTTGATCGTTGCAGCCGGCCATCTGCATCGCGTCGAGAATGCGGATGCGCTCACGCCGCGCGTTGTGGTTCGGACGTGTCGACTGTCCGTCGAGCTTGCCGAGATTGTCCTCCATCACAGCGATCTTGGCATTCAATGCGGCGCACTGGGCGATCATGTCGCCCGAAATCGCTCGACCGCAGCCAAGGTCCGAGGCTCTTATCCGGGCAAGGTCGATCTGGTCTTGCTGGGTGTCGGCGGCAGCGGCGAATTCGTCCGGCTGGACAAAGCTGCCAGTCGCCTGCGCGGGCAAGTGCGCAAGCTCGGCCTCCAGTTTCAGGCATTGCGGCGAGGCGGCGAATGACGTGTCGAGCGCAAGCACCGACAATACGACAGCCATCAACCAGGCGGAGCCTGTCCGCTTCAACATGGTTTTGGTTTCGCCGCGCCCGAACATGCCGATCCCGCAAGGATGGACTCAACCCTAGCGCTGGCGAGGTTAACCGTTTCTTGGGAAACGGCTAACCTCGCGCTGATGCTCAGGATATCGCGTGCGCCCGCTGCGATGCCTCGACGACGGCAAGGGCCGTCATGTTGACGATGCCGCGCGAGGTGACGGACGGCGTCAGGATGTGCGCAGGCTGGGCGGTGCCGAGCAGGATCGGTCCGACATGCAGCGCATCCATCATCGTCTTGACGGTGGTCAGCGCGATGTTGGCGGCGTCGAGATTGGGGAACACCAGCAGATTGGCTTCGCCCTTCAGCGTCGAGTGCGGGTAGACGCGCTGGCGCAGAACCTCCGAGAGTGCCGAATCGCCATGCATCTCGCCGTCGCTGGCCAGTTCCGGGGCGATCCGCTTCAAGATCGAGGCCGCTTCGCGCATCTTTTGGGCGCTTTGCGAATCGCGCGAACCGAAATTGGAATGCGACAGCAGTGCTGCCTTGGGCTCAATGCCGAAGCGGCGGATTTCGTCGGCCGCCAGCATCGTCATCTCGGCGATTTCTTCGGCGGTCGGATCGACGGTCACATAGGTGTCGGTGAAGAACAGAACGCCGCGCTGTGAAATCAGCATCGACAGGGCGGAAAGATCGCGATCCTTGACGCCATCACGCGCACCAACAATCAGCGTGACGTTGCGCAGATGGCGCTCGAAACGGCCTTCCAGCCCGCAGATCATGGCGTCCGCATCGCCGCGCTTGAGGGCGATGGCGGCGATCACCGTGTTGTTGGTGCGTACCATGGTACGCGCCGCCTCAGGCGTGATGCCCTGACGGCCGCCGAGGTCGATCAGATGGTCGACATAGTGGCGATAGCGCGGATCGTCCTCGGGGTTGATGACCTCGAAATCGATGCCGGGACGGATGCGCAGCCCATAACGCTTGAGCCTGACTTCGATGACGTGCGGACGGCCGATCAGGATCGGCTTGGCCAACCCTTCTTCCAGCACAACCTGGGCCGCGCGCAGCACGCGCTCGTCCTCGCCGTCGGCATAGATGACGCGCTTGGACGTTGCCTGCTTGGCGTTCGAAAAGATCGGCTTCATCACCAGGCCGGAGCGGAAGACGAAGCGGCTGAGCTTTTCGGTATAGGCGGTGAAGTCGCTGATCGGGCGAGTTGCCACGCCGGTTTCGCAGGCAGCCTTGGCGACGGCAGGCGCAATCCTGAGGATCAGCCTGGGGTCGAAGGGCGAAGGAATCAGGAAGTCGGGACCGAAGGTAGGCGTCTCGCCGGAATAGGCGCGGGCGGCAACATCCGACGGCTCTTCGCGCGCCAGTGCCGCGATGGCACGCACCGCGGCCATTTTCATCTCTTCGTTGATGGCGCGTGCGCCACAGTCGAGCGCACCACGGAAGATGTAGGGGAAGCACAGCACGTTGTTGACCTGGTTCGGGAAATCCGACCGGCCCGTGCAGATCATCGCATCGGGACGCGCGGCCCGCGCGACCTCGGGCATGATTTCAGGGTTCGGATTGGCCAGTGCCAGGATCAGCGGCCTGTCAGCCATCTGGCTGAGCAGTTCAGGTTTGAGAACGCCGGCCGCGGACAGGCCGAGGAAAACGTCGGCTCCACCAATCACATCGGCAAGCACGCGGGCGTTGGTGTCCTTGACGTATGGATCCTTCCACCGATCCATCTCTTCGACACGGCCCTTGTGGGCGACGCCGAAGCGGTCGGTGACCCAGATGTTTTCAAGCTTGGCACCGAGCGAAACCAAAAGGTTGAGACAGGCGAGGGCTGCTGCACCTGCGCCGGAGGTGACGATCTTGACGTCTTCGATCTTCTTGCCGGCAAGCTCCAGGCCGTTGAGCACCGCGGCTGCGACGATGATCGCCGTGCCGTGCTGGTCGTCGTGGAAAACCGGGATGCCCATCTTGGCCTTGAGCTGCTCCTCGACGTCGAAGCATTCGGGTGCCTTGATGTCCTCCAGATTGATGCCGCCGAATGTCGGCTCGAGCGCCGAGATCGTGCTGACCATCTGCTCGATCTCGGGCGCGTCGATCTCGATGTCGAAGACGTCGATGCCAGCGAATTTCTTGAACAGCACGGCCTTGCCTTCCATCACCGGCTTGGACGCCAGCGGACCGATATTGCCAAGGCCAAGCACGGCAGTGCCATTGGAGATAACGGCGACCAGGTTGGCGCGGCCGGTATAGTCGGCGGCGGTTTCCGGGTCGTCCTTGATGGCGAGGCAGGGGGCTGCGACACCTGGCGAGTAGGCCAGCGCCAGGTCGCGCTGGTTGCCGAGCGGCTTGGTCGCCTGGATTTCGAGCTTACCGGGAACCGGGTGCTTGTGGAAAAAGAGCGCCGCCTGATCAAGATCGGAGAGCGCTTCCTTCTTCTTGTTGTCCCCGGCCATAGCTAGCTCCTTAGAATCCAATAGCAAAGGCTGTTATTAGCACGCCCGATGCATTTTTCGAGGCGTCAGCGGCCAAATGGATGTTGAATCACTTTCAAGCGCTGGAACTGCAATTATTCCAACCGCTTGACGCTGCTTGCTGATATTCCGAATCAATCCATGGCGTCAGAAGGCGCTGACGTAGAGCCCGCCATCGACCGGAATGTTCTGGCCCGTCAGGTATCCGGCATGTACCGAACACAAGAAAGCGCAGATCTGGCCGAATTCCTCCGGTGTGCCAAGCCGGCCGGCAGGGATTTCAGCACTCAGACGGGCGCGCCGTGCTGCACCTTGCTCAGGGTCCTCGATGCTGCCCGGTTCGTGTGGCCCGCGCAGGCGATCGGTGTCGAGCTTGCCCGGCAGCATGTTGTTGATGGTGACGTTGCGGTTGGCAACTGTCCGTGCAACGCCCGCCAGGAACGCCGTGAGCCCGGCACGGGCGCCCGACGACAGGTCGAGGCCGGGGATCGGCGTGTAGACCGACAGTGAGGTGACGTTGACGATGCGGCCGAATCCGCGTTCGGCCATGCCGTCGATCACTGCTTTAACGAGCTCGATCGGGGTGACCATGTTGTTGGTCACGCCTTCGAGGATCTTGGCACGGTCGAGTTCGCGGAAATCGCGATAGGGCGGACCGCCATTGTTGTTGACCAGGATGTCGGGAGACGGGCAAGCTGCCAGCAGTGCCCTCTGCACCTCGGGATTGGAGACGTCACCGGCAATTTCGGTGACCTTCACGCCGAATCGCTTGCGGATTTCGTCCGCCGTGCGGCTGAGTGCTGTGGCGTCGCGGCCGTTGAGGAATAGTTCGCAGCCGGCTTCGGCGAGCGCGATGGCGCAGCCTTTGCCGAGGCCGCGGCTCGACGCGCAGACGATTGCCTTCTTCCCGCTGATGCCGAGATCCATGATGTATGTCTCCTGTAGGTGATGACCCACCCTAGGACCGTCGGCAGGCCGCCGCAACCGTCATACGCCTGTTGCATGAATCTGGGCATAGCCAGCGCGACAGCAACGGGTGAAATGCCATGTCCGGCACCGGCACACGCAGTTTCCGAACGCTTTTCATCTCCGATGTCCATCTGGGCTCGAAGGGTGCGAAGGCCGATTATCTGATCGACTTCCTGCGCCATCATGAGGCTGAGAGCATCTATCTCGTCGGCGATATCGTCGATGGCTGGCGCCTGCGCCGTTCCTGGCACTGGCCGCAGACGCACAACGACGTTGTCCAGAAATTGCTGCGCCAGGCGCGCAAGGGTACGGCCATCACCTACATCGCCGGCAATCACGACGAATTCGCCCGGATGTTCCAAGGCGTGCATTTCGGCGGCATCGTCGTTGCCGACCGCGCCATCCACGAGGCCGCCGATGGCAAGCGCTTCCTGGTCATCCATGGCGACCAGTTCGATGCGGTGGTGCAGAATGCACGCTGGCTCGCCTATCTCGGCGACTTTGCCTATGACGCCGCCATGGCCACAAACCGGATCGTGGCGCGCTTCCGTCGCACCTTCGGCATGCCCTACTGGTCGTTCTCGTCCTGGGCCAAGGTCAAGGTCAAGAAGGCCGTCAACTTCATCGGTGCCTTCCAGGACGTGTTGACGGAAGAGGCACGGCGCTCCGAGGTGGACGGCGTGATCTGCGGCCACATCCATCATCCGGCAATCGAGAATTTTGACGGCATCCAATACATCAACACCGGCGACTGGGTCGAAAACTGCACTGCGGTAGCCGAGGATTTCGACGGCAGTTTCGTCATCCTGCGCTGGCCCCATGTTCTGGCCAGCAAGCTGGTCAATGAACCTTTCGTGCCGATGGTTGTCGACCAGCGCGTCGACAAGGCAGCCTGAACGGAACAGCATGCATGTGCAACACGAAACATGTCTCGCGCCATTGGCGGGAGGGGCCGGGCCATGCTGTCATCGATATGCCGCGCGCCGCACTGCCGGTGCATAGGCGAGCGCAGCGGCTCGGCGCTGATGATCGTCCGGCGGACGTGCAAACGTCAACGCAGCTTGGCGTGCGGGGCGGTTGGCCCCCAGCTTTGGGCCTTTGCACGGAGCCGGCGGCTTTCGTGGGGAGGGCACCCATGATAATGGATCAGGCAAATTGGTGAGGCTTGCTTGGTTCGGGTCGCGCCCGGACCCGCATACCTGCCATGACACTTCCGCCACTCACGCCAGAACAGCAGATCAAGCCGCGACGCTTTGAGCTGCGAATCTCGTTGCTATTCGCGGCACTTTTCGTGCCGATGGGCGTGCATCTGCCGTATTTTCCCCTGTGGCTCGAAGCCAAGGGGTTCGATCCCGAACAGATCGCCATCGTCTTGTCGGCACCGATGTTCCTGCGTGTCATCACCACGCCGCTGATCGCCGCCATGGCCGACCGGGCCAAGGACCGCGCCAACGTCTTCATTTTCCTTGCGGCGTCAGCGCTGCTGCTGTCGCTCGGATATTTCCTCGAGCCGTCCTATCTCATCGTGCTCGCTGTTTCGCTGGCGCTTTCGGTGGTGTGGACACCGCATTCGCCGATTGCCGACTCGCTGGCGCTGTCAGGTGTCCGCCGCTTTGGAGCGGATTACGCCGCAATGCGGATCTGGGGCTCGATCGCTTTCCTCGCCGGCAGCCTCGGGGCAGGGTTCATCCTGTCGCTGACGGGTGCGGACGCAGTGCCGGCGATCATTTCGATCGGCCTGCTCGGCTGCTTTCTGATGTCGTTCATCACGCCTCGCCTGGGCAGGCCTCGGCGTGCCTCGCCGCTGTCGGCGACGGACATGCAGCAAGCGGCGCCAAAACTGTTCAACCGCTACTTCCTGCTGATGGCGGGCGGCACTGGCGTCATCATCGGCAGCCACGGCTTTCTCTACGGCTTCGTGTCGATCTACTGGAAGTCGCTGGGCATCAACGAAACGGTGGTCGGACTGCTGTGGAGCTGGGGCGTCGCGGCCGAGATCGTCATGTTCATGTTCTTCACCCGACTGTTCGGTTCCAGGTCGACGGCACTGGTGCTGGTGCTGGCCGGCGCCGGCGCCATCGTCCGCTGGATTGCTTACCCATTGATCTGGCCGCTTGGTCTTGGTGTTCCAGGCTTCTTTGCCGTCCAAAGCCTTCACGCCGTGTCGACCGCACTTGTGCTGATCGGCGTGCAGAAGCTGATCGCCGAGTCGGTGCCTGAAGAACGCACCGGTGCAGCGCAAGGCGTTGCCTACTTCGCCAACGGCATGTCGATGGCCATCGTGACGCTGATTTCGGGGCCGCTCTACCAGCGCTTCGGCGTTGACGGCTTCTATTTCATGGCCGTCGTCGCTGCTTGCGCCATCGTGCTTGTGGCGCTGGCGTCCCGCTCAGCCCCAAAGTTCGGGCAGGGGCGGCGACACCATTGAACCCTCGTAGATAAGCCCTGGCGAGCGGTCACGCGCCAGAAGCAGCGGGCCGTCGAGGTCGACGAACTCGGCTCCCTGGGCAAGCAGCACCGCCGGTGCCATGGCCAGCGACGTGCCGACCATGCAGCCGACCATGACCTGGAAGCCAAGGGCGCGGGCCTGGTCGCGCAGTTCGACCGCTGCCGACAGGCCGCCTGACTTGTCGAGCTTGATGTTGACGGCGTCGTAGAGACCCTTGAGCTTGGCGAGATCAGCGGCGACGTGAACGCTCTCGTCGGCGCAGATCGGCACCGGGTGGGCAATGCGTCCAAGGATCTGGTCGGCTCCGGCGGGCAGCGGTTGTTCGATCAGCGCAATGCCAAGCTCGGCGGCGATTGCCAGGTTTTCCTCGATGTTGGCGTCGGTCCAGCCTTCATTGGCATCGAGGATGAGGCGGCTGTTGGGTGCCGCTTGGGTCACGGCGCGGATACGGGCAATGTCGTTGTCGCCACCGATCTTGACCTTCAGCAGTGGTCTGGCGGCATTGGCGCGCGCCTGTGCCGCCATCGCCTCCGGTTCGCCAAGCGACAATGTGTAGGCGGTCTCAAGGGCCTGTGGCCCCGTAATGCCGAGCCTGTCCTTGACCGGCACTTTGCTCATTTTCGCTTCCAGGTCCCACAGCGCGCAGTCGATGGCGTTGCGCGCCGCACCCGCCGACATCAGCGTCAGCAGGTCGACGCGCGAGGCACCGTTCTCGATCGCGCCGCGCGCTTGCTCTATCGCCTGGCGCACGCCTTCCATGGTCTCGCCATAACGCTTGTAGGGCACGCATTCGCCGCGTCCGATGAAGCCTGATTCGGTGATTTCGCAGGTGATGACTTCGGCTTCGGTCTTGGAACCACGCGAGATGGTGAACGTTCCGGCGATGGGGAAGCGCTCGTCTACGACCGAAAGGACACGCGACATGAAAATCTGCTCCGTTCAACTGCTTGGCGAGGTTGCGAAAATCGACATGCCGCAGCCGACGCGTTAAGTAGTGTGCCATGTTGACCATCGGCAAACGGGAAGCAAGCGGCGGGGCAGCCGACGGCCGAGACCACCGACCGCAAGTTGCGGTGGCGGAGCGTGAGGGCGTGCTCGCCTGCGTGTTCACCGGCATCTGGACCACCCGCACCGTCGCCTTCATCGACGCCGAGATGCGCAAGATCGAAGCCCGCAACGGTTTCAAGACCCTTGCGCTCGACCTCGGTGGCATCGAGAAGATGGACACCGCCGGCGCCTGGGTCATCGACAGGCTTGTCAGCGCCAATGAGAAGAAGGGCGTCGAGGTCAGGATGGAAGGCCGCAGCGAGGTGGCCAAGATCCTGCTCGGCGCCGTCGGCGAGGCGGTACGTCGCGAGGGCGAATCTGCCCCGGCCGGACCGCCCAACATCATCATGCGCATGCTGGAGGCTGTCGGCCGGCGCGTCTACGAGATGCGCGACGACTTCCTGGCTTCGATGAACATCCTCGGTGCGACCATTCGCGGCGCCCAGATGAAGCTCGGTCGCGGTCACGCGGTCAACCCTGCCGCCATCTTCAACCAGATCGACCGCATGGGCGTCGGCGCCATTCCCGTCGTCGTGCTGATGTCGGCGATCGTCGGCGCCATCGTTGCCCAGCAGGGTGCCTACCAGCTTGCCTATTTTGGTGCCGACATCTTCGTCGTCGATCTCGTCGGCGTGCTGGTGCTGCGCGAATTGGGTGTGCTGATGACCGCGATCATGATTGCCGGCCGCTCAGGCAGCGCGATCACCGCCGAGATCGGCTCGATGAAGATGCGCGAAGAGGTCGACGCGCTGACGGTCATCGGGCTCGATCCCATCGGTGTGCTGGTGTTCCCGCGGCTCGTGGCCTTGGTGATTGCGTTGCCGTGCCTCACCATCATCGCCAACTTCGCCGCCCTTGGCGGTGGAATTCTTGCGGCCTGGCTTTATTCCGACATTCCGCCGGCTGCCTTCATCGATCGCCTGCGTCTGGCAATCGACCTCAGCACCATCTCGGCTGGTCTGATCAAGGCGCCGTTCATGGCGCTGATCATCGGCACCATCGCCTCCGTCGAGGGCATGAAGGTCGGCGGCAGCGCCGAATCGCTTGGTCTCCATGTCACCGCGTCCGTAGTCAAGGCGATCTTCGTCGTCATCATCCTCGATGGCCTGTTTGCCATGTTCTATGCAGCGATCAACTTCTGACATGGCAAGCCGCACAAGGACCATTCAAGTGGAAAGCCACGGTGCGGAAACTCGAGGCGAGGTCGTGCTTTCAGTGCGCGACCTGACGGTTGCCTTTGGCGAAAAGGTCATTCTCGAAGACCTCGACCTGGACATCAGGCGCGGTGAGATCCTCGGCTTCGTTGGCGCTTCGGGGGCCGGCAAGTCGGTGCTGTTGCGCACCGTCCTCGGCCTGATCCGCAAGCAATCCGGCACGATCGAGCTGTTCGGCGTCGATCTCGAGCAGGCCAGCGAGGAAGAGCGTCTCAGGATCGACATGCGGCTCGGCATGCTGTTCCAGCACGGCGCGCTCTTCTCGGCGCTGACCGTGCTGGAAAATGTCCAGGTGCCGATGCGCGAATATCTCGACCTGCCGAAAAAGCTGATGGACGAACTCGCCATGCTCAAGATCGAGCTGGTCGGCCTGCCGCCGGATGCGGCACGCAAGTTTCCGTCCGAGCTCTCCGGCGGCATGATCAAGCGCGCCGCACTCGCGCGAGCGCTGGCACTCGATCCCGACATCGTCTTCCTCGATGAGCCGACATCAGGCCTCGACCCGATCGGCGCGGCCGAGTTCGACGAACTGGTCGGCAAGATGCGCGATACGATGGGGCTCACCGTTTACATGGTCACCCACGATCTCGACAGCCTGTTTTCGGTCTGCGACCGGGTCGCGGTGCTGGGCAACAAGAAGGTGCTTGTCGAAGGCACCATCGAAGACATGCTGAAGAGCGAAGAACCGTGGGTAAGGTCGTATTTCCGCGGAAAACGCGCGCGGCAGCTTGATCTTGCCGCAAGGGCATAGAATGGAATGATGTGATGGAGACCAGGGCAAACTACGTCATTGTCGGAATCTTCACGCTGTTTGCCGTTCTGGCCGCCTTTGCGTTCGTATACTGGACGGCGGCAATCGGCGAGCGCGGCGAAACGGCGACATTGCGCGTTCGCATTCCGGGCTCTGCATCGGGCCTGGCCAGGGGCAGCTTCGTGCTGTTCAACGGCGTCAAGGTCGGCGACGTCAAGCGTGTCTACCTCGATATCTCCAATCCCGAAGTGGCCATCGCCGATACCGAAATCGACAAGCTGACGCCGATCACGCAGTCGACCCAGGCCGATATCGGCCTTGCCGGACTGACAGGCCAGGCCAATATCGAGCTCAAGGGTGCCAACATCAAGGAACCCAATCTGCTCGATCAGGCCGAAGCGGAAGGCAAGATTGCCGAGATCATCGCCAATCCGTCGGCTGTCACCAACCTGCTGCAGACCGCGCAAGACATCTTCAAGCGTGCCGACACCGTGCTGTCCAATCTCGAAGGCTTCACCAACGACGTCCGCGGCCCGCTGACCGATACCGTCAACAATGCCCAAAAATTCTCGGAATCGCTGGCGCGCAATGCCGACGGTGTCGACAAGTTCCTGGCCAGCGTGAGCGCGCTGTCGGAGCAGTTGTCCGCCGTGTCGGGCAAGCTCGACGGCACGATCGAGGCGGCGGAAGGGCTGCTCAAGTCGGTCGACCGCGACAAGGTCAAGAACATCGTCGCCAGCGTCGACACCTTCACCAAGAACCTCAGCGCCCAGAGCGACCAGCTCGACGGTATCGTCAAGGGCGTTAACACCGCCGTCGCGTCGATCAACGATTTCGCCCAGAAGACCCAGCAGACGCTTTCCAAGGTCGATGGGGTGCTCGATGGCGTCGATGCGGCGAGCGTGCGCGAATCGCTCGACAACATCCGCAAGGCCAGCGAAAACGCCAACAAGGCCGCCGCCGACGTCGCCAAGGTCACCGACAAGTTCGGCAATCGCGCCGACGACATCGACCAGATGATCTCGGACGCCAAGCAACTGACGTCACGTCTCAACCAAGCGTCGGTGCGCGTCGATGGCGTCATGGCCAAGGTCGACAAGCTGCTCGGTTCGGGCGAGGCGGAGGGCGTCATGTCCGATGCCAGCGCGACGTTGAAGTCGTTCAAGCAGGTTGCCGACACGCTGAACTCGCGGCTCACCACGATCATGGACGGGCTGTCGCGCTTTTCCGGACAGGGTTTGCGTGACGTCGATGCGCTGGTGCAGGAACTCCAGGCGTTCGATCGGCCGTATCGAGCAGGCGATCTCCGACCTGGAGCGCAACCCGCAACGCATCATCACCGGCGGCGAAGGTTCCGTGCGCGAGTTCGACGGACGGGTGCGTCGTTGACATCGCCGGCATGCCACAGCATGACAGTAGATGAGGGTGGTTCGCGCAAGGCGCGGGTGAGTCTTGTCCGGGGACAGCACGTGAAGGCTGCTAGATCTACTTTACTGCTGACCGCAGTGGCGCTTGCGCTGTCCGGCTGCACCTCCTTGTTCGTCAGCACGCCGCCGCCGCTCGACACCTACGAACTGACCGCACCCGCGGTTGACGGCCGCAATGGCCCGAGCCGCCGCCAGATCCTCATTGCCGAACCTTCGGCGCTCAAGTCGCTTGACGGCCAGAGCATCGTCATCAAGCCATCGCCCGGCTCAATTCAGTTCCTCAAGGGCGCGCAGTGGTCAGATCGGCTGCCGCGCATCGTCCAGGCCCGGCTTGCCGAGACTTTCCAGCGTGCCGGTGGCTATGTCGGCGTCGGCAAGCCCGGCGAGGGCCTCGCCATCGATTATCAGGTGATCGCCGAGGTGCGCAGCTTCGAGATCAAGGTCGGCGGCAGCGAGCGCGCCGAAGTCGAGCTGTTCGTCAGGCTCCTCAACGACCGCAATGGTCAGGTGCGCGCCTCACGTGTCTTCACCGCCAGCACGCCGGTCTCCGGAACCGGCAACGATGCCTATGCGGCAGCGCTCGATCGAGCTTTCGGCCAGGCTGCCGCCGAAATCGTCCAATGGACCGAATCTCTGATCTAGTCAGACAGTAGGGGAATAGGGCGGTAAGGCACCAGGTGCCTGAACTGCGAATTTCGCTCGCCTTACACCGGCCGTTGCCAGCCTGGCTCGGTTGCACCCTTGCCTTTGGCGGTGCCAGCCGCGAGGCCTAGATACTTCAACACTGCAAGTCATGGGCTCAGGTAACAAAAGGGCAGTAGGTAGCGGACCTACTGCCCTATTGCCTTAATGCCGTACTGCCTTGCGGCCAGCCTTACTTCAAGCGGCCTGCCGCATGCGCGAGCATGGTGTAGACCTTGCCCGTGTCCGAAGTCAGGTAGGTCTTGGTCATGATGTTATCGCGGTCGCTGCGCGAGACGTCATTGAGCAGCTTCTCGAAGTCGTCGCAATAGCGGTCGACGGCCGAGCGGAACTCGCCATCCGACTGATATTTGCGGCGGATCTCGTCGAAGGTCTGCTGGCCCTTCAGCGTATAGAGCCGGCGGGTGAAGACATCGCGCTCGCCACGGCGATAACGATCCCACAGTTCGACCGAAGCGTCGTGGTCGATGGCCCGTGCGATGTCGACAGACAGCGAGTTGAGCGATTCGACGACATGCATGGGCGAACGCTGGGTCGGTACCGCACGCGGCTCGGCTTGACCCGCGGCGCGGGCCGGCTGTTCCTCACGCGATGCGCCGGTCAACAGGTCGCGGACCCATCCACCTTGCTGCTGGGCGCCACGGCTGGCCGGTTCGCGTGCCGGCTGTTGCTGCTGAGCGGCGGGAGCAGGGCGCTCGATGTCGAGCGTGCCACGCAGGGCGGTGCCAGCAAGCGGTGCCGGAGGCTCACGACGCTCGGGCTGCGGCGCAGCCGGACGGCGCGGTGGCTGTGCCTGCGGTGCGCGTAGCGAGGCGTCGGACACGTCGACGCTACGGCCGGACTTGGCGACGATCGCCGACAGTTCCTTGAGCGCGTTGATCTGTTCCGAAACTGCGCGGCGGATGGCCGTTGTCGATTCCTTGGCCTCCTCCGGCATGTCGAGCACGCCCTTCTTGAGTTCAGCGCGGGTGCTTTCGAGCTCGGTCTTGATCGAGCCAGCGGTACGGCGCATGTCCTCGGTGGCGTCGGCAAAGCGCTTGGTCGCGGTCTCGACGACATCGGAGATCGCCGCGCGGATCTTCTCCGCCGATTCCATGGTCTTGCCTTCAGCGTTCTCCAGCGTCTGGCCGACGAGGCGCTCGAACGACTGCATGACGCGCTCAAGGTCTTCCGACTTCTTGACCAGGCCAACGGCGAGGTCTTCCAGCGACGACTGGCGCTCGAGCGTGTGCTCGAGGTTGCTCTGCGCCGAGGAAAGCAGGTTGGACGCGCTCGACAGCAGGCGGCTGTGCTCGTCGAACTTGGTGGCGATGGAGGCCACCTCGCGCAACGTGGTCGACGACAGGTCGGTCAGGCGGTTGGTGTTGGAGTCGACCAGGCGCGCAGCGCTGGAGAAGGTCTGTGCGGCCTTTTCCGTGGTAGCGGCGAAGTTCGAGGTGCTGCCGGTCAGACGCTCGTCGACATTGGCGAGGTTTGCCGCCGCCTGCTCGATGAGGCTGCCGAGCTGCGAGCTCGACGTGGTCATGCGGCCGATGAGATCGGCGACGCTCTCGGCGAGCGTCGAGCGGGCGCCTTCGACAGCAGACAGCGTCTCGGCGGTACGGTTGGCGAGCGCGTCGACGAGGACGGCGTTCTCCGAGCGCAGCTTTTCAGTGGCACGCGCGGTCGCCTCTTCCATCGAGCGGTGCAGCTCGGTGCCGCTTTCGGCGAAACGATCGACCAGCGGACGCGCCGTCTCGTCAAGGATCTTGGCGATCTCGTTCGAGCGTTCGGTCAGCATCGCGTTGAGTTCACGCGTGTTGGTGCCGATGGTGCGGGCGGCCTCGTTGGTGCTCTGGCCGATATGCTGGCCAACTGCGGTGAAGGTCTCAGCGATCACGTTGGCGCGGGCGACGAGTTGTGCCTCGGCCTGCGAGACCTGCTCGTTGAGCTTCTGGCCCATCGATTCGGCACCGTAGGCGAGACGGTTTTCAGCGCTCGACAGGTGCTCACCGATGCGGGCGGCGACGCCTTCGGCGCCGGCTGCAAGACGCTCGTCGACATTGGCCAGCGTCTCTTCGATGGCGCGGGCGCGGGCTTCGAGGTCGGCGGACGTGCGATGGGCACGGGCAACGACGCGCTGTTCGGTTTCGGTGAAGGCGTTGGCGATCAGTGCGGCATGTTCGCCGATGCCCGAGGTGCTCTCGGAGACACGGGCGGCAAGCTGCCTGCCTGCCTCGTCGAAGGCCTGGCCGATTTCCGAAGCACGACCGAGCAATGCTTCGGACGTCTGGTCGACACGCGCGGCGATCCGGCCATCGGCGTCGTCAAAGGCGCGGCTGATTTCGGCAGCGCGGCCAAGCAGGGATTCGGCCGTCTGGTCGACACGGGCAGCGATCCTGCTGTCGGCATCCTCAAAGGTCCGGCCGATCTCTGCGGCACGACCGGCGAGCGTGTCGGCGGTCTGGGCGGCACGCGCGGCGAGCCGTTCGTCGGCTTCCTCGAAGTTGCGGACGATTTCGCCGGCGCGGCTGCCGAGTGTTGCCGAGCTGTCGGCGACGCGGGCGGCAATGCGTTCGTCGGCGGCGTCGAAGATACGGCTGAGTTCGCCGGCGCGGCTGCCGAGCGAATCGGCACCTTCGGCGATGCGGGTCGCGAGCTTTTCGTCGGCGGTATCGAAGATGCGGCCGAGCTCGGCGGCGCGAGCGGCAAGGGCATCGGCGGATTCGCCAATGCGCATGCCGAGGCGCTCGTCTGCGGTGTCGAAGTTGCGCAGGATGTCGCCGGCGCGGGCCGACAGTGCATCCGCGGTTTCGATGGCACGGGCGATCAGCGAACGGTCTGCCTGATCGAAGGTGCCGGCGATTTCGCTTGCCTTGGCCGACAGCGTGTCGGCGGTCTCTTCGGCACGTGCCAGAAGCGCGTTCGACGTTTCGTCGGCACGGGCAGCAAGACGGCGATCGGCTTCTTCGAAGGCACGCGAGATGTCTTCGGCACGGGCGAGCAGGGCGCTCGAGGTCTGCTCGGCGCGCTCGGCGATGCGGCGATCGGCGTCGGTGAAGGCGCGGCCCGCTTCGTCGTTGAGCGCGGCGGTCACTTCCATGACCTTGTCGCGCAGGGCGCCAGCGACGAACACCGCACTCTTTTCGAGCACGCCACGGACGTTTTCGATGCCAAGCGACAGCGCACGTTCCATCGTGCCGGTGCGTTCTTCGATCACGCCGGTCTGGCGACGGAAGGTTTCCTCGATCTTTTCGATGTCACCGGCAATCGCGTCGGAAATGTCGACGCGGCGCGCCGCGATCTGGTCGATGTGGCCTGCGATGGCGAGATCGATGTCGCGGCGAGCTTCGCCGAGCTTGCCGAGGTCTTCGTCAAGCGCGCGAGCCATGGTGTCGCGGCCTTCGGCGAGCTTACCGACATGTCCGGCGACGATGTTGTCGATGCTGGTACGGCTGTCGTTGAGCATGGCAAGATCGGCTTCGAGCGCCTTGGTCAGCGTGTCACGGCCGGCGGCCAGCTTGTCGACCTGGCCGAGCATCATGCCGTCGATCTTGGCAAGGTCAGCCTCCAGCGCGCGGCGCAGGATGTCGCGGCCCTCGGCCAGTTTCTCGACCTGACCGGCAACGAGGCCATCAATCCCCGAGCGGCTTTCGGCCAGCTTGGCGAGATCGTCTTCGAGTGCCATGGACAAGGTGCTACGTTCGGCAACCAGGCGCTCGGCGTGGCTCGAAACGAGGCCCCTGACGCTGTCGAGGTCTGCCTCGAGCGAGCGGGCAAGCATCGCGCGGTCTTCGGCGAGCTTTTCCGACTGCGAGGCGACAGTGCCGCGGATGGCGTTGAGATCGGCCTCAAGCGCGCGCTTGAGGATATCGCGACCTTCGGCCAGCTTCTCGACCTGACCGGCAACCAGGCCGTCGATGCCCGAGCGGCTTTCGGCCAGCTTGGCGAGATCGTCTTCCAGTGCCTTGGACAAGGTGCCGCGCTCGGCGATCAGCTGTTCGGCATGGCTTGAGACGAGACCCTTGACGCTGTCGAGGTCGGCCTCAAGCGCGCGCTTGAGGATATCGCGGCCTTCGGCCAGCTTCTCGACCTGACCGGCAACCAGGCCGTCGATGCCCGAGCGGCTTTCGGCCAGCTTGGCGAGATCGTCTTCCAGCGCCTTGGACAGGGTGCCGCGCTCGGCGACCAGCCGTTCGGCATGGCTTGAAACGAGCCCCTTCACGCTGTCGAGGTCGGCCTCGAGCGAACGGGAGAGCATTGCGCGATCTTCGGCGAGCTTTTCGGACTGCGACGTGATCGTGTTGTGGATCGCGTTGAGGTCGGTTTCAAGCGCACGCTTGAGGATGTCGCGGCCTTCGGCCAGCTTCTCGACCTGGCCGGCAACCAGACCGTCGATGCCGGCGCGGCTATCGGCCAGCTTGGCGAGGTCCGTTTCCAGCGTCTTCGAAAGCAGGGTGCGTTCGCCGGCAAGCTTCTCGGCATGGCCTTCGATCAGGCCATGGACGTTGGCGATATCGGTTTCCAGGCTGCGCGATAGTTCGGCGCGGTCGGACGCGATCTTGGACGAATGACCGTCGACCAGCGCCTTGATGCCGGCGAGATCGGTTTCGAGCGCATTGGCGAGGATGGCGCGGCCTTCGGCGATCTTTTCGACCTGACCCGCGACGAGGCCATCGATACTGCTGCGGCTGTCGGAGAGTTTGTTGAGGTCGGCTTCAAGGGCGCGCGAAAGGATGTTGCGGCCTTCGGCAAGCTTGCCGACATGGCCAGCGACCATTTCGTCAATGTTCGTACGGGCCTGGACGAGTTTCTCGGAGTCTTCGACGAGCGCCTGGGCAAGCTGTTCACGGCCCTGGGCGAGCTGCCTGAACTGGCCGCTGAGGGTGTCGTCGATAGCCTGGCGCGACTGGTCCAGCTTGCGCATGTCGTCGTCGAGGGCGCGCGTGATCAGGCTGCGGCCTTCGGCGAGCTTCTGCACCTGGAAGCCGACGGCGGCCTCGATGCTGGCGCGGCCCTCGGCAAACTTGCTGAGGTCGTCGCGAAGCGCGGCGGCCATGCGGTCGCGAGCTTCGGAAAGCTTGGTAGTGTGGTCTTCCACGGCCTGTTCGATGCCGACACGGGCTTCGGAGAGGCGCTGGATGTCGCCGTCGAAGGCGCGCGACACCGAATGGCGGGCGGCTTCCATGCGGCCGGCGAAGTCGCTGGCGCGGGCTTCGAGCATCGTCGACGTCGAGGTGATGATGTCGGCGAGGTCGGTGCCGATCTGGGTCTTGCCCTGATCAATCATTGCCGACAGGGAGTCGCGACCCTCAACGAAGGTCGTGGCGATTTCGCGGGCGCGTTCGACAAGCGTCTCGTTGATCTGGCGTGCGCGGGCTTCAAGTGCGGCATTGAGCTTGGCGGTGCCGGTGTCGAGTGCTTCGGCGCGGGTCTGGAATTCACCGATCAGCGCCTGGCCACGTTCGGCCAGCGTCCGTTCGATGCCGTGCAGGCTCGCTTCGAACTCGGAATTGATCGTCTTGGCAGCGCCGCCGAGCAGCGAAACCATGCCCGAGGTGCGGTTGTCGAGCAGGTCGGTCAGCGAACGGGTCACCTCATCGGTGCTCTGGGTGAGCTTGGCGATGCGTGTGTCGAGCAGGCTGGCGAAGGCTTCGCCCGAGGTCGACAGGCGGTCGCTGAGCGAATCCATGCGGTTGTCGATCGCCTCGAACAACCCCATGCCACCTTCATTGATGCGGTCGATGAGCGTGTCGCCGGAATTGGTGATCGTCATCGACAGCTTGGTCGAGGCATTCAGGATGCTGTCGCGGATGATGTCGCTTGCCGATCCGAGTTCGTCGCGCAGGGTCTCATGCGCGCCGGAAATCGAAGCGCGGACACGTTCGGCGTGGGAAACAACGGCTTCGCGCTCGCTGCCGAGGCCATCGACGAGCGAACGGATACGAGCCGAATTCTCAGAATAGGAACGCTCGATCTGGTTGACTTCGGTGTGGACGAGGGTTTCGAGCTCGACGGCACGAGCCAGCGTGCGCTCGATGCCTTCGCCCATGGCAGCGACTTCGCGGCGCACGGCCTGGCCGACCATCATGACGCGGTCCTGCGCCATGTTCTCGGGCTCGGCGAGACGGAAGGCAACTTCGGTCATCGACTGCGCGGCAATGCGCATTTCCTGGGCGCGGCGGATCATCGCGGCAAAAGCCCAGAACAGCGCGATCGGCACAACTGTCGCGATGAGCAGCATCAACAGGCCGGGACGGGCGAGAGCGTCGTCGAACGTCCGGATGGTCCAGATGCTCGGAGTGACCATGCGGTCGGCGAGCGCGACGGCGCCGGCAACCCAGGCGACCGAGACCAGACCGACCATCCAGTAGATGGTGCTGGACGCGCGGCGATTGAGGCTGTGCAGCAGCGACTTGTAGTCTTTATGACGGTCGTCATTGGCCGGCTTGAAGCCTTCCGGCTGCAGCGAGCGCGTCTCGACAGGGCGCAACTGGGTCGGCGGCTCGGCAGTGGCGCGTGCCGCCGGAGCGGGCTCCGCCTTCGGCGCAACCGGCTTTTGCTTGCGACCTTCGCGCGCCAGTTCTTCGGCCGCCTGTGAAATCTGTGCTTCGAGATCGTCCATCGATGCGGCCATGTCGAGGCCGCCGTCATCGGCGCCGCTCAAGTCGAGATCGAGCGCCTGCTCGAGCTCCTTGGCTACGTCGAGATCGAGGTTCTTGGTCGGAGTGGATTTCTTCGCCATGCCTTCGCTACCCTGTACTAAAGACGCGGAATCTCTGGACTTTTTGTCCTATTTTTGACCGCGTCCGAGGCTCAATATGGACCGCCCGTATCGTAGTGACACAATCGGGTAAAGAAAACATGCATTCGCCCCGATACGTAAAAGTTTAAATATAAGGTTAACACTGAAGTGATTATCGGCCCCAGTTCCGCAGGATTCCGGGCTTTGACAGGTTAACGGGTTATCCACATGGTCGCCCTAGGTTACCAACCCATGGGCGAGTGGCGAGGCAGGGGTTAAATGGTAACGCGCGAGATTGGTTCGATGGCTTTCGGCATGCCGGGAGGCGAATCCTCTGCTTCCGCACACCGCCGTCCCATCGATCTTGATCATCTCTCCAGGCAAACGATCGGCGACCGCGAGGTCGAGCGCGAGGTGCTAGATATGTTCGTCCACCAGGCGCTTTCCGTTCGCGATGCGATCGCCTCGGCTGATCTCGCCGAACGCCTCATGCTGTGCCACGCCCTGAAGGGTTCGGCGCGCGGTGTTGGGGCATTTCCCATCGCCGATTGTGTTGCTGCGATCGAAACCGATCCCGACAATGCCAGGCTGATCACACGGCTTACCCGCCTGATCGATGAGGCGCGCGACTTCATCGCCTCGATCAGCCGCTAGTGCATTGCGTGCCTTTTGGGGGCGTGCAAAGGCCGCAGTAACATTTTGCAGCTGCGCATCGTAAACCCGACATTCGGTGGCGCTGGCGCGCGACAGTTGACTTGCACGGTGGAGTGATTATCTGCCGGGGGACCTTTTTCAGGAACGAGCATGACCAAGCTGACCTACATCGCCCATGACGGCACGCGTTTTGATGTCGAAGCCGAAAACGGTTCGACGGTGATGGAAAATGCCATCCGCAACGCGGTGCCGGGCATCGAGGCAGAGTGTGGCGGCGCCTGTGCCTGCGCGACCTGCCATGTCTATGTCGAAGAGGCATGGACGACGCTCGTCGGCGAGCCCGAGGCGATGGAAGAAGACATGCTCGACTTTGCCTATGAGGTCAGGCCGACGTCACGCCTGTCTTGCCAGATCAAGGTTCGCGACGAACTTGACGGCCTGGTCGTCAGCATTCCCGAGCGCCAGGGCTAGGATTTCCTGATCCGGGCCTTGCTTGGCATGACGCTTGTTGTCATGCACATTCCCTGAGATGCGTGCGTGAGCGGCGAGGTGGCCTTGAGCGACATCACCACAACCGACGTCCTGATCATCGGTGCCGGGCCGATAGGCCTGTTTGCGGTGTTTGAGCTTGGTCTGTTCGACATGCGCTGCCATCTGATCGACATTCTCGACAGGCCGGGCGGGCAGTGCGCCGAGCTTTATCCGGAAAAACCGATCTACGACATTCCGGGCTACCCGGTGATCGGCGCTCAGGAGCTTGTCGACAAGTTGCTCGAACAGATCTCGCCGTTCAAGCCGGGATTCACCTTCAACCGCATGGTGACGGCGCTGGAGCGGCTGGAGGACGGCAGCTTCCGCGTCACGACAGACGAAAACGAGGTTTTCGACGCCAAGGTTGTGGTGATCGCCGCAGGCGGAGGTTCGTTCCAGCCCAAACGCCCGCCGATATCAGGCATTGAGGCCTATGAAGGAGCGAGCGTCCGTTATGCCGTTCGACGCATCGAAGAATTGCGCGGCCACGATGTGGCGATTGTCGGCGGCGGCGATTCCGCGCTCGACTGGACGCTCAATCTCCAGCCTGTCGCAAAACGCGTCACGCTGATCCATCGCCGCCCGGAGTTCCGCGCGGCGCCGGACAATGTCAACAAGATGCACGCGTTGCGGGATGCCGGTGCCATCGACCTGGTGATCGGCCAGGTATCGGCGCTTTCAGGCGAGGGCGGAGTGCTGCGCTCGATCACGGTCAAGGGAGCGGAAAGCGACGTCGAGGTTGCGTGCACGCGGCTGTTGCCGTTCTTCGGCTTGACCATGAAGCTCGGTCCGGTGGCCGAATGGGGGCTCCATCTTCATGAGAACCAGCTTCCGGTCGACACCGAAAAGTTCGAGACGTCGGTGCCGGGCATTTTCGCCATCGGCGACATCAACTGGTATCCAGGCAAGCTGAAGCTGATCCTGTCGGGGTTTCATGAGGCCGCGCTCATGGCCCAGGCGGCCAAACATTTCATAAGCCCTAGGGAACGTATCGTCTTCCAGTACACGACGTCGTCAACGAGCCTGCACAAGAAGCTCGGCGTTCCGGACTAGCTGTTGGGAATGCTGCCGGTCAGTTTTTGAGCTTGCCGGCGTCGATACGCTCCAGGCGATAGCGCAGCAGTCTGACGATCCGGCTTTCGAAGTTGATGCCTTCGATGCGGTCGAATTCTTCCTGTGCCCGGTCATGGGCGTTGAGAATGCGGTTGCTCGTCGCCTTGGCCTTGGACGCAGCGAGGTCGCAGCTCTTCTGCTTGCCGATCGCCTTCAGCGCCTGTTCCAACTCGCGGGCGTGGTTCTTGGCGATGACCACATGGCTTTCCTCGTGGCGCTTGATGTCGGAGGACAGCGTGTTCCAGATCAGCTTGACGTCCTGCGCTGCCTTGCCGTTCTGGCGCCAGCGCGGCAGGATCACCTTGGCCTTGACGGTGACCTGGGCCGAGACGATGGCGCAGCCGCCCTTGACCTCGGCGTAGCCGATGCGGCTGGTGAACTCCATCTGTGTTGCGCCCGGATGCCTGCCGCCAGTGCTCTTGACCTCGGGGCCGCGTGTCATCAGCTGTTGCTCGATCTCGTCGAGGGTTTTGCCGGTGATGGTGAAATAGCTGTAGGATTTGGACACGGTTGCCGCCTGAACGGGTAGGCAAATGCCTCCAGCGAGTAGGGCGGCCAGGAAGAGTTGCTTCATTAGTTGCCTCTTGGCCTACCTTGCGTTAGGGGCGATGGCGGCGCAACGGAAATCGGATCGTGCCGCATAGGTGACCGTGCAGCGAGTTGAAGCTGCAAGCGTTGATATTTCGTGACGCGGTCTGTGCTCTGGAGTTCTTTTGTGGCGACGGCATGACCGGCAAGCGATGGCAACTGGCGCATGGGCGCCATATCGACCTCGGCGACAGGGCGCTTGTCATGGGCATCCTCAACGTCACGCCCGACAGTTTTTCCGACGGCGGTGCGTTCGACATACCCGAGCGTGCGCTTGATCAGGCCCGTCGCATGGTTGCCGAAGGTGCTGCAATCGTTGATGTCGGCGGTGAATCGACGCGACCCGGTGCCGCACCCGTCTCCGCTGCCGAAGAGCAGGGTCGCGTGCTTCCGATCATCGCAGCGCTCGCCCAATCTGGCGATGCGCTGATATCCGTCGACACCTACCGCGAGGACACGGCTCGGCTCGCGATTGCTGCCGGCGCGCATATCGTCAACGACGTATGGGGCGCCCAGCGCGAGCCTGGCATTGCCAGGGTCGCCGCGGAAACCGGGGCAGGGCTGGTGCTCATGCATACCGGCCGAGATCGCGAAAAGCTGCCTGATGTCATCGAAGACCAGTTTGTTTTCCTGCGGCGCTCGCTGGAAATCGCCGGCGAGGCCGGTGTCAAGGACGCGCAGGTCGTGCTCGACCCGGGCTTCGGTTTTGCCAAGGATGCCGACGAAAATTTGGAACTGATGGCGCGGTTTTCGGAGCTCGCACAGCTCGGCTATCCGCTGCTCGCCGGCACCTCACGCAAGCGTTTCGTTGGCCATGTCACCGGGCGCGACGCTGCCGACCGCGATGCCGGAACGGCGGCCACGAGCGTCATACTCCGCATGCAGGGCGCGCATATATTTCGCGTCCATAATGTCGCAATCAACGTGGACGCGCTGGCATTCGCAGATGCTATGCTGGCGCGACAGACCAACCTGCCGGGACGCTGACCCAGATGTACCTTATCCGTATGAAAAACTGCGCCTTCTTCGCCCGGCACGGCCTGTTCGACGAAGAAGAGGCGCTTGGCCAGCGCTTCTATGTCGATGCCGAGTTGACAGTCGATCCGGATCGCCCGCTCGAGGACGATTCGATGGAGAGCACTGTCGATTACGGCGTCGCCTTCCAGGTCATCGAGAAGATCATCACCGGCCAGCGCCGCTTCCTGATCGAAGCGCTGGCGCAGGAATGCGGCAGGGCGCTTGCCGCGCGTTTCCCACAGATCAAGCGGGCCGAAATCACGGTTCGCAAGCCCAATGCGCCGGTGCCCGGCGTCCTGGATTACGTAGAGGTGACCGTTGTCTGGCCAGGTTGAGGAGCGCGGCTTTCTCAGCCTTGGCGGCAATCTTGGTGATCCTGCCAAATCGATGGCCGCGGCACTGCATATGCTCGACGCCAGCGGCAGCACGCGGGTGGTTGCAGTGTCGTCGCTGCATCGCACGCCACCGTGGGGCAAGGTCGATCAGCCTGACTTTTTGAATGTCACCGCCGAGGTCGTCACCACGCTTGCGCCGCTCGAACTGCTGGAGCTTTGCCTGGAGCTTGAACGCCGGCTCAAGCGCGTGCGCATCGAGCGCTGGGGCCCGCGCCTCATCGACATCGACGTGCTGTTGCTCGGCAACAGCAATGTCAGCGACGTCGGGTTGGAGATTCCACACCCGCGCATGCTCGACCGGGCGTTCGTCATGGTGCCGCTGGCCGAAATCGCACCCGACCTCATGCTGGCGGGAAAGTCGGCGACCGAATGGGCGGCAGCCCTCGACAGCGCCGGCATCGAAAGGCTCGAACTCCGGCCGCGACTGGTGGCGCGACCTTGGCGAATAGCTAAAGGCCGAGAGCTGTGGCGAATAGCTAAAGGCCGAGAGCTGTCGCGATTTTCGGCGCGGCCTCGGCCCAATCGTCGGCAATGACGATGCCGTCCGGCATCGGCGGCAACAGCGTGCGCATCTCGCGATACGACATCAGGTTGAACAGATGCGCGTCGGCGACCGCGTCGCGGACGGAGACCAGATTGTGCGGAATGTCATCGACGAAGGCGACCGGGCGGTTGGTTTCGCCCCGCAGCAGCCGTAGCGCCGGCCCCTTGGCCCGTTCGGTGGTCAAGAGCGGGTAGGGGAAGCCGAGCTTGTCGAGATGCTGGCGCCTGATGTCGCGGTGCCGATGCGGCATAGCCGTCAGCAGGACAACCTCGGCACCCAAGGCGAGACCTGCCACCGCATCGGCAGCACCAAATGCTGCTGTCTGCCATTCGTGCTGGGCATGGAAGAAGCCGTCCAGCAGGGCCAAAACGGCTGCTTGCTCCAGCGGTATCTGGGTCTTTTGGTCAACGATGTTACCGGTCAGCTTGAACGACTTTGCCAGGAACGCCAGCCCTTGCACGTCGAGGAAGCGCATGAATGGTACCATGAATTCCAGCAGCACCTCGTCGACGTCGAGTACCAGCAGCGGGCGGCTGTCGCGGGCAAGCTCGGTGATCTGGCGCGCTGTTTCGGGATCTTCGCTCATGCCGAACGCTCGTGATCGTCATTGCCCAGGGGCAGGGCTCGTGCAGCGCGGCCGACTTCGGCCGGCGCGATGCCGGTCTCTAGCGAGAACCGCAGCAGTGTTGGCTCGTGGGCGAGGATGAACTGCAGCACGCCGGCAAGAAAGCCTGGCTCCTGTGCCGCGCGGCGGATCTGATGCGCTTCGATGCCGGTGATGGCCAGAAAGCGCGGCAGAAGCTCGGGGTCGGAGGCAACGAAGGCGAGTGCCTGGACAGCCAGCGCTTCGGCGCTTTCCTGCGATTGCTGGTTTTTCTGCATCGTCTTCCGCTTTGTTCGACCCTATGTCGGCAGTAGCTGCAAGCAGGGCCTGCGGCAACCGCTAAAGCGGACGCGCAACGATCCGTGATTTGGCAGGGACGTTTTACGTTTCGTAATGTTCTTGAGTTAAGGTCGGATTCGGGGTTGGTGTGCGCATCCGGCGCGCAACAGGATTGCCGCGGGTTCGTGGTGGGCAATCGGGACGGAATTCAATGGCCAAGAAGGTGATGATCGTCGAGGACAATGAGCTCAACATGAAGCTCTTTCGCGACCTCATCGAAGCAAGCGGCTATGAGACGGTGCGCACGCGCAACGGTCTTGAGGCCCTCGATCTTGCACGCAAGCACCGGCCGGATCTCATCTTGATGGACATCCAGCTGCCCGAGGTTTCAGGCCTCGAAGTGACCAAATGGCTGAAGGAGGATGACGACCTCCACACGATTCCTGTCATCGCCGTTACCGCTTTCGCCATGAAGGGCGACGAGGAGCGCATCAGGCAGGGTGGTTGCGAAGCCTATATCTCCAAGCCGATCTCGGTGCCGCGCTTCATCGAGACGATCAAATCCTACCTGGGCGATGCCTGATGTGCTCGCCGGCTCGCTCGAGGGACTAGCATGACTGCGCGCATCCTCGTCGTTGACGACATACCGGCCAATGTGAAGCTGCTCGAAGTCAGGCTGCTCGCCGAATATTTCGAGGTATTGACTGCTTTCAATGGGCCCGACGCCATTTTGGCCTGCGAGGACGGCAAGGTCGATGTCGTGCTGCTCGACGTCATGATGCCTGGCATGGACGGTTTCGAAGTTTGCCGCCGGCTGAAAGCCGATCCGGCGACAGCTCACATTCCCGTCGTCATGGTCACGGCGCTCGACCATGTCACCGATCGCGTGCGCGGGCTCGACGTGGGTGCGGACGATTTCCTCACCAAGCCGGTCAACGATCTCCAACTGATCACGCGGGTAAAAAGCCTGGTTCGCCTCAAGGTGCTGACCGACGAGTTGCGGCTGCGCGCATCTACCACCCACGCCATCGGCGTGGACGAGATCCTGGCGCGGTCCGACCTGCTGCAGGGGGCGTTGCCGAAGGTCCTGCTCATCGATGAGCAGACCTCTTCAGCAGCCCATATCTGTGCGCTGCTGGATGGCGCTGCCGACGTGCAGATCGCGGCCGATCCGCAGTCGGGGCTCTTCAGCGCCGCCGAAGGCACCTACGAATGTGTCATCGTGTCGGCCGGATTTTCCGACTTCGATCCGCTTAGGTTGTGCTCGCAACTGCGTTCGCTCGACCGCACACGGTCGCTGCCGATTGTGCTTTTGGTCAGCAAGGAAGAGGACGACCTCACCATTCGCGGCCTCGAGCTCGGCATCAACGACTATCTGGTGCGGCCGCTTGACCGGCAGGAACTGATTGCACGGCTGCGCACCCAGGTGCGCCGCAAGCGCTACAATGACGAGCTCAGGCAGAGTGTCAGCCAGACGATCGAAATGGCGGTGACGGACGGGCTGACAGGCCTGCACAACCGCCGTTACCTCGACAGCCATCTGCCGCGGTTGGTTGAACGTGCCGCTGCCCGTCGCAGGCCGCTTTCGCTGATGATCACCGATCTCGACCGCTTCAAGCGGATCAACGATACGTTTGGCCACGATGGCGGTGACGAGGTCCTGCGTGAATTCGCGCGGCGCGTGAAGAAGAGTGTGCGCGGTATTGATCTCGCTTGCCGATTCGGCGGCGAGGAATTCGTCATCGTAATGCCGGATACCGAAGGCGCACTCGCCGAACTGGTTGCCGAGCGCATTCGCGCCGAGGTTGCCAAAACACCATTTCGCATTGGTGGGGCCGAGACAGGCGTATCGGTCACCGTCAGCGTCGGTGTGTCGGCGCTTCTGGTCGAAGGCGATACTGTTGCCGGGCTGATGAAGCGCGCGGACCTTGCCCTTTATGATGCCAAAACCCGCGGCCGCAACCGCGTGGTTGCGCGCGCGGCCTGACCCGGCGGCGCCTTCACGGCCAAGCGCGTTAAGCTCAATCGTTTACCTTAACCTGAGCGATTCGCGAGCTGTGGTTAAGAAAGTGTTGATTTTCAAGCGATCTTGCGCGACTGTGGGGCTGAGAAGAAGGACGGGCGTCGGCACGAGGAGCACAGGCCGGATAGCCCTATTGATACCCCATGATGCTCAGGTCCGCCGCATCTCCTGGGTCCGTGGGGTCGGCCGGCCGGCACTGGCACATAGTGGCCTCCTCGTACCGCTGCCAGACGCCGACCGGCCCCCTTTCTCGTCGTCATCTCATCGCCATCATTTCATCAAGGCAAAACCGGAGTGGCCAAACTGCTCGGTTTTTTTCGCGCGCCAAAATGCCCCTGAAATCCGTAACGCCTATCCTTGAAAACAAAAACGCCGCCCACTGGGCGGCGTTTTGGAATTCCTGAAGGCAACCAGATTACTTGATCTTGGTTTCCTTGAATTCGACGTGCTTCTTCGCAACCGGGTCGTACTTGCGGAACGACAGCTTTTCCGTCTTCGTGCGGCTGTTCTTGCTCGTCACGTAGAAGAAACCGGTGTCGGCGGTCGACAGAAGCTTGATCTTGATGTTTGCAGCCTTGGCCATGATTCTCGTCCGTTAATTGTCTGGAGTTGCACCCGCCTCAGGACGGGAAAACAACCCGGACGCGGAAAACCTGCGGGACACATAAAGAACGCACCCGGAAAGTCAAGCCTTGGAGCGTTATAGCCGCGATTTCGCGGCAATTCGGCCCAGGCCAATGGCGATGTAGCCGCCAAAAAACACGGCCAGCGCCCAGCCGAAACCGTTCGGGACCGAAGACGTCCATGAAGATGCCGATCACCTGCGGTCCCAGAATCATGCCGACGCCGTAGCAAAAGATGAAGGCGGCATTGGCCGAGGCGAGGTCTCGGCCTGAAAGCTGTGCGCCCAGATGGGCGAGCCCGACAGTATAGAGTGCTGCCACCACGCCGCCCCAGACAAACAGCATGCCAGCCATCAGGTGCCAGTTGACCGTCAGAAGCGGCATTGCCAGCGTCCCGGCCAGCCCGACAAGCGCGCAGATCAACAGCAACTTGCGGCGATCGCCAATGCGGTCGCTCAGCATGCCGATGGGGATCTGCAGCATGAAATTGCCGAGGCCGATCATGGTCAGCAGCAATGCTGCTTCGGCCTCGGAATAGCCGACGCGTTGGCCATAGATCGGAAACAGGGCGAAGCCGCCGGTCTCGACCGCACCGAATACAAGCACAGCGGCGGTGGCGGTCGGCACGATCCAGATATAGCGGAAGAAGCCACCTTTGCCGCCTTCGGAGACGATCTTGGGGCTTTCGCTGCGCGCCAAAAGCACCGGAACGGCGGCGATCATGACGAAGCCGAAGGTCAGGCCGAACGGCAGGAAGCCGGTGCTGCCGATCTGCGAAAACAGCCAGGGGCCGGCGGCGAAGCCGAGCGACAGCACGGTGGCGTAGATGCCAAGCACCAGACCGCGCCGATGCGGCGGGGCGCAGGTGCTGATCCAGAATTCCGACAGGATGAACAGCACCGTCAGCGCGAAGTGCAGCACGGCGCGCAAGGGAAACCACATCCAGAAGGATTGGGCGAAATAGAAGCCGACGAAGGCCACTGCGCCGGCGAGAATCATCACGAGCATCGTCCAGACGACACCGAAACGCATGGCGATCGGCGTTGCCAGAGGAGCTGCGGCAATGGATGCGACGCCGGCGATCGCCGTGTTGAGGCCGATCATCGAGGATGAATAGCCGCGCGATTCGAGAATGACGCTCAGCAGCGGTATGCCCAGGCCGATGGCGATGCCGACGACGCTGATCGAGGCGATGGCCGCCGAGATCGAGCGCCAATGCACGCGTTCCACGCTTTCAGCCTGCTGGATGGTCTCGGTCATGCAAAGCCTAAAGGATGTCGCGGCGGAAGCGTTGGTTGAACATGCGGTAGAATGGCACTTCGCCGCCCGGCTTAAGGTGAGGGTCCACAGCAAGCCGCTGCCGCAGATCGCCAAGTACCGACTGGGTGATCGCCGGGATGTCGGCCTGCATGGCATCGGCCAGCGGCAGCCAGACCAGTTCCTCGAGTTCGTTGGTCGGTCCGCCATCAGGCAGCTCGACTGCGACGTCACTGCGCCACGCCGACAAGAAGCGCGTGTCGAAGCGGCGAACACGTCCTGGAGGGGTTACCGCACGCGCAATGAAGCGCAGGGAAGACAGGGCAGGCGTCACGCCATGTTCGGCAAAACCTTGCCAGTCGGCCTTGGTGGTCGAGAACGGGCCGCGCTGGCCGATCAACAGGCCTGCTTCCTCGTAAGTCTCGCGAATCGCTGAAAGAGCTATTGCCCGGGCGCGTGCGACGCTGACCCGGCCAGTGCCGGCGCGCAGCTTCTCGGCTTCGTTGGGGTGCAACTCGTCGGCCACCGCGATGCGGCTGTCAGCCGGGTCGGTGCGGCCGCCGGGGAAGACGAACTTTCCCGGCATGAAGGCATGCTTCATGTGGCGCCGGCCCATCAGCACCAGCACGTCATTGCCTTGGCGGTCGAGCAGGATCAGCGTGGCCGCGTCGCGCGGACGCAACGGCGCGGCGCTCTTCGCCATCTCCCTGGCTTCGAGCCTGTCGAGTTCTGCTTTGCTAATGCCATCCATCGCGGCTGTCCTAACGGAATGTCGGAGTGGACGGAAGCGCTTGCTTGCCCCTGGGCATTGCGCCAGCGCGGTTCAGGCCTCTGGATGTGTCTCGACCGCGTCTTCTTCGCCGCCGAAGCCATGCATGTAGAGCGCCCACTGCATGCCAACCACCGCGCCCTTCATCGGCCGAAGCAAGGCGAGCGCCGAAATGATCGTCAGCGGTACCCAGATCAGCAGATGCTGCCACAGCGCCAGCTTGCTGGTCGCCTCGACGCCCATGAAGGCGCCAACGACGATGTGTCCGACAATGACAACCACCAGATAGGCGGGAAGGTCGTCGGCGCGATGGTGGAAGATCTCTTCGTGGCAGACTTCGCATTGGTCAACGGTCTTGACGAAGGACGCAAACAGCTTGCCCTGGCCGCAATTCGGGCATTTGCAGAACAGGCCGCGCTTGATCGCCTGCCACACTGGCCGCGCCTCGCGGGCGACCTGCTGATGACCGCCGCCGAATACCTGTTCTTCCATCGTCATCTCCTGCCGCGCGGTCCTCGCCGCGGTTGGGAGGCACGGGCACGCGTTCTTTGCCCCTTGGTCTTGTGGAAGGACCGTTTCGAACCGGGCAGGGGCTTCGGTTCGGTCAGCATTTCGAAGCGCATGGCACCGGCCAGCGGAGCAATCTCGACCAGTTTGACTTCAACGCGATCGGCTAGCTGGTAGCCCTTGCCTGTTCGCTCGCCGAAGAGGGCGCGGGCAGCTTCGTCGAAGTGGTAATAATCGTCACCCAAGGATGACACGGGGATGAAACCATCCGCGCCATATTGCGGCAATTGGACAAATAGTCCCCGCCTTGACCACGCCCGAGATGCGGGCTTCGAAGGTTTCGTCGACGCGCTCGGCCAGGAAGCCAGCGACGAGGCGGTCGACAGTCTCGCGCTCAGCGGCCATGGCGCGGCGCTCGGTCTGAGATATCAGACCGGCGATCTCTTCGAGCCGCGCCTCTTCGGAAAGCGTCAGCCCGCCGGCGCCCAGGCCGAGCGAACCGATCAGTGCGCGATGGACGATCAAATCGGCATAGCGGCGGATCGGCGAGGTGAAATGCGCGTAGCGGCGCAGATTGAGGCCGAAGTGACCGATATTGTCAGGGTTGTATTCGGCCTGGCTTTGCGACCGCAGCACCACCTCGTTGACCAGCTGTTCGTTGTCGCCGCCGCGGACCTGCTCGAGGATGCCGTTGAACTGGCTTGGCCGCATCGCAGCGCCGCGCGCCAGCGACAGGCCGATGGTCTGCAGGAACTCGCGCAACGATTCCTGCTTGGCGAGCGAAGGACCGTCATGGATGCGGTAGACGAGCTTCTGCTTCTTGTTCTCCAGCGTCTCGGCAGCCGCGACGTTCGCCTGGATCATGAATTCCTCGATCAGCTTGTGGGCGTCGAGGCGGTCGGGAACGATGACGCGGTCCACCGTGCCGTCGGGCTTGAGCAGGATCTTGCGTTCTGGCAGGTCGAGTTCGAGCGGCTGGCGGCTGTCGCGGCCACGCTTGAGCACGTCATAGGCGGCCCAGAGCGGCTTGAGAATGGTCTCCAGGATCGGCCCGGTCTTGTCGTCGGGCATGCCATCGATCGCCGCCTGCGCCTGCGGATAGGCGAGGCGGGCGGAGGAGCGCATCATGATGCGGTGGAATGCGTGCCTGACCTTGCGGCCCTCGGCCGAAAACGTCATGCGCACGGCCAATGCCGGCCGGTCGACGCCTTCGCGTAGCGAGCACAGATCGTTGGAGATGCGCTCCGGCAGCATCGGCACGACACGGTCAGGGAAATAGACGGAGTTGCCGCGCTTCAGCGCCTCGTTGTCCAGTGCCGTGCCTGGGAGGACATAGGTCGCGACGTCGGCGATGGCGACGGTGACGATGAAGCCGCCCAGGTTTTTTTCGTCCGTATCCGGCTCGGCATAGACCGCGTCGTCGTGATCCTTGGCGTCGGCCGGGTCGATGGTGACCAGCGGCAGTTCGCGCCAGTCCTCGCGATGATCAAGCGTTGCAGGCTTGATCGCTTCGGCTTCGGCGAGCACGTCGGCAGGGAAGATATGTGGTATGTCATGGGCATGGATGGCGATCATCGAGACCGCCTTCTCATTGGTCAGCGAGCCCAGAACCGACACCACCTTGGCACGCGGCAGGCCGTAGCGGCTGGCGCGTTCCGGCACCACCTCGACGAGGTCGCCTTCCTTGGCACCATTTTGACAGTCCTTGTCGACAACCAGCTCGGGTTGCCGGCGTTCGACCGGCTCGATGCGGAAGGTGCCGTCCTTGAGGATGCGGAAGATGCCGAGCGCGGTATCGCTGCGCTTTTCGAAGATCTTCATTACGCGCGCGGTGTAAGCCGGCTCGTTGTCGTCGCCGAGGTGATCCTCGATCGCGAAGGTTTTTGCCAGCACGCGGTCGCCGACGCCGGGCGTTGGGCCATTGCCGCCACGCGACAGCTTGATGGCGACGATCGCACCGTCTGGCTGCTCGGAGGCGCGCGCCAGAAGCGTGCCTTCGGCGTCGCGGCCAAAGATGTCGAGCACGGCGACATGCGGAAGCGCACCGACGCGCGTCAGCCGCTTGCGGCTCTTTTCGAGCAGGCCTTCGTCCTGCAACTCGCGCAGCAGGTGTTTCAGCCAGATGCGGTCGTCGTTCTTCAGTGCGAACGCCTTGGCGATATCGCGCTTGCCGCTGCGGTCTGGGTTCTCCGCGATGTAGCGCAGAATTTCGTCCCGCGACGGGCGGTAGACGTCCTTGCCACGGACCTCGTCGCTTGCGGCGCGTCTGGTGCCGGCATTTCGTCCGGAAATCTTTCGCGCCACTGTCGCTCAGTCCTTCTTCTTGGCTTTGCTGGCGGCCGTTTTCTTGGTTCCGCTCGTCGCCGGCTTCTTGGCTGCACTTCGGGCAGGCTTCTTGGCGCCGCCGCCTTTCGCCTCCTTTTCGGCGATCAGTGCAAGTGCTGCTTCCATAGTGATGGCAACCGGATCCGTACCCTTTGGCAAGGTAGCATTGACCTTGCCGAAATTGACATAGGGACCATACTTGCCGTCGCGTACGGTGATGTTGCCGCCGCCTGCGGGATGCTCGCCGAGATCCTTCAGCGCTGCTGGTGTTCCACCACCGCGTCCGGCCTTGCCCTTCAGCTGCTTTTCGGCAAGCACGGTCACGGCGCGGTTCAGGCCGATCGAGAACACGTCCTCGATGCTTTCGAGATTGGCATAGGCACCGTCGTGCAGCACGAACGGGCCGTAGCGGCCAAGCCCAGCCGAGATCATCTTGCCGGATTCGGGATGCTGGCCGACGTCGCGCGGCAAGGCGAGCAGCGCCAAGGCCTTTTCGTGATCGATGGAAGCCGCTGCCCAACCCTTGGGCAGGCTGGAACGCTTGGCTTCCTTGCCGTCGCCGCGCTGGATGTAGGGCCCGAAGCGGCCGCTGCGCAATGTGATCTCTTCATTGGTGTAGGGGTCGGAGCCCAGAACCTTGGTGCCGTCCTCGAGGCCGCCATTGTCGCCATTGGCGCCGGGACCGTCGAGCTGGCGGGTGAAGCCGCATTCAGGGTAGTTCGAGCAACCGACGAAGGCGCCGTACTTGCCGAGCTTGAGCGACAGGTTGCCGGTGCCGCATTTCGGGCAAATACGCGGGTTCGAACCATCTTCGCGTACCGGGAAGACGAGTGGTGCAAGCTCTTCGTTCAACGCGTCGAGGACGTTGGTGACGCGCAGTTCCTTGATCTCGTCGACAGCGCCGGAAAAATCCTTCCAGAAATCATGCAGCACGTCGCGCCAGGCGAGCTTGCCGTCGGAGACTTCGTCGAGCTTTTCTTCCAGCGACGCGGTGAAATCGTATTCGACATAGTGGCGGAAGAAGCTCTCCATGAAGGCGGTGACCAAGCGGCCCTTCGCCTGTGGCACGAGCTTTCGATTGTCGATCTTCACATAGTCGCGGTCTTCGAGCGTCTTCAGCGTCGCGACATAGGTCGAGGGGCGGCCGATACCGAGCTCTTCCATCTTCTTGATGAAGCTCGCTTCGGAATAGCGGGGCGGTGGCTCGGTGGTGTGGTGGGTCGCGTTGACGCTTTCGCGCTTCAGCGTTTCATCAGCGCGGATCTCGGGCAGACGACGGCTTTCCTCGTCCTCCGAATCCTCTTCTTTCTGCTCGGTGTAGGCGGCAATGAAGCCGTCGAAGCGGGTCACCGAACCGACGGCGCGCAGGCCAGCGGTCCGGGCGCCGTTGCGCGCCTCAATCTCGACCGTGGTGCGCTCGATTTCGGCCGGCTGCATCTGGCTGGCGATCGCGCGCTTCCAGATCATCTCGTAAAGACGAGCCTGGTCGGCGTCGAGAAACTTGCGCATCTCGGTTGGCGTGCGATTGAAGTCGGTCGGCCGGATGGCTTCGTGCGCTTCCTGGGCGTTCTTGGCCTTGGTGGTGTACTGACGCGGCTTCTCGGGCAGATACTTGGCGCCGAATTCCTTGACGATGGCGTCACGCGCCGCCTCGATGGCCTCAGGTGCCATCTGCACGCCGTCGGTACGCATATAGGTGATCAGACCGGCGATTTCGCCGCCGATCTCCATGCCCTCGTAAAGACGCTGCGCAACCTGCATTGTACGGCTGGCCGAATAGCCAAGGCGCGAAGATGCGGCCTGCTGCAGGGTTGAGGTGGTGAACGGCGCGCTTGGATTGCGCCTAGTCGGCTTGGCTTCGACCGACAGTGTCTTGAAGGATGCGCCGTCGAGCATCGTCTTGATGTCGTCGGCCATGGTCTGCGAGGAAATGTCGAGCTTCTGCAGCTTCTTGCCATCATAGACAGTCAGCCTTGCCTCGAAGTTCTCGGCGCGCGGCGTGCCAAGTGTGGCCGCGATCTGCCAGTATTCTTCACGTATAAAGCGCTCGATTTCGGCCTCTCGGTCGCAGACGAAACGCAGCGCCACCGACTGGACGCGTCCAGCCGAGCGGGCGCCGGGCAGCTTGCGCCACAGCACCGGGGACAGGGTGAAACCAACGAGATAGTCGAGGGCGCGGCGCGCCAGATAGGCATCGACCAGCGGCGGATCGATCTCGCGCGGATTGGCGATGGCTTCGAGCACGGCCTGCTTGGTGATCGAGTTGAACGCGACGCGCTTGATTGTCTTGTCCTTCAGCACGCGCTTTTGCTTCAGCACTTCAAGGACGTGCCAGGCGATGGCCTCACCTTCGCGATCCGGATCGGTTGCGAGGATCAGGCCGTCGGCTTCCTTGACCGCCTTGGCGATATCATTGAGCCGCTTCGCCGATGCGGCGTCGACTGCCCAGGACATGGCAAAATCGTCATCCGGCTTGACCGAACCGTCCTTCGCCGGCAGATCGCGGACATGGCCGAACGAGGCGAGAACCTTATAGTTCCGGCCCAGGTACTTGTTGATGCTTTTCACCTTGTTCGGTGACTCGACGACAACGACGTCCATATGTGGCTGATTTTCCAGTGAAGCGCCAAAAACAACGACTGAGGCGCGTGGCGAAGATTTTTCAATTCGCTCGTCACATGGCCGCGCTTTTCGGTTCGGTCAAGGGGAAGGGGGCAAAAACGACGGCGTAAGACCGTATTGCAACCTAGGCTATATTATTTGTCGCTATTGCAATTGTTAGTAGATTTGTTACGTTTCCACCATTGCCGGTTGAACCTGTTTTTCTGTGTCGAAATCGGCACCAGATTGCGCGATTCGACATGGGGGCGGCAGAGGAAAACCATTGATATGCACAAGCCGGCGCCTGCACGAGGGCGGGTCGAAACATTGGACTATGTCCAGTCGATGCTGGGCCAGCTCCGCATCATGGCGGACGCGGAGCGCTGCGGCATGCTCACCTATCTGATCGAGATGGCTTATGTCGAGGCTGGCGATGTCATCCGCGGCGAGCGGCCGTCAAGCATCGGGCTCAACAAGCGAAACACGTCCGCCTGAGTGGCGTTCGAGCCGACCGGTTAGGTCTAGTTCCAGAAGGATCATGAAAATCTGCGCCGGGTGAAGGCCCGTGTGACGTATCAGTTCGTCAATCTCGATCGGAACTGGGCCCAGCGCCTCGATCAGCCGGGCGCGGTCGCTGTCGACCGGCGGTGCTGTGGCGGTGAAATCAGGCGGTTGTTCAAGGCTGGCGGCGATGTAGGGCCGGCCGCCGACCAATGGCGCCAGTGCTTCCATCACATCGCCTGCGTCCGTCACCAACGTGGCGCCGTCCTTGAGCAAGCCGTTGGTGCCGGCGGCGCGCGGATCGAGCGGCGAGCCGGGCACAGCGAAGACCAGGCGTCCCATTTCGCCGGCAAGCCGCGCACTGATCAACGAGCCCGAGCGCTGTGCTGCTTCAACCACGACCAGCCCCAGTGCCATGCCGGCGACGATGCGATTGCGACGTGGAAAGTCCTGCGCGCGTGGCTCCCAACCGAACGGCATTTCCGAGACGATCGCGCCGCGCGCCGCGATCTCATTGCAGAGGCCGATATTTTCAGTTGGGTAAGGGTGGTCGATTCCGCCGGCGAGAACACCGACGGTGCCGGTATCGAGGCTGCCTTGATGCGCTGCCGTGTCGATGCCCCGCGCCAGCCCCGAAATCACGGAATAGCCGTTGCGGCCGAGTTCAGATGCCAGCGTTCTCGCCATCTTGATCCCGGCAAGCGAGGCATTGCGCGCGCCGACGATGGCCACTGGCGGCAGGTTGAAGACCGCAGCTGTGCCTTTGAGCGCGAGCAGTGGTGGGGGATGGTCCATGCGCTTGAGCGTCTGGGGGTAGTCTTGTTCGCCAAGTGCGACGAAGCGTGCGCCGCATTTTCGCGCTAGCTCCATTTCCGCCTCCGCTTCGGCCACCGAGGGGATGCGGACCAGGCGGTTGGCGCCACCAGCCATCATGACCTCGGGCAGCATCTCGATTGCGGTTTCGGCCGAGCCGAAACGGTTGATCAGATCGCGAAAACTTGCCGGGCCGACATTGGGCGTGCGGATCAGGCGCAGCCAATGAACCCGCTGCCGGTCGCTGAGATGCGGCCCGGCGGCGGGTTGGTTCATCCCTTGGATCCGATCCGCGATTCAGTGCCGGCGAGCAGGCGTGAAATATTGGCGCGGTGCCGGATGAAAACGATCACGCTCATCAGCGCAAGCAGGGCAGCTGCCTTGGGCATGTCGATCATGTAAAGTGCGATCGGCACCAATACCGCAGCGGTCAGTGCCGCTAGCGAAGAATAGCGGCTGACAAAGGCGACCAGCAGCCAGATAACGGCGAAGACCAGCGCGGCGAGGCCGGAAAGGCCAAACAGCACGCCAAGATAGGTGGCGACGCCCTTGCCGCCTTTGAAACCGAGCCAGATCGGATAGAGGTGGCCGATGAAGGCACCAAAACCGGCGGCAATTGCGGCATCGTGGCTCCAGCGCGCTGCGATGACTACAGCTATTGTGCCCTTGAGGGCGTCGAGCAACAGCGTTGCGGCGGCCAGTTTCTTGTTGCCGGTGCGCAGCACATTGGTCGCGCCGATATTGCCCGAACCGATCTTGCGCACGTCGCCAAGGCCGGCCGCGCGCGTCAGCAGCAAGCCAAATGGAATCGAACCCAAGAGATAGCCGAATACGGCGGCTGCGATGAGCACGTGCATAGCCGTCGGAAAAATGTCATCCGGCATCAAGGTATTTCTTCTCCCCCGTGGCCCGTCAGGCCGAGAACACTGTGCGTCCGCCGACCAAGGTTTTCAAGACCTTGCCTTGCAGTCTGGCCCCTTCGAAGCAGGTGTTCTTGGAACGCGAGCGGATATCGGCTTCGCGCACCAGCCATGGCTCATCGAGGTCGACAAGCGCCAGGTCGGCGAGGGCACCGGGCTTCAGTGTGCCGCCGGGCAGGCCGAACAGCTTTGCCGGCGCTGTCGAAAGCGCTTCGACGATGCGCAGCAGCGCTACGTCGTCGTTGTGGTGCAGGCGCAATGCCACGGCGAGCAATGTCTCCAGCCCAATCGCGCCGACGGCGGCATCGGCGAAGGGCAGGCGCTTGGTGTCGACGTCCTGCGGATCGTGCGAGGAAACGATCAGGTCGATGGTGCCGTCCTTCAGCGCCTCGACCATGGCGATGCGGTCTTCCTCGGTGCGCAACGGCGGCGCCAGGCGGAAGAAGGTGCGATACTCGCCGACATCGTTTTCGTTGAGCGACAGGCTGTTGATCGAAACGCCCGAAGTGACCTTGGCGCCATCGGCCTTGGCGCGCGAAACAGCCGCGGCCGCCATGGCAGTCGAAATCTTGGCGGCGTGGTAGTTGCCACGCGTCAGCCGGGCGAGAGCCAGGTCGCGTTCGAGCGGGATGGTTTCGGCCTCACGCGGAATGCCCGAAAGCCCAAGCCAGCTGGCGTAAAGGCCTTCATTCATCACGCCTGATGAGGCAAGGTCGGCGTCCTGTGTCTCATGCGCAATGACAGCGCCAAAGTCGCGGGCATAAGTCAGCGCGCGACGCATGACCATCGAACTGGCGATCGTATGCCGGCCGTCGGTGAAGGCGACGGCACCTGCTTCGCGCAGCAGGCCGAACTCGGTCATCTCGTGACCGTCGAGGCCCTTGGTGATCGCGGCCGCCGGAAAGACATTGACCGATGCCGTCTCCTTGGCGGTACGCAGCACGAATTCGACCAGCGCGACATTGTCGATCACCGGGTCGGTGTCGGGCATCATCACAATCGAGGTGACACCGCCAGCTGCTGCCGCGACGCTTGCCGAGGCAATCGTTTCGCGGTGCTCGCCGCCTGGTTCGCCGATGAAAACGCGGCCGTCGATCAGGCCAGGAATGATTGCCTTGCCGGCGCAATCAACGACTTCGGCGCCGCCGGGTATGCCCTGGTTGAGCGCGTCGGCTCCTGCCGCGACGATCTTCTTGCCGTCGACGATGACCGTGCCGGTCTCATCGATGCCGCGCGAGGGGTCGACGATGCGGGCGCGCTGGAAAACCGTGATGCTCATGCGTTGTGTCCATCGCGATTGCGGCGCGGGTCGAGCAGCGCTTCCATCACCGCCATGCGCACGGCGACGCCCATTTCCACCTGTTCCTGGATGACGCTCTGCGGGCCGTCGGCGATCTCAGAGGCGATTTCGACGCCGCGGTTCATCGGTCCAGGGTGCATCACCAGCGCGTCGGGCTTGGCGGCCTTCAGCTTTTCGGCATCGAGGCCATAGTAGCGGAAGTACTCGCGCACCGACGGCACGAAGGCACCGGCCATGCGCTCGCGCTGCAGGCGCAACATCATGACGACATCGGCGTCCTTCAGACCTTCGGCCATCGACTGCGTCACCTCGACGCCCATCTGGGCGATGCCTGAGGGCAGCAGAGTCGAGGGCGCGACGACACGGACGCGTGCGCCGAGTGCATTGAGCAAAAGAATGTTGGAGCGGGCGACACGCGAATGCAGGATGTCGCCGCAGATCGCCACTGTCAGTCGGGCGATTCCGCCCTTGGCGCGGCGAATGGTCAGTGCGTCGAGCAGCGCCTGGGTCGGGTGCTCGTGAGCGCCGTCGCCGGCATTGACCACCGAACAGCCAACCTTCTGGGCGAGGAGGGCAGCAGCACCCGCCGATTGATGGCGGATAATAAGTATATCGGGTCGCATCGCGTTCAGCGTCATCGCCGTGTCGATCAGCGTTTCGCCCTTCTTCACTGAAGAACTCGCCACCGACATGTTCATGACGTCGGCGCCGAGGCGCTTGCCGGCAAGCTCGAAGGACGACTGCGTGCGCGTCGAGGCTTCGTAGAACAGATTGATCTGGGTTCTACCGCGCAGCGTCGATGTCTTCTTCTCCGATTGACGCGAAATCGACACGGCCGCGTCGGCGCGGTCGAGCAACAATTCGATATCGAACGGAGAAAGTTCGCGGATGCCAAGAAGATGGCGGTGCGGGTAGGGCGGCAAGGACGATTGGTCTGTCATCTCAAGGCGCTGCTATAGGCTGTGCTTAAGTGGCTCGCAAGCCGGCATTTCATTGATGAAAGTTCTCCCACGGGATTTTCGTCGCTTCCAAGCTGGGCCATAAGCTATCGATAAGCATTTCGGTTATAAAGCCGGCCATGGCTGCGGATTCGTGCCCGTTGCCCACACCGATGAAGGACAAGGCGTGACGCAGGACGTGCCGAACCAGCCCCCTCCGCTGACGGGCAGCAATGCCTGGCGCGGCGACCCGCTGCTGATCCAGATTGCCGAGAGCTTTTCCGATCCGGTGCGCCGTGACCTCGACGGGCTCGGCCGTTTTCGTGCTGACCCATGAAGCGCAGGATCTGGCACGGCTTGCCAACAACGAAGTACCAAAGCTCAAGACCTTCGACCGCCAAGGCCGTCGTATCGACCAGGTCGAATTCCATCCCGCCTATCACGCCCTGATGCGTCGCTCGATATCAGGCGGGCTTCATTCGTCGGTTTGGGAAAACGGTGCGACCGAGACCGGCCGACGCCACCAGGTGCGTGCCGCGCGCTTCTACCTCACCGCGCAACTTGAATGCGGGCACCTGTGCCCGATCACCATGACCAATGCATCGCTTGCCGCACTGATGGCGAGCCCCAAGCTGTTTCGCGAGTGGGCGCCACGGGTCACCACGCGCAAGTATGACCAGGCGCAAAAGCCTCCGGTCGAAAAGACCGGGCTGACGCTCGGCATGGGCATGACCGAAAAGCAGGGCGGCACTGACGTGCGCGCCAACACCACCAAGGCCGAGCGCGCCGGTGGCAGCTTCTACCGGCTCAGCGGCCATAAATGGTTCATGTCGGCGCCGATGTCCGACGCCTTTCTGATGCTGGCTCAGGCACCGGAAGGGCTGTCCTGTTTCCTGGTTCCGCGCATCCTCAGCGATGGCTCGGCCAACGGGTTGCAGTTCCAGCGCCTCAAGGACAAGCTCGGCAACCGCTCCAACGCTTCCGCCGAGGTCGAGATCCAGGGTGCCATCGGCGACCTGGTCGGCGAACCCGGCGGCGGCGTCAAGACGATCATGGATATGGTGACGCTGACGCGGCTCGACTGCGCCGTCGCTTCGTCGGCGATCATGCGGGCGGGGCTCGCGGAGGCCGTCCACCACACGCGCCACCGACAGGTGTTCGGCGCCAATCTCGTCGATCAGCCCTTGATGCAGCGGGTTCTTGCCGACATGGCGCTCGATGTCGCAGGCGCGACCGCACTTGCTTTTCGGCTGGCACGCTCGTTTGACGAAGCGGCTTCCGATCGCGGCGAGGCAGCGTTTGCCCGGGCCATGACGCCTGTCGTCAAATACTGGGTCTGCAAGATCGCTCCGGGGCTGCTCTACGAAGCGATGGAGTGCCTTGGCGGCAACGGCTATGTCGAGGAGGCGCCGCTGGCGCGTTATTATCGCGAGGCGCCGGTCAACGCGATATGGGAAGGCTCGGGCAACGTCATGGCGCTCGACGTGCTGCGCGTGCTGTCGCGGGCGCCCGGCCTGTTCGAAGATGTGCTGGCGAGCCTCGAGCGCGACTTGGGCGCTGGTGGACGTAGCGTGCTCGGCGTGCTGCGCGCCGCGATGCAGGTTGCGAGTTCCGACGAGGGCTCGGCGCGCATTCTCACCGAGCAACTCGCCATTTCGGCGGCCGCTGCCGAACTGCGCAGGATGGGGGCAGGGCGGATCGCCGATGCGTTCATCGAGACCCGACTCGCCGGCCAATGGCGTGGCACCTACGGCATGCTCGACGCACGCCACGATTCACGCCTGATCATCGACACACTCTATCCACAGGTCGGTTGAGCGCGGCATCGCCGGTTTTCCGGCGGTCGCGCGCAGAACCGGCACAGCTGCCGCAGTCCCGTTAACCTTACCAAATGGTTTACGTTGCACGGCGCATTCACAGGGGCCACTGTCTCCAGCAAAGAGGCAGGAGTCCCGATGCGGGCCTTTTCGAACCAATTCCAGGACACTGAAGCCGCCAGTCCGTATGCGAAGGGCAGCGTCTGATGCGCTATATTGTTGCCGTTTGGGCTACGCCGCTGGTTCTGTTCTGGGGCTGGTACTTCTTGTCGATCAACGACCTCAATTTCGGCTACCCGATCCTGAGTCGCGCCCTGAACCTGGCGATTTTTGACCTTTACGGCGAGTTGCTCGGCATCAATCCGATCAAGATTCCGTGGATGATCGCCAAGGCCTGTATCTTCGATACATGCATCCTGCTGGCCATCTGGGCTTTCCGCCGCCGCAAGCTGATTGCCGAGAAGGTGACGGGCTGGCGGGCTAGTCCTCGAACGGAGATGCGTCGAGCGTCTGTAGCCGGTCGAGTACACCCTGCAGAATAAAGGCGGCTGCGGCCGAATCGATGCGCCCGTCGCGCTTCTTGCGCGAGACATCCATTTCGATCAGCACGCGCTCCGCCGCCACCGTCGACAGCCGCTCGTCCCAGAAGAGGAATGGCAGATCGGTCAGGTTGGCGGCATTGCGCACGAAAGCGCGGGATTTTTGCGCACGCGGGCCCTCCGAGCCATCCATGTTGATCGGCAGGCCGATCACGATCGCGGCGGTGTTTTCCTTGGCCAGCATGGCAAGAAGTGCGGCGACGTCGAGGGTGAATTTCTTGCGGGTGATGACCTGGCGCGGATGGGAGAACGACAGGCCGCGATCCGAAACGGCCACACCGATGGTCTTGTCGCCGAGGTCGAGACCGGCCAGCGTCTTGCCGCCGGCGAGCAGCGCGGGCAGTTGTTCAATCGTAACGATAGCCAAGCGGCTTTCCTCTGTTCACCTGGAGCGACGCACATCCGTCGGGATGAGCAGGCCCTAACATCTTGAATTTGCGTATCGGCCCCTTTGAAAGGGGCCTTGTGCGTTCTATCCTTTGGCCGACAAAATTGCGAGGAGTGCCGAAACGATGAAGTTGACCTGGTACGGACATTCGGCGTTCCGCATCGAAGCCGATGGCGCCAAGATCCTGATCGACCCGTTCCTGAGCGGCAATCCGTCCTGGGGCAAGTCGTGGGTGGAAGCAGCCGAGGGCGTCACCCACGTGCTGCTCACGCATGGCCACGACGACCATATCGGCGATGCCGCAGCCGTCCTGAAGAAGACGGGTGCCATGCTCGTCGCCAATTTCGAGATCTGCATGTATCTCGTGGGCCAAGGCGTCAGCGACAAGCAGATCAATCCCGGCAATATTGGCGGCACCGTCGATTGCGGCAGCTTCACCACGACCTTCGTTTCGGCCCTGCATTCCTCGTCGGCAAGCGGGTCGGGCGGCGGGAACATTTATCTCGGCAATCCCGGCGGGCTCGTGCTGCATTTTGCCGAGGACCGCTCGCTCTACCACATGGGCGATACCGACATCTTCTCGGACATGGCCTTGATCAACGAGCTGCACCAGCCGGCGATCGGTATCGTTCCGGTCGGCGACCGCTTCACCATGGGAGGAGCCGTTGCAGCACTTGCCTGCCGGCGTTTCTTCAAGTTCGAAACTGTGGTGCCGTGTCATTTCGCCAGCTTCCCGATCATCGACCAGACCGCGGAAAAATTCGTCGATGGCCTCGAAGGCTCGGGCGTTGATGTGGTTCTGCCGAAGGTAGGCGTGGCAATCGACATTTGATCGAACGCGGCGCGCCGCGAGATAGGGGCTGGCGATGAAAATCTGGCGATTTGTTGCAGCGTTTTCGCTGACCGTGCTTTGCGCTTCGGCGGCCTCCGCCGCCGATTTCATCAAGGGCGTCTACCTGCAATCAGAGGAACTCTGCGCCCAGGCAAAAAAGGACTCGCTGCAGTCGGTGATCGACGCCAGCGGCTTGATCCTGTCGGCGCGTGGCATCGAAAGCGTCGAATACAATTGCGAGTTCCTCAACGTCACGCGGGCAACGCGCTCGCCGGCATGGGCGGTCACGGCGCTCTGCCAGGAGCCGGGCCATCTGTTCCCGGACACGCTTTCAATCCTTGAGCTGAGCCCGACGCAGCTTGAACTTGTCTCGGTGCGCCAGGTCGATCCAGAGGGCGGCCAGACCGACAATGGCGGTACCTATGTCCTGTGCGACGGCGTCACCATGCCATGAGCATGATCATCGATGTTGCACCGCGCGCGCCGCGCCGTTATAGCCCGACCTGACCAATTTACCGGCTTTCCGGAGTTTTTCGATGTCCGTTGATCTCAAGACCGTCAAGCGCGTCGCGCATCTCGCCCGCATCGCCGTGAGCGAAGACGATGCCCAGCGCATGACCGGCGAATTGAACGCAATCCTCGGCTTTGTCGAGCAGCTCAACGAGGTCGATGTCTCGGGCGTCGAGCCGATGACGTCGGTCACGCCGATGGAGATGAAGAAGCGTATCGATGCCGTGACGGATGGCAACAAAGCCGCTGACATCGTTGCCAATGCGCCGGCGACCGACGAGAATTTTTTCCTTGTGCCGAAAGTGGTGGAATAGGGCCTTCTCGGCCAGTCCATTGTCCCATCAGCAGCAGCTTTCGGCTGCTTGACCCGAAGTGATTTCGCCATGACCGAACTGACCCATCTGACGATTGCCGAAGCGCGCGCGAAGCTGCGCGGCAAGGAAATCACCGCCTCCGAGCTGACCGATGCCTATATCCAGGCGATCGAGCAGGCCAACCCGACCTTCAATGCCTATGTCGCGACCACGCCCGAAAAGGCACGCGAGATGGCCAAGGCTTCGGATACGCGGCTTGCCAAGGGCGAGGGCGGTGCGCTCGAAGGCATCCCGCTCGGCATCAAGGATCTGTTCGCCACCGAAGGCGTGCACACCCAGGCCTGCAGCCATGTGCTCGACGGTTTCGAACCGCGCTACGAATCGACAGTGACGGCCAATCTGTGGGCAGACGGGGCCGTCATGCTCGGCAAGCTCAACATGGACGAGTTTGCCATGGGCTCGTCGAACGAGACCTCTTATTACGGCCCGGTGGTCAACCCTTGGCGTCGTTCGCGAACCGATACGGTGGTGATGCCGACGACCCATCAGGGCGATGGCGGCTTCGTTGCCGCTGGTGGCACAAGGACCGCGCGTACGCTCGACAATGCCCAGCTGGTACCGGGCGGCTCCTCCGGTGGTTCTGCGGCAGCTGTTTCAGCCTTCCTGTGCGCCGGTGCCACGGCCACCGACACCGGCGGCTCGATCCGCCAGCCGGCGGCCTTCACCGGCACCGTCGGCATCAAGCCGACTTATGGCCGGGTTTCGCGCTGGGGCACCGTGGCCTTCGCCTCGTCGCTCGACCAGGCCGGCCCGATCGCGCGCGACGTACGCGACGCTGCGATCCTGCTCAAGTCGATGGCCTCGGTCGACGCCAAGGACACGACCTCGGTCGACCTGCCGGTGCCGGACTACGAGGCTGCGATCGGCAAGTCGGTCAAGGGCATGAAGATCGGCATTCCCAAGGAATACCGCGTCGACGGCATGCCCGAAGACATCGAAGCGCTGTGGCAGCGCGGTATCGCCTGGCTGAGGGATGCCGGTGCCGAGATCGTCGACATCTCGCTGCCGCACACCAAATATGCACTGCCGGCCTATTACATCGTGGCGCCCGCCGAGGCGTCCTCGAACCTTGCCCGCTATGACGGCGTCCGCTACGGCCTGCGCGTGCCGGGCAAGGACATCATCGAGATGTACGAGAACACCCGCGCCGCCGGCTTCGGCCGCGAGGTCAAGCGCCGCATCATGATCGGCACCTATGTGCTGTCGGCCGGCTATTACGACGCCTATTACCTGCAGGCACAGAAAGTGCGCACGCTGATCAAGCGCGACTTCGAACTGGCCTTCGCCGCGGGTGTAGACGTGATCCTGACGCCGGCAACGCCGTCGGCCGCCTTCGGCATTGCCGACGAGGACATGGCGGCCGATCCGGTCAAGATGTACCTCAACGACATCTTCACTGTGACGGTCAACATGGCCGGCCTGCCTGGTATCGCCGTCCCCGCCGGCCTCGACGGCCACGGCCTGCCGCTCGGCCTGCAGCTGATCGGGCGCCCGTTCGACGAAGAGACGCTGTTTCAGACCGCGCATGTCATCGAGCAGGCTGCGGGACGTTTCCAGCCGGAGAAGTGGTGGTAGGCGCATAGCGACTGCCCAGGTCGGATGTTCTTCTACCTCTCCAAGATCTTCTGGTTCTTCGCCCAGCCGCTTAATTTCGCGATTTTCCTGCTTGCGGCCGGGCTCGTTGCCAGCTTCTTTGGGCGCCGGCGGTTCTTCCGCACGGCCACGTTCGCCTCACTGACGATCCTGGCTTTCGCGACCTGGACCTCGCTCGGCTCGTTGATGCTCAATCCTCTGGAGGAGCGCTTTCAGCGTCCGGCAACGCCAGCCAAGGTCGACGGCATCATTGTGCTCGGCGGTGGTTTCGAGGGCGCGATCAATCTTGCGCGCGGCGGTTATGAGCTCAACAGCGGCGGCGACCGCTTCGTCGAGACCGCGATCCTCGCTCGCCGCTATCCCGATGCCCGCATCGTCGTATCGGGAGGCAGCGGAGCGCTCACGCTCGAAGGCGAGGGCGATGCCGATACCGCGCCTCGCCTGCTGGAAGCGCTCGGCGTGGCGCGCGACCGGCTCGTCCTCGAGAATCGCTCGCGTAACACCTACGAAAATGCGCTGTTCTCCAAGGAGCTGGTGACGCCGAAGTTTGGCGAAACCTGGCTGCTGGTCACCTCAGCATTCCACATGCCGCGTTCGATGGCGCTGTTTGCCAAGGCAGGATTTTCTGTCGTCGCCTGGCCGGTCGACTACCGGACCTCGGGCGAAGAGGGCGTCGGCCTGTTCACCGACAATCCCGCCGATTCGCTGCAAAACACGACGATGGCCATGCGCGAATGGATCGGTCTTTTCGCTTATTGGCTGTCAGGCCGGATCGACGATCCGTTTCCCGCCCCGAAATCCTGAATCAGCACTGCCTTTCGCGCTTCGGAAAAGAACTGGCGCCTGATCAGCACGGCGAGCAGCACGGCGGTGGTGGCAAAGAAGACGCGGGCGTCGACGAACCAGCCGAGATAGCCGATCGAGAAGAAGACGCCGCGCAAGCCGGCGTTGAAATGCTTGCCTGCGAGCTGGTTCATGCGGGTCGCCCGCATCACCGCAATATCGATCTCGGCATCAGGCTCGCTGCGGTTGCCTAGCTGAGGCACGGCGCCGATCAGGATCGAGCAGTAGTTGAACAGGCGGTAAGCCCAGCCGAACTTGAAGAACGAGTAGGCCAGGATGATGATCATGCCGATCACCTTGATTTCAAACAGTGGACGCGCCGTGGCGCCTGCCAGTGGCACATCGCTCAGGATCGCCAGCACGCGATCGGAGGCGCCAAGCAGGGCAAAGCAGCCGCCGACGGCAATCAACGAGCTTGAGGCGAAGAAGGCGGTGCCTTGCTGCAGGCCATTCATGATCGAGGTGTCGACGATCCTGACCTCGCGCCGCGCCATTGTCGCCATCCAGGCGGCACGCTGGGCGTTCATGGCACGCGTCAGCGACAGGCGCTTGACGAAATGGCCCTCGGCACCCAGTGCGTGAAAAATCCAGCCGGCGAGGAAAAACACCAGTGCCGCGATGTCGAGGCCGCTCAACGGGCCGGTCATGGAGAAGGAATCGTTGATCATCGACCGCACGCTATCATGGCCACAGGACATGTTTCGAGAGCGTGTGCCTGCCACGGCTTTGTCATAGGTGTTTAAAATCCATGAACGATCAATTTGGCATAAGTGCCTGATTTGATTAAAATTGGATTGATGTCTGCATGGCTGCCATGCAGATTTCGCCACGCTTTGGCCATTTTTTGCAATTGCGAAGGCGTCGGCAAAGGGGTATCCAGCCGACAACTCGGACGAGCGAAACGGCAGACCCGCCGCCAGCTTCCGAACCACAAGGGTTTTGCGATACATCATGGATGACGGCGTTCAGAAATCCTGCTGGGGCCTCACGGCCAAGGCAGTGATTGGCTTTGCAGGTTTTCTCCTTCTTGCCTGGCTGGTGAGTGGTGCTCAAACGACGGCTGTCGTGGCAGCAGGCTGATTCAAAACCTTCCGGATTGGATACAAAAAGCGCGGCTATGCCGCGCTTTTTTGCTATATGGTCTTGCGAGAACGCGCAGTTTTTTCAAATGTCGCGCGCTGAGCACACCACGTCGGATCGCGCCTAGCAGCAGACGTGAAAAGGGCGGAATGATCGTATACATATGCGACATAAGCCGCCGTCGCAGGGAGTGAGATTTGTTTCTTTCGGTATTCGACCTGTTCAAGATCGGCATTGGTCCGTCGAGTTCGCACACGATGGGGCCGATGACGGCGGCCGCGCGTTTCCTCGACGAGATACTGACCGGCGACTGGCCGCGCCCTGCCGGCGCCAAGGTCGATCGGGTCGGCGCGAGCCTGCACGGCTCGCTGGCCTATACCGGCGTCGGCCACGGCACCGACCGCGCCGTCATGCTCGGCCTCTACGGCCTGACCCCCGTCACCGTCGACCCGGACCAGACGGACGGCATCGTCGAACAGATCTCGCGCGACAAGTGCGTGTCGCCGGAAGGGCATCCGTCCTATCGCTTCGATCCGGGCATCGACCTGGTGCTCGACAAGAAGACGCCGCTGCTCGGCCACGCCAACGGCATGGCGTTTTATGCCTATGACGCCAGTGATCGGCTGCTGCTCAAGCGCATCTATTATTCGATCGGCGGCGGTTTCGTCGTTTCCGAAGAAGAGCTGCAGCGCATGAAGGCCAAGACCGTGGCGCCGGCGACCGGCAAGCGCGTGCCGTATCCCTTCGCCAATGCCGTCGAGATGCTGGCCATGGCGTCGAGGAGCGGGCTCTCCATCGCGGAGATGAAGCGCGCCAACGAAGAAATCCACATGCAACGTGCTGACCTCGACGCGGGGCTCGATGCTGTCTGGGACGCGATGAGCCGCTGCATCGACCGCGGCCTGTCGCAGGATGGCATCATGCCGGGCGGGCTCAAGGTCCGCCGCCGCGCACGCCAGTTGCACGACAAGCTGCAGGAGCAGTGGAGCCAGAACAGGCCCAACCCGTTGCTGGCCAATGACTGGCTGTCGATCTACGCCATGGCCGTCAACGAAGAAAACGCCGCCGGCGGCCGTGTCGTCACGGCACCTACCAACGGTGCCGCCGGCACGCTGCCGGCAGTCCTGCGCTACTGGCTGCATTTCCACGTCGAAGCCGACAAGGACAGCATCCGCGACTTCCTGCTGACCGCCGCCGCTGTCGGGGGCATCATCAAGACCAATGCCTCGATCTCGGGCGCTGAAGTCGGCTGCCAGGGCGAGGTCGGCTCCGCCTCCGCGATGGCAGCCGCCGGGCTGTGCGCGGTCATGGGCGGTACGCCCGAGCAGGTCGAAAACGCCGCCGAGATCGCGCTCGAACATCATCTCGGCATGACCTGCGACCCGGTCGGCGGGCTGGTGCAGGTGCCGTGCATCGAGCGCAATGCGCTTGGCGCGGTCAAGGCGGTCACGGCGGCGTCGCTTGCCATCAAGGGTGACGGCAAGCATTTTGTGCCGCTCGACGCAGCCATCGAGACGATGCGCCAGACCGGCATGGACATGAGCGAGAAGTACAAGGAAACCAGCCTTGGCGGCCTCGCGGTCAACGTCGTCGAGTGTTGAGGCTCTCGGTAACGCTTTTCTGAAGCTTGGCCTTTGCAGCAACGTCTGGGCGCTTCGGAACCGCGCGCCTCCAATATCGTGATTGGAAACGTCAACTTATCTGCCGTAGAACGCGGGCGGATGGCTGAAATGCCTGGTCCCGGGCGCACCGCATGGGCCGGACTGACGGCAACGTTCCAAGCCACAACCGCTTTTCGAACGGATCGTCAGGTCCCAGGTCCGTTCGATCCTTTATTGCACAGGCTGGCCCAACAGCCAGCCTGTGCAAAACCGCAGCCGGCGTTGAATACGCCTGACGGAGACGTTAGTTTTCAGGCCATGTCACTGAACATGCTAAAGCTCTGCGTCGGTTGCGACAGTGTCGAAGACCTCGAGCAATGGATTGCCTTCCGCCTCGACGAGCGCCGCCGCGCCGGCGAGCCGGTGGAGCAGTTCCACACCACTCGCATGGTGCCGACAAGGGGCGCCGAGCTGACCGATGGCGGATCGCTGTACTGGGTCATCAAGGGCAACGTTCAGTGCCGTCAGCGCTTGCTCGAAATTCGGCCATTCACCGATTCCGAAGGTATCGGCCGTTGCCACCTGATCCTCGATCCCGCTGTCGTTCGCACCGACTGGCAGCCGCGCCGCGCCTTTCAGGGCTGGCGCTACCTTAAAGCAGCGGATGCGCCAGTTGACCTTGGCCAAGGCGATGCGGCACTTGCCGAAATGCCGCCAAAACTGCGTCTTGAGCTTGCCGAACTCGGCCTGCTCTAGCCCTGGCGCCACAGCCCGTAACGTCGGGCTTGCAAGCAGACGCGCGCCGCCACATCTTCTTTACCGATGAGCGACGAAAGCAAGCCCCCGGTTCCGTCCGCCAATCGCCCGCCGGCCGAGCGCCGTTCGGACTCGGCCGCCATTGATGCCTTCATTCGCCAGGCGCGCGCGCTTGGCGCGGCCAAGGCCAATGGCCGCCTGATCCTGGCGCTCGACGCCACGATGAGCCGGCAGCCGACATGGGACCTTGCCTGCGAGGTACAGGGCCAGATGTTCGATGCGGTCGGCAAGACCGGCAGGCTGAATGTCCAACTGATCTATTTCCGTGGACTCGGCGAATGCCGGGCATCGAAGTTTGTCGCCGACACCGGATCGCTCAAGCAACTGATGACATCTATCGAATGCCGCAGCGGCCAGACCCAGGTCGGCAAGGTGTTGGCGCACGCGCTCAAGGAAACCGCTGCGACCAAGGTCGATGCGCTGGTCTATATCGGCGATGCGATGGAGGAAAATATCGACGAACTGGCCGAAAAGGCCGGCAAGCTGGGCCTGCTTGGCGTCCCGGCCTTTGTCTTTCAGGAAGGCCATGACGCGGATGCCGAGCGTGCCTTCAAGGAGATCGCGCGGCTGTCCAAGGGCGCATGGTTCCGCTTCGACCGCAAGGCAGCAGCGACCTTGTCGAAGCTGCTGTCGGCTGTCGCTGTCTTTGCCACCGGTGGCATCAAGGCGCTGGAGGCGAGAGGGCGACCGGAGGACATTTTGATGATCGAGCATCTGAGGAGCGGCAAGGCACCATGACAGTCTTCGCCGTCATAGCAGCGACCCTGATCTTTTCGGGTTTGGCGCTCACCGCGTTCCTGCGCACCGACGCGACCCAGCTTGCGCGTGCGCTGAAGCTGGCGGGCCCATTCGCTCTGGGGTTGCTGGGCGTGGTCTTGTTACTGTTGGGCCGGGCGGCTGTCGGTGGCGGCCTGATCTCGGCGGCTTTAGCATGGTATGCGACAGGACGAAGGGGCAGCTCGGCCAAACGAACGCCGGGGCGGCGATCGACTGTGCGCACGGCTGCTCTCGAAATGGAACTGGACCACGACAGCGGTGGCTTGCAGGGATTTGTCCTGGCGGGCCGCCAGGAGGGCAAGTCGCTGGCCTCGCTCGGACTTACCGAACTGAAGGCGCTTTATCAGGAGCTTTCCAGTGACCCGGAAAGCCGCCAGCTACTTGAAACCTATCTTGACGGCCGTTTTCCCGTTTGGCGCGAAGACGCGCAACCTGACCGTGACGACGGGCAGCGTGTTGCGCCAAGTTCTGGCGCCATGACTAAGGAGGAGGCCTACAAGGTCCTTGGTCTTGAAGCGGGGGCCGCCGCGGCGGACGTCCGCAAGGCGCATCGACGACTGATTCAACGCCTGCATCCCGACCTCGGTGGCTCGTCTTTCCTCGCGGCGAGGATCAACGAAGCCAAGGACGTCCTTCTCTCCGATCATCACTAGAACTCTCCTTCGACACAGAACTTTTCCAGGAGGTTGGCGAAGTGCTTACTGCGCGATGGCGTAGCAGGCGATCTTCTTCTTCTTCAGCGCGTTGCAGGCATTCCAGGCCGAGTCCTTGGAATCGAAACCGCCAAAGCGGGCACGGAAGTAGGTCACGCCGCCCTTTTCGAAGGGCACGGTGAAGCCGGAGGCATCGGCGAGAACCGTCGGTGCCTGCTTGGCGGTCTTGGACAGGATCGCCCGGGCCTCGCCGTCGCTCGGCGAGGAAGCGACCTGAATGGCCCAGCCGGATGGAACCGACGCGGTCTTCATCTGGTCGAGAGCCTGGACGGCAGGGGCGGGCTGTTCGGCATAGGCCTGCTCGACTGCAGCTGGTTCGCTCGGGGCACGATCCTTGGCCTTGCGAATCTGGAACGGGATCTTGCCGCCAAAACGTTCGGTCGAAGCCATGGCGATCTTGGGCTGCGCTGCAGCGGTGATGGTCGGCTTCGGCGCAGGCGCGTCAGCTGCTGCCACGACTTCCTCGACGCTTTCAACGGCTTCGTCCGCGGAAGCATCGGCGACCTCAACCAGATCGGCCTCCGGGCGGATGTCAGGTGTCGGGGCGTTGCGCTTGGGCAGCAGAGCCTTGGCCTCGGTGGTGGCGGGCATCGGGGTATCGCTCTTGGCGATCAGGTCGCCACCGCCACGCTTGGAAGCCTGCGGCATGTAGGTCTTGATCAGTTCGGCCATCTTGTTGTCGCGGCTTCCGCCGCTGGTGCCGCCCAGAACCACGGCGACGATGCGGCGATTGCCGTCCTGCACCGAAGAAACCAGGTTGAAGCCCGAAGCGCGGGTGTAACCGGTCTTGATGCCGTCGACGCCCTTGACGCGGCCGAGCAGGCGATTGTGGTTGGCGATACGCTGGCGGCCGAAGGCAAAGGAGCGGGTCGAGAAGTAGCCGTAATATTGCGGGAAATGCTCGCGCAGCGCGATGCCAAGCTTGGCCATGTCGCGCGCGGTGGTGAACTGGGCGGTGTTGGGCAGGCCATTGGCGTTGCGGAATACCGTGCCCTTCATGCCGAGGCTGCGCGCCTTGGCGGTCATCATGCGGGCGAAGTCGGCTTCCGAACCGGCGAGCATTTCGCCGAGTGCAGTCGCCGAATCATTGGCCGAGCGCGTGATGAGCGAGAGAATGGCTGCTTCGACGCTGATCGAACCACCTGCCTTGACGCCGATCTTGGTCGGCGGCTCGGCGGCGGCGTTCTTGGAGAAGACGACCTTGGAATCCTTCTGGATCCGGCCCTTCGAGAGAGCCTCGAAGGTCAGGTACAGCGTCATCATCTTGGTCAGCGACGCCGGATAGCGCCGGGAATCGGCGCTCGACGAGTGAAGCGTCTCGCCGGTGTTCGCATCGATGACGATCGCTGCGTAGCGACTGTCCTTTGCCGCCGAAACGGGGGCGGCTGACACCAGGCCGATGGCGGCGGCGAGGGTGAAAACCATGAACGATTTGATGGAGATAGCCGACTTGAGCACTTTACCCGGCAACGCTTGACGCACTGTTACACCCTTGAATTATTGTTGCATGAGGGGCGGCAAAGGTTCCTGCCCCGTATCGATGCACAGTAGGGTCACAGCGTTACCAATAAGTTTATGGTAACCGGCTCGTTCACACTTTTGCTCGGGCTTGAGTCTAACTTTAACGAATGAGGTCGTCGCTTCGGGTGGCGCAGAATGACGTGGGGTCAGTTGACAAATTGTGCGCTGCACAATATCTAGGCTGCATCGCACAATCGCATAGCGCAGCGCTCCCAACCCGAAAGGATGTAGCGATGACCCAGACCTATGAAGATTTCAGCAAATACGGCAAGGAATTCGTCGACACCGGCCTGAAGAGCTTCGCATCGCTCTCCAAGGGCGCCCAGGCGATCGCCACCGAGACGACCGACTACACCAAGAAGAGCTTCGAGACCGGCGCTGCCACTTTCGAAAAGCTGCTCGGCGTCAAGTCGCTCGAAAAGGCTGTCGAAATCCAGACCGACTATGCCAAGCAGGCCTATGAGGGTTTTGTCGCCGAGGCGACCAAGCTCGGCGAGCTTTATGCCGAACTCGCCAAGGATGCCTACAAGCCGTTTGAGTCGCTCGTCGCCAAGGCGAAGTGATCGACTGATCCCCGATTTAGGGGGGCTGGATCGAAAGATCCTGCAGATAAGACCCGGTTGCGCCCGCGCAGCCGGGTTTTTTGTTTTTCTTTTGCACAAGTGCTTCACGTTTATGGCAATTCGGGCCCTGCTGCCCCGGTCACCATATTGTCAGCACGTCAGAAGGGCTTAAAATCCCTCCGATGACACCTACATGACGAAGTGTCGGAATTGATGAAGGGCAGAACCAGATTGACGATCGGCTTGGAAGCCACGAACGAAGTCGTGGCGCGGATGCAGAACGGTGACGAGGGAGGCAACGGTCCAGGCCGCGGCACGGCTGTCATCACCCGTACGAAGACCAAGACCAAGCGGCCGAGCCTCTACAGGGTGCTCATCCTCAATGACGACTACACCCCGATGGAGTTCGTCGTGCATGTGCTCGAACGCTTCTTCCAGAAGGACAAGGAGGCCGCTACCCGCATCATGTTGCATGTCCATAATCATGGCGTCGGCGAATGCGGGATCTACACCTTCGAAGTGGCCGAGACCAAAGTGTCCCAGGTCATGGATTTTGCCAGACAGAACCAGCATCCGCTGCAATGCGTGATGGAGAAGAAGTGAGGTATTGAATGCCGGCTTTCTCCCAAGGCCTCGAAAAAGCGCTGCATCAGGCGTTGACGCTCGCCAACGAGCGTCACCACGAATATGCAACCCTCGAACATCTGCTGCTCGCCCTGATCGACGACAATGAGGCGGCCGCCGTCATGCGTGCCTGCAACGTCGACCTCGATGAACTCAAGCAGACCGTGCTGACCTATATCGATACCGAACTCGATAACCTCGTCACCGGCTACGACGAAGATTCCAAGCCGACTGCCGGCTTCCAGCGCGTCATCCAGCGCGCGGTGATTTACGTACAGTCGTCTGGCCGTGAGGAAGTGTCCGGCGCCAACGTGCTCGTCGCGATCTTCGCCGAACGTGAAAGCCACGCCGCCTATTTCCTGCAGGAGCAGCAGATGACCCGCTACGACGCGGTCAACTACATCTCGCATGGGATCGCCAAGCGCCCCGGCGCCACCGAGACCCGTTCACCGCGCGGTGCCGATGAAGAGCAGCACGGCTCGAATGGCGAGGCGGGTGAAGAGACTGGCAAAGGCAAGAAGCAGCAGGATGCTTTGACCGCCTATTGCGTCAACCTGAACGTCAAGGCGCGCGCCGGCAAGATCGACCCGCTGATCGGTCGCGAGTTCGAGATCAACCGCACCATCCAGGTGCTGTGCCGCCGCTCCAAGAACAATCCGCTCTATGTCGGCGATCCGGGCGTAGGCAAGACGGCGATCGCCGAAGGCCTGGCCAAGCGCATCGTCGAAGGCGATGTGCCTGAAGTGCTCGAGGATGCCACCATCTTCGCGCTCGACATGGGCACGCTGCTTGCCGGTACGCGCTATCGCGGCGACTTCGAAGAGCGGCTGAAGCAGGTCGTCAAGGAACTCGAGGAATATCCAGGTGCCGTGCTGTTCATCGACGAGATCCACACGGTGATCGGCGCTGGCGCCACGTCGGGCGGGGCGATGGACGCCTCCAACCTGCTCAAGCCGGCCTTGTCGTCGGGCGCGATCCGCTGCATCGGTTCGACCACCTACAAGGAGTTCCGCCAGTTCTTCGAAAAGGACAGGGCGCTTGTCCGCCGTTTCCAGAAGATCGATGTCAACGAACCGACGGTCGACGACGCCATCGAGATCATGAAGGGCCTCAAGCCTTATTATGAGGACTTCCACAAGGTGAAGTTCACCAACGAGGCAATCAAGGCCGCGGTCGAACTCTCGGCGCGCTACATCAACGACCGCAAGCTGCCCGACAAGGCGATCGACGTGATCGACGAAACGGGCGCCTCGCAGATGCTGCTGCCCGAAAACAAGCGCAAGAAGGTCATCGGAATCAAGGAGATCGAAGCGACGATCGCCACGATGGCGCGCATTCCGCCGAAGACTGTCTCCGCCGACGACGAGAAGGTGCTGGCCGGCCTCGAGGTCGAACTGCAGCGTGTCGTCTACGGTCAGGACACGGCGATCACGGCCCTTACCTCGGCGATCAAGCTGGCACGTGCCGGCCTGCGCGAACCGGAAAAGCCGATCGGCTCTTACCTGTTCTCCGGCCCGACCGGCGTCGGCAAGACCGAAGTGGCAAAACAGCTGGCCCTGTCGCTGGGCGTCGAACTGATCCGCTTCGACATGTCGGAATACATGGAGCGCCACACCGTCAGCCGCCTGATCGGTGCGCCTCCCGGCTATGTCGGCTTCGACCAGGGTGGTCTGCTGACCGACGGCGTCGACCAGCATCCGCATTGCGTGCTGCTGCTCGATGAAGTCGAAAAGGCCCATCCCGACCTGTTCAACATCCTGTTGCAGGTCATGGACCACGGCAAGCTGACCGACCACAACGGCAAGCAGATCGACTTCCGCAATGTCATTCTGATCATGACCACCAATGCGGGCGCGTCGGACGCGCAGCGCGCGGCGATCGGTTTCGGATCGACAAAACGCGAAGGCGACGATGTCGAGGCGATCAACCGGTTGTTCACACCGGAGTTCCGCAACCGTCTCGATGCCATCATCCCGTTCGGCTCGCTGCCGGTGCCGGTCGTGCATCAGGTCGTGCAGAAGTTCGTCATGCAGCTGGAAGCGCAGCTTTCCGAGCGTGGCGTGACCTTCGACCTGTCGCCGGATGCCATCGCCTGGCTTGCCGAAAAGGGTTACGACGAGCGCATGGGCGCGCGTCCGCTCGGCCGCGTCATCCAGGAGCACATCAAGAAGCCGCTGGCCGACGAGGTGCTGTTCGGCAAGCTCAGGAAGGGCGGAACGGTGCGTGTCACCGTCGAGAAGAAGGAAACCGGCGAGACCGGCCTGAAGCTCGAGACGCTTGCCGACGAAGTGCCGGTGAAGCCGAAGAAGGAAGATCCGGCCGATCGTCCGAAGCTCAAGAAGACGGCCGCCAAGAAGCCGGCCGCCAAGAAGGTCGTGGCGGCAAAGCCAAAGTCCGACCCGAAGGGCAAGGATGGCGGCAAGCGCAGCCTGGTTCCGCAACTTCCCCGCAAGGGTTGATCGCAAGAAACAAAGGAGCCCCGGAAACGGGGCTTCTTTTTTGCCTAAGTGACAGCAAGAGTGCCTTAGGCGACAACTGGACTTTCGACACGGTTTCTGCCGAGCCGCTTGGCGCGGTAAAGCCAGGTGTCGGCATCCCTGGTCATCTGTTCGGATGAAATAGGTCCGCTTGTCGCGGTTGTTACGCCGATGCTGACGGTGGTGCACAGTCCCGGCTCTGCCAAGGTCATGGTCGCGACAGCGGAGCGAAGGCGTTCGGCGAGAATGGCCGCATCGCCGGCGCTCAAATCCAGGCAGACGGCGACGAACTCTTCGCCACCATAGCGGAACAGCTGGTCGCCGCTGCGCAGCGCCCCGTCCAGCGATCGCGCGACGTCCTTCAACACCTTGTCTCCGGTCACATGGCCGTATTGGTCGTTGATGTTCTTGAAGTGATCGATGTCGATCATCAGCATGCTCACTGGCTTGCCAGCGGCCAGGGATCGGTCGATCAGCGACTGCGCCACCGTCTCGAACTGGCCGCGGTCGCTGGTGCCGGTCAGCGTGTCCTTGCCTGCTTTTTGCAGCAGGTCCTCGTAGCGGTGGCGGAAGGTCAACCGGTCGAAAACCTGGAGCAGCGGTTCTGGCCCGGACAAGGCCGGCCTAGTTTCGACAAAGCGGAGATAGATGACAAGCATGGCGCTATAAAGGGCTGCCGCTGCCATCTTGGCGATCCAGCCGCCATAAAGCGCGCTGATCGGCACGCCCGAGACGAGGTGAAGGCCGAGGAAAAACAGCAGTTGGTCGAACGTAAGCACCAATGCTGCGCTCAGGAATATGCGTTTGAACAGGGTGTTGGCGATGCGCTGGCCGAGCTTCTCGTAGATCAGGATCAGCGCGATGCTGTCGAGGAACAGCAAGGCCGTGCCCCAGACCATCAGCACACCCATGTCGTCGAGGAAAGTCAGGTCAGGCTGGTAGCCGGGCATTTCCGCAACGTCGCCATAGAGGCGCAGGATCAGTGCCAGCGCGACCATCAGGCAATTGCCGATCAACAGTCCATAGATCGGCTGGCGCACCGTCTCCGCATCCTCCTTGATGTAGAGCAGGAGAAACATCATCAGCTTGCCGGAAAACATCACCGTCGAGCCGGGCGAGATCAGGCCAAAGGGCAGCTGAACGAAGAAGACCGCCGCGAGGTAGGTCTCGAGGAAGTGCATCACTCCAAGCACGCAAACGAAGATGCCGATGCCGAATCTATGGCGTGAATGGAACACCGCTGCCATGGTCACGAAGTAGATGAGCGCCTGCAGGGCCAGCAGCAATGCACCTGTCATGACGTGACTGTTCCTCGCTTCCCATTCAGCGGCCTACCTACACATTCACAATACGTAAACCGTTAAAATACCGTCTCTTACGGTCGCTGGCATGACATGGCGATGGTGTCGGTCGCAGTCACAAGGCGCAAGTCCATTGCGCCACAAGGACGGACCCACTGACTTGGCCGGGAGGCCGTGCTATGCGCGTTTGCAATGCCCGCTGACGATACATCTTTCATGCCGAGCCTTTCGACGCGCCGCCTGTGGTATCTGCGCGGCGTACGGGCCGCCTTCTCGATCCCGGGGCTGATCCTGGCCAGCGCTTTCATCGGCTTCGCCGGGCTCGCCAAGGAAGCCGGGCTGACATTGGTGCAGACCGTGTTCATGGTTGGCATGGTCTGGGCGTTGCCGGCGAAGGTCGTGCTCATCGGCGCGATCCTGTCGGGCGCCTCGCTGCCTGCAGCGGCGTTTGCGGTGGCGCTATCGTCGATCCGACTGACGCCCATGGTCGTGGCGCTGGTGCCCGAACTGCGCGGGCCGAAGACGCCGCGCTGGGTGCTCTATTTCCTGTCGCATTTCGTTGCCGTCACCTCCTGGGTTCTGGCGATGGAGCGGCTGCGCGGCATCCCGCGCGAGCTGCGCACCAGCTATTATGCCGGGCTCGGCTCGACGCTTGTGCTGTTCAATATGGGCGTAACTGCCGTCGTCTATCTCGTCGCCGACAGCTTGCCGCCAGAGGTCTCGGCGGCACTTTTCCTGCTCACGCCGATGTATTTCCTGACCTCGCTGTGGGGCTCGGCGCGCGAGCGGGCAGGGCATGTAGCGATGGTCCTGGGCCTCATCCTTGGCCCGCTGCTCCATCTCGTCGTGCCCGGCTTCGATCTGCTTGGCGCCGGGCTCATTGGCGGCGGCGTTGCCTTCGCATTTCACCGCCTGTCGCGCCGAAAGGCACCAGCATGACCTTCGATGCGATCGACGCCTGGTGGTGGCCATTCCTGTTCATCCTCGTCGGTGGCTGGCTCGCCACCGATGCCTGGCGTTTTCTCGGCGTCTATCTTGGCGACCGGATCTCCGAGGATTCCGACCTTTTGGTGCTGGTCCGCGCCCTGGCGACGGCGCTCGTTGCCGCTGTCATCGGCAATCTGATCGTGTTCCCGAGTGGCGCGCTCGCCGACACGGCACTTGCCTTGCGCCTCGCCGCCGCCGCTGGCGGCTTTCTCGCCTACCTTTGCCTTGGGCGGAAGATACTTGTCGGCATCGTCGCGGCCGAGCTGATCTTGTTGGCTGGGCTGTGGTTTGAATGAGCCGGGAATGCGAGCAGGCTGGCGACGCGGCAGCTTGGTCGTGAGGTTGCTCGAAATTCAGTACATCAAATTCACAACCGCTTAATTGCCGAGGCCTAAGGTCCCCAAGGGGTTGGGGGACCCGCAATGGCTGAAATCCAAGCGACAAGGACTGCACTCAGTCAAGGAATCGACGCCTTGCTGGCCGTAAAAGTGGCGCTCGTCGTCGCAATGATCACGATCGATGCCGCATGGATCGCTTCAACCAGCTTTGAATTTGACTTTGCAAGCGCGGGCAAGGTGGTTGCCGCCACATCTGCCTTGGCAATCGTTTCCTGGTTCTATCGTGCAAAGCGCCCTATCGAGCGCTTCCACGTCTTGTGCGCCGAGACAGCTCTGTTGTTGGCATTTTCTGCCGCTGCCGCCGTGCTCAGCATCTTGATGACTTCGGTAGATATGCCGCTGATCGACGACAGGCTGATGGCATTCGACGCCGCACTTGGTTTTGATTGGCGCGCCTATGTCGAGTTCGTCAATGCCAGGCCCTGGCTTGGTCAGCTGTCGTCACTGGTCTATGTCACCTCCCTGTCACAGGTCGCATTGACCATACTCGTGCTTGGCTTGCTGGGTCGAGCCGGACGAGTTCAGCATTTCGTGACTGCAGTCATGCTCGGTGCGCTGTTGTGCATTTTGGTGTCAGCGCTCTTGCCCGCGGCCGGGGCTCTCGGGACCATCCGGCCGCCCGCCGACTTCATGGCTATGAATCAGCCAATCGTCGATCTCGCATACAAGCAGGCGTTTTTTGACATTCGCGACGGCGCGTCACGCTGGATTTCACTTGAGCAACCCCATGGGCTCATAGCATTCCCGTCGTATCACTGCACGCTGTCGGCGTTGATCGTGATGGCTTTCTGGAGGGTCAGGATCTGGTTCTGGCCGGTGTTGGCACTGAACCTTGCCGTCATTTTGTCGACGCCAATTGATGGCGGTCATCATCTTGTAGACGCTTTGGCAGGCATCATCGTCGCACCTGTCGCCTGGACGATGGCTGCGGCAGGGTCGATGGCGGTTGCAGGCCTAGGTAGGCAGGCTTCACGTTGATTTAACGGCGCGCCTCTAAGCTTGCTTCGCTTGGAGAGCTTGAGAATGGCATTTCACCCTATCGAACGCCTTATCTTGATGATTACTGGTGCGTTGATCGTCAGCGACGCGTTCCTGATCTGGTGGAAGGACATCAACGTCTCTTCGGATTTTTTCCTGACGTCGGTCGGCGTTGCCGCGTTGTTTATCGGGATTGGCCAAATTTACCGTCGCTGGCGCGACAGTGAACGTATCGCGCTCACCATGCACGCGATTGCTTTGTTTCTCGTTTTTTCGGTCTTCTGCGCTCTGTTCAATCTGCTGCTGCTACCGCGCCCGACAGCTCCCATTGATTTCGTCTTGGTCCAAATCGATGCTTGGCTTGGCTATTCGTGGCCAGCGCTTTGTGCCTGGGTCGCAAATTTCCCGTTGCTGAATGCCGTGCTGCGCACGGTCTATCTGTTGACGTTGGCTCAGCTCTTTCTGGCTTTCGTGCTGCTCGGAATGTCGCTCGACCGCAGGCGCCTGCACGCTGGTGCGTTGGCAGTCGTTGTCTCGGCCTTGGTCGTGATATTTTGCTGGGCGCTGTTTCCCTCAGGGGGCGCATCGGCCTACTGGCAGCTCGATCCGGAGATCGACGCAATTGTCCGTCCGGTGGTCAATTCAGAATACGGCGCCATGCTCTATCGTCTCTATGCCGATGGGGTGCACGATATTACCGCCCTGCAGGTGACGGGACTCATCGGGTTCCCGTCGTTTCACACGGTGATGGGGCTGATCTCGCTGATGGCCGTTTGGCCCTACCGTGCCTTTCGTATCGCCTTGCTCGTGCTGAACGCGTTCCTCGCACCGGCGATTCTCATTCACGGCGGGCATAATCTTGTCGATGTCTTTGCCGGTGTGTTGATCGGAGCTACGGCCTGGTGCCTCAGCTTGGCGGCCTTTGACGCTTATGAGCGCAGTGCGCATCGCAAGGCAGCAATGGCTGTGACCCATCGAGATTATGCCGTTGGAGCCCGATAGGTTGAACGGCTGGAACGTGCATTCTCACGCCCCTGCTAGCACCGTCCTGATCTTCTCCGCATTGGCGGCCAGCACCTCTGGTTGCTCCATGACAGCCGCATGGCCTTTCGGTGCGATGCCCTCGAAGCGTGGCACGATGTGAACATGGAGATGGAAAACCGTCTGGCCGGCCGCGCCTTCGTTGAACTGCGAAATCACGATGCCGTCGGCGTCAAAGGCCTTCTGGGCGGCCCGCGCCACCTTCTGGACGGCCGCGAAAAGTCGGCCGAACGTTTCGGGCTCGGCATCGAGCAGATTGCGTGACGGCGACTTGGGCACCACGAGCGTGTGCCCAGTGCTTTGCGGCATCACATCCATGAACGCCACCACGGCATCGTCTTCGTAGACACGATGCGAGGGGATCTCGCCGCGCAGGATCTTGGCGAAGATGTTGTTTGGATCGTAAGCGGCGCTCGACATGGCCTATCCCGTTTGCTGCGATTTCGTGGTGGATGTTTCGGCGCTGGCGGGCGGGACGTCAAGCCGCGGAAGGCCGCAAGGAGCTGAGTTGAACCACATCTATCTGATCGTGGCGGTGGCCTTCGAGGTTGTCGCAACCTCCGCCCTAAAGGAAACCAATGGTTTTACGCGGCTGTGGCCGTCGGTCATCGCGCTGGCTGGCTATGCCTGCGCCTTCTACTTCCTGTCGCTGGTTCTGCGGCAGGTGCCGGTCGGTATCGTTTATGGCATGTGGTGCGGCGCCGGCATCGTCTTCATCACTGGTATCGCCTGGATCTGGTTCCGCCAGACGCTCGATCTGCCCGCGCTTTTCGGCATCGGTCTGATCATGGCCGGCGTCATGGTGATCAACCTGTTTTCGAAGTCGATCGTCCATTGAGCGTCAGCCACGCCGGAACGGCCCGTGCTCCTCGAGGTATTCGCTGATCTGCGAAACTTCCTGCCGCTCGCGCTCCAGATATTCGGCAATCGCCCGCCGGAGCCCCGGATGGACGATGTAGTGTGCGGATTGTGTGGCGACCGGGCGGTAGCCGCGGGCCAGCTTGTGTTCGCCCTGCGCTCCGGCCTCGACGACCCTGAGCTTGCGTTCAATGGCGAAGTCGATGGCCTGGTGATAGCAGACCTCGAAATGCAGGAAGGGGTGGTCCTCGATGCAGCCCCAGTTGCGGCCGTAGAGCGTGTCGGATCCGATGAAGTTGATCGCCCCGGCGATGTAGCGCCCGCCACGCTTGGCCATGACCAGCAGCACGTCGTCGGCCATGCGCTCGCCGATCAGCGAGAAAAACGTGCGGTTGAGGTAGGGCCTGCCCCATTTGCGGCCGCCGGTGTCCATGTAGAAGGCGAAGAAATCGTCCCAGTGCGCCTCGGTGATGTCCTTGCCGGTCAGGCGTTCGATCGAAATACCTTCCGCCAGCGCCTCGCGCCGTTCTTTCTTCAGCGCTTTGCGCTTGCGTGATGCAAGGGTCGCCAGGAAATCGTCGTAGCAGGCAAATCCATCGTTGATGAAATGAAACTGCTGGTCGGTCCGCCGCAGAAAGCCGGTCGTCTCGAGGATGTCGACCTCATCCGGTTCGGCGAAGGTGACATGCGCCGACGACACGCCCACGCCCTCGGCGACGCTGCGCAGCGCCGTTGCCAGCGCGGCCTTGGTCGTTGGGGCAGCAGCGCCCGGGACCGCCAGCAGACGAGGGCCGGTCGCCGGCGTGAACGGTATGGAGGCCTGGAGCTTGGGATAGTATCGTCCGCCGGCGCGCTCGAAAGCGTCGGCCCAGCCATGGTCGAAGACATATTCGCCCTGGCTGTGTGACTTGGCGTAGCAGGCAAGGGCACCGAGAAAGCTGCCGTCGGCCTTTTCCAGACGGAGATGGTGGCCTTGCCAGCCGGTCTTGCGCACGGCGCAGCCGGATTCCTCAAGAATGCTTAGAAAATCAAATGAAACAAACGGGTTGTAGACCGACTCTAAAGTTCTGGACGTGCCCGACAGCCTGTTCCAGTCGTCGCGGCCGAACTCGCTGATGCTTGAGACGACGCGGACGGCATAACCGCCATCCGCACTCGTCGCCCCGACATCGCTCGCATTGCTCATGCGTTGTTACTTACGCTCGATAACGGCCGTTGCAAGGGTCAGGCTACCGCCAGCGCGTCAGGATCGAAGCCCTCGAATGTCATCTGGTCGGCCTGTGCGAAGGTCGTCCGCACGGCGTCCTGGTCGCGCACCGTCCAGGTGATGACGGGCATGGCGAGCTTGTCGCGCACAAAGCTGACAAACCTGTTCGGCAGGTGTGTGACGGAGTAGGACACAAACGAGATGCCGTGCGCCAGCATCGAAAAATGTGCTTCGAGCTCGTGATCCAGATCGCCCCACGCGGTCAGTCCGGCCGGAATGCCTGGCGCGTGGCGGGAGAAGTCGCGGATCAGCCAGTGATCGAAGGACATGATTGCGGCCTTGCCCTTGTAGTTGCGCAAGGCGGCGGCAACTCGTTCGACCAATTCGCCGTCATGTCCGGGAATGCCCTTCAGCTCGATGACCAGCGGTACGCGTCCATCGACCAGCTTGAGCATTTCGGCAAGGGTCGGCACGTGATCGGCGGTGCCGCCGACACGAAGGGCCGCAAGCTCGCGTGTCGTACGCTGCCAGATGAAGCCATCCGTGCCGGTCAGCCGGTTGAGGACGTCGTCATGAAACACGGCGACGTCGCCGTTGGCGGTCAGATGCACGTCGCACTCGATGGCGTAGCCGCGCGCCGCTGCCCGCTCAAAGGCCGACAGCGTGTTTTCCCAGCATTGCTTGTTGAGGTCGTGCAGGCCGCGATGGGCGATGGGGCGGGCGGTCAGCCAGGAAAGGTCGGTCATGGGCTGGTCAATCGTGTTCGATGATGGCTTCGATCTCGACAGCGGCGTTCAGCGGCAGCGAGGCAACGCCGACGGCCGAGCGCGCATGCTTGCCGCGTTCGCCCAGTGCCGCGACCAGGAAGTCGGAGGCGCCGTTGGCGACGAGGTGCTGCTCAGTGAAATCGGACGACGAGGCGACAAAGACGCTGATCTTGACGATGCGGCGGATCTTTTCGAGGTCGCCAAGCGCAGCCTTTGCCTGCGCGAGGATGTTGACGGCGCACTGCATTGCCGCTTCCTTGCCGCCTGCAACGTCGACATCGCGGCCAAGCAGGCCGGTGGCGGTAAGCTTGCCATCCTTGAGCGGCAACTGGCCGGCGGTGAAGACGAGGTTGCCCGATGCCATGAACGGCACGTAGTTGGCGGCAGGGGCTGCGGCTGCGGGCAGGGTGACGCCAAGAACGCTTAGCCGCTTTTCGATTGTTTCGCCCATCGTCTTTCCTTATCTCTGAGTCTCGGGTGGCAGGTGAGGCCGCGTCGAAACTGCTATGTTTGCCTCGCTTCCGCCACGACTTTTTTTAAGGTGGACCATCATTCAAGGCGGCCTGTCACGGCCGCGCCGATCGGAGCCAGTGTATGCGCGCAACGCGCCTTGTCCTTCTTGCTACCCTGTCCATCTCGGCGTTGCCCCTGGCGCCGGCCTTTGCTGCACCGGTGCTCGCACCGCATCGCGCCGTCTACGATCTGGTGCTCGACCAGGCTTCGGACCGTTCGGGGATCACAGGTCTTTCCGGTCGTATGGTCTACGAGTTCAATGGCTCCGCTTGCGAGGGCTACACGGTCAAGTTCCGCTTCGTGACCCAGATCGCGACCAACGAGAACACGCGGCTGACCGATCAGCAGACGACCACCTTCGAGGACGGCGAGGGCAAGACCTTTTCTTTCGTCACAAAATCCTTTGTCGACCAAAATCTCGATCGCGAGGTCAAGGGCACGGCGACGCGTGAGGCGAACGGGCTCAAGGTTGCGCTGGAAAAGCCGGCGGCAGGTTCGGTCGACCTCGCCAAGACCCAGTTCCCGACCCAGCATCTGGTCGAATTGATCGACAAGGCCGAGAAGGGCGAGACCTTCTATGAAACCAGCCTGTTCGATGGCTCGGAGGACGCCGACAAGGTGATGACCACCACCGTCATCGTCGGCAAGAAGAGCGAGGCGCCCGAAACCGATCCGGAGCGTCCCGCGCTCGCGAGTTCTTGCCAAGGACAAATACTGGCCGGTCGACATCGCCTATTTCGACGAAAGCAAGGGCGGCGGCGAGGAAGTGCCGGAATACCGCATCAGCTTCAAGCTGCACGAAAACGGCCTGACGCGCGATCTGGTGATGGACTATGGCGACTTCTCGATGACCGGCAAGCTCGTCAATCTTTCGCTGTTTCCTGCGCCGCAAGGCGATTGCAAGCCGTAAGCTGGCATCGTGGCGGTCTATGTCGACGCGGCAATCTGGAAGTGGGTGGGCCATCGCTGGTGCCATCTGCTTGCCGACGACACCGACCAGTTGCATCGTTTTGCCGCCGAGCTCGGGCTGAAGCGTTCGTCCTACCAGGGACCACCCAAGACCTCGGCACCGCACTACGACATCACCGGTTTCGAGCGCGATCGCGCCGTGCGTCTGGGGGCGATCGAATGCAGCCGCGACGAGATCGTGGCGGTGTTTCGCCGCGTGCGGGTGCGCAACTTCAAGCGTCGCGAGCCCAAGCCGATGGAAGAAGAGGCAAGGCAAGAGGAGCCTGGCATGTCCCGTTGGGCGGCCGGCAGCTGAGCGCATTTCGGTGCATCGGCCAGAGAATCGGTCGGTGCATCGGAGTCTGCCTTCTGAACGTAAGAGGCGTGGGCCAAGCCGTCATGGCGCCTTTGCGTTCGCCCCGAGCCGCACAAAGCCTTGGTTTCCGCTGATGTTGACCCGGTTGCGGGGTTGCGCTCGCCAGGCAATCCGTCTATATGCCGCCCCATTCCACACACGGACTTTGGTTTCTGACCGGGAGAAATCCGGCTGAGACCCCCCGGTGGCGTTTCGAGCATTTCAGCGAAAAGCGTCATGGTCCGTGGAGGCTAACCGGAAAAGGACATAACGATGGCACTGCCTGATTTCAGCATGCGCCAGCTTCTTGAAGCTGGCTCTCACTTCGGCCACCAGACCCACCGCTGGAACCCGAAGATGGCGCCTTACATCTATGGCGCCCGCAACAACATCCACATCATCGACCTCAGCCAGACCGTGCCGCTGCTGCACCAGGCGCTGAAGCAGATATCGGACACCGTTTCGCGCGGCGGCCGTGTTCTCTTCGTCGGCACCAAGCGTCAGGCTTCGGATATCGTTGCTGACGCTGCACAGCGCTCGGCTCAGTATTACGTCAACTCGCGTTGGCTCGGCGGCATGCTGACCAACTGGAAGACGATCTCGAACTCGATCCAGCGCCTGCGCAAGCTCGATGAACTGCTCGCTGGCGAAGCCCACGGCTTCACCAAGAAGGAGCGCCTGAACCTCGAGCGCGAGCGCGAGAAGCTGGACAAGGCTCTTGGCGGCATCAAGGACATGGGCTCGACGCCGGACCTGATGTTCGTCATCGACACCAACAAGGAAGCGATCGCCATCCAGGAAGCCAAGCGTCTTGGCATTCCGGTCGTTGCGATCATCGACTCCAACTGCGACCCGGACAAGATCGACTTCCCGATCCCCGGCAATGACGACGCTGCCCGCGCCATCCAGCTCTATTGCGATCTGGTTGCCAAGGCTGCGATCGACGGCATCGCCCGCCAGCAGGGCGCACTCGGTGTCGACATCGGCGCGTCGGCCGAAGTTCCGGTTGAGCCTGCGCTCGACGCGGCTCCGACGACCGAAACGCCCCAGGCGTAATCGCGAAGGCCGGGCAACCGGCCTTCCTTTTCAGGATTGGGCGCAGCTAGCGCCGGCGTCGGCGCATCATCGAACCCTCGGTGGTGCGTTCACGCATTTTGAAGCAAAGAGGCCACAATGAGCATTTCGGCAGCACAGGTTAAAGAACTCCGCGAGCTTAGCGGCGCGGGCATGATGGATTGCAAGGCGGCTCTCACCGAGACCGGCGGCGACATGGAAGCTGCGGTCGACTGGCTACGCAAGAAGGGCATCTCTAAGGCCGACAAGAAGGCCAGCCGCACCGCGGCCGAGGGCCTTGTCGGCGTCGATGCCGGCGTGCGCGAAGCCGTCGTCGTCGAAGTCAATTCGGAGACCGACTTCGTTGCCCGCAACGCGGCCTTCCAGGAAATCGTTTCCAACGTCGCCAAGGTTGCTCTCGCTTATGGCGATACCGACGCGGTTGCTGCTGCGAAGTATCCGGGCTCCGACAAGACCGTCGCCGACACCATCAAGGATGCCGTCGGCACGATCGGCGAGAACATGAGCTTCCGCCGTTCGGCCAAGCTTTCGGTTTCTGAAGGCGTCGTTGCGACCTATGTCCACAACGCTGTTGCCGACAACCTCGGCAAGCTCGGCGTGCTGGTCGCGATCGAGACCGCCGGCAACCACGATGCGGCTCGCGCCTTTGCGCGTCAGGTCGCCATGCATGTTGCAGCGACCAACCCGCTGGCGCTGACGCCCGACGAAGTCGACGCTTCGGCTGTCGAGCGTGAAAAGTCGATCTTCGCTGACCAGGCTCGCCAGTCCGGCAAGCCGGAAAACATCATCGAAAAGATGGTCGAAGGCCGCATGCGCAAGTTCTACGAGGAAGTCGTGCTGCTCAAGCAGGCTTTCGTGCTCAACCCCGACCTGACGGTCGAGGCAGCGCTCAAGGATGCTGAAAAGCAGATCGGCGCGCCGGCCAAGATCACCGGCTACATCCGCTTCGCGCTCGGTGAAGGCATCGAGAAGGAAGAGAGCGACTTCGCAGCTGAAGTTGCCGCCGCCGTTAAGGGCTAAAAAGTAGCGCTGCATCAAGCGCTTCCTGAGGAAAGCCGAAGGGCGCCGCGTGACATCGCGGCGCCCTTCGTGTATCGGAACTGCGATCTTTCAACAGCCGTGAGGAACTCATGACCGCCAAGCCGCTCTACCGGCGTGTTCTGCTTAAGGCGTCGGGTGAAGCCCTGATGGGCGAGCAGCATTTTGGCATCGATGTGTCGGTTGTCGACCGCATTGCCTCGGACATTGCTGAAGCAAGGTCACTCGGCGTCGAGGTCGGCGTGGTCATCGGCGGCGGCAATATCTTCCGTGGCGTGGCCGTTGCCTCCAAGGGCGGCGACCGGGTCACCGGCGACCACATGGGCATGCTCGCCACCGTCATCAATTCGCTGGCGCTGCGCACCTCGCTGGTCAAGCTCGGCGTCGATGCCGTGGTGCTATCCGCCATCGCCATGCCGGAGCTTTGCGAAAGCTTCTCGCAGCGCCAGGCGACTGCCTACATGGATGCGGGCAAGGTCGTGATCTTCGCCGGTGGCACCGGCAATCCGTTCTTTACCACCGATTCGGCCGCCGCTTTGCGCGCTGCCGAGATTGGTGCCGATGCGCTGTTCAAGGGTACCCAGGTCGACGGTGTCTACTCGGCCGATCCGAAAAAGGATCCCGAGGCGACGCGCTTCGAGCGCATTACGCATGCCGAAGTCATCACAAAAGGCCTGTCGATCATGGATACGGCCGCGATTGCTCTTGCGCGCGAAAACAACATTCCGATAATCGTCTATTCGATCCATGAAAAAGGCGGTTTCGGCGAAATATTGAGAGGCGGCGGACGCTGCACGGTTGTTGCGGACGCCTGACAATTGGAACGATGGCCCCGAGCTTTCGGGGCCTAGGAGGCTTTGATGAGCTCGGACTACAACGATCTTCAGCGGCGCATGGAAGGCGCCATCAATGCGTTCAAGAGCGATCTCGCCTCGCTCCGCACCGGCCGTGCTTCGAGCAACCTTCTCGACCCGATCAACGTCCAGGCCTACGGCTCCTCGATGCCGCTCAACCAGGTCGCGACGGTGTCGGTACCTGAACCGCGCATGATCTCGGTGTCGGTCTGGGACAAGTCGATGGTTGGCGCTGTCGATCGGGCCATCCGCGAATCCAATCTGGGCTTCAACCCGATCGTCGACGGCACCAACTTGCGCATTCCGCTGCCGGAGCTCAACGAGCAGCGCCGCAAGGAACTGGTCAAGATCGCCCACACCTATGCCGAAAACGCCAAGGTGGCGACCCGTCACGTGCGCCGCGACGGCATGGATGCGCTCAAGAAGGCTGAAAAGGACGGCGATATCAGCCAGGACGATTATCGCGTGCAGTCCGACAAGGTGCAGAAGCTGACCGACGACACGATCAGTCAGGTCGACAGCTTGCTTGCGACCAAAGAAGCCGAGATCATGCAAGTCTAAGGCGGCCAATGGCTGGCCCGAAAGCGAACGGATGACTACGCCCGCGCATGTCGCGATCATCATGGACGGCAACGGTCGCTGGGCAAAAGCCCGCGGCCTGCCGCGCGTTGCGGGGCATCGGGCCGGCGTTGAAGCGCTGCGCCGGACCGTTCGTGCGGCAGCCGACCTTGGCATTTCCTGGCTGACTGTCTATGCGTTCTCTTCGGAGAACTGGTCACGGCCCAAGTCCGAGGTCACCGACCTCATGGGGTTGCTCAAGATCTTCATTCGCCGCGATCTCGCCGAGCTCCACAACAGCGGCGTGCGCGTGCAGATCATCGGCGACAGGGCGACGCTGCAGCCGGATATCCGCAGCCTGCTCGAAGAAGCCGAAACGCTGACATCAGGCAATGATGCGCTGACGCTGGTCATTGCGTTCAACTATGGCGGGCGCGACGAGATCGCGCGTGCGGCACGCCGGCTGGCGGAAGCGGTCAAGCGCGGCGAGCTCGCCAGCGAACAGATCACGCCGGAGCTGTTTGCCGAAGAGCTCGACACGTCGGGCATTCCCGATCCCGATCTGGTCATCCGCACCAGCGGCGAAATTCGCCTGTCCAACTTCCTGCCTTGGCAGTCGGCCTACAGCGAACTGATTTTCCAGCCTTGCTATTGGCCGGATTTCACCCGCGAACATCTGTCGGAAGCCTTGCGCGAATATACCGGCCGCGAACGCCGATTCGGCGGGCTGGCCGCACGCGACGTCGCGTCGTGACCGAACCATGAGCAATCTGCAGCTTCGGACAATTTCGGCGATCGTGCTGGCGGCCGTCGTGCTGTTGATCACCTGGTTTGGCGGCTTGCCGTTCCGCACACTCTCGGCGGCGATTGCCCTTGCCATATTCTATGAGTGGTCGCGGATGTCGCGGCCAAACAGTGAAATAGGCTGGGCCGGCGGCAACCTCAACATGTTGCCTGAGGTGCTGATCCTGATGTTTGCCGGAGCCTTGGTCGCGGGCGTGCCCGCGATTGCGCTGATCGGCTTGGCAGCCGTGTTCACGCTGGTTCTGTGGGGGCTTGGGAAGCTGCGCGGAGCAGGCGCATGGGAAGCAGCCGGATTCGGCTACGCCGCGCTCTCTGGCCTGTCCCTTGCCCTGCTGCGCGGCAACGAGACGTCCGGGCTGATCGCCATCCTGTTTTTGTTCGCCGTTGTCTGGGCGACCGACATCTTCGCCTATTTCGTCGGCCGCAAGGTTGGCGGGCCCAAGCTCGCGCCGGCCATTTCCCCAGGCAAGACACGCAGTGGTGCGGTTGGTGGTGCCATCGGCGGCGTCGTGGCAGGGCTTGTGCTTGCCAGTGTTGCCGGCACCGGCAATCTGCTCATTCTGGCACTGGTTGCCTTGCTGCTCTCGGTGATCTCGCAGGCCGGCGACCTGTTCGAATCATGGGTCAAGCGCCGGCATGGTTACAAGGATTCGGGCACGTTGATTCCCGGCCATGGCGGCGTGATGGACCGGGTCGATGGGCTTGTCGCGGCAGCATTTGCCCTATACGTCATCGGCTGGATGTCCGGCTCTGCCGACCATCCGGCGCAGGGATTGTTTCCGGCCTGAGCGCCTGAAGCGCGAGGCGTAAGCCTCGGACAAGGCGCGGTGCCTCAGTTGGGGCGCCATGGTATCTGGTTGAGGGCTTGATTTGAGCGAGTATCTTCCCGCGTTCCTGACTACGGATGGTCTCCTGATCGGCACCATCGTGCCGTTCCTGTTCGTGCTCACCGTCGTGGTGTTCGTGCACGAGATGGGCCACTACCTTGTCGGGCGCTGGTGCGGCATCGGCGTGAAGGCCTTTTCGATCGGCTTCGGCCCAGAACTCCTCGGCTTCAACGACCGCCGCGGCACGCGCTGGAAGCTGTGCGCCATCCCCCTGGGCGGCTACGTCAAGTTCGTTGGCGACATGAGCGTCACCAGCAAGCCGGAGGGCGGCGAGGGCGACAATCTCAGCCCGGCTGAGCGCAAGGTTGCCTTTCATACCCAACCGGTCTGGAAACGGGCCGCAACGGTGTTTGCGGGGCCTTTGTTCAATTTCCTGCTGACGATCGCTGTCTTCACTGTGCTGTTTTCGGCCTATGGCCGCTACGTCATGGAGCCGACGGTCGCCGAAGTGCGCGCCGCAAGCCCGGCCGCGAACGCCGGCATCCAGCCCGGCGACCGATTCGTCAGCGTCGACGGCCAACAGGTCGAAACCTTTTCCGACGTGCAGCGCTTCGTCTCGGGCCGTGGCGGTGATCCGATCACCTTTGTGATGATGCGCGACGGCAAGGAAGTCACGGTTACCGCTACTCCTGAAATGATGGAGCAGAAGGACGCGCTCGGCAATTCGGTCAAGGTTGCCGTCATCGGCGTCGTCAACAATGAGGAACTGGGGCAACCCAGGCTGATCAGCTACAGCCCCGGAGGCGCCTTTGTGCAGGCCGTCTCGGAAACCGGTCACATCATCGAGCGCACTGGCCAGTTCCTGAAGCGATTCGTTGTTGGTCGCGAAGACAAGTGCCAGCTCGGTGGCCCGGTCAAGATTGCCGACATGGCGGGCAAGGCGGCACAACTGGGCTTTGTCTGGTTGGTACAATTGGTGGCACTTTTGTCGGTCGGCATCGGTTTTCTGAACCTTCTGCCGATTCCTCCACTCGACGGCGGCCACTTGGCGTTCTATGCAGTTGAAGCTGTCATCAGGCGCCCTGTTTCCGAGCGGGCGATGGAGGCTGTATATCGTGTGGGGATGATTCTCGTGCTGGCATTTATGGGCTTCGTTTTCTGGAACGACCTGTTTGGCTGCTGAAATCATGAAGAATTTTAGGACCGGCAAGGGGTTCGTTGAGGGCGCGTTTACCATCTGGGGCAGTATGCGTGACGCGAAAGTCACGCTCGCTGGGGAAGTAAGCGCAAATTAACCAGAAGCCTTGCGTGTAGGGAAAATCCGGTTATTACGGTACGAGAAAATTACCGCGACGTCCGGTTTTCTCGCCGTGGGGACTTCGAGAAAAGGTTGTAAAGGCCGACTATGAAGGCAGCATATAAGTTTGCGAGCGCCGCGTCCGCGGTGGCTCTATCCGCCGCTCTGGCCATTCCAGGCGCAGTGGCGGTTCAGTTTGTTGCCGTTTCCGCCGCACAGGCGGCGGTGGTCAACCGGGTCGAAGTGCGCGGCAATCAGCGCGTCGATGCGGACACCGTTCGCAACTACATCACCATCAAGCCCGGCAAGTCGTTCTCGAATTCCGATATCGACGATGCGGTGAAGGCGCTGTTCGGCAGCGGCCTGTTCTCCGACGTTCGGATCAACCAGGTCGGCTCGACGCTGGTTGTTCAGGTTTCCGAATACCAGGTCGTCAACAACGTGCTGTTCCAGGGCAACAAGAAGCTCAAGGACGCGGCACTCGGTGGCGCGGTCCAGCTCAAGCCGCGCGGCGCGTTCTCGCAGGCGACGCTTGATTCTGATGCCCAGTCGATCAAGGAAGCTTACAAGCGCGTCGGTCGTGACGACGTCACCGTCGGCACCAAGGTCATCGACCTTGGCGAAAACCGCGTCAACGTGGTGTTCGAGATCAACGAAGGTGGCCGTACCAAGATCGCTGCGATCAATTTTGTCGGCAACGATGCCTATGGCGATCGCCGCCTCGCTGACATCATTTCGACCAAGCGCTCGTCGTTCCTGTCGTTCATGCTGCGCGACGACATCTATGATGAAGACCGCCTGCGTGCCGACGAAGAGGCACTGCGTCGCTTCTACTTCAATCACGGCTATGCCGACTTCCAGGTCGTTTCCGCCTTTGGCGAACTCGACGAGGCGACCAACCAGTACACCATCACGATCACCGTTGACGAAGGTCAGCGTTATACGTTCGGCGATGTGACGGTTGAGAGCAGCATTCCTGAAGTCGATGGCGCCAGCCTCCAGCGTCTGGTCGAGACCCGCAAGGGCGACGTCTACAACGCCAAGGACGTCGAAGACTCGATCATCGCGATCACCGAAAACGTTGCCGGCGCTGGTTATGCCTTCGCCAAGGTGACGCCACGCGGCGACCGCAATTTCGAGACCCGCACCATTTCGGTCGCCTATACGGTCGATCAGGGCGCCAAGGCCTATGTCGAACGCATCGAAATCCGCGGCAACGAGCGCACCCGTGACTTTGTGATCCGTCGCGAATTCGACGTCAGCGAAGGCGATGCCTTCAACCAGGTGCTGATCCAGCGCGCCAAGAAGCGTCTTGAAGCACTGAACTTCTTTGAAAAGGTCGAGGTTTCGACCGCTCCCGGTTCGCAGCCCGATCAGGTTGTGCTGGTTGTTGATCTGGTCGAGAAGTCGACCGGTGAGTTCTCGATCGGCGCCGGTTACTCGACCGGTGGCGACAATGCCGGTCCGTCGGTGGAAGGCTCGATCACGGAGCGCAACTTCCTCGGCCGCGGCCAGTTCATCAAGTTCTCGGCCGGCGGCGGCAAGAACTCGCGCGACTACAGCTTCTCGTTCACCGAGCCTTACTTCCTCGGTCGCCGTATCGCTGCAGGCTTCGACGTGTTCCGTCAGACCCGCAAGTATGACAACTATGATAGCGATGTGACCGGCGGCACGATCCGTTTCGGCCTGCCGATCACCAACAACATCTCGACGCAGCTGGCCTACAACATCTCGCAGGAAGAATATAATCTTTCCAAGGATTGCGACAGCAACGGCGACGGCATCCCGAACCCCGGTTGCAGTGTCTCTCAGGCAATCGTCAATGGCGTCAAGGACAGCCCGTGGATCAAGTCGTCGGTCAGCGGCACGCTGGTCTACAACACCATCGACGACATGAAGAGCCCGCATAACGGTATCTATGCCAACTTCACGACCGAAGTTGCCGGCCTCGGCGGTGACGCAAAGTTCGTCAAGTTCACTGGCCGTGCAAGCTACTATCAGACTTTGTCGGAAGAGCTTGATATCGTTGGCCTTGTGTCGGCCGGCGGTGGGCACATTCAGGGCTTCGGCGACGATGGCCTGCGCGTGTTCGACCAGTTCAAGAGCAACGACCGCATGATCCGCGGCTTCAAGTATAACGGCATTGGACCGAGGGACACCGCTACCGGTGAGCACCTTGGTGGTACCACGTACTTCAATGCTTCGGCTGAAGCGCAGTTCCCGATCCCGGTGGTTCCGGAAAGCTTCGGCCTTCGCGGAGCGGTCTTCGCAGACGCTGCGACGCTCTATGGCAGCAAGGTCAGCGGTGTGAACTTCGGGACATCGACTGATATGGAACTGCGTGCCTCGGTTGGTGTCGGACTGCTCTGGGCTTCGCCGTTCGGCCCGCTGCGCATCGACTATGCGATGCCTGTTCAGAAGCAGGAAGGCGACGATACGCAGGAATTCAACTTCGGCATTTCGACCCGCTTCTAATTGCGCGGAACGATACTTCCGGGCCATCGTGGCCCGGAAGACGGTTGCCCGGCTTGGCTGGAACAGCATTTCATGACGGATCCGGTATTTTTTGTGCCGTCACGCCGCTATACGGTGGGCGAGGTGGCCGGCCTTACCGGCGCTGCGCTTGTCGAACTCAAAACACTCTGAAATCTCTATTTCGACCATCGCTGCGGCCAGCAGCGGTGGCGATGGCGCTTTGGTGTTTGTCGACGGCAAGCGCAACGCAGCACCGCTGAAGGCACTGCATGCGGCGGCCGTGCTTTGCACGCCTGATGTCGCTGGCCTTGTTCCAGGCGGTATCGCCGTTCTCGTCACGCCCCGGCCACAACAGGCCTTCGCCCGCATCGGGCGGCTGCTTTATCCCGACGCCGAGCGTCCGGTCGGCGTTACCGGTGAGTCTCGGCATTTCCCCATTCGCCCACATTGACCCCACTGCCCATGTCGAGGTTGGAGCTACCATCGAGGCCGGCGCGGTCGTCGGCCCACACGCGGCTGTAGGCAGCGGCACCGTGGTCGCGGCCAACGCGGTGATCGGCAAATCCTCGCAGGTTGGCCGTGATTGTTACCTTGGTCCGCATTGTTCGATCCAGTATGCGCTGATCGGCAATGGCGTCATCATTCACGCAGGCGCCCGTATCGGCCAGGATGGTTTCGGGTTTGCCGGCGGTGCACGCGGGCCCGAACGCATCCCGCAGATCGGCCGCGTCATCATCCAGGACAATGTCGAGATCGGTGCCAATTCGACTGTCGATCGTGGCGCAATGTCGGATACCGTCATTGGTGAAAACACCAAGATCGACAATCTCGTCCAGATCGCCCACAACGTGCGCATTGGACGCAATTGCGTTATCGCAGGCCTTTCGGGTATTTCGGGCTCCGTCGTTGTCGGCGATAACGTCATGATGGGCGGAGGTGTCGGCCTGGCCGATCACCTGACCATCGGCTCGGGGGCACAGTTGGCTGCACGTAGCGGCCTCATGCATGACGTGCCTGCGGGCGAAGTTTGGGCAGGCATTCCTGCGAAACCGATGAAATTGGCAATGCGCGAGTTCGCATTGATCAGAAAGTTGGCCATGGGAAAACCAAAGGAGGGTGGGAGCAATGACTGACCAGGCAACCAAGACGCTCGAAACCATCGACATCCAGGGCCTTTTCAATATCCTTCCGCACCGTTACCCGTTTCTGCTGATCGATCGCATCGTTGACATTGACGGCGATGATTCAGCCGTCGGTATCAAGAACGTCACCGTCAATGAACCGCACTTTCAAGGACATTTCCCTAGCCATCCTGTGATGCCTGGTGTGCTGATCATCGAAGCGATGGCTCAGACAGCAGGGGCCATCTGCTTGCGCCTGGTGATCGACGAAACCCCTTCGCTGGTCTATCTGATGACTGTTGACGGTGCCAAGTTCCGCAAGCCGGTCGTGCCGGGTGATCAACTCAGGATCCACGTCAAGAAGATCAAGAAGCGCGGCAACATTCTGAAATTTGCCTGTCATGCGCGTGTCGACGGTGCCGTCGTCGCGGAAGCCGAAGTCGCGGCGATGATGGTGCCCAAGGAATAAGCTAGAAGATTCATGCAGACTGAAACCTTCATTCATCCTGCCGCCGTTGTTGAGGCAGGCGCAAAACTGGGCTCCGGCGTTCGCATCGGGCCGTTTTGCCACGTCAGTGCCGACGCCGTCATCGGCGATCGCGTCGAGCTGATGAGCCATGTCGCAATCATGGGCGCAACCACGCTGGGCGAAGGCTGCAAGGTCTTCCCGCAAGCAACGCTGGGTGCTGCGCCGCAGAACAACAAGCACAAGGGTGGTCGCACCACGCTTGTCGTCGGCAAGAACTGCACGATCCGCGAAGGCGTGACCATGCATGTCGGCACCGACACCAGCCGTGGTACGACCACTGTCGGCGACAACGGCCTGTTCCTGGCCTACGCGCATATCGCGCATGACTGCATCGTCGGCGACAACGTCACCATGGCCAATGTCGCGACGCTCGGCGGCCATGTCGAGGTCGGCAACAATGTCACCCTTGGTGGACTATGTGCCGTCCACCAGATGACGCGCATCGGTCACCATGCCTTTGCCGGCGGCGGTGCCATCATCGACGGCGATGTCATCCCCTATGGCATGGTGATGGGCAACCGCGCACGCCTGCGCGGGCTCAATGTCATCGGTATGCGGCGCTCCGGCCTGCCGCGCGCCGAAATTTTCGCCTTGCGCAAGGCCTACAAGATGATCTTCGATCCCACCCGCTCGGTGGCTGAGAGCATCCCGCTTGTCGAACACGAATTTGCCAGTTCGCCCATCGTGCGTGACGTCCTGGATTTCATCCAGGCACGCGGCAAGCGCCATTTCACCGTTCCGCCGCTAAGAAACGCCGTCGCCGAAGACGCCGCCGATGACGAAGGCTGAGGGCGGAAAGAGGATCAACCTTTCCGCGACCGACCGGGTTGCTGTCGTCGCAGGCAGCGGTCGGCTCCCGGTCAATGTCGCCGACAGCTTGGCCCAAGCGGGCCATCCGCCTTTTGTTGTGCTTCTCGAGGGTGAAGCCGATCCCGGCACAAGCCTGGAAGGCTACGCGGGCAAGACGATTGCGATCGAGCAGTTCGCTTCGCTTTTGCCGATTCTGAAGCGACAACGCGTCACGCATGTGGTGTTGGCCGGCGGGGTCAGCCGGCGGCCGATGTGGCGGGCAATACGGCCGAGCCTTGCGCTTCTGCGCATTCTGCCGCGCGCGGTGTCCGCGCTGGCACGCGGCGACGACGGTCTTCTGCGCATCCTTGTCAATACGTTCGAGGATTACGGCATCAAGGTCGTGGGAGCGCACCAGATCGTGCCGGACCTCTTGGCCGTTGAAGGGCGTATGGGCGCGAACGCGCCTCAGGCCGGCGATTGGGCTGACCTCAATGCCGGGCTCGAAGCTGCCCGGACGATCGGCGCACTGGATGTAGGACAAGCCGCCGTCGCCGTTGGCGGGCGCGCCATTGCTCTTGAAGGCATCGAGGGCACCGACCTTCTGCTCGACCGTGTGCGCGAGTTGCGCAACAACGGCCGCATCGCCGGTCGCAAGCGCGGCGTTCTGGTAAAATGCGCCAAGCCGAACCAGGAGTTGCGCGCCGATTTGCCGACCATCGGTCCGGCAACGGTCGACGCGGCCCATGCAGCCGGGCTCGCCGGCATTGGTGTCGAGGCCGGGCGCTCGCTGGTGCTCGATTATGGTGAGGTGATCGAACGCGCCGACAAGCTCGGCCTGTTCGTCATCGGCCTGTCTGGCGAGGGAGACAAAGAATGACCCTGCCGCCGCTCAAGATTGCCATTGTCGCCGGCGAAGAGTCTGGCGATTTGTTGGGCGCTGACCTCGTCCAGGCGCTGCAGCGCATGAGCGGGCGCGAGGTCAGGCTTGTTGGCACTGGCGGCCGTCACCTGCAGGAGCTCGGCCTTTCGCCGCTGTTCGATGCTGGTGAGATCGCGCTGATGGGGGTGACGGCTATCGTCCGTGACCTGCCACGCCTGATCAGGCGGATCGGCCAGACGGCGCGCTTCGTCGCGGCAGGGAAGCCCGATTGCCTTGTAACCATCGACAGTCCGGACTTTTCGCTGCGCGTTGCCAAGAAGGTGAGGGCGCTCGATCCGACGGTTCCCATCGTCCACTACATCTGCCCGAGCGTCTGGGCCTGGCGGCCGGGGCGGGCCAAGGCGATGAAGCCGCATGTCGACGAGGTGCTCTGCATCTTGCCGTTCGAGCCGGCCGAACTGGCGCGCCTGGGCGGCCCGCATGGCACCTTTGTCGGCCACAGGCTGGTAAATGACCCCGGCGTCGCCGTCGCGGCAGCCATGCAGGAAGGCAAGGGCGCGCTGGCGCCCGACCGCGAAAAGACGCTGCTGCTGTTGCCCGGCTCGCGCCGCTCCGAAGTGCGTAGCCTGATTGGTCCGTTCGGCGAGACTGTTTCGATCCTGCGCGCGCGTGGCCATCGTTTGCGCCTGCTTTTGCCGACTGTGCCGCATGTCGCCAGCCTGACCGAGGAGGCTGTCTCTGCTTGGCCGCAAAAGCCCGAGATCATCCTCGATCCTCAGCACAAATGGCAGGCGTTCGGCGAAGCCGACGCGGCCCTGATCGCGTCGGGAACGGTGTCGCTGGAACTCGCTCTTTCCGGCGTGCCGATGCTGTCGTCCTACAAACTCGACACTTTGGCGCGCATGATCCAGAGCCTGGTTACTGTTTGGAGCGCTGCGTTGCCCAACCTGATCGCGGACCGCCCCGTCGTGCAGGAAAGTTACAACCAGTATGTGCGCCCGCAATGGATGGCGCGTTATGTCGAGGGCCTGTTCGAAGACGGCGGCCTCCGGCGCTGGCAGAAGGACGGCTTCGCCGAAATTGTCCGACGCATGGCGACTGATCGGCCGTCCGGCGAGATTGCCGCCGAAGCAGTTCTCAAACACATCGTGAAATGAAAAACGCCTGCCAGGCATGAGCTTGGCAGGCGTTTTTCAAGTCGTTTCGCAGTTTCAAACGGTTTCCGGTGCCGGTTGCGCGTCCAGCTGGACGCGCGATACGCCCTAAGGCTTAGCGCTTGGCGATCGGAACGTAGTCGCGTTCGGTGGCGCCGGTATAGAGCTGGCGCGGGCGGCCGATCTTCTGGCGCGGATCCTCGATCATTTCCTTCCACTGCGCGATCCAGCCGACGGTGCGGGCAAGCGCGAACAGCACGGTGAACATGGTGGTGGGGAAGCCCAGAGCCTTGAGCGTGATGCCGGAGTAGAAATCGATGTTCGGGTAGAGCTTCTTTTCGATGAAATACTCGTCGGTCAAAGCGATGCGCTCAAGCTCCATCGCGACGTCCAGCATCGGATCGTCCTTGATGCCGAGTTCGCCCAGAACCTCATGCGTGGTCTTCTGCATGATCTTGGCGCGCGGGTCGTAGTTCTTGTAGACGCGGTGACCGAAGCCCATCAGGCGGAACGGGTCGTTCTTGTCCTTGGCGCGGGCGACGAACTCGGGAATGCGGTCGACATGGCCGATCTCGGACAGCATGTTGAGCGCCGCTTCATTGGCGCCGCCATGTGCGGGCCCCCACAGGCAGGCGATGCCGGCGGCGATGCAGGCGAACGGATTGGCGCCCGACGAGCCGGCGAGACGCACGGTCGAGGTCGAGGCGTTCTGCTCGTGGTCGGCGTGCAGGATGAAGATGCGCTCCATGGCGCGGGCCAGCACCGGGTTGACCTTGTATTCCTCGCACGGCACGGCAAAGCACATGTGCAGGAAGTTGGCCGCGAAGTTCAACTCGTTCTTGGGGTAAATGAAGGGCTGGCCGATATGGTACTTGTAGGCCATCGCTGCGATCGTCGGCATCTTGGCGATCAAGCGGATCGAGGCGACCATGCGCTGATGCGGATCCGAAATGTCGGTCGAGTCGTGATAGAAGGCCGACAGCGCGCCGACCACGCCGCACATCACCGCCATCGGGTGCGCGTCGCGGCGGAATCCGGTGAAGAAGCGCGACATCTGCTCATGCACCATGGTGTGGCGCGTGATGCGGTAGTCGAAGTCGTCCTTCTGCGCCTTGGTCGGCAGTTCGCCGTAGAGCAAGAGGTAGCAGACCTCGAGGAAGTCGCCGTGTTCGGCGAGCTGGTCGATCGGATAGCCGCGGTGCAGCAAGACACCGGCGTCGCCGTCGATGAAGGTGATTTCCGATTCGCAGCTTGCCGTTGAGGTGAAGCCCGGGTCGTAGGTGAAGGCGCCCGTCGTGGCGTAGAGCGATGCGATGTCGATCACATCCGGTCCGACCGTTCCGCCGCGGACCTTGAACTCGTGGGTCTGGCCGCGGAACTCCAGTTTGGCGGTCGAATCAGTCATCGCATACTCCTTAGTGCTGAGTTGCCGCCTTGCGCGGCGCAATCGTCATAACAAGGCAACCCATTAGGCCCGGAACGCTTGAACTCGCTTCCCAGCTTTCCCGCTGCTTCAAATTGACCTGTTGCCGCAATGTTGCACCGCAACAGCCTCATTTCAATGCAAAACTAGGAAAGCACTGCTGACCTAATCGATTTGATCAAAAATGCGGGCTAGACTTTCGTCGCGCCCCAGAACGGCAAGCACGTCGAACACCCCGGGAGAGGTGCTCTTGCCCGTCAGGGCGGCACGCAAGGGCTGCGCCACGCCACCCAATTTCACGTTTTCGCGGCCGGCAAACTCGCGGATCGCGCCTTCCGCGTTGGCTGCCGTCCAGTCGCCGGCGGCAACCGTCGCAAGGGCTGCATGCGCACCCTTCAGGATGTCCTTGGCCGGACCGGCAAGCAGGCCGACTGCCTTTTCGTCGAGCGGCAGCGGGCGCTGGGCAAACAGGAAACCAGCGCCGTCAGCCAGTTCGATCAGCGTCTTGGCGCGCTCCTTGAGGCCGGGCATGGCGGCAAGCAGCTGGGCCTTGCGCGTGTCGTCGAGCCCGCCGAGGATGGCATCGCCGCCGGGCAGGTAGGGCAAGGTGGCCACGAAGATGTCGAACAGCTTCTGGTCGTCCATCTGGCGCATATGGACGCCATTCAGTGCCTCGAGCTTGGCGAAGTCGAAGCGGGCGGCACCCTTGTTGACGTCTTCGATCTCGAACCAGCCGATCATGTCGTCGATGCTCATCACCTCGTCGTCGCCATGGCTCCAGCCGAGACGGGCGAGATAGTCGAGCAGCGCCTCCGAGAGGTAGCCCATGGCGCGATAGGCATCGACGCCGAGCGCGCCATGGCGCTTGGAAAGCTTGGCACCGTCGGCACCGTGGATCAGCGGGATATGCGCCATGACAGGCACGTCCCAGCCCATGGCAACATAGATCACCGTCTGGCGCGCGGCGTTCGTCAGATGGTCGTCGCCACGGATGATGTGGGTGACGCCCATGTCGTGATCGTCGACAACGACCGCGTGCATGTAGGTCGGCACGCCGTCCGAGCGCAGGATGATGAAATCGTCGAGATCCTTGTTGGGAAAGCGCACGTCGCCCTGGACGCGGTCGTGCACCAGCGTTTCGCCGTCCTGCGGCGCCTTGATGCGGATGACCGGTTTGACGCCCGCAGGTGCCTCGGAAGGGTCGCGGTCGCGCCAGCGGCCGTCATAGCGCGGCGGCCGGCCCTCGGCGCGTGCCTTCTCGCGCATCTCCGTCAGTTCTTCCTGCGAGGCGTAGCAGTAGTAGGCCTTGCCCAGGCGCACGAGCTCTTCGGCGACCTCGCGGTGGCGCGGGGCGCGCCCGAACTGCGAGATCGGCTCGCCTTCCCAGGTCAGGCCGAGCCAGGTGAGGCCCTCTAGGATTGCGGCTGTTGCCGCATCGGTCGAGCGCTCGCGGTCGGTGTCTTCGATACGCAGCAGCATGGTGCCGCCGGTGTGGCGGGAATAGAGCCAGTTGAACAAAGCGGTGCGCGCGCCACCAATGTGCAGATAGCCGGTGGGCGAGGGGGCGAAGCGGGTGACGACAGGCATGGCGATTTCCAAGGGAGGCATGGCGCGTTTGGCCGAAAGCCGGCGGCGCATGGCGTTTGTGTGCGGTTGATGTAGCATAGAAGGTCTGGGGCGCAAGAGGCAGGCCCGATGGGCGACCGCGTGCGGGAGGGGCAAGCCGGTAACAATCCGGTGGTCGAGGCCAGCGAGCGCGACTTGCTGGCCGCTTCAGCTATGTCTGCTGCGTGGGCACAGCCAGCGGCGCCTGACACGGGTGCCACTTTTGCCGCCGGCAAACTGCAGATGCTGCCACAGCACTCGTCCTGGCTGCGACGAGGGTCCATGTGGTTGGCCGGCCAGCAGATCAACGCGCGATCTGCACTGGCTGCGATCGAACTGGAACTCGACCGCGGTGTAGCGTTCCTGCTGCTGCCGGTTTTTCTGGCGTTTGGCGCGCTGGTGTATTTTGCGCTTCCAGCCGAGCCGGATCTCGCGCCATTCGTCGCGGCGTTTGTGCTTCTGGCCATTCTCGCCTTCTTCACGCGCAGGCAACGGCTCGTGCACTACGCGCTCGCCTCATTCGCCGCCTGCATGCTCGGTATGGTCGTGGCAAAGTTCGAAACGGGGCGCATGGGGACGAAGATGCTGGGCGGCGAAATATCGACGGCTCTTACCGGGCGCGTCGTTGCGATCGATCATCTGGACAAAGGGCGGATGCGGCTGACGCTCGACGTTCTGGCGACCGCGCGCCCTGTATTGCGTTATGCCCCGCAGCGTGTGCGGCTCACCGCGCGCAAGGTCCCAGAAGACATTCTGGCGGGGTCTGCGGTGACGGGTTATGTCCGCCTCATGCCGCCGTCCGGGCCGGTGCGGCCGGGCAGCTACGACTTTTCCTTCGAAAGCTATTTCGATGGCATCGGCGCCAGCGGCTTTTTCATGAAGGGGCCGGAACTCGCTGCTACCACGCGGCCACAGTCGGCCAGCGATCGTGCTTTTGCTTGGGTAGAGAACGTGCGTGAAAAGATTGCCCAGCGTATCCGCGACCGGATCGGCGGCGCCGAAGGCGAGATCGCTGCGGCCCTGGTCGTCGGCGTGCGTGGCGGCATCCCTGAGGATGTCAACGAGGCGCTGCGGCGTACCGGTCTCTACCACATCATTTCGATCTCCGGCCTACATATGGCGATGGTCGCGGGTACTGTGATGCTGCTGATGCGGCTTGCCTTCGCGGCCTTTCCCAGCTTCAGCTCACGGTGGCCGGTAAAGAAATATGCGGCAGGCGTGGCCCTGGTCTCGACCGGCGGCTATCTGTTCATTTCCGGTGCCGAGGTCGCGGCACAGCGCAGTTTCATCATGCTGGCGGTGATGCTGACCGCGGTGCTGTTCGACCGCGCCGCCCTCACCATGCGCAATCTGGCGATCTCGGCGATCGTCGTCATCCTGATTTCTCCCCATGAGGTCGTCGGGCCCAGCTTCCAGATGTCTTTCGCCGCCACGGCCGCCCTTGTCGGCGCTTATGCCTGGTGGTCCGACAGGCGGGAGGCGCAAGCGCCGCCGGTCGGCCAAAGATCACTGCCGTCGAAGATCTGGCGCTGGCTTGTCACGGTTGCCGTCGGGCTTGCTGCGACCTCGGTCATTGCCGGACTGGCGACCAGCGTGTTCGGCGCCTGGCATTTTCAACGCGTCTCGCCGCTCAGCCTGTTCGCCAATCTGGCCGTGATGCCGTTTGTTTCAGTTCTGGTGATGCCGTTTGCCGTTATGGCAGGCATCTTCATGCCTTTCGGCCTCGACGGCGTCTTCCTCGACACAATGGGCGTCGGCCTGAAGGCCATGATTAGCGTCGCCATTTGGTTCTCGGCGCGCTCGCCGGTCGATGCGGTTGGCCTGGTGTCGCCTTATGCGGTGCTGTCGCTTACCGCCGCACTCGTCATTGCGTCGACGGCAACGACCTGGCTGCGCGCCGCGGCACTGCCCTGCGCAGCTCTCGGACTGCTGACGGTTGTGGAAACGGAAACGCCCGACGTTCTCGTCTCGGAAGACGGCCGCCTGGTGGGCGTGCCGATCGGAGACGACAAGCTGGTCATCAATCGCGCCCGGCCGAACCAGTTCACCATCGACAACTGGCAGCGTGCGTTGGTTTCTGCAACGGTTGTCGGCCCGGCAGACATGCCCGCGAGTGGCACCGCTGGCGCTGGAAACTCACCCGACCCGACCCATAGACAAGCAGCCGGCGACGCAAATGTCTCTGACGCAGCTTCCTTCGTTTGCGGCAATGGGCTGTGCACTGTTCAAGAGCCGGTGGGCGCGCGGATTGCCCATGCGGCGAACGCCGCAGCCGCCAGGCGCGCCTGCGAAAGCGCCGACCTCATCGTAGTGGACGATGCCACGGCAAGGGACGTCTGCCCCAACGTGACACCAATCGTCCTTACCAAGCGCGAGCTGGCGCGCCTTGGCAGTGCGGCAATATTCATCACGCCGGCGACAGCGTCCGGAGGCCGCAAGGTCGAAATCCGCCACGCCGTGGCCGAACCATACCGGCCCTGGCATGTGCAGCGCGAATTCTCCCGCGAGGCGAGGGGCCTGCCGCCTTACAAGCGCGCTGACAAACGAACAAAACCGCTGCCAGCCGCACAGCCGGACAAATAGCCTGGATGGGCATCATAGCCAGGATGCGGATCCGCGCAGGTCGCACACAGCCAAAGTGGGCCAGCGTGAGGAGCTACCGACACGCTTTTGCCTGTGCTCATAAGGTCCGGAAAATCAGTAGCGACGGATCAGCCCGACCAGCTTGCCCTGAACCTTGACCCGATCAGGTCCAAAAATGCGGGTCTCATAGGCAGGATTGGCAGCCTCGAGCGCGATTGAGGCGCCCTTGCGGCGGAAGCGCTTGAGTGTTGCCTCTTCGTCGTCGACAAGCGCGACGATGATCTCGCCGGGATTGGCGGTGGTCGAGCTGCGAATGACGACAGTGTCGCCGTCAAAAATACCGGCCTCGATCATCGAGTTCGCCCTTGACCTCGAGCGCATAGTGCTCGCCGCCCATGATCATGTCAGGCGGGACGGCGATCGAATGCGTCTTGTGCTGGATGGCGTCGATCGGCACGCCGGCAGCGATACGTCCCATCACCGGAATGGTGATCGCCGAACCGGCGTCGTCGTCATTGCCGGCCGACATCGAGCGCGATGGCTCGGGCTTGCGGCCAAGACTGCCCTCGATGACGCTGGGCGAGAATTTCCGCGCCGCGTTCAGCCCAGGCGCGATCGAATTGGGCAGGCGCAACACTTCAAGCGCCCGCGCCCGGTTGGGCAAGCGCCGGATGAAGCCACGCTCCTCAAGTGCCGTGATCAGACGATGGATACCGGATTTGGAGGCGAGGTCGAGCGCTTCCTTCATTTCGTCGAAGGACGGTGGAATGCCGGCCTCCTTCAGTCGCTCGTGGATGAACAGCAAAAGCTCGTGTTGTTTGCGCGTCAGCATCGCCACCCCCGAGGAATCAGAAGAAAAACAAACCCAGAACAAACACTATCTGTTCCAGTTGTGTTCTGCAACTGTTTATATTTCATGAAGGGCTGATGCTTCTTCTAACGCAGCATCATCACATGGCAGGCACTGCCAGATTCCGCTGCCGGTGCGAAGGGTTCGCGCATGAGGGCGCAATTGGCCTCGGCGAGCGTGCGGAGCATCGACGAATCCTGAACCGTGTAGGGCGTGACGATCAGGCCATCTGCAGTCTCGCGCGCAATAGCGCGAACAAAATCTTGGCGCAGGTCGTTGGCAGCCATCGCCGTGTCGAGGATGCCGTTGCGAATGTCGGGCGCATAGGGTCGCCCCCCAAGCCTTGCCAGCAAGGGCTTCAGGAAGATGTGCGAGCAGATCAGACTGGCGACCGGATTGCCGGGCAGGCCGATGCAGCGGGTCTTGCCGAGGCGGCCGAACATCAACGGCTTGCCGGGGCGCATGGCGATCTTCCAGAAGTCGAGATCCATGCCCAGGTCGGTCAAGACGTGGTGGACGAGATCGTGGTCGCCGACGGAGGCGCCGCCGAGCGTCACGATCACGTCGGCCTCGGCATCGAGCGCCTTGGTGACAAGCGCTGAGATTGCTTCGGTGCGGTCGGCGGCGATGCCGAGGTCGAGCACGCGCGCGCCAACCGACTGGGCGATTGCGGCGACACCGTAGGCATTGGAAGCGATGATCTGGTCGGGTCCCGGGTTGCTGCCTGGCGGCAAGAGCTCGTCGCCGGTGGCGATGATGGCCACCAGTGGCGCGCGGATCACCGACATTTCAGGGTGATTGGCGGCAGCGATGAGCGACAGGGCTGCAGGGTCGAGCACGCGGCCGGCGTCCAAGATGAGGTCACCCTGCTTGAAATCGAGACCCTTGGCGCGGATGTTTCGGCCAAGTACCGCCGGTTCGCGTATCTCGACCTCACCATTTCCAAGGTCGCGGACGTTTTCCTGGATGATGACGGTATCGGCACCCAGGGGCACCGGTGCGCCGGTGAAAATGCGCACCGTCTCGTTATGCATTACGGTTCCGCTGAACTGCTTGCCCGCAGGGGCCTCACCGACAACCTTCAGCCGTGCCGGAAGCGACGCAATGTCGGCGAAACGCACCGCATATCCGTCCATGGCCGAGGCATCGAAAGGAGGCTGGGTGCGCAGCGCATGCAAGGGGCTTGCGAGCACGCGTCCCGAAGCTTCGCGGAGGCCAACCGTCTCCGTGCTGCTGGGGTCGGCGCCGTCAAGCAGGCGCTCCAGGGCCTCGGTGACGGGCAGCAGTGCCATCTATTCGGTCGCCTTGTAGTCACCCGACTTGCCGCCGGTCTTTTCGACCAGCCTGATGCCGGAGATCACCATGCCGCGATCGGCGGCCTTGGCCATGTCGTAGATGGTGAGACAGGCGACCGACGCGGCAGTCAGCGCCTCCATCTCGACGCCGGTCTTGCCGGTGACGCGCGCAAGGGCGGTCACCCGCAGGCCAGGCAGGGCCTCATCGGGCTCGATCTCGACCGAAACCTTGGTCAGCAGGATCGGATGGCAGAGCGGCACAAGCTCATGCGTGCGCTTGGCCGCCATGATGCCGGCGATGCGCGCGGTGCCAAGCACGTCGCCTTTCTTGGCGTTGCCCGAAAGGATCAGCGCCAGGGTTTCGGCGCGCATGGTGACAAAGCCTTCGGCGATTGCCGTGCGCGTGGTCTCGGCCTTGTCGCCGACATCGACCATGTTGGCCTCGCCGCGGGCACCGATATGGGTGAGTGTGGTTGCCATGTCAGGCGCTTGCGGCTTGGGGGGCGCCGTCGAGCAGCACGCGGGTGGCGGCTGCCACATCGGCCTGCCGCATCAGGCTTTCGCCGACGAGGAAGCTGCCAATGCCGGATTTTTGCAGCCTGAGGCAATCGGCATGAGTGAAGATACCGCTTTCGCCGACCAGGAGCCGATCGGCCGGAACCATGGGCGCAAGGCGCTCCGAGGTGTCGAGGCTGACCTCGAAGCTGCGCAGGTTGCGGTTGTTGATGCCCAGCAGGCGGGAAGAGAGCTTGAGCGCACGCTCCGTCTCTTCTTCGTCGTGAACCTCGACGAGCACGTCCATGCCGTGCTCGAAGGCCGTGTCCTCGAGCCGCTTGGCGTCGTCGTCGCTGACGCTCGCCATGATGATCAGGATGGCGTCCGCGCCCCAGGCGCGGGCTTCATGCACCTGATAGGGCTCGAACATGAAATCCTTGCGCAAGGCGGGCAGGGTGCAAGCGTCGCGTGCAGCGCTCAGGAATTCAGGAGCGCCCTGGAAGGACGGCGTATCGGTCAGCACCGACAGGCAGGCAGCACCACCTTCGGCATAGGCCCGGGCAAGTGCCGGCGGGTCGAAATCGGGACGGATCAGGCCCTTGGACGGGCTGGCCTTCTTGATCTCGGCGATGAGGCCAAAACGATTGTCGCGGCGCTTGGCTTCGAGTGCGGCAAGGAACCCGCGCGGCTTTGAGGCGTCGCGCGCCCGTGCCCTGAGCTCGACGAGCGGCATGGCAGCTTTGGCGGCTGCGATCTCGTCGCGCTTGTAGGCTTCGATGTGGCGCAGGATATCTGCCATGTCGTTATCCGTTCGAAACGCTGACCAGGCGATCGAGCACGCCAAGCGCCCGCCCGCTGTCGATCGCCTCGGCTGCAAGTGCCACGCCTTCACCGATGGTCGCGACCTTGTCGGCGACGACGAGGCCAGCGCCGGCATTCATCAGCACCGTGTCGCGATAGGCTCCCTTGGTACCTTCAAGTACGCCGCGCAGGGCCGCCGCATTGTAGGCGGAATCACCGCCGCGCAGTTCTTCGCGCGTGTGGCGTGCCAGGCCGACCTGTTCAGGCGCCAGCGTGAAGGTGCTGATGCTGCCATTGGCAAGTGCCGCGACGTGGGTCTCGCCGGTCGTGGTGATCTCGTCATAGCCGTCGCCATGGACGACCCAGACGTGCTGCGCACCGAGTTGCTTCAGCGTTTCGGCGACGGGTTCGACCCATTCAGGCGAAAACACGCCGACCAGCTGGCGATTGACGCCGGCTGGATTGGAGAGCGGTCCGAGCAGGTTGAAGATCGTACGGGTCCCGAGTTCGACGCGGGTCGCACCGACATGCTTCATCGCCGGATGATGCGCCGGCGCGAACATGAAGCCGACGCCTGCTTCGTGGATGCAACGGCCGATCGCTTCGGGCGACAGGTCGATGTTGACGCCGAGCGCGGTCAGTACGTCGGCGGCGCCGGTCAACGAAGACAGGCCGCGATTGCCATGCTTGGCGACAGGTACACCGGCGCCTGCAATGACGAAAGCCGAAGCCGTCGAGATGTTGACGCTGTGCGAGCCATCGCCGCCAGTGCCGACGATGTCGATGGCATCAGCTGGGGCTTCGACGCGCAGCATCTTGTCGCGCATCGTGGCGACCGCGCCGGAGATTTCGCTGACGGTTTCGCCGCGCACGCGCAACGCCATCAGGAAGCCGCCGATCTGGCCGGGCGTCGCTTCACCCGACATGATGATGTCGAAAGCCTCGCGCGCCTCCTCGAAGGTGAGGGGCGTGCCCGATGCGACCTTGGCGATATGCGGCTTGAGTGCGCTCATGGCGTTCCCACCGCAAGTGCCCGGGTGATCGCCGCCTGGTTGATCGTTGCCTCATACTCACCCTGGAGCTGGGCTACGAGCTGGTCGAGCAGGTCGTCGGACATGCCTGAGGCAAAGGACTTCTGCGCGTCCTCGGGTATGGCACTTTTGTCCGCGCCGGCAGGCTCGAACACTTCCGTGACCTTGAACAGGATCTGCGCATCGCCGGCCGGTGCCGGAATGATGCCGGTGCCACCCTGGCCCATGGCGAACATGGCGGAAGCACCCTCGCGGCCGAAATCGGCATCGTCGGCTTCACGCTTCAGGCCGCGTTTGGTCTGCTTTTCAAGCTTGAGTTCGCCAGCGATCACTTCAAGTGTCGCGCCGTCCTTCAGGCGCTTTTCGAGCTCGTTGGCCTTGTCCTTCAGGCGCTTGGTCGCCTCGGCCGCGGTCCAGTCGGCCACGACCTTTGCGCGCACCTCGTCGAGCGTGCGATCGCGGGCCGGCGTGACCTCGTCGACTTCGTAGAACACGAAGCCGTTGGTGCCGACGTTGAGCGGCGGGTTTTCAATGCCGGCTTCGGCCTCGAAGACCGCCTGGATCAGGTTGCGCGAGTCCGGCAACGTGTTGACGACGGTGCCGTCCGGCAGCTGGCCGGCGCGGTCAATCGCTTCGATCGTCACCACCTTGAGCTTCAGCTTGTCGGCGGCAACCTTCATCGGCTCGCCGCCGGCGCGGGCGTCTTCATACTGGTCATGGACGTCGAGCAGGATGCGGTTGGCTTCGGCAAGCGCGAGATCCTTGCGGATCTGGTCCTTGACCTCGTCGAACGTCTTCACCGCCTCGGGCGTGATCTCGCTGACGCGGACCAGCACCGGGCCGAACGAACCCTGGACCACGTCGCTGACCTGATTGGCCTGCAGCGCAAAAGCCGCATCGGCGACAGCCTTGTCGGCGATCTTGTCCTTGGCCAGCGTGCCAAGTGCGACGTCTGCGGCGGTCTTGCCCTGGTCGGCGACAAGCTTGTCGAAGGTAGCACCGCCCTTGATCGCGTCGGCAGCAGCCTTGGCGGCATCGGCGCTGAGGACCAACTGGTCGATCTTGCGCGTTTCGGCAGTGGTGAAGTGTGACTTGTTCTTGTCGTAGTCCTGGCGAACCTGCTCGTCGGTGATCGAAGCGGGATCGACGATATCTTCCGGCTCAAGCTTGACGTAGCTCAGCTTGCGGAATTCGGGCGCTGCATAGGTCTTCTTGTTTTCCTCGAACCAGGCGTTGAGCACGTCGTCGGCAGGTGCTGCAATCGGCTCGACCAGCGACTTGGGCAGCGGCAAATAGTCGATGGTACGGTCTTCGCCGCGGTAAAGCGCGACGGCCCGCAGGAAGGTGTCTGGTGCCTGGAGGCCATCGGAAACGGCTTCGACGATCTGCTGGCGGACGGCGACCTGGGCGCGGTTCTTCAGGTAGTCCTCAGGACGCATGCCGATCTGGCGCAGGATGTATTCGAAAGCCTGGCGGTCGAACTTGCCGTCGGCACCGCGGAAGGTCGGGTCATCCCAGGTCAATTCGGCGAGGCGATCCTTGGACAGGCCAAGGCCGAGCTTGCGCGCCTGCTCGTCGAGCACCGCACCGGCGACGAGCTGGGAAAGCACCTGGTTGTCGATGCCGAGCGCATTTGCCTGGTCACGGGTCAGGCGCTGGCCGAACTGCTGCGACATGACATTCAACTGACGGTCGTAGGCGAGGCGGTATTCGACGCCCGAAACAGACGTACCACCGGCGGTGACCACCTTGTCGCCACCAAACTGGTTGTGCATCTGCCCCGAGATACCCCAGATCGCGAAGCTGACGACGAGTAGCAGAAGCAGAAGCTTAGCAACCCAGGTTCCCGCAGCACTTCGCATCGATTCGAGCATGTATCAGATCCCGTATACGCGCATGATCGCATGCGCCTGCATGAACCATGCGCCTGCATGAACGAAGCGCAATAGCGCCCTTCGCCGTCAGTGTCGATTGCTTTGTGGCTTGTTTTTGGTAGTGAGGTTGCCCGAGCGAATATCGATTTCGAGGGAAGAGCACAATGACGCCAGGAATCCGTCCACTCGTTGCCGGCAACTGGAAAATGAACGGCACCAGCAACTCGCTCAACGAACTGCGCAGCATTGCGAGCGGTTTCATGGGCGGCCTCGATGCCGAGACCGAATCTCTCCTGTGCGTGCCGTCGACGCTGCTGTCGCGTGCTGCTGAAATCCTCCACCGCACGCCGGTCAGGACCGGTGGGCAGGATTGCCACGCCAAGGAAAGCGGCGCCCACACAGGCGATGTTTCGGCCGAGATGCTCAAGGACGCCGGCGCCAGCCACGTCATCGTTGGTCACTCCGAACGCCGTACCGACCATGGCGAAACCGACGACATCGTCCGCGCCAAGGCGGAAGCCGCCTGGCGGGCAGGGCTGGTGGCCGTGATCTGCATCGGCGAGACGCATGCCGAGCGTGAAGGCGGTGCGACGCTGTCGGTGCTGTCGCGCCAGATCGAAGGCTCGGTGCCGACGACAGCAACAGCTGCCAATGCCGTCATTGCCTACGAGCCCGTCTGGGCGATCGGCACCGGCTTGACGCCGACCGTGGCCGACGTGGCCGAGGCGCATGCGCATATCCGCGCGCGCCTTGCGGAGAAGCTGGGTGCACCAGCTGCCAAGATGCGCATTCTCTATGGTGGCTCAGTCAAGCCGTCGAACGCCAACGAATTGCTGGCGATCGCCAATGTCGACGGCGCGCTTGTTGGCGGCGCCAGCCTCAAGGCTGCCGACTTCCTTGGCATCGCCGAAGCCTATCGCAAGCTCTGATTTCACCACACGTGACCGTTGCAAAGGCAGCGTGTCACCCCATATTCGGCCGGCGGGCTTGGAAATGCCTAGAAAGCATTGTATTGAGCCGCCTCCGGAAGGCCGGGCGCTTCGGTGCGCGGCAAGTCCCCGTCAGGAAAGATCCCAGGAAGCGCAATGGAAACCGTCCTCATCGTCATTCACTTGATGGTCGTGCTCGCCCTTGTCGGCGTGGTGCTCCTGCAGCGCTCTGAAGGCGGTGGCCTCGGCATCGGTGGCGGTTCGGGCTTCATGACGGCGCGTGGTGCTGCCAACGCGCTGACGCGCGCCACGGCAATCCTGGCGACGGTGTTTTTCGTGACCTCGCTGACGCTGTCGATCGTTGCCCGCTACGGCGAAAAGCCGACTGATATTCTTGACCGTGTTCCGACCACCCAGAGTGGAACGACTGGCGGCAAGGGCGTTCTCGACCAGCTCGGCGGTTCGACCGCGCCGGCATCTGGCACCACGGCTCCCGCAGCTCCGGCGACTCAGCCTGCTGCGCCTGCCACAGCGCCGGCCGCTACAGGCACCGAACAGCCTGCGGCAGGCACTCCGGCAGCTCCGGCAACGCCGCAGGTTCCTAACTAAGTATTTACCCTTTGCCGCAACCTGTTGTTGTTTGAACACAGTTGCGGCAAATGCCGCATGGATCACGACAATTCGATCATTCCGCCGGTGGTGCCTCCCTTGAGGCGCCTCCGGCTAATCGATTATAGCTGGGTAGCGGCATATCGGCGGGGAGGCCTTGGGGGCACCGCGCGTTGTCGCAAGAAAATTTGCGTTAAACGTTCGGGATCCTTCGCCATGCAGCTCCGCCGCATCCTTCTCGCTGGCCTTTGCGCCACTTTCATGAGTTCGACAGCCTTTGCCGCGACGTCGGCCGGCACGGCTGCAGCGCCGCAGCCTGGGGGCGCAAGCGACGTTGTCGCTGTCGCCGCCAAGAGCGATGCATCGGAACTCAAGCTGCTCAAGAAAAAGAAGAAGCCGACCGACGAGGATCTGGCGCGCATCAAGGGCCTTGAAGCCAAGATCAAGGCCGACAAGGAAGACGCCCGGCTGAAGATGCTCGAAGCCAAGAAGATGGCGATGCGGGCAGCAGCGAAGGCAAAGGCCGATCAGGCCCGCGAACTCGCCCGGCTGAAGAAGACCGAAAAGGCAACCGTTCAGGTTGCCGCGGCAGCACCGGCGCCCAAGCGCAACACGCAGCCACTTGAAGTGATGAAGCCGATCGAGCCGCTTACCCCCGATGCGATCGAGGTGGCATCGTCCGGCAACAATGGCGAGCTGCGCAGCGAAAGCCAGGATCGTCCACGCCAGACCGGCCTGCTCGCCGGTATTTTTGGCGGCAGCGCGCCGCAGCAGTCGATGCTGCCTCAGACACGTGCGCTCGACGCCGTGTTGCAGGCCAAGCAGGCCAAGAAGCAGTTCAAGGTGAAGTCCGACTTCGAGCCGCAGGAAGTGACCTTCTCCGGCTATGAGCGTGGCCAGATCGTTGTCGATACCAGTGCACGTTATCTCTATCTGGTCGAATCATCGTCGACGGCGCGCCGTTATGCCATCGCGGTCGGCCGCGAGGGCCTGGAGTTCAAGGGCAAGGCGACAATTGGCGACAAGCAGGAGTGGCCGCGCTGGATTCCGACCAAGGAAATGCAGGAACGCGAGCCCAGGAAGTACGGCCAGTACAAGGACGGCATGAACGGCGGTCCGGAAAACCCGCTCGGCGCGCGTGCCATCTACCTTTACCAGGGCAAGAAGGATACCCATATCCGTATCCATGGTACCAATCAGCCGCAGACGATCGGCACAAATTCTTCGAACGGTTGCTTCCGCATGGTCAATGACCACGTCATGGATCTCTACAACCGCGTGAGGATGGGCTCTGAAGTCATCGTCATGTAAGGCGTTTTCAAAACGCTGATAGCGGGCCGGCGGTCACGCCGGCCTTTTTGTTTGCGTGCCAATCCGGCAGCAATGTTGAACAGCCACATAGGGAAAAGTCCGACGCGGCGGATTTTTCTCTGGCGGAATCGATTTGGCCGCGTTAAGCGATGAATCCCATGGCGCGATATGTTTTTATTACCGGCGGCGTGGTCTCTTCCCTTGGAAAAGGCATAGCCGCAGCGGCCCTTGGGGCTCTTCTGCAAGCACGCGGATATCGCGTGCGCATCCGAAAACTCGATCCGTATCTCAATGTCGACCCGGGAACGATGTCGCCTTACCAGCATGGTGAGGTGTTCGTGACCGACGACGGAGCGGAGACCGATCTCGATCTTGGTCACTACGAACGCTTCACCGGGCGTTCGGCGAACCAGAGCGACAACATCACCACCGGTCGCATCTACAAGAACATCATCGAACGCGAGCGGCGCGGCGACTATCTCGGCGCAACCGTGCAGGTCATTCCGCACGTCACCGACGAGATCAAGAACTTCATCCTCGACGGCAATGACGAGTACGACTTCGTGCTCTGCGAAATCGGCGGTACTGTCGGCGACATCGAGGCGATGCCGTTCCTCGAGGCGATCCGCCAGCTTGGCAACGATCTGCCGCGCAACAACGCGGTTTACGTCCACCTGACGCTGATGCCCTACATCCCGACGGCCGGCGAGCTGAAGACCAAGCCGACGCAGCACTCGGTCAAGGAACTGCGCTCGATCGGCATTGCGCCGGATATCCTGCTTGTTCGTGCTGACCGCGACATTCCGAAGGAAGAACGCCGCAAGCTGTCGCTGTTTTGCAATGTCCGCGAGTCGGCGGTCATCCAGGCGCTCGACGTCGGCCACATCTACGACGTGCCGCTGGCCTACCACAAGGAAGGCCTCGATTCGGAAGTGCTGGCTGCCTTCGGCATCGATCCGGCACCCAAGCCGCGGCTCGATCCCTGGCAGAACGTGTCGCAGCTGATCCACAATCCGGAAGGCGAAGTCACCATCGCCGTTGTCGGCAAATACACCGGCCTCAAGGATGCCTACAAGTCGCTGATCGAAGCGCTGTCGCATGGCGGCCTCGCCAACAACGTCAAGGTCAAGCTCGACTGGATCGAAAGCGAGGTCTTCGAAAAGGAGGACCCCGCACCGTTCCTGGAAAAGGTCCACGGCATCCTGGTGCCCGGCGGCTTCGGCGAGCGTGGTTCGGAAGGCAAGATCCTGGCCGCGAAATTCGCCCGCGAGCGCAAGGTGCCGTATTTCGGCATCTGTTTCGGCATGCAGATGGCGTGCATCGAGGCGGCGCGGTCGCTCGCCGGTATCGAGAATGCCTCGTCGACCGAGTTCGGCGCGACCAAGGAGCCTGTTGTCGGCCTGATGACCGAATGGCTCAAGGGCAACATGCTGGAGAAGCGTCGGGCATCCGGCGATCTCGGCGGCACGATGCGCCTGGGGGCATTCGAGGCGCGGCTTTCGGAGGGGTCGAAGATCGCCGAGATCTACGGTGACACCGACATCTCGGAGCGCCACCGCCATCGCTACGAGGTCAATATCGACTACAAGGACCGGCTCGAAGAGTGTGGCCTGGTCTTTGCCGGCATGTCGCCGGACGGCGTGCTGCCCGAGACGGTCGAGTATCCCGACCATCCCTGGTTCATCGGCGTGCAGTACCACCCCGAGCTGAAGAGCCGTCCGCTGGAGCCGCATCCGCTGTTTGCGAGCTTCATCGAAGCCGCGGTCGAACAGAGCCGACTGGTCTGATATCCATGCGCGCCGTCGTGACTTCGCCGGCGCGCATCATCTCCCGGCGGCTGCGCCGCGCATGACCACATATGTTGCGCTCCTCTACAGCATTGTCCTTGGCCCCGGCCGGCGCGTCGTCATGTCCGACCTGCGCGACATGGCCACGGATCTCGGCCTCGGCAATCCACGCACGCTGGTTGCCACCGGAAATCTCGTCTTCGAAGCCAAGGGCAAATCGGTTTCCGCTCTGGAGCGCGAGCTCGAAGCCGCCTTCGTCCCCAAATTCGGCAAGCATGTCGACATCATCGTGCGAGATGCTGCCGTCTGGCAGAAACTTGTCGCCGCCAACCCATTTCCCGAGGAATCGGAACTTCATCCGGACCAGGTTGGCGTGCGCGTGATGCGGGCGCCGGTGACCGCTGAAGTCATGGAGCGGCTTCGCCCCTATGCCGCTGCCGACGAAAAGCTCACGTCTGTGGATGGCGACATCTGGCTCTATTTCTCCCGTAGCACCGCGTCGTCCAGGCTGCTCGGAGCATTGACGCCCAAGCGCGCTGGCGGCATCGGCACATCGCGCAACTGGAACACCGTGCGCCGGCTCGGCGAAATGGTGGCATCGTAAGACGCGAAGGGGCGTAGTCTTGCTTCACATCAGGATTTCAGGCACAGCGCAGCCATGACGAAAAGTCCTTCCGAGAGCCCGCGACCGCTCGACCATGTTGTCCTGCCTACCGTAGATCTGGCGCTTGCGCGGCAGCGGCTTATGGCACTCGGCTTCAACGTTTCGCCGCAAGGCACGCATCCCTTCGGCACGATCAATTGCTGCGTCTATCTCAGCGACGGCACCTTCCTGGAGCCGCTTGCCATTGGTGACCGGCAGCCGCCGACAAGGCGGCTCACGAAGGCAACGTGTTTGTCGCGCGCGACCGCGATTTCCGCGACATGGCGGGCGATGAAGGCTTTTCGGCGGTGGTGTTCGGAACCGACGACGCCGATGCCGACCATGCCGAGTTCGTTGCGGCAGGGGTGTCGGCCGGCGGACGGCTTGATTTTTCGCGTCCTTTCGTCGACGCGTCCGGCAAGTCCGACCAGGCATCGTTCCGGCTGGCCTTTGCCGCCCAGCCGAACGCGGAAGCGGTTGCCTTCTTCTTCACCTGCGAGCGCGCCAATGTGCCTGCCGTCGACCGATCAGCACTTCAGGCGCATGGCAATGGCGCCAAGCGTGTCCTGGCGATCGAACTCGCTGCCGGAGATGTCGAGGCAGCAGGCAAGCTGCTTGCGACCGTCGCACGCAGCAAGGCAGACGGCGCCCATGTGCCGCTGGCAAACGCGCTGCTTTCCATCCGTCGCGAGCCGAATTCCGGCGGCATTCGCCTTGAGACTTCTGGTTTTTGCCGTCGATGACATTGCCGCGACAAAGGAACTCCTTGTCGAAAACGCCGTCGAGCACGATCTCAAGGGCCAACGCCTTGTTGTGCCACCAGCGCCGGGGCAGGGTGCGACCTTCATTTTCGAGGACCTGAAATGACCAAGCCGAATGCAAATGTGACGGTCGGCAAGACCCTCTTCGCCAATGACGCGCCGCTGTCGCTGATCGCCGGCCCGTGCCAATTCGAATCACGCCAGCATGCCTTCGATATGGCCGGCAAGCTCAAGGAGCTGACCCAGAAGCTCGGCATCGGCTTCGTCTACAAGTCGAGCTTCGACAAGGCCAACCGCAGCTCACTGTCGAGCACGCGTGGCGCCGGCCTCGATGCAGCGCTGCCCGTCTTCGCCGACCTGCGCAGGGAGCTCGGTGTCTCCGTCATCACCGACGTCCACACCGAAGAGCAATGCGCGATCGTCGGCGAAGTCGTCGACGTGCTGCAGATCCCGGCTTTCCTCAGCCGCCAGACCGACCTGCTCATCGCGGCCGCCAGGACCGGCAAGGTCGTCAACGTCAAGAAGGGCCAGTTCCTGGCGCCCTGGGACATGAAGAACGTCGTCGCCAAGGTGACCGGTTCTGGCAACGCCAACGTGCTCGTCACTGAGCGCGGCGCGTCCTTCGGCTACAACACGCTCGTCTCCGACATGCGCGCGCTGCCGATCATGGCCGACATCGGCGCACCTGTGATCTTCGATGCCACCCATTCGGTACAGCAGCCGGGCGGGCAGGGCGCCACCTCGGGCGGCGAACGGCGCTTTGTCGAGACGCTGGCGCGCGCGGCCGTTGCCGTCGGCGTCGCCGGCGTGTTCATCGAAACGCATGAGGACCCCGACAATTCGACCTCGTCGGATGGCCCCAACATGGTGCCGTTCAAGGACATGCCCGCCTTGCTCGAACGCCTGATGGCCTTCGACCGCATCGCCAAGGGCTGACCGGCGAACAGTAGCCGTCCGCAACTCCAGCTTGAGCCCGGCTCGCGCCGGGCGTAGGCTTGTTCCGTGACTGAGCATTTCAGCCGGAGAGCCTCCATGTCTGTTGCCCGCGTTACCGAAATCACGTCATCGTCGACAAAGAGTTTTAAGGACGCCATCGAAGAGGGCATCGCGCGCGCCTCCAAGACGCTGAAGAACGTCGAAGGCGCCTGGATCCAGGATCAGAAAGTCGTTGTCGAAAACGGCAAGATCGTTGCTTACCGCGTCAACATGAAGGTGACTTTCATCCTCAGCGACTGACCATCGGTCGGCTTTCCGCATCGCCAGGAAAATTGGAACCTCCGCTTCGGGGGATCGTTACCCCTGCACCCCAACCAACGAGGAGCAGGATCATGACGACCCAGACTGGTCATACCGCGGCCATTCCCGCATCGCGGGTCATCGGCACCAATGTCTACAATACTGCCGGCGAGACGATCGGCACGATCGAGGATGTCATGCTCGACAAGATGTCGAATGGCATCATGTTCGCCGTCATCGGCTTCGGCGGCTTCCTCGGCATTGGCGAGCGCTACCACGCCATCCCGTGGTCGACGCTGGATTTCGACAAAGGCCGCGGCGGCTACGTCGTCCCGTTCTCCAAGGAGCAGCTCAAGTCCGCCCCCTCCTATTCAGCCAATGAACTGACCGAGGACGATGGCCGTCTGGTGCGCGATGCGTCCTACGAGCACTACCGGGTCGAGCCGTACTGGCACTGACCGTTGCCCAAAACAAAAAGCCCCGCCGAAGCGGGGCTTTTCTTTTGTGCCGGCGACTTACCTTGGTGTCGGAACAATCCGCACCTGCGACACGCCCTGCGGGGGCGGTTGACTGTCGCATGAGGTCAGGAATGCTGCGGCGATGAAGAACAAACTCAGGATACCACTTAACTCGGACATGGCGAAACTCCCTCTGTTTCGCCCCGCGCGCGGTCAGTTTACCCGAAAGTTTGGCTGATGCCTGCCTGATCGGATGAATTATGGTGACAGCGTTTTGCCGAAAGTGAATCAGCGGCCTGACGCAGCGTGATATTTGGCCGCCCGCGATTGCCTTTTCCGGAGCTTTGGCTAAGACGGGCGCGGAAATCCAACCGATCCTTCTTTGCGATCAGCTCCCGGGGATGCCTCACATGACAGCAATCATCGACATTATCGGCCGCGAAATTCTCGACAGCCGTGGCAATCCCACCGTCGAGGTGGACGTTGTCCTTGAAGACGGTTCGATGGGCCGCGCAGCCGTCCCGTCAGGCGCCTCGACCGGCGCCCATGAGGCGATGGAACTGCGCGACGGCGGCCCGCGCTATCTCGGCAAGGGGGTCGAGCGCGCCGTCGAGGCCGTCAATGGCGAACTGTTCGAGGCGATCGGCGGCATGGAAGCCGAAAACCAGATCCATATCGACCAGACGATGATCGAGCTCGACGGCACGCCCAACAAGAGCCGCTTGGGCGCCAATGCCATCCTCGGTGTCTCGCTGGCCGTTGCCAAGGCCGCGGCCGAAGCCTCCGGCCTGCCGCTCTACCGTTATGTCGGCGGCCCCAACGCCCGCGTCCTGCCGGTGCCGATGATGAACATCATCAATGGCGGCGCGCATGCCGACAACCCGATCGACTTCCAGGAATTCATGATCATGCCGATCGGCGCGCCTTCGCTGCGCGACGCGGTTCGTTGGGGTTCGGAAATCTTCCACACCCTGAAGAAGGGTCTGAAGGACGCCGGCCACAATACCAATGTCGGCGATGAGGGCGGTTTCGCGCCGAACCTCAAGAGCGCCCAGGCAGCTCTCGACTTTGTCATGGCCTCGATCGAGAAGGCCGGCTTCAAGCCGGGCGAGGACGTCGCACTTGCGCTCGATTGCGCTGCGACCGAGTTCTTCAAGGACGGCAACTACGTCTATGAAGGCGAAAAGAAGACCCGCGACCCCAAGGCCCAGGCCAAGTACCTCGCCAAGCTCGCCGCCGACTATCCGATCATCTCGATCGAGGACGGCATGTCCGAGGACGATTGGGAAGGCTGGAAGTACCTGACCGACATCTGCGGCGACAAGGTGCAGCTGGTCGGCGACGACCTGTTCGTCACCAACTCGGCGCGCCTGCGCGACGGCATCAAGATGGGCGTCGCCAACTCGATCCTGGTCAAGGTCAACCAGATCGGCACGCTGACCGAGACGCTCGACGCCGTCGAGACCGCGCACAAGGCGAGCTACACCGCCGTCATGTCGCACCGTTCGGGTGAAACAGAGGATTCGACCATCGCCGATCTCGCTGTCGCCACCAACTGCGGACAAATCAAGACCGGCTCGCTGGCCCGTTCGGACCGCACCGCCAAGTACAACCAGCTGATCCGCATCGAAGAAGAGCTGGGCAGGCAGGCACGCTTTGCCGGCAGGTCGATCCTGCGCGGCTGACCCGATGGGCATATCAGGCGGGCGGCAAAGCGAGAGAATAAACAGACTGGCTTGCTGCCTGCTGATGGCCGGCGCCTTCAGCTGGCTTCCTGCGTCGCCCGCGCTGGCGCAGGATTCGGCGGACGGTTTCCGTTCGCCGACCGGCAACATCCAATGCATGTTCTTCGACGACGATGCATCGATACGCTGCAACATCGCCGACAAGACGACGCCGCTGCCACCGCGCCGGCAGGACTGCGAACTGGACTGGGGCAATGATTTCGGCCTGGATGAAACGTCGAGGCGCGGCGTGCTGATGTGCGTCGGCGACACGATCGTCGGCGACTATCCGGAACTGGCCTATGGTGAAACTTTCGCGCGCGGAACTATCAGCTGCGTCTCCGAGCGCTCGGGCGTGACCTGCATCAATGGGCGGGGTGCGGGATTTGCGCTTTCGCGGGCGCGGCAACGGCTGTTTTGAATTTGACACGGTTTTTCGTGCGAAACGAGACTGTCGTAACCCGACATTAAGTATGATTGGGCGACAAGGGTGCGAAAGGTTTTGCGCACCATGTGGACACGCCAGCACAAGCAGAGAAATACCGGACGCCTGATCGTCCCTGCGCTGGCGGTGATGTTCCTGTCCTATTTCGGCTTTCATGCCTATCATGGCGAATTCGGCATCTATTCCAAGTACCGGCTCGAGGCGCGTGCCGTCGATCTCCAGGCCCGGCTCGATACCGTCAGGGCGCAGCGTCTCGACGTCGAGCGCCGCGTGCAGATGCTGCATGATGGATCGCTTGAAAAGGACATGCTTGACGAACAGGCGCGTAACGCCTTGAATATGTCCCATGCCGATGAGCTGACCATAATGCGGCCATCTGCGCGCCGTATTAACTGACTTCTGGTTAATCAGCAAGAAATCCAACGTTTTTAGACGCTTAACCGCATGCCTGCTATGCATTTTTCCGCATGGCGCAGCGTCACTCACCATGCTAGCGTTTGGTCATGGAGAGGAGAGATTATGCATGATCTCCTCATTGTCCGCAAAGAGACGCCACTAGGGAGTGATGCATGGCCACCGCCGCCAAAAAAGCGCCTGTCAAATCCAAATCTGATTCAAAATCGCAATCTGCTCCGGTAACACCCAAGCCGGCTGACTTCACCAAGGACCAGGATGTCGCGGCCTATCGCGAGATGTTGCTGATCCGCCGCTTCGAGGAAAAGGCCGGCCAGCTCTACGGCATGGGCTTCATCGGCGGCTTTTGCCACCTTTACATCGGCCAGGAGGCCGTCGTCACTGGCCTGCAGATGTCGCTGATCGAAGGCGACCAGATGATTACCGCCTATCGTGACCACGGTCACATGCTGGCGATGGGGCTGTCGGCGCGTGGCGTCATGGCCGAGCTGACCGGGCGTCGGGGCGGCTTGTCGAAAGGCAAGGGCGGCTCCATGCACATGTTCTCCAAGGAAAAGCATTTCTATGGTGGCCACGGCATCGTCGGCGCCCAGGTGTCGCTCGGCACGGGGCTGGCCTTCGCCAACCGCTACCGCGAAAACCCGAATGTCTCGGTGACCTATTTCGGCGACGGCGCGGCCAACCAGGGCCAGGTCTATGAAAGCTTCAACATGGCCTCGCTGTGGAAGCTGCCGGTGATCTACGTCATCGAAAACAACCGCTACGCCATGGGCACCGCTGTGTCGCGCGCTTCGGCCGAGACCGACTTCTCGCAGCGCGGCCTGTCGTTCAAAATCCCCGGTATCCAGGTCGACGGCATGGACGTGCGCGCGGTCAAGGCCGCGGGCGATCTCGCAACCGAGTGGTGCCGTTCGGGCAACGGCCCGATCATCCTCGAGATGCAGACCTACCGCTATCGCGGCCACTCGATGTCCGATCCGGCAAAGTACCGCTCCAAGGACGAAGTGCAGAAGATGCGCTCCGAGCACGACCCGATTGAACAGGTCAAGGCGCGCCTCATCGCCAAGAAATGGGCGAGCGAAGACGACCTCAAAGCGATCGACAAGGATGTTCGCGACATTGTGGCTGATGCCGCAGACTTTGCTCAGACCGATCCCGAGCCGGATGTTGCCGAGCTCTGGACCGATATCTTGATCTAAGGGAGGGCGCGAACATGCCGATCGAAATTCTCATGCCTGCGCTCTCGCCGACGATGGAAGAGGGCAATCTGTCGAAGTGGTTGAAGAACGAAGGCGACAAGATCGTCGCCGGCGACGTCATCGCCGAAATCGAAACCGACAAGGCGACCATGGAAGTGGAAGCCGTTGACGAAGGCGTCCTGGGCAAGCAGCTGATCGCTGCCGGTACCGAGGGCGTGAAGGTCAACACACCGATCGCCGTGCTGCTGCAGGATGGCGAAAGCGCTGCCGACATCGGCAAGGGTGCTGCACCTGCAAAGGCCGAGGCGCCTGCTGCCGCGGCTGCACCTGCCGCCGCTCCGGCCGCCGCACCTGTGGCTGCTGCGCCGAAGACCGAAGTCGCTGCTGATCCGGATATCCCGGCAGGCACCGAGATGGTCTCGACGACCGTTCGCGAAGCATTGCGCGACGCCATGGCCGAAGAGATGCGCCGCGACGGCGACGTCTTCATCATGGGTGAGGAGGTTGCCGAGTACCAGGGCGCCTACAAGATCACCCAAGGGCTGCTGCAGGAGTTCGGCCCGCGTCGTGTCGTCGACACCCCGATCACCGAGCATGGTTTTGCCGGTGTTGGCGTCGGTGCGGCCATGGCTGGCCTGCGCCCGATCGTCGAGTTCATGACCTTCAACTTCGCCATGCAGGCGATCGACCAGATCGTCAACTCGGCTGCCAAGACACTGTACATGTCCGGCGGCCAGATGGGCGCGCCGATCGTCTTCCGTGGACCGAGCGGTGCGGCCGCCCGCGTCGCTGCCCAGCACTCGCAGTGCTATGCGGCGTGGTACAGCCACATTCCGGGCCTCAAGGTGGTGATGCCGTATTCGGCCGCTGACGCCAAGGGCCTGCTCAAGGCAGCGATCCGCGATCCCAACCCGGTCATTTTCCTCGAAAACGAAATCCTCTACGGCCACTCCTTCGACGTGCCGAAGCTTGACGATTTCGTGCTGCCGATCGGCAAGGCACGCATCCACAAGACGGGCAAGGACGTCACCATCGTCTCGTTCGGTATCGGCATGACCTACGCGATCAAGGCTGAGGCCGAGCTGCGCGCGATGGGCATCGACGTCGAGATCATCGATCTCCGGACCATTCGTCCGCTCGACTTCGACACCATCATAGCCTCGGTCAAGAAGACCAATCGCCTGGTGGTTGTCGAGGAAGGCTACCCGCAGTCCTCGGTCGGCGATTTCATCGCCAACCAGGTGTCGCAGCGCGCCTTCGATCATCTTGATGCGCCTGTCATCACCATCGCCGGCAAGGACGTGCCGATGCCTTACGCCGCCAACCTCGAAAAGCTCGCTCTGCCGAATGTCGGCGAAGTGATCGAGGCGGTCAAAGCAGTCACGTATCGCTGACAGGGGCGCGAGGTCATCATGCCGATCAATATCACCATGCCTGCCCTTTCGCCGACGATGGAAGAGGGCAATCTGGCCAAGTGGCTGGTCAAGGAAGGCGACAAGGTTTCGCCCGGCGACGTGATCGCCGAGATCGAAACCGACAAGGCGACGATGGAAGTCGAGTCCGTCGATGAAGGCACCGTCGCCAAGCTGCTGGTTCCGGCCGGCACCGAAGGCGTCAAGGTCAACGCGTTGATCGCCATCCTCGCCGCTGAAGGCGAAGATGTCAGTGCCGCCGCCAAGGGCGGTGCGTCTGCACCGGCAGCTGCCGAAGCGCCGAAGGCTGAGGCACCGGCTGCGCCCGCCGCAGTTGCGGCACCAGTAGCGTCTCCGGTTGCCGCAGCGCCTGCAGCCAAGCCGGCTGCAACCAACGGTTCGGCTGCACCGGCAGCCGACGGTCGCACCTTTGCTTCGCCGCTTGCCCGTCGTATCGCCAAGGACGCCAATGTCGACATTTTCGCCGTGACCGGCACCGGCCCGCATGGCCGTGTCGTCAAGGCCGACGTCGAGGCAGCGATATCAGGTGGTGGCGCCAAGGCAGCTCCTGCTGGCAAGGCTCCTGTAGCAGGTGCTGCTGCACCTGCGCCAAAGGGCATGTCGGATGAACAGGTGCTCAAGCTGTTCGAAGAAGGCAGCTACGAGCTCATCCCGCATGACAACATGCGCAAGACGATCGCGCGCCGCCTTGTCGAGGCCAAGAGCACCATCCCGCACTTCTACCTGACGCTCGATTGCGAGATCGACGCACTGCTCGCGCTCCGTGCCCAGCTCAATGCGGCCGCCCCGGTGCGCAAGACCGAAAAAGGCGATGTGCCGGCCTACAAGCTGTCGGTCAACGACATGATCATCAAAGCCATGGCGCTGGCGCTGACGGCTGTCCCCGATGCCAATGTCTCGTGGACCGATCAGGCGATGGTCAAGCACAAGCACGCCGATGTCGGCGTCGCCGTTTCGATCCCGGGTGGTCTGATCACCCCGATCATCCGCCAGGCCGACGTCAAGACCTTGTCAGTCATCTCCAACGAGATGAAGGACCTTGCCGGTCGCGCTCGTAACCGCAAGCTCAAGCCTGAGGAGTACCAGGGCGGTACCAGTGCCGTGTCCAACCTCGGCATGTTCGGTATCAAGGACTTCTCGGCCGTCATCAACCCGCCGCACGCCACCATCCTGGCGGTTGGCGCTGGCGAGGAACGGGCGGTGGTCAAGGGCGGCGAGATCAAGATCGCCAACGTGATGTCGGTGACGCTGTCGACCGATCACCGCGCGGTCGATGGTGCGCTCGGTGCTGAACTTCTCTCGGCCTTCAAGCGCTTCATCGAAAACCCGATGGGCATGCTGGTGTAGTTTCCCCATTTCCCCTCCCGCTAGGGAGGGGATTCGAGGACTTCAATCATGAAGACTGTGCTTTGCTACGGCGACTCGCTGACCTGGGGCTACGATGCCGCGGGTCCGGGCCGTCATGCGCTCGAAGACCGCTGGCCGAGCGTGCTGCAGGCTGAACTCGGCTCCGACGTTCATGTCGTCGCCGAGGGCCTGAACGGCCGGACGACTGCCTTCGACGACCATCTCGCTGCCGCTGACCGTAACGGCGCGCGTCTGTTGCCGACGATCCTGGGTACGCATGCGCCGCTCGATGTTGTCATCATCATGCTCGGCGCCAACGACATGAAGCCTTGGATCCACGGTAACCCGGTTGCCGCCAAGCAGGGCATGGCGCGGCTTGTATCGAGCATCCGCGCCTATGACCACGGCATCGACTACCCGGCACCTGAAATCCTGCTGGTTTCGCCGCCGGTGGTCAGTCGGACGGCCAACGCCGAATACAAGGAAATGTTTGCCGGCGGCGACGAGGCCTCCAAGGAACTCGCGCCGCTTTATGCGGCACTCGCCGACGAGGTTGGTTGCGGCTTCTTCGATGCCGGCTCGGTGGCTGAGACCACGCCGCTCGACGGCGTGCATCTCGATGCTGAAAACACGCGGGCCATCGGCCATGCCATCGCGCCGATCGTGCGCGTGATGCTGGAGCTCTAAGGCTTGCCGGGCGTTATCACCATCCGCAGGGCCGAACGGCGCGATGCCGCGGAACTTGCCATCCTTGTCGATCTGTCGTCGCACGGGCTTGCGTCGTGGCTCTGGTATGGCGCGGTGCTGGGCGGCACGGCGCAAACCGCGCTCGAGCACGGCCGTAATCAGATGCGCGACGACGACGACCGCGCCGGCTGGAAGAATGCCGGGCTTGCCCAGGTCGATGACGAGATTGCAGGCGTGGTGGTCGGCCATGCCGTGGAGCCGTCATTCGCCGACGAGGAGGCACCGCATCCGGTGTTCGAGCCGATCCTTTCGCTTCAGCAGAAGGCGATCGGCCACTGGTTCATCGACAGCGTCGGTGTGTATCTGCATCATCGCGGGCGCGGCATCGGCCGACAACTTGTCGACTACGAACTCGCACGCGCCGGCACCAGGCCGGTCAGCCTGATCACCGAAAGCGACAACGCCGTGGCGCTTGGCCTCTACAAGTCCTGTGGATTTGAGGAGATCGCGCGCCAGGCATCCGTACCGATCAACGACAACGGCAAGAAACACGACTGGGTGCTGCTCACGCGCAGCGCGACTTGATCAAGAGGCAAGACACTCATGGCTGAGAATTACGACGTCATCATCATCGGCTCCGGTCCCGGCGGCTACATCGCGGCGATCCGCGCCGCACAGCTTGGCCTCAAGACTGCGATCGTCGAGCGCGAGCACCTCGCCGGCATCTGTTCCAACTGGGGCTGCATCCCGACCAAGGCGCTGCTGCGTTCGGCCGAAGTGCTGCACCTCGCCGAGCACGCCAAGAGCTACGGCCTCAAGCTCGAAGGCACCATCACTGCCGACCTGAAGGCCGTTGTCGACCGTTCGCGCGGCATCGCCCAGCGCATGAATGGCGGTGTCGGCTTCCTGATGAAGAAGAACAAGGTCGACGTCATCTGGGGCGAGGCGAAGCTGACCAAACCCGGCCAGATCGTCGTCTCCAAGTCGTCGAAGAAGCCGATGGAGCCGCAGGCGCCGCTGCCCAAGAACACGCTGGGCGAGGGTACCTACAGCGCCAAGCATATCATCGTCGCCACCGGTGCCCGTCCGCGCGCGCTGCCCGGCATCGAGCCGGATGGCAAGCTGATCTGGACCTATTTCGAGGCCATGGTGCCGCCGGAAATGCCGAAATCGCTTCTGGTCATGGGCTCGGGCGCCATCGGCATCGAATTCGCCTCGTTCTATCGTACGATGGGCGTCGACGTGACTGTCGTCGAGGTGATGCCGGCCGTCATGCCGGTGGAAGACGCCGAAATCTCGGCCTTCGCCAAGAAGCAGTTCGAAAAGCAGGGCATGAAGATCCATCTCGAGGCCAAGGTCACCAAGGTCGAGAAGGGTACGAATTCCGTTACGGCTCATGTCGAGATGAAGGACGGCAAGGTCGAGAAGATCACCGCCGACCGCATGATCTCGGCCGTTGGCGTGCAAGGCAACATCGAAAACATCGGCCTGGAAGTGCTCGGCGTGAAGACCGACCGCGGCTGCATCGTCATCGACGGCTACGGCAAGACCAACGTACCGGGCATATATGCCATCGGCGACGTCGCCGGCCCGCCCATGCTGGCGCACAAGGCCGAGCATGAGGCCATCATCTGCGTTGAAAAGCTTGCCGGCCTGCCGAATGTCCACCCGATGGACAAGCTCAAGATCCCGGGCTGCACCTATTGCAACCCGCAGGTCGCATCAGTCGGTCTGACCGAAGCCAAGGCCAAGGCCGAAGGCAAGGACATCCGCGTCGGTCGCTTCCCGTTTGTCGCCAACGGCAAGGCCATCGCGCTCGGCGAAGACCAGGGCATGGTCAAGACCATCTTCGACAAGAAGACCGGTCAGTTGCTCGGCGCGCACCTCGTTGGCGCTGAAGTCACCGAACTGATTCAGGGTTTTGTCGTGGCGATGAACCTCGAAACCACCGAAGAAGAGCTGATGCACACCATCTTCCCGCATCCGACGATCTCGGAAACGATGAAGGAAAGCGTGCTCGACGCCTATGGGCGTGCGCTCAACGCATGACGGCTGCGCATCGGCGCGCCTGTTGCGGCGCGCCTGATGGAACTATATCAGCAGAACGTCCGCGACTGGCCGGAGACGACTGATGGAACAGAGCTACGGAATTCTCGGCATGCCCGGCGTCGGCTTCTTCGGCATGCTGCTCATCGGCTTCCTTGCCGGCTACGTTGCCGAACGCACGATGAACCGCGACCACGGCTTCCTGACCAACATCCTTGTTGGGATCGCCGGATCGTTTGTCGGCGGCACTCTGGCGGGGCTGCTCGGTATCAATTATTACGGCTTCATGGGCAATCTGATCGTCGCCATTGCAGGCGCCGTCATCGTGCTCTGGATTTTTGGCCGCTCGCAATCAGCCCGGCCTCGATAGGAAGAACTGATGGTCACCGTTCTCGATCTCAAAGACCGTCCGCGCGCGCGGCACCCGGAAAAGGCCCACCGGCCCGATCAGGAGGTTCTGCGCAAGCCCGACTGGATTCGCGTCAAGGCGCCGGTGTCGCGCGGCTACCAGGAAACGCGCGACATCGTGAAGTCGCACAAGCTGGTGACCGTCTGCGAAGAGGCCGGCTGCCCCAATATTGGCGAGTGCTGGGAAAAGAAGCACGCCACCTTCATGATCATGGGCGAGATCTGCACCCGCGCCTGCGCCTTCTGCAATGTCGCCACCGGTATCCCGACGCCGCTCGATGCAAACGAGCCGGAGAGCGTCGCCAAGGCCGTGGCCCAGATGGGCCTGACCCATGTCGTCATCACCTCGGTCGACCGCGACGATCTTGCCGATGGCGGCGCACAGCATTTCGCCGACGTGATCCACGCTATTCGTCGGCTCACGCCGACAACGACAATCGAAATCCTGACGCCTGATTTCCTGCGCAAGGAGGGCGCGCTCGAGATCGTCGTTGCCGCCCGTCCGGACGTCTTCAACCACAATCTGGAAACCGTACCTTCGAACTACCTGACGGTGCGTCCCGGCGCCCGCTACTTCCATTCGATCCGCCTGCTACAGCGGGTCAAGGAGCTTGATCCCAGCATCTTCACCAAGTCCGGCATCATGGTTGGCCTCGGCGAGGAACGTCACGAGATTCTTCAGCTGATGGACGACCTGCGCACCGCCAATGTCGATTTCATGACCATCGGCCAGTATCTGCAGCCTTCGAAGAAGCATCATCCGGTCAAGAAGTTCGTGACGCCGGATGAATTCGCTTCCTACGCCACGGTCGGCAAGTCCAAGGGCTTCCTGCTTGTCGCGTCGAGCCCGCTGACGCGTTCGTCGCATCATGCCGGCGACGATTTCGCCAAGTTGCGCGCCGCGCGTGAAGCGCTGCTCGCCAACGCATCGGCCCGGAAATCGGTTGCGATTTCCGGAAAGCACGATGCGTAACTTCATGATGTTAGAGCGACCGCGCGTCCAAATGGGCGCGCGGCGCTCTCACCAGGCCTGACCAGCACCGGATGCCCAAATTCGAAACCACCCGCCATGTCGGCCACCCGCCGGACAAGATGTTCGCCCTGGTCGCCGACGTGGAGAAGTATCCCGAATTCCTGCCGCTTTGCGAAGGGCTCAACGTCCGGTCGCGGCGCGAGCGTGACGGGCGTGAGATTCTCGTGGCCGACATGACCGTCGGCTACAAGGCGTTCCGCGAGACTTTCACCACCCAGGTTCTGTTGACGCCCGAGGAGAACACAATCGACGTCAAGTATCTCGATGGCCCGTTCCGCTACCTCACCAACGAATGGAAATTCGTCGCGGCACCTGACGGCGGCTCCGGCGTCGAGTTCTTTATCGATTACGAGTTCAAGAGCCGCATCCTGGGCGCACTGATGGGCACGATGTTCGATCGCGCCTTCCGCATGTTCGCCGAAGCGTTCGAGAAGCGGGCGGATGCGATCTATGGGCCGGCGAAGACCGTCTGATCGACCGCGCGTAGCCCGAGACCCAACGCTGTCCGCACCGTCTCGCGGCGGATGAAGTCGCGGCCGTTGTCTTCGAAGATGCGAAACTCCGCCTCGGGTGGTGCGCCTTTCCTGGCGACGCCGAACCAGACCAGGCCGACTGGCTTTTCCGGCGAACCGCCGCCCGGCCCGGCGACGCCAGTGACAGCCAGTGCCAGGCTGGCGCGTGAGCGGGCAAGCGCGCCTGCCGCCATCTCGAGCGCCGTTTCGCGCGACACCGCGCCGTGCGCCTTGAGCGTCGCGTCAGAGACGCCCAGCATCTCCATTTTGGCTTCGTTGGAATAGGTGATGAAGCCGCGATCGACGACGGCCGACGAGCCGGCGATGTCGGTGAGCGCAGCGATGATCATGCCGCCGGTGCAGCTTTCGGCGGTGGCGACCATCATGCCCTGAGCAAGGCAGGCGTCGAGCAAGGCCGAGGTGAGGGCGGTGACGTCGCTCATTCCGGCAATTCTCCGGGATAGACGACGCTTGCGGTGGCGATTGCCGCGATGCCTTCCTCGCGGCCGATGAAACCGAGTTTTTCGTTGGTCGTTGCCTTGATCGAGATGCGGTCGGGCGAAATGTGCAGCATGTCTGAAAGTTCGGCGGTCATCGCCTCGCGATGCGGTCCGACTTTCGGCGCCTCGCAGATCAGCGTGATGTCGGCATTGGCGATGCGCCCGCCACGCCCACGAACGATCTTTGCCGCGTGCTCGACGAACTGGCGCGAGGCAGCGCCCTTCCACTGCGGGTCGGATGGCGGGAAATGCGTGCCGATGTCGCCGGCGCCGCAGGTCGCAAGCAGGGCGTCGGTCAGCGCGTGCAGCCCGACATCGGCATCGGAATGGCCGTTCAGCTTCTTCGAATGCGCAATCTTCACGCCGCACAGCCAGACGTGATCACCTGCCTCGAAGGAGTGCACGTCATAGCCGTTGCCGGTGCGGACGTCGGGAAAGCTGGTTGCTTGGCCGGAAAGGCGCTGGTCGGCCATGGCGATGTCCTTAGCCCAGGTGAGTTTGACGTTGTCAGGCGAGCCGAGGACCAGCCTGACAGGAATGCCCGCCCATTCGGCTATGGCGGAATCGTCGGTGAAGTCGCTGCGGCCAGCCTCGAAGGCGCGCTGGTGTGCGGCGAAAATCGGCCCGAATGGAAAGCCTTGCGGCGTTTGCGCCGAATGCAGGCCCGCGCGGGGCACAGTTTCCGCGACTGTGCGGTCAAAGGCTTCTTTCTTCAGCGTATCGGACACCGGCAGCGACGGCAGCGAGCCGTGGTTCGCGTCGATTCCTGATATGGCGCGGTCGATGACTTCGGGGCCGATGAACGGCCGGACGCCGTCATGGATCAGAACGGCATCGGGCTTGGCTTCCTGCAAGGCGATCAGTGCAAATCGCGTCGAATCCTGGCGCGTAGCGCCTCCAACCACAGTGGTGACGCACGGGGCCAGTTCGCCGGCGGCGGCCGCGAAAAGCTGGCCGTCATCGGCATGGATGGCGACCGCGATCGGACCTATTCGCGGGTGGTCGAGGAAAGCCTTCAGTGTATGCCAGATGACAGCCTTGCCGCCGATCTTGCGATATTGCTTCGGACCATCAGCCTGGCCGGCACGCTCGCCACGGCCAGCCGCCACGATGACGACGGCGACTTTCGAATTCTGATGCTTCGGCAACGGCTTCGGATTCATGAGCAGAGGCTTAGCCGCGAGGCCTGCGGAAGGCTAGAGGAATCCAGAAAGCGCCGCATTCGACTGTCATTTCGCAGTTGCACAATGAGCCAATCGTGGCTACTCATTGTGCAGGAGCGAATGGTGCTTTGTTTTTGTGCATGACTGATCTCGAAAAACTCGGTGAGCCGCTTTCGATCGGCGATGTGACGATCCGCAATCGGGTGTTCCTCGCGCCGATGTCGGGTGTCACCGACGAGGCCTTTCGCACGCGCGCTTACGCTCACGGCGCCGGTCTGGTCGTGTCGGAGATGGTTGCCAGCGGCGAACTTGCCAAGGGCCGCGGCTCCAGCGGCTTCCGCATCCGCCATTCCGGCCTGCCGGTGCATATGGTCCAGCTTGCCGGCCGCGAGGCTGCTCACATGGCCGAAGCTGCCCGGATCGCCGTTGGCGAAGGCGCCGATGTCATCGACATCAATATGGGCTGCCCGGCCAAGAAGGTCACCGGCGGCTATGCCGGTTCCGCTTTGATGCGCGACCTCGACTACGCATTGACGTTGATCGACGCGGTCGTCGGCGCCGTTAATGTGCCGGTGACGCTGAAGATGCGGCTCGGTTGGGACGACGCTGTTCTCAACGCGCCAGAACTTGCCAGTCGCGCCGAGCAGGCAGGCGTCAAGATGGTCACCGTGCATGGCCGCACGCGCTGCCAGTTCTATCAGGGCAAGGCCGACTGGCGTGCCATCGCCCATGTCAAGCAGGCGGTCCGCATTCCTGTCGTCGCCAATGGTGATGTCGCCACAGCTGAAGATGCAGCCGAAATTCTCGAACAATCCGGCGCTGACGCCGTGATGGCTGGTCGCTCGCATTATGGCGCGCCCTGGACCGCAGGCGTGATCGCCGCTGCCGCAGGCGGGGGGCACTGCGACCGGCGTACCCCAGGCATCGTCTGCCTTGGCTGACTATGTGATTGCCCATTACGAGGACATGCTGGTGCTCTATGGCATCGAGAGCGGCCTGCGCCAGGCACGCAAGCATCTCGGCTGGTATCTTGACCGCCACACCGCCGAACTTCCCGACGAACTCCGCCGCGGCGTGCTGACCTCGTTCGAGCCTCGGCAGGTGATTTCCTCGTTGCGCGAGGCACTTGCGGCCTTTGGCGAAGGTCTTCTCGAAAGGAATGCGGCATGAATTCTGTTCCGGCGACACCGGATCGCGCGAATGCCGCGGAGATTGTGCTCAACACCATCCGCCGCCCGGTGATCATGATCGGGGCTGACAATTTCATCAGCTTCGCCAACGCCGACGCCGAGGATTTCTTTCGCTCCAGCGCCACCATGCTGGCGCGCAGCCAACTGTCGCGTTTCGTGCCCTTCGGCAGCCCCATACTGACGCTGGTCGAGCAGGTGCGTGAGCGCAACACGCCAGTCAACGAGTACCGCGTCGACGTCTCGTCGCCGCGCCTCGGCATCGAAAAAATGGTCGATCTCTATGTCGCCCCCGTTTCGGAATTGCCTGGCTCGGTCGTGGTGATGTTCCAGGAACGTTCGATGGCCGACAAGATCGACCGCCAGATGACGCATCGTGGCGCGGCGCGCTCGGTCACCGGCCTTGCCGCTATGCTGGCGCATGAGATCAAGAACCCGCTGTCGGGCATCCGTGGCGCGGCCCAGTTGCTGGAGCTGAATGCCTCCGACGAGGATCGTTCGCTGACCCGGCTGATCATCGACGAGACCGACCGCATCGTTTCGCTTGTCGACCGCATGGAGGTGTTTTCGGACGAGCGGCCGATCGACCGCTATCCCGTTAACATCCACGTCGTCCTCGACCATGTCAAGGCGATTGCCAGGAACGGCTTTGCCAATGGAATCAAGATCCTGGAAGATTATGATCCATCACTGCCTCCGGTCTATGCCAACCGCGACCAGCTGGTGCAGATCTTCCTCAACCTGGTCAAGAACGCCGCCGAGGCCATCGGCCACGACCCGCATGGCGAGATCACGCTGTCGACCGCCTTCAAGCCCGGTATCCGCATGTCGATCCCGGGCACGCAGGATCGGGTATCGCTGCCGCTGGAATTCTGCGTCCACGACAATGGCTCGGGCGTGTCGGAAGACATCCTGCCGATCCTGTTCGACCCATTCATTACCACCAAGCCGAATGGCTCAGGCCTCGGCCTCGCGCTGGTCGCCAAGATCGTCGGCGACCATGGCGGGGTGATCGAGTGCGATTCGACGCCGCGTGGCACCACCTTCCGCATCCTCATGCCAGCCTGGAAGGAACTGCCCGTGCATCTCGACGACGACAGTGAAGGAGCCCATCGATGAGCGTGCGCGGAAACATCCTAGTCGCCGACGACGATGCGGCCATCCGCACGGTGCTCAACCAGGCGCTGTCGCGCATGGGCCACGACGTCCGCGTCACCTCCAACGCCGCGACGCTGTGGCGCTGGGTGGCCGCCGGCGAAGGCGATCTGGTCATCACCGACGTGGTGATGCCCGACGAGAACGCCTTCGACATGCTGCCGCGAATCAAGAAGGCGCGGCCTGAGCTGCCGGTCATCGTCATGAGCGCGCAGAATACCTTCATGACCGCCATCCGCGCGTCGGAGACCGGCGCCTACGAGTACCTGCCCAAGCCATTCGATCTCACCGAGCTGCTCAGTATCGTCAACCGCGCGCTTTCCGAGCCACGCCGACCGAACAGCGACCAGCGCCATGACGACCAGCCTGATGCCATGCCGCTGGTCGGGCGCTCGGCGGCGATGCAGGACATCTACCGCATGCTCGCCCGCATGATGCAGACGGATCTCACCGTCATGATTTCGGGCGAATCTGGCACCGGCAAGGAGCTGGTGGCGCGTGCGCTCCACGAATATGGCCGCCGCCGCAACGGCCCATTCGTCGCCATCAACATGGCCGCGATCCCGCGCGACCTAATCGAGTCCGAGCTGTTCGGCCATGAAAAGGGTGCCTTCACCGGCGCGCAGAATCGCTCGACCGGCCGCTTCGAACAGGCTGACGGTGGTACACTGTTCCTCGACGAAATCGGCGACATGCCGATGGAGGCGCAGACGCGACTGCTGCGTGTTCTGCAACAGGGCGAATACACGACAGTTGGCGGTCGCACGCCGATCAAGACCGACGTGCGCATCGTCGCTGCCACCAACAAGGACTTGCGCACGCTCATCAATCAGGGCCTTTTCCGCGAGGATTTATTCTATCGCCTCAATGTCGTACCACTTCGTCTTCCAGCGTTGCGCGAACGCTCGGAGGACGTTCCCGACCTCGTCCGCCATTTCTTCAAGCAAGGCGTGAATGAAGGCCTGCAGGCCAAGCGCATCTCGTCTGGCGGCGTCGAACTGATGAAGCGCTATCCATGGCCGGGCAATGTGCGCGAACTGGAAAACCTGGTGCGCCGGCTGGCGGCACTTTATCCGCAAGACGAGATTTCGGCCGAGATCATCGAGAACGAACTCAAGACAGGCGAGCAGCCTGTCGTGCCCGGCGGCAACTTGATCCCCGACGACCTGTCGGTCGGCCAGGCGGTCGAGCATTTTCTCCAGCGCTATTTTGCCATGTTCGCCGGCGATCTGCCGCCACCCGGGCTCTACCAGCGCATTTTGGCCGAGGTCGAATACCCGCTGGTGCTGGCCTCGATGACAGCGACGCGCGGCAACCAGATCAAGGCGGCCGAGCTTTTGGGGCTCAACCGCAACACGCTGCGCAAGAAGATCCGCGAGCTCGGCGTCAACGTCTACAAATCGTCCCGGCCCGTCTGACAGGGCGAAGCTTATCTGTCGAAAGCCTGTCGAAACATTTCCGCTTGCGGCGAAAATGTTGCATAATCGCCACAATGCGTTGCATAGATGCGCCGCAATCAATGTCTCTACACGGCAAGCATGGCGAGCCAGGCACAACTTCAGAACGAAAAGATCCCCGTACCGGGCCGGCAGGAAGGTCGTCGCCTTCTGGCGCTTCCGGGCGTGATGGCGATTGCCGCCGCGCTGGTGAGCGCTGCGGTGTCGTTCGCCATCCTGGTCGGCGTCACCCCTATCACTCCTGATTCGACGACGACGCTTGCACTGATCGGTATCAACGCGGTGTTCGTGCTGATCCTCGTCGGGCTGATCGCCATCGAGATCCAGCGCATTGCAATGGCCCGCAAGCGTGGCAAGGCGGCGTCGCGGCTGCATGTGCGCATCGTCACCATGTTTGCGCTGGTGGCCGCTCTGCCGGCACTGCTGGTGGCTATCGTCGCGTCGATCACGTTGGATATCGGGCTCGACCGCTGGTTCCAGATTCGGACCACGACGATCGTCAATTCGTCGCTGTCGATCGCCGAAGCCTATGTCCAGGAGAACGCGCGCAACCTGCAGAGCACGACATTGTCGATGGCCAACGACCTCGACAACAATCGTACGCTCTACGGTCTCGATCGCAGCGGCTTCCTCGATTTCATGGGCCGGCAGGCGCAGTTGCGCGCGCTTGCCCATGCCGCGCTGATCCGCGCGGACGGCTCCTTCGTCATGAGCGCCAAGACAGGTGCGGATTTCGCCATGCCCGAACCGCCAGCTGTCGCGGTTCAGACCGCAGCGGACGGCAAGCCGGTGCTGATCGAGCCGAAGACGCGCAACATCGTCGGCGCCATCATCAAGCTGCGCGAGATTGACGGGCTTTATCTATACACGATCCGGCTGGTCGATCCCGAGGTGATCAAGGCGCGCCAGATCGTTACCGCAAATACCGAGGAGTATCGCGATCTCGGTGCCAACCGGCGTACGACGCAGATCGCCTTTGCGCTGCTCTATCTCGGACTGACGCTGATTGTCGTCTTGTCGGCGATCTGGACCGGCATCGCCGTCGCGGACCGGATCGTTCGGCCGATCCGCCAGTTGATTGGCGCCGCCGACGAGGTGGCTACCGGCAATCTCGACGTCTCGGTGCCGGTGCGGCAATCCGATGGTGACGTCGGTGCGCTCAGCGACACGTTCAACAACATGCTGCTCGAGCTCAAGTCGCAGCGCAACGAGATCCTGGCCGCCAAGGACGTCATTGACGAGCGGCGACGTTTCTCCGAAGCCGTGCTTTCCGGCGTCACCGCAGGTGTCATCGGCGTCGATCCCTATGGCAGCATCACCATCGTCAACCCTTCGGCGGAGGAGATGCTGGCGATCTCGGCTGCATCTTCGCTCGGCCAGAACCTGTCGATCCTGTTGCCGCATGTCGGCCGTGTCTTCGAGATCGGCCGCAAGTCGGGCCGCGCTGTCTATCGCGAGCAGGTCACTTTCTACCGCGCCGGCGCGGAGCGTACCTTCAACGTCCAGGTGACGGTCGAAGAGGGCGAAAGCGACGTCGGCGACAAGTCTTATGTCGTCACCATCGACGACATCACCGACCTCGTCACGGCACAGCGCACCTCCGCCTGGGCTGACGTCGCGCGGCGCATCGCCCATGAGATCAAAAACCCGCTGACGCCGATCCAGCTGTCGGCCGAACGTATCCGCCGCCGCTACGGCAAGGTGATCACCGAGGATCGCGAGGTCTTCGACCAGTGTACCGAGACGATCATCCGCCAAGTTGGCGACATCGGCCGAATGGTCGATGAATTCTCGGCTTTCGCGCGTATGCCGAAGCCGGAGATGAAAGTGATCGACGTTCGCGAGCCGCTTCGCGAGGCATCGTTCCTGGTCGAGGTCAGCCGCGCCGATATTGCCTTCGAGCGCGACATCACGCCCGGCCCGCTCAAGGGAACCTTCGACAGCCGCCTGATGGCGCAGGCTTTCGGCAATGTCATCAAGAATGCCGCCGAGGCCATCGAGGCGGCGGAACGCCAGACCGGCGAGGCCGGGGTCATCAAGATCCGGGCGCGGCGGGATGGTAATTCGATCTGCATCGATGTGATCGACAATGGCAAGGGATTGCCGCGCGAAAATCGCCAGCGGCTCCTCGAGCCCTATATGACGACGCGCGAGAAAGGCACTGGCCTCGGCCTCGCTATCGTCAAGAAGATTGTCGAGGACCACGGCGGAAGATTGGAACTTCACGACGCACCAGCCGATTTCCACGACGGGCGCGGCGCGATGATCAGCATGATCCTGCCTGCGGCAGCCGAGGAGGCTGCGGCGGCACCCAAGGGTGCCGACGACGCAGTGCAGGGCAGAGAAACCGAAAAGGTCGGAAATGGCGTCTGATATTCTTATCGTTGACGACGAGGAAGACATCCGCGAACTGGTCGCGGGCATCCTGAGCGACGAAGGCCACGAAACCCGCACGGCGTTCGACGCCGACAGTGCGCTCGCCGCGATCGCGGACCGCGCGCCGCGCCTGGTTTTCCTCGACATCTGGCTGCAGGGGTCGCGGCTCGACGGGCTGGCTCTGCTCGACGAGATCAAGACGCTGCACCCGAACCTGCCTGTGGTGATGATTTCGGGCCACGGCAACATTGAAACCGCTGTTTCGGCGATCCGGCGCGGGGCCTACGACTTCATCGAAAAGCCGTTCAAGGCCGACCGGCTGATCCTGATTGCCGAACGTGCGCTCGAAACCTCGAAGCTCAGGCGCGAGGTCTCCGACCTCAAGATGCGCAGCGGCGAGACCCATGACCTGATCGGCATGTCGTCGGCGATGAGTCAGCTGCGTCAGACCATCGACCGCGTCGCACCGACCAACAGCCGTATCATGATCATCGGCCCGTCTGGCTCCGGCAAGGAGATGGCGGCGCGTGCCATCCACGCATTGTCGGCACGCAAGAGCGGCCCGTTCGTGGCGTTGAATGCGGCAACCATCACGCCCGAGCGCATGGAGATCGAGCTGTTCGGCACCGAATCGAATGGCGGCGAGCGCAAGGTGGGCGCGCTGGAAGAGGCGCATCAGGGCATTCTTTACCTCGACGAAATCGCCGACATGCCGCGCGAGACGCAAAACAAGATCCTGCGCGTGCTGGTCGAACAGCAGTTCGAGCGCGTCGGCGGCACCAAGCGGGTCAAGGTCGATGTCCGCATCATCTCGTCGACGGCGCAGAACCTCGAGGCGATGATCGCCGAGGGGCGATTCCGCGAGGATCTCTACCACCGTCTCGCCGTGGTGCCTGTCATGGTGCCCGGGCTCGCCGAGCGCCGCGAGGACATTCCTTACCTCGTCGACAATTTCATGAAGCAGATGGCCAAGCAGGCCGGTATCAAGCCGCGCCGCATCGGCGACGATGCGCTTGCGGTGCTTCAGGCCCATAACTGGCCGGGCAACGTTCGTCAGTTGCGCAACAATGTCGAGCGTCTGTTGATCCTCGCGCGCGGGGACAATCCCGAGCAGCCGATCACCGCCGACCTTTTGCCGTCCGAAATCGGCGACGTCATGCCGCGCGCGCCGAACCAATCGGACCAGCACATCATGGCGCTGCCGCTGCGCGAGGCGCGCGAGATGTTCGAGAAGGAATATCTCATCGCCCAGATCAACCGCTTCGGCGGCAATATCTCCAAGACCGCCGAGTTCATCGGCATGGAGCGGTCAGCGCTTCACCGCAAGCTCAAGTCGTTGGGCGTGTGAGTACAGTGCTGACCAGCCAGGATAGACCTATCACATGCGTGTAATCATCTGCGGCGCGGGACAGGTCGGTTACGGCATCGCGGAGCGACTGGCAGCGGAAAAGAACGACGTCTCGATCATCGACACGGCACCCGAGCTGATCCATTCGGTGCGCGACCAGCTCGACGTGCGCGGCTTTGTCGGCCATGGTTCGCATCCGGAGGTGCTTGAGGCGGCCGGTGCGCAGAACGCCGACATGATTATCGCGGTGACGCTGTTCGACGAGGTCAACATCGTTGCCTGCGAGGTGGCGCACGCGCTGTTCAACGTGCCGATGAAGGTCGCGCGCATTCGCTCGCAGTCCTACCTTCAGCCGCACTACCAGGACCTGTTTTCGCGCGAACACCTGCCCATCGACGTGATCATTTCGCCCGAGCTGGAAGTCGGCGAGATGGTGCTTCGGCGCATCACGCTGCCGGGTGCAGTCGATGTGGTCCGCTTCGCCGAAAACCACATCATCATGGTGGCGATCGAGTGCCTAGATGATTGCCCCGTCATCAACACGCCGCTGGCCCAGCTCAGCGAGCTTTTCCCCGATCTGCCCTCGACGGTGGTGGGGGTGACGCGCAACGACCGCCTGTTCATACCGCATTCGGCCGACCAGTTGGTGGCGGGCGACCTTGCCTATGTCGTGACGACCAAGGACCAGGTCCGGCGTACGCTTGGCCTGTTCGGCCATGACGAGCAGGAAGCCACACGCATCGTCATCGCCGGCGGTGGCAACATCGGCCTTTTTGTCGCCCGTACGCTCGAGCAGCGCCAGAGCCGCACCAAGATTAAGATCATCGAGGCCAACCGGGAGAGGGCGGTCAAGGTCGCCGACGAGCTGCGCCGGACAGTGGTGCTCAACGGCAGCGCACTCGACCAGAAGCTGTTGATGGAGGCCGACATCCAGGACGCCGACCTGATGGTCGCGCTGACCAACAACGATCAGGTCAACATCCTGTCCTCTGTCATGGCCAAGCGATTGGGCTGCAAGGGCAACCTCGCGCTGATCAACAACCCGGCCTATCACGACCTGACCAAGCCGCTTGGCATCGACGCGCATGTCAATCCCAGCGCGGTGACGATTTCGCGCGTGCTCCAGCATGTCCGGCGTGGACGCATCCGGCAGGTGCACTCGATCCAGCGTGGTGCTGCGGAAATCATCGAGGCCGAGGCGCTGGAAACCTCGCCGCTGGTCGGCACATTGCTGCGCGATCTCGACCTGCCGGATGGCATGCGCATTGGCGCCATCTATCGCGACGGCCATGTGGTCAAGCCGAGCGGTTCGGTGAAGATCAAGCCCAAGGATCGCGTCGTCATTTTCGCACTCGACAAGGCGGTCAAGCAGGTCGAGCAGATGTTCAGGGTCAGTCTCGAATTCTTCTGATCTGGACCAGCCTTTTGAACGTTGCCGCGCGGCGCAAATCGACTAGAACTCCCATGAAAATTTCGGGGACACGAAAACCATGCCGCGCATAGCCTACGTCAATGGCCGCTATCTCATGCATTCCCATGCAGGCGTGCATATCGAGGACCGCGGTTATCAGTTCGCCGATGGCGTCTACGAGGTCTGCGAGGTGGCGCGTGGCTTCATCGTCGACAGCGTCGGGCATCTCAACCGGCTCGACCGTTCCTTGTCGGAACTCAGGATCGCCTGGCCGGTCAAGCGTGCTGTGCTGGTCCACATCATGCGCGAGGTCATTGCCCGCAACCGCGTCCGCAATGGCATGGTCTATCTCCAAGTGACGCGTGGTGTGGCGCCACGCGACCACGTGTTCCCGGCAGAGACCACGCCGTCTGCGCTGGTGGTGACGGCCAAGCGCACCGATCCGGCCGCGAGCGCGAAAAGGGCAAGTGCTGGGATCAAGGTGATCACCGTGCCGGAAAACCGCTGGGAGCGCGTCGACATCAAGTCTGTCGGTCTGCTGCCCAACGTGCTGGCGCGTCAGCAGGCCAAGGAGGCCGGCGCCCAGGAAGCATGGTTCGTCGATGCCGATGGCAAGGTCACCGAAGGGGCCGCCACCAACGCCTGGATTGTCTCCAAGGACGGCGAACTTATCACCCGTCCGGCCGATACAGGTATCTTGCGCGGCATCACCCGCACGACGCTGATGGACGTCGCCAAAAAGCTCGGGCTGAAGGTCGTGGAACGTGGGTTCACCGTCGAGGAGGCCAAGTCGGCGCGCGAAGCGTTCATGACCGCTGCAACCACAGTGATCATGCCAATCGTTGCCATTGACGGCCAACCGGTGGCCAATGGGCACCCCGGATCGGTCGCGCTTTCCCTGCGGGAAGCCTTTTTTGACGTTGCGGAAAAAATCCAAGCCTGATAACCGCTTGGGCGTAAATGGTTAAATTCATCTCGTTCAGCTTGCCGCGCGTTGTGGCAAGGGGGTGTTTGCTGGCTTGACATGGGCCCGGTAATTTGGCGCATTGGCAGCAGACAGGGATCGGCGAAAGAAAAAAACAATGGCGGAACGATCGCAGAATCTTCAGGATCTTTTCCTGAATTCAGTTCGCAAGAGCAAAAACCCACTCACCATTTTCCTTATTAACGGCGTGAAATTGACCGGAGTAGTAACTTCCTTCGACAATTTCTGTGTTTTGTTGCGCCGTGACGGGCACTCGCAGCTCGTCTACAAGCATGCCATCTCCACGATCATGCCGAGCCAGCCGGTTCAGATGTTCGATGGCGAGGAAAGCCAGGGCGGCTGATTGGCACGCGAAAGGAACGCCGGCGCCAAGGCCGGTGAAAGCAATGGACCCGAATCGGTAGGGGGCGACAAGGCCCCCACGCGCGCGGTCGTCATCGTGCCGGTGCTGACGCGCCAGCCCAAGGGTGACGACGACAGCGCGCGTCCGCGGCTGCAGCGTTCGGCCGAGGCTCGCCGTGATGAAGCCGTCGGTTTGACCCGGGCCATCGATCTCGACCCCATTCATACCGCAATCGTCACACTCAACGACCCGCGCCCGGCGACATTGCTGGGCAGCGGCAAGGTCGAGGAGTTTGCAACGATCGTCAAAGAACACGGCGCGGAGCTGGTCATCGTCGACCATCCGCTGACGCCAGTGCAGCAGCGCAACCTCGAAAAAGAGATGAATGCCAAGGTGCTCGACCGCACCGGGCTGATCCTCGAGATCTTTGGCCGGCGCGCCCGCACCAAGGAAGGCACGCTGCAGGTCGAGCTTGCCCATCTCAATTACCAGAAGGGCCGACTGGTCCGCAGCTGGACCCACCTTGAACGCCAGCGCGGTGGCGCAGGCTTTCTCGGCGGTCCCGGCGAAACGCAGATCGAATCCGACAGGCGCGCCCTTCAGGAAAAGATCATCAAGCTCAAGCGCGAGCTGGAAACAGTGGTTCGCACACGCGACCTGCACCGCTCCAAGCGCCGCAAGGTGCCGTTCCCGGTCGTTGCCATCGTCGGCTACACCAATGCCGGCAAGTCGACGCTGTTCAACCGCCTGACCGGCGCCAGCGTGCTGGCCGAGAACATGTTGTTTGCGACGCTTGATCCGACCTTGCGCCGGGTGCGGCTGCCGCATGGCACGCCGATCATCCTGTCCGACACGGTCGGCTTCATCTCCGACCTGCCGACGCACCTGATCGCCGCCTTCCGGGCGACGCTGGAGGAGGTCGTCGAGGCGGATCTGGTGATCCATCTCAGGGACATTTCCGACCCCGACACTGCCGCTCAGGCCGACGATGTCGAACGCATTCTTGCCGATCTCGGCGTCGATGCGGCCGATACTGATCGCGTCGTCGAAGTCTGGAACAAGATCGACCAGCTCGATGAAGGCAACCGCGAGCGCCTGCTTTCCGACAGCACCGATGGCCGCAAGACGCCGCCAATCGCCATTTCGGCGATTACGGGCGAGGGCATTCCGACGTTGGCCGCGCTGATCGAGCAGCGTGTGTCGGGCGAGCTCGAATCCATCGACGTTACGTTGGAGCCGAGCCAGCTTGGCCAGATCGACTGGCTCTATCGCAATGGCGATGTCGTTTCGCGCACTGACAATGACGATGGCAGCGTGTCGATGACGCTCAAGGCGACAGCCTCGGCGCGCGACGAGATCGCGGCGAAAATTCAACGTAAAAACAAGGGCTAACGCGAGTTATTTCGCGCCCTTTGCCTGCTGCCAGAGCGCTTCCATCTCGTCCAGCGTAGCTGCCTCGAGGCTGCTATCGGCATCACCAAGTGCCTGCTCGATGTAATGGAAGCGCTTGCGGAACTTGTCGTTGGTTCCTGAAAGCGCTGCCTCGGAGTCGAGCTCCAGATGCCGGCCGAGATTGACGAGTGCAAACAGCATGTCGCCGAATTCGTCCTTGACCGCGGCCCAGTCGCCCTTGGCCATCGCCTCGCGCAATTCGCCGATCTCTTCTTCGATCTTGTCGAGGATCGGCGCTGCCTTGCCCCAGTCGAAGCCGACGCGGGCGGCCTTTTCCTGCAGTTTCAGCGCCCGCGTCAGCGCCGGCAGCGCTACCGGCACGCTGTCCAAAAATCCCTTGCCGTGATCTTCGGGATCGAGCCCGCGAGCGATGCGAGCGGCGCGCTTCTCTGCCTTCTCCTCCGCCTTGATCTTTTCCCACATGCCCTTGGCCGAGCGCGCCTCGCGCGCCTTGGCGTCGCCGAATACATGCGGATGGCGGCGGATCATCTTGGTGGTGATACCCTGAACCACGTCGCCGAAGGCGAATTCGCCAGCCTCCTGCGCCATCTGGGCGTGATAGACCACCTGCAGCAGCAGGTCGCCGAGCTCCTCGCGCAGATGGTCGATGTCGTTGCGCGCAATCGCGTCGGCGACCTCGTAGGCCTCTTCGATCGTGTAGGGCGCGATCGTCGCGAAATTCTGTTCGATGTCCCAGGGACAGCCGGTTTCCGGCTCACGCAGGGCGGCCATGATCTCGATCAGGCGGGAAATGTCTTTGGAAGGTTGCATGATCGCGATGCTATAGCCCGGCAAGCTCCGGCCCAACAGTGCCTTCCCGAGCCTGGGCCTTGTCCACATGTTGTTTGTCGCGAAAGCGAGCCGTTCTGGCTGCATGAGATTGCAACGGCTGCGCTTTGGCTATTGACCGGCTTTTCGCGCGCAGGCAGGAAATCCCGATGCTGCATCTATCTCTCGTTGCACTCGGCGGTGCCATTGGGGCTGCGCTTCGACATCTCGCCAATCTGCTGGCATTGCGTCTTGTCGGCCCCAATTTTCCCTGGGGTACGCTGGCGATCAATGTTGTCGGCTCCTTTGCGATGGGCCTGTTTATCGGCTGGCTTGCTCGCCGCAGCGGTACATCGAACGAACTCCGGCTGTTCGTGGCCACCGGCATCCTTGGCGGCTTCACCACGTTTTCAGCATTTTCGCTCGATTTTGCTACCTTGTGGGAGCGCGGATGGACACTTCCTGCCTTCGGATACGCCTTTGCCAGCGTCATATCAGCCATTCTGGCACTGTTCCTGGGAATGTGGCTCGCAAGAAGCATCGGCTGATGCTATTGGGCCGCTTCGAAAAGGACGATTGAAAAATGGCTGGCGTTGAACAGATCACGGTGGAAGCCGGCGAAACGGGCATGAGGCTCGACCGCTGGTTCAAGTCCCATTTTCCGGGGCTCGGCTTCGGTCACCTGCAAAAACTGCTGCGCTCGGGCCAGATCCGGGTCGATGGCGGCCGCGTCAAGGCCGACACACGTGTCGAGCCCGGCCAGGTCATCCGCATCCCGCCGCTGGAAGTCGACAAGAAGAATGATGGCCCGCTGACGGCCCGCACCATGCGCGATCAGGACGATGGCGACGTGCTGGCCAAGATGCTGATCTATGAAGACTCCAAGGTCTTTGTCTTCAACAAGCCGGCCGGCCTTGCCGTCCAGGGCGGCTCGGGCATCGTGCGCCATCTCGACGACATGCTCGAAGCCTGGCGCAGCAAGAAGGGCGAAAAGCCGCGCCTGGTGCACCGGCTCGACCGCGACACCTCGGGCGTGCTGGTTGTGGCGCGTACGCGTCTCGCCGCGATGAAGCTCGCCGAGGCCTTCCGCGCCCGCGAAACCAAGAAAACCTATTGGGCTCTGGTCAAGGGCGCGCCACCCAAGCGCGAAGACAAGATCTCGACCTGGCTGATCAAGGAACAGACGCCCGACGGCGACCGCATGCGTGTCGCCAAGCATGGTGAAAAGGGTGCCGACCACGCTGTTTCCTATTACCGCGTGCTGGAGCAGGCGGCCCAGACCATGACCTGGCTGGAGATGGAGCCCTATACCGGCCGTACCCACCAGCTGCGCGTGCATGCCGCCTATATCGGCTGCCCGATCATCGGTGATCCGAAATATTTCGAACACGACACCAACTGGGAATTCCCCGGCGGCCTGCAGAACAAGCTGCATCTTCATGCCCGCCGCATCGTCATTCCGCATCCCGATCATGGCGTGATCGATGTCACCGCACCAATGCCGCCGCATATGCGCCAGAGCTGGAACCTGATCGGCTTCGACGATGAAAGCGGGGAGCCGGCGTGACGGCTGCCGCGTCGCGTGACAACGCATCCGCATCGCTGAAGCTTGTGCTGTTCGATTGCGACGGCACGCTGGTCGACAGCGCCGACATCATCCATGGCTCGATGGTGGCAACGTTCCGCGAAGCCGGCTTGCAGGAGCCGACGCTGGAGGCAACCAAGAGCATCATCGGACTGACGCTCGATCTCGCCATCGCGACCTTGCTTGGGCGCCCGCTCGATGCCGAGTGCGGCCGCCTGGCCGAGCGCTACAAGGAGCATTTCATTGCATCGCGCCAGCTGCCGACCTTCCGCGAGCCCCTCTACGAGGGCATTGCCGAACTGATTGAAACGCTGGCCAAGCGCGACGACGTGCTGATCGGCATGGTCACCGGAAAGTCGCGTCGGGGCGTTCAAAGGGTTCTGGAAACCTACGGTTTCGAGCGCCATTTCGTGACCATTCGCACCGCAGATGATTGTCCGTCGAAGCCGCACCCGGCCATGGTTCTGGAATGCTGTGCTGAAACCGGGATCGATCCGGCGTCGACCTATGTCGTCGGCGACGCCGTCTATGACATGCAGATGGCCAGAAGTGCAGGCGCCCGTGCCATCGGCGTGTCCTGGGGCTACCACAGCCGCGACGGCCTGCTCGCCACTGGCGCACATGCCGTGCTTACCACGCCTAGCGAATTGCTACCTCTTATCGATTAGCTGGACCAAGTGGTGTCAGGCATCTTGTTTTATGTTGCGACCCGCGTCGCGCCGGGTTCCGATCCGCTGCCGATGGCCGGCGAGGCTCAAGGCAGGACCACGACGGCGTATCTGGATCGCGCCCGGCGGGCGTGGAGGGTTTGATGACAGCCACAGCGCAGCCGTTGGATCGTCGCGACAGCATCGATGCTGCCGCCGTCGTGTTCATGCTCTTGCTGACGATGTCGTGGGGCATGAACGGCGTCGCGGCCAAGCTTGCCACCTCGGGTTACAATCCGATCTTCCTCAACGTGGCGCGCTCGGGCATCGGCTGTAGCTTGGTCTTCCTGTGGTGCCTCTATCGCCGTGTTCCGCTGTGGACCAGGGACGGTACGCTGTGGGCGGGCATCGCTGCCGGGCTTTTGTTCGGTGCTGAATTCATCCTTGTTTTCGTCAGCCTTGAATACACGACGGTGGCGCGAAACTCGCTTTTGGTCAACACGATGCCGTTTTGGGTTCTGCTCGGGGCGCATTTCTGGCTTGGCGAGCGAATGACGCTGCAGAAGCTCCTCGGCCTGCTCCTGGCATTCGGCGGCGTGGTGGTGGTCTTTGCCGACAAGCTTGGCGTTACCGGATCGTCGACCCTTGTCGGCGATCTTCTCGCCCTCGTTGCCGGGCTGCTTTGGGCGTTGACCACGCTGGTGATCAAGGGCACCAGGCTGTCGAATGCCGGCGCCGAGAAGGTGCTGCTTTATCAGTTGGTCGTGTCGGCGCTGATGGCGATTCCGCTGGTGTCGCTCGCCGGTCCGGCGATCCGCGATGTGTCGACCGTTGCCACCAGTGCACTGTTGTTCCAAGCTGTTTATGTCGTTGCGTTCACCTATATTCTCTGGTTCTGGCTGATGCGGCGCTATCCCGCGGCAGGGCTTTCCAGCTTTGCCTTCCTGTCGCCGGCATTCAGCGTGATATGCGGCTGGCTGGTGCTCGGCGAGCCGCTGACCTGGAACATTTTTCTGGCGCTCGGCCTCATCGCGGCCGGGCTGATCATTGTAAATCGGCCGTCGCGGAAAACCGCGCCGGCAGCGGAGTAAAGATGCGAGACATTCTGAGCGACCTCGAAACCAGCGACGGCCTGTCCGACCCCGATCCGATCCGCCGTGCGCAAAGCACGTTGCGCAAGCAACTGCCCAAGCGGTTCTACAAAACAGCTTCGGTTGCCGCCGTCGACAATGGTCATGCAGTGCAACTCGACGGCAAGCCGGTGCGCACGCCGGGCAGGGCGCTTCTTGCCCTGCCGACCACGGCGGCTGCCCAACTGATTGCCGACGAGTTCGCGGCCCAGGTCGAAAACATCGACCCTTTCACCATGCCTGTACTGCGCCTGGTCAACACCGCGATCGACGGTGTCGCCACCGACCCGCAGGCGGTGCTTGAAGACATCCTGCGCTTTTCGTCGTCCGACCTGCTTTGCTACCGCGCCGACCAGCCCGAGCGGCTTGTCGAGCGGCAGGCCGAGGCATGGGACCCGGTCATCGACTGGGCTCGGGCGTCGCTTGGCGCGCATTTCGTGCTGGCCGAAGGCGTCATGCATGTCGAGCAGCCGCGTGCGGCAATTGCCGCGCTTGGCGTGCACCTGTCGCAGCGCGCCGAGCCGATGCGGCTGGCTGCGCTCCACCTGATGACCACGCTGACCGGCTCGGCACTTCTGGCGCTGGCGGTCGAGATGGGCGAACTCGGCGTCGACGAGGCCTGGGCCGCAGCCCATGTCGACGAGGACTGGCAGAGCGAGCATTGGGGCCAGGATTCCGAGGCCGTGGCCCGTCGCGCCAACCGCAAGCGCGACATGCTCTCGGCGGTGGCGCTGCTCGAAGCGCTGCAGGCTGGCTGACATCCGTTTGCCGGCCGGCAAGGCGTCGCCTGACGCTAGAGCCGTCCGACACTTGGGGAGCCGGACTTCTTGGGCAGCCCGACTCTTGGGCAGAATGTCAGCCATGCTGCCGTAGTTTGCCTGTTTTTTGAGCACTACGTTTTTCCTGGCCGTCGAACATCGTGCGAATGCTGCATTTTCAAATTGGCACGAGGCTTGCTTCTTCTTATGTGACGCGCCGGCCGCCAATGGCCGGCAGCACGACACTGAGAGGACAGCATGACGAAGTACAAGCTCGAGTATATTTGGCTGGACGGGTATTCTCCTGCGGCCAACCTTCGCGGCAAGACGCAGGTCAAGGAATATGCCGAATTCCCCAAGCTGGAGCAGCTGCCCTATCGGGGTTTTGACGGCAGCTCGACGATGCAGGCCGAAGGCAAGAGCTCGGACTGCGTCCTGAAGCCGGTTGCCATTTATCCCGATCCCGCACGCAAGAACGGCGCGCTCGTCATGTGCGAAGTGATGATGCCGGATGGCGTCACCCCGCATCCGTCGAACACCCGCGCCACGGTCCTTGACGATGAAGGCGCATGGTTCGGCTTCGAACAGGAGTATTTCTTCTACAAGGACGGCCGTCCGCTCGGCTTCCCCGAAACCGGTTTCCCGGCGCCGCAGGGTGAGTACTACACCGGTGTCGGCTACAAGAACGTCGGCAACATCGCCCGCCAGATCGTCGAGGAGCATCTCGACCTCTGCCTCGAGGCGGGGATCAACCACGAAGGCATCAATGCCGAAGTGGCCAAGGGCCAGTGGGAATTCCAGATTTTCGGCAAGGGCTCGAAAAAGGCCGCCGACGAGATGTGGCTGGCGCGCTACCTGCTGCAGCGCCTGACCGAGAAGTACGAGATCGACATCGAATACCACTGCAAGCCGCTCGGCGACACCGACTGGAACGGTTCGGGCATGCACGCCAATTTCTCGACCACCTATTTGCGCGAGAAGGGCGGCAAGGCCTATTTCGAAGCGCTGATGGCTGCTTTCAGCGAAGCTCGCGCGGAACACATCGCGGTCTACGGTCCCGACAACCACCTGCGCCTGACCGGCAAGCACGAGACGGCTTCGATCGACGTGTTCACCTGGGGCGTCGCCGATCGTGGCGCGTCGGTGCGCGTGCCGCACAGCTTTGTCCGTGACGACTATCGTGGCTATCTTGAGGACCGCCGTCCGAACTCGCAGGGCGACCCCTACCAGATCGCCTCGCAGATCCTGAAGACCATCAGCGTGGTTCCGACCGACGTCGAGACCAGGGCTGCTGCCTAACAATCAGGTACATCGTTCCAACAAAAAGCCCCGGGTGCAATCCCGGGGCTTTTTGTTTCTAGCTTGCCGGCGACGCGGCGCTAGGCTGCCTGGCGTTTCAAGGCATCGATCTCGTCGGCGCCCGGCTTGTGGCCGCGCAGATAAAGCGCACAGGTGGTGCGCAGCATCGAAGCGAAGTTCGGGATCTCGCCGTTGATCTCGATTGCCTCGTCATAGAGCTTCGAGATGAATTTAGGCGTCGTCAGCCCTTGCGAGGATGCGATCTCGTCGAGCAGGTCCCAGAAGGTCGCCTCCAGCTGGATGCTGGTCGAATGTCCGGCGATCCGGATCGACCGGTTGATCTGGCGATAGCCCCTCGGATCCTGTCCGGCAAATACCTTGCACATATCAATCCTCCCGATGGCTTGCCCCCGGCTGATTGCTCAGGTGCTGGCTGTTGAAAGCCATCATCGACCCATCGGCACGCCATCGCAACCATGCATTCGTGCCTGGGTAGCAAACTATGCTCCGGCAAGCGTGGTAACGGGCTGCCACCACTTGGCTTTGCACGGATTCATAATCGTCCTGTTCCAACTGCCAGGAGGGCGAATGGCCAAGGCAATTCATTCCATGGTGCGTGTGCTCGATGAAGCGCGCTCACTGTCATTCTATCGCACGGCTTTTGGCCTCGAAATCGCCGACAGGCTCGACTTCGAGACCTTCACGCTGATCTATCTCAGCAATCCCGAGACTGAGTTCGAGGTCGAACTGACGGTCAACAAGGGCAGGGCTGAGCCCTATGCCCTCGGCGACGGCTATGGCCATCTCGCCATGTCGGTGGCCGATCTCGACACCGAGCGCGCCCGCATGGTCGCTGCCGGGCTCACCCCCAAGGACATCGTCGACTTCGCGCCGGGCGGCACGCCGCTTGCCCGCTTCTTCTTCATCGAGGATCCCGACGGCTACAAGATCGAGGTTTTGCAGAGGAGCGGCCGTTTCAAATGACATGCCGCGGCGGAGGAGCGCCGCGCCAGCCAAGCGCCCAGCGCGCATAGCAAGCAAGGGAGGAAATCATGGTGACGATCTATCAAGGCAGGCCCGGCCTGTCGCGGCGTGAGCTGCTCAAGCGTGGCACTGCCGCCGGCGCGCTGCTCATCATCAGCGGCTCCGCGGTGCTCAGTACCGGCGAAGCCTGGGGGCTCGAAAGCACGGCGTTGAAACCTCAAACCGTGGCGACGCTGATCCAGATGGCGCGCGACGTCTATCCGCACGACCAGGTGCCGGACAAGTTCTACGCCATTGCCATCAAGAGCCATGACGAACTCGCCGGCAAGGACGTGGCCCACAAGGAGCTGATCGAGAAAGGCATCGCCGATCTCGACCAGAAGGCCGGCGCCGGCGGTTACACGGGCCTTGGCTGGGAAGACCAGCGCGTCGCCGTTCTCCGGCAGATCGAAAGCACCCCGTTCTTCCAGGCTGTCAGGGGCGGGCTCGTCGTCGGACTCTACAACCAGAAGGAGCTGTGGCCGATCTTCGGCTATGAAGGCGAGTCCTACTCCAAGGGCGGATATATCGCGCGCGGCTTCGACGACATCGAGTGGCTCTAACCGGCCACAGTCGCGAACCCAGCCTTTTCAGCATTCCCGGGAGGAAAACATGCCTGCACCTTATGGTCTCAACGACGACAGCGTCGTCGTCATCATCGGCTCCGGAGCCGGTGGCGGCACGCTCGGCAACGAACTCGCCCAGAAGGGCATCGACGTCGTCATTCTCGAAGCCGGCCCGCGCATCGAATATGAGGACTTCATCAACGACGAGTGGGACTCCTTCGGCCAGCTCGCCTGGCTCGACAATCGAACCACAGGCGGCGGCTGGCGCGTGCACAAGGACTTTCCCAACCTGCCGGCCTGGATCGTCAAGGCGGTCGGCGGCACGACCACACACTGGGCGGGCGCATCGCTGCGCTTCCAGGAGCATGAGTTCAAGACGCTGACCAACTACGGCAAGGTCGAGGGCGCAAATCTGCTCGACTGGCCGATCACGCTCGCCGACCTCGAGCCTTATTACGCCAAGGCCGAAGACAAGATGGGCGTGACCCGCACCAACGGCATCGAAGGCCTGCCTGGCAACAACAACTTCAAGGTGTTCAAGGCCGGCGCCGACAAGCTCGGCTACAAGGAGTGCCACACCGGGCGGATGGCCATCAATTCCGCCGACCGCGACGGCCGCATGGGCTGCCAGCAGACCGGCTTCTGCTTCCAGGGCTGCAAGTGGGGCGCCAAATGGTCGACGCTCTACACCGAAATCCCCAAGGGCGAGGCGACAGGCAAGCTGGAGGTCAGGCCGAACAGCCACGTGCTCAAGGTCGAGCACGACGACAGCGGCAAGGTGACCAGTGTCGTCTATGCCGACAAGGACGGCAAGCTGCAGAGCCAGAAGGCGCGCATCGTCTGCGTCGCCGGCAACTCGATCGAAAGCCCGCGGCTGCTGCTCAATTCGGAATCGTCGAAGTTCCCTGACGGCCTTGCCAATTCTTCGGGGCAGGTCGGCAAGAACTACATGCGCCACACCACCGGTTCGGTCTATGCGGTGTTCGACAAGCCGGTGCATTTCTGGCGCGGTACGACCATGGCCGGTATCGTCAGGGACGAGGCGAAGCACGATCCGTCACGCGGTTTCGTCGGCGGCTACGAGCTCGAAACCTTGGCGCTCGGCCTGCCGTTCATGGCGGCGTTCCTCGATCCCGGCGGCTGGGGCCGTTCGTTCACCACCGCACTCGACCACTACGACAAGATGGCCGGCATGTGGATCGTCGGCGAGGACATGCCGCAGGAGCAGAACGCGGTGAAATTGCATGGCGAGCTCAAGGACAAATACGGCATGCCAATCCCCGATGTCTGGTTTACCGACCATCCCAACGACGTCGCCATGCGCAACCACGCCTACAAGCAGGGCATGGCCATGTACGACGCCGTCGGCGCAACCAGGACCTTCCCGACGCCGCCTTATCCCTCGACCCACAATCTCGGCACCAACCGCATGAGCGAGAAGGCGTCCGACGGCGTGGTCAACAAATGGGGTCAGACGCACGACATCAAGAACCTGTTTGTCTCCGACGGCAGCCAGTTCACCACTGGTGCTGCCGAGAACCCGACGCTGACGATCGTCACCCTGGCCATCCGCCAGGCCGACTACATCGCCGAACAGATGAGCGCGAAGAGCATCTGACCGTTTGGCGGCGCATCCTCCGCGGTCGTCGTCGACCTGCCGACGGCTGGCCCGCCAAACAAAAAAGCCCCGGAGCGATCCGGGGCTTTTTCTTATTATTTTCCGGTGATTACACCGAGTAATACATGTCGTATTCGACCGGGTGCGGGGTCATATCGTAGCGCATGACCTCGGCCATCTTGAGCTCGATGTACGAGTCGATCTGGTCGTCGTCGAAGACGCCGCCGGCCTTCAGGAAGCCGCGGTCCTTGTCGAGGCTCTGGAGCGCTTCGCGCAGCGAGCCGCAGACGGTCGGGATCTTCTTGAGCTCCTTGGCCGGCAGGTCGTAAAGATCCTTATCCATCGGCTGGCCGGGATGGATCTTGTTCTTGATGCCGTCGAGGCCGGCCATCAGCAGGGCCGCGAAAGCGAGATAGGGGTTCGCGCCCGGATCGGGGAAGCGGACTTCGACGCGCTTGGACTTCGGCGAATTGCCGAACGGAATGCGGCAAGAGGCCGAACGGTTGCGCGCGGAATAGGCGAGCAGGACGGGGGCTTCATAGCCGGGGACGAGGCGCTTGTAGGAGTTGGTCAGCGGGTTGGTGAAGGCATTGATTGCTTTGGCGTGCTTGATGACGCCGCCGATGAAATAGAGACAGCTTTCCGACAGGCCGGCATATTCGTTGCCGGCGAAGGTCGGCTTGCCGCCCTTCCAGATCGACAGGTGGACGTGCATGCCCGAGCCGTTGTCGCCGAAGATCGGCTTCGGCATGAAGGTTGCCGTCTTGCCATAGGCGTTGGCGACCTGGTGCACGACATACTTGTAGATCAGCATCTTGTCGGCGTTGCGGACCAGCGTGTCGAACTTGACGCCGAGCTCGTGCTGGGCGGCAGCGACTTCGTGGTGGTGCTTTTCGACGCGCACGCCCATTTCGGTCAGCACGGTCAGCATTTCCGAACGCATGTCCTGGCAGCTGTCGATCGGGGGAACCGGGAAATAGCCGCCCTTGACGCGCGGACGGTGGCCGAGGTTGCCGGTCTCGTAGTCGGTGTCGTCGTTCGACGGCAGTTCGGTCGAGTCGAGCTTGAAGCCGGTGTTGTAGGGATCGGCCTTGTACTTGACGTCGTCGAAGACGAAGAATTCGGCTTCCGGGCCGACATAGACGGTGTCGCCGATGCCTTCGGCCTTCAGGTAGGCCTCAGCCTTCTTGGCGATGCCGCGCGGGTCGCGGTTGTAGGCTTCGCCCGAAACCGGATCGAGGATGTCGCACAGGATGACCATGGTCGACTGGGCGAAGAACGGGTCCATGTGGACCGTGTCCAGGTCGGGCATCAGCACCATGTCGGATTCGTTGATGGCCTTCCAGCCGGCGATCGACGAACCGTCGAACATGACACCGTCGGCGAACATCTCTTCCTCGACCTCGGCAATGTCCATGGTGACGTGCTGGAGCTTGCCCTTGGGGTCGGTGAAGCGCAGGTCAACGAACTTAACGTCGTTGTCCTTGATCTGCTTCATTACGTCTTTGGCTGTCGTCATGTGATGGTTCCCTGTCTGATGACGTTAATACGAGAGCTGATAACGAGGTCAGATGGCGTCGATGCCGGTCTCGCCGGTGCGGATGCGCACGACTTCCTCGATGTTGGAGACAAAAATCTTGCCGTCGCCGATGCGGCCGGTCTGCGCCGCCTTGCGGATCGCCTCGATGGCCGCTTCGACCGATTCGTCGCCAAGCACGACCTCGATCTTCACCTTGGGCAGGAAGTCGACGACATATTCTGCGCCGCGATATAGCTCGGTGTGACCCTTCTGGCGGCCGAAACCCTTGGCTTCGGTGACGGTGATGCCCTGCAGGCCGGCTTCCTGGAGCGCTTCCTTCACTTCGTCGAGCTTGAACGGCTTGATGATCGCTTCGATTTTTTTCATGCGGATATGGCCTCCACTGCCGTAACTCAGGGGTGATGCACCCACTCGCGCATCTTTCAAGCACGAAGCGTGCCAAGTCGAGTGGCTGCGGCAACTTTGTTCGGTTTGCCTTGATGGCAACCGCAGACGTGGCGATTGGAGCGGATTTCCGCCGTTGGGTCGAGATGCGCACAAAATTTCATCGCTTTGTCGAAAGCCCATGTGCACAAAAAAGCAGCAATATGCTCATGATTTGTACGCGGCGCAGGCGGGCGCTTTGCCGATTGGGCGGGATGCCGCGGCGTGTGCTAGTTCTCAAGCCAGAACTCATCCGGGATGACCGCCATGGCGTTTGAATTGCTGACCCCAAGCGAGATGGCCGAGGCCGACCGCTTGACGATCGTTGCCGGTCCGGCGGACGGCATCGGCCTGATGCGACGGGCAGGGGGCGCCGTTGCGGATGTTATCCTCGCGCGGTTTGCGGGAGCGCGCGCCGTGCATGTGCTGTGCGGGCCGGGCAACAATGGCGGCGACGGTTATGTCGTGGCCCGCCTGCTGCGCCAAAGCGGCGTTGCCGTCCGGCTTTTCGCGGCAGGCAGCCCGCGCGCCGGCAGCGATGCGGCGCTGGCCATGGCCGAGTGCCCGGTTGCCGCAGAGCCGCTGGCGGCCTTTGCGCCCGAGCCAGCTTCCGTCGTGGTTGACGCGCTCTATGGCGCCGGGCTGTCCAAGCCGCTTGACGGTACGGTGCTGGTGGCGATCGCGCGGACGGTCGCGGCCGGCGTGCCGGTCGTTGCTGTCGACCTGCCTTCGGGCGTGTCGGGTGTCTCGGGCGAAGTTCTGGGCGCCGCCTTCCAGGCGGCGATGACAGTGACCTTCGCCCGCAAGAAGCCCGGCCATTTGCTCTATCCCGGCCAGGCGCTTTGCGGCGAAATCGTCGTCGCCGACATCGGCATCTCAGATGCCACTGTCGTCGCGACTTCCGCGCGTTGTTTCGAAAACAATCCGGCGTGGTGGCAGCCGTGTTTCCCGTCGCCGGCAAACGACGCCCACAAATACAGTCGCGGCCATGTCGGTGTCTTCTCCGGTGGGGCGTCGGCCACGGGGGCGGCGCGGCTGTCGGCGACGGCAGCGGCACGGGCCGGGGCGGGCGCGGTGACGGTGTTGTCGCCGAGTGCGGCACTGGCTGCCAATGCAGCGCACCTGACTTCGGTCATTCTCAGGCGTTCCGATACGCTCGAGGACGCGCTGGCCTTCTTGGGCGCGCGCAAACCCGAAGTGCTGGTCTATGGCCCCGGTCTTGGTCCCGAGCCCGAGGTCGGGCGTTTCGCGCTCGAGCTGATGTCGGTTGCCGACGGCCGTTTCGGTGCACTGGTGCTTGATGCCGACGGCATCACCTCGCTGTCGCATCAGCGCGCCGCCTTCTTCGAGGCAGCGAAACGGCCGAATGCGCCGGCACTTGTGCTGACGCCGCATCATGGCGAGTTCGGACGCCTGTTTCCCGACATCGCTGCCGATGCAAGCTTGTCGAAGCTGGAGCGGGCGCGGGCGGCGGCGAGGCGCGCCCAGGCGATCATCATCTACAAGGGACCTGATACGGTGATTGCCGCACCCGACGGACGGGCGGCGATCAATGCCAACGGCACACCGCTTCTGGCGACCGCCGGTTCTGGCGACGTGCTGTCGGGCATCGTTGCAGCATTGCTGGCGCAGCGGATGCCGGCTTTTCAAGCCGCCAGTGCTGCCGTCTGGATGCATGCCGAGGCGGCACGGCGCTTCGGGCCAGGCCTGATCGCCGAGGACCTGCCGTTGGCGTTGCGCGAGGTGCTGCAGGAGCTGAGCGCGTACAGGGGGTGACGGTTGGGTCGCTGCTGTCAGGCAGATATTCAACGCCTCATTCCTTCGCACCCCCTCTGGCCTGCCGGCCATCTCCCCACAAGGAAGGCGATCACGCTTCCATCGATGCCCCGGCTAATCCCTAACGCTGCAGGGCTTACTCTCACGACGTTGCAGAACGAGTGCCGCCTTGGACGTGACTAATCTTCCTCCTTGTGGGGGAGATAGCCGGCAGGCAAGAGGGGGTGGGAAGGATCGTGACGGTGAAAATTAGGAGCCCAAAGCCCAACAAAAATCACTGCGCGTTCAAAACCTCTCCACGCCCGCAAGGCACGAGGCGCGGAGAGGTCACTTCGTCAGGCGTTGGTGCCGCCGTCGATGGTGAGTGCAGCCCCGGTGACGAAGCGGCCTTGCGGGCCGGCAAGCCAGGTCACCAGCCCGGCAATGTCGTTGGGTGAGCCGAATTGCGGGATCGCCATCAGGCTGCGCTGGTAGTCGGCGATGTCGCCCTCGGCCGGGTTCATGTCGGTTTCGGTCGAACCGGGATGGACGACATTGACGGTGATTCCGCGCGGGCCGAGGTCGCGTGCCAGCCCCTTGGTCAAGCCGACAAGCGCCGCTTTGCTGGCGGAGTAGAGCGCTATGCCTTCGAACGGCACGCGATCGGCGAGATTGCTGCCGATCGAAATGATCCGGCCGCCTTCCTGCATGACGCTGGCTGCGGCCTTCGAGGCGATGAACGGGGCGCGGAAATTGACGGCCATGGTTTCGTCGAGCTGTTCGAGCGTCACCGTGTCGATGGTTCCGGCGTGCCAGATGCCGGCGCTGTTGACGAGGATGTCGAGACGTCCGAACGCCTCGATGGTTGTGGCGACGGCCGCCTCGACAGCTGCCGCATCGGCATTGTCGGCCTGGATCGCCATACCGCGCGGGCCAAGGGCTTCGATCTGCTTGACGACGGCCTCGGCCTTTTCAGCCGACCGGACATAGGTCAACGCGACGTCGGCACCGGCCGCGGCGAGCTGGATGGCAATGGCAGCACCGATGCCGCGGCTGCCACCGGTGACAAGTGCGACCTTGCCCCGTAGTTCGACATGGGGGAGTTCGAGCCGGGAGAGTTCTTTCGTGCCGTTGTGGGAGGGCATGTTTTTGCTTTCTGTATTGAACGATACAAAATACATGGCAGCCTTGCCTGGGCGCGTCAAGGGCATTATGTATCGATCACAACAGAAAGGTTTCAGATGTCTCAGAAGGGTCGTCCGCGCAGCTTCGACCGCGATGCCGCCTTGCGGCAGGCGATGCGGGTGTTCTGGAAAAAGGGTTATGACGGGGCGTCGCTTTCGGATCTGACGACGGCGATGGGCATCAACTCACCCAGCCTTTACGCCGCTTTCGGCAGCAAGGAGGCGTTGTTTCGCGAGGCTGTCGATCTCTACGGTGCAACCGAAGGCATCGAGATATGGGGCGCCTTCGAACGACCCGGCAGTGCCAGGCAGGCAATTGCTGATTTCCTGCGCGCTTCGGCACGCGCGTTCAGCGAACCGGGCGATCCCAGAGGCTGCCTGATCGTGCTGGGCGCGCTCAATGTCAGCGAAACCAATGTCGAGGTGTTCCGCGATCTCAGCGAACGCCGCATGTCGAGCGCGCGCGACTTGGCCGGCCGTCTGAGACAGGCCGTGGCCGAGGGCGAGTTGCCCGCGACTGCCGATTGCGACGCGATCTCGGCGTTTTACCTCGCCGTGCAGCAAGGCATGTCGGTGCAGGCACGCGACGGTGCATCGCGTGAGGCGCTGTTGGCGGTTGCCGAAGGGGCGATGGCCGCCTGGGGAGCGCTGACTTCAGGCTCCGAACGCGGCGCCGGAGCCTGAAGCGGCTGCCTAGCCGTTGATCCTGTTCATGAAGGCCATGGCGCCGAACGGCGCGCGGACCTTGCCTTCGGTGATGAAGTAAACGAACACGTCGCGCGGCTTGACTGGTGCCTCGGTGGCAGGATCGGCGCGGGGCAGATCGGCGGGGGATTCCGCCGGCGGCCCAGACCTTTGCCCGCTCGGCCCACGCGTCGAGTGCCTCTGATGTGTAGCAGTCGTGGTTGTCGTCGCTGCCGGTCTGCAGCCGCGCATAGACGAAATCACCTGTGACGTCAGCGATTGCCGGATATTTGGCGTGGTCGGCATAGACGATGGCGACGTCGTGCTTCCTGGCGAGCGCGGCGAATTCCGGGACGATGAAGGAATCGTGCCGCACCTCGACCGCGTGGCGCAGTTTCACACCATCCTGCTTTTCCGGCAGAAGCTTGAGGAAGGCGCCAAAGTCGTCTTCGTCGAACTTCTTGGTCGGCGCGAACTGCCACAGGATCGGGCCGAGCTTGTCGCCGAGTGCTGCAACGCCGGAGCCGAGAAACCGCATCATCGATTCGCCGGCCTCGCCGAGCACGCGGCGGTTGGTGACGAAGCGGTTGCCCTTGAGCGCATAGACGAAGCCGTCGGGAGCTTCGTTGGCCCATTTCAGGAAGGTCGGTTCCTTGAAGGACGAATAATAGGTGCCATTGACCTCGATCGTCGGCACGTGGCTGCTGGCGAATTGCAGTTGCTTCGCCTTGGACAGCTTTTCGGGATAGAACGTGCCTTCCCAGGGCTCGAACGTCCAGCCGCCCATGCCTGCCCGGATGTTTCCACTCATCGATCTACCCCTTGCTGCGTCAGTGCGGCCTTTTCTAGCCTAAGGTGCAGGGGCGTCAAAGCCGCGAACGATATCAAGGGGAAGTATCCTGACAGAGCAAGGCGACCAAGGCCAAGACCAACCGGCAATATATCGCACGAGACAGTCGCCGGATTTACTGTTTGTTGGCGGGTAGCCAGCTAGCGAAGCTCATACAAACGCAAACATGTGTGTGTGGGCTTGATGTCGGCGATTCCAGGGACGCGGGTAGCTTCACCATTCGGGGCGGTGCGGATGGGCATGATCACCGCTGCCGGGACGATCATAGTGTCGCTGATTGCCTACGATTTCGCCATCAACGACCGCGACCTTCTGGCCAAGGACAGGGTCGACTGGACGATGTTCGGGCTAATCAGGCCATTCGTCGCCTTGGTCTCGGCCTGCCTGCTGGTCGCGGCTTTGTTCCAGCCGGCAATTGGCCGTCCGCTTTTGGATGAAGGCCAGGCGCCGCTGCTGCTCGGCGCTGCCTATCTGATAGCCGGTGCGTTGCTGATCACTGCGACCGCTGTCGCCGTGATGCCGACAATCCTCAACGAGACCGTGCGGGAAGGGCAGGTGCTGAGCATCCTGACCGAAGTCGTCTTCATTGGCGCGCTGGCGGCTCTGGGGGCCGCTGCATGGCGTGGGCGCCGCAATCGCGCGCGTGTGCTCGGCCTGCCATGCTGGGCGGTCCATGCGGCACTGTTCCTGGTGACGTTGCTGATCCTGATGGAGGAGATGTCGTGGGGCCAGCACTGGATCGGCTGGACGGCCGGGCCGATGTTTGCCGGCAACGTCCAGAACGAGACGAACCTGCATAATTTCGCGACCTACAGGTTCGAGGCCGTCTATTATTCGGCGGCGTTCCTGCTGTTCGTGGTCCTGCCGGTTGCCTGGCCGTCGCATGTCGCAGCCTGGCTGCGGCCGGTCGGGCAGTTCGTTCCGCCGAGGCTGTTTGCGCTGGCGGCCCTGCCGCTGGCCGGATTGCTCTATGAGGAATGGAACATCGTGCCCTACCAGATCTGGTTCTTCATGGGCGTGGTGATCGCGTTCCGGCTGGCAGCTGAATTGAGGCAGGCGCCGGCGGCGTATCGCGCGTCGGGGCTGGCCGTGGCCGTGCTTTTGCCGGCCTCGCAACTGCTGTTCATCTTTGGCGGGCACAGGATGGCCGACGGATACGAACTGTCGGAAATCCGCGAATTCCTGATCGCCTGCGTCATCCTGCTCTATGGCTGCTGGCTGCTGCGGCGGCAGACCGAGGCGGCGTAGGTGTCACCCTACGCGGAGCCTGGATTGCTCAAAGCTTTCGGGCTGGTCCTTCGTCGTGCCGGAGACGATCCTATTGCGGCGTCTTGGGGTCCATCGGCGGCAGCGAAAACGTGCCTTCCTCACGCACCGCGGCGACGCCGTCGATGCCACGCAGGCGCTCGATCAGGTTCTCGTCGAGCTCGCCGGTGATGGTGCGCAGGCCGCGCATCACCTTGTCGACGCGCAGGCCGCCTTTTTCGACAGCATCCTGGACGGATTCGAAGCTGTTGCCATGCTTGGTGTCGATAAGCACCATGACATTCCGTGCCGCCATGACCATGCGTCCTCATGATTTCTCGAACGGCATTATATGGCGCTGCTTGCAGGCAAGTCCACAATCGCAGGCTGCGACGCCTGAAAGCTCAGGGCGCCATGACAAGGCCTTTGCCGACGTCGCGGTCAGGCAGGCCGATGTTCTGGGCGGCGCGTTCGAGCGCCTCCCATAGTGCTTTGCCGCGCAGGCTCTTGTCTGACTGGGCCAAAAGCGCGGCGATGCCGGCGACATGCGGCGTTGCCATCGAGGTGCCGGACAGGCGCTCGTAGCGGCGCGGCATCGGAAACGCCGAGAAAATGTCGACGCCGGGGCCGGCGATGCTGACCGTGCCGCCGGGCGGGATGAGCCCGCCGCAGGAGAAATTGGCTATCTTGAACTTGGCGTCGATGGCGCCGACCGCCATGATCGACTCGCAATTGGCTGGCGAGTTGACCGGCTGAATGGTGCTGTACTGGCGCCAGCTGTCGTTGCCGGCGGCAGCGATGATCAGCGCGCCCTTTTCTAGCGCATATTCGCCGGCGTTTTCATAGAACGGATCCGGTGGCTCGTCGGGCAGGACCGGGCGGCCGAGCGACATCGAAATGACTTCGCAGCCGCTGTCGACCGCCCATTCGATGCCGGCGAGCACCCAGCCTTCCTGGCCGGAGCCGGCATTGTTGAGAACCTTGCCGACATAGATGTCGGCCTCGTGGGCGACGCCGTAGCGGATCTGGCCGGCAGGGGCGCGCGGGCCGCAGGCGGTGCCGATGCAATGGGTGCCGTGGCCCTGGGCGTCCTGGACCGAAGCATCGTCGGGCACAAAGGACTGCTGGACGATGGTGCGACCGGAAAAATCCGGGTGGGTGAGGTCGAAGCCGGTGTCGAGCACGGCGACCTTGATGCCGGCGCCGCTATAGGCCGAAAGCTCGGCTCTTGTGCAGGCGAGGCCCCAGGTGGCCGCCGACTGGGCCGAGATCGCTGTTGGCAGGCCGGTGACAGGCAACGGGGCGACGGGCGGCGCGAAACTGGCCTTCAGCTGCGGCGCGGCACCATTTCCGCTCACGGCCTGGTCGGCCAGCAAAGCGAGGCCATCGCGAACCCAGGCGGCGTGACGGTCGTTCCAGCTGCTCAGCGCTCGCAGCCAGAATTCGGGCCGGGCGAGGCGCACATGCTTGTCGGCGTTGAGATTGGCAGTGGCGACTGCCATCGCGCTGCCGGGCTGCGTTGCAACCACGGCGATGCCGATCCTGTCGAGATTGAGCACGCCGGATTCGGCGAAGGCATCGACCATACGCGAGTCGAGCGTATTGAAGTCACTGGAGTGGGCGACGTTCTTCAGACCGAGCGTGTTGGAAACCAGCCTGTCGACCTGCTTGGGTTTCTGGCCCGGTTGGAACATCACCAATAGGTTGCCGGTCGGCTGTGGCGCCAGGATTGTGGCTGTGCTCGTCATCGATCCCTCCCCAGATCATGATCGACAATTTTTGCGAGCATAATCTGAAAATGAATCAACTGCTAGGTGCATAGAAGATCGTGTTCAGATACTGCCACGAAATTCAGAGAGTCAGATTGGTCGGGCAGCCCGAGCGTGGGTCGTTCATGCGCACTCCCAAAAACCTATTGCAAGATAAGATCAGTCAACTTACTTTGCAACCGGTTGCATCATGCAATCAGAAGTTCGCTGGCGTCAGGCAAAGGTAGTGGCATGGCCGAGCCCGCCGCCGGCAAGCCGATCTACGTCCAGCGTCGCGAGCTCGACGACGCACACAGCGACGGGAACGAATACCCTCTTCGCGAGTGGGTCGATGCGCCCGGCGTGCGGTATGTGCCGGTTGACGGCGAACTCGAACTGCTTCCCGGGCTCCGGCTCGTCCCGGCGCCCGGCCACACGGCCGGGATGCAGGTCGTCGTGATCGAGACTGGTGGGCGGCCGATCGTCGTTGGCGGCGACGTGGCGGTCTGGTTCGGCGAGCTTGACGAGCCGCACAGCGAAGGCCAACTGCGGGTGCTCGCGCTCGACCCCGAATTGGTCTGGCTCGCGCACGAGCACCAGCCGTGGCGACCCAGCACTAGATAGGGCATCACGCCGGCGCTCTCTGGGCGGGCGGGGCAAGCACATATCAAATCTGACTGCACCCTGGCGCAAGCCGTCCGGCGCCGCGCCAATCGCTACTCCGCCGCCTCCTGCTTGCCGCGGGGGCGACGCTCCAAAAGCTCCTTGAGGAACTGGCCGGTGTAGCTGCGCGGTTCGGCGACGATGTCTTCGGGCCGGCCCGAGGCGACAAGTTCGCCGCCGCCGTCGCCGCCTTCGGGGCCGAGGTCGAGCACCCAGTCGGCGGTCTTGATGACCTCCAGGTTGTGCTCGATGACGATCACCGTGTTGCCCTGGTCGACAAGTTCGTGCAGCACCTCGAGCAGCTTGGCGACGTCGTGGAAATGCAGGCCGGTGGTCGGCTCGTCCAGGATGTACAGCGTCTTGCCGGTGGCCTTGCGCGACAGCTCCTTGGCGAGCTTGATGCGCTGGGCCTCGCCGCCGGACAGTGTGTTGGCCTGCTGGCCGATATGGATGTAGCCGAGGCCGACCTGATTGAGCGTGATCAGCTTGTCGCGCACCACGGGCACGGCGGCGAAGAACTCGACGCCTTCCTCGACCGTCATGTCGAGCACGTCGGCGATCGACTTACCCTTGAACAGCACGTCGAGTGTTTCGCGGTTGTAGCGCTTGCCGTGGCAGACGTCGCAGGTGACGTAGACGTCGGGCAGGAAGTGCATCTCGATCTTGATGACGCCGTCGCCCTGGCAGGCCTCGCAGCGGCCGCCCTTGACGTTGAAGGAGAAGCGGCCGGGCTGATAGCCGCGCGCCTTGGATTCGGGCAGGCCGGCGAACCAGTCGCGGATCGGCGTGAAGGCGCCGGTGTAGGTCGCCGGGTTGGAGCGCGGCGTGCGGCCGATCGGCGACTGGTCGATGTCGATGACCTTGTCGAGGAATTCGAGGCCCTCGATGCGGTCGTGATCGGCTGGATGTTCGCGCGAACCCATGATGCGGCGCGACGCTGCCTTGAACAAGGTCTCGATCAGGAAGGTCGACTTGCCGCCGCCCGACACGCCGGTCACGGCGGTGAAGGTACCCAACGGGATTTCGGCGGTGACGTCCTTCAGATTGTTGCCGCGCGCGCCGACCACCTTGATGCGGCGGTTCTTCTTCAGCTCGCGGCGCTGGGCGGGTATTGCGATCTCGAGCTCGCCCGACAAATATTTGCCGGTGATCGAGTTCGGGTTGGCCATGACCTGCTGCGGCGTGCCTTCGGCGATGATGCTGCCGCCATGGATGCCGGCGGCCGGGCCCATGTCGACGACATAGTCGGCGGTGAGGATCGCGTCCTCGTCATGCTCGACAACGATGACGGTGTTGCCGATGTCCCTGAGGTGGCGCAGCGTGTCGAGCAGGCGGGCGTTGTCGCGCTGGTGCAGGCCGATCGACGGCTCGTCGAGCACGTAAAGCACGCCGGTGAGGCCCGAGCCGATCTGCGATGCCAGCCGGATGCGCTGGCTTTCGCCGCCCGACAAAGTGCCGGAGTTGCGCGACAACGTCAGATATTCGAGGCCGACATCGTTAAGGAAACGCAGGCGCTCGCGGATCTCCTTGAGCACGCGGACGGCGATCTCGTTCTGCTTGTCGTTGAGCGACGCCGGCAGTTCCTCGAACCAGGCATTGGCTTTGCGGATCGACTGTTCGGTGACTTCGCCGATGTGCTTGCCGGCGATCTTGACCGCCAGCGATTCCGGCTTGAGCCGGTAGCCGGCACAGGTCGGGCAGGGTGTTGCCGACATGAAGCGCTCGATCTCCTCGCGCATCCAGGCGGATTCGGTCTCCTTCCAGCGCCGCTCGAGATTGGGGATCACACCCTCGAAGGTCTTGGTCGTCTTGTAGGAGCGCAGGCCATCGTCATAGTTGAAGGTGATTTCCTTCGCGCCGGTGCCGCGCAGGATCGCATCCTGTGCCTCCAGTGTCAGGTCGCGCCAGCGGTCGCCGATCTTGAAGCCGTAGACCTTGCCGAGCGCTTCCAGTGTCTGGGTGTAGTAGGGCGAGGTCGACTTGGCCCAAGGCGCCACAGCACCCTCGCGCAGCGACACGTGGTCTTCCGGAACGATCAGCGCCGGGTCGATGGCGCGCTGGTTGCCGAGGCCGTCGCAAGCCGGGCAGGCGCCGAACGGGTTGTTGAAGGAGAACAGCCGTGGTTCGATCTCGGGGATGGTGAATCCCGACACCGGACAGGCGAATTTCTCCGAGAAAAGAATGCGTTCGTGGGTTTCGTTAGCGGATTTGTTGACCGAATCCGCGCCGGTCTGGCTGGCGTCGAGCGGCTTGTCGGCGAATTCAGCGACGGCCAGGCCCTCAGCCAGCTTGAGCGCGGTTTCCATCGAGTCGGCGAGGCGCGTGGCGAGGTCGGGACGGACGACGATACGGTCGACGACGACGTCGATGTCATGCTTGTACTTCTTGTCGAGCACCGGTGCTTCGCCGATCTCGTAGAAAGCGCCGTCGATCTTGACGCGCTGAAAGCCCTTCTTCTGGAGCTCGGCCAGCTCCTTCTTGTATTCGCCCTTACGGCCGCGGACGATGGGCGCCAGGATGAACAGGCGGGTGCCTTCGTCGAGCGCCAGCACCCGGTCGACCATCTGCGACACCGTCTGGCTCTCGATCGGCAGGCCGGTAGCGGGCGAATAGGGCACGCCGACGCGCGCGAAAAGCAGGCGCATGTAGTCGTAGATTTCGGTGACCGTGCCGACCGTCGAGCGCGGGTTCTTCGAGGTCGTCTTCTGCTCGATCGAAATCGCCGGCGACAGGCCGTCGATCTGGTCGACATCGGGCTTCTGCATCATCTCGAGGAACTGGCGGGCATAAGCCGACAGGCTCTCGACGTAACGGCGCTGGCCCTCGGCATAGATGGTGTCGAAGGCAAGCGACGATTTTCCCGAGCCGGACAGGCCGGTCATGACGATCAGCCGGTCACGCGGCAGGTCGAGATCGACGTTCTTGAGATTGTGTTCGCGCGCACCGCGAATGGAGATGTACTTGTGATCGGCCATTGCCGCGCCGCCGCCTCAAATCTGGAATTGCTTGGAGTGGCGGGTTTGCCCGACCATCCCCTCATGTAGGTATTTTCGCCGCCCGGTCGAGAGGCAACCCAATGCGTTTAAGCGCCTTTGGCGGGCAGGGGCAAGTGAAAAGAACAAAGGCCGAACGCCATCCTGACAACGTTATGGCAGGAGCATGGCTGGAATCCGAGGCTGCGAATCCGGCCTTCGATCACATTTTTCCCGACTAACAATGTTGTGGTTGACGTAGCGGAATCAGGGATGCAGAGTGCTGGTGTCGCCTGAGGCCGAGCCTCCTTGAGGGCTCCTCACCATGCTACGGTCGGTCTGCGAGACGCCGCAGACACGCGAGTTGAGCAGCAGGCGAACAAATGGCGCAACTGACGAAGGAGCTAGGCATGACTCCACCGGACAGTCCCAAAGGGTTCCGCTAACAGGACGGAACCGCAGCAGGCGCAGGTGCCTGGCTTTCCCTTAGTGAAAAGCCTCACGCAAACCCCGACCTGTTGATCCCCACGACAATTTGAAACCATTGGTCGGATCGTTGGCCGAGCGCCACGAAGCATCCGAGAGAGCAAGCCGGTAAACCACTCCCGGTAGTCAAGGGTATAACCCGACACAAGGCCCCGTGCGCTCCTGGGAGCGGCGGGGCCATATTTTTGTTTTGTCTGTCGTGAGCCTGTTTCGGGTGTGCCCGCCACGTGATGCGAGGTTAGCCGAACTCCCCTTGCACAAACGATCGATCATGCCGACCTGACATTCGGCACGTCATCGCGGCCGAACCGCGGGGGAGACAACCGTGACTGTTAGGCAGACCAAGCTGATCGGGCTTTTGGGCGGCATGAGCTGGGAATCCAGCGTGCTCTACTACCGGCTGATCAACCAGGCGGCGCATGACCGGATGGGCGGGCATCACAACGCCCGTTCGCTGATGTTTACGCTCGATTTCGACGAGCTCAATCGGCTGGCCGCGCAAGGCGACTGGACTGAGGTCGCGGCGGTGGTTTCAAATGCGGCACGCAGCCTGGAACAGGCGGGTGCTGCCTTCGCCATGCTGACTGCGGTGACGCCGCACACCGTTGCCGAACAGGTGGAAAGCGCAATCGGCATTCCATTGCTGCACATCGCCGACCCGACCGGCGAGGCGATCCGCGGCGCCGGCCTCAAGCGCGTTGGGCTGCTGGGCACGCGCTACACGATGGAACTGGGATTCTTCGCCGAACGGCTGCAGAAGCGGTTCGGCATCGAGGTGATCGTTCCGCCGGACGAGCAGCGCACGGCGCTGCACCGCATCATCATCGATGAGCTGACGCTCGGCGTGGTCAGGCCGGAGTCGAAGGCTGTGCTGTTGCAACTTGCGGCCGACCTTGGCGCGCGCGGCGCGGAAGCCGTCGTGGTCGCTTGCACCGAACTGCCGCTGCTGGCGGGGATGGATGCCTATCCGATGCCGGCTTTCGATGTGGTGAGGCTGCATGCCGAGGCGGCGGTAGAGCGGGCGCTGGCGGAGGGGTGAGGGATGGGACATTTGCCCGGGACGATTGTCGGGGGGCGTGGCGCCACGTCGCGGGCAATCAGTTTCAAGTCGGGGTGGGAAGGTCCGGTAACTTGCCAGGAAGCACAGATTCGATCGAATAGGGCAGGTCGCCCCGAGAGGCTGGCCCTCGATCTCGGCCCATGTGCGTCCGATCATGCGGAGATAGGCAGGGTTCGCCTTGATGTAGCGAGGATCGATCGTTGAAATCGAGAACGGCACAGCGACAGCTCGAACAGATCTCCCAGGGCTGAATCAAGAACATGTTCAGCAATCATCGTCAAGCCGCCACCCGCTCGCCCCATGATGACCTGAACGGGTATTGTCCGCTTGTGAACGTTCGCTGAACATTGGGGCAACTTGACCGCGAAAACTTGCTTGGGAGACCCTGCCTGATGCAACGCGCTGCTAGGCGGGAGCGGCGACGCCAAGGACGATGGCGATCAGCATCAGCAGCGGGCCCATCCATTTGAACTGACGCACGAGGTTGGCGAGCCATGGCTGGTTGGGCGGCACCGGCAGCTCGACATAGCCGAATCCGACTGCCGTCATCCACGCGCCGGCGCAAAACATGATGAATTCGTCGATATAGGCGGCGATCAACGGATCCTCCCCGGTGAGTTGTAGTGGCCCTGTCAGAAGCGCTGACCGTAGTTTTTCGCGGATGGCCGCCGGCGCTGCAAGCCGGTGCCATCGGTCTCCTGCCAAATCGACCGTTCCACCTGAACTGCTGCTCGACTTGCGTTGGGGCCAAGCGAATTTGCCTGCTTGACAGGTCAGTATGACGTTATAACCTATTGGCGCGGATGAAGCCGGGAACATGGCCCCGCATGTGGAGGACGATTTCATGAAACTCGCGTGGATCAAGGGCGCGCTGGCCGCCGGCATTGCCCTGTTGCCAAGCACTGTTTTGGCGCAGTCAGTCAACATTTCCTACCTGACCCACTGGGCGCCGGAGACGGTGGCGCTGCTTGAGCAGGCGGCCAAGGACTTTGCCAAGGACAATCCCGACGTCGCGGTGACGGTGCGGGCCGTGCCGTTCGGTGACCTTTTGACGACACTGCGCTCGCAAGGCGGCGGGCAGGGCGCGACGATCGCCGGCATCTACGACCTGTGGCTGCCGGAACTGGCGCGCGACAAGCTGGTGGCGGCAGCGCCCGAGTCTGTCGCCGGCGAGGTCAAGGGCGGCTGGCCGGCAGGCGTGGTGACGGCGGCAAGCGTCGGCGGGGTTCTCTACGGCATCCCCAACGAGATCGACGTCTATGCGCTCAACTACAACAAGGCGTTGTTCAAGGACGCCGGTATCGCAACCGCGCCCAAGACCTGGGACGAGCTCAAGGACGCCGCCGCCAAGCTGAGCAGGAAGGACTCGGGACAGCAGGGTTTCGGCATGATCAACAGCTGGGCCGCCGGCGTTGTGCATCCGTTCTCGTCGCTGCTGGTGTCCAATGGCGGCGAACTGGTGATGGACGGCAAGCCGATGCTCGACAGCAAGAACGCCGGCGAGACCTTCCAGCTCTACGAGGACCTGATCAAGGCGGGATCGAGCGACCCGGCCATGGGCACGGCCGACGCCAACACGACCGGGCCGTTCCTTGACAACTTCGTTTCCGGCAAGACCGGTATGATCATCATGGCCAATTGGTGGGAGAGCGCGCTCAAGGCAGGCATGACCGACAAGTTCGCCGATATCGCCACGGCACCGATCCCTGTGGGGCCGTCTGGCGACAAGCCGCGCTCGATCTCCTATTCGTGGATGACCGTTGTGAATGCCGGGGTTGCCGAGGCCGAGCAGAAGGCGGCGTGGGATTTCCTCGCTTGGCTGAACAGCCCGAAGTCAGGCCCGAACGGCGCTTCTGCCATGGCCAACATCCTGATGTCGATGGGCATCCTGCCGTCGCGCAGCTCCGACGTCGAAGCCTTCAAGGACAAGCTCGGCTCCGAGTTCCTGTCGGGTTATGTCAGCGTCCTGGCCGACGCCAAGCCTTTTCCGGTCGTTCTCGGCGGCCAGGAGTTCTCGGAATCGCTGCAGCAGACCATCGAGGCGCTGCAATATGGCAAGGTCACGGCCGCAGAAGCGCAGGCGAACGCCCAGGCCGACGCGGCCTCGATCCTGGAGAAGGCTGCGAAGTAGTGCCCGAGCCCGCGTTTTTCTTTCTCCCCGTTCACGGGGAGAGAGTGGCCCGAAGGGCCGGATGACGGGCGGCTCCACGTCTGGAGACCGACGCGCTGCCCCTCATCTGCCTGCCGGCGTTCGATGCTCGAAAAGCCAAGCAATTGGCTTTTCGTCCGCTGCGCGGACCGCCTCTCACCTCCCCATGAACGGGGAGAAGAACGAAGCGGCGACCGTGCCGAGCAACGACAGAGCGCCATCGGGCGCGCGACGTGAAAATGACCAGAACCCACCAACATTCCGTTTGGATGATGCTGACGCCGGCCGTCTCGCTGATCGGTGCCTTCATCTTCGTGCCGATGCTGCTGACGATGTGGCTGTCGTTGCAGGACTGGTCGACGCAGACCGGGTTCCAGACCGCCGATTTCGTCGGGCTCGACAATTTCCGCGAGATTTTTGGCTCGACCTCGGTCGGGCGCGACTTCAAGGGCGCGCTTGTCAACACCGCACTCTACACGCTGATGTCGGTGGCGCTGATCCTGCCTGTTTCGGTCGGGCTCGGGTTGCTCGTCTACCAGCGCAACGTCGCCGGCGGCAACGCGCTGAGGACGATCCTGTTTTCGACCTATATGGTGCCGATGATTGCGGTCGCCCTGGTGTGGTCGAAGCTCTATTCGCCGAGCGAAGGGCCGATCAACCAGATGCTTGGCTGGATCGGCATAGGCCCGCAACCGTGGCTGTCGTCGCCCGGCACGGCGCTGGTTTCCATCGTCTTCCTCAATGTCTGGCAGCAGGTCGGCTATTTCACCGTGCTCGTCGTGGCCGGGCTGACGCAGATCCCAACCAGCCTCTACGAGGCGGCGACCATCGATGGGGCGAATGCGCGCCAGCAGTTCACCGCGATCACCTTGCCGCTGCTGCGCCGGACGTTGCTGTTCAGCGCCGTGATTGCCATCATCAATGCGGTGCAGGTGTTCGAGCCGGTGGCATTGATCACGCAAGGCGGGCCGGTGGGCTCGACCAATGTGCTGACCTATCACATCCGCCGCGTCGGTATCGAACGTGCCCAGGGGGGCTCGGCTCGGCCATGGCAGTGACGCTGATGCTGTCGCTGATCGTGGTGATCTTCGCGCTGTTTTCATTTGCCCGGAAGGGAGACGACGAATGAGCGCGGTTGGCGAGTGGCGGCCGCGCCGCGGCTTGTTTTTCTTCAGGCCGCGCCCGAGCGGGGGCGACTATGCCATGGCACTGCTGATGCTCGTGGTGGCTGTCGCCTCGGCCTTTCCGCTGGTGTGGATGGTGCTGTCGAGCCTGAAGACGCCGGCCGAGACCATGCAGGTGCCGCCGGTATGGCTGCCCGAGAGCCCGAGCCTCGAAGCCTTCGGCAAGGTCTCCGGCGTGATCAATGTCGGCCGCTCGATGCTGAATTCCGCCGTCATTGCCACTGTTACCACCGCCGGCATCATCGTCACCAGCCTGATGGCCGGCTACGCTTTTGCCAAGCACCGCTTTCGCTGCCGTGACGCATTGTTTGCGCTGCTGATCGCGACCATGTTCCTGCCGCCGATCGTGACGCTGATCCCGCTGTACCGGATGATCGGTTCGATCGGGCTCGACGGAAGCCTCGCCGGCGTCATCCTGCCGAATCTGGCCAACGCCTTTGGCATCTTCCTGATGCGGCAGTTCATTGCAGGCGTGCCCGACGACCTGATCGATGCGGCGCGCATGGACGGCGCCTCGGAGATGCGCATCCTGTTCGTCATCGTGGCCCCCCTGGTGACGCCGGCCGTGGCGGCGCTGGCGCTGTTTGCCTTCGTCTATCACTGGAACAGCTATCTCTGGCCGCTGACGGTGCTGCAGGGCAATGCCGACCAATACCCCATCGTCATCAGCCTCAGCCGGCTGTTGAGCTACAACAGGGGCGCGACGAACACCAATCTTGTCATGGCGGGCGCTACGCTGGCCGTGCTGCCGCCGCTGGTGCTGTTCGTGTTCCTGCAGCGCTTCTTCGTCGACTCCATTGTCAGCTCCGGAGTGAAGGGATGAGCAAGGTTCTGGCCATCGACCTCGGTGGCACGCAATTGCGGGCAGGGCTTTCGACCGCACCCGCTGCCGTGGAGCACATCGGTGCCTGGCCGGCACCGGCGGGACTGGATGATCTTCGCACGACGGTCGCCCGGCTGGCCCGGGCGCACGGAGCGACGCGGCTCGGTATCTCGGTGCCGGGCACGGCGCGCGGCGCGCGCTGCCTATGGATACCCAACCTGCCGTGGCTCGACGGGATCGACCTGTCCGAAGTGTTGCCTGATCTCGCAATCGGCCTTGGGCAGGATGCCCAGCTGGCGCTGCTGGCCGAGGCATCGGCGGGCGCGGCCAAGGGTCTGTCGGATGCGATCCTGGTGGCGATCGGCACCGGCGTCGGCTCGGCGGTGCTGTCGGGTTCGCGCATCGTGCGTGGCGGACAAGGTGCTGCCTGCTCGTTCGGCTGGGCCTGTGCCGATCTCGACGATCCCGGCCACGACCGCGATGGTTGGCTGGAGCGGCAGGCAGCGGGCAGGGCGCTCGATGCCATCGGGCGGATGGCAGGGTTCAGTGACGGACGCGGGGTGGTGGCGGCCGCGCGTGCGGGAAATACGGATGCGATTGATGCATTGGCGCGGCCGGCGAAGGCGCTGGGCGTGAGCCTGGCAACCGCCGTGGCGCTGCTCGATCCGCAGGCGGTGATCCTGGCCGGCGGCGTGGCGGAAGCCGCCGACGTGCTGGTGCCGATGGTAAGACACGCAATGGAACGGCAACTGCCGCCGCATCTCAGGGGCGTGCGCATCGAAGCAGGCGCCTTCGGCAAGGACGCCAGCCTCGTGGGCGCGGCATTCGCCGGGGCGCGAGGCCAACAATGGGACGAAATCCGATGAGTGGAACTTTCGCAAAACCCAACCGCAGCCGGCCAGAACCGCTGTGGCACCAGGCCGAGCAGGCGATGCGGACGCTGATCTCATCGGGCGAATGGGCGACGGGCGCGCAGATCCCCAACGAAGAGCGGCTGTGCGACCTGCTCGGGGTCAGCCGCATCACGGTACGCCACGCGCTGCGCAACCTCGAGGATTCCGGCCTGCTCAGCCGCGAGCACGGGCGCGGCACCTTCGTGCGCAGCCCAACTGTCATTGCCGGCGTGCGCGGGCTGACCAGCTTCACCCAGGAGATGGCAAATCTCGGCCTCAATCTGGGCACGCGGCTGCTCGATGCCCGCATCATTCCGGCCGACGCCCAGGTCGCCGGCGCACTGGAGATCGAGGAAGGGACATCAGTGCTGCGGCTGCGTCGTCTCAGGCTCGGCAACGACCAGCCGATCGGCATTCAGACCGCGCATCTGCCGGCGGCACGCGTGCCGGGCCTGCTGGAGACGGCGGCAGGCGTCTCCTCGCTCTACGAGACGTTGAAGGCCAGCTACGGCATCGTGCCCCAGGAGGCGCGCGAGATCTACCGCATCGGTGAGGTCAAGGCCGAGGATGCCGCACTGATCCAGCTGCCAGCCGGCAGCCCTGCTTTCATGGTCGAGCGTATCGCCTTCGACCGCTCTGGCCCGTTCGAATTCACCGTCTCGACCATGCGCGGCGACCGCTACGAAATCCGTTCCGTTCTCCATCTCTGACAAGCGACATCTGACAATCTGACAACCGAAAGGTCTTTTTCCATGACGACTTCCTACATCAGCCGGCTGGCCAAGCTCATCGACGGCGCGGCGAACGCCAACGAAGCGGCGTTCGAGGCCGTATCGGCGCGACTGGCCGAGACGCTCGCCAACAAGGGCTTGGTGCATCTGTATGGCTCGGGCCATTCGGTGCTGCCGTGCCAGGAGGCGTTTCCGCGCTACGGCTCCTATGTCGGCTTCAACCCGCTGACCGACCCGCGGGTGATGTGGCACAACGTGCTCGGCTCCGGCGGTGTCCGCGAGCTTCTGTGGCTTGAGCGCACCGAGAAATACGCCGAAAAGTTCCTCGACCACCAGCCGCTCAACCCGGGCGATTCCATCATCATCTTCGGCCATAGCGGCCGCAATGCCTCGGGCATCGATGCCGCCCTTTATGCCAGGAAGCGCGGGCTGTTCGTCGTCGCCATCACCAGCAAGAACAATCTCGACAAGCCGGCGAGCCATTCCTCCGGCAAGCGCCTGGCGGACGCTGCCGACATCGTCATCGACACGACCTCGCCGATCGAGGACGCGATCGTGCCGGTGGAGGGGTGGAGCCGGCCCGTGGCCGGCTCGTCGACGGTGCTGGCCATGATCATGACTCACGAATTGATCGCGCGCACAGCGCAGAAGTTGGCCGACCGTGGCATCGAGCTGCCGACTTTTGCCTCGCCGACCATCGAGGGTGTGACACTGCACGACACCGACGTGATCTACGGCATCTACCGCGAGACGATGATCGAGGCGCAGCGCAAGCATCTCGATTTCTTCAAAGATCGCATGCAGGGCGAGGCGTAAGCTGCACTGCCGACGTCAAAACCCAGCGGGCTGCCCGAAAGGGCGGCCCGCTGGCATTTGGCATGACAACCTCTTGCCAACTGCCGCGATTGACGATAGAACAAAATAAGAACAAAAAATGTCTTGTGGACGGAACGAGGTTTTCCGCCGGCAGGGGGCGCGGGCGGAGGGTGCCATGGGCTAGTGTGCGCCCTCATATTTTTCTGGAATTTGGTTTCGGACGAGCGCGGAGCGGTGTCATGGCAGGTAGCGTCAACAAGGTCATTCTGGTCGGTAATCTGGGCGCTGACCCCGAGATTCGCCGGCTCAACTCGGGTGAACCGGTCGTCAACCTGAGGATCGCGACTTCGGAAAGCTGGCGCGACAAGAATTCGGGCGAGCGCAAGGAAAAGACCGAGTGGCATCAGGTCGTCATCTTCAACGACAATCTGGCCAAGGTCGCCGAGCAGTACCTCAAGAAGGGCATGAAGGTTTACATCGAAGGCCAGCTCCAGACCCGCAAGTGGGAAAAGGACGGCATCGAGCGCTACACCACCGAAATCGTGCTGCAGAAGTTCCGTGGCGAGTTGCAGATGCTCGACGCGCGCGGCCAGGGTGGCGACGCCGGCTATAGCGGCGGCGGTGGCCAGGTCGGCTATGGTGGTGGCCAGGGCGGTGGTGGATATGGCGGTGGCGGTGGTCGTTCCGACTTCGGCCAGTCGAGCCCGACCGACAGCTATGGCGGTGGCCGTGGTGGCTCGGGTGGCGGTGGTGGCCGCAGCGGCGGCCAGGGCGGCGGTGGCGGCATGGGTGGTGGCGGTTCGCGCGACCTCGACGACGAAATCCCGTTCTGATCGAAACAGAGCGGCGATATCGGCGAATGCCGGCTTAACAGTTTGGGGGCCTGACGCAGCAAAAAGCCTGTCCCGAAGCTGTGGCGAAGGTATGCATGGCGTGATTTACGCCATGCAGGTTGCACGGAAAGTGCAGCCAGAGATGCGGCTGATTTTGGCGGCAGCTTCGCTGAGGCGAGGCGACAAAGAATAGACAAGTTGACCACTCGATTTCGCGAGCAACTGTGCTCGCGAATCTTGCTGCTTCGCGTTACTAAGGCGAATGGGGTACGGGGTCTTCATTCACCGGTCGGATTCGATTTACGACGACAGTCCGGCTGAACGGTATCAATTTCCAGCCCAGTATCTGGGCAGGGTCCAAGGCTGCGTCGGCGACTGGATTATTTATTACGAGCCGCGCAAAGTCACCGAAACACGCGGATACTTCGCTGTTGCCAAGGTGCAGCGGGTCATCCCGGATCCCGGCTCGAAGGGCATGTTTCTCGCGCTTGTCGAACCTGGCACTTATCTCGATTTTGCGAGTCCTGTCCCGTTCAGCGGCGCTAATGGCGTGGTCGAACGTGGGGTTCTCAATGAAGATGGACGAATTTCCGGCCGCGCCCAAGCGGCGGTGAGGCCACTTTCAGCAAGCGACTTCAGTCGGATCGTTACTCTGGGGCTGGATCAGCCGAGCCCGTTGCTGCCAAGAGTCGATCCAGTATTGCCGGTCACCGGCTTCTTCGAGGAACAGGCGCCTTTCGAGTTTGAAGAGAGCCGCGAGCGAGCTCAGTTCTTGACGTCCCGCATTGTACGCGACCGCGTCTTCCGGAAGATCGTCCTGCGCGCCTATGATGAGCGCTGTGCGGTCACTGGATTGAAGCTCATCAACGGTGGCGGACGAGCGGAAGTGGCGGCAGCCCATATCGACCTGTCGAGGCAAACGGGCCGGACATCATCAACAACGGTATCGCGCTCTCAGGGACAGCGCACTGGATGTTTGACAGGGGGCTCATCAGCCTTTCCGATGATCTCGAAATTCTGATTTCGCGGCAAGTGAACGATCCCGATGGCATCCAGGGCATCGTCAATCGCACCGGCCAAGCGATCGGCCCGCAGCGCTTGTCCGACCGTCCCCATCCAAACTTCCTGCAATGGCATCGAGAGCACTGCTTCAAGCAGTAGGCTAGGCTTGCTTGGGGTATCTGTGGTTCCCAAGAAAGTCCGCCGAAACGCAATTCGGCGAAGGCGGTCAGAGCCTGCCTGCCCATTCATGGACTGGATGGCAGATGCCGAGGCATTGTTTCAAACATGTCCGGCGCGGCAGCGTCGTTCCTCGAGGTGCTGGCGCCAAATCTGCGAAATCGCTGCCGGAGGGTCTCGGTGATCTGGTCGTCGCGGAGCCTGTGGACTCAAGGTCGTCGTGTTCGCAGGTCTGCTTGCCGTGCCACAGGTCAAGCGCCCAACCGCCGACGACACACCACGACCTCGATGGGCCAGCCAGGCGCCTCGCCAGCTCGGTTGGATGCCAAGCTCCACGCGTCGTGGTCGACTGCTTCTTGCTCGATCATCCGGCGTCAGCTTGCGCGTTCGCGTGCAGTTCACATTGCCATCAGCGCCTTGATGCCGTCGGCGACGAACTGGACGGCAAGGGCGGCGAGGATGACGCCGAGCAGGCGGGTGAGGATCGAGCGGCCGGTCTGGCCCAGGAACTGGTCGATGCGCTCGGCCAGGATGAACACCAGGTAGGTCAGCGCGAGGCATGCCAGGATGATCAGCACCAGTGCCGCCTGTCCGGCCAAGCCCTGGAACGAGCCCGACAAAAGCACCGTCGCCGAGATGGCGCCGGGGCCGGCGATCAGCGGAATGGCAAGCGGGAAGGCGGCGATGTTGTGGATGTGGTCGCGGGTGATCGCGACATCGGAGATCTTCTCCTTGCGGTCCTGGCGCTTCTCGAAAACCATCTCGAAGGCGATGAAGAACAGCAGGAACCCGCCGGCGACACGGAAGGCCGGCAGCGTGATGCCGAAGACGGTGAGGATGGCCGCACCCGCAACCGCAAAGACGGCCAGCACGATGAAGGCGATGATGCTGGCGCGCATCGATACCTGGAGGCGCTGCTCGCGGTTCATGCCGCGGGTGACGGCAAGAAACAGCGGCGCCAGGCCCGGCGGATCGATGGTCACGAGAATGGTGACGAAGGCATTGAAAACACTGTCGAAAAACGGCATCCGATGTCTCCCCGGCGGATGCAGGCTAACCCGAGGCGGCCGGCAATGCCAGAGCCCTTGCTCATGATTGCTGTGCGATGCGCCTGCGGACGGCAGCAGAGCTGACGGACAGACTGTCGCGGATCAGGTGGTGGCGCCTATCCTGTTGATATCTAGTGAAAAATCAGCGTTGGAAAAGCGCTCCCAAAATTGGTCAATTGCGGGCTGTTCCTATATAAGGAGCAAATGATTCCCAACATGTGTGATCAGAGTTGACCGACCAGAAATCACCGCGCGGACCTGACGGTCCCTCCGGCATCGAGCCGATTTCCATCATCGAGGAGATGCAGCGCTCCTATCTCGACTACGCCATGAGCGTGATCGTGAGCCGCGCGCTGCCCGACGTGCGCGACGGTATGAAGCCGGTGCATCGGCGCATCCTCTTTGCCTCGCATGAGAGCGGCTACCACTGGAACCGGAAATATGTGAAGTCGGCGCGCCCCGTCGCCGACGTGATGGGTAAATATCACCCGCACGGTGACGCCTCGATCTACGATGCCTTGGTGCGCATGGCGCAGGACTGGTCGATGAGCGTGCCGCTGATCGACGGACAGGGCAATTTCGGCTCGATCGATGGCGATCCGCCCGCGGCAATGCGCTACACCGAAGCGCGCCTGACCAAGGTCGCGCACGAACTGCTTGAGGATATCGACAAGGACACCGTCGATTTCCAGGACACCTATGACGCGTCGGGCCAGGAGCCGCGCGTCCTGCCGGCGCGCTTCCCGGCATTGCTGGTCAATGGTGCCGGCGGCATCGCCGTCGGCATGGCGACCAACATTCCGCCGCACAATCTCGTCGAGATCTGCAACGGCGCTATCGCCGTCATGGAAAATCCTGGTATCGACCTGCCTGATCTGATGGAGATCATTCCCGGGCCGGACTTCCCGACCGGCGGCCTGATCCTGGGGCGCTCGGGCATCTACAATGCCTATTCGACCGGCCGCGGTTCCGTCATGATGCGCGGCAAGGTCAACATCGAGCAGAGCCGCGGCGACCGCGAAGCGATCATCATCACCGAAGTTCCGTTTCAGGTGAACAAGGCGACGATGATCGAGAAGATGGCCGAGCTGGTGCGCGACAAGCGCATCGAAGGTATCTCCGACATTCGCGACGAAAGCGACCGCCAGGGCTACCGCGTCGTCATCGAGCTCAAGCGCGATGCCAACGCCGAGGTCATCCTCAACCAGCTTTATCGCTTCACGCCGCTGCAGACCTCGTTCGGCGCCAACATGGTGGCGCTCAATGGCGGCAAGCCGGAGCTGCTGACGCTGCTCGACATGCTGAAGGCGTTCGTGTCCTTCCGCGAAGAGGTGATCAGCCGGCGCACCAAGTTCCTGCTCAAGAAGGTGCGCGACCGCGCCCACGTTTTGGTTGGCCTGGCAATTGCCGTCGCCAACATCGACGAGGTCATCAAGCTGATCCGCACCGCGCCCGATCCGCAGACGGCGCGCGAGCAACTGATGACGCGGCGCTGGCCGGCGGCCGACGTCGAGTCGTTGATCCAGCTGATCGAAGATCCGCGCCACCGCATCAATGACGACGGTACCTACAACCTGTCGGAAGAGCAGGCGCGCGCCATTCTCGAACTGCGCCTGCAGCGCCTGACGGCACTTGGCCGTGACGAAATTTCCGACGAACTCAACAAGATCGGTGCCGAGATCACCGAATATCTCGAGATACTGTCGTCGCGGGCCCGTATCCAGCAGATCGTCAGGGAAGAACTGGTCGCGGTGCGCGACGAATTCGGCGTTCCGCGCCGGACCGAGATCACCGATGCCGGCTCCGACATGGAAGACGAGGACCTGATCCCGCGCGAGGACATGGTCGTCACCGTCAGCCATTCCGGTTACATCAAGCGCGTGCCGCTGTCGCTCTACCGGGCGCAGCGCCGCGGCGGCAAGGGCCGCTCGGGCATGTCGACGAAGGACGAGGATTTCGTCACCCGGCTGTTCGTGGTCAACACGCACACGCCGGTGCTGTTCTTCTCGTCGCGCGGCATCGTCTACAAGGAAAAGGTCTGGCGCCTGCCGATCGGCAATCCGCAGTCGCGTGGCAAGGCTTTGATCAACCTGCTGCCGCTGCAACAGGGTGAACGCATCACCACGATCATGCCGCTGCCCGAGGACGAGGCGAGCTGGGCCGAACTCGACGTGATGTTTGCGACGACGCGCGGCACCGTGCGCCGCAACAAGCTCAGCGAGTTCGTCCAGGTCAACCGCAACGGCAAGATCGCCATGAAGCTGGAGGAAGAAGGCGACGAGATCCTCGGCGTTGAAACCTGCACCGACAATGACGACGTGCTTTTGACCGCCGATTCCGGCCAGTGCATCCGCTTCCGCGTCGACGACGTGCGTGTGTTCCAGAGCCGCAACTCGGTCGGCGTGCGCGGCATCAGCATGGGCGAGGGCGACCGCGTCATCTCGATGGCGGTCATCGAGCATGTCGAGGCGAGCCCGGCCGAGCGCGCCGCCTATCTCAAGCGTTCGGTCGCCGAGCGGCGACTGGCCGCCGGTGTGGTTGCGGGCGAGGACGAGGACATCGCGCTGACCAACGAGGAGGTCGGCGAAGAAGCCGATATCTCCGAGGAACGCTACCAGTTCCTGACCCAGCATGAGCAGTTCGTGCTGACGGTCACCGAATATGGCTACGGCAAGCGCTCGTCGTCCTACGATTTCCGCCTGACCAATCGTGGTGGCAAGGGTATCCGCGCCACCGACGTGTCGAAGGTGGCGGAGATCGGCAAGCTGGTGGCGACCTTCCCGATCGGCAATGACGACCAGATCATGCTCGTCTCCGACGGCGGCCAGGTGATCCGCGTACCGGTCGACGGCATCCGCACGGCGAGCCGCGCCACCAAGGGCGTGACCATCTTCAACACCGCCGACGGCGAGAAGGTTGTTTCGGTCGAGCGGATTTCCGAGCCACAAGGCGAGGACGACGCTGACGAGGCTTCAAACGACGACGCTTCGAACGGTGAAGCGCCGGCGGGCGAGAGCTGATCTCGCTGATGCCTGAACAGCGTTGATGTTCAGGGCGTTAAGTCGGGGAATTTAGGAAAAGAAGGAAGCGGCGCCGAGGCGCCGCTTTTGCCTGGAGGGGCAGAAACTGTTCAGCGCGGGGCGCGCGGATTGCGCCAGCCGGGAAGCTGGAGGCGCGCGGTCTGTACCTTCGTGCGCAAGCGGTGGGCCTCCTGGTGAAGGCTGAAGGCAGTGGCGACAAGCATGGCCAGGGTCATGGCCGCGGCGAGCATAATGATCATCATGGCGCTGTTCTCCTGCTGGAAACAACGGACGACGTGCCGTTTGGTTTCATCTGTTATAGCGACTATCTATTCACATCCGCTTGAACTGATCCTGAGATTGCCATTCATCTCGCATTCATCTCGTAAACCAATTTCCGGCCCGCTCGGGGCCAAGTTGGCGGCAAAGTGCGCTTCCACCTTTGGCGCCGATGTTCTAGAAGCAGCCCATGACTGATCGCATTGCCATCTATGCCGGGTCGTTTGACCCGCTCACCAACGGCCATCTCGACGTGCTCAAGGCGTCACTGGCCGTCGCCGACGTTGTCTATGCCGCAATCGGTATCCATCCCGGCAAGAAGCCGCTGTTTTCCTTCGAGGAACGCGTCGCGCTGATCGAGGAAGCGACCAAGTCGGAGTTCGGCACCGATGGCGGCCGCATCAAGGTCGTGGCCTTCGACGGGCTGGTGATCGACGCGGCGCGCAAGGAAGGTGCTTCGATCATGATCCGCGGCCTGCGCGATGGCACAGACCTCGACTATGAAATGCAGATGGCGGGCATGAACGAGACCATGGCGCCGGAACTGCAGACGGTTTTCCTGCCCGCCAGCCCTTCGGTTCGCACCATTACCGCCACACTTGTCCGCCAGATAGCCTCGATGGGCGGCGACATCCGTCCGTTCGTGCCGGCGGCGGTCGCTGGCGCGCTCAAGGCCAAATTTGCGAAATAATTTCGGAGTATCGGAAAATGCAGCTCAGGAAGCTTGCCTCGTCCTTCGTTGTCCTCGCCGGCCTCATGGCCGGTTCGACTGCGGCCATTGCCGCCGAACCCGACAACACCATGATCATCACGCTGAAGGGCGGCGACGTGACGGTGGCGCTGCGCCCCGATCTCGCACCCAAACACGTCGCCCAGATCAAGACGCTGGTGCGCGAAGGCGCTTATGACAATGTCGCGTTTCACCGCGTCATTGGCGGCTTCATGGCGCAGACCGGCGACGTCGAGTTCGGCGACATGAAGGACGGCTACAATGCTGCCCGCGCCGGTATGGGCGGCTCGAAGCTGCCCGACATCCAGGCCGAGTTCTCGCAGGAGAATTTCAAGCGCGGCGTTGTCGGTATGGCGCGTTCGCAGGATCCGAATTCGGCGAATTCGCAGTTCTTCATCATGTTCGACACCGCGTCTTCGCTTGACGGCCAGTACACCATCGTCGGCGATGTCGAGAGCGGAATGGAACTCGTCGACGCCATCAAGAAGGGTGACGCTGCCAACAACGGGTCGGTCAGCGATCCCGACCGCATGATCAAGGTCCGCATCGCCGCGGACGCCAAGTAACTGAAAACGAAAAGAAGGAGTTTCACCATGGCCGAGATCAAGGACCGCGAAAACGCGCTGATCATGGAAACGACCAAGGGCAAAGTGGTCATCGAACTGTTGCCAGACCTGGCGCCCGGCCATGTCGGTCGCATCAAGGAGCTGGCGCGCGAAGGCGCCTATGACGGCGTTGTCTTCCATCGCGTCATCGAAGGCTTCATGGCTCAGACCGGCGACGTCAAGTTCGGCAAGTCGGGTGGCAAGGACTTCAATCCCAGCCGCGCGGGCATGGGCGGTTCGGACAAGCCGGACCTCAAGGCCGAGTTCTCCAACATGAACCACGGTCGCGGCACCTGCTCGATGGCCCGTTCGCAGAACCCGAACTCGGCCAACTCGCAGTTCTTCATCTGCTTCGAGGACGCCGGCTTCCTGAACCGCCAGTACACGGTCTGGGGCCAGGTCATCGAGGGCATGGACAATGTCGACAAGATCAAGCGCGGCGAGCCGGTGCAGGATCCGGACAAGATCGTGTCGCTGAAGGTCGCGGCCGACATCGCGGAATAACAGGCAGATGTCAGGCGCTCTCTGGTCGCTTCTCGGCGTTCTGGCGGGCGCCTTCATTGCCATTCAGGCTCCCATCAATGCGCAGCTGGCGCGCGGGCTCGGTGTGCCCGTCGCGGCGGCTGCGATTTCGTTTCTTTCTGGCGCGATCGTGCTCGGCGTGATCACTTTGCTTACTACGCGTACGCAAGGGCTGGTCATCGACTGGAAGGCGCCCGCGCCGTGGCTGTTCGTGGTCGGTGGCATGCTGGGGGCGGTCTATGTCACCTCCACGGTGCTGTTGACCCCGCGCATCGGTGCGGCGGCCCTGATGGCCTTCCTGGTGGCGGGCCAGTTGCTGGCCGGCATGCTTGTCGACAAGGCCGGCATACTGGGTGTTGCCGTGCGCGAGATTTCCATGGGCCGCATCATCGGCGCCGTGCTGCTGCTTGCCGGCGCCCTGATGATCCGTATCTACTGATGCGTGTAGACCTTTTCGATTTCGACCTGCCGGAAGAGCGCATCGCGCTGCGTCCGGCCGAACCGCGCGATACGGCGCGGCTGCTGACCGTTCGCCCGGGTGAAGCGTTGGCCGATCTGTCGGTGCACGACCTGCCGTCGCTGCTGAATCCCGGCGATGTGCTGGTGCTCAACGATACGCGCGTCATCCCGGCCCAGCTCAAGGGGGTTCGCGTTCGCGGCGAGGCGGTAGCGCATGTCGATGCGACGCTGCACATGCGCACCGCGCCTGATCGCTGGCTCGCCTTCATGCGGCCGGGCAAGCGGGTCGCTGTTGGCGACCGCATCCAGTTCGGCCACAGCGCCGAGGCGTGCATGCTGGGCCAGCTCGACGCGACAGTGGTGGAAAAAGGCGAGGGCGGCGAAGCACTGCTCGCGTTTGACTTTTCCGGTGCGGCGCTCGACGAAGCGCTGCATGTGGTGGGGCATATCCCCCTGCCGCCCTATATCGCTTCCAAACGCGCCGACGACGCGCGCGACCGCGAGGACTACCAGACCGTATATGCCCGGGAAGAGGGCGCCGTTGCCGCCCCTACCGCCGGCTTGCATTTCACGCCTGAGCTGTTTGCGGCACTCGAGGGCAAGGGCGTCGAGAAGCAGTTCGTGACGCTGCATGTCGGTGCGGGCACCTTCCTGCCGGTCAAGGCCGACGACACCGCCGAGCACAAGATGCATTCGGAGATCGGCCATGTCTCCGAGGAGACGGCGCGGGCGCTGAATGCCGCCAAGGCGCGGGGCAGCCGCATCGTTGCCGTCGGCACCACGTCACTCAGGCTGATGGAAAGTGCAGCGCGCGCTGACGGCAGCATCGTTGCCTGGTCGGGGCCGACCGACATCTTCATCACGCCCGGCTACCGCTTCAGGTTCGTCGACGCGCTGATGACCAATTTCCACCTGCCGCGCTCAACGCTGTTCATGCTGGTTTCAGCCTTTGCCGGGCTGGAGCGCATGCAGGGCGTTTACGCGCACGCTATTTCCAGCGGCTACCGCTTCTACTCTTATGGCGACGCCAGCCTGCTGTTCAGGAACGACCGATGAGCGAAGAATTCACATTCAACGTCCTTGCCACCGACGGCAAGGCGCGGCGCGGCGAGATCACCATGCCGCGCGGCACCATCCGCACGCCGGCCTTTATGCCGGTCGGCACCGGCGGCACGGTCAAGGCGATGTACATGGACCAGGTACGTGGCGTTGGCGCCGACATCATTCTGGGCAACACCTATCATTTGATGCTGCGCCCCGGTGCCGAGCGCGTGGCACGACTTGGCGGCCTGCATGAGTTCGCCCGCTGGCCACACCCGATCCTGACTGACTCAGGTGGTTTCCAGGTGATGTCGCTGTCGAAGCTGCGCAAGCTCAGCGAAAAGGGCGTGACCTTCCGTTCGCATATCGACGGTGCTGCCTATGAGATGTCGCCGGAGCGTTCGATCGAGATCCAGGGGTTGCTCGATTCCGACATCCAGATGCAGCTCGACGAATGCACCGCACTGCCGTCGACGCCGAAGGAAATCCAGCGCGCCATGGAGCTGTCGCTGCGCTGGGCCGAGCGCTGCAAGACGGCCTTCGGCGACCAGCCGGGAAAGGCGATGTTCGGCATCGTCCAGGGCGGTGACATTCCCGACATGCGCGTGCGTTCCGCACAGGCGCTGAAGGCGCTCGACCTCAAGGGCTACGCGGTGGGCGGCCTTGCCGTCGGCGAGCCGCAGGATGTGATGCTCGACATGCTCGACATCACCTGTCCAGAACTACCTCAGGAAAAGCCACGCTATTTGATGGGTGTCGGGACGCCCGACGACATCGTCAAGTCTGTGGCGCGTGGCATCGACATGTTCGACTGCGTGATGCCGACGCGCGCCGGCCGCCATGGCCTCGCCTATACAAGGCGCGGCAAGGTCAACCTGCGCAATGCGCGCCACGCCGACGATCCGCGTCCGCTCGATGAAGAGAGCGATTGCCCGGCGGCGCGCGACTATAGCCGCGCCTACCTCCATCACCTGATCAAGTCGGGCGAGTCTTTGGGCGCGATGCTTTTGACCTGGAACAACCTGTCCTACTACCAGCAGCTGATGGGCGAGATCCGCGCCGCGATTGAAGCCGGAAAATTCGTCGACCGCTCGGTGGAGATCAGCGAAGGCTGGGCGCGAGGCGACATTCCGCTGTACCAGGGCTGAGGCTCACAACTCCTTTTCGGCCAGTTCGCGGAAGGCATCGGGCACCGAGCCGGCGCGCCCAAGGGCGATTCGAGGCATAGCCGACGGCACCCCAGCCGAAACGTTCGCGGATAATGTCCATGGCCCGGTCGGCGTCCCAGCGTGCCTGGCCCTTGAGGGTGCCTGGCCGGTGTCGTTCGTCGGCGAGATCAAGCGGCAACTCGAGCTGCAGGCCGGCGTGTTGTTCGAGATGCGAGACCGAGATCGCCAGCAGCGAGATGCTGCGCTCGCCCGGATATTGGGCAAGTACACCGCGTACCAGTTCTTCGGCGATCTCCGCTATCATCGAGGTAGCAGAGATCGGGGCGTCAAGCGTGATCGACCGTGTCACCGCGCGCATGTCGGCAAAGCGGACGCGGACGGTGATCGTGCGCCCCGGGCGTGACTTGGCCCGGAGGCGCGAAGCGACGCGGTCGGCGAGGTGGCGCAGCGCCGGCACGTAGACATCAGGCCGCGCAGGCTTCATGCCCAGCGCCGACTGCGCGCCAGCCGAATGGGCACGGCGGGACGGCTGGAGCCGCCGCGGATCGCGGTTCCAGGCAAGTGCCGACAGTTTTTCGCCGACGGCAGTACCGAGGAGGCGTTCCAGCGAATGCCTGTTGGCGGCGGCCAACTGGCCGATGGTGGTGATGCCGGCGTCGGTGAGGCGCGTTTCGGTGGCCGGTCCGACGCCCCACATCAGCCCGATGGGCAATTCGTGCAGGAAGGCGAGCTCAGTTCCTGGGTCGACGACGACCAGTCCGTCGGGTTTGGCGACCTGCGAGGCGATCTTGGCGAGGTGCTTGGTCCGGGCGACGCCAACCGAGATCGGCAGGCCGAGCTCGGCGCGGACCCTGTGCCTGACCTGCCTGGCGATTTCTTCCGGCGGACCGAACAGGTGGGTGCAGCCGGCGACATCGGCGAAGGCTTCATCAATCGAGATGCGCTCGACGAGCGGGGTGAAGTCGTCGAGCACCGCAATCGCGGCGTCGCCGAGGCGCTGGTACTCCGTGAAGTTGCCGCCGACGAAGATGAGCCCGGGGCACAGCTCGCGGGCGCGCCGGCCGGGCATGCCGCCGTGGACGCCGAAAGCCTTGGCCTCGTAGGAGGCGGCGAGCACCACCCCGCTGCCGACGGCGATGGGCTTGCCCAGCAGGCTGGGGTCGAGCAGCTGTTCGACCGACGCGTAGAAGGCGTCGAGATCGGCATGCAGGATCGTGGCTGCGCTTTCCATCGTGGTGTTCTGCGGAGAATGGATAAGAACACAAAGGGAACATGTGGGCGATAAGTCAAGCGCTGGCGCAAGCGGTGATGCGCCGTGCGGGCTTCTTGAAACAGCTCGCCTCGACTAGAGTGCCGCGCTCAAGGAGGATTCTCATGACTGTTTCGCTGCGCGTTCCGACATTCGAAGACGTCAAGGTTGCGGCTTCGCGCATCGCTGGCGAGGCACATCGCACGCCGGTGCTGACCTCGCGCACCGCCAATGCCAAGGCGGGCGGCGCTCTCTTTTTCAAGGCCGAGAATTTGCAGCGGGCGGGGGCCTTCAAGTTCCGCGGCGCCTACAACGCTGTTTCGGCGCTTTCACCGGAATCCAGGCGGAGGGGCGTCGTCGCCTATTCTTCGGGGAACCATGCCCAGGCGTTGGCCTACGCGGCGACGCTGCTCGGCGCGCCATCGGTCATTGTCATGCCCAAGGATGCACCCGAGATTAAGATTGCCGCGACGCGCAGCTATGGCGCCGAGGTGGTGTTTTTCGACCGCCACAGCGACGACCGCGACGCGATCGCGCGGCGCATCTCGGAGGAACGCGGCATGGCGCTGGTGCCCCCCTTCGATCACCCCGACATCATCGCCGGCCAGGGAACGGCGGCCGTGGAACTGTTCGAGGAGGTCGGGGAACTCGACATCCTGATCACACCGCTGGGCGGCGGCGGACTGCTCGCTGGCTGCGCGCTGAGCGCCAAGGCACTGGCACCCAACTGCCGGGTCATTGGCGTCGAGCCGGAAGCCGGAAACGACGGTCAGCAGTCATTGCAAAAAGGCGAGGTGGTTCGGATCGCGCCGCCCAGATCGATCGCCGACGGCGCACTGACGACATTCATCGGCGACCACAACTTCCCGATCCTGCAGGCAAAGGTCGACGAAATCGTCACCGTCAGCGATGCACAGCTGGTGTCGACGATGCGCTTCTTCGCCGAACGGATGAAAATCATCGTCGAGCCGACCGGCTGCCTTGGCGCGGCTGCGGCGCTCAACGGTGTTATCGACTGTACGGGAAAACGTGTCGGCATCGTGCTCAGTGGCGGCAATGTCGATCTCAAGGCGCTGAGCGGGTTTTTCGCCGGCGCCTGACACGGGGCCGCCGACACCTGGCGCAAGGCGTGGTTATTGCGCCACAGGCTCCGTGGAACCATTCCAGCTGATGAAGCTTGCGACTGGACGCGGCAAGCAAATCCGTCCTATGGCGCGCCAGCTGCATGCTTGGACCAAAGATCATGCATGTAGCGGAACGTCAGTGGGGCGATGTCGAATGAACAACAGATACGGAACGCTTGCCTCCTGGGTCTACAATCTCGACAAGCCGGTCGGCCGCTCTTTCGGCGACATCGAATATTATCGCGAACGACTTTCAAGCTGTGCGGGACCGGTTCTGGAACCCGCCGTTGGCAATGGCAGGTTCTTCATTCCGATGTTCGAGGTAGGTATCGACATCAGGGGGTTCGATCCGTCCGAGGAAATGCTCGGTTACTGCCGCAAGGCCGGCGCAGCGTGTTCGCTCGAAGGCCGGCTCAGCCGCCAGACCTTCGAGCGCTTCAGCTATGACACCGATTTCGCAGCGATCGTCGTACCATTGGGCTCGTTCCAGCTGATCACAGACGTGGTCGCTGCCAAATCGGTGTTGCGGCGGTTCTTCGAGCACTTGGCGCCTGATGGACGGCTGATGATCGATCTCGACGCCATCGGCGGGTTCCTGGGCGAGTGCGGCAGGGTGCGCAGCTGGACCACCGAGGACGGCGACCTGCTGACGCTGACCGACACGCGGGTTTCCATCGACCACATCGCGCAGACGACAGTGACGCATCTGCGCTACGAGTTGTGGAAGGAGACAAGACTCGCCGACACCGAACTGGAGTTGTTCAGCCTGCGCTGGTGGGGCGTCGAGGAATTCGCCATGGCGCTGCGCGAGGCGGGCTTCATCGATGTGGTTGTCTCAGGCAACTATCGATACGGCGAGGCGCCGGCGAAGGGTTGCGAGACGATCAGCTTTGAGGCGTACCGGCCGCAATGAATTCGACGGCTTGAACCAGGACGACAAGCGGACTATCTAGTCGCCATCAGCAATTTCAACAGGATGTGTGCAGCAATGGATCTTAACCCGACAGCAACGCCGAACCGCTTTGCCATTGGGGAATTCCATGCCTGCATCCATCTCTCTGTCGAACATTGCCTGGACCACGTCTGACGGCCGGACGCTCTTTTCCGATCTATCGCTGAATTTCGAGGGCGGCCGTTCGGGGCTCGTCGGGCGCAATGGCGTCGGCAAGTCGACGTTGCTGCATCTGATATCAGGTTGGCTGCAACCGCAGGCGGGCAAGGTGTCCGCCAGCGGAACGCTCGGCCTGTTGCGACAGGCAGCGCAGACCTCCGCCGATGAAACCGTGGCCGACCTGTTTGGGGTCGCATCCGGGTTCGACGTGCTGCGCCGCGCCGAAGCCGGGCTTGCCGATGTCGATGAGCTCGCTGCCGCCGACTGGACGCTGGAGGCGCGCATCGCGACGGCTCTCGCCCGTGTCAGGCTGAGTGCGGCGCCCGATACCCGGCTTTCGACGCTTTCAGGCGGCCAGCGCACACGCGTTGGGCTTGCCGCGCTGGTCTTCGGCGAACCTGACTTCATCCTTCTTGACGAGCCGACCAACAATCTCGACCGTGACGGGCGGATGGCGGTGATCGACCTTCTCGCCGGCTGGCGGGCCGGCGCGATCGTCGTCAGCCATGACCGCGAACTGCTCGACACGATGGATGCAATCGTCGAGCTGACCTCGCTGGGCGCCAGCCGCTATGGCGGCAACTGGAGCCATTATCGCGGGCGCAAGGCGATTGAGCTGGAGGCTGCCGAGCATGATCTGCTCGACGCTGAACGGCGCGTCGCGCAAGTGGCCCGGGCCACGCAGGCCACCGCCGAGCGCAAGGCGCGCAAGGACGGCGCCGGCAAGCGCAAGGCTGCCAGGGGCGACATGCCGCGCATCCTGATGAATGGGCTCAAGAACCGCGCCGAAAACACGTCCGGTGACAATGCCCGTCTTGCCGAGCGCCAGCGCGTGCAGGCCGTGGCCGATGCTGCCGCGGCACGCGAGCGGATCGAGGTGCTGCAGTCGTTTGCCGTGAAATTGCCTTCGACCGGGCTGCCGTCGGGCAAGGTGGTGCTGCGGATCGACGGACTGACAGTGGGCCATGAGCCGGGCCGGCCGGTGATTTCTGGGTTTTCGCTCGATATCGCCGGACCTGAGCGTATCGCGGTGAGCGGTGGCAACGGGAGCGGCAAGACCACCTTGCTCAAGGCGATCTCAGGCGCGCTAGGCCCATGGGAGGGACGTGTCGAGGTCATGACCGGCTACGCCATGCTCGACCAGCAGGTCGGCCTGTTCGATCCCTCCAGCTCGATCCGGGACAATTTTCGCCGCATCAATCCGGACACGGACGAAAACGCTTGCCGATCGGCGCTGGCGCGCTTCATGTTCCGCGCCGATGCGGCGTTGCAGATCGTGGGCAGCCTGAGCGGCGGACAATTGCTGCGGGCAGGGCTAGCCTGCGTGCTCGGCGGCAAGGTGCTTCCGCCATTGCTGATCCTCGACGAGCCGACCAATCATCTGGACATCGACTCGATCGAAGCCGTGGAGGCGGGGCTGCGTGCCTATGACGGCGCGTTGCTGGTGGTGAGCCATGACGAGCGGTTCCTCGATGCCATCGGCATTGGCAGGCGAATTGTGCTGGAAAAGGGATCTGCGACCGCGAGATGACCGGCTGCTAGGTGCTCAGCGAGTTCGAGGCGCGCAGGCTGACGCCGGTGATGCGCCAGACGCCGTCGGGCTGCAGTTCGAGCGTGTAGACGGCTTCATAATCCTTGCCGTCGGCGCCGACGATGATGACCTGCTGGACGATCGCGGTCGGGCTCACTTGCTGCGACTTGCCGAAGGAAAAGCTCTGCGGCTTGTGCACCGGCTTGTAGGCGCCTGACACCATACCCATGAAGGTGTCGAGCGTTGGGAAGATGCGCTTCACATTGGGCGCGGCAAAACTGTAGGCGCTGGCATTGTCGTTGGCGCGGAAGGCTCGCAGCTGGCCGGTGATGCTATCCTGTGCCGCGTTGATCTCGGCATCGCCGGCGAGCGCGGGGAATACCAATAGCAAAGAGAAAAACAGGGCTGTTGCACGGCGCATGACGTTCTCCGGCGCATGTCGCCACCATCGGGCGACGCTTGCAGACACGCTGGACGCCGCGAAATGGTTGCATGCGACGACGAGTTTATCAGATCAGCCGGTCGTTCGCCTGCTGGATCGTGACGCCGGTGATGCGCCAGGCGCCGTCGCCTTGAAGCTCGAGCGTGTAGAACGCCTGATAGCACCGTCGGAGCCTTCGATGGTCCGCTCCTGGGTGATCGTCGTAACGTTGATCTCGTCGACGCGGCCGAAAGTGAAGACCCTGGCATTGGCGAGCGGCTGGAAGCTGTCCCTGATCAGCGCCATGTAGGCGGCGAGCGTCGGATAGTTCTCACGCACGTTCGGGGCTGACAGTTCGTAGGCGCGCTTATGGTCGCCTGAGCGGAAAGCCACGATCTGTTCGGCGATGGTTTGCTGCACCGCGTCGATCGAGACGTGATCGGCGCGTGCGGGCAGGGCCAACACAAGCAGGATGAAGGCGATTGTGGCGCTGCGCATAAGGCGTCTGATCCGGCTAGGAGGCCGAGGTTCCACCGGTATTCGCGAGCGTTGCGGCAATTGCTACATTGGCGTGGGTTTTTTGGCCTGTTCACGATGAAGCTGCCGCGCTTGAAAGGGGTGGCGTGTTCTGCGACAAGACGGGCAAAGATGGAATGGACGGTGCGATGAAGACCTTTTTCGTGCAGATCAAATGCGAACTCGGCAAGGCCTATGAGGTGGCGAGCGCATTGGCGGACGCCGAGATCGCCTCGGAAATCTACTCGACCGCCGGCAATTTCGACCTGCTGGCGAAGTTCTATGTCGACGACGAGGAAGACGTCGGACATTTCGTCAACGAAAAGGTCCATGCCATCGGCAACATCAAGGACACGTTCACGACTGTGACCTTCCGCGCGTTCTGAGCGTGGAAAGGGCAGGGATGCGCCCAAAGTCCCTGCATCTTGCCGAAATGCTGGGCAATTTCCCGATTATGAAGCCGGCTGCGCCTGAAACCGGCGATTGCGCTTGATTTTCTCCCCCGAGGTCATTTCACTGGTGATGAGGGGAGTTCGCCATTGGTCGCGTTCGATGAAATGCTCCCGGCAGAAGCCGGACTGAGACGGCCTTATGAAGCCTATGACGGCTGGCTGAAGAACCAGGATCCTGCCCGCCTTACCGAAAAGATGCGCGATGCCGAACGGGTGTTCCGCAAGACCGGCATCACCTTCGCCGTCTATGGCGAGCAGGAAGCCTCCGAGCGGCTGATCCCATTCGACATCGTGCCCCGCATCATTTCGGGCAATGAGTGGCGCAGGCTGACGCAAGGCATCGAACAGCGCGTCCAGGCGCTCAACGCCTTCCTCGATGACATCTACCACCGCCAGGAAATCCTGCGCGCCGGGCGCGTGCCACGCGAGTTGATCGCCACCAACGAGGCCTTCCTGCCGGAGATGATCGGGGTGAGACCGCCTGCCGGCGTCTACACCCACATCATCGGCGTTGACATCGTGCGCATCGCTGAGAACGAGTTCTATGTACTCGAGGACAATGCGCGCACGCCTTCAGGCGTTTCCTACATGCTGGAGAACCGCGAGACGATGCTGCAGCTCTTCCCCGAGCTGTTCCAGCGCATCAAGGTGCATCCGGTCGAGAACTATCCGCAACTGCTCCGGCAGTCGCTGGCGGCGGTGCGGCCGAACGGGGTGAACGGCGCGCCGACGATCGCCGTGCTGACGCCCGGCAGCTTCAACTCGGCCTATTTCGAACACGCCTTCCTGGCCGACCAGATGGGGGTGCAGCTTGTCGAGGGGCAGGATTTGCGCGTGGTCGACGGCCACGTGGCGATGCGCACCACCGAGGGCTACAAGCAGATCGACGTGCTCTACCGTCGCGTCGACGATGCCTATCTCGATCCGCTGACCTTCAGGCCGGATTCGGCCCTTGGCGTGCCAGGTATCATGGATGTCTACCGCGCCGGCAACATCACCATCGCCAATGCGCCAGGCACTGGTATCGCCGACGACAAGGCGATCTATTCCTATATGCCGGAGATCATCGAGTTCTACACCGGCCGCAAGCCGATCCTCGGCAACATTCCGACATGGCGCTGCTCGGAGCCTGACAGCCTGAAATACGTGCAGGAGCACCTCGCCGAACTGGTGGTCAAGGAAGTGCACGGCTCGGGCGGTTACGGCATGCTGGTCGGACCGGCCGCGAGCAAGAAGGAACGCGAGGAGTTCTCCAAAAAGCTCGCTGCCAGACCGTCGAACTACATCGCCCAGCCGACGCTGTCGCTGTCGACCTGCCCGATCCTGACCGAAAAGGGCCTGGCGCCGCGCCATGTCGATTTGAGGCCGTTCGTGCTGGTCTCCGACCGCATCCGCATCGTGCCTGGCGGGCTGACACGCGTGGCTTTGAAAGAGGGCTCGCTGGTCGTCAACTCGTCGCAAGGCGGGGGAACGAAGGATACGTGGGTTTTGGATGACTAAAGGGGGACGCTGACACCTCATGCTTCTGGGACGCACAGCCAACGGCCTCTATTGGATGAACCGCTACATCGAGCGGACCGAGAACATGGCGAGGTTGATTGATGCCGGCTTGCGCATCGCACTAACCCGCAGCCAGGACGCCTCGGAAGAATGGAACTCGGTGCTGCTTTCGGCGGGGGCGGCGACTGCGTTTGCCGCCAAGCACAGCGACTATACGGCCGAGAATGTCGCCGATTTCCTTCTGCGCGACATGTCGAACCCGTCAAGCGCGGTTGCAGCGATCGAGACGGCGCGCAACAATGCCCGCATGGTGCGCACGGCTTTGACCCGGGAAACCTGGGAGAGCATTAACGAGGCGTGGATGTCGCTGAAGCGGGTGCTGGCAAGCCCGATCGACCAACGCGAACTGCCCGGCGTGCTCGACGCCATCAAGCGCGAGACAGCACTGATCCGCGGCTCGTTCTACGGCACCATGCTGCGCAACGAGATCTTCGATTTCGCCCAACTCGGCACCTATGTCGAGCGCGCCGACAACACCGCGCGCATCCTTGACGTCAAATATTACGTGCTGCTGCCGTCCGTCTCATGGGTCGGCTCGTCGCTGGACAACTACCAGTGGGAATCGATCCTACGTTCGGTGGCTGCGCACCGCTCCTATCGCTGGGTCTACGAGGCCGAATACAAACCGACGAACATCGCCGAATATCTGATCCTCAATGCGCGCATGCCGAGGTCGCTGTCGTTCAGCTACCGTTTTCTGGCCGAGCACCTGAAGTTTCTCGGCGAGGATTATGGTGCCCGCCATCCGGCTCAGGAGATCGCCGAACGGACCTATGCCAGGCTGCGCGGCACCGAGATCAAGGATATCTTCGAAACCGGGCTGCACGAATTCCTGGCCGACTTCATCAGGGACAACAACCGGCTGGGCGATCAGGTCGCCCAGGATTTCGGCTTCTATTGATCGGATAGCAAGATGCGGCTCAAGGTCACCCACCGCACCGAGTACAATTACGACGAGCCGATCCGCTACGGCCTGCAGCGGTTGCGGCTGTGGCCGGCCAGCGGCCCGGCGCAGACCATGCTGACCTGGGCGCTGCACATCGAGGGCGCGCGTGAGGAAGTGCGTTTCCTCGACCAGTTTGGCAATGACACGCGGTTACTGTCCATCGACGGCGAGCCCCACACGATCAGCGTGGTGGCCGAAGGCGAGGTAGAGACCAATGATACGGCAGGCGTGTCGGGGCCGCATCGTGGCTTTGCCCCGCTCTGGCTGTTCGAACACCAGACGCCGCTGACGGCACCTGGCGCGGCAATTCGCGATCTGGCGGCTGATATCGCTGCGGCTGGCGAGCTGGAGCGGCTGCACGCGCTGATGGCGCTGATCCAGCAACGCATAGCCTATGTCACCGGCACGACAGACTCCCGCACGACCGCCGAAGAAGCGCTGTTGAAGGGGACCGGCGTCTGCCAGGACCACTCGCATGTCTTTGCGGCTTGTGCCCGCCTGCTTGGATTTCCGGCGCGCTATGTCAGCGGCTACCTGATGATGAACGACACCATCGATCAGGTGGCAAGCCATGCCTGGGCGGAAGCCTATGTCAACGGCCTGGGCTGGGTCGGCTTCGATGCCGCTAACGGTATGTCGCCCGACGAGCGTTATGTGCGCGTGGCTGTCGGGCGCGACTACCGCGAAGCCATGCCGATTGCAGGCATTCTGATCGGCACGGCGCAGGAACGGCTTGCAGTCCACATCACGGTAGAGCAGTAATCCGGCATAAAAGCTTTCGCCGGACTGGAATCGATGACCTATTGCGTCGGCCTGAAAATTGATCGCGGCCTGGTGTTCATGTCGGACACCCGGACCAATGCCGGGGTCGACAACATCTCGACCTTTCGCAAGATGCGTATCTGGGAGCAACCAGGCGAGCGCGTCGTCGTGCTGATGTCGGCGGGCAATCTCGCCACCACGCAAGCGGTCGTCAGCCTGCTCGACGAGCGGACCAAGGCCGCCGCCGAGCGCGCGCCGACGCTGCTCGAAGCGCCTTCGATGTATCAGACAGCGCGGCTGGTCGGCGACACGGTCAAGGAAGTGATCGCCCAGTCGGCGCCGGCCGGACAGACGGCGGATGCGGCATTCAACGCCTCGTTCATTCTCGGCGGCCAGATCAAGGGCAGCGAACCCAGGCTGTTCATGATCTATCCGGAAGGCAATTTCGTCGAATGCAGCGACGACACGCCGTTCTTCCAGATCGGCGAGACGAAATACGGTAAGCCGATCATCGTGCGCGCCTATGACCGCAAGATGAGCTTTGCCGAAACGGTCAAGCTGCTTTTGGTGTCGTTCGATTCGACGCTGAAATCGAACCTGTCGGTCGGCCTGCCGCTCGACCTGGCATTTTACGAGAAAGACAGTTTCAAGATTGGACTGAAGAAGCGCATCGGCGCCGACGATCCCTATTACAGGAGCGTCTCGGAGGGCTGGTCCGATGCGCTCAAGACGGCGTTCCAGAGCCTGCCTGATTTCACCGAGTAGCGGATGCGTTGCCCGGTCCACGGGCCGATGGCAAGACCGGGGGAATAGCCATGGATAACAATGCGTTTCGCCACTGGTCGCTGAAGGCGGCCGAGTGGGGCGTCGACTACCGCGACGGTTTGCGCGACCGGCCGGTGCGGCCGAAGCTCGAACCCGGCCAGGTGCTGAACTCCATCGCGGCCAGCCCGCCTGAAGCCGCCGAGTCGATGGAGGCGATCTTCGCCGATTTCGAGGCCAAGATCGTGCCCGGCATGACGCATTGGCAGCATCCGCGCTTTTTTGCCTATTTCCCGGCCAATGCCGCGCCCGTGTCGGTGGTGGCGGAGTATCTTGTCAGCGCGATGGCGGCGCAATGCATGCTGTGGCAGACCTCGCCGGCGGCGACGGAACTTGAAACCCGCGTCGTCGACTGGATGCGCCAGGCGCTTGGGCTGCCTGACGGCTTCTCCGGAGTCATCCAGGATTCCGCGTCGTCGGCGACACTCGCAGCGGTGCTGACGATGCGCGAACGCGCGCTCGACTGGCAAGGCAACAAATCGGGGCTGTCGGGCGCTCCGCGGATCCGCGTCTATTGCTCGGAGCACGTGCACACTTCAATTGATCGCGCGATCTGGATCGCCGGTATCGGCGAGGAAAACCTCGTGCGCATTCCAACCGGCGGACGCTTTCGCGCCATGTCGGCTGCAGCACTGGAGGCGGCGATCGTCGAAGACCGCAGCCAAGGCTTTTTGCCAGCAGGAGTTATCGCTTGCGTCGGCGGCACCAGCATCGGTGGCACCGACGACATCGCTGCGGTCGTGGATATAACCGCCCGCCACGGCCTTTACTGCCATGTCGACGCGGCATGGGCCGGATCGGCGATGATCTGTCCGGAATTCAGGCACTTCTGGGCCGGGGTTGAGCGCGCCGATTCGATCGTCTTCAACCCGCATAAATGGCTCGGCGCGCAATTCGACTGTTCGATCCAGTTCATCCGCGATCCCGAAAGCCTGGTGCGGACGCTGGCGATCCGGCCGGAGTTTTTGAAGACGCATGGCCGCGACGGTATCACCAACTATTCCGAATGGTCGGTGCCGCTTGGCCGGCGTTTCAGGGCGCTGAAACTGTGGTTCCTGCTGCGCGCGCATGGCTTGCAAGGTCTGCGGACGATGATCCGCAATCATGTGTCGTGGAGCGGGAAACTGGCCGAACGGCTGAGGCGCGAGCCCGGTTTCGAGATCACCAGCGAGCCGATGCTGTCGCTGTTTTCGTTCCGCCATGTGCCCATGGGGTTGAGCGATCTCGATCAGCACAATCTGGCGCTCGCCGAGGCGATCAATCGTGATGGGCGGATTTATCTGACCCAGACGCGGGTCGACGGCCGCACCGTGATCCGTTTCCAGGCCGGGCAGTTCGAGGCGACCGAGGCCGATGTCGACAAGGCCTTCGAGGTCATCGTCGAGATCGCCCGGGCTGTAGGATCGCCACCGGCCTGAGAGGCTGGGGCCGACAAAAAAACCGGCCGGAACATGCCGTTCCGGCCGGTTTTTGTTCGTTCAAGCGACGCGTTACGTGCCCTGGATGTAAGGCAGCACCTCGATCGTGCCGCGATAGATCATCTCGCCGGCGACATAGAGGATGATGACCAGGCCGACATAGGCAATCCAGCGGTACTTCTGCAGCAGATTGGCAATGAAGCTTGCGGCAATGCCCATCAAGGCGATCGAAAGCACGAGGCCGAAGATCAGCACGTTCGGGTGGTCGCGCGCCGCACCGGCAACCGCCAGCACGTTATCCAGCGACATCGACACGTCGGCGATGAGGATCTGCCAGGCGGCCTGGGCAAACGTCTTGCGTGGTGCGGTGCCGGCGACCTTGCCGTCGCGGTCGATATCCGCGCCGGTCAGGGCCTCGACGCCCTGGGTCTCTTCTGCGTGGCTGTGCCTGAGTTCGCGCCACATCTTCCAGCAGACCCACAGCAACAGCACGCCGCCAGCAAGCAGCAACCCGACGATCTGCAGAAGCTGTGTCGTTGCTGCGGCAAAGCCGATCCGGAGAACAGTCGCGGCGATGATGCCGACGACGATCGCCTTGGTGCGCTGGTCCTTGGGAAGGCCCGCCGCAGCGAGACCGATAACGATGGCATTGTCGCCGGCCAGCACCAGATCGATCATGATGACCTGGAACAGGGCGGTTAAGGCTTCGGGAGTAAAGAATTCTGTCATATGGCACCCTTTGTTTCAGCAAGGGCGACATGGCTTGCAGGCGTGACCTGCCGCACAGGGATTGCTCCGAGTGGGCGCGAGTCAAGAACTGCCGGAGATAAGGAACATCAAAGCCAGGCCGCCGGATTGGAACTCCAGTCCGACATCGCAGCCATTGTGACTGCCAGAGGGGCCCGGCCTGGGTGGCAGCTTCGTAGTCGATCGTTGCCGTAATTTCAAGTTCGAATGAGCGCTACCGCACATCCGGCGAGCGCCAGGGACTGGACACCTAGCGCTTCGATGTGACTTTCGAAGCGCCTTTTCACTGCTTTCGTTTTCGCCTATCGTTGGTCAAAACGAAATTCGGGGAATGCCCAGATGTATCTGTCGCCGCGCCAATCTGAAATCATCCAGCTCGCCAAGGACAATGGGCGGGTGCTGGTCGACGATCTGGCGACGCATTTTCAGGTCACGCCGCAGACGAATTCGTAAGGATCTCAACGACCTGTGCGATCAGCGCCTGCTCAGCCGCATCCATGGCGGCGCGCTGTTTCCCTCGGGCATCGAGAACCTCGAATATGAGGCGCGACGCAAGATCGCCGCCGATGAGAAGGACGCGATTGGCCAGGCCGCGGCGCGGATCATTCCCGACAACGCGTCGCTGTTCGTCAATATCGGCACCACGACCGAGGCCGTCGGCAAGGCACTGCTCGACCACAAGGGGCTGATGGTGATCACCAACAACATCAATGTTGCCAACAGGATGCGGGTGTATCCTGATATGGAGGTGGTGATTGCCGGCGGTGTGGTGCGCGGTTCGGACGGCGGCATCGTCGGCGAAGCGGCCGTCGATTTTATCCGCCAGTTCAAGGTCGATTACGCGGTGATCGGCGCATCGGCGATCGACCATGACGGTGCGCTGCTTGATTTCGATTTTCGCGAGGTCAAGGTGGCGCAGGCGATCATCGCCAATGCGCGCCATGTCATCCTGGTGTCGGACCAGACCAAGTTCGAGCGCACCGCACCCGTGCGCATCGCGCATCTGTCGCAGATGGACACCTTCATCACCGACCATTGCGATATTCCGAGTATCCGCAAGATCTGCGCGGAATCGGATGTTCAGCTCGTCGAAACGAAAAGACCCGCGCCTTTGTGAGCGCGGGTCCGATCCTGCCGAACGCCACCCCTTAATAGGGCGAATAGCACTGCTGGCGCGGCCCGTTGTAGGGCTGGAACGTGTTGTCGGATGCACGATAGGAGCGGTAGCGGTCGTAGCACCACTGAACGTGCGAATTGCCATAGCGGCTCGGCTGGACATAACGCGGCTGTGGCTGGTTGGCCAGGGCGCCGCCGATGATCGCGCCGGCAATGAAGGCGCCTGCCGGGAACCAGAAGTCATTGTGGCGGCGATAGCCCGGGCGGTAGTCACGGTAGCCGCGATGGCCGTTGAAATAGACGGCGTCGCCACGGTCGCGGTAGAAGCCGCTGCGCGGCGCGCGGAAATGGCTGGCGCTGTCGCTGCTCATGATGCGACGCTTCTTCCAGTAGCCGTCATACTGGATCTGCTGGACCGCCGTATCGGCCTGCGGTGCCTTGGGCATGTAGGTTGGTGCCGCCGCGGCCTCGGCGACAGGCATCATCGCAAACGATGCCGCGATGGCCGTCGCCATCAAGCTTGAGATTACCTTGTTCATTGTCTTCTCCTCGTAGGACGGGTCGTTCCTTCACGGGCATAACGACGCGAAGCGCCAAATGTTCCTGAAGCCGGAACAGGTGTCGTGCGGCAATGCAAGTTTGACAATGATATTGGCCAAGATTTGGTGGTGAGCGCGCAGGGATTCGAACCCTGGACCTACTGATTAAAAGTCAGTTGCTCTACCGGCTGAGCTACGCGCTCCCGAAGGCCGCGCGGCGACCTCGAAATTCCGGCGGAACATAGGGAGAGTGCCCCTGCGGGTCAACCGGAAAAACGCTCTTGCAAACAGCCTGTTAAATACCGGTCGCCGGACGGCGGCGATGCGCATCCGGATGGCGTAATATTACCGGGCGGTGATATTGCTGGCGTCATGGCCTACTGCTAGACAATGGTGCCCAATATCGGGCCGCCATCGTTTTGGAAATTGATAAATGCGTATGCTTTTGAAACTCGCCTTTGCTTCCGTTGTCGCAGCTTCCGTTCTTCCCGCCGTTGCCCAGGCAGAAGACCTTGTCTTTACGCTGAAGAACGGCACGACCTCGGTGCTGACGAATTTTTATGCCTCACCGGTCGGTGTCGACAAGTGGGAAGACGACATTTTCGGCCGTGATACGCTGGGCGCGGGCGAAAGCATGCAGATCACCATCGCCGACGGCCGCAGCGTCTGCGAATACGACATGCGCTTCGAGTTCGAGGAATCCTCTGATCTCGACACCACCGAAGACAAGCAGAACCTCTGCGAACTCGGCGAATACACCATTCACGAATAAGAACCGGCCACGAATAAGAACCGGTCACGAATAAGAACCGGTCACGAATGGTCGCTACGGGCAACGCGGCTGACGAGAACTTGTTCGGGCCGGCAGCAACCGGCCCGGCTGCCACAAAATGGTGATTGGTACCTGAATGCCGCCGCCGCTATAGCGGCGCCTGTATAGCAGTGGAGCGGCACTAAATGGCATTGGACGTCGGTTATCTCAGCGCCTTGGGGGCAGGAGCCCTGTCTTTCCTGTCGCCTTGCGTGCTGCCGCTGGTGCCACCCTATCTCTGCTACATGGCCGGCGTGTCGGTCGACGATTTCAGGGCCGAGGGCGGGGCGGCCACCGTTTCCAGGGCCCGCGGCGCGCTGCTGACCGCGTCGGCCTGTTTTGTGCTTGGCTTTTCCACCGTCTTTATAGCGCTCGGTGCCGGTGCTTCGACCATCGGCCAGCTGCTGCGCACATGGCAGGAGCCGCTGGCGATGGCCGCCGGTGTGCTGATCATCCTGATGGGGCTCAATTTTCTCGGCGTCCTGCGCATTCCGCTCTTGTCGCGCGAGGCGCGGTTCCAGTCGCAGGGCAAGCCGGCAAGCAATCTCGCCGCCTATCTGATGGGCCTGGCCTTCGCTTTTGGCTGGACACCGTGCATCGGACCGGTGCTGGGTCCGATCCTGACTTTGGCCGGCGGGCGTGAGACTGTGGGCGAGGGTGCCGCCCTGCTCGCGGTTTATTCGCTCGGGCTCGGCATTCCGTTCCTGATCGCCGCGCTGTTTTCGGGCGCCTTCATGCGCTTCCTGCAGAAGTTCCGTGTGCACCTGGGCAAGGTCGAAAAGGCCATCGGTGCGCTTCTGGTGGTGGCCGGCGTGCTGTTTTTGACCGGCGGCGTGCAGACCGCTTCCTACTGGCTGCTGGAGCGCTTCCCAGTACTGGGGCAACTCGGCTAGCTCCAACAGACGGCCCGATTCCGTGTGCATTGGAGGTGATTGCCAGCAATGCTAGAAAGGTGGCCGATTCCAGCCGCCTTCTTCCAATCCGGACAACGTCATGACCTCGAGAACCTGCCTGTCGATCATCCTTGCCGCCGGCGAAGGCACGCGCATGAAAAGCAGCAAAGCCAAGGTGCTGCACCAGATCGCCGGCTTGGCGATGGTGGCGCATGTCGCCAGGGCAGCCGAGCAGGCGGGCGCGGACGCCATCGCGCTGGTGGTCGGACATGGCGGCGACGAGGTCAGGAAGGCAGCGGAAGGTTTTGCGCCAAAGGCCGACATATTCGTCCAGAGCGAACGCCTCGGCACCGCACACGCGGTGCTGGCGGCGCGCAGCGCGATCGCACACGGCTTCGACGACATTTTGGTGATGTTCGGCGACACCCCGCTGGTCGAGGCCGATTCGCTGGCTTTGGCACGGGCGAAGCTTGCCGAAGGTGCTGCCGTCGTCGTCATCGGCTTTCGGCCGCCTAATCCGGCAGGCTACGGCCGGTTGATCGAAAAGGCCGGCAAGCTGGTGGCGATTCGCGAAGACAAGGATTGCAGCGACGAAGAGCGCAAGATCGGCTTCTGCAATGCCGGCCTGATGGCGATCTCCGGTGCGCACGCGCTCAAGCTGCTTGACCAGGTCGGCAATGCCAATGCCAAGGGCGAATTTTACCTCACCGACATCGTCGAGATCGCCGACAAGGCGGGACTGACTGTCGTTGCCACCGAGGCGAGCTTCGAAAGCGTGCTCGGTATCAACAACCGCGCCGAACTGGCCGAAGCCGAGGCGATCTGGCAGAGGCGCCGCCGCCGCCAGGCGATGCTGGAAGGTGCGACGCTGATTGCACCCGAGACCGTCTATTTCTCCCACGACACCAGGATCGGTGCGGACGTGCTGGTCGAGCCGAGTGTCTGGTTCGGACCTGGGGTCAAGGTTGCCGATGGCGCGACAATCCATGCGTTCAGCCACCTTGAGGGTGCTGATGTCGGGCCACGCGCCGAAGTCGGGCCGTATGCGCGACTGCGTCCGGGCGCCGAACTGCACGAAAAGGCCAAGGTCGGCAATTTCTGCGAGGTCAAGAAAGCGACGGTCGAGAGGGGCGCCAAGGTCAACCACCTGACCTATATCGGCGACGCACGGATCGGCGCGGGCGCCAACATTGGTGCCGGCACAGTCACCTGCAACTATGACGGCTATTCCAAGTTCTTCACCGACATCGGCGAGGGCGCCTTTGTCGGCTCGAACTCGTCGCTGGTCGCCCCGATCGTCATCGGTGCCGGCGCCTATGTTGCCTCGGGCAGCGTCATCACCGAAGAAGTGCCCGAAGACGCGCTCGCATTCGGCCGGGCGCGCCAGAAGACGCTGCCGGGCAAGGGCAAGGAATTGCGCGAACGCTTTGCTTCGGCGGCGGCAGCGAAGAAGGCCGGCGCAAAGTAACCGCATTTCAATCCGGGCGTGCCATTGTGGCCTCACCTGACGGACGGGATGGCTGATACGTTGCGAAACGGAATGTGACTTCCGCTTGATCGTTACGCTGCCTAAAAGGCCGACAGGGTTTTGAGGGATTGGACGGGGCAAGATCATGTGCGGAATTGTCGGAATCGTCGGCCAGGCGCCGGTTGCACCGCTGATCGTCGATGCGTTGAAGCGGCTTGAATATCGCGGCTACGATTCCGCCGGTGTCGCCACCATCGAGAATGGCGAACTGGCGCGCCGCCGTGCCGAGGGAAAGCTGATCAATCTCGAGCGCCGGCTCAAGGAAGAGCCGCTCGACGGCAATATCGGCATCGGCCACACCCGCTGGGCAACCCATGGCGTGCCCAACGAGACCAACGCGCACCCGCATTTTTCCAACGGCGTGGCGATCGTCCACAACGGCATCATCGAGAATTTTGCCGAGCTTCGTCATGAACTTACGGCCGACGGCTACGAATTCACCTCGCAGACCGACACCGAGGTGGTGGCGCATCTGATCGCGCGCGAACTGGCCGGTGGGGCAAAGCCCATCGATGCGGCTCATGCGGCGCTGAAGCGGCTCAATGGCGCCTTTGCGCTCGCCATCATGTTCAAGGGCGACGAGGACCTGATCGTTGGCGCCCGCAACGGTCCGCCGCTGGCTATCGGCCATGGTGAGGGCGAGATGTTCCTGGGCTCGGATGCCATTGCACTGGCACCGTTCACCAATTCCGTCACCTATCTCGAGGATGGCGACTGGGCGGTTGTGCGCCGCAACGAATTCCAGATCTACGACATGGATCGCAAGCCGGTGGAGCGCCAGAGGCGCCAGTCGGTCGGCACCAGCTATCTCGTCGACAAGGGCAATCACCGCCACTTCATGGAAAAGGAAATCCATGAGCAGCCGGAAGTGATCTCGCACACGCTTGCGCATTATCTCGATTTCACCCAAGGCACGTCAAAGCCGCTCGACCTGCCGTTCAATTTCGCCGACATCGACCGCCTCGCGGTTTCCGCCTGCGGCACGGCCTATCTCGCCGGGCTGGTCGGCAAATACTGGTTTGAGCGCCATGCGCGGTTGCCGGTCGACATCGATGTCGCCTCGGAATTCCGCTACCGCGAGATGCCGATCTCGAAGAAGAGTGCGGCGTTCTTCGTGTCGCAGTCGGGCGAAACCGCCGATACGCTGGCGTCGCTGCGCTACTGCCGTAGGGAAGGCGTGCCGATCGGTGCCATCGTCAATGTGCGCGAATCGACGATGGCGCGCGAATCCGACGTCGTGATGCCGACGCTTGCCGGTCCCGAGATCGGAGTCGCCTCGACCAAGGCATTCACTTGCCAGCTTTCGGTGCTGGCGGCGTTGACCATCCGGGCGGCCTCGCAACGCGGCACCATTACGGCGGACGAGGAAAAGGCCCTGGTGCGCAGCCTTTCGGAGACGCCGCGCTATGCAGCCCAGGTGCTCAAGCTCGACAAGCAGATCGAGAAGGTTTCGCGCGAACTGGCTTCGTACAAGCACGTGCTTTACCTCGGACGTGACACCAATTTCCCGCTCGCCATGGAAGGCGCGCTGAAGCTCAAGGAAATCTCCTACATCCATGCCGAAGGTTATGCCGCAGGCGAGCTGAAGCACGGCCCGATCGCGCTGATCGACGAGAACATGCCGGTTATCGTCATTGCGCCGCATGACCGCATCTTCGAAAAGACCGTGTCGAACATGCAGGAAGTGGCGGCGCGCGGCGGCAAGATCATCCTGATCACCGACCAGAAAGGCGCGGCGCAGGCGACGGTGAAGACGATGGAGACCATCGTTTTGCCCGACGTTCCGGAATTCATCGCGCCGATCATCTACGCCCTGCCGATCCAGATGCTGGCCTATTTCACCGCGGTGTTCATGGGCACTGACGTTGACCAGCCGCGCAACCTGGCGAAATCGGTGACGGTGGAGTAGGGCGAAGCACCCTACGAAGATCGCTGTTTCAAAGCGCGGTGCGCTTGACTAATGTTGCACTGCAAACAATGCGGCGGTGAGCGATGTCGGACGGCCACAAGACCTCGGCGATGACGCGGTTGAGGAACTATTTCCTCACCGGCTTCATCGTCTGCGCGCCGCTGGCTCTGACCAGCTACATCGTCTGGTCGTTTGTTGGCTGGGTCGATTCCTGGGTGAAGCCCTATATCCCGCCGAGCTATAACCCGGACAACTATCTCTCGATCAAGATCCCCGGCTTCGGGCTGATCGTGGCGCTGGTGCTGATCACGCTGATCGGCTTTCTCACAGCCAATTTCATCGGCCGTGCCATTGTCGGTTTTGGCGAGCGGCTGCTGAATGGCATGCCACTGGTGCGTGGCCTCTACAAGGCATTGAAGCAGTTGTTCGAGACGGTGCTGTCGAACAAGAACGAGATGTTCCGCACCGTTGGCATGGTCGAATACCCGCGCAAGGGCGTGTGGTCGCTGGTCTTCGTCGCCAATGAGAAGCAGACCGAGATCAACGAGAAGCTCGACAAGGAAGGCGATCCGCTGATTGCCGTGTTCATGCCGTGCACGCCCAACCCGACGACCGGCTTTTTGATGTATGTGCCGAAATCCGAGATCGTCGTGCTCGACATGAGCATCGAGGATGGGGCCAAGCTGATCGTCTCGGCCGGTCTGGTGGCGCCCGAGGTCAAGAGCAAGGCTGCGGCGAAGGGCATTGTCGTCGAGGGGCCGATCGGCAATCCGCCGGTCGGCACCCTGCCTCAACCGGCTCTCAGCAAGCGCACCGCCTCGTCCCTGCCGAACACATAAAGCAGCAGCCGCAGCGCTTCGCCGCGCGGTGACACGAGATCGGGATCGCGGTTGAGAACCAGGCGAGCGTCATCGCGGGCGATTTCCAGCAGATCGGCATGTGCCTCGATGCGGGCTACCTGGAAGCCCGGCGTGCCAGACTGGCGCGTGCCGAGCAGTTCGCCTTCGCCGCGTAGTTTCAGGTCTTCTTCGGCGATGAGAAAACCGTCCTCGGTGTCGCGCATCACTGACAGGCGGCGCTTGGCAGTTTCGCCGAGCGGATCCTTGTAGAGCAGGACGCAGGACGACGGCTTCGACCCACGGCCGACACGGCCGCGCAGTTGATGCAACTGGGCGAGGCCGAAACGCTCGGCATGTTCGATGACCATGATGGTGGCGTCCGGCACGTCGACGCCAACCTCGATGACGGTCGTGGCGATCAGCACGCGCGTTTCGCCGGCCTTGAACGCGCGCATCGCCTCGTCCTTGTCAGCGCCCTTCATGCGGCCATGGACGAGGCCGATGCGGTCACCGAAGACTGGTTGCAGCGAGGCGAAGCGATCCTCCGCCGACATCAGCTTGATCTCTTCTGATTCCTCGACCAGCGGGCAGATCCAGTAGATCTTCTGGCCCTCGGCGACGGCATCCCTGATCCGGCCGACGAGTTCGTCGATGCGCTCCAATGGCAAGGTGACTGTGCGGATCGGCTGGCGTCCGGCGGGTTTTTCGGTGAGGCGCGACACATCCATGTCGCCGAAAGCGGTGAGCACCAGGGTGCGCGGGATGGGCGTCGCCGTCATTACCAGCATGTCGGGCGCCTGACCTTTGGCGTTCATGGCCAGGCGCTGGTGCACGCCGAAACGGTGCTGCTCGTCGATGACGGCCAGCGCCATGTCGCGGAAGATGACGGTTTCCTGGAACAGCGCGTGCGTGCCGATGACGATATCGATCTCGCCGCTCTCAAGCCCGGCCAGGGTCTGGGCGCGTTCGCGGCCCTTTTCGCGACCGGTCAGCACGGCAACACTCATGCCGACGCGCTCGGCCAGCGGCGCGATGGTGGCGAGGTGCTGGCGGGCGAGGATTTCGGTCGGCGCCATCAGAGCTGCCTGGCCGCCGGCTTCGACGGCCCGGGCCATGGCAAGCAGCGCGACAACCGTCTTGCCGGAGCCGACATCGCCTTGAAGCAGGCGCAACATGCGTTCCGGCTTGGCGAGGTCGGCGTCGATTTCTTCAAGCGCTGTCTGCTGCGAGCCGGTCAGCTGGTAAGGCAAGGCCGCGCGGAGTGCATTGACGATGCGGCCGTCGCCGGTCAACGGGCGTCCGTGCAGCTTGCGCACCCGGGCCCGGACCAGAGCCAGCGAGACCTGGCCGGCAAGCAGTTCGTCGTAGGCCAGCCGGCGCCATGCCGCGTTCTCGGGCGAAGCGTCGATCGGGTCGGCAGGGTTGTGGACGCGCTGCAATGCTGCGGCGAAGGTGGGGAAACTTTGCCGGCGCATGATTTCGGCATCAAGCCATTCTGGCAAAGCCGGCAGCCGCTCCAGCGATTGGCCAATGGTGCGGCGCAGCACCTTGCCCGACAAGCCGGCGGTGAGCGGATAAACCGGCTCGACCAGTGGTAGCTTGTCGGCCTCGCTGGCGAGCGCGATGTGATCGGGATGGACCATCGACGGGCGGCCGTTGAACCATTCCATGCGGCCTGAGACGATGACCTTTTCGCCTTCGGGCATCGCCTTTTCGAGATAGGCGGCGTGGGCATGGAAGAAGGTCAGCGTGATCTCGCCGGTGTCGTCATGGGCAAAAACACGGTAGGGCGCGGAGCGGTTGCCGCGCGGCGCCGGCTGGTGGCGGTCGATGCGCACATCGAGCGTGACGATGGCGCCTTCGGCAGCGAGCGCGATGCCGGGACGATGGCGCCGGTCAATCACGCTGTTGGGCAAAACGAACAACAGGTCGCCGACGCGTGCCGCCCGGTCACCCAGATCGGCCGGCACGACCTTCTCGATCAGCACGGCGACTTTCGGTCCGATGCCGGCAAGCGAGGTGATGGGGGAGAACAGGGGATCAAGCAGGGATGGGCGCATGATGTCAGCTTATGCGCTGGAGTTGCCGGGGCAAAGGCTGACAGGGGCGGCTATCCACGCTATATGCGCCCCGACATCAGAGGATTGCTGAAATGACCGGATCGACACGCTCGAGCGAAGGGCTTGATACACGCAGGCGCAAGCTGCTGTTCCGTTCATGGCATCGCGGCATGCGCGAGATGGACCTGATCCTTGGCAGTTTCGCCGATGCCAATATCGACAAGCTCAGCGATGAAGAACTCGACCACTACGAGGTGCTGCTCGACATCACCGACAGGGAACTGCTGTCGTGGATCATCGGCGAGCACCCGGTACCCGCGGCGGTCGACCATGACGTCTATCGCCAGATCGTGGCATCGCGCGGCGCATTCACAGCCTGAGTGAAATCATGAGCCTGATCAAACCAATCGGCCTGCCCAAAGGTCGCGCCGGACAGTTCATCGTCGATGGCGTCGCCGATGGCTACGAGGCCTTCGCGCTGGCGACCGCGGCCGCCGAGATGGCACCCGACAAGCCGCTGCTGTTTGTCGCGCGTGATGGTCAGCGGCTGCCGCAGATCGTCGAAGCGCTGGCGTTTGTCGCACCCGAACTGCCGGTTCTCGAACTGCCGGCCTGGGACTGTTTGCCTTACGACCGCGTCTCGCCGGGCTCAGATGCGGCGGCACGCAGGCTCGACGCGCTTGCGGCGATGATCGCGCTGCGCAAGGAGCCGCACAGGGCGATCGTTTTGACGACCGCCAACGCGCTGCTGCAGCGCGTGCCTCCGTCAGCCGCCATCGAAGCCCAGGAATTCCGCGCCAAGCCAGGCAACCAGGTCGAGATGAACCGGCTTGTCGCGCGGCTCGAGCGCGCCGGCTTCGAGCGCGTGCCGACAGTGCGCGGCGTCGGCGAGTTCGCCGTGCGTGGCGGTATCCTCGACCTTTATGCGCCGGGCGCCACAGACGCGCTTAGGCTCGACTTCTTCGGCGACACGCTTGAGACGATCCGCGCCTTCGACGTCGCCAGCCAGCGTACCACCGGCAGCCGCAATTCGGTGACGCTTCAGGCCATGAGCGAAGTGGCGCTGACGCCGGAGACGATCAGCAAGTTCCGCCGCAGCTACATCGACGCCTTTGGCGCGCCATCGCGCGACGATGCGCTTTATGCCGCGGTCAGCGAGGGCCGGCGATTTGCCGGCATGGAGCACTGGCTGCCGTTCTACTATTCGCATCTCGAAACGATGTTCGACTATCTGCCCGACGCGCCGGTGGTGTTCGACCATCTGGCGCGCGAGGCGCTGGGCGAGCGCCATACGCTGATCCTCGATCACTACGATTCCCGACGCAAGCAGGGTGAAGGCAAAGGCCTGAAGGACGCGGTGCCTTACAAGCCGGTAGCGCCGGAACAGATGTATCTTTCGCCGGACGAGGTGACTTCGGCGCTCGCCGACCAGCCCAATGCTGAACTTACGCCCTTCGACACGCCCTTTTCGAGCGGGCGCAAGGTGCTGCATGCCGGCTCGCATGCCGGCCGCAGCTTTGCCGAGGAACGCGCTGACCCCAACGCCAATGTCTTCGACGTGGTGGCAAGGCACATCGCCGACCAGCGTGCCGCCAAGCGGCGCGTTGTCGTTGCCGGCTGGACTGAGGGTTCGCTCGACCGGCTGACGCAGATCCTCGACGAGCACCATCTCGGCAATCTCAAACGCGTGACGAACCTTGCCGACGTCGAAGCGCTGAAGCCGGGCGAGGCGGGTCTTGCGGTGCTGCCGATCGAGGCCGGCTTCGAGTCGGGCGATCTGGTTTTCGTTGCCGAGCAGGACATTCTGGGCGACCGGCTGATCCGGCGCTCGAAGAAGCGCAAGCGCGCCGCCGATTTCATCGCCGAAGCCTCGGCGCTGTCATCAGGCGATATTGTCGTGCATGCTGACCACGGCATCGGCCGCTTTGTCGGCCTCAAGACCATCGAGGCGGCAGGCGCACCGCATGACTGCCTCGAGATTCACTATGCCTCCGACGGACGGCTGTTTCTGCCGGTCGAAAACATCGAGCTTCTGTCGCGCTACGGCTCGGATTCGGCTGAAGCCCAGCTCGACAAGCTCGGCGGTGGCGCCTGGCAGTCGCGCAAGGCCAAGCTCAAGCGGCGTCTGCTCGAAATGGCGGGGCAACTGATCAAGCTCGCCGCCGAACGGCACATGCGCGAGGCGCCGGCGATGAACCCGCCGGATGGCGTCTATGGCGAGTTTGCCGCGCGCTTCCCCTATGAGGAAACCGAAGACCAGCAGAGCGCCATCGATTCCGTCATGGAGGACCTCGGCGCCGGCAAGCCGATGGACCGTCTGATCTGCGGCGACGTCGGCTTCGGCAAGACGGAAGTGGCGCTGCGCGCCGCCTTCATCGCGGCCATGGAAGGTTTCCAGGTCGCGGTGGTGGTCCCGACGACGCTGTTGTCGCGCCAGCATTTCAAGACGTTCACGCAGCGCTTCGCCGGCCTGCCGATCAAGGTGCGGCAGGCCTCGCGGCTGGTTGGCACCAAGGAACTGGCAGAGACCAAGCAGGGCATTGCCGACGGCACCGTCGACATCGTCGTTGGCACACATGCGTTGCTCGGCTCGTCGATCCAGTTCAAGAACCTTGGTCTGCTGATTATCGACGAGGAACAGCATTTCGGCGTCAAGCACAAGGAACGGCTCAAGGAGCTGAAGAGCGACGTGCACGTGCTGACGCTGTCGGCAACGCCGATCCCGCGCACGTTGCAACTGGCGCTAACGGGGGTGCGCGAGTTGTCGCTGATCGCCACGCCGCCGGTCGACCGAATGGCGGTGCGCAGCTTCATTTCGCCCTTCGATCCGCTGGTCATCCGCGAGACGCTGTTGCGCGAACGCTATCGCGGCGGCCACAGTTTCTATGTCGTGCCGCGCATCGCCGATCTCGCCGAGATCCAACAGTTCCTGCAGGAATCGGTGCCTGAGCTGAAGGTCGCGGTGGCGCATGGTCAGATGCCGGCGGGCGAGCTCGACGACATCATGAACGCCTTCTACGACGGCCAATATGACGTGCTGCTGTCGACGACGATCGTCGAATCCGGTCTCGACATTCCGACCGCCAACACTCTGATTGTGCATCGCGCCGACATGTTCGGCCTGGCGCAGCTCTACCAGCTGCGCGGGCGCGTCGGTCGTTCCAAGGTGCGCGCCTACGCGCTGTTCACGCTGCCGGCCAACCGGACGTTGACCACCACCGCCGACAGGCGGCTCAAGGTGCTTCAATCGCTGGACACGCTGGGCGCGGGTTTCCAGCTCGCCAGCCACGACCTCGACATTCGCGGCGCCGGCAACCTGCTCGGCGAGGAGCAGTCGGGCCATATCAAGGAAGTCGGCTTCGAACTCTACCAGCAGATGCTGGAAGAGGCGGTGGCCGAACTGCGCGGCAGCGGCGAAGCGATCGACACCGGCTGGTCGCCGCTGATCGCGGTCGGCACGGCAGTGATGATCCCGGAAGCCTATGTGCCGGACCTGCAACTCCGCCTGGCGCTCTATCGACGGCTCGGCGACCTCGAGAATACCGAGGAAATCGACGGCTTCGGCGCCGAGCTCATCGACCGCTTCGGGCCGCTGCCGGAAGAGGTCAAGCACCTGCTCAAGATCGTCTTCATCAAGGCGCTGTGCCGCAAGGCCAATGTCGAGAAGCTCGATGCCGGGCCAAAGGGCGTCGTGGTGCAGTTCCGCAAGCGCGAATTCGCCAATCCGGCCGGACTGGTGCGCTATATTGCCGAGCAGGGCTCGCTGGCCAAGATCAGGCCCGACCACAGCGTGGTGTTCGCGCGCGACTGGCCGAATCCGGAGAAGCGGTTGGCCGGTTCGGCCGTCATCATGACACAGTTGGCCAAGCTCGCCGAACAAGCGGCCTGACACGAAATCCCTCACCACCACTACAGCGCCGCGCGTCCAACAGGACGCGCAAAGGACGCTGTAGTACTTTGAATCTCTGTGCATGTTCCTTTCCGATTATCGGGGGCATGCACTGGGCGATGAGGGATGGGTATTTTCTGCGATCAGAAGATCAGTTGAGCGTCGGCGCGCCAGCGGCCTTTTCGGTTGCGACCTGACGGATGGCGTCGGCCAGAGTCGCCGCATCCTGGGCGCCCATGACCGCATATTTGCCGTCGAGCAGGAAGCACGGCACACCGGTGATTCCCATGCGCGAGGCGGTGACGATTTCGTTGGTGACGTCGTCGCGATCGGCGTCGGTGGCCAGCAATGACTCGACCACCGCCGCATCCATGCCAGCCGCGCGCGCCGCTTCGACCAGCACGGCGCGGTCGCCGATGTTCTTGCCTTGCTCGAAATAGAGGCTGAACAGCGAACGTGCGAGCTTGTCTTGCACACCCGCACCCGACGCTGCCGCCCAGCGGATGAGGCGGTGGGCGTCGAGCGTGTTGGGCGCAACCGTGATGGCGTCGAAATCGAACGCGATGCCTTCGACGGCGCCGAGCGAAACCAGATTGGCATGGACCTGCTTCAGCCGGTTCTCATCGCTGAATTTCGCCAGCATGTAGGCCTTGCGTTCCTTGCCCTCGGGCGGGATCGTCGGGTCGAGTTGAAACGGCCGCCAATGCACCTCGGCCTTGATGTCGGGCAGGCTGGCGAGCGCGTTCTCGAGGCGCTTCATGCCAAGAAAGCACCATGGGCAGACGACGTCAGAGACGACGTCGATGGTGAGATGGTTCTGTTCGGTCATAGAAAAGTCCTTGGAAATACGGAGCGATTAACCGCCCTGGCTCCACCAGACCGGCAATTGATAGCCAAATATGGGTGTTTTTTCCGGATGTTTTAGTCTTTTGGCAAATGCGATCCACTGCTCGGAGTTGTGCTGCATCGGCACCATGTAGTTGCCGGAGATCAACAGGCGGTCGAGCGCGCGCACGGCGGCGACGAAATCATCCTTTTCGCGCGCCTTGAGCATGGCATCGATCATCGCATCGATAGCCGGGTTGGCGACGCCGGCAAGATTGAACGAGCCCGGCTTTTGGGCCGAGGCGGAGCCCCAGCGGCCTATCTGTTCGATGCCCGGCGACAAGGTGCCAGTGAAGCCGGTCACGCCGATCAGGGCGTCGAATTCGAAGGCCTGCTTGCGTGACTGGATCTGGTCGGCCTCGAGCGCGCGAATGGTGAGCGCGATGCCGAGCTTTTCCAAAGTGCGCTGGTAGATGGCGGCAAGGCGCTGCTCGGCCTCGGACGACGTCAGCATCTCGAATGCGAAAGGCTTTCCTTCGGCGTCGAGCATCTTACCGCCCTGCAAGGTGTAACCGGCACTCTTGAACAGCTCGAAGGCCGCCTTCATCACCTTGCGGTCCTGCCCCGAGCCGTCGGTAACCGGCGGGCGATAGGTGCCGTCCATGATGTCGGGGCGCACGGCATCGGGGAAGGGCGCCAGCAGCGCCTTTTCCTTGTCATTGGCGGGCACGCCATAGGCTGACAGTTCCGATCCCTGCCAGTAACTGACGGTACGCTCATACTTGCCGCTGAACAGGTTCCGGTTGGCCCACTCAAAGTCATAGAGCATGCCGAGCGCCTGGCGGATGACCGGGTTGGCGAATTTCGGCAGACGGGTGTTGAACATGAAGCCGGTGACGACGGGCGGCAGGCCGCTCTTGAAGGTCTCGGCGACGATGTCGCCGTTCTTGAAGGCCGGGAAATCGAAGCCGCGTTCGCGCTTGACCGGATCGGCCTCGGTGAAGGTGTCGCAGATACCCTTCTTGAACGCCTCGAACTGGGCAGCGGCGTTGAGGAAATACTCGATGGTGATCTGGTCGTAATTGTCGAAGCCGCGCTTCGAGGGGATGTCACGCGCCCAATATTCGGGGTTGCGCTTGAAGACGATACGTTCGCCCGGCTTCACCTCGGCGACCGTATAAGGACCGCTGCCGACGAGCGGCTTGAGCGTGGTCTGGTCGAACGTATCCATCGAGAAGGCGTGCTTGGGTACGATCGGCGTCAGCCCGATGATCAGCGGGAATTCGCGGTCGGCCTTGTCGTTGAAGGTGAAACGGACACTGTGGTCGCCGGTCTTTTCGATCTTTTCGATCTTGGCCATGCGGTCGGAGTAGGGTGGCCGGCCCTTTTCGGTGAAGACTTCATAGGTGAAGATCACATCGTCGGGCGTGATGTCCTGGCCGTCCGACCATTTGGCATTGGGGTCGAGGTTGAACTCGATCCACTTGCGCTCCGGGTCGATGTCGACCGACTTGGCGGTCAGGCCGTAGATACTGAAGGCTTCGTCGGCGCTGCGCTGCATCAGCGATTCGAAGACAAGATTGCCGTAGATCGTGTCGATCATGCCGCGCGCGGTGGTGCGCAGGCTCTTGATGATGAACGGATTGAGATTGTCGAAGCTGCCAATCACGCAATAGGTGATCTTGCCGCCTTTTGGAGCGTCGGGATTGGCGTAGGGAAAGCTCTTGAAATCGGCCGGCAGAGCGGGCGTGCCGTGCATGGAAAGGCCATGAACAGGCTCTGCCAGAGCCGTACGCGGCGCGAGAAAAGCGATGGCGGCGGTGGCAACCAGCAGCGAAAGAGTGCGTCTCACGACGATTCTCCACGAATTCGGGGAAGCTTTGATGATTCGAAGCGTAGCGCACGCGCATGTGGCCCGTCCATTGCCGGCTCAAGGCACAAGAAATGCGCGGAAACAGGCTGGATTCACAGGCCGCAGCAGTGTAACACGCGCGGCGAAGTCATGCTGTTGCCTCATTTGCCCAACAGGTAGCGTCGACACACGGCTTGGGCCGGTTCCGGGATTGTTTGAGAGGAATTCATGAAGATGACGAGCCAGAAATTCGACGGTCTCCGCCTGTCGGCCTTGGCGGCTGGCGTTGCCGGTCTGCTGGCGTCGGGCCTTTCGCCTGCGGCTGCGCAGCAGCAGCAGGTCCCGCAGGGCTGGTTCAAGGCCTGTTCCAAGCAGGCTGACGTCGACATCTGCAACGTGCAGAACATCCTGACTGCTTCCAACGGCCAACTGGTCACCGGCATCTCGATGATCGAGCTCAAGGGCAAGGTCAATCGCAAGGTGTTCCAGGTCACCGTGCCGAGCGGCCGTCTCATTCCTCCGGGCATCGGCCTGCAGGTCGACGGCGCCAAGGCACAGAAGCTGGAGTACGTGATCTGCTTCCCGGATCGTTGCGTCGCCGAGATCGCCCTGACCGACGCGCTCGTCGGTTCGTTCAAGAAGGGCACCGATCTCACCTTGACCTCGATCAACTTTCAGAATCAGCCGAACCCGATCAAGGTTTCGCTGTCGGGCTTCACCGGCGCCTTTGACGGCGAGCCGCTGAAGCAGTCGGATCTGGAAGACCGCCAGAAAAAGCTCCAGGAGTTCGTCTCGAAGAACAACGAGGACTTCGCCAAGAAGCTCAAGGAAGAGCAGGACAAGGCCAAGACGGCCAACTGATCGACCTGACGAAAAACGAACGAAAAAGCGGGGCTTCGGCCCCGCTTTTTGTTTGAAATCAAGTGGTTGAGTTTAGTGGCTGCTGCGCGCCTTGGGTGCGTAGTGGCCGTCCGCGGTCTTGTCGAAATATTCGCCTACTTGCGGATGCCGGACCGGCTCGCCCGAGCTGTCCTCGAGCAGGTTCTGCTCCGAGACGTAGGCGACGTATTCGGTCTCCGAATTCTCCGCCAGCAGGTGATAGAAGGGCTGGTCGCGCCTGGGGCGTACGGCGGCAGGGATTGCGTCGTACCATTCTTCAGTATTGGCGAATTCGGGGTCGACATCGAAGATCACGCCCCGGAACGGGAAGACACGGTGGCGTACCACCTGTCCGATCGAGAACTTTGCTGTCTTCATGCGGATCACCTGACGCCGCGCATGATCCGCCGAATCACACACGCTTTCAATCGCTTAGGGCACAATTGGGGTCGAAGAGGCTCTCCGGTTCCAGTGATCGTGCCATTCCAACTCCCTATTTGGCGCAGCAAGGCAGCCATTTCAATGGCATAGCTGCTTGACTGCCGGTCGAGCCGCACGATACCGGCTGGTTGAAATGCTCCACCGCGCGACCGTTGCCGTTTGGCGAGGGACGCGTCTTTTCCAGTCCTGCCACGCGGGAAAGTGCCCATGTCTGACGTGATCGGTCTGGTCCTGCCGTTCTTCGGGCTGATCTTCATGGGCTTTGTTGTCGCCCGGATCACCAGGCAACCGCTGGAAGCGCTTGGCTGGATGACGACCTTCATCGTCTATGTCGCGCTGCCGGCGCTGTTTTTTCAGCTGCTGGCCAAGACGCCATTCGAGCGCTTGACCGAATGGGGCTACATATCAGGCGCGGTGTTCTCCACTTTCGTCATCTTCGCGCTGATGTTCACGGCGTCCTACATCAGGGGGCGTGGCGAGATCGCCGAATCGACGATCAAGGGTCTGGCATCAGCCTATGGCAACATCGGCTATATGGGCCCAGGCTTGGCGCTGCTCGCCTTCGGCGAAGAGGCCGCCGTGCCGGTGGCGCTGATCTTCTGCTTTGAAAACATCATGCATTTCACCATTGCACCGATGATGATGGCGTTGGCCGGCGACGAGCCGCGTTCGCCGGGGAGCGTTGCCGTCGACGTGGTCAAGAAGATCGCCTTTCACCCGTTCATCATCGCCACCGCCGTCGGTGTGCTGGCGGCCTATGTCGAGTTCCGGCCGCCGCTGCCGGTCGAGCGGTTCCTCGAATACCTGTCGCGCGCGGCAGCCCCTTGCGCGCTGTTTGCCATGGGCGTGACCCTGGCCTTGCGCCCGCTTAAGCGCGTGCCGCATGAGATGGTGCCGATCGCGCTGCTCAAACTGATCGTGCATCCGCTGCTGTGCTACGTCGTACTGAGCTGGATCGGCAATTTCTCGCCGGTATGGCTGTTCTCGGCGATGCTGCTGGCAGCCCTGCCGACGGCGACCAATGTGTTTGTCATCGCCCAGCAATATGGCGTGTGGGTCGAGCGCGCATCGGCCAGCGTGCTGGTCACCACCTGCGTTTCGGTGCTGACGGTGACCGGGCTGCTGTACATGATCCAGCATGGCATCCTGCCGCCGGATCTCTTCCCATAGGCTCAGTCGGCAGAGGTGTCGCGCGGATAGCGTGGCGAACGCAGGCCGGAGGCGATCGACGAAAAGCCGCTGCCGGGCCGCAGGCCCTCCCGCATGAAGAAAGCGCGGAGCGGCGAGAAGCCGCCAAGGACATTGAGCCCGGCGCTGCGGGCCAGTTGGGCCGGCAGCATGTCGGACAAAAGCGACCTATTGAGCAGGTTGACCGCGCTGGTGCGGGCGAGAATGTCGGGGCGGCGCGCAGAATCATAGGCGGCAAGGGCTGCCGGCGCACCTGCATCGTCTGCGTGTTTCGACGCGATTTCAACGAGTTGATCGACATCCCTGATGCCGAGATTGAGCCCTTGGGCGCCGATCGGCGGAAACACGTGTGCGGCTTCGCCAACAAGGGCGACGCGGTTTTGGGCAAAACGCTGGGGTAGCGACGTCGACAGCGGGTAGATCTGCCGGCCGCCTTCAACCGTGACGCGGCCGAGCATCGACTGCATCTGGTGCTCGACACGCAGCGACAAGGCCGCGTCATCGAGAGCGGCGAACTCCCTGGCGGTCTCGGGCCGGAGAACCCAGACGAGGCTGGAGCGGCGGCCCGGCAGCGGCACCTGGGTGAAGGGGCCGGTCTCGGTATGGAACTCGGTCGAGGTGAAGGCGTGGTCGCGGCTGTGGGCGAAATTCAGCACCAATGCCGCCTGTGGCAGCGTGTGTGCTGACGCCGAGATGCCGGCAGCCTGGCGCGCCGGTGAGTTCCGGCCGTCGGCGGCCACAGCCAATGGCGCTTCGGCGATCGACCCGTCGGACAGTGTGGCGATGGCCTGGCCGGGTTCGATGGACCAGTTATCGACCATCGCGCGGCGCCATTCGATGCCGGCATGCGTCTCTACCGCCTTTTCAAGCACCGCGTTGAAGAACTCGATTCTGAAAGTTGAGGCCGAAATGGTCCTCGCCGATTTCGCCAGCGCGAAAGGTGACGATGGGGCTGCGGATCAGCCGTGACGTACCGTCGATGATGCGCATCACCTTGAGCGGCGCTGCGTCAGGTCCAAGCTGATCGAGCACGCCGAGCCTGGCCAGGAATTTCAATGCCGGCACCATCAACGCCGTGGTGCGGCCGTCATCGCCGCGCGCCGGAGGTCCGGCAAGCACGACGCCAAAACCGGCCTCGGCGAAGGCGAGGGCGGAAATCAACCCTACCGGCCCCGTACCAGCCACCAGAATGCGGTTTGTCGTGTCGACGCTCATTGGCCGCCGTCCATGCTGTTGCGGTGCCAACTGCGCACCTTAGTTGTTCCGGTATATTGCAGGCCTAAGCCATTGATCAACGCGGCGATTCATCCCATTCGATTGCAATGTCGGATCGTCGCGATGATTTGTGCCGACTTGCCGTGGGACCGGCCGTTCACGCCGATGTTCATGACTTGGCTTTCGGCTTGTCTGGAAAGCGGTGCTGCTATTAAGTGCCGGAATGGCAGGGGAGACTATCGGTGGCAATCAGGACTGCGCGATGAGACAAGAATTCGTGCGGACGTGCCACAGAAGATTCCCCGCGCATGCTTGGTGGTCATGTTCATCCATTCGGCTCAATGCTGCAAACACGATTGGCGGGAACCGTGAAGCCTAAAAAAGTCACCTGGCCGCAAGCCCGCGCCTTTTCGGTGCATCTGCTCACCGCCTCGGGTTCCTTCCTGGCGTTCCTGTCGCTGGTTGCGGCAAGCGAAGAGCGCTGGACGGCGATGTTCTGGTGGCTCGGGCTCGCGCTGTTCGTCGACGGCATTGACGGGCCGATCGCGCGCAAGCTCGAGGTCAAGGAAATCCTGCCGACATGGTCGGGCGAGCTGCTCGACAACATCATCGACTACGTCACTTACGTGCTGATCCCGGCCTTCGCGCTCTACCAGAGCGGCTTCATGGGCGAGGGGCTGTCATTCCTGTCGGGTGCGATCATCGTGGTGTCGAGCGCGATCTATTACGCAGACACCGGCATGAAGACCAAGGAGAACTTCTTCAAGGGTTTTCCGGTGGTGTGGAACATGGTGGTGTTCACGCTGTTCGTCATCGCGCCCGGGCAATGGGTGTCGTTTGCGGTGGTCGTCATCGCCGGCATCCTGACCTTTGTGCCGATGAATTTTCTGCACCCTGTGCGTGTCGTCAGGCTCAGGAGCATCAACCTGCCGATGACGCTGATATGGTGCGCCTTTGGCACGGCGGCACTGCTGCAGCAGATGCATGCCAGCGAATGGGTCAAGATCGGCATTGCCATCAGCGGCCTCTATCTGTTCTTCATCGGTGGCGTGATGCAGTTCTTCCCCAAGCTTGGCGGCAAGCCGGCTCTTGAGACAGAGAAAGACTGACGACGTGGCCAAAGCCATACGCGTGCATGCCCATGGTGGCCCCGAAGCACTGGTCTACGAAGAGGCGGATGTTGGCCGGCCGGGTCCCGGCCAAGCACTGATCCGCCACACGGCGATCGGCCTGAACTTCATCGACGTTTATTTCCGCACCGGGCTTTATCCAGCGCCTGCCGGCATGCCGGTGACACCAGGCGGCGAAGCGGCGGGCTTGGTGCTCGAACTCGGCGAAGGCGTCGACTGGCTCAAGGTCGGCGATCGCGTTGCTTATGCCGTACCGACCGGTGCCTATTGCGAGCAGCGCGTGATTGCCGCCGACAGGCTGGTCAAGGTGCCTGATGGTATCAGCGACGAGCAGGCGGCGGCGATGATGCTGAAGGGCATGACCGCCGAGTACCTGCTGTTGCGTACCTTTAAGGTGAAGGCCGGCGACACCATTCTCTACCATGCCGCTGCCGGCGGCGTCGGCCTGATCCTTGGCCAATGGGCCAAGCATCTCGGCGCGACTGTTATCGGTACTGCCGGTTCGGCGGAGAAAGGCGAACTCGCCAGGGCGCACGGCTTCGACCACGTCATCAACTACCGCGACCAGGATTTCGTCGCCGAGGTGGCCGCCATCACCGGCGGCAGGAAATGTGACGTCGTTTATGATTCCGTCGGCAATGATACTTTTCCCGGCTCGCTCGACTGCCTGCGGCCGCTCGGCATGTTTGTCAGCTTCGGCCAGTCGTCGGGCCCGATCCCGCCCTTCAACATTTCGCTGCTGGCGCAGAAGGGCTCGCTATTTGCCACGCGGCCGACGCTGTTTGCCTACAATGCCAAGCGCGAGGATATAGTAAAGTCGGCTGAGGCGCTGTTTGACGTTGTGCTGAAAGGCGCAGTGGAGATCAGGATAAACCAGCGGTTTGCATTGCGTGACGCGGCCCAGGCGCATGCCGATTTGGAAGGCCGGAAGACGACGGGGACGACGGTACTTATCCCTTGAGTTTTCGCTGGAATTCTTGAAGCTCTTTCAACTTGTGACATGCTTTGCTCCGAGAGCAGGACGCGCCTACCATGCTCTCGGGAACATAAAAAGTAAGACAATGGGAGGCGTTGTGGACACAACCCCTTTAGCCAATGGTCCGAACCTGCTCGAGGTTCGCGGCCTGACGAAGATATTCGGCACTCTGAAAGCGTGCGACCACGTCGACCTGACCATCGCCAAAGGCGAAATCCACGCTCTGCTTGGTGAAAACGGCGCTGGCAAGTCGACGCTGGTGAAGATGCTGTTCGGCTCGCTGGAGCCCAATGCCGGCGAAATCCGCTGGAACGGCCAGCCGGTCAAGATCACCAGCCCGGGCGTTGCCAAGAAGCTCGGCATCGGCATGGTTTTCCAGCATTTTTCCCTGTTCGAAGCGCTGACCGCTGCCGAAAACATCGCGCTTTCCCTGGCAGACGACACGCCGATCAGCACCATTGCTGCCAAGGCGCGCGCGCTGTCTTACAGCTACGGCCTGCCGCTCGATCCGGACTCGCTGGTCGGCGACCTGTCGGTTGGCGAACGCCAACGCATTGAAATCATCCGCTGCCTTTTGCAGACGCCGGACCTCATCATTCTCGACGAGCCAACCTCGGTGCTGACACCGCAGGAAGCCGACAAGCTGTTCGAGACGCTGGAAAGGCTGCGCGAGGAGGGCAAGTCGATCCTCTATATCTCGCATCGCCTCGACGAAGTCCGCCGCCTGTGCGACGGCGCCACGATCATGCGCCATGGCAAGGTTGTCGGCCATTGCAATCCAAAGGTCGAGACGCCGGCATCTCTCGCCCGCATGATGGTCGGCACCGACGTCAAGAACGCCGAGCGGACGACGGTGTCCGTGCGCGGCGAGGAGCTGCTCAGCATCTGCGGCATGAGCCGCAAGCCGGCTGGCCCGTTCTCGATGCCGCTCAAGAACATCTGGTTGAGTGTCGCTGGCGGCGAGGTCATCGGCATTGCTGGCGTGGCCGGCAACGGCCAGGGCGAGCTTTTCGAAGCGATCTCGGGCGAAGTGCTCCAGGAAAGTGCCGATGCCATCCGCATTCGCGGCAAGTCGGCCGGACGCATGGGCATTTCGGCGCGGCGCCTGCTGGGTGCGGCCTTCGTGCCCGAAGAACGTCTCGGTCATGGTGCGGCCCCACGCATGCGGCTGTCGGAAAATCTTCTGCTGTCGCGTCACACCACCGACGGCAAGGCGTTCGTCGGTGGCGGCGGACTGGTCAAGTCAGGCGCCATCCAGAAGGCGGCACAACGCATCGTCACCGTGATGGACGTGCGCAAGAGTGCGCCGGACCCTGAGGCCGCAGCACTTTCGGGCGGCAACCTGCAGAAATTCATCATCGGCCGCGAGCTCGACCGCAACCCAGCTGTCATGATCGTCAACCAGCCGACCTGGGGCGTGGATGCCGGTGCTGCCGCGCGCATCCGCCAGGCATTGATCGAACTCGCCCGCAATGGCTCGGCGGTGCTGGTGATCAGCCAGGATCTCGACGAGCTGTTCGAAATCTCCGACTCGATCGCCGTCATGCACAATGGCGAGCTGTCGAAACCGATCCCGATCGCCGAAGCGACTCTCGAACGTATCGGCCTGTTGATGGGCGGTGCCGAAACCGGGTCATCCCGAACATGCGAAGGAGGTCGCGTGATGCGGATCGAACTCGTCAAACGTCCAGAGCGCTCCGCGCTCTTTGCTGCCCTTTCGCCCTTCATCGCGCTTGGGCTGACGCTGATTGCCGGTGCGATCATGTTCTCGCTGCTCGGCAAGAACCCGGTCGAGGCGCTGTATTATTATTTCATCGATCCGTTGCGTGAGGTCTGGTCGCTGCATGAGCTGGCGATCAAGGCCGCTCCGCTGATCCTGATCGCTGTCGGCCTGTCGATCTGCTACCTCTCCAACAACTGGAACATCGGTGCCGAAGGCCAGTTCATCATCGGTGCCATCACCGGCTCGATCCTGCCGGTGATGTTCCCCGACTTCCAGTCGTGGATCGTCCTGCCGCTGATGCTTTTGATGGGTATCGCCGGCGGTGCCGCCTATGGCGCCATTCCGGCCTATCTCAAGGTGCGCTTCAACACCAACGAGATCCTGACCAGCCTGATGCTGGTCTATGTCGCGCAACTGTTCCTCGACTGGATGGTGCGTGGTCCCTGGCGCAATCCCGCCGGCATGAACTTTCCGGAAACTCGCACCTTCACCGACAGCGCCATATTGCCGGAAATCTGGTCGGCTTCGGGCCGTGCCAACTGGGGCTTCGTGTTCGCCATCGTCGCGGCAATCGCGCTGTGGTTCATGCTGTCGCGCACCTTGAAGGGCTTTGAAGTGCAGGTGCTCGGCCAAAGCCCGCGGGCCGGCCGTTTCGCCGGCTTTTCACAATCGCGCCTGGTGTTCTTCGCCTTCCTGGTTTCGGGCGGTCTTGCTGGCCTTGCCGGCATTTCGGAAGTGTCCGGTGCCATCGGCCAGCTCAGGCCGACGATCTCGCCCGGCTACGGCTTTGCCGCGATCATCGTCGCTTTCCTCGGGCGGTTGAACCCGCTCGGCATCATCGCCGCGGGTCTTGTGCTAGCGCTGTCATATCTCGGTGGCGAAGCGGCACAGATCTCGATCGGCGTGTCCGACAAGGTGGTGCGTGCCTTCCAGGGCATGCTGCTGTTCTTCGTGCTCGCTTGCGACACGCTCATTCTTTACCGCATCCGCTTTGTCGGCGCCTCCGCTGCAAAGACCGTGGAGGCCACGCAAAATGTTTGAAGATATCCTGATAACGATTGCGACGGCGGCGACCCCGCTGCTGATCGCAGCCGTCGGTGAAGTGGTGGTCGAACGCTCGGGCGTGCTCAATCTCGGCGTCGAAGGCATGATGGTGATGGGGGCTGTGACCGGCTTCGGCGTCGCGCTGACGACCGGCTCGCCTTGGCTCGGCGTTGTTGCCGCGATCATCGTCGGTGCGCTGTTTTCGCTGCTGTTCGGCTTCCTGACGCTGACACTGGTGACCAATCAGGTGGCGACCGGCCTTGCGCTGACGCTGCTCGGCCTCGGCCTTGCCGGCATGCTGGGCGAGAGTTTCGTCGGCCTGCCCGGCATCAAGATGAGCTACCTCTACATTCCGGGCCTCAGTGATCTGCCCGTGGTGGGCAAGCTGCTCTTCGGCCAGGATCCGCTGTTCTACGTCTCGATAGCGCTGACCGCAGGCGTGGCCTACTTTCTGTTTCGCACCCGTGCCGGGCTTACCTTGCGCTCGATCGGCGACAACCACACGTCAGCGCATGCACTCGGCATCAAGGTCATCGCCATCCGCTACATGGCGGTGATGTTCGGCGGCGCCTGTGCCGGTCTCGCTGGTGCCTATCTGTCGCTGGTCTACACCCCGCAATGGAACGAGAACATGACTGCCGGGCGCGGCTGGATCGCGCTGGCGCTGGTGGTCTTCGCGTCCTGGCGGCCGTGGCGGGTGCTTGCGGGCGCCTATCTTTTCGGGGCGGTTTCGATCGGCCAACTGCATGCCCAGGCTCTGGGCATCGGCGTGCCGTCGCAGCTGCTTTCTTCGCTACCCTATCTGGCGACCGTCGTTGTCCTTGTGCTGATTTCGCGCAACAGGCGACTGACGATGGTGAACACTCCGGCTTCATTGGGGCGGCCGTTTGTGCCAGATCGCTAAGGACATGATTTCGACTCGAACCAACATAGCGGTTTGAAGTAAGGATCATGTCTGTGGGACTATAAATGGATGGGATAGTGCCCCGGGCAACCACTAGAGGAACAAAAGTATGAAGAAGACAATTCTGTCGTTGGCAGCGGCTGCCGCCGTCATGTCGTTCGGCACCGTTGCGGCCGAGGCCAAGGTCAAGGCCTGCTGGATCTATGTCGGCCCGATCGGTGACTTCGGTTACTCTTACCAGCACCACCAGGGCCTGTTGGAAGCCAAGGCGAAGTTCGGCGACGAGCTCGAGACCGCCTATCTCGAAAGCGTGCCGGAAGGCGCCGACGCCGAGCGCGCCATCGAGCGCTTCGCGCGTTCGGGCTGCAACATCATCTTCGCGACCTCGTTCGGCTACATGGACCCGCTCAACAAGGTCGCCGGCAAATTCCCTGACGTGAAGTTCGAGCACGCCACCGGCTACAAGCGCGAGCATCCGAATGTCGCAACCTACAACTCGAAGTTCCATGAAGGCCGCTACATTCAGGGCGTGATCGCCGCCAAGGAATCCAAGACCGGCGTTGCCGGCTACATCGCCTCCTTCCCAATTCCGGAAGTGGTGATGGGCATCAACTCGTTCATGCTCGGCGCGCAGTCGGTCAACCCTGACTTCAAGGTCAAGGTGGTGTGGGCCAACACCTGGTTCGACGCCGGCAAGGAAGCTGACGCTGCCAAGGCGCTGATCGACCAGGGCGTCGACATCATCACCCAGCACACCGACTCGACCGCGCCGATGCAGGTTGCGACCGAGCGCGGCATCAAGGCGTTCGGCCAGGCTTCCGACATGATCAAGTTCGGCCCGACCACGCAGCTGACCTCGATCGTCGATGACTGGGGTCCGTACTACATCGAGCGCATCAAGGAAGTCATCGACGGCACCTGGAAGCAGAGCGACGTCTGGGGCGGCATGAAGGAAGGCCACGTCGTGATGGCGGGCTACGCCAACATGTCGGACGAGACCAAGAAGCTGGCCGAGGAAACCGAAGCCAAGATCAAGTCGGGCGCGTTCAACCCGTTCACCGGCCCTGTCACCAAGCAGGACGGCACCGAGTGGCTGAAAGCCGGCGAAGTGGCTGCGGACGGCGTGCTGCTTGGCCTCAACTTCTACGTCAAGGGCGTGGACGACAAGCTGCCGCAGTAAGCCGGCTGATCTTGCCGGGCGCGTTTCTCGTGCTCAAAAAGAACCCCCGGTTTTGCCGGGGGTTTTTTGATTTCGTATGGTGACTGCAGGCGTCAGACGGCCGAACCGTAGAGGTCATAGGCGTCGGCGCTGTCGATCTTGACGGTGACGATGTCGCCGACACGCAAGGGGCGGCGCGACTGGATGTGCACCGAACCATCGATCTCCGGCGCGTCGTATTTTGTGCGGCCCTTGGCCGAAGTGCCGTTGGCTTCGTCGATGATGACGGGCAGACGCTTGCCGACCTTCTTTGCCTGCTGGGCAGCCGAAATCTTCTGCTGGCGCTGCATGAAACGGTGCCAACGGGCTTCCTTGACCTCTTCCGGTACCTGTTCGAGGCCGAGATCGTTGGAACGCGCGCCCTTGACCGGCTCGTATTTGAAGCAGCCGGCGCGATCGATCTTGGCGTCGTCGATCCAGTCGAGCAGCATCTCGAAATCTTCTTCGGTCTCACCAGGGAAGCCGACGATGAAGGTCGAGCGTATGGCAAGGTCCGGGCAGACCTCGCGCCAGCCGCGAATGCGCTCAAGCGCCTTTTCGCCATGGGCCGGGCGTCGCATGTTCTTCAGCACTTGCGGCGAGGCGTGCTGGAAGGGAATGTCGAGGTAAGGCAGGATCTTGCCTTCGGCCATCAGCGGGATGACGTCGGCGACATGCGGATAGGGGTAGACATAGTGCATGCGCACCCAGATGCTGAGTTCGCCAAGTTCCTGCGACAGGTCGAGGAACTTGGCCTTGACCTCGCGGTCCTTCCACGGCGACGTGGCATACTTGATGTCGATGCCGTAGGCGCTGGTGTCCTGCGAGATGACAAGCAGTTCCTTGACGCCCGCATTGGCCAGCTTTTCCGCCTCGCGCAGCACGTCGCCGGCCGGGCGCGACACCAGATCGCCGCGCAGGTCGGGAATGATGCAGAAGGTGCAGCGGTTGTTGCAACCCTCTGAAATCTTGAGATAAGCGTAGTGGCGTGGCGTCAGCTTGACGCCTTGCGGCGGCACCAGGTCGACATAGGGATCATGCGCCGGCGGCGCGGCCTCGTGGACAGCCGCCATGACGCTTTCATAGGCCTGCGGCCCGGTAATGGCGAAAACGTTGGGGTGCTTTTCACGGATCAGCTCCGGCGTCGCGCCCATGCAGCCGGTGACGATGACCTTGCCATTTTCCTTCATCGCCGTGCCGATCGCATCCAGCGACTCCGTGCGGGCGGAGTCGAGGAAGCCGCAGGTGTTGACCACGACAAGGTCGGCGCCGTCATGCTTGCGGGCGATCTCGTAACCTTCGGCGCGGAGACGCGTGATGATGCGTTCGGAATCGACAAGCGCTTTCGGGCAACCGAGGCTGACAAAACTGACGCGGGGTGCTGCGGACATAGACAAGGTTCCAATGGACACGGGCCGCAACCCCTGAAGGCCGGCCCGGAAGTCTCGAATTTTCTCGATCTGTCGGCTCTTAAAAGAGCTCAATTCGGTCGGCGCAATAGCACAGATCGGCGCCCAAGCAAACCGACCGATGGTCACATGTAACAAGGGCCGGGATTTCTCCGGCCCTTGTTGTCAATCGTGTCGGCCCTAGTGGGCGGGCGCGCTATGTCCGCCGAACCATTCGCTCAGGAAGCCAAACTGCTCGGGGAACTGGTCGACAGCGCCGTCGAGCAGCATCTTGAGTGCGACGTAGAGGATGATCACCAGGCCGATATAGGCAATCCAGCGATACTTGTGCAGCAGCCGCGCGACGAATGAAGCGGCAAAGCCCATCAACGCGATCGACAGCGCCAGGCCGATGATCAGGACAGTGGGATGATCCATTGCCGCGCCGGCAACCGCCAGCACGTTGTCGAGCGACATCGAAACGTCGGCGATGACGATCTGCCAGGCAGCCTGGGCGAAGGTCTTGCGCGGACCCTTGCCGGCGATCTTGCCATCCCTGTCGTAGTCGGCGTCGGAGAGCGCCTCGGTGGCCTCATGTTCCTGTTCGTGGCTGACGCTGAGTTCGCGCCACATCTTCCAGCACACCCACAACAGCAGCAGGCCGCCGGCGATGAGAAGCATCGGGCCGATCGCCAGAAGCCACTGGGTGATCAGCGCGAAACCGATGCGGAGAACGGTCGCAGCAGCGATGCCGACGAGGATGGCCTTCTTGCGCTGGTCGGCGGGAAGGCCGGCAGCGGCAAGACCGATGACGATGGCATTGTCGCCAGCGAGCACGAGATCGATAGCTATGACCTGCAGAAGGGCGGTGAAGCCTGCAGCAGTGAATATCTCCATCGGACGGGACCCTCTCCGTTCATTTCCAACGACTGAACGTGGGCTATAACGCCCAGTGCGCGCGCGTCAACAGACAAGCAAAGCGTTTAGCTGAAACGAGTCAAATCGGCGCGATAGCTGACGTCAAGCTGACGAAGGATGGCCAAAAACATCGATATGGCCGAGTTCTGAGGAGCTCGCCGACCGATCATGCGGTCATTCGCAAACGTATTTGACGCGACCTGTGGGGCCGCTTGCGGCGCGACAGGCGATCGGCTTGGTGTTGCTGCCGGCACCAGATGCGCGGCTTGGCGCGCGTGTCGCCGGGCGTGGGCCGGGTTGCTGGGTAACGAAGCGGATCTCGGGGCTTGCTGGAAAAGCGGTCGCCTGTTGGCGCTCGGCTGAAGCGCGCCTGGCTTCGTCGTCCTGCCAGAAGCGCCGTGAGTCCACCGTTTTGGGAATGACCACCGTGCCGTCGGACGAGCGACTGCAGCCGCCAAGCAGCGTGGCGGAAAATCCCAAGGCAAGCGCAAGCGCCAATGTCGAACCAAAACTCATGCGAATGCTATATCGCGCTCGATGGCGTCAATAAAGTCCCTGCGTTCAAGCAGTTGGGATAAATGAGTAAATTCGCCTACTACAGCAAGGCGGGAATATGAAAGCAGGCGAGGGGCTGTTCCTCGTTGGTGACAACCAGCAAATCCCCGGACGCATCGATGTCGAGCCCTTTCGACCCGCCTTCCTCAGGATTGTGCCTGCCTTTGTGAAAAGTTTCGTCGTCAAGCACCCTGAATGAAACCACGGGTTCGTGATCACCCGCCCAGCCATCGGGACCAGCCTCATAGATATGCACGTGAGGCGTGCCGGCATCGGCGACATAGATCCTTTGGCCGTCCGGCGAAAACCGGAGGCCATGCGGATAGCTGACACCCAAAAGCGCTCCGACATGAGACGACTTGCGATTGAGGCGCGCCATATTGTCGAAAACGAGCACGCTGCTAGTCATGTGATTGCTGATGGCGATCCAGGCTTTGTCGGGGCTCATCGCAATGCCATCGGGCACTGCGAGCCCTTGCTCCAGCACAATGGAGTTGCGCGGCAGGCTCCAGCCGCCGTCGAGACGGATCACATGCCTGGTGATGCGATGCTTGTAATTGTTGCAGACCAGAATCTCGCATCGACCATTCTTGACGCTGGCGACACAGACGGAGCCAGGTGAATCGAGACGTTTTCGAACACCGGCCCGGGTGATGGTCCGCAGCGGCATAAGACTTTGTGTGCGTTGAGTTCCGACGTGTTGCGGGACACCGAAGATCGTGACGCCGCCCATTCGATTGGCCACGACCAGGGTTCGATCATCGACGAAATCGAAGCCATGTGGCTCTTTCAGAGCCGGCGAGTGCAACTCCATGTAGTCGGTGATGTGCAGGACTGGACGTGGCCCTGAGCGTACGATCTCGACCTCGAGAACCAAACAAGTTCCCTTGGCAAAACCGGCGATTGCCATGCGACGGCCATCGGGAGAGAATCTGAGGTCTTCGGTTCGCCCAAGCCGCGCCATTGCCGCTTCGGCTTCCTTGGCCACGACGAAGTCCAGCCTGGCCCTGCTGTCGTCGATGATCCTGGTCGGGCTGGGAACCGCAATGTTCATGGATGGCAGGCTCGTTGGATCGGATAAGGCAAGTCTGCGCCACAGATCACAATGGCACGAGATGTGACAAGCCCTCCATCGTTTGAAGGATGGGGACGCGCAATCACAGCGTGCTTGCCACCGAACTCAACGTCGCGGCGATTGCCTGCTTATATTTCTCGAATTCCGGCGATGTCTGCCTGACTTCCTGGGTCGTGGTGGTGGTGGACGGTTGCGCTGTCACGGCAGGTGCGCGGCCGGTCATCTTTTTTTCAGCCCAGGCAATGACATAGTTGGCGTTCTTGCCCGTCAGGAACGGATTGGCCTTGATGACGACTGCGCCGAGGACGTCGGCAATCATCGCGTCGCTGGACGCCGACAATATCTGGTGGGCGCCCTCCATGCCGAGGAAGTGGCAGAGATAGAGCCGTCCGGGGGTGATCTGGTGGCCACGCTGCTTGAGATAGGCTTCGCCCTCGCGCGCCAGATTGCGCACCATTTCGCGCGAAATGGTCGGGTCAAAGCGCAGTTCGAGCAGTTCTGCTGTCGAAAGCGACCTTGCCAGATCAGGGCGGTAGGTGTTCATCATCCTGATCCAGGTCTTGCTGATGAATTGTCCGAGCCCGGTTGCCGACGACAGCGGATTCTTGGCGCGCGCGCTGCCGCCGCTTTCGACATGGACGATACGGTTGGTCAGCACCTCGATGGCTGAATCGTCCGAGGACGCCGAGACGATCGTGGAGGCGGTAGCGACGGTCACGGTGCCGAGCGGATCGATCGCCTGACCGTCCTGATAGAGTTCGAAATGGAGGTGCGGGCCGGTCGACAGGCCCGTTGTGCCGATATAGCCAATGACGTCGCCGGCCTTGACGGTCGACCCGACGCTCATGCCGTCGGCGAAACGCTGCATATGGGCATATCGGGTTTCGCGATTGTTGGCGTGCGAGATGCGGATGAGGTTGCCGTAGCCCTTGCCGTCGCCTTCGAACACGATCTGGCCATCGAAGGCGGCCGCGATCGGCGTGCCGATGGGGGCGGCCCAATCGACGCCCTTGTGGATGCGGACCGTCTTCAGGATCGGATGCATGCGCGGCCCGAAGGTCGAGGTCATGACGCCGTTGACCGGCGTGACCATGCCATTGGCGGTCGTCAGCGAGCGAACCTGATCGTCACCCGTGACGCAGGAGAATTGACCGTCACTTTGCTGGAAGACGAAACATTCGAGCTTCTTGTCGGTGCCGTGAACGCCGACATAGAGCACCCGGCCAGCCACCCCGTCCTTGCCACGCGCCGTTTCCGAATAGAGCAGGACCAGCTGCTGGTCTTCGCTGGCAAAGGCGTTGAGGTCCTGGCCACGCGACAGATACATGATGGCCTCGCCGAGCACGCCGGTGGGAACGTTGTTGCGCGCGGCTGTCGAATAAATCGCGTCGAGCAGCCGGTATTGGCGCTTGTGTGTCCCTTCCTGCGGGGCGCCGGAATAGTTGAACAGGTCGTCGCGCACCCACGGGTCGACGCCTGAGACGAACTGACCGGCTGAATTGCGGGCCAGCGTGCCGACGAACCTGTTCATGGCGTAGACCGAGACCTGCATCAGCGCCATTGCCGGCGCCCCGCGCCGTGGCCTAAAATCCACGCAGGGCGACGACATAGCCAGGTGCGAGACCTTCCAGCTTGAACAGCGACTTCAGCGCTTCGCCAGCCAGCTTGGCCTCGTCAGTGGCAAAATGTGCCTCGAGCACGACGCTGTCGAGCGTGCGGTTGGTGAGGATCTTGACGAAGATGTCTTCCGTTGGCGCGAAGCGCTCGGTTTCGGGCGTAGCCGTCGCGACGCTGGTGTTGTTTTCGATCGCGGTCTTCTCGAACTCGGGCAAGGCGGCTTCGCCCTGGTCGATGGTTTCACCCCAGCCGGCGCCGAGATCGGAAGACGGATCGCCCTCGGGCTCGACCTGATCGAGATCTGCGTCCGCTGGCGGCGCTGCCTGATCGTCCGCCTGCTGGCCGGCACCCGGTTCGGCCACCGCCCGCTGCGCCTGAAAGAAGGCAAAGTCCTCCTGCGTCGATGGGATCGCCGTCATGAAGCGCTCGCTGGAACTCAGCATCGTGTCGGCGAGGTATTCGATCTTCGGCGAAATGCCGTCCTCGACAAGGTCGACCGGGCGCGAAAGCGCGCGCCGCTTTGTCTCGCCGCCGGCTTCATGCGCCAGGTTGATCCACATCGGGTCGCCGGCGAGGTCAACGATGGCAGGTACATAGACAGCAGCATCCGCCGGCACGATGTCCGCTTCCTCTGTCGGCTGAAGATCTCCCTCATATTCGCCGAAGGACCAGTAATCCGAGCTAAGATAGACGGTGGCTGCCGCGGCGAGCAGCAGCGCAAGGATACCGGCGGCGATCATGGCCTTCAGTCGGCGTGATTGCGCGCGCCGCGCCATCCGCTGCTGCTTTTGCTGCTTGAAGCTTGCGTCGATGCCATGCGTCATGGCGAACGCCCGGTCAGGAAGAAGGTCCAGCGCGCCTGTTCGAGCGTGTCGACTTCGTAGAACCGGGCTGCGATGTGCCCGCGCTGCCAGCATTCGTCGATGCCCCTGACGGTGAAGCGCTTGCGCTCGACGCACATATCGGTCGAGCCGCTGAGGATCGCGTTGCCGAAAACGTCCGTTGCGTAGATGTAGATGTAGCGGTTGGTCAGTTCATCGCGAATGACGTTGACGCACTGGTTCGCGCCGATCGTCCACCAACCGTCGGTCTGGAAGGCGCTGTCGATCTCCTGGCCGACGGCGAGATTGACGACGTCGAGCGTCTGGTTGCAGACGGTGAATTCGGCGCGAGCCAGGTTCGGAGCGAAGAGCAACGACGCCAGAGCCATGAAGACGCCAACAAGTATTGCGCGGCCTGCCTGGGCGCGGCGCTGGATCCCGTTCGCATCGTCTCGCCGGCCGCTATCGGCCTCCCGCCAAAGCTTCAGATGCACCGTCGGTCGCGCCCCGAATCCGCACTAGCACAATGGTGACGTTGTCCGTTCCGCCGCGCGCGAGAACCTTTGCGAGCAGATCTTCACATGCCGCCTGTGGCGTCGCTGAAACCACCGAAGTCTCGATCTCGGCGTCCGAGACATGGGCGGTCAGCCCATCCGTGCCGAGCACGAAGACGTCGCCAGGCAGGAGGTCGCCTTGCCGGAAGTCGACATCGATGTCGTCGCTGACGCCGATGGCGCGGGTGATGACATTGCGGCGCGGCCAGGTTTGCGCCTCCTCAGCGGTGATCGCGCCGCGGTCCAGCAGTTCCTGCACCTCGGTATGATCGTGCGAGACCTGCGAGATGGTGCCGTCGCGCACAAGATAGACGCGGCTGTCGCCAAGCCACAGGCAGGCGAACTTGCCGTCCATGGCCAGCAACGCCGCGACGGTGGAGCCGATCGTCGCGCCACGCGAGTCCGAAATCTCGCGGATATCGGAATGAGCCATTCTCAGCCGGTCGACGAAGCGTGCGCGCAGGTCCGGTGCGGACTCGGCAATGCCGATCGTGGCGAGATGCGCAACGATGCTGGCGGAGGCGACTTCTCCGGCGTCATGGCCACCCATGCCGTCGGCAACCACCCACAGGCCGCTGCGGGGCTCGATCAGATAGCTGTCTTCATTGACCTGGCGGACGCAGCCCTTGTGGCTGACGCCATAACTTTCGAAGGGGAGGGCGACATTGTTCAATGGCCTCAAGCGCTTCTCGGCGCCCCTCTGCGTTGCGTAGTAACGCTCGCACCTTTCAGTCTGCCACAGGCCCGAGCGTTAGAGTACAGAAATTAGCATGCGCCAGATCGCAGTTGCACATCCTTGCTGGGTCAAAGTCCCTTCGGGCAGGTGAAGCCGGAGAATGCGGCAAGCGAAAACGGATTGCCCGGCGGGTTTATCTGGACGGTATAGGCGACATCGCGGCCGCCGATGACGTAGCGCAGCTCAAGTTTGTCGCCGTTGAGGGTGGAGGTTCCGGCGTCGAGCAGCCGCTTCAGCGCCCACGGCCCTTCGAACCGGATGGCGGACTCGCGGCCAGCAAGCTCGGGTGTCAGGCTGAGGTTGGCCGAACCGGCGGTCATGCTGCCTGGCCAGGTAACGATGCCTGGGCTGCTGCCGTTCTGATAGCTTTGGACGATCTGGCCGTTGACGTCGAGCAAGGCCATGTCGGCGTCGCCATGCAGCGAAAACGGCGTGAAGGTGATGTTGACGGCAGGCGTGGACCCGCCAAGCGGAAAGAACGCATCGCGGATTTCAGCGGCGAGCTGGAACTGCTTCAGTGTCGACCTGGATAGTCCACGGCCGAGGCGCGACTCCTGCTTCCACTGCCACTCCTGGCCCGACATGTCGGCAAAGGATGCCAGGTTCTGCGCGAAAAACCGGTCGATGACGCCGCTGGGCGCGAAAAGGCGGGAAAAATCGGCGATCGGAACGTCCTGATTGGCGCCGGTACCGAAGGGATAACGATTGGCGATCACCTCTTCGCATGGGCCGCTGACCGTTTCTTCAAGCGCCTGATTGAGTTGTGCAACCGAGGTGTCGGCGACGTCGCCTTCGAAATCGTCCGCCGCGGCATGAACCATCCGCGACAGCGCCTTGGGCAGGCGAGAGGCGTTGGCGCGAAGATTGGATATCTGCAGCTGCAGATTGGCATTGACGCGGCCGGCTTGCGACGGCGCCGCAGCGGAGATCGTCAGGCTCTGGTAGATGGCGTGGAAATTCTGGATCAGCGCGTCGATCGGGCGCTGACCGGGACGACCGTCGACAAGAAGCTGGAACGGCCGGAACTGCGCCTCGATATTCGCTCCCGGCACCAAAGTCGGCGTGTTGGCGAACGCGGCGCCAGCGCGGCTGTTGGATTTTCGGCCGGCCAGCTCAATGCCGATGCGGGCAAGGCCGTCGGCACGAACCTCGCTATCGCTGGGCGCGGCGCCGCCGCGCGTCAGTGCGGTTTCGCGTGCGATCGCATCGAACAGCTGTGCAAGCGGCGAACTGGGCGAACCCGCAGCGGAAAGGGCAAGGTATTCCGGTTTGTCCGCCGACATCGGCTTGAACTTCAGCTTGTCGAGGACGCCGTTCCAGGCGCCTGAGAATTCGTTGCTGTAGCGATCGAGCAGTTCGGGGCCGAGCCGCAGAAGTTCCTGCTCGACATCGCCTTGCTCGCTGCCGGCGCCGATCACCCATTGCTCGTCGACGAGCTTCTGCGCGATGGTAGCGAGCTGTCCAAGGTAGAAATCATTGAAGCCGGCATAGGTGTAGAGGCCGGGAATGCGCAGCGTCGACAGATCGCTGCCGCCGACCGTCTCGAAAATCAGCTTTGCTTCCGGACCGCCTTTCGCTGCGACGGTGAAATCCTCAAGCGTGGCTGCCGACATTGCCGAGGCAATCAGGGCAGAGGCGCGATCGGCAACTGTCATGCGGCCGAGGGCCCGCTGCGCGGCTTCGACGACAGGGCGATTGAGCTCGAACGATGGATCATGATCGTCGTCGAGGGCCAGCATCGCGCGCAGGTGTTTCTCCAGGATGAGGCGACCTTCGCGATTTTGCGGCCCGGGATAACGGTTCTGCTCCCAGTCTTTCTTCATCCACGAAACGATCTGCTCGTCATCGACTTTTGGCGCCTTGCCGCCAAGCATGAGGTAGATCTTCAGTGCCTCGTAGAGCGCGGCCGGGTCGCTCATCTTCGCCTCGATCGTGCGCTCGACATGAAGCAACAGGCGCGGACGGAACATCCGCTCAAGCGCCAGCCGATAGGTGGTCTCCGATGCCGAAAGCAGCCGCGCGCGCTGGCTCAGCCCGAGTGTCTCTTCCGGCGATGTCCGCTGGTCGCGGTTCTCATAACCGGTTGGCAGGCCGCGAACGCTCTCCAGCGCTTCGATGACGTTTTCAAGATCGACGTCGGACACGGTTCCGGCCTGGAGCAAGGCACTGGCAGTTGCATTGTAGCTGTCCGCCGCCTGGCCGGTGGCGGCGATCAGTGCCTTGTTGGCGGTGTAACTCATGACCAGGGCGCCCAGCGCGGCAGCCGCAATCAATGTGATGGCACCGATGCCGGCATAGCGGGAGACCCTGGCGCGCCTGTCGGCGGCATCGTTATAGGAGACCCAACCGGCTTCGGCGAAGATGACCCTGGCGAGCAGGTCGTGCAGGAAGAAGCTTTTTCCTGTGCCTGACAGATGCGCCTGAGAATCGCTGCCGAAGCTGCGACCAATGGCGCCGAGCACACGGTCGATCGGGGTTCCCTCCTGTGTGCCGGAGGAGAAATAGAACCCGCGCAAGATGGCGGTTGCCTGCTTTTTCGTCGGCTCGAAGACGCGGCCGAGAAAATCCGCACTGCGCTGCTTGAGCGAAGCGAACTGCGCGGCAAAGCCGAAGATCGAGATGCGCGCGACCGGGTCGGGTTCGTCTTGCAACCGATCCGGCACTTCCTCGGACAGGCGGCGCACGAGGGCATCAAATTCGGCTGGCACCTCGCCGATCATGTTCTTATGGTGATCCGCATCCTGGAACGTGGCGCCCCAAACCATGCGCCGCCGGGTCTCGTCCAACCTGCCGAAATGTTCCATGAAGCCGGCTACGAGATCGACCTTGGTGAAGAGGACATAGACCGGGAAGCTGATCTTCAGCGTCTCGTGGATCTCGCGCAGGCGATTGCGGATTTCGATGGCATGGGCGCCGAACTCCTGATCGCCTGATGTCATCAGGTCGGAGAGGCTGATGGCGACGATCACGCCATTGATCGGTTGGCGGGCGCGGTGCTTCTTGAGCAAGGCAAGGAAACCCAGCCAGCCCTTGCGGTCGCTTTCGGCATCGGAGTCCTGCGTCGTGTAGCGGCCGGCGGTGTCGACCAGCACGGCTTCGTCGGTGAACCACCAGTCGCAGTTGCGGGTGCCGCCGACACCGGGTACCGGCTGGGCGGCACCTGATACGGCGAGCGGAAATTTCAGCCCCGAATTGACCAGCGCGGTGGTCTTGCCGGCACCTGGTGGGCCGATGATCAGATACCAGGGCACTTCATAGAGAAAGTTGCGTTTGCCGCTGGCGCGCTTGAGCGTCGCGATCGCCTTGGTTATGCCCTTTTCGAGCAGTTGGGCATCGCCGTCATATGCGCCATCGCTCGTGATTGCCGCCTCGATGGCCTTTTGCGCGTTGCGGGCGTGCACGGAGCGGAACAGGTAGATGCCGGCAATCACCGCGACGACCAGGCCGATGACTGCAATGCGTGGCCAGGTTGACGCCAGCGGGCGCGTGTCGTCGAAGACGATCAGCGGACCGGCGAACCACACGACGGCGGCAAGGCCGATCAGCGCCAGGATGCAGCATATCCTGAACAGCCAGAGCATCATGACCGCCACCTGAAATGGCTGGGCGGGCTCACGGCGTCTCCTCCCGCCGGATCATCATGTCGACACGGCGGTTCAAGGCCCGACCGTCGGCAGTCGTATTGTCGGCGACCGGCTCGTCCTCGCCCTTGCCTTCGACCGTGATCCGCGCGGGATCGCCGATCTCGGGGGCGAGAGCCTTGGCCACCGCCTGGGCGCGGGCGACGGAGAGATCGTAGTTCGACTTGAAGGCGCCGGACTGGCGCGGTTTCACGTTGTCGGTGTGGCCAACGATCTTGATCGGTCCTTGCTCGGCGGCGAATGCCGCGGCAATCCGGGTCGCGACGGGCGCAAACTCGGACCTTGTCTCGGCTTTGCCCGGTTCGAAGAGCAGGGCATTGTTGATCTCGACGACGATGAACTGGCCCCTGGGGCCGACAGTCACGCCACCGTTCTGGATGTCTTGTGCAAGGGCTGCGCGGATGCGGTCGATCTGCGCGACAGTTGCAACAGTTTCGGTTTCGGCAGGCTTGGCTTCCTCGACCAGCGGCACGAAATCCGCGCGTTCAATGACCACCGGCGTCGAAGGCGTCAGCGCCACCAGCTTGGCGGCGAGTGCGTCGCCTTGAAGGGTGATGTCGTTGCGCATCCAGAAGAAGACGCCCGTGACGAGCACCAGGGCGGCGGCGGCAATCGCCCAGAGAGGGAGCCGGGCAGGGCGCCGCGCCATGGTTGCCGACAAGCCTTGCCAGCGTGGGGATATCTCGTCGTCGGCAAGCGGTCGGAAGTAGCGCAGCGCGGCGTAGACATCCTGACGCACGGGCTCAAGGCTGTTTTCACCGCTGGCCGCGCCGCGATAAGGGCCTTCGAAGCCGAGCGACAGACAGGCGTGCATCAGTTCGAGCAGGTCGCAGCGCTCCGCGGGATCTTCCAATACCGTGTTGAGCGCATCGAAAAAGCCGTTGCCGGGAGCGTCGATGTCATAAAACCGCGACAACATGCCGTGCTGTGCCCAGAGGTCGGGACCAAGCCCGGGCAGGTTGGCAATGATGTCGTCGGCGGTTTCGCAAAGCGCATATCTGGCGATGCGCGCATCCTCGTCGGCAACACCGGCGTCCGCAATCTTCCATTCGAATTCTTCGATGAAACTCGCGACATGCTGGGCCAGCGCTGCAACGTCGGTTTCGACAGTGGTGATCCTGAGATGGCCGAGCAGCATCAGCAGCGGTGCGGCGGCCACCATGATCGGGTTCGCACCGACGATTTGGACACGGTCCGCTGCTTCGAACAGCGCGTCCTGCGAAACGCTGGGTTCCGCCCCGGCGCCCTTTCGTTGCTTGTTGCCAGCGCGAGCGGCGTCCTTTTGGCGCTCGCGGAACGGGGGCGCCTTGATAGATCACCGTGCCGGAGGGCGGCTGTTGTTCGGCATTGCCCGTGTAGATGATGGTCGGATCGGATCTTGGCGGCGGGGCCGAAGATGATGCATCCGGCCGTGGCGCGCGGCGCGGCGATCCGCGAATGACGGTTCTGCCGTCGGAGCCGGAAGGATCGTCCTTCGAACTCATCGCCGATTACCCGCTTTCGCGCGACAATTGCCATGCCATGACAATGCCGCAGGCGCCTCCGCTCAGACAGCGTTGCTCGCGTGCCAGTCATGCATCGTAGTGCAAGGAAATGCCGATTGGAACCGGGGCCGGTTCGGTCGGGTCAACACAGGATCGACAGCGATACGGCCGCCATGCGACGCTACTTCTTGCTGGCTTTGGCATATGCTTCACTGAAATAGGCCAGGAACACGTCGAGCATGCCATTTTCATGAGCTGCCTCCTTGGCCTCCCATGTCGCGACGAACATATCCCAGGCGCGGCCCTTCTTCGATACGAACGAAGAACCAGGAAGCTTCCTCTCGATGGTGTCGGGTGACAACTCGGTGAGCAGCCGTGAGAGTGCTGCCTGCATCGCCGCGTAGGTGGCGAGTTCATGCGTCTTGAGATCGCGGAATGCCTCTTCGACGCTGTGCCTAGCATCGAGATAGCCGGAGCGGCGCTGGGCGAACATGATTTCGAGGATCTCTTCGGAGCGCGGGATGAATTTCAGCGGGTTGTTGTCGACGCCGCCGATCATTGTGCGCTGGCTACTCTTGGCCAGTGCCTTGGCAGCCGCGCGGGCCTTGAGCAACAAGGCAAGTTCATCGACAACCGATCGCAATACAGCACCGATTTCGGCGGCGACGTCGTGCGGATCACGCTGCAGGAACACCTCAGGGGAAACACCGGCGCCGGCGGCAATGAGGCGAAGCAGTTCCGTGGTCTCCAGTCGTTGCGCTGGAGCCACCGAGGGCAATGGCGCTGCTGGTGCGTGCCCAGGTGGTGCTGATGCACGCCTTTGCTGGCTTGGTTGCTGCGCCGCGACACCGGTTGCGTTTTGACCGTTGCTCGCCCCGCCGAAGAAGGGGTCCGCGAATTGCGGCTGAGCATGGCCGGTGTAGTCGGCGACATGCCGTGCAGGCGTTGGATTGCCCCAATCGTTGCCCGTGTTCCGGTTGTCTTCGATCGATACCGAGACGATGTAGCGGCCGATCGAGAGCTGGTCACCGTGGTTGAGCGGGTGCGGGTCGGTGACGCGCTGGTCAGATCCGTTGACGAAGGTTCCGTTGCGCGAGAGGTCGTAAAGCCAGAACGTGCCCCTGTCGTAGCGCACCTCGCAATGCAGGCCGGAAATGAAGAGGTTGGGGTCGGGCAGGTTCCAGTCGCGATTTTCGCGACCAATGGCGAAGCTGCGGCCATCGGAGCTGTAACTGAGCGGTCCGCCGTTTGGCAGCCGGTCGACATTCTCGATGGTCAGACTGATGAACATGCGAATTTGCCCGCCAATACTCGCTTCCCGGCAGCCTCGTCCAAATTCTCCCTTTTATTCTAGCAGTTTGCGGCCACCTGAGCACAGTGGCATTTCAGAGCGGCATATTAAGCTGCCGCGTCGTCCCGACTTTGGCCGGTTGAAAAACTTGTGCTAAGCTTCGCCTTAGAGGTCCGGCCGTCCCCGGAGAGGCACGACGCCATGGCTAACGATCGCGCGACTGTGGTCCGGACTCCGCTTGGCGCCGATGCGTTGATCTTTACCCATCTGACCGGACGCGACGAAGTCAGCCGCTGTTTTGCCTATACCGTCGGCTTCGTCAGTGGTGATCCCGATATCGATCCGTTGAAGATGCTTGGCGGCGCCGTTTCGATCGAGGGCGAGTCTGACCCCAAACGCTGGTTCAGTGGGCTGGTCTCTGATTTCCGTCTTACCCGCATCGAGGACCGGCAAGCCTATTATGAAGCCATTGTCAGGCCATGGCTGTGGTTTTCAGGCAATGCGACCGACTGCCGTATTTTCCAGAACATGAGCGTCGTCGAGATCGTCGAGAAGATCTTTTCCAAATACCCCCAGGCGAAATTCGAAAAGCGGCTGCAGGGCTCGTATCCGCCACGCGATTATTGCGTCCAGTATGACGAGTCCGACCTGGATTTCGTGCAGCGGCTGCTCGAGCACGAAGGCGTCATGTATTTCTTCGAGCACGACGACGGCGAGCACACGCTGATCCTTGCCGACGCCATGAACAAGCTCAAGCCGGCGCCGGGATACGAAACGGTGCCATATCATTTCGAAGGGCAGGGCGCGCGCCGCGACGTCGAATACATCACCAAATGGATCCCTGGCAGTTCGGTGCGGCCAGGTGCCTACACGCACACCGATTATGACTTCAAGAAGCCAGGTGCCAGCCTGATGGCGAAGTCCGACCAGGCGTTCGGCCACAAGCTCGCATCCGGCGAGAACTATCGTCAACCCGGCGCTCATCTGGATGTCGGACGCGGCGACAAGATTGCCTCGATACGCCGCGAAGAGCTCCAGGCCGTTCACCAGCGCATAGCCGCCGCGGGGACCGTACGCGGTCTGTTTTCAGGCTGCACTTTCAAGCTCGATGGTTTTCCGCGCGACGATCAGAACCAGGAATACCTCGTGGTCAGTGTCGAGTACCGTGTGTTCGACCCGGGTCATCACACGGGGATCGAGACCGAGGGTGAAAGCTTCACGGTGGTTCTCGGCGTCGCTCCGACCAGCCTGCCTTATCGCCCGCCGCGCATCACGCCGCGTCCGGTCATGCGCGGACCGCAGACGGCAACAGTCGTCGGACCCTCTGGCGAAGAGATCTTTACCGACGAGTATGCCCGGGTGAAGGTGCAATTCCACTGGGACCGCCTGGGCAAAAATGACCAGAACAGCTCCTGTTTCGTCCGGGTGTCGCAAACCTGGGCCGGCAGTGGCTACGGCTTCATCCAGATCCCGCGCATCGGACAGGAGGTCATCGTCGACTTCATCGAGGGCGACCCCGACCTGCCGATCATCACGGGCAGGGTGTACAACGCCGCCCAGATGCCACCCTACGGATTGCCGGGCTCGGCCACCCAGTCGGGCTGGAAATCCGATTCATCGAAGGGCGGCGGCGGCTACAACGAGCTGATGTTCGAGGACAAAGCGGGCTCCGAACTCGTCAACTTCCAGGCCCAGAAGGACCACAACCTTCTGATCAAGAACGACCGCACCAAGCTGGTGCAGCACGACCAGTCCGACCGCATCGATCACGACGCCAAACATTCCGTCGGCCACAACCTCGACGAAGACGTCGGCAACAACAAGACGGTAAAGGTCGGCGTCGACCAGAAGACGGATATCGGTTCGAATGACACCGAGACGGTGGGCAAGAACCGGTCGCTGACCGTGGGGTCGAACGAGACCATCAGTATCGGCTCGAACTCGACGGAGACGATCGGCGCCAATCATGCGCAGACGGTGGCCATAGCCCAGGCGATCACGGTCGGCGCCGCGCGCGTGGACAGCGTCGGCGCGACCGAGACGCGCACGGTGGGGGCCGCGCAGACCAACACGATCGGGTCGACACGCGCGGTAACCGTAGGTGCTGCCCAAACCCATCAGATCGGAGCTGACGACAGCTGGAACATCGCCTCGAACCAGAACGTGACGATCGGCGGGGCGCAGAAGTTCAGTATCGCCAAAGATCAGACCAGCCAGATCGGCGCGGGAAGGCGTACGGAAATTGCCAAGGACGACGGCACCAAGATCGGCGGCGCCTTCCAACTGGAGATAGCCAAGGCGAGCATGACGCAGATCGGTGAGGACGGAAAGATCACCATCGCCAAGACATTCCTGGTCGAAGCAGGCGATGCAATCGCTCTGAAATGCGGCTCGTCGTCGATTACCATGAAGAAGGATGGCACCATCACCATCGAAGGCAAGGACATCATGATCAAGGGGTCCGGCAAGATCAATGTGAAGGCGTCGAGCGACATCACGATGAAGGGCAGCAAGATCAATCAGAACTAGGATTGCCTGCCATGACCAAGGTTCATGAACGCATTGAAGGTGTGGTGATTGGCCAGTTTCTCGGCTTCGATTCCGATTCGCCACTGGTCGTTTTTCCCGGCAATCCAAGTGATGCGGCGGTTCCCGCACGCAGCCTGACTGAGCTCACTTCGGCCATGATCGGGGCTGAAGTCGCGTTGCTGTTTCAGGAAGGGGACCCGTCGCGGCCGCTGATCGTCGGGCGGATCGTCGAGCCTGCCCGCAAACTACCGACACCGCAGGTCATTCGTGACGGCGAACGGGTGACCATCGTGGGCGAGGAACGGATTGAGCTCCGCTGTGGCAAGGCGACGATCATCATGGAAAAGGACGGCCACATCACCATTCGCGGCACCTATGTGACGAGCCATGCCAGTGCCACGAACAGGATCCGTGGCGGGTCAGTGAACCTGAACTGATGGCCAGGATCGTCTTGCGCGAGATCGTTCGCCAACATGCCGAAATGGCGGCATTTCTATGGACGGTCTACGACCACCACCTGCTGCATCCGGACGAGAATCCCGACATGGACGAAGAGCGGCTGGCGCGAACTCGTGGAACGGCTTGACGCGCATGTGGATGGTCTCCGCGTCGCTGGCGAAGTGGGCCAGGAGATCGCAGAGGCGCTCTATGCCGAGTATCCCGAAGCAGGCGAGCTGTTCGTCCTGCGTATGCTCATCAAGGGCGCGCCATCAAGAATCGCGGAGCTCGACCTGCCCAAGGTGAGGGCGTATCTGTCGACCAATGGCAGCCGGAAGTAGGCAAGCGCAACGATCAGACCGTCACACCAGCCGGAATTCGCTGTCATAGACGAGTGTCAGCTTTTTCCACGCCTTGCCGTCGAAGCGCCAGGCGCTGTCGATGCCGGCGACATAGAGATAGTCGCCGTCGCTGCGCAAATCCGAGCCGATGCCGGTATCCTCGAAGGGCCGTAGCGCGTCTGCGGCCTCAACGCTTACACCCACCTCGTCGCCCCAATAGGCGCGTCCCTTGAAACTGCGCACGGCAAAGAACGTATGGTCGGGCGCCTCAAGCTCCGTCGCTTCCTCGCTGGCCACTCTTAGGCAGACACCACCGTCTCCTGCAAGCCGGATCGTTCCGTCGGGCGCCACGTCGATGCCGCGGAACTGGTCGTGGCGATGAAGTTCCACCGGCTGCCAACCTGCATCAGTCAAACGGTGGAGGCTGCCTTGGTTGCCGCAGGCAAACAAGCCATGTCGAGGCGTACCGTGAACGTCGAAATATTGTATCGGGGCAGCGGGTGGTATCGGGCGCCAGGCAGCCCCTTGGAACCGGAGAGCCACCCCTTTGTTCCCCACGGCAATGGGACCATTCGGGTCCTTCGCCCAGATGCGCCTGAGGCTGATATCCGAGACCTTGTCACGCGACCAGTTGGCGCCTGTAAAACGCCATACCCGGGTGGTTGCCTCAAGCGCAAGCAGTTCGTCCGACGGCGTCGCGGAAAGGGACATCAGCCATGCATCCGACAGCAGAATACGCTTGGCAGAAGCCGGATGGAAATCATCCACGGCGAAGACGACCGACACGGTGTTCTCAAAATCTGGATCACTGACGAGGAAGAGGATTGCGGCACGGCCGTCACGCATCGGCGCGACTTGAATGCACTGGTATGCCGTGTCGCTATCCATTGCGAAAATATCGAGCAATTCTCGGTCCATTCGCATCGATGGAGCCTTTCCTACTAAGTGCCGGCGCGTCGCTTGCACCCGACTGTCGGCCTTTGCTTCATCACCTTCTCGACCTGTCGCGCGCTAACTGTCGGCTTCTTGAGTTTCTTCTTCGCTGCTGCGACACGCTCTTCCTCCGCATAGGCGCGTGTGCAGGTCGTGTGGCACATCTGCTTGTCCTTTACGGCCTGCTCATCCTTATCCAGGTTCTTCTTGAGGTAGTTCATGTTGGCGACTTCCAGGCATTCAGTCGCGATGGCAACTTGCGATGGCGGCAGGTCCAGGTTTTCCACTGTGGCGGCAACACACGTGTTCACGAAATCGCCCAGCTTTCCCTCGGGATTGTCGGCGATCCAGTTTCTTGCTTCTGCCGACTTGTAGTAGTGAGGCGTATTGGTCGTTCTTCCTAGAACCGAACGGCCTTCGACGCCTGCTTCACGTGCCGCCGCGCCTTCGCCAGCGACCCATTTGGCCTTCATGCAGATGCATGGCGCAGTCCTGTCGTCGTATTTTTCGCAGCACTTGAGGACGAGATTGCGTACGCCACCTGCCGTGAAGAATTGAACTTCGACCGTGTGCTCCTTCTGCTCGCCCGGATCGCATTTCAGCTTGTTGTATGGCTTGATTCCAAGGAAGTCGCATCTGGTGTCTGTCTCATCAAGAATGCCCACCTTGGGCAACGGAGTTCCCACCGGCGATGGGCGAGGCGTGGTCATTGGACGAAAGATCGGAAAAGCGGCTTATCGGTTCGCCGTCCATTTTGACGTTGCCGGACCAGGCATGGGCGTATTCCTTGCCTGTGTTCACGGAAGTGATGATGTTCTTTTTCGGCGCGCAGCCCGCTTCGTTGCCGGTGCATTTGGTGTAGTAGGACTTGTTCTTCTGAGTAATCGTCTTGCCGCCGATCTTAACGGTGCTGGTGCCATTGTCCGTGTCACTGTCGCTTCCAAAAGTTGGGTATGGCACAGGTACACCGGGCGGTGTCGCCGGCGTTTGTGGCGGCGTGAAGCAGACATAGGGAAAGGCCGCTATGACCTGGTTAGCCTGAGCTTTGCAGGCGACCTCCAGACCGTTGGCGAAGACCGTCATGCAGCTTTCCTCATGCCAAACAGGGCGGCGCCGCAGGCTCCTGCGTCCGAGGACGCCTCGATCAAAACCGGATTGCCGGCAGCATAGCCTTTCTGGGCTGCGGTCCACGCCATCCCGACCATCAGCGGCACGACGGCAGCACCAACATTGCCCAGGGATTCGGCCGGTGACCAGAGATCCTGAAACCGGTGCCGGCCCCTCAGCAGCCGGATCGTCACGAGTGCAGCCTGCTTGAACCAGTACTGTTCGCCGACAAGGTCGGAGATGCGATAACCGAGCCGATTCATCTCGATACCGCTCTCACGGAAGACCGCGCTGTAGGCCGCTGTCATGCCATCCGCCCGTAGAGGCAGATCGTCAGCGTTGACGATCGATGCCGGTTCGCGTGCAAGCCCAAGCCCAAAGAGCTTGAACCCGTCGCCTTCCGGCCGGGAACAAAGGACTGCGGCGGCGGCCTCGCCCGGAATGAAGCCGTCGGGATTGTCAGACGTCAGCAAGCGCTTCTTGTCGAGATAGTGATGGACCGCCGGCGCTGTCAGGTAGCTGTCCACGCCGGCGATCATCACATAGGGCGCCTCGCCGGAACCCAACAGGCGGCGGGCATAGTCGAAAGCCGCGTGCCCCGATGGCCGGCCATGCGCTACCGTGCGGGAGCGGCTGTGGGGCGAGACGTTTACGATCTCGCCAATTCGCCGCAGCAGGGCAGAGTTGTCTCGCATCGGCCGGCCCGGCCGGTCTTCTTCCGGTAAGCAGAGGATAAGAGCGGTTTGGCCGCGAGCCTGTGGCGCGGCCTCGAAAGCCTCGGAGATCGCACCCGCAGCGAGATGCGCCATACGCTTCTCACCGATCCAGTTGCGCGGAAGCGGTACGGGCGCGCCATTGAGCCGGGTGTCCGACGATTCAAAAAAGTTCGTTTCCCGAAAGCCATCCAGTCGCGCCCGCATCGCCGCGCAACTTGACGGCCCGTCGAGCCCAACGGCCGTCACCATGCCAACTGATACGATATCGAGGCTGGCGCTCATGCCGCCTCCTCGCCGTCATCGTCCGGCAATCGAGTGGCGAACTTTCGGATGTAACGTTTGCCTGTCGCATGGGCCAGCAACATGCCGGGTGTCGGCGGCCCGATCCAGCATTCGGAGAAATCGAGGATCGTGCGATGCAGCCGCTGTGACAGCCGCCAAACCAGCGAAAACCGCCGGCGTTCCGGGTCGAACAGGATCGTATCGGCGGTGACAGTCGTGTCGACCACCTTCTTTCCGTCCTTGAACAACGCCATCGGCAGCGCCGTGTCCGGAAGGCGGAAGCTTACCCGCCCATCCGGCGTCAGGTTCACCAGTTGAACCTCTTCGCCGCCTCTGGGATGGTCTATCTGCTGGTCCGGTGGGGCCATCTGGAAGTAGCGTTCGTCGAAGTCAGGCGGCAGGAACGGGAAGATGTTCTTGGTCCAGTTGTCGTCATAGGTGCCGCCATATTCGATGCGGCCGGGCCAGCCACGGCCCATCGGCCCGAAGCTCATGGGTGTGTAATCGCCGAAGGGTGAGCGGATTTCCTCGCCGACCTTCTGCGTGTTGGGCAATCGCAAGCCCGGAATGAAGCGCTGGTTCCTGCTGCGGGACCAGCCGGTGCCAACCGGATTGGCAGCGTAGACTCCCGGTATCTTGTCTTCCGGGTCCAGCTTGTCGACGCCGCCCCAGGCAACGTCGTAGCTGATCGGCAGCTTCAGGAAAGGTTGTGGCGAGGTGGCGGTGAAGACCGGGCCGATTGCGCGCCACTCGCGATGCCCCACCACCTCGAAGTGTTTCGACCAGTTGCCGACCTTGATGCCGACAGGCACTCGTTCCGCCGGCCGGCCGCCGGGCGCGTAGGCCCAGCCATTGACAATCACGTCGCAGCGCGGTTTGCGGAAGGCGAAATCGGTTTCCCACAAGGTGGCTGAATAGCCCGGCTCGCCCGTTTGCGTGTCGGCGAAGACCAGCGGGGCCTGCTCGACCGACTTGCGCACCTCTGCGCCAGGCTTCGCCGGGAAGTCGAACGTTGCCTTGACCACGACGACGAGCCAGTCGTGCCCTGCGACATCCGTGGCCGCAGTGAACTGGTGAGGGTAGCCCATCTGGTTCAGGATCTGCATCAGCTGGTCTCCCAGCTTGCGGTGAGCAGCCGGCCCAACGCCGCTTGCGGGGCTGCCGGATCGACGTCGACCGGCACCCAAGGACCGGCCCACAGGACCATGCCGGGCACAGGCTCACCTGTCATGTCCGCTGCCGGAAAAGGCAGTGTGGCCAGATTGGCGGCGAACTGGTCCGCGCTGACATAGGCATAGCGGGCAGCGTCCGCCGCCATCTCGATGTCCTCGAACCATTTCGCCGCCATGTCAGGCACGCCGGATGCGGCTGCTGATAGCGGTGCTGCAACGGTCAGCGGAAAACGGCGGCCGGCGCGATCGTTGCTCGTCACGACGATGCCGGCCATCGGGCCATTGGCATCAGGGCCGAGCAGGAAGCGCAAGGCAACGTCTTCGGGCCAGGCGCCCGAGCTCTGCAAAGGAGCGAGATGGCTCGCCACCCACCGGTCCCATGCGAGCACGAAGTCGCCGGGGAGGCCGCGGCCGACGAAGTCTCCGGTCGCCGGGATCTTGCCGTAGAAACCGGTGCCTAGATATTCGTCGGGCACGTGAACCTCTTGAACATCTGCAGGTTGTAGGGGTTTTCCACGCTTGCCGCCTTGAGCTCGAAATCGGCGTAGAAGTTCTTGGCGCCCAGGCGCAGATTGTAGACGTCGGAAAGGGCAGTGCCGGTGAAGCGGCCCTTGGTCAGCAGCCGCAGCCATGCCCAGCTGCCGGTTTCATTGACGATGACTTCGGGGGACCCGTCGATGGGCTGGAAGGCCAGCGAGATGGTGCCGGTGCCATCCTTGCCCGGCCATGTCATCGGCTGCGGGCGAGTGGCGTTGTTGTAGTAGACAAGGCTCTGGCCATCGAGATTGAGCGTCACCCGGGTGACGGTCGGCGACAAATCCTTGGGCTCGAGCGTGAAGCTCATCAGCGGACCGGTTCCGCCCGGAAACAGGTCGTCGCGGATGCGGCGCGCCTGCTCGAAGGCGGCGAGGGCGGATGCGTCGAGGCCGAAATCGGCCCGCCATGTCCACGGTTGCTTGGCGGTGTCGACATAGCTGATGAGATGATCGTTGGTGAAGGCGTCGATCAGTCCGCCAGGGCCGAAAAGGCGGGCAAAATCGCGAACATTGACGTCGACGGCGCTTTGCGGGCTGAACGGGTAGCGATCGGTCAATGCCGCCTGGCAGAACGGCAGTATATCAGCGCGCCAGATGGCGTTCAGCTCGGAGGTGACCGCTTTCTCGGTCAGGCCGCTCGCGTCGCCAGCTATGCCACCGAGCCAGTCGTCGATCGGATCAGGCAGGATCTGCGCCTGGCGTGCGACGGCACCGGTCAGTTCGGCAAGGCCTCCCTGCTTCTTGATCGCATCCTGCGGGTCGGGATTGGCTGTGACGGTCTGCAGCACATTTGACAATGCTGTGAGGGCGACGACAGCGGCATCGAGCATGGGCGGCTGGCCATCCACTTCGGCGACAGTGCCCTTGAGCGGCTTGAAATGTTCGGCGACAAGCGTGCCGGTCATGTCGACTTCGGCAGCCGAGCCGGCGCGTGGGAGCAGCCTTGCGCCCGCCTTGGCGAGCTTGCCGACCTTGCCGAGCTTGCCCAGCAGTTTCGATGCGCCTTTGGACGCAGCCTTGTTGTCGCCAGCCGGTTCCTCGTCGGAACGAATGAGATCGGTTTCGTGGACGACAGCGGTGACAAGACGCTTGAGCGCTGAATCGGCACTCGAAAGGTCCTTGAGGTTTTCGCTGGCGACGTTGAGGTCGGTCAGCGGCGCCAGACGGATGTCGCGCAGCAGGCTATCCCACTGGGCGATGAAATCCTCATAGTAGAGCTTGAGGATATCTTCCGACAGTGCCGACACCGAGGTCTCGGAATTCTCCGCGCAACCGCCGGCAAAGACGGCGCGATCAAGTGCGGCCTGTGCTGCTACGTCCTCCAGCCGGTCGAGGATGACATCGTGGAAGCCGGCATAGGTAAATGCGCCTGAAATGCCGACACGCATGGTCTTGTCCGAGCGGCGGGCAAAAACCTTGGAGCCGTTGGGTCCGGCAAAGTTGGCCGGGATCCACTCCTTTAGTTCGGAGACGGCAGGATCGGCCAGCAACTGCTTGTAGGCACGGGCCGGCAGCGAAATGGTGCAGACGCTCTTCAATGCCTCAGCGACCAGTGCCGGATCGGGCGCGACATAACTCGCATCGACAGTCATGCGGCGGATGGCGGCAAGCTGGTGTTCCTCGGCGTTTGGCGTCGGGAAGGGAGCTACAGGAGCAAATTCGGGCAGGTGGTTCACCCACCAGTCCTGGGCGAAATCAGGGTCCATCTGCGACAGGCCGGTCATCATGCGATAGGTCTTCAGTGCCCCAAGCATGAATTCGGGATCGCGGACCTGGCGCCACATCGTTGTTTCGAGCAGCGCCACCATGCGTGGCTCGAGGATGTTGCGCAGGGCGTGATTGTAGCTATCGGCCTGGGCGCGTAGCAGCTCAGGCGCGGCTGTCGGGCCGATGAGGTCGCGAATCCCGCTGGGCGGCGGCGTGCGGGCGTCGGTCACCTCGTCCATCGCGGCCAGTGCGACGTCGATGTCGGGTGCGTCGACCGGGGCCGGAGCTGCCGCGAAGGGTGCGAGCGGCGCCTGCAGGGCCTCCAGTTGGCCGGCTTGTGCTGTGATGGCATAGCGGCTGTCGTAGTAAGACAGCCCGAAGAGCAGGCCGGCGAGCAGCACCGCCGCCCCTGATGCCGCAGCCGCACCGCGCCAGATCCAGGTCCGGCGACGCTGCGCCAGCGGGTCGAACATGCCGAGGCCAGCCTCCTTGAAGATCACCTCGGTCAACAGGTTCTTGAGAAAGAAACTGCGCTTATCGACACGCGGCGAAGACATGGCGCGGCGCGGTGGCAGGCCAAATGAGGACGAGAGCGCGGCAGTGAGCCGGTCGATGGGCGCGCCTTCCTGCGTCGCCGAAGTCAGGTAAACGCCGCGCAGCCAGGCACTGTCTTCATAGCGGCTTTCGCCGAAGATCTGTTCGACGAGCAGCCGGATCGGTTCGGACAGGCTTTCGACCTGTGCCGGGAATCGGAAGATTTCGGCGCGGGCCGCGAGGCTGTCTTCGTCTTCAAGGCGAGGGACGAGGCGTCTCTCAAGTTCTGTCGCCAGCAGCGAGATTTCGCTAGCTACCATCTTGGCGTCGACGCGTGCGGCTGGCGCAAAGGTCGTGCCCCATACCTGTTCGCGTGCCGAGGTCGAGAGCCCGCCGAAGAAAGGCTCGAACCCCTTGATCAGGTCTGCCTTGGTCAGCATCAGATAGACTGGCAGGCGGATTTCCAGGCGTTCGTTCAACTCGGCCAGGCGCCGGCGGGTCTTTCGACCATGCGCCTTGATGGCTTCGTCGCCCTCCGACAGAGCATCGATTGACAGCGCGACGATGACGCCGTTCAAGGCGCGCCGCCCGCGATGCTTCTTCAACAGGTCAAGGAAGCCGAGCCATTCGGCGGCATCGACGTCGGGCTGGCTTTCCTGCTGGACGTAGCGGCCGGCAGTGTCGATCAGCACGGCGTGCTCGGAGAAGAACCAGTCGCAGTTACGGGTGCCGCCGACGCCCTGGATGTCGTCGGTGAGGTCGATCGGGAAGTTGAGGCCGGACTGGCGCAAGGCCGTGGTCTTGCCGGTGGCCGGTGGCCCGACGATGACGTACCACGGCATGTCGCGCAGCAGCTTGCGGCCGCCGAGCTTGCGCCGTTTCATCTCGTCCATCAGCCCCTGGAACTTGGCGCCGACTGCGGCAACGCTTTGCTCGCCCGCCGTCAGCGGCTTTTCCACTGGAGCTGCGGCGATCTCGGCAACGAACATGCGATTGGCGCGAATGGCGCGGCGCTGCGCCAGGATCAGCCAGATCAGCCACAGGATGACCAGGCCCGCGATCAACGCCATGCGTACCGTTTCGGAGGCAAACGGCGTGCTTTGGCCAATGGCGACGATGGGGCCGAATATCCAGATGATCAGCGACAGCAGCGTCAGGCCGATCAGAGTCCAGAGCCACCGCGACGTCAGTACCGACCAGAGGAAGCGCAGGATGAACATCTGTCACAGCCTCTTTTCGACCAGCACTTCGACGCGGCGGTTGAGCGCGCGGCCTTCGCGCGTGCCGTCATCGGCGACAGGGTCTGTGGCGGCACGCCCCTCCGAACGGACACGATCCCGCGGCACGCCATTCTGCACCAGCATGTCGGCAATCGTTGCGGCGCGGGCCTCCGACAGGCGCTGGTTGGTGGACAGAGGATTGGTTCTTTGCAGTGGAATGCCGTCGGTGTGGCCGACTATGGTGATGTTGCCGATCAGCTCCTGGTTCTCGACGATCACCTTGGCGATGGCCTCGATGAGCGGCTGGAAGCCGTCGGTCAGCTCGGCCCGGGACGACTGGAACAACTCCGGGTTGGAGGCCTGGATGACGAGCCGGGCCAGGGAAACGCTTTCGGCGCCCTTCAGGGCGGGGCGAAGTCCTTCAGGAGTCGCCGCTGCGAATTCAGGCAGCAACGCGAAGTCGACAGTCTCGACCGGAGGCGCTTCCGCCTGAGGTGTCGTGCGCAACACCTCGGCACGATCTGCCGGCGGAAGCGCACGGACAAGGGCTGAGAGCTGGACGGCCTGATTGCTCAGCCCAAGCGAGAACCCGACATAGATCGCCGTCGCGAGCACCGCTGATATGACGCCCATGACCCAGATCGGCACGGTGAAACGTGGCGCCTCGTCTGCGGCGATGACGCCCTTCCAGTTCGGTGAAAGCGGCGCATCCTCGGCGTCGGCATCGCGCAGGAAACGCGCGGCGGCGACACGCACGGCATTCAACGACCTGTCGCCTGAGCGGCCAGGCACCCGGTATTTGCCGCGGAAGCCGAGCGCCATGCAATGATACTGCAGCTCCAGCATTTCCTTGTCGCGGTTGGGGTGGCGCTCGAGCTCTTCCAGACGCGAGAAGAACTGGGCGCCGGCATCGACGTCGCCGCGCAGCATGACGACCAGCGGCTGGCGTGGCCAGGCGCTCGAACCGCCCCAGGGCGTGTTCAGCGCGAGATCGTCGAGCAAAGCTGCGACCGACCAGGCGGCCTGATCCGCACGCTCGATCGATGATCCGGCGGCAACGGCTGCATCGCGCCCGCGCACAAGCTCTTCGAGCAGACGGGTACGCAGGTGCTCCGGGTTCTCAGGCGGCAGCGCATTTTCGAGTTCGGGCGCGAATTCCAGCAAGGCAGAAAACGCGTTGACCAGTGTGTTCGGATGGGCGCGCGAGCGCTTCAATGGGGCAGACGAAAACGGCATCGGCATGCGCGGCGACGGCGTACCGACCATGCGTATCCGGGTACGCTCACGATCCTCCGACAAGCCGAAAGGATCGTCCTGGCTCATCTCATCACCTGTTCACCGAATAGCAATCGACCTGCGGCTCGCTCGGCAGCACGCCGGATACGCCGATGACGAATCCGGGTGCGTCGAGGAGGGAGGCCCAGTGCTCGCTTCTCTGATCGAGTTCAAGGCAAAGGCGGTCGCCGTCATAGGGGATTTCGCGCGGTTGCGAATGCAGTGGCTTGAGCGGAATGCCCGGCAGCCGCGACTTCCACAGGCCTTCGAATTCGCTTGCCGCCCCCACGGTTGCCTGGTTGACGAAGATCTTGCGCAGGGCGTCTTCCGACAGCTCGGAGCCGACGCGGATGACGATGCGGCTGGCGACCAGCAGCTTGGGGTTGTCGATGCGCACCTTCCAGACATTGGTGGAATGGCGCATGACCGGCAGTGCCCGCGATTTCGGCTCGACATAGCGCAAGCTCAGGATCAGTGAGCGCAACGTGTCGGCGAGTGCGGAATAGGCTGGGCCGGGCGCCATGTGGTCATAGACAGGCAGTTCGGCGAGGCGCCGCGAATTCGAGCCATATGTCGCCATCGAGCCGGCAAGGCCGGCAAGCTCGAGATAGAGCTCGGCCGGATGGAAGATGTCCTGTGCCAGCATGTGCGCCAGGCGTGGCCGTGCCGCATTGGCGAGGTTGAGCATCAGCAAGTCTTCGACGCTGCGGCCGGGTCCGCCGAGCACCATCTTGGCGTGTGCTTCGGCGATCTGATCGAGACCGGTGATGACTTCCTGGAGAAGCTGGGCGTACCAATGGACGGCGCCTGTCGCGAGCGTCGGCGGCAGGAAGTTGGCGTCGACGGCAACGCCACCGTCGGCGCGCAGGCCGGTGATTTCGGTGACCGGCAAGGCTGTGTAGCCGCCTACCGATTTTCCCGGCGCAAGCAACAGCGCCTGGGGCCGGGCGATCTCGATCTCCTCGGGATCCGATCCGCCTTGCACCGCGTCACGGACGGTAACGATGCGACCGCGATAACGCGCACCGCTGGTCTCGGCATGCGCGGGATCGAAGCCGACGCCGCCGGGCGGCTCCAACGGCACGGCAATCAGCACCGGACCTCCACCCATGTCGGCGGTGATGGCGAGCGGCTTCGGCGCATCCATGGTGTCGGGAATGGCGAAGGGCGTACCATCGGGAAAGATGCCACGTGCGGATGACACAGCGACTTGTCCGGCCTCGAGCAAAGCGGGGTCGAGCGTCAGCGCGGTGAAGCCGAAGGTATGGAGTTGCCCGGCTTGCAGCGCGCCGCGCACCGTCGCCTCGAAGAAGCGGTCCTGCTGCTGGAAGTGCTGGGTCCGGAGGAACAGGCCTTCGGACCATAACACCTTGTTTGCGTCGGTCATGCGGCAACTTTCTGCATCGACAACTCCTGAAATGGCCGTGTCAGGCCGAAATGCCTCCACTGCCGAGGGTCACGGTGATCGTCACCGTCGAGCCCGGCGAGACCGATTTCGTCGTTCGCCAGGTGCGGCCGGTGGGTTCGCGTACAAGTGCGACGAAGCCGAGCGCGGTTGCCTCCGGCTCGACGGTGATCGTCTTGGACGCCGCAGCACCGGGGCCGACCGAAAGCTGATCCGAGCCGATGAGATCGCCGGCAAGTGCCGAACCCGCGTCGCCCTGCAGGGCGAAGTAGTCGGCCGAGTTGAACTTGCCTGTGCTTTTCAATCGCATGACCAGAACTGTCACCGGCCTGTCGCCGCCGTCGGGCCCGGGGTTCATACCGGCTTGACCGCTCACATTGACGGTGACGGTGGACGGTTTCGGTGGCCCGCTTTGGCAGGCGGTCACCAGTCCTGTAGCGCCGAGAGCAATAATGAAGTCGCGCCGGTCGATCATGCGTCACTCCTCTTCGTATGCGTTGCGGAAATCAGCTCCTATTTCGCCCATGAAGCGCGTTTCGGCACTCACGGCGATTTCGCGATGGCGTTTCTTGTAGAGATCCCAAAGCTTGGCGCTGCGGCCGCCGGCCAGCAGCTTTTCGATCGACGAACTCGCTTTCAGTTCATCTTCGAGCGCGACAGGGTCAAAGCGATCGATCATGTGGCGAAGCGCGCCCTGCAGGCCGCGCCAGGCGCGGACATGGTGGTGAGCGAGGTCGCGTATGGCGTCTGATATCGCCGGCTCGCCGGCAAGAAAGCCCGGGCTGCGTTCGGCCAGGATGGTTGCCAGCGCATCGTCGACGGTCGGCAGGAACTTGAGCGGGTTGACCTCGGACGAGCCGACAATGGTCTGCTCGATGCGGGCATTGCCCTTTTCCTCGGCCCGTTTGCGCAGCAGCTGCATCAGGCCTTCGAGCATCAGGCGGTATTCGCGACCGAATTTTTCCATCTCGACGAGCGGGTCACGGCCGGACGGATTGCTTTCGTCAAGGCCGAGGCCGCGGAGGAAGGCGGCGCGAAGTGCGCTATCCGAGGGCGCCGTGGCAGGTGCAGCGACAGGGCCAGCCTTCTCCCGAGCACGCAACGACGGCGGAGGGGGAGGAGGAGTTGCATCGGAACGGCGGGGCGGCAAATCCCAAGGCGCGGGCGATGCCTGTTTGCCCTGGTCATGGCCGGCTGCGCGTGGTTTCGCATCGGCGACAGGCGGCGGTGCAACCGGCGGAAGGTCAAAGCCATCGTCGAACGATGGCGGTGGTTGCCTGTGGACGGGTTCCGGCTTCGGCTTGGGCTGTGGTGTATCGGCTGGGGCGAGACCAAAGGGATCGGCAAAGGCCGCCGTGCCGTTCTGGCTGCCATCGGCATGGCCATTTGAAACAGGCGTCGCCACCGGGTCCAGGCTGAACGGATCGTCGAAGGCAGGCGAATTGCGTTCAGCGCCTCCAGCCCGCTCGTAAGCTCGAAACGCCCCGGGTTCGGGATGCTCGAAGGGATTGGGAAGGTCGGCGGGGCGAGGGCGCTGAGGCTCCTCATCGGTCTTGAGCGAGAAGAAATCATCGCCACCCAGACCGATCGGCGCACGCGATGCCGGTGCTGGTTGAGGTACCGACGTCCTCGACGGCGATGGCTTCGGCAGCGGTGGCTGGGCTTCCGTTGGTTGCAGCTCGACCGACACGACATAATCGCCGAGCCTAAGCCGCATTCCGTGGCGCAGCCGTGCCGAATTGCCAGACCCGAGCGGGCTGGCGGAATCGTCGAGAAACAGGCCGCTGCTCGACGTATCGGTAATGACGTAGCCGTCTTGGCTTGCGGTGATCTTGCAGTGGGCGCGCGAGACGAACATGTCGGGGTCGTCGATCTGCCAGTCCGCATCGGGACTGCGACCGATCACCAGTTCACCCTTGTCCAGCCGGGTTTGGCGCACAGCCTGTGCGCGCGGTCCCTGCTCAAGCGTGAGGAGCAAGCTCATGCCCCGACTCCCGCCATTTCTGGCCGCCAACCGACGATCGTCCGCAGGCGCATATCCTCAGCATCGCCCCTTTCCGCAGGGGGCGCAAGCCACGCCGTACGACCGAGCTGCGCGGCGCCGATCCTGGCCGGCGGCACCTCCGAGCAGGCCAGCACGAGCCTGAGGTCGACGTCGAGCAACTCACCGATGAGGTCGCGGATGGCGCGCTTCAGCACGGGCAGTCGCTTGCTGCCGGGAAGAAACGTTTTGTAGGTTTCAAGGTCGAGCGGACCGATGCGCAGCTCGACCCTGTTTTGGCGACTGAAGCTGCGCGGCCCGATCGTGGCACTTCTGCCCAGCGAAGCGCTGGCCTGGCCGAGCCTTGTCTGCAACGCGGCCGGAACCTCCAGCCAGGAGGCGACGAATTCCTTCAGCTGGACTGGCACCTTGAAAACTTCGGCGACGAACAAGGTCAGCCGCTCCGGTCCGTCGACCTGCCCGGCAAGTGCCGCTGCCTGTCGCAGCTTGACCGCATCCAGATCCGCATCCTGCGCATTCCTGGTGTCGGGCAGTCCGATGCCCGCCATGGCTTCCAGCATCGAGCGGACCCGGCCACCGACGGCACGCTCGACCTGCACGCCTGGATGCGCATCCGCCCAGGCGCGATAGAACAGGGCGATCATGCGGTGCTGCAGGATGTTGACGAACTCGACGAAGGTCGTGTCGCTGGTCTGATGGGCGTCGGCGCCGGCAAACCAGCGCTGCGACATCCGATCGAGCACCCAACGCGTCACATGCAGCGGCAATGGTCCCTCTGGTCCCAGCAGGCCCAGATTGGCGACGGTGACGCGGGCAGGGGTCTTGTCCGTGGCCTCCTCGAACTTGACGACGTCCTGGGTCGAAAAGCCGAGACGCACATGCTGGCCGAGCCGAGCCGGCTCACGATCGGGACGCCCGGAATGACCGAACAGTCCGCTGCCCCGGTTTTCAAGCTGGCGAAGCAACTCGAAGAAGTCGTAGCTCTCGGTCAGCGTGTCGCGTAGCGCTAGATCAGGAAGCGGTTGCCGGGCGTCATCGGCCATGGCACGTCCTCCTGCTTCTGGAGAAGCCGCGTGCGGGTGCGCACGAAGCCGTTGATACCGGCGTGGCGGGCAAACAGCCGCGCCAAAAGGGCGGAAAGCAATAACGAGCTTTGACCAGACAGGACCGACTGGTCGACATGGAGCAAGACCTCGGTACCGCGGCCAAAACACATCGGCCCAGGAATGGCCAGCCGCTCGATCACCGGCTGCGAGTCGATGCGGACGATCGAGCGGACGTGGCGGGTTAGCCCCGGATCACCGCGATCGGCATAGAGGTCGAGCAGCGCATGCAGCGGATCGACGCCACGGCCCTCCTTGGCAAGGCTGAGGAAATTGAGCGCCAGTTGCGCCACCAGCCGCCAGGCGAGTTCGTCGGCGCGGGACTCGGCATCGGCCCCGGCAGGCAGCGTGGCTGGAATGGCCGGCTGCGGCGCACGCAAGGCGCCAAGCAGCCTGACCGCGTCGACTGGATCGCCGCTCTCCAGCGTCAATGTCGGATTGTCGTCGAGGATCGGCAGGTCGCGGTTGGTGCAGAGCGCGGTGACTTCGATGCGTTTGAGCGCGCGGCCGGATGGCATGCCCGCCGGGCGAGAGATCGCCAGGAAGACATCGTCGCCGGTGTAGGAGGTGCGGGTCATGCCCTCGCGCCGCTCGTCTTCGGTTGCGCGGCGTGGGCGGCGTTCGGTCGAATAGACCCAGCCATTGCCCCGGTTTTGCCCAAGGCTGAATAGTGCCGGAATCTCGGCGTCGGCGCCTTCGGACTCGGCGTCTTCGACATGGGTGACACGGTAGATCTCGAAATCCCTGGGTCTGGTGCGGTCGGCGTAAAGCACCTGCCGGGTCTTGCGCGCGTCGAGTTCGATGACGTTGCATTCACGCTCGAACAGATTGATCAGCGGCGTGGCAAACAATTCGAAATCGGCCGGGGCAAGGTCAGCGAGTTCCGGCACGGCCCGCCGCAGCAGGAAGACGATCTCAAGCCCGGCCTCGCAGCTGCGCACGGTGGGCTGGAGCCCTTGGATCCGTGCATAATGGAAGCGCTCGGGCATCATGAAATATTCACGCAGCAGCCGGTAACCTTCAAAGGTCGGGCGCGTGCGCGGCATCAACGCTTCTGCATCGCTGATGCCGATCATCTCGGGCATCGGCAAGACAGCGAGCTTGCCTGATTTCCCGTCCCGACGGGCGCCCACGGCGGTGCAAACGCCAAAGATCGTGTCGAACAGCAGCGCGGCTTTGGTACGCCCGGCAAAATGCAGGTCAAGCCGGTCGAGCGCCAGTTCGCTGAGTTTGCCCTTGCCGGTCCTGGCGATGGTGATGCGCAATGCAGCTTCGCAAATGACGCCGCCGATCGGTGCGATGCCGGCTGCGGCCAGGGCGCTGCGGTCCTGGTAGTAGCCCACGGAGGCAATCTCGATCGGCCACAAGGTAACATCCTGGGCCGTCGTGAACGTGCAGCGCGTCGACAGGCCAGGCTGCAGGCTAGCCACCAGGCGGGTGCCACGCTTGACGACGTGGCCGGTGTTCATCGTCTGAACCTGCTGGCCTGGTTTCAGTACCACCATGGTGGTCGCGGGTGCCGGCGTCAGCAGGTCGGGATAAAGGACCTCAAGAACGCTGCGCGCGAACCTGGAGCGCTCGGCATCGACCTTCAGCCGGGTCCGCGCGGCAAGAAAGGCGACACCGTCGAGCAGGCGTTCGACATAGGGGTCGGGACAAGGCGCTGTGTCGAGCGACAGGTTGCGCGCGACCGCCGGGTGCATGTCGGCGAATTCGGCCGCGAGCGTGCGGATGTGGGTCAGCTCCTCCTCGTAATACTCCAGGAAGATCCGATCCATGTTCAGGCTTCCTTGAAATCGGTCCGCGCCATGCCGTTGTCGAGATTTATCGTGGTGCGCAGCCGCAATCGCTCGGGTGTCGGGGTCATGATCAAAACGGCGTCGATCTCGATCTTGAGGCCGGTCGTCTTGTCGCCGAGGTTGACGGTTACCTTGGTCGCGCTGTCTTTCAGACGCGGCTCGAAATTGGCCAGCACCTGGCGTATCTCGCGCGCCAAGGTTTCACGATCGAAGTCGCGCGACGACCGGCCGGAGAATGACGGCACGCCGTAGTTGACGACGCTCCGGCGCACCTCGGGGAAATCCGTGAGATCTGGCGGATCGTCAGCGGCGTGTTCGACCTCACTGTCGGAAAGCATGGGCGTCGCTTCAAAGCGCTCGGTATTGAACAACGCCTCGATGTCGCGCCGTACCGCCTCGCGCAGCACACGCGCCGACACCACGACGCCCCGACTTTCCAATTCGACACGCTGCCTGTTTTGAAAGCTCAGCCTGTGCAGGCGCCGCTTTTGTTCCGGCGTCAGATCGAGGTCGGAATCGATAATTCTGGCGGCACCATTGAGAAAGCCGTCGAGACGCTCTGTCCCCAGTTCCTCCTCCAAGAGGTGCCGAAGCCCGTCGATCTCGGAATTCAATCCCGGCAAGTCGTTGACGAGGCGGTCCCATAGGGAAGGCTGAACCGCCTCGCGTTTCGCCCGCGGACTACCGGTGGCCGCTGCGATTTCGGCGCCGTGACGCCGGACATGCCCGTCACTTGCCGACATGGACATCCATTTCAACTTCGTGCTTGTCGTCGTAGTTGAACTTGATGGTCTTGTAGGCAAACGAGACCTTGTCTTCGATGACGTCGGGCTCGTCCGGACTCGGATGCATATGGTAGGACACAACCGATGCATCGGTGAGGGTCACGACGAGATAGTCGCTGGTCTCGCCCTCGATCGTGCGCCGACAGGAGAACTTCACCTCGCCCATCAGCGTGTTGTCGAACAACGCCTTTTGCAGATAGGGCGAAGCCATGTCGTAGTGCTTGGTGAACTCAATCATGCCCAGCGAGACGCGACCACGCCGCGACAGCGAGTTGGGATCGTGCGGCGCGATCATGCTGTAATCGACGCCATATATCTCAATCTCCTCGTCGTGGCCGTCGCGGACGCTCGGTCCGGGAATGTCGGGGACTTTCAGAAAACCGTCGATCTTGGTTCTGGTCTCAGGCATTTCGCTCTCCGTTGCTCATGGGCAAATCAGGACTTGACCGAAGGCAGCTCCGACACGAGCCGAAGCGAGGCGTTTATTCCCTCCAGTTGGTAGTGCGGACGCAGATAAAAGCGCGCGTTGTAGTAGCCGGGACGGCCCTCGACGCTGTCGACCTGGACTTCCGCCGCCGCGAGCGGACGCTTGGCGCGGGCCTTGTCGTCGGCGAAGGCCGGGTTGGCGAGCACGTAGCGGTTGATCCACTCGGTCAGCCAGACCTGCATGTCGGAGCGTTCCTTGAACGAGCCGACCTTGTCGCGGGCGATCGCCTTGAGATAATGGGCAAAGCGCGAGACCGGGAACAGGTAAGGCAGATTGGCGCTGAGGCGTTCGTTGGACTGCGCGTCGGGATCGACCAGCCTGCCGGCCCGGGTCTCGTCGTCCTGCAGTGAATGAGCGCCGATGAAGGCCGCGAGATCGGTGTTCTTGCGGTGCAGGATCGGCATCAGGCCGAGTTTGGCCAGTTCCGCCTCGCGCCGGTCGTCGATGGCGACTTCAGTCGGGCATTTCATCGCCACCGAGCCGTCATCGGTGGGGAAGCTGTGCACCGGAAGGTTGATCACCGTGCCGCCATTCTCGACGCCGCGGATCTGTGTGCCCCAGCCGAACAGCTTGTGGCTGCGGTTGATGTTGACGCCCATCGGGAAGGCGGCATTCATCCAGATGTATTTGTGGTGGTCGCCCTGGACCTCCTCCTCAAAGGCGAAGCCCTTCACCGGAACGGTATCAGCGCCATAGGGCAGCCGTGCCAGCACGCGCGGCATGGCGAGGCCGATATAGCGCGCGTCCTCACTCTCACGCAGCGACTGCCACGAGGCGTAGGCAGGGTTGGAGACGATCTGCTGCAGGTCCTGCGGGTTGGGCAATTCCTGCCAGCTGTCCATGCGGAACAGGCGTGGTGAAGCGGCAGCGATGAACGGCGTATGCGCCGAGGCGCAGACGCCCGATATGTTGCGCAAGAGGCCGACGTCGCGGGGGTGGTTGGAGAACTCGTAGGCGCCGATCAGGCAACCGAACGGCTCACCGCCGAACATCGAATATTCGTCCGTATAGACCTTCTTGAAGACCGGGCTCTGGTCCCACATCTGGCCTTCATAGTCCTCAAGCGTGTCGGCCAGTTGCTCCTTGGAGATGTTCATCACCCGGATCTTCAGCTTCTGGTCGGTCTCGGTGTTGTTGACGAGGTACCAGAGGCCACGCCAGGTACCTTCCATCTCACGCACTTCCGGCGCGTGCAGGATCTCGTTGAGCTGAACCGTCAGCATCTTGTCGATGCCCGAGATCAGCGACTTGATCGACTTGATCGCATTCGACGAGATGGTGGTGGTGTCGGAGCGGGATTGAGCGGCAAGCGCGAGATTGCGAACGAGCTGCTGCAGTTTCTCGCTGTCGTCCTTCTTGACCTTGAAATCCTTCTCCAGAAGATCGCTGAACTCGCCGAGATCGATGGCTTCCGCCTCGGCGACGGTTGGGCTTTTTTGCTGTTCAGCCATGGCGCTATTCCTCGACCTTGTCGCTGTCGGAGAGCGCCTGGCTGGCGATCTGGCCGAGCAGTGGCTCGTTGTTCAGCAATTGTGCGATGCGCTTTTCCGCGTCGGCCCGCCCGTCCATGAAACCGAGCAACTCCTCGAGCTGGCGGCGCATCTTGAGGATTTCGGCCAGCTGTGGCACCTGCTCGGCGATCTTGTCGGGAGCGAAATCGCCCATCTTGGAGAAGGTGAGATCGATAGGTAGCTCTTCCTCACGTTCCGCACCCTCGGCCTGGGGCAAGGTGTTTTTCACCCGTGCCTTCACGCGTGGCCCAAGCGCTTCCATGAAACGCGGGAACCTGTTGGCGTCGGTCTCGACGAAGGTGCGGTCGAGCACCGTCTTTTGCGCTTCCTTGGTCTGCGATGCGCCGGCGAGATCCGCCATCACGCCCATCACGAAAGGCAGTTCGATCGTCGTCGGGCTGCCGTAGGTCTCGACGTCATAGGCGATCTGCACGCGCGGGGCGCGATTTCGCTCGATGACCTTTGCTTTGCTTTCCGCTGGCATGCTTGGCTACCTTTCATCCTTCTGAGGCGTCTTCTTGCTGTCTGGAACGCCGGCCAGCAGCCGGAATTCCTTCAGCCCGGAGGGTGCGAGATCTTCCATCAGTTCAACGAAATCCATGTGCACCATGCGGCGCACACGGCGGGCGAGATGCGGGATCGGGCTCGACGGCTCGGTCCGGTCGTAGAAGGCGACGACGAGGTCGAGGCATTTGACGACGTCGTCGCGCGAAGACAGGCGGTCGGGGAGGGCCATGGTCGGTCCCGCATGGTTGGCCACCGGTTCGGGCGCGTGGCCGTTGGGCTGTGCCGCTGCCGGTGTAGCCTGGGTCAGCTCGGGCGTTGCCGGGTCCTTGACAGCAGTGCGCGCGGTCGATCCGCGTTCAAGTGTCGTCAGCATGCGGTCGAGAAACTTCTTCAGGTCCGGCACTGCCGGCCCGGCACTTTCGAGGCGTTTGTTGAGCGCCGTGTCGACGGCGCTGAGGGCCTTGTTCGCGGCGCGGGCGTCGGCAACCAGCTGCTCCATGGCAGGGCCAGCCTGATCGGCGTGCGCGGCACAAGCGCTGCGCAGCTTGGCCAGAAGCTGCTCGTGGGCGGACGAAAGGGCCGCCCGCTCGGCGGTGTTCAGCCCCTGGGCCGCTTCCTGCAGCATGACACGATCATCGAGTGCGCCCTGTTCGAGCTCGCGGCCGGTGATCGGGCCAAAGCCGCGCGGTGCGAAGAACGCCATCTGGCGGAGATTGGCGAGCAGTCCGTCCTGGCCGTTCTGCAAATCGAGCAACGCATTGATTCGGCGCAGAGCTGCCTCGCGCGGCGCGGCATTGGGCCGAAGTGCCGGGTGCATGGTTTCCCAGTGCTCATCGAAAGTCCGCGCAATCAGCGTCAGGCCCTCGGCCAGTCCGGCGAGCCCTTGCGCGTTGGCCTGGGCGCGGGTGACAAGCGTGATCAGGCGAAGATCGCGGCCATGGGCGCGCAGTTCTTCGGCCTTATCGATGACGGTCGCCCAATCGACGGGAATGCTGACTTGCGATGAGGGTCTGTTGCGCTCGTCGTGGACGACATCGACTTGCGGCTCGATGAGGCGCTCAAGCTCGTGAAAGCGCGGATCGTTGCGCAAATCTTCCCCCGACGGGTTTTCACCGTTCAAAGGGTTAAGCCAAAGAGCAAGATCAACCACGCACCCCCCCACGCCATACTCAGGTCGGAAGTAGCCGGTATTCCACTCGACTTTGGTTTTAGCACAATTCATGCGGCGCTCAAAGTTGCACGAGGGCTGTCATAAGCGTTGGTGACCGAGCCGGCGCGAATTGTTCCGGTCGCGGTTCTTCGGCGAAGGCAAAGTCGACGCCCGGCTTTGTAAAGTCGCGGTTTGTGTGGCAAGTTAAGGGGAACGCAGTCCGGCCATTGGAGACACTCCGTGGAACAAAAGGGCATGCAGCCGCGCAGGTCGTCTCAGGGCTTCAAGCGCAAGGAACTGGTCGGCAAGCTCAACCCTACCTGCTTGCGCGCCTTCAAGGCGGCGGCCGACGCGGCAAAGCTGCGTGGTAACCCTTACGTCGAACTCGTTCATTTCATTGAACAACTTGTGCTTTCCGATCGCTCGGACGTGCAGATGATCCTGGCCGATGCCGGGGCCGATGCCGCCCGTGTCGCCGGCGACATGACACGCGCTGTCGACAAGCTGCCTTATGGCGCAACGTCGATCGAGGAGTTCTCCGACCACATCTTCCATGCCATCCAGGAAGCCTGGAACCTGGCGACGCTGGAATTTGGCAGCGAAGAGGTGCACAGCGCCCACGTCATTCTCGCCTGCCTGAAGACGCCGGTGCTGGAAGGGCTGGTGTCGAAGATCAGCACCGAATTCGACAAGATCGACGCCGATGGAGTGATTTCGCGTTTCGCCGATGTGGTCGAGGGGTCGCTGGAAGGGTCTGTGACCGGGGTGACGGCACCCTCTGCCGACGCCCCGCGACGTCCGTCGCCGGGCGGAGAGTCGGCGCTGGCGAAATATGCCACCGACCTGACCCAGCGGGCGCGCGACGGCAAGATCGACGCCGTCGTTGGCCGCGACCCGGAGATACGCCAGATCGTCGACATATTGATGCGGCGGCGGCAGAACAATCCGATCCTGACCGGCGAGGCCGGCGTCGGCAAGACGGCGGTCGTCGAGGGTTTTGCGCTGCGCATCGCCGAGGGCGACGTGCCGCCGATGCTGCAAGGGGTCAGCCTGCGCATGCTCGATGTCGGGCTGATGCAGGCCGGCGCCAGCGTCAAGGGCGAGTTCGAGAAGCGGCTGAAAGCCGTCATCGACGAGGTGCAATCTTCCGAAACGCCGGTGATCCTGTTCATCGACGAGGCGCACACGCTGATCGGCGCCGGCGGTGCGGCAGGCACGGGAGATGCTGCCAACCTGCTCAAACCGGCGCTGGCGCGTGGTGAGCTACGCACCATCGCCGCCACCACCTGGGCGGAATACAAGCAGCATATCGAAAAGGACCCGGCGCTGACCCGGCGCTTCCAGGTGGTGAAGATCGACGAGCCCGACGAGGCCGCCGCCATCCTGATGCTGCGCGGCGTCGCCGGCGTACTGGAAAAGCACCATGAGGTGCAGATCCTCGACGAGGCCATCGAAACAGCCGTCAAGCTGTCGCATCGCTACATTCCCGCACGGCAGCTGCCGGACAAGGCTGTCAGCCTGCTCGACACGGCCTGCGCGCGCGTCGCGATCTCGCAACATTCCCGACCGGGCGAGGTCGAAGACCTGATGCGGCGCAGACAGGCGCTGGAGGTCGAGCAAGGCATCATCGGCCGCGAGGCGGCGATCGGCATCGATGTCGAGGAGCGCAAGGCGCGCGTCGAGGCTGGCCTGGTCGACACTGACGCGGCTTTGGCCGCCGCGCAGACGCGCTGGGACCGGGAAAAAGAAGTCGTCGCCGAGATCCTCGAACTGCGCGCCAAACTTCGCGGGCAGGGTGTGGCGCTCGATCCTGATGTCGCGGAGGCGCAGGCAGTGGGCGAGGCAACCGAGGAGCCGATAGCTGCCAATGACGACGCCGCCAAAGAAGACGTTGCCAATGACGGCGCGGCACAAGTTGAACCAGCCGAAGCTGCCGAACAGCCGGAGCTGGCCGCCGATCCAGCTGCCGACCTGAGCCGGCTCAAGGAATTGATGGCTGTGCTGGCCGAAGCGCAGGGCGAAACGCCGCTGATCCTGCTATCGGTCGACCGCAACGCGGTGGCGGCGGTGGTGCAGGACTGGACCGGCATCCCGACCGGGCGGATGCTGACCAGCCAGACCGAAAAGGCCTTGCGGCTGGCGCAAACGCTGGCCGAACGCGTCGTCGGTCAGGACCACGCCATGGAGATGATCGCCAAGCGGGTGCAGACCAGCCGTGCCGGGCTCGGCGCACCGGAGAAGCCGGTCGGCGTGTTCCTGCTCTGTGGCCCGTCGGGCGTCGGCAAGACCGAAACCGCGCTGGCGCTCGCCGAAACGCTGTATGGCGGCGAGCAGAACCTGATTTCGATCAACATGTCGGAGTTCCAGGAGGCGCACACGGTTTCGACTTTGAAGGGCGCACCTCCAGGCTATGTCGGCTACGGCAAGGGCGGCATCCTGACCGAGGCGGTCAGGCGCAGGCCCTATTCGGTGATCCTGCTCGACGAGGTCGAGAAGGCGCATCCCGACGTGCACGAGATTTTCTTCCAGGTCTTCGACAAGGGCATGATGGACGACAGCGAGGGCCGGCGGATCGACTTCAAGAACACGCTGATCCTGCTGACCTCGAATGTCGGCTCCGAAGTCATCATGACCAAGACCAAGGGCGGTGAACTGCGCGAGAAGATCGAAAACCTGGACGCGGCGTTGCGCGCGCCGCTGCTCAAGGTGTTCCCGGCCGCCTTCATCGGCCGCGTCGTGACGATCCCGTATTATCCGCTGTCGGGCGAGATGATCGAGGCGATCACCCGGCATCAGTTCGGCAAGATCGCGCGCCGGCTGCAGATCAGCCACGGCGCGGAACTGGTGATCGGTGATGGCGTGATGGAAATGATCAAGGCGCGCTGCACCGAGATCGAGTCGGGCGGGCGGATGATCGACGCGATCCTGACCAACACGCTGCTGCCGGAATTGAGCCGCGGCGTGCTCAATCGTTCGCTCGACGGGGAAAAGCTGACGCGCGTGACAGTCGGCGCGTCAGGCGAGGGGTTCATCTACGAGTTTGGGTAGTTACCTCTTATCCACCCCAGTCGCCGGGATCACTGCCGCCACCACCGCCGCCGCCGCTTTCGCTGCGCTCATTGCTGGTCGGAGTCGCCGGAACGATCGGCTTCTTGACGACCTTTGGCTGGACCGGAGCCGCGACCGCGACCTTTTTCACTGGCGCCGCTTTCTTCACCTGCACTGGTTGCACTGGTTGCACGGGTTGCACCGCAGCCTGTTCCTCGACCTTCATCATCGAGCCGCAACCGCCGAGCGGCAGCAGCACGGTCGCCATAAGAAGACTGATGGTATGCGATCGCATGTAACGTCTCCCCTTCATGAGCCCAGCATGTCCAGACGTGGTCGTGACTCGATCCATTCCTTGCGCAGGAGGGCCATCAGCAACTCCCGGGAGTCGCGAGGCGCCTTCGTTCCCAACACCGTCGCTGCCGCTTCATGCGTGCGAGCACCTAGTTTGCCGTCAATTTCGCCGACATTCTGGCCTGCCCGCTGGAGCGCCAACTGGACCTCCTTGCCGACATCCGCATTGGCCATCTTGGCCAATTCGGATCCAGCTTTGTCGGAAACTTCTTTTGAATTGTGCGATGCAGAGAGGGCAAGCAGGCGTATTGCCTCGCCACTGTCTCGCTGGAATGTCGGGTTGTCCTTGAGCACGTTGGCGGCAAAGTAGCCACCCCAAGCGTCGCCGCGTTCGGCGCTTTCCCGATACCAGCTCAACAATGTGTTGGCATCAGCCGTTCCATTTTGCTCTGCCATTTGACCAAGCAACCGGCCGGCGTAAGGATGTCCTTTGATTCTTGCCGCTTCGAAAAGTTTGGCCGCACGAGCTTGATCTTTTTCTACCCCAGCACCGTCACGATACAGCACTGCGAGGTTCACCATTCCGTAGACATCCTGGCGGTCTGCCGAATTCTGGAAATGGCGTAGCGCTCTTGAATAGTCCTTCTTAACGTGCCGACCAAGAAAGTACTCGGTGCCGAGAAAGTTCATTGCATAGGTATGTCCAGATTCCGCTGACTGCTCTACCAGTGACATTCCGCGCACAACATCGGCCTTAATCTCCGTTCCGTTGATGAGTGCCTTGCCCATGGAAAGTTGCGAATAGGGATCGCCACGCTTGGCGCCGGCTTCAAAGAGCGGGATGGCCTTGGCCGGGTCGCGCTCTACCGCCGCGCCGAACTGATAAAGCCGGCCAAGCAGGTAGCTGGCGCGGACATGGCCGGCGTCGCTGGCAGCGTTGAGTTCGCTCAGTGCTTCCTTGAAATTGCCCTCGGCATAGAGCGCGCGGGCATATTGATACTTGAACCGGGCGACGTCTGGATGCTGGTCGACCGCTGCCTTGCAGGCGGTCAGCGCCTTGGGCACGTCGATGTCGTTGGGCAGCTTGCCATTGGCCACGGCCTGGACATCGAGCGGCTCGGCGGCAAGCGTGTCGCATTCATTGACCGACACGGCGACGTTGATGGTGATCGGCGCCGGCGCGGCTGTCTTGGCGGCCGGGACCAGCACGACAGTGCGCACCGGCTCCCTGGCAGGCTGCTTGTCGGCGGGCAGCGGGATCGGCTTGACCTCCATGCTGTCGGTGCTGGTGTCGACCTTGCCGGCGCTGCCGCTGGTGTTCATCGCCACCGTCTCGGCCACCGGTTGTTCATCGTCTTCGGCACTCACCACCTTGAGCGACGGGCGGATGCGCAGCTTGGTGATGTCCTCGGCCTTGATCAGGTCGCCTTCGGAAACGATCTGGCCGTCGACAGCGACCTGGGTTGCGGGATCGCGCTTTTCCAGGCGGAGCCAGCCGGTCGGCGCACTGGTCGAGCGCACGACCTCTTCGGGCATGGCAGCGAAGCCGGTGCCGATGTCGGAGGCCATGGCGACAAGGATCGGCTTTGCCTGTTCGGGTTGCGCCGGCTTCGGCTCGTCGCCTTGCTGAATGTTCAGCGCCGGCTTGACCTGTGCCTCGGCGACGGCCTGGGCATCGACGACGACGCGGACGATGCCGCTGGCGCTGCGGCCGCTGTCGGTGGTGACAGTGTAGCGCACCTCATCCCTGGCCATGTCGCCGGAAGCCGGCTTGAACATGACGTCCTCGATCTTGTCGGCCGAAATCTTGCTGTCCAGGGACAATTGCTGATCGCCGAGCCAGAGCGAACCCTGGTCGGGCAGCTTGGTGAAACTGACCGTCAGTTCCGCATTGCCGCTGGTGATCGGCGGCGAGATGTGCAGGGCCACCTGCTTGGTCGCAGGCGGAACACGGACCTCTCGCATATCCTCAATAATCAATAGGTTCTGCCGGGTTACGAAGAAGAAGGATGAGGTAAGGCTCGAGGCGTCCCAAGGTGTCTGGCGGCCTTCGGTGCGCTTGATGACCTCGGCGCGGATGTCGCTGAGCAGCTTCCTGACCTCGACATTGGGTCTGAGCGCGTATTCGGCGAAGGTACCGGTGAAAGGGCTGAGGCCGTTGTTGCCGTCGAGCGCCACGCGGTCGGGTGCGGTGGAGTAGACGATCAGCGTGCCATCTTCGGGAGCGACCGAGGCGAGGCCCTTCTTGCCTTCGACCGCGACCTTGGCCTGGCCGACATAATAGGCGTTGTTGGCGAAGGGATTGTCGCGGCAGGCATCCAGTATGGCGATCTGCAGCGACGATGTTTCGCGCATGTATTCGAGCAGGCTCGACATGTTGTAGGCCTGAACCTCGAGATCGTAGGATGTCGCCAAGGTGGCATCGACAGGCAGCATGAAATTGTGGCCGCCGACCTGCACGGCATGGCCGCTGTAATAGAACAGCGCGACGTCGCCATCGTTGAGCGTCCTGAGGAAGCCAAGGATGGTTTCCTCGAGGCCCTGCTTGGTCAGGTCCTTGCCGAGCGTGACCTCGAAATTGGCCCGCTCCAGCACCTCGCGGATGCGGTCGGCGTCATTGGTGGCATTGGGAAGCTTGGCCAGATGCTCGTAGGCCGAATTGCCGATGACCAGGGCGGCGCGGCGACCGGAAACGCCATCGGCCGCCAAAGCGGCACTCATAGCGAGCAACAGGATGAGGCCGCAAGCGACCAAAGCGCCGGTCAGACGCGCGATAATGCCAGCATTGCGAGCAGGCAAGCAGCCTTCACATACCATGAACTGCCCCTTTCAGGATCGCAGTCTTTACAGGCTTGGCACGGCTTGCAGTCTTAAACCGCAAGCATCCTCCTTGAGTGGATTGGTGTCAACGCCGATCAAACAGCCTATACGCCCGGCAGTGGGCACGACATGGCTCGAGCAAAAGAGCCCATCGCGAAAATCCGTGTTATTGTCGGGCCGAGTGATCAATACCTGAGGTGTGAAGCAATGGCCGGACGGCGCTCACCCATGGATGGAACCAGGTCATGACGCCGGAGGACAAGACACGCATCGCGCCCGATACCGGTGTCCGCCAGGGCGTGCAGCTCAATGGCATCTACGAAATCGACGAGCACATCGCCACCGGCGGCATGGGCGAAGTTTATCGTGGCCACAACATCCAGACCGGCGATCCAGTGGCGATCAAGGTGGTGTTGCGCGAGTTCGCGCGCGACCAGGGCATTCTGGCGCTGTTCCGCAAGGAGGCCTCGATCCTCAATCACCTCTCCAACGACGCCATCGTGCGTTATCACGTCTTCACCATCGACCCGACGATCGGCCGGCCCTATCTCGCCATGGAGTTCGTCGACGGCCAGTCGCTGGGCGAACGCATCCGCAGCGGCCCGCTCGACACACGCGAAGCGCGCAAGATGCTGGCCCGGGTGGCCTCCGGCCTGTCGGTGGCGCATGAGGCCGGTGTCATCCACCGCGACCTGTCGCCTGACAATATCGTCTTGCCGGGCGGCAAGGTTGAAAAGACCAAGATCATCGATTTCGGCATCGCGCGGTCGGCCAATGTCGGTGGCGGCACGCTGCTCGGCGGCAGCTTCGCCGGCAAATACAGCTTTGTTTCGCCCGAGCAACTCGGCCTGTTTGGCGGCGATGTCACCGAGCAATCCGACATCTACAGCCTCGGCCTGGTGCTCGCGGCGGCGTTGCGCGGCAAGCAGCTCGACATGGGCGGATCGCCGGTCGAGGTGATCGAAAAGCGCCGGACCGTGCCCGACCTTTCGGGCATCGACCCGGACCTTTTGCCGCTGCTGCAATCGATGCTCCAGCCCGATCCCAGGGACCGCCCGGAAAGTGCCGCGGCGATCGTCGAATGGCTGCGCGAGACGAGCGGCGCCACCGCACCGCCTGTCACGTTGCCCGGTGTGCCCCAGCACGACCAGGAGCAACGCAGGCCGTCCGAGCTTGCCTGGCGGCCGCCAGGATCTGCCGGGCAAAAACCGCCGCCACCGGAGGCGGTGCTGCCGCGCGACGCGCCATGGCGCAATGCCGGTGCGCCAGGCAAGCCGGTTGCCGACACGCGGCAGAAGACGGCACCCAAGGCAGCGCCTGTTGCCAACACGCCAAAATCCCGGCGTGGCGCAGTGGCCGGCACCTTGTTGCTGGTTGCGATGGCTGCCGCCGGTGGCGGGGCCTATTATTCGGGGCTGCTGGGCGGTGTGCTGCCGGGGGACATGCCGGTTGCTCCAGGCGAAGAAACCGGCGGCGGCAAGCTGACCCCGGCAAAGCCGGACATTGCCAAGCCGCTCCAGCTGCCGGAGCCAAAGGTGCCGCCTGCGACCGAAGCCAAGGCGCCGGCACCGACCGAGATCGTCAAGCCGAAACCACCCGCGCCGATCGAGGAAGTGGCCGTCCCACCTGCGCCGAAGGCTGCGGTCAGCGCGGCGGAGTGGTTCAAGACCTTCGACGGCGGGCCTTGCTTTTACGCATCGGTGGCCGACGCATCCGCCGCCAGCCCTGAGGTGGAGGGGCTGGCGACCTCGAAAGCGCCGTTCGACAAGCTTGCCCGCGACTTTGCCTCGGCCTTCGGCAGTGGACCGACAGTCAATCCCAGGATGATCGAGAGGGAGCAATGCCCGGTGGCCGACTTCCTTGAAGCGGTGCACCCGGACAAAGCCAAGGGCCCGGTGCTGGCATTGAGCAAGGACAATCTCAAGGTCGGGGATTCGCTCCAGGGCACGTTGAGCAAGACCGGCAGCCGCGACGTCAACCTGCTGCTGATTGGCAAGGACGGCGTGGTCTACAATTTCGCCAGCCTGCTGAAGAAATCCGGACCCGACCAGGCCAGCTTCAGCATGAAGCTTTTCCCGCTCAACGATCAGGAGGCCACGGCACCGGAACCGCATCTGATCGTCGCACTGGCGAGCGACAACGGCATCAAGTCAGCCGACATCAAGGATCCCGAACTGGCATCGGACCTGTTTCCGAAAATCCGAACGGAAATCGAGGCACAGCAGAACGCCGCCGGCGTCGCCTTCGGCTACTTCCTGTTCGACCGCTGATGCCGGGACAGACGCTTCAGCCCGCCGCTATTTGCGGCCAGCGTTGCAGTGCCTCGCGGCCCGTATCCGTCAGATCGTAGATGCCGCGATCGACGCGCATGAACCAGCCATAGACATTGTCGAGCAGGATTTTTGGCGCACGCGAAACCGCCTGGCTCAGGTCGCGTGGTCGTTTGGGGCCATCGGCCAATGCAACGGCACATTTCAGTGCGTCCTGGCGATAGGCGGTCATGATCGGCGCGCGCGAACCACCGCCAGCAACCGGATCGCCCTGCCTGCGGCGATGCTCGGCGACAAGCCGCGAGCGCCGCTTGGCATCGCGCCGGGGCGCGGGCGCCACCGGGCTGAGCAGCACCTCGACCCGTTCATCGTCGAAGACACCCAACAGGCCGAAGCCGAGCCGCCGGCACAAATTGCGAAACCGCTTGTCGCTCTCGCGGCCTTTGCCGCGCGGCGACATGCGGGCGGCGAGCCAGATCTCGTCGGCCGCCGCTGCACGGTCGACGCCTTGCAGGATCAGTTCGAGGTTGAACTGCAGCTTCAGCTCACAAACCACGACGATGGGTGGAGCATCAGCGCTCAGCGCCAGCAGGTCGCAGCCGCCGATCTCGCCCTTGACCTCGAAGCCAAGGCCTTCGAGGAAGCGCTTCACCGGGCTGTAGAGTGCCGTCTCGAGCAACAGGGTTTTTCCTTCAGGTGCCCGCGGGAGGCCGACGAATCATCTGCTTCATTGTGCCGATGCGCTCGCCATAGTCGAGCAATGGCAGGAGCCCAAGCAGGCCCGCATTGATCAACTGATGACTTTGAGAGATAGTTGGCATCAGTGGTTCAGGAGCCTTGGGCGTATGCGTACACCGGTTGCCAGCCAGATCAGGAAGCGCAGGGCCGTCTCCGACGCGCTCGGCCGGCACAAGGTTTTCGTCAGTTCCAGGCTGTTTCGCGGCGACGGGCAGACGGTTTCGCGGGTGCTGGTTTCGGGCCAGTATTACGACGTCAACGACACCTTGCTTGACCGGCTGATGGCTGGTGCCAGCCCGAAGGAGCTGGAACTGGAGCCCGCGCCGGAAGACGCGGCGCGTTAGGCCGGGATGGCAGCGGAAAAGCTTCGCACCTACCGGCAAAAGCGCGATTTCTCCAAGACGCGCGAGCCGCGCGGTAACGCACAGATCGGCGAGGGCAACCGCTTCGTCGTACACAAGCACCATGCCACCGCCGACCACTACGATCTCCGTCTCGAACTCGACGGCGTGCTGAAGAGCTGGGCGGTGCTGCGCGGGCCCTCGCTCAACCCGGCCGACAAGCGCCTTGCCGTCGAGACCGAGGATCACCCGCTCGACTATATCGACTTCGAGGGGCTGATCCCGGAAGGCGAGTATGGCGGCGGTCCGATGATCGTGTGGGACACGGGCGTGTGGGCACCGATGGACGATGCCGCGACGGCGCTGGAGAAGGGCGCCTTCAAGTTCCGGTTGTGGGGCGAAAAGCTCAAGGGCGGCTGGATGCTGGCGCGATTGAAGCCGAAGCCTGGCGAAGCCAAGCGCAACTGGCTGCTGTTCAAGGAACATGATCCGGCGGCCGACGAGACGACGGACGTTCTCCAAACACGCCCCGAAAGCGTGAAGAGCGGCCGGCTGATCGAGGAGCTGGTTGCCGTCTCGAAAATGCCGCCATCGAAGCCCGGCGACCTCAAGCCCGGTAAGCTTGCCGGCGCTACGCGGGCGCCGATGCCGGCACGGATCGAACCGCAGCTGGCCACCGCTGCTCCGAAGCCGCCAACCGGAGAGGGATGGCTGCACGAGATCAAGTTCGACGGCTACCGCACGATGGTCCATCTCGAAGCCGGGACGGCAAAGCTGATCACCCGCAGCGGCATCGACTGGACAAAACGCTACGGCAAGCTGGCGTCGGCCTTTCGTGACCTGCCATGCAGCGATGCCGTCATCGATGGCGAGATCGTCGTGCTCGACGACAACGGCCTTAGCCGGTTTGCCGCGCTGCAGGAAGCGCTCGCCAGCGGGCATGTCGAGCTTTTGGTGTTCTACGCCTTCGACCTCGTCCATCTCAACGGCTGGGACTTGACGAAGGTCGCGCTCGACAAGCGCAAGGGCCTGCTGGAGCAACTGCTTGCCGGTCATGTCCACGCCCAGTCGGCACTACAGCTCAGCGGACACGTCGAGGGCGACGGCCAGGCACTGTACGACCAGGCAACCGAGATGGGGCTCGAAGGCGTGGTGTCGAAACGGGCCTCGGCGCATTACACCTCCGGGCGCTCGCACAGCTGGACCAAGACCAAGGCGCTGAAGAAGGACGATTTCTACATCGCCGGCTACACAACTTCGGAAGCAGCCGAGGGGCTGGCCGCCCTTGCACTCGGCGAATGGGTCGATGGCGAATTGCACTATCGCGGCAAGGTTGGAACCGGCTTCGACGCTGAGACGTTGGTGACGCTGCTGCACCGGCTGGAAGGTCTGCGCGAGGGTGCGGCAAAGCTCGATGGCGCGCCAAAGGAGGTCATCCCTGTGCGACCGGTGCTTAATGCCCGCATCCACTACGCCAATCGCACCAGCGACAATGCGCTGCGCCATGCGGTGTTCAAGGGTCTGCGCGAGGCCGAGCTGTCTGAAGCGCCGCAGGCTCCGCGCAAGCGGCTGATCACCGATACCGACCTCGCCAGCATTTCGATCACCAATCCGACACGCCGGGTGCTCGGCAAATCGGGGCCGACCAAGCTCGACGTTGCCGTCTATTATGCGGCCGTCGGCGATTTCATGCTGCCGCATATCATGGGGCGGCCGGTGTCGCTGTTTCGCTGCCCGAGCGGAAGGCCGCAGGACTGCTTCTTCCAGCGCCACGCCTTTTCGGGCATGCCGGCGACGATCGCGTCCTTCGCGACCAAGAACTCGGACGACGAGACCAAGACCTATATTTCGGTGGAGGACGCCAAGGGTTACCTGGCGCTGGCGCAGTTCGGTGTCGTCGAGTTCCATGTCTGGGGAGCCCAGCGCAAGCGTCTCGACAAGCCTGACCGTATGGTCTTCGACCTCGACCCGGGAGAGGGCATCGGCTGGCGCGAGGTCGTCGAAGCGGCTGTCCATGTCCGCGACGAGCTCGAGAGGATGGGGCTTGTACCTTTCGTGAAGACGTCAGGTGGCAGTGGTATCCACGTGGTCGTGCCGACGACGGGCAAGCTCGGCTGGAAGCCATTCCATCAGGCAAGCAGCCAGATCTCGTCGCTCATTGCAGCCACCGCGCCTCAGACTTTCACCACCACAATGGGCAAGGACAACCGCAAGAAGCGCATCTTCATCGACTTTCACCGCAATGCGCGCAGTGCAACGGCGGCTGCACCGTACTCTCTACGGGCGCGCACAAACATGCCGGCTTCAACACCTCTTAACTGGACTGATCTCGAGTCCATCGACGCTCCGCAAGATTTGAATTATTCTTCGCTTCCCGGCCTTCTGGCCACGTCAGGCGATCCATGGGCCGAAATCAACGATCACGCCCGCGATCTGCCGGCTGCGGCCAGTACCAAGACTTAGTCTGTTTATGTATCTGCGTAGGAGACAAGCATGGCCCCCAGGGCAAGTTGGAAGGGATATCTGAAGCTCAGCCTCGTCAGCTGCCCGGTGCGGCTGTACCCGGCGACGAGTTCAAGCGAGCGCATCAGCTTCAATCAGTTGCACAAGGACACCCACAACCGGATCAACATGAAACCGGTCGATCCGGAGCTTGGGCTCGTCGAACGCTCGGACCTGGTCAAGGGCTACGAATACGAAGACAAGAAATACGTCATCATCGACGAGGCCGACCTTGAGGCGGTCAAGATCGAATCCAACCACACGATGAACATCGAGGCCTTTGTCGAGGAAGATTCGGTCGACGTCATTTATCAGGACGCGCCTTACTATCTGGCGCCTGATGGGGCGATGGCCGAGGAAACCTTTGCCGTGCTGCGCGAGGCGCTCAAACAATCCGGCAAGCTGGCGATTGCAAGGCTGGTGCTGTCGAGCCGCGAACGGGTGGTGACCATCGCGCGCGCGCGACAAGGGCATGTTCGTGTGCACGTTGCGCAACCCGAGCGAGGTGCGCGGCACATCGGAATATTTCGGCAATATCCCGGCAGGCACGCCGGATCCGGAAATGCTCGAACTGGCGATGGCGCTGATCAAGCAGAAGCTGACGACCTTCGATCCCAAGAACTACGAGGATCGCTACGAGATCGCCTTGATGCAGATGATCAAGGAGAAGCTGAAGGGCCACAAGCCGATCATCGCGGCTGCACCCGAACGCGGCAATGTCGTCAACCTGATGGACGCGTTGAAGGCCAGCCTCGGCCAGGCCAAGCCGCCTGCCAAGAGCAAGACCAAGACGGACGCGGCCGAAAAGCCGGCGGCCAAGCTGACGGCGGTTGCGGGCGGCAAGCAGGCCAAGGGCAAGAAGTGAACGAAGGCAGGATCTTTGGACTGATCGGGGCGCTGGCTGCGTTCCCGCGCCGTCTCGCCGTTCGCGAGGTGGCGCGGCAGGGCGGCGAGTTGCAGCACGGTGTGACGCGGCGCAGCACTGATGTCGTGTTCGGTCGCACCCTGCTCTACAAGCTGGACGAGGCCAAGCTGGAGGCGCGGTTCGACACCGCCAGGGCAACGAGTAGGCCGGTGCTCAGCGAAAACGGTTTCCTGCGCGCGCTCGGTTTGCTCGACGAGGTCGAAGGCGCTGCGATGACGCGGCAGTCGCTGCTCGATCAATCCAGGATGGCGCAGCGCGACTTCGATCTGCTGTCCCTGTTCGACGCGTTTGAAAGCAACGCCGAACCCTACGCCTTTCGCGACCTGATCCTGGCGAGGAAATATGCCGGACTGATCGAGGGCGGATCGAGCTGGAGCGCCATCGCCCGGTCGGTGCGGCGCTCGGGCGCAGTGGCGTCGCTGAGCGCGATGTCGTTGCATGGCGAAGGCAAGGACAGCGTCTATGCCCGTCTCGGGGCTGACCTGGCCGAACTTGACGGGCAAAGGCTTTTGCCGCTCGGGCGCACGGACGACGCCGAGCTGGAGGAGCTTTTCGCGCTCGCCGAGGATGCGGAGGAAGGCGAGCGCTACGCCGAAGCGGCAGCGCTGTACGCGCGCTGCCTGGCCATCGATCCGGGCGACAGCGTAGCGGCGTTCAACCGCGCCAACTGCCTGCGCTCGGCCGGCATGACGCAAGAAGCCATGCAAGGCTACATGCGGGCGATCAAGCTCGATCCGAAATTCGTCGAGGCGTGGTTCAATCTCGCTGGCCTGTTCGCCAGCCAGGGCAAGGCGCACACCGCGCGGCGGCATCTCGAAAAGGCGATCACGCTCGATCCCGGCTACGCCGACGCGATCTTCAATCTCGCCAACCTTGCCTATGAGGCGGGTGACCTTTCCGAGGCGCGGCGCTGGTGGTCGTCCTATCTCCGGCTCGATGCGACCTCGGAGTGGGCCAAGACCGCGGCCAAGGGCATCCAGTATGCCGACCTGCAATTGAAAGAACGGACGGCAAGCTGAGATGAATTTTCTCTTCGACGGCGCGGAAGACGCTCCTTGCACGATCCTGCTTGCCCATGGTGCCGGCGCGCCGATGGATTCGGCGTCGATGAATGCCGCGGCCACGGCGCTTGCCGGGGCCGGCTTCCGCGTCGCGCGGTTCGAGTTCGCCTATATGGCGGCTCGGCGCAACGAAGGGGCGCGCAAGCCGCCGCCACGGGCGGAGACGCTGAACCCGGAATACAAGGCGGCGATCGAGCAGCTTGCGGCCAAGGGGCCGCTGATCATCGGTGGCAAGTCGATGGGCGGGCGCGTCGCCAGCATGATCGCCGACGAGCTTTACGGCGCGGGCAAGATTGTCGGTCTGCTGTGCCTGGGTTATCCGTTTCATCCACCGGCAAAGCCGCAACAGTTGCGCACGAAACACCTCGTAGGGCTCAAGACGCCGGCCTTGATCGTGCAGGGGACGCGCGACGAGTTCGGCACGCGCGACGAGGTCTCGGGCTACACACTTTCGGACAGCATCGAGCTGTTGTGGCTGGAGGACGGCGATCACGACCTCAAGCCGCGCAAGACCATCTCGGGTTTCTCCGCTGCTGATCACCTCAAGACGATGGGCGATGCGGCAGCTGCCTTGGCGGCGCGGATCGGCAGATAGCCGGGCTCGAGCCGAATGAAGATCGCGACTTTCAACGTCAACAACATCAACCGCAGGCTGGAAAACCTGCTGGCGTGGCTGAGAGAGGCGAAACCCGATGTCGTGTGCCTGCAGGAGTTGAAGGCGAGCGACGGTCAATTTCCCAAAGCAGCGTTGACGGCAGCAGGTTACGGCGCAGTGTGGCGCGGCCAATCAACCTGGAACGGCGTGGCGATCCTGGCGCGCGATGCCGAACCAGTGGTGACGCAGTGGGCGCTGCCGGGCGATCCCGACGACAGCCAAAGCCGCTACATCGAGGCGGCGGTGAATGGCGTGCTGGTCGCCTCGCTTTATGCGCCGAACGGCAACCCGCAGCCGGGGCCGAAATTCGACTACAAGCTGGCCTGGCACGAAAGGCTGAACGCGCATGCGAAGAGCTTGATTGATGCCGAGGTGCCGGCAGTTCTTGCGGGTGACTACAACATCGCGCCCGAGCCGCACGACGTCTATGCGACCAGTTCCTACGACGATAACGCACTGGTGCAGCCGCAAAGCCGCGCCGCATTCCAGCAACTGCTCGACCAGGGCTGGACCGACGCCATCCGCAGGAAATTTCCTGCCGAGACGGTCTACACGTTCTGGGACTACCGGCGAAACCGCTGGCCACGCGATGCCGGCTTGCGGCTCGATCATCTGCTGCTCAGTCCGAAGATGGCCAAGCGCCTGACTGGCGCTGGCGTGGATCGCGACATACGTGGCCGCGACGATGCGAGCGACCACGCGCCGGTATGGATCAGCACGAAATAGCCGAGCTCTCAGCTATCCTGCGAGAAAATCCGCTGCCTTTGGGAGGCGCCAGCAACTGCGCTGGCCGGCCGAACGCTCAAACGGCGCGCCACTCGAACTTCAGCTCCTCGCGGAAGGCGAAACGCACGATATGATCCACCACGACCTGTTCCATGCGCGGCAGGTCCTCAGCTTCGACATCGACAGTCAGGGAGTGGTCACCGGCGCGCAGATCGACCAGTCGTCCTTCGCCAAGATCGATGCGGCCCTCGGTTGGTGAGAACTCGACTTTGAACTTATGGCCCCAGTGCTTGCAAAGCTGCTGCAGGTAACGGCTGGCATGTTCGGTTTCGACGACTGCTGTTGATTTCGGCATGATGTCCTCGGATTGATTGTCGCCCTGTGGATCGACAAAGCAGAACTAGTCTCGCGATTCCGTCAAAAATGCGGGAGCCATGGCGATGTTTGCCTGGAGAGGGGCGTTCCCAGAACCGCCCGTCGAGCTCTTCAGTCGGTGTACGACGCGAAATCCGGCCGGACAACCTTGCACTCAAATCCGGTGCGACTGACTGAGAGCAAGCGTCGGCCTCAGGGCAGATCTTTCAAGTCCGAGGTCAATGGAGCGAGGGATGAAACGGCGGGGAGCCGTGCCGAAGCTGGGTGTACTCGATGCGATTGCGGCCGTTCTCCTTGGCCGTCTGCATCTGGTGATCGGCGGCAACGAGGAGATCGTCGGCCGAGGCCTCTGTCTCGAACAGCACGGCGCCGACGCTGACCGTCAGTGGCCAGTTCGACCCGCCGGTTACCGGTTCAAAGCTTGCTTCGGAGACGGCATATCGAATTCGCTCGGCCACTCTCTCGGCATTCGCTTTTGTTGCGCCGGGCAGGTAGACAGCGAATTCGTCGCCGCCAATGCGCCCGACCAGATCGCCGCTTCGTACCGAGGCGCGGATTATCCCGGCAATGACGCTGAGTGCCTGGTTCCCGGCGCCATATCCGACGTGCTCGTTGAGCCGTCGCAAATGGTCGATGTCGATCACCAAGAGAGCGCCTTTTCGCCGCCCGGTCCCCATGCCTGTGGCGAAGACATCGATTGCCGCCGTAAACAGCGGGCCGGTGAGACATGATGTGAGGCTGTCGTGGGCCAACTCCTGGGCGTATTTCTGCTTGAGCGAGGCATTTTCAATCAGTTTCAAGCCGAGCAAGACAAGCAGCGGTGCGACAAATATGATCGAAACAACGAGAGTGCCGAGCGCGTCGCGCCAGAACATTCCGGCGTCCGCTTTATTGAAGATCGGAAATTGCACGCCGAGTGAAATGAGTACGAAGGCAAAAGTACCGGCCAGCGTCAGAAGCGCAACCTGAACCCATTTGCGATTTGTTATTGCACTAAGCTTGCTTAACATTCGCCCCCGCAGCCGAGAGTCTGCCTGAAGAATCCGATCACCTCCGGCATATCTGAGCGAGGTGCGCGGAGACAGGCGTTGCGACTGCGCGCCCACAGTTACGAAGTGCTATGGTTAAGGAATTGTTAATCAAGCTGGCGCGTCAGCGATCACCGGATCGTACATGGGTCAGGTTAGCCCGGGGGGCAGGGTGGCCGGCGCTTCGCTCAGCGTATTGGCGGGCGTTGCGGCGAACTCACCATCGGCAACTCTTCGGGAAGGGGCGCACCGAGCAGCAAGCGCATGGATCAATGCGTAGTCGTCGGCCGCACGGTTCCATCTGGACACGGTTAGCGTGCTCTACGCTCCCATCATCCAGATCACCGCGCTCGATGTCCCAAACACCACGGCAAGATAAAACCAGTCTGTCCAATCCATCGATGACTCCCGAGGCCGAAGGACGACGTGCAGGGGCCGCCGCATGAACGTGTCCACTGCGCATCGCGCTTCCAGGCCGTAGCTACGACAAGGTCGGCTCCTAACGTCAGCCGACACCATCATTGCAAAAGATGCAGCACCAAGGTGAAGGCGGCCGCATTGGTGTTCAGCATTGTTGCTGCAACCGCCAGGATCACCGCCGCAACGAGATACAACTCCGCCTGCTGTTCGCCCTTCTCGGGTCGCTGTGGTTGCAATGGCGTCGGCATGGTGTCGGCTCCAGCGATATCAGCTGAATCAATTCCCGAGACGACGGACAGTTCCATGATGTTGCTCGGGAATTGGCCGAGGGCTGGTGCTGGTCTCCGCGCAGCCTGAAGCTGACTGGCATCATTATCGCTGGATGCCTTGAACAGAGGCGTTCGACGGTATGGCAGGGGCATGCAGGCGCCAGTCCGATGCTGAACCGGACCTTTGTTGTACTACCGGTTCCTTGGCGCGTGCCCAGCAATAATAGAGCAGGAACGAGCCGATGACATAGGGTTGGAGGATGTCGACCTCGAAGAACGAGCGGATGACCAGCAGCGCGAGCAGGCCGGTCTGCAACAAAGCTTCGGTCCAGTCACCCTCGGACAACAAGCGCACGATGCAGAGCCGGAGAATGGCGAGCAGCGGCAACACGATCATGGTGGCGCCGACATAGCCTGTTTCGACCAGCGCCTCGATGTAGGTGTTGTGGAAATGGAAGCCAGTGCGCGAGGTGATGTAGAACTCGTTCCACAGCCGCTCGGCCTCGGAAAAACCCTGCACCCAGTAGGCGGCATAGCCGACACCGAGCAGCGGTGTGTTGGCTGCGGCATCGATTCCCTGCTGCCAGAGATAGGTGCGGCCGGTCAGCGTCGAATCCTTGCCGAAGGCGCCGAGCACCATGTCGACCGCGCCGACATTGAGCGCGGCCAGCACCGCCGTGCCGGCAAGGACGATGCCGGCGGCAAAGAAGATCCTGCGATGGCTCGGCGAGAACGCTTCCAGCCCGGCGATGGCAACGACCATGGCGATGGCCGCGGGTGTGGCGAGCATCGAGGTTGCCGATTGCGACAGCACCAGCGATGCAGCCGAAAGAGCGACGACGCCAAGGGCAAGGAGCCGGGCGATGCGGCCGCGGGTCAGGAACAGCGCGAAATAGCAGCCGAAGAGCACGCCCAGCGAGGCGTAGAAGCCGAGCTGGTTCTTGGAGCCGAAGGCGCCGACGAAGCTGTAGGTGCCGTCGAGCGCGTCGTAGACATAGCCACCCTGCAGCATCGAATAGCCGAGGATGACGGCGATGCCCGCGATGGCGCCGATGGACAGTGTGCGCGCATCGATCACCCGCGCGGCGATGACGGCGCAGACGACATGCGACAGATATTGCAGGGCCGCCCGCGCGGTGACGTCAGGTGCGTCGGACCAGAAGAAGGACAGGCATGCCAGCAGCGCGAAGGCCAGAAGCTGCGGCGACTGGGCGAGGCGACCGAGCGTGAAGCGGTAGTCGACCAGCACCAGCGGCAGCCACACCGCGTAGTACATCAGGATCGAGATCTGGCCGATGCGGAAGGAATAGGCGAAGACGAAGAACGAGACGGCGACCGCGAAGGCGCCATACAGCGTATTGCGGCCTGGATCGACCAGCGACGATTTCCTGATCCGCATCGCGCCTGACCCGCCTACTGGACCAGCGGGCCGCCTGACCGCACGACCTTGATCACGTCGCCGGGCAGGATGGGCGCATCTTCGGTGGCGGCAATTTCCTTGCTCTTGCCATCGCCACCCTTGCGGACGAGGACATAAGAAGTCGCCTGCTCGGCGCCGACCGCGGCTGGCGCGGTGCCACCGGCTTCGGCGATCAGGCCCTTTTGCATGCCAAGCTTGAGCGTCACCGCATTGAGCTCGCCGACGGTCTTCTGACGCTCGACCGCCAGTTCGGATTCGGCGTCGTTCCTGAGGTCGATCGCTTCCTGCTCGGCCTTGCTGATGTCCTGCTTGGCCCGCAGCATGGCCGTCTCGAGATCGAGGATCTTGCCTTCCATCTCGGCGATGGCGCGCTCGGCCGACAGCACCCGCGTGTTCACGACGAGACCCTTCTGGGCCAGCGTATCGATGCCGCTGAGCTCCTTCCTGGCGAGCTCGACCTGGCGGTTTTGCGTTTCGGACTTCTGGCCGAGCGACACGATCTCGCGCTCGAGCAGGCCCTTGAGGTTGTCGAGCGCCTGCAGCCTGAGCGTGAGCTTTTTCTGGCGCGAGACCATGATGGCGGTTTCGTTGGCAACCATGCCAGCGACCGCCGGCACAGAGGCGATCTCCTTGGGCGCCGCGAACTCGGTCTTGCCGGCGAGCTCGGCATCGATCCGCACCTGAGCCACCATCAAGCGGAGCTGCTCGTCGGAAAGCACGGCATGGCTGCCTTCGGCAGTGATCAGGTCGCGTTCGGTGCGGGCACCGTCGGCGCCGCGGCGCATGCCGCCGGCGATGCTGATCGCCTTGAGCACGGTGAGGTCAGGCGCATAGGCATACTGGCCGGGGCTCTGGATGTCGCCCGAGATGTAGAACGGGCGGAACTGCGCGACCTCGACCGAAGCCTCGGGACGGTCGGACAGGCCGAACTTGTCCTGCAGCGTCTTGCCGATCGTTTCGGCGATCTCGGCCGTGGTCTTGCCTGTCGCGGGCGTCTCGCCAACGAAAGGCAGCGACAGCTTGCCGGAGGGGCCGACGGTGTAGTCGCCGCTTACCGACGACCAGTCGCGAAAGGCGCCCTCGACCGTTTGCCATTCGACGACGCGGATGGTCAGCTTGTCCTGGGTGCCGAGCTTGTAATCGTCGGCGAAAACCGTCGATGCCGAAAAGGTGAGGGTAAGACAAAGCGCGACGCTCGCACCGAGCAGGCGTCTTGCATGGCGATGGAAGCCAGGGTGTAGGTTCAACGTTGTCGTCCGTTCCTTTGCCGCGGTCTGGTTGGACGCCGCGGGCACGAGAGGCAGCGCGCTAGCTGGGCGCTGCCTCGATTGCGGCTGGCTCAGTAGCTGCCGCGCGACATGCAGACGGCCGGAACCGTCTTCAGAATGATGCGGATGTCTTCGGCGAGCGACCAGTTCTCGACATAGTGGCGATCGAACGCCACCCGGCTGTCATAGGAGACGTCGTTGCGTCCGCTGACCTGCCACAGCCCGGTGAGGCCGGGCCGCGACTTGAGGTAGAACACAACCGCCTTGCCATAATATTCGAGTTCGTCGCGGACCACCGGACGCGGGCCGACGATGCTCATGTCGCCCAACAGGATGTTGACGATCTGCGGTAGCTCGTCGAGGCTGAGCTTGCGCAGCACGGAGCCGACACGGGTGACACGCGGGTCATCCTTGAGCTTGCGTGTCGCTTCCCATTCAGTCCTGGCTTCCGGGTCGTCGCGAAAGTGGGCGGCGAGAGCCGCATCGCCGTCCGGAACCATCGTGCGGAACTTCAGGCACTTGAAGATGCGGCCGCCGCGGCCGATGCGACGATGGCCATAGAAGACCGAACCGCCATCGGAGACCTTCACCAGAAGCGCGATGAGCAGGAACAACGGGCTCAGCGCGATAATCCCGAGACCTGCACCGACGATGTCGAATCCACGCTTGGCCACGCCACCGAGCGGAGGAAGGTCGGCGGCCACGTGTGGAAACTCCAAGCTGCTCGACTTGGCTAGATCCCTCATGCTGCAACTCCAATTGGTCGATAAATCGCCCCAGAATCGCCCCGTGTCAGGATATGGCTGCCATGTTGCGCCGCAACACACGTTTTTTTGACGCGTGAAATATTTGCGCCAGTAGTTGTCCAAGAACCGTTCATGCCATGCACAAAAAGAGCCCAATGCGACAGTTTTGTGTCCAATAGATTAACGGGTAGGCAGAATCGGCCACGTCACACAAGCGGCAATGCCTTAGATTGTATCTTCGACGTTCTGCTATTGAGCGTGCAATGTGCGTCGCAAGATACGAACATATTACTCGAATAGCCGGCCTTCGCCAGAATGTTCTGAAATAACGCCATCAATGCGAAAAATGGTTTCGACTTGGGGCATGGTTTGGTGGTGCAATGCAACATTCATCTTCGGCATCTAGACTCGCCTTCCAAGAGGCTCCGCTTGCTGACAGTTGGGCGGGCCAATATAGTGCAATGACGTTCTTTGGGCCGATCGGCTGGGGCCGCGCCGGCATCAAAACAAAACAAAGGAACGGACGTGGGCGGAAGCTTTCAGGGCAAGGGGAGTTGCAAGCAACATGGCGACGAAATCAGTGCCGATGCCTCCGGCCTGACGATCAGCTGACATGACTTTACCCAAGTTCGTATTCGGCATGGCGATGGTCATCGCGGTCGTGGCGTTGTGGTCCTATCTGGATGCTGCCGGCTGGGGCACGATCTTGCTGCGCGTGCTGATCTGCGCCGTCGTTCTTCAGGTCGGATACTTCCTTGTCGTGCTGGCAATGGTACTACGCGCCGCACCAAAGCCAGCCGAAACCGGCAAGGCGAAGACCGCGGCTGAGGGCACTGCCGCCGTTCCAGCCGACGATCTTACGCCGAAAGGCAGCGCGCACTAGGCCTGGAAACCACGGCCGCGGACCGCATGCCCGGGCAGAATCGCCATCGTCTCCCTGTCTGTCAAAATCCACTAGGGATGTCTCCTCGCGTGAGCTCGCGTCGCCGTCGCCACCATTTGTCTGGGCGCACGGCGTGATCAATGCAACGCGGCTGTACTCCTTGGAAAGCCGCGTGCTGACACCCTCGACGGCAAAGCATTCAGACGCCAAGCGTGAATTGCCGTAACAAAAGTTGGGGTTCCCTTGTTAGCAGGTGCAATATAGCTCTTGCGTCGGCGGGCTATGGCGGAAAGGCAACCGACGTGAGCGGAACCGACGTCTGTGTCATCATCGCTGCGCGCAACGCAGCCGAAACGATCGCGACGGCCATCACCTCCGCTCTGCTGGAGCCGGAGGTGGCCGAAGTCATGGTCGTGGACGATGCCTCGACCGATGCCACCGAAGCGGTGGCGCGTGCCGCCGACGATGGCAGCGGCAGGCTGCTGGTGCTGCGGCTGGACGTCAATCGCGGCCCGTCCTTCGCTCGCAACATGGCGATACGCCAATCGCGAGCAGCGCTGATCAGCATCCTTGACGCCGACGATTTCTTCCTGCCGGGACGGTTCGCGAAGCTCGTGGGCTGCGATGGCTGGGACCTTGTCGCCGACAACATTGTCTTTGTCGAACACGCCTCGGTGCGCGACGTGCTTTCGGGCAGCATCGCGCAATTCGACGATGATCCGACCGAGCTTGATCTTGCCAGTTTCGTTGCCGGCAACATTTCCCGGCGCGGTACGAGGCGCGGCGAGCTGGGATTCCTCAAGCCGGTGATGCGGCGCGCCATGCTTGCGGAGCACGGTCTTCATTATGACGAACAGCTGCGGCTCGGCGAAGACTATGCGCTCTATGCCCGGGCCCTGGCTTCGGGCGCGCGCTTCAAGCTGATCCGTTCCTGCGGCTACTGTGCGGTGGTCCGGCCCAATTCGCTGAGCGGCCAGCATCGCACCGAAGACCTCAAGCGCCTGGCCGATGCCGATCTCGACCTGCTGGCGCTTCCGGGGCTGGCGGCAGAACAGCGGCGTGTGTTGCGCCGCCATGAGCGGCATGTGCGCGACAAGTATCGCCTGCGGCATTTCCTCGATCTCAAGGCTGCCAAAGGGCCTTCCGGCGCGATGGCCTTTGCCTTCTCCTCGACGGCGAACCTCGCGGCCGTGGCCAAAGGAGTGGCTTTCGACAAGCTCGAGCCGTTGCGCCGTCGACGTCCCTCGGCGATGGAGGCTGGTGCTGCGAGCGCCCGTTACCTGATGGCCGGCTCAGCCGCGAAGACGAGGTAGGCCTCATGGCATCGATCTTCGCTTTCCGAACCCGCAGTCTCGACCGCGACCGGCAGACCGACGAGACGCGTTTTGGGCAGCTGTCGCGAGCGCTCGACGAACTGGCCGCCGGTATCGAGACGGAACGAACCGGCATCAGGAGCCGCTACGAGGCGGTCTCCGCCAATGCCGCCTTTCTTGTCGAGGCCATCGACAACTCCGCCGTTTCCGCACAGCGAGCGGGTGAGATGGACCAGCTGACGGAATCGCTGAAGGCCTGCCTGCGCCGGATCGAGGTGCTGGGACGGCAAAAGGACTTTGTCTCCGGGCTTCGTCATTCGCTGGACACGTTTGTCGATGAAGGTCGCAAGACCGACGAGGAATCATCGGCACGTTTGGCGCGAGGGGAGGCCCAGCGCCAGTTTTAGGCCCGATGCGACGGGGCCAGACTTTCGGGAGGATGGGAGGATTTTTGGCCGGCTGGGGCATCTCCGGCCGGTGTGGCAATGCGGTTTCCGGGCGGGAGGCGCGAAGACACAAGGATGACCTATGAACGCGAACGTCAAGGATTACAGTCCGAGCCAACCCCTCGGCCGTGCCGCTGCGTTGGGGGTGTCGGTCGTTCTCGCCGGCCTGCTCGGCACGTCACCCGGTGCGGTTGCGCAGGATGCCACCGGCAAGTCCTTCGTCGAGACATTCGACAAGCTGAGTGGGTCGCGCTGGTTCATCTCGGACGGCTGGGACAATGGCAAGCACCAGAACTGCACCTGGTCGAAGGACCAGGTCAAGGTCGCCGATGGCAAGCTGGTGCTGAGTTTCGAGAAGAAGCCATTGAAAAACCGCGACTATTCCTGCGGCGAAGTGCAGACCAAGGAGCGTTTCGGCTACGGAACCTACGAGGCGCGGATGAAGACCGGTACCGGCTCGGGCCTGAACGCCGCCTTCTTCACCTATATCGGCCCGGTCCACAAAAAGCCGCATGACGAAATCGACTTCGAGGTTTTGACCAAGGATCCCTCGAAGGTGCAGGTCAACGCCTATGTCGGCGGCAAATCCAACGACGAGAAACTCGTCGACGTGCCTGGCGGCGCCGGCAAGGGCTTCAACGACTATGCCTTCGTCTGGGAGAAGGAACGGCTGCGCTGGTACGTCAACGGCCAGCTCGTGCATGAGGTGACCGAGCCATCGCAGCTGCCCAGCAATCCGCAGAAGATCTTTTTCAGCCTGTGGGGCAGCGGTACGCTCAGCGAATGGATGGGGCGGTTTGTCGAACCCACTGAAGCCGTGACCATGGCGGTCGACAGGGTGGCTTACACGGCACCCGGCGAGCCCTGCCAGTTCGAGGGCTCGGTGGCGTGCGCGCTGCAATGACCGCCTGCCTCCAGCGCGCGGTTCGTCCGCGCTTCAACGTCATCAAGATACAGGAACGGACCAGATGAATCTGACAGTCTTTGGCATTGGCTATGTTGGTTTGGTGCAGGCTGCGGTGTTGGCCGAGGTTGGGCATGACGTTGTCTGCGTCGATGTCGACGCGGCCAAGGTCGAGCGCCTGAACCAGGGTTTCATCCCGATCTTCGAGCCCGGGCTCGAGGCCCTGGTGCGCGACAACCACGCCGCAGGGCGCATCGTCTTCACCACCGATGCGGCGCTCGCGGTCAGGCATGGCGAGATCCAGATGATCGCGGTCGGCACGCCGCAAGGCGAGGACGGCTCGGCCGACCTCAAATACGTGCTGTCGGTGGCCGATGCCATCGGCCGCGAGATGGCAGCACCCAAGATCGTGGTGACCAAGTCGACAGTGCCGGTCGGGACCGCCGACAAGGTGCGCGAAACCATGCTGGCGGCGCTGAAGGCCAGAGGCCGCGAGGCGCTTGCCTTCGACGTCGTCTCCAACCCGGAGTTTTTGAAGGAAGGCTCGGCCGTCGCCGACTGCATGAAGCCCGACCGCATCATCATCGGCACCGACAGCGAGGCCGCCGAGGCGGTGATGCGCGAGCTCTATGCGCCGTTCAACCGCAACCACGAAAAGATGATCGTGATGGACGTGCGCTCGGCCGAGTTCACCAAATATGCCGCCAACTGCATGCTGGCGACCAAGATCAGCTTCATGAACGAAATGGCCAACCTCGCCGAGCTTTTGGGCGCCGATATCGAGGAGGTGCGCAAGGGCATCGGCTCGGACCCGCGCATCGGCTACCACTTCATCTATCCGGGCCTGGGTTATGGCGGCTCGTGTTTCCCCAAGGATGTGCGCGCCTTGATCCGCACCGCCGGCGATGTCGGCTTCGAGCCGGTGCTTTTGCACTCGGTCGAGGCGCGCAACAACGCCCAGAAAGCGGTGCTGTTCGACAAGCTGAAGGCACATTTCAACGGCGACCTCGCCGGCAAGACCTTTGCTTTGTGGGGACTGGCCTTCAAGCCCAACACCGACGACATGCGCGAGGCGCCAGCCCGTGTGCTGATGGAAGCGCTGTGGGCCGCCGGTGCCAAGGTCCAGGCCTACGATCCCGAGGCGATGAACGAGGCGCAGCAGATCTTTGGCCAGCGCGACGATCTGATGCTGTGCGGCACCAAGGAGGCGGCACTGCGCGGGGCGGATGCACTGCTGATTGCCACCGAATGGAAGAATTTCCGGGCGCCGTCCTTCGAGCTGATCAGGGAGCAACTGACCACGCCGGTCATCTTCGATGGCCGCAACCTCTACGACCCCGCAGTCGTCGCTCGCCACGGCATCAAATACGTCTCCATCGGCCGCAAGCCGGCCGGGCAGGGCGGCCGTGCAAAAAGGGAGTTGGCCGCATGAGGGTTCTTTTTGCCGGCGGCAACGGCTACACGCCTGAATTCAGCGGCGGGGTGCAGTCGAGCACGCATCATCTTGTCGAGCAGCTCAGGGCGCATGGTCACGACGCTTCGGTACTCGCCGCGCTGTTTGGCGACGGCATGTTTGGCTTCAAGGCACGCGCCAAGATGAAGCTGCTCAGGCAGCGGGCCGCAATCGACACGTTTCCGGGTTATCCCGTCGTCCGCGCCTGGTTCCCGTGGGAGGCAGCCGGCTTTGCCGTGCAGAAGCTGAAACCCGACGTCGCGGTGGTGCAGTGCCACAAATCCGTGCCCATCGGAAAGGCGCTGGAAGCCCAGGGCGTGCCGCTTGTCGTCTATCTCAGGAATGTCGAATTCCATGAACTGGGCGGCGATCTGAGCGAGTTGAAATCGGCGCTGTACATCGCCAATTCGGAGTTCACCGCGCGCACCTATGGCCAGCGTTTCGGCATCGAGTCGACGGTCATTCCGCCGACGATCAACCCGGCGCACTACGCCACGCCAACGACAGGCGATTTCGTGACGCTGATCAACCCTTACGAGGAAAAGGGCTTTGAACTTGCGGTCCGGATTGCAGGGCGATGCCCCGAAATACCCTTCCTGTTCGTCGAAAGCTGGAAGCTGGCCGACGACCACCGCGCCCGCATCGAAGAGATCATCGCGCCGCTCGGCAATGTCAGGCTCGAAAGCCGGACCAACGACATGAAGACGGTTTATGGTCGCACCAAGATCCTGCTTGCGCCAAGCAAATGGGAAGAGGCCTGGGGCCGTGTCGCCTCCGAGGCGCATTGCAGCGGCATTCCTGTGATCGGGTCGCGACGTGGCGGATTGCCCGAGGCGATCGGCAGTGGCGGCGTGGTGCTGGATTATGACGCACCGCTTGATCTGTGGGTGCAGACAGTGCGGCGCTTGTGGGACGACAGGGTTGAATACAACCGCATGTCTGCTGCGGTACGCGTGTTTTCCGAGCGCCCGCAGCTTGAACCCGATGCCCAGTTCGCCACCTTCATGGGCGTACTCGACCGGGCGGCGGCGCGCGCCCTGCACAAGGCGGCCTGACCTGGCGGCAGTCCGTCCGAACTCCCGGAGAGCGGCTAGATGAAAGTCTGTTTTGTCGTCGACAAGTTTCCCTCGCTCTCCGAGACCTTCGTGCTCGACCAGATCGAGGGGTGCCTCGAGCGCGGCATCGAGGTCGGCGTCGTCTGCAACGAGACGACGTTCGGCAAGGAACGCAATATTGACGATCCACGCTGGCGCAACCTGCCCGGCGGCGTCGAGCAATGGTGGGGCGCGCTCGGGCCGCTGCGTCCTTCGCTGCGCCGATGGTCAGGCAAGCTGTGGGACAAGGCGTCGACGGCGATCGACATCGCCTTTGCCAGCAAGCTCGAGAAGTATGACGTCATCGTCGCGCATTTCGGCAACAACGGCCTGCGCGTGGCCAGAGCAATGAAGCAGCGGCGGATCGCAGCCCCCCTGGTGACGATCTTCCACGGCCACGATGTCGGTGCGCCGATGCATGACGGGACGCTGTCGCGCTACGAGGTGGTGTTCCAGCAAGGCGCGCTGCAGCTACCGGTCAATGGCTTCTTCCGCGATGCGTTGATCGAGGCCGGGGCTGGGGCCGACACGGTCGCTGTTCATCACATGGGGGTCAACACCGAGGCGATCGGTTTTCGCGGCGCCAAGCATGGCAACGATCCGCTGGCGCTGATTTCGGTCTGCCGGCTCACCGAGAAGAAGGGCATCGAGTTCGCGCTGCGCGCGCTGGCCGGCATGCAGGCGGCGCGACCTGAGATTGGTTGGACCTATACGGTGATCGGCGGCGGCGAACTGCTCGACGCGATGAAGCAGCTGGCAGTGGAGCTTGGCATTTCAGCACGCGTCGCATTCCTCGGTCCGCGCCCGCATGCCGAGGTCAAGCAGCGGCTGGGCGAGGCGCATGTCTTCCTGCTGCCGAGCGTCAGGGCGGGAGATGGCGACCTCGAAGGCATTCCGGTCGCGTTGATGGAAGCAATGGCCGCTGGCCTGACTGTCGTCAGCACCTACCATTCCGGCATTCCCGAGCTGGTCGAGGACGGCAAGACCGGGCTGCTGGCACCTGAGAGAGACGTTATGGCGCTGGCGCAAAAGCTGGTCTGGATCGCCGACAATCCCGCCGCCTGCGCAAGCCTCGCCATCGCTGCGCGCCGCAAGGTCGAAGAAGACTTCGATTCGGTACGGCTCAACGACGCATTCGCCGACACGCTTTATCGCCTCGCCGCAACCAAGGTTGCGGCATGAGCGCCGAAACCCAGCAATTGGGGCGTATCGCGCTCAGGGGCGGGGCGCTGACAGCGGCAGCTCAGGCGATCAAGATCGGCATCCAGTTCGTCTCGGTGGTGATCCTGGCGCGAATGCTGGCGCCGGAAGATTTCGGCCTTGTCGCGTCGGTCGGGCCGATCATTGCTTTTGTCGGGTTGTTCCAGAATCTCGGCCTCCAGCAGGCCGTCATCCAGCGTGCCGAGATCAGTCAACCTCAGCTCAACCAGGTGTTCTGGATCAGCGCGCTGGCCGGGCTGATCTGCACGATCGTAATCGCCGCGCTTTCGCCGGCGGTTTCGGCCTTTTACGGCGATACCAGGATGACTGGCATCACGCTTGCCGCCGCCATGCCGCTGTTGCTCGGCAGCCTTGCGGCGCTGCCGCTGGCGCTGATGAACCGCAACCTGCAGTTCGGCCAACTGGCGATCAATGACGTGCTGACTGCCCTTGCCGGTCTTGGAGCGGCGATTGCGGCCGCCTATGCCGGGCTCGGCTACTGGGCACTGGTGATCGGGCCGGCGGCTGGTGCCGTGGCGACGCTGCTCGGCGCCTGGCTCGCGACACGCTGGAAGCCGGGCAGGCCGAGCGTCAAGGTCGAGCGCGAGATCCTGTCCTTCGGCGCCAATCTGACCGGCTTCAACCTGGTCAATTTCTTCTCACGCAATCTCGACAACATCCTGATCGGCAAGTTCTCCGGACCGATCGAGCTTGGCTATTACGACCGTGCCTACAAGCTGCTGCTGTTTCCGCTGCAGAACATCAACCAGCCGCTCTCACGCCTGATGGTGCCACTGCTCAGCCGAATCCAGGACGACAAGCCGCGTTTCCGCGAGCTTTACCTGCGCACCAACTGGCTGCTTGCCTTCATCACCGTGCCAGGCATTGCGGCACTGACCATCGCCGCCGAGCCGGTCGTCGCCATCCTGTTTGGCGAGCGCTGGCTGGCGGTGGCGCCAATCTTCGCCTGGCTCGGCATCGCCGGGTTGATGCAGCCGGTGTCGAGCACGACAGGCTGGATCTTTATCTGCCAGGGCAAGACGAGCACGATGTTTCGCTGGGGCGTCTATTCGGCACTGACCACGGCGCTGTCATTCGCCGTCGGGTTGAAATGGGGTGCTGTCGGGGTCGCGGCGGCCTATGCCATCAGCGGCTATGTGCTCAGGCTGCCGGTGCTGGCGGTGATGCTCGGGCGCACTGGACCGGTCTCGGCATTCGACTTCCTGCTGGTCCAGGGGCTGTTGATCGTCGCGGCAGCCGTCGCGTGGCTCGGCTATGGCTATTTGCCCGTATCGCTCACCGGGCAGTCCAACATCGCGGCAGCCGCGACGGCAGCAGCCCTAAGCTACGCGGTGGCGCTTGCCTTCATGGTCGCCATGCCGCAGTCCCGCCGCGCCCTTGTTGAAGCCGGGAAGACCATCGCCCGCAACATCCGCTGACGCGTCTGCGAGCAACGGCCTGATCAGATCAGCCGCCGACATCGCCGAGGCATGTTCTTCGAGCACGGCGGCAAGGGTCGTTGCCCTCAGCCGGTCGAGATTGCCGGTAAAGGCTACGAGCTTCTGGCCGGCTTCGTCAGGAGTCACCGTATCGATGTCGAGCAGCAGGTCGGCGAGGCCGACGCGCTTGGCTAGTTCGCGCGTCTTGAACTCGTAGGCGATGGGCAGCACCGGCACACCGACGCACAACGACATGATCATCATGTGCATGCGGGTGGCTATGACGAAGTCGAAGCCCTTGACCAGTTCCATCAGCTGTTCGGGCGTGTGGAACCCGGCATCGACGTCGACATGGGCGGCAACATCGGCATCAAGTTCGGCGACAATCGCCTTCGCCGTCTTCGAATCGTCATGCGCGTATTCCGGCACACCCTGGCAGGTCGAAACGAAAGTCACCTGCTTGCCGTGGTCGCGCACAAGTGCTGTGGCGATGTCGCGGATCGATGCCATGTAGCGGCGCATGCCGCCGGCGCCGTCATTGACGTAGTTCCAGTGCCGCACCGAAATGCCGACACGACCTGTCGGCTGAGGCGGCGTGCCTGATGAAAGCAGCGTTTCGATACGCGCCTTGTTGGCAAGCGCAAACACCGAATCGGCGACGACATGGCACTTCCCGGGATTGTCGACGAGGTCGGCGAGGTGGTCACGCGAGCGTTCGTCGCGCAGCAGGATCAGCGGGCTGCGGTCGAACACCGGCTTCAGTTCTCGGCGGTTGTAGTCCTTGTCGAACGGCCCCAGCGACTGGGTGAAGAAGACCGGATCCTTGCCGAAGACGGCGTCGATGCGGAACTGGTTGAGGCGGCGTTCGAGATTGTAGTTCTCGACCAGGTAGGTGCCGCCGGTGGTGACGACGAGGTCGGCCTGCCGGTACATGTCGAGGCTGCGGCGGTCCTCGGCGCAGAACATCGTCTCGTCCAGCGCCTGGCTCTTGCCGTAGTGGCGCAGCGCGCTCAGTGCGAGGCGGTTGTAGATCGGCTTGGCCAGGTTCTTCAGCCGGTTGTCGTCATAAGGATATTTGAAGATCGATTCGGCCAACAACTTGCGAATCTCGATGTCGGGGTAGGCTTGCCTGCCATAAAGCAGTGACGCCACTTCGGGCTGGCTGTCGAAGACCTGGAAGCGCAACTCGCCTGAATAGGCGGCCTTGAGGATGTGCCTGATCGCCAGCAGGATCGCCGCATCGCCGGTGTTCAGGCAGACGGTGTTTTCGACAATGACTGTCTTCATCGGGACTGTCTTCATCAGCGTTGGCCTCCTCGGATTGGTCGTGGCGGGAAATTAAGTACAGGCTAACCCGGCCATTTTGCGGCGCAACAATATTTGAGGTCCGATCAGTCAATAATTGTTGCGATGCAGCAATGACTGCACTAGCCTCGTCGTCGGTGGGCCAAACTGCGAGCGTGAATTCATGCTGCATGTTCTGTACCTGGTGCACGATGTTTCCGACCCGGCAGTTCGTCGACGGATCATCATGCTCAAGGCCGGTGGCGCGCGCGTTACGCTCGCTGGTTTCCGCCGGACGCAGGAACTCGAAAACGTCGACGGCGTAACGCCGATCGACCTTGGTCATACGCGTGACGGTCGCTTTGCGCAGCGGCTGGGCGCCGTTGCCATGGCGGCGACGCGCATTGCCGCATTGCTGAAAGCGGTCGACGCGCCCGACGTGATCCTGGCCCGCAATCTTGAAATGCTGGCGCTTGCGCAGCGGGCCCGCAGCGCGTTCTCATCCTCCGCGCCGATCGTCTACGAGTGCCTCGACATCCATCGGCTGGTGCTGCGTGAGGATATTCTGGGCAAGGGCCTGCGCGGTGCCGAGCGGCTGCTCGGACGCAATGTCGGCCTGCTGCTGACCAGCTCGCCGGCCTTCGTCACGCATTATTTCCAAAGGTTCGGCCAGATCGACGCGCCCATCGAGCTGCTCGAAAACAAGCTGCTGGAACTGGAGCCGCGAACCGAATCGGCGCCATCGTCGGTTCCACCGCTACCCTGGAAGATCGGCTGGTTCGGCGCGCTGCGCTGCCGCAAGTCGCTCGAACTGCTGGCTGGTTTCACGCGTGGCATGGATGGCCGCTTCGAGCTTGTGATGCGCGGGCGTCCGGCACTTTCGGAGTTCCCGGATTTCCATGGTTTGGTCGAATCCGAGCCCCATTTGGCGTTTAGAGGTCCCTATCGAAACCCCGAGGATATGGCCGACATCTATTCGCAGCTGCATTTCTCATGGGCGATCGATTTCTTCGAGGAAGGGCAGAACTCGACATGGCTCTTGCCCAACCGGCTCTACGAAGGCTGCCGTTTCGGTACGGTGCCGATCGCCATGGCCGGCACCGAAACGGCCAGCTTCCTCGAACGCCAGCAGATCGGGCTGGTGCTGTCCGAGCCGTCGACTGCGGCGCTGACGGAAAAGCTCTCGGGCATGACGGCTGAACGCTACGCGGCCTTGCGCGGAGACGTGCTGGCCCGCGACCCGGCGACCTGGATCTGCGACCGCTCCGATTGCCAGGCGCTGGTGGCGAGGCTCGAACGCGTCGCAGCCGAGAACGGCACCGCTCGCGCTATCGCCGCGTAACTTCCAACGGATTCCAGACAAGCAGCATGACCGAGACCTTCTCCAGCATCATCGTCATTCCGTGCCTCAACGAGGAGCGCCATATCGGCGGTCTTCTGGCCCAGCTTCGTCCGGCTGCGCGACGGCTCGGGGCTCGCATCGTCGTTGCCGACGGCGGCAGCCGCGATGACACGCGCGCCATCGTCGCCCGCGTTGCGGCACAGGACGACAAAGTCGTGCTGATCGACAATCCCGCGCGCATCCAGAGTGCTGCCGTCAACCGGGCGGTCGAGCTTTACGGCGACGGCGCCGACTACCTCATCCGCATCGACGCCCATGGCGGCTATCCGGATGACTATTGCGACGGGCTGCTCGAAGAGGCGCTGGCGACCGGCGCAGATTCCGTGGTGGTTTCGATGCTGACGGAGGGCAGCGGCACCGTCCAGCAGGCAGCGGCGGCGGCGCAGAACTCAAAACTGGGCACCGGCGGGTCGAAGCATCGCCATGGCTCAGCCGGCGAGTGGGTCGACCATGGTCATCACGCCTTGATCCGCATTGCCGCGTTCCGCGACGTCGGAAGTTACGACGAGAGCTTCAGCCACAATGAGGACGCCGAACTCGACCATCGCCTGCGCCAGGCAGGTTATCGCATCTGGATGAGCGGGCGCACGCGGATGACCTATTTTCCGCGTGCTTCGCTTGGTGGCCTGTTTCGCCAGTATCTCGGCTATGGCAGGGGGCGGGCGAAGAACGTGCTGAAGCATCGCGTCATCCCCAAGCTCCGGCAGATGGCGCCACTGATGGTGGCGCCGGCGGGGTGCCTCGCTTTGCTGTCGTTCGTGCACTGGATATTCGCCGTGCCTTTCCTCGCCTGGGCGACGATCTGCCTTGGCTATGGCGTGGCCCTTGCCTTGCGTGCCGGCAGTCCCGGCCTGGCGCTCGCCGGCGTGTCGGCCATGGTCATGCATTTTGCCTGGTCACTTGGCTTCTGGCTGCAGTTGCTCAGCGGGCAGCCAGGCGGGCGCGCCGCATGACCGGAATGCCAAGCATCGACATCTGCGTCTGCACCTTCAGGCGCAAAGAACTTGCCGACACGCTGCACTCGCTGGTGGCGATGGATATGCCGGAGGGATATCGCATCGGCATCGTGGTCGCCGACAATGACGAGGTGCCCAGCGCCCGGGAGCTGGTCTCGGGTCTGGCGCGGGAACTGTCGCTGCCGGTCCGCTATGTCCATTGTCCGGCGCGCAACATCTCGCTCGCCCGCAATGCCTGCCTCGATGCCAGCACAGCCAATTTCGTCGCCTTCATCGACGATGACGAGAGGGCGACTGGCCCGTGGCTGAAACGGCTGGTCGAAACAGCGCAGGCGACCAGTGCCGACGTGGTGCTCGGGCCGGTCAAGGCGCGTTATGGGGCAGGGGCGCCGGGCTGGATGCAGGTCGGCGACTTCCATTCGACCTATCCGGTGTTCGTCCAGGGCGAGATCCGCACCGGCTATACCTGCAATGCCTTGCTGCGGATGACATCACTCAGCATCGCCGGCCGACGCTTCAGCCTGGAGCGCGGCCAGTCTGGCGGTGAGGACACCGAATTCTTCGATCAGGTCAACGGCGCCGGCGGCCGCATCGCCTATGCTCCAGATGCCTGGGTGGAAGAGCCGGTGCCCTCGGCCCGCGCCTCGTTCGGCTGGCTTACCAAGAGGCGATTTCGTGTCGGGCAGACGCATGGCCGTCTGCTCGCTTCGAAGCGGTCCGGCGTTGGCCGGGTGGGCGAACTGGCTCGTGCCTCAGCCAAGGCCGGCTACTGCTTTGCTGCGGCTGGGCTCACAGCGTTCCAGCCGGTCAGCCGCAACCGCAGCTTTTTGCGCGGCGTCATGCATTTAGGCGTGCTGAGCGGGTTGGTTGGTGCACGCGAACTGCGCCTCTACGGCAACGAAGGGGGCCAGGATGCAGCCTGACGTCAGCTTCGTCATCGCCGCCTACAACGCCGAGGCGACACTCGGCCGCGCCATCGACAGCGCGCTGGCGCAAACAGGCGTTACAGTCGAGGTGGTCGTCGTCGACGACTGTTCGTCCGACGCCACGGTTGAGCTTGCGCGCTCTTACACCGATGAGCACGTTCGGGTGCTGGCGCTGGAGACAAACCGCGGGCCTGGTGGAGCACGCAATGCTGGCCTCGACGCCGCGCGAGGCCGCTGGGTTGCCGTGCTCGATTCCGACGACGCCGTGCTGCCCGGCAGGTTGGTGACCATGATTGCCCGCGCCGAACAGAGCTCTGCCGAAATGGCCGTCGACAACCTCGCAGTGATTCGAGAGGACGGAACGCCGCCGGAGGTGATGTTTCCCGCAAGTTACCTCGAAGAACTGGCGAATCTCACACTGGCCGACTTCATCGGCGGCAATATCGTCTTCGAATCCACGTTCAATTTTGGTTACATGAAGCCGATCTTCCTCAGAAATTATCTCGAAGAACATCATCTTCGCTACGACGAGGAGTTGCGCATCGGGGAAGACTACATCCTGCTCGCCAGCGCTCTTGCCAAGGGTGGGCGCTGCACAGTCGAACCCGCTGCAGGCTATGCCTATCATGTCCGCAGCGGCTCGATCTCAAGGGTCCTGGAGCGTCACCACGTCGAGGCGATGCAGCGCGCCGATGCCGCCTTCGAAGCAGCCAATCGGCTCGATCCACAGACGCAAAAAGCGTTCACGCGACGTACCCGCAGCCTCAGGCAGGCTGCCACATTCCTGTCATTGGTGGAGCACATCAAGCAGCGGTCGCCGCTCAAGGCGATCAGAACCGCCCTGGGGGACCCGGCGGCGATTCGTCATTTGCGGATGCCGATAGCGGTCCGGTTGCACCGGGTTGCCCGGCAGTTCGCATACCGGTCCGGCAAATGATGCGACTGTCCGGAGCGGCCAAGACCAAGACGAGGAGACTGAAATGAGCGAGAGGATTGGCACGATGAAGAAAGTCAGGAAAGCGGTGATCCCTGTGGCGGGTCTCGGCACGCGGTTCCTTCCCGCTACCAAGTCGATGCCCAAGGAAATGCTGCCCGTGGTCGACAGGCCGGTTGTGCAATACGCCGTCGACGAGGCGCTGGAGGCCGGCATCGAGCACATCGTCTTCGTGACGGGGCGCAACAAGGCGGTCATCGAGGACTATTTCGATCTCCACCCGGAACTCGTCGGGACGCTCGAGCAGGCCGGCAAGGTTGAGCAGATCAAGTCGCTGGAGAGCCTGCTGCCGGTGCCGGGTACCACCAGCTTTACCCGCCAACAGGCGCCGCATGGACTGGGCCACGCCGTCTGGTGTGCCCGCGATATCATCGGTGACGAGCCCTTCGCGCTACTGCTGCCCGACATGGTGTCGTTCGGCAAGCGCGGCTGCCTGGCCGAAATCATGGAGCTGCACGCCGAGACAGGCGGAAACGTCATTGCTGTCGAGCAATGCGATCCAAGCGAAACCAACAAATACGGCATCGTCGGCAAGGGCGCCGATGTCGGCTCGGGTTTCGAGGTGACGGCGATGGTTGAAAAGCCGACGCCGGCCAATGCGCCGTCGAACTTCTACATCAACGGCCGCTACATCCTGCAGCCGGAGATCTTCAACCTGCTCGGCACCCAGAAGCGCGGCGCTGGCGGCGAGATCCAGCTGACCGATGCCATGGTTCGCCTGGCCGCAAGCCAGGCCTTTTTCGCCCGGCCGTTCAATGGCCGGATGTTCGACTGCGGCTCCAAGGAAGGTTTCATCCAGGCCAACGTCGCCTTTGCGCTGAAGCGGGCCGACATCCGCGACTCCGTGCTCGATGCCATCCGCGAGATGGTCGCCGAGCACGATCACGTCGCTGCGGCGTGATCGAACGGATTGCCGGTGAGGGCAGGCTAAGCCCTCGCCGGCGTTTCGGAAGTGCCCTTAATGACGTGCCTTGTGGGCACGACGCATGCGTGGCTGAAGTCGGCTTCGCGCCAGAATCCTTCGAGCAGCGGCAGACGCTGCTCAGGCAAGAACTGGAACGCAGATGAACTACGCCAGCTTTCCCTTCAACAACCGCATTCCAGCGCCTCGGGAGGACGCGCGGGAAGGTAGCAACTTCATCGACCTCGAACGCCTGCTGGCCATGGCCAAGCGCCAGACCAAGGTGGTGGGGATCGGCGCTGTTGTCGGCCTGCTGCTCGGGCTGATCTATCTTCAGACGACGCCGCCGACCTTCACCGCCAGCACAAGCGCGCTGATCGACGAAGGCATGAACAAGATGGTCGACGAGGTTTCGGCGACGCCTGTTAACATGCAGACCGATGCGGCGATCCTCAGCCAGATCGAGATCATCAAGTCGGCACGTCTGGCCGCTGTGGTCGTCGACAAGCAGAAGCTCGACCAGAACGCCAATTTCATGCAGCCGCCGAAGTCGCTTCTGTCAACCCTGGTCGGATATGCCCGCGGCTTCCTGCAGATATTCCGTTCCGCCCCTGACATCGCCGGCGGCGCAGAGCTCACCGAAGCGCAGCGCAAGGTCATGGCCGATGCGGCGCGCAAGGAGCAGGCGGTGGCGATGCTGCAGTCCAACATCATGGCCGAGCGCTCGGGCCGCAGCTATGTCATTTCCATGGGCTATCGCTCGCATGATCCGAAACTGGCGGCCGACATCACCAAGGCCTATGCCGACGCCTTTGTCGCCGACCAATTGGATGCGAGTTTCGATGCCACCGAAAAGGCCGCTGTCTGGCTCCAGGGCCGGCTCGAGGAGCTGCGAACAAGTTCGCAGAAGGCGTCGCTCGAGGTCGAGAAGTTCCGCGCCGAAAACGGCCTTCAGGCGGCGCGCGGCGAAACCATTGCCGAACAGCAGCTGTCCGATCTCAACGCGCAGCTGATCCTCGCCCAGGCGGACACGGCCAAGGCACGGGCGCGCTACGAACAGTACCGCATCATCATCGAGAGCGGCCCGGAAGCAGCGGTCGGCAATTCGACCCTGTCGGCGGAAGAAGCCGGCAACCCGCTGATTTCCGAACTGAAGAAGCGCTACTCCAGTGTCTCCAAGCGCGAGCAGGAGATTTCGGCAGGCTTCGGTCCCAACCACCCTCAGGCCGTTGCCTTGCGCAAGGAGCAGACGGATCTCTCCAACCAGATTTTCCGCGAATTGAGCCAGCTTTCCGAGACGTACCGCAACGGCTATGAGGTGGCGCAGTCGCGCGAGACAGCGCTGCGCAACAGCGTGTCTGAAGCGACGGGCCAGAATTCCAGCGCCAACCAGGCGCAGGTGCGGCTGCGCGAACTGCAGCAGCAGGCGACGGCGTTGAGCACGCTCTACCAGACGTTCTTGTCGCGCTACGAGGAGGCGTCGCAGCAGCGCTCCTTCCCCATCGCCAAGGTCAGGGTGATTTCGGAAGCGACGACGCCGCGCGGCCCGTCGAGCCCGCGAACCTCGATGGTGTTTGGCCTGGCGCTGGTGCTCGGTGTTGTCATGGGGGCGGCCTTCGGCGCGCTTAACGAATTCAACGAACGCTTCTTCCGCACCGCCGAAGACGTTCGCGAAAGACTTGGCGTCAAGTTCCTCGGCTACCTGCCGCTGCTCGGGTCGAGCGATGACAAGAAGGACGGGACAAAGACCGAAACGAGCAAGATGGGGCACGCCGCCACCACAGCCGCCAACGCGTGCCGCCGAGGCGGCGAAACGGCGGGCCAAGATGCGGATAGCTGTCGATGCGCCGGCCTCGATGTTCGCCGAAACGCTGCGCAGCACCAAGATCGCCAGCGACGTCGTGTTGCAGGATCTCGGCTGCAAGGTGATCGGCGTCATCTCCATGTTGCCGGGCGAGGGCAAGTCGACGGTTGCCGCCAATCTCGCCGGCCTGCTCGCCAGCAATGGTGCCAAGACGCTGCTGATCGACGCCGACCTGCGCAACCCCGGCCTCAGTCGCAGCCTCGGCATCGATGCCGAGCAAGGACTGGTCGAGGCGGTGGTCAGCGACAAGGGCTGGCAGGCGGTGGTCAAGGTCGACCGCCAGACCAAGATGGCGATCGTCCCAGCTGTCGTGCGCGGTCGCTTTTCACACACCAGCGAGCTGCTGTCGTCGGCCGGCATGCGGCGCTTCATCGAGGATGCGAAGGCAACGTTCGAATACATCATCGTCGACCTGCCGCCGCTCGGCCCGGTGGTCGACGCCAAGGCTTTCGCACCGCTCGCCGACGGATTCGTGCTGGTCGCCGAATGGGGGGCAACGCCACGTCCGCTCGTCCGTTCGGCGCTCAACGCCGAACCCCAGATCGCCAGCAAGATCCTTGGCTTGGTGCTGAACAAGGTCGATCTGAAGAAGCTGCCACGTTACGGCGCCTATGGCAGCTCGGAACAGTTTCTCGATCGATATTCGAGCTACTACGTCGACAAGAGCGAGGCCAAGGTAAAGGTCGCGACCTGAGGATCAGGAAAACAGCAGCCGGCCGCCCTTGCCAGCGATCCGTACCGCCGTCAGCCTGCCGGTCTTGAAGGCGCCGGTGTCGATGTCGAGCCTGCGACCATCGATGCGCGGAACGTCGGTCGGGGTGTGGCCGTGCACGACCCCAGCGATCAAGCCGCCGCGATGCTTCGAAGAATTCTTCCCTGATATAGAGCAGGTCGTCATCTTGCTGCTCGAGCAGCGGCACGCCGGGACGGATGCCGGCATGCACGAACACGAAACGGTCCGAATAGACCATGATCGGCAGGGCGCGCATGAATTCGATGTGCTCGTGCGGGAAGGTGGCGCGGATGTGGTCGTCGAGCCTGCTGCCGCTGCCGTAAAGTTCGCTGAGATGTTCGGTATCGATGCCGTAGGAAAACAGGGTGCTGCGGGCACCGGTGGCGAGCCAGCGTCCGAGCGACAGCTTGCCGTCGAGATAGTCGAGCGTCTGGGCCTCGTGGTTGCCGATGAGACAGATGCGCTCGAAGCCGGCTGGTGGCGACGCAATCAGGTGGTCGAGAACCTTGGCCGAATCCGGGCCCCGGTCGATGTAGTCGCCCAGCATGATGATCAGTTTGCGCCCGGGCAGCACTGCCGCATCGGCGATGATCTTCCGTTCGAGCGACGCCAGCTCCCGATAGCAGCCATGGACGTCGCCAACGGCATAGGCGACCGTGTTGGACAGGTCGATCTCGATGCGCCTGCGCCTTGCTGCCCGGCTCTGCGGACGGAAATTCGGAAAGCTGATCAGTCTGTCGCCTCAGGTTTGACGGGTTACGCCCCGGCGCCGGGCAAATCCATGCCTTTGATTGCTACAATGCGCGGCGCGCGTTTCCGTTTCCTGAACAACCAGCTAGCCTTGGCCTGTGGGCCTCGGGCTCTAGTTGTACATCCCGGTCCCACCCAGCAGCCGGCTTTGCGAACGCGGAAGAAAGTACCGGAAATTCTTATGCAATCGCCGCAGTTGATGGCGCAAGCGAGCCGAGAGCGGCGGGGAAATCTGGAATTGCGAGAGATGGCGCACCCACAACTCAGCGTCGCCTTTCCAGGCATCGCCACGCCATTCCGCGACATCGCCAACCGGCGAAAGCAACAATTCGAAACGTTTTCGCGGATTGGCGCGCTGGACATGTGCACGGAATTCGTCAGCGACTTCATCGGGGACCGGCAGCCCCAGAATGAAAAAAGTCGTCAGGCTGTCGGCGATCATGTTCCGCGATACCAGGCACCAGCCGTCATGGGCTTTTCTGGCGGCAGGGAAGAGGAGGTCGAGTTGCGCTTCGGTGACATCTATCGGAAACTCATGGGGATGCTCTGTTCCGTAGCGCAGGTTCATGACTTTCCCTGCGATGACGGCGAGATCAGCTCTTTCGAACATCCCGTGAAAGTCTCGGCGCAGGTACTCCACCAGAGTTCCACTTGGCGTGACTTGCCAATCGAACACACCGCGACGGGTGATGCGATCGCCGAAGTTCTGCTTCATGTGCTGCTTGGCGCGGCAATTGGGGCCAAGGCTCACCACCTGCTGAAAAACCCGTTGGTTCAAGATAGTAGCCCCCGCAATGCCCCGGCGACCCGGGGCACTTTCGACCGAAAGGTTCACCGCCATGCCGGAAGGCTCCAAATGCTGCAGGGCCGCTTCATGATGTCTATCAACAAGGCCGAGGCGTTCCGCAGCCTGTTTGCAGGCTCTAACATGGCGGAGGCGGGATCTGGCGGAGGGAGTGGGATTCGAACCCACGGTGAACTCGCGCCCACGCCGGTTTTCAAGACCGGTGCCTTAAACCGCTCGGCCATCCCTCCAAACCATTGCACCTGTTGTGCTATTTGCTTGTTCCGACTTAATCGGATCAACAGGCGCGCAGGGCTTGCAACCATCTGGTCACGAAAGCCGCGTTTACAGCCTTCCATGGCGTCCCGTCAACGTCGCTCTGTACATCTTTCCCGCTCAAACGACATGAGAAACGTCGCCGCCGGGGAACAGGTCGAGATTTCCCTGCCTCGACGACCGCGGCCATGATTTGGCAACAGGTTTCTTACGAAACCGTATGCCCTCAGACAGGACCAGTAGACTTCAGCATCCTAGACATCTCAGAGCCAGCGCCGACCGCAAACAGCTGTCTGGCTTGAAGATGTCAAACAGCCGGACCCTTCCGGCTTCCAACGGGATGATGGATATGACGAAAACCATTGCTATCGCCGTGCTCGCCCTGTTGCCGGCACTGGCACCATTTTCTTCTGTCGCCCAGGCCGCCGATCAAGTGCCTTGCGAACAGATGCTGAGCAACGTCAATGCCGCGATGAAGGCGACGAAAGCCGGCGATGCGGACAAGGCCAAAGCGGCCGACCTCAAGGGCAAGGGCCTCGAACGCTGCAAGGCCGACGACGACGCCGGCGCTGACGCGTTTTTCGAACAAGCGCTGAAGGTACTCGGCAATTAGCGAAACGCACTTCAGCTTCCAAGTGTCCCTGTAACGAGGAACAACGTCATGACGACGCTGACCAACCGTGCGCAGATGCAAAACAAGGTCCCCGCGGTCACGTTCGACTTCTGGCTGATCAAGCTCCTTGCGGTCACCGTGGGTGAAACCGCCGCCGATTACATGAACCTCGATCTCGACCTGGGATTGGCGACGACGTCATGGATGCTGAGCGGCCTTCTGATCGTGGCGCTCGCCTTGCAGTTCGCCCGGGTCAAATACGTTCCCTGGATCTACTGGGTGAGCGTGGTGCTGATCAGCGTCGTGGGTACGCTGGTGACCGACAATCTTGTCGATAATTTCGGTGTCAGTCTGCAAACGACGACGCTGGTTTTCAGTGTCGTTTTGGCAGGCACCTTCGCGCTCTGGTACACCTCGGAGAAGACCCTGTCGATCCATACGATCACCACGACCAGGCGCGAGACCTTCTACTGGCTCGCGGTCCTGTTCACCTTTGCGCTCGGGACTGCGGCCGGCGATCTGACGGCCGAGGGGCTGGGGCTCGGCTACCTGCAGACAGGCGTCATCTTCGCCTCGATCATCGCTGCGATCGCATTCGCCTACTATGCGTTCAACCTGAACGGCATCCTCGCCTTCTGGCTGGTCTACATCCTGACCAGACCACTTGGTGCTTCGTTCGGTGACCTGTTTGCCCAGCCGGCAGAACATGGCGGCCTCGCTTTCGGCACGACAGTGACCAGCTTTATCTTCCTCGTCGGCATCGCAGCGCTGGTCCTGTTCATGACTTTGACCCAGGCAAGCAGGAACGCTATCGGTGCCGCCTCGCATGGAAGCGCACCCGAATGACGGGCATTGCGTCGTGCACACGTTGAGCAGGTTTCTGGTACCTGTCGGATCGCCGGCCGCACCACCTTCCACGGAATGACCACGAAGTGGTATTACAGAACGCAATGGCCGCCCATGGGGCGACGGTCAAGCGACGTGGAGCGGGCAAACAGCATGCGCATACTTGTCGTTGAAGACGACAGGAAGACCGCCGACTATACAGCGAGGGGGTTTTCCGAAGCCGGACATGTCTGCGACGTCATTATGGACGGCCAGGACGCGCTGTTCCAAGCGATGCGGAACGCCTACGACGTGCTGGTCATGGACCGGATGATCCCTAACCTCGACGGCCTTTCCGTGGTCAAGGCACTGCGCGCTGCGAATGTGAAGACGCCAGTGCTGTTCCTCACATCGGTCGGCGGCGTCGACGACCGTGTCGAAGGCCTCGAAGCCGGAGGCGACGACTATCTGGTCAAACCGTTTGCGTTTTCGGAACTGCTGGCGCGGGTCAACGCGCTTTCGCGCCGGCCACCAGTGCAGGATCAAAAGACAATACTGACTGTCGCCGATCTCGAACTCGACGTGATCAAGCGTCGGGTGGCGCGGCGAGGGCAGCCGATCGATCTGCAGCCGCGCGAGTTCAAGCTGCTCGAGATCCTGATGCGCAACGAAGGCCGGGTGCTTACCCGCACGATGCTGCTCGAACGCGTCTGGGACCTGCATTTCGACCCCAAGACCAGTGTCGTCGAAACCCATATGAGCCGGCTTCGCGCCAAGATCGACCGCCCCTTCGACGCGCCGCTGCTGCATACGGTGCGCAATACGGGCTACACCTTGCATGCTGCGCTCTAGCCTGTTCCGCAGCACGCCTTTCCGTCTGGCGCTGGGGTTCGGCACGCTGTTTGTCAGCGCCTTCCTGGCCATGGGCTTGATTGCCTACCAACTGATGAGGGCCGAGCTTTCGCAAGGGCTCGACAACTCGGCGCGTGAAATCTGGGAGGTCGTTGCCGCCACCAACGCCGACGGCGATCTCGAGGACATCGTCGGGGCGGTCGACAACTACGCGCGTCTCAGCAACGGCGAAGACCGGATCTTCGTCCTGCTCGACCCCGCCGGAAAGCGTCTTGCCGGCAATTTCACCAAACCTCCTGTCAAAAGCGGGCTTTCTATGCTGTCGGCCGAAGAGGCAGGACTGAGCGGCGAGGGCAACTATCGCGTCATCTCGGGAAAGGTCGGTGACAACTGGCTGTCGGTCGGGCTCAGCCTCGCCGAGACCGACCGGCTGGCGTCGATCGCGCTGAAGAGCATGGGCTGGGCCCTTGCCTTGGTTACGGTGACGGCCTTTGCGCTCAGCGCGTTCCTGGCCACCCGCATCCGCAGGCGTCTCGACAGCATCGCCGACACCATGGACGACGTCTCCGATGGCAAGCTCGGTTCGCGCATTCCGCTTATCGGCAATGGCGACGACATCGATTCGGTATCGAGGCAGATCAACACCGCGCTCGAGCGCCTAGGCGCACTTGTCGATGGCATGAGGCAGGTCAGCACCGACATTGCCCATGACCTCAAGACGCCGCTCAATCGCCTGCAAATGGTGCTCGAAACGGCAGCTGAGAAGATCGAGCGCGGCGAGCCGGCCTCAGCCGACGTGGCCGAGGCGCGCGCCGAAGGCCATCGGATCAACGAGACGTTCGAAGCCTTGTTGCGCATTGCCCAGATCGAGGCCGGCGCCCGCAAGGCACGTTTCGCCGAGGTCGACCTTGCCGCTGTGGTATCGTCGATCGGCGAGATCTATGTCGATGTGGCCGAGGACGACGGCAAGACGCTGACGGTCGCGGCCGCCGCCGGCATTGATGACCGGGTCACCGGCGACCGGGAGTTGCTGACCCAGATGTTCGCCAATCTCGTCGAAAACGCCATCAGACACTGCCCAGAAGGCACCCGCATCAACGTTTCGCTGGCACGAAGCGGCGGGCGCATCATCGCAGAGGTCAGCGACAATGGACCAGGCATTCCTCCCAATGAGCGACACAACGTCTTCCGCAGGCTTTACCGGCTCGACAAGAGTCGAACCACTTCCGGCACCGGTCTCGGGCTCAGCCTGACGCGCGCGATAGCCGACCTGCACGGCGCTACCATCGCGCTCGAAGACAACAATCCCGGCGTGAAGGTGGTGGCCAGTTTCCCTGCTGTCGGCAACACAATTGGCAAATGATGCCGCTCAGGCGTCGAGGTGCGTTATGTCCTTGTTATGGATTTTGCCATACCGAACTGAAAACAATAGCTTTCTTACGCAACCCCGCCGCGGTTGTTCCGCCATGGCGAAACCTGGTTCTGCTCAAGTCGTCTGAGGGCTGACGCCGTAATTGCGCCACAATCTCGCCCGTTTCGGACCACAGTCGATTAATAGGCTGGCAAGCATTACCTGCGCACATAGAGAACTGGGGATACGTGCGCGAGCTAACTCCACTTAGGCGTGACGGCACTGCGATCATTTGGCGGTGCCGGAGTAGACTGGCAGGGGACTTCACGACAATGCAGAACTCGACGCGGACGCGTTTTAGGCGCGCAGCCACCGTCAGCATTCTCGCTGCGACCGCAGTTTTCATTGCCGGCTGCGCATCCCAGAAGCCAACCTCCGTCGCCAGCAAGAAGCGCTCCAAGGAATATTTCGCCGAGTCCGAATATGGCGTGAAGGCGAGCCCGCGCGTAACGACAGCGATGTCGAACCTGCCGCGTGGCGGTGGCCGCGACCAGACCGGCAAACCCTACAAGGTGCGCGGCAAGTGGTACTATCCCAAGGAAGACAAGAACTACGCCGCGATGGGCCCGGCCTCGTGGTATGGCGACGCCTTCCATGGCCGGCTGACCGCCAATGGCGAAATCTACGACATGACGCATCTGACGGCGGCGCACCCGACGATGCCGCTGCCGAGCTACGCCCGCGTTACCAACACCAAGAACGGCAGTTCGGTGATCGTGCGCATCAACGATCGTGGACCGTATTCGAACGACCGCGTCATTGACCTGTCCAAGCGCGCCGCCGAGATGCTCGACTATGCCCACAGCGGCACGGCCAATGTGAAGGTCGAGTACTGTCGGCCGCGCACCGCTCGATGGCCGCGACGACCAGTACCTTCTCGCATCCTATCGTCCAGGCAAGGGCATGGGTGATCCGACCAATGATGGCCTGCCATCAGGCGTGATGATTGCCATGAACGGCCCGACGCCGAGCGTCGGCGTGGGGCAGGCGGCCGCCTTCCCGGGTACCATGACAAACGCGGCACCTGCCGTTGTCCAGCAGGCCAGTGCTCCGGCCAACACACTTACGGCACAGGCCGTCCAGTTCGAGCAGCCGGTCGTGGCAGTGCAAGGGCAGGGCATCATCGACGTCGTGCTGCCGGATTTCGGCCCGATCGCGCCTGAGCGTCCCGATGGCATGGTGCCGGTTCCACAGACCCGTGTTGCGCTTGCCACAATGGGCTATGCCAGCGAAAGCGAGAGCGCTGCGACCAGGGCCTTCAGCGCCCTGGCCGGAAAATCGATGACCGCGAACGACATCGTCGATTCCTGGAAGCACCTCAATCCGGGGCCGCGTGCCCAGCCAGAGCTGGACGCCTACGTCGCTGCAGGCACCTTTGAGGATGGCGAAGAAGCCCAGCGCGTCGCCAAGGCGTTGTCCGCCTACGGCCGCACCCTGGTCGAGCAGTCCGATTTCGAAGGCAAGACCTGGTATTCGGTCGACCTCTATCCCGATGGCAAGACGTCGCTCGACGCCATGCTGAAGGCAGCCTGGTCGCACGGCGCCCCTGACGCTTTCGCCGTGCACGACTGACTGGACTTTCGATATGTGACTTGTGGCTATCTGCCCGGCCACGGTTGATCCCATCGATCGAAGACTGATAGGTTCAAGACGCTCGACCGGAACGGGGCCGAACGGGGCAGTATCTCTCATGATGTTCAGATTATCCGCGCCGCTCACCTTGATGATCGGCCTTTTTGCAGCGCTTGCCTTCGCCGGGCAGGCCCAGGCCCAACTGTTCGAAACAAAGGCCACACAGGCCTACATGATCGACGCCGAAACTGGCACTGTGCTGTTTTCGAAAGAGCCGGACAAAGCGATGGCGCCGGCATCGCTGGCCAAGCTGATGACCATGGAAGTTGTGTTCAACGCCATCAAGTCCGGCCGCTACAAGCTCGACGACACGTTTGCGGTGAGCGAAAACGCCTGGCGCACCGGCGGTGCCGCATCGCGCGCCTCGACGATGTTTGCCGCCGTCAAATCGCAGATCCGCATCGAGGACCTGATCCAGGGCGTGACCGTGCAGCTTGCCAATGACGGCTGCATCGTGCTTGCCGAAGGCATGGCCGGCTCGGAAGCCAATTTCGCGCTGCAGATGACCGAACGCGCCCGCGAGATCGGTCTCGAGAAATCGACATTCGTCAATTCGACTGGTCTGCCGGCCCCAGGCCAGACGACCACCGTGCGCGAGCTCGCCGAGCTTGGCCTGCACATCTGGCGCACCTATCCCGAGTTCTATCGCTACTACAGCTTGCCGGAGTTCAACTGGAACAAGATCCTGCAGCGCAACCGCAATCCGCTTGTTACCATGGACATTGGCGCCGACGGCATGGCCGCCGGCTTCACCGAAGGTGAGGGCTTTGCCATCGTCGGTTCGGTCAACCGCGAAGGCAGGCGGCTGTTTGCTGCCATGGCTGGCCTTGCCAGCGACCGCGAGCGCTCGGAAGAAGCACGCAAGCTGCTCGACTGGGGTATGCGCTCCTTCGAGAAGACGGAGATTTTTGCCGCCAACGAGACGGTCGGCGAAGCGCAGGTATTTGGCGGCACCAAATCGCATGTCCCACTGGTGGCCCAAAAACCGGTTTCGATCTTCCTGCCGATCACCAATCGCGAGCGGCTCGTTGCCCGCATCGTCTACGACGGCCCGATAGCCGCACCAGTGGCCCAAGGGACGCCAATCGGTTCGCTCAAGGTCTGGATCGGCGATACGCTGAGCCAGGAGACGCCGCTCTATGCCGCCGAGCCGGTCGAGGTCGGTTCGCTGCAGAGCCGTGCGCTCGATGCGGTCAAGGAGCTTGCGGTCGGCTGGCTCAGATAGTTCAGGTGGACCTTTGCCAATCTCGACTATAGAGCTTCGACACCTACATAAAGATATGCCGTGAGGCCGTTCGTACGGCATGAACTTGCGATGCAGCGGACAGAAAGGCATTGGATTGGCGCGCGGCTTCTTCATCACATTCGAAGGCGGCGAGGGCGCAGGCAAGTCGACACAGATCGAGCGCCTGGCCTCCAAGCTGCGCGACAAGCGCTACGACATTGTCGTGACGCGTGAGCCTGGCGGCTCGCCCGGTGCCGAAGCGGTGCGGCATGTGCTGCTGTCGGGTGCGGCAGAGCCTTTCGGGCCGGAGATGGAGGCGCTGCTGTTTGCCGCCGCGCGTTCCGACCATGTCGAGCAGGTGATCAGGCCGGCGGTCGAACGCGGTGCCATCGTGCTGTGTGACCGCTTCCTCGATTCGTCGCGTGTCTATCAGGGCGTAACAGGCAATCTCGATCCCGATTTCATGGCAGCAGTCGAACGCGTCGCGATCAATGGCATGATGCCGGACATGACGCTGATCCTCGATCTCGACCCGACCGAGGGCCTGCGCCGTGCCACCGCGCGGCGTGGCCAGGATGTCGCCGACCGCTTCGAAAAGGAGACCGTCGATATCCACCAGCGCCGGCGCGAGGCCTATCTGGCGATCGCCGAGAACGAACCTGACCGATGCGTCCTGATCGATGCATCGAAGGATCAGGAAGAGGTCGAGCATTCCATCACCGACGCCGTATTCGCAGCCCTTGAAGCACGCGCCACGACGGGCAGCCGGACGAGGGCCGACGCCTGATGTTCGAACGCCTCGCCCCTGAACAGCACGACACTCTCGACGGCGTACCGGAACCGGCCGAAAACCCGCGCCTGTTCGGTCACGAGCAGGCGATCGCGATGCTGACCGCCGCCTACCGCTCGGGCAAGCTGCCGCACGCGCTGATCCTCGCTGGTCCGGTCGGCATCGGCAAGGCAACGCTTGCCTTTCATCTCGCTCACCATTTGCTGCGATATCCCGACCATCGAACCGCGCCGGAAGAACTGGCCAATCCAGACCCGCGCTCGGGCCTGTTCCGACAGGTCGCCACCGGCGCGCATCCTTCGGTGCTGCACCTGACGCGGCCGCAAAACGACAAGACCAAGGGTTTCAAATCGGTCGTCACCGTCGACGAGATCAGAAAAGTGTCGCGTTTCCTGTCGATGACCTCGCATGATGGCGCCTACCGCGTCGTCATCGTCGACCCGGCCGACGACATGAACACCAACGCCGCCAACGCGCTGCTCAAAAACCTCGAAGAGCCGCCGGCGCGCACGCTGTTCATCCTGATCGTGCATGCGCCCGGCAGCCTGTTGCCGACCATCCGTTCGCGCTGCCAAACCATTCGGTTGACGCCATTGGATGACCAAAGCCTGCTGTCAGCACTCGCCGGCTCGGAGCCACCACCGCCGGATCAGCCGGAGGCGCGTGCGGCGCTTGTGCGACGGGCAGGGGGCAGCGCCCGCGTTGCGATCCTGCTTACCCAATATGGCGGGCTGGAGATCGCAGAAGCGCTCGACAAGATCGTCCAGTCGGGCCGCAATGACATTGGTGCGGCGCATCGGCTTGCCGATGCGGTGGCGGGCAGGGACAACGCCATCCAGTTCGACGTCTTCAATCGCCGCGCACTCGATCTGCTGTCCGACACGGCGACGGAGGCGGCCTACAACTCCGACCTTTCGCGCGCCAAGCTATTGTCCGATGCTTGGCATGACGCGCAAAACGCGATATCCGAGACCGACACCTACAATCTCGACAAGAAGCAGCACGTCCTGGCCATGATCGACCGCTTGAATGCCGCATTGCGAATGTGACGCTCGTCCGAGCCGGATGGCTATCGCCATGCCGATGCGTTATCTGACCGCGACCCTTTCAATCCGACATTCATGACGGCCCATCCATGTCCCGCGAAAAATTCTATATCACGACCGCGATCTCTTATCCGAACGGCAAGCCGCATATCGGCCATGCCTACGAGCTGATCGCCACCGACGCGCTCGCCCGTTTCCAGCGCCATGACGGCAAGGACGTGTTCTTCCTGACCGGCACCGACGAGCATGGCATCAAGATGTTGCAGACGGCCAATCGGGAAGGCATCTCGGCACGTGAACTCGCCGACCGTAATTCGAATGAATTCAAGAAGATGGCAACTCTTCTGAATGCGTCGAACGATGATTTCATCCGCACCACCGAAGAGCGCCACTACGCTGCCTCCCAGGCGATCTGGCAGGCGATGGCGGCGAAGGGCGACATCTACAAGAGCAGCTATGCAGGCTGGTATTCGGTGCGCGACGAAGCCTATTACGGCGAAGAAGAGACCGAAGTCCGCCCCGACAATGTGCGTTACGGCCCGCAGGGCACGCCGGTCGAATGGGTCGAGGAAGAGAGCTATTTCTTCCGTCTCTCAGCCTATCAGGACAAGCTGCTGGCGCTCTACGACAGCCAGCCCGATTTTATCGGACCCAACGAGCGCCGCAACGAGGTGGCGAGCTTCGTCCGTTCCGGCCTGAAGGACCTGTCGATCTCGCGCACGACCTTCGACTGGGGCGTGCCGGTGCCGGGCGACGAAAAGCATGTGATGTATGTCTGGGTCGATGCGCTGACCAACTACATCACCGCGCTTGGCTATCCCGACACCAGTGCCGAGAAGTGGGCTTACTGGCCTGCGGTGCACATCATCGGCAAGGATATCGTGCGCTTCCACGCCGTCTACTGGCCGGCTTTCCTGATGTCAGCTGGCATCGAACTGCCTAAGCGCGTGTTCGGCCACGGCTTCCTGTTCAACCGCGGCGAGAAGATGTCGAAGTCGCTCGGCAACGTCGTCGACCCGTTCACGATGGTCGAACATTACGGCCTCGACCAGGTGCGTTATTTCCTGCTGCGCGAGGTGCCGTTCGGCCAGGATGGCAGCTACAGCCACGAGGCGATCGTCAATCGCACCAATGCCGACCTCGCCAACGATCTCGGCAATCTGGCGCAGCGCTCGCTGTCGATGATCGCCAAGAACTGCAACGGCGTCGTTCCGCAGCGCGGCGAACTGGCCGATGCCGACAAGGCGATCCTCGATCAGGCGACGGCTGCACTGGTGACCGCGCGCAAGACCATGGCGGAGCAGGGCATCCACCACGCCCTTGCGGCGATCTTTGCCGTGGTTGCCGAGGCCAACCGCTATTTCGCGGCGCAGGAGCCGTGGGCGCTGAAGAAGTCCGATCCGGCGCGCATGGAAACCGTGCTGTGGACCACCGCCGAGGTGATCCGCCGCGTCGGCATCATGTGCCAGCCGTTCATCCCGGGCTCTGCGGCAAAGCTGCTCGATCTGCTCGCCGTGACCGACCGGGACTTTGTTCATGTCGATGAAGCGCATGGCCTGGTTTCGGGCGCGGCTCTGCCGACACCGCAACCGGTATTCCCGCGCTATGTCGAGCAGGCGGCGGAAAGCTGAGGCCTTCAGGAATGCTGGTCGACAGTCATTGCCATCTCGACTTTCCTGACTTCGCCGAGGAGCGCGGGGATATCATCGCGCGCGCCAAGGCCGCCGGGGTCGAACGTATGGTCACCATCTCGACGCGCGTGAAGCGCTTCGAACAAGTGCTTGCGATCGCCGAAGAATATGACGAAGTCTATTGCTCGGTCGGCACCCATCCGCACAATGCTGCCGAAGAACTCGACGTGACCACGGCCGATCTCGTCAAACTGGCAGCGCGTCCCAAGGTGGTGGCGATCGGTGAGGCGGGGCTCGACTATTTCTACGACAAGGCGCCGCGCGATGCACAGGCCCGGGGCCTGCGAGTCCACATCGCGGCAGCCCGCGAGACCGGCTTGCCGCTGGTCATCCACGCCCGCAATGCCGATGACGACATGGCTGATATCCTCAGGGAAGAAACAGGGAAGGGCGCCTTCCCCTTCATCCTGCACTGCTTTTCCTCCGGCGCCGAGCTTGCCCGCATTGGCGTCGAGCTCGGCGGCTACGTGTCGTTCTCCGGCATTGTGACGTTCAAGAACTCGGCCGAGCTGCGCGAGATCGCCAAGGACGTACCGCGCGACCGGCTGCTGGTCGAAACCGATGCACCTTACCTTGCGCCGCCGCCGCATCGTGGCAAGCGCAACGAACCGGCTTTTGTGTCGCACACGGCTGCGGTTCTGGCCGAGACGATCGGCGTCAGCGCTGCTGAAATCGCCGAGATCACCACGGACAATTTCTTCCGGCTGTTCACCAAGATGCCTAGGCCTGCCTGACGCCATGGCCGATGTGCTGCGCCTCACCATTCTGGGCTGCGGCTCTTCGCCGGGCACACCGCGCATCACCGGCGACTGGGGTGCGTGCGATCCAACCAATCCGAAGAACCGGCGCACCCGCGCGGCAGCGATGGTCGAGCGCGTTTCGGCGTCCGGCACAACGCGTGTCATCATCGACACCGGGCCGGATTTCCGTACCCAGATGCTGGCGGCAGGCGTCAGCCACATCGACGCCGTCGTCTACACGCATCCGCATGCGGACCATATCCACGGTATAGATGATCTCAGGGGCTATGTGCTCGAGCGCGGCAGCCTGATCGATATCCATGCCGACCAGTTCACGCTGGAGCGGCTGAAGCAGGCATTCGGCTATTGCATCGAAACGCCGCCGGGAAGCGCGTATCCGCCTATCGTGCGGCCTCACATCATCGACCACGATCAGCCGTTTGTCATAACAGGAGAGGGGGGCGCCCTCACCTTTTTGCCGCTGCCACAGATTCATGGTGACATCATTTCGCTCGGCTTTCGCATTGGGCCGATCGCCTATTGCTCCGATGTCAGCGACTTCCCGGAGGCCACGGCAGCACTGATGACAGGCCTGGAGCTGCTGGTCGTCGATGCGCTGCAGCACAAGCCTCATGTCAGCCACCTGTCGCTGTCGGAAGCGCTGCAATGGATCGACAGGCTGCAGCCAAACAAGGCAGTGCTGACGCATATGCATGTGCCGCTGGACTATGACGCCGTTGTGGCTGCGACGCCGGCACATGTCGAACCGGCACATGATGGCATGATCATAGAAATGCCTTGTCCGTCAGATTGATACGCTGACTGCTTGATGCAGTCAGGGGTCAATGTCTGCCTGGCGACGTTGCGAACAGCGCAGGCAGATGAACCGGGCAAGCTTGCAGGCTTGCTCGATGGAGTGGAAGAACGGCAGGCAAACTGCGCTCCAGTATAGCGCACTTGTTCCATAATCTATCTTATGCGACTTTCAGATACCTATGCGTCCGAGCGTCAGACGTGCCCCTCTTTGAAGCCTGATCGGCCTTAGCCGGATCCTTGGAGCTTTGCTGTGAGCAACGACCGCGCGTCCCATTGGGAAACCATCTATCGCACCAAGACGGAAGATCAGGTCAGTTGGTTCCAGCAGACGCCGGAACCGTCGCTGACGCTGCTTACGCTGGCCGATGCCACGCCAACTGCGACCATCGTCGATATCGGCGCTGGCGCTTCGCATCTCGTCGATGCGCTGATCGGCCAGGGCTATGGCGATGTGACCGTACTTGATATTTCGCAGGCTGCGCTCGACAGCGATCGTGCGCGTCTCGGCCCGGACGCGAATCGCGTCAGATGGATCTGCAGCGACGTGACCGCCTGGCAGCCAAACCGCGGTTACGACATCTGGCATGATCGCGCTGCATTCCACTTCCTCACCAATGCCGCCGATCAGGCAGCTTACGCCACTGTCTTGACGCGCGCGTTGAAGCCTGGCGGCCACGCGATCATCGGGACATTCGCGCCTGACGGTCCCGAGAAATGCAGTGGCCTGCCAATCGTCAGGCACGATGCCGACAGCATCGGCAAGCTGCTGGGCGGCGGCTTCGCGCTGATCGACACGCGCCGACACGAACACAAGACGCCGTGGGACAGCGTACAGCGTTTCCAGTTCAGCACGTTCCGCAAGTTGGGCTGACAGGCACCCTGCCCGGCATATTAGCCACCATGCGGATATCTCAGGCCGACGAGGTCAGGCAGCCGCGGCGACCCGCCTGACGGTGCTCGTCCTGGCCAGCCACATGCCGACAAACATCATCGGTAGGAAGGCATAGGTGCCGGTCGCAGCGAGCGCCGTTGCCGTCAGCGCCGGACCTGGGCAAAAGCCGCCCAGTCCCCAGCCGATGCCGAAAATGGCGGGACCGATCAGGATCCGACTGTCGACTGCGTTGCTGCTTGGCAGATGGAACGACGCAGCTGCGACCGGTTTTTCGCGTTTGAATACAAGGCGGTAGCCGAAGAAGGCAGTGATGACTGCACCGCCCATGACGAAAGCCAGGGACGGATCCCAGCTACCGAACAGGTCGAGAAAATTCAGCACCTTGGCCGGGTCGGACATACCGGAAACGACAAGGCCGGTGCCGAACAGCAGGCCAAGCATGAGATTGACAACAAAGGACATGGTCAAGCTCCCAACAAGTGCCGGACGATGAAGACAGTGGCAAAGGCTGTCGCCATGAAGGTTGCCGTCGCGACCAAAGAGCGGATGGAAAGCCGCGACAGCCCGCAGACGCCATGCCCACTGGTGCAGCCATTGCCGTAAACCGAACCGAAACCGACAAGCAGCCCGGCAAAAGCCATCAGCGGCATGTCGGAAGAAACGGTTTGAGGGGTCTCGTTGCCGGTGACCAGCAGATAGATCAGAGGTGCTGCCACAAGGCCCAGTATGAATCCCAGGCGCGACAGGAAGGCACCGTCAGCATATGGCGGCAGCAGTTTGCCGGCGATGCCGCTGACGCCAGCAATGCGTCCTTCCCACGCCATCAGCAGCACCGCCGAGAGGCCGACCAGAACGCCGCCCATGGTGGACGCGATGGGTGTGAATTCAGTCATTCTTGCTATCTTCCATTGAAATGGATTGGGCGCCCGGCTGGCAGAACATGCGGTAGAGCAGCGTTACGATCTCCACTACCCGCTCGTCGGCGAGACGATAAAAGACGGATTTCGATTCCTTGCGTCCGGCAATCAGTCCGGCATCACGCAGTTCGGCAATCTGCTGCGACAATCCCGGCTGACGTATGCCGAGGCTGTCTTCGAGATCGCGCACCGAACGCTCGCCGTCGACGAGTGCACAGACGATCATCAGGCGGCTGGGATTGGCGAGCTTCTTCAAGAAATCCGAAGCCTCCCCTGCCCGTTCAAGCAGATCTGACATCGCTGTATCGGGTTCGAGCTTCACGATATTGACCTTGGTTCGCCACCGCACCGTCCCGATTTCCGTTCTGCCAATCGGATTTGCCGGACGCTTCATTCATGCAGGCGTCACCACAACGGTGTCGCTGTTACGCTTACATATATATGATTGCATTTTTTTGCAATCGAAACTTTGCAATGATTGAGGCCTGATACCAAGCATCTACCCTGCCCGGCCGTCCCTCCCATTCAGGTCGGGAGCGATCGAGCTGCGTCCGGCAGAATGCTCAACGGACGGCACCGTGGACGGCTAGTCGTCGGATTGGCGGCGGTTGACCTTGTTGCGCGCCCAAAATTCCAGCCGCTTCTTGATATCCCGCTCAAAACCTCGCTCGTTGGGCGCGTAGAATTCCGGACGATTGGGGCCGGCCAGTTCGTCGGGCAGGAACTCCTGCCCGGAGAATGCGTCGGGATAGTCGTGGTCGTATTTATAGCCCTCGTGGTAGCCGAGTTCTTTCATCAGCTTGGTCGGCGCATTGAGGATGTGTTTAGGCGGCGCCAGCGATCCGGTCTGCTGTGCCATGGCTATCGCCTGGTTGAACCCCATATAGGAGGCGTTCGACTTGGGCGCCGTTGCCACATAGGTGATGGCCTGCGCCATGAACAGCCGTCCCTCTGGCCACCCTACCCGCTCGAATGCGGTCCAGGCAGCAACGACCTGCGGCATCGCCTGCGGGTCGGCCATGCCGACGTCTTCGGATGCCGCACATGCCAGCCGGCGGAAGATCGTGGCAGGCGATTCGCCGCCGACAACCATGCGCGCCGCCCAATAGAGGGCCGCCTGAACGTCACTGCCGCGCAAGCTCTTATGGAAGCAACTGAGCATGTTGTAATGCTCTTCCTGGCCCTTGTCGTAGACCGGCGCCCGCTTCTGGACGGTTTCGGCCAGCCCAGCAACGTCCAGCACTGTGCCGAAGGGAAGCGCGAGCAACTCCTCGCAGAGCCCGATCAGATAGCGGCCGTCGCCATCAGCCATGGTCAACAGCGCGTCACGCGCGGCTGCGTCGAGCGGAAGCGTCTTGCCGGCATGCGCTTCCGCACGCTCGGCAAGGACGGCGAGGTCTTCTTTTTCGAAGCGCTTGAGCGTGTAGACTTTTGCGCGCGACAGCAGTGCAGCGACCAGGCTGAAGCTCGGGTTCTCCGTCGTCGCGCCGATCAGCACAATCGTGCCGTCCTCGACATGCGGCAGCAACGCGTCCTGCGTGGTCCTGTTGAAACGGTGGAGCTCGTCGACAAACACCACTGTCTGCCGCCCCGCCCCGCTGCGGAGCTGCTTGGCGGCATCGACGACCTTTCGCAGATCCGCAACGCCTGAGAGAACCGCCGAAAGCTGGACGAAATCGAGGCCGACTTCCTTGGCGACCAGCCTGGCAATCGTCGTCTTGCCAACCCCCGGCGGCCCCCAAAGAATGAACGACGACACTTTCCTCGACTTGACCATGCGCCCGATCGGCCCGTCAGGGCCGAGTATATGGTCCTGCCCGATGACCTCGCGGAGGCTTTGCGGGCGCAGCGTTTCGGCAAGCGGACGCGGAACGGACTCGTCGAAAAGGGAGCTCAAAACCCAGCTCCCCTGACGATCCCGCTATTTGCCAGCTTTTCCAGCATGGTCCTCGTGCACTCAGTAACGCAGCATCTGCCGCATGATGCGACCGTCGCGCTCGACGGTGAACCGCCACCAGCGCGTGTCTTCCTCGGCAAGCTGCTTCAGCTTTTCGGCGGTGTCGATGGTTTCGCCGTTGAGTTCACGTACGATGTCGCCCGCCTGGAAACCAAAACCTGCAGCGGCCGAGCCGCCGTCAACGCCGACAATCACCACGCCTTTGGTGTCGGTCGCGACTCGCAGGCGCTGCGCCAGCCGCGGCGACAGCACGGCGACCTTGGCACCGGCAAACGGGCTGCGGCCGCCCAACAGGACCTCATTCGAGCTGGCGCCTTCAGGCGCGCGCTCAAGCGCCACTTCGACGGCCTTCTCTTCGCCCTTGGTCAGCACCGACAGCGTCGCCTTGCCGCCGATCGGCTGGGTCGCCAGACGATAGTCGAGCGCTTCCATGTGCTCGATTGCCGCACCGTTGAACGACAGCACGACGTCACCAGCTTTGAGGCCCGCTCGTGCCGCCGGACCATTCTCGTCGACCGACGAGATCAGCGCGCCCGAGGGATGATCCATGCCGAGCGACTCGGCGATCTGCGGCGTTACCGGCTCGAACGAGGCACCGATGAACGGCCGTTCGAAGAACTCCGCGCCGCCCTTGGCGGCTTCGGTGAAGGCACGCACCATGTTGGAAGGGATGGCAAAGCCGATACCGATCGAGCCACCGGTGCGGCTGAAGATCGCGGTATTGATGCCGATGAGTTGGCCGCCCATGTTGATCAGCGCACCACCGGAGTTGCCCGGATTGATGGCGGCGTCAGTCTGGATGAAGAAGCCGGAGTCGGACACACCGATATGCGTGCGGGCGAGTGCCGAAACGATGCCGCTGGTCGTGGTCTGGCCGACGCCGAAGGGATTGCCGATGGCAAGCACCAGGTCGCCAACCTGCAGCGCGTCGGAATCGCCAATGGCGATTGTCGGGAACGGCTTGTCGGAATCGATCTTCAGCACAGCCAGGTCGAGCGAGTCATCCTTGAGCAGGACCTTGGAGGTGAACTCGCGGCCGTCCGACAGCGCCACCTTCACCTCGTCGGCGTCCTGGACGACGTGATTGTTGGTGACGATGATGCCGCTCGCATCGACGAGCACGCCCGAGCCGAGCGACGACCGATTGCGCGGTGCGCCACGGCCGAAAAACTGTTCGAAGAACGGATCGCCTTCAAAAGGCGAACGCGCCTTCACCTGCTTGGAAGCGTAGACGTTAACGACCGCAGCAGCCGTATCCTTGACCAGCGGTGCGAACGAAAGCTGCATCTCCTCGCGGCCGAAGGGCACGCGACGATCGGGACCTGGCGTGGCTGTACCGTCCTTGCCGCCGTTCAGCAGGTCGGTCAGCACGTCCGACAGGCCTGGATCTTCGGCGGGCTTGGTCGCTTCCTGGGCCGCAACACCACCGGCAACGGCCATCCAGGCGCCGAGCGCGAGCAGCAAATATCGTTTCGCACGCATGGCGAATCCTCCAACGCATAAGTCGCGCCATTGTCGTGACGATTGTGCAAATTGAAAGGCTGTATGCGCGCGAAAGCGCTTATTTCCGCATAGTTGGCGCAGGATGCGGAAGAACCGCTGCAGCGTCGGGCAATCGCTCAAAACAAAAGGGGCCACAAGGGCCCCTTCGGTTCTAAACAACGGTGCGGAAAGCTTATGCAGCTTCGGCTTCGTTCGTAGCTTCGGCTTCGAGGCGAACGCGGTCGCCCGCACCCTTGGCCGAGGTGTCGCGCTCGACGAACTCGATGACAGCCATCGCGGCGTTGTCACCGCGGCGGAAGCCAGCCTTCATGATGCGCAGGTAGCCGCCGTTGCGGGTGGCGTAACGCGGCGCGACGATGTCGAACAGACGCTTCACGACGTCCTCGTTGCCGATCTGGGCGATCACCTGGCGGCGGGCATGCAGGTCGCCGCGCTTGCCGAGAGTCACCAGCTTCTCGACGATCGGACGCAGGTCCTTGGCCTTTTCGAGCGTGGTCACGATCTGCTCGTGCTCGATCAGCGAGACCGAGAGGTTGGCGAACATGGACTTGCGGTGGCTTACGCTGCGAGCGAAGCGGCGGCCTTTGAAACCGTGGCGCATGACTCTTTTCCTTCTTCAGTTGTTCAAGAGGCCACGGCCTCTAATGGTTTTCCGCAAGGCCGTCGGACCGGAATATCCGGTCCTCGGAACCATGCTCGACTAGGTCTTTTTAGTACTGGTCTTCGTATCGCTTGGCGAGGTCTTCGATGTTCTCCGGCGGCCAGTCCTGCACTTCCATACCGAGGTGCAGGCCCATTGCGGCCAGAACTTCCTTGATCTCGTTGAGCGACTTGCGGCCGAAGTTCGGCGTACGCAGCATTTCTGCTTCCGTCTTCTGGATCAGGTCGCCGATGTAAACGATGTTGTCGTTCTTGAGGCAGTTGGCCGAACGGACCGAAAGCTCCAGTTCGTCGACCTTCTTGAGCAGCGCCGGGTTGAAGGCGAGCTCGGTAACGGCCTCGGCTGCAACTTCCTTCTGCGGCTCGTCGAAGTTGACGAACAGCGCGAGCTGGTCCTGCAGGATGCGAGCAGCGAATGCCACTGCGTCCTCACCGGTGATCGAACCGTCGGTCTCGATGGTCATGGTCAGCTTGTCGTAGTCCAGAACCTGGCCCTCGCGGGTGTTCTCGACCTTGTACGAAACCTTCTTGACCGGCGAGTAGAGGCTGTCGACCGGAATGAGGCCGATCGGAGCGTCTTCAGCGCGGTTGCGTTCAGCCGGCACGTAGCCCTTGCCGGTGTCGACGGTGAACTCCATACGGATCTCCGCGCCCTCGTCGAGCGTGCAGATGACGTGGTCGGGGTTCAGGATCTCGACGTCGCCGACCGTCTGGATGTCGCCAGCGAGCACGGCACCGGGGCCCTGCTTGCGAACGACCATGCGCTTCGGGCCGTCGCCTTCCATGCGGATGGCGATTTCCTTGATGTTGAGCACGATGTCGGTGACGTCTTCACGAACGCCGCCGATGGACGAGAACTCATGCAGCACGCCGTCGATCTGGACGGCAGTGACGGCAGCGCCACGAAGCGACGAGAGCAGCACGCGACGCAGGGCATTGCCGAGCGTCAGGCCGAAGCCGCGCTCGAGCGGCTCGGCGACCAGCGTGGTCAACGTCTTCTTCTTGGAAGAGAACTCGATCTTGTTTGGCTTGATCAGTTCCTGCCAGTTTTTCTGGATCATATTCGCTTCCTTCCGTTTGCCCGACACCATCCAATCGTGACGGGCGACCTGGAAACCGCAGACGAGCGCACAAGGCGCTCGCGCGGGGGGTGAAATATTAGACGCGACGCTTCTTGCGCGGGCGGCAGCCATTGTGCGGGATCGGCGTCACGTCGCGGATCGACGTGATGGTGAAACCCGCAGCCTGGAGCGCGCGCAGAGCCGACTCACGACCCGAACCCGGACCGCAAACTTCGACTTCAAGCATACGCATGCCGTGTTCCTGTGCCTTCTTGGCAACGTCTTCAGCAGCCATCTGGGCAGCGAACGGGGTCGACTTGCGCGAACCCTTGAAGCCCTGCGCACCAGCCGACGACCAGGCAATCGTGTTGCCCTGTGCATCGGAGATGGTGATCATGGTGTTGTTGAAGGTCGAATTCACGTGGGCAACGCCCGACGAGATGTTCTTGCGTTCGCGACGGCGAACGCGGCCGGCTTCCTTAGCCATGGTAGTCCTTTCAGTTGATCTCTTCACCGCCGTAATACCAGCGGCTACACCAGCCTGCGTTTAAGGTGTCAGGCCGAACACCCGCCCATAAAAGGCGAAACCGGCGGGCCTAAACCCGCCGGGAATGAAATTACTTCTTCTTGCCGGCAATTGCCTTGGCCGGACCCTTGCGGGTGCGCGCATTGGTATGCGTGCGCTGGCCGCGGACCGGAAGCGAACGACGGTGACGCAGGCCGCGGTAGCAGCCGAGGTCCATCAGACGCTTGATGTTGATCGAAACTTCGCGGCGCAGATCGCCTTCGACCTGATAGTCGCGGTCGATCGTTTCGCGGATCGCCAGAACTTCAGCATCGGTCAGCTGGTTGACGCGACGTTCAGCCGGGATGCCGACCTTCTCGACGATCTCCTGGGCGAACTTCTTGCCAATGCCGTGAATGTACTGAAGCGAGATCACAACGCGCTTGTTGGTAGGAATATTAACGCCGGCTATACGAGCCATTTTTTCACTCCATTTGGGCCGGACAATGCCGGCGCTTCAAGTTGCCCCGCGTCCGGTGGAGGCCGGCCCATGCGGGTTTTCCGTATCAATATGACTATGCACCCTACCGGGCACACAACATCATGCCTGAATGGAAGACGGGCCGCCATACTCCAGTACGGCCCATCAGTCAAGCACGAGTGCTGTTTTTAGTGCGTGGCGTCCGCGAGGACAGCCTCGATCTGCACGGTAACCTCGTCCATATCGGCCATGCCGTCGACCTGCTTGAGCAGATCGTTGGCGTAGTAGTAGCCGATCAGCGGCGCGGTCTTCTTGTAGTACTCGCGCAGCCGCTCTTCGAACACCTCGGCGTTGTCGTCCTTGCGGACGGCTTGACCAGCTGCCTTCGCATCTTCGGCGCGCTTGAGGATCCGGCCTACGAGCGCCTTGTCGTCGACAACGAGTTCGATAACCACATCGAGGTGCATGCCACGTTCTGCCAGCATGTCGGCGACTGCGTCGGCCTGCGCCAGCGTGCGCGGATAGCCATCGAGGATGAACCCCTTGCTGCAGTCGTCCTGATCGATGCGCTCGGCGACGATCGCGTTGACGATCTCGTCCGAAACCAACTCGCCGGCGTCCATGACGGCCTTGGCGCGCTTGCCGACATCGGTTTCGGCCTTCACCGCAGCCCGCAGCATGTCACCAGTGGACAATTGCGGGATGCCGTATTTCTCGACCAGTCGTTGCGCTTGTGTCCCCTTGCCCGCTCCCGGCGGCCCAAGCAAAATCAGCTTCATCTTCCCCTCTTACCTCCACGGAGCTTCGACTTCTTGATCAGCCCCTCATACTGATGGGCAATCAGGTGACCCTGAATCTGCGCCACGGTATCAAGGGTTACATTGACCACGATCAGAAGCGAAGTACCACCAAGGTAGAACGGAACGCCAGTTGCCGAAATCAGGAACTCGGGCATCAAGCAGACGAAGACGAGATAGGCAGCGCCGATGACCGTGACGCGGGTCAGCACGTAGTCGATGTATTCCGCCGTGCGTTCGCCGGGGCGATAGCCTGGGATAAAGCCCGAATGCTTCTTCAGCTGGTCAGCCGTATCCTTCGGATTGAACACGATCGCCGTGTAGAAGAAGGCGAAGAAGACAATCATCGCGGCATACAGCAGCATGTACAGCGGCTGGCCATGGCCAAGCGCGGCCATGACGGTGCTCACCCAGCCTGGCAGCGTAGCGGTATTCGAGAAGCCCGCGACGGTTGCCGGCAGCAGCAGCAGCGACGATGCGAAGATCGGAGGAATGACGCCAGCGGTGTTGAGCTTGAGCGGCAGGTGCGACGTATCGCCCTGGAACATGCGGTTGCCAACCTGGCGCTTCGGATACTGGATCAGAAGGCGGCGCTGGGCACGCTCGAAGAAGACGATCAACGCGATGACGACGATCGCAAGCACGATGATCGCGAGAATCAGGCCAGTCGACAGAGCTCCGGTGCGGCCAAGTTCCAGCGTACCGCTGATGGCGCTTGGAAGGCCTGCGACGATGCCGGCGAAGATGATCAGCGAAATGCCGTTGCCGATGCCACGCGCGGTGATCTGTTCGCCAAGCCACATCAGGAACATCGTGCCGCCGACGAGCGTGATGACCGTCGAAGCGCGGAAGAACATGCCCGGATCGGTGACGATGCCGTTGCCGCCTTCGAGGCCGGCTGAGATGCCGTAGGCCTGGACAACGGCCAGAAGGACGGTGCCGTAGCGGGTATACTGGTTGATGACCTTGCGGCCCTGCTCGCCTTCCTTCTTCAGCGCTTCAAGCGACGGAACGACCGACGTCATGAGCTGCATGATGATGGAGGCGGAGATGTAGGGCATGATGCCGAGGGCGAAGATCGCCATGCGCTGCACGGCGCCGCCGGCAAACATGTTGAAAATGCCAAGCACGCCGCGGCTCTGCTGGGTGAAAGCCTGGGCGAATGCGTCGGGATTGATCCCGGGAAGCGGAATGTAGGTACCGAGGCGATAGACCAAAAGCGCGCCGAGGGTAAACCAGATGCGTTTTCTTGAGATCTTCGGCCTTGGCGAAGGCTGCGAAATTCAGATTGGATGCTAGTTGTTCAGCAGCCGATGCCATTCAGGGTACTCCGCTTGGTCACGCCGAAATGCCGCGATGGGCGCGGCGCGTGTCACCGAAGCCACGAGATAGGCTCCGGACGGCAAACATGCAAGCGGCGGTATCTCTACCGCCGCTTACTTTGCAAAGCCTTTTACTCGGCGGCTGCCACTTCAGGCAGCTTCACCGATCCTCCAGCCTTTTCGATCTTCTCGATCGCCGGCTTGGAAGCGCCGGCAACGTCAAAGGCCACCTTGGCCTTGAGTTCGCCGTCGCCGAGGATGCGGACGCCGTCCTTGACGCGGCGAATCACGCCGGCCTTGACGAGGGCTTCCGCCGTCACGGTCTCTTTCGCGTCGAGCTTCTTGGCATCGATCGCGACCTGGATGCGGGCCAGCGAAACGGTGTTGTAGCTCTTGGCAAAAATGTTGGTGAAGCCGCGCTTCGGCAGGCGACGATAGAGCGGCATCTGGCCACCCTCGAAGCCGTTGATCGCGACGCCGGAACGGGCCTTCTGACCCTTGACGCCGCGGCCGCCGGTCTTGCCGGTGCCGGAGCCGATACCACGGCCAAGACGCTTCTTGGAGTGGGTCGCGCCGGCGTTGTCACGCAGATCGTTGAGTTTCATCTTCTATCTCCTGCGATCGGCCTACGCCTCGTCCACAACGCGGACGAGATGCTGGACAGCTGCGATCATGCCGCGCACGGAAGGAGTATCCTCCAGGGTGCGCTTGCGATGCATCTTGTTGAGGCCGAGGCCGACCAGCGTGGCACGCTGTTCCTTCGGCCGGCGGATCGGGCTACCGATCTGCTCGACGGTGACGGTCTTGGTTACTTTCTTGGCCATGGTCATTGTCCCTGGTCAGCTCGAGCGACTATTCTTCAGCCGCTACGGCGGTGCCGCGGCGGGCCTGAAGCGTCGAATACTTGATGCCGCGCTGTGCAGCCACATCCTTCGGATGCATCTGGCTCTTCAGCGCATCGAAGGTCGCACGAACCATGTTGTATGGGTTCGACGAACCCATCGACTTGGCGACGACGTCGTGCATGCCGAGCGTCTCGAAGACAGCGCGCATAGGACCGCCGGCGATGATGCCGGTACCCAGCTTGGCAGAGCGCAGCAGAACGCGACCGGCGCCCCAACGACCTTCAACGTCGTGGTGCAGCGTACGGCCCGAACGGAGCGGCACGAAAATCATTTCGCGCTTGGCAGCTTCGGTTGCCTTGCGGATCGCTTCCGGCACTTCGCGCGCCTTACCGTGACCAAAGCCAACGCGGCCCTTCTGGTCGCCGACAACGACGAGTGCTGCAAAACCGAAACGCCGGCCGCCCTTGACGACCTTGGCAACGCGGTTGATGTGGACGAGCTTATCGACGAATTCGCTGTCGCGCTCTTCGCGGTCACGGCTACGGTCGCGACCACCTTCCCTACGTTCTTGTGCCATATTCCTATCCTTATTTTTTTCCGGAAGCACGGGGGTTAAAAACCAAATCCGGCGTCTATAGCGTCGCCGGATTTATTGCAACTGGTCAGTGATGCGGCGCAGCGCCACGCGCTACGCCGTAAACTGCATCAGAAGTTCAGACCGCCTTCACGGGCAGCCTCGGCCAGCGCCTTGATGCGTCCGTGATAGATGTAGGCGCCACGGTCGAAAACGACGTCCTTGACGCCAGCCTTCGAAGCGCGCTCGGCGATCAGCTTGCCAACCGCAGTCGCGGCAGCAGTGTCAGCGCCGGTCTTCAGCGTGCCCTTGAGATCCTTCTCGAGGGTCGAAGCGGCGGCGAGCGTCTTGCCATTGGCGTCGTCGATGACCTGAACATAGATGTTCTTCGACGTACGGTGAACCGACAGGCGCGGACGGCCGTTGGCGACCTTCTTGATCTGGCGGCGGATGCGCGAAGCGCGACGCAGAGTGGTTTCTTTCGAAGCCATGGTAGTGGTTCCTTGCCTTCTGAAACGGGCGCGGCCATCTGCGGTAAGCCAAAATGCTTCCCGCGACCGCGCACCGCGGCGTTGCTATTACTTCTTCTTGCCTTCTTTGCGGACGATCTTCTCGCCTGCATAGCGGACGCCCTTGCCCTTATAGGGCTCCGGACCACGATATTCGCGGATCTCGGCGGCGACCTGGCCAACCTGCTGCTTGTTGATGCCGTTGACCACGATTTCGGTCGGCTTCGGCACCGTGATGGTGATGCCTTCCGGCGTCTGGTAGACGACGTCATGGCTGAAGCCGAGTGCCAGCTGCAGGTTCTTGCCCTGGAGCGTTGCACGGTAACCGACGCCGGTGATCTCGAGCTTCTTTTCGAAGCCGTCCTTAACACCCGTCAGGATGTTAACGATCTGCGTCCGCGACATGCCCCACTTGGAGCGGGCGTCCTTCGACTGGTCGCGCGGCTGGACAGCGATTTCGCCATTCTCCAGCGTGACCAGAACTTCGTTGTTGACCACGAACTTCAGCTCGCCCTTGGGGCCCTTCGCCGTGACGGTCTGGCCGTCGACGGCTGCGGTAACGCCCTGCGGAAGCTGAACGGGTTTCTTGCCAATACGAGACATAGTCCTCGTGCCTTTCTTGTTTCAGCCTAGGCAGATCAGAAGATCTGGCAGAGGATTTCCCCGCCGACGTTCTGTTCGCGCGCTTCGTGGTCGGCCATCACGCCCTTCGGGGTCGAAAGGATCGAGATGCCGAGGCCGTTGGCGACGGGCGGAATCGACTTGGACGAGACGTAGACACGGCGACCGGGCTTGGAGACGCGTGCGATTTCACGAATCACCGGCTGGCCGTCGAAGTACTTCAACTCGATTTCGATTTCGGACTTGCCGTTGTCGAAGTCGGTCTGGCTGTAGTCGCGGATGTAACCTTCCGCCTTCAGAACGTCGAGGACGCGGGCGCGCAGCCTGGAAGCCGGGGTCGACACGGTCGACTTCTTGCGGCCATAGGCGTTGCGGATGCGGGTCAGCATATCGCCGAGAGGATCACTCAAAGACATATCAAATGCTCCTTACCAGCTCGACTTGACCAGGCCGGGGATTGCTCCCACCGAACCCAGGTCGCGCATGGCGATACGCGACATCTTAAGCTTGCGATAGTAGGCACGCGGACGGCCGGTGATTTCGCAACGATTGCGGATACGGATCTTGGCCGAGTTGCGCGGCAGCGCGGCGAGCTTGAGCTGCGCGCGGAAGCGTTCCTCGATCGGCTTGGACTGATCCATGATGATGTCCTTGAGAGCCTTACGCTTGGCAGCGTACTGGTCCACAAGCTTGCGGCGCCGGTTGTTCTTCTCGACTGAGCTGGTCTTTGCCATTTCAGATTTTTCCTTTTCTCGCTGCCGTTACTGCCGGAAGGGGAAGTTGAAAGCCTTGAGCAGAGCCCGGGCCTCTTCGTCCGTCTTGGCGGTCGTGCAAACGATGATGTCCATGCCCCAGATCTGATCAACCTTGTCGTAATTGATCTCGGGGAACACGATGTGTTCCTTGATGCCCATAGCGTAATTGCCACGGCCGTCAAAGCTTTTTGGGTTCAGACCGCGAAAGTCGCGAACGCGCGGCAGTGCGATGTTCACCAAACGGTCAAGGAACTCGTACATGCGCTCCTGGCGGAGCGTCACCTTGGCGCCGATCGGCATCTGCTCGCGCACCTTGAAGCCGGCGATCGACTTGCGGGCGCGGGTGACAACCGGCTTCTGGCCAGCGATCATCGCCAGGTCTTCAGCGGCAACTGCGGGCTTCTTCGAGTCCGCGGTGGCTTCGCCAACACCCATGTTGAGCACGATCTTGTCGATGCGCGGAATCTGCATGACGTTGTCGTACTTGAACTGTTCCTGCATCGCCTGGCGGATGGTCTCTTTGTAGACCGTCTTCAAGCGCGGCTCGATGGTTGCATTAGCCATTGATGACTTCTCCCGAGCGCTTGGCGACACGCACCTTCGTGCCGTCCTTCTGGACCTGGAAACCGACGCGGGTCGGCTTGCCATCCTTGGGGTCGGTGAGCGCGAGGTTCGACAGGTGGATCGGCGCTTCCTTGGTGATGATCCCGCCCTCTTGGGTCTGGGACTGCTTCTGGTGGCGGCGGATCATGTTCACGCCGCGGACAAGTGCCTTGTCTTCCTTCGGCTGGACAGACAGCACCTCGCCGGTGCGACCCTTGTCCTTGCCGGCCAGAACGACAACCTTGTCGCCTTTACGGATCTTCTGCATTGTTCCGGCTCCTTACAGCACTTCGGGCGCGAGCGAGATGATCTTCATGTGGTTCTTGGCGCGGAGTTCGCGCGGAACCGGCCCGAAGATACGCGTGCCGATAGGTTCTTTCTTGTTATCGACAAGAACGGCCGCGTTCTTGTCGAAACGGATCACGCTGCCGTCCGGGCGACGAATGTCCTTGGCCGTGCGAACCACGACCGCCTTCATCACATCACCCTTCTTTACGCGGCCGCGCGGAATGGCTTCCTTGATCGACACCACGATGATGTCGCCAACAGAAGCATACTTCCGCTTCGAGCCGCCCAGCACCTTGATGCACATGACACGACGGGCGCCGGAATTGTCCGCGACGTCGAGGTTTGTTTGCATCTGAATCATGACTGGCCGCCTTCTTCTTCTCTAACGGGATGGGCTACCGCCCTCCCCGGCTTGTCCAAAATTCGTTGTTACGCCTGGTCGGTGGAAATGACGACCCAGCGCTTATCCTTGGATATCGGCTTCGATTCCTGGATAGACACCTGGTCGCCCACCTTGTGGGCGTTGTTTTCGTCGTGCGCCTTGTAGTTCTTCGACATACGCACGGTCTTCTTCATCACTGGGTGCGTGAAGCGACGCTCGACCTTGACGACGACCGTCTTCTCGTTTTTGTCGCTGACGACCGTACCCTGCAGGATGCGCTTTGGCATGGTTCTCGTCCTTAAGCCTTCTTGCCGGCCGATTTTTCGGCGGCGATGGTCTTGATACGCGCGATGTCCTTACGAACTTGCTTCACGCGCGCCGTCTTTTCCAGCTGACCGGTCGCCTTCTGGAAGCGCAGGTTGAACTGCTCCTTCTTGAGGCTGGCGAGCTCGTCAGTGAGCTGGTCCTGGGTCTTCGTCCTGACGTCTGAGGCTTTCATGATCAGCCCTTCCTTATTCTGCGATGCGCTGAACGAAGCGCGTCCTGACCGAGAGCTTGGCAGCGCCGAGACGCAGCGCTTCACGCGCCACTTCTTCGGAGACACCATCGATCTCGAACATCACGCGACCTGGCTTGATGCGGCATGCCCAGTAGTCGACGGCGCCCTTACCCTTACCCATGCGGACTTCGGTCGGCTTCGACGTGACCGGCACATCTGGGAAAATACGGATCCAGACGCGGCCCTGACGTTTCATTTCGCGGGTGATCGCGCGGCGAGCCGCCTCGATCTCGCGCGCGGTGACGCGGTTTGGCTCAAGCGCCTTCAGTCCGAAGCCGCCGAAATCCAGGTTGGTGCCACCCTTCGCGGTACCGTGGATGCGGCCCTTGAACTGCTTACGGAACTTTGTGCGCTTTGGCTGCAGCATCGTTCTAACTCCAAATTCCTATGCGTGTCAGGCGTTTTCGCGACGGCGGCCGCTAGGGCGCTCGCCAGCATGCGAATGATCGCCTTCGGTTGCGCGACGCTCGGAAGCCATCGGATCGTGCTCGAGGATCTCGCCCTTGAACACCCACACCTTGACGCCGCAGATGCCGTAGGCGGTCTTTGCCTCGGCAGTGCCGTAGTCGACGTCGGCGCGCAGGGTGTGCAGCGGAACGCGACCTTCGCGATACCACTCCATACGAGCGATTTCAGCGCCGCCAAGACGGCCCGAGCAGTTGATGCGGATGCCCTCTGCGCCGAGGCGCATGGCCGACTGCACCGCGCGCTTCATGGCGCGACGGAAGGCAATGCGGCGCTCGAGCTGCTGCGCGATCGACTGGGCGACCAGCGTAGCGTCGGTCTCGGGCTTGCGAACCTCGACGATGTTGAGGTGCGTCTCGGACTTCGTCATCTCCATCAGCTTCTTGCGAAGCTTTTCGATGTCGGCGCCCTTCTTGCCGATGATCAGGCCCGGACGTGCTGCGTGAATGGTCACGCGGCACTTCTTGTGCGGACGCTCGATCACCACCTTGGAGATCGCGGCCTGCTTCAGCTCGTTCTCAAGATACTTGCGGATCTTGATGTCTTCGTGAAGCAGCTGGCCGTATTCGCCGGTGTTGGCGTACCAACGCGAAATCCCAGGTGCGGTTGATGCCGAGGCGGAGACCAATAGGATTGATTTTCTGGCCCATTATGCGGCCTCCCCTTTCTCTTCGACTTCACGAACAACGATCGTGAGGTGCGAAAACGGCTTCTCAATGCGGCTGGCGCGACCACGGCCACGAGCGTGGAAACGCTTCATGACGATCGACTTACCGACAAAGGCTTCCGCCACCACCAGTGCATCGACATCGAGGTCGTGATTGTTTTCCGCGTTGGCGATAGCCGATTCGAGGGTCTTTTTAACCGTTCCGGCGATGCGCTTGCGCGAAAATTCCAGATCCGAAAGCGCGGTCGCTACCTTCTTGCCGCGGATAAGCGCGGCAACGAGGTTGAGCTTCTGCGGGCTGACCCGGATCGTACGGAGGACCGCACGTGCCTCGTTGTCAGCAAGCCTGCGCGGAGCTTTGGCCTTGCCCATGTTACTTCCTCTTTGCCTTCTTGTCCGCGCCGTGACCGTAATAGGTCCTGGTGGGAGCGAACTCACCGAACTTGTGGCCGACCATGTCCTCGTTCACCGAGACCGGGACGTGCTTCTGGCCGTTGTAGACACCGAAGGTGAGGCCGACGAACTGCGGCAGGACCGTGGAGCGACGGCTCCACATCTTGATCACCTCATTGCGACCACCTTCACGAACCTTCTCTGCCTTCTTGAGCAGATAGCCGTCAATGAACGGGCCTTTCCAGACTGAACGAGTCACTGGCGTTACCTCTTCTTAGCTCTTGCGCTGATGGCGCGAGCGCAGGATGAACTTGTCGGTCGCCTTGTTGGACCGCGTCTTCTTGCCCTTGGTGGGCTTGCCCCACGGGGTCACCGGATGGCGTCCGCCCGAGGTGCGGCCTTCACCACCGCCGTGCGGATGGTCGACCGGGTTCATGGTCACGCCGCGGTTGTGCGGGCGCTTGCCACGCCAGACCGTGCGGCCGGCCTTGCCGTCGTTGATGTTGCCGTGGTCCGGGTTGGACACGGCACCGACGGTGGCGATGCAGAGACCGCTGACGACGCGCTGTTCACCCGAGTTGAGGCGAAGGATCGCCATGCCCTGGTCGCGGCCGACGAGCTGGGCGTAAGCACCAGCCGAACGAGCGACCTGGCCGCCCTTGCCGGGCTTCAGCTCGATGTTGTGGACGATCGTGCCAACCGGCATCGAAGCGAGCGGCATTGCATTGCCCGGCTTCACGTCGACCTGCTCACCAGCGATGATCTTGTCGCCAGCCTGCAGACGCTGCGGAGCAATGATGTAGCTCAACTCGCCATCGTCGTACTTGATCAGCGCGATGAACGCGGTGCGGTTCGGATCGTACTCCAAACGTTCGACCGTGCCGACAACGTCGAACTTGCGACGCTTGAAGTCGATGATGCGGTACGAACGCTTGTGACCGCCGCCGATGAAGCGAGCCGTGATGCGACCGTAGTTGTTGCGGCCGCCCGACTTCGTCAGGCCTTCGGTCAGACCCTTGACGGGCTTGCCCTTGTGGAGGCCCGAGCGGTCGACGATGACCAACTGACGGGTGCTCGGCGTTACTGGCTTGAATTTCTTAAGTGCCATTGTCCTGTCCTCGCGGCCTAGCTCAGAGACCCGTCGCGACGTCGATCGACTGGCCATCGGCCAGCGTCACTACCGCCTTCTTGACGTCGCTCTGGCGGCCGATCGTGCCGCGGAAGCGCTTCACCTTGCCCTTGCGGACGAGGGTGTTCACAGCAGTCACCTTCACGCCAAACAGCGCTTCGACGGCAGCCTTGATCTCGGGCTTGCTCGCCTTCTTGGCGACGTTGAAGACGACCTGGTTGTTTTCAGAAGCCATGGTCGACTTTTCGGTGATCGCCGGGGAGACGATCACGTCGTAGTGGCGGAGATCCATCATTTGAAGCGCTCCTCGAGAGCCTCGACGGCGGCCTTCGAAAGGACCAGCGTGCCGCGGCGCAGAATGTCGTAAACGTTGATGCCCTGGATCGGCAGGACATCGATGTTCGGGATGTTGGTCGCTGCGCGCTTGAAGTTGACGTCAAGCTCAGCACCACCGATCACCAGCGCATTGGTCAGCCCCAGCGTCGCGAAATTCGCGAGCAGTGCCTTCGTCTTGCCTTCGGCGAGCGTCAGCTCGTCGACGATGATCAGGTTCGATGCCTTGGCCTTGGCCGACAGAGCGTGCTTCAGGCCGAGAGCGCGGACCTTCTTGGGAAGATCATGCTCGTGGCTGCGAACGACCGGGCCGTGGGCCTTGCCGCCGCCGCGGAACTGCGGAGCGCGTGCCGAATGGTGACGGGCGCGGCCCGTACCCTTCTGCTTGTACATCTTGGCGCCGGTGCGAGCGATTTCCGCGCGACCCTTGGCCTTGTGCGTGCCCTGCTGCTTCTTGGCGAGCTGCCAGCGCACGACGCGCTGGAGAACGTCTTCGCGCGGGTCGAGACCGAAGATCTCTTCCGAGAGCTCAACCTTGCCGGCATCTTTGCCCGCAAGCGTGGTGATCTTGAGATCCATTATTCCGCTCCCTCTGTGGCCGGAGCCTCGTTCTTCGTGGCGGCGCGGATGCCAGCAGGCTTCGGAGCGTTAGCCGGAAGCGCAATCTTGGCAGCGTCGCGGACCAGGATCCATGCGCCCTTCGAACCCGGAACCGCGCCGCGGATCAGGATGAGACCGCGATCGGTGTCGGTCGAGACAACTTCGACATTCTGGGTCGTGACGCGAACGTCGCCCATGTGCCCGGCCATCTTCTTGCCCTTGAACACCTTGCCCGGATCCTGGCGCTGGCCAGTCGAACCGTGGGTACGGTGCGAAACCGAGTTACCGTGGGTGGCACGACCACCACCGAAGTGGTGGCGCTTGATGACGCCCTGGAAGCCCTTGCCGATCGTCGTGCCCGTCACATCGACCTTCTGGCCGGGGACGAAATGCTCGACAGTGATCTCAGAGCCGACATCGAGCATGTTGTCGGCGGAGACGCGGAATTCAGCGACCTTCGACTTCGGCTCGACGGAGGCGGCAGCGAAATGACCGCGCAGCGCCTTCGTGGTATTCTTCACCTTGGCCAGGCCAACGCCGAGCTGAACGGCGGTGTAGCCATTCTTCTCTTTCGTGAGCTGTGCCACGACCTGGCAGTTCTCCATGCGGAGAACGGTGACGGGAACGTGTTCGCCAGCGTCATTATAGACGCGGGTCATTCCCACCTTCTGTGCAATTACACCTGAACGCATCGGTTCGTTTTCCTTCAGAGGAGCCGGTTGGATCTGCTCGCGCGGCTCATGTTAGCTCTTAGAGCTTGATTTCGACGTCGACGCCTGCTGCGAGGTCGAGCTTCATCAGAGCATCGACGGTCTGCGGGGTCGGATCGACGATGTCCAGCAGACGCTTGTGCGTGCGCATTTCGAACTGTTCGCGGCTCTTCTTATCGACGTGCGGCGAGCGGTTCACCGTGAACTTCTCGATCCGCGTCGGCAGCGGGATCGGGCCGCGAACATTGGCGCCGGTGCGCTTCGCGGTCGACACGATCTCACGCGTCGAAGCGTCGAGAACCCGGTGGTCAAACGCCTTGAGGCGGATGCGGATATTCTGTCCGTTCATGGTCACTTCCTTGTTCTGGCGCGGCGCGGGCGTATTCCCGCCCGCGACAGATCGTTAATTCGGATTATTCTTTGATCGAAGCGACGATGCCGGCGCCGACGGTACGGCCACCTTCACGGATAGCGAAGCGCAGCTTCTCTTCCATGGCGATCGGCACGATCAGCTCGACATCGACGGTGATGTTGTCGCCGGGCATGACCATCTCGGTGCCTTCCGGCAGCGACACGATGCCGGTCACATCAGTCGTGCGGAAGTAGAACTGCGGGCGGTAGTTGGTGAAGAACGGCGTGTGACGGCCACCTTCTTCCTTGGTCAGGATGTAGGCTTCAGCCACGAACTTCTTGTGCGGCTTGACAGTGCCCGGCTTGCACAGGACCTGACCGCGCTCGACGTCTTCACGGCCAACGCCACGGATCAGCGCGCCGATGTTGTCGCCAGCCTGGCCCTGATCGAGCAGCTTGCGGAACATTTCAACGCCGGTAACCGTCGTCTTCGAGGTTGCCTTGATGCCGACGATCTCGACTTCTTCGCCAACCTTGACGATGCCGCGCTCGACACGACCGGTGACAACAGTGCCGCGGCCCGAGATCGAGAACACGTCTTCGATCGGCATCAAGAACGGACGGTCGATCGGACGCTCTGGCGTCGGGATGTAGGCGTCGACAGCGGCCATCAGCTCGCGGATCGCGTCTTCACCGATCTTCTTGTCGGAATCATTGAGCGCAGCAACAGCCGAACCCTTGATCATCGGAATGTCGTCGCCCGGATATTCGTACTTCGACAGCAATTCGCGAACTTCAAGCTCGACCAGTTCGAGCAGCTCGGCGTCGTCGACCAGGTCGACCTTGTTGAGGAACACGACAAGGGCGGGAACGCCAACCTGACGGGCGAGCAGGATGTGCTCGCGGGTCTGCGGCATCGGGCCGTCGGCAGCCGAAACGACCAGGATCGCGCCGTCCATCTGGGCAGCACCGGTGATCATGTTCTTCACATAGTCGGCGTGGCCGGGGCAGTCGACGTGAGCGTAGTGGCGGGCCGGCGTCTCGTATTCGACGTGGGCCGTCGAAATGGTGATGCCGCGGGCCTTTTCTTCAGGCGCTGCGTCGATCTGGTCGTAGGCCTTGAACTCACCGAAATACTTCGTGATCGCCGCCGTCAGCGACGTCTTGCCGTGGTCAACGTGACCAATCGTGCCAATGTTCACATGAGGCTTATTACGCTCGAATTTACCTTTTGCCATGTGAGGTCTCCATTCTTGCTAGCCCGATAAGGGCGTTGAATTAATAAAACGCTGCAATTCGTTGGAATTACGCGTATTTCTTTTGAACTTCCTGAGCGACCGCGGTCGGAACCGCCTCATAGTGGTCGAACTGCATCGTGTACTGGGCGCGGCCCTGCGACATCGAGCGCAAGCTGTCCACATACTTGAACATGTTGGCCAGCGGCACCATCGCGTTGACGACGACAGCGATGCCACGGCTTTCCTGGCCCTGGATCTGGCCACGACGGCTGTTCAAGTCGCCAATGACGTTGCCGACATAGTCTTCCGGCGTCACGACTTCGACCTTCATGATCGGCTCGAGCAGCTGAACGCCCAGCTTCGGAGCGGCTTCGCGAAGGCTGGCGCGACCGGCGATTTCGAAGGCCAGCACCGAGGAGTCGACATCGTGGTAGGCACCGTCGATGAGCGTCGCCTTGACGCCGATCATCGGGAAGCCCGCGAACGGACCCGACGACAGAACGCTGCGGAGGCCCTTGTCGACACCGGGGATGTATTCCTTGGGAACCGCACCACCAACGATCTTCGATTCGAAGACGAAATCTTCGCCCTCTGGGTTCGGCTCGAACACGATCTTGATGCGAGCGAACTGGCCCGTACCACCCGACTGCTTCTTGTGGGTGTAATCCTGCTCGTGGGTGCGGGTGATCGTCTCGCGATACGCAACCTGCGGCGCGCCGACGTTCGCCTCGACCTTGAACTCGCGACGCATGCGGTCGACGATGATGTCGAGATGCAGCTCGCCCATGCCGGAGATGATGGTCTGACCCGACTCTTCGTCCGACTTGACGCGGAACGAAGGATCTTCAGCAGCGAGACGATTGAGCGCGAGGCCCATCTTTTCCTGGTCGCCCTTGGTCTTCGGCTCGATCGCGATCTGGATGACCGGCTCGGGGAATTCCATGCGCTCGAGGATGACCGGGTGCAGCGGATCGCAGAGCGTGTCGCCGGTGGTCGTTTCCTTGAGGCCGGCCAGAGCGACGATGTCGCCAGCGAACGCCTCTTCGATGTCGGAGCGCGAGTTCGAGTGCATCTGCAGCATACGGCCGAGACGCTCTTTCTTGCCCTTGACGGTGTTTTCGAGCGAAGCGCCCTTGACCACCTTGCCCGAGTAGATGCGGCAGAACGTGAGCGAACCGACGAACGGATCGTTCATGATCTTGAAGGCCAGCATCGACAGCGGCTCACTGTCGTCAGCATGACGCTCGATCTCGCCCTCGGTCTTGGCATCGATGCCCTTGATCGCAGGAACGTCGAGCGGCGACGGCAGGAACTCGACGACGCCGTCGAGAAGCGGCTGCACGCCCTTGTTCTTGAAGGCCGAGCCGCAGAACATCGGGAAGAACTTGACGGCGATGGTGCCCTTGCGGATCAGCGCGCGCAGTTCGTCGTTCGAGGGCATCTTGCCTTCGAGGTAGTTTTCGAGAGCCGTCTCGTCCATTTCGACGGCGGTCTCGATCATCTTCTCGCGGAACTCTTCGGCCTTGGCCTTGAGGTCGTCCGGGATCTCGACGACATCCCAGGCAGCGCCCAGGCTCTCGTCGCGCCAGACCAGCGCGTTCATCTCGATGAGATCGACAACGCCCTTGAACTCCGATTCAGCGCCGATCGGCAGCTGGACAGCGACCGCAGTGGCGCCGAGGCGCGACTTGATCATGTCATAGGAGCGATAAGAAATCGGCGCCGATCTTGTCCATCTTGTTGCAGAAGATCATGCGCGGGACGTTGTACTTGTCCGCCTGGCGCCACACGGTCTCGGTCTGCGGCTCAACACCTGCGTTGGCATCGAGCAGCGCGATGGCGCCGTCGAGAACGCGCAGCGAACGCTCGACTTCAATGGTGAAGTCGACGTGGCCGGGGGTGTCGATGATGTTGAAGCGGCGCAGATTGCCGTCACGGCCCTTCCAGAAGGTCGTGGTCGCGGCAGACGTGATCGTGATGCCGCGTTCCTGCTCCTGCTCCATCCAATCCATGGTGGCAGCGCCGTCATGGACTTCGCCGATCTTGTGCGACTTGCCCGTGTAATAAAGGATGCGCTCGGTGGTCGTGGTCTTGCCGGCGTCGATATGCGCCATGATACCGAAATTGCGGTAGTCTTCGATCTTATATTCGCGGGCCATGGGAGGTGCCTCTCAGTCGTTCGGTCGCGCCGTTACCAGCGGTAGTGCGCGAAGGCGCGGTTGGCTTCCGCCATCTTATGGGTGTCTTCACGCTTCTTCACGGCGGTGCCGCGGTTGTTAGCCGCGTCCATCAGCTCGCCGGAGAGGCGGTCGACCATGGTGGTCTCATTGCGGTTGCGGGCGGCAGTGATCAGCCAACGAATGGCGAGAGCCTGACGGCGCTCGGGGCGCACGTCGACCGGAACCTGGTAGGTAGCACCACCGACACGACGCGAACGCACTTCCACATGCGGCGCGACATTGTCGAGCGCCTGATGGAAGACGGTGACCGGCTCCTGCTTGGTCTTAGCCTGAACCTGGTCAAGCGCACCGTAGACGATCGTTTCGGCGATCGACTTCTTGCCGTCATACATGACGGCATTCATGAACTTGGTGACAACCAGATCGCCAAACTTGGGATCCGGGTTGATTTCGCGCTTATCTGCACTGTGACGACGTGACATGGTTCTTGTCTCTCAAACTTGGCCGACGCTCTATTACGCGGAGAACCTCGCGCAGCGCCTAAATTGCAGAACCCGAATTACTTCGGACGCTTCGCACCGTACTTCGAACGGCGCTGCTTGCGGTTCTTCACACCCTGCGTGTCGAGCACGCCGCGGATGATGTGATAGCGCACACCCGGAAGATCCTTCACACGGCCGCCGCGGATCATGACCACGGAGTGCTCCTGAAGGTTGTGGCCTTCGCCGGGGATGTAGCCGATCACTTCAAAACCGTTGGTCAGGCGAATCTTCGCGACCTTGCGCAGAGCCGAGTTCGGCTTCTTCGGCGTCGTCGTATAGACGCGCGTGCAAACGCCCCGCTTCTGCGGGTTGGCCTGCATGGCCGGAACCTTGTTGCGCTTCACCGGCGCAATGCGCGGCTTGCGGATCAGCTGGTTGACGGTAGGCATTAAACCCTCTTGTCTCTCAATTCCGTGTCTCAAGCCCGTTCGGGGCGGCTTCAAGCGCAAAATCCATACGCGAATTCGGGCCCCAAACCGCGACTTGCGGTCTTGCCCGAACAAAGGCAGAGGAAGCGAATCCGCTTCATGCACGCCGGAAATGTCTTCTCGCTCGTAAAAAACGAACCCTGTTTGAGGTGAACTCCAAAGCTTGTCGCTTCGGAAAGACCAACCTCACATCGGCTCAGACGAGGCGGTATCTACTCGCATGACCGCGAACCGTCAAGCCCGTCCCCCCCAAAAACCTTAACGAAACCGGGGCTTCGGGCGGTGCAAGGGGCCTGGAGCAACTTTATTGCGCTGCAACATGGCGCCGAAGCCGGTTTGTGACACTGTTTACCCTGTCTCGCATCCGTTCTTCATGCGAAAATCGACGAAACCGGGGCGAATCCCCATGCTTGCGAATCTGAAACCAGGGAATCACTGATGAACGACAATGACGAAAGGCCGGTGACGATCATCACGGGCCGAGTCTGGCGCAAGAAGGGAGGCAAGCCCGAAGGCGCGCATATCATGCTCGTCGCACCAGACGACGACACCGCCGTGCGCCTGGCGCTCGACGCTCTTGCCAAGGAAGGTTACGCCGAGGCCGAGCTCGACCAGATCGGCGATATGCAAGGCGAGCCGGACGACGAGCCCCACATCTCCGCCTATCAAGGCGCACTCGAAGGCGAAGTCTCGATCGTTACCTTCAACGAGCCGTTCTGACCGGTCGCATCGAGGGGTGAGTTCAGTTGACCGGCCCTGCCCCGCCGATATCGGCCATCTCCGGTTCGGCGGGTTTCTGCCCGGTGGCGCGATTGACCAGGACAGTCACGAACCACAACACCACGCCGATGCCGATCAGGATGCCGGCGATCTTGTATTGAACCGGATCGCGCCCGGTCCACGGACCAGCGAGGAAGGCGCAAGCCACGGCTCCCAGGATCGGCAGCAGCGTCGGGGTGCGGAAATGGCTATGAGCGACCGTATCCTTGCGCAACACCAGCACTGCGATATTGACCACCGTAAACACGCACAGCAAAAGCAGCGCCGTGGTTCCGCCCAGCGCGGGAACCTCGCCGACGAAAGTGATGAGCGCGAAGGCGAGCAAGGTGGTGAAGCCGATCGCGATGTAAGGCGTGCGGCGTGACGCATGGACCTTGCCGAGCGCCTCCGGCAACACACGCTCGCGGCTCATGCCGTAGACCAGCCGGCTGGCCATCAGCATGTTGATGAGCGCGCTGTTGGCGACCGCAAACATGGTGATGAAGCCGAAGATCTCCACCGGGAAGTTCGGTGCGCCGGCCTGGACGACCTTGAGCAAAGGGGTCTCGCCCTCGCCCAGCTCTTCTGGCGATACCAATGTGATCGCCGAGATAGACACCAGCACATAAATCACCCCGGTGATCAGCAGTCCGGTCAGCAGCACCTTCGGGAAGATGCGCGTCGGGTCCTTGCACTCCTCCGCCATGTTGACCGAGTCCTCGAAGCCGACCATGGCGAAGAAGGCGAGCGTCGTCGCCGCAATCACCGACCAGAAGGCGCTGCGGTCAGGCGCGGAATGGAACTGGGTGATCCGTGAGACATCGCCCTCGCCCGCGCCGATTGCCCAAAGGCCAATGACGATAATGATCATCAGGCCGGTGAACTCGACGCAAGTCAGCACGACATTGGCTTTGACGCTTTCGCCAACGCCGCGGAAGTTCACCGCCGCGACGATCGCCATGAAAGCCAGGCCAATCAACGTGATGCCGTAGGTTCCGGTAAGCCCGAGATCAAAGGCGCCTGACAGATTGGCGGCAAAGGCGCGCGAGGCCGTCGACGCCGAGGTGATGCCCGAGCACATCACCGCGAAAGCGACGATGAAGGTGATGAAATGGATGCCGAACGCCTTGTGGGCATAAAGGGCGGCACCCGCCGCCTTCGGATATTTGGTGACCAGCTCAAGGTAGCTGAAGGCGGTGATGACCGCCACGATGAAGGCGACAAGAAACGGCAGCCAGACCACGCCGCCAACCTGCTTGGCCACCTGCCCGGTCAGTGCGTAGATGCCGGTGCCGAGAATGTCGCCGACGATAAAGAGAAGAAGAAGCCAAGGGCCCATGACCCGATGGAGGCTCGGCTCGACCGCAACCGCCTGTCCTTTCGCATTGGAGGGGACGTCGGTCATCGGGCACTCCTCTCAGGGCTGATGCGCTTCAAGGAGAAGGCTATTTTCGTAAATTCACGATGTCAAACAGCCCCCAATACATTAGTCGCACCTTGCGGATTGCAGAGTAAACCCGCCATCGGTGCCAGGCTGGCGAGATCGTCAAGAAGAACCGCCGGATTGCTCCGGCGATACTCTGTGAAGGGGCGACACTTCATCTGCCTGTGCAGGCAGATCAGTTCGTGGCAGCATCCAGTTTCAGGACAACGAACTGGGTGAACTGTTCTGCGTTGAAATTGTTGTCTGAAGCGATGACCAGCGTGCGCTGGCCATCGACGTCCGGCCCCCATGTCACCGACTCGATGTTGTCGATGTCGAGCCCAAAATCGCCCTCCCCGATCTTCAGTATCTTGCGCTTGGACATCGGCTTTGCCGCAACGTCCTTGATCGAGGCAGCGCCCTTGACGTCGGTCGCACCGGTGAAGCTTGCCAGGTAGAAATTGATCTCGCTGCCGATACCAAGCGCGAAGGAACGTTCGATCGTCACAAGCTCATCAGGCCCAAAGAACAGGAATTCGGAAAGGCCGTTGTCATTGTAGTATGGGTCCTGGGTCGCCTTGGTGAAGATCGGGCCGTTGTCATAGACATACTCGGCGGCCACGGCGCCGCTGGCGATGTCGAACCCGATGATGCGCGACGGGCTGCCGGCCTCCAGCGTCGCCTTCTCGCCGTCTTGAACCAACGCATTCTCGGTTCCAGCCCAAAGGGTCTTGCCGTCAGGGGAAATGGCGAGGCTTTCGAAGGAGAGATTGCCGCGCACGCCGCGCGTCTTGTCGGCATTGGGCAGGTAGGCTTCGGGAATGGCGAAGCTCCTGATGTGGCTGCCGTCGGGCCTGGCTTCGTAGATCGCCGGCTGGCCGCCAGCATCGCCCTCGCTCGACCAGAAAATCCGGCTGGCCGACGCGTCGAAGCGGATCGCCTCCGGGTCAACGTCCTTCTTGGCGAACAAGGCCCCCTCAGCATTACGCAGATCAGAACTCGACACGATATCGATGCCGTGGACGCCCTTGCCGTCAATTGCAAGCTTGAGCGTGTAGAGCCGCGCTGGCGCGCGTTCCGAGCGATCGTCCGAAATGGCATAGAACAGCCCGCTGGCCGGATCGTAGTCGAGGCCGGAAATGCCGCCGAACTCGGTTCCCGCGATCTTCAGTCCGGTCGGCAGAACGACCTGGCCGAGCAGCGTCGCCTTGAGCGGCGCAACATCCTGCGCGTGGGCGGGCACCGCTGCTGAAGCCAGTAAGGCAGCGATGGCGGAAACAAGAAACTTCATGATGACGATCACCTGCAATGCGCGTTGAAGGAGCATTGCTAGCGGCGGCATTTGACAGGGACATGAAGCCTGAGTGTCACCGAAATGAAAAAAGGGGGCCGAAGCCCCCCTTTCCCAGTTCTTGCTGACGACGCCCTTACTGAGCGGCGTTGACCATGTCGGTCAGGATCGGCTCGGCGATCTCGACACCCGAGAGCTTGCGGCGCTCGTCGAGGATCAGTTCGTCGCGCGAGGTGGCGATGCGGCGGATCTGGCTCATCATGCCGCCCGTGCCGGCCGGGATGAGACGGCCGACGATGACGTTTTCCTTGAGACCCTGCAGCATGTCGGTCTTGCCGGCGACAGCAGCTTCCGTCAGCACCCTGGTCGTTTCCTGGAAGGAAGCGGCCGAGATGAAGGACGGCGTCTGCAGCGATGCCTTGGTGATACCGAGCAGAACCGGCTGACCTTCGGCAGGCTTCTTGCCTTCCTCGATCAGGCGATCGTTGACCTCGTCGAACTCGATGACGTCGACATGGTCGCCCGGGATGTAGATCGAGTCGCCCTGTACGGTGATCTCGACCTTCTGCAGCATCTGACGAACGATGACCTCGATGTGCTTGTCGTTGATCGACACGCCCTGCAGACGGTAGACTTCCTGGATCTCGTTGACGAGGTAGGACGCAAGTGCCTCCACGCCCTTGATGGCCAGAATGTCGTGCGGCGCAGGATTGCCGTCGAGGATGTAGTCGCCCTTTTCGATGGCGTCGCCGTCCTGAAGATGGAACGGCTTGCCCTTTGGGATCAGGTATTCGACCGGCTCAAGCGTCGAGTCATGCGGCTCGATGATGATGCGGCGCTTGTTCTTGTAGTCGCGGCCGAAGCGGACAGTACCGTCGATCTCGGCGATGATGGCGTGATCCTTCGGACGACGCGCTTCGAAGAGCTCGGCAACACGCGGCAGACCGCCGGTGATGTCCTTGGTCTTCGCGCTTTCCATCGGGATACGCGCCAGAACGTCGCCGGGGCGAACCTGGGCACCCGGCTCGACCGAAAGAATGGCCTCGACCGAGAGCAGGAAGCGGGCGTCGCCGCCCTTCGACAGCTTGCCGACCTTGCCCTTGGAGTCCTGAACCACCATTGCGGGCTTCAGATCGTTGCCACGCGGGGTCGAACGCCAGTCGATGACCTCACGCTTGGTGATGCCGGTCGACTCGTCGGCCGTTTCCTGAACGGAAATGCCGTCGACCAGATCCTCGAACGCCACGCGGCCTTCGATTTCGGTGAGGATCGGACGGGTGTAGGGGTCCCACTCGGCCACACGCTGGCCGCGCTTCACCTTGTCGCCATCGTCCACGAAGATACGCGAACCATAGGTGACACGGTGCGTGGCACGCTCCTTGCCGGCTTCGTCGAGGATCAGGATCGCCATGTTGCGGCCCATCACGACGAGGTTGCCGTCGGAGTTGCGAACCACGTTGCGGTTGCGGATCTCGACCTTGCCCTCATAGGAGGCTTCAAGGAACGAGCTGTCCACCACCTGCGCGGTTCCGCCCATGTGGAAGGTACGCATGGTAAGCTGCGTGCCCGGCTCGCCGATCGACTGCGCGGCAATGACGCCGACAGCTTCGCCCTGGTTGACAGGGGTACCGCGTGCCAGATCGCGACCGTAGCAGACCGCGCAGACGCCGACCTTGACTTCGCAGGTCAGTGCCGAACGGATGCGGACCGACTGAACGCCAGCCTTCTCGATGACCTCGATGTCGCGCTCGTCCATCAACGTGCCGCCCTTGACCAGCAGATCGCCAGTGACCGGGTGGTTGATGTCGTCGAGCGACGTACGGCCGAGGATACGCAGGCCGAGCGAAGCGACCACCTGGCCGGCATCGACGATCGGCTGCATGGTGAGGCCCTTGTCGGTGCCGCAATCAACCGAGTTGACGATGCAATCCTGTGCCACGTCGACGAGACGACGGGTCAGGTAACCGGAGTTTGCCGTCTTCAGAGCGGTATCCGCGAGACCCTTACGGGCACCGTGGGTCGAGTTGAAGTACTCGAGAACCGTCAGACCTTCCTTGAAGTTGGAAATGATCGGCGTCTCGATGATTTCACCCGACGGCTTGGCCATCAGGCCGCGCATACCTGCGAGCTGACGCATCTGGGTGGGCGAACCACGCGCACCGGAGTGCGACATCATGTAGATCGAGTTCATCGGCTTCTGACGGCCGTTGTCTTCGAACTCCACCGCCTTGATGCGGGCCATCATTTCGTCGGCGACCTTTTCCGAGCACTTGGCCCAGGCGTCGACTACCTTGTTGTACTTTTCGCCCTGAGTGATCAGGCCGTCATTGTACTGCTGCTCGTATTCCTTGGCCAACGCCTCGGTGTCAGCGACCAGCTTCTCCTTGCTATCCGGGATCAGCATGTCGTCCTTGCCGAACGAAATGCCTGCGCGGCAGGCATGAGCGAAGCCGAGAGCCATGATGCGATCGCAGAAGATGACCGTCTCTTTCTGACCGCAGTGGCGGTAGACGGTGTCGATCATCTTGGAGATGTTCTTCTTGGTCATCTCCTGGTTGGCCGTGTCGTAAGGCACGTTGACGTTCTTCGGCAGAAGTTCGCCAATGATCATGCGGCCCGGCGTCGTGTCGTGGATCTTGGACACGACATTGCCTTCGGCGTCGACCGTACGGAAACGACCCTTGATCTTGGCGTGCAGCGTGACAGCCTTGGTCTCAAGCGCGTGCTGGAGTTCGCCCATGTCGGCAAACGCCATGCCCTCGCCCGGCTCGTTCTGGTTGACGATCGAGAGATAGTAGAGACCGAGAACCATGTCCTGCGACGGAACGATAATCGGCGCGCCGGAAGCCGGGTGCAGGATGTTGTTGGTCGACATCATCAGCACGCGGGCTTCGAGCTGAGCCTCGAGCGACAGCGGAACGTGGACAGCCATCTGGTCGCCGTCGAAGTCGGCGTTGAAGGCCGTGCAGACGAGCGGGTGCAGCTGGATTGCCTTGCCTTCGATCAGAATGGGCTCGAAGGCCTGGATGCCCAGGCGGTGCAGCGTCGGCGCGCGGTTGAGCAGCACCGGATGCTCGCGGATGACCTCGTCGAGGATATCCCAGACTTCCGGCTTTTCCTTCTCGACCAGCTTCTTGGCCTGCTTGACGGTCGAGGAGTAACCCTTGGCGTCGAGGCGGGCATAGATGAACGGCTTGAACAGCTCGAGCGCCATCTTCTTCGGCAGGCCGCACTGGTGCAGCTTGAGTTCCGGACCGGTCACGATGACCGAACGGCCGGAATAATCGACGCGCTTGCCGAGCAAGTTCTGGCGGAAGCGGCCCTGCTTGCCCTTGAGCATGTCGGACAGCGACTTCAGCGGACGCTTGTTGGCACCGGTGATGACGCGGCCACGGCGGCCGTTGTCGAACAGTGCGTCGACGGCCTCCTGCAGCATGCGCTTTTCGTTGCGGATGATGATGCCAGGCGCACGCAGTTCGATCAGCCGCTTCAAGCGGTTGTTACGGTTAATGACGCGGCGATAGAGATCGTTCAGGTCGGAGGTCGCAAAGCGACCGCCATCCAGCGGGACCAGCGGACGCAGGTCCGGCGGGATCACCGGCACGACCTTCATGATCATCCACTCGGGACGGTTGCCCGATTCCATGAAGTTCTCAACGACCTTGAGGCGCTTGAGATACTTCTTCTGCTTCAGCTCGGACGTGGTCGTTGCAAGTTCCGAGCGCAGATCGCCAGCGATCTTTTCGAGATCCATTGAGGCAAGCAGGTCGTGGATGGCCTCAGCGCCGATCATGGCGGTGAAAGAATCCTCGCCATACTCGTCGACTGCGATCTGGTATTCTTCTTCGCCCAGGAGCTGGTGCTCCTTGAGCGCGGTCAGGCCCGGCTCGGTGACGATGTAGTTCTCGAAATAGAGAACACGCTCGATATCCTTGAGCGTCATGTCGAGCAGCGTGCCGATACGGCTCGGCAGCGACTTCAGGAACCAGATGTGGGCGACGGGCGCTGCGAGCTCGATGTGGCCCATGCGCTCACGGCGAACGCGCGACAGCGTCACTTCCACGCCGCACTTCTCGCAGATGACGCCCTTGTACTTCATGCGCTTGTACTTGCCGCACAGGCACTCGTAGTCCTTGATCGGGCCAAAGATACGGGCGCAGAACAGCCCGTCACGCTCCGGCTTGAAGGTGCGGTAGTTGATCGTCTCCGGCTTTTTGATTTCGCCGAACGACCAGGACAGAATCTTCTCAGGGCTGGCGAGCGAAATCCGGATGGAATCGAACACCTGCGCAGGCGCCTGAGGGTTGAAGAGATTCATGACCTCTTGGTTCATGCCGTTCTCCTTTTCGGGGCCCACGAAAGCCCCTTTTCATCTTGTGCGGGCCAGAGCGCCCGCCTGCTGTGTCGGCCGTCGCCGAAGAATTCTCGTCGAGCGAGCACGATCTTGACCGAAACCGGTACCCAAATCTGGGGATCATGCTCAACGGCGACGCCGCGGGGAAAAAATCCCGCGGCGCGCCTTGGTGCTTACTCGGCCGCGTCGGGCAGCCGGTGCGTTTCGTCGACCTTGGTGTTCTCAAGCTCGACATTGAGGCCCAGCGAACGCATTTCCTTGACGAGAACGTTGAAGCTCTCGGGGATGCCCGCTTCGAACGTGTCGTCGCCGCGCACGATCGCCTCGTAGACCTTGGTACGGCCTGCCACGTCGTCCGACTTCACGGTCAGCATTTCCTGCAGCGTGTAGGCGGCACCGTAGGCTTCGAGTGCCCAGACCTCCATTTCGCCGAAGCGCTGGCCACCGAACTGTGCCTTGCCGCCCAGCGGCTGCTGGGTAACGAGCGAGTACGGTCCGATCGAACGGGCATGGATCTTGTCGTCGACCAGGTGGTGAAGCTTGAGCATGTAGATGTAGCCCATGGTCACCTTGCGGTCGAACGGCTCACCCGTACGTCCATCGTACAACTGCGACTGGCCGGAGGTGTGAAGACCCGCCTGTTCCAACATGATGTTGATGTCGGCTTCATGCGCGCCGTCGAACACCGGGGTCGCGATCGAGACGCCACGCTTCATCTGCTCGCTGAGGCGAACGATGCTTTCGTCGTCATAATCACGAACCGGCTCGTTGCGGTCGTTGGCCGGAATGAAGCTCTCGAGCGTATCGCGCAGCGGCTGGATATCGCCACCAGACTTGTACGCCTCGATCAGTTCACCGATCTTCTTGCCCATGCCTGCGCATGCCCAGCCCAGATGCGTTTCCAGAATCTGGCCGACATTCATGCGCGAAGGCACGCCGAGCGGGTTGAGCACGATGTCCGCATGCGTTCCGTCTTCGAGGAACGGCATGTCCTCGACCGGAACGATACGCGACACGACACCCTTGTTGCCGTGACGGCCGGCCATCTTGTCGCCGGGCTGCATCTTGCGCTTCACCGCAACGAAGACCTTGACCATCTTCATGACGCCGGGCGGCATCTCGTCGCCGCGCTGCACCTTTTCGACCTTGTCCATGAAGCGCTGCTCGAGCTGCTTCTTGGAGTCGTCGTACTGGCCGCGCAGAGCTTCAAGCTCACCCTGCATCTTCTCGTCTTCGACGGCGAACTGCCACCACTGCGAACGCGGATAGTCGTCCAGCGTCTCCTTGGCGACGGTCGAGCCCTTCTTGAAGCCCTTCGGTCCAGCGATCGCGTCCTTGCCGATGAGCATGTCGCTCAGGCGGCTGTAGACGTTGCGATCGAGGATCGCCTGCTCGTCGTCACGGTCCTTGGCGAGACGCTCGATTTCCTCGCGCTCGATCGCCATGGCGCGTTCGTCCTTCTCCACGCCGTGGCGGTTGAAGACGCGCACTTCGACGACGGTGCCGAAGGTTCCGGGCGGCATGCGCATGGAGGTGTCACGGACGTCGGACGCCTTTTCACCGAAGATGGCGCGCAGAAGCTTCTCTTCCGGCGTCATCGGGCTTTCGCCCTTCGGCGTGATCTTGCCGACCAGGATGTCGCCCGGCGCCACTTCAGCGCCGATGTAGACGATACCGGCTTCGTCGAGGTTCTTCAGCGCTTCTTCCGAGACGTTCGGAATGTCGCGGGTGATTTCCTCAGGCCCAAGCTTCGTATCGCGGGCCATGACCTCGAACTCCTCGATGTGGATCGAGGTGAAGACGTCGTCGGCCACGATGCGCTCGGAGAGCAGGATCGAGTCCTCGTAGTTGTAGCCGTTCCACGGCATGAACGCGACGAGCACGTTACGGCCGAGAGCCAGATCACCGAGCTCGGTCGACGGACCGTCAGCGATGATGTCGCCCTTGTTGACCCGGTCGCCCATGCGAACCAGCGGGCGCTGGTTGATGCAGGTGTTCTGGTTCGAACGCTGGAACTTCATCAGACGGTAGATGTCGACGCCTGATTTGCCCGGATCGAGGTCTTCGGTCGCACGCACAACGATACGGGTCGCATCGACCTGGTCGACGATGCCGCCGCGGCGAGCGCCGATGGCAGCACCCGAGTCACGAGCGACGATCGGCTCCATGCCGGTACCGACGAACGGAGCCTCGGCGCGCACCAGCGGCACGGCCTGACGCTGCATGTTCGAGCCCATCAGAGCGCGGTTGGCGTCGTCGTTTTCCAAGAACGGGATCAGCGCAGCTGCGACTGACACCATCTGCTTGGGCGAAACGTCCATCAAGTCGACGTTTTCGCGCGGCGCCATCATCACTTCGCCGGCGTTACGGCAAATGACAAACTCGTCGACGAAGTGGCCGTCCTTGTCGAGCTCGGCATTGGCCTGGGCAACGAAGTGCTTGGCCTCTTCCATAGCCGAGAGATAGACGACCTCATTGGTCAGCGTGCCATCGACGATCTTGCGGTACGGGCTCTCGATGAAGCCGTACTTGTTGACGCGTGCGAAGGTAGCCAGCGAGTTGATCAGACCGATATTCGGGCCTTCCGGCGTCTCGATCGGGCAGATACGGCCGTAGTGGGTCGGATGCACGTCGCGGACTTCGAAGCCAGCGCGCTCGCGGGTCAGACCACCGGGTCCAAGCGCCGAAAGACGACGCTTGTGGGTGATCTCCGACAGCGGGTTGGTCTGATCCATGAACTGCGACAGCTGCGAGGAACCGAAGAACTCGCGCACGGCGGCAGCCGCCGGCTTGGCGTTGATCAGATCCTGCGGCATGACCGTGTCGATCTCGATCGAGGACATGCGTTCCTTGATCGCGCGCTCCATGCGGAGCAGGCCGACGCGGTACTGATTTTCCATCAGTTCGCCGACCGAACGGACACGGCGGTTGCCGAGGTTGTCGATGTCGTCGATTTCGCCCTTGCCGTCGCGCAGTTCGACAAGCGTCCTGACCACGGCAAGGATGTCATCCTTGCGCAGGACACGGACGGTGTCCTCCGCGTCGAGTTCGAGACGCATGTTCATCTTGACGCGGCCGACGGCCGAAAGATCGTAGCGTTCGCTGTCGAAGAACAGCGAGTTGAACATCGCTTCGGCGGTGTCGATGGTGGGTGGCTCGCCTGGGCGCATGACACGATAGATGTCGAACAGCGCGTCCTGGCGGCTCTCGTTCTTGTCGACCGTCAGCGTGTTGCGGATATAGCCGCCGACATTGATATGATCGATGTCGAGGATCTTGATCTCTTCCTCGCCAGCCGCGAGCAGAACCTTCAGGGTCTTTTCGTCGATCTCGTCGCCGGCTTCGAGGAAAATCTCGCCGGTGGCGTAATTGACGATGTCCTCGGCGAGGTAGCTGCCGAAGAGATCGTCTTCGGTCGCCTTGATCGCCTTGAGGCCCTTTTCGGCAAGCTGCTTGGCCTGACGCGCAGTGATCTTCTTGCCGCCTTCGACGACGACTTCGCCGGTGTCGGCGTCAACCAGGTCGCCGACAGCCTTGAGGCCACGGAAACGCTCGACCGAGAACGGAATGCGCCAGTGGTCGCCCGACTTCTTGTAGGTGATCTTGTTGTAGAAGGTCGACAGGATCTCTTCGCCGTCCATGCCGAGCGCCATCAGCAGCGACGTCACCGGGATCTTGCGGCGGCGGTCGATACGGGCGTGGACGATGTCCTTGGAGTTCGAACTCGATGTCGAGCCAGGAACCGCGATAAGGAATGACGCGCGCGGCAAACAGGAGCTTCCCCGACGAGTGCGACTTGCCCTTGTCGTGGTCGAAGAAGACGCCCGGCGAACGGTGCATCTGCGAGACGATGACGCGCTCGGTGCCGTTGACGATGAAGGTGCCGTTGGACGTCATGAGCGGCATGTCGCCCATGTAGACATCCTGCTCCTTGATGTCCTTGATCGACTTCGCGCCGGTATCCTCGTCAATATCGAACACGATGAGGCGCAGCGTCACCTTGAGCGGCGCAGCGAAGGTCAGATCGCGCTGACGGCACTCGTCGACGTCAAATTTCGGTGCTTCGAACTCATACTTGACGAATTCCAGCATCGACGCGCCGGAGAAGTCAGAGATCGGGAAGACCGACTTGAAAACGGCCTGCAGTCCTTCATCCGGACGGCCGCCCTTGGGCTCGTCCACCATCAGGAACTGATCGTAGGATGCCTTTTGAACCTCGATGAGGTTCGGCATCTCCGCAACTTCCGGGATCTTTCCGAAGAACTTGCGTACGCGTCTGCGGCCATTGAAAGTCTGGATCTGGGCCATCGTCGCTCCTTGCTGCCTTTCTTGGGGTGAGCGTCGCTAATGCTCACCTTGCATTTTCGCGCCGCCTCGGCGGCGGCCTATCCAAAACGGGCGAAAACCCGTTTCCTGAAAGCCGCTTGCGGCCATCAGGAAATAGGTTCCCCACAATCCCCCGGGTCACGGGAGCCGGTGGGCGGCAGTTGCGCCGCCCACCGAAACCGTGAGCTTACTTAAGCTCGATCTTGGCGCCAGCTGCTTCCAGCTGAGCCTTGAGCTTCTCTGCGTCGGCCTTGGAAACGCCTTCCTTGACCGGCTTCGGAGCGCCTTCGACGAGGTCCTTGGCTTCCTTGAGGCCCAGGCCGGTGATGGCGCGGACTTCCTTGATGACTTCGATCTTCTTGTCGCCGGCAGCTGCCAGGATGACATCGAACTCGGTCTTCTCTTCGACCGGGGCAGCAGCAGCGCCAGCAGCAGCAGCAACTGCAACCGGAGCAGCGGCGGAAACGCCCCACTTCTCTTCGAGGAGCTTCGACAGCTCAGCCGCCTCGAGGACGGTCAGGGCCGACAGGTCGTCAACGATCTTTGCGAGATCAGCCATTTTACTATTCCTTCAATCAGTTCGAACGTGTGTTGATGATAGCGAGGAACGGCCTCATGCCGCCTCGTCCTTCCGGGCGTAAGCGCCAATGACGCGCGCGACCGAAGCCGCCGGCGCATTGACGATCTGGGCGATCCGGGTAGCCGGGGTGGCGATCATGCCAACCAGCCTTGCACGCAGCTCGTCGAGCGACGGGAGCGCGGCCAAAGCCTTGACTCCGTCGGCGTTGAGCGAGGTCGTGCCCATCGAACCACCAAGGATGACAAGCTTGTCATTGGTCTTGGCGAAGTCGGACGCGACCTTCGGCGCTGCAATCGGATCCTCCGAATAGGCAACCAGCGTCTGTCCCTTGAACAGATCGATGATGCTTTCGGATTCCGTGCCCTGAAGAGCGATTTTGGCGAGACGGTTCTTCGCGACTTTGACGGTGCCGCCGGCCTGACGCATCTTCACGCGAAGATCGTTCATTTGCGCGACGGTAATACCGGCATAGTGGGCCACGACGACTGAACCTGCGTTCGAGAACGCGTCATTCAGGCCCGTGACGAGTTCGCGTTTTTCCGCTCTGTCCACTGCCTATCTCCAGTTGACCGCCTCCCATTTGCGGGCGAGCGGTCGGGTTGCCTTTTGCCGGGCGGCCAATCCAGAAATTCCAGATCACCCGAACGGCGCTCGAGGATCCTGCCCCCTTTCGCCACACCTGACGGGCTTGTGGCCCGGCGCGATGCGCAGACAAAAGGCAAACACGGTTCGAACCTTTCATTGGAGCAAAGGCTCCTTTGTCTGGTCTTCACCCGTCTCATGCAGGCCCATTCGAATTAAGGACCAAGGGTCGCTTGGACCGCCTGCAATCTCGGACAGGATTTTCGAAAGCCGTTTCCAGCTTCCGAAAATCCGGGCCCGGAGGCCCGGAATTCTTTCCAGGATCATGCCATTGCCGGCCGATCCGAATTCAAAGCATCAGGACGCTGCGAGCGTACCGAGATCGACCTTGAGGCCAGGGCCCATCGTCGAGGTGACAGACACCTTCTTGACGTACACGCCCTTGGCGCCTGCCGGCTTGGCCTTGTTGACCGCGTCAGCAAAAGCGCGGACGTTTTCTTCCAGCGCCTTGACGTCGAACGAGACCTTGCCGACGCCAGCATGGATGATGCCGGCCTTTTCGACGCGGAACTCAACGGCGCCGCCCTTGGAAGCCTTGACGGCTCCGGCGATGTCGGTGGTCACGGTGCCGACCTTCGGGTTCGGCATCATGCCGCGCGGGCCGAGCACCTTACCGAGACGGCCGACCAGCGGCATCATGTCGGGGGTGGCGATGCAGCGATCGAAGTCGATCTGGCCCTTCTGGACGATGTCGACGAGATCTTCAGCACCAACGATGTCAGCGCCGGCGGCGCGGGCTTCGTCGGCCTTGGCATCACGTGCGAACACCGCGACGCGGACCGTGCGGCCCGTGCCGTTCGGCAGGTTGACCACGCCGCGGACCATCTGGTCAGCGTGGCGCGGGTCGACGCCGAGGTTCATGGCGACTTCGATGGTCTCGTCGAACTTGACCGACGAGCGAGCCTTCAAAAGCTCGATTGCTTCACCAAGGCCGTAAGCCTTGTTCGCATCGATGCCTTCGCGGGACTTGGAAACGCGCTTTGCAATCTTAGCCATGATCTCAGCCCACCACTTCCAGGCCCATCGAACGAGCCGAGCCTTCGACCATCTTGATGGCGGCTTCGATGTCGTTCGCGTTCAGGTCCTTCATCTTGACTTCGGCGATCTCGCGCACCTTGGCGCTGCTGATCTCGCCAGCCTTGATCTTGCCCGGCTCCTTGGAACCCGACTTGAGATTGGCGGCCTTCTTCAGGAAGTAAGCCACCGGCGGCGTCTTCATGACGAAGGTGAACGACTTGTCCTGGTAATAGGTGATCACGACCGGGATCGGCGATCCCTTCTCGAGCTCCTGGGTCTGCGCGTTGAACGCCTTGCAGAACTCCATGATGTTGATGCCACGCTGACCAAGCGCCGGACCGATCGGGGGCGACGGTGTCGCCGAACCCGCGGAAACCTGGAGCTTGAGCTGGCCCGCAACTTTCTTAGCCATCTCTTTCCTGCTTTCGTTTTATGCCGGATGACCCGGCGGTTGCAGTTCGGTGGTGCGAAAAAGACAACCGGCTAAGCTGCCTCTTCTCCCACCATGCTTGCGCCAGGCCTACGCCCGGCACTGCCCACCACCGAAACCGGCGACGGGCGTTTCGATCAGCCCTTTTCGACCTGACCGAATTCGAGATCGACAGGCACAGCGCGCCCGAAGATCGAAACTTCCACCTTGAGGCGCGCCCGCTCCTCGTCCACTTCCTGGACGAAACCGTTGAACGACGCGAACGGGCCATCGGAAACGCGAACCGCTTCGCCGATCTCGAAAGTGACCGACGGCTTGGGCCGCTCGACACCTTCCTGGACCTGGTTCAGGATTCGCTGGGCCTCAGCCTCGGTGATCGGCACCGGCTTCGAATCACCAAGGAAACCAGTGACCTTCGGCGTGTTCTTCACGAGCGAGAAGACGGCGTCGGTCAAATGAGCCTTCAGCAGCACGTAACCCGGAAAGAACTTGCGCTCGGCGTCAACCTTGCGGCCACGACGGACCTCGACAACCTTCTCGGTCGGAACAACGATCTGCTCGATCTGCCCGCTCAGGCCTTTCTGCCTGGCCTTGTGCTCAATGTCCTCGGCGACCTTCTTTTCGAAGTTCGAATAGGCGTGGACGATATACCAGCGCGCAGTCATCTCAGGAATTCTCCGTAATCGCAGCCTTAGCGGCCAATGCCCAAGATCTGCTCGACAGCAAATGCCATCAGCTGGTCAGCGGCAAAAAAGAAAATCATCGCAATAATCGCAAAGCCGAGAACCATGACCGTGGAGATCATCGTCTCGCGCCGTGATGGCCACGTCACCTTCGCCGTTTCCGACCTTACCTGCTGCAGAAAGGTGAAGGGGTTCGTGGTTTTCGCCATGTGCCGCTCTGCTCTCAACGCCCGTTGACCGGACTTCTGGATGATCCCGTGACCGGGAGATGCCACCACATGAACGATCCCCGCGCCGAATCAACGCAACAGTTCGCCCATGCAATTCGGACGCGTAAAGCCGGATCCCCAGCTCCACGCGCCGCGTGTCTGTTTCGCTTACATAAAACCGATTCTCTTTCCACGCAAGTGGCAGGAATAAGCTTTACGTTTAAACGCCGCGTCGGAACCATCCAGTCGTTCCGTTCCGGCTATAGGAAGTCCTTATGCCTGAATTAGCGAATTCTGGCAAGACTGGCACGGGCAGCAGGGCTCGAACCTACGACCTGCGGTTTTGGAGACCGCCGCTCTACCAACTGAGCTATGCCCGTGCATCTCGCCGCGCATCATCTGCGCAGCACGGGCTTCCTAAGGATTTCCACCGCGTCTGTAAAGAGCGCATTGCGTCATGTTACGAACATTCACAGGCACGAATTTGCGCTGCGGCCACGGACCAGCCCTCGCCCGCTTCGACTGCGATGCCGTGCCATCCGCCGGTTCAGACAACTAAGGTTCAGGCTCCGCTTTCCTGCAACCGGCGCCGCCTCGCATTTCTCGCCACCAACAGCGCCGCCAACGCGCAAATGGCGAGCTCGAGCGCGAAGGTCCAGTGCAGGACAAAACTCAAGATCCAATGCGAGTAGGCGGCGGGAATGGTGACGAGTTCCACGGTACGACTGTTGAACGGCATCAGCCACGCCATCGGTGCGGCGATGGAATCCAGCACCATGTGGATCATGACAGCGACAAGGAAGACCACTGATGCCACGGTGAGTTGTGGCCGAAGCCATTTGACGACAGGCACGACAATGACGCCGAGGGCGAGCCAGAAGAGCGGCCAGTGCGTGACGTAGAAATGATGATGCGCCTGCCGTGCGCCGAGTGTGTAGAAGTAGAACATATCGAGGTCTGGAGCGACGCTCCCGAAAAGCGCCGCCGAGATGACGGCGTAAGCAGAACGGCGGACGCCCCTGACTGCTGCTCCCAAGACATATCCTGCCGGCAGATGGGCAATCAGCATATCGCGCCCTCCCGATGTTCCTATCAGGTCCCGCGACATTGCGGCGCTGTTAGGGCCACCGGAAAGGGCAGCGAGCTAGCGGATGCCGGGCGCAGTTACGGCTTGCCAGGCGGCACATAAGGACCGCCCGGCACACCCCAGCCCCAGCGCGGCATCGGCTCGTGCAGCGCGGGCGCGGCACCGTCCTGTGAATTCAGCTTGGCAAGCCGCGTGCCCCATTCGAGATAAGCGACGAAAGCCGAGCGAAACTCGGGATCGTCGGGCAGCCCAACCTCATCGGCGGCATCGAGCAAAAGGGTTATCCACTGCCGGCGCTGCGTCTCGGTCAGGTGCCTGTTGAGGTGATGGCTGATCATCGCGGCATGGCCACCATGGGCCTCGCTGTAGTCCTTCGGCCCGCCAAACACCTCGCCGATAAAGGCAGCGACGTGCGCAGGATGGTCACTGGTCATGTTACGGAACACCGGTTCGAGCACCGGATCGCTGCGCACCTTGGCGTAGAACACATCCGTCAGCAGGTTGAGCGGCGCCGCCCCGCCTGCCCAGTCGAACAATTTCGGCACGTCTTTTTGCATCGCCTTCCTCCATTCGTATTGAAGGCATATGGGGAGCGGAACCGTGGGACGGAAGTCCACGAAGAAAAGCACCTCAGTATCCGAGATCAACAGCCTAGGATCGTTTCAGCCACAGCCCAGTCATGGCAGGTTCGTCGATCTGCTTGAGCAGGCGCCACTACGCCACCCTACCGACTAGTGCATTGCCCGGCAGTTCACCGGCCGAGGTGAAGTCCGGCAAAGGCCGCTGTCGATCAGCAGTTGGACAGAACCCGACCTGGTCGTCAGGTAGCCCTCCCGGAGGAGAGCCAGCGCAACTTCATCCAACTTGCCAAAACCGGGTGCCGCATCGCCTACTTTCGGTCCAACCCCCATCTGCACGAGGTAATGATTGCGTATTGGAGCGTCCAGTGCCGGACTGGGACCCCAGCCGGCAGGAACTCCCTCGCCAATCAGTCGGGTCTTTCCTGCCGACAGCACCAAAAGGCAACTCTCGCCACATTCCGCCCCACCTGATCCCGCTATGCCCAGATATGGCCGCCCGTCACCTTGCCAGCCGGTGCAGCCCTTACCGTTCGGCTGGCAGCCGGCGAAGAACGTGCGCCCAACGGCCACATCAAGGCCGTTTGCGCGGACAACGCGCCCCATCAGCATCGCGGCAATCGGATCTCCCTCGCTTGAGGAAATTACCAATGGCAGCTTTATGTCACCTAGTTCCTTGAGCAGAGTTTCCAGCCGCTGCGGTGCAGCTTCGTCGACCTGCCCTTCGGCGGAGATCCATTCCGGGCAGTCAGGTTCACAGGCCCCGACCGAACGCACGACTGCCAGCCACATCCCGGGTTCTTTGGGCACGAGTGGCTTGGGGTAGGAATCGGACGCAAGCTTTTGTCCTGGCGCCAGGATGCAGTTCGCGGCTGGGGTCGCGATCCTGCAGTTCTCGATGCTTACCAGCACGTCAGTCGCGTCGAGGCTGGTTATCAGGTTCATGTTGAGCATTTCGACGGGCGCCAGCTGGCGCATCTCGGCGGCAGGCGTGCTTTGCCCGACCTCGTACATGGCCTCCTTGACCCCCATCTCCTGGAGATAGGCCAACATCTTGGACCTGAACGCCTTTCCCATCTTGGTGGTGGTGTAGCTGCCCACCGTCTTGCGGCCGACGACCTTGCGGCTGACGGTCTTCTTCTTGCCCTTCACGATCCGGTAGGTCTCGCGATAGGTAATTTTCTGCTGAGTCACGTAGGACGTCACCTGATGCACGCCCATATAGGCCCACTGGCCGACATGCCGGCGCACGCCGCCCGCGAACATCATCGAGCAGGCGGAGGCACAGTAGGCGCCAGCCGAATACAGCGCGCCCTGATAGATACCTTTCCTGGGCGGATCGAGCTTGCAGCCCTTCTGCTCAGGGGCGCATTCGACAAAGCGCGTCAGCCCGACCCCGATGTCGAACTTGCGGGCACGCAGGATGCGGCCCAATTCCAAGGCTGCCTCGACCCGGCCGCCGGGCGACGTCACGATGACCGGCAACCGCTTGTCGCCGAGCTTCTTGAGAAATTTCTTGAAAGCGGCAGGCGTTGCCTGCGTGATTGCGCCCTCGGCTGAAATCCATTCCGGACAGAAGGGCTCACACCCCGGCGCGGCGCTACGCACGACGACAAAACGCATGGGCGGTCCGTCGTCCTTCGGAGGGTTGTTCTTGGCGGCCTCCGCCACGGCCGGCAGCGATAGCGCCACCGCGATGACAAGGGCAAACGACAGGACAAGGTCCTGCCAGACCGCGCGCGCGCCCTTCCTCATGGCGGATCCCCCAAACCAGCCGCTACCCAGAGCGATAGTACTGGCGGAACCGGGACTTGCAACGGATCGGCACAAACAAAAAGGGCGCCCCGAGGGGGCGCCCTTGATGCAACTCGACGATGGAACGCCGATTATTCTTTGATCGAAGCGACGATGCCGGCGCCGACGGTACGGCCACCTTCACGGATAGCGAAGCGCAGCTTCTCTTCCATGGCGATCGGCACGATCAGCTCGACATCGACGGTGATGTTGTCGCCGGGCATGACCATCTCGGTGCCTTCCGGCAGCGACACGATGCCGGTCACATCAGTCGTGCGGAAGTAGAACTGCGGGCGGTAGTTGGTGAAGAACGGCGTGTGACGGCCACCTTCTTCCTTGGTCAGGATGTAGGCTTCAGCCACGAACTTCTTGTGCGGCTTGACAGTGCCCGGCTTGCACAGGACCTGACCGCGCTCGACGTCTTCACGGCCAACGCCACGGATCAGCGCGCCGATGTTGTCGCCAGCCTGGCCCTGATCGAGCAGCTTGCGGAACATTTCAACGCCGGTAACCGTCGTCTTCGAGGTTGCCTTGATGCCGACGATCTCGACTTCTTCGCCAACCTTGACGATGCCGCGCTCGACACGACCGGTGACAACAGTGCCGCGGCCCGAGATCGAGAACACGTCTTCGATCGGCATCAAGAACGGACGGTCGATCGGACGCTCTGGCGTCGGGATGTAGGCGTCGACAGCGGCCATCAGCTCGCGGATCGCGTCTTCACCGATCTTCTTGTCGGAATCATTGAGCGCAGCAACAGCCGAACCCTTGATCATCGGAATGTCGTCGCCCGGATATTCGTACTTCGACAGCAATTCGCGAACTTCAAGCTCGACCAGTTCGAGCAGCTCGGCGTCGTCGACCAGGTCGACCTTGTTGAGGAACACGACAAGGGCGGGAACGCCAACCTGACGGGCGAGCAGGATGTGCTCGCGGGTCTGCGGCATCGGGCCGTCGGCAGCCGAAACGACCAGGATCGCGCCGTCCATCTGGGCAGCACCGGTGATCATGTTCTTCACATAGTCGGCGTGGCCGGGGCAGTCGACGTGAGCGTAGTGGCGGGCCGGCGTCTCGTATTCGACGTGGGCCGTCGAAATGGTGATGCCGCGGGCCTTTTCTTCAGGCGCTGCGTCGATCTGGTCGTAGGCCTTGAACTCACCGAAATACTTCGTGATCGCCGCCGTCAGCGACGTCTTGCCGTGGTCAACATGACCAATCGTGCCAATGTTCACATGAGGCTTATTACGCTCGAATTTACCTTTTGCCATTGTCTCTTTCCTTGGGCATCGGGACCTTGGTTCCGGTCGGATGCGGGGCGATTACCGATAAAGGCCGAAAAAGACAAGCGCCTTTTGGCCAAACGCTGAGGTTGGGGCCAAAAGCGATGCTGCTCTTTCAGTGCAGGACGCACATATGGGGGCAAGCGGATGCAAATAAAAGACTTCCCGCATTGGGAGAGAGCCTGGAGCGGGTAGCGGGAATCGAACCCGCGTATTCAGCTTGGAAGGCTGCTGCTCTACCATTGAGCTATACCCGCGCCCTGAGCGCCGCGCGCCTGTTCAGGAGCGAAGTACGCTCTGGTATTACCTCGCGGCATGAGCCTTTCCGAAAGATGCGATCATCTTTCGGGGCCATGCGTCTATGGCGTCCGGGCCGGCAGTGGTGGAGGAGGTTGGATTCGAACCAACGTAAGCTGAGCTAACGGATTTACAGTCCGTCCCCTTTAACCACTCGGGCACTCCTCCAACTGCTTTGCCGGAGCCATGCTACGAGGCTTTTTCGATCCCGGTTCTGGGCGAAGCGCCCTGCCCCGAAATCTGCGTGGGCTTATGGCGACAAGGATTTGGCCTGTCAACCGGACAGCGTGCGTTTTCATGCGGATTATTCAAAGCGCCTGGCAACGGGCGGTATCCAAAGCCAGGTGGGGCGGCTATAGCAGGCGCATGAACGATACGAAAAAGCCCGGAACGCCCAAAGACAGCCACTACGCCAAGCTGAGGCGGACCTTTCGCGACCAAAAAAGCGGCGGTGCGCCTGAATTCCGCCCCAAGCGCCATGTGCCACCAGGTGAGAATGCTCCCGACGGCCTGGTGCGGCTCTACGGGCTGCACACGGTGCGCGCAGCGCTCGACAATCCGCGCCGCAAGATCCGCCACATGTGGGTCACCCGCAACGCGCTGGAGCGGCTGGAGATCACTGATCTTGGTGCCCTGCCCTTTGCATCCGAAATGGTCGAACCCAAGGACATCGACAAGATCACCGGCACGGACGCCGTGCATCAGGGCGTGCTGGTCGAGGCCGAGCCGCTGAAGTCCAAGGCTCTGTCGGCACTGGGTGATTCGCCACTGATTCTGGTGCTCGACCAGGTCACCGACCCGCACAATGTCGGGGCGATCATCCGCTCGGCGGTGGCTTTCGGCGCCGGCGCACTGATCGTGACGCAGCGCCATAGCCCGCACGAAAGCGGCGTGCTGGCCAAGTCTGCGTCTGGTGCGCTCGAACACATCGATCTGATCGAGGTGCGCAACCTCGCCGACGCGCTCGGCGAGCTGCACGAGGCTGGTTTCCAGACCATCGGGCTTGATTCGGAAGGCCCGGCCGAACTCGAAAAGACCTTTGCCGGCGACAAGGTTGCGCTGGTGCTCGGTGCCGAAGGCAAGGGCCTACGCCAGAAGACGCGCGAGACTGTGACTACGCTCGCCCGCCTCGACATGCCCGGTGCGATCCACTCGCTCAACGTGTCGAATGCGGCAGCTGTGTCGCTTTACGCGGCAAGGAAGTTCCTGCGCTAAAGTCCTTGACTGGCCGGCAGGCCAGCAGGTCCGGCACGACAACAAAAGCGACGCGTCGCGCCTCTTGACCTTCCAGCTGGCGGAAGCCGTAGCCTTTGGGCACAACGGAGTCTTGTCATGGCGCGTCGCCTCACGTTTTTGGCCCTCTTGTCAGCCAGCATCGCAGTCGGCGCTGTCTCCACTGCCATCGCGCAAACGACCAGCGTGGCCAAACTCGCGGGCAAGACGCACACCCATGGGCTCGCCTTCGACCGTGCCGATCCATCGAGCGTGCTGGTCGCAACCCACCACGGGCTAATGAAAGCTGCGCCTGACGGCACTGTGACGCCGGTTTCGGATAGTCGAGACGACTTCATGGGTTTTGTGCCGCATCCGACCAATTCCGAAATTCTGTTTGCCAGCGGCCACCCCCAGGGCGGCGGCAATCTCGGCTTCATCAAGTCGACCAATTCAGGAAAGAGCTGGGTGCAGATCGCGCCCGGCGTCGACGGTCCTGTCGACTTCCACCAACTGGCGGTCAGTCCCTCGAACCCCGACGTGCTCTACGGCTCGTATGGCGCGATCCAGAGCAGCCGCGACGGCGGCAAGACTTGGGCAATTGCAGGCGATGCACCGGCAAAGCTGATCGACCTGGCCGTCTCGCCGTCAGACCCTGACATCGTTTACGCGGCGACCGAAGACGGGTTGATGGTAAGCCGTGACGGCGCCGCAAGCTGGCAGCCGCCCATCCTGGCCGGCGTGGCTGTCACCACGGTCGAATTGACCTTAGACGGCACGATCTACGCCTTTGCGCCGGGACGCGGGCTGCTGCGGGCCACCGAGGCGGCGCCAACCTTCGCGACAGTGGCCGAAGGACCTGATCCGGCAGGCTATATTCTTCACCTGGCGGTGGACCGGCAGGCGCCCGCGCGCATGGTCGCGGTAACAGGCACCCGTGCCATCGTCGTCTCCAGAGATGGTGGCGCAAGCTGGACGATGCTGGGCAATTGACCTGCATGACACCGGCCGAACGTTGAACGGGCCCGCTGCGCTGCCGCAGGAGCCCGTTCATCGACAGTGATAAGAAAGCTGCGGCGTTGGGAACTTCCGCCGTGCCCTCCTTGCCTATGCCGCCTTGCCCTTTGTTTCGGCAACGTCGACGCCGACCTCGAAATTGGCCATGCGCTCCAGTGCGCGGACCAGCGCCGAGTGATCTTCCTTGGCCCCGCCATTGGCGGCGCAGGAATTGAACAGCTCCTGGGTCATCGAGGTGTTGGGCAGCGAAACGCCGAGCGCCTTGGCGCCCTGCAGCGCCAGGTTGAGGTCCTTCTGGTGCAGTTCGATGCGGAAGCCGGGCGCGAAGGTGCGCTTGTACATCCGCTCGCCATGCACCTCGAGGATGCGCGAAGCAGCAAGGCCGCCCATCAGCGCCTGACGGACCTTGGCCGGATCGGCACCCGCCTTGGACGCAAACACCAGCGCCTCCGCCACGGCTTCAATCGTCAGCGCAACGACGATCTGGTTTGCGACCTTGGTGGTCTGGCCAACGCCGTTGGGGCCGACCAGCGTGATGTTCTTGCCCATCTTCTCGAAAACCGGACGCGCACGCTCGAATGGCTTCTCCTCGCCACCGACCATGATCGTCAGCGATGCCGCCTTGGCACCGACCTCGCCGCCCGACACCGGGGCATCGAGATAATCGCAGCCCAGCTCATTGATCTTGTTCGCGAACGCCTTGGTTTCGATCGGCGAGATCGAGCTCATGTCGATCACGAGCTTTCCCTTGGAAAGGCCTGATGCAACGCTGTTTTCGCCGAAGAGAACGTCGGCGACCTGCGGCGTGTCCGGCACCATCAGGATGATGATGTCACAAGCCTTTGCCAGTGCCTGATGTCCGGTGACAGATTTCAGCCCCTTGCCCACAAGTTCGGCAGGCAGCGCGCCGCGATGATCGCTGGCGAGGACCTCGTATCCGGCATCGAGCAGATGACCCGCCATCGGTGCACCCATGATGCCGAGGCCGACAAATCCGATTTTTTCCATTTCCATATTCCTTCAATTCCAGTGGGCGCGCGATCAGGCAGCAGCGCTGCCCTTGTCGGCAAATCCAGCGAACCAGCCCAGGCCTTCGACCGTACCAGTCTTGGGCTTGTATTCGGCACCGACCCAGCCGGCGTAGCCAATGCGGTCGAGGTGCTCGTAGAGGAACGGGTAGTTGATCTCGCCCGTACCCGGCTCATTACGGCCGGGATTGTCCGCCAGTTGCACATGCGCGATGCGGGCAAGATTAGCCTCGATGGTGCGGGCGAGATCGCCCTCCATGACCTGCATGTGGTAGATGTCGTATTGCAGGAAGAGGTTATCAGAGCCGACCCGGTCGATGAGGCCAAGCGCCTGTTTGGTGTTGTTCAGGAAGAAGCCTGGGATGTCCCTGGTGTTGATCGGCTCGATCAGCAGGCGAATGCCCGCCGTCTTCAGCTTCTCGGCCGCAAAGGCGAGGTTTTCGACAAACACATTCTCCAGCACGTCACGGGCGTTGCCGGCCGGCGCGATGCCAGCCAGGCAATTGACCTGCTCGCAGCGGAGCGCATGGGCATAGGTGATCGCCTTGGCGACGCCCTGGCGGAACTCGTGGATACGGTCGGGCAGCACCGCGATGCCGCGCTCGCCTGCCGCCCAGTCGCCGGGCGGCAAGTTGAACAGGGCCTGGGTAAGGCCGTTCTTCTTGAGGCGCGCAGCAACGACGTCAGGCGCGTGGTCGTAGGGCGCGATGTACTCGACTGCCTTAAAGCCGGCGCGCGCGGCGGCATCGAAGCGGTCGAGAAAGTCATGCTCGCCAAAAAGCATCGAAAGATTGGCTGAGAACTTGGGCATTGGTGTTTCCTCGGAAAATCAATCGAGCAGCATGATTGCGGTCGGTGCGTCTTCGTTGCTCTCGGCAAGCTCTTCGAACTCGACGACATTGTCGATCTCGACGCCCATGGAGATGTTGGTGACGCGCTCGAGAATGAATTCGAGGACGACGGGCACCTGATGCTCCTTCATGAGTTGCTTGGCCTGCTTGAAGGCAGCGGCAAACTCCTCCGGCTTGCGCACCCGGACCGCCTTGCAGCCCATGGCCTCGGCAACCGCAACGTGGTCGACACCATATCCCGCTTCAGGGTCACCCGTGCGGTTGATGTTTTCGAACGACAGGCTGACTTCGAAATCCATCGCGAAGCCGCGCTGCGCCTGGCGGATCAGGCCGAGATAGGCATTGTTCACGACGACATGGATGTAGGGCAGCTTGTGCTGGGCGCCGACAGCCAGTTCCTCGATCATGAACTGGAAGTCATAGTCACCCGACAAAGCGACGATGTCGCGATCCGGATCGGCGGCACGAACACCGAGCGCTGCCGGCAGCGTCCAGCCGAGCGGGCCGGCCTGGCCGCAATTGATCCAGTTGCGCGGCTTGTAGACGTGCAGGAATTGCGCGCCGGCGATCTGCGACAGGCCGATGGTGGTGACATAAGTGGTGTCACGACCAAACGCCTTGTTCATTTCCTCATAGACGCGCTGCGGCTTGAGCGGAACCTGCTCGAAATGGGTCTTGCGCTTCATCGTCTTCTTGCGGGCCTGGCATTCCTTGGCCCAACCGGACCAATCACGCAGCTTGCCCGCCGTCTTCCACTCGGTGGCGACATCGAGCAAAATCTTCAAGGCCGCACCGGCATCCGAAGTCACGCCGAGATCAGGCGCAAAGACACGGCCGATCTGGGTCGGTTCGATGTCGATATGGATGAACTTGCGGCCCGCCGTGTACTTGTCGACCGAACCGGTGTGGCGGTTGGCCCAGCGGTTGCCGACGCCAAGAACGAAGTCCGAGGCCAGCATCGTCGCATTGCCATAGCGGTGCGAGGTCTGCAGGCCGCACATGCCGGCCATCAGGCGATGGTCATCGGGGATCGAGCCCCAGCCCATCAGGGTCGGGATGACAGGAACGCCGATGATCTCGGCGAATTCGATGAGCAGGTCCGAGGCATCGGCATTGATGACGCCGCCGCCGGCAACGATCAGCGGCTTCTCCGCCTCGTTGAGCATCGACAGCGCCTTTTCGGCCTGGGCGCGCGTCATCGCCGGCTTGTGAACCGTCAGCGGTTCATAGGCATCGATGTCGAACTCGATCTCGGCGAGCTGGACGTCGACCGGCAGATCGACCAGGACAGGCCCAGGGCGCCCCGAGCGCATCAAATGGAATGCCTTCTGCAGCGTCATCGGAACCAAGTACGGTTCCATGACGGTGACAGCCCACTTGGTGACGGGGGCTGCGATCGCCGCGATATCGACGGCCTGGAAGTCTTCCTTGTTCAACCGGGCGCGCGGCGCCTGGCCGGTGATGCACAGGATCGGGATCGAGTCGGCGGATGCCGAATAAAGCCCGGTGATCATGTCGGTGCCGGCTGGGCCAGAGGTGCCGATGCACAGGCCGATATTGCCGGCCTTGGTGCGGGTGTAGCCCTCGGCCATATGCGATGCGCCCTCGACGTGACGGGCAAGCACGTGACGGATCGAACCGCGTGCTTTCAAGGCCGAATAAAGCGGGTTGATGGCCGCACCCGGCACACCGAAGGCACACGAGATGCCTTCCTTTTCGAGAACGAGGACCGCTGCATCGACAGCGCGCATCCTGGCCATGGTCTTACCTCCAACTGGAAACTGATGTTGGGCAGATCGTCTCATCCCGGATCGCATTTTGCAATTTTTTCAAAATATTTTTTCATTTATACATATGCAAGCTTACCTCATGATTTTACATCACTTTTCATTTTTCGTTGCATCGCCAACTGATTTGGATGAAAAAGTTTTTTAAAAGCAGGATGGAGCGGTAGCATGGCAGCGATGGAAAAACGGCAGCGCGGACGGCCTCGCGCATTCCAGCCGGCACCGGACGCCGGATCGGTACAGTCACTCGACCGCGCGCTTCGCATCCTCGCCATTGTCGCGCATAGCGACGGGCTGTCGCTGAGCGAGATCTCGGCCGCCTCCGACCTTGCCGCGGCAACCGCCTATCGCATGCTGACCACCTTGCAGAACCACGGCATGGTCGAATTCGACAGCGACGGACAGCTGTGGTCGATCGGGGTCGAGACCTATCGCATGGGCGCGGCCTTCCTGCGCCGGCGCAAACTCGTCGACCGTGCACGCACTGTCATGCAGGAGTTGATGGAAAAGACCGGGGAGACCGCCAATCTCGGCGTCGCCGAAGATGATTGCGTGGTCTTCGTCAGCCAGGTCGAGACGCATCAGGCGATCCGCGCCTTCTTCCGCCCAGGCACGCGCAGCCCCTTCCACGCCTCAGGTATCGGCAAGGCGGTGCTGGCCCATCTCGACCGTGACCGGGTCAATGCCATCGTGCGCAAGGCGGGCCTCGACGCCTACACGGAACGGACACTCTCCGAACCGGCCGCGCTTGCCCGCGATCTCGACCAGATCCGCACCCGCGGTTGGTCCGTCGACGACGAAGAACGCTACCCCGGCATGCGCTGCATTGCAGCTGCGGTGTTCAATGAATTCGGCGAACCCATTGGCGGTGTTTCGGTTTCCGGACCCACCGTGCGCGTGACGTCCGAACGGCTCGGCGAAATCGGGCCGATCGTCAGGGATGCCGCTGCCGAACTGACCCGGATGATTGGTGGCTCGCCTGACGGCACTGTGCCAGGCCTTTGAAAACGCAAGCGGGAGAAGGGTTACCCCCTCTCCCGCTTTGCAAGTACGTACTGCCTAGAGGCGGCAGTAGCGCAACCGACCGTCATAGCCGACATAGGTGTCGGTACGCGGATCGTAGCTGCGGTAGCGCGCAAAGCAGCGCTGGACATGGCTGTCATAGGGATCGGCCGGGTAATAGGCATCATAGTACGGTGCAGGCGCCGGACGGTGACCTCCGGCAATGATCGCGCCGGCAATGAAGCCACCAGCTCCGGCGAGTGCGGCCGCTTCGGCTCTGGTCAGGCCGCTGGCGGATGACTGCTGGACGGTTCCAACGAGACCGGTTGCGACAACGGCGGCTGCGATAAGGCCCGAAATCATCTTGCTCTTGAAAGACATGGTGCTCTCCTTCGGTTGATCTGGGAGGCGTTCCTTCGCCTCATGCCCATCAGTCGCGGCAGGTGCGCAAAAGGTTCACGAGCCTGGAGAGTTTTTTTGGCAGCGATGCGAGACGGCATCTGGGCCGCTGCTTGACAGCGGCGCGACAACGGCTGAACAAACCTCATCCGCAATGACCATCGCTGGAACAACCATGAGCCTGTTTTCAGTCAAAGCCTTCTTCGCCGAACATGCCCCCGACATCGAAGTCATCGAGACGCCGACAAGCTCAGCGACAGTGGCGCTCGCCGCCGAGGCGCATGGCGTCGAGCCTGGCCAGATTGCCAAGACCATCTGTCTGCGGGTTGGCGATCGGGCGCTTCTTGTCGTCGCGCGCGGCGACGCGCGCATCGACAACCGCAAATCGCGCGATTCTTTTGGCGGCAAGCCGCGTATGCTTGACGCTGAACAAGTGGCGGAACTCACCGGTCATCCTGTCGGCGGGGTCTGTCCGTTCGGATTGGCGACGCCGCTTCCGGTCTATTGCGACGTCTCGCTGCGCGCTTATGACGAAGCCGTGCCGGCGGCTGGTGCCACCAATGCGGCAGTCAGGATCGGGGTCGAACGCATGGCAACGCTTGTCGGCGCCGAATGGTGCGACATCTGCCAGGATGCCGTTGCCAGGACCGATGCGGAAGCTGCTGAATAAGAAGAGCTGTTGCCCAAGGCCGTAAGGAAAAGATCAAACCGAACGTCAAACCTTGTTTCTCTTTGCCTATCTCGCGGAATTTCGGGGACAAGGGATGAAATGGGAACGAATTCCTGATAGCGCCAAGGCCAATCTGGCATAAAATCGCGGCAAGGAGAGAACAGAACCATGTCGCTTTTTTCTCGCTTATTTCGATCCAAGGCACAGAAGGCAGTTGACGGTCTTCAGGACGATTTGAACCGTCGTTTGTTGGCCGTCCAGGCAGGCCTGGAGCTCTTCCAAAGGACTACGAAGGCATTCGACATGTCTGGTATCGACGATGGCTCGTCGGAGGCCGCTTCTTTCAACGCGGCTCAAGGTCGGCACGCTTTTTTCACAAGTGCGCTCATTGACGATCTCGGGCATGTGGAGGAGCTCATCAAGGCAATGCGCCGCGCGCTTGAGTATAACAATGGGCGCCCAAATGCGGGCTTTGAACGGGAGGTAATGCAAGTCGAAAAGGACCTTGCAAGAACCAACACCAACATTGAGCGCCTGGGGAAGGTGTGCCGCCAACTCGTGGATATCGCAGGAGATATTGATCCTGATAGGGAAGAAGATCACGCCAATCTTAAGCAACTCATCGACTACGCCACGGTCCGCAAATGCGAACTCAAAGACACTCTATCTCAGATCGCGGAATTGTTGGACGATATGATTGCCCAAATCGATGCGGGCACGGTTGTAAACGACGAACTTGCGAGCAAGGCGTTTGCCGTCATGAAAGCTGGTACAGCACTTTCGTTGGCAAATGACGAGTGGATCGACTTCCTTGAGGCGGCAATCAGGGCCCCTTCACTTGATCCTTTCCGAGCAGAGATGTCACGGAAGAGGGATTGGATGGAAGAGCGTTTCAGGGTGTATGAAAATGCCAGCGTGGCGCTAGAGGCCCTTACGAAAGACAATAGTAGCACGGCGTAGTTTCGCCCTGGTGATCGCGCCTAAAGATGGCGGAAAAATCCGAGGGGTCGAACTCGACAGTTGAAACTGCGCTATACCCCCGGCACCCCTTCCGTTACTACGATGGCCGCCGTCGACCAGCGGCAGTAGATTCTGCCAATCGTCTCACGCCCCGGAACCATCTGGAATGCCGTGTCGCGGCGAATACGTCTGCCATCAATTCACTTGTCGTAGACGAGCGCCCTCGTAAGCATCTGCGCCTCCCTGATTGCGGAAGCCGCTAACGTGACACAGCTGATTGCGCTGGCCCGCAGGCGCATGTCCGGGAATCGTTCTGCTACCAAGGGAGACCAGCACCCCGGCCAGTTTCCCTGCCTGTAGCTCTGCCTCGCGGTGAACGTCGCTTCAATACGAGCCCCATCTGTACCTCCGGAGTACCGCGATGTGGACCGGAAGGGACGCCTAAGCCTTGGCGATGCAGGGAAATAAGGGCTTTCGTGTGGACTGTGGTGCCCCCGGCAGGAATCGAACCCGCGACCTTCGGTTTACAAAACCGCTGCTCTACCAGCTGAGCTACAAGGGCAATTTGCTCCGGTTAGCATATTTTGTGGCCCAGTAAAGACAATTTCGGGCGAGCAACGAAGCATCCCCAGGCGAGGACGCACCACGAGCCCTAAAACTGAAGCGTCGTTTCCACTATATCCAGTTCGCGGGCTGCTCTAACGCCGCGCTGGAGGTGATGGATGATCAGGTTCGTGATTATTGCCGTGGTGGTGATCGTCGCGTGGCTGCTGTTGCTCAAGCTGTTTCGCCAGATGAAAGAGGCGCAGGTCGACTGGACCGGCGTCGCCACGATCATCGGTTTCATCGTGCTCGCCGTTTACCTCCATTACGCCACCGGCATCGGCTGACGCCTGGTGGCGAGATAGCGCTAAGCGGCCGAAACCATCGACCTGGCAAACACCACACGATTGCGCCCCTTTTCCTTGGCCTCGTAGAGACAACGATCGGCGAGACGCATGAGCTGCGACGTCGGTTGCTGTCCGGCTGAAACAACCGCCCCGATGCTGACGGTCAGGCGATGTGGGCGTGCTTCCGCCGGAAAGAAGGCGAGCCCTTCGACCTCGGCGCGAATCCGTTCGGCAATCATCGCCGCCTCCTCCTGGTTGGCCGCAGGCAGGAACACGCAAAACTCCTCACCGCCTACACGCCCGACCAGATCGTGGTCGCGGATCGAGCTGCGCAGCGCATTCGAGATCAGCTTGAGCGCCTCGTCGCCGACCAGGTGGCCGAACGTGTCGTTGATGGTCTTGAAATTGTCGGCGTCGATCAACAGCAGCGCACCGCTATCGCTCTTGCGCCGGGCCTGCTTCGATTTCTCGAAAAATGCCTCGCGGTTCAACAGCCCGGTCATCTGATCATGCGTCGCTTTCGCCTTCAGCTGGGTGTGCGCTTCTGACAGTTCGGCAAGCGCCCGCTTCAGTTTTTCGTTCTGCCAGAAGATAAGGAAGCCGGCAGGAAACGCCGTCAGGATCGGCAGTATGGAGTTCATCGCAAAGACGAACGCCGTGAAGGACTGGCCGGCCGAATAACGGATCGCAAACGAGACGATCTGGCTCACGACGATGACGGCGATGGTGATCAAGCTGGCCTTGAACGCGATCTTCCACATGGCCATCCCCCTGCAACTTACGGCACGAGCCGGGGATAGCGATTGAAACTTAACGTTTTGCGATCTGGCTGCAGATGTACATCGCATCAACCGGCGCGATGGCGGGGTTGTGATTAAGAACTGGATTACGGCCGAGACCAGCACAGTCTTTGTCGGCTGGACACTTGACCTTTGCAAATCTGGCCATGGAATATACCGTCCGAGCGATCAAAGAAATCCGCGCTTGGAGTAGCAAATGCTAAAACAAATCTTGATGGCATCCGCCCTGGCGGTGATTGGCGCTTCGGCGGCACAGGCACAAACCTGCGAAAAGAACTTCAAGGTCAGCGGCATCCCGCTGGTCACGGTCGTCTCCTACAAGAGCTCGCAGTCGTTTCCCAAGGTCAAGCAGGCCGACGCCTTGAAGCGCCTCGCGCAGGCGGTCGCGGCCGAGGGTTTTTCCGGCATTACAGTCAACAAGGAACTCGGAGCCATCGACGCCGTCCAGGACGGGTCGGGCAGCGGCCGGGTGCAGACCCTGCGCGTCGTTGCCCGCAGCCAAGGTGGCGGCACCTTGGTCAACGCCATCTTCAACGTCCAGCCGGGTCAGGTAACGTCCAAGGAAGAGACACGCAGCGGCCTGTGCGTGATCATTCAAGCAGCCGGCGGCTAAGCATGGGTTTGACGCAACGAGCGCTAGCACCGTGACCGTGCCGCTCCCTTTGCTTCGGCAAAACCGCATGCTACCCCGTTGCCGGCGGCCGACACCGGCGTTCGGACCGCCGGCGGGGAGCACATGGACGCCAAGTCGCTGACATTTTCATTCGCATCTTCCGGTACACCGGAGGCGGATGCCGCGGCCGAGCGCCTTTCCAAGCGTTATGGCCAGATACCTTACGACAAGGCCGACATCGTCGTGGCGCTTGGCGGCGACGGCTTTCTTCTGCAGACGCTGCGCGAGACGATGAGCACCGGCAAGTGTGTCTACGGCATGAACCGTGGAACCGTCGGCTTCCTGATGAACGAATATCGTGAGTACGCCCTGCCCGAACGTCTTGCTGCGGCGGTCGCCGAAACCATCCGTCCGCTGGAAATGATCACTGTCGATGACACCGGCACATCAAGGGAAGCGCTGGCGATCAACGAAGTGTCGCTGTTGCGGCAATCCTATCAGGCAGCGCGCCTGCGCATTTCGGTCGACGGCAAGGTTCGGCTCGACGAACTGATCTGCGACGGCGTCATGGTGGCGACACCGGCTGGGTCGACGGCCTACAATCTGTCGGCCCACGGTCCGATCCTGCCGCTTGACGCTCCACTTCTCGCACTGACGCCTGTCAGCCCATTCAGGCCGCGGCGCTGGCGCGGTGCGCTCCTGCCCAAGACAGCCGTGGTTCGTTTCGATATCCTGGAAGAGCAAAAACGCCCGGTAAACGCAGTTGCCGACCACACCGAAGTCAAGTCGGTGGTCTCGGTCGAGGTCAAGGAATCGGCCAATCACACCGCCACACTGCTGTTCGATCCCGGTCATTCCTGGAGCGAACGCATCCTGGCCGAGCAATTCAAATACTGAACATTGGGCCACAGCTGGAAGTAAACTGCTGCAATCGCCTCCCGTGTGCCAGTTTGAGTTGACAAATCGCGCACTTACGCCTATCGCGTTGCGGCATATTGCAGGCGAGTTGCGCCTGTCGTGGCCAGTGCGCCGCGCCCTTGAACGAGCAAAGACAGCCAACAAACTTGTCCGAAGACACTCAGACCGCTCCAGAAGCGTTGACCTTCGCAGACCTCGGCCTTTCGCCGAAGGTCCTTTCCGCAGTCACCGACGCCGGCTACACGCAGCCTACGCCGATCCAGGCAGGTGCGATCCCGCACGCCCTGCAAGGCAAGGACGTGCTCGGCATCGCCCAGACGGGCACAGGCAAAACAGCATCCTTCGTGCTGCCGATGCTGACGCGCCTTGAAAAAGGCCGTGCCCGGGCTCGCATGCCACGCACGCTGATCCTCGAGCCGACGCGCGAGCTCGCCGCACAAGTCGAAGAGAACTTCGTCAAATACGGCAAGAACCACCGGCTCAACATCGCCTTGCTGATCGGCGGCGTATCGTTCGACGAGCAGGAAAAAAAGCTTGAGCGTGGCGCTGACGTGCTGATCGCAACGCCTGGCCGCATGCTCGATCATTTCGAGCGCGGCAAGCTTTTGCTGACCGGCGTCGAGATCCTCGTCATCGACGAAGCCGACCGCATGCTCGACATGGGTTTCATCCCCGACATCGAGCGCATCTGCAAGCTGATCCCTTTCACCCGTCAGACGCTGTTCTTCTCGGCGACGATGCCGCCCGAAATCACCAAGTTGACCGAGCAGTTCCTGCACGCGCCGATACGCGTCGAGGTCTCCAAGGCTGCATCGACCAGCACCAACATCACGCAGCGCCTCGTCAAATCAGGCCCCAAGCCATGGGACAAGCGCGAAACGCTGCGCAAGCTGATCAATGCCGAAGGCGATGCGATCAAGAACGCGATCATCTTCTGCAACCGCAAGGTCGACGTGTCGGAACTGTTCCGCTCGCTGGTCAAGCACGACTTCGACGCCGGTGCGCTGCATGGCGACATGGACCAGCGCGCTCGCATGGCGATGCTCGCCGGCTTCCGTGACGGCAAGCTGAAGCTGCTGGTCGCATCCGACGTCGCCGCGCGCGGCCTCGACATCCCCGAGGTCAGCCACGTTTTCAATTACGACGTGCCGATCCACGCGGAAGACTATGTCCACCGCATCGGCCGCACCGGCCGGGCCGGACGTCTCGGCAAGGCCTTCACCATCGTCACCAAGTCCGACACCAAATATGTCGACGCCATCGAAAGGCTGACCGGCCTGGCGGTGGAATGGCATGATGGCGACCTGTCGACTGTCGTTGCCAGCGAAGGTGACGACGAGGCTCCGCGCCGCGGTCGTGGTGCGCCGCGCCGCGCCGGCAAGGAAAAGCATGGCCGCGAACGCGACCGCAAGCCGCGTGAAGAAGCGCCTGTCGTCCAGGTGGCGGCAGCGCCTGCAAGCGAAGCTCCTCCGGTTGACAACGTCGTGTCCGACATCGACGAGCGCCGCGTGCGCAAGGAAGCGATCAGGAACGGCAACGCCGACCGCAAGCCGCGCGAGCATGAAGACAAGCCACGTCGCGACGACAATCGCGGCAACCGCCGCCATCAGCGCGAAGAAGACGATGACCGCACGGTTGGTTTCGGCGACGACCTGCCGGCATTCATGCTGATCACCACGAACGTCTGAGCGCGCTTGCGCCGCAACAAAAAATGGCCCCTTTCGGGGCCATTTTTTTGGTACTTGAGCGGAAGCCGGCTTACGCACCGGCACTCTTTACACCTCGTGGAGCACTGAATGAAAAACGGCCCGCAAGGGGCCGTTTTGTTAGCTTTCCTGGCTGCTCGCGATTCAGGTGAGCGGCGACAGCTGGATCTCGACACGGCGGTTCTGCGCACGGCCATCCGAGGTGGCGTTGGACGCGATCGGACGTGTCGCGCCAAAGCCGGTGACGGCAAAGCGACGCGAATCGACACCCTGGGCACCGAGATAGTTGGCCACCGACAACGCACGACGCTGCGACAGGTCGAAATTGTGCTGGTCGCCACCGGTCGAATCGGTGTGGCCGAACACGTCGACAGTGGTCTGGTTGAACTTCTTCAGCACCAGCGCAACCGAGTTAAGGGTGTCGTAGAAGCCCGACTTCACCGCATCCTGGTCGGTGGCGAAGGTGATGTTGGACGGCATATTCAGGATGATCTGGTCGCCGGCGCGGGTGACGCTGACGCCGCTACCCTGGAGCTGGGCACGCAGTTCGGATTCCTGCCTGTCCATGTAGCCACCGGCGAGACCACCGGCGAGAGCGCCGACACCGGCACCGATCAGCGCGTTGCGGCGGTCATTGCCGCCAGCGAGCAGGCCAAGGCCGGCACCGGCGAGCGCGCCGATGCCGGCACCTGCTGCCGCGTTCGAAACCTTCTGCTGACCGGTATAAGGATCGGTCGTGCAGGCGCCGACAAACATGCTGCCCGCCAGCGCGAAAATCACTGTCTTTTTCATAAGGAATGTCCCTCTCCGTACCGCGGAACGCAACGGCGCCCCGCGCAAAGCCCTTCCTCGGCCTTGTAGCATGAAATACGGCGAAAAACGGAACGGAAGCAGTGCCAGGCGCGCAAACTGCCACGCATCTGCATGACAATTTTTGCCTGTCACCAAAGGTTCTTGCCGTCGATCACCACAACCTCGATCTTGTCGAGATCAAAGTCGTCAAACAAGCGCGAATTGACGCTGACCCTGGGATTGTCGAAATCCGGCTCCCCGGTCGACCAGTCGGGTGTCTTGGTGAAGGTGCCGCAGCCACAGATGGCGCAGAAGCCATGCTTCACCGTCTTCGAACCCCATTCGTAAACCGAAACGTTTTCCGGCGGACTGGTGAGCGTGAACTGTGCGGGCGTGTAATAGGCCCACAGCGAGCCACGCTTGGAACAGAATGAACAGGTGCACGAAGTCACATTCTCCGGCACCTCCGTCACTTCGAACGTGGTTGCCTTGCAGTGGCAGCTTGCCTTGATGACCATGGCCAATTCCCTTGTATGTCTGCGCCCCCTCCGGCGACAGCACACAATATCCGGCCCCTCCTGACAAGCTGGCGTCAGGAGCCTCGTCAGCAGGGACGTTTAGTACGATTTCGGCGGCACGAACAAACAGATGGTCCGGCTATCATCAGCGCCTGCTATGGAACACCAGTGGTACTGACCGTCGGGCGAGGTATGGATGCGGGCGTCCTGATAGGTGACGACCTCGCCCGTGCCTTCGATGACATAGCCTTGTGGTCGTTCGCTGATCGCCTTCTTCGGTACTTCGCGGCAGTCATAGCCGGAGCAGCAGGCGAAAGGGTAGGTCCAGCCTTTTGGAGCGTCGTGCGAAAAGGCGGGTGGCGTGCTGAGCGAGATCAGCGCAAGCGCGGACACTGCGAGGGCATATCGGCGCAAGCGGGGCTTTCCTGGGCACAACATGGCGTCTTCCCCTGAGAACACCTCCCAAGCGAATCCTGCGCCCGCATGCTTAACGAAACGCTACCTGAAATGTTCCGCTGGCGGGCAACCCGGCCATCACGCTTTGGAGATGACCGGGTATGCGATGCCGAACAAAGCTGGCAGCTAGTCGATGTCGGCGACGGCCTGCCCTGCCCCACCCTCGATGCGCTGCGACAGCGACGCTTCCATGAAATCGTCGAGGTCGCCGTCGAGAACATCAGACGGGCTCGTGCTTTCAACGCCGGTGCGCAGATCCTTCACCAGCTGATAAGGCTGGAGAACATAGGAGCGGATCTGGTGACCCCAACCAATTTCGGTCTTGGCTGACTCCGTCGCGTTGGCGACGGCTTCACGCTTCTTCAGCTCTTCCTCGTAGAGGCGCGAGCGCAGCATTTCCCAGGCCTTGGCCTTGTTCTTGTGCTGCGAACGCTCTGCCTGGCAAGCAACCGCGATGCCGGTGGCGATGTGCGTGATGCGCACCGCCGAGTCGGTGGTGTTGACGTGCTGGCCACCAGCACCCGACGAACGGTAGGTGTCGATACGGACGTCGGATTCCGAGACATCGATCTCGATCGAATCGTCGACAACCGGATAGACCCAGATGCTCGAGAACGAGGTGTGCCGGCGCGCGTTGCTGTCGTAGGGCGATATGCGGACCAGGCGATGAACGCCCGATTCCGTCTTCAGCCAGCCATAGGCATTGTGGCCCTTGATCAGCAGCGTGGCAGACTTGATGCCGGCTTCTTCGCCGTCGTGGACTTCCAGCACCTCGACCTTGAAGCGGCGGCGTTCGGCCCAGCGCGTGTACATGCGCAGCAGCATGTTCGCCCAGTCCTGGCTCTCGGTGCCGCCGGCACCGGCGTGCACTTCGAGATAGGTGTCGTTCTGGTCGGCTTCGCCTGACAGCAGCGACTCGATCTGGCGCGCCCGGATTTCGCCAGCCAGTGAACGAATGGCGGTTTCAGCTTCGCCGACGATATCAGCGTCGCCTTCTTCCTCGCCCATCTCGATCAGGCCGATGTTGTCGTCCAGCGCCTGGCTCAGACCCTGGATGGCCTTGATGCTGTCGTCGAGCGACTGGCGCTCGCGCATCAGCTTCTGGGCTTCCTGCGGGTCGTTCCAGAGGTTGCCGTCCTCTGCCCGCATGTTCAGGTAATCAAGCCGCTTTATCGCCTGATCCCAGTCAAAGATGCCTCCTCAGCAGGCTTATGGCCTGCCTGATTTCATCGACGATGTTCTGCGTTTCCGCGCGCATGGAGATTGCTTCTTTTTGCTTGTTTCGCGCCCGAAGGCGGCTGTTGAATCCGCGCGGAACATAGGGACGAGGCCGCTTCCTGTAAAGCAAAATGGGCAGGCATCATCGCCCCCCGCCCACTCGCCTTGCGACAGCGTGAATTGCCTAGCCGGCATAGGCAGCTTCGAGTTTGGCAACATCGATCCTGGTCATCTGCAACATCGCCTGCATGACCCGGCTGGCCTTGGCGGCATCGGGATCGCCGAGCAAACGCGGCAAGGCTTCAGGGACGATCTGCCATGAAAGCCCGAACTTGTCCTTGAGCCAGCCGCACTGGCCCGGCTGGCCGCCTTCCGTGAGCCTGCTCCAGAAGTAGTCGACCTCGGCCTGGTCCTTGCAATCGACACTCATCGAAATCGCTTCAGTGAACTTGAACATTGGACCACCGTTCAAAGCGGTGAAATGCAACCCCTCCAGTTCGAACTCGGCAACCATGACGCTGCCGGCAGGTCCGGGCCCCGCCTCGCCATAGCGCGTCATCTTGCCGATCTTGGAATTCCTGAACACCGACGTGTAGAACGTCACCGCCTCTTCGGCCTGGTTGTCGAACCACAGGAACGGGCTGATCTTCTGCATCGTTTTCTCCTCTTGAAATGCAACTGTCGTGCCGTCGCTGAGCGACTGCTGCTGCAAGGACAACCGGGCTCGCAGGTTCCGACATGGCTTCGGATCTTGCGCGCCCAAGGGAGTCGTCACCCGCCAACGCTTATAAATAACCAAAAGATTATATAACTCTTTGGGTATTTGCAAGCGTTTGAGACAGACATTCGTGCAAACAAAAAATGCGCGCGGCCTAGCCACGCGCATTTGTCAGTTCCGTCGAGGATCCGGCGAATGCCGGACTGGCTAGCGATCCTAGTAGAGGCCACCGCCGCCTTCGCTGATGGCCTTGCTGGCCTGTGGCGACAGCGCTTCGCCGTAACCATTGGTACCGTCTTCACCCATGCCGATGACCCAGTAGCTGTCGGCAGGCCCGGTGCCGGGCTTGAAGGCTTCCATGATCGTGCCCGGCGCACCCTCGCCCGCCTGCATGCCGGTCTTGCGGTCGATCGAAATCAGCTTCATTCCGGCAGGCAGGACGAAGTCGACCTTGGGCGTGCCTTCGAGAGCAACCGTCATGAAGTCCTTGAACACCGGTGCCGCCAGGCCACCGCCAGTGGTGCCCTTACCGAGCCCCTGCGGCTTGTCGTAGCCGAGATACAGTCCGACGACGAGGTTGGGCGTGTAGCCAACGAACCAGGCGTCCTTCTCGTCGTTGGTCGTTCCGGTCTTGCCGGCAATCGGACGGTTGAGCGACAGCAATGTCGTGGCCGTACCACGCTGGACCACGCCTTCCAGCATCGAGGTGATCTGGTAGGCGGTCATCGGATCGAGCACCTGCTCGGAATTGTCGACCAGATCCGGTTCGGGCTGGTTGGCCCATTCGGTGGCGACGCAGCCTTCGCAGCCGCGCTCGTCATGCTTGAACACGGTCTTGCCGTAGCGGTCCTGGATGCGGTCGATCAGCGACGGCTTGATCTGGCGGCCGCCATTGGCCATCACGGCATAGGCTGAGACCATGCGCATGACGGTGGTCTCGCCCGCGCCCAGCGCCATCGGCAGATATGGTGCGAGCTTGTCATAGACGCCGAAACGCTCGGCATATTCGGCAACCGTCTTCATGCCCATGTCGTTGGCCAGGCGCACAGTCATGAGATTGCGCGAGCGCTCGATGCCGGCGCGCAAGGTCGAAGGACCGGCAGCCTTGCCGTCATAGTTCTTGGGCGACCAGCTTACATTGCCCGACTGGATGGTGATCGGGCCGTCCATGATCACCGATGCTGGTGTGTAGCCATTGTCGAGTGCCGCGGCGTAGACAAACGGTTTGAACGCCGAGCCGGGCTGGCGCATCGCTTGCGTCGCGCGATTGAACTCTGACTGTGCATAGGAGAAACCGCCGACCATGGCCAGCACACGGCCGGTATGCGGATCCATGGCGACAAGGCCGCCCGACACTTCAGGCACCTGGCGCAACGCATAGCCGTCGCCGTCGTTCTTCTCGACATAGATCACGTCGCCGGCCTTCAGCACTTCGGACGGAGAATTGGCCTTCACGCGCTTGCCGTCGGCGACGTAGCGCATGGCAAAGCTCATGTCGTCCTTCGACACCGTGCTTTTCTCGCGGTCCTTGGACAGCGCGCCGGAAATCTCGCGCTTGGGCTGCAAGCCAATTTCGAGGCCGGTCTTCGAGCTGTCGAGCACGACTGCCAGACGCCATTCGGGAACGTCGTCCAGCGCCTTGACCTCGCCGAGTGCCGTGCCCCAGTCGCCCGAGATGTCGATGTTCTTGACCGGGCCGCGATAGCCACGCAGACGATCATACTTCTCGAGACCCGACTGCATGGCCTTGCGGGCCATGGCCTGCAGCTTCGGGTCGAGCGTGGTGCGCACCGAAAGGCCGCCCTCGTAGAGCGCGTCCTGGCCGTATCGAGCGATCAGTTCGCGGCGCACTTCCTCGGTGAAGTATTCGCCGGCGAAGACATAGGTGCCGGTACGGCGCGGCGTGACGCCAAGCGGCGAAGCCTTGGCCTTGTCGCCTTCCTCACGCGAAACGTAGCCGTTGACCACCATCTGGTCGATGACCCAGTTGCGGCGCTCGATGGCACGGTCGGCATATTTGAACGGGTGATAGTTCGACGGGCCTTTTGGCAGCGCGGCGAGATAGGCGGCTTCGGCGACAGTCAATTCGTTTACCGACTTGTCGAAGTAGGTCAGCGCGGCACCCGCGATGCCGTAGGCGCCGAGCCCGAAGAAGATCTCGTTGACGTAGAGCTCGAGGATACGGTCCTTCGAGTAGGCCTGCTCGATGCGGAAGGCCAGCACCATTTCCTTGATCTTGCGCTCGTAGGTCTGATCCGAGCTCAAGAGGAAGTTCTTGGCCACCTGCTGGGTGATCGTCGACGCACCGACCTGGCGGCGGCCGGAACCGAAATTCTGGAAATTGGTCAAAACGGCACGGCCGAGGCCGGTCACGTCGATGCCGGGATGGTTGTAGAAGTTCTTGTCTTCGGCCGACAGGAACGCCGCCTTGACACGATCGGGCACGGCCTGGATCGGCAGATAGAGCCGGCGCTCGCGCGCGAATTCGCCCATTAACGCGCCATCGGAGGCGTGGACGCGCGTGGTTACCGGCGGCTCGTATTTGGCGAGCACCTCGTAGTCGGGGAGTTCCTTGGTGAGCTGGCCGAGATAGATCGCCACGCCTGCTGCAACGACGAGCGCAAGCGTCGTGCCGATGCCGAAGAAATAGCCGATAAGACGAATCATGCCCGCTCCAGTACAAGGTTCGGGGATTCCCTAAACCAACCCGCCATCACCGCAAGCCGCAGGTACTTGTCCCGATCCGCAATGGCCACCCATGTCGCGCGGTTGTGGACAAAATACGGCAACAGCCCCGCAAGCGCCAAAGAATCTGGCCGAAAACAGCACAAATGCCCGTTCCGCGACCTGTCGGCAATCCAGACAAGAGGGCGAAGCAATCTCATCAGCCGCCAGTACCACCCCTCTCGGCGACAAAGGCGGCCACCGCCTTCGAGATACTCGTAGCGGCCTTCTCGCGCCAATCGGCGCTGCGAAGCTGCTCTTCGTCCTGGGGATTGGAGAGATAGCCGAGTTCGACCAGCACCGACGGCACGTCAGGCGCCTTGAGCACCCGGAAACCGGCTGAACGATGCGGGTTGTTGATCATGCCCACCGTCGGCGACAGTTCGCCGACCAGTGAGCGAGCAAAACGAGTGGAAAAGCCGTGCGTCTCGCGCCGGATCAGATCAACGAGAATGTCCGAGACTGCGTGGTTTTCTTCGGCAACATCGACGCCGGCAAGCTGGTCGGAAAGGTTTTCACGATCGGCCAGCGCCTGTGCGTCAGCGTCGGATGCCTTGTCCGACACAGTATAGACGGTGGCACCGCGGATACCCTTCAGCCTGATCGTGTCGGCATGGATCGAGATGAACAGGTCGGCCTCTTGCTGGCGAGCGATGCGAACGCGGTCGTCGAGGCGAAGAAACTCGTCGCCCTCGCGGGTCAGGACGACCTTGTAGGCACTGTTGGAGGCAAGCTTGGCCTGCAGCTCTTTGGCAAAGGCGAGCGTGACCGTCTTTTCGACTGTGCCGTTCAGGCCTTCGGCACCACCGTCGATACCGCCATGGCCCGGATCAAGCACGATCGTGAACGGCCGGTCGCCGCGATGCGCGATCTTGCCGAGCCTGTCGGTCTTGGCCGTTGTCGAGCCCGTCGTTTCGGCCTGGACAGCGAGTGCGGCATCGAACTCACGCTCCGAGGCGGCAGCGATGTCGGCGACCAGGCGATACCCGGATCCGTCTTCATTCCTGAGGATATCAACCTTCTCGACGCTGAACGGCCCCTTCGACGTCACGATCAGCCGCGAAGCGCCCTCGCCCGACGCGCCATAGCGTACGCTCTTGATAAGACCGCGCGGCTTGAGATCCTTGGCGTCGAGCGCAAGCGTAGCGTCGGGAAGATCGACGACAAGACGATGCGGGCTGCGCAGCAGGAACCACTTCGGTTCCGGCTCGCGGTCGAAATTCATGACGATGCGCATGTGGGTCGCATCGCCTGCCATCTTGTAGTCGAGTGTCTTTATCGTTTCGGCAGCGCAAACGGGCTGGCAGTTGAAGCCGGCAAACATGACGAGGCACGCCAAAAACACAAACATCGCACGGCACGCCGTGCCGCCGGGCTGGACGCCCCCGAACGGGAAGCTCTTGCCAGTCAATGCCGCAGGCCCCATCTCAGTCTTGCCGCTCCAGAAAACCAGGTGCGCAGTCATTGCGCGCCGTTACCAATCGCCGGCCAGATACGCGGCCCCTCGATTAACGAGTGGTAACCAGAGAAGGTTAACCGAGTCTTTGTCGGAATGCTCCCCCTAGCGTTGCCGCACCTGCCTTTGCCGGCATCGGAAATCGGGGTTGCGCTCAACCTCGCCAAATCATAAAAGCGACATTGGATCACTGCAATCCTGGGCCCGCGCCCTCAGCGCCTTCCGCTAGGGAACCACGCGACGAGCGATGGCCCGACTCGCGACAGAGATAGATTTCAGTGATCGCGACGAGATTCGCAGGCGCGGCCCGTGGCGGGGTAGCGACTGCGTGAGAAAAACGGCCGGACACTATTCCGCGCCGGCTCTGTAAGAGCAAAGTAGCTGGTCCGGATTCCCGGGCTTAGATTTGAAACAAGGTTCCGCAAGGTCACGCATTGGCCACAGACGCAATCATGGACAGGTCCGCAGGTAACCGCGCCATCACGGCAGCGGGCGGCACCGCCATGGCGTTTTGGCTGCGACCGGTGGACGCAAAATCATCCGGCACCCCCTCATCAGCAAACTTACGGCGGCGGACGAGTTCCCGCAGGCCGCAGCTGACGGCTGCCGGGAGGACAAATAATGCCCAACAAGATGCTGATAGACGCCTCCCACCCGGAGGAAACACGGGTTGTCGTAGTTCGCGGTAACCGTATTGAAGAATTCGATTTCGAATCACAGGACAAGAAGCAGCTCAAAGGAAACATCTACCTCGCCCGCGTAACGCGGGTTGAACCGTCCCTTCAGGCTGCCTTTGTCGAGTATGGCGGGAACCGTCACGGTTTCCTCGCCTTCAGTGAAATCCATCCCGACTACTACCAGATCCCGGTTGCCGATCGGCAGGCGCTGCTGCGCGCCGAGGCGGAAGAAGCCGAGGACGAGGAAGACGAAGACAACGAAGGCGACGATAGCAAGAGCCAGGATCGCAACCGTGGACGCCGCAGGCGCCGCGGTGGCAAGAATCGTGGCCGCAACGACGAGAACAAGCCTGAAGGCTCGGGCGACGACGACGGCGCTTCCTCGGAAGAGGACGGCGAATCGATTGCCGCAAGCGACGCCTCCGACGCAAACGCCGACGAGTCGTCAGCCGACACATCGGCCGACGAGGACAATGGCGGCTCGGACGAGCGCGAGCCGACATCGATTGCCGCGTCCGTCGATGCCGACGTCGTTTCCGAACGGGCACCCGAGCCGACCGTCACGGAAAACGAAAACGGCGGCGTGATCGAGGAGGTCCACTCGGTCCACCACGACGATCACGAGATCGAGTCGGTCGGCGCCGAAGATGCGCTTGAAGAAGTGCGCAACCGCCGCAAGCCGGTTCGCCGCCACTACAAGATCCAGGAAGTCATCAAGCGCCGCCAGATCCTTCTGGTCCAGGTGGTCAAGGAAGAGCGCGGCAACAAGGGCGCTGCGCTGACGACCTATCTGTCGCTCGCCGGCCGCTATTCGGTGCTGATGCCCAATACGGCGCGTGGCGGCGGCATTTCACGCAAGATCACCAACGCCCAGGACCGCAAGCGCCTGAAGGAAGTGGTTGCCGATCTCGAGGTGCCGAAGGGCATGGGCGTCATCCTGCGCACCGCAGGTGAAAGCCGCACCAAGGCCGAGATCAAGCGCGACTACGAATATCTGATGCGCCTGTGGGAGAACGTCCGCAGCCTGACGCTGCAGTCGACCGCACCCGCGCTGGTCTATGAGGAAGGCAGCCTGATCAAGCGATCGGTGCGCGACCTCTACAACAAGGATATCGACGAGGTTCTCGTCGCCGGCGAAGACGGCTACCGCGAGGCCAAGGACTTCATGCGCATGCTGATGCCCAGCCATGCCAAGGTCGTCCAGCCTTACCGCGACATCACCCCGATCTTCGTGCGCAGCGGCATCGAATCGCAGCTCGAGCGGATGGTCCAGCCGCAGGTGACGCTGAAGTCGGGTGGCTACATCATCATCAACCAGACCGAAGCGCTGGTCGCCATCGACGTCAACTCCGGGCGCTCCACCAAGGAGCATTCGATCGAAGAGACGGCACTTCACACCAACCTTGAAGCAGCCGAGGAAGTCGCGCGCCAACTCAGGCTGCGCGACCTCGCCGGCCTGATCGTCATCGACTTCATCGACATGGAGGAGAACCGCAACAACCGTGCGGTCGAAAAAAAGCTCAAGGATTGCCTGAAGAACGATCGCGCCCGTATCCAGGTCGGCCGCATTTCGCATTTCGGCTTGATGGAGATGTCACGCCAGCGCATCCGCGCCAGCGTGCTCGAATCGACGATGAAGCCCTGCCCGCATTGCGGCGGCACCGGCCATGTGCGTTCGGAACTCGTCGGTTGCGCTGCAGGTCGTGCGCGCCATCGAAGAGTTCCTGCTCAAGGACTCGCGCAGCCACATCACGGTCAAGACCCCGGTGGCGACCGCTCTTTACGTGCTCAACCACAAGCGTTCCACGCTGGTGGATCTCGAAAGCCGCTTCGGCGTGACGGTCACGCTCGAAGCCGATGACAGCGTCGGTTCGCAGAACCATGCCATCTTCCGCGGCGCTATTGCCGAGAAGCCGGCGAACTTTGCCCTGCCCGTTGCTGCCCCGGCCTACGAAGAGCCAGAGGAAATCGAAGACGAGATCGTCGAAGAGGAAGAAGAGGCCGTCGTGGTCGAGGCACAGCCTGCCCGCGCGCCGCAGCCTGCAGCAGCCGAAGGCGAGCAGCACGACCGTAAGCGGCGCAAGCGCCGGCGTCGCCGTGGCGGCCGCGATCGCGACCGCGAGCATGGCGCTCAGCAGGATGGTGCCGTCGTTGCTGGCGAGGCCAGTGAGTCCGAGGATGGCGAAGACGACGTCGCCGCCGAAGTCGCTGTTTCCGAGGACGCCGGTGAAGCCGCTGTCGTGGACACGACTGCGGCCGAAGATGCTGCGGCCAAGAAGCGGCGTCGCGGCAAACGTGGCGGCAAGCGCAACCGCAAGGAAGACGAAGAGCCGTCGGCAGAGGGCGACGAACAGCTCGCATCCGACGACGCGACCGTCGCCGAAACCAGCGTGCGCGAAGTCGTCGCCGTCGAAGCGGTAGCGGTCGAAGTTGCCGCGGAGGAGCCGGAGGCTGTCGTCGAAGCCAAGCCGAAAAAGGCGCCGCGCCGCTCGGCCAAGGCCAAGAAGGCTGAGGCCGAAGCTGTCGAAGCTCCCGCGGTCGAGGCCGTTGCCGAAGCTGTCGCGCCTGAAGCCGAGGCCAAGCCCGAGAAGAAGGTGGCAAAGCCGCGTGCGCCACGCCGCAAGGCTGCCGCTGCTCCGGCCGAAGAAGACGTCGTCTCCGAGGCCCCCGCAGCGCCAGTTGCGCCCGCAGCACCTGTGATCACTTCGGTGGTCGAAGCCGAGACAGCCACCTCCACCGAGGCAAAGCCGAAAAAAGGCGGCTGGTGGCAGCGCAAGGGCTTCTTCTAATATTCAATACTTCTAATACAAAAGACCCCGACCAGCATTCGCCGGTCGGGTCTTTGATTTTTGACATTATTTTGCTTGCCGTCCGACACCATTTGCACCGATATACGGCACAGCAAATGGTTAGACTCATAATTTGCTTTTAATACTGCCCGGAGAGACGGCCGATGACGAGTGATAGCAAGATCGACATCCTAGGACTAACTGCCCATATCGTCAGCGCCTATGTAGAGAACAACAAGGTTCCAGCAACCGGCTTGCCAGAGTTGATCGCCAGCATCAACGCGTCGATCCTGTCGCTCGATCAACCTGCCGAAGCGCCCGCCGAAGCCCAGCAGCCGGCCGTGAACCCGAAGCGCTCGGTGCATCCCGATTACATCGTCTGCCTGGAAGACGGGAAGAAGTTCAAGTCGCTGAAGCGGCACCTGTCGGTGCATTTCGGGCTGACGCCCGAGGAATACCGCGCCAAGTGGGGCTTGCCGGCCGACTATCCGATGGTTGCGCCGAACTACGCCGCTGCGCGCTCGCAGCTCGCCAAGTCGCTTGGCCTCGGACGCAAGGCAGCCGCAGTATCTTCCAAGGCGGCGGCAACGCCAGCCAAGACACGCGGTCGCGCCAAGAAGGCATAATTTCTGGAAAAGCTAAAGACGCGCTTCGGGTTCGCCCGGAGCGCGCTTTTTATTGCGCGGCGACCACGTCCGCCGAATAGCGCAGTTCGCGCATCGGACGCACACGCTGGGTCGTCCTGTCATAAAGCGGATGGGCCTTGTAGGCGGCAAGCGCTGCCTGGTCGGCAAACTCGGCATAAACGACGATGTCGATCTCGTCCGAATACGGGTCAACCTTGGTGTTCACCGTCACTTCGAAGACGGTGGAATGCGGGATATTGCCAAGCGCCGATAATTCCTCGCGGATCATCTCGACGTCCTGTTTGTGCCGCGCGCTGAAAAACACGATGTGCCGGATCAAGCCGCGATTCCTTCTGCTGCTTTCGCTGGCGCCTTTTGGTTTGGCTTTTGGTCCGCGTCAATCCGACAAAAGGCAGCAGCACGATTCGGTCTTCCTACACATCAGCCTGTGATCATCCGCACGACGCGGTGCACCTCCTGGACCGCTGTGCCGGTGGCATTGCCATGGTTGTAGAGAACGTCCCAGATGAGGAACAAGGCGACGCACATTATCACGACGACATAGCGAATTTGATGCCCTCCCCGCAGTTGGACGAGAAGCCCGCTAAACCTGGCGAACCATTGCCTCACCTTAATGCATTAGTGATATCTAATAGCAAAGAAATTCACTTTCGCTGGCTGAATGCGCTGGGTCGAGCCCTGGGGCGCTTCTGGCATATCAGCGCTTGCCAGATGTCACTTGAAGTTCGAGATATTGGCGGTGAAGATCACGACAGATTCACCGCAGCACGCGGCAGTCTTGGCGCCCCCGAGCCAAGTCCATCGCGAGTTGACTGGAGATGCGTCCGGCGGCGCCTTTCCGACCAGACGAAGACAGCGGTGCACAAGCTTGCAGCAACAGGCCCGACACGCCGTACCGGGCAGAAAATTGGGACGTCGAGATGGCCCAGCGGAATTCGGACGGTTCTACGAATCAAAATGTGACGAGGCTTCACGAGGGCAACGTCGCGGACTTCGCCAGAGGTTTGCCGGCGCGTGTGCGCATGGCGCTGTCGGCGGCACTTCACCTGCCGCGCGGCTCGCTCAAGGTGAAGATGCCGGACGGACGCAGCATCTTGGTCGGCGGCAAGGCGCCGGGACCGGAGGCGGAAATCGTGCTGCACAATTGGAAGCTGCCCTCGCGCGCTTTCAGCGGCGGCACCATCGGGGTCGCCGAATCCTATATCGATGGCGACTGGGACAGTCCTGACGTCACGAGCTTCCTCGAACTGTTCGTGGTCAACAGCGAAGCGGGAGAAGGTGTCGCCGGCGGCGCCAACTGGCTGCTGTCGACCATCCAGCGCATTCGCCACTGGCTCAATGACAACACCCGCACAGGTTCGAAGCGCAATATCTCTGCCCACTACGATCTCGGCAACGCCTTCTACAGCCAGTGGCTTGACCCGAGCATGACCTATTCCTCGGGGCTCTATGCAACAGGCGCCAATGACCTGGCCGGCGCGCAGGCCGAAAAATATCGTGCCCTGGCGCGCGACACCGGCATTGGCCCCAACGACCATGTGCTGGAGATCGGCTGCGGCTGGGGCGGCTTCGCCGAGTTTGCGGCGCGCGAGATCGGTTGCAAGGTGACGGGGCTGACGATCAGCCGCGAGCAGTTCGATTTTGCCCGAAAAGCGCATCCACAATGCCGGGCTATCCGACAAGGTCGAATTCAAGCTGCAGGATTATCGCGACGAAACCGGCAGATATGACCGCATCGCCTCGATCGAGATGTTCGAGGCGGTGGGCGAAAAATATTGGCCGGCATTCTTCGCCAAGATGAAGCAGTGCCTGCCGTCCGGCGGCACGGCAGGCCTGCAGATCATCACCATCAACGAGGCTGCCTACCCGCTCTACCGAAAGCGGCCGGATTTCATCCAGCGTTATGTCTTTCCCGGCGGCATGCTGCCGACACCGACTTTGCTCAAATCGCTTGGCGCCGAACACGGGCTCGATTATCTGCGCGAGCGTGTCTTTCCGCAGGACTATGCCCGTACGCTTGCCGAATGGCGCACCCGCTTCTGGTCGTCCTGGGAACGCATCGTGCCGCTCGGCTTCGACGATCGCTTCAAGAAGCTCTGGGAGTTTTACCTGCACTATTGCGAGGCCGGCTTCCGCGCCGAGTATATCGACGTCAGGCAGGTGGTCTACAAGGCCTGAATACCTCCTCACCCAGCGAGTGAGCTGATCTGTCACTCAGATCGGTCAGCCACGACTTGTTGTGGCTCGCTTTGCGCCGCCAAAAAGCCTGATCGTTGCTCAAGCTAGTTCCGTGCACAACAGTGTCGGAGCGAATCAACACATGCGCAAACGAAGCATTTTTCTTCTCTCGACCCTTGCTCTTGCCGGAGCCGTCTACCTCAACAACACGTCGTTGCTTTCCAACCGTCCAGACGGAAAGCCGGTTCTCCTCGCCCATCGCGGACTGGCTCAGGAGTACGATCGCACCGGCCTCACCGGCGACACCTGCACCGCCGAGCGCATGCTTGCGCCACGGCACGACTATCTCGAAAATACCCTCCGCTCGATGGATGCCGCCTTCGCGCGCGGCGCCGATGTGCTTGAACTCGATGTGCATCCCACCACCGACGGCAAGTTCGCTGTCTTCCATGACTGGACCGTGGATTGCCGCACCGAAGGCAGCGGCGAAACGCGCAGCCATTCAATGGCGGACCTCAGGAAGCTCGACGTCGGCTACGGCTACACCGCCGATGGCGGCAAGACATTTCCGTTCCGAGGCCAGGGCGTCGGGCTGATGCCCGCGCTCGACGAGGTGCTGGACCGCTTCCCCAATCGGCGTTTTCACATCAACATCAAAAGCAACGACGAGAAAGAGGGCGAAGCGCTGGCAGCCTTCCTGTCAGGCTTGCCAGCGGAGCGCCGTGCCGCCCTCACCGTCGTTGGCGGTGACAGGCCGGTGCTGGCCGTCAAAGCCGCCCTGCCCGACATGCGCACGCTCAGCAAGAAGTCGCTGACCCGCTGCCTGTTACGCTACCAAGGGCTCGGCTGGAGCGGCTATGTGCCGGAGGACTGCCGGGGCGGAACGCTGTTTGTTCCGATCAACATCGCGCCCTGGCTGTGGGGCTGGCCGAACCGCTTCCTCGACCGGATGGAGAGCGTCGGCACCAATGTGTATCTGCTCGGGCCCTATCATGGCGGCGGCTTCTCGGATGGCATTGACGACCCCGCCGTCATCGACGCGCTGCCTGAAGGCTATTCGGGCGGCATATCCACCGACGCGCTCGATCTGGTCATGCCAGCCATCGAACGCCGAGCTGCCAACTGATCAGTTGGCCAAAAAGAAAGGGCGGCCGGATCTCTCCAGCCGCCCTGCCGATCCGCCAGATATCAAAGCGTGATCCGGTACTTCGCAAAGCCTTCGGCACCGTCGCCCGCCGGCTCGATCTTGACGGCTTTGACCTCAGATATGTGGTCCTTGGCCTTTGGCCCCGTTTCGAAGATCACCGAAGCACCCGCAACCGGGGCAAACGACCAGTTGGAGTCCGCAGACGGGTTGATCGTGCCCTGGTCGACGATGTAGCGAACGATCACGTCGCGATTGGTGTCGGGGGCCTCGAACACCAGTTTCGACGCGTTGATCTCGGGGAAATTGCCGCCGCCCCCGGCCCGGTAATTGTTCGACGCGACAACGAATTTCGCTGCGGGATCAATCGATTTTCCCTCGAACATAAGGTCGACGATGCGGTTTGAGCCAGCGTCCAGAACCGCACCCTTGGGGTCATATTTCGGCGGCTGCGCCAGATCGATCTTGTAGGTCACGCCGTCGATGACATCGAAATTATAAGACGGAAATTCAGGATTGATCAGCACCTGGTCGGGCTTGCCAGGCTCGACCTTGTTGAAGATACCGGCCGACATTTCCAGCCACTCCTTGACCTGGGCGCCGGTGACAGCCACCGCCTGCACGGTGTTGGGGTAGAGGTAGAGGTCGGCAACATTCTTGATCGCAACAGCACCGGCCGGAACGTCGGTGTAATAGTCCGGCCCGCCACGGCCGCCCGACTTGAACGGCGCTGCAGCCGACAGCACCGGCAGGTCCTTGTGCTCGGTGTCCTTGAGCATGTCCTTGATGTACCAGATCTGCGCCTGGCTCACGATCTGCACCGACGGATCGTCGGCGACGAGAGCAAAGTAGGAATAAAGCGGTGCTGAAGTCTTGCCGACAGGTGTGCGCACATAAGTGAGCGTCGCCTCGTGTTCTTCCTTGGCTGCAGTCTCGACCGCAGCCTTGCTCTCGACCGTCGGCACCACCTTCTTGTCGACACGCTTGGAGATCGGACGCGCCTCGCTGGTCGAGCTGACCACCTTCCAGGCATTGCCGTCGCGTTCAAGCAGCAGGTCGATCAGGCCGAGATGCGAGCCCCAGAAGCCGCCCATCACGCCGGGCTTGCCGTTGATCGTACCCTTGGCGTTGTCGAGCCCCTCGACCTTGTCAAATTTCGGCCCGGGGAAATCGAGATGGCTGTGACCGGTGACGATTGCGTCGATGCCCTCGACGCCGGCAAGCAGGATGGAGGCGTTTTCGAGGTTTTCCGCCGCCTGTGGCGTGCCCATGCCCGAGTGCGACAGTGCAATGACAATGTCGGCGCCCTGCTCGCGAATCTCAGGCACCCAGGCCTGCGCTGCCTTGACGATGTCGCGGGTCATCGCCTTGCCATGCAGGTGACGCGAATCCCAGGTCATCACCTGGGGCGGCACAAAACCGATCAGGCCGATCCGGATCGGATGTTCGGCTCCGGAACCATCCTTCACCTTCTTGTCGAGGATCACATATGGCTTGAGGAACAGTTCGTCCTTGGTCGCGTCGGCGGCCAGTTCTCCCTTGGTCAGGTTGGAGCAGACGACGGGAAAGTTCGCGCCGGCCAGAACCTTGAACATGTAGTCGAGGCCATAGTTGAATTCGTGATTGCCCAGCGTCGAGCAATCATAACCCAGCGTGTTCATCGCCTTGATGATCGGATGGACGTCGCCATCTTTCATGCCGCGCTGATAGGCCATGTAATCGCCCATCGGGTTGCCCTGAAGGAAGTCGCCATTGTCGACAAGGATCGAGTTGCTGGCCTCGGCGCGAATGGCGTCGATGATCGATGCCGTGCGGGCAACACCCATCGTGTCATTCGGCTTGTCTGCATAATAGTCGTAGGGAAACACATGGACGTGCAGATCCGTGGTTTCCATGATGCGAAGATGCGCCTGGTTGGCCTGCGCGCGTGCCGAAAAAGGGTGGAGCATCACAAGCGCACTCGCCGCAGCCGATCCCGCCAGGAAAGAACGGCGAGAAACAGATTGAATCACGTTGGACATTTTCATTCTCCAGGAAATGAACGGACAGTATTTAGCCGGCGTCCCAAAGATCAAATGTTGCGCCAAAATCCGTACGAGTTCCAGCCGACTCGCATGACAGCCTCGCGACAGTCTGTGGAGAATGGATTGGTCCAGCGCGATGCTACCGATTTCAGCCTGGTATCTGGCGCCGCTCAGAGCAGTTCCGGCCTTATCCCCATCACCGTGCGATCGACGATCTCGCGCAAGGCGAAGGATGAATTGATCTTGGTGACATGCGGCATCGCCGACAGCCATTCCTTGTGGATGCGCTCATAGTCGGGCAGATCGCGGGCGGCGATGCGAAGGATGTAATCATACTCACCCGACATCAGGTGGCATGACAGGATGTTGGGACAACGCTTTACCGCGACCTCGAAATCCGAAAGCGTCTTTTCGAATTGCCCCGACAGCGAAATGTGGACGATCACCGTCATCTGGTGACCGAGAGCGACATTCGAAAGACGGGCGTGATAGCCGCTGATGATGCCCGACTTCTCGAGGTTGTCGAGGCGGCGCGAGCAGGCCGACTGCGACAGCCCAATCTTTTCGGCCAGTGCCGCATTGGGCATCCGTCCATCCTTCTGAAGCGCGTCCAGAATGGCGATATCGATCCTGTCCAACGGCATTCTTCGAATTTCCTTCGATAATACAGAGGATGCGCGCAAAAATTAACGAACAACCCATGGTAGCGCAACCGTTTTCGCAAACATATTCGGAACGATTCGTGATTGACTTCGTCATCAGGGAGAAAGCCAAAATGGCTGCGGAGGAGCAGGAAGATGCGCGTAGGTTGCCCCAGAGAAATCAAGAACCATGAATACCGTGTCGGGCTGACGCCCGGCTCGGTCCGCGAATATGTCGCCCACGGCCACGAGGTCCTGGTCGAAACCGGTGCCGGCTCGGGCATAGGGGCCGACGACAATGCCTATCGAGCAGCCGGCGCCCAGATCGCCAGGACCGCCGAAGAGGTGTTCACCCGCTCCGACATGATCGTCAAGGTCAAGGAGCCGCAGCCCAGGGAGTGGGCGCAGCTGCGCGACGGCCAGATCCTCTATACATATCTCCACCTCGCGCCGGATCCGGAGCAGACCAAGGGGTTGCTTGCCTCGGGTGTGACCGCCGTCGCTTATGAGACGGTGACCGACGAGCGCGGCGGCCTGCCGCTTCTCGCGCCGATGTCCGAGGTCGCTGGTCGCCTGGCGATCCAGGCCGGCGCGACGGCGTTGCAGAAGGCCCATGGTGGCCGCGGCGTGCTGCTCGGCGGCGTGCCGGGCGTGCTGCCGGGCAAGGTCGCGGTCATCGGCGGTGGCGTCGTTGGCCTGCATGCGGCACGCATGGCAGCCGGGCTTGGCGCCGACGTCAGCATCATCGACCGCTCGATCCCGCGTCTGCGCCAGCTCGACGATCTGTTCGCCGGCCGCGTGCACACGCGCTACTCGACGGTCGAGGCACTCGAGGAGGAATGCTTCTCCGCCGACCTGATCATCGGCGCAGTGCTCATCCCCGGAGCCGCCGCGCCAAAGCTGGTCAGCCGCGAAATGCTGTCAGGCATGAAAAAGGGAGCGGTGCTGGTCGATGTCGCCATCGACCAGGGCGGCTGCTTCGAGACCTCGCACGCAACCACGCACGCCGACCCCACCTACGAGGTCGACGGCATCATCCACTATTGCGTTGCCAACATGCCGGGTGCAGTTCCGGTCACTTCAGCGCATGCGCTCAACAACGCCACGCTGCACTACGGCCTTGCGCTCGCCGATCGCGGCCTGAAAGCCCTCGCCGACGAGCCGCATCTGCGCAACGGCCTCAACGTCCACCGCGGACGGATTACCAATCGCGCGGTCGCCGAAGCACTTGGCTACGAGATGACGGAAGCAAAGTCCGCGCTGGCTGCCTGATTCAGCGAAATCCAACAGTAGAGCCGGTCGTAGCGATACGACAGGCTCTACTTGTTTTTGACTGTGGCCAAACCAGAAATGACGTTGCATTTCAGCAGAAGTGCTGGTGCAACCTCCCAGAACAATTCATTTTGACATCACTGTGATATTTTAGTCGCAGCGCCAACAGCCTTCGCGTGCCACAAAGCGGCATTGGCAGTGGGGTAGTGATTATGAAATTTGGTGGGTCTTTTTCGGCGCTCTTGCTCGGCGCGGCTTCAGTTGTGGCAATCGTCTCGGCGTCGCAAGCTGCCGATGCAGTGTTGGCGGAAGCAACTGGCTTCAACTGGAGCGGCATCTATGTCGGCATTGGCGGCGGTGTCGGGGCGGTGGAACGCAAGATGGAGCAAGTCGGCGCAGGCGGCACGTTCGGCCTTCCGGATTTTGGCGGCGACGGCGTATTTGCTGAAGCGACCGCCGGCTACGACTATATGGTGTCGGAACGTTTTCTGCTCGGCGCCTTCGTCGATGCGCGTGTCGGCAACATCGGCTTTTCCATTGAAAATGCGGTCGGCCCCGGCGAGGTAACACTCGAAGGCAAGTATGGCTTTGATGTTGCGGCGCGGGCCGGCTATCTGCTGACCCCCAATACGCTTGGCTATGTTCTTGGCGGTTATACTTGGCAGCACTTCGAGCTGAACGGTACGTCCTTTGGCCCGTCGACCGACAATGAACGGGACCGCGACGGTTACGTCCTCGGCGTTGGCCTGGAAACCGCCATAGGCAGCAACTGGACATTGAAGTCGGAGTATCGTTACGCCAACTACGGCAACGAAGCCGTTGTCAGCATGGGCGGCACGGACCTCGAGGTTGAACCGTCCACTCATACGTTCCACGTTGGCGCCAACTACCGCTTCGGCGCCCAGAACGGTGGCGGCGCATCCTTTGCCGCACCTGCCTACAGCTGGACGGGTTTTTATGTCGGCGGTGCCCTCGGCGCTGTTGCAAAGAACGACGAAATCAATATCGCCGGCTTCACTATGTTGAAAGGCATCGGCGGCCAGGGCGCATTTGGCGAGCTGAACGTCGGTTACGACCACGAGTTCAATGGCATCTGGGTTGCGGGCTTGCAGGTCGCAGGGCGCTACTCTGGCCTGGCGACCCAAATGTTTGCCTTTGGCGGCGATGCGCTTGAAGGCAAGACCGACTACGGCTTCGATATCGTCGCTCGCGTCGGTGCCAAGCTCAACGAGTCGACGCTTGCCTACGCGCTTGGCGGCTACAGCTGGCAGCATTTCACGGCCGAAGGTCTTGGCATCATGGGCTCCCCGGTGGACAAGATCGACTGGAGCTCCAGCGGTTTCACGGTCGGTGGTGGCCTGGAAACAGCGGTAACCAACAACGTGACGGTGAACCTCGAATACCGCTACTCGCGCTACCAGAGCGAAGAGATGTTCGAAGGCTTCTGGAAGTCGACGCCGGCTTTCCACAGCGTCCGCGTCGGCGCGAAGTACAAATTCAACTAAGAGCCTTTTCAGACGAACGAAAAAGCCCGCCGCAGCGATGCGGCGGGCTTTTTCGTGTCCTTCGGCTTGTCACCTGCCCTGCTTCCACAGAATGCACCCAAAAATAGTCGAGGGCTCGACCCGATCGTGGCGTCTTAGCTGCATCGCACGTAACGCAGTCATGCCATGAATGCCGGCGTGGGTCGCAGCATCGGGCATCAAAACGCTTGTTCCTGGTACAACCTGAGTGGCGACGCTGGCTTTGCTGCCTGTCATCGCCGAGGCGCAGCAGGTTTTGCTGCCAAGCCATTGGCGTTTTGGGACATTTCCTGGTCACGACACTCATGCCCGGACTTTAAATTGCCTGTTGGTGTGACATTTTAGCTGCACAACAGGCAACCTACACGTGCTAGCAAAGCGATATTGGGGTAAGGCGGGGTAGTGAATTATGACATTTGGCAAGACTTTGCGGGTGCTCCTGCTGGGCGCTGCGTCGGCTGGTGCGATCGGTCAGGCGGCATTCGCTGCCGACTCGGTAGCGGAAGCACCGGCGGCAGGCTTCAACTGGAGCGGCATCTATGTCGGCTTCGGCGGCGGTGTCGGGGCAGCATTGACCGGAATGTCGCCCACCTCGTTGGCCTCAATCAACGCATTTGGAGGGGACGGCGCCTTCGCCGAACTGTCGTTGGGATACGACCACCTCGTTGGTGATCGTTTGCTTGTTGGTGCGCTGATCGACGCCCGGATCGGAAAAATTCAGAGCCAGGGCTTCATCTTCGACCCGGATGTCCAAATCGGCGGAAAGTACGGCTTCGATGCCGGACTGCGCCTGGGATATTTGTTGGCACCATCCACTCTCGGCTACGTTGTTGGTGGCTACAGCTGGCAGCGCATGGAATTCAGGGCTCCAGTAGCAATAGGCGATACAGATTGGGGTGTTGACGGGTATTTCGTCGGCGCAGGCATGGAGACTGTGCTTACTGGTAACTGGACACTGAAGACAGAATATCGCTACTCGGACTATGGTGCGGCTGATCCCTTGCCAGCGCTTGGTGCACCAACAGGGGAGTTTGCACTCGACACCTCCACGCACACCTTCTCGATTGGCGCGAACTATCGTTTTGGTGGATCGAATGGCACCGCTGCAACTTTCAGCGCACCAGCTTACAACTGGTCCGGCTTCTATATTGGTGGCTCTGCCGGAGCCGGAGCCATGCTCACTGACGCATCGGATTCAGGCTTTATCCCCCTCAGCGGTGACGGAGTTTTCGGCGAGCTGAGCGTCGGATATGACCATCAGATCGGCGAGAACTGGGTGGTGGGCCTCGTTGCCGACGCTCGTTATGGCGGCATTTCGAGCAGCTTAGCTTTCCTTTCCGGCGAACTGGAGTTCAAAGCGGACTATGGCTTTGATCTCTTGGCGCGCGTTGGCCTGAAGATGTCGGATGCCACATTGGCATATGCCTTGGCAGGCTATGGCTGGCAGAATTTCGAACTTTCGGCGTCTGGACTAGGCCCCTCGATGGAACTGGACGACAGCGCTAGCGGGTTTGTTGTCGGCGGCGGTTTCGAAGTGGCAATTAGCGAAAAAACTGCCGTCAATCTTGAGTATCGCTACTCGAAGTATGGCGACCTCGATTTCGACACCGGATTTGTTCAACTTGAGCCGTCTTCGCACACCGTCCGCGTCGGCGCGAAATACAAGTTTAACTGAGACCGTTTCAGGCAAACGGCCCCACCCGCCGCAGCGATGCGGCGGGTTTTTTGTTTGCAGTTCAGTCAGATATCGGCGCCAGTTGATCTGACCGGCTCGTCGAGCTCGATGCGGCACTGGTAGCAATTGTTCTTTGCCGAGCGCATGTGCACGTAGGCGACGTCAGCGCGCCCAAGCAGTTCAGCGGCGCGACCTGGGATCTCGGGTGTCGGGGTCACCGCACCGGTGCCGTAGACGATCCGATCGTCCGCACCATAACCGCGCAGGATGTAGTCCCTTGTCCTGGTGAACAGTTCGGGCAATTCGCTGGTCTCCGCCGCACGGAGGCATTCCTCGGCATGCAGGAAGATCGGCCCGGTTTCGGCATAAGGCTGCAACGCCGGAAATGGACGATAGGCAAGGATGAGATAGGCCTCGCCGGCAGCGACATTGGCCAGGCAATGGCGACACGGCACGCCGTCACCATCGGAGATCTTGCGCTCCGGCTTCATGCCATAAGCGTCAGGTCCGCCCTGCTGAAGGGCCTTCACCGTTTCGGTGGGCAGAGCCTGGAAAAGAATGGTCATGGCGGCAATCCTTGTTGATCGGTTGCCGCAAGCTATGGCGAGTGGTGGTTTGCGCCCACCCGATTTCCTACACCGAGAGCGTTTCGTCCATCAGCGCGTCGAGCACCCTGACCAGGCCGGTGAATTCGCGCACACGTCGGATGGCCAGCAAGGTGCCGGCAACATAGGGCACGGCCGAAGTACCAGCGTCGTGGCGGATGGTCAGGCGCTCCTCCGGCAATCCGAAGACCGCCTCGCAGGACAGTTGATAGGACGGCAGGCGCAGCGAATGGACCTGCACCGCCGTTCCCTCGCCCATCGTCGCGCCACGCGCTTCCGGGTGGCCATAAACCTCCGACGTCGGCAATGCCGTCGGCGCGCCGCGAATTTCGGACAGCGTCTCGGCCAGCTCGAGCGCGGTTCCAGATGGCGCGTCCGGCTTGCGTGCGCTGGCATAGTCGATGATTTCGACATCGGGCACGTATTGCGCCGCCATCAGCGCGAACTTCTTCATCAAGGTCGCGGTGATCGAATAGTTGCCGGCGGCAACGACACCGACCCCGTTGGCACGGGCGGCGGCATTGATCTCGCGATAATCCGCAGCCCTCAGGCCCGAAGTGCCGATGACGACGTGACGGCCGCGGGAAATGGCCAGCATGACGTGGTCCCTCACCGCCACCGGCTTGGTGTAGTCGACGACGACGTCGCAGGGTGTATGCAGCGCCTCGACGAGCGTGCCGCTGAGAAGCTGGCCGGTCGGCTGGCCACCCGTGGCCACGCCGATGTCATGACCTACTGCCCTGCGCGCGACCGCGCCGACAAGCTGCATGTCACCTTGCGCCTGTATCGCCGGGATGAGCGCCTTGCCAACCCAGCCGGTGGCGCCGGCCATCACTACCTTGATCGTCATCACCCATCCTCCGATTTGGTATATTGTATACCATAGCAAAAAACGCAAATAAAGCCCGGCTCTCGCAAGCCGGGCTCCATTGGTGATGCGATCAGATGCTAGCGGATGAAGGCATCGTAGCGGCGCAGCGTGACGCGGCGATTGCGCCAGTTCTCGTTCTGGGTCGGCACCAGCAGGAACTCTTCGCCGTAACCTACTGTTTCCAGCGCATAGCGTGGGATGCCGAACTCGCGCACCAGCGTCTGCTTGAGCGACGCGGCGCGGCGCTCGGACAATGCCTGGTTTGACCCGAACGAGCCGACCGCATCGGTATGGCCTTCGATCAGCACACGCGCATCGGGATCGCGGCGCAGAATGCGATCGAGCGCGTTGGCGATGTTCTCGACCTTGCCATACTGCGAATAGGGCACCTCGGCCGAACCGAAGGCGAAGTTGATCGACTGGATGTCGATCGACGGCGCCATGCGGCGCAGGTCAGGCCGGCGCTTGAATTCGCGGACGGTGACGCGCTGGTTGGGCTTGAGCTTGGTTGTCGGCGCGGCTTGAAGCTGGCGCTCGATCTGCGACGCTGAAGGCGTCGTCGCCTGCGCGGCAGCGAGAGAAGGCGCGGCAAGCACGGCGATCAGCGCGGCAGCAAGCGTACGGCGGTTCAACATCTTCATTCTCCTTGCATAATTCGACCTTCAGGCCGGATCTGATGCGCGGAAAATGCCAGAACCAACCTGAAGAAGCGATGAACGGGTGGTTCAGCCGGGGTTGTGTGCGATCATGGCCGCATCACGCTTGCCGAGCGCTCGGCGAAGGTCATGGTCCGCACCGTCTCGGTCTTTTGCGCGACCGGCGAAAAACCCATCTTCTGGTACAGCGGCAGCGCCGCCGGATGATCGAGCGTGCAGGTCTGCACCGTTACCTTGTGCGGTCTGTAGGACCACGCTGCGGCGATCGCCGCGCCTAGGAACCAGCGTCCGATACCTTGCCCCGTGGCGTGGTCCATCATGCCGAAATAGGCGAGTTCGACCTCATCGGGCAGATGCGGCTTGATATCCATGAACCCGGCCGGGGCGCCATCGAGATAGAGCACCCTGATGTCCCGGTCCTCGCGGTGCAGCCCGGCGGCGAGTTCGTCATCGTCGAGCCTCAGGCTGTTGACCCAGTGCCATTTGCGGCCGACCCTGTCGGTGAGATAGCGATAATAGTGCAACGGGATGTCGCGGGTCTTGAGCAGCGCGATCTGGCGATTGACCGGCAGCGGCGGCGTATAGGCCGGCGGCACATGCATTTCCAGGAATGTGACCGTCACCTCGATATTTTCGCTGCGGTCGGCGGCCATGCTCATGCTTTCCCCGTCACGACAGGCGTGTCGGACATGCCGCCCCACTCGGTCCACGAGCCGTCATAAAGCCTGACGTCGCCATGGCCGAGCGATTGCAGCGCAAGCGTGATGACGGCAGCGGTGACACCAGAGCCGCAGGAGGTGACCACTGGCTTGGACAGGTCGAGGCCCGCCGCCTCGAGCGTTGCCTTCAGCCGGTCGAGCGGTAGAAGCTCGCCATTCTCCGACAGCGTCACCGACGGCACGCTGCGTGCGCCAGGCATGTGGCCGGAGCGCAAGCCAGCACGCGGCTCGGGATCGGTGCCCTCGAAGCGCCCGGCGGAACGCGCATCGGCGATCTGGGCGCTGCCGGTGTCGACGATCTTGCGCATCTCGGCGAGCGAAACGACCTGGGAAGCGTCGTAGTCGACATGAAACACGCCTGGAGCGGTCTTGGTCGGCTCTGCCGTCACCGGCCGTCCGGCCGCCTTCCAGCGGTCGAAGCCGCCGTCGAGAATGTAGACCTGGAACACGCCCATGATGCGGAACATCCACCAGACGCGCGGTGCTGTCTGAAAGCCCGGCCCGTCATAAATGACGATGGTATCGTCGGCGGAAATGCCCATCGAGCCGGCGAAGCGCGCGAACAAAGAAGGCGATGGCAATGTGTGCGGCAAGGCTGAATCAGGATCGACAACCAGATCCTGGTCGAAAAACACCGCGCCTGGAATGTGGGCGGCATCATGTTCAGCACGCGGGTCGCGCTTCTGCGCCGGCATGTACCAGGAGGCGTCGACGATCGACAGGCCCGGCGTTCCCAACCGCTTTTCCAGCCAATCCGCATCGATGACGAAAGCGCTCTTGTCGCCCATGGCTATTTCTCCAGGTTCAATTGGCAGGCTTCGCGCCGAAGCGTATGCGGAAGCGGCGGTTCGCGCCCCTTCTTTTCGATCTTGCCGATGTGGATTTCACCAATTTCGGCTGTGCTGGCAACATGGGTTCCGCCGCAGGGCTGGCTGTCGATCGAGGCATTGTCACCGATGCAGACCAGCCTGATCTTGCCGGTTCCCGATGGCGGGCGCACGTTTTTCGACTTCACCAGCGTCGGATTGGCGGCGAGTTCGGCGTCGGAAATCCAGCTGTTGTAAATCGGGTGGTTGGCGCGGACGAGCTCCATCAGCCGGGCGGTCACGTCTTCCTTGCTGAAGCCGGCATCGGGAATGTCGAAATCAACCCGCGAATCCTCCTCGCCGACCGCCGCTCCAGTGATCGGATATGGACATACGACCGTCAGCAGGTGGCAGGCGGCATGCATGCGCATCAGCAGAAGCCGCCGCGGCCAATCGATCGCAAGCTTCAGCCGCTCACCGATTTCAGGCACTGCCTGATCCAGGGCCGGCACGTGGATGATCTCTTCCTTGCTCTCGCCGGTGATCGTTGCAGCTATGGAAATCCGGCTGCCGTCGTCGCGCGTCAGCAAGCCAGTGTCGCCAGGCTGGCCGCCCGAGGTGGCATAAAAGATCGTCCGGTCGAGGATGACGCCGCCGCGCTCGTTGACGCCAACGACACTGGCCTCGGTCTCGCGCAGATAAGCATCGTCGCGAAAGACCGCCTCGGTCGAAAATGCCATCACGCCACCTGCTCGAACGGAACCGTGATATGCGGCTCGCTCTCCATCCAGGCCGGCACCGGCAGGCTCTTGCTGCGCAGGAAATCCGGATTGAACAGCTTGGACTGGTAGCGCGTGCCGAAATCGGCAAGCACGGTCACGATGGTATGCCCCGGACCGAGCTGGCGTGCGAGCCGTATCGCGCCGGCGATGTTGATGCCGGTGGAGCCGCCGACGCAGATGCCCTCTTCCTGGATCAGCCCGAAGACGATCGGCAGCGCCTCCTCGTCAGGGATCTGGTAGGAAAAATCAGGTGTGAACCCCTCTAGATTGGCGGTGATGCGGCCCTGGCCAATGCCCTCGGTGATCGAGCTGCCCTCAGCCTTCAGTTCGCCCGAGGTGTAGTAGCTGTAAAGGGCGGCACCCAGCGGATCGGCAATCGCGATCTTCACTGCGGCGCTCCTGGCCTTCAGGCCAATGGCCACACCGGCAAGGGTGCCGCCGGTACCGACCGCCGAAACGAAGCCGTCGACCTTGCCGTCGGTCTGCTGCCAGATCTCCTCGGCCGTGGTGCGGATATGACCTTCGCGATTGGCAACGTTGTCGAACTGATTGGCCCAGATGGCACCGTTCGGCTCGGATTTCGCCAATTGCTCTGCCAGGCGCCCGGAAACCTTCACATAGTTGTTCGGGTTCTTGTAGGGCACCGCCGGCACCTCGATCAGTTCGGCGCCGAGCAGCCGAAGCGCGTCCTTCTTCTCCTGGCTCTGCGTGTCGGGAATGACGATCACGGTGCGGTAGCCGAGTGCCTTGGCGACCACGGTCAGACCAATGCCGGTATTGCCGGCGGTGCCTTCGACAATGACGCCACCGGGCCTGAGCAGGCCGCGCTTTTCGGCATCGCGGATGATGAACAAGCCAGCACGATCCTTGACCGATTGGCCCGGGTTCATGAACTCGGCCTTGCCAAGTATTTCGCAGCCGGTTTCCTCGGAGGCCCGCTTGAGCCGGATGAGAGGCGTGTTGCCGATGGCATCGATCACCGAGCGCATGAAGATTCCTTCCTAATTCGCCTGAGAACCCTAGAAATGTGAGCCCGCGCTTTCAAGGGATGAAATTCTCTGGACCAGTCGCATCTGCGCGTCAACGCGCGCAAGCTCTCTCCTTGGACCAGCAGTTGCACCATCAACATGGCCCTGCCTAAAACAGCCTTTCCATATGCATGCCACACCGCTAGAGCTACGCGAGAAACTACTGCCCAGAGGTTTTAAGTGAGCACATACCGGGCCGACCCAGAACATGGGGTCGCGTGGATAACGGGCGGCAGCACCGGTATCGGCCGCAGCGTGGCCCGATTGCTGGCAAGCGAGGGCTACACCGTCGCCGTCACCGTCCGTCCCGATGATCCGATCGACACGCTGATCAAGGAGACCGTGGACCTCAAGGGCCGCGTGTTGTCGTTCCCTTCCGACGTCACCGACGAAGCCGGCATGGCAGCCGCCGTCGCTGCCATCGAGGCACAGGCCGGCCCGATCGTGCTCGCGATCTTCAATGCCGGCGCCTACAAGCCGGTAACAGGCGAAAACCTGCACGTGGAGGCCTTCCGCCAGAGTTTTGCCGTCAACGTCTTCGGCGTCATCAACGGTCTGGTGCCGGTGATCGAGCGGATGCGCAATCGCGGCCGCGGGCATGTCGTGTTCATGGGATCGATCAGCTGCTATTTCGGCTGGCCGACGACAGCCGCCTATGGCGCCACCAAGGCCGCGGTGAACGTCATGGCCGAGGCGCTGAAGTTCGACTTCGACAAGATGAACATCCGCACGCAGGTGATGAACCCCGGCTTCATCGACACGCCGCTGACCGAAAAAAGTGCCTATTACATGCCGGCAATGATGCCTGTCGACGCCGCCGCTGAGCGGATCTGCAAGGCGATACGCAACAGCGGTTTCGAGGTCACTTTCCCGCGCCGCCTGACATGGGCGATGAAGCTGCTGTTCCTGCTGCCGCGCCCGCTCAGGGAAAAAGCGCTGCGCATCGCTACGCGCTGGAAGTCCGAACCGTTGGTCTATCTCAGGCGCTCAAGCTTCGACTGACTTGTCAGCCTTGGCCACCGTTTCGGGTTTGGCGTCGCGCGCCCACAGGTAGATGACGATCGCGGCCCCGAGCATCATCACGTAGAACCAGAACAATGCCGAATAGGCTGCGGTCGCATCACCCGGCACCGCACTGGCCGTAACGACAGCGCCTGTTGCGAACTGCATCGCGCCAACGCCACCGATGGAGAAGAAATTCATCAGCGTCACGCCGCGTCCGATCAGATGCGGCGGCAGGAAAGCGCGGGCATGCGCCATCAACAGCCCGTAGCTGCTGCCGGTTACGCCGATGATGACGAAGATGATCGTGACTGTCGTTAGGTCTGAGACGACATTCAGCGCGAGATAGAGGATCGCCGCGAGACCGATGGTGTTACCGATGACGGCAACCCATTTCCGGGTTCGAAACATCGTGTCGAGCGGGCCATAGACAAAGGCACCAGCCACCATGGCAAGTGCCATGAAGAACGTCACCTGCCCGATCAACAGCGCGTCGGCACCGTAGACATCGACGAGATAAGGTCCCGACCACAGCCCCCTGATACCGGTCGTTGGCGCATAATTGATCGCGGTGAGCGGAATGATCGGCCACAAAACGCGCATGCGCAGCAGCTCGAGATAGCCGCCAAAGCCGGCATTGCCATTCTCGACCCCGTCAGGCGATTTCGGATCGCGCACCACAAACAGTACGGCAAGCGCTGCAACAATAGTGATGACGCCTAGCCCCGCCATGACCGGCCGCCAGCCGAACGCCTCGGCGGCCTGAGCCAGTGGCGCCGCGCCGATAACATTGCCAGCCGTGCCAAAGGCGACCATCCAGGAGGCGAGCACTGAAAAGCGGGCGATGGAAAAGGTGCGGGCGAAGATGAACAGCGACGACATCAGCACCGGCGCGCAACCGATGCCGATCATCGCCATCGCCGCGATCACCATCCAGGGAGCCGTAGCCGATGCGAAGACAAAGGCCCCGCCCCCGCCGCCGAGCAGAAGCAGCGTCGAGGCTGTGCGGCGTGGACCGAAACGGTCAAGCGAAACGCCGATGGCAAATTGCGCCAGGGCGAAGGTGATGAAGAAGGCACCGGAGGCAAAGGACAATTCCGCCTTGGTCGCGCCGAGCTCCGCGGTCAGTGCCGGTGTCAGCACCGCCATGAACGAGCGGTAGAATTGGGACAGCACATAAGCGATTGCAAGCGTCGCTATTCCGGCCATGCGGTCCCCTCAAACGAAAGGGCGGCCGAAGCACCGCCCCGACCGCCCTAACCTATTCATGCCATGTCAGCAAATGGACCAAGCCGGCCCGATCTGCTGCACAGATTACGCTGCGCGTGTGTTCGGCTTGCGTGCGCCGAAGCGGCGCTTGCCGCTCTTGGGCGCATTGCCATTCGGGCGATCGCCCTTCGGCTTGCCACCATTGTTGCCACGCGGGCGCTGGCCGCTGGGCCGGCGTTCCTCGCGGTCACCACGATCGTTGGCCGGCACGAAGCTGCGCGGCTCACCAGCTGGACGCGCCGGATCCGGCTCGCCAAGATGGTCGGCATCGATGGTCAGCTTCATTCGGATGATGCGCTCAACCTGCTTCAGCTTGGAGTTTTCCGAAGGGTCGACCAGCGTGACAGCAACGCCATTGGCGCCGTTGCGGCCGGTACGGCCGATGCGGTGGACGTAGCTTTCGGCTTCGTCAGGCAGGTCGAAGTTCACGACGTGGCTGATGCCCGGAACGTCGATGCCACGCGCAGCAATGTCGGTGGCAACCAGGATGCGGACCTTGCCGGCACGGAAGCCGTTGAGCGCTGCCTGACGGGCGTTCTGCGACTTGTTGCCGTGGATGACGGCAGCGGCGAAGCCATCGCGATCCAGGTCCTTCACGACGCGATCGGCGCCATGCTTGGTGCGGGCAAAGACCAGGACCGAAGTCATGGCTTCGTCGGCCAGCATCTTTGCCAGGATCTGACGCTTCTGCTTGGTGCGAGCGAGAATGATGCTCTGACGGATTTCAGCGGCCGTGGTGCCCTGCGGGGCAACTTCGACGCGAATCGGATCCTTGAGCAGACCTTGCGCCAATTCGGCGATCTCGGCAGGCATGGTTGCCGAGAACAATGCGGTCTGACGGTTGCGCGCGGTCGCCTTGGCGATGCGCTTGACGTCGTTGATGAAGCCCATGTCGAGCATGCGGTCGGCCTCGTCGAGGACCAGCCACTGCGTGTCGGCCAACACCAGGTCACCCTCGCGGACGAGGTCGGTCAGACGGCCCGGGGTGGCGATCAGGATGTCGACGCCCGGAGCGATCTTCTTGACCTGGGAGAAGCGCGATACGCCGCCGAGGACCAGCGCGGTCGAAACATGCGCGCCCTTGGCGAGGATCTTGATGGTGTCTTCGATCTGCACGGCGAGCTCACGCGTCGGCGCCAGGATCAGCGCACGCGCCGTCTTGGGCCGGCGCTTGGTGCCGAGCGCCATGATCTTGGACAGGATCGGCAACGAAAATGCTGCGGTCTTGCCGGAACCGGTCTGGGCGATGCCGAGGATGTCGCGGCCGGCCAGCTGCGCTGGGATCGACTCGACCTGGATCGGCTTGGGCTCGTTGAACCCGGCCATCTGGGTGGCCTTGAGGAGCACGCCGGTAATGCCGAGTTTGGCGAAGCCGTTCAGCTCCGCATTGATTTCATTCGTCAATATCTTCTTCTTTCGTGCGACGGCTATCCGCCACAAACAACAATGGCGGCAGGGCGCAACCTGCCGGCCTCAATCTCTCGTGAAACGACAAGGCGGCGGACGACCGTCCGCTCGGCTGCGCTGTCGTGCCCGCTGGCCTCATGCCGCGGGTCTATTTCGCCGCCTTCCGTCGCCGGAAGGGGTGAAAACAGACGCAACCAGTCTCTCTGAGGAGAAAGCCGTAAGCCCGGCTCAAGCGCCTATGACGCCGCATATGGATGATTTGGCAACAAATAGCAAGCCTTCCATGCTGCACCGCAACATCGAAGGACAAAAAAGCCGCTGTCGAACTGCTTCAGCCCGTGCCGACAACTTCGTTGAAAGTATCCAGGTCTACGTAGAATATCCTGGTGATCGCAATGATCAGCTCGTCGCCCCAATAGCCGTGCGATTTCAAGATGCTGACTGCGGTGAGTATGTCGACCGGTTCGGTCAGACGCCTCTTCATGCTTTCCTCGACAAACTGTTCCAAAGGCTGTTCCTTCGCCGGTTGCCCATACGCAATGACACAGACCAGAACACGCAATCAGAGGTACGGATCGCAGCTTGTGCGGAACTTGCCGACGCGGACGGCAGCTCCATTCTTCGATCGGGATGACGCGGGAAAAGCGGCCGACTCACAAGGCCGCGATCAGGTTAGCATAGCCGTACGAGTACGCTACCGCGGGGACGAACCTGCCTCAACCGAGGTTGCGCCGGTCGCGACGTCGAGAGCAAGTCGGACCATGCCGATGAACAACTCCTGGCGTTCCGCCGAATCCGTGTCCTCGTGGTTGACCAGGCTATCGACCACTGTGCAGATCGACAGTGCCTTGGCACGGAACCGAGCCGCGACCGTGTAAAGCGCGTTGGTCTCCATATCGACGGCAAGCGCGCCATGGGTGCGAAGCCCGGCAAAACGCCCAAGCACGTCGGGGTGATAAAACACGTCGCTTGAGACCGTCTGGCCGACATGGTGGTCGAGGCCCAGCTCCGCGGCTCGCCGGGCCGCCCGACACAACAGGTCGAAATCGGCACTGGGCGCATAGTCGTAGACACCGAAAAGCTGGCGATTGATGGCGCTGTCGCTGCTCGACGATTGCGAAATGACAAGGCTGCGCAGCTTGACGTGTGCGGCCAGTCCACCGCAGGTGCCGACGCGGATCAGCGTCTTTGCGCCATAGGTCTCAAGCAGCTCGTGCGCATAGATGGCGAGCGATGGCGCCCCTATCCCGGTGGTATGCAGGCTTATCGGGGCACCATGATAGCGGCCGGTGTAGGCGAGCGCACCGCGCACCCGGTTCACGCACCTGGCATCTTGCAGGAAGGTGGCGGCGATCCATTCCGTACGCTGGGGATCACCAGGCAATAGCACAGTCTCGGCGTAGTCGCCCCGTTTTGCCTCGTTGTGCGGCGTTGTCTGCATTTGTCACCCCCGACGACGCTTGCCCGCATGATGGCATGATCGCCACATACGGAAAAGCTAATAGACGTTCGGGCAGAATTGAATGGCAGCGCCTAGCTCTCAAGCACCTCTTTGACGACGGTCGCCAGTTGCTTGAGCGAGAACGGCTTGGGCAGGAAACCGAACTGGGCATCGGCCGGGAGGTTCTTGGCAAAGGCGTCTTCGGCATAACCGGAAACGAAGACGAACTTGATATCGGGCTGGCGCTTGCGCAATTCGCCCAGAAGCGTCGGTCCATCCATCTCGGGCATCACCACGTCCGACACGACGATGTCGATCTGGCCCTTGAGCTCATCGAATATCTCGAGCGCCTCGACGCCCGAAGACGCCTCGTGAACGGTATAGCCGCGCGAGGTCAGCGCCCTCACCCCGCCCATGCGCACGGCATCTTCATCTTCGACCAAAAGCACGGTCGCCGAACCGGAAAGGTCCTTGGCGACGTTGTTCTGCGCTGCTTCCGACTGCTTGGCAGCAGCAGCTGCTACGGCCTCGGCGCCGGACTTCGCCTCTTCCACCGGTACTGGCTTGGCGACATGGCGCGGCAGGAAGATACGGAACACCGTTCCCTTGCCAACTTCGGAGTCGCAATAAATGAAGCCGCCGGTCTGCTTGATGATGCCATAAACCATCGACAGGCCCAGGCCGGTGCCCTTGCCGACCTCCTTGGTGGTGAAGAACGGCTCGAATATCTTCTTCAGGACCTCGGGCGCGATGCCGCTGCCGGTATCCTCGACCTCGACCACGACGTAATCTGCTGGCACCAGTTCGCGATAGCCGTAGGCCTTGCACTCTTCGGCGGGCACGTTCTTGGTGCGAACCATCAGGTCGCCACCGTCAGGCATCGCATCGCGTGCGTTGACAGCGAGGTTGACCACCACCTGCTCGAACTGGCCGATATCGGCGCGGACCGGCCACAGATCGCGGCCATGGTCGATCTTGAGCTTGATGCTGTTGCCGACAAGGCGCGCCACGAGCGTGCGCAGATCAGCGAGCACGTCAGTCAGGCTCAGCACCTCCGGGCGCAGCGTCTGCTTGCGCGAGAACGCCAGTAACTGCCTGACCAGCGAGGCAGCACGGTTGGCATTCTGCTTGATGTTCATGATGTCGGGGAAGGATGGATCCGACGGACGATGATTGGTCAGCAACAGGTCCGACGCCATGATGATGGCGGTGAGCACGTTGTTGAAATCATGCGCGATGCCGCCGGCAAGCTGCCCGACCGCCTGCATCTTCTGGCTCTGCGCCATCTGGTTTTCGAGCGCCTTCTGCTCGGTGGTCTCGACCGCGTAGACGATCGCCGCTTCCTCGGCACCCTCGGCATCCGAACCGTCGGCGACGGCGTTGACGTAGAAGCGCATATGGCGCTCCTCATTGTCGGGCATGACGGTGTCGATGGGGGCGATGTCGGCCTGGCGCTGGTGCGCCTTTTGGAGAGCTGCTGCGAATGCCGCACGGTCGCGGTCGTGGATGACCGTGTCGAGACGGACCTTGCGGTCGACAGCATCTCGGTCGACGACCGACGAAAACAGCGACAGGAACGGCGCGTTGGTACGCAGGATGCGGCCATTGTGATCGACGCCGGCAATCGCCATCGGCGTCGAATTGAAGAAGCGCGTGAAGCGCACTTCCGAAGCGCGCAATTGCGCCGATGAATCCTCGCCCTGCATGCGGTTGAGCACGATGGTGCGCGTCGGCCCGTTGACGCCTTCGCGGCTCGCCGAGACGCGATGCATGAAGCGCACCGGCAAAGCCTCGCCGGAAATGGTCGCAAGGTCGAGATCGATGACGGCATTGCGCGTGGTCCCCGGATCAGCCTTGACCGAGCGGACAAGCGCCATACCGTCGCCGGCGACGACCTCGTCGAGGCTGATGGCGCCAGGCGTGAAGCTTGCCAGGTCGATGCCGAGCCACTCGGCTAGCGTCGCGTTGACATAAGTGATGCGGCCTTCTTGATCGGCAGAGAAGAAGCCTGCCGGCGCGTGGTCGAGATGGTCGATGGCTTGCTGCAGGTCGAGGAAGAACCGCTCCTGCTCGGCGCGCTCTGGCGAAATGTCGGCAAGCTGCCAGGCATTCAGCGGTTGGCGCTGGCTCGGCACATTGAAGGCGCGTGCCTGCACGCGGTACCAGCGCGCGCCGGGCGCAGCACCTGGGCGAATGGATTGCGCCAGACGGAACTCGCCATCATTCGCCTCGCCGTCGCGCAGGCCGGACGCCAGTTGCGAGATCGTCGTTGACGCCTCGGGCACATCCGACAACAGGCCTTCGACCGTCTTGAGATCCGAAGCTGTCGTTGCGCCGGTCATGTCGGCATAGGCGCGGTTGGCGTAGACGACGCGACCCTTGGCGTCGGTCAGGACCAGGCCTTGCGACATCGAGTCGACAAAGGCCTTGGAAAGGCCGTCGGCAGGCGAGCGCGGCGAAATCTGGATAAAGCCGATCGCTGTTGCGAAGAGATAGCCGACACCGATCATTGCGAGCACGCCAAGCATGCCCATCAGGAAAGGATCGCCGAGGCGTTCGCGAAACAGCCCGAAGACGATCGCCGCGCCTGTCAGCACGACGATAAAGATGATCAGCCGGGTGATGGCATCGGGGCGCGCTGCCTGATCCACAATCGGAACCGGATAAAAGTCGTTGCGCGTTTCCTTGACCATGCCCCTGTGAGTCTCTCCGGCTCCCTCGTACCGGAGCGGTTGAATCACATTCTCCTTACCGGGAAAAGGCCTAGCCACAAAAAGGCGGTGCAAGCCCGGGGCAAGATCATGCGCTTAGCGTCAATCGTGCCTGCAATACGCGAATGGCAACTTGCCGTGCGCGACAGCTAAGAGTTAGTGTCGCCCCGGCGCGGCGACGGGGGTAAGACATGTTCGAATGGCTGGATAGCGTAGCAGGACCAGGATATGCGGCAGCGGTGCTGTGGACCTTTGCGGCACTTGTGCTGCTGGTCATCGTGCTCGTCATCGTCAAGCTGGTCCGCAGCCTGACCTTCGGCACCTTCGTTGCCGGCGGCAGGAACAGGAAGACGCGCCTCGCCGTCATGGATGCAACCGCCATCGACAGCCAGAGGCGGCTTGTCCTGGTGCGCCGCGACGACATCGAGCATCTGTTGCTGATCGGCGGACCAACTGACGTGGTTGTCGAAACGGACATCCGCATGACCGCACCGCGTCGTCCGGCGCTGACCGGCACGGAAGCGACGCAGCAAGCCGCCCAAGCGCCTCGCCCGCAGCCCGCAGTGCAGCAGGGGGCTCCTCGCCCGGCAACGCAAGCGCCTGCCAGGCCGCAACCGCAGCCAATACCGGCGCCGATCCAGCCACGCCCGGCACCGCCCAAGATGCCGGTTGCCTCGGCGCCGCTGGTCGCTACCAGCCCTGATCCCAAAACCTACGTCGCGCCGACTTACGCCGCTCCGGCTCGAGCGGCGCCCGCGCCCACGGCAGCACCTTCGCCTCGCGACCTCATCGACGACACGCTGATGAAGGAGCTTGAAGTTTCGCTCGACGACAAACCGCAGGCCAGATCGGCCAAGATTGCCGATCCGTCACTCGACGACGAAATGGCGAAGCTGCTTGGCGAGCTTACCAGCCACAAGCGGTAAGCACGCTCGACGAAGCAAAATGCGGACAAGAAAAAAGGCGGCCTAAGCCGCCTTCTTCATTTCTTCGGTATTCCGCGATCAATCGTCTCGATAGACCTTCTCGCGGCGCTCGTGACGCTCCTGAGCCTCGATCGACAGCGTGGCGATCGGACGCGCGTCCAGTCGCTTCAGCGAAATCGGCTCACCGGTTTCCTCGCAATAGCCGTAGGTACCCTCGTCAATCCTCTGCAGCGCCGAGTCGATCTTGGAGATCAACTTGCGTTGACGGTCGCGCGCCCTGAGTTCAATGGCACGGTCCGTCTCGGACGATGCACGATCGGCAAGATCCGGATGGTTGGCGTTTTCCTGCTGGAGTATTTCGAGGGTTTCGCGAGCTTCGCGGAGGATGTCGTTCTTCCAGGCAACCAACTTAGCTCTGAAGTAAGACTTCTGCCGTTCATTCATGAACGGCTCCTCATCGGAGGGCACGTAGCCAAGAGTAACGGTATCGTTCATTCGACTCACCCGACAACCCCGTTTTGGCGCCTATATATTCGCGGGCCAAGCCCCACACAAGCGTATTCCTCGAAAAGTTTGCGCCGATCCGAATGGAGCGATTCTGGCGTGGCAAGAGCGCAACTCTCCGCCTAAGAAACGCACAACATCATCGTCCGGTTGCAAGGTGCCCGGTGCTTGGCTACATCCAGGGATGACAGTTGGCACAGGCTCGTCGGGAGCTTGAGCTTCCGGGAGCGACATTTGAGCAAGCTCTACCTTCTCCGACACGCCAAGGCTGGCTGGGCGTTGCCCGGCGTCAGGGATTTCGACCGACCGCTCGATGCCACTGGTATCGCGGACGCCGAAGCGACCGGCACGGCGATGCGCGCCAATGGTTATGTGCCGGAACTGACGCTCTGCTCCAATGCCCGGCGTGCCCGCGAAACGCTGGAAGGCCTGGCTGCCCATGCCGACACCGGTCGGGTCGTCTTCACCGACGATCTCTACAGCGCCGATGCCGCCGGCTACTTCGACAAGATCCGCGAAAACGGCAGGCATGGCTCGGTTCTTGTCATCGGGCACAATCCAATGATGGAAGATCTCGCCATGGCCGTTTCTGGCGAGGGCGAGCAAAACGCGCTGCACACGCTGCAAACCGGCTTCCCGACTTCCGGACTGGCGGTGATCCGGTTCGAAGGCGAACTTTCCGCCGCCGAGCTCGGCCATGGCTATCTCGAGGCGTTTCTCACACCGGCCGATCTTTGAAATCAGCCGCCATTTCAAATCCTTGCCGCGGCACCTATATCCAACGCGACCGCATGGGGATCGACGATTGGCGTCTCTGACCACTTTCACCGACGAGGCGCGCATAGCGCTCGACACGTTTTCCGGCCGCGCCACGGGGCTGTTTTCGCCTTCACTGCGGCTCGGCGTGACCGGACTTTCACGTGCCGGCAAGACCGTGTTCATCACCGCCTTCGTGCACAATCTGATCCAAGGTGGGCGACTGCCCCTGTTTGAAGCGCAGAAGTCGGGGCGCATCTCGCGCGCCTTCCTTGAGGAACAGCCCGACGACGCGGTGCCGCGCTTCCAGTACGAGGATCACGTCGCAGCGCTTGTCGACCAACGCATCTGGCCGGATTCGACCCGCGCCATTTCCGAACTCAGGCTGACCATAGAATTCGAGTCAGCTTCGGGCTGGAGCCGCATGTTTTCAGCAGGAAAACTGTCGGTCGATCTTGTCGACTATCCCGGTGAATGGCTGCTCGATCTGCCGCTGCTGAGCAAAAGCTACGACGACTTCTCCAGGGAAGCGTTCGAACTTGCGCGGCTGCCGGTTCGCGCCGACCTGTCCGAGGCCTGGCGCACCCTGGCGGCCACGGTGAAACCCGAAGCTGATGCCGACGAGATGACCGCACGGCGGCTTTTCGAAAGCTTCGCGGCCTATCTCAAGGCATGCAAGGACGACGAGCGCGCATTGTCGACACTGCCGCCTGGGCGCTTCCTGATGCCCGGCGACCTCGAAGGCTCGCCGGCGCTGACCTTCGCGCCGCTTCCCGGCCTCAGCCAACGCGCCCGCCCCCGGCTCGCTACACGCGATGATGGAGCGGCGCTACGAGGCCTACAAGACACATGTGGTAAAGCCGTTCTTCCGCGAACATATCGCGCGGCTCGACCGGCAGATCGTGCTGATCGACGCGATGCAGGCACTGAACGCCGGCCCCGGCGCCATCGCCGACCTGGAGCGCGCGGTGACCGAAATCCTCGCCTGCTTCCGCCCCGGCCGGGGTAATTTGTTGACCGACCTGTTCTCGCGGCGCATCGACCGCATCCTGGTCGCCGCAACCAAGGCCGATCATCTGCACCATGAGAGCCACGACCGGCTGCAGTCGATCGTTCGGCGCCTGACCGATCGCGCCGTCGCACGGGCCAATCTTTCGGGTGCCGAGGTCGACGTGCTGGCGCTTGCCGCAGTCCGCGCCACCCGCGAAGGCACAGTCAAGCAAGGTCGCGAGACGCTGCCTGTCATCATCGGAACGCCGATCGAAGGCGAGACGATCGGCAAGGAGAGCTTCGATGGCAATGGCGAAACCGCCATATTTCCCGGTGACTTGCCGGAAAAAGCGGATGTCGTGTTTCAGGATTTCGGTACCAATCACCGCCAGGACGCCAACGACCCGACGATCCGCTTCGTGCGCTTCCGCCCGCCCAGGCTGGAGCGCACGGCTGAAGGCGTAACGCTATCGCTGCCGCATATCCGGCTCGACCGGGCGCTGCAGTTCCTCATCGGAGACCACCTCGCATGAGCGCTCCCCGAAAGCCCGCCGCATTCCGCATCGAACCGGAACCAGAGCAGCATGTGGCTCCCGCCAAGACGTCGCCGGCGGCGGAGCAGCGCAAGCCGCGCGCGCTGGCGACCGATGCCGTGATCGTCACGCCGGCCGAGTTCGATGTCTTCGACGAAGCCGACATCGCTGCCGCCGAACCGCCGCCGGCCACCGCTCCCAGGCGAAAATCCCGTATCGGCGCGATTTTCCTCACCGCAGCAGGCGTCTTGATCTCGCTCGGTGTCGGGCTGTGGACCGACCAGCTTATCCGCGACCTGTTCACCCGCGCCGACTGGCTCGGCTGGGTGGCGCTGGGTGCCGCCGGCATGGCGGCGCTTGCCCTTATCGTCATCCTGTCCCGCGAACTTCTGTCGGTCTTCCGGCTCGCTTCGGTCGAACGCCTGCGCAACCGTGCGACAGACGCCATCGAGCGCAACGACCCTCGTGCAGCCCGCAACGTCGTCGATGAATTGTCGAACCTGCTGGCGTCGAAGCCTGAAACGGCGGCCGGCCGCCGTGCCTTGGCTGACCTGCGCGGCGAAGTGATCGACGGTGGCGACCTCGTGCGGCTTGCCGAAACCGAAATCCTGACACCACTCGACGCGCAGGCCAAGATCCTCATCCTGGACGCCGCCAAACGTGTGTCGCTGGTGACGGCGGTCAGCCCGCGCGCACTTGTCGACATCGCCTATGTCGTGTTTGAGGCCGGTCGCCTCATCCGGCGCTTGTCCGAACTCTATGGCGGCCGCCCCGGTACGCTCGGCTTCTTCCGGCTCGCCCGCGCAGCCCTTGCTCATCTTGCCGTCACCGGCTCGATCGCCGTCGGCGACAGCTTCGTCCAGCAGCTTGTCGGTCACGGCCTTGCCGCCAAAGTGTCGGCCAAGCTCGGCGAAGGCGTGGTCAACGGCATGATGACGGCCCGCATCGGCATCGCCGCGATGGAGACGGCGCGGCCCCTGCGCTTTGCTGCCGTCAAACGCCCCGGCATGGGCGATTTCCTTGCGGCGCTCACCACCTTCGCGACCAAAGACAAGGGCACCGAAAAGGCCAAATAGACGAAGCATTAACCATTCTTGGTCATGGTCCTCGCAGCTAATTGTTCCAGTTTCCTGCTGTCGGGTGTGCCCATGAAGCGCTTGTTGTTGTTCGCTGTCCTGCCTGCCGTGGCCATGGCATTGCCTGCCGTCGCGCATGCCGACACAGTCAAGGCACCCGAGCGCGACAAGAAGTTCTTCAAGACAGTTGAAGGCGAATGGGTCGGCCCAGGCGAGATCGTCGCCGGAAAATACAAGGGCACCAAGTTCACCTGCAATTTCACCGGCTCGACGCCCGATGGCAAGATCGGCATGTCGCTGGACGGCGGATGCCGCGTCGGGGTGTTCACCCAGAAGATGTCGGCCACCATCGAACAGAAGGGACGCAGCGGCTATCGCGGTAAGTTCCTGGACGGCTCCGAAGGTAAAGGCCTCGACATCATCTCCGGCAGCGTCGTCGACGGCCGCAAGGTTATCCTGTCGCTCAACCGCAACCAGCTCAACGGCGTCATGCAGGCGCGGATGCCCGACGACAATTTGATGCATGTCACCGTCTCGGTACGTGTCGACAAACAATTGGTGCCGGTGATCGGCATGAAACTATCGCGTGTCGATGGCACGGCGGTTGGTGCCATCGCCAAGAACTGATTCTTCATTTCCGCAAAGAAAAAGGGCGGCACCTGAGGTGCCGCCCTTTCCTTTTCAGCTGAAGAATCAGCCCTTGATCGTGGTCAGCAGTTCGTCATAGGCCTTGCAGGCCTCTTCCGATGTCGTCGCACCGGTGTACTTGGACGCGACTTCCTGCACCTTGGCGGACAGTTCGGCAGCCTTGGCCGGATCCTTGGTGACGGCTTCCTGAAGCGCGGTCGCCACTTCCTGGCCCTTCTTGGTCAGCACTTCGGCGGTGCATTCCGGCGCCTTCGAGCAGGCCGAAAGGCCAAGTGCGGCAACGCCGAGCACGGCAAACAGAATATTTCTCATGTCAGTCTTCTCCTCGTAGCCGGCAGAAAACGCCGGCGGCTGTTCAACCCCACGCGTGGTCGAAACCACGCCCGCCTTAGCGTCTAGCCATGTCACACGCAATGGCAGGTTGTGGGGCCAGAGGCATGGCATCCCGATTCGGCGACAATGTTGTGGCAAGTTCGTTCGATAGGCTGGCCGGGCTGTTCGGAAGCGCTTGAAGCACCTATCTTGGCTGTTTCTCAAAGCGGCCGGGATGCCGCCAAGACAAGGATCGACAAGGCGCATGGCGGCAGAGGCAACGGGTGTCGATCTGGTTCCAGTGGTGGCGTTGCTCGCGGCAGGCGTCGTTGCGGTTCCCATTTTCAAGCGCCTCGGCCTCGGCTCGATTCTCGGCTATCTCAGCGCCGGCGTGGTCATCGGCCCGTTCGGCATCGCCATCTTCTCGGAATCGGAAACCATCCTGCATGTCGCCGAGCTAGGCGTGGTGATGTTCCTTTTCATCATCGGCCTTGAAATGCAGCCATCACGACTGTGGGGTCTGCGGCGCGAAAATCTTCGGGCTCGGCGCCCTCCAGGTCGGCGTCTGCGCCCTGTTGTTGACCATGGTCGGATTGGCAGGAGGCTTCCTGGTCTCCCAGTCCTTCGTCGCTGGCGCCGGCTTTGTGCTGACCTCAACTGCAATCGTCATGCAACTGCTCGACGAGCGCGGCGAGATGTCGACGCCCAAGGGCCAGCGCATGGTTTCGATCCTCTTGCTCGAGGACCTCGCCATCGTGCCCTTGCTGGCGCTCGTTGCCTTCCTGGCTCCGGTTGCCGCCAATGACGTCGGCACCGGCTGGGCCGGGCGGCTGACCGACATCGGCGTCGGCGTCGCCTCGATCACCGGCCTAGTGATCGCCGGCCGCTACCTGCTCAATCCACTGTTTCGTGTGCTTGCCGATTCGCGTGCCCGCGAGGTCATGACCGCCGCAGCGCTGCTTGTCGTGCTGGGGTCGGCGCTCGCCATGCAGCTCGGCGGCCTCTCCATGGCAATGGGTGCCTTCCTCGCCGGCGTGCTGCTGTCCGAATCGACCTTCCGCCACCAGCTCGAGGCCGATGTGGAACCCTTCCGCGGCATCCTGCTCGGCATGTTCTTCATTGCCGTCGGCATGTCGCTCGACCTCTTGGTCGTCGTCGCCAATTGGCAGATGATCGCCTTCTATGTCGTCATCTACATGCTGATGAAAGGCATCGGCATCTATGCCGTTGCCCGCTTCCTGAAGTCTGGGCATCGCGAGGCGCTGGAGCGCGCGGTAATCATGGCGCAAGGCGGCGAATTCGCCTTTGTGCTCTATTCCTCCGCCCTTGCCGTCGGCATCATCGACGGCGAGGCCAACGCGATCCTGACTGCCATCATCATCATCTCGATGGTGCTGACTCCATTGGCGATCATGGTGCTGCGCCACTTCACACCCCAGGTTGAACAGTCGCTCGAAGATGTCGACGTGGCGGCAGAACTCAGCGGCAGCGTGCTGGTCATCGGATTCGGCCGGTTCGGCCAGATCGCCAGTCAGCCATTGCTTTTGCGCGGCATCGACGTGTCGATCATCGACAACGACGTCGAAATGATCCAGGCGGCTGCCGATTTCGGCTTCAAGATCTATTATGGCGACGGCACCCGTCTCGATATCCTGCACGCCGCGGGCGCGGGACGCGCGCGCGCCGTGCTGATATGTGTCGACAAGGCGGAAGTTGCTGTTCGCATCGCCGAGCATCTGCGGTCCGAGTTCCCGCTGGTGCCGGTGCTGGCGCGGGCCTACGACCGCGGCACCGCAATCCAGCTCATCCGCGCCGGCGTCGACTACCAGCTGCGCGAGACCTTCGAATCAGCGCTGCTTTTCGGCGGCTCAACTCTGGAGAAACTGGGCGAAGATCCCGACGAGGTCATTGAGGTCATCGAGGAGGTGCGCCGTCGTGACGCCGCGCGCCTCGAGATGCAGTTCGCGGGCGACATCCAGTCCGGGCGCAATTATCTCAAGGGCAACATTCCCGGCCCGGTACCAACACCGCTGACGCCGCCACGCCGTACCGCCAAGGCGCTCAACGAGGAAGCGGCCGATGCGATCGCCAAGAAGACCGTCGCCCCGGGTGCATAGCACCCGCAACGAACAAGCAGGAGGAACTGATCATGGTGGACAGGCAGCGTGCAACCGAAGTTGTCGCCTATTGGCGTGAGGCTGGCCCCGAAAGCTGGTTCCGCAAGGACGAGATGTTCGACGACAGCTTCCGCGGCCGCTTTGGCGACCTGCATATGGCAGCGGCGAAACGCCAGTGCGATACTTGGGCAAACGATGCCGAAGGCGCGCTGGCGCTGATGATCCTGCTCGACCAGTTTCCGCGCAATTGCTTCCGTGGCAGCGGCCACATGTACGCCACCGATCCGCTTGCCCGCCATTTCGCGCGGCAAGCCGTTGCCGATGGCCACGACCTCGCCACCGAAGGGTCGATCAGGGTGTTCTTCTACCTGCCGTTCTCGCATTCTGAGACGCTGGCTGACCATGATATCCCGCTTGAACGCTCGACAGCCCTTGGCGGTGACTATCTGAAGCACGCCATCGGCCATCGTGACATCGTCGCTCGTTTCGGCCGATTCCCGCACCGCAACTTCATCCTCGGCCGCGAGTCGACGGAGCAGGAGCTGGCGTTTCTCGAAGCCGGTGGCTTCTCCGGCTAGCGCGGCGGTCTCTGGAGTAGCCGGGCCTCAAAGCTCCAGGCGCATCAGCGGTCGGCCAGGCTTGCGTTCGACCGCACGCGCAAAGCCTGCCTTTTCGAACACGCGCGTCGAGCCGACAAACAGGCTGACCAAATTCTTGCCGTTCGATTGATCGATCGGGCAGGCTTCGAGCACGCGCGCGCCAGAGCGGCGCGCGAACGCTATTCCCGCGTCGACTAGGCGGTGTGTCAGGCCATGGCCACGGGCCTTGCCACGGATGAAGAAGCACGAAATTGCCCAGACGGCGGGATCGCCGGCGTCTCCGGGCTTGAGCGGCGCCGAGCCCCGGCCGGCATTGTTGAACTCGGGCACGTCGGCACGCGGGCCGATCTGCATCCAGCCAACAGCTTGGCCATCTGCGAATGCAAGCAGCCCAGGCGGCGGGCCGACCTCGATTCGCGCCTTGATGTGATCCTTGTTGCTCTCGCGGTTGTTGTCCCGCCGGACCGCCGGCGGCAGCCTGAAATAGGTGCACCAGCAGCCGTAGCAAGCGCCTTGTTTGCCGAACAAATCCTCGAAATGCGGCCACAGATCAGGCGTCAGCGGCAAGATGGCATCAGTCATGGCTTGTCTCCGTCACGCGGCCTTGTCCCGGCCGGGCGGCTGACATAAAATCGCGCTTGTTCTCTTTATGTTCGCAGCGAAGGCGATGCCTGTCAACGATTCCAGCCACGGTTTTTGCCGCGACTGCCTTGCCCTTCAGCGTGGGTCGGGACCGCGTTGCCATGCCTGCGGCAGCCCTCGCCTGTTGCGCCATCCCGAGCTCTACAAGCTGCATCTCGCCCATATCGACTGCGATGCCTTTTATGCGGCGGTGGAAAAACGCGACAATCCTGCCCTGAAGGACAAACCGGTCATTATCGGCGGCGGCAAGCGCGGCGTGGTCTCGACCTGTTGCTACATTGCCCGTATCCATGGCGTGCGCTCGGCGATGCCGATGTTCAAGGCGCTGGAAGCCTGCCCAGAGGCGATCGTGATCAGGCCCGACATGGAAAAATATGTCCGCGTCGGCCGTGAGGTGCGCTCGATGATGCAGGCTCTGACGCCACTGGTCGAGCCACTCTCCATTGACGAGGCCTTTCTCGACCTCGACGGCACCGAGCGATTGCACGGGCTGCCGCCGGCACTGGTACTCGCGCGCTTTGCCGTCGCCGTGGAAAAGGAAATCGGGATCACCGTCTCGGCCGGTCTGTCCTATTGCAAGTTCCTCGCCAAGGTGGCCTCGGACTTCCGCAAGCCGCGCGGCTTTTCCGTCATCGGCAAGGCCGAAGCTGTCGGTTTCCTGGCACAACAGCCGGTGACGATGATCTGGGGCGTGGGCAAGGCCTTTGCCGCGACGCTCGAAAGCGACGGCATTCGCAGCATTGGCCAGTTGCAGCGCATGGACCGCGGCGACCTGATGCGGCGCTACGGCACGATGGGCAGCCGGCTCTACCACCTGTCACGCGGCCAGGACGACCGGCAGGTTTCGCCCGACCAGGAAGCCAAGAGCGTGTCGGCGGAAACCACTTTCGATAGCGACCTCGCCTCATCGGCAGAACTCGTGCCGGTATTGCGGGCGTTGTCGGAAAAAGTCTCGGCGCGGTTAAAGAAGGCAGGGATCGCCGGGCGGACGGTGGTGCTGAAACTCAAGACCCAGGACTTCAAGATCCGGACGCGCAACCGCCAGCTTGCCGATCCGACACGCCTTGCCGACCGCATCTTCCAGACCGGCATGCAGATGCTGTCGAAGGAGACCGACGGCACCAAATACCGCCTGCTCGGCATCGGCGTAAGCGACCTGTCCGACGACGAGCGCGCCGACCCGCCCGACCTTGTCGACGTCCAGTCGCGCAAGCGTGCACTGGCTGAAGGCGCCATCGACGTGCTCCGCGGCAAGTTCGGCAAGAACGCCGTCGAGACCGGCTATACCTTCGGCAAAGGCCGCAACGCTCACCCGCCGGAGCCGCTGGACGACTAGGCTATAGGGGCGAGCCACGCCCTGTGTTCAGTTCGGCTCGCCTTCGATGATGCTGATCCGTGGGCCGGCATCGATCACCTTGGTCAGCCGGAAGCCGGATGCATCGAAAAGCCTCGCGAATTCATCCCTGGTCCGCTCTTGCCCGCCGGGTACGGCCAGCATGTTGAGGTCTGCGAACTTGGCCCGCGCGCCTTCGTTGGGCGGCGCCAGGACGGCCTCAAGCACGACCAGCATTCCATCCGGCCTGATCGCCCGGCGGCAGCTTTTCAGCACCGCGATCGAGCGCTCGTCGTTCCAGTCGTGCAGTATCCATTTCATCACATGCGCGTCGGCGCCCTCTGGCACGGCGGCGAAGAAATCTCCACCGACCACGTGACAGCGATCGGCCACCGACGCCGCCCTCAGAACGGCTTCCGCACCTTCGACCACCAGCGGTTGGTCGAACAGGATGCCGCGCTGCGATGGATTACGGGCAAGGATCGCCGCCAGCAGCGCGCCCTGTCCGCCACCGACATCCATGACGACTTCAAACCGGCTGAAGTCATAGGCGGCGAGAACCGCTGCAGCGACGGCCGGCGCGAAGGATGACATCGCCCGATCGAAAATCAGAGATTCCTCGGGATGGTCGATGCGGTACTGCCAGACACCCGTGCCATGCGCATGGGCGAAGGCGTTCTCACCGGTGCGCACGCTGTGCAACAGCTCGCCCCAGGCATCGCGGTAGTAGGGGCGGCCAACCATCCGCGCCCAAGGCGCGACAGAGTGCTCGGCATTCGAACGCAGCCCCGCCCCGAGGGCCGTCAGGGAGAACTGCCTTGCAATGTCCTCATGGAGTACCCCGACAGAAGCGAGCGCGCGCAAGAGCCTGTAGAGCGCCTGTGGATGCGATCCGGTGGCGGCGGCGAGATCGTCGCTGGAGCGCGGCCCGCTACTCAACTGATCGGCAATGCCAAGTGTTGCGGCGACGCAGATCGCCTGGGACACCTGGTACCCGTTCACCATCTGCATGAGGTCTGCGGCTGCGGCTTTCTCGTCCATCACGGCGCCCTGATTAGCGTGCAAGCGAACGCTAAAATACCAGCAGGGGTTGCCGGCGACAACGTAGCGCCATTCAATACGAGCCGAGAAAAAAATCTTTGACGTGTCGATTCCGCTGTCCTCCACTCGTCGTGTTGGCAGATCGGAGGTCAGGCAATGGTTGCCCGGCCTCGCAACCTGGGAGACGAAGATGCGTTTCATGATCGTGGTCAAAGCCAGCAAGGATTCGGAGGCCGGCGCCATGCCACCACCGGAGATGTTCGCGGCGATGGCGGACTATCACGAGGAATTGGCGAAAGCCGGCGTGCTGCTCGACGGCAACGGCCTGCAGCCGAGTTCCAAGGGCTGGCGTATCAGTTGGGCCGCCGGCAAGAAGAAGATCGTCGACGGGCCGTTCACCGAGACCAAGGAGTTGATCGCCGGCTACACGATTATCCAGGTCAAGACGCGCGAGGAAGCCATCGAATGGGCCAACCGCTTCCCCAACCCACAGATTGACGACGGCGAGATCGAAATCCGCCAGATGTACGAACTGGAGGATTTTGGCGAGAGCGAAGCCATCGAGCGTTTTCGTGAGATAGGCATGGCGACGGGCAAGTAGATGAACGCTGCCGGCAGGCGCTACCAACCCGGGCCGCCCTTGCCGGCCCGGGACGATGGTGATGTGATCGGGCTGGTGAAAAGCCGCGAAACACATCGCGCCATCGAGACCGTCTTCCGGATCGAGCGCGCCAGGATCATCGCCGTGTTGACGCGCTTCGCGCGCGATGTCGGGCTGGCGGAAGAATTCGCACAGGACGCGCTCATTGCCGCCCTCAGGCACTGGCCTGACGCAGGTGTGCCCGACAAGCCGGGCGCCTGGCTGATCGCCACCGCCAAGCGGCGCGCTATCGACCATTTTCGCCGTGCCAAGATGGCCGAGGGCAAGATCGCACTGCTCGGTGTCGAAGCCGAAAGCATGGTCGAGCTTCCGGACCTCGACGACGACATCGGCGACGAAATGCTGAACCTGATGTTCATAGCCTGTCATCCTGTGCTGCCGCCCGAGGCACGCGTGGCGCTGACGCTTCGACTGGTCGGCGGACTGACGACGGAAGAAATCGCGCGCGCATTTCTCGTTTCCGAACAGGCCATGGCGCAGCGTATCGTCCGCGCCAAGCGTAGCCTTGCCGAAGCCCAGCTCGCATTCGAGCTTCCACAAGGAACCGAGCGTAGCGAACGCCTTTCGTCGGTGCTTGAGGTTCTCTACCTCGTCTTCAACGAAGGCTATTCCGCCACCAAGGGCGAATTCTGGATGCGGCCCCAACTCTGCAACGAGGCGCTGCGGCTGGGGCGTATCCTCGCGGGCCTTGCCCCGGGCGAGTCCGAAGTTCACGGCCTCGTTTCGCTGATGGAGCTACAGGCGTCGCGCCTTGCCGCCCGCACCGACGCGGCAGGCATGCCGGTGCTGTTGCTCGACCAGAACCGCGCGCGCTGGGACCGGTTGCTCATCAAGCGTGGGCTTGCCGCTCTTGCCCGCGCCGAAAAGCTCTCGGCCAGGCCTGGGCCCTACACACTCCAGGCTACAATCGCTGCTTGCCACGCGCGTGCCCGAACCCCTGAAGAGACAGAATGGGTACGCATCGCAGCGCTCTACGCTGCACTGGCGGCGCGGATCCCCTCGCCTGTCGTCGAGCTCAACCGCGCAGTCGCGATTGCCATGGCCTTCGGTCCAGCGGCCGGGCTTGAGCTAGCCGACCATCTGGCAAGCGACCTGGCGCTGCACGGTTATCACTTACTGCCTGCCGTGCGGGCTGACCTGCTGATGAAGCTTGGTCGCCTCATTGAAGCCAGCGCCGAATTCAAGCGCGCCGCGTCGCTCACCCAGAACGACCGCGAGCGGGCCCTTCTGCTCCAGCGGGCGCAATGGTGTGACGAACAGCGCCTAGTCTAGACGAGCTCCACCTCGACGACACCCGGCACCGCCCGCATCGCCGACGCAATCGACGGCGTAATGCGGTAGCGGTTGGGCAACTCGATCTCGATCTCACCCTGTGCCTCACCCTTGAGCACGATGAAGCTGACCTCGCCCTCGCCGCGCACGGTCAGCTGGTTGGACAGCATGTTCAGCGGGGCTGCGTCGCGCACGAAGATGCGCAGTGTCTTTTGCACCCGGCTCGCTTCGTCCTCCAGCGACTGCACGGTCTGGATGCGCAGGTTGACGCCCTCTGGCCGGTCTTCGGCAGCGACGGTGACGACCACCGACCTGCCCGGCTCGCACAGGTCGCGGTACTGCGCCAGCGTTTCGGAAAACATCACCGCCTCGTACTGGCCCGAGACATCCGAGAACTGGACAATGCCCATCTTGTTGCCGGTCTTGGTCTTGCGCTCCTGCTTGGTGGTGACCGTGCCGGCCAACCGGCCTGCGGTCGCGCCGCGCTTCACCGCAGCGGCAAAGTCGGCCCAGTTCTGGACGCGCATCTTTTCGAGCGCCGACTTGTATTCATCGAGCGGATGCGCCGAGAGGTAGAAGCCGACGACCTGGAATTCGCGGTGCAGGCGATCAGCCGGCAGCCAAGCATCAGCCACCGGCAAATGCAGCGACGGCGCCTGCCCCGAGGCAGCGCTGCCGAAGATGTCGGACTGTCCGAGCGTGGCGTTCTCATGGGCGCGTGAGGCCAGGCCCATCATGCGCTCGATACCCGCCATCATCGCCGCGCGCTCATGGCCGAAACAGTCGAGCGCGCCAGCCATGATCAGGCTTTCGAAAACACGCTTTCCAACCAGTTTCGGATCGATCCGCTCACAGAAATCGGCAAGGCTGGCAAACGGCTTCTCGGCACGCTTGGCAACGATGTGCTGCACCGCCGCCTCGCCCACGCCCTTGATGGCGGCAAGCGAGTAGAAGATCTTCTTTTCGCCAACCTCGAAGTCGCGGAAGCTGGTCATCACCGACGGCGGCACGACATCGATGCCAAGGCGCATCGCATCCTGGCGGAAGTCGTTCAGCTTGTCCGTATTGGACATATCGTAGGTCATCGAGGCCGCAAGGAACTCGACCGGGTAATGCGCCTTGAGATAGGCCGTCTGGTAGGAAACGATGGCGTAGGCTGCGGCGTGTGACTTGTTGAAGCCGTAGTCGGCGAACTTGGCCAGAAGGTCGAAGATGAAGTTGGCCTGCGGCTTGGCGACACCGCCATCCACCGCACCGGTGACGAAGCGCTCGCGCTGCTTGTCCATCTCGGCGCGGATCTTCTTGCCCATGGCGCGGCGCAGCAGATCGGCTTCGCCGAGCGAATAGCCCGACAGCACCTGCGCAATCTGCATGACCTGCTCCTGGTAAACGATAACCCCTTGGGTCTCCTTCACCAGGTAATCGATCTTGGGATGGATCGACTCGATCTCTTCTTCGCCGTGCTTGCGGGCGTTGTAGGTCGGGATGTTTTCCATCGGGCCGGGGCGATAAAGCGCCACCAGCGCGATGATGTCTTCGATGCGATCGGGCTTCATGCCGATCAGCGCCTTGCGCATGCCGGCACTTTCAACCTGGAAGATGCCGACGGTCTCACCGCGCGACAGCATGGCATAGGTCAGCGGATCGTCGAGCGGAATCAGCGCGAGGTCGATATCGACGCCACGGCGGCTGATGAACTCCAGCGCCTTTTGCAGCACCGTCAGCGTCTTCAGGCCAAGGAAGTCGAACTTCACCAGCCCGGCCTGCTCGACATATTTCATGTTGAACTGGGTGACCGGCATGTCCGAGCGCGGATCCCGGTACATCGGCACCAGTTCCGACAGCGGACGGTCGCCGATGACGATGCCGGCGGCATGTGTCGAGGCATGGCGATAAAGCCCTTCGAGCTTCCGCGCCATGTCGAGCAGCGTCTGGACGATCGGCTCGCGTTCGGCTTCCTCGGCAAATCGCGGCTCGCCCTCGATCGCCTGGCCAAGCGTCACCGGATTGGCCGGGTTCTGCGGCACCATCTTGCACAGCTTGTCGACCTGGCCGTAGGGCATCTGCAAGACGCGGCCGACGTCGCGCAGCACGGCGCGCGCCTGCAGCGTTCCGAAGGTGATGATCTGGCCGACCTGATCGCGGCCATACTTGCCCTGAACGTAGCGGATGACCTCTTCGCGCCGGTCCTGGCAGAAGTCGATATCGAAGTCGGGCATCGAAACGCGGTCGGGATTGAGGAAGCGCTCGAACAGCAGGGAGAAGCGCAGCGGGTCGACGTCGGTGATGGTCAGCGCATAGGCGACCAGCGAGCCTGCGCCCGAACCGCGTCCGGGGCCAACCGGTATGCCCTGCTGTTTGCCCCATTTAATGAAGTCAGCAACGATCAGGAAGTAGCCTGGGAACTTCATGCGCTCGATGATGCCGAGCTCGTATTCAAGGCGTTCCTTGTACTGTTCGGGCGTGTAGCCCTCTGACAGACCACGCGATTCAAGCCGCATGGCAAGACCTTCATGGGCCTGGCGTGTCAGCTCCGCCGCTTCGGCCGCGACCGCCGCATCGGCATCGGCAATATCGCCACCGGTAAAGCGCGGCAGGATCGGATTGCGGTTCTTGGGGTAGTACGAGCAGCGCCGGGCGATCTCGACCGTATTGTCAATCGCTTCCGGCAAATCAGTAAAAAGCTCCGCCATCTCCTTTTGAGATTTGAGGAAATTGTCTGGCGTAAGCCTGCGACGATTGTCTTCCGCAACCACCGATCCCTCGGCAATCGCGATGAGCGCGTCATGTGCCTCGAAGTCGGCACGCGCGGCAAAGAACGCCTCGTTGGTGGCAACCAGCGGCAGATAGTGGCGGTATGCCAGTTCGATCGTCGCGGCCTCGACAACCCGGTCATAGCCGGCCAGCCGTTCGAGCTCGACGTAAAGCCGGTCGCCGAACATCTGCTTCAAGGCCAGCAGGCGGCTTTCGGCAATTGCGTTGTGATCGCTCTTGATCGCAGCACCAATCGGCCCGCGCGGACCGCCGGTCAGGCAGATAATGCCATCGGCCGTAGTAGCAAGCCAATCAAGCGTCGCATGCACCGGATCGCCGGGTGGCGTTTCGAGATAGAGGCGGCTGACCAGCCGAACGAGGTTGGCGTAGCCGGCTTCGGTCGCTGCGATCAACACCACCGGGTACAGGTCGAGCGCCTGCTTCCAGCCATGGCTGCGCTGGGTGGTGTCGCCGCCATCGGCAAAGTCGACATCGACCTGGCAACCGATCAATGGCTGCACGCCATCCTTGGTCGCCTTCTGGGCGAATTCGAGCGCCCCGAACAGGTTGTTGGTGTCGGCGACGGCAATGGCAGGTGCGGCGTCTTTGATCGCGTGGCCAACAACCTTGTCGAGCTTCAGAGCGCCTTCAAGCAATGAATAGGCCGAGTGGACACGCAGGTGAATGAACATTCGGTCGGAAGCCTCTGGCTTCTCTGCATTTTTCAACGCTTCGCGCTTGAGCGGATCGCGTGGGAGCCTGTCACTCGACATCGAATCGTTAGCCTTGCAAGGGAAAATTCCACGGCCATGTTCAGCCACGTCCGCCGCCATGTCCATCCCGCAAGGGGTCGCGCCGGCAACGCCTTGTGGAGTATCATCACCACCGCCGCTTTACGACTGACATGCGTCGCCTTCGCGGTTGATCGCATAGGCAAAACCTGAAACCTTGCCGCCGACATTTGCCCCCTGATTTTGCTTGAAGGAACATCGCCATGAAAACCCGCGCCGCCGTTGCCGTAGGAGCTGGAAAGCCGCTCGAGATCATGGAGGTTGACCTCGAAGGACCGCGCGAGGGCGAGGTGCTGGTCGAGATCAAGGCGACCGGCATCTGCCACACCGACGAGTTCACGCTTTCCGGCGCCGATCCCGAAGGCATCTTTCCTGCCATCCTCGGCCATGAAGGTGCGGGTGTCGTCGTCGATGTCGGCAAGGGCGTCACGTCGCTCAAGAAGGGCGACCACGTCATCCCGCTGTATACGCCCGAGTGCCGTTCGTGCCCGTCCTGCCTGTCACGGAAAACCAACCTCTGCACCGCGATCCGCTCGACCCAGGGCCAGGGCCTGATGCCTGACGGTTCGTCGCGGTTCTCGATCGGTGGGGAAAAAATCTTCCACTACATGGGCTGCTCGACCTTCTCGAACTTTACCGTGCTGCCCGAGATCGCACTGGCCAAGGTCAACCCGGACGCGCCTTTCGACAAGATCTGCTACATCGGCTGCGGGGTTACGACAGGCATTGGTGCGGTCATCAACACCGCCAAGGTGGAGATCGGTTCGACGGCCATCGTCTTCGGTCTCGGCGGCATCGGCCTCAACGTGCTGCAGGGCCTGCGTCTGGCCGGTGCCGACATGATCATCGGCGTCGACATCAACAATGAGCGCAAGGCCTGGGGCGAAAAGTTCGGCATGACGCATTTCGTCAATCCGAAGGAGGTCGAGGGCGACATCGTGCCTTACCTCGTCAACATGACCAAGCGTGGTGCCGATCAGATCGGCGGTGCCGACTACACCTTCGACTGCACCGGCAATGTCAAGGTGATGCGCCAGGCACTGGAAGCCAGCCATCGCGGCTGGGGCGAGTCGATCGTCATTGGCGTCGCCGGTGCCGGCCAGGAGATTGCGACGCGGCCGTTCCAGCTGGTCACCGGCCGGACCTGGAAGGGCACCGCCTTTGGCGGCGCACGTGGCCGCACCGACGTGCCGAAGATCGTCGACTGGTACATGGAAGGCAAGATCCAGATCGACCCGATGATCACCCACACACTCAAGCTCGAAGACATCAACAAGGGTTTTGACCTGATGCATGCAGGCGAAAGCATCCGCAGCGTCGTCGTCTACTGATGAGCACAATCGCATACGAGGTCGACGTCAGGAGCCTGAACGACCTGTCCCCGCGCGACCTCTACGCGATGCTGAAAATGCGCATCGACGTCTTTGTCGTCGAGCAAAAATGCGCGTTTCCCGAAATGGACGGCAAGGACCCCGAGGCGCTACACCTCAGGCTGCTTGCCGGCACGGAACTGCTGGCGAGCACGCGCATCATCGCGCCCTCCGGCCTCGGCGATCCGGCCTGTATCGGCCGGGTCGTGGTGTCGCCCGATCATCGCGGCAAGCGGCTAGGCGACAAGCTGATGGCCGAATCCATCGCCGCCTGCGAGCGGCTGTTTCCGGGCCGACCGATCGCGCTGTCGGCGCAGAGCCATCTTGAGAAATTCTATGCGTCCTTCGGCTTCGACACCGTGTCGGAGGAATATCTGGAAGACGACATTCCGCATATCGATATGCTCAGGCCTGTTTCGCGCACAAGTGCCTGACACCCAGGCGGGCTCATTCCAGCCAGGTTGTTTCAAAAGCTCCCGCAACATGCAGGTCGGTGGTCTCAAGGCGGCCGGGCCCGAGATTGGCGAACTTGTGCGGCGTGTTTGCCGGCGCGACCAGTATCTGCCCGGCCTCCGCCTCGATCGTCTGGTCGCCGACGGTGAACAGAGCCCGCCCAACGCGGACGATGAAGACCTCCGGATAGGGATGTGTGTGAAGCCTGGGGCCGCCGCCGACCTTGTCGCTTGAGAAAAACACCACCGAGACGTCCGCCCCATAGGCCCCGCCCTGGAACTCACCATGCCATGCATCGGGCTTTTCGGCCCATTGTTCGCGATTGATCAGATGTGCCATGGTCGGCCTCCATTCGACGCGCTCGACCATAACCAAAGATGCTCTCTGCCGGAACTGTGCCTGAAATGACCGAAAATGCCCCCATCATCTATGTCGATGCCGACGCCTGCCCGGTGAAGGACGAGGTGGTGAAGGTCGCCGAACGGCTGGACCTTATCGTCACCTTCGTCTCCAACGGTGGCCTCAGGCCGTCACGCGACCCGATGATCCGCAACGTCGTCGTGTCCAAGGGCGCGGACGCAGCCGATGACTGGATCGTCGAAAATGCCCGCGCCAACGACATCGTCGTCACCGCAGACATTCCGCTGGCGGCCAGAACCGTCGCGCTTGGCGCGCATGTCCTGGGCCCCACCGGCCGGCCTTTCACGCCGGAGACCATCGGCATGGCGGTCGCCATGCGCGACCTCAAGCAGCATCTGCGTGAGACAGGCGAGAGCAAGGGCTACAACGCGTCCTTCGCGCCACAGGATCGCTCGCGTTTTCTCGGCGCGCTCGATCAGATCGCGCGCCGGGCCGTAAAGGCGATCCAGGCGCCATGAAACCGTTCGGCCGTCACTTCATCTTCCTGGCAAGCGCTGGCCTCGGACTGGTGGCGCTTGGCGTGGCCATGCTGCTCCAGCATCCGCTCAGCTCCAGCATCAGCATCGGCGCCAACGCGTTTTTTTCTACCTACATCTTCCTGGTGCTGCGCGAGATGCCGAGGCTGACAGCCGATTTCCTCAGCCGGCGCGCCCAGCAGGCCGACGAACCGATCTGGATCATCTTCCTGGTCACCATCGGCATCGTCGTGGTCGCCGTCGGCTCGCTGTTCGTCCTGATGAACGCAAAACAGGTCCCGCATCCGTACTGGCTGGCGTTTTCGCTGCTGTCGCTGCCGCTCGGCTGGCTGACCATTCATGCCATGGCCGCACTGCACTACGCCCGCCTGTACTGGAAAGGCGACAGCAAGGCCGTTGCGGCCTCGACGCGCAGCAGCAAACCGGTCGGCGGATTGATCTTTCCCGGCACGGAACGCCCATGTGGCTGGGACTTCCTCTATTTCGCGGTGGTTATCGGCATGACGGCACAGACAGCCGACACCAACATTTCGTCGACGCACATGCGCCAGGCGGCATTGGTCCATTCGATCCTGTCGTTCTTCTTCAACACCATCCTTGTCGCTGCCGCGGTCAACCTGGTTGTCTCGCTCGCCAGTTGAACCGGCTCACGCGAATATCATCGCGGCAACGAAACAATTCCCCATCTCCAAGCGTAATCATCTGCAAAGGGGCGTAAAATGTCGTCCCGCAATGGCTGATGCCATGGGAGATCAGGTGCGATGGAAAGCCAGGCACGCATGGCACAAGCTGCAGATGAGCGGCCTGCGCCAGCCTCCGACGATGGGCTCGTCTATCGCCAAACCCGCTGGACGCGCCTCACCCATTGGCTCTGGGCGCTGTCGTTGTTCTTCCTGCTGCTGAGCGGGCTGCAGATCTTCAACGCTCACCCGGCGCTCTATATCGGCAAGCAATCAGGGTTTTCGTTCAGCAATGACGTTCTAGTCATCGGCGCGGACGATAGTGCAACAGGAACAGTTGGTTACACGACAATCCTCGGGAATCGATTCAACACGACCGGTGTCCTCGGCCTGTCGGGACCGACCGACAATCCAAGTGCCCGCGCCTTCCCAGCCTGGGCGACGATCCCTTCCGGGCAGGACCTGGCCACCGGCCGTGTGGTGCATTTCTTCTTCGCCTGGTTGTTGTCAGGCACGTTGCTCGTCTGGTTGGTTGCCAGTGCCATCAACGGCCATTTGCGCCGCGACCTTGCGCCCGGTGTCGACGATCTGCGCCGGCTGCCCAAGGACATCGCCGACCACGCCAGGCTGAGGTTTCACCATAGCCGCGACTACAACACGTTGCAGAAACTGGCCTATGGCGGCGTGCTGTTCGTGCTGTTGCCACTGATGATCGTCACCGGTCTCGCCATGTCGCCGAGCATGAACGCCGCCGTGCCGTTCCTTGCCGACCTGCTCGGCGGACGTCAGACCGCGCGCACCATCCACTTCGTCACCATGGTGCTGCTTGTCGGCTTCTTCATTGTCCACATGCTGATGATCCTGGCTGCCGGTCCGATCAACGAACTGCGCTCGATCATCACCGGCTGGTATCTCACCGATCCACCTGCGAACGATCACCCGGAAGGGAGCGCCTGAGATGGCAAAGTTTCAGCTCACCCGTAGGCGCTTCCTCACTGCCGCAACGCTTGGGGCATCGACTGTCGCGTTATCGGGCTGCGATGCCTTCGACTTCCTGCAAGACCGCGACAGCAAAGTGCGCGACTTCCTCACCGGTGCCAACGACCTGACCTATCGCGCCCAGCGGCTGTTCGCTGGCCGCTCATCCCTCGCCCAGGAGTTCACCGAGGCCGACATCCGCCAGCCCCAGCGACCCAATGGCATCACCGCCCCCAATGACAGTGTCTACAAGGGACTGCAGGCAGGCGACTTCGTCGACTGGCGGCTCGAGGTCGTCGGCCTTGTCGAAAGGCCACTGTCGCTGACACGGCAGCAACTGATGGACATGCCCTCGCGCACCCAGATCACCCGCCACGACTGCGTCGAAGGCTGGAGCTGCATCGCCAAATGGACCGGTGTGCCGATGGCGCTTGTCCTCGATCAGGCCGTGGTCAAGCCACAGGCGCGCTATGTGGTGTTTCATTGCCTCGACACGATCGAGCAAAGCCTATCGGGGGTAGTCAAATATTACGGCTCGATCGACCTGATCGACGCGCGCCACCCGCAAACCATCCTCGCCTATGGCATGAACGGCATGCCGCTGCCGGTGGAGAACGGCGCGCCGCTGCGCGTGCGGGTCGAGCGCCAGCTCGGCTACAAAATGCCGAAATACCTGCAAAAGATCGAACTGGTCGATAGCTTCGGCGCCATGGGCCTCGGCAAGGGTGGCTATTGGGAAGACCGTGGCTACGACTGGTATGGCGGCATCTGACGGCGTCCGCTCGTTGGCGCCCGGGCGCGTCGGCTACCCGGAAGTATTGGATGGGACTATCCTACCGGTGAATAAGCACTGCGCCTCTAGGTGACAAAGTGTCGTGCTTGGGATATTGACGACTCGTCGAGGGCCCTCGCGGGCTCTACCTGTTTGCGGGAGAGAACAGCGAAAGCTGTCGCCGAAGGGGAAATCGCCCGAAATCTCTCAGGCAAAAGAACCGTAGACGGGAAAGACACTCTGGAAAGTCGGGACTTTGCTCCCGCGCCGAAGGTGTAAGCGCTGCCGACAGAGTTCCGGAGCGCGAGTTCTCTCAGGCTTCAGACAGAGGGGCACGGAATGGCCGCCACAGCGGCTGGACACGTGCGACTCTGGAGAAGACATGACGGGCGACCATACAAACCAACTACCCCTTGCAGACCTGCATTCCGCTGCCGGTGCGCGCTTTGGCGCCTTCGCCGGCTGGAACATGCCGCTGACCTACCCTGCCGGCGTGATGAAGGAGCACCTTCACACCCGCGAGCATGTCGGCCTGTTCGACATCTCCCACATGAAGCTGTTCGTGGTCAGCGGCCCCGGTGCCGCCGGCCTGCTCAACCGCGCCTGCCCGCTCGACTCCGCGGCACTCGAGCTCAAGCAGTCGAAATACACCTTCTTCCTCACCGAGACGGCCGGCATCATCGACGACCTGATCGTCACCCGCCTCGGCGAAGACCGCTTCATGGTCGTTGCCAATGCCGGCAACGCCGCGACCGACGAAGCGCATCTGCGCGCGCTGGCCAAGGATTTCGACGCCAAGGTCGAACCGCTTGACCGCGTCTTCATCGCGATCCAGGGACCGGAAGCCGCAACGGTGCTCGAAAAGGCCGGAATCGCCACCGATCACCTGTTTTTCATGCAGGGCTTCGAGCCGCGCGCCAACTGGTTCATGAGCCGCTCGGGCTACACCGGCGAGGACGGGTTCGAGATCGGCCTGCCGGAAGCCGACGCCCGCGAACTGCTTGCCAAGCTGCTCGGCGACGAGCGCGTCATGTGGATCGGCCTTGCCGCCCGCGACAGCCTGCGCCTTGAAGCCGGGCTTTGCCTGCACGGCAACGACATCACCCCCGACACCGATCCGGCAAGTGCCGGCCTGATGTGGGCGATCCCCAAGGATCTGCGCGCCGGCGGCAAGTTTATCGGCCAAGCCGCACTCGCCAAAATCCTCGCCGACGGTGCTGCGGAAAAGCGCGTCGGTCTCAAGCCCGAGGGACGCCAGCCGGTGCGCGCGGGTGCTGAACTGTTCGACGCCGACGGCAACCTTGTCGGCCGCGTCAATTCGGGCGGCTTCGGCCCTTCGGCCGGCTTCCCCGTTGCCATGGGCTACGTCTCGACAGCGCTCGCCAAGGCCGGAACCCGTGTCTTCGCCGACGTGCGCGGCACTAAGGTGCCTGTCGACGTCCATTCTCTTCCCTTCACGCAGCATCGCTATCGCAAAGGATGATTTCCATGACCAAGACCTATTACACCGAAGACCACGAGTGGCTGCGCGTCGAAGGCGACATCGCAACGGTCGGCATTACCGACTACGCCCAAGAGCAGCTTGGCGACCTCGTTTTCGTCGAACTGCCTGAGACCGGCCGCAAAGTTGCCAAGGGCGACGTCGCGGTCGTCGTCGAATCCGTCAAGGCGGCCTCCGACGTCTATGCACCGCTCGACGGCGAGATCATCGACGCCAACGCAACGCTCTCTTCAGATCCGGCACTCGTCAACTCTGCTGCCACCGGCGACGGCTGGCTGTGGAAGATGAAGATCGCCAATGCGGGCCAGCTCGAAGGCCTGATGGATGAAGCGGGCTACAAAGCCCATATCGGTTGACAGGATCGCCTGAGATGACCACTGCACCTTATCCCTTTTCGGCTCGCCACATCGGGCCCGGCCCAAAACAAACCCGCGCCATGCTCGCCGCCATCGGCGTACCCTCCGTGGAAACGCTGATTTCGCAAGCGGTGCCGAAGTCGATCCGGCTCGACCGCGCGCTCAACCTGCCTGCACCGGCAAGCGAACATGAAGCACTCGCCGAGCTCAGCGAGAAGATGGGCCGCAACAAGGTGCTGAAGAGCTTCATTGGTGCCGGCTATCACGGCGTCAATGTGCCTCCGGTCATCCAGCGCAACCTGTTTGAGAACCCTGCCTGGTACACCGCCTACACGCCTTACCAGGCCGAGATCAGCCAGGGCCGCCTGGAGCTTTTGTTCCACTTCCAGACGCTGGTCGCCGAACTGACCGGTCTGCCGGTTGCTTCCGCTTCGCTGCTCGACGAAGCGACCGCCGTCGCCGAAGCTGTCGGCATCGCGCTGCGCCATCACCGCGACAAGCGCAGCCGCGTCGCCCTTGCCGGTGCGGCGCATCCGCAGGTCCTCGACGTCGTTCGCACCCGCGCTGAGCCGCTCGGCACCGAGATTGATGGCGCGACCATCGACGACAACACCGCAGCGCTGATCGTTTCCTGGCCCGACACCAACGGTGTCTATGGCGATCACAAGGCTGCGATCGAAAAGGCCAAGGCCGTCGGCGCGATCGTCATTTTCGTCTCCGATCCACTCAGCCTGACCGTCACCGAAACCCCTGCCAGCCTCGGCGCCGACATTGCCACCGGGTCGATGCAGCGTTTTGGCGTGCCGATGGGCTTTGGCGGCCCGCACGCCGCCTATTGCGCCGTTTCTGACAAGCTGACCCGCCTGATGCCGGGCCGCCTCGTTGGCCAGTCGGTCGACAGCAAGGGCCGTCCCGGCTATCGCCTGGCGCTGCAGACGCGCGAGCAGCATATCCGCCGCGACAAGGCGACGTCGAACATCTGCACCGCGCAGGCCCTGCTCGCCAACATGGCGGCGTCCTACGCCATCTGGCACGGCCCGTCCGGCCTGCAGGCGATCTCCGAGCGCATCCACGCGCTGGCCAGCCGCCTCGCCGAAGGCCTGAAGGGCGCCGGCCTGTCGGTGCTCGGCGACGAGCGTTTCGACACTGTCACCATCGAAGCCAAGGGCAAGGCTGAAGCCTTCGCTGCTGAAGCCGAAAAGACCGGCCGCCTGCTGCGTGTCATCGATGCCGACCATGTCTCGGTCGCCTTCGACGAGACCTCGACCGCTGCCGATCTCGAGGCGATCGCCGCCCTGTTCGGCGCCAAGGTTCCGGCCGAGGCCAAGCGCTCGCTGCCGGGCAAGCCGCGCGGCAAGGAGTTCCTGACCCAGCCGGTGTTCCACCAGAACCGTTCGGAAACCGACATGATGCGCTTCCTGCGCCGGCTGGCCGACAAGGATCTGGCGCTCGACCGCGCGATGATCCCGCTCGGCTCCTGCACCATGAAGCTCAACGCCGCCGCCGAGATGATGCCGGTCAGCTGGCCTTCGGTCGCCAACCTGCATCCGTTCGCGCCGACCAGCCATTCGCTCGGCTACCGCGCGATGACCGACGATCTCGAAGCCTGGCTTTGCGAAATCACCGGCTTCGACGCGGTCAGCCTGCAGCCGAACGCCGGCAGCCAGGGCGAATATGCCGGCCTGCTGGCGATCCGCCGCTATCACCATTCGCGTGGCGAGACGCAGCGTAACATCTGCCTGATCCCGTCTTCGGCGCATGGCACCAATCCGGCAAGTGCGGCGATGGCCGGAATGGACGTGGTTGTCGTGCACTGCCTTGACGATGGCGACATCGATGTCACCGACCTCAAGGTCAAGGCGGAGCAGCATGCCGACAAGCTCGCAGCACTGATGTTCACCTACCCCTCGACGCATGGCGTGTTCGAGGAAGGTGCGCGCGACATCTGCGAGATCGTCCATGCCCATGGTGGACAGGTCTATTTCGACGGCGCCAACCTGAACGCGATGGTCGCACTTTCGCGTCCAGCCGACATCGGCGCCGACGTTTGCCACATGAACCTGCACAAGACCTTCTGCATTCCGCATGGCGGCGGCGGCCCCGGCATCGGCCCGATCGGCGTCAAGTCGCACCTGGCGCCGTTCCTGCCCGGCCATGTCGAAATCGGCAGCGCGCATGCGGTCTCGGCAGCCCCCTTCGGCAGCGCCTCGATCCTGCCTATCACCTGGATGTACATCCGGATGATGGGTGCTTCGGGCCTCAAGCAGGCGACGGAAACGGCGATCCTCAATGCCAACTACATCGTCAGCAAGCTCGAGGCGCACTATCCCGTGCTGTTCAAAGGCCGCAACGGTCGTGTGGCGCATGAGTGCATCCTCGACACCCGCGTGCTCAAGGAGCGCGCCGGCATATCGGTCGAGGACATCGCCAAGCGGCTGATCGACTACGGCTTCCATGCACCGACCATGTCGTGGCCTGTTGCCGGGACGCTGATGGTCGAGCCGACCGAGTCCGAGCCCAAGCACGAGATCGATCGTTTCTGCGAAGCGATGATCGCCATCGCCAACGAAGCGGCGAAGGTCGAAAAAGGCGAGTGGCCGAAGGATGACAATCCGCTGGTCAACGCGCCGCACACGGCAACCGAGACGCTGGCGGGCGAGTGGAAGCATCCCTACTCGCGCCTCGAAGCAGCCTATCCCGGTGGCGATCCCGACACTGTGGCCAAGTACTGGCCGCCCGTGTCGCGCATCGACAACGTCGCCGGCGACCGTAACCTGGTCTGCGCCTGCCCGCCGCTGAGCGAATATCTCGGCGCCGCGGAGTGACCTGACCGGCAGGCATCCTGATCGGCGGCGCACCTGACACGGGCGCCGCCGATTTGATTCTGAGAATAGATTCAATTGTTTGGAAGTCGCGCTTCAGGCGGGGTCGACGTTATCAGGCGAACAGCAGTTCCTCACGATAGGTCTCGCTGCTTGCGGTCTCGGCGGTGACGACGCGGTTGCGCCCAGCCCGCTTGGCCGCATAGAGGGCCGCGTCGGCCCCGAGCAGCATCTGCTCGACCGTCATGGCCTGCTCGTCCCCGAAGCATACCCCGACGCTGACTGTGCTGCGCAGCGGCCCGAGCTTGGTGGCAACGACTTCGGCACCAAAGGAAACACCGATCTTGCGCAGAACTTCGTAGGCCTCCACCACGGGAACGTCTGAGATGACGATAGCGAACTCCTCACCGCCGAGGCGGAAGCCCTCGACACCGTGCCGGGACTGCCGCCTCACAATGTCCGCAAACCGCTGCAGCACCCGATCGCCCACGGCATGACCGAAGACGTCGTTGGTGCGCTTGAAATGATCGAGGTCGACCATGGCCAGCGCCATGCGCGGTCCGAAGTGTGTGCGGCCGTGCAAGGAGTTGAGTGCCCGCCGGTTCATCAGCCCTGTCAGAGGATCGGTGAGGGTTTCTTCGGTCAACCGGCTCTGGGTACGCAAATGGTGGAAAGAGATGGTCAACGCGCCGAGTGCGGTCATGCAGGCAACGACGACCACCGTATTGACGTCCTCTGCCCAATTGCTGGGCACGCTTCCCAGTACCCACTGCTTCTTCTGGACGATGACGAACGCGCACAGCGCGAAGGACACGGCACTGCTGCCGGTGAGTAGCGAGACCGGGGCCAGCACGCGGCGGTCGACGTTCTTGCTGGTCCAGAACGCGGTAGCGATCATCACCAGTATCCCGGTGACCGCAGAATAAGCGATGACGAAGCCGAGGCCGTCGAAACCAGCTGCTGTCACCACCACCGTTAGCGCGATGATGGCGGCGACCGGCAGGGCTGCCGACCTCGACCAGCCGCGCTCGATATACTGGTCGGCGGAGGTGAAGACGACGAAGAAGCCGGCGACGAGCAGCGCCAGCATTGCCTGCCCCAGCCACGGCGAGGCATGACGGCCATAAAGCCAAAAGGCGATGACATGGGCGGCGAGAAGTAGTATCCCCACCGCCATCGTGAGAACGAAACGGGACTGACGCGCCGTCAGCCAGATCGCGACGAGCGTTCCGCTCAGGCACGCGCCCGACAGGGCCGTGGCGAGCAACAAGGAACCGAAGTCAAGCACGGGGGCGCGGCCTTCCTGATGTCCGAATGTTCGGGCAGCAGTTATTGGACATTCCGGCCTAGCCGCAACCTTGCATAGCCGCCGCGATCGCCACCGGGGTGCTGCGATTTCGGATAGCGTTTACGAATGGTTGCGCCAACCCCGCCAATTCGGGCATATCGAACTGGCGGTGTACGAACAGATCAGGAACTGTTGCCGGACCGGCAAAACTGGCAAACTCGACAAAGTGATTCGCAGCGCGGAAAAACCGTATTGAGCATGGACGACAACAGCGACCTTTTCGGCAATCTCGGCGCCCAGCCCGCACGCCCCGTCTCCCGACCTGCGGATCCTTTGGTGCAGGCGGCAGCGGCCAAGCGCCCGGCGCCGGCCGTCAAGGATGGCAGCGAAGGTTATGACGCCAGCCACATCGAGGTGCTGGAAGGGCTGGAGCCCGTGCGTCGCCGTCCAGGCATGTATATCGGCGGAACCGACGAAAAGGCGCTGCACCACCTGTTCGCCGAAGTCATCGACAACTCGATGGACGAGGCCGTCGCCGGTCATGCCACCTTCATCGAAGTCGAACTCGGCGCCGACGGCTATCTGACCGTGACCGACAACGGGCGCGGCATCCCGGTCGACCCGCATCCCAAATTCAAGGACAAGTCGGCACTTGAAGTGATCATGACGACGCTGCATGCCGGCGGCAAATTCGACTCCAAGGTCTACGAGACCTCGGGCGGCCTGCACGGCGTCGGCGTGTCGGTGGTCAATGCGCTTTCGGATGACCTCGAAGTCGAGGTCGCGCGCGGGCGTAAGCTCTACCGCCAGCGCTTTTCGCGCGGTGTCCCGCAGGGCGGGCTCGAACTGCTCGGCGACGTGCAGAACCGGCGCGGCACGCGGACCCGTTTCCATCCCGATCCCGACATTTTCGGCAAGGGCGCGCATTTCGAGCCGGCCCGCATCTGCAAGATGGCGCGCTCGAAGGCCTATCTGTTCGGCGGCGTCGAAATCCGCTGGAGCTGCGATCCGGCGCTGCTCAAGGAAAAAGACGAAACGCCTGTCAAGGCGGTGTTCCATTTCCCCGGCGGCCTCGGTGACTATCTCAAGGCTTCCCTCGGCGACGAGATGCAGGTCACCCGCGAAATCTTCTCGGGCAAGAGCGAGAAGCAGGGCGGCCACGGCTCTATGGAATGGGCCGTCACCTGGTATGGCGGCGACGGCTTCATCAACTCCTATTGCAACACCATTCCGACCGGCGACGGCGGCACCCATGAGATGGGCTTCCGCAACGTGCTGACGCGCGGCCTGCGTGCCTATGCCGATCTCGTCGGCAACAAGCGCGCCTCGATCATGACCAGCGAAGACGTCATGATCTCGGCAGCTGGCATGCTGTCGGTGTTCATCCGCGAGCCGGAGTTCGTCGGCCAGACCAAGGACAAGCTGGCGACCGTCGAAGCCATGCGCATCGTCGAGACCGCGATCCGCGATCCGTTCGACCATTGGCTCGCCGACAACCCGCAGGAAGCTTCCAAGCTGCTCGACTGGGTCATCGCGCGCGCCGACGAACGCGTGCGCCGACGCCAGGAAAAGGAAGTTTCGCGCAAGAGCGCCGTGCGCAAGCTGCGCCTGCCCGGCAAGCTCGCCGACTGCACGCAGAACGCCGCCGCCGGTGCCGAACTGTTCATCGTCGAGGGCGACTCGGCCGGTGGTTCGGCCAAGCAGGCGCGCGACCGCTCGATGCAGGCGATCCTGCCGCTGCGTGGCAAGATCCTCAACGTCGCAAGTGCCGGCCACGACAAGCTGACCGCCAACCAGCAGATCGCCGACCTGATCCAGGCGCTAGGCTGTGGCACCCGCTCGAAATACCGCGACGAAGACCTTCGCTACGACCGCGTCATCATCATGACTGACGCAGACGTCGACGGCGCCCACATCGCGTCGCTGCTCATCACCTTCTTCTACCAGGAGATGCCGCAGCTTATCCGCGACGGCCATCTCTACATGGCCGTGCCGCCGCTCTACAGCCTGCGCCAGGGCGGCAAGGTCGGCTACGCCCGCGACGACGCCCACAAGGAAGAGCTTTTGCGCACCGAGTTCAACGGCCGCGGCAAGGTCGAGATCGGCCGCTTCAAGGGCCTTGGCGAGATGATGGCGAGTCAGCTCAAGGAAACGACGATGGACCCGAGGAAGCGCACCCTTCTCAGGGTCGACGTGATCGATGCCGAAGACGTCACCAAATCGGCAGTCGATGCGCTGATGGGCACGAAGCCGGAAGCCCGCTTCCGCTTCATCCAGGATCGCGCCGAGTTCGCGCAGACAGACGTGCTGGACATCTAAGCGACGCCAGTTGCTTGGAATACGGCGCGCCCGGATGGACGCACAAAGGACACCCTGGATCTTGGAATCCACGCATCGTGCCTTCCGAAAATCGGTTCCGATTTTCGGGTAGGTCCGCTAGGCAGCCGCTATGGCCAGGGCATGGCTGCGCGCGTTTTCACGCAGGGCTTCGAGGTGGATCGACTTGACCAGCCCGGCCATTTCGCCTTCTGCGGCCTGACCGCCCAATTCCTTGAGCATCTGCCAGCTGACCTCCTGGGCGCCGGCCACACGGCGACCGTTGGCCACCTCGCGCCAGATCTTCAAGGCCCGCAGGATGATCGCATGCGTCGCTTCAGCCAGCCCGGCAGAGCGGAACAGCGCGGTTAGCGCGACATCCTGGCCTGCAGACAGCAGTGCCCTCACCCGCGGCTCATCACGGCCGGTCAGGACGACCAAAGCCGCGCCGAAGAAGTCAACCTTGCCATGGGCAAGGATGCGGATGATGAAGCTCGTGGTCAGATCCCCGCGCAAGCGCAGATGCTCGACCAATGCCATGTGCTCGTTGGCGCGGGTGCCTTCGATAAGCGTCAGCGAGGCCTTGACGCAGGCATCGCGGGTCACCTTTTCGGCGCGTGCGGCTCCCATCAAGGCCATGACAAACGGTGACGCCTTCAAGGCTTCGCCGAGCTTGACCAGCAGCAGGTGCCGGCAATCGGATGGCAAACGCCTATCGGCAACCAGAGCCTCGCGCACGCGCGCATCATGGCCGAAGCGTTCGGCCATCCGGCGAAAGCTCAGCGAGGCGATGTCGGCGCCGTAGTTCTGCAGCAGGACGACACAAGCCTCCGCCTCGCCGACTTCGGCGATCGCAGCCGCAAGCGACATCGAAACGACGGGCCGGTCAGCGACAAGTTTCTGGATGGCGGTCGAGCCCGATGCAACCCGGTCGATGAGATCGGCGTCGGTCAGCAGCGGCGAACGCGCAAGCACCATGGCCGCGACGTCGGGCTGATCGGACGCAAGTGCTGCAATGATCTGAAGCGGCGCATGCACGCTGATCGAAAGCGCTTCTGCCAATGCCTGGCGCACCTTCGACGACGGGTCATCGAGCAGCAGCGTCAGTGCTGCTTCGGCGGCACAACGGTCCTCGAACGGCATCTCGCGATTGACGTAGGCACTCGCCAATGCAGCTGCTGCCGCTACCCGCTCGCTCACCTTGGCGGTGTCTATCCATTTCAGGAAATGCGAGACCACCATTTGTTTTTTCACGCCCCCGGCAACCCGTGCCAAACCCCTGCGGCGACCCTAGGAAAAAAAGGTTTACGAACGGTTCACCATATCCGTTAACCCGCTTGCCGGGCAGCGAGGCAGCGCCTATCAAATCGGCACAACAGGAGGAACTGCCGATGGCCGGACTTTATCTTGAGGAATTCGTTGTCGGCCAGGTGATCCGGCATCAGCTCACCAAGACGGTCACCGAGAGCGACAACATGTTCTTCTCGACCATGACGCTGAACCCGCAGCCGCTGCATATCGATTTCGATTTTGCCACCAGGAGCGAATGGGGCAAGCCGCTGGTCAATTCGCTGTTCACACTCGGGCTGATGATCGGCATTTCGGTGCATGACACCACGCTCGGCACCACCATCGGCAATCTCGGCATGACCGAAACCACCTTCCCGCACCCGGTCTTTCATGGCGACACCATCCGTGTCGAGACGGAGGTGCTTTCGGTCCGCGAATTCGAAGTCGAAGACGGATCGTGGCATCGTCGAGTTCCTGCATTGCGCCTATAATCAGGACGGCGTGCTTGTCGCCAAATGCCAGCGCCAGGCGATGATGAAGAAGAAGACGGCCTGATGCGCTCCCTGCTGTTTGTTCCAGGCGATTCGGAAAAGAAGCTCGAACGCGGCTTTTCGTCCGGCGCCGACGTGGTCATCGTTGACCTCGAGGATTCGGTCGCCCCCGACAACAAGGCTCATGCGCGTGGCGTGTCGGCCGATTTCATCGCCAAGCGGCGCAACGAAACGCGGGCCGCAATTTACGTCCGCGTCAATGATCTGTCGACCGGGCTCACCGACGACGACCTCAGGGCGATCGTGCCGATCGCGCCCGATGGCATCATGTTGCCCAAGTCGAATTCCGGCGCCGACGTCCAGCATCTGTCGACCAAGCTGCGTGTGCACGAGGCGGAAAACGGCCTGCCGGACGGTGCCATCAGGATCATCCCGATCATCACGGAAACCGCAGCCGGCGTGCTGGCAACCGCAAGCTACGTCGGCGCAAGCGCCCGCGTCGCCGGGCTGACCTGGGGCGCGGAAGACCTGTCAGCGGCCATCGCTGCACGTGCGGCGCGCGACAGCGACGGCCGCTACACCGATGTGTTCCGGCTTGCCCGGACGATGACTGTCCTGGGAGCAGCAGCAGCCGACGTTGCCGCAATCGACACCGTCTTCGTCAACTTCAGGGATGGCGAAGGTCTGCGCGCCGAGTGTCTTGAGGCCGAACGCGACGGCTTCACCGCCAAGATGGCGATCCACCCGGACCAGGTCGCTGTCATCAACGAGGCGTTCACGCCGACCGCCGAGGCGGTGGCCCGCGCGGCTGCAGTCGTTGCGGCCTTCGAAGAGGCGGGCAATCCGGGCGTCGTCGGCATCAACGGCAAGATGTACGACCGGCCACACCTCAGGCTCGCCCTGCGTCTGCTGGCGCGCGCGCGCGCTGCCGGCGTCGTTGCCTGAGGCTCAGTCTTGCCAGCGCGGCCGGCGCATCGAGAAGATGGCATCGACCGTGGAATAATCCATGTAGCCGAGGCGCGAGACATTGCCGGCCTTGACGACATCGAACAGCCCGTCGGTCAGATATGCCTCGTCGATATGGACGCCGACGACCTCGCCGATGACGACGATGGCGCCAGTCTCCCGCCCATCGAGGCCCTTGGGTCGGAAGATGTCGGTGACCTTGCATTCCAGCGCTGCCGGCGCCTCGGCGACGCGCGGCGGCGCGACCAGCCGCGACGGCGCCGGCGTCAGCCCGGCATAGTCGAACTCGTTGACACCGCGCGGCGCGTTGACGGAACTCTTGTTCATCCTCTCGGCCAGATCCCGCCCGACCATATTGGCGACGAACTCTCTGGTTTCGCCCGCGAAGGTCGCGCTGTCTTTTTGCCCCTCTGACGAGAACCAGACCAGCGGCGGTTTGCCCGACAAGGCATTGAAGAAGGAATAGGGCGCGAGGTTCAGCGCCCCGTCCTTGCTTACAGTCGAAATCCAGCCAATCGGCCGCGGCGACACCAGCGCCTTGAACGGATCATGCGGCAGGCCGTGGCCTTTCGACGGTTCGTAGAACATTGCGCCTAGCCTTCCCAGGGGCCGGAATAGTCGCTGTAGAGCTTTGCCACGTCAGGGCGCGGACGCTCCTGCCCCGCACCTTCATAGGAGCCGATGTGGATGAAACCGATGACACGCTCATTTGGCGCAAGGCCCAGAAGCGCGCGGCCTTCCTCGACGTCCGAGTACCAGTTGCTGATCAGGTTGGTGCCATAGCCCAGCGCATTGGCAGCGGTGATCAGGTTCATCGCAGCCATGCCCCCGGACAGGAACATTTCCCACTGCGGGATCTTGGGGTGATCCTTGGGGCTCGAGACGACGCCGATGACCAGCGGCGCCCGCGAAAAGCGGCTGAGCTCCTGGTTGCGGCGACCTTCCGGCAGCGGCCCTTCCCGGCGCTCGGCAAGCTCGGCCAGCTTCTGGCCAATCTCGATTCGCGCATCGCCGCGATAAAGAATGAAGCGCCAGGGCTCCAGGCGGCCATGGTCAGGCACACGCGTTGCGGCGCGCAGCATCGTTTCTATGTCGGCGTCCGACGGCGCTGGCGCGCGCAGTTCGGGGATGGGGGCGGAATTGCGGTTCAGCAAAAAGTCGATGATCGGCGATGGCACGGCGCGGGCACTCCTTAGGTGTTGGGCTGAAGCGCCTGCCCGAAACGGCGGCTACTCTGGCAGCGGCGCATTGCGATTGAGAATCCATCGCGCCGAATAGCCTTGAAATTGCCACCGCCTTGCGCTTCAAACAAGGCATGTCTAGGGGACACTTCCGACTTTTCGTACCGATTCTCGGGTGCCGCACTGTCTACGGTGCTGCCTTGGGCGGCTTTTGCGCAGGACGGCGCATCGGCAATCGACGGATTGAGCCTTCCCGGCATATCGAGCTTTGCCTCGCCGCGCGGCGACGAATCCCTGGCAACCGGCACGCTCGGCGAAATCACGCTTACCGCGCAGCTGACCGACAAGGGTGGCGACATCAGCCGCGGCCTGGTCTGGCGCGTGTTTCCGCCCCGAGGCCGGCCCGGACGGCAAGCTGCCCCTGGTCGCCTCAGCTCAGGGCGGTACCAGCATGTTCCAGCTGCCGCCCGGCAGCTATCTGGTCCATGCCTCCTACGGTCGCGCCGGTGCCACTAAGCGCATCACCGTCGGCAAGCAAGGCAAGCGCGAGAGCCTTGTGCTCGATGCCGGCGGCCTCAAGCTGGACGCTGTTTTGTCCGGCGGCGTGCGCATCCCGCCGGCCAAGCTCAAATTCTCGATCTTCGAGGCCGACGCCGGCAGCGACGGCGAGCGTGCGCTGATCATCCCCAATGTCGCGCCCAACTCGGTGGTGCGTCTCAATTCCGGCACCTACCACGTCGTGTCGACCTATGGCAGCGTCAACGCCGTTATCCGCTCCGACATCCGCGTCGAAGCCGGCAAGCTAACCGAGGCGACCGTCGAGCACCGCGCTGCCGACGTTACCTTCAAGCTGGTGCGCGAGGCTGGCGGCGAGGCCATCGCCGATACGTCGTGGTCGGTGCTGACGGAATCCGGTGACCCGCTGCGCGAAGCCGTCGGCGCCTTCGCCTCGATGGTGCTGTCGGAAGGCGACTACACCATCATCGCCAAGAACCGCGACCGCATCTACCAGCGCGACTTCACCGTCGTTGCCGGCCGCAACCAGGACGTCGAAGTCGTCGCTTCGGAAGATGCCGCGATCGACCCCAACGAAGGCGCCGACTGAGCTCCTTCTGACGGTCGGCGGCACCAGCGCAACGTCAGCGGCGGATCAATTCACCTATATTGCAGCACCAACCGCCGGCAATGTCGGCGCCACCGCAGCCTACAACAACACCAACAATCCGATCGCGCTCAGCATAGTTGGTGGTGCGCCGACAAGCGTGGCGGTTGCGGCAAGCTGAGGTTCAACAAGTCGTTTTGATCGCAGAATCGCGGATATGAAAAAGGGCGGCATCACTGCCGCCCTTTTTTGCATCTCGTTGGCTGATCAGCCCTGTGCCGCGCGACGGCGATCGGGTGCGGTCGCTTCGTCACGCAGCGAGGCGATAGCCTCGTCGAGCCCCATCGACACCTTGTCGCGCGATCCGAGGCGACGCACATTGACGGTCGCCTCCTCCGCCTCGCGCTTGCCACAGACGAGAATGACCGGAACCTTGGCCAGCGAATGCTCGCGGACCTTGTAGTTGATCTTCTCGTTGCGCAGGTCGGCCTCGGCCGACAGGCCCGCCGCCTTCAACTTGGCAACCACCGAACGGGCATAGTCGTCGGCATCCGACGTGATTGTCGTTACCACCACCTGTTGCGGTGCGAACCACAGCGGGAAATGACCCGAATAGTTCTCGATCAGGATGCCGAGGAAACGCTCCATCGAACCGCAGATGGCGCGATGGACCATAACTGGCTGCTTCTTTTCCGAATCCGAGCCGATGTAGAAGGCACCGAAACGTTCAGGCAGATTGAAGTCGACCTGGGTCGTGCCGCACTGCCATTCGCGGCCGATGGCGTCACGCAGCACATATTCGAACTTGGGGCCGTAGAAGGCGCCCTCGCCCGGATTGATCGACGTCTTGATGCGATTGCCCGACTGCGCCTGGATGGTCTTGAGCACATTGCCCATGATTTCCTCGGCATGGTCCCAAGCCTCGTCCGAACCGACGCGCTTGTCCGGCCGGGTCGACAGCTTGACGCTGATCTCGTCGAAGCCGAAGTCGGCATAGGTCGACAGGATCAGGTCGTTGATGCGCAGGCATTCGGCGGCGAGCTGTTCTTCGGTGCAGAAGATATGCGCGTCGTCCTGGGTGAAGCCGCGCACGCGCATCAGCCCGTGCAGCGCGCCCGACGGCTCATAGCGGTGCACGTTGCCGAATTCGGCAAGCTTGACCGGCAGATCGCGATAAGACTTCAGGCCATGCTTGAAGATCTGGACGTGGCCCGGGCAGTTCATCGGCTTCAACGCAAAGACGCGGTCATCGTCGGTATCGTCGCCGGCTACCGTCACCTTGAACATCGCGTCGCGATACCAGCCCCAGTGACCCGAGGTCTCCCACAGCGACTTGTCGAGGACTTGCGGCGCGTTGACTTCCTGGTAGCCCTGCTGGTCGAGCCGGCGGCGCATGTAGCTGACGAGGTTCTGGAACATCTTCCAGCCCTTGGCATGCCAGAACACCACACCCGGTCCCTCTTCCTGGAAATGGAACAGGTCCATCTCACGGCCGAGCCGGCGGTGGTCACGCTTCTCCGCCTCTTCTAGCATATGCAGATACTGGTCGAGCTGCGTCTGGTCGGCCCAGGCCGTGCCGTAGATGCGCGTCAGCATCGGATTGTTGGAATCGCCGCGCCAATAGGCACCGGCAACCTTCATCAGCTTGAAGGCGCTGCCGATTTGCCCGGTCGAGGCCATGTGCGGACCACGGCACAGGTCGAACCACTCGCCCTGCGCGTAGATGTTGAGGTTCTGATCCTCGGGAATTGCGTCGATCAGCTCGAGTTTGTAGGCCTCGCCCTTATCGCGGAACACCTGCTTGGCCTTGTCGCGCGACCAGACCTCTTTGGTGAACGGCTTGTTGCGGCCAATGATCTCGCGCATCTTCTTTTCGATCGCCGGGAAATCCTCGGGCGTGAAAGGTTCGTTGCGGGCGAAATCGTAGTAGAAGCCGTTGTCGATGACCGGACCGATGGTCACCTGGGTTCCCGGCCACAGTTCCTGCACAGCCTCGGCCAGCACGTGCGCGGTATCATGGCGAATCAGCTCGAGCGCGCGCGGGTCGTCGCGGGTGACGATCTCGACCTTGCCGGACTTGCCGAGCGGGTCGGACAGGTCACGCACAGTGCCGTCAACGACGTAGGCTACCGCTTTCTTGGCGAGCGACTTCGAGATCGACTCGGCCAGCGCAGCACCTGATATCGCCGCGTCGTATTCGCGGACGGAACCATCGGGAAATGTCAGGGAAACGGAATTCGACAACGTTCTTCTCCTATCCAGTCCCGCAAACGAGCGCGGGTGGTTAAAAACCGGAAGCGTCCGGCACGAGCGGTCTTTTAGGGGGAGTTTTCATGCTCGTAAAGCCAGACAGCGGCGCTTTCGAGCTCCGCTGTCGTCTGTTGCATGGAGGCATGGAGCATCGAGTCTAGTTGGCCGATTCCATCAGTCCTGGCAGTTCTGCCAGGAAATTGGCGCGTACCTTTGGCCCGAGGAGCACTGAGCTCTTGCCGCTGTTGACGAACAGGTTGGCAAACACGATCTTTCGGCCGTTCTTTTCGGCCCAGCCGACGAACCAGCCGAATGGCCTGTTGCGGTCGGTTGCGCCGGCCTTGTTGGTCAGCCAGCCGGTTCCCGTCTTGCCCTTGACCTGCCAGTCGCCGGCCTGGAATGGCGGCAGTATGGTCTCGGTCATTTCGAACGCCTTGGCCGAAACCGGGAGATTGCGGTCGAGAATACGCCTGATGAAGACAGCCTGCTCATCTGGCGAAATCTTCAGCGACGAGCTCAGCCAGGAATGGGTCAGGCCATCCTTCTTGCCCGGATTGCCTGCTATGTCGCCGTTTCCGTAACCAAAGCTGCCGACGTAGCCTCCAAAACGCTCATAACCGAGCTTGCGGGTAATCTGCTGCGAGTACCAGACCACCGAATCCTTCTCCCATATGGTTGGGTCGACAGGCTTGTGGTCGCGCTTCACGGCGTTGAATTCCGGCTTGTAGTCCCAGCGCGGCGAGTGACCGTCGACGAGAACGCCGGCATCGTAGCCCATTAGCGCCAATGGCACCTTGAACGTCGACGCCGGGCTGACGCGCCGGTCGCAGGTGCCGTCGCGCCGCAGCGCGGCGCCGCTTTGGGCGTCGACAATCAGCGTGCATTGGAACACCGGCTTCAACTCAGCCGATTCGGCTGACGCCGGCTTTGGTATGAGGGAAACGGAGGCACACAGCGAAAGGACTGCGTAGAACGAAGACCGGCGAATTGTAGCAAGCACTGTCGTGACATCCTCTGTCGATTGGCGACAAAGTACTATGGGCGGCTATTGTCTCGAATATGACTTAACTTGGACTGAGCTGTCTTAGCCTGATCAAATCGTAAATCGCTCAATATTGGCATTAACTGATATGACGGCGATGCGCAGCACGGATCGCGCATCTGCCCGGCTCATTGCTCATGCGCCCGCCGACCGACCAGCCAATAGCGCCACGGCGCGTACCAGGCATAGGGCGCGCCAAGGCTCTCCGGCACCCGATCGATGCCATGCGTGCCCCATGGACCGCAACGCAGCACGCGAAACAGTCCCATCCACACGCCGGGCCACAGCCCATGACGCGCAATCGCTTCATGGGCGTATTCCGAACAGGTCGGCATATGCCGGCACGAATTGCCGATGAAGCCCGAAAGCGTCAGCTGGTAAAGCCGCACCAGCGCCGTGCCAAGCACACGGCCCGGCGTCCTGCGCCAGGGCCCGGCCCAGTTGCGGCCGCGTGCGGCGATGCCATGTCTATGGTCGTGGTCCATCGTCTCTGCCAATCGGAACGTCATCACCTATAAATGTCCATTCCGACATGCAGGCGCAATGTTTGCCATATAGGACCTCGCCGTTGCGGCGCCGTGTCACGCAAGCCAGCTAAACTTCGTCCTGCGGTGGGGGCACCGCCGGTGCGGAGCATCGAGTTGAAGCCGATCGGCGTCGCAGCGCTTCGCGCCATGTGCTGTATGGTCGGCCTGGAATGTCGCGATGCGGAACATCTCTGCGTAAGCGTTGAAGAGCGTTGGCATGGTCTTGCCTCCTTGATTGGGAGGATTAGACCGCCTCTAGCCGCCCGCTTCAAACGAGTATAACGTCCATCTTGGATAACCTGAGATTATGCGAATGAACCGCGGGCGGCTTCCGCTGACGGCATTGAGAAGTTTCGAGGCGGCCGGCCGGCACCTGAGTTTCAGCCGTGCGGCAGAAGAGCTTTTTGTCACCCAGGCCGCCATCAGCCGCCAGATACGCGAGCTGGAGACCTTCCTGCGCCAGCCGCTGTTCGTGCGCTACCACCGCCGGGTCGAACTGACCGAATCGGGCCAGAAGCTGTTGCAGCAGCTCATCAAAAGCTTCGACGAAATCGACCAGCGGCTTTCGCAACTGGCAACCAGACCCTTGCTTTCCGTCGTCAGCGTCAGTGTCGAACCGTCACTGGCCGCGAGCTGGCTTGTGCCGCGGCTCAACCGGTTTCGCGAAATGCGGCCCGATATCGACATCGCACTCGACGTCGATCCGCGCCTGATCGACTTCCGCAGCGACCAGGCCGAACTCGCCTTGCGCTTCAGCGCGCACAATACGTCATGGCCACGCAGCGAGGCGGAGCTATTGGCACCCGTCACCGATTCGCCGGTCCTTTCGCCGTTGCTGCTGGCTTCCGGCCCGGCGCTGGAATGTCCGGCCGACCTGCGCCGCTACACCCTGCTGCATGAAGAAAACCGCACGGGATGGGTGCGCTGGTTCGAAGCAGCAGGCGCCACCGAAGCGCCCGTCCCGGAGCGCGGGCCGCTGCTTGCCGATGCCGCATTGTCGAAACAGGCGGCGATGCTCGGCCACGGCGTGGCCTTGGGCGACCTGCTATTGGTGCATGAGGAACTCAAGGCAGGAACGCTGGTCAAGCCGTTCAAGACAAATGTCATCTGCGGCGGCTACTGGCTGGTGGCAAAAAGCTTGCGCAAGCTCTCCGAGCCTGCCCAATCCTTTGCCGACTGGATTCGGGCCGAATTCGCCGACAGTCTGCGCCTTATCGAGGATTGCTAAGCGGCAGCCTGCTTACGCTCGATCTGGCCGATGGCGTCGACCACCGCATCGAAGGTCAGCATCGTCGAGGCGTGGCGCGCCTTGTAGTCGCGCACCGGCTCGAGATACTTCAGGTCGCCGAAGCGGCCCTCCGGCGGCGTCCCGCCTTCCTTGAGCATGCGCAGCATCGTTTCGCGTACGGCGCGCAGTTCATCGGCACTGGCGCCTACGACATGTTCGGCCATGATCGACGACGACGCCTGGCCGAGCGCACAGGCCTTCACCTCATGGGCAAAGTCGGTGACCACCCCATCCTTCATCGCCAGATCGATCGTGACAGTCGATCCACACAGCTTCGAATGCGCCGTCGCTGTCGCATCGGGATGATCGAGCCGACCAAGCCGGCCGATATTGCCGGCAAAACCGAGAATTTTCGTGTTGTAGATGTCGTCGATCAACTTTTTTCACTCTGAGTGCGTGTTATGCGTAACTCTTGTCGCGGTCGCATCTTTCAATCGTCGTCTGCACCCATATATAATGGTGGCGCTCGCCTCCCGACAAGGCAGCAGAAACAGCATCGGGAGGAGAGCACGATGAGCAGCTTTGGGTACGGCACTATTTCGGTGGTCCCTAAAGTGGCTGTGTCCGTTCAACTCGTCCCTGCTTTGACAGGGACTACTGGAGACGCCTGATATGGATGCCGTTGCCAAGAAGCTGATGCCGCAATCAGTCTATATGGATAAGCCTGCGACCGACCGCCCGACGGAGGCGGAGGTTGAAGCCGCAGTGAAGGTGCTTTTGCGCTGGACCGGCGACAATCCGCAACGCGAAGGCCTGATCGATACGCCCAAGCGCGTGACCAAGGCTTTTCGCGAAATGTTCAATGGTTACGACATGTGCCCGGCCGACGAGCTTGGCCGTACCTTCGAGGAGGTGGCTGGTTATGACGACCTGGTCATCGTTCGCGACATAAAATTCCATTCGCATTGCGAGCACCACATGGTGCCGATCATCGGCAAGGCGCATGTCGGCTATCTGCCGGATGGCAAGGTTGTCGGGCTCTCCAAGATCGCCCGCGTCGTCGACATCTTCGCCCACCGCCTGCAGACGCAGGAAGCGATGACGGCGCAGATTGCCGGTGTCATCCAGGACGTGCTAAATCCGCGCGGCGTCGCCGTGATGATCGAGGCCGAGCATATGTGCATGGCCATGCGCGGCATCCGCAAGCAGGGTTCAACGACCCTGACCTCCACCTTTACCGGCGTTTTCCGGGACACCCCCGAAGAACAGGTCCGGTTCGTGACCATGGTGCGAGCCGGCGGCGGGATCTGATCGCCATTGCCGGTGCCCTCGACTTAGGACCCCGGCGATGACCCTGCAATTTCCCCAGGCTTCCAATGACAAGCTCGCCCTCGAAGAGGGCGAAGCGTTCACGCCGCGTTTCGACGCCAATGGCCTCGTCACCGCCGTCGTCACCGACGCGACCGACGGCGCGCTGCTGATGGTCGCGCACATGAATGCCGAAGCGTTGGCGCTGACCATCGAGACCGGCATCGCTCACTACTGGTCACGTTCGCGCGGCTCGTTGTGGAAGAAAGGCGAGACTTCGGGCAACTTCCAGCACGTCGTCGAAATCCGCACCGATTGCGACCAGGATGCCGTGTGGCTGCGCGTAAATGTTACCGGCCACGAAGCAACCTGCCACACCGGCCGGCGTTCCTGTTTCTATCGGGCGGTGGGGCACAAGGACGGCATAGCCACTCTCAGCGCGGACGGCAGCGCTCCCCTGTTCGATGCAGACGCGACCTACCACAAGAAAACGTGAACCGGCTTGCTGTTCCAGAACACATAGATTCACGATTTTAATACGGGTCGGGAGTAGTCTGTATCAGGGACAAGGGAGATTTTGATGCTCGAGTGGGCGTCATTTCATGCACGCGAAAACGTCCGGGAAGCCAGCGGCTTTTCTTCCGGCACGAGTTCGAACGCTCCCGAAACAGCCAAACAGAACGGCATTTCACTGGCGCTTGGCGGCGGTGCCGCGCGCGGCTGGGCCCATATCGGCGTGCTGCGTGCACTCGATGAAGCTGGCATTCGCATCAACATGATCGCAGGCACCTCGATCGGCGCGCTGGTCGGCGGATGTTATCTCGCCGGCAGGCTCGACGAGCTCGAGGAATTCGCCCGCAGCCTGACCAAGCGCCGGATCTTCGGCCTGTTTGACTTCAAGCTTGGCGGCAGCGGCCTGTTCGGCGGCATGAAGCTTGATGCCCGCATGCAGCATCACATGGGCAGCGTGAGCTTCGAAGATTTACCAAAGCCGTTCGTCTGCGTCGCCACCGAGATTCGCACCGGCCATGAGATCTGGCTGTCGAGCGGCTCGCTGATCAAGGCGATGCGCGCATCCTACGCCTTGCCTGGCGTGTTCGAGCCGGTTACCTGCAACGGCCGCGTGCTTGTCGACGGCGCCCTGGTCAATCCGGTTCCGGTTTCGGTCTGCCGCGCCAACGAACAGCCGTTGGTGGTGGCGGTCAACTTGCACTACGACCTGTTCGGGCGTGCCGCCGTCATCAAGCACAGCGCCGGCGAACTGGTGGTCGAACGCCCGGCGAGGCCCGGTGAGAGCCCCGCGTACAGCGATCGCGAAGCGCGGCTTGGCATCACCGGCGTGATGGTCGAGGCCTTCAACATCATCCAGGATCGCATTTCCCGCGCACGTCTCGCCGGCGATCCGCCAGACCTGTCGATCCAGCCCAAGCTCGGCCTGATCGGCCTGTCGGAGTTCCACCGCGCCGATGAAGCCATCCGCCTCGGCTATGAAGCTACCAAGGCGCAGATGGAAGAGATTCTCCGACTACAGGCGGTACTGGGTTAGAGCAGATCCCGAAAATGGGGCACTGATTTTCGGATAAGATCATGCTCAAAACAAGAACCTAGCGCCTCCACCCCGTTTCCATCGAGACGGGACAGGCCCTAAGGCCCTGCCAAAGCCGCGTCGATGATCCTGAACTGGGCGGTGCGGCTGCCATTCCAGTGATTGACCGAAATCGAGCCGGCGACATGGATCGCGCGATCGCGATTCCTGAACAGGAAGTCGCCGAGCGGCGTCTCCGCCGCCCTGAACGCCATCGCCTGCACCTTGCCGCCACTCTCGGAACGCAGATCGATGCGGATATGCGCCGTGCCGACAAGCCGCGCGTCGGCGATGCGGTGGCGCGGCAGAACAAAGACCGGCGGAACATGACCTGCCCCGAACGGCCCGGCCTTCTCCAGCGCATCGACAAGGTTCAGCGTCGCGCCTTCGGCAGCCAAGGCGCCGTCGATCTTGAGGCTCTCTTCGTCCTGGAGCCGGAACACGTCGGCCGCGGCGCGCTGCTCGAAAAAGGCCCGCAATTCGCCGAGCTTGGCGCGCTCGACGGTGATGCCGGCAGCCATGGCGTGGCCACCGCCCTTGACCAGCAAGCCGGCCTCCACGGCCTCGCGCACCAGGCGTCCAAGATCGAAGCCGGAAACCGAGCGACCCGATCCGGTACCCACGCCATTCGGATTAAAGGCGATGGCGAAGGCCGGGCGGCGGGCATGGTCCTTGAGCCGCGAGGCGAGCAGACCAACGATGCCGGGATGCCATGTGGTGCTCGCCGTGACCAGCACCGCCGGGCCAGGCCCGGCGCCAATCTCGGCATCGGCCTCGGCGCGCGCCTCGGCCAGCATTTCGGTTTCCATCGCCTGGCGCTCCTGGTTCAGGCGGTCGAGTGTTTCGGCGATCGTTCCGGCCTCGACCGGATCGTCGGTGGCGAGCAGCTTGCTGCCCAGGGCCGCGTCGCCGATGCGCCCACCGGCATTGATGCGCGGGCCAAGCAGGAAAGCGAGATGAAAGTTGCTGAGCGGTTCGCCGATGCGGGCAACACGGGCGAGTGCCGTCAGCCCGGGATTGTTCTGCTGGCGCATCGCCTGCAGCCCCTTGACGACAAAGGCGCGATTGACCCCGGTCAACGGCACGACGTCGCAGACCGTCGCCAGTGCCACGAGGTCGAGCAGCGACAACAGGTCCGGGCGCGGTGCATCCGGCAGCTTCGCGCGCAGCACCTTGGCGGTCTGGACCAGCGCCAGGAAGGTCACGCCGGCGGCGCAGAGATGACCCTGCCCTGAAAGGTCGTCATCGCGGTTCGGATTGACCACCGCACGCGCATGGGGCAGCGGACCGCCAAGCTGATGGTGGTCGAGCACGACGACATCGGCACCGGCTTCATTGGCCGCGTCGATGGAGGCAGCACTGTTGGTGCCGCAGTCGACGGTGATGATCAGGCTGGCGCCGCGGCCAATCAATTCGCGCATCGCATCGGGGTTGGGGCCGTAACCTTCGAAGATGCGGTCGGGGATATAGATCTCGGACTCGACGTCGAAATGCGTGAGGAAGCGGCTCATCAGCGCCGAAGACGACGCGCCGTCGACGTCATAGTCGCCGAAGATCGCAACCCTTTCCTGGCGCAGCACCGCATCGGCGATGCGCTCGGCCGCCTTGTCCATGTCGGTCAAGGATGCCGGATCGGGCAGCAGGTCGCGGATCGTCGGATCGAGAAAGCGCTCGGTGTCTTCGGGCGACACGCCCCGCCCGGCAAGCACGCGGGCGACGATGTCTGGCACGCCATGCCCCTGGGCAATGGCCAGCGCCAGCATGTCCTGGCGTTCGGTCAGCCGATGCTCCCATGAGACACCGGTGGCCGAACGCCGGACACCGAGAAAATTACGCTTTTCAGTCGCCATTCAGTTGAGGTCCACCCGCGTCGGATCGACCATAGGCGACCGGAACAAGCGCGTAATCAGAATTTTTCCAGATCCTGGTGGCGCGCCTTGATCTCACGCACCGTCTTGGAAGACGAGCGCAGCACGATGGTGTGGGTGGTGATCGAATCGCGGCCAAATTTGACCCCGGCAAGCATGTTGCCGTCGGTGACGCCGGTTGCGGCAAACAGCACATCGCCGCGTGCCATTTCCTCGATGCGGTAGACCTTCTTGGGGTCGGTAATGCCCATGGTTGCGGCACGGGCGACCTTTTCGGGCGAATCGAGCAGTAGGCGGCCGAGCATCTGGCCGCCGGTGCAGCGCAATGCGGCGGCGGCCAGCACGCCCTCGGGCGCGCCGCCAGTGCCGAGATAGATGTCGATGCCGGTTTCTTCAGGATCGGTCGTATGGATGACGCCGGCGACGTCGCCATCGCCGATCAGGCGGATGGCGGCACCGGTCGCACGCACGGCTTCGATCAGCTTGGCATGACGCGGGCGGTCAAGAATGCAGGCGGTGATCTCTTCGACCGGAACGCCCTTGGCCTTGGCGACGCTGGCGATGTTGTCGGCCGGCGAAGCATCGATGTCGATGACGCCCTCGGGATAGCCCGGGCCAACGGCGATCTTGTCCATGTAGACGTCGGGCGCGAACAGCAGGCTGCCCTTTTCGGCGATGGCGATGACCGCCAGGGCGTTGGGCAGGTTCTTGGCGCAGATGGTGGTGCCTTCAAGCGGGTCGAGCGCGATGTCGACATCCGGGCCGCCCGAGCCGACTTCCTCGCCGATGTAGAGCATCGGGGCTTCGTCGCGTTCGCCTTCGCCGATGACGACAGTGCCCTTGATGGCGAGGCGGTTCAATTCCTGGCGCATGGCGTCGACGGCGACCTGGTCGGCGGCCTTCTCGTCGCCGCGTCCGCGCAGCCTTGCTGCGGCAACAGCAGCGCGCTCGGTGACGCGCACGAGTTCCATGGTGAGAATCCGGTCGAGGCCGGCTACAACGCTTTTCGCCATAATGCTGGGTCCTGAAGTCGATGGGTTCGGAGCGCCCAAACCGGGCCGGCTCTTATTGTCAAACCCGCATGACAACGGCAAGACCTGTTGCCCGCTTTATCGAAAGCGAAACAATATCAATCGATTGAAAGGTAATGGCGCTTGACTTCCTGGCCGGGGGCACATTTGCGCCCCCGTGCCTCGACACCCGCCTAGCCGGCGCGCTCGATGCGGATGACCTGCGGCTTGTCGGTCAGGTGACCGTCCTTGGTCACGCCGTCGACAGCCTTGCGCACGGCAGCTTCTGTCGTTTCGTGTGTCACCAGGATGACAGTCTTCTGGGCAATGCCGCCCTCGGTGCCATTGGCGTGCTGGACAATAAATTCCAGCGAAATGTCGTTGTCGGCCATGCGCTTGGCGATCGCTGCGAAGACGCCAATACGATCATGCACGGTCAAGCGGATGAAGTAGCCGCCGGCATGGCTGCGCATCTGCGCCTTCTTGTAGGGTTTCAGTTCCTTGGCCGGACGGCCGAACACCGGGCCGTGCTGGAAGCCTGGCCGGCTCTTGGCGATGTCGGCGATGTCGCCGACAACGGCCGAGGCCGTTGCGTTGCCGCCGGCGCCAGGACCGGACAGCAGCAGTTCGCCGAGGATATCGGTCTCGATCGCCACCGCGTTGGTGACGCCATGAACCTGGGCGATGACCGAAGCGGTCGGCACCATCGTCGGGTGCACGCGCTGCTCGATGCCGCTTTCGGTGCGCTGGGCAACGCCGAGCAGCTTGATGCGGTAGCCGAGTTCAGCCGCCGCGCGGATGTCGGCCTGGGTGATGTTGGAGATGCCTTCGAGATAGATATCGTCGGCAGCGATCTTCGAGCCGAAAGCCAGGCTGGTCAGGATGGCGAGCTTGTGAGCCGTGTCATTGCCCTCGATGTCGAAGGTCGGGTCGGCTTCGGCGTAGCCCAGGCGCTGGGCGTCGGCGAGGCAGGCCTCGAAGGTCAGGCCTTCGGCTTCCATACGCGTCAGGATGTAGTTGCAGGTACCGTTGAGAATGCCGAAGACACGCGTGACGCTGTTGCCGGCCATCGCCTCGCGCATCGTCTTGATGACCGGGATGCCGCCGGCGACCGCCGCTTCGTAGTTGAGCAGCACGCCCTTTTTCTCGGCGATCTCGGCCAGTGCCACGCCGTGCTTGGCGAGTAGCGCCTTGTTGGCGGTCACGACATGGCGACCGGCATCCAAGGCGGCACGCACGCAAGCGCGAGCTGCACCCTCGTCACCGCCGATCAACTCGATGAAGACGTCGATATCGGCTTTCTCAGCCAGTTCGATCGGGTCGTCGAACCATTTGGCATTGCTCAGGTCGACACCGCGATCGCGCGTACGATCGCGTGCGGAGACGGCGGTGACGACGATTTCGCGGCCGCACTGGCGGGTGAGTTCGGCGCCCTTGTCGCGCAGCACACGCGCCACCGCAGCGCCGACCGTGCCGAGACCGGCAATTCCAACACGCAATGCTTCAGCCATGGTCGCGGCGCCTCTTACTTCAGTAGTTCTGGGAATGTGGTCGTGATGCCGCTCAGCGATGGGCTGCGAGCGGAACCACGTTGTTGGGATGTTTGGCGGTGGTTTGCAGGAAGCGCTTGATGCTGCGCGCTGCCTGGCGGATGCGGTGCTCGTTCTCAACCAGCGCAAGACGCACATAGTCGTCGCCGTGCTCGCCGAAACCGACGCCCGGAGCCACTGCCACATCGGCATGCTCGATCAAGAGCTTGGAGAATTCGAGCGAACCAAGGTGCTTGAACGGCTCGGGGATCGGCGCCCAGGCAAACATCGTCGCTGCCGGCGCCGGGATTTCCCAGCCCGCACGGGTGAACGAGTCGACCATCACGTCGCGGCGCTTGTGGTAGACCTCGCGCACTTCCGCGATGTCGGTGCCGTCGCCATTCAGTGCGGCGGTCGCCGCCACCTGGATCGGCGTGAACGCACCATAATCGAGATACGATTTCACCCGCGTCAGTGCGGCGATCAGGCGCTCGTTGCCGACGGCAAAACCCATGCGCCAGCCCGGCATCGAAAACGTCTTCGACATCGAGGTGAACTCGACGGTGACATCGATCGCGCCCGGCACCTGCAGCACCGAAGGCGGCGGATTGCCGTCGAAGTAGATCTCCGAATAGGCAAGGTCGGACAGGATGATGATGTCGTGCTTCTTCGCGAAGGCCACGACGTCCTTGTAGAAGTCGAGCGAAGCGACGAATGCCGTCGGGTTCGACGGGTAGTTGAGGATCAGCGCCAGCGGCTTGGGGATCGAATGGCGCACGCCACGCTCGAGTGCCGGGATGAAGCCGTCATTCGGTTCGGCCTGCAGCGAACGGATGACGCCGCCCGACATGATGAAGCCGAAAGCGTGGATCGGATAGGTCGGATCGGGACACAGCACCACGTCGCCGGGTGCGGTGATCGCCTGCGCCATGTTGGCGAAGCCTTCCTTCGAGCCCAGTGTCGCGACCACCTGGGTATCGGGATCGAGCTTCACGCCAAAGCGGCGGGCATAATAGTTGGCCTGGGCGCGGCGCAGGCCGGGAATGCCGCGCGACGACGAATAGCGATGGGTGCGCGGGTCGCGCACCACTTCGCACAGCTTGTCGACGATGGCAGTCGGCGTCGGCAGGTCCGGATTGCCCATGCCGAGGTCGATGATGTCGGCGCCGCGCGAACGGGCCGAGGCCTTCAGCCGGTTGACCTGCTCGAAGACATAGGGCGGAAGGCGGCGGACCTTGTGAAATTCTTCCATGTCAATTCCAGGTAATCGGGGGCTGCGCGATGCGTGCGCGATATACACTCATTTGCAGGCAGGGTCGATAGTCTCGCACTTGCCTTCGATGGCCTTAAGCGTGTCATCGCCGTGCTTTCTGGCCAGCGCGGTCATCGCCGCCGAGTTACCCCCGCCCGCACCCGCCTTGGCACCCTGGCGCTGTTGCGCGGCATGGAGTTCAGCAAGCTTGGCGGCCTTCTGCTCCTCGGTGAACTGTGCGGCGGCGACCTTCGGCGGAATATTGAGATTGGGGTAGGTTCCGGTGTCCTGCGCGCCGTGGCCGGTAGCCGGCGCAGCACTGCCGGCGGTCGTAGTGGTTGTGCTGGTGCAGCCGCTGGCGGCAACAGCCACTGCCAGCGCACCGGCTGACAACATCACGCGGGCGCAGAAAAAACATTCCGACCAACACTATATGTCATAAAGTTTCCCCGACAGGCGCGGTAGAGCGCGTTGGACCCGGTAAGACGTCACATGATACTATGTCAACAATGGGCGCTTTGGGAGGACCTGCAAGAACCATGGCGAAGGTAGACGATTCGGACAAGCCGAGTGGCGATTCCCCCTCCTCCGTCGAGCAATACCTCGTCAAAGATCCCGAGCGCTTTGCGCTGAACATGGCCCGCGTGATCGAGCAGGCCGGCAAGGCAGCTTCCGCCTGGGCCGAACCGCGCGAAAAAGGCGAACTCCGCGACACCGTCGCCGAGCCGATGGCCGACATGGTCAAGACCTTCTCCAAGCTCACCGAATACTGGCTGTCGGATCCGCAACGTGCGCTTGAGGCCCAGACCCGGCTGTTTTCCGGCTATCTCGACGTCTGGAGCAAGTCGATCCAACGGATGGGCGGCGAAGAGGTCGACGACGCGGTCAAGCCCGATCGTACCGACAAGCGCTTCCTCGATCCCGAATGGGGCCGCAACGCCTTCTTCGATTTCCTCAAGCAGGCCTATCTGGTGACTGCGCGCTGGGCCGGTGACCTTGTCGATCATGCCGACGGCCTCGACGAGCACACCCGTCACAAGGCCGGCTTCTACGTCAAGCAGGTCGCCAACGCGATCTCGCCGTCCAATTTCATCCTGACCAACCCGGAGCTGTTTCGCGAAACCGTCGCCAGCAATGGTGAAAACCTCGTGCGCGGCATGAAGATGTTCGCCGAGGACATTTTGGCCGGCAAGGGCGACCTCAAGCTCAGGCAGGCCGACTATACCGGTTTCGAGATCGGCAAGAACATCGCCACCACGCCGGGCAAGGTCGTCGGCCGCAGCGACGTCGCCGAAATCATCCAGTATGCGCCGACCACCGACAAGGTGCTGAAGCGGCCGCTGCTGATCTGCCCGCCATGGATCAACAAGTTCTACATCCTCGACCTCAACCCGCAGAAATCCTTCATCCGCTGGGCGGTCGAACAGGGCCATACAGTGTTCGTCATCTCGTGGATCAATCCCGACCAGCGTCATGGTCTCAAGGACTGGGAGGCCTATATTCGCGAGGGCCTGCAATACGGTCTCGACACGGTCGAGCAGGCAACGGGCGAGCGCGAGGTCAATGCCATCGGCTATTGCGTCGGCGGCACGCTGCTGGCGGCGGCCCTGGCGCTGTTGGCGCAAGAGGGCGACCACCGCATCCAGTCGGTCACCTTCTTCACCACTCAGGTCGATTTCACCTATGCCGGCGACCTCAAGGTCTTCGTCGACGAGGATCAGATCAAGGCGCTGGAAGGGGCGATGAAAGACAAGGGCTATCTCGACGGCACCAAGATGGCGACGGCCTTCAACATGCTGCGCTCGGGCGACCTGATCTGGCCCTATGTCATCAACAACTACATGCGCGGCAAGGAGCCGACGCCCTTCGACCTGCTTTACTGGAATGCCGATTCGACGCGCATGGCGGCCGCCAACCACTCCTTTTACCTGCGCAACTGCTATCTCGAGAACAACCTGTCGCAAGGCCGGATGGAACTTGCCGGCCGAACCATCTCGCTCGCCGACGTCACCATACCTGTCTACAACCTCGCCGCGCGCGAGGACCACATCGCCCCTGCCCGCTCGGTGTTCCTCGGCTGCCAGTATTTCGGTGGCGATGTCGATTATGTCGTCGGCGGCTCGGGCCATATAGCCGGCGTGGTCAACCCGCCTGCCACGGGCAAGTACCAGTTCTGGTCGAACGGCAAGCCATCAGGGGATTTCGATGCCTGGCTCAAGGGTGCGGCCGAGACACCCGGCTCGTGGTGGCCGCACTGGCAGCGCTGGATCGAAGCCAAGGACGATGCCCGGGTTGCGGCGCGCAAGCCTGGCATAAGCGGACGGGTGCTGAGGATGCCCCCGGCAGCTATGTGAAGGTACGCGTGTAACCAGCTGTCACAGGCAGTGAATTGACGCCCTTTACCAAGAGGGCGAAAACATGGCGCCTATCATGATCTCGCCTTAATTGGCGCCTAGCCCGCTATTTGGGGATCTTCGCCATAAGACTGGGTACCGCTTCTTGTTCAGAAGCGTGGTTGCGTAAACGTTCGATTTCAATCGCCAAGCGTGATCGTTGGCCTGCAGTGCATGAGAGGGGACCGGTTTGACGTCAGGACGACTGCAATTCGCAGACCGGAGATGTGGCGTTGCGCTGACCGTGCTGGTTTCGCTGCTTGCAGTGTCCTGTTCCTCGACGGGCGAACCGAATTTCGACCTGACAAATCCCGCAGCCAACGCCGCAACGACCACCGAAACAACCACGGCTCAATCGGCAACCGCCGCCGGCGCCCCCGCCATAGCCCAGGCGACGATGGGCCAAGCAGGCGACACCGCCCTTCCCGACCAGGTCGGTTATGTTCCGCTGGTCAAGCCCGGCAGCGAGAGCGCGGCGGAAGTTGCCCTCGCCAGTGCCGAGCAACCGCAGCAGCCTGCGACAGCGGAGCAGCCGAAGGCGGAAGCTGAGGCTTCCCAGACCGCGGACGCGAAAACGGCCAAACAGCCTGTGCAGCAGGACACCGGCTTCATACTGACCAACGGCCCGGCAGCCGAACCCGAAGCGCCCAAGAAGAAAGGGCTGTTTGCTTCGTTGTTCGGCTCGTCATCCGCCAAGGCAGCACCTGCGCCCGCCGAACAAAAGGCCAAACCGCTGATCGCCATGGGCGAAGAACCGGGCGACGCGAAGCCGAAAGCCGAGGCAGAAAAGGCCAAGCCGATCATCACGTTGGCCTCGGCGAAAGCCGACGCAAAGCCGGTGGAGCTTGCTTCGCTGGGCAGCTCGTCAGGCGGCGATTCGAACTGGGCGCTGCCCGGCGTGCGCACCACCGACCTGTTCGAGATCAAGCGCAAGTCTGGCCTCAATGACGACAGCGACGTCGACCTGCACGAGGACGAGGACCCGGGCCTGGAGCTCGCCTCAGCCGCCGGCATGGCGCGACTCGCCCCCAACGGCCTGCTCAAGCAGACCGAAAGCGTCGACGTCGCCTGCCTCAAGCCTTCGCTGGTTCGCATTCTCAAGGCAGCCGAGCAGCACTACGGCAAGAAAATGGTCGTGACGTCGGGCTACCGCAATCCGGAGCGCAATCGTCGCGCGCGCGGCGCCAAGAACTCGCAGCACATGTATTGCGCTGCCGCCGACATCCAGATTCCCGGCGTCGGCAAGTGGGAACTGGCGACGTATCTGCGCGCCATGCCCGGCCGCGGCGGCGTCGGCACCTATTGCCACACCAATTCCGTCCACATCGATGTCGGTCCGGAGCGTGACTGGAACTGGCGTTGCGGACGTCGCCGTGGATAAGCCAAAAAAATTTGGCGACGCAGCAAAAAGACGGGTTGCCTGTCGCGAACAAGCCAACTATACACCGCCTCACCTGAGCGCGCCCATCGTCTAGCGGTTAGGACACCGCCCTTTCACGGCGGTAACAGGGGTTCGATTCCCCTTGGGCGTACCAGGTTTTTCAATCACTTAGCTGAGACACTGCCAACTTCGGCAAATAACGGTCGATGGGCGCGCTCTGCATCCCCTGAAGTGACCCGGCAGTCCTCGCTTATCTGGACGCGTCGCTTTCCCCCTACTTGCATACGCCGGTTGGTGACTCTCGTAGGGGGCTAGGTCGGACATTGATCAGCCGTCGCCCATGCAGCGACGTGACGGCAACTGTGCTGCAAGGTCAGCGCTGGCCACACGCATCGAACGGCTTTCCGCCCTGCTCTACCTCATAGCCTGCAGATCACGGTGACGATTCTCGGCACCGCTGGCGGAGCCCCTCCGGCCGGCAGCCTGGCCGCCATTGCAAGCGAGAGACATCGCAGGATCAGATCCCCCATACCTGCCGCCCAACGACAGCAAAGCCCGGTCGAGCTCTCGCTTGACCGGGCTTGTGCATGTCGCTGCGATACAACTCCTTTGTCGCTACTCGCGGCTGTAGGGCACGCCAAGCGCTTCCGGCTGATGGGTGCGCGATCTGAGGCCGGCGAGCAGGACGAGCGAGGCGACATAGGGCAGGATCAGGAAGAAGTGGTGCGGGATCGACACGCCGACCACCTGCGCATGGATCGCCACCGCCTCAAGCAGGGCGAAGATGAAGATCGCGCCGACCACACGGAACGGCATCCAGTTGCCGGCGATGATGGCGACGACGACCAGCCAGCCACGACCGGCAATGAGATCGGGAACGAAGCGATCGGAGTAGCCCAGCATGAGGAAGGCACCGCCGAATCCCGACATCATGCTGCCGAACATGATCGCCAGGCACTGGCGCCAGCCGACACTCAAGCCCTTGACGTCGAGCGCCTTGGGGTTTTCGCCAACGCAACGGATCTCCAGGCCGTATTTGGTGCGGTAGAGGAAGAACCACACCGCGACCGGCAACAAGAAGGCGACATAGGTCAACAGCCGTTGCGAGAACAGGACCGGGCCGAGGAACGGAATATCCGACAGGATCGGAATATCGACCTGATCGAAACCGGCGAACTTCGGCGGCTCGCGGCCGATGACGTAGGTCTGGAACCAGAACAAGGTGAGTCCGGACGCCAGCAGGTTGAGCGCCAGGCCCGCGACGAACTGCTCCGCCTTCAGGACGATCGTGACGAACGACATGATCAGGCTGATCAGGGCACAAGCGAGCACCGCTGCAAGCAGCGCGAGCCAGGGCGAACCGGTGGTCGAAGCGACGACATAGGCGACCACGGCGCCGAGCAACATCGTACCTTCGACCGAGATGTTCCAGATGCCGGCGCGCTGGGTGACCAGTTCACCCATGGCCGAGAACAAAAGCGGCGTCGCGATCCGGACCATGCCGGCCAGGATGCTGATCAGCAGCGGACCTTGCAGCAGCTCAAGCATGGACTTTCTCCTCGATGCGCACCAGCTGAAGTTTTGTCGCGACCGCGGCGCACAGGAAAAACAGCAGCACCAGCCCTTCCATCGCCGAGACCAGGCCGGCGGGGGTTCCGCTTTTCAATCGCATGTAGATGGCGCCGCTCTTCAGCGCGCCGAAGAACAGGGCTGCGAGCATCACACCGCTGGGGCGAAGACCGCCGACCATGGCGACGACGATGCCCGAGCTGCCGATGCCAAGCAGCGTCTCGGCGCGAAGGCGATGCGATGCGCCGAACAGTTCGCCGGCGCCGGCGAGACCGGCAAGCGCACCCGACATCAGCATCACCACCAAAAGCAGGCGCCGGATGTTGGTGCCGCGGAAACGCAGCGCCGTCGGATTGGAGCCAAAGGCGCGGATCTCGTAGCCGAGCGAGGTGCGCTCCAGAAGGACGGCGCAGAAGGCCGCCGCAGCAAGCGCCAGGATAAAGCCGATATGCATCTTGCCGGAGCCCTGGCCAAGCAGGATCGGCCATTCGAGCAGCGGATTGACCGGCGACGACTGGTGATAGGCAACGGTCAGGCCGCTCTCCATCCACGGACCGCCATCAAGGAGATAGGCAAGGATGTAGATGACGATGTAGTTCAACATGACGGTCGAGATGACCTCGCTGGTGCCGAAACGGACTTTGAGGTAGCCGGCCAGCAGGCCGAGCACGCCACCGCCGACGAGTTCCGGCAATCGCAATCAGCAACCACGCCAGCCAGTACGGCAGCGGCGCCACCCACAGGCTCATCCAGTAGGCTGCCATCGCACCCGCAAAGACCTGCCCCTCCTGGCCGATGTTCCAGATCTTGGCCCGGAAGGCGATGACCGTGCCGAGCCCGACAAGCAGCAGCGGTGTTGCCTTGGCCAGCGAACCGTACAGGGCGTTCTGGCTGCCGAAGGCGCCAGTCAGCAGCGCCGAGAAGGCCTTCGCAGGATCGCCGCCCGAAAAGGCCAGCAAGACCGCCGACGTCAGGAAGGCGCATAGCATCGCCGCCGAATAGCAGGCGACATTCCAGCTCAGGCTGCTGCCCGAGCGTCGTTGAATTGAAATCATTGGACTGTCCGTTCAGGCTCTTTGGCGTCTCCCGCCATCATCATTCCAAGGTCGAGTAGCGACGTCTCTTCCGGGCGCACGATGCCCATGATCTTGCCCTTGAAGATCACGGCGACGCGGTCACAGAGGCGCAGCAGGTCATCGAGTTCCTCCGAGGCCAAAAGCACGGCGAAACCGGCCGCGCGCTTTTCCAGGATCTTCTCGTAGACGAACTCGGAAGCCGCGACGTCGAGCCCGCGTGTTGGCTGGTTGGCAAGCAGCAGCCCGCGCGCATGCAGGAACTCGCGCGCCAGGATGACGCGCTGCGCGTTGCCGCCCGACAGCCTTTCGACCGGCAGCTCGACTGATGCGGTCACCACCTTGAACTCCTCGATCTTGTTGCGAGCGAGCAGACCGAGCTTGCGCCGGTCGAGGAACGGCCCACGGCGATATTCGGGTGTGCGCTGCCAGCCGAGCACCAAATTCTCGGCGGTCCCGAATTCCGGGATCAGCCCTTCGAGAAAGCGGTCGTCAGGCACGAAGCCGACGCCACGGTCGAGCATCTCGCGCGAGCTTGGCGCGACGATCGCCTCGCCGTCGAGCGAAAAGCCTCCCGAGCTTGCTGCACGCACGCCCATCAGCACCTCGAACAACTCCTTCTGGCCGTTGCCGGCAACGCCGGCCAGACCAAGGACTTCATGCTTGGCGATGTCAAAACTGACATCCTTGAGCACGTCCTCGCCCCAGTCGCCCTTGGCGCAGACATTGTGCACGGACAAGAAATCGCCGGCCGGCGTTACCGAGCGGTCGCGGACATGCTTGGTCACCTTATGCCCGACCATCAGCGCGGTGATCGCCTCGGCTGTGCTGCCGGCCGTTTCGACTGTCGCCACGACCTTGCCCTTGCGCAGGATGGTGACGCGGTCGGACTGCATCACCTCGCGCAGCTTGTGGCTGATCAGGATGATCGACAGGCCGCGGCTGCGCATGCCGGAGATGATCCGGAACAACTGGTCCGACTGCTGCGGCGTCAAAACCGCAGTCGGCTCGTCAAGGATCAGCAATTCGGCGCCGAAATAGAGCGCCTTGAGGATCTCGACCCATTGCTGCTCGCCGACCGACAACTGCCAGATCTCGCGGTCAAGATCGATGTCGATACCGCACTCCGCACAGAGCGCTGACACCTTGCGGCGCGCTTCCGACTTGTTGAGGAAAACCCCGACATCGGAGCTGCCGACGATGATGTTTTCGAGAACGGTGAAGTTGGAGACGAGCACGAAATGCTGGTGCACCATGCCAATGCCGAGGCGAAGCGCATCGGCCGGCGAGTTCAGCTCGGCGGTCTTGCCCTTGAACACGATCTCGCCGCTGTCAGCGCGATAGTAGCCGTAGAGGCAGGCCGACAAAGTCGACTTGCCGGCACCGTTCTCACCGAAAAGGCAGTGTATCTCACCCTTGCGCACGTCGAGGCTGACGCCATCATTGGCGGCGACCGTGCCGAAACGCTTGGTGAGATTCTGGACCCTGAGCAGTTCTTCCGCCACCACAGGCCGCACCATTTGCGCCACGCAGTTCACTTCACTTCCGCCGTGTTCACCGCAACGACGAACTCGCGCGACAGGATCTTCTGCCGGGTCGCTGCAATTTCCAGCTTCACGGCTTCAGGCAGCTTGGCATCGAACTCATGGTAGGGTGCGATGTCGGTGCCGCCCTCGGCCATGGAAAACCACTTCGGCTCCACGTTGCCGCTAAACTGGCCACCTGCCTTGTGCTTCTGCCATTCGTCGACAAGCCACCTGAGATCGGGCTCCCAGTTGATCACCGCGCTGGAAGCAAGCGCTGTCGGTGCATTCTTGCTCTGATCGCTGATGTTGGCGAAGCACATTATGTTGTGCTCCACGCAGGGCTTGAAGTTGTCGGTCAGCATGAACACGACGTCGGCGCCGGAAGCGATCTGCACATTGGCATGTTCGGCCGCCAGCGCATTGTCGGACCAGGAGCCGATGAACGAAACGCGATGCTGGATGTCGGGACGGACGGAGCGCGCGCCGTCGAGATAGGCGTTGATCTGGTCGTTGACGTCGTCGGCGGCAAAGGTGCCGACCAGCCCGATGACACCGGACTTGGTCGTGCGGCCGGCGAGCATGCCGAGTAAATAGGACGGCTCGTGCAGGCGCTTGTAGAGCCAATACTGGTTGGCGCCGATCGGCACATTGCCGGAGCCGGCGACCACGAACATGATGTCGGGGAATTCGGCGTTCAGCTTCTTGATCTGGTCGGAATAGCGGCCATGACCCCAGATGATGTCGTACTCGCCACTTTCGGCGTAGAGGCGCATCGCATTCTCGGCGTCCTCGTTCCACAGTGGGTCGGTGTATTCCCAGGACAGGTCGACGGTCGGCGCGATCTCGCTTTTGATCTTGTTCAGGGAGTCGAGGAGCGTGCTGCACCAGCCGACATCGACGCTGCTCTCCATGATGATGACCATCTTCAATTTGGTCGGCTCTGCCGCAAAAGAATGGGCAAAGCCCGCCAGCAGGATTGCTCCCGCTGAGCCGAGAAGTGCCGTGCGACGGGTGATGTTCGGTGCCATGTTGGTTCCTCCATTCCGGCTCGAAAACTGTCCCATTCCGCCGGCTGCTCGCGTGTGGCCTGCATCGGGCCCGCAAAGCGGCGGAATTCCTGCACCAACGACGTTCCCCTTGGTCTTATCTGTCGTCGGTTTTCGGTCCTGCAACCATTAGCCCAAGCTTTCATGCCGGCCAGGGTGCAACAATGGCTGCTATTTCAGTCGGGCATATCCCTGATTAAACCCATTGGCTGCAAGTTCATGCGGCTCGACTGGCGTTGCCCAAGATGACGCCGTAGCGAAGGCCGCGATCGCGAAGCCAGCGGCGATAGGCAGCCGAAGCCGCGTCCGCCCGGATCGGCACTTCCGCTCGTGTGTCGAGCGGCAAGCGCTTCGGCACCTGGTTTTCCAGGATCGGCTTGTCCTGGCCGAGGATGGTCTGATGGAAGCTGCGCATCGCTGCGAGGTCGGTCACGTCGTCGACAAGGCAGATGACGATATGGACCAGCACGCATTCTTCGCTGACCGGCTGGCCAAACAAGGCAATGACGTCGCGGCGGTCGGCATCCGTCGAGCCGGTCTTGTAGAGCACTGCGCAAAACGGATGCGGGATGCGGTAAACATACTCCGTGTCCACGCCGCTGTCAGAACCGGCATTGGCCTGCGGCTGGTAGAACTCGCATTCGGTGACCAGGATTTCCGGCGGCTCCGGATAGACGGTGACCTTGTAGGGCTTGACCTCGGTGTGCGGCTCCTCGCCGAGGATGCCGGTATGGACGAATGGAAAATGGCCCATGTCAAGGAAGTTCTCGACCGCGCGTGGTGCCGACACGGCGACACGCGTGACACCCTGGACGATGATGCTGCGGTCGGTTTCGTTGAACTCTGCGATTTCGAACAGGTCACGTGGCGGATTGCCAAGCGTCGTCCATAGATAGCCAAAGCGCTCGATCATCGGCAGCGCCTCGTCGCCCCGCCATACGCCGAGCACGTCACCACGCCGCCCAACCTGGATCGCCTGGCCGAGCAGGATCGTCGAGATCGTCGCCTGAGCAGGCAACTCGTCGAGGGAGGCCACGACATGCCACTCGTCGAGAGCGATCGGATCTATCGAAGCGAGGTTTCCCATACTGGCCATCCGCAATACTCGTTCAGCACATAGCGGCCCTGAAACAGGCCGCAGGCGATAGTCGTTCGGTTCAGCGATTTCGGAGCGATTGCGGGCAGTGTTTGCCCGGCGCCGTAGCCGGCGGGCACCTGGGTGCCAATGTACAGTCGATCCTCCGCTGCCGGTCTGGCTGGTGTCTTCGGCGACAGCTCCGATCGGCAAGTGAAGAATTCCACGAATGACGCTCAAATCGCCATGCACGCGGTTGGCATTTGCATATCGCCAGTTCACCCGGCGGAAGAGATGCGCCGGTTAACCGAGCCGACGCCTAGGCGCCGCGCGCCTGCTCGCGCAGCTCCGTCGGCGAACAGTCGAACGCCAGCTTCACCTGGCGCGAGAAATGGTAGGGGTTCTTGTAGCCGACCTTGTAGGCGATCTCGCTGATCGACAGTCCGGTCCGCTGCAGCAGGTGGGCGCCATAGTCGACGCGGCAGCGCCAGAGATAACGTGCCGGCGTCATGCCCATATGTTTCTTGAAGGCCGAGACCAGATATTGCGGGCTGACCCGTACCTGTTCGGCAACATGTTCGATGGTGAGGTCGCCGGCAAAGTGCTCATCGAGGTAGCGTCTGGCGCGCAGGATCGTCTGCGGCACAGGCTTTTCCGCGGCAAGAACCCCGGCCTCGTAGATGTAGGCGCTGAGCAGCGCGTTGGTCAGCGCCTCGCGCAGCCCGCTGCGGCTGTCGCGGTCGCCGATGCCGAGGTCGACGCCAAGTTGCATGAGCGTCTGGACCTGGGGTGTCGCGTCGATGAACGGCGCGATCTTGCCGGCTTCCTGGTACAGCCAGCCGGCGTTCTGCGGCCGCCCGTCGCACCAGCTGACATGCGAGAATACACCCTCCTGCGCGATGTAGTTGTAGCGCTCGTGCGTCAGCGAGAAGGCGCATTGTCCGGCCTCAAGCCGGGTGATCCTGTCGTCGGCCTCGATCGTGGCGCTGCCGATATGGACGACGATGAAGGCGAGGTAGTCGCCCATGATCGGCCCGTACTGGCCGCCGGTCTCATAGGTCAGCTCCCCGAAGGTGTTTTCACGACTGAGATCGATCGGGGGCAGACGCATTCTGATCTTTCGCAAATGGGCGCGGGCCAAGGCTCGCCCCGGCCCGAATGCTTGGTGCGCATGATCATCGGAGCATTGCTCCGCCGGCGCAAGCCGGCGGAGCCGCGTCTGCCGGAACGGCTAGCGCTAGAACGATGCTTCCATGCGCACGAAGCCGCCTATCATGTCGGCGCCGTCGACGGCAAAATTGTCGTAGAAACCGATCTCCGGCGTGACCATCAGATCCGGAACGACCTGGTATGCAACATTGGCGACCGCAGCAAAATTCTCGTCTTCGTCATAAGATAGCTGGAAATTGACGGAGGCCTTGTCGGAAGCCTTGATCGTCGCGCCGCCCCACACCGCCCATCTGCCGCCCCAGATGCCATAGAACTGCGAATAGGGTGCACTGTCGTCGCTCTTGAGACCTGCCATCGCGAACGCGGAAACCGTGTCGCTGAAGGTCGCATCGAGGCGCAGCTTGCCTGACCACTCCTCCGACACCGAGTCGTATGCCGCGACCAGGGCGACCCCACCCCAGGATTGCGTATAGGACAGGCCAGCCACGACATGCGGCATGTCGCTGTCGACGACGAACGGGTCGTAGCCGGTTTCGAGCGAGAGAGCCGCGGTGAAGCCGTTTTCGTTCTTATAGGTGTAGGCGATCTGCGGTGTGGCGAACGGGCCATATCCGATCACGTCGTCCTTGGAGACATAACCCGCATAGTTGACGAAGGTGATGAACAGCGAGTCGTTCACGCCGATGCGCAAGCCGCCCAGTTCGATGATGGCGCTTTCGATCTCCATCGCCTGGTGGCCACCGTCCGAGTCGATGTCATGCTGGAAGTTGATGTGCATGTAGCGGCGGAACGTGCCGAGTTCGGTCTCTGAGCGGGCATCAATCTTCAACGCCGCGCGGGCACGCTTGAAGTAGGTGTCGCCACGGCCGTCGTCGTCGCGGTCGGCACCAAACAGGTCGCCCACGCCGATCTCGTAGCGAATGTAGCCGCCGACGCGCAGGCAGGTTTCAGTCCCCGGCAGATAGTAGAAGCCGGCGCCGTAGGTATCGCAGATCCTGACATAGCCGATCGGCTCCGGTTCGGCTGCGACCGCGGCATCCGCCGACTGAGCGCCATGGGGCGCGCCGATTGCCAGCACGCAGCCAAGCATGACTTTCCTGTAGTTCATTGTCCCGGTTCCCTCCCGTTTCGTAGCTGTTCTGGTTTTCATGCCGGGGCGGACATCCCCGAATGCAGGTGCAATCGCCATGGCTCCAGGACGTCCTCCCCGTCAGCGTCAGGCAGCACGCGTCATCCCCCGTCGCTTGACGGAGGTGCATGCTGCTTGCCGGTGATCGGCCAGCCTGGATGTTGGTGTGTGCGCCGATTGCGTTGTGACGTTAGGACAGGCTCGGCACTGTCCGAATGGCCGAGATACGCAAATCCATATCTGCAGGTAATGCACAAGAACCGATGCAGCAGCGACCAGGCTGCTGCATCGGCAGTCGGCTACCCAAGGTCAGATTGGGCGGCCTTCGTAGATCGGGAACTCCGCGCAGAGCCATTCAACAGCAGCGTGAACCGACTGCTCCTGCTCGGCGGCGCGCCCGGTGCCAACGGCGTCGAGCACGTTGGCTATCAGCGTGCCGACCTGGGCGAATTCGGCCTCGCGGAAACCGCGCGTCGTTGCCGCCGGCGTGCCAAGCCGGATGCCCGAGGTGACAGCAGGTGGCGCCGGATCGAACGGGATGCCGTTCTTGTTGCAGGTCAGTCCTGCTCGTCCGAGTGCTGCTTCCGCGTCCTTGCCGGAGATGCCCTTGCTGCGCAGGTCGACCAGCAGCAGATGCGTGTCGGTGCCGCCTGAAACGATGTCAAAACCGCGCGCCGAAAGTGTCGTGGCAAGCGTGCGCGCATTGGCAACCATCTGCCTGGCATAGTCCTTGAAACCGTCCTCGAGCGCTTCACCCAAAGCGACAGCCTTGGCGGCGATGACATGCATCAGCGGACCGCCCTGCAAACCAGGGAAGACCGCCGAATTCAGCTTCTTGGCGATGTCGGCATTGTTGGTCAGGATCATGCCGCCGCGCGGGCCACGCAACGTCTTGTGCGTGGTCGTGGTCACGATGTCGGCGACTTCCAACGGGTTGGGATGCACGCCACCGGCAACCAGTCCGGCAAAATGCGCCATGTCGACCATCATCAGCGCACCGACACTGTCGGCGATTGCCCGGATGCGCTGGAAGTCGATGATACGCGGATAGGCCGAACCGCCTGCTATGATCAGCTTCGGCCGCGTTTCAAGTGCCTTGGCCTCCAGCTCCTCGTAGTCGATGAGGCAGTCATCCTGGCGCACACCATACTGGACGGCGTTAAACCACTTGCCCGACAGCGTCGGCCTGGCGCCGTGGGTCAGGTGCCCGCCGGCGGCAAGTGACAAGCCCATGAAGGTGTCGCCGGGCTTGAGCATGGCGAGCATGACCGCGCCATTGGCCTGGGCGCCGGAATGCGGCTGCACGTTGACATGGGCCGCGCCGAACAGCCGGCTGGCTCGCTCGATCGCGGCGGCTTCGGCCAGGTCGACATACTGGCAGCCGCCATAATAGCGGTGGCCGGGATAGCCCTCGGCATATTTGTTGGTCATCACCGAGCCCTGCGCTTCGAGCACGGCGGGCGAGACGATGTTTTCGGAGGCGATCAGTTCGATTTCCGTCCTCTGGCGGCCGGTTTCGCGTGCGATCGCATCGGCGATCACCGGATCCTGGCGCTTGAGGTCGCGTTGGAAAAAGCCGGACATGCGTTCTTGTCTCCTGGCTACGAGATCGGCGGACGCGATTGAGCGCCCGCCATTGCTTGGTGTTGCGAAGTAAAGGGCTAGTTGACAGCGTCCGGCGGCGAGCGGCCTTCGAAGAAGGCGGTCAGGTTGTCGATCACCCGCATGCCCATGGCGATACGCGTCTCGTTGGTGGCACTGCCGAGATGCGGCAGCAGCACGACGTCGTCGCGTTCGGTCAGCGAGCGCGGCACCACCGGCTCGGTTTCGAACACATCGAGCCCGGCACCGGCGATGCGCCCTTCGTCGAGCGCATTGACCAGGGCGCGTTCGTCGATCACGTCGCCGCGGGCGGTGTTGATCAAGAATGCCGACTTCTTCATGCAGTTGAGGCGGCGGCTGTTGATCAGGTAGTGGTTTTCGCCACCGCCCGGACAATGCAACGACACGAAGTCGGCAGCCGCCAGCACGTCATCGACAGTCGCCAACTGGCGCGCCGGCATGCCCGGATCGGCAACCGGCTGGCTGTCGTAGAAGACGACGTCCATGCCAAAGCCATGATGGCAGCGCCGGGCCATGGCCTGGCCGATGCGGCCCATGCCAATGATGCCGATGGTCTTGCCGGTGACCTGGGTGCCGCACAGATGGGTCGGCCGCCAGCCGGTCCATTTGCCTGAGCGCAGCTCGCGCTCGCCTTCACGGGCGCGGCGGGCACACATCAACAGCAGCGTCATGGCAAGATCGGCGGTGGCGTCGGTCAGCACTGCCGGCGTGTTGGTGACGACAACGCCAGCGGTCTTCGCCGCCGCGATATCGATGTGGTTGTAGCCAACGCCGAAATTACCGAGGATCTTCGCCTGAACGTTTCCGGCAAACAGCTCGGCGCCGAGCCTGTCCGACACGGTCGGCAGCACGGCGTCGGCTTCCTGCAGCGCCAGGCGCAGCTCGCTCCTGTTGTATGGGCGGTCGGTTTCGTTGAGCCTGACGTCGAACTGGCTGGCCAGCCGCTCCTCGACTTCGAGAGGCCAGCGGCGTGTGACGATTACCTTCGGTCTGGTCATCATATCACCTCAAGCCGCGCGGTCTTGCTGCGGCTGCAGGTTGCCGGCGATCTCGGCGCGGTACCATTCCTGGGCAGCGGCAACGCCGGAACCGGCCTCGACCTTGGCGCCGGCATCGCGCAAAGACATTTCCGCTGACGCCAATGCCGCCAGGCACATCACCTCGTTGAGATCGCCGAGGTGGCCGATGCGGAAGACGCGGCCCGCGACCTTGCTCAACCCAGCACCGAATGAGGTGCGATACCTGGAATAGCCATTGGCGATGACATGCCGGGCGTCGATGTCGTCGGGCACGACGATCGCCGAAACCGTGTTCGACCACCACTTCTCTTCCTTGGCGCAGAGCCTCAGGCCCCAGGCATGCACGCCGCGGCGCACGCCTTCGGCGAGGCGATGATGGCGGGCGATGATGTTGTCGAGCCCTTCGGCAAAGATCAGGTCGAGCGACGCACGCAAGCCATGCAGCAACTGGGTCGGCGGGGTGTAGGGGAAGAAGCCAGTCGCAGACGACGCCTTCATGTCTTCGAAACTGAAATAGCAGCGCTCCATGCGAGATTGCTTGTGCGCCTCGATCGCCTTTTCACTGACGGCGAGGATACCGAGCCCAGCCGGCAGCATCAGGCCCTTCTGCGAGCCGGTGACGGCGAGATCGACGCCCCATTCGTCCATGCGGAAATCAATCGAGCCGATCGAGCTCACGCCATCGACAAACAACAGCGCGCCGTGGCCAGCAGCGTCGAGCGCCTTGCGTACGCCTGCGACGTCGGAGGTCACGCCTGTGGCCGTCTCGTTGTGGGTCGCGAACACCGCCTTGATGCGGCCTTGCCTGTCGTCGCTCAGGCGGCGCTGGTATTCCTCGACCGGCACGCCCTCGCCCCATTCGACCTCGATGCAGTCGACCTCAAGTCCGAGCCGCTGGGCCATGTCGACCCACAGATGCGAGAACTGGCCAAAGCGCGACATCAGCACGCGATCGCCGCGGTTCAGCGTGTTGGAGATGGCCGCTTCCCAGGCACCGGTGCCCGAACCGGGGTAGATGAAGACGGTGCCGGTTTCGGTCTTGAAGACCCGCTTCAAATCGGCAAACAGCGGCAGCGTCAGTTCCGGATAATCCGGCGCCCGCATATCCTGCATCGAAACGTTCATCGCCCGCCGGACAGCGTCGGGGATATTGGTCGGTCCGGGCACGAAAAGATGCGTGGTTCCATTCTTCATCGGATGTTCCTCCTGTTTGATAGTGACGCGCGACAAGCTGCGATCGCCGCTGGCGTCGGCGCCCGATTGGCGGGCTTGCATGCACTGGTTTTGGCGAGCCCCGCGACTAGGCGAACACCACCGTCTTGCGTCCGTTCAGCATGACGCGGCCTTCGATGTGCCGTTTGACGGCGCGCGCGAGCACGCGGCTCTCGATGTCGCGACCGGTGGCGACGAAGTCTTCGGCGCTCATCGAATGCGTCACCCGCTCGGTTTCCTGTTCGATGATCGGGCCTTCATCGAGATCGGCGGTGACATAATGGGCGGTCGCCCCGATCAACTTCACGCCATGCGCGTGGGCCTGGTGATAGGGCTTGGCGCCCTTGAAGCTCGGCAGGAACGAATGGTGGATATTGATCACCTTGCCAAACAGCTTGCCGGCGAGATCGTCGGAGAACACCTGCATGTAGCGCGCCAGCACGACCAGGTCGGCGCCGGTGTCTTCGACGACCGAGGCAATGCTCGCCTCCTGCTGCCGCTTGGTGTCCTGGCTGACCGGCAGCAGGTGATAGGGCACGCCCGCCCATTCCGCCGTCTCGCGGCTGGCGTCATGGTTGGAGAGGATCGCCACCACCTCGGCATCGAGCCAGCCGACGCGGATCTGGTAGAGCAAATGCAGCAGCGCGTGGTCGAACTTTGAAACCAGAATCACCAGCTTCGGCCGGCGCCCGCGATCGAGCAGCGCCGTTTCCATCGCAAAACGCTCGACCGCCTGTTTCAGCCCATCCTCGATGTTCTCCGTCGTCGTAAACGCGGCAGCGAAGGCGATGCGCATGAAAAAGCGGTTGGAGGTCTTGTCCCAGTATTGGCTGCTCTCGGTGATATTGGTGCCGAGATCGGCGAGCCGGCTCGTCACCGCAGCGACGATGCCTGGCCGGTCCTCGCATGACAGCCTGAGTACGAAAGATTGATGGACGGCGACCCGGCTCATCGCGCATCGAACCTCGGCCGACGGGCAGCCTGATATTCGCTGTACCAGGCAAGCGTCTTGTCCCAGCCGCCGAAGGGGAAGAAATGCAGGTGCAGCGGCCCCTTCGGCTCGGGATAGCTGGACGCGATGGCTTCGATGACGTCAGCCGGATTGCGGTCGGCGATGACGTTGAAGATGCCGCTGGCCGACCGCTTCAGCGCAGCAACGGAAGCGCCGACGCCGCACATCATGGCAAATTTGATCAGCTTGGCCAGGCTGGTCACACCGGCCAGTCCGACATGCACCGGAAGCTCCGGATACTGTTCATGCAGTCGGCAAGCCCATGCCCCCATCGCAGCGCCGTCGAAAGCAAACTGCGAGACCACCCTGGCATCGATGGAGCGGGCGTCGCAGATTTCGAGCTTGCGCCAAAGTGCATCCGTAATCTCTGCATCGGTGATGGCCGGATGCCCCTCGGGGTAGCCGGCGACGAAGGCGGTGCGGATCGTGCTGTTGCCAAGCACGGGATGCGCCAGCAACTGAGCCGCCTCGCTCATCGGGCCAGGGAAAAGTGCCGGATTGCCGCCAAGAAACAGCGCTTCGGTAATGCCGTTGCGGCTGTGCGCGGCGACGAGGTCGACATAGTCCTTCTCGGTCTTGAAGTTGCGCGCACCGAAATGTGGCACTGCGACATACCCCATTTCCCTGATGCGCAGCGCTGCTTCCACCTGCATCGCCTCGGGTTTTCCAGTAAGGTGAGTCAGGAACACGCGCGAGCCCAGTGGGAACTGCGACGCCTCGGGCGCAAAGCTGCGCGCCTGCTCAGGCGCAAGCTCGATCGACATGCCGGGCCCAGCAGCACGGGTTGATGGCCTGTCGGCAATGGCTTCACTTGTAACGGTCATGGTCTGCCCTTGGTCACTTGCGACCAGCCTGAGGCGTTCGCCGCCAAGGCAGCGCCACCAATTGTCCGGTTACCGGGCGAAACAAGCCGCCCGGCGGTTCATCGGGGAGGATGCGACGCGTCAGCCGTTGGCGCGCTTTAGCGACAGGAACGGCAACTCGGTGACACGCGCGGTGACGTCGATGATGTCGCCGTCCTTGTTCCAGCGCAGCGTTAATTGCGAGCCAACTTCCGCCGCCTTGCCGCGCAGATGTCCGAAGCCGATCATCTTGCCGATTGACGGTGCCCAGGCGACGCTTGAGGCATGCCCGACCTCAGCCCCATCGTGGAAGGCCGGCACCGGGTACCAGCGCACGCGCCGCAGGTTGCCAGGCGTGCCACCATCAAGGCCCTTGCCGCCGGCGGCTTGCGACCAGTCAATGTCGAGACCGACGAGTTGACGGTGATCGCCGGCTTCCGACATCCGCTGCAATGCGGCCTTGCCGACGAAATCGGACTTGCGCAGATCGACCAGACGGCCGAGGCCGAGATCGTATGGCGAAGCGCGGAACTTGCCGGCTGCCTGGATGCCGGCGCCGCCGTGGTCGGGGCCGGCGCTGGTGTAGTCGTAGCCGACGATCAGCAAGCCGGCTTCAAGCCGGGCCAGGTCGAGTGCCCAGGCGCCTGCGGGCAGGATGCCGAACGGCTCGCCCGCTTCCTGGACCGCATCCCACACGGCTGGGCCGTCGGCGGCCTTGACCCAGAGTTCATAGCCATGCTCGCCGGTGAAACCCTGGCGCAGGATTTCGACCTGCCGGCCGGCGATCGTCACGAAGCCGAGGCGTGAGAACGGCAATTCGTCAAAGGCATTGCCCGTCGCGGCTCTTAATACTTCACGCGAACGCGGCCCCTGCAGGGTGAGGATGCCGTAGTCGTCTGTGATATCGGTCACCTCGACGTCGAGGCCCTCGGCATGGCTCTTCCACCAAGTGAAACCGGGATCGGCCGAGACGCGGAAGGTGGTCTCGTCCATGCGGAAGACAAGGCCATCGCCGACGACATGGCCGTTCTCGTCGCACCACGGCGCATAGTAGATCTGGCCAACCTTGAGCTTGGTGATGTCACGCGGGATCAGGCTGTCCATCAGCTTTTCGGCGTCGGGGCCAGCGATGACATATTTCGACAGCGGCGACATGTCGCCCATGGCGACACGGTTGCGGATCGCAGCCAACTCCTCGACCATGTCGGAATAGGCGTCGACGACCATGTTCCTGTCCCAGCGCATCCACAGAGCGTTCTGGTTCAGCGGCGCCGTGCGCTCGACGAACGGGGTGCCGCGGAACGCGACCCTGGCATCGGCCGTGGCGCTCAGGCCAGTGATGAATTTGACGTCGTCCATCGAAGTTTTCCTCCAGGCCCCGACAACGGGGCAGCAATTACCGATGTCGGTGCGCATCGGTTTCCCCGACACGATCAAATTCACCTTAGCCATCGAAGAATTGGCGCTGGCATATGCCAGGCACTATTCCGTCATTGCTTTGGCGATGGCCCTTTCAATGAGCCGTTTTGATCGCGTCTATTGCTGTTGAGATTTTCATGGAGGAGCAAAATTCGGAATGCCCGGAGTTGCCGGACGCATACCTGAGATTCAAGTATGGGCGGCGCTGCCGCCGAAGCCCGCACCGATGTCGTGACGACGCCTTGCTGAACTTTCATCCACTGCCATCGTGGTGGTGGCACGGACTTTACGCTACGGTGCCGGACGCTCGCCTGCGCCGGGGCGATGCGCTCGAGCAGCCCAACCAGATGTGAACAATGCCCGCCATGAGAACCACCATCGCTCTGCTCGCCTGCCTGACGTTGACGGCCTGCGGCATGGCGAAAGCAGTGACAACCACCGGACAGACATTCGACAAATACGGGTGCCTGGCACGGGACTTCAAAGGTCAGCCGCCTTGCGATCCCGATGAGGCCGCCACGCCCAAGCCGTAAATACGGCCCGGCTCCCTTTACGGCGCCGCTTTGACCACCTATTCCGGCCGAAAGCATCGACGCGGCAGCGGAAGGAGGAACAATGTCCGACATCACAGTCAAAGACAGCAATGGCGCCCAGCTCAACGAGGGCGATTCTGTAACCCTGATCAAGGATCTGAAGGTCAAGGGAACCTCCGAGACCATCAAGCGCGGCACGCTGGTCAAGAACATCCGCCTCACCGGCAATGCCGGCGAGATCGAATGCAACACCAAGCAGGTCAAGGGCCTGGTGCTGAAGACCGAGTTTTTGAAGAAGGCGTAGTCCGTCAGGCTAGCGCCATCCGGAGGCGCCAGCGTCAACCCGGTTTTAAACTCTGAAGTCCAGACTCACACCATGTCTGGATTCGCCCTTCCCAAGTTGAGATGGCTGGTGCTCGGCGCGCTCGCGGCGGGCGGCTGGGCGATGACGCAGGATTTGCCCAGCAAGGTGCGATTCGACGACCGGCCGGCGAGAACCGCAAACAAGCCCAAGGCAGAGACCGCGCCGCGCAAGGAAGCGACGGTCCCCCGGCCGAAGGTCAATGTCGCGCCGCGCCCGCAAACAGATGTGGTGCGTCCCAAGGCCGACGTGGAGCCAAGCAAGCTGGCTGCCACGCCGAAGCCAAAGATGGACGTCGCATCCCAGAAGACCGCAGCGCCAGCCCGGCCCAAGGTGGACAGGCCACGCAAGCCGCTGGCAGAGATCGAAACCGCCTCGATCACACGCCCGCCGACACCCTTGCCGCGCCCAAAATCAACAGCCAAGGAAACGGCCGCGAAATCCGACAACACCAGCGCTGCCAGCCTCAACGTGCTGTACACAAGCACTTCGGTCTACCTGCGCCAGCGCCCCAACATGACCTCGCCCGTCACCTCCAGCCTGAAACAGGGCGAAAGCGTCAGGGTGTTCGCCCGCGACGGCAAATGGACACTTGTATCGGCCTCCGGCCGCAAGGGTTGGGTGCATGGCGACAATCTGCGGCCGGCCGATCCTGGCGCCCCTCGCCCCAAACAGACGCTCGGCCAGGCTCGCTAAGGCCAACACGCAGACTGAAGCGGCTGATTTCGTCGCTTAAACGGCGCATATCGCAGCGGTTCGGCCTTTGCGGGTTGAAACCGAACGCATCCGGTGCCAAATCTGCGGCAACGTTTCGCAAGTCGTTGCGAGCACCCAGGACATACCCGGCAGAGGTCAATGGTCAGCTATCTCGACGCCGCCACGGCGCCCCTCAGGAACACCGGCCAGATCCGTCTTTACGGAGCGGAGGCCTTTGAAGGCATGCGCAAGGCATGCGCGCTAACGGCCCAATGCCTCGACGAACTGGTCGATCGTGTCGCGCCCGGCGTCACCACCGACGCCATCGACCGTTTCGTCTTCGAGTTCGGCATGGATCATGGTGCGATGCCGGCCACATTGAACTACCGCGGCTACACCAAGTCGTCCTGCACCTCGATCAATCACGTCGTTTGCCACGGCATTCCCGACAACAAGCCGCTCAAGGATGGTGACATCGTCAACATCGACGTCACCTACATCCTCGACGGCTGGCACGGCGATTCGAGCCGCATGTACCCGGTGGGCAGCATCAAGCGCGCCGCCGAGCGCCTGCTTGAGGTCACCCATGAGTGCCTGATGCGCGGCATCGCCGCCGTCCGACCAGGTGCACGCACCGGCGCGATCGGCGCGGCCATCCAGACCTACGCCGAAGCCGAGCGCTGCTCGGTGGTGCGCGACTTCTGTGGCCATGGCGTTGGTGCGCTGTTCCACGACGCGCCCAACATCCTGCACTATGGCAACGTCAACGAAGGCGTCGAAATGCGCCAGGGCATGATCTTCACCATCGAGCCGATGATCAATCTCGGCCGCCCACATGTGAAGGTGCTGTCCGACGGCTGGACAGCGGTCACCCGCGACCGCTCCTTGTCGGCGCAGTACGAGCACACGATCGGCGTAACGGCGACGGGTTGCGAGATCTTCACCCTGTCGGCCAAGGGGCTCGACCGGCCGGGCCTGCCCGCATAATATCGCTTCACCGGCGCTAAAAGCTCGGCGGGGGCGACATACTGGGCATGGCGGGCGACGAGCACGACGAGCGTGGTTTCTTCGGCGAGCGGCCGCTTCCGCAAACCAAACGCGACGCCGTAGGGGAAAAACCTCATTATCTCGGCCACCGCGAGCGGCTGCGCGAGCGTTTCTCAGCGACCGGCGGCGACAGCCTCGCCGACTACGAGCTGCTTGAGCTTTTGCTGTTCAGGCTGATCCCGCGCGCCGACACCAAGCCTGTGGCCAAGGCCCTGCTTGCCCGCTTCGGCACGCTGGCCGAAGTGCTGGGCGCATCCGCCAACCTGCTGCAGGAAGTCAAAGGCGTTGGTCCGGCCGTCGCGCTCGACCTCAAGATCGTTACCGCCACGGCAAAACGCATGGTGCGTGGCGAGATCAGCGGTCGCGAAGTGCTGTCGTCATGGAACCAGGTGCTCGACTATTGCCGGGCCGCCATGGCGTTTGAACAGCGCGAGCAGTTCCGTATCCTGTTCCTCGACAAGAAGAACGTGCTGATTGCCGACGAGGTGCAGCAGCAGGGCACGATCGACCATACCCCGGTCTATCCGCGCGAGGTCATCAAACGGGCGCTGGAGCTGTCGGCGACAGCCATTATCCTGGTCCACAACCATCCCTCGGGCGACCCGACACCGTCGCGTGCCGACATCGACATGACCAAGACCATCATCGATATCGCCAAGCCACTCGGCATCTCGGTGCATGACCACATCATCATCGGCAAGAAGGGCTTTGCCAGCATGAAGGGCCTGCTGCTGATCTAGGTGGCAGCCGGAACACCCAAACAACCACCCAGAATCAAAAAGGCCGCCGGATCAACCAGCGGCCTTTTCGTTTCATGCCAGTAGCGTCGCCTTATTCGGCGTCGGCTTCCTTGGCCTTCTTCTTCGGAGCGGCCTTCTTCTTGGGCTCTTCGCCCTCGGCCTTGTCAGCCTTCTTGGCCGAAGCCTTCTTGGCCGGCTTGTCGGAAGCCTCGTCTTCGTCGTCGGCGAGCAGCTCTTCCTTGCTCACCTTCTTGTCGGTGACCGAAATCTGCGACAGCAGATGATCGACGACCTTTTCCTCGAACAGCGGCGCGCGCAGGTTGACCAGCGCGGACGGATTGTTGCGGTAGAAATCGAACACTTCCTGCTGCTGGCTGCCCGGGTAGCGGCGAACCGTGTCGAACAGGCCGCGCTGCAGCTCTTCGTCGGAAACCGTCACACCGGCCTTTTCGCCGATTTCGGCGAGAACCAGGCCAAGGCGCACGCGGCGCTCGGCCAGGCGCTGGTATTCGGCGCGGGCTTCTTCTTCCGTCGTCTCTTCATCGGCGAAGCTGCGGCCGGCGATTTCGAGATCGCGGGTGACCTGGCTCCAGATGTTGTTGAACTCGGCTTCGACGAGCTTGGAGGGCGCCTCGAACTGGTAGGCACCGTCGAGCTGATCAAGCAGCTGGCGCTTGACCTTCTGGCGGGTCATGGCGCCGAACTGGTTTTCGATCTGGCCGCGAACGATGTCACGCAGCTTCTCGAGCGACTCGAGGCCGAGGTTCTTGGCGGTCTCGTCATTGACCTCAAGCTTGCCGGGGGCTGCGATTTCCTTGACGGTGACGTCGAAGGTGGCTTCCTTGCCGGCGAGATGAGCAGCCTGGTAGTTCTCCGGGAAGGTCACGGTGACGAGCTTTTCGTCGCCGGCCTTGGCGCCGATCAGCTGGTCTTCGAAGCCGGGGATGAATTCCTTCGAGCCGAGCACCAGCGGCTGGTCCCCACCCGTGCCGCCGTCAAAGGCAACGCCGTCGATCTTGCCGACATAGTCGATGGTGACGCGGTCGCCATCAGCGGCCTTGCCGGTCTTCGGCTCGTAGGAGCGGGCCGATTCGGCGACGCGGTTGACCTGCTCGTCGATCTCGCTTTCCGGCACGTCATAGACCGGGCGCGACACCTTGATGTCAGTGAAATCCTTGATCTCGATCGCCGGGATGACTTCGTAGCTCAGCGAGAACTCGAAATCGGCGCCGCCGGCGAGGATCTTCTCGGCTTCCTTCTCGTCTTCGGTCATCACCACGTCCGGCTGCATCGCAGCCTTTTCGCCGCGGTCGGAGATGATCGTGCGGGTCGAGTCGGTGAGGATCTCGTTGACGACTTCGGCCATGAAGGACTTGCCGTAGACCTTGCGCAGGTGCTGCATCGGCACCTTGCCCGGACGGAATCCGTTGATGCGGACCTTGTCCTTGGCAGCCGAAAGCCGCTTCTCGAGACGGGCTTCCATGTCGCCGGCAGGAACCGAGACTTTGATCTCGCGCTTGAGGCCGGAGTTGAGCGTTTCGGTGACCTGCATCATCAAACCTTTGTTTTCACGTATGGCGCGGCGTAGACGGCGTCCTGCCGTTCAGCCTGCCGGAATTCGTTTGCCGGGGGTGGCTTCAAGTTCGCAAATCGGCATCCAGGCTCGCCGTTGCGGTCCGTTTGGTTCCGCCGTCTTCCAAAAGTGCGATAAGTTATTGTTTTTCCGACTTCTTATCGCGTCTTTCAGAGACGGTCCTTTGCGTCCCATCCTATTTGACAGGCCTTTTGTCACAGGCGGGGCCAATTTTCAACTATCTTCGCGGTTTCTCCCGGCTCGGGTCGTTTCGGCTCCGAGATTGACAGAATGATGGCGGCATGGGATTGGCGTTCGCATGCGGATGTGGCGGAACTGGTAGACGCCCTGGATTTAGGTTCCAGTGCCGAGAGGCGTGTAGGTTCGAACTCCTATCATCCGCACCATAGACGCTCTGCCCGGCGGACTTAAAACCTCTGAACGAGAGTGATCCAGCCGTGCACGTACAGACAAATCCCACAACTGCTGCTTCAACAATCGATGGAAACAGCCTGGCGCCTTCACGACGCACCCTGCTCGTTGCCTCTGACGCCGTATGGCCGCCCGTTTCAGGCGGGGACCTGCGCAATTGGCAGAATGCCCAGGCACTGGCAAAGCTTGGCGACGTCCTGGCGACGTCGGTCCACGCACCATCTGTACCCACCGAACTCGACGACACCCGCATCAGGACGCTGGCCCTTGCCAATGCCGCCGAGGCTGCGACCTCGCCGCGCCTGGCCAAGCGCCTGACACCCATCGACACGCGCATCCCGCAGATAGCGCTTTCGCGTCTGTTGGCGGCGGCGCGCGACTTCAAGCCTGACACCATCATTGTCGAAGGCATCCCGCTGTTCCCCCTCATCGCGCATCTTCGCGCCCTCGCGCCGACACTCGTGCTCGACATGCACAACATCGAGTCCGACCTTGCCCGGCAGATGATGCCGGAGACGGGTTGGCTGGCTGGACTGTTTTCGAAAAAAACCCGCCATATCAGGCGCATGCGCGACATGGAGTTGGGGTCGCTGCGCCTAGTGGACAAGGTCTGGGTCTGTTCCGAACAAGATCGCGACAGGCTGCGCAGCCTTTCCGGCGGCCGAGCCCTTGCCGATGTCATTCCGAATGGCGTTCCCCGGTTTGAGCTCATCCCCGAACAGTTGGTCGACCAGCCTGAGATGGCCAACGGCAAACCGACCCTGCTGTTCATCGGGCATCTCAATTATCCGCCGAACCTCGAAGCGGCGCGTCGGCTGGCGACGCAGATCCTGCCAAGGCTGCAAGCCAACCTTGGTGGCGCAAAGCTGATCATTGCCGGGCGCAGCCCTCACCACTCGCTCGCCAACGTCGCCGCCCTGCCCGATGTCGAACTCATCGCCAATCCCGACGATCTGGCGGAGCTTTATCGCCGCGCGCATCTGGCCATCGTGCCGCTTGTCAGCGGCGGCGGTACGCGCCTGAAGATATTGGAAGCGATGGCCTGGGGGCTGCCTGTCGTCGCCACGCGGCTGGCCGCAGAGGGCCTGGACCTCGTTGACGGGGTCGACATCGACTTTGCCGAAACTGACGACGAGCTCGCCGCACGCGCGGTCGCCCTGTGCGCCGACCCCGACTGGCTTCAGGTGCGACGCCTTCGTGCCCGCGAAACTGTCGCGCGACGCTTTGGCCCACAGGCCATCTCGGCCGCCGTAAGAGCCAGCCTCCTGTAAGCCCAGGGAGCGTCAATCGCAGCTTGATAAGGCTCGCCTAATAATGCCATGACTTCAGGTAACGCGCATCGAGGGGTTTGATTGGCATTGAATGACAATTCCCAGAATTCTGCACCAGACGTGGAAAACCGACAGCATTCCCGAGCAATTCCTCGCCTGGTCGAAGAGTTGGGAAATACATAATCCTAGCTGGCGGCGCATCTTGTGGAGCGACAGGATGCTGCTCGACTTCGTTGCCCAATATTATCCGGATCTTCTGTCGACCTATTGCAGCTACAAGGTCGGGGTTCAGCGCGCCGACGCTGCGCGTTACATGCTGCTGCACCATTTTGGTGGCGTCTATGCCGACCTCGATTGCGAATGCGTCGCACCGTTCGACGACATGCTGGATGAGAACCGCATTGTCTTGTGCAAGGAACCTGAGCGTCATTCGGACGCCCAAACGAAGCTTCGCAATCTGCCCTATCTTCTATTCAACGGAACGATGGCCAGCCCCAAGGGCCACCCGTTCTGGCAGCACCTGCTCGCCTATCTGCCCGTCGTCAAGGATGCGCAGGATGTCCTCGACGCCACGGGTCCATGCCTGTTGACGGCGGCGCAACTGAGCTTCTCTGACCAGGCGGCATTTGCGATCCACCCGAATTCGCTTTTCAGCCCGACGGATCGCCACGGAGCATCCGCCGAAGCCACCTCGTCGACGCTGTCCATTCATCACTGGGCCGGCACATGGTGGATCAAACCCAAGCCACCGTCGTTGCTGGCGCGCTTGCGGCGGAGCTATTACCAACTTCGCCACGAACTGACCAAGGGCGCGCAGCTCGACGTGGCCGCGGCACAAGCGGCAGTGGATACAACGGTCATCAATCGCCCCCCACCTTCGGGAAACAACATCGCCATATTGGTGCCGTTGAGCGATGCCGCCGACCATATCGCTCCGTTTTTCGCCGCCTTGGCCCTGATCGAACACCCGAAGGACTGTATCAAGCTGGTGTTTTGCGAAGGCGACAGCAGCGACGGCAGTTGGGAAAGACTGAGTGAAGCGACCGCTTCGCTCAACGGATACCGCGACATCGTGCTGCTCAAGAAGGACCTTGGCATCAAGATGGAAAGAACGAAGCGTTGGAAACTCAAGCTTCAACGCAAACGCCGCTCAGCGATCGCCGCCGTGCGCAACCATCTCATCAGCCACGGCATCGATGCCAGTGACGACTGGGCGTTGTGGATCGACATCGACGTCTGGCGCTATCCGTCCGATGTCGCAACGCGCCTGATCGGTTCAGGCAGCAGGATCGTTGTTCCGAATTGCACGGTCGTGCCGGGCGGCGGCAGTTTCGACCTGAACAGCTTCGCTACCATCCGCAGACAGAAAGACTATCGCTATTATCGGGCCATCCGCGACGGGCTCTATCAGCCGCCGGCGAAGGAAAACAGCCGGCTCTATCTGAGCGACCTGCGGCACCTGGACAGGGTGAACCTCGACGGCGTCGGCGGTACGATGCTGCTCGTCGACGCAGCGCTGCATCGCGGCGGCCTCAATTTTCCCGAGATACCCTACAAGTTCCTGCTCGAGACCGAGGGCTTTGCCGCCCTTGCCAACGATCTCGGCATCGTTCCGCTCGGCCTGCCCAAGATCGAGGTGCTGCACGTTCCCTGGTAAAGGGTCAGCACTTCAATAAAGCGGCTCCTCAAACAGCATCTGATCGCCGTCCATCAGCGCCTTGATCTGGCCGCTGCCGTCCTTGGCCACCGCAACCTTGATGCCGAAGCTGCGCAATTCGGGCTCCGCGCCGGAGTTGCGCTTGCGCATCTCCTCCTCGATCGCCAGCCCCTCGCCTTCTGGCACGTAGAACCGTTCGATGCCGTAGTCGACACTGATGGTCGAACCTGGCGTCAGGCTCCACCCGTTGGAGACCTGGCCAAGCAGATCGACCTCATCATTTGGCGCGGGCGACGCTGCGGCTCCCAGCCAGGCCGACGTCGCCCGCCAAAAGCCGTCGGCATCCTTCTTCAGGCGCACGACGATTGGCCCTTCCGCAGTCGCAGCTTCGCCCTGCGGCAAGTTGGCGACCTTCTCCACCTCTATGCGCGAGATGTCATAGCCCAGCCGGACATAATCGCCGCGCAGCAGGTCGCGCGGATCGACCGGCTCGACCTTGAGCAGGACTTCCTTGCCGTCGCGCAGGATGGCCGCGCGACCAACGATCATCCAGCCGAGGAAACCGATCTGGACCAGGGCGAGTACAATGGCAGCAATGACGAGCTTGTAGCGGGACATCATGCTGCTCCTTGGACCGGCTGTGATTTCATGCGCCTTTCAATACGGATAATCGCATAGGCGAGACCGGCGAGAATTATTGCAGCTGCGAAAAAGAAGCCCGCAGTGCCGAGCATGGAGCCGACGGTCACCATGTAGATGACGGCCAGCTCGAAGGCGAAGCCGACATAGGCGATCCAGCGCAAGCCGCGGCTCTCGCGGCCGAGGAAGACGATCACAGCTGCAATGACCGCCAGCGCCACAGCAGCAGCAATGACAAAGCCTCCGTCATCGATCTGGTCGAGTTGAACCATGCCCATGCCGGAAAGAAAGCCGAGCAGCGCATGCAGCGGTAGCCGCCCGCCAAGCTGGGCAATGCGTTCCGAAGCCGCAGGCGCGAGCGCTGCAACGGCGAGAAGGGCTGCCGAGACCAATGCAAGCACCAGCCCGACCTCCAGCGACTCGTAGTGAAAGCCGAGCAGCACTGCATAAAGAATGACCGACAGCGCGATCAGATGCCGGGCAGCGCGGCTCTGCGTCCAGAACGACAGCGCCCAGAACGCGGCCATGAATGCAATGAAAAGATGCGGGAACTCCGAGCGGCGGAACAGCTCGAAGCCCTTCGTCACCAGCCATGCATCGGCGATGCCGACTGCCGCGACCGTCAACGCGTTCGAGCGCAGCGCTGCCGCGGCGATGGCTGTACCTATCGACCAGGTGACGATTGCCGCCGTCTCGTCACCGGAGAAATGATACATCTGGCCGATCAGCGCGATGGAACCGCCAAAGGCAGCGGCTCCGATCAACCACAAGGCTTCGGCAATGCCACTATTGCCGCGCTGCTTGAGCAGGGCTCCACCGACATAGCCCGCGAAGATCACGGCGAACAACGCACATACCCGCCCCGCGCGCGGTATCGCTTCCCAGTTGGCGGCGACGAGGATCAGGATCGCTGCCGCAAACAGCAATGCCGCCATCATGGCGAGGATCGAACCAAAGTTGAGCCCATTGCGCTCATTGGCCTCGACATCGCGAACAAGCGCGTCGCCGGTTGCTCGGTCAACGAGCCCGCTGTCGACCCAGCGGCCGATGTCATTCTTCACCTTGGTGGCATAGCTCGCCATATGTCGCTTCCCCCTGCCCCGGCGGCCATATCAAGGCCAAGCCGTTGTCATCATGGCGAATTTCAGATTCGGTCACAATTATGACCGAAGGCTTAACGCCCATTAATGTTGCAATGCACAAAACGCATTGCTGCCATGCGAGCATAGCGCTTCAATTTTAGGCAAGGGCATCCTATCTACGCCCCGTACACAGAAGAGAAAAGAAGACGAACGGAAAACGAAGATGAACCTGATCCGCAATTACCGCAACTGGCGCCGCTACCGTGACACTGTCTCCGAGCTGAGCCGCCTGTCGAACCGTGAACTGACCGACCTCGGCATCACCCGCAGCGACATCCACTTCGTCGCTCGCAAGGCGATCTGACCGAAGCCGATCTACCCGACCTACCTGTCCGAACCGAAAAGAGAACTAAAATGAACTTGCTCCGCACTTACCGTAACTGGCGCGCTTATCGCGAGACGGTGAACGAGCTTGGCCGTCTGTCGAACCGCCAGCTTGCCGATCTCGGCATCAATCGTGGCGAGATCCAGTCGATCGCCCGCCGCGCTATCTAATTCAGAGCTTCCGTCAGGGTCGACCTCCTCCCCGACCCGGACGGATCAGGTCAGCTTTTTCCTCCCGATAAGCTGACCACCTTAACACACCCGCCAGACCTCCTCCCCTGGCGGGTGTAGTTAGCCAGAGAGTTTCGCCCTCTTTGATTGGCGAACAGAATTCAGCCTGCGTCGACCTCCTCCCCGACAAAGGCGAATAGGTCAGCTTCTTCCTCCCGATAAGCTGACCACCAAAAACGACACCTGCCGGTCCTCCCCCGGCAGGTGTTGTTACCAGGTGCATGCCCCCGAAGATCGAAATCGATTTTCGGAAAGGATCATGCACAAGCATACGTGCCAAAGCGTCCTTTGCGCGTCCGAACGCGCAGCGCTGTAGAGAGCTTCGCCCTCTTTGACTGGCGAACAGAATTCAGCCTGCGCCGACCTCCTCCCCGGCAAAGGCGAATAGGTCAGCTTCTTCCTCCCGATAAGCTGACCACCAAACACGACACCCGCCGGTCCTCCCCCGGCGGGTGTTGTCGTTTTGGAGCCTGTCAGGCCTTTGCCACCATTAGGTACTCAGCTGCCTAGGCCTACCACGACCTCTTTTGCTTTGGCATCTTGTGCCTAGCCGTAGCGCTTGATCGCAAATCCGCCTTTTGCGATGGGCGCGGATGACAAGGACCGGTTGGACAATTGCGAACAATGCGTCGGCGTCGGGGCCATACATGTACAAGCGGCATTCACCTCCGCCGTATTCATCACCGTCGAACTCGCCAACGGATTCCTTCTTGATAACGCGGTCCAGTTCATCGCCAAGTGCGTTAAGCACTTGCCGCTCTCGCTCGGATTCAAAAGGAACGTCAGTGAGCGGGATATGAACGATAACTGCCTGTTCTTCAGCCATCGTCTTTGAGGTGTTCACTACCGTCGCTAGCGCGGTGACCGCGAGCACAACGACGGTAGCTTTCCAACTGGACATCCCGCCCTCCCAATACCTAGTTCAGCGCGCCGCTTTCCAGCACGCCGCGTGACTTCCAGTCGCCGAGCCGAATGATGTCGGGCGCGCCACCCATCGGCGCATACCAGGAATCGACCACCCATCTTACGCCGTCGGGTGCCCGGATCACCGCCGTCCAGTGGGGATAACGACCATCAAGCAGGAAACCCCTGGAGTCCCTTGCCACAACCTCATGGTGCTTGAGCAGGCCTCGACCTGCGAGATAGCGCAACAGCGCATCGGTGTTGGTCGATTCATCGACGCAATCCATTTGCCCTTTCACCTTCGAAGCGCCGAACTCCGAGCGTGGCAGGTCGCGCACGCCGGTCACCTGCTGGGCCCGTTTCTCGAAATAGCTGACCGCCCTGGCGATCGCCTTGCGCTCGGCTTCTGGTGAGGCGCGGCCAGCTGCCAGGAGCGCTGCGAATTTGCTGTCGTCGCCGGGGCCGAAAACGAGTCGGGATCGAAATGCACAGCCATAGCCATGACAGATGTCGATGGACCTTGCCGGCGCAGCAGCGGCACGGTCCGTGACTAGACCGCCAACCATGATGCAAACGAGGCCGGCAAACAGGGTGATCGAACGTCTCGTCATGGCTACATCCTAGTGACTGTCCCGCATCTGTCGCAACCCGCAAGCTGCCCAATCGTTGCATTCCCCTGGCCAAGGGATTATTCCGGCGCGATGAGCACAAAACCTATTCACATCGTCGGCGGCGGCCTCGCCGGATCGGAAGCAGCATGGCAGGTGGCTTCGGCCGGCGTGCCGGTCATCCTGCATGAAATGCGCGGGGTACGCGGCACCGACGCGCACAAGACCGACAGCCTGGCAGAGCTTGTCTGTTCCAACTCATTCCGTTCGGACGACGCCGAAACCAACGCGGTCGGCCTGCTGCACGCCGAGATGCGGCTGGCCGGTTCGCTGATCATGAGTGCGGGCGACGCCAACCAGGTTCCGGCCGGCGGCGCGCTCGCTGTCGACCGCGACGGTTTTTCCAACGCCGTCACCGCCAGGCTCGAGGCCCATCCGCTGATCACTATCGTCCGCGAGGAGGTCACCGGCCTGCCGCCTGAGGACTGGGACCAGGCGATCATCGCCACCGGCCCACTCACCGCACCTTCACTGGCCGACGCCATCGCCGCCAGCACCGGTGCCGACGCGCTCGCCTTCTTCGACGCGATCGCCCCGATCATCCATTTCGACAGCATCGACATGAATGTCTGCTGGTTCCAGTCGCGCTACGACAAGGTCGGCCCAGGCGGCACCGGCAAGGACTACATCAACTGCCCGATGGACAAGGAGCAGTACGACAGCTTCGTCCAGGCGCTGCTCGACGGCCAGAAGACCGAGTTCAAGCAATGGGAAGGCACGCCCTATTTCGACGGCTGCCTGCCGATCGAGGTGATGGCCGAGCGTGGCCGCGAGACCTTGCGCCACGGCCCGATGAAGCCGATGGGCCTGACCAACGCCCATAATCCGACGGTGAAAGCCTATGCGGTTGTCCAGCTGCGTCAGGACAATGCACTTGGCACGCTCTACAACATGGTCGGATTCCAGACCAAGCTGAAGCATGGCGAGCAGGTTGACGTGCTGCGCATGATTCCCGGCCTCGAGAACGCCGAGTTTGCCCGCCTCGGCGGCTTGCACCGCAACACCTACCTCAATTCGCCGACACTGCTCGACCCGACGCTACAGCTCAAGACGCGGCCGGGCCTGCGTTTCGCCGGCCAGATCACCGGTTGCGAGGGTTATGTCGAAAGTGCCGCCATCGGCCTGCTTGCCGGCCGCTTCGCCGCTGCCGAGCGCCTCGGCCAGGCGATCAGCGCGCCGCCGGTGACCACCGCCTTCGGCGCTTTGCTCAATCACATTACGGGCGGCCACATCGTTTCCGACGATGAGCCGGGCAAACGCTCGTTCCAGCCGATGAACGTCAATTTCGGCCTGTTTCCGATCATGGAAGCCCCCAAGGTCGAAGGCAAACGCCTGCGCGGCAAGGAAAAGACAGTCGCCAAGAAAAAGGCGATGACGGCACGCGCGCTTGTCGATTGCCGCGCCTGGCTCGGCATCGCCGAAGCGGCACAAGCGGCGGAATAGAACAGGGCAGAAGATGGCTCCTCCCGAGACCGAGCGTCTGATCTTGAGGGAGATGCAACCGGAGGATTCGGCGGCGATCCTGGCGATCTTCGCCGACGACTATGCCCGACGCTTCTATCCTGAGATGACGACCGAAAGTGCTGCGGGCGAATGGATCGCAAGGAACTGTGACCGGTACCAGCGCGACGGATTCGGGCTGTGGGCAATCATCGACAAGGCGAGCGGTGCGCTGATCGGCGATTGCGGTCCGACCTGGCAGGATATCGGCGGCCCTCGGGCGCTCGAAATCGGCTATCATGTTGCACCGGCCTGGCGCGGCCGCGGCATCGCGCTTGAAGCCGCGCGCGCGGCGATTGCGTTCGGTTTTGCCGCAACGGACGAAAAGGAAATCGGCTCGATCGTCGCGCCGGACAATGTCGCCTCGGCAAGCGTTGCTCGACGGCTGCATCGCGACATGCGCTCCTACGTCAACGCCCGCGGCCTAGAGCGCTTTTTCTTCTTCACCCGACGCGACCAACACGCATCCACATAACACCTGCCAGCGAACTCATTCGCCCGGAATGGGCTGCCCCCCTGGCAGCCCAGGCTTGCCCGCTTCGCCAGGATTGCGCCTGACATAGGCGGCCTTCAGGCTCGCCGAGGTCTCGCGCGAACCGTCATGGCTCCAGCCCGGCGGCATGAACAGATAGCCCAGGCGCTGGCGGACGCTGAGCCCAGGCGCCAGCGCATCCCTGAACATGCCGATCCATTCGTGGAAGGCGACGCGAAGTGGATTGAAGGTGCCGATATTGTGGACGATGCCGTAGCGCGGCAGGTCCTCTTCGCGCTCCTCGACGAAGGTGCCGAATATGCGGTCCCAGATGATCAGCGTGCCGGCAAAATTGGCATCGAGATAGCGCGGGTTGGTGGCGTGATGCACCCGGTGATGCGACGGCGTGTTGAAGATGAACTCGACCCAGCGCCACATCCTGCCGATTGTCTCGGTGTGGATCCAGAATTGCCAGACGAGATTGAAGCCGTAGACGAAAGCGATGACGGCGGGATGGAAGCCGAGCAGCACCAGCGGCACCTGCAGGATGAACATGCCGGTGAACAGCCCGGTCCAACTCTGCCGCAACGCGGTGGACAGGTTGTAGTGCTGGCTGGAATGGTGGTTTATGTGCTCCGCCCAGACCCAGCGCACGCGGTGGGCGATGCGATGATACCAGTAGTAGCGCAGGTCATCGAGCAGGAAGGCCGTCACGAAGACCCAGATCGACAAGCCGAGATCAAAGAACCTGTATTGCCAGACCCAGAGCAGCGCCCAATAAGACAGCACCCCGAGCAATAGCCCGGCGACGACATTCCCGGTACCCATCATCAGGCTGGTCAGCGTGTCGCGCGTTTCGAAAGCGCCTTTGGCGCGGCCGGTTCGGACCAGCCAAAGCTCGATCAGGATCGCGACCACGAAGAACGGAATCGCAAGTTCCGTGACCTTGGGAAAATCATAGCTCTCCATCAGGCTTGCCTCCTAGCGCCTATGGCGCCCCCATTTCCTGAAAGCGTCGCCGCAAGGACACCCGCCGCCTCGTCGCCGGTAAAGCGGAAATCGCCGCCCTTCCAGGTGAAGTCGTGCAGCCTGAGCGACAAGGTTCGTTCATCGGGGGCATGCAGGGCCATGACATCAGCACTGGCAACGATGCGGGTCAGGAACTTGTCACCGATGCCGTGCACGACGCCGACAGCTCCATCGCCGAGCAGCAGGAAGGCCGTGCCTTTGTCTTCGGTCACGAATACCGTGCGGACCGTCGCTTCCGGATAGTCGGTGGCAAATCGCTGGCGCGCCTGGTCGGTTCCAGGTAATCGCGCCTGTGCGCTGCCGCCGCTGAGATGTACGGCGGCGACCACAGCCGATATGCCGATGACGACCATCGCCAGCAGAACTGGCAGGCTCATGATAACAAATGTCCTCCCGAAACCGCCCACTGGGGCGATTTCTTCGGCAGACTAGCATCGTTGACGTTTACGTCAACGACAGTCTAGCGCCACCCGCGGGAAGCGGTCGCGACCATGGTAAGATGCTTGCGCAGCGAGGACATGCCATCCTTGCCGCGCTCGACCCGGTCGAGATAGGCAGGCGTAAGCGACACCGGCAGGAAGGCCGGCCGCAAGGATTGCGGCAACGCCTTGGCGTGCCGCTCGAAGGCGCCGAGATGTTCGCGCGCCAGGGCAATCATCGCCTGAACCGCAACCGCTGATCTCGCATCTCCGCCGCCGGCGACAAATTCTTCCGGCGTCAGGCCAGCAGCAGCCAGGATGTCCTTCGGCACGTAGCATTGGCCGCGCGCACGATGCTTCGGTAGCAGGCGCAGCAATCCCGATATCGCCTGGGCGCAGCCGGCATGACCGGAAAGCTCGGCGTGTTTCGGCGCCTCTGGCGCATCGAGCACAAGTGCCGCCAGCTGGATCAGGGCAGAGGCGGTCTCGCCGCAATAACCCTCGAGATCGGTGCGCGACGGCATCGGGTCGTCATAGAGGTCGAAGATGCGAGCCTCGAGATAGTTGTCGAAAGCCGCGACCGGCAAACGGTAGGTCTCGATCGCCGCCATCAAGGCAGTGGCGACAGGATGCCCGGCGCCAGCTTCCCTGTCCCCTGAAGCGATAACATCGCGCCACCATTGTAGCCTGATCTCACCGGGCATCGGTTCGCTGACGCGATCGCGGATGGCCGATATCTCGGCATTGAAGGCGTAGAGCGCAAGAAGTGCCGGGCGTTTGTCGTCCGGCGCATAGAGTGCGGCGAGATAGCGGTCGCGGTCGGCAACACGCACCGCATCCATCAGGGCCTTCGCCGGGTCGCTGCTCGTGCGCACGTCAGTCGACAGCGATGAAGGCTGCCGCAACAGCGCGGTCTTCGGCGAGCAAAACGTTGTAGGTACGCACAGCCGCCCCCGTCGACATCGGGTCGGCCGAAATCCTGGCCGCCTTAAGCGCTGTGCGCAGTCCTTCCGGCAACCGGCGCAATTCCTTGCCCATGCCAACGAGCAGAATCTCCACGTCGCCGGCCTCGGCGAACAACCGGTCGAAATCCGCAGGCTGAAGCGCCAGCGGGTCAACAGGCTGCCAACCATAGATGCCCGATGGCAGGCACAGGATCGATCCGCGATGCGACATGTCAGCGAAGCGGAAGCCGCCGTCACCATAAGCGTCGACGGGCGCCCGTCCGGGGAAATGCGCCTCGCGAATGACCAGTCCTGCCATCACTTGCGACTGGACGGCTGGGCGCCAGTCGGCACCGCCAGCTTGCCCTTGTCCTCGGACTCGAAACCTTCAGGCCGCAGCCTGAACAGGATGAGCAGCGGACCAGCGACGAAGATCGACGAATAGGTGCCGACCACGATGCCGAAGATCATTGCCAGCGTGAACGACTGGATGACCTCGCCACCAAACAGGTAGAGCGAAATCAAAGCGAGCAGCGTCGTCACGCCGGTCAGCACGGTACGCGACAGCGTCTGGTTCATCGACAGATCGAGCAATTGCTCGATCGGCATCTTCTTGTACTTGCGCAGATTTTCCCGGACGCGGTCGTAGACGACGACGGTATCGTTGATCGAGTAACCGACGATTGTCAGGATCGCTGCGATACTGGTCAGGTTGAACTCGATGCCCGTGATGACATAGAGGCCGATCATCATGGTCACGTCGTGAATGGTGGCCAGGATCGCGCCGATGCCGAACTGCCACTCGAAGCGGAACCAGATGTAGATCAGCATCGCCAGCATGGCTGACACCACACCGAGCGTTCCGTAGAAGGCGAGTTCGCTCGATACCGTCGGTCCGACCGATTCGACACGGCGGAAATCGTAATCGTTGGCGAGTTCGCCGCGCACCTTCTCAACCACGCTCTGCTCGGCATTGTCGCCGGCCTTCTGGCCCTCAACCCGGATCAGCAAGGTGTTTGCCGCACCGAACTCCTGGACCTGAACGTCGCCGATATTGAGTTCGCTCAACCGTGCACGCACTTCGGACGAGCTTGCCTCGCCGCTCTTGGCCTGGACTTCCAGGCTGGTGCCGCCCTTGAAGTCGATGCCGTAGTTCATCTCGACGGTGAAAAACAAGGTCATTGCCGCAACCGACGCCGCTGCAGACAGCGTGAATGCGTAGCGGCGCAAGGCCATGAACGAGTATTTGGTGTTGTCGGGAACAAAGCGGATCAAACCCTTGGGCAGTTCCTTGGGCTTGGCGCGGCGCAGCCAGATCGAAACCAGCCAGCGGGTCAGCGTGAAGGCGGTGAACACCGTCGTCACGATACCGATGGCGAGCGTCACGGCAAAGCCGCGGACCGGGCCCGAGCCAAGAAAGAACAGGATGATCGCGGCGATGAAGGTGGTGAAGTTGGCGTCGACGATGGTCGCCAGCGCTCGCGAGAAGCCTGAATCGAGCGACTGCACGAGCGAGCGGCCAAGTTGCCGCTCTTCACGCACGCGTTCGTAGATGATGACGTTGGAGTCCACGGCCATGCCGACGGTCAAGACGATGCCGGCGATGCCGGGCATCGTCAGCGTCGCACCGAGTATGGAGAGGATGGCGATGATCAGCGCCACGTTTGCGGCCAGCGCGATATTGGCGATGATGCCAAGCGTGCCATATGCGACCAGCATGAAGCCAACGACGAGGATACCAGCGATCAGCGAGGCGAACTTGCCGGCGGCGATCGAGTCGGCGCCAAGGCTTGGGCCAACGGTACGCTCTTCAACGATGGTCAGATCCGCAGGCAGTGCGCCGGCGCGCAGCAGCACGGCAAGATCGTTGGCACTTTCGGCGGTGAAGCTGCCGGAAATCTGGCCCGAACCGCCAAGGATCGGCTCGTTGATCCGCGGTGCCGAAATCACCTGGTTGTCGAGGATGATGGCAAACAGCCGCCCGACGCCCTGCTGGGTCGCCTGGCCGAAGCGCGATGCGCCCTTGCCGTCAAAACGGAAGGAAACGACCGCTTCGCTGGTGCGCTGGTCAAAGGTCGCCTGAGCATCGGTGAGGTTTTCACCCGACACGATGACGCGGTTTTCGATCAGGTAGGGAACCGGCGGATCGTCCTGCGAATACATGATGGTCGAGCCTGCCGGCGGGCGGCCCTGCAAGGCCTCTTGCGGCGACATCGACTGGTCGACCATCTGGAAGGTCAGCTTGGCGGTCTTGCCAAGGATCTCCTTGAGACGGGTCGGGTCCTGAAGACCCGGAACCTGGACGAGGATACGGTCGGCGCCGGCGCGCTGGATGATTGGCTCGGTGGTGCCAAGTTCGTTGACGCGGCGGCCGATGACTTCAATCGACTGGGTGACCGCGTTGTTGACGCGGTAGTCAATGCCGGCATCGGTCAGCGTGTAGCGCAGAAGCCCGACCTCGGGCTCCTCCAGTGCGAGTTCGCTCACCGAACCGGTGCCGAACATGCTCGAGGAGATCGGCGACACGAGTGCGGCGAGCGCCTTTTTGGCTGCCTCCAGCTCGTTCGGATCGGTGATGCGGACCTGTATTGTGGTGCCCGTGCCGGTGAGACCGGTGTAGCCGATCTTGGCGTCGCGCAGCAGGGTGCGGATGTCGTCGCGGGTCGCCTGCAGCCGCTCGTCGACGAGGTCCTGCCTGTCGATCGAAAGCAGGATGTGCGAACCGCCCTGCAGGTCGAGGCCAAGCGTCAGCGCGCGCTTGGGAAACCATCCCGGAAGGGAATCGAGCTGAGACTGGGTCAGCATGTTCGGGATGGTGAAGATCACCCCGAGGAGCACGACGGCCCAGATCGAGAGTGTCTTCCAGCGCGAGAAATAGAGCATATGGCCTCGTCCGTTAAGGCTTGAAAGCGGTGCGTTTGGCCTCGCCTACGGTTATTTCTTGGCGTTCTGGTTGGCGATCGGCTCGCCCTTGACCCGAACATCGGAAATCGTCGCACGCAGCGCCGTCACCTTGAGACCGTTGCCCAGATCGATCTCGAGTTCATGGTCGTCGATGACCTTGCTCACCTTGCCGACGAAGCCACCGCCGGTGACGACCGTATCGCCGCGGCGGATCGCCGACAGCATCTCGCCACGCTTCTTGAGCTGGGTGCGCTGCGGACGAATGATCAGAAAATACATGACCACGAAGATCAGCACAAACGGCAAAATGCTGACGAGAACGTCGGGCGTTGCTCCGGTGGCCTGTGCGTATGCCGGCGTGACGAACATGAATGTCTCCTGAGAAAGTATCGGGATACCGCACATCGGGACCCCGGAAATGTGCGCGGAATATAGTCGCTCATACCACCAATGCAACTACGCTTGGCCCAAGCAGCGGCGCTTTTCCGCGCAATTTGAGCGTGTTACAGCGTCGCGCACAGCTAATATCTAGAGACTGACGGGATTGGCCATGGAAAAGACCATCGAAGCGCTCAACTCCAAACTGGATCTTCTGATCGCTGCGGTCGCCAGGCTTGCGCCGCCGTCCGCGCCTGAAACCGATATCGACAGCGCCGACTGCTATGTCTGGGCGGCGGATCCCGGCTTTCTTGAGCCCGTTCACCGGGTCAACCGCGTTGACATCGGCCTGATCAAGGGCGTCGACCGGGTCCGCGACATCCTCGTCGACAACACCGAGCGGTTCGCTTCCGGCCTGCCGGCCAACAACGTCTTGTTGTGGGGCGCACGCGGCATGGGCAAGTCGTCGCTGGTCAAGGCTGCCCACGCCACGATCAATGCCTCGGCCAAGACGACAACGCCGCTCAAGCTGATCGAGATCCACCGCGAGGATATCGACACGCTGCCGAAACTGATGAACCTGCTCAAGGCAGCGCCTTATCGCTTCATCCTGTTTTGCGACGACCTGTCGTTCGACCATGACGACACCTCCTACAAGTCGCTCAAGGCAGCGCTCGAAGGCGGCGTCGAAGGCCGGCCAGGCAATGTCATCTTCTACGCAACGTCGAACCGCAGGCACCTTTTGCCGCGCGACATGATCGACAATGAGCGCTCGACCGCCATCAACCCGTCCGAGGCGGTCGAGGAAAAGGTCTCCTTGTCCGACCGTTTCGGCCTGTGGCTCGGCTTCCACAAATGCTCGCAGGACGAATATCTCGACATGGTCAACGGCTATGCCCGCTACCATGGCTTCGATGGAGATGCCGAAACCTTGCGTGCCGAGGCACTGGAATGGGCAACGACGCGCGGCAGCCGCTCGGGCCGGGTCGCCTGGCAGTTCATCCAGGACCTTGCGGGCCGCCTCGGCAAGCCGCTCAAAGACTGAGCACCCGCCAAAACGAAAACGCCCGCCCCTGGTCGGGACGGGCTGATATGGCGGGGCTGGTGGAGGTCAGATGACCCGCTGCCGCATCGGCCCGAAAATCCCATTCGATTTTCGGAAAGCACGATGCGCAAACTAAAATCGACTATTCCAGATAGCCGCTCGGATCGACCGGCGTGGAATTCTTGCGCACTTCGAAGTGCAGCTTCGGTGCATCGGTGGAACCGCTCATGCCCGACAGCGCGATCTCGTCGCCACGCTTGACCTTCTGGCCGCGCTGGACCTTGAGTGAGCTGGCGTGACCATAGACGGTGACGAGGCCATTCTCATGGCGCACCAGAACGGTGTTGCCGAATTCCTTGAGCCCGTCGCCGGCATAGATGACGACGCCGTTTTCGGCGGCCTTCACCGGCGTGCCTTCCGGCACCGAAATGTCGATGCCATCGTTCGATTTACCGCCGCCCTTGCCGTAGTTGGCAACGACCCGGCCGCGCACCGGCCAGCGCATGCGGTCGATGCCGGTGGCATTCGGCGCGGCTTCAGCCGTTTCCTCGGCCTGCTGTACCAGCTTGTCCTTCTTCGGTGGCGTGTAAGCCGCGACAGCGGGCGCGTCGGCAGCAGGCTTGGCTGCTCCAGCACTGGGCTTCGGTGCGGCAGTGGCAGCCGTCGCGGTCACCACCGGATCGACAGCCGGAGCCGCCTTGGCAACCGTCGAGGTCGCACCTGCACCAGGTACCTTCAAAGACTGGCCGATGCGGATGCGGCCGTCCTGCAGGCCGTTGGCTTCCTTGAGCGCCGCGGTCGTGACACCGAGCTTCTTGGCGATGCGGTTGAGCGTATCGCCTTCGACGACCTTGTAGCCGCCGCCGGCACCCGCCGGCTTGGCATTGCTGTCAGTCGGCGAACCGAGCTGCGCGCTTGCGGTTTCCTTGGTCTTGGGCTGCTGCGGCAGCACCGCGACCTTGTCACTCGGCAAGGTCGCAGGCAGCTGCTTCTTGCCGGGCAGCTTGAGCGTGTTCTGATCTGCCGTCACCGGCTGAGCAACCGTTCCGGTCGTGGTGCGGTCGACAGCAGGTGCCAGCGCGGGAGCTTGCGCCGTCTGGACAGGTGCCGGAGCAAGCGCCGGAGCCTGAGCGACAGGTGCAGGCAGAGGCTGCGACGACACCGGCTGAAGACTGCCGCGACTGACCGAACCGGCATTGGCCGAGGCGACTGGCGCAGCCATCTGGGCATCACCAGGGAACGGCTGCTGCTGTGGCTGCTGATTGATGATTGATCGCTGGTTCGGCGTCGATGCGGTGAAGATGTCGTCGACACCACCGCCGCCGAAACGTGACACTCCGGAACTGCACCCTGCTGCCATGCCGGCAACCAGCAGAACGGCGCCGCCGCGCGCCAGAGAGCGATTATTAGCCTTCAAAATACTGAAACGCATCGCACTGACCCGCGCTTTACCCGATACCAACTAGGCTTGATTAAAGCGCGTTAATGTTACTGGTCGGTTAAGAGGATCAAATAAATCAAACGCTTCGCCAGCCAAGCCGACGCGTCCGCCGAGGCAGGCAAAAACCCCGGCTCGCGCAAGTTGCTGTGACAGTTTGTGAGACTGGCCTAGATGACGGCCGCAACGCCGCGGGCAAGCGGCTGTAGGCGCACGACGCCAATGTCTTCGCGTTCGAAGCGGCTGCCGATCTTGGTCAGCTTGCACAGCACCTGCTCGCCCTCTTCCGGTCCGATTGGCGCGATCATCGTACCGCCGCTCGACAACTGGTCGACGAACATGCGCGGATAGCTGTCGAAGGCAGCCCAGACCACGATGCGGTCAAACGGCCCTTCGCCCGGCAACCCGTTCGAACCGTCAGCCTGGCGGACATGCGCATTGCCAAGGCCGAGCATCTCGAAGCGCTGGCGCGCCTGCTCGGTCAGCGTCTTGAACCGCTCGACGGTGACGACGCGGCCGGCGAGCCGTGCCATGACGGCCGCCGTGTAGCCAGAACCGGTGCCGACTTCGAGCACGCGGTTGCCCGCCTCGATGTTGAGCGCCGAGATGACGGCCGCCTGGAGATCGGCTCCCTCGATCGCCTCGCCGCACTCGATCGGCAGCATGCGGTCCGACCAGGCGATGGAATGGAACTGGCCGGCGATGAAATCACGCCTGGGCGTCGCCTCGAAGGCGGCGATCAGGTTTTTCGGAACGATGCCGCGCCCACGCAGGCGAAGAAGAAAGGCGGCGAAGCCTTCACGGTCGTCCGGCATCATGTTCATGCAATTGCCTTGGCCAATTGGTCGCGCAGTTCATGCGCTGTCATGTCGAGCTTGAGCGGTGTGACTGAAATCTGCTTGTTGCGCACGGCGTGCAGATCGGTGCCCGGCTTCACCACCGGCTCGTCGCGACCGAAGCGCAGCCAGTAGTACGGCAGGCTGCGGCCATCGCGGCGTTCCTCGACCCAGATGCCGTAGGCCAGCTTGCCCTGGCTCGCCACGACAGGTCCGGTGACCTCTTCCGGCGGGCAATTGGGGAAGTTGACATTGAGCAAAACGCCGATCGGCAATTCGGTTGCGATCAGCTTGCGCAGCAGCGCGGGTGCCAACGCTTCGGCCGTTTGGTAAGGCACGATGCGCTCGTCATTTTCATAAATGTAGGCCTGGCTGAGCGCGATCGAACGGATGCCGATCAGCGCTCCTTCCATCGCACCGGCCACGGTTCCCGAATAGGTCACGTCGTCGGCGACATTCAGCCCGGAATTGATCCCCGAAAGAATCAGATCAGGTGGCTCCGGCAGGATCTTGCGTGCGCCCATGATGACACAGTCGGTCGGCGTGCCATTCACCGCGTAGTGTTTTTCACTGATCTTGCGCAGCCTGAGCGGCTCGGAGATCGACAGCGAGTGCGCATAGCCAGACTGGTCCGTCTCCGGCGCCACAACCCAGACATCGTCCGAAAGCTGGTTGGCGATCCGCTCCAGGACAGCAAGGCCTTCGGCGTGGATGCCGTCGTCGTTGGTCAGCAGAATGCGCATGTCACTTCGCTTCGATCTTGGTCAGGCCACCCATGTAAGGCAGCAGCGCTTCAGGAATCGTTACGCTGCCATCCTCGTTCTGGTAATTCTCGATGACTGCGATCAGCGCGCGGCCGACGGCGACGCCCGAGCCGTTGAGTGTGTGCACGAAACGCGTGCCCTTCTCTTCCTTCGGGCGGTAGCGGGCGTCCATGCGGCGCGCCTGGAAGTCGCCGCAGACCGAGCAGGACGAAATCTCGCGATAGGTGTTCTGGCCAGGCAGCCAGACTTCGATGTCGTGCGTCTTGCGCGCGCCAAAGCCCATGTCGCCGGTGCACAGCACCATGGTGCGGAACGGCAGGCCCAGGCGCTTGAGCACCTCTTCCGCGCATTCGGTCATACGGTCATGCTCGGCAAGCGCGCTTTCGGCATCAACGATCGAAACCAGCTCGACCTTGTAGAACTGATGCTGGCGCAGCATGCCGCGCGTATCGCGCCCGGCGGAACCTGCTTCCGAACGGAAGCACGGCGTGAGCGCCGTCATGCGCAGCGGCAACTGCTCATTCGGCAGGATCTCCTCGCGCACCAGATTGGTCAGCGGCACCTCGGCGGTCGGGATCAGGCCGAGCCGGCTGTCGCCATGCGGCACGAAGAACAGGTCTTCCTCAAACTTGGGCAGCTGGTTGGTACCGAACAGCACTTCGTCGCGCACCAGAAGCGGCGGCTGCACTTCGGTGTAGCCGTGTTCTGCCGTGTGCAGGTCGAGCATGAACTGGCCAAGCGCGCGCTCGAGCCGGGCAAGCTGACCCTTGAGAACGGTGAAGCGAGATCCGGAGAGCTTGGCGGCACGCTCGAAATCCATCAGGCCGAGCGCCTCGCCGATTTCGAAATGCTCCTTCACCCAGTTCGGGCGCGGCAGCACCTTGCCAACCGTACGCAGCACGACATTGTCGTTTTCGTCCTTGCCGACGGGTACGTCTTCAAGCGGCACGTTCGGGATCACGGCAAGGGCTGCGTCGAGTGCCTTGTCGAGTTCGCGCTCGCGACCCTCGCCGTCCTGGATGAAACCCTTGATCTCAGCGACTTCGGTTTTCAGCTTCTCGGCGAGCGCAGAATCACCATTGCGCATAGCGTTGCCGATTTCCTTGGATGCGGCGTTGCGGCGCTCCTGCGCCTCCTGCAGCTTCGAGACATGGGCGCGCCGCGCTTCGTCCTTTGCGATCAGATCGTCAACGGTGGCCCTCGCCGCCTCAGCCGACTGCCCGCGCTTGCCAAGTGCGTCGGCAAGGGCTCCAGGGTTCTCGCGAATCCATTTGATATCAAGCATTTAAAAGTTTCCGGTCGCGGCGGTTGTCAAAACGACCGCGACGGCGGATCGGGCTGTCAGCTGGCGTTCGTGCCGCTGCCTGTGCCTTCGAGCGGGGTCGATGTTGCTTGCGATTGCTCTTCTGCGGCGCTTTCGTCCGCATCCTGCTCTCGCTCGCCACTCGGTCCTGCTCGCGCTTTCTTTCGATCATCCGGGCGGTCCAGATGGAAATCTCGTAAAGAAGGATCGTGGGAAGGGCAAGGCCGATCTGGCTGACCGGATCGGGCGGTGTCAGCACCGCGGCCACCACGAAGGCAATGACGATCGCCCATTTACGCTTGTCGGCCAAGCCTTGCGAGGTGACCATTCCAACCCGCGCCATCAGCGTCGTCACGACAGGCAGCTGGAAAACCAGGCCGAACGAGAAGATCAGCGTCATGATCAGGCTGAGATATTCGGACACCTTGGGCAGCAGCGAAATCTGCACCTGATCGTCGGTACCGGCCTGCTGCATGGCGAGGAAGAACCACATCACCATCGGGGTGAAGAAGAAGTAGACCAGCGATGCGCCCATCAAAAACAGCACCGGCGAAGCGATCAGGAACGGCAGGAAGGCAGCACGCTCGTTCTTGTAGAGGCCGGGCGCCACGAACTTGTAGATCTGCGCTGCGATGACAGGAAACGCGATGACCAGCCCGCCGAACATGGCCAGCTTGATCTGGGTGAAGAAGAACTCCTGCGGCGCTGTGTAGATCAGCTCTACCTTGTGCGGATCGAGACCGGCCCATTTCGTCGCCCATTTGAACGGGATGACCAGCAGGTTGAACAGCTGCTTGGCAAAAAAGAAGCAGACCAGGAAAGCGACGAAGAAGCCGCCGATAGACCACATCAGCCGCGTGCGCAGCTCGATGAGGTGCTCCATCAGCGGGGCCGAGGACTTTTCGATCTCGTCGTCTTCGGCGCTCACGATGCTTTTCCTGCTTTGGTCGCCGTCTTGGCGTCGGTCTTCTTGGCGACGGTCTTCTTGGGCGCAGCAGCCTTGGCCGCGGTGGCCTTCGCTGCTGCAACCTTGGCCGGTGCGGCAGTCGCCTTGACGGCGGGTTTGGCTTCCGGCGCTGTCTTGGGCTTCGCTGCGGTTTTTGCCTTTGCGCCCGGCTTCAGCTTTTTCGCCTCGGCAGCAACAGGTGGCACCGGTGTCGCTCTGACCTCGGCAGCCGGGAACAGCGGCGCCGCTGCGGGCATCGCGTCCGGTCCGGCCACACCCGGCATGGCGGTTGCGCCGTTCTTCAGGGGCTCAGCCGGATGCGTCACGTCAGACGCAGGCTCGGTGGCTGCGGCAGGTTTCGGCTTCATCGCCGTATCGAGGCCGGCGCGCACATCGGCGGCTGCCTTTTCAAACGGATTGAGCTGCTTCCTGATCTCGTTCGCCGGATTGAGGCCCCGGAGCTCGTCGACCGACTTCTTGACGTCGTCGAGTTCGGCCTCTTTCAGGGCATCGTTGAACTGGCGTTGAAAATCGCCGGCCATGGACCGTGCCTTGGTCATCATCCGCCCCATGGTGCGGAGCATCTTGGGCAAATCCTTGGGGCCGACAACTACGATCATGACGACCGCGATCACCAGCATTTCGGTCCAGCCGATTTCAAACATGTCGATGCGATCCGGCTAGTGCATGCCCGCCAAAACCGTTGCCGATTTTCGCAAGGGATCAGGCACAGATTCAAGAAGCTCACAGCGTACCTTGCGCGTCCAGATGGACGCGCGGCGCTGTATCAGGAATGAGGGCCTCAGCTCTTGCTGGCCTTTTCCTTGGTCGAATTAACGGTCTCGTCGTTGCGATGCTCGACCGTCTTGGAGTCATCGGCTTCGTCGTCCGACATACCCTTCTTGAAGCTCTTGATGCCCTTGGCCATGTCGCCCATCAACTCTGGGATCTTGCCACGACCAAACAGCAGCAGCACGACGACCAGGACGATCAGCCAGTGCCAGATTGAAAACGAACCCATTGAACTCTCTCTTGAACAGTTTCCCTGCGATTGATCTAGGCTCTTTCGCTTCCGGATTCAAACACTAGAACATCCGCTTTCCGAAGCGACAGCCATATATCACGTGCTTTTGCGGACAAAGCGCCGCAGCGTATGCGCGCCCTTACCGGTGTCTCCGCGCCTGGCACCGCCAGCTCGAGCAATTCGACGACGCCGAGATAGCGCCTGGAAACGATGCGTGCCTGGGTTTCGCCTGACGTTTCGCTGACGTCGATGCCGGTCAGGCGGACCGCCACCGAGACCTGCGCGCCGTTGGCAATATCGGTTTCAACCTCGCCGACCGGCGTGTCGGCATAACCATCGACAACCCTTGAGGAAAAGACGTTGAGTTCGGAGAAGAAGCCAGCGACGAACAGATTCGCCGGGCGCAGGTACAGGTCGTCCGCCCTGCCCGACTGTACCAGCTTTCCATCCTTCAGCAGTGCGATGCGGTCGCCCATGCGCATGGCTTCTTCGGCATCGTGGGTGACGACGATCGCCGTTGCCCGGCTTTCGCGCAGGATTGCCAGCGTCTCGGCCCGTACCGAATCCTTGAGGCGCGAATCGAGGCCGGAGAATGGCTCGTCCATCAGCAATACCGCAGGGCGCGGCGCCAGCGCGCGCGCAAGCGCCACGCGCTGCTGTTCGCCACCGGAGAGCGCATGCGGATAGTTGTCGGCATAATGTGCGAGCCCGACGCGGGCGAGCGCGATCACCGCCTCGCGCTTGCCCTCCTCGCGCGACAGCGCGGTCAGGCCAAAACGCACATTGTCGAGAATCGTCAGGTGCGGAAACAGCGCAAAATCCTGGAAAACCAGGCCGATCGAGCGCTGCTCAGGCGGCAAGAACACCTGGGGACCAGCGATTTCCTTGCCATTCAGCAGCACCCTGCCCGATGCCTGCGCCTCGATGCCGGCAGCGATCCTGAGCAGCGTCGTCTTGCCCGACCCCGACGGGCCGAGCAGGCACAAGACCTCGCCCGGCTCGGCGGCAAGGCTGACGTCGCGCAATGTTTCCGCACCATTGGCGAAGGAATGGCGGATGTTCTCAAAGGCCAGACGCGCGGCAAAAGTCACGCCCGCGGTCACGCGGGATGCCGTCTTGGCTTGAATGGTCGTCACAGGATGGACCTCCGGGTGCCGGTTCCACACCGGCGCCGGTCAATCATCTGTGACGCGGGGTGTCAACAGACCAAGCTCTTCGAGGTCGATGTCGGTGAGCGGATCCTCGTCATCGGTGAGCAGGTCCGGATCGGACGGTGGCAGCGGCACCGAGAAGCCCGGCGGCATGCGCGACGACAACAGCCCTGCCCCCTTGAGTTCTTCCATGCCAGGCAGGTCACGCACCTCCTCCAGCCCGAAATGATCGAGGAACTTGTCAGTGGTGCCGTAGGTGACAGGCCGGCCCGGCGTCTTGCGGCGGCCGCGCATGCGCACCCATTCGGTTTCCATCAGCGTGTCGAGCGTGCCCTTGGAGGTCTCGACGCCACGGATATCCTCGATCTCGGCGCGGGTTACCGGCTGGTGGTAGGCAATCACCGACAGCACTTCGAGGGCGGCGCGCGACAGCTTCTTCTGCTGGATGGTGTCGCGGCTCATCAAGAAAGCGAGGTCGCCGGCGGTGCGGAAGGCCCATGAATCCGCGACCTTGACGAGATTGACGCCACGGCGCTCGTAGATGCGCTGCAGTTCGGCCATCGCGGCGGGAACATCGATACCTTCGGGCAGGCGCGACACCAGTTGCCGCTCGCTTACCGGCTCGGCGCTGGCAAAAACGATCGCTTCCGCCATGCGCACCGCTTCGGCCAGATGCAGCCGGGCCGCCGGGTTGCGTTCGACGCTCTCGCCATCCTCGTCGTCAAGGGAAAATGGGACGACGTTTGATCCTTCGGTCATGGCACACCTTCGGTCTGCAGGGCCGCGGGCTGGCGTTCACGCAGGTAGATCGGCGCGAACGGCGCGTGTTGGCGGATTTCGACACTTCCGTCGCGGACCATTTCCAGGCTCGCGGCAAATGAACTGGCAATCGCCGTTGCGCGCTCTTCCGGGCCGGTCATGTAGCGCAGCAGGAAATGATCGAGCGCGGTCCAGTCCTTCAATTCGCCGACCATGCGGGTCAGGATGTCGCGTGCCTGTTTGAGCGACCAGACGCCGCGCTTGGCGATTTGCACGTTGGTGATGGCCTGGCGCTGGCGCTGGCCGGCATAGGCGCTCAATAGGTCAAACAACGATGCCGAATACTCGTTGCGCTTGTCGATGATGACCAGTTCCGGCGCGCCGCGCTGGAAAACATCTCGGCCGAGCCGGTTGCGGTTGACCAGCCGCGAAGCAGCATCGCGCATCGCTTCCAGCCGCTTCAGCCGGAACTGCAGCACGGCGGCCAGTTCTTCGCCGCTCTCGCCCTCGTCGCCCGGCAGCTTGGGGATCAGGAGCTTCGACTTGAGGAAAGCGAGCCATGCCGCCATGACCAGATAGTCGGCGGCGAGCTCCAGCCTCAGCGCCCGCGCCTGCGACACGAAAATCAGGTACTGCTCGACAAGCGCCAGGATCGAAATGCGGGACAGGTCGACGCGCTGGCTGCGGGCGAGATGCAGCAGGAGATCAAGCGGGCCTTCGAAGCCGGCAACGTCAACGACCAGCGAGGGATCGTCGGTCATGCGGTCGTCAGCGTTCTCCGCCCACAGACGGTCCATCGGTGCTGGCTTTTGCGCCTTGCTTTCCAATGCTTCCGCCAAATCCGTGCCTTCTCCTTGAGAGGCTATGCAACTGCCTCGAAATAGTGTCCGAATTCCGCCTGCAACGCCTTCTCGGCACGCTCCCGCGACGTGCCGGCAGCTCTATCGCAATGAAGGACAAGATCGGTACCCGCCGCAAGGATTGCCGCAGCCTTTGCCCGGTAATCCCCAGAAAGCCTCGCATTCAAGGTGTCAGGCGGTGATTCGGTCATGTGCGGTAGCTTAGCGCCTTTTGGCCCGCGATAGAATCGGCCCGCTTTCCAGGACCTACAAACGACAACGGCGCAGCCAGGCTGCGCCGTTTTCTGAACCTGGAGCTTGATGGCTTACTTCGAAACGAAGCAGTTGCCACCGGCTGCCTTGTAGCTTTCGCACAGGCTGACCGCATCGTTGCGGGTGCCAGCCGGCACGCGAACGCGCCAGAACGTGCCCTTGCCGGCGATCTCGGCCTTGACGATGCTGACCTCGCGACCGTTGAGCACGCTGCCATAGCGGCGGGAGAGATCCGCATAGGTCGACTTTGCAGCGGCTTCGCTCGGCTGCGAGGCAATCTGCATTGCCCAGGCACCGGAAGCCACGGCCGTTGTCGGTGCCGACGGGGCGACGGCAGCCACCTGGTCGGGCTTGACCTCGCCGACGACATCGACCGGCTGTTCGGACGGGCGCTGTGGCGCGATCGGCGCCATGGACGGCGTGTTGGCCGACTGGACCGGCTTGGCGACAGGCGCAAGCGCCGGCTGGGCCGGCACGGTGCCAGTGGCTTCGCTTGCCGGCTCGGCAACGCGCTGCGGTGCCGGATCGGTAGGCTCGGCAGCGGCAACGGCAGCGGGAGCCGGCTCTTCACGCGGCACCAGCGTGCCATCAGGCCTCACCACCATGGTGCGAACCTTGCGCGGCGCAACGGCAGCCGTCTCGGTGCTGGCGTCGGGCTGGTCGGCCTGGGCCGTCTGCGCGACGCGCTCTTCCGACTTTGCAGTCGGTTCGGCGGCGACGTCGTCTTCGTTGAGCGGCAGGTTTTCGGGAACGTTCGCCTCGGCATCCTGTGCAGCCAGGTCGACCGGTTCCTCGGCATTGGTGACAAGCTTGTCTTGTGCGGGGGCACCATTGGTGGCGCCACCTGCGACACGGTCATAGACCTTGCTGTCCTGGTTCGGCACGGTCATGCCGCCGGGGTTTTCCGGCTTGATCTTGATCGGGCTATCGTCGGCCTTGACGATGACAGGCGCGCCAGCGCCCTCGTCGCCGCCAAACGACAGCGCAAAGGCACCGAGACCACCGACAATCGCGACCGTACCAACGATCGCTGCGATCATCATGCCGCGACGCGCTGGGCGGGGAGCCTGCGAACCGGGCAGCGCTTCCATCGCTTCATCGAAATCGGGGTCAAAATCGAACTCGTCATCCTGCTGGCGCGGCGCGTTGGCCTGGCCGTGCTGCGTGGCGCCGAGATCGAAGCCACCCAGGTCACCTTGCTGCTGGCGGACGGCATACATCGCAGCCGCACCCGCTGCGGCAGCGCCTGCCAATTCGATTGGCTGCGACGCGTCGCCATCGCGCAAGGTCTTGCGATCGAAGCCGGTGGCGTAGGGGTTCGCGGCGTAGCTCGACGAAGCGGCCTGCTTGCTGGCATCAGGCGCATTCATCTCGTTCATCAGGTTCGAGAAGTCGCCATCGAGATCGTCATAGGCTGGCGCCGGCGGCGCGTCGTCCTCGAACGACAGCTCGGGAATGTCGAGATCGTCGGCCAGAGCGACGGCCTTTTCCGGCACATCGACAGTCTCGATGTCGGGCGCGTCGTCAAAGGAGGAAACGGCCGCGAAAAGCTCGGCTTCCAGATCGTCCGGGTCGACAACAGGCTCCGTCGCATGCACATACGCTTCAGGCTCGGCCTGCGCATAAGCTTCAGGCACATAGGCCTCAGGCTCGGCTTGCGCGACATAGGTCGGGGCGACCGGGACATAGGCTTCCGGCTTGTGGATCGTTTCCGGCTGATAGCTCGACTGCGTTTCGACGGCTGCACGCGGCGCGACCGGGGTGCCCAGGCCCCAGTTGCGAGCCTGCTCATAACGCGAGGCGGCCAGCGGGCGCATCGGAGCGGCAGCAGCGACTGCTGTGACAGGCGCAATGACTTCGGCGACCTCAGTTACAGCACTACGCTCCAGAGCCATATCGAAGGCGTCATCGTCGAAGCTGACGTCGATGTCGGCCTGGTGGTCGTAGCTCGGCTCGGAATAGCCGGCTTCCGCCTGGATTGGAGCTGAATTCTTCGACAGCTGCGAATTCCTCGACCTGATGCGCGTCGTAGGACGGCGCATAGTCGGTGTCGTCATACGCTTGCGCCGCATCCTCGGCGGGCTGCTCGGGTGCCCACAGCGAGCTGGCAAACGCTGGCTCAGGCTCGGCCGCAACCGGCTCTACGACACGAAGCGGCGTCGGCTCCGACAGTGCCTTGGCCTGGCTGCTCATAGTGCCAAGCAGCGCATTCAGTTCATCTTCGAGGCTGTTGTCTTCAACCGCGGCCACCGGGGCAGCAACTTGAGCGACCTCGGGTTCATGGGCGGGCGCTTCGACGACCGGCTCGACGGCCGGCGCCGCATAAGCGACCGCTGGCGCATAGGTCGGCTCTTCATCACGAAGCGCATCCTGCAGGCGGCGCTCGAACTCATCGTAGTCCTGAGCCTGCGCGACGGGTGCTGCAACCGCTTGCGGCTCCTCGACCAGATCGGCATGCGAGAATTCAATCTCGGGCTCGGTTGCCTGATATTCGCCCAGCGTCAGCTGGTCGTCGGCAACGGCCTCGAGGCTGTCGTTCGCGTCATCAATGGCTGCGAAATCCATGTCGACATCGGCAAGAGCGACGTCGAATTCCGCATCGAGATCGACCTCGACTGGAGCTGCGTAAGAAACCGGAGCTGCGACCGGCTCGACAGGCTCTTCGGCCGCTAGCAACTCGTCTTCCATCGCAAAATCCTGCTCGAACGACGCTGCGACCGCATCGTCGAAATCGGCTTCAGGCGCGAAGGCGGGCTCCGGGGCAAAATTGACTTCAGGCGCAGGCTCATAGGCCGGAGCTGCGGCATAGACCGGCTCTTCCGGGCGAAGCAGTTCGTCTTCGAGCGAAAAATCTTCGAAGCTCGCCGCAACCGCGTCATCGAACGAGGCTTCGGAGGCGAACTCCGGCTCACGAGCGCGCTCGAAGGCAGGCTCTTCAGCCGGCGCATAGGCTACCGGTGCTTCGACCGGTGCATAAGCGACCGGTTCATCTGCCTGCGCATAGGCAACCTGCTCCGGCTCTGCGACGAGATCGTCGCCGGCCAGTTCGCCAAGCAGTTCCTTTTCCAGATCAATGCCGAAGTCGTCATCAACAGTCGGCTCGACACGGCCAGCGGGCGCACCAACATCCTGGCGCACCACGGGCTGGCGCGGATCGAAGCCCATGATCCTCGTCAATTCGGCGAAGGGATCTTCGTCGGCGAAATCATTCTTGTCTGCGATCTTCAGCTGGGTTCTGTCTGCCATTCTTTTTTCCCGAACTCTCGCACTTTTTTCGGACGCAATGAACGTCGCGTAAGGTTGGCCCTTACCAGCGCAATGTGGGCAAAAGGTGACATTCAGCTCCGGAAACCTAGCGCATTTCGGTCGGCGCATCCGCTCCGATCAACGCCAGGCCTGACGTCAAAACGTCCGAAACAGCCTGCACCAGCCCGAGTCTGGCATAGGTCAATTCTGGATCGTTAACCTTAACAAACCGTAAGTCGGGGTTGTCGGTGCCGCGATTCCAGTGTCCGTGGAAGGTGCTGGCAAGGTCATAGAGGTAGAAAGCCAACCGGTGCGGCTCCATCGACTGGGAAGCCGATTCGATCAGGCGCGGATACTCGGCAAGCTTCTTGACGAGCGCGATTTCGCCTTCGTCGGCCAGCCGTTCGACAGCGCCGATCAGGCCGGCACGCGCGAACTCCGCCCGGCCGAGCTGTTCCCTGGCCTGCCTGAACACCGAGTGGCAGCGCGCCGAAGCGTACTGCACATAAAACACCGGATTGTCCTTGGATTGCTCGGTCACCTTGGCGAAATCGAAGTCGAGCGGTGCATCGCTCTTGCGGTAGAGCATCATGAAGCGGATGGCGTCGCGGCCAACCTCCTCGACGACCTCGCGCAAGGTGATGAATTCCCCTGCCCGCTTCGACATGCGCACCGGCTCGCCGTCGCGGAACAGCTTGACCAGCTGGCACAAAAGCACGTCGAGCTTGACCGCACCGTCGGTGACGGCGCGCGCCAAGGCTTCCATGCGTTTGACGTAGCCGCCATGGTCGGCGCCCAGCACGAACACCAGTTCGTCGAAGCCGCGGTCGACCTTGTCCTTGAGATAGGCGACGTCGGCGGCGAAATAGGTGAAGGCGCCATCGGACTTGACCAGCGGCCGGTCCATATCGTCGCCGACCTCGGTCGAGCGGAACAGGGTTTGCTCGCGATCTTCCCAGTCGTCCGGCTTCTCGCCCTTGGGCGGCGGCAGCTTGCCCTTGTAGATGTGGCCCTTCAGCGTCAGGTCGCTGATCGCCGAGCGGATCGCCTTGGCATTGTCGGCGTGCAGCGTGCGCTCGGAGAAGAACACCTCGTGGCGCACGTTGAGCAGCGCCAGATCCTCGCGGATCATCACCATCATCGCATCGATGGTGCGATCCTTGATGATCGACAGCGCCTCGTCTTCCGGCTTCTGCAGCAGGTCGCGGCCGAATTCCTTGGCCAGCGCCTGGCCGACCGGTACGAGGTAGTCGCCCGGGTAGAGGCCGGCAGGGATCTCGCCGATCTCATCGCCCAGCGCTTCGCGATAACGCAGCATCACCGAGCGGCCGAGCACGTCGATCTGCACACCGGCATCGTTGATGTAATATTCCTTGGTCACGTCGTAGCCGGCGAAGCCGAGGATGTTGGCAAGCGCGTCGCCGACAACCGCACCGCGGCAATGGCCGACATGCATCGGCCCGGTCGGATTGGCCGAGACATATTCGACATTGACGCGCTTCTTGTTGCCAAAGCCGGAACGGCCATAGTCGGTGCCGCGCGACAAAAGATCGGCCAGATGCTTGTGCCAGAAACCGTCGTGAAGCTTGAGGTTGACGAAACCGGGCCCGGCAACCTCGGCCTTGGCCACATCGGCGTCCTTGGCAAGCTCGGCCACGAGGCGTTCGGCCAGCGCGCGCGGGTTCTGCCCGGTGGGCTTGGCCAGCACCATTGCCGCGTTGGTCGCGAGATCGCCATGAGTTGCATCGCGCGGCGGCTCGACGGCAATGCGCGTGAGATCGAGCACGCCGCCATCTTTAGGAGTCAATTCAAGCGCTTCGACGGCTTTGGTAATCCGCTCGCTGAAATCGGCGAAAATGTTCATGTGCTCGGCTCTGGCTGGCATTGCATGGCAACCGGCAAAATATGCCGGAAATTGCGCTCGGCCTAACTCAAATCGGGCGTATGGTCAAACAAGCGTCGGTGTTCCTTAACCGCGTAGGTATCGGTCATGCCGGCCAGGAAATCGGCAACGGCGCGTGCCTTGATGCGATCCTCTGCCCTGTCGAGGCCCTCGCGCCAGCCCTCGGGCATGGCACGTGGATCCGCGTAATAGGCGTCGAACAGGTCGCGCACTATGCGGTCGGCATCAGCCCGCACCCGCATCACGTCTGAATGGCGATACATGTTGCGGTAGAGAAAGGTCTTCAGCTCCTTCTCCGACGCTGCGATCTCCTCCGAGAAGGTCACCATCGCCTCGCCCGCCGCCCTCACCTCGTCAGCACTCTGCGGCGCCAGACGGGCGATGCGCGCGGCGGCGGTGGAAATCACGTCCTCGACGAAGATGGTGATCTGCCGGCGCATCAGTTCATGGCCGGTGCGCATCGCGTCGAGCGCCGGATAGCGCGCGCGTACGCCGCGCAAAATCTGTGCCGGCAGGCCGACGCCGTCGAGCATGTCGAGTGTCAAAAGGCCAGCGCGCAACCCGTCGTCGATGTCATGGGTGTTGTAGGCGATGTCGTCGGCAATGGCTGCACACTGCGCCTCAAGGCTGGCGAAACGGTCGAGTTCGAGGTCATGCAGTTCCGAATAGTCGCGGATCGCCTGCGGCACCGGCCCCTTCAGCCCCTTGCCGCTGGCGTCGGTCAGCGGACCATTGTGCTTGACCAGCCCCTCCAGCGTTTCCCAGGTCAGGTTGAGCCCGTCGAACTCGGCATAGCGGCTCTCGAGCCGCGTCACTACGCGCAACGACTGGGCGTTGTGGTCGAAGCCGCCCCAGGCCGCCATCTTGTCGTTCAGCGCATCCTCGCCGGTATGGCCGAACGGCGTGTGGCCGAAATCATGGACCAGGGCGATCGCTTCGGCGAGATCCTCGTCGCAGCGCAGCGCGCGCGCCAGAGCACGGGCAATCTGGGCGACTTCGATCGTATGCGTCAGCCGCGTGCGAAAATGATCACCTTCATGGGCGACAAACACTTGCGTCTTGTGCTTGAGCCGACGGAAGGCTGTCGAATGGATGATGCGGTCACGGTCGCGCTGGAACGGCGTGCGCGTCGGGCTCTCGACCTCGTCAAACAAGCGCCCGCGCGAATGCGCGGGGTCGCAGGCATGGGCAGCGCGCGGCCGGTAGCCGAAGCCGATATCGCCAAGTTGCCGTTCGCCTGCCATACTCCCCACCTGTTGACTTGCTACAGGTGGCTTCATACCTATCATAAGAAACCGAAAGCAAGGTGACGCCGATGGGCGCTGATGCCAAGACTGCCATGAAGGTCGACATGACCGAAGCCGCGGCCAAGCGGATAGCCAAGATCGTCGCCGGCGATCCCGGCAAGATCGCGCTGCGAATCTCGGTTGAAGGTGGCGGCTGTTCCGGTTTTTCCTACAAATTCGACCTCGTCGAAGGCCGCAATGACGACGACGTCGCCATCGAGCGCGATGGCGCGACGTTGCTCGTCGACGACATGTCGCTGATCTACATGGGCGGCTCAGTCGTCGATTTCGTCGACGACCTGATGGGCCAGTCGTTCCAGATCAAGAACCCCAACGCGGTCGCCGGCTGCGGCTGCGGCACCAGTTTCTCCGTCTAGCCATGCGCCGGCCGCAAGCGCTCCGTCAGGTGGCGCTTTCGGCCGGTCGCGACATCGACGCAACGCTCGCCTTCTGGCTCGACGTCTTCGGCCTTCCCGTTCATGCCCGCTACGACCCGCCCGGCATCGCCTTCATCATCGTCGGCGGCATCAGGCTGTTCTTCACCGGCGGCATACCGCAAGCGACAGTCTATCTCGACATGGACGACCTCGACGCCTTCTACGAAACCGCCTCCGACAACGGCGTCGCCTTCACCACGGCGCCGACGCTTGTCCACCGCGATGCGGCCGGTGAATTCGGCCCCGCCGGCGAATCCGAATGGATGGCCTTCCTGAAGGACCCGGCTGGCAATACGATCGGGCTGGTCGAGCGAAAGTAGGGGATGATTTTCACCCTGACACTTCGACAGCGATCGAAACATCGCATGAAGAGTCCGCGCTAGAACGGCCTGGTTCAATCCATCGGGACGCGCCATGCCAGCCAAGACCAACACGACCACTGAACTTGCCCTGCTTTTGTTGCTGGCAACGCTGTGGGGCGCCTCCTACACCTTCATCAAGATCGGTGTGGAGACCATTCCGCCGATTACCCTGATCGCTGTGCGCACGCTGATTGCCGGCTTGATTCTCTTGGTGGTCATCCGCTGGCGCGGCTTGCACCTACCGAAGGATGCCGCGACCTGGGGAAAGTTCCTGTTCCAAGCCTGCCTGAACAGCGCGATTCCGTTCACGCTGATTGCCTGGGCCGAACGCAGCATCGATGCCGGGCTCGCGGCGATCTTGAACTCGATGACACCGATCTTCGCATTCCTGCTCACCGTACTGATCACCCGCCACGAGCTGGTGACAGCGCGCAAGCTGTTCGGCGTGATCGCTGGCCTCGCAGGCACCTGCCTGATCATCGGCATGCAGGCCCTGGGCGGGCTCGGCGACCAGTTGTGGGCGCAGCTTGCCGTTGTCGCCGCAACCATCTGCTATGCCGGTGCAGCGATCTTCGGCAAGAGCTTCAAGGGGCTCGATCCGATGCTGCCGGCTGCCGGTTCGCTGATCTGCGGTGCGGTGATCCTGCTGCCTGTCAGCATCATCGTCGACCGGCCATGGACACTCAGCCCCTCGACTGACTCGACGCTGGCTTTGCTCGCGCTTTCGGTGTTTTCGACCGCACTCGCCTTCGCGATCTACTTCAGGCTGATCCACACGCTTGGCTCGGTTGGTACGACGGCACAGGCTTACATCCGCGTGCCGATCGGGGTGGCGATCGGGGTCGTCTTCCTCGGCGAGACCGTCACCACAACCGCTGGCATCGGCCTGATCTGTGTCATATCAGGCGTGATCGCGATGACGTTGCCAGGCAAAAAGCGCGCAGCCGCTGCTACGTGAAAAGTGGAGAAAGGGCCATTTTCCGGCCCCTTCTCTTTAGCAAGCTCACGCTTCCGACGCCATCGCCGCTTCGCGGATCTCGGCCTCATTGACCTTGGTGCCGTTGAAGAAGGCGTTCAGCACCACCGCCGAAACCGACGCCAGCAGAATGCCCGACTCGATCAGCGGGTGGATGTCGTGCGGCATCCACATCTTGAAGTCGGGGGCGACGAGCGGGATCATGCCGAAGCCGATGGAAACAGCGACCACGAACAAATTGTTGCGGTTGGTCTTGAAGTCGACATTGGACAGGATGCGGATACCGGTCGCCGCCACCATGCCGAACATCACCAGCCCCGCACCGCCCAGCACCACCGTCGGCAGCGCCTCGACCAGCGCGCCCATCTTGGGCACCAGTCCCAGGATCAGCAGAATCGCGCCGCCGGCAACGCAGACGAAGCGGCTCTTGACGCCGGTGACGCCGACGAGGCCGACATTCTGCGAGAAGGAGGTGTAGGGAAAGGTGTTGAACAGGCCACCGATGATGGTGCCCAGGCCATCGGTGCGCAGGCCCGCCGACAGCATCGGCTGGTTCACCTTGCGGCCGGTCATGTCGCCAAGCGCCAGGAACATGCCCGTCGATTCGATCATGACGACGATCATCACCAGCACCATCGTGATGATCAGGATCGGGTCGAAGATCGGCATGCCGAAACGCAGCGGCGTGATCAGCTCGAACCACTCAGCCGAAGCGACCTTGTCGAAATGCATCATGCCGAGTGAAGCGGTAAGCACACCGCCGATGAGGATGCCGAGCAGCACGGCGATGTTGGCGACAAACCCCTTGCCAAACTTGGCGATGACCAGGATCGACAGCAGCACGACCGCCGAGATGCCGACATTGACCAGCGGCGCATAGGCGGCGTTTGGCGCAGTTGCGGCGAGCGCCAGCTTGGCCGGGATCGGCGGTATAGTCGAGCCGGTGGCAGCCGCCATCTCGGTCACGGTCTTCAGCCATTCGGCATGCTCGGGCGCCACCAGCCGGGGCGCCGTCGGGCCGACCGGGTTGCCGAAGATCCAGTTGATGCCGATGCGCATCAGGGACGCGCCGATGACGACGATGATGGTCCCGGTGACGACGGGCGGAAAGAATCTCAACATGCGGCTGACCAGCGGCGCGATCAGGAACGCCACGATGCCGGCGCCGATGATGGCGCCGAAGATCATGCGGGCGCCGTCGGGGCCTTGGTTGGCGTTGGCCATGGCGACCATCGGGCCGACGGCAGCGAAGGTCACGCCCATCATGACCGGCAGCTTGATGCCGAACCACTGGGTCGCGCCGAAGGACTGGATGATGGTGACGAGGCCGCAGACGAAAAGATCGGCGGAGATCAGGAACGCGACCTGCTCCGGATCGAGCTTGAGGGCTCGTCCGATGATGAGAGGCACCGCGATTGCACCGGCATACATGACCAGCACGTGCTGGATACCGAGCGCAGCTAGGCGAGGCGCTGGAAGCACCTCGTCCACAGGATGAGTACTGTTGGACATGGCATTTGTTCCCCTTTTGCCAGCCGGTCCGAAGAATGCCGAAGAGGACCGGTTCCCTTCTCCCAAGGGATGGTGCAGGATCGTCTGGAACCGCCGTGCAGGCTATCAAGAATTGTTTGAAATCATCGCGTGAAATTCATGAAGATCGTCACCTGGAACATCAACGGTGTCCGCGCCCGTATCGAGAACCTTGTGCATTGGCTCAAGGAAAGCGATCCGGACATTGTCTGCCTGCAGGAAATCAAGACGGTCGACGAAGGCTTTCCACGCTTCGAGATCGAGGCGCTCGGCTACAATGTCGAAACCCACGGCCAAAAGGGCTTCAACGGCGTCGCCATCTTGTCCAAGCTGCGCTTCGACGAGGTCAATCGCGGCCTGCCGGGCGATGATGCCGACGAGCAGGCGCGCTTCATCGAAGGCGTGTTTTCGACCGACAAGGGCGTTTTGCGCGTGGTGTCGCTCTATCTGCCCAACGGCAATCCCGTCGGCACAGAGAAGTTCCCCTACAAGCTGTCATGGATGGCGCGGCTGGAGCGCTGGGCGGCAGAGCGGCTGGCACTGGAAGAGGCGCTCGTGCTTGCCGGCGACTACAACGTCATTCCCGAAGCCATCGACGCCCGCAACATCGAGATGTGGCTGGGCGATGCGCTGTACCAGCCCGAGACGCGGCAGGCTTTCCGCCGGCTGGTGAATCTCGGCTTCACCGAAGCGGTGCGCTCGGTCACCGACCAGCGCGACGTCTACACGTTCTGGGACTACCAGGCCGGTGCTTGGCAGAAGAACAACGGCATTCGCATCGATCATCTGCTGCTGTCGCCGGAAGCCGCCAACCGCTTCGCCTCGGCCTCGATCGAAAAGCATGTACGTGCCTGGGAAAAGCCGTCCGACCACGTGCCGGTGGCGATCGACCTCAGCCTTCAGGCGGCGTGAGAGGCCCGTCACCTGAATCTAGACGTCTAGTCGAGATGGGTGCCGACCGACTTGAGGCCATCTATGTCGGGTCGGATTCGGCAGTCCAACCTGCCAACAGCCGTTCGACCAGGAGTGCATCGTTCCAGACGCCGCGGATTGGCATCTGGCGTTGCTCTGTCGTGATCTCGCCGACAGCCCATTCGGTCGTTCCGTCCCAGAACCACCATACCCGAACCTTGCCCGTTGCCGGATCAACAACGCCCGTACGAAAGACAGGGAAAGTTGCGAGCTTGGCTGGCAACGGCACTGTCCCAACGACTGATACGAGCTTTCTGGCAACAGCAGCGCCAAGTGGAAAGAAGCACGAGAACTGGACGTCATGCGCCAAAATCTCGGCGGCATCGCTGGGGCGATCTTCATGAATTTTCCCCAGAACCCGAATGAGCGGGCCATATTGAGCATGCTTATGGGTAAGAACGGCATAGGCCGTTCCCTGAAGCGTTCCAATTTCTACTATGTCGCCAATCTTCAACCGCCCCATAAATCGACCTCTGGAAGCCCACCCAGTCGTGATGTGAGACGATCTTAACCTCGCCGGAAAGGCAAGCTACTGGTTGCCCTTGGTCAGGATGTCTTCGGCAAGCGAGATCGCCGTACGGCGATCGGATTCGTCGGCCAAGGCAAATGCCTCTTCCTGCATGCCGCGGATCCAGGGCTGGTCGGAGGGCTGGGCGCGCTCGAGCGCGGCCGTCATCATGGCGAGGCCGCGAACGACCTTACCGCTCTGGAACAACAGGTTGCCAAGCGTCGCCTGCGCGCCGGCATGGCCCTTTCCGCCGCCAGTTGCAGCCAGCGGCCGGCCTGCTTGACCGAAGCCTTCACGCCGCCGTCGCCCTTGAGGAACATCTTGCCCATCTCGTACTGGGCATTGGCATTGCGGTAGTTGGCGGCGGCGCGCATGTAATATTCCTGCGCGGCGACGGGGTTGGCCGAGACCGGGCTGCCCGGAATGCCTTCCTTCATGTAGCCACCGAGTGCCACCAGCGCGTCGGAGACGTAGCTCTCCTCAGGCGAGCCGGGCTCGACGTCCTGCTCGGCGATCTCGGTGAAGAACTTGAAGGCCTCGTAATCGTCCTGGGCGACGCCGTCGCCTTCGGCATACATGCGCGCGAGCTTCCAGGTGGCGCCGATCTGGCCGTTTTCGGCAGCGTAACGATAGGCCTCGACGGCCTGGTCCTTGTGACCGCTCTTGTAGGCGGAGAAGCCGAACTGGAACACAGCCCACGGGTTCGATTCCGGCTTCACGCCGGTCTTGTCGTCAAACACCTTGTCGTCGAACGCCAGCGCCTCGCCTGCGGCGCCCAACAGGGAGACCGCGACAAGCGCCGAAAAGGCTGATGCTCTTACCAACTCAGATATGCGCATACCAGTACGTTTCTTCCGCCCACCTTGGTGGGTGACCGTGGCCTCGCCCTGCGGCTTGGACACAATTCCAGATCGTGCCCGGCTTTTCGGCCGGGCCCGGATTCCACTCTTTTGCCCTCTCCACGCTTTCGCTGTCGGACCGCGCCAGGCAAGCCTCTGCAGCCATCTGCGCCAGGTCCACGACATCGATCACATCAAGATGCGCGTTGTTTTCGACCAAACTACGGCCAAGGCGTTGCAAGAAATCGTGATCGGCCGCCAACTGCGCAGGCGCGCCAGCGGAGTGTTTGGCAGCGCCAATACTTCCCCCGGCAGCGCGAACACTCGGAGCACGGCAGGAAAAGCGGCGCCCAAAGGCCGATGCGGCCGTCTTTCGACGGCTGGGCAGCTTGGCCATGAAGGTCGCCTTGGCGTTCATTTCTGTTCCTGCCGCGCAACCGCGGCCTTGCTGATGGTTTCCATTGCCAACGTCCCGAAACCGGGCGCTGGTCCGAAGACCTATTCGAGGTGCGCCGGGTTTATGGCGGGAAATTGGCAATGTCCCCGTCATGTTCCTTAGCCGATAGCTTGATTAAAAAGTGTTGCCGAATCGTCACAACTGTTGCCGACTTGCCGCGCCATGGTTTCTAAAACGGAAACGCGCGGGTCGGTGACGGCGCACAAAAAAGCCGGGCACGAGGCCCGGCTTTTCTTGATCAGATTGTGAAGCTTACCACTTCACGCTGTAGCCAGCAGAGACGGCGACGGACCAGTCGTTGCCGACGGCACGATTGAAGCCAAATGCCGGGTTGTTGGCCGGCACAGCAAGGCTGTACTTATCTTCGGTAGCGGCAGTCAGATAAGACAGACCGAGGCCGGCGCGCAGTTCGCCGCCGATCTTGTCCTTCATCGAAACACCAGCGCCGACCGTATAGGTGTCGCTCTGAAGATCCCAGCCGGTGCCGACACCACGATCCCAGGTCGCAAAGACCGTGCCGGAGATCGCATCGGTGAAGGCGTGGCCGATACCGCCCGTGACCGTCCAGCCGTCCTGCCAATTATAGGTATTAACCCGAGTGGTGGGGCCGGGATTGAACTTGTTTAGAACAAGCAAAAGTCGCTCATTCACCGACCAGTCTGTCCACTTCACACTACCGTATGCGAGCCAACCTGGAGCGATGCCGGACTGAACCTTCAACTCAACGCTCTGGGGAAGCTCCGCAAAGCCCTGCGCAACTGGCGCTCCGTTGGTCGTACCCTCTGCTGCCACATCGGTACCGGAGCGGTACATCAATTGAGCCCGCAGTGCGATTTCCGGAATTTCGTATGCAAGTCCAGCGCGCCAACCGATATCGTTGTCCTTCAGCTTAACTGAAACGGTACCGCTGCCGCCAAGCAGAGTGTAGTCAACGTTTTCGACAAAAAGCCCGCCGAGAAACGATAGGCTTCCCTTGCCCAACTCATACTTGAACGCGCAGGTGGCGCCGTATTCCGTGACCGTAAAATCTTCTTCGAGCTTCGCCAGCGTTCCATTGCCCGGGAAGCGATAGGTCACGCCGCCGCCATACGGCTGGCTCACTGTTCCTGCGCAGGACAGCTGGTCGAAAAACTTAAACTTCACAGCCGCCGACGGGACAACATAGGTGTCTGCAAAGTTATAGCGGGTACCGTCGGCGTAACCGTTGACGGTGAATTCGCGGTGCGGCTTGACCACGACAACGCTGGTACGCAGGTTAAAGTTGCCCTGCTCAAACAGGATGTCCGTATCGGCCGTGCCGCGCGAAAAGCCGCCGGCCTGGGCTGCGCCTGCCGCAACGATCGTCAGCGCCGTTGCCCCCAGCAGCGCTTTGAGACGCGAAATGTTCATGGTGGTCCTCTCCCGAATGCCTCGTGACGAGAATTGAACGAATTCAGCCTGCTCACGCAACATTGATTTTTTGCAAACGATGGCCGCCCCATGGCGGTGGCATGACGAGGGTCATCAGCTTCCGCTTACGCAAACGTCAATTTTAGCCAAATCCGCATCAATCAACCCTGAATCTCCAAGGAAATCCGGAACCGGAATGCAAAAACAGCCCGAAATCGGGCTGTTTTGGAGGCTTGTTACATTATGGCAACAATCGGGCGCAAAATAGTTACATTGGCCACAATTTACGCAGCGGCATGCCGTTTCTGGCAGCACAAGCAAAACCTGCCGCCACGTCATCGCGCGGCAGGTTTTGACCTTCGAATCGTCAGCCGGCGTCGCGGACGCGGGACAATGCGGTGTCGAGTTTTTCCTGCGTCCGGCGGTAGTCCTCGAGCTTCTCGCGCTCGGCGGCGACGATCTCTTCGGGCGCGGAAGCAACGAACTTCTCGTTCGACAGCTTCTTGTGCAGCCGGGCGATCTCTTCCGTCGTCTTGGCAAGCTCTTTCTGCAGGCGCGCGGCTTCGGCGCTGAGATCGATCAGGCTGCCGAGCGGCAGGCAGGCGGTGGCTTCGCCGGCAACGATCTGGGCAGCGCCCTTGGGCGCTGTCGCCTCATGCGTGATCTCGCCGACACGGGCCAGCCGGGCGATAGCCGACTGGTGCCGCTTCAGACGCTCCAGCGTCACGTCATTGGCACCAACGAAGACCAGCGGCGCGATTGCCGCCGGCGGCACGTTCATCTCCGAACGCACCGAGCGGATGCCGCTGACTAGGTCGACGAGCCAATTGATCTCAGCTGCTGCGCCCACGTCCTCGAAGTCGGGCGCGGGCCATGCAGCGTGGCACAGCAGCGACGTGCGCTCCTTGCCCTCGCCTGCTGTATGCGCCCACAGTTCCTCGGTCATGAACGGCATCATCGGATGCAGCATCTTGTAGATCTCGTCGAGCACGAAGGCCGCGACCGCCTGGCTTTCGGCCTTGGCGGCCTCGTCGTCGCCCATGAAGATCGGCTTGAGCAGTTCGAGATACCAGTCGCAGAAGGTGTTCCAGACGAAGCGGTAGGCCGCGCCCGCCGCCTCGTTGAAGCGGTAGGTGGTGATGGCCGCCGTCACCTCGCGCGTGGCGCGGGTCAGTTCGGTCAGGATCCAGCGGTTGACGGTGACTTTGGCGTCGTTGAGCCAGAATTCATCGTTGCGCGCGACGCCGTTCATCTCGGCAAAACGCGTGGCGTTCCACAGCTTGGTGCCGAAGTTGCGGTAGCCAGCGATGCGGGCAGGATCCAGCTTCACGTCGCGGCCTTGCGCCGCCATGATCGCCAGCGTGAAGCGCAGCGCGTCGGCGCCATACTCGTCGATCAGTTCGAGCGGGTCGATGACGTTGCCCTTCGACTTCGACATCTTCTGGCCGTTCTTGTCACGAACCAGCGCATGCACATAGACCGTATGGAACGGCTCTTCCTCCATGAAATGCAGGCCCATCATCATCATCCGGGCGACCCAGAAGAAGATGATGTCGAAGCCGGTCACCAGCACGTCGGTCTGGTAGTAGGTGTCGAGTTCCGGCGTCTTGTCGGGCCAGCCGAGTGTCGAGAACGGCCACAGCGCTGACGAGAACCAGGTATCGAGCACGTCCTCGTCGCGGGTCAGGATCTTACCCGGCTCGAAATTTTCGAGCTGCTCCTCGACCCAAGCCTTCCACGGTCCTTCAAGCGCCAGATAGTGCTGGATGGCCGCGTCGAGCGCCTCTTCCTCAGTACGTTCGACGAAGACCTGGCCGTCGGGGCCATACCAGGCAGGGATCTGATGGCCCCACCACAGTTGGCGCGACACGCACCAGGGCTGGATGTTTTCCATCCAGTCGAAATAGGTCTTTTCCCAGTTCTTCGGCACGAAGTTGGTGCGGCCCTCGCGCACCGAGCGCAGCGCAGGCTTGGCCATCTCGGCGGCGTTGACATACCACTGGTCGGTCAGGAACGGCTCGATCGGAACGCCGCCGCGGTCGCCATGCGGCACCATGTGCTTGTGCGGCTCGATCTTGTCGAGGAAACCGCCCTCTTCCATGATCTGGACGACGAGCTTGCGCGCCGCGAAACGGTCGAGGCCATGCAACTGGGCCCACACAGCATCGCGCATCTCGGTGCGTTCGACGCCTTCGAGGAACTCCTCGTTGTCGACGATGTTGATGTTGGCTTCGACAGTCAGGATGTTGATCTGCGGCAGGTTGTGGCGCTTGCCGACCTCGAAATCGTTGAAGTCGTGCGCAGGCGTGATCTTGACCGCGCCCGAACCCTTTTCCGGATCGGAATATTCGTCGGCGACGATCGGGATCTTGCGGCCGACGATCGGCAGGATGACGTGTCTGCCGACCAGCGCGGCATAACGTTCGTCGCCGGGGTGAACGGCAACCGCGGTGTCGCCGAGCATCGTCTCGGGCCGCGTGGTCGCGACCGTGATGTATGTAGCAGGGTTCTCCGGATCGTAGACCTCGCCTTCGACCGGATAGCGGAAGTGCCAGAGATTGCCGTTGATCTCATGCTGCTCGACCTCGAGATCGGAGATCGCGGTCAGAAGCTTCGGATCCCAGTTCACAAGGCGCTTGTCCTTGTAGATCAGGCCCTGCTTGTGCAGCGTGACAAACACCTCGACGACGGCCTTGGACAGGCCCTCGTCCATGGTGAAACGCTCACGCGACCAGTCGCAGGATGCACCCAGCCGCTTCAGCTGGTTGAAGATCATGCCACCGGATTCGTCCTTCCACTCCCAGACCTTGTCGACGAACTGCTCGCGGGTCAGGTCACGGCGATGGATCTGCTTTTCCATCAGCTTGCGTTCGACGACCATCTGGGTGGCGATGCCGGCATGGTCCATGCCCGGCTGCCACAGCACGTTCTTGCCGCGCATGCGCTCGAAGCGGACGAGAATGTCCTGCAGCGTGTTGTTGAGCGCGTGGCCCATGTGCAGCGAACCGGTGACGTTGGGCGGCGGGATGACGATGGTGAACGGCTCGGCACCTTCCGGCGCGCCGGCACCCGCCTTGAAGGCATCGGCATCTTCCCAGGCCTTGGCAATCCTGGGTTCGACTGATTTGGCGTCGTAGGTCTTCTCAAGCATCGGAATTGGTTCCGTTTTGGTCCGGATTTGTTGGTCCGGTGTAAATCGGATGGGTGCGGCCAAGTCAACAGTACGGCCAGCCGCAGCCAGAAACGAAAACGCCGCCCGAAGGCGGCGCTTTGATGTCGGCAAGGCCGAAATTACTGCGCGCCGCGCGCCACGCGTTCGATCTCTTCGCGTACCAGCCGCTCGACCAGCGTCGGCAGGTTGTTGTCCAGCCAGTCCTGCAGCATCGGCCGCATCATTTCGGTGGCAATGTCGTCGAACGACTTGCGGCTGCGCGCCGCATAAGCGTCGTTCAGTTCGCCAAAGGCCGCCGACACCTGGCGGCCTGCCTGCTCCGAGATGATCGCGGCCTTGGGCGCCAGCGACTCTTCGACAATCACGGGTTCCACAGGCGCCGCCACAAGCTGTGGCTCGGCTTTTTCGGCCTCGCGTGCAGGACCAGCCAGGCGCTCCATCTGCTCGACCGCCACGGTCGACTGCGGTGCCCAGCTTGCCGCAGACATGCGCGGTACCGCCGGCGCTTCGACAACAGGAGCCGGCGCAGGCGTTTCGGCGACGGGCGCTCGCGAAGGCATTGCAGTGGCTACCGTCGCCTTCGGCTCTGCCGACGGCCAGCGCGCGGAAGCGGCCTCGTCACGCCGGACCGTTTCGAGCTTTGCAGTCGCGGGCGTCACGTCAAGCGGCTTCGCCTCGACGGGCTTCGGCGCTTGAAACTCGGCACGAAATGCCTCGACTTCGATGATGTTGCGTTCGCCGCGGTCGTCGTCCTGCTCCGGGCGCATCTGCTCGAAGTCGACAGCCGGACGGCGTCCAGTGTCATTGTCTTCGATGATCCTGCGGATGGAAGCGAGAATCTCTTCCATCGAGGGTTCGCGCTGAGCGCTGCTAGCCTGGGCCATCGTCACATCCGCCGCCTTTGTGACAGGATACAAAACCGCCCGTCGAAACGGGCTTCGAATCAGAGCCCAAGCGTAGCTGACTGATTCCCCTTAGAGAATCCCCAATCGGGCACCCCCCGCCGATTTCAACAGAATACAGTGTTCCGGCAACTTGGTCGGCGAAATGAAAACGGGCGCCGGCTCCATTGGAGCAGGCGCCCGCCTGATTGGTTAGCTGGCTGCTGAAGGTCAGCGGCCGTCCGGCGTCCTCAGACCGATCCACTTGTCCTTGACGGCGTTGTAGTGCTCTTCCGGCTTGTACTTGGTGACCTGAAGGTTGAGCCGCTCGACCGAGAGATTGCCGGCGGCCGACAGGATTGCGTAGCTCGCCACCACGACGTCGCGTTCGGCGGTCGCCAGGTTGATCTGGGCGTCGATGACGTCGCGCTGCGAATTGAGCACGTCGAGTGTCGTGCGCTGACCGACATTACGCTCTTCGATGACGCCGTTGAGCGCCAGCTGAGCTGCCGAGATCACTTCGCGGTTCGCCGCCACCGCTTCACGCGCCGCGGTGTACTGCGTCCAGGCGGAGGTTACCGCCTGGCGGACCAGGTCACGGTTGACATCGATCTCGATGCGGGCCTGGCCCAGCTGTTCCTTGGACTGACGCACGGTCGCCGAGGCGCGGCCGCCCTGGTAGATCGGCACAACCAGCGTCGCGCCAATGTTGGCCGAAGTCGTCCAGCCGTCCGGCGAGGTGATGCTGTTGGGCGCATTGTCGCGATGCGTCTGGGAAATCCCCGCCGACGCCGAGACCTGAGGCAGCAGTGCACCCTCGGCCGATTTCACCGAAAAGCCGGCAGCGTCGGCCAGATGCTCGGTGGCCTGGATCGCCGGATGCTGTTCAGCCGCCAGGGCTGCCGCGCTATCGAGGCTCCTAGGCAGAAGCTTGGCGAGCGGCGATGCGGCCTTCAGATTCTTCGGCTCCTCGCCGACGAGCTTGCGATAAGTTGCAGCGCTGGACAAGGCAGCAGCGCGGGCCGCAGCCAATTGTGCCAAAGCCGCCGAACGCGAGGCATCTGCCTGCGCCACGTCAGTGCGGGTGCCCTCCCCCACGTCGAAGCGCGAGCGCGCGGCGCGGACCTGCTCGCCGAGGAACTGCAGATTGCGCTCTCTCAGAGCGGCGATCTGGCGATCGCGGATCACGTCCATGTAGGCGCTGGCCGCATCGAACAGGATGTTCTGCTCGGTATTGCGCAGGCTCTGATTCTGGGCACGCACACGCGCCTCGGCAGCGGCGACATTGTTCTTGGTCTGGAAACCATCGAACAACGACTGCTTGATCTCGATGCCGAACGAGCCGGTCGTCAGATGGCTCGTGGAGTCGCGCCGCGTCGTCGAATAGTCGATGCTGGCCGAGCCATTGATCGTCGGGCGCCAGCCGGACTTGGCGATCGCCACGCCTTCATCGGTGACGCGCACGCCGGCGCGGGCCGAATTGAGCGTCGAATTGTTCTGATAGGCCTTTGCCAAAGCTCCGAGGATCGTTTCCGCGGAGGCCGACAGCGGCGAAAGCGCCGTCGCGGAGACCAAGGCTACGGCAAACACACTTTTACGGAAAAACGACACGCGCGTCCCTCATTCATTCTGCGGCGAGCTGCCAGAAAGCAGCTGAAATGCCCCTCGCCGAAATCGACCTAAAGCACTGATTGTAGACTATTACAGTCCGGAATCAGTCCCCTCGTCCTCTGCTTAGATCATCACGACGCATGGCGCGCTGCAAGAAAAAGGAGATCAGAACTCAAATTCGCGTGTGCGATTGAAGCCGGGTAGTGGCTTAACTGCCGCATTGAAAGCACGGCGGGCCGTAACTACGTCGCCTGCCTTGAGGAAGACGCTGGCCACACCGGCATTGCCGCGCCCCTCGACGACCACCAGTCGCCCACCCTCCTTGAGCTGGGCAAGCAACACCTCAGGCACCTGTTCGACGCTGCCGCCGACAAAGATGACGTCGTATGGCGCCTCGGACGCGTAGCCCGCAGCAAGACCCCCGGAAACGACAACCACGTTGTCGTAGCCGAGCGACGAAAGCCTGGAGGTTGCCTTTGCCGCAAGCGTTGTGTCGCTTTCCAGCGCAATCACCGAACTGGCTAGGCGCGACAGCACAGCAGAGGAATAGCCCGTGCCGCAGCCGACATCGAGAACGAAATCGCTTGGCAGGATTTCGGCCAGCTGTGCCAGCTTGGCGAAGGGCGACGGCTCCATCAGATAACGCGGCTGATCGGCATCGGCGGTTACGCCGTAGCGCAGGTCCTCATCGATGTAAGCGAGCTCGCGCTGGCCATTATCGACAAATTCCTCGCGCGGCACCGACAGCATGGCGGACAGGATGGCGGCGTCGGTCACATCAGTGGTGCGGACCTGGCCGTCCACCATCTTCACGCGACGTTCGGAAAAATCAGCGTTCATGTTCAACCGGGCCCGCCTTCGGCGCGTGATGCGCAAAATATGACTGTACCCGAATGGGTCCCCGGCGGCGGTTGCCGAGGAAGCTGGAGGCCTCGCCCGGAATCGAACCGGGGTGCAAGGATTTGCAGTCCTCTGCGTAACCACTCCGCCACGAGGCCTCGCCGCTTCGGGCGTCTACACGGCTCCAATAGGTTGCCAGGATTCCGCCGTCAAGCGGGGAAGAATCTTTCCCGAAGGTTTTGACCCAAGGCAGTTACGGGAATCGATACCACAGGCTGCGGTCCGATCGGCGCCCTGCCCCTGAAACAAAAAGCACCGGCAACTTCAGGCAGGTATGGCCGAATCCTGAAAGCTTGGCTCCTGGCGACATTCGGACCCGCTTTGCGAATCCTCGAGGCGTCGCCGAGCGCTAGCTGGCGGGACGCTTGCGCCGCTCCCACCAGATGATCAGCTTGCGGCGCACACGGCGCACGACATGGAATTCGTGCGAGAGAATCAGCAGGCCGAGCGGGATCATCCAGAAGCCAAGCACCGGCAGGAAGCCGAGCAATCCCAGGAAGCAAAGCGCGACACCGATACCGATGCGCACCCCACGCGACCGCGGCATGGCGAATTCGCGGCCGAAGACAGAAATCTTGCGCTTTTGAGGTTGCTGAGGTTTTGGGCTGGTCATTGTCCCTGCATATCCGGTGATCCGTGTGCGCCCGAATGCCGCGCCAAGCCGACGAAGGCCCTTGCAAAGCCGTCATATGAGCCTGCGTTGGAGCGATTACCAGAAATGCTTCCGGGAAAAACACGCAAAAAGTTCGATTACCGCTTTGCAAATCGGATTACCGTTGCTATACGCCGCCTCGTTCACACCAGAGCGCTGTTCCCCGGTAGCTCAGTGGTAGAGCAACCGGCTGTTAACCGGTTGGTCGCTGGTTCGAATCCGGCCCGGGGAGCCACTTCATTCCTGAATGCGTTGAAGTTTCAAAAGCCAACTTCGCTTTGGCGAGGTTGCTCGCGGCTGTTTGCACCGCAGCGCAATCCCTCCCGCATGCTTGCAAACCTTGCGGTGCAAGGGCTGTGACTGCATGCTTCCATCTGGATGTGCCGCTAATCTCAGTATTGACGGGCCTCACACAATGTTTCAGCTCCAGCCGCTTGCCCAAAATGCGGCATCGCAACTAATTGCGCCTGCTGGTTTAAGCAACTTGCAATATGTTCGCGTTAGATATGCAACCATATCTACAGTCATTCCTATCGGGCGCAGAATGATACGCTTCCTTTCTCTGGACATTTTTTTCTCTGCTGGTGCCCGGATGCTCGGACAGCGATTCGCCACCGCAGGGTAATCCTGCTGATTCTTTGAAAACGGACCGCGTCGGCTACAAGGTCAGCTCGGGCGTGATTGTCGGCAAAAACAATTCGCTCAGTTGGCTCAAGGCTGTCGTCGCGGGCTACGCGCCCGTTGAGGGCGAGCGTCCAGCCAGGATCGGCTGGCTTGCAGCCGCTACGTCGAAATCCCGCTCATCTGAATGACGGCGATGACAAGTCGATCATGCCCGACAGCTGGGTTTCGCAACGGACGAAATATTACGACGCCATCGCCAAGGGCTGCGCCAAGATCCGCGCGCAGAACAAGAACTGCGCTGTCATGTCGGTGGCCATCAGCTCGACGCCACAGCGAGGCAGTTCGGCGATCAAGGTGAACGCCGGCGCACGATACGCTATCCTGCAGTGACAGGGTTGCCGGCACTGCTATCTGGCATGGCAGCCGCGCTCCCTCCGCTGCCCAGCTCCCCTTGACGAAACGGTACGCACCGTTTAGTCAAATTCATATAAAACGGACCGTTTCGTTTTATATGAAGAGGAGTAACTGCATGAATCTCGCCCAATTCGCAGGCATTGCCATCGCCGCGCTGCTGCCAATCGCGCTTCTTCAGCTCTCTCCAGCCATCGCCGGAAGTGAGACTGCTGCGAGCAAAGGCCTGCCCGCGGGAATGTCGGCGGCCGATACCGCAGCTTTTGCCGCCGGCGTCCTCGCAGCCCTGCCTGTCCCCACCGGCTATTCGAACATCGAACAGGGGCACGTCGGGGTCGATGGCGAAAGCGCCCTGCTCATCCGCATGGAGCGCAAGGACGGGCGCAATGCGGGCCTGGGCGGCGAACATTTCAGTGCCGTGGTCACCACCTCCGGCAAGCTCAAGGGGTTCACCCGAATGGACCTTGCCCTCCGCAACGGTGCCCTGCCCGACCAGGACGAAGCGCACGAGATCGCCATGCGCTTCCTGTCCGATCATGCCGCCGACCTGCTTCCAAGGCATGAGATCAGCTTCATCGCGCCGCATGACGAAGTGATCCGCGCCAATGGCGAGAGCACTGCGCTGACAGGCATGAAAGTGAAAATGCGGAACCGGGCGGACGGCCGCTGGTTCTGGGTCATCGTCGGTTCGGACCGTGAGGTCATGGCGTTCGAGCGCGACATTGTCTGGGCAAACCTGAAAGGTCGCCGTCAAACGGAAAAATGGCTGCATGACAGCTGGCTGGCTGAGCAACGCACCGGCAAGCGCAATGGCGCCTGACTGGCCGGCCATGCCGGCCAACAGCCTTGGCCCGCACGGGAGGCGCCTTAGCGCGAGGCGAATATCGACCAGTTCATCCGCTTGGTCAGCCGTTCCAATGCGATCGAGCCGAGCATCGAATTGCCGCGCGCGTTGAGCCCCGGCGACCACACGGCGATCGACGCCACGCCGGGCACGATCGCCAATATGCCGCCGCCGACACCGCTCTTGCCGGGAATGCCGACGCGGAAGGCAAATTCGCCCGAGCCGTCATAATGGCCGCAGGTCAGCATCAGCGCGTTGATGCGGCGGGCACGCTCGCTCGACACGATTGAATGCCCCGACGATTCGATCCGTCCGGCGTTGGCCAGGAATCGCCCGGCATTCGCCAACTGCAGGCAGCTCATGGCGACCGCACAGTGGTGGAAATAGACCCCCAGAGTCATTTCCGGAGCGTGGTTCAGGTTGCCGAAGCCCTTGAGATAATTCGCCAGCGCAAAATTTCGGAAACCGGTGGCACGCTCGGAATTGGCCACGTCACGATCAATGATGACCGAGTCGTCGTCGGCCACGGTGCGCATGAAGCTCAGCACCTCGCCGATCGCCTCGCGCGGCTGATGTCCGGAGAGCAGCACGTCAGAAACGACGATCGCGCCAGCATTGATGAAGGGATTACGTGGAATGCCGTGCTCAAGCTCGAGTTGGACGATGGAGTTGAAGGCCGTACCCGAGGGTTCGCGGCCGACGCGGTTCCACAGCTGATCGCCGACACGGCCAAGCGCCAGCGCAAGCGTGAACACCTTCGAGATGCTCTGGATCGAAAACGGCTCGTTGGCGTCGCCCGCCGCAGCTACCTCGCCGTCGTTCCCGACGACGGCAATGGCGAACTTGGCCGGATCGACCTTGCCGAGTTCGGGAATGTAGGACGCGACCTCGCCGCGCTGCGTCTGCGCAGCCATCTCGGCAACGATCTCGTTCAGCGTATCCTGGAGGCTGGGCATGGCACTTCCTGCAAGCTCTTCAACCGGCTCCAACCGGAACGCCGTTCTACATCAAGTCGCGCGCGCCGCCACCCGTACCACGCTTCATTGGCCAATCAGCATGTGCCCATGGTACCGCTCGTGCCGCGGCCATGGCGCAATCGTCAAAGAAGTGCCCGAACTGAAACTTTTGTAGCCTCGATTCACGTATCCCTCACGTTGCGTCAACACGGCGCTGTTACAAGCAGTCTCTAATGTTCGTTCAACCCATCACATGGAGAAGTAGCGACATGCGATTTTCAGATGTGCGTGAGAACCTGCGGAGCATCGGGGTTGTCATGAGCAAACGCGGAGAAACCATCCGGCTCAACTATTTCGGCGGCCTCGAAGAGACGGCGAAATATGCAACCGACCTGCAGGAAGCGCTTGCGCTTGGCAAAGAGCTCGCCGGCCCCCGCCGCCACAAATCATCGGGACGCTGAAGCGTCACGGACTGGCGACGCGACCGGGGCATGACCTGCCCGTCGCGATCGCCAGGGCGATTGTCGAGCCATTTGGCGCGTGGAGCAGGCAGTCGATGGCCCGTCACAACAGCATTTTACGGCTGCTTTGACGTTTCACTCACGCCGCAATCACCCCACCTCCCTAACGTCCTACCGAAATCAGGCCGGAATCACCTCCGGCAAGAGTGGTGAGGAACGCTGGAATGCTGCAGGTCTTGCCCGGTGCCAGAAGCATACAAGCACGCGCACTTGCCGGAATGTCGTTGTATGATCCCGATGCAAGTTGCGAGGGCCACAGGCGATTCGACCTGTGGTACCCTTTTCGGGAGCATGGACGACCTGCAGCGAAGGTCCGCACGATGGCTGGTGACGACGCCAGTACACTTTGCAATATCTATCTGTTCGGGGCGCTGGCCGTCACCGATGCCGGCGGCGCTACGTGTACGCCCAAAGCGCAGAAGTCGCGCGCGCTTGTGGCCATGCTGGCGCTTGCTCCACGCGGCGCCCGCTCACGCATCTGGCTTCGCGACAAGCTGTGGAGCGACCGAGGCGAGGAACAGGCCGCCGCGAGCCTGAGACAGGCGCTCGTCGACGTACGCAAGTCATTGGGCCCAATCGCCGACAGCATCATCATTTCGGACAACCATACGATCTCGCTCGATCTCAATCGGGTATCGGTCGATGCGCTGCAACTGCTCGATCCGTCGCGCCAGTCGGTGCCGAGCGAGGCCGAGCTCGAATCCTGGCCGGAACTGCTCGAAGGCCTCGACATCGGCGACCCCGAGTTCGAGGAATGGCTGATGCTCGAGCGGCAGGTCTGGCAAGGCCGGCTCGAAAGCGCGCTCGGACAGCGCGACGTCAGCCCCAAGGACAGGCGCAGCAACGGCCTCATCCCGGCACAGGGCCAGAAGCCCGGGCCGGATTCCTCCGATGGCGGAAACCGCAAATCCTTGCCGCTGAACGGCGGCCGGACCGGCTGGTCGGTGGCGCTTTTGCCGCCGGCTATATCGGGCGATGCCTTCGAGGCGGAATCGCTGCCCGACATGTTCGCCGAACTGCTGGTAAGGTCACTGCTCGAAGGCGGCGAACTCACCGTCTCCGACCTGTCGCGACCGGATCTCTCGCCGGGGCACGAACCGGATGCGACTTTCGATTCGGTGGCGCTGGCCATTCAGGTCCGCTATCGCTTCTCGGCCCACCAGGCCTACATCAGCGTCAGCGTCCATCGCACCGCCGATCGCAGCCTGCTGTGGATGGGCGGCGCCACCCTCGAACGGCGCGCGGTCGAGGCGGGCGAAACCTCGGCAGCGCACCAGCTCATCAACGAGGCGATGGACGAGTTGCGCAAATACTTCATTGCGCGCTCGGAACAGACCGACGACGCCATGGAAGCCGAGAGCCTCTATGCCGCCGTCAATGCCATGTTCCGGCTGTCGCGCAACGACCTCGTCATGTCCGAGGCGTCGCTTCGACGCATCATTGCCCAACGGCCGTCGTCACAGGCCTATGCATGGCTCGCCTTCCTGATGACTTTCCAGGTCGGCCAGCGGTTCTCCGACTCCGCCGTGGCCATCGAGCAGGCCCAGCACTACGCCCGCAAGGCGCTGGAGCTCGATTCCAGTAATTCGGTCACCCTGGCCCTCGTCGGCCATGTGCATTCGTTCCTGTTCGGCGAATACGATTACGCGTCGGGCCTGTTCGAGCGCGCCATCCGCGCCAACCCGACCCAGGTGCTCGGCTGGGACCTCTATTCGATGCTGCATGCCTATGCCGGCCAGCCGGACAAGGGCCTCAGCCTTGCCAACTGGGCACGCCATCTCGGCGCCTACAGCCCCTACCGCTATTATTTCGACACGTCGCGGCTGATCAACGCGACGCTGGCCGGCAATCACCGTGTGGCCATCGAAGCCGGTGAGCAGGCGCTGCGCGAGCGGCCCGATTTCAATTCGCTGCTGCGTTACCTCGTGGCGAGCCACGCCCAGCTCGGCGACGTCCGCGCTGCCCGCACGCTGCTCGACCGCCTGAACATCGTCGAACCCAATTTTTCGATCAGTTCGCTGATCGACGCCCGTTATCCGATCATGCGCACCGAGGGCGGCGCCAATCTGATCTCCGGCCTGATCAAGGCCGGCGTCAAAAAAACATGACCGGCGCGCCGAGCACCGCAAAATTCGATCAAATCAATGGGGAATTCAGTGTCTGGCAACGACAGTATCGCGCCTGTTGAGGGCGGTTTTTCACACTTTCTGGATCAGTATCGCTTCAAGATCGCCGGCGACGACGTGCTGCCTTGCGCGGCCACGGACCGGCCTCCAATCGTGCTGGAAACGAAGTTGGCATCCGGCGCCGAGGCGATGGTGATGGCGGCAGGCGTCGCTAGTGCCGTCATGAGCGCCGGCGTGCTGAACAAGGCCTCGCTCAACAAGAACAAAAACAAGAATAAAAACAAGAATAAGGGCGGCGCTGTTCATTCGGGTTCGGGCAGCGGTTCTCAGAGCAGTCTCATCCCGGCCTTCGAACTCAGGCGCCTGCACACATCGCCTTCTCCGCACGCGTTCACGGCGGCGCGCAAGTTTACCTGGGAGCAGCTCGACATCCCCCTGCCGCCCGGCCCCGATGTCACGCGGCTCGAAACCACTGTGATGCTTTCGCTCCAGGCCCGCGACCGCGAACGCTCACGCCGCAAGGAGGACATCGAGCGCGAAGCGACCCTCGATGTCTCGGACTTCACCAAGCCACTGGGCATCGACGGGATCAGCGGCTTCGACCAGACCGAGGGCCTGTTCCAGTCGATCCTGACGGCCTGCGAATATGTCGGGCTGATCTACAAGGCCAAGTTCAACCGCACGCGGCCCAACCAGGTCGAACCGCGCCTGCGGCTGATGCTGCCAAATCCGGCGCATCAGGCCTATCCGAGCAACCACTCGTTCCAATGCCATTCGATCGCCTTTGCCTTCAACGCCATCCTGCCGGAACATCCAGCGACGGAGGAGCTGTCGCGCATCGCCCGCAAGGTCGCGGAAAACCGCGAATGGGCCGGTCTTCACTATCCGAGCGACACCAATGGCGGCCGGGCGCTGGCGCAGCGCTTCCAGCCCTATCTGCGTGACGCCTTTATGGCGAACTATCTCGCTGCACAGCGCGAATGGCTCTGAGGGGGCGACCATGGCAAACGGCAATCAGCAGTTCTCCTTCCAGCATCCTCAGTCCTACTACTATCTCTGGCACCTTGCGGCGCTTGGCGTGCTCGATGCCACCTTCGGTCCGCTGACCCAGGGCGGCGAGGTCGACTTCTCCTCGCCGACCATCAACGGTACCGTCTGGGACACCATCAACGAGGCCTTCCCGGCGGCGACCGCTCCGGCGACAGTCGCGCTGATCGACGTGGGTGTCAGCCGCAGCCATCCCAACCTCAAGAGCCGGCTGGACGCGGTCAAGTCCATCGATCTGGTGAGCCATCCTTACGGCGCGAAATATGTCGCCGCGCCCGCCGCCAGCCCTTACGATCCGGAGGTCAAGGCCGCCTTCTTCACCGGCCTTTCGACAGCGGGCCTCGGCGCGCTCAATCTGACCGGCCCTGAAACGGCCTATCTCGGCAGCCTGTTGGCCGAACTGGTAGCGTCCGAAGGCGTCCTGCACACGCTGATCGAGGGCGACGAAACCTTTGGCAGCCACGGCACGGCTGTCGCGGGCCTTGTCGTTGGCGAACCTGCGGCAACCGTTGCGCCTGCGATTGCCCTGCCCGACGTACTGATCGCCGACGATGGCAGCGCTGTGCCGAACCCGAACCGCAACACGCTGCCCTATTTCGGCGTCGACCCGTTGTCGCGGCTGATCTCGATCAGGACCGGCTTCGAGCAACAGCCGGACCAGTTCATCGCCGCTTTCCTCTATGCTTTCGCCAACGGCGCCGACGTGATCCTGTTGCCGCGCGGCATTCCGGATCCGGTGCGCGGCGCCCTGAACGCCAAACCCGAGCTGTCGCAGGATCTCGACGACCGCACCAACTGGGAGCGTGCCGACCTGTTCGCGCGTCTCGAAGAGGCGACGCCGCCGGCGAGCGAAATCAGGCCGCATGCTGTCGGCAAGACCGCCAACCGAGATGTCGCCTGGAACATCCTGGCCAAGCTCATCGTCGCGATCAGCCGCAAGGTGCCGGTCGTCTGCGCGGCCGGCAATGACGGCGAAAGCCAGGTGATCTACCCGGCCAGCCTCGCAGCCGCCAACAACGGCATCATTGCCGTCGGAGCAGTGACACCCAACGGCTATCGCTCAGGCTACAGCAATTATGGCGCGAAGCTGACGCTCGTCGCACCGTCCGACGATTTCGAGATCTACAACCGGCACCAGCTGCGCGTCGACCGCACCGACCCGATGGTCGACCAGCACTACTACCATCCGGGCAAAGGCAAGGTCATTCCGCACAGCCACTTCTCGCTGCTGACCACCGACCTGCCCGGTACTTTCGGCTATGCCGGCGGCTCGGATCCCTACTCGTCGATCCTGCCGCCGCTCGACAACCAGGGCATAGGTGGCGGCTACTATACGGCCTTCGGCGGAACATCAGGTGCTGCCGCTCTTGTCGCTGGCGTCGCCGCTCTGACAGCACGCGCACACAAAGCCAAGCATGGCCCAGCGGCCAGGCTCGACGGCATGGCGTCCAAGGCCAACCTCATCGCCGCCTGCGATCAGAACGCTTCGGTGAAGCCGGGGACAACGCAGCTCACGCCAGACCCGATGAACGCCGACAACGAACCAGCGAAGGGCAAGGCATATTTCTTCGGCGCCGGCCTGCTCGATGCTGGCAAAGCGGTCGCAGCCGTGCTTGGCCCCTGACCCGGCACCCATAGCCTGTCGGAATGCGTACTGTGGGGGCTACGGCATTCCGGCACTCAGGTGGCAGAGCCCATCCTCCCCTTTGCCCCTGTCCGCCCCGTCGGTCCGACCGACGGGGCGGTTGCAGTTCAGCGCAGCCAGCGTTCGATGCGGTCCATCGCCTCGATCATCTCGTCATGGCTGCCGGCATAGGAGAACCGCATGAAGCGATGCCCTTCCCGCGGATCGAAATCCCTGCCCGGCGTTGCCGCGACATGGGCTTCGGCCAGCATGCGGCCCGCGAATTCCATGCTGTCATTGGTCAGCCGCGAGACGTCGCAGAAGGCATAGAAGGCGCCGTCCATCGGTGCTGCGAAGCTGAATCCCAGCTCCGGCAACCGTTTGGCCAGCAACTCGCGGTTCCAGGCGTAGCGCGCCTTGATGGCTTCGAGTTCGTCGGTGACGTTGAACGCCTCGATAGCGGCGACCTGCGACAGCTCGGGCGCGGAGATGTAGAGCGACTGCGCAATGCGCTCGACCGGCCGCACCAGCCGCTCGGGCAGCACCATCCAGCCGATACGCCAGCCGGTCATGCAGTAATATTTGGAAAACGAGTTGATGACGGTGACATCAGTGTCATAGGCGAGCGCCGTCACATCGGGCGCGCCATAAGCGAGCCGGTGGTAGATTTCGTCAGAAATCACAGCGATGCCGAGTTCGCGGGCAGCGTCGACCAGCGCCTTGAGGTCGCCGGCCGGCACGACAGCACCGGTCGGATTGGCCGGGCTGGCAAACAGCACGCCTTTCAGCGGCCTTTGCGCGTGCGCGGCGCGCAGGTGCTCGGCATGGAGGTAAGCCGCGCCCTCCAGTTCGATCTCGACCACGTCGAGGCCAAGCGCGCCCATGATGTTGCGGTAGGCCGGGTAACCCGGGGCGGCGATCGCGACGCGGTCGCCGACATCGAACATCGCAAGGAACGCCAGGTTGAAGGCTGCCGACGAGCCGGTGGTGACGGCGATTCGCGAAACCGGCACATCGATGCGGTAATGTTTGGCGTAATGCGCTGATATCGCCTTGCGCAAATCAGCGAGACCGAGCGCGTCGGTATAGCCGATGCGGCCAACCTTGAGAGCGGCCGCCGCGGCATCGCGCACCCGCTGCGGCGCCGGATCGGAGGGCTGCCCGACGGCCATCGAAATGACCGGCGCGCCCAAGGCCTTGAGCCTGTTGGCCTCCGCCAGAATGTCCATCGCATGGAATGGCTCGACTTCGCCGCGCCGTGAAATCGCAACCGCCATCTTCGTCCACTTTCTACTGTCGCTCGTCAGGCAATGTGCCGCACAAATGCCTGATTGATATGGGGATCACAAGTTGATGAGTTTTTTGAACCAGCCTTTTCACAGCCCGACGGCTCGTTTACGAGTGTTCCCCGCTATGCAGAGCATCACAAGTCTTTCGCGTTTCGTCGCAAGATCAACACGCGCGGTCACCGCACTTGCTATGTCGGCCGGGCTTGCGCTCGGCTCGACCGGTGCTGCCCATGCGCAGAACGTGCCGATCGTTCGCGACGCCGAGATCGAAGCGCTGGTGCGCGATTACGCCCGGCCGATCCTCAAGGCGGCGGGGCTTGCCAATTCGAACATCAACATCGTGCTCGTCAACGACCCGGCTTTCAACGCCTTCGTTGCCGGCCGGCGCATGTTCATCAACACCGGCGCGCTGATGACGGCGGAAACGCCGAACGAGATCATCGGCGTCATCGCGCACGAGGCCGGCCATATCGCCGGCGGCCACCAGGAACGTCTGCGCGACCAGCTGGCGCGTGCCCAGACCATGGCGATCGTCGCCGCCCTGCTTGGTGCGGGCGCGATGGTTGCCGGAGCCGCGACCGACACCAGCGGCCTTGGTGCTGCAGGTGCCGGCGTCGTCGCCGGCGGTTCGGAAATGGCGCGGCGCAGCCTGCTCGGCTACCAGCGCTCGGAAGAAACCACCGCCGATCGCTCGGCGATGACCTATCTCAATGCCACCGGCCAGTCGGCGCAAGGCATGCTGAAGACCTTCCAGCGCTTCCAGACCGCGCTGTCGCTATCGGGCGCGCGGGTCGATCCCTATCAGGTCAGCCACCCGATGCCGCGCGAGCGCATCGCCAATCTCGAGACGCTGGCGCGCGAGAGCCCCTTTTTCGACAAGAAGGACTCCGAGGCGCTGCAGCAGCGGCATGACATGATGCGGGTGAAGATCGCCGCCTACACCCAGGGCCAGGCAGCTGCCTCGCGGCTGCTGCGCAGCACCGACGGGCTCGCCTCGCGTTACGGCGACGCCCAGTCGACCTATCTGTTCGGCGACCTGCGCTCGGCGCTGACCAAGACCGATGCGCTGATCAAATCGCAGCCCAAGAACGCCTATTTCCACGAATTGCGTGGCGACATCCTGATGAAGTCGAACAAGCCGGCGGCGGCGGCGGAAGCCTATGCCGCGGCGGTCCGGCTCGATACGGCGAAGTCAGGCATCCTGCCGATCGCGCTCGGCCAGACCTATCTCGCCATGGGCACGCCTGACGCGCTGAAGAAGGCCGTCGTTGAAATTCGCAAAGGACTCGACCGCGACCGTGAGAACGCCTCGGGCTACCGCTACCTCGCCCAGGCCTATGGCATGCTCGGCGACGTCGCCGATGCCGACCTTGCCACCGCCGACGGCCATTATTACAGCGGTGCCTACCAGGACGCCAAGATTTTTGCGATGCGGGCGCAGATGAAGCTTCAGCGCGGTTCGCCGGGCTGGGTGCGTGCCCAGGACATCATCAACTACAAAGCGCCGAGCAAGAAAAAGAAGTGAACCTTCTTTCGGCTGGCAGAGACAGAGCCGAAACGGCTGGAGACTCAGGGATCATGAAAAAAGCACTTCTTCTCGGCACGACCGGCATCGCTGTCGCCTTCGCCATGCTGGCCTTCGGCTATCTCGCCGGTTCGCCAAACGCCGCTCATGCGGAAACAGCAGCTGCCCAGCCTTCCGTCACGGCCGCTGGCAGCCTCGACAAGAAGCAGGTCGAGACCATCGTGCGCGACTACCTGCTCAACAACCCTGAACTGCTGCTCGAAATGCAGGGCGCGCTCGAAGCCAAGCAGAAGGAAGAGCAGCGCATCGCCAGCCTTGACGTGATCAAGCAGAGCAAGGACGAGATTTTCAATTCGAAGTTCGACGGCATCGTCGGCAACCCTGACGGCAAGGTCACCATCGTCGAGTTCTACGACTACAATTGCGGCTACTGCAAACGCGCCCAGGCCGACATGAACGCGCTCGTCAAGACCAACCCCGACCTGCGCTTCGTGCTCAAGGAATTCCCGATCCTCGGACCGGATTCGCAGAAGGCCCATGTCGTGTCGATGGCCTTCCGCAAGCTGATGCCGGAGAAGTACGGCGAGTTCCACGACAAGCTGCTCGGCGGCGAAGGCCGCGCCGGTGAGGACAGCGCCATCAAGCTCGCGCTTGAGCTCGGTGCCGACGACGCGAAGCTGCGCGAAGCGATGAAGGACCCCAAGATCGGCGAAGCCTTCAACCGCACCTACGACCTTGCCAACAAGCTGCAGATCAGCGGCACTCCGTCCTATGTCGTCGGCAACGAGGTTGTCTTCGGTGCGCTCGGCCAGGATGTGCTGGCAGAAAAGATCGCCGCAGCGGCCGCTTGCCAGGCAAATTCGACCTGCTGATCAGGGATTGTTCAGCGCGAGCCGTTGTGGACAGCGCAAGAAGTCGCTTGCGCTCTTTTCGCGACGGCTTATGCCGATTATAGAGGGTCCGCCGCGCCAGAGAGGATCTGGCGGGTGGAAAGGTCTGTAGATTGAAAACGGTTTTCGTCCTCAACGGTCCGAACCTTAATATGCTGGGCAAACGTGAGCCCGGGATTTATGGCGGCAAGACCCTGGCCGACATCGAGGCCGACTGCCATGCGGCAGGCGCTTCGCTTGGGCTTGCGGTCGACTTCCGCCAATCGAACCACGAGGGCGATCTGGTGGACTGGATCCACGAGGCTGGCGAGAAAGCCGCCGGCATCGTCTTGAATGCAGGCGCCTATACCCACACCTCGATCGCGCTGCAGGACGCCATTCGTGCCGTCTCGCCATTGCCGGTCGCCGAGGTGCACCTTTCCAACATCCACGCCCGCGAACCGTTCCGCCATAAATCATTGGTGGCACCGGTGGCTGTGGGCATGATCTGCGGCTTCGGGCCGCTCGGATACACGCTGGCGCTTCAGGCGCTGGCCGCCCGGCTCTGACCGGAAACAGGAAGAGAAAAGGCTAGAACATGGCGACGAAGAAGACCGATGGTGTTGACCAGCAGCTCGTCCGCGACCTCGCAGGAATCCTGAACGATACCAACCTGACCGAGATCGAAGTCGAGCTCGGCGATCTCAAGGTGCGCGTGTCGCGCCAGACGCAGGCCGTGCATGCGGTCGCTGCCCCCATGATGGCGGCATCTGCTGCGGTCAACTCGACGCCGGTTGCGGCCGTCGCAGCACCTGCGGTGGTCGACATTTCCAAGAACGCCGTGCCCTCGCCGATGGTCGGCACCGCCTACCTGGCCCCCTCGCCCGACGCCAAGCCCTTCATCGAAGTCGGCTCGGTGGTCAAGGAAGGCCAGACGCTGCTGATCATCGAAGCGATGAAGACGATGAACCAAATTCCCGCGCCGCGCTCCGGCACGGTCACAGCTATCCTGATCGAAGACGCGCAGCCTGTCGAATACGGCATGCCGCTCGTCGTGGTCGAGTAAGCCGGAAGGCTGCGCGCATGTTTCAGAAAATCCTGATCGCCAATCGCGGCGAAATCGCCCTCAGAGTGCTGCGCGCGGCCAAGGAGCTCGGCATCCAGACGGTTGCCGTCCACTCCACCGCCGACGCCGACGCCATGCATGTGCGCCTCGCCGACGAGAGCGTCTGCATCGGCCCGCCGCCATCACGCGACAGCTATCTGAACATCCATCAGATCGTCGCGGCCTGCGAGATCACCGGTGCGGACGCCGTCCACCCCGGCTACGGCTTCCTGTCGGAGAACGCCAAGTTCGCCGACATCCTGGCCGCCCATAACATCACCTTCATTGGTCCCTCGGGCGACCACATCCGCATCATGGGCGACAAGATCGAAGCCAAGCGTACCGCAAAGCGCCTGGGCATTCCGGTCGTTCCGGGTTCGGAAGGTGCTGTCAGCGACGAGAAGGAAGCCAAGCGCGTGGCCGCCGAGATCGGTTATCCGGTCATCATCAAGGCCTCCGCCGGCGGCGGTGGCCGCGGCATGAAGGTTGCGCTGAGCGAAGCTGATCTCGAAATGGCACTGGCCACAGCCCGTTCGGAAGCCGGCGCGGCGTTCGGCGACGATGCCGTCTACATCGAGAAGTACCTGCAGAAGCCGCGCCATATCGAAGTGCAGATCTTCGGCGACGGCGCTGGCAAGGGCGTGCACCTCGGCGAGCGCGACTGCTCGTTGCAGCGGCGCCACCAGAAGGTCTGGGAAGAAGCCAATTCGCCCGCCCTCAACGCCGAAGAGCGCGCGCGCATCGGCGACATCTGCGCCAAGGCGGTGGCCAATCTCGGCTACTCCGGCGCTGGCACGATCGAGTTCCTCTACGAGAACGGCGAGTTCTACTTCATCGAGATGAACACCCGCCTTCAGGTCGAGCATACGATCACCGAAGCGATCACCGGCATCGACCTCGTCCACGAGCAGATCCGTGTCGCGTCAGGCGGCGGCCTGTCGGTCACCCAGAACGACATCCGCTTCCACGGCCATGCCATCGAATGCCGTATCAACGCCGAGGACCCGCGCACATTCGTGCCTTCGCCCGGCACGATCACGCATTTCCACACCCCTGGCGGCCTGGGCATCCGCGTCGATTCGGGCGTCTATTCCGGCTACCGGATCCCGCCCTACTACGACAGCCTGATCGGCAAGCTGATCGTGCACGGCCGCAACCGCGTCGAATGCATGATGCGTCTGCGCCGCGCGCTCGACGAATTCGTGGTAGATGGTATTAAGACGACGTTGCCGTTGTTCCGTGAGCTTGTCGGCAACCCCGACATCGCAAATGGCGACTACGACATCCACTGGCTGGAAAAACATCTCGCGAAAGGCGAGTAGAATGAGGGTCGCATGACCCGACCTTATGCGCCCGGCTACAGCATACCCACGGACCTTCTGCTGAAGGCCTATGCGTCGGGCGTATTTCCCATGGCCGAGAGTGCGTCGGATCCGGAGGTTTTCTGGGTCCGGCCAGAGACGCGCGGCATCATCCCCTTCGACGCCTTCCATGTGCCGCACAAGCTTGCCAAGACGATCCGGCAAGGCCATTTCGAAATCCGCTTCGACAGCGATTTCGAAGGCGTCATCGACGCTTGCGCCGAACGCCGGGCCGGTCGGCTATCGACCTGGATCAACGCACCGATCCGTGAAGCCTACACTCACCTCCACCGCATCGGAAACGCCCATTCGGTCGAGGCATGGCGCGACGGCAATCTCGTCGGCGGGCTTTATGGCGTCTCGCTGGGCCGCGCCTTCTTCGGCGAGAGCATGTTTTCGCGCGAAACCGATGCCTCGAAGGTCTGCCTCGTCCACCTCGTCGAACGGCTCAAGCAGCGCGGTTTCCTGCTGCTCGACACGCAATTCACCACCGATCACCTGAAGCGTTTCGGCGCGGTCGACGTGCCGCGCGACAAATATGAAAAGATGCTGGCCAAGGCACTCATCGGCGAAGCCACCTTCATGCCCTGAGGGGCTAGGCTAGCTCTTCTTCTGTGCGACGTTCGTTATCGGCGTCTGGGCATGGAACATCATCTTCCAGCCCTGCAGGCGATGGACATAGCCGGTACTGACCAGCGCCTGATAGGGCTCGCCATTGTCGCGGATCGCCTTGGCCTCATAGGTCAGCATGACGATGTCGCTGCCCGGCTCGACGATGCCTTGCAGCTTCATCTCGAGGTTGCGCCAGCGATTCGGCGTCTTGGCTGTCGCGGCCAGATCGGCGTTGCTCATCACGCCGGCCATGTCGGGAAAGGCGACAAGACATTCCCTGTCGGCGTTTTCGGCAAAGAACTCCTGATTGCCGGTCCAGAATTCCCGTTCAAGTTCGAGAAGTTCGTCACGGTTGACGGTCACGGCGCGATCCTCCGGCTGCGTTGTTCACAACGACAAACGTCAAGGACCCGATGCAGTTCCGAAAAAGGATCAGTTGGTCTTGGCAGCTTCCGGCGCCGGCACGTCCGACTTCTGCTTGCAGGCCTTCAGCCAGACGTCATAGACGGCGTGCTCGACAGCGTTGAGGCCCGGGCTTTCGGCAAACATCCAGCCGGTGAAGATGCGCCTGATCTTGCGGTCGAGCGTGATCTCGTCGACCTCGACGAAGGAATCCGTCTTCGGCTCTTCGTTTTCCGGCCTGGAGTAGCAGACGCGTGGCGTGACCTGCAGCGCGCCGAACTGCACGGTCTCGTCGACATAGACGTCGAAGGTGATGATGCGGCCGGTGATCTTGTCGATGCCGGCAAACTCGGCGATCGGGTTCTTGATGCGCTGGGGCTGCGCTGCGGCCTGCGGCTGCGCCTGCTGGGTCTCCGGCTGCGGCTGGGCGTCGGGCTGGATCTGGATGTCAGGCAAAGGCTGGGTTTCGACCTGCGCCAAAGCCTGACCAGCGCCGGCGCACAAAGCAGCGGCCACAAGCAAGGCTTTCGCCTTCGATCGTCCGCTCGACGGAAACCGGCCAGGAAGTGTCATTCAGTCGTTACCGCCGTTGCGCCCGGAGTGTGTCCCACTCGCTGATTCCCACGCGCCAAAGCTAATCGCCTGACGCCAATGGGCAAGGAGTTAGCCGCCAATTGTGGCGACAAATGTCCGCGCCGTTGAGCTGTCTTATGCGCCGGGCGTCCAGGCGTCGTAGTCGCCGGTAACCTGCGGGCGATGCGTGTTGCCCAGCACCGAGCCCTTCGGGCGGTAGGCGCCGCCAGTACCGGTCAGGTTCGGCTGATGCGCCTTCTGCCAGTCGCGCGGAATGTAGTTGTCGCTCGGCGGTGCCACATCGACGCGATGGTGCATCCAGCCGTGCCAGCCGGGCGGAATCATCGAAGCTTCCGAATAGCCCTTGTAGATCACCCAGCGGCGGGTACGTCCCTCGGAGTCCTTGCCGCCTTCGTAATAGACGTTGCCGAATTCGTCCTGGCCCACCTTGGTGCCTTTGCGCCAGGTGTGGAAACGCGTGCCAAGGGTCTGGCCGTTCCACCAAGTGAAAAACTGGACAAGGAATTTCTTCATCGGATCCTCGCGGCAGGCGCGTCGAAAGTCTCCTGCTTATGGCGTCAGGCTGGCGCGAAGGCAAGAGTTTAGAAGGCGCAACTTGCCACCTGCGACGATTGGCAGACGATCAATCAACACCTACTGTTCGCCGTGAGCGTCAAATCGGACCGCAACCATGTCCTTCATGCAAATCCTTGAAATGCTGAGCATGCTGGTGACGATCTTCGGCTTGCCGCTCGCCATCTTCTTTTTCGTCTTCGAACAGCGCAAGGAGCGCGTAAACGAGGAAGAAGAAATCTACCAGATGCTCTCCGACGGCTACACCGACTTCCTCAAGCTGTCGCTCGGCCACTCCGACCTCAGGCTCCAGTCACAGGATGCGACCGTCAATCTCACCGGCGAGCAGCGCGACCGCCTGCTGGCGATGTTTGCCATCCTGATTGCCCTGTTCGAGCGCGCCTATCTCGTCGCCTATGAGCCCGACATGCCCGAACGCAAGCGCCGCCGCTGGGCCTCTTGGGAGGATTTCATGCGCGAATGGTGCCGGCGCGCGGATTTTCGCAACGCCCTGCCCCAGCTTCTGCCCGGCGAAGACCCGGAGTTTGCCGTCTACATCAGGCGTCTGGCGCAGGAAGAGGCACCGCACCACTCGTCCTGATGGACGATGCCATCTCGCATCTGCTCACGCCTTCATCTCGCACTTGCAAAATGTTTGGCCGGTCCGTAATGGAATCCGGCCCGTTGGGCTCTCGGACCGGCTTTGGCTGGAACCGTCGAGGGAGGAAAAGACATGGCTTCTGACGCGCCTGCGGCTGCCGGCCGCATCACGCCCGCCGATCTGTTGGCCCGCAAGGGCGGCGAGCCCATCGTCTGTCTCACCGCCTACACCTATCCCATCGCCCGTCTGCTCGACCCGCATGTCGATCTTCTGCTCGTCGGCGACAGCGTCGCCATGGTGCTGCACGGTCATGCAAATACACTCGGCGCGACGATGGACATGATGGTCGCCCACGGCCAGGCGGTGATGCGCGGCTCGTGCCGTGCCTGCGTCGTCGTCGACATGCCCGCCGGCAGCTACGAGGACAATGTCGAAAACGCCGTCACTTCTGCCAGCCGCATCATGCGCGAAACCGGCTGCGATGCGGTCAAGCTCGAAGGCGGTGTCGCCATCGCCGCGCAGATCGCTGCCATCGTTGCATCAGGCATTCCCGTCATGGGCCATATCGGGCTGTTGCCGCAGTCGGTCGAAAAGGAAGGCGGCTACAAGATCAAGGGCCGCTCGGAGGCCAACGCCGAGGCGCTTTACGCCGACGCCAGGGCCGTCGAAGCATCAGGTGCGTTTTCGGTCGTCATCGAAGGCACTGTCGAGCCGGTGGCAGCCGAAATCACCCGGCGCATTTCGATCCCGACTGTCGGTATCGGCGCCAGTGCCGCCTGCGACGGCCAGATCCTCGTCATCGACGACGCCATCGGCCTGACCGTCGATCGGGTGCCAAAATTCGTCAAGGAATACGCCGTGCTGCGTGACCTCGTTTCCAACGCCGCGGCGGCCTACGCCAGGGACGTCCGCAGCCGCGCCTTCCCCGCCCCCGAGCATCTGTTTTCCTTGAGCAAGGACAAGGCATGACCATTGTCGTCGAAACCATCGCCGCCCTCCGTGCGCAGGTACGGGCATGGCGTGCCGAAGGCCTCAAGGTCGCGCTGGTGCCGACAATGGGCGCGCTGCATGACGGCCATGTCTCGCTGATGCGCGCAGCGCTCAAGCGGGCCGACCGCTGCGTCGTGTCGATCTTCGTCAACCCGCGCCAGTTCGCGCCGACGGAAGACCTCGACCAGTATCCGCGCCAGTTGGCGCTTGACCTCGACAGGCTGGAAAAGGCCGGCGTCCACCTCGCCTTCACACCCGGCGTAGATGAGGTCTACCCGCAAGGCTTTGCCACCTCGATCTCTGTCGGCGGCCCGTCCGCTGGCCTCGAAACCGCCTTCCGCCCGGCCTTCTTCGACGGTGTCGCCACTGTCGTTGGCAAGCTCTTCATCCAGGCCGCGCCTGACCTCGCCGTCTTCGGCGAGAAGGATTACCAGCAGCTTTGCGTCGTCAAGAAGCTGTGCCGCGACCTCGACCTGGCTGTCGAGGTGCTGGGTTCGCCGACGATCCGCGACGCCGAGGGCCTCGCCATGTCGTCGCGCAATGCCTATCTCAGCGCAACTGAACTGGCGGTCGCGCAACAGCTCAACAAGGTGGTGCGCAAGGCCGCTTCCGCCCTTCAGTCAGGCGCCGACGAACAGGCGACGATGACAGCGGCGCGCCAGCAGATCCTCAATGCCGGTTTCGATGTCGTCGACTATGTCGAGGCACGGCAAAGCGACACGTTGGCGCCATGGCAAAGAGACCGCGACGGCCGCGTGCTCGTTGCGGCCCGCCTCGGCAAGACGCGGCTCATCGACAATGTCGAGATTACAGCCAGCTAGGTTTGGCCTGATCTAGCCCAGCTTCTTTTCGAAGATCAGCGCCGGAATGCCGGATTGGTCGGCACCGCAATTGGCGGTCTCGCCGGCACGCGCGAAGCCGCTGGCGGCATAAAAGGCCAGCGCCGGCGCATTGGCCTCTTCAACTTCGACACGCATTGTCCGTGCTTCGGGGAAAACTCTGCTCGATCTCGTCGAGCAACAGCCTACCGATCCCCGCGCGCTGGTTCCCGGGGCGAACGTAGATCTGATGCAGCACCAGCACCTTGCCGTCGCTGGTCGCAGCGGCAAAAACCATGCCGGCAATCTTCTTGCCGTCGTCGGCAACCAGGAACTCGGAATTCGGCCTCGTCAGCCTCGCCTTGAGCGCTGCCACCGAATGCCATTCGGTGGTGATCTCATTGACCCGCTCGACGCCGTAGATGGTGTCGTAGGTCGCGTGCCACGTCTCGACGAGCAGCGCCTTGATCGTCTCAAGGTCGCGCTCGCTCGCCGTGCGGACAAACATCGGCCTATTCCTCGATGCCGAGCTTGGCCTTGACCAGGTCGTTGACCGCCTGCGGGTTGGCCTTGCCGCCCGTCATCTTCATCACCTGGCCGACGAACCAGCCGGCCATTGTCGGCTTGGCCCGCGCCTGCTCGGCCTTGTCAGGGTTGGCGGCGATGACGTCGTCGACGGCCTTTTCGATGGCGCCAGTATCGGTCACCTGCTTCATGCCGCGGCTTTCGACCAGTTCACGCGGGTCGCCACCCTCGTTCCAGACGATTTCGAACAGGTCCTTGGCGATCTTGCCGGAGATCGTGCCTTCCTTGATCAGGTCGATCACGGCACCCAGCTGATCAGGAGAAACCGGCGCGTTTTCAATATCCTTGCCGGCCTTGTTCAAGGCGCCGAGCAGGTCGTTGATGACCCAGTTGGCGGCAAGCTTGCCGTCGCGGCCAGCGGCCACCTTCTCGAAATAGTCGGCAATCGCCTTTTCCGAGACCAGGATCGAGGCGTCATAGACCGACAGGCCGAGGCTGGTGACCAGCCGCGCCTTCTTGTCGTCTGGCAATTCCGGCAGGTCCTTGGCGAGGTCATCGACATAGGCCTGGTCGAATTCGAGCGGCAGAAGGTCCGGATCGGGGAAGTAGCGATAGTCGTGTGCCTCTTCCTTCGAGCGCATCGCGCGCGTCTCGCCCTTGTTGGGGTCGAACAGCCGCGTCTCCTGGTCGATCTTGCCGCCATCCTCGAGAATGGCGATCTGGCGCCGCGCCTCGTATTCGATGGCCTGGCCAACGAAGCGGATCGAGTTGACGTTCTTGATCTCGCAGCGCGTGCCGAACTCGCCGCCGGGACGGCGCACCGACACGTTGACGTCGGCGCGCATCGAGCCTTCATCCATGTTGCCGTCGCAGGTGCCGAGATAACGCACGATGGTGCGCAGCTTAGTGACATAGGCCTTGGCCTCATCCGACGAGCGCATGTCGGGCTTGGAGACGATCTCCATCAGCGCCACGCCAGAGCGGTTGAGGTCGACATATGACATCGTCGGATGCTGGTCATGGATCGACTTGCCGGCGTCCTGCTCGAGATGCAGGCGCTCGATGCCGATCTCGATGTCCTCGAACTCGCCCTTGCGGTCAGGCCCGACCGAAATGATCATCTTGCCCTCGCCGACGATCGGCTGCTTGAACTGCGAGATCTGGTAGCCCTGCGGCAGATCGGGATAGAAGTAGTTCTTCCGGTCGAACACGGACTTGTGGTTGATCTGCGCCTTGAGGCCGAGGCCGGTGCGGATCGCCTGCTTGACGCATTCCTCGTTGATGACGGGCAGCATGCCGGGCATCGCTGCATCGACAAGGCTGACATTGGCATTGGGCTCGGCGCCGAACGCCGTCGAAGCACCCGAAAACAGCTTTGCGTTCGACGTCACCTGGGCATGGACCTCCAGGCCGATGATGACTTCCCAGTCACCAGTGGCACCGGGAATGAAGCGCTTGGCGTCGGGCGTGCGGGTATCGATGAGGGTCATGGCGGCCTGCGTCATTGGATCGAGAAGATGCGGATCGAGAAGGTACGAAACGCATAGTTTAGTGTGCGCCTTCGCTAGTGCAAACAGCCAAGCGAGGCAAGCGTTGCCTGCTTGGCCGACGCTCAGCCCTGCGTTTCCAACCCATCATTGAGCGAATTGCCTAGGCCGCGACAAGGCCTCTCGGCAGGTCGACCTTGACCACAAGTCCGGTCGGCCTGTTTTCATCGAGCACGATCTTGCCGCCATGGCCATGCACGATGTCTGCGACGATCGACAGGCCAAGACCGAAGCCACGCTTGGCGTTCGCCCCGCGTGATGCGTCGACCTTGTAGAAGGGTTCGAAGACGCGCGCCCGCACGGTTTCGGGGATGCCCGGCCCGTTGTCATTGACCTTGATGAAAGCCGCCTCGTCGGTCGCGGTCAGCACGACCTCGACATTGGGTGCGAATTTGACGCCGTTGTCGCAGAGGTGGTGATCGCACGCGCCAAAGCGTTCGGCTTGCACCAGCCGGGCAGCCGGTCGGGCCCGGTGTAGGAAACTGAAAACCCGACATCGGAGAATTCGGCGCACACTGTCTGCAATACGCTGGCGATATCGGCGCGCTGCAATTCCTCCGTCGAGACATCGTTGCGCAGATAGGTCAGCGTCTCGTCGATCAACCCTTCGATATGGTTGATGTCGGACAGCATGGCGCCGCGCAGCACACTGTCGTCCATACGCTCGGCGCGCAGGCGCAGGCGTGTCAGCGGTGTGCGCAGGTCGTGGCTGACGCTGCGCAGCATGCGCGTGCGATTGTCGATCATGGTGCGAATGCGCGCCCGCATCTTGTTCAGCGCACGCGCCAGGCCGACCATTTCGATCGAACCGCGCTCGACGAACAGCTCGTCGCCATTGTCGATCTCCGCCGACGCCACCGCAGCCGAAATCCGTTTCAACGGATCGGTCACCGCCCACACGGCGAAGAACGAAAACAAGACAAACAGTACGACCAATGCCAGCAGGTAATAGGTGGCGGGGCCGACGAATTGTGACGTCAGCACGGTATCGGGTGCGCCGAATAGTGCCGCCGCCGTCTGGTGGTCCAGCTCGAAGACAAGCGCCGGCTGGCCTGCGACCAGCAGCCAGCGACCGCCGAGCGGCGGCGCCCTGTCGGGAGGAAACAGCACTGCGATGATGCGCCCGAGCGCCGTACGCTGCTGCGGCGAAGACGTGCGGTCGACCTGCTCGCGGCTCAACAACTGGAAATCCAGCCCGGCATCGTTCGCGCCCTTGAGAACTGCGCCTCTTTCATCAGGCGGCGCCTGGCGCAACATGGCCGCGACCACGCCGGCACGTTCGGCGATGATCTCCATGTCGGGCACGTAGTCGGAATTGGTGATCCTCTCGAAGGCCGAGCCGATGACGATAACGACGAGCATCGCCACCATGATGATCGCCATCAGCTGGCCGCGCAGCGATGGCGGAACCAAGCGGCGATGCACCGCTTTCATGCCTCTTCCACCGTGGCGGTGAACAAGCCGCCGAGCCGCACCGTCTTGAGCAGAACCGGGTCACGCGCGTCCTTCTCGATCTTCTGGCGCAGCCGGCTGACATGGACGTCGATGCTGCGTTCGGCACTGGCATCGTACCGCGCCAGCCCCGAACGTGTCGCCTGTTCGGCGCTGACGCCGAAATAGGCCTGCATGTGGTTCTCGTCGGCAACCACTGCGGAGGCCGAAGCGCCAAGAATGAGCCTTTCCGAAACCGGCTGCGTCACCTCGAGCCCGACCCTGCCGACAAGGCCTTCGCTGCCGCCAATGGTCTTGTCGAGCAGCGCAAAAAGCTCGACCGAACCGAACTGAACGGCAGCTTTTGCCCCAACGGCGGCGCCAAAATCGATATCGCCCATGCCCCTGAGATGGTCGGAGTCGTCTTCCTGCCGGCCCAGTTCGTAGCCAAGCCGCGCGCTGAGCTTGAAGGCATCGCGCTCGAAGAGCTCCAGCGTCGCACCGGTGGGGTCAATGGTCAGCGTGTCGAACAACGTCGCCGAGACGAAGGGCACCGGTGTGATCTTGAACTCGTCGGACCCCTCATATTCCGGCTGGATCATTGCACCGCCGCCGACAACGACATGCCATTCCGCCAGCTTCTCGCCGATGCGCCCGAAGCGGCTGGAATTGGGGACGGCGGCCAGTTGCCCCTCGGATGCCGCATCGGCGGCAGGCGCTGCGGAAAATCCCCAAGAGCCGAAAGCCATGGCCAACGATGTCCTGAAGACAATCGTTGCAAAACCCATTTTCGCGAACATGCACACTCCAAAGCCGTGAGATGTGAGCGCCCCTCGCCCGCCAGGCGACGACCCCAGCGGCATCACTCATCCCAGTTCGAGACAGCGGCCGGTGTGAAGTAATGTTAAGTTTTTGTTGCTGGCCCTGGAGCCGTCGCGGTGTGGCCGCCATGCAACGCGCGCGAGCGTCTGCCTCCGCGGGCTGGCACTTCGCCAGGTTGCTCGCTATATCGGAACCATCCCGATGGAGTGTGGATGTTTAACTTGTCTGAGTCCCGCTAAAGCCCCGACCTTCTCCTGAAGGCGGGGCGTGAAAACCAGAAACCCCGTGCCGCGAGCAATCGTGGCGGCGGCTTTTTGTTTTGGCTGCTTCAACGCGTTGCTGTTGCAGTCAGGTTTTCCAGGACTCATCCACCCATGAACATATCGCGCATAGAGCAGCGCATCCTGCACCTGCTCGCCCAGGGCGGGCGGATCGAAATCGAAAAAGACGACAACAACAAGATCGAAGCGGTCATCTGCCTCACCCGCGACGGCTGGCAATATCCGGATTTCGATCTCGATCTTTTCAGGAAGCTGAGGCGAAAAAAGGCAGTCGCCTCGTCGCAAGGCGGGCCCTACCGCATCACCAGGGTCGGGCTGAAACTGGTCCGCCCGGAACTCGACAATAGATAACGAACAACGCCGGGTCCGTTTGTACGGGTCCGGCGTCTCAACTCACTGTGTCAGGCTGTGGCGATGTATGCCTTGATCTCTTCCGCCTCGCGCTCGACATCCTCGATGCGGCGCTTGACGACGTCACCGATCGACACGATGCCGTAGAGATAGCCGTCGCGCTCGACCGGCAAATGGCGGAAGCGGCCGACGGTCATGATCTCCATGACCTGATTGACCGTATGGTTCTCGTTGCAGATCTTGACCTTGGGGGTCATCACCTCGCGCACAGTCTTTTCAAGGGCGGCGCCGCCTTCCTTGCCGATGATGCGAACGACGTCGCGCTCGGACAGGATGCCGACAATCTTGCGGTCGCCATTGGTCACGACAAGCGCACCGATGCGATGTTCGGCAAGAATGCGAACTGCTTCCGACAGCTGTACATTGGGCCCAATGGTAAAAACGTCGTGGCCCTTCTTTTCGAGAATTGCCTTCACAGTCATTGTGGCCTCCTGCTGCTGTCGATCAGTCAAATCACTCCATGCGGGCCCATCGGGCCAACTGCATCGTGCGCTGCATTGGGCAGCTTTTCAAGTAAAACGCGCTCAGGCGAATTGGGCTCTGCGGTCGAAAAACCTGATCCCCAGAAAGCCTGCCAGAAAGCCGCCAATATGGGCTTCCCAGGCGATCTGGTTATCGACGCCAGGGGTAAAACCGACAAGTCCGGTGACTAGGTTGATGACCATCCACACCCCCAGGAACGTTATCGCCGTACGTGAGCGGAAAACGTCGCGGATCGGCAGCGGCGCACCTGAGAAAGCCGGCTTGCCCTGCGACCGGTCGATCTGGAAGCTGAAGCGCGCAGCAGCACCCATCATGCCTGAAATCGCACCGGAAGCTCCGACCAGCGGCGCCTGGTCCATCGAATGAAGTACATAATGCAGCGCCACCGCCGCCAGCGACGTGACGGCAAAGAAGGTCGAGAAGCGCGCGATCCCGAGGCGGTTGGCGAGCGGCGAACCAAACGCTGCAAGCCACACCATATTGATGATCAGATGGGCGAAACCGCCATGCAGGAAGGCGTAGGTCAGCGGGCTGGTGAAGGCCCAGACGTCGAGATCGTATTGCCCGGAGTAGCGGATCGGGATGAATGCAGCCCGCACGAGCAGGGCAAAATCCTGGCTCGGGCTGAGCAGGTAGACGCGGATGAGGTGAACCACAACGCATGCAGCGATAACCGCAATGACGATGCCAGGCAGATTGAATATCGGCTCGCGCCGCTCGGGCACCGCCTCGACGAGGTCGTTGGTATTGTCGATGGGGCTAGCAGGTTCGCTCATGCGCTTCTGGTCCGGTTTTTGGTCCGGCATGCGCCAGCCTCGCCCCATCTAGAACAGCCAGGGCGAAAGCGCAAAAAAGAAAGCCGCCCAGGGTTTCCCCCGGACGGCTGGTCGAGCCCCCTTGCCCGCCCCCAAAAACTCTTGACTGAAGTGCTGCCGACCGCGCCTGCCGCGGCCACTTCATTGAGTGAATTGAACGTGCCACGGATCCCCCCGACACGGCAACGTAAACCCTTTGTTAACCTTAACGATCCCGACCCGTTAACAACTGTTACTGAGACTGGCACGCGTCCTGCTCCGCGCCTCATGTAGTCCTCAAGATTGAAGCGATTCTGTCCAACGATGGCACATCAGGCGCAGAAACGCTCGGAGCGGAGCAATATGAAACAGAAAGGATCGCTGGCACTGTTCCAATATTGGAACCGCCTTCGCGACGGCAGGCCCGCGCCCAAGCGCACCGAAGTCGAACCAGCCGACATCAAGGCCCTGCTTGCCGATACTTTCATCCTCGAGCGCGACGCGCGCGGCGAAGCCGTCTTCCGCCTCGCCGGCACCCGGCTGTGCGCCACCTTCGGTCGCGAGCTCAAGGGCTTTTCGTTTCCCTCGCTGTGGCGCCAGAAGGACCAGCGGCTGATGGCCCGCCTTGCCTATGGCGTGTTCCAGCAGAAATCGGTGGTTGTCATCAATTTCGAAGGCTTCACCTCGAGCCTGCGCGCGACAACCTTCGAGATGCTGCTTTTGCCGCTCGACGGGGGCATCGAAAACCCACGCAGCCTGGGCGTGCTGTCGAGCGTCGACCGACCGTTCTGGCTCGGTTCCGATCCGCTCACCGACGCCTCCATCGAGAGCGTGCGCGTTGTCGACCCAGATCTCGAGCCGATGTTCCTCAGGAACCGGCCAGCGGTCTCGGTGCCGTCGCTGGCGCCAAGCGACGCAGCGCTGGAAGGCGAGCCCAACCCACTCGACGGCGCGCGTCGTATACGCCATTTGTTCGTCCTCGAAGGCGGGCGCGAAGAATAGTGCCCGCAGGCCTTGCGTAACGGTTGCCGCTAGGCGTTTTATTAACCTGTTTGGCGGTAGTTTCCCGCAATGGCTCCCCGATGCGGTTCGGTGGGAGTTTGCAAATATGAGGGTAACATGAGGCCAGCGGCGATTGACTACGCGCCGTCACGGGCGGAGCGGCGCAACTTCCAGCGCGTCCGCGTCAAGATCTATGGCCGCTTCATGCTTGAGGATCGTACCGAGCATGCCGGCCAGGTCGTCGACATGTCGCCCGGCAACGTCGCCTTCCGCACCGATCGTTCGGGCGCTGCCGGCGAAAAGGTCATCGCCTATATCGACCATATCGGCCGTGTCGAAGGCGTCATCACCCGCACCTTGCCGGATGGCTTCGCAATGACGGTCATCGCGTCGGACCGCAAGAAAGACAAGCTCGCCGCACAGCTGACCTGGCTTGCCAACAAGCACGAGCTCGACCTGCCGGAAGACCGCCGTCACGAGCGTGTCGCGCCGCGCAACCCGGTCAGCGCGCTGCAACTCATGGATGGCAGGCAGTATCCCTGCCGCATCATCGACCTGTCGCTTTCGGGTGCCGCCATCGAGATCGAGGTCAAGCCGGCGATCGGCGTCCAGGTCACACTCGGCACCATGCGCGGCCAGATCGTGCGCCATTTCGAAGATGGCGTCGCCATCGAATTCGCCGTCATCCAGCGCCCGGAATCGCTCGACACCGAGTTCAACCGCCCGCGCACCTGAGGGCAGCCCATAGCTCCACACAACAAGCTTTTGCCTGACCTCCCTTGGAGGTCGGGGCGCTTGCGTCCGCGTTCGATGAAACATGCTCCCATCTCGGTCCCTCTGGCCGGCTGGCCGGTGCCTTGCACGGCAAAGTGCCAGCGGCACCGGGCATTTCCGCTTGATTGAAGCGCCCGAACATCGAAACACCAAAACAAGACAGATCCCGGTTTAGGCACCTGGCCGCTGCTCCATTCCGGCACACCCGACATGGACCGTGGCGGTCACACATCGGGCGGCCGAAAACAACTGCCCACGCCAAAGCACCTGAAAACACCAATCCGCTCACCGACAGTCACTGCCCGACGCTCCCCAACGGACACGCACAGTGACCGCGCCATTTCGATAAAATTGTAATCAAATTTTCCGCAAGTTTTATTCTTATTATATTCTTTGTTTATGCGAGTTCTCTCTTGTTTTTACTCAACATCTACTTCGCAGTTTTGCGTCAAATAAATCCGAGCCTGTCATTGTCACCTCAAACGGGGAGACAAGAAAATGAACATGCGTCGGGGATGGCTGCTGCTTCTGGCCACGACAATTCAGGCAGGCGCCATGAGCGCCGCGCTTGCGGCACCTGCCGTCATGCAGACCAACGGCCGCACCACCCAGCCGGTCGGACACTATGAATTGTGCAAGCGCTCGCCGATCGAGTGCAGCGAAAAGACCGCCAGCAAGGCCCCGGTCGAACTGACCCGCAGCCTGTGGAAGGCGATGATCGCCATCAACGACAAGGTCAACACTGCCGTTGCGCCGCGTACCGACATGGAAATGTGGGGCCAGGAAGAAGTCTGGTCCTATCCTGACAGCGGTGCGGGCGACTGCGAAGACTATGCGCTGGAAAAGCGCCGCCAGCTGATGGAGCTGGGTGTGGCCGCCGGCAACCTGCTGATCACGGTGGTGCGTCAGCCCAATGGCGAAGGCCATGCGGTGCTGACCGTGCGGACCAGCCTCGGCGAATATATCCTCGACAATCTCGACACCAGGGTACTGGCCTGGAACGAGACCGAATACACCTATCTGAAGCGTCAGTCGGAGCGGAATTCAGGCGTCTGGATCGCGATCAATGACGGCCGCGCCGACGCCGTCGCGTCGGTTCGCTGAGCTCTACAGCGCCGCGCGCCGCTTAGGCGCGCAATGGACGCTGTAGCACTTTGGTGCGGTGCATGATCCTTTTCGAAAATCATTCCGATTTTTCGGAGTTCATGCACAGGCGAGAAAACCCGGTCGCGTCCCCACCCTCCCCGTCCCCAACGACCGGGTCTAGGAGCCGGCCCAAGTCCCCGGGCCGGCTCCGCCTTTTCTGGCGGAAGCCTTGTTGTCAGTCCGCGACCCTCTTGAGCCCGGCACCGAAGCGCCGCTGGTTCGCGACATAGTCCTCGGCCGACTTGCGCAGCCGCTCTGCGGCAGCATCGTCGAGCGTGCGGATCACCTTGGCGGGCGAGCCGACAATCAGCGAATTGTCGGGAAATTCCTTGCCTTCGGTCACCAGCGCTCCGGCACCAACCAGGCAGTTCCGGCCGATCCTGGCACCATTGAGCACGATCGCGCCCATACCGATCAGCGAATTGTCGCCGACCGTGCAGCCATGCAGGATAGCCCTGTGGCCGATGGTGCAGCCCTCGCCGATAACAAGCGGAAATCCTGGATCGGTGTGCATCACCGTATGCTCCTGGACATTGGAGCCAGCGCCGATGGTGATCGGTTCGCGGTCGCCACGGATGGCAGAGCCGAACCAGATGCCGACATCGCGCCCGATCCTGACATCGCCGACCACAGCAGCGTCCGGTGCGATCCAGCTGCTGGCGCGGTCCTCGAACTGCGGCTCGACCCCGTCGAGAGCATAAAGTGGCATGGTCAAATTCCCTTCTTTGGTGCGCGCAAACTATGTAGCGCGCCACGACAAGGCAAGCGCACGGCACACCCTTAACGCGCCATTAACCATGCCCGCGCAATGTCGGTCGGATATCGGCTCCTGAACGCATGGACGCGAACGCCACCGACGCAGCAAATGGCCCGATGCCAGACGCAAAACACGAGCCGCCGGCGACCCTGGAGACATCTCATGAAGCAAGAGGCGACCGAAAGCTCCGGTTTCGAGGTTCTCGATTCGACGCTGATGATGAAGGTGTTTTACGGCTTGGCCGTGCTTGCCGTGCTCTCGGTGGCGATCAGCTTCGGCGGCCGCTGGTTCGGCCACACCATCGCCATGGCCGGCTACACCGACGACATCACACGACGCGAGGTCGTCATCGGCAACGATGTCATTTCGGCGCCGTCGAACATGATCCGTTTCGAAAAGGCCCGCCGCGACGGCATTGCCGCCCGCCTCGACCTCTATATGCGCTGGCCCGAGATGGACGGTTACAGCGAGGCCGCACGGCCGGCCTTCAACAATCTCGACGGTCAAAAGCGTATCGTCTTCCTCAGCCTCGAACCACGCATGATGACGCGCGACATGAGCGGCCGCCTTGCGCCGATTTACAACGCGCTCACCGTCAAGCCGGGCGTGCCTGGCCCCGAGGGCATGACGCTGTTCGGCTTCACGGAAAATTCGGGCTACCTCAACGAGGTGCTGGCGGTTGCTTCGCGCAGCGGCGAGCCGGCATTCGTCGCGCGCTGCCTGAGCGGTGCCGAGGCCGAGGAATCGCTGGCACCTTGCGAGCGCGACGTTTTCGTCGGCAAGGAGCTGAGCCTGACCTACAGATTTCCGCGGGAGCTTTTGGGAGAGTGGCGTGCGCTTGACCGGGCGGTTGTCGCCAAGACGAATGCCATGCTGCACGTGAAGTGACGGCCGCGCGATTCTTGCCGCGCGGCGTCGGGATTGACCGACAGATCAGGCCAGATCGATGTCGAGAATCGCCATCGAGAAATTGTAGTCGCCGTCGTCTTCGTCCTTGAAAACGATGCCAAGGAATTCGTCACCGATATAGACTTCGGCCGAGTCGTCCTTGCGAGGACGCGCCTTGACCTGAAGCGTGGGGTTCTGGAACTGGCGCTTGAAATAGGCGTCGAGTTTTCTGATTTCTTCCGGCTTCAACGGGCTTCTCCGGCTTGTCATTAAGAGACGCGCTTCTGACACGCCAAGCATGGCCATGTAAAGGCGACGCGCAGTTTTACCCCGCGCAAATCGCGCCCGACGCCCGCATCACGGGCGCCGGCGGTTTCATGCTTCAGATATCGAAGCTGACGACGTGATCCATGGTCTGCGACGGCAGCAACTGGTCCATCTGGCTCGATGGCCGGTCGCAGCCGGTTTCGCCAACGACACGTGCCGGAACACCTGCCACCGTCTTGTTGTGCGGCACGGGCGACAGCACCACCGAACCGGCGGCGATCTTCGAGCAATGGCCGACCTCGATATTGCCGAGGATCTTGGCGCCGGCGCCGATCAGCACGCCGTAGCGGATCTTGGGGTGGCGGTCGCCGCCCGACTTGCCGGTACCGCCGAGCGTCACGCCATGCAGGATCGAGACGTCGTCTTCGATGACGGCGGTTTCGCCGACGACAAGGCCGGTGGCATGGTCGATGAAGATGCCCTTGCCCATGCGCGCGGCCGGATTGATGTCGGTCTGGAACACCGAGGATGAGCGGCTCTGAAGATAGAGCGCGAAATCCTTGCGGCCACGGTTCCACAGCCAGTGCGCCAGGCGGTGCGTCTGGATGGCGTGGAAGCCTTTGAAATACAGCACCGGCATCAAATAGCGGTCGCAGGCAGGATCCCGGTCGTAATAGGCCTGGATATCGGTGCGCACGGTGTCGCTCCAGTCCGGCCGGTCTTCGAGCATGGCGTAGAAAGTCTGCCGGATGAGGTCGGCACCGAGATCCTGATGCGCCAGCCGCTCGGCCAGGCGATGGATCACCGCCTCTTCAAGCGTATCCTGGTTGAGGATCGTTGCGTACAGAAATGCCGCCAGCAGCGGGTCGCCCGCTACTGCATCCGTCGCCTCGTCGCGCACCGATCTCCAAATCGGATCGACCGGCTTCACTGAGCTGGGGCGCGCAGCGGATATGGTGTTCATCGACGTCTCCGTTCACTGCCGGCTTGTGCAATCCCGCGCGGGACATATAAGCCAGATGCTAGCACGATTGAACTCAATTTTCCTTAGTGCTCGTTCAAGTGGATTTGGTTCGCGGATATTCAAGGCGTCATGGAAACTGAACCCTTGCTGGTCACAGCAAACGATGGTGTCGCCACAATCGTCATCAACCGCCCGGCGCGCAAGAACGCCATCACCCAGGCAATGTGGGTGGAGCTCGCCAGCCACATCAACCGGCTTTCGTCCGGACCCGACGTCCGCGTCATCGTTCTGCGCGGTGCCGGCCAGGATTTTTCCGCCGGTGCCGACATCTCCGAGTTCGACACCTTGCGCGGCGACCCGACAAGCGCGCGCGCCTATGAGGCGACCAATTCGGCGGCTTTCGCCGCGCTTCGCAACGCCGCCGTCCCTGTGATTGCGGCGATCCGCGGCATCTGCTTCGGCGGCGGCTTTGGCCTCGCCGCCGCCTGCGACCTGCGCATCGCGACGCCGGAGGCGCAATTCGCCGTGCCCGCCGCGCGCCTCGGTCTCGCCTACCCGCAAGACGCCATGGGCGACATCGTCTGGGCCGCCGGGCCGCAGATGGCGCGCTATCTCACTTATACCGCCGGCCGCATCGACGCACAGGCAGCGCTTTCGGCAGGCTTCCTGCTCGAAATCGCCGACGCCGAACGCTTCGATGTCCGCGTCGGCGAGGTTGCCCGCACAATCGCCGAAAATGCGCCGCTGTCGGTGCGCGCCTCCAAAGCTGCGATCCGCTCGGCCCTGAGCCACGATCCCGGCGAAGCCGCCCTTGCACAGGCGCTCGGCGACGCCACCTTCCTCAGCGACGACTATGCCGAGGGCCGCGCCGCCTTTGCCGGCCGGCGCACACCTGCATTCAAGGGGCAGTGACATGTCTTTGATAAACGACGCCATCAGGGCGGAACTGACTGCCCTCTATCTCGCCGAAGACCGCCACTACCACGGCATAAGGCACATCGAGGCGCTTTTGCGCCTGCTAGCGGAATACCGCGCCCAGTTCGCCGACCCGGAAGCGATCGAGGCTGCCATCTGGTTCCATGACGCCATCTATGACAGCCGCCGCAAGGACAATGAGACGCAAAGTGCTGCGCTCGCCGCCGACAAGCTGAGCGGAAAAGTCGACGCCCTTCGCCTTGGCCGGATTGTCACGATGATCGAGGCAACCGCCACCCACGAGGTCCCTGCCTTCGACGACGCGGCAGCGAAGAACGACGCCGCCCTGTTGCTCGACATGGATCTGTCGATCCTCGGCGCCCCGGCAGACATCTTCGACACCTATGAAGACGCAGTCAGGCGCGAATATGGCTGGGTCAGCGACGGCGACTGGCGCGCCGGACGCGGTGCCGTGCTCAGCAATTTCCTTGCCCGGCCGCGTATCTTCCACACCGATGTTTTCGTGACGCGCTTTGAGGCCCTGGCCCGGGTCAACATGGAGCGCTCGCTGGCAAAGCTGGGCGGCTAACGAATGGTCAATCCGGAAAGCTTTCGATGCGCTGCAAATATGGCCTGAAGCCAGCGCGCCGATATGTCGATTGCGCGCCAGGATGATCGTTGGTGTCGGTGCGCAGCCAAACACGGCACGGAACCTGCAACCAGATTGATCCGCAAGGAATGATCGAGCAGGTACGGCCCAAGCCTCTTGCCCTGGAATTCCGAGATCAGACCAAAATTGGTCAACTCCACCTCAGCCTCGCCGACTCCGACGAATTCGCAAAGGCCAACTGCTCGGTCATTTGCCCGCAGGACATGGACATATGTTGCGTTGTCGCCAAGCAAGTGCCGCAACGCGCCGTGAGACATACCCAGTCTCTGGTCCCATTGAAGCGGTTCGCCAACGGCCCGATAGAGTGCGAGATAGTCGGATAGGCCGGGATGCTCCCTTACGATCCGAGCACCAGCGACCGGAGCCGCAAACGGCTCGCCGTCTGGCGATTCCGTCATTTCCATGTGGTGACGAGAAGGTCGACCACGAACTGACGCTCAGATCGGATGTTCGGCAAAAAACTCGAGCACCCGCTTCTTGAACGTCCTGTCGCCGACGGCCAGCATGTGGTCGCGGCCTTCGATGTCGAAACTCTCGCCATGCGGCATCAGGCGCGCCAGTTCCTCAGGAGAACCGGCAATATCGTCCTTGGTGCCGACGGCGACCAAACTCGGCTGCATGATCCGCCTGATGTCGTTGTCGGTCACCAGTTCGCGCGAGGTTGAGATGCAGGCGGCGAGTGCCTTCCTGTCGCTGCGTGTCTGATCGGCGAAGGCGCGGAACATCTTGGCCCGTGGCTGCGAGATCGTCGCGGGATCCTCGGCCAGGAGCGCGGCCGCAATCGGATCCCAGTCGCCGACACCGTCGACCATGCCGATGCCGAGGCCGCCAAACACCAGCGTCGCCACCCGCTCGGGCGCTTCCAGCGCCATGAATGCCGACACGCGAGCGCCCATCGAATAGCCCATGACATGGGCCCGCTCGATTCCGAGATGGTCGAGCAACGCGACCGCATCGCCGGCCATCTTGCTCGGCGTGTAGTCGGCCTCGTCATAGCTCTTGGTCGAGCCACCATGGCCGCGATGGTCGAAGGCAATGGCGCGGTATCCCGCTTCGGTCAGCGTCTTGAACCAGCCCGGCGACACCCAGTTGACGAAGTGACTGGAGGCAAAGCCATGGATCATCAGCACCGGCTCGCCACTGCCCGCGCCTGTCGGCGGCAAGTCGAGGAACGCCAGGTCGAAACCTTCATGGGAAAAGTGATCGATAGCCATCGTTGCTCCGAATGGTCTTTGGCAGAGGGTCCAGCCTCAGCCGGGATTGCCGGCAGCCGCCGCGATCGCGCGATGCTTGAGCATGACGCCGTCGGCGATACCGGTCCTAGCGGCCGTGCCGGCCTTGAGTTCGAGCACGAAGCGCGCCGGCTCGTCAGGTGCGATGACGGCTTCGGAAAACGGCGTGCCGGGCAAAACGTCGAGCACCTTGCCGTCGGGGCCGACAAAAACCAGGTCGAGCGGCAACGGGGTGTTCTTCATCCAGAAGCCGACCGGCTGGGTCTGCTCGAACACGAACAGCATGCCCTGGTCATCGGCGAGATCCTTGCGGAACATCAGCCCCATCGAGCGTTCGCCCGGTTCGTCGGCAATCTCGATACGGAAGGGCACATCGCCCTTGGCGGTCACGGCGATCAGCGGCTCGGCATCGACTGGCAGGGCCATCGCTTCTTGCGCGATGCTTGGCCCGGTTATGGCAAGCGAAACGACAAAAGCCGGCGCCGCAAGCAAAGCAGCGCCGAGCACTCCGGCCATCAGATATTTACGTGAGGTCATAAGCTCCCCTGCGGCGGTCTCGACCTAGTGCGAAACCGGCAAGGTCCCTAGATCGGGGTGAATTTCGGCGGCCATAAGGCCTTTGTCACCCTTGCCGAAACGAACCAGCACCACCTGCCCGGGCCGAAGCTCGGTGACGCCGAAGCGGCGCAGCGTTTCCATGTGGACGAAAATGTCCTCGGTGCCTTCGCCGCGCGTCAGGAAGCCAAACCCCTTGGTGCGGTTGAACCACTTGACCAGCGCGCGCTCGAGCCCGCTTTCAGGCGTGACCGAGACATGGGTGCGCTGCTCCTGCATCTCGGCAGGGTGCACGGCGGTCGAATTGTCGATGGAGAGCACGCGGAAGGCCTGCAGGCCGCGGTCACCCTGCTTAACCAGGCAAACGACGCGAGCGCCTTCAAGCGCTGTCTGGAAGCCATCGCGGCGCAGGCAGGTTACGTGCAGCAGAACATCGCTGCCAACACCGCTGTCGGGAAGAATGAAACCGTAGCCCTTGGCCACGTCGAACCATTTGATGGCGCCTGAAAGCTCGACCAGACCGACACCGTCGGTGCTGTCGTCAAGCTCGAAAGCGTCACGGCCAGTGCCGTTCTGCACCACGAGAGAGGCCTTTTCCCCCATCAGAACGCCCCCTTTCCTTGCAAACGCCAATACTGATTCTTGAGATAAGATTAACACTTCCACTTTGGACTTACGCAAGGGCCGACCTGCCATTTTTCGACTTGCCCCCCGGATAGACACAAGCTTCGCTCCAGTTCCCCGGAAAACGCGACGCCACGGTTGCCGAGCGTGCCGGCCCCGCCCTATGTATCGGCCGAACCCCAACCCAAGGAACAGCGATGCGCTATCTCCACACCATGGTCCGCGTCAAAGACGTCGACGCCTCTTTGGATTTCTACTGCAACAAGTTCGGCATGAAGGAGGTCCGTCGCTCCACCAACGAGAAGGGCCGCTATACGCTGATCTTCCTCGCCGCCTCCGAGGACGAGGGTTCAGGCACTGCGCGCCAGGCGCCGCTGCTCGAACTGACCTACAATTGGGATACGGAAGACTATCAGGGCGGCCGCAATTTCGGCCACCTCGCCTATGAGGTCGACGACATCTATGCCGCCTGCCAGGACCTGATGAACAAGGGCGTCACCATCAACCGCCCGCCGCGCGATGGCAACATGGCCTTCATCAAGTCGCCCGACGGCATTTCGATCGAGCTTTTGCAGAAGGGCGAGCGCAAGGCGCCGGCGGAACCCTGGCTGTCGATGCCGAACACCGGCAGCTGGTAACCGCGTCGGCACGAAACCGGATCGGTTTCGGAAAACACGATGCGTGGGGAAAAGCCCTCAGGCCTTCTGGGCCATCTCGAGCAAGGTCAGCACGGTGCGCCAGTTGCGCATCGTGCCCGGCACCTTCAGCGTTCGCGGCAGGATTTCGGCGAATTTCGATTTACCCAGGCCATCGGGCGCATGAAGGTAAAGCACGTCGCCCTTGACCTCGAAGCTTTCAGGACCGGTGCAGCGCTCGGCCAGCCGCGCGATTTCCTCCGACGTCGGCGCGCGCTCCAGTGCACTCGCATGCAGCTTGGTCGGATCCCCGGCCACTTCCGGATAGGGATTGCTGGCCACCAGCGCCTCGAGCCAGCAGAGGTCGCGCACCATGATGCGCGAGCGGAAGCCCCAGCGCTTTTCGAATGCGGCCTCGATCTGCTCAGCCAGGGCACCAGCGTCGGCAGCCTCGGCCTTGAACACCACGTTGCCGCTCTGGATGTAGCTTGCGACATCGGCAAAGCCGAGTGCGTCGAAGAACGCCTTCAATTCGGCCATCTTGACGATGCGGTTGCCGCCGACATTGATGCCGGAAAACAGCGCGATGAAGACGCTCATATGATGAAGCCGCCCAGCGTCTCGTTGTCGGTGATGTCCTGATACTGCACGCCCTCGACATCGAAGCGCGCCTTGAGCAGGTCGAAGTTGCGCCGGTCCTTGGTCTCGATGCCGATCAGCACCGAACCGAAATTGCGCGCCGACTTCTTGAGATACTCGAAGCGCGTGATGTCGTCGTCCGGGCCCATGAGCTCGAGGAAGTCCCGCAACGCACCCGGCCGCTGCGGGAAGCGGATGATGAAGTACTTTTTCAAGCCTTCGAAGCGCAAGGCGCGCTCCTTGACGTCGGGTAGGCGCTCGAAGTCGAAATTACCGCCCGACACCACCGCAACCACGGTCTTGCCTTTCAGCTCCTTCTTGGAAAAATCCTTGAGCACGTCGATCGCCAAGGCACCCGCCGGTTCCAGCACCACGCCCTCGACATTGAGCATTTCGATCATCGTCGCGCACAGCCGGTTTTCCGGCACCAGCTTGACGGTGTCGGCGGCGAAATCCTTGAGCAGGCGCAGCGGTTCGCGGCCGATCTCGGCGACGGCCGCGCCATCGACGAAATTGTCGACCTTGGCGAGCTTCACCCGCTTGCCGGTGACCAGGCTGTCGCGAAGGCTGGGCGCGCCAGCCGGTTCACAGAAGACAAAACGCGGTGAGCCGCCAGTTTCGGCAAAGTAGCGCGTCACACCAGCCGACAGTCCACCGCCGCCGACCGGCAAAAGCACGATGTCGGGCATGCGGCCGTTCGGCATCTGCGCCATGATCTCAAGGGCGACCGTCGCCTGGCCCTCGATGATGTCCTTGTGATCGAAAGGCGGAACCATGTGGCCGCCGGAGCTTTCGGCGAACTCCAGCGCGGCGCGATAGCAATCGTCGAAGAAGTCGCCGACAAGCTTGATCTCGACGAACTCGCCGCCGAACAGCCTAGTCTTGTCGATCTTCTGCTGCGGCGTCGTCACCGGCATGAACACCACGCCCTTCTTGCCGAAGTGGCGGCAGACGAAGGCAAAACCCTGGGCGTGGTTGCCGGCCGAGGCGCAGACGAACAACTCCGCCTTGTTGCCGGCGGCAAGCGTCTTGCGGAAGAAGTTCAACGCGCCGCGAATCTGTAGGAGCGCACCGGCGTCAGGTCTTCGCGCTTCAACAGCACGCGCGCACCAGTCTTGCGCGAGAGATAGTCGTTCTCCTGCAGCGGTGTCTCAGGAAACAGTTGCCTCACCGCCGCAGCTGCCAGCGAAACCCTTTCGGCAAAACTGGTCATGGCTTGGGCACTCCTGAAATCGACCGGGCAAATGCTGTGGCCCGCGCTCCCGCGCTATTGCATATTCGGCGTTGCGAAGCCACTGTCCGGCTCCTGCCGTCAGGTACAAACCGGCTCATTGGCTCGCCGCGATAGATTTGGGGATACGTCTCGGTGAACAGAATTGCCGTCCGCGCCGCGATCCATGTCGCGGCCGTCTTTGCCATCTACCTGTCCGTGGCAATGCTCATTCCGGCCGCCGTCGACCTCTATTACGGCAACGACGACTGGCGCTCCTTCGCCTTCACCGCGATGTTCATGGGCGGCCTCGCCTTGGCGATAGCGCTCGCCACGCAAGGGCGCGTGCCTCCGGCCAACACCCGCTTCGGCTTTCTTCTGGTCAATTTTCTCTGGATCACGCTGGCGATCGCCGGTGCGGTGCCATTCATGACCTCGTCGCTGCATCTTGGCATTACCGACGCCTTCTTCGAATCCGTGTCAGGCGTCACCACGACAGGCTCCACCGTCATCAACGGCCTCGACAGCGCGCCACCCGGCATCCTCATCTGGCGCTCGCTGCTCAGCTTCATGGGCGGCCTCGGCGTCATCGCGCTCGGTCTGTTCCTGCTGCCGTTCCTCAACATCGGTGGCGTGTCCTACTTCAAGATCGAGTCCTCCGACATCGAGGATCGTCCATTCGAACGCTTCCAGACCTTCACCGTCTCGTTGATCGGCATCTACACGGTGCTGGTCGTCGCCTGCACCATCTCCTACGTCGCCGCCGGCATGGACGGCTTCCATGCCATCAACCACGCGATGTCGACAGTGGCGACCGGGGGCTTTTCCACCCACGACACCTCGTTCCTGCGCTATGCCGACAATCCCGCCATCCTGTGGACCGGCATCGTCTTCATGTTCATCGGCGGCCTGCCGTTTTCGATCATGATCCTGTTTGCCGTGCGCGGACGGCTCGACGCGCTGCGCGACCCGCAGATCCGCGTCTATGCCGGCTACTGCATCGTCTTCGCCATCGCAGTTGCCATCTACCTGCGCGTCAACATGGGCATGCCGTTCTTCACGGCGCTTACCCATTCGACATTCAACCTGATGTCGATCATCACCACCGCCGGCTTTGCCAGCGACGACTACAGCCTGTGGGGGCCGTTCGCCATCGGCTGCATCTTCGTCGCCACCTTCTTGGGCGGCTGCTCCGGCTCGACCACCGGCGGCATCAAGGCCTACCGCTTCCTCATCCTGTTCGAACTGCTGTCGAACGGTCTGCGCCGGCTGATCTATCCCAACACGGTGACGCCCGTGCGCTATGGCGACCGCACCGTCGCCCCTGAGATGCAGAGTGCCGTGGTCCTGTTCATCGCCTCGTTCATGGTCCTGTGGGCGATCACCATCGTCCTGTTGAGTGCCACTGGCCTCGACTTCATCACCGCCGTTACCGGTTCGCTGACGTCGCTCACCAATGTCGGTCCCGGCCTCGGCCCGATCATCGGCCCGGTTGGCAATTTCTCGTCGCTGCCCGATGCCGCCAAGTGGATCTGCTCGGCGGCAATGCTACTCGGGCGTCTCGAAATCCTGGCCGTTCTGGTGATCTTCACGCCAACTTTCTGGGGTCGCTAAGTCAGTGAACTGGGATGCGGAAGTCCTTGTTTCCGCCACAATTTCGGCAATCCGGCAACACTCGGCAGGCGATGTCCTCTTGAGCTGATCTTTTCGGCTGGACGCGACTTACTTCCGCCACTATCAGGCCGTCCCGAGGGTGGCACGCTGAACGCCTTGCCCGTCAGAGAGATCATCAAAAGTGTCGCCGTCCAAGTATTGCATCGCCATCGCCGCCCTCCTGCTGTCCGGTTGCATCGGGCAGCCGTCCGGCGCGCTTTTGACCGGCGCCGTCGTCAATGTTCCCGTCTCGGAGATTGCTGGCAACCATGCGATTTTCGTCGCCTCGACGCGCCAGCACGCGGCCGACGACAAGCAGGTCTTCGATCGCGATCGTTCGGCGACGCTCAATTTCGCGCGCGTCGACGTCACCGTGCCGAAGATTCACAAGACCGGCCAGATCGAGTTGCGCAACCGCAAGGACCCCGATCCGACCAAGTATTTCACTGCCACCAATGCGAGCGGCTATGCCACCCAGCCCGAATTTTCGAAGGCGCTGAGCGCAGACATCGCCGCGCGTGGCGGCCGCGCCATGCTGTTCGTCCACGGCTACAACACCTCGTTTGACGCCGGCGTCTATCGCGCCACCCAGATCGCGCACGACTCGGGCTACACCGGCACGCCGGTGCTGTTTTCCTGGGCCTCAGGCGGCAACACGACCGACTATGTCTATGACAGGGAAAGTGCGGCGGCCGCGCGCGACCAGCTCGAAGTGACGCTGCGCATGCTTGCCCAGTCGGGCGCACGTCGTATCGACATCGTGGCGCATTCGATGGGCACCTGGGTGACCATGGAAGCGCTGCGCCAGCTGGCGCTGACCGGCGACCGCGACCTCGGCGGCAAGCTCGGCGACGTCGTTCTGGCTTCGCCCGACATCGATGTCGACGTGTTCAAGAGCCAGATGCGCCGCTACGGCAAGCCGACCAAGCCGTTCTTCCTGATGCTGTCGGGCGACGACCGCGCGCTCAAGCTGTCTGGTCTGCTTGCCGGCTCCAAGCCGCGTCTCGGCGACTACAAGAACTCAGCCGATCTCGCCGAATATGGCGTCGTCGTCGTCGACCTGTCCGACGCCAAGAGCGGCGATGCCTTCAACCACACCAAATTCGCCGACAATCCGGAGATGGTGAAGCTGCTTGGCCAGCGCCTGCGTGCCGACGACGGCTTTGCCAGCGACCGCGAGGTGACCGACCGCATCAACATGCTCGGCGGATTGCAGTAAGGCCTTGCTCGCAGGAACAAAAAAGGGCGCCTCAGGCGCCCTTTTTTTTCGCCAGACGTCAGCTTGGTGGCCTAGCTCAAAGAAACAAATCGACCTTCTCGAAGGTCGTCACATCGACCAGCCCGACATCGGAAATCCGGAGTTCCGGAATGACCACCAGCGCCAGCAGCGAATGCTGCATGTAGGCATTGTTGAGGCTGCAGCCCATGTCGCGCATCGCCTGGACCAGCTTGTCGGCCTTGGCGGCGACGATCTCGGCACGCTCGTCCGACATCAGGCCGGCGATCGGCATCTCGACCAACGCCAGTTCCTTGCCTTCTGAGAACAGCACCACGCCGCCGCCCACCTGCCCGAGCCGGTTGGCGGCCAGCGCCATGTCGGCCTTGTTGGTGCCGACGACGATCATGTGGTGGCTGTCATGTGCAACCGTCGAGGCGAGCGCGCAGTCCTTCATGTAGCCGAAGCCGGAAACGAAAGCGTTGGTCACCGTGCCGGTGGCGCGATGACGCTCGACGAGTGCGATCTGACAGACGTCGTTGCGGCGGTCCATGGCAACCAGCCCGTCCTCGACGCTGAGATCGGCCTCCAGCGCGCGTGTCGGCGCCTGGTTCTCGATCACGCCGATCACCCGCACCCGGACCTCGTTGGCGCCCTCCGGAGCCTTGATGTCGAAGTCGACGGCATTCAGCTTCTTGCCCAGCTTCACAGTTTTCTTGGCCTCCGCCGGATAGGCATAGGCTGATATGTCGACGTCGAGCTTGCCGGCCTTGGCCACACGCACGCCGCGCGCATAGACCTCGTCGATCTTGAGTTCCGCCAGATCCGAGACGATCAGCACGTCGGCGAGCCGGCCCGGCGTGATCGAGCCCAGTTCGCGCTCGAGGCGGAAATGCTGGGCGGTGTTGATCGTCGCCATCTGGATCGCCGTCACCGGCTTCAGCCCCTGCTGGATGGCGTGGCGCACGACGCGGTCCATATGCCCCTCATGCACCAGCGTGCCGGAATGGCTGTCGTCGGTGCACAGGATGAAGTTGCGCGGGTCGATGCCCTGCTCCGTCACCGCCTTGATCTGGCTTGCGACATCGTACCAGGCCGAGCCGAGCCTCAGCATCGCCTTCATGCCCTGACGCACCCGCGCGATCGCGTCTTCGGCGCGCGTACCCTCGTGGTCGTCCTCGGGGCCGCCGGCGACATAGCCATGGAACGGCAGGCCGAGATCGCGCGAAGCGTAGTGCCCGCCGACCGTCTTGCCAGCCTTCACCGTCTCGGCGATCTCGCCCGACATGACCGGGTTGTTGGCGGCGACCCCGGGGAAGTTCATCACTTCGCCCAGGCCGATGATGTTCTCCCAGGTCATCGCCTCGGCAACGTCTTCGACGGTCAGTGCCGCACCGGCATTCTCCAGCCCAGGGGCCGACGGCACGCAGGACGGCATCTGCACATGCACGTTGATCGGCATGGCAAGGGCCTCGTCATGCATCAGCCTGACGCCGGGCAGCCCAAGCACGTTGGCGATCTCGTGCGGGTCGATGAACATCGAGGTCGTGCCATGCGGGATCACCGCGCGGCAGAACTCGGTCACCGTCACCATGCCGCTTTCGACATGCATGTGCGCATCGCACAGCCCCGGCACCAGATAACGCCCGCCGGCGTCGACGACCTTGGTGCCCTGGCCGATGGCGTGGCTGGCGTTCGGCCCGCAATAGGCGAAGCGCCCGGCAACGATGGCAACGTCGGTGCCCGGGATGATCTCGCCAGAATGCACGTTCACCCAGCGGCCGTTGCGGATGACGAGGTCGGCCGGCTTGCGGCCCATCGCGACATCGACGAGAAGCGGTGCGGTCTCGGTCCAGGGGCGCGGCTTGGCGAAGGCGGGCTTATTGGGCATTGCTGGGGAATCCTGTGTGCTTTGCCCGACTGTAACGAAAGCCGGGCCGGAAAACAGGGGCTTGGTTGTTTGAGCACCGCCGACCGCTATACTCGGCAACATCAATCAGGTTCGGGCGCATCGATGCCGCAGTTTCTCGAAGGACGACGTTGGCTATGGCCGGGTCTCGCCGTGGCGGCCCTGGCTACGGCAATCGTGTTCTTTGGCGGCGCATTTGCCAACCGCGTCTATCTCGACGAGGCGGCGGCGCGCGGCCAGACCACGCTCCGGCTCGCCGTCGCCGCACTTGCCGGCCAGATGAACCGCTTCGAACCGTTGCCCGAACTGATCGCCGACCACGAGGACATCAAGGAACTCGTCAGCGATCCGGACAATCCGGTCCTGCGCGCGCGCGCCAACGATTACCTCAAGGAAATCAACGCGCTGCTGAAGTCGTCCGACATTTACGTTTTGACCCCCGGCGGTGACACGATCGCCGCCTCCAACCATGACCTGCCGATCAGCTTTGTCGGCGAGAACTTCTCCTACCGGCCCTACTACCAGGATGCCATTCGCGGCAATCTCGGGCGTTTCTTCGCGCTCGGCACGACCTCGCTCAAGCGCGGCTACTATTTCTCCTCGCCGATCCGCGTCGGCATGGAAATCCGCGGCGTGGTCGTGTTCAAGGTCGACATCGACGCCATCGAGGCCTCGTGGAAAGGCGGCGACCTCGAGATCATCGTCACCGACCCGGAAGGCATCATCTTCATGAGCGGCCGGCCCGACTGGCTCTATGCCAGCCTCACGCCGCTGACCGACGAACGGCGCGCCCGCACCGAAACGTCGCGCCGCTATGCCGATGCCATGCTGCGCGAACTGCCGGTGACAAGAAGTGCTACCGACGATGGCCAGCCGTTGTTGCGCATCACGGAGGACAGCAAGTCGCGCGAATTCCTCGAACTGGCTGAAGAGATGCCCGAGGCTCGCTGGACCGTGCGCGTCCTGGCGGACACCGCGTCTGCCCATGCGCAGGCGCTGACGGCGGTCATTTCGGCGCTGCTGGCGCTCGGCCTCGCAGCACTCGGCAGCGCCATCATCCTGCAGCGGCGCGCCCGGTTGGCCGAGCGGCTGTTGCTTCAGCAGACAGCCCAGGTCGAACTCGAACGCCGGGTCGAAGAGCGCACCGCCGACCTCGCTCTGGTCAATAGCCGGCTGGAGACGGAAGTCGCCGAACGCCGCACCGCCGAACAGCAGCTGCGCCAGACCCAGGCCGACCTGATCCAGGCCGGCAAGCTCGCGGCCCTTGGCCAGATGTCGGCGGCTTTGTCGCACGAGTTCAACCAACCGCTGGCGGCGGTGAAGACCTATGCCGACAACGCCGCAACCCTGATCGACCGCGATCGCGTCGCCGAAGCGCGCGACAACGTCTCGCGCATCTCCAGCCTCGCTGACCGCATGGCCTCGATCAGCCGACACCTCCGAAATTTCGCCCGCAAACCGAACGAGAAGCTCAGGCCGGTCGATCTTGCCGAGGTGGTGCACGATACCCAGGAAATCGTCGCCTGGCGCCTCAAGGCGGCGGACGCTGCGCTCATTGTCGACCTCGGTCCGGCCCCGCTTGCGGTCAAGGCAGGTTCGGTGCGGCTGCAGCAGGTGCTGGTCAACATCATCACCAACGCCGCCGACGCCGTCGAAGGCTTGACCGACCGACGCATCGAGCTTGCCGCGCGGCGCAAGGGTTCCAAGGTCACCATATCAGTCCGCGACCATGGCCCGGGCGTGCCGGCCGCGATCGCCGAGCGTATCTTCGATCCATTCTTCTCGACCAAGGGTGTCGGCAAGGGGCTAGGCCTGGGCCTTTCCATTTCCTATAATATCGTCAAGGACTTCGGCGGGAGTCTTGGCATCTTGAATCATCCAGAAGGCGGCGCCTTGTTCACCATCGAGCTCGATGCGGCACGTGCTGCGGTCCGCGAGGCGGCTGAATGAAGCCGCCGATCGTTCTTCTTGTCGACGATGAGGACGAACTCAGGCGCTCGACCGCCCAGTCGCTCGATCTTGCCGGCTTCGCCGTCGAGGACGCCTCCTCGGCCGAGCGCGCACTCGACTTCATCACCCAAGGCTTCAACGGCGTCGTCATCACCGACGTACGCATGCCCGGCATGGACGGCATGACGCTGATGGGCCGTATCCGTGAGATCGACGCCGACATTCCGGTGATCCTGGTCACCGGCCATGGCGACGTGCAACTGGCCGTGCGCGCCATGCGCGAAGGCGCATACGACTTCCTGGAAAAACCTTTCGTCACCCAGCATCTCATCGAGATGGCCGCGCGTGCCATCGACCGCCGCAGCCTGGTCCTGGAAAACCGCGAATTGCGCGCCGTTGCCGGCAAGCGCGACGACATCGAGGCGCGCCTGCCCGGCCGCAGCCAGACGATGGTCGACCTGCGCTACAAGCTGCGCGCCGTTGCCGCCACCGATGCCGACGTGCTGATCATCGGCGACACCGGCACCGGCAAGGAAGTCACCGCGCGCGCCCTGCACGACATCAGCGGCCGTGCCACAAAACCCTTTGTCGCCATCAATTGCGCCGCCCTGCCTGAAACCTTGATCGAGAGCGAGCTGTTCGGCCATGAGGTCGGTGCCTTTGCCGGTGCGCTGCGTCCGCGCTTCGGCAAGTTCGAGCATGCGCGCGGCGGCACGGTGCTACTCGACGAGATCGGCTCGATGCCCGCCGACCTGCAGGTCAAGCTGCTGCGCGTCATCCAGGAGCGTGTCATCACCCGCCTCGGTTCCAACGAGCCGATCGCGCTCGATGTCCGCTTCATCGCCACCAGCAAGGTCGACCTCGACGCCGAAGTCGCCGCCGGCCGCTTCCGCGCCGATCTGCTCTACCGGCTCAATGTCGTGACACTGCGCATGCCTGCCCTTTCGGCTCGGCGCGAGGACGTGCCGCTGCTCTTCCTGCAGCTGGCGCGCGAGGCCGCCGCGCGCTACCGACGCGACGACGTCGAGGTGCCGCCGCAGGCCATCGCCGAGGTCGCCCGTCGCGATTGGCCGGGCAATGTGCGCGAACTGCGCAACGCCGCCGACCGTTTCGTGCTCGGCCTCGGACTGCAACTGCCCGACGCTGCAGCAGAGATCAACGGCAGCGCCGACCGCCTCGCCGATCGTGTCGCCGAATTCGAGAAGAATGCAATTTCGGCTGTCCTGCTCGCCCATGGCGGCAGCCTCAAGCCGGTCTACGAGCAGCTCGGAATCTCGCGCAAGACGCTCTACGAAAAGATGCAGCGCTACGGCCTCGACAAGAATCGCCTGGGCGCCACCGAGACTGCCGACGACTGATTTTGGTTGCCATGTGTGGAAATGCACACATGGCAAAGCCACGATGTCACCTTTTCCACCCATTCGCGAAACGGGCCGGCGAAAAATAGCGCCGCCGAGCGATCCGCGCATTGCGGTGCGCAGACTCCACCGGTCCTATGGCTGCATCCACCGCCGGCGCAGGGAGGCACCAGGCGCGGGTGGAAACACAAAACAATTCCGGGAGGATTCCATGAAGAGACTGCTCGCCTCGCTGACCGCTGCCGCAACGCTTGCCGTGTTCCCGCTCGCCGCCAATGCGCAGACTTATCCCGAGCGCACCATCACCGTCGTCGTGCCCTTCGCCGCCGGCGGTCCGACCGACACGGTCACCCGCCTCGTTGCTGAATCGATGTCGAAGGACCTCGGCCAGCAGGTCATCGTCGAAAACGTCGGCGGTGCCGGCGGCACGCTCGGTGCCGGCCGCGTCGCTGCCGCCGACCCGGATGGCTACACGCTGCTGCTGCACCACATCGGCATGGCCACCAGCGCCACGCTGTACCGCAAGCTCGCCTACGACACGCTGAACGCCTTCGAATATGTCGGCCTGGTCACCGAAGTGCCGATGACCATCATCGCCAAGAAGGACCTGGCGCCGACCGACCTCAAGGGCCTCGTCGAATACGCCAAGGCCAACAAGGACACCGTCACCGTAGCCAACGCCGGCATCGGCGCCGCCTCGCATCTGTGCGGCATGCTGTTCATGAGCGCCATCGGCACGCCGCTTGTCACCGTTCCCTACAAGGGTACCGGCCCTGCCATGACCGACCTGCTCGGCGGCCAGGTCGACATCATGTGCGACCAGACCACCAACACCACCAAGCAGATCCAGGGCGGCACCATCAAGGCCTACGCGGTCACCTCGCCGGCCCGCCTTGCCGTCCTGCCTGATGTGCCGACCACCAAGGAAGGCGGTCTTGATGGCATGGAAGTCGGCATCTGGCACGGCGTCTACGCGCCCAAGGGCACGCCGGCCGAGGTGACCGAGCGCCTGTCCAAGTCGCTGCAGAAGGCCCTCAAGGACCCCAACGTCGTCGCCCGCTTCGCCGAGCTCGGCACCATCCCGTCGTCGGAAGCCGACGCCACGCCGGCTGCGCTGAAGGCCAAGCTCGAAGGCGAGATCGCGCGTTGGAAGCCGATCATCGAGTCTGCCGGCCAGTTCGCCGACTGACCTTGCGCAGTTGAGCCGATTGGGGGCGACCGCCCCCTTTCGGACCTCCGCTTTTCTCGGCCACGCTCTTGTCCCCATCCGGGAACAGAGATCGGCAGCGCCTCAGACCTGATCTTCCTCCTGTGGCCTGATCTTCCTCCTGGCGGGAAGACGATGGCCGCTTGCGGCCGGACGGCAGGGATAGGCATATTTGGTATCCTCGGGAGGGAAGCCATGAAAAAACTCGCCATCGATCCCACCAACGGCGCTTGTGGAGCGATCTTTGCCGCCACCGGCGCCTTCTTCGCCATCCAGTCGCTCGGCCTCGACCTCGGCACCACCTTCCGCATGGGACCGGGCTATTTTCCGCTCGCCCTCGCCCTGGTGCTGATCCTGCTCGGGCTCGTCGTCATCGTTCAGGCCACAAAGGTAGCGGGCGAACCGCTTGGTCCGATCGCCTGGCGCGGCATGGCTTTCATCCTTCCGGCGCCGGTCTTTTTCGGCCTCACCGTACGTGGGCTCGGCTTCGTGCCGTCGATCTTCCTGACCTGCCTGATCGCCGCCTTCGCTTCCACCCGGATGAAGCCGCTTGCCGCCGTCATCCTCGCCGCCGGGGTCACGCTGTTTTCGGTGATCGTGTTCAGCTATGCGCTGGGCCTGCCATTCCAGCGCTTCGGCCCCTGGCTGCCGTTCTGAGGGGGATGAGATGGAACTCTTCGACAATCTGGCACTCGGCTTTTCCACCGCAACGACACTTGCCAATCTCGGCTTCTGTCTGATCGGCGTCCTGCTCGGCACGCTGATCGGCGTGCTGCCCGGCATCGGCGCCACCGCCACCATCGCCATGCTGTTGCCGATCACCTTCCAGATCGGCGATCCGGTGTCGTCGCTGATCATGCTCGCCGGCATCTATTACGGCGCGCAATATGGCGGCTCGACCACGGCGATCCTGATCAACATGCCGGGTGAATCCTCGTCGGCCGTGACCGCCATCGACGGCTACCAGATGGCGCGCAAAGGCCGCGCCGGCGCAGCCCTCGCGATCGCCGCGATCGGCTCGTTCTTCGCCGGCACGGTTTCGACCTTCCTCGTCGCCATCTTCGCGCCACCGCTGACGGCAATCGCCTTGCAGTTCGGTGCCGCCGAATATTTCTCGCTGATGGTCGTCGGCCTCGTCTCGTCCATCGCGCTCGCGCATGGCTCGATCGTCAAGGCGTTGGCGATGGTCGTGCTCGGGCTTCTGCTCGGGCTCGTCGGCACCGACATCTACACCGGCACGCCGCGCTTCACCCTTGGCATCCGCGAATATGCCGACGGGCTCAACTTCGTCGCCGTGGCTGTCGGTGTCTTTGGCATTGCTGAAATCCTGCGCAACCTCGAAAGCGAAAAGACCCGCGAAGTGCTGATGGCCAAGGTTTCGGGCCTGATGCCGACGCGCCAGGATTTCCGCGAGATGGCAGCGCCCATCCTGCGCGGCACGGCGATCGGCTCGGCACTCGGCATCCTGCCCGGCGGCGGCGCGATCCTTGCGGCGTTTGCCTCCTACACCGTCGAAAAGCGTGTCTCCAAGCACCCTGAAGAATTCGGCAAGGGTGCCGTCGCTGGCGTCGCCGGTCCGGAATCGGCCAACAATGCCGGCGCCCAGACTTCGTTCATCCCGATGCTGACGCTCGGCATTCCGGCCAACCCTGTGATGGCGCTGATGATCGGCGCGATGATCATCCAGGGCATCGTACCCGGCCCGAACGTCGCGACCGAACAGCCAGCACTTTTCTGGGGCATCATCGCCTCGATGTGGATCGGCAATTTGATGCTGATCATCCTCAACCTGCCGCTGATCGGGCTGTGGGTGAAGCTGCTGACAGTGCCCTATTACGTGCTGTTCCCGATCATCATGGCGTTCTGTGCCATCGGCGTTTACAGCGTCAACTCCAACGTCTTCGACCTCTATGCCGTCGCCTTCTTTGGTTTCATCGGCTACGTGCTGGTCAAGCTGCGTTGCGAGCCGGCGCCGCTGCTGCTCGGCTTCGTGCTCGGGCCGCTGCTCGAGGAAAACCTGCGCCGCGCCATGATCCTGTCGCGTGGCGATCCGACCACCTTCGTCACCCGTCCGATCAGCGCCATTCTTCTGGCACTGGCCGCCGGTGTGCTGATCGTCGTCCTGTTGCCCGCAGTGCGCAAGAAGCGCGACGAGGTCTTCGTCGAAGAAGAAGGCTGATCTCGGCAACAACGCCCAGCAAAACCAACGGCCGGATTTTCCGGCCGTTGACTTTTCCGGCACAATAGCAGTCTCTTGACCGCTCAAGACAAGCGGAGGCGGGCATGCGTTCTTTCTGGACTGCTATGGTTGTTGCTTTTGTTTCATTGTTATCCATTGGCGTGGCAAGTGCCGAAGAACGCTGGCAAACGCTGCCGGAGCCGGCGGCGATGCCCAAGGCCGACGAAAGCGGCTATGCCAAGGTCAACGGCATCGACATGTATTATGCCGTCTACGGTACCGGCGATCCGGTGCTGCTGATTCATGGCGGCCTCGGCCACGCCGATATCTGGGCAAGCCAGGTGACTGAACTGTCCAAGACCCACAAGGTCATCGTTGCCGACAGTCGCGGCCATGGCCGCTCGAGCCGCGACGCACAGCCTTTTGCCTACGACCTGATGGCGTCCGACTATCTGGCGCTGCTCGACCATCTCAAGGTCGACAAGACGGCAATCGTCGGCTGGAGCGACGGCGGCATCATCGGCCTCGACATCGCCATGAAGCACCCCGAACGCCTGACAAGGCTCTACGCGCAGGCCGCCAACGTCACCACCGACGGCGTCGATCCCGGCGTCGAGACCAACAAGACCTTCGGCGCCTATATCGAGCGCTCCGGCCAGAACTATGCGAAGATGTCCAAGACGCCGGACCAGTACGAAGCCTTCGTCGGCCAGATCAGCGAGATGTGGAAGACGCAGCCGAACTGGACCAAGGAGCAACTGGCAAAGATCACCGTGCCGACGGCGATCGTGCTTGGCGATCATGACGAGGCGGTCAAGCGCGACCATACCGACTACATGGCCTCCGTCATATCAGGCGCCGAGCTGATCATCCTGCCCAACACCAGCCATTTCGCCATGCTGCAGGCACCGAACGAGTACAACAGATCGGTGCTGGAGTTCATCGACCGGAAGTGAGCGGACTGGAAAGGTGGTCATGGACCAGATCAACGGCCTCGCCGCCGAGCCGTGGGACGAGAGGCCACGCGACGTTTTTCTCGGCGCATGCGCAAGTGTTGCCGCCGGACTGGCTGCCGACGGCTTCAGCTATGCGCGCAGCGGACCGCGCGCGACGCGGCGCGACGGCCCGTGGAAATTCGCACTCTGGTTCCAATCAGGCCGGATCGGAACCTACTTTGCGATCCACTACTTGGTCCACAACAAGGATTTCCTTGCTTGGCGAAAGCAGTTTGCGGCCCGCGCTGGGCAACCCGACTTGGTAGTCAGCATGAACTTGGGGTTTCTGTCCCCAATTCGGAACTGGTTGGACTTCGACGTTGCCGAACCTGCATCGCGTCAAGACACGATCGACCTCGCCTTGGCCAACATACGCGATCATGCGCTGCCATTCTTTGATCTCTTCAGGGATCCCCCCGCGTTGGCTCAAGAGCTGACGATCAGGCGGCATCCAGGCTTCTTCCTTGAGCAGCAAGCTGTCGAGTTCGTGGCGTGGACATTGGGCACCGAGGCAGCCGAGCAGTGTGTCGCGACACACCTCGACGCACTCGCTCAATGCAATGGAGAAGCATTAGACCTGTTCCGCCAAGGCCGTGACGACAAGCCACACGCACAGGCAAATGTGGCCGTATTTCTGGGGCAATGCGCGCGCCGATTAGGTTTGGGCGCAAACCTCTAGCTTGGCCCTCGGCTGCGTGGCAGTCGCATTCCCGCTCTTTGGCCATGCCAAGTACGATCAAGGCTGAGCACGTGGCTATGGCGTTTGCCGCTCAGCGTTTTCCCAGTGCGATGCCAGCCCTTTGCAGTTGGCGATAATTGCCTCGGCGATGGCCGTGTTCCCGCCGGACAATGTCTCGTAATCGGCCTCGCACAATTGGCAGAACAGGTGCTGGTGGGCTACAGCCATGTAGTAGTCGACCGGCGGTGCCTCCTGCTGCTCGCCAAAGGCAGCTCGTAGCTGCAACGCGACAGTCTGGTTCGCTTCCACGACCGCCTCTTGAATCCTGGCCAGCATCGCGCCCGTTGCGTCGGAAAAGATCGCGATCATCTCGGCTTCTTCGGCAGTGGGTCGGGCACGCCATTTCCGCCTCTGACTTTTCCATCAAACACTGCTCCATTCACTCGTCGTCAGCGCCATAATAGGAGCAATTTCCTACTTCAAGCCATCCCGGACACTTCCCCGTGCACGAACAGCAAGCCTCTCCGCCCCTGGGCCGTCAAATCGTGTATGGAGAACCAAAGCCGCCGACTCGCGGCGCCACGACGCAACGGCGGACCCACATCATGGCAATCAAATTCACCGAAAAGGCGACATCAGTCGCGGCGAAACCAGCGCCCGCCAAGGCGGCCCCACAAACTGCGACTCCGCAGGACGCGGCGAAGGAAGTTGCGAAAAAGCCCGCCAAGAAGGCACCCCGCAAGGCGCCGAAGCCGGACGTGGTAACAGAATCCCCATTGCTTGATTTCAACGAAACGAAGTAGCCGCAAGCGCTTGCCGGGACTTGCAATATCGCCCGGCTGCTTTACCAGTTCCGCCCGAGCGGACGTGGCGAAACTGGTAGACGCAAGGGACTTAAAATCCCTCAGCCTCGGCTATGCGGGTTCGAGCCCCGCCGTCCGCACCAGGCAGAAAACCTCCTGTTATCCCCGCACCACCGAATCGGCCCTCGCCGAGACACAGCGCGCGGCATATTAGCGTGACATAATTGCCACTCTCGCGTGTTTTCGCTACGGCCGAACCACACCGGAAAATTGCAGATTATTTCAGAGTGAAATACAACTTCACCGCGTGGGGCAGTGAGTGGGGAGTTGAGTACATGCACTACAACTGGGAACGTGCACCATATTTCTGGGAAAAACACCGTAGCGCCTGCCTCGGACTTGCCGCCGCCGTTTGCGGCGCCTGGGGTCGTCTTTTCCATCGTCCCTCTCTGAACCAGACCAGATAGCGCCGCTTCGCGGCATGCAACCATTTGCGCCCGGCAACGTTTGAGCGGGCATGGTCGCATATGAATCCATTGCGCGCCCTGCATCTGTTGCGCCTCCGCTCCAGACGACCGTTCGCTGTCGCCTGACAGCCACCACTGGCGACGCTCTTGCGCGCCCGGCACTAGGTCGCCAACCGCACGCCATCTTCGCCACCTCCACCAGGCAGGAGGGCACCAGACAGGAGGGCCATGAGGCCTCCTCACTGCGGCGCGGCACATTGCTTGCGGCAGCACAGCGCAGCGAGGCGCCAATGCATAACGACATCGCACCGTCACCAAGCGAGGAAACCAATGGCTAAGCTCGTCTATGAAGTCGTCCAGCACGATGGTGGCTGGGCCTACAAGGTCGGCGATACCTTCTCCGAGACCTTCCCAACCCATGAACACGCGCTGCGCGCTGCCGAGACCGCGGCGGCCGAACAGCGCGTCACTGGTTCGACCGACGGCATCCAGTATGAAGATGCGGAGGGCCGCTGGCATGACGAACTGGCCAAGGGCGACGACAGGCCCGACACCGAGGTTTCCGATTAGCCGTTCCCCGAGAGAAAACAGGCCGCGCGTCTGAACCTTTTGCCGTGGTGGCGACACTCATCAGCAACCCGGCCAAACGCCGGACAGCTCAGCGGAGGCCAAACGATGTCGCTCAAATCAGTGTTTGCGAACAAATCAGCATCTTTAGCCAAGGCTGCGCTTTCGGCGGCGGCGTTCGTCACCGTCGCGGCAACGCTGCAGATCGGCATCGCAACCCCGGTCCAGGCGCAATATTGCGAAGGCACCGTGCATGGGCTGTCGCGCAGCTACAACCTTGCGCGCGGCACCGGCTTCCTCGCCGTGCGCGCCGGCCCAAGTGCCTCGGCACCGATGGTCCACCAGTTGTTCACCGGTGACACCGTCGAGATCACCGATCGGCGCGGCAACTGGTATTTCGTCGGCGGCGACGGTTTCGAGGGCTGGGCCCACCGCAACTGGATGAGCAATTCCTGCGGCTAAAAAAGGGTGCAGCGGTTTTCCATCCGGAATTGCATAAAAACAAGACGATGGAGTTTTCCGCGATTCGACGAAGAGCGGAGACACTCTATCCGGCCAGCCTGTCAGCCGGCGCGGCAAAGGCTCGTGCTGCGACGCGCCGGATCAATGCGGCAACCCGCTTCGGCTCGACGAATTGCGGCATGTGGCCGAGACCCTCGACCAGATCGAGTTCCAGGTCCTTGATCCCGCCAGCCAGCGGTTCGCCATGCAGCCGGTAGTCGAGCACGCGGTCGGCGGTGCCGAACATCACGCCGACTGGCAGGTCCAGTTCTTTGTAGCGTGCCTCGATCGCCCCGAGGTCCCGCTCGATCGCCACCATGTCGGCCGATGTCGCGTAGAAATGGCTTGGCCTGAGCCCGGCAAAACCGCCGCCCGCCGTGCCGTAGTCCTTTGGCGCCTGCTGCGGCGAAAACAGGAAAGCCAGCGTCTGCGGCGCGTATTTCAGGCTTGCGGGTATGGCCAGCGTTTCGGCTATCAGGCGGCGCTTCAGCGGCGACTTGATGTAGAGCGAGCGGAATTCGGGCCGCAGCTCGTCTTCCAGATGCGTCAGCGGCGACAGCAGCACCAGCCCCGACACAGCCTGCGGATGGTTTTCCGCCAGCGCCAGTGCAAAGGCACCGCCGAGCGAATGGCCGACGACCAGCGGCCGCTCGAGCCCAAGCTCGGCGATGAACCGCGCGATCAGTTCGGCCTGTTCGGTGAGACTGCCGGAAAAGCCAAATGGTCGCCCGGAATAGCCGGAGCCCGGCCGGTCGAGTGCTATGAGGCGAAAATCGGTGAGCTCGGGAAACAGCGGCTGGCGGAAATGATGCAATTGCGCGCCGAGGCCGTGGATGAACAGGATCGGGCGGCCCTGCCCTTCGTCGACATAATGGATGCGGTGACGGCCGAGTTGCAAAAACTTGCCGCTTGCCGGCACGGCGCGTTCGGCCTGGGCCGAGATCCTGCGCGTCGCCAGCACGAAGTGGCCGCCGACCAGGGCCAGCGCCAGGAAGCCTATGCTGGCAACCCAGCCGAGTATCGTCACCGCCGTTGCCATCGAACCTCCACCGTGCATCTGCCACAGCTTAGCCGGACCAGCTGCCCGGACAAACCCGGCATATGCAAAACGGGCGGCCTTGCGACCGCCCGTTCACCAAAATCACAACAATCCGAAGCTGTTATGCAACTTCCTTGACAGCGTTCGAACCCTTTCCATGCAGGCGGATGGCGATCTCGGCCACGCGCTTGCCCTGGAAGTGGGCGCCTTCGAGCTCCTGCGCCGAAGGCTGACGCGAACCGTCACCGTCCGAAGTGGTGGTCATGCCGTAAGGCGCGCCGCCACGGACCACGTCGTTACCCATCTGGCCCTGGTAGGCATAAGACAGCGGCACGATGACCATGCCGTGGTGCTGCAGGTGGATCTGGGCGTTGATCAGCGCCAGCTCGGCGCCGCCATGCTGGGTCGCGGTCGAAACCATCACCGAGCCGACCTTGTCGAGCAAGGCGCCCTTGGCCCAGAGCGGGCCGGTCTGGTCGAGGAAGTTCTTCATCTGCGAGGCCATGGTGCCATAACGGGTGGCGGTGCCGATGATGATGCCGTCATAGTCGGCCAGTTCGAGCGGATCGGCGATCGGCGCTTCCTGGTCGAGCTTGTAGTAGGCGGCCTTGGCGACAGCCTCGGGCACCAGTTCGGGAACGCGCTTGAGGGTCACCTCGGCGCCACCGGCACGCGCGCCTTCGGCAGCGGCCTTGGCCATCTGCTCCATGTGGCCCCAGCTCGAATAGTAGAGAACAAGAATCTTAGCCATTTCATCGCTCCAACGGAAATCTCGGGAAATCTCGCGACACCATCTTGGGTTGGCGTCTGGGGAGAGATGTAATGGATCGCCCGTTCAATGAAAGCGGCCCAAGACGTGACGCATCGTTCACAGATTGGCGACTATTGCCCGCTTGTCCCGACGGCTGTATCTCACTGTGGCCTGCAATGGAGCTTTCGAAATGGCCGACATCGTCACCGCAGCAATGGTCGTCATCGGCGACGAAATCCTGTCCGGCCGCACCAAGGACAAGAACATCGGCCACCTCGCCGACATGATGACGGCCGTGGGCATCGACCTCAGGGAAGTGCGCATCGTCGCCGACGACGAGGATGAGATCGTCGCCGCGGTCAACGCCGTGCGCGCGCGTTACGACTACGTCTTCACCACCGGCGGCATCGGTCCGACCCATGACGACATCACCGCCGAATCGATTTCCAAGGCGTTCGGCGTGCCGTGTGAATACGAGCCGCGCGCCTATGCCATGCTGGAGGCCAACTACGCCTCGCGCGGCATCGAATTCTCCGAGGCGCGCAAGCGTATGGCCCGCATGCCGCGCGGTGCCGATCTGATCGTGAACCCGGTGTCGGTGGCACCGGGTTTCCGCATCGGCAACGTCCATGTCATGGCCGGCGTGCCGTCGATCTTCCAGGCGATGCTCGACAATGTCATGCCGACGCTCAGGACAGGCGCCAAGCTGTTGTCGACAACCGTCCAGTGTCCGTATGGCGAAGGTACCATCGGCGGGCCGCTCGGCGAGATCCAGAAGGCGCATCCCGACACCATCATCGGCTCCTACCCGAAATATCTCGACGGCACGTTCTGGACAGAGCTCGTCGTCCGCTCGCGTTCACAAGCAGCCATGGACGCCGCGCGCATCGCGATCGAGACGATGCTCGCCGACATCGCAAAAGCCGCCTGAACGGCCACGAGCACTTGATCCCAAAGACTTGATCCCAAACACTTGATCTAAGTCACATGGGAACAACTACGGGCATGTTAGTGTTTCTTTGCAGGGCAGATTTCAGCTCATGCGAAGGAGGGTGCCATGCCGTTCAAGACAATCGTCGCCATCATCCAGAGCGAACGCGACGCCGCCCGCGTTCTCGACGTGGCGATCCCGTTTGCCGACCGGCACGAAAGCCACCTGATCGGCGTTCATGCCGAGGCGCTGGCGATGCCCTACACCACCGCCGTCGGTTTCCCCGACACCGAGTTCATCCAGGCCAATGCCGATCTGTGCAAGGAGCGCGCCGAGAAGGTGCAGAAGGCTTTTCTGGCGCGCATCGAGACATCGGGCCTGTCGTTCGAATGGCGCAGCTTCGAGAGCTTTTCCGGCGACAGCGCCCTGTCAGGCGTCGAAAGCGCGCGCTGCGCCGACATCGTCATCGTCGCCCAGGCAGCGCCAGACGCCAGGGATTCGGTGGCAGCTGACATCGACTCGCTGATCTACGAGGCCGGCCGGCCGGTTCTGGTGGTGCCGCATTCGGCACCGCTGATCTCGACCTTCCGCCGCATCCTGGTTGCCTGGAACGGCAGCCGCGAGGCAGCACGCGCCGCCTTCGATGCCTTGCCCTTCATCCTCGAGGCGGATTCGACCGAGATCCTCGTCATCGACCCCATCGAGACGGCAGCCCAGAGCGTCGATGCCGCCGGTGCCGAAATCGCCTCGGCCTTTGCCCGCCATGGCGCCAAGGTTTCGGTCAGCGTTGAAGCGTCCCGCGGCCACACCGTCGACGCGGTCATCCACAACAAGATGGTCGAAACAGGTGCTGACCTTCTGGTCATGGGCGCCTACAGCCATTCGTGGATCCGCGAATTCCTGTTCGGCGGCGTCACCCGCAACGTCCTGCAGGCCGGCGACACCGCCATCCTTTTGTCGCGGTAAGATTGCCCCACCCAAGATTACCGGCCGACTTAGCCGCCCCGCCCTTGCCAAGCACGGGGCTTTCCGGCTAATTCCGCCTGCATTCCCCTATTTCCGCGCCATCTGGCGCGCCGAGCCGGAGTGCGCGTCACATGTCCCTTCCCGAAAAAGCCTTTCCCGTATCCTGGGATCAGTTTCACCGCGATGCGCGCGCGCTCGCCTGGCGTCTCGCCGGCGTCAACCCGCAGTGGAAGGCGATCGTCTGCATCACCCGTGGCGGCCTGGTGCCGGCGGCGATCATCTCGCGCGAACTCGGCATCCGGCTGATCGAAACGATCTGCATCGCCTCCTATCACGACTACACCTCGCAGGGTCAGTTGCAGGTGCTCAAGGAGATCACGCCGACCCTGCTCGAAGGCGAAGGTGAAAACGTGCTGATCGTCGACGACCTGACCGACACCGGCAAGACGGCCGCGATCGTTCGGGCGATGATGCCCAAGGCGCATTTCGCCACCGTCTACGCCAAGCCCAAGGGCCGGCCGCTCGTCGACACCTTCGTCACCGAGGTGTCGCAGGACACCTGGATCTATTTCCCCTGGGATCTCGGCTTCACCTATCAGAAGCCGATCGCCGAAGACCACATGGGCTGACCTTCCGTCCCACAGCTTCAGTCACCCTCAACGCCCGGCTATTGGAGCGCCGCGCGTCCCATTCGGACGCGTAAAGGACGCTCTGACAAATCCAGATGGCGCATCGTGCTTTGCGACAATCGATTTCGATTTTCGGGCCGAAGCGTGCCGGGCGTTTTCGTTATCAATCTATTTACTTTTGTTACGGAGGATTAACCCTACAATTCGTGATGCGGCGCATGATTCTACAGGTCAGGTAGGGGCTGCCGATGCTGATGAAACCTGTCTATCACAGCCATCTCGTCGAGCGCATACGCCGGCTGTTCGGCGCGCCCGCCTGCCGGCTCCAGGTCGCCGCCCTGCCCTGGCACCGCACCTCCACTGGTATCGAGATCATGCTCATCACCAGCCGCGACACCGGTCGCTGGGTCCTGCCCAAGGGTTGGCCGGAAGCGGCCGAACGGCTGTGCGAGACCGCGGCGCGCGAGGCAAGCGAAGAAGCCGGCCTCAGCGGCTCGGTCGATACCCATGAAGCCGGCCGCTATTTCTATCTCAAGGAACTTGCCAGCGGCGAACAGGTCGCTTGCGAGGTGCTCGTCTATCCGCTCGAAGTGCGCAAGGTCGCGGAAAAGTGGAAAGAGCGGCGCCAGCGCACGCGCAAGTGGGTCTCGCCCAGCGAGGCCTCGCGCATGGTCAACGAACCCGATCTTTGCCGGCTGATTTCGTCGTTTGGCGCGGCACATGGAAAATTCGCCGCCTGAGGCACCTCAACCCTCGTTGTCAGGCGGCTTTCGGCAGGCATTTTTTTGGCCTTTGCCGTTGTTGCGCCGGCTTCGCTTGCGAAGCAGGTTCTCCCCGTTATCCACATTAGTGACACACAAGATGTTGGGGTCACAAAATCTACAAGAACGACTCCTTGACGTTGGCTGCCGAGTCGCCTTTTATGACTCAAGCGCGCTTGTTGAGTGTGCGGCCGGATTGTTAAGAGCCCGGTCTTTTTCCCAGATTTTGTGCGTAGCTGCTCGCATTTGACCCCCGCCCTGCGGGGCGCCGAAGCGTGCGGTTTCTGGATGTCCAAGGGGTTGGATGATAAAGATGTGGGACTGGCGGAAATCTTCTGTTAACACTATATTTAGTGTTTGCAGGCAGCCTAACCGCTAGATAATGTGAGTAGCCCTCCATGAGGGAATCGCAGAAAAAGTTTCAGTTTCAAGGACCCGCAACGGTCCGCAGGTTGACGGGAACAGGCTCCGACAGGGGTTTTCCAGGTCAGGCGGCGGGATAGGCGGGATAGGGCAACCGGCTGTCCAGGCCGCCGGTTCATACGGGCTTGCGTCTTTCGCATCAGCAACGGGAAATTTCCCGCGAAAGACGCTATATATAGACAAAAGGAAATCGACCGATGCGCATCGAGCGGCGTTTCACCAAGGATGGACAATCGGCCTACGCGGAGATCGAGTTCCGCAAAGCCCTTTCCGAGATCAAGAATCCGGATGGCTCGGTGGTCTTCCGGCTCGACGACATCGATGTGCCGGCGCAGTTCTCCCAGGTCGCCGCCGACATCCTGGCACAGAAATATTTCCGCAAGGCCGGCGTGCCCGCCCGGCTGAAGAAGGTCGAGGAAAACGACGTTCCCTCCTTCCTGTGGCGCTCGGTTCCCGACGAGGCCGAACTTGCCAAGCTGCCCGAAAACGAACGCTACGGCTCCGAGATCGACGCCCGTCAGGTCTTTGACCGTCTCGCCGGCACCTGGACCTACTGGGGCTGGAAGGGCGGCTACTTCAAGTCCGAAGACGACGCCCGCGCCTTCAAGGACGACCTTTCCTACATGCTGGCCACCCAGCGCGTCGCACCCAACTCGCCGCAGTGGTTCAATACCGGCCTGCACTGGGCCTATGGCATCGACGGTCCCGGCCAGGGCCATTTCTATGTCGACCCCTTCACCGGCAAGCTGACCAAGTCGAAGTCGTCCTACGAACACCCGCAGCCGCACGCCTGCTTCATCCAGTCGGTCGCCGACGACCTCGTCAACGAGGGCGGCATCATGGATCTGTGGGTGCGTGAAGCGCGCCTGTTCAAATACGGTTCGGGCACCGGCTCGAATTTCTCGCATCTGCGTGGCGAAGGCGAAAAGCTCTCGGGCGGCGGCCGTTCGTCGGGCCTGATGAGCTTCCTCAAGATCGGTGACCGTGCAGCCGGTGCCATCAAGTCGGGCGGCACCACCCGCCGCGCGGCCAAGATGGTCGTCGTCGACGCCGACCATCCCGACATCGAGGCCTATATCGACTGGAAGGTGAAGGAAGAGCAGAAGGTCGCAGCACTCGTCACCGGCTCCAAGATCGTCAAGCAGCACCTCGCCAAGATCATGGCCGCTTGCGTCAACTGCGAAGGCCAGGACGACGATTGCTTCGATCCGCTGATCAACACCGCGCTCAAGCGCGAGATCAAGGCCGCCAAGAAGAACTCGGTGCCGGAGAACTACATCTACCGTGTCATCCAGTTCGCCAAGCAGGGCTACACCTCGATCGACTTCAAGACCTATGACACCGATTGGGATTCGGAGGCCTACCTCACCGTTTCCGGCCAGAACTCCAACAATTCGGTCTCGCTCAAGGACGATTTCCTGCGCGCCGTCGAGGACGACAGCGACTGGCACCTGACCGCCCGCAAGGACGGCAAGGTCATGAAGACGCTCAAGGCACGCGACCTGTGGGAAAAGATCGGCTACGCCGCCTGGGCGTCGGCTGATCCAGGCCTGCACTTCAACACCACGATGAACGACTGGCACACCTGCGCCTCGGCGGGCGCCATCCGGGCGTCGAACCCGTGCTCGGAGTACATGTTCCTCGACGACACCGCCTGCAACCTGGCGTCGATCAACCTCCTGCCCTACCGCAACACCGACGGCACCATCGACATCGCGGCCTACGAGCACACCGTGCGCCTGTGGACCGTCGTGCTCGAAATCTCGGTGATGATGGCGCAGTTCCCCTCCAAGGAAATCGCCAAGCTGTCCTACGAATACCGCACGCTCGGCCTCGGCTACGCCAATATCGGCGGCCTGCTGATGACCTCGGGCATTCCTTATGACTCCGACGAAGGCCGCGCCATCGGCGGCGCGCTGACCGCGATCATGACCGGCGTCGCCTATGCCACCTCGGCCGAGATGGCCTCCGAGCTCGGCGCCTTCCCCGACTACGACCGCAATGCGTCGAACATGCTGCGTGTCATGCGCAACCACCGCCGTGCCGCCTATGGCGACAAGGACGGCTACGAGAAGCTGTCGGTCCACCCCGTGCCGTTGGTCGCTTCCGACCTCAAGCAGCAGGAACTGGTGACGCACGCCCGCGTCGCATGGGACCGCGCCATCGAGCTCGGCGAGGAGCATGGCTACCGCAACGCCCAGGCTACTGTCATCGCGCCGACCGGCACGATCGGCCTGGTCATGGATTGCGACACGACCGGCATCGAGCCCGACTTCGCGCTGGTCAAGTTCAAGAAGCTTGCCGGCGGCGGCTACTTCAAGATCATCAACCGTGCCGTGCCAGAAGCGCTGCGCACGCTTGGCTACACCGAGGCCCAGATCGCCGAGATCGAGGCCTATGCCGTTGGCCACGGCAACCTCAACCAGGCACCCGGCATCAACCCCGGCTCGCTCAGGTCGAAGGGTTTTAGCGACGAGAAGATCGAGGCGTTGAACGCCGCGCTCAAGAGCGCCTTCGACATCAAGTTCGTCTTCAACAAGTGGATGCTCGGCGAAGACTTCTGCAAGGACGTGCTCGGGCTGACCGAGGCGCAGCTCAACGACTTCTCGTTCGAGATCCTGCCGGCGATCGGCTTCTCCAAGCGCGAGATCGAAGCCGCCAACATCCATGTCTGCGGCGCGATGACGCTCGAGGGCGCACCATTCCTCAAGGACGAACACCTGCCCGTGTTCGACTGCGCCAATCCGTGCGGCAAGATCGGCAAGCGCTACCTCTCGGTCGAAAGCCACATCCGCATGATGGCGGCCGCCCAGCCCTTCATCTCGGGCGCCATCTCCAAGACCATCAACATGCCCAACGAGGCGACGGTCGAGGACTGCAAGAGCGCCTACATGCTGTCGTGGAAGCTGGCGCTCAAGGCCAACGCGCTCTACCGCGACGGATCCAAGCTGTCGCAGCCGCTCAACGCTTCGCTGATCGCTGATGAGGACGAGGACGAAGACGAGGCCGTCGAGGCGCTGATCGCCGCCCCTGCCGCCGCCAAGGCGGTGCAGGTCACCGAAAAGATCGTCGAGCGTGTCATCGAGCGCCTCTACCGCGAGCGCGAAAAGCTGCCGAACCGCCGCAAGGGCTACACACAGAAGGCCGTCGTCGGCGGCCACAAGGTCTACCTGCGCACCGGCGAGTTCGACGACGGCCGTCTCGGCGAGATCTTCATCGACATGCACAAGGAAGGTGCCGCCTTCCGCGCGATGATGAACAACTTTGCCATCTCGATCTCGCTTGGCCTGCAATACGGCGTGCCGCTCGACGAATATGTCGAGGCCTTCACCTTCACCAAGTTCGAGCCGGCCGGCATGGTTATCGGCAACGATGCCATCAAGAACGCCACCTCGATCCTCGACTATGTCTTCCGCGAGCTCGCCGTCAGCTACCTCAGCCGCCACGACCTCGCCCATGTCGACCAGTCGGATTTCGACAAGACGGCACTCGGCAAAGGCATCACCGAAGGCAAGGCCCTGCCTTTCTCCAAGGGCCTGACCCGCGGCGCTTCCCCGCTCAAGGTCGTCTCCGGCGTCGCCGGCAACGACCCCAAGGGCTCGGCGGCAGCTGCAAGCCCGGCACGTGTTACGCCGGTCACCGCCTTCTCCGGTTCCAACGTGCTGTCGCTGGCACCCAAGGCCGCGATCTCGGTGGAAGAATCCACCGCCTACAAGCGCGACTATGAGGAACGGGCCAAGGAACTGGTCGAGGAAATCACGATCGGGGAGACCACCGAGGAAACGTCGGTGACGACGTCGCTGTTCACCGACGCCGCCGCCCAGGAAGCCTCCGAGGCCAAAAAGCTTGCTGCCGACCGCCGCGCCAAGTCGCTGCTGCAGGGCTACACCGGCAATTCGTGCTCGGAGTGCCAGAACTTCACCATGGTACGCAACGGCACCTGCGAGAAGTGCGACACCTGCGGTTCGACGAGCGGCTGCAGCTGATGGAGTAGTTATAGTTGAGCCCAAAGGCCGTTCCAAAAACTGCACCAACAATCGTTGATTTTGGTGTTGTTGAAAGCGGGATACGCGAGCGTGAGACAGGGAATGTCTCACGCAATATTGCGTTTTCTGTGCTTGTCCTGGAAACGGTTTTTGGTGTGCCTCGGCCTGAAGTCAATGAATGCATTGTCGATGGTGGAGACGACCGTGGCATCGACATCGTCTACATCGACCATGAGAGTAGACGGATAAATATTGGCTCCTGCAAAACTGTCGTCTCCTTCAAAAACTCAAAGAGAAACTTCCCTGGCGACGAAATCGACAAGATTGTATCTTTTGTCGATGATCTGCTACTCTTCAGAGAAGAGCTCCTCAACAGCTGCAATGGAGCTCTCTGCGCAAAAGTACGAGAAATATGGGATATATTCTCAAACGAAGCGTACACAATTGGCGTACACCTTTTTTCAAATCAAACAACTTTATTTAGGGATGCTCGAGATAGACTAGTTACGGCACTGGAGCGCCACAGCATAGCTTTGTTTGAGTATGGCTTGTTCGAACTATCCCACGGCGTGGTTCGTGCCACAAAGCCCCGCTTTCAGAAAAGACTAGTACCGGCACCAGACACTGCGCTTTCCGTAAATGAGTCTGGAAAACGCGCCATCGTGATTCGAGTACCACTTGGAAATCTGAGCGACTTTTTAAGCACTCAGGATGGTGCATTTGACGAACGCCTAATATGGCAAAATGTTAGATATTTCCTAGGAATCGACAACGATGTAAATCGGGAGATCAAAGAGACCCTGCTCTCCGGAAACACTAGCGATTTTTGGTTTCTTAATTCTGGACTCACAATCGTTTGCGATCAAATACTGTCCATCGCAAACGGACGACACCCGATTACGATGGTTAACCCCCAAATTGTTAACGGTTGCCAGACTGCGTCAGTGATCCATACGGTTGCAACCAGCACCATGGCAGACCTAGGCGGGGGTTATGTTCCAGTCAAGATCATAGAAACTGACGACAAAGATTTCATAGAACGCGTTGCGCTAGCGAGTAATACGCAAAGCCGTATCCTCAGCCGCGACCTCCGCGCCAATGACCAATTCCAGCGGCAGTTAGTAGAATGTCTTCGACCACTGAACTACTTTTATGTCCGCAAGCGAGGTGAGAACCCACCACGAACCGGAATGAAGCACATCGACGCTGCACATGCTGGACAGCTTATGCTCTCTTACCTTTGCGGGGAGCCGACAAAAAGCAAGACTAACTCTAACGATATCTTTGGTGATTTATACGAAGAGGCATTTAATCCTCATGCCGTAACACCTGAAATAATTATCGCTGCGCACGAATGTTATTCGGTAATCGAACGTCGCAGGAAAGAAGCTCTTGCATGGCAGGCATCAGTTTCTCGAAATTCCTTCGAAGAATCTTGGCTTATCGAAGGGCATTTTCACCTGCTTTTTGTGGTTGGCGAGTTAATGAGGCGCTCTTCAATATCACTTGACCAGACCACGATTGCGATCGGACTTATCGAACAGGCGAGTGAGATTTTAAGGATTTATGTAGAAAACAACCCAAAGGTAGCTGGCTACCGGTTGTTTCGTCTTTCACGATCCAGAGACGAGATACTCAGGATAATCGACAATCAAGGCAAGCCAGACGATTCCTATCCCACGCAGATTGAGCTCTTCTAATGGGCTGCACATCTTCACCACCGCGGCGTTCCGGGCCCCTCTCCTAACGAGAGGCTACCGCCGTAATTTCAACGCCGAGATCAGGATAAGCGAGCCTGGATTCGACCGTCGCCCTCGCCGGCGCCTCGCCGGGAATGACCCACCTGTCCCACGCCTCGTTCATCTGGTCGAAGTTCGACATGTCGGCCAGATAGATCTGCACCATGGCGAGGTTCCTCTTCGTCACCCCAGCCTGCGCCAGAGTTCTCGTCGAGCAACTGGAGGACTTCCTCCGTCTGTTCGCGCACCGATTGACCTCGCGTCTTCTCGGCGGTGTGGCCAGCGACGAATATCAGGTTCCCAACGACAACCGCGTCACTCCACCGGGCATCGGGATTTATTCTTTCCTCTGTCGCGACTCCGCCGCACTGCTTTGAGCAATCCAGCCGACGACAGCCTATGTTTGATAGGCCGCCCAAGAGCAAGAGATGTTGGTCGTGGGCTGCTCCACACAGCACAGGCGCCGCGACTCTTCGCCTGCGTTCCGCTCAGTTCGCGGCGCAGTTCGGCTGTGCGATGGCGTCACCGGTCGATGTCGGTCGACGGCACGAAAGGCGGAATCCGCGTCGGACGGCCGTCCTCGTCCGCGGCCACCACCTATGAAGTAGCAGGAGTTGGTATGGTGCACCCCCGTCTCGAACTTCGGCCGGAATGGCCACGGGAGGGCAGTGCTCAAGCCGATCGGCTGCGCCCATTCACGACCCGACTCCAACCGCTCCATCAGACGAACAAGCTACATCAACCCATCCAATGAGCTAATTGTCTCAGTACCTCCGACGGGCGTAGATTCGAGCTTGGGAAGGTGGGGTAGTGCGCCGGCGCGGTGCCTTAAATCCTAGGTGTGAGTATTGCGTCGGCTGCCCCACCCCAACGCCCACCGCGCAATGCAGACGGCCCGACTTGGCTAAATCCAAGCGGGCCGCTCTTGCGAAGTCTCACTGCTTGAACCAATCATTCGCCCAGGCTGTACAGCGCCGATGTCGTGGCAGCACCCAGCACCAGAATTCCAAGCGTCGGAAACCTTGGCACCCAGGTCAGGATCGCCGCAGACACGACCGCGATCGCTGCCGCCACAAGGCCGCCGCCTGAAAGCCTGAAAATGGAAATCACACCCGCGATGACCAGCCCCACCCCGACAGGTGCAAGTCCCTCGCGCATCGCCTTGTGCCACCTCTTCGCCTTGTGGGCGTTAGACACCTTGATGACGCCGTAGCAGAGCAGCGACGACGGCAGGAACAAGGCCAGGGTTGCGGCGAGCGCCCCCCACCAGCCGGCAACCTTCCAGCCGATCAGCGTCGCAAGCATCGTGCCCGGCCCGGGCGCCGCACGTGAGATGGCAAACAGGTCGATGAACGCGCGGCTGGTAATCCAGCCATGGACGGCGACGGATTCGTGCTGGATGCCGGCAATGATCGCCGAGCCGCCGCCGATCGACAGCAGCGAAAACGGCACGAAAACCGCAATCAGGGTGACAAGATCGTCGTCGCGCATCTCAGCTCCGGCGCCAGGCAAGGGCAACGCTGATCGGCGCGATCACAAGGACCACCGGGATCAGCGGCAGCTTCAGCAGGCCAACGGTAACTGCGACGGCGGCGATGACGACAAGGCCCGGCGGGAACTTCGTCGCGCGCTGGAACTCCCTTGAGGCAGATCACCAGCAAAAGCCCGAGCGCGGCGTAGGCCACGCCGTTCGACGCCGCCTCCAGCATGGTGACGTCGGGTAGGCTGTCGAACAGGGCGCTAAGCGCGATTACGGCGAAGAACGGGCCGACCAGGAAACCCAGGACACAAGCGACGCTGCCGGCCAGACCGCGTAGTTCGTCGCCCATGCAGATGACCAGGTTGACGACATTGGCGCCGGGCAGCATCTGCGAAATCGCCAGCGAGCTGACGAAATCCTCGTCGCTGATCCAGCGGTTGCGCGAAACGAATTCCTGGTAGAGCCAGCCGGAAAGCCCGCCGCCAAAGCTCAGCAGGCCGATCTTCAGGCAGGTCAGGAACAGAGTGCCCAACCCTGGCGCAGGCCGCGCGGCGGTTAATACCGGCAGTTCGCCTGCGGGATCGGGAACCGACGCCATCTCAAGCCGCCAGCGCGCCTGGATGCACCTCGCTCGCCGCCAGCAGCCGCCTGGTGTAGTCGTGCTGCGGGTCGCCATAGACCTGTTCGGTCGGTCCCTGCTCGACGATCCGTCCCTGATACATCACCACCACCGAGGTGGCGAAATCCCGGACCAGCGCGAGGTCGTGGGCGATGAAGACATAAGACAGGCCCATCTCGCGGCGCAGCTCCTTGAGCAGGTCGATGATCTGCGCCTGGATGGAGACGTCGAGCGCCGACACCGCCTCGTCGCAGACGATCAGCTCCGGCTGCAGCGCCAGCGAACGGGCAATGGCGATGCGCTGCCGCTGCCCGCCCGAGAACTGGTGCGGGTAGCGCTCGGCATGCTCCGGCAGCAATCCGACCTTGTGCAGCAGTTCGGCCACGCGCTGGCTCCATTGCTGCTTCGGCAGCACGCCCGAATGGATCGCCCACGGCTCCGAGACGATCTGCTGGACGGTCATGCGCGGATTGAGCGAGGCGGTCGGGTCCTGGAACACGAACTGCATGCGCCGCCGGACCTTGAAGGTCTCGGCCGCCGACAGCTTGAGCAGATCCTTGCCGTCGAAGTCGATCGACCCCGCCGTCGGTGTGTCGAGCCCGAGCAGCATGCGCGCCAGCGTCGACTTGCCAGAGCCGGATTCACCGACGATACCGAGCGTCTCGCCCCTGGACAGAGTGAAGCTTGCGTCGTCGACAGCACGGACCTGCGGCTGCGGCGCGCTCGAAAACAGCTTGGGCCGGCCGAAATAGACCTTCGACACGTTGCGCACCGCAAGCAGCGGCGTTGGCCCGGCCTCGGCGGCCGTGTGGACGCTGAAGCCGTGGCGGCCCGGCACCGCATCGAGCAGGCGCTGTGTGTAGGGATGGCTGGGTTGTGACAGCACCTGAGCCACCGCGCCGGCCTCGACGATGCGGCCGGCCTGCATGACCACCACCTTGTCCGCCACCTTCTCGACCACGCCGAGATCATGGGTGATGATGACCATGCCCATGCCGCTCTCGCGCTGCAGCTCCTTCATCAGGTCGAGCACCTGTGCTTGCACGGTGACGTCGAGGGCGCTGGTCGGCTCGTCGGCGATCAGAAGGTCGGGCTGCAGCGCTATGGCCGAGGCGATCATGATGCGCTGGCGCTGGCCGCCCGAAAATTGGTGCGGATAGTCTTGAGCGCGACGCTCGGGGTCGGTTATGCCGACGCGGCCAAGCAGGTCGATGGCACGCCGCCGCGCGGTGTCGCCGTCGATGCCATGGACAAGCATCGTCTCGGCAATCTGCCAGCCGACCGGATAGACCGGATTGAGGGCAGCGAGCGGGTCCTGGAAGATCATCGAAATGTTCTTGCCGTTGACCAGCCGGCGTTCCTCCACGCTCGCCCGCAGCAGGTTGCGGCCACGAAACAGGACCTGTCCCGACGAGATGACCGCCGGCGGCGTGTCGATCAGGTTCATCACCGCCGAGCCGCTGACGCTTTTGCCCGAACCGCTCTCGCCGAGGATCGCGAGCGTCTCGCCTTGGTCGACCGACCAACTGACGTCGCTAACGGCATGGACGACGCCTTTGCGAGTCGGGAACTGGATGCTGAGGTTCTTGACCTCGAGAAGGCTGGGTTCTGACATTGTCATTCCGCCGAGGTTTGCAGGCGCCAGCGTTCGACAGGATCTGTCGCGACGCGGAGCCAGTTCGAGAACAGGTTGAGCGACATGGTGACAAGCATGATCGCCAGGCCCGGCCAGAACGCCACCCACCAGGCTGAGCCGATGTAGTTGCGTCCGTCTGAAACCATCAGCCCCCAGGTGATCTCGGGTGGCTGGATGCCGATGCCGAGGAAGCTCAGGCCGGATTCGACGAGCATGACGAAAGCCATTTCCAGCGCTGCGAGATTGATGACCGTCGGCAGCACCATTGGGGCGACATGGCGGAACAGGATGCGAGGGGTCGAGGCACCCATGGCACGGGCCGAGGTGACGAACAGGCGTTCCTTGAGCTCGAGCACTTCGGCGCGGACCGTGCGCAGGAAGATCGGCACACGCGAGATGGCGAGCACCAGGATGACATTGGCGACGCCAGGCTCGAACACGAACAGCACGATGACGGCCAGAAGCAGCGATGGAAAGCTCATGATGGCGTCCGCCAGGCGCAACAGGATCGCGCCGACGGCGCCGCCCTTGAAGCCGGCGACGAGGCCGAGCGCGCCGCCGACCACCAGCGAGGTGAGCACCGCGGTGCCAGCAATCAGCATGGTGTTCTGGCTGGCGACGATGATGCGGGCAAGCACGCTGCGCCCGAGCGCATCGGCGCCGAGGATGTAGAGCCAGGGACGGTCGAGCGAAAAGGGGGCAGCGTTGCGCTGCATCAGGTTCATGGCGCGGGCCTGGTCGGCGAGCAGCGCCGGGCCGACGGCGACGCAGACCATGACGACGACCAGGAACGCGGCGGAAACCAGGGCCACTTTGTCGCGCGCGAGGCTCGACGCGATGTCGCGGAATGCCGAGGGCGCTGCCTGTGCGGGCCTGGCCATCTCAGCTGTGCCGGATGCGTGGATCGACGAGCGCATAGGTGATGTCCACAACGATGTTGATGATGAAGACCGCAAGCGCGGTGACGAGGACTGCAGCCTGGATGACGGCGAAATCGCGCAGCAGCACGGAATCGATCATCAGCTTGCCGATGCCGGGGAAGCCGAACACGGTTTCGACGATGACTGCACCGTTGACGATGCCAGCTGCCTGATCGCTGGCAACAGTGATGACAGGCAGGAGTGCGTTGCGCAGCGCATGCACGAAGACGATGCCCCTGGAGCGCACGCCCTTGGCCCGCGCCGTCTTCACATAGGCCGACGACAGCGCCGTGATCATCGACGAACGCACCACCTGCACCAGCACACCTGTCGGCCTGAGGCACAAGACAGCGATCGGCAGAACCCAGTGCCATGGCGTGCCGGTCCCGGAGGTTGGCAACACCCGCAGCCAGACGGCGAAGACGATCACGCCGACGATCGCAATCCAGAAATTCGGCGTGCTCGCCCCGATCAGCGAGATCAGGCTGGCGATGCGATCGAACATGCCGCCCGGACGGAAAGCGGCGAGCGAGCCGGTGACGATGGCGACCGCGATCACGATCGGCATGGTGATTGCCGCCAGCATCAGGGTCGTCGGGAAGGCCTGGAGCACGACCTGGACGGCGGGCTTGGAGTACTGGATCGACGCGCCGAGATCGAACTGCAGCAGGCCGACAAGGAAGCGGCCGAACTGGACATAGACAGGATCGTCGAAACCGAAGCGCTGGTTGAACTGGTCGCGCATCTCCTCGGTGGCGTCGAGTGGCAGATAGAGGTCGGCGGGCGAGCCCGTCAGCCTGGCCAGGAAGAAGACGAGGATGATCAGCAGCGCCAGCGAAAGCAGGCTTTGCAGCGACCTCTTGTAGATGAAATTGCCCATGCTCCGCCTCCTCCGCCGGATACTGGTACGTGGAACGGAAGGTTGGCGCCGGCGACCGGCCGGCGCCGTTCCGATGCTACGAAGGCGACTTGACGACCAGCTTGGCAAGCTGCAGTTCGACAGCGTTGGCGATGGTCGGGGTGAAGTCGAGACGCTTGCCGACCCGCATGTAGTTGACCATGTGGAACAGCGGCGCGTCGGCGACCAGGTCCTCGTAGATGTAGCGGAAGGTCTCCTGGTAGAGCTTGGCGCGCTCCTCGCCTGAGGCCATGCCCGCGTCGGTGATCAGCTTGTCGACCTTGGCGTCGTGGATTTCGCTCTGGCGGCCGTCGCTGTGATACTTGAAGAACGCGGTGAACTGGGCATCGCCGCTGTTATTGTCGTGCATCGTCAGCAGCGCGTTCGCTTCGCGGTTGGCGGCGAAGGGTTTGTTTGCCGCCTCCAGCCACTGCGTCATTTCGAGATTGTCGAGCTTGATCTTGAAGCCGACGGCGCGAAGCATCTCGGCGGCGGCCTCGACGAACTCGTTGGAGTTGGCGAACATGCCGGGACGGCCGATCATGCGGATCTCGGTGTCGACTGGCACGCCCGCCGCCTTCGCCTCGGCGAGCAGCGCCTTGGCTTGTTCAGGGTCGTAGGGCCACGGCACCAGCTTGGCATTGTGGCCGAGCACGCTCGGTCCGACCTGCTGGGTGGCAAGTTCGGCCTTGTCGCTGATGACGCTGCCGAGGAACGCCTTGCGATCGATCGCCAGGTTGAAGGCCTTGCGCACGCGGATGTCGTTGAGCGGTGCAATGTCGGCGGACAGCCGGAACATGGCACTGTCGGAGTTCGGGTAGACCTTGTCCGTTTCCGGATTGGTCGCATCCTGCGGCGCGATCGAGAAGGCAAGATCGGCTTCCCCGGTCTCGACCATGGCCGCTGCGACAGACGATTCCGTGCGCCAGACATAGGTCGCCTCGGCGATCTTTGGTGCCTCGCCCCAATAGCCGTCGAAACGCTTGATCTTGACATTCTCGCCCTGGGTCCAGCTGACGAAGTCGTATGGCCCGGTACCGATCGGGTCGGCGGTGTAGTCGCCCTTCGGCGTCTTGGCCGAGGCGATCGCCAGCTGCGCCAGCAGCGTCGGCAGGATCGGCATCGGCGTCTTGGTCGTGAAGACGACGGTGTTGTCGTCGACCACCTTGGCGGTGATGTCGACGCCGCCGAAATATTTGGTGCGGGGTGATGCAGGTCAGCTTGGGATCAAGCGTGCGTTCGAGCGAGTAGACCACCGATGCCGCATCGAACGGCGTGCCGTCATGGAACTTGACGCCCTTGCGCAGGTTGAAGCGCCACTCCGTCGGCGACATCTGTTGCCAGCTTTCAGCCAGCCGCGGCACTGTGGTCTGCTTGGCATAGTCCAGCTCGACCAGCGTCTCAACGACGTTCTGCTTGATGATGCGGCCGATGACCGAGCGCGGCGTCTCGCACGGATCGAGACGGTCCGGCCCGCCCGGCAAGACGATGGTCACGGCATCGCCCGACTGGGCCATGGCCGCCGGCATCGGCGACAGAAACAGCGCCGTCGAAAGCCCCAGTGCGGTTTTCCTCAATGCGTTCATTTCAAACTCCTCCCGAGTTCTAGTTGATTTTGTGAAGTCCGTCGCTGCTAGACAGCGCGCAGGCGCGCACCCGACCTGAAGCCCTCCAGCTTCAGCCGTTCCTTCTCTTCCTGGGCACGGATGCCGGGCAGGATGTCGGCCGCCATCTTGGGTGACAGGGCGACGACGCCGTCCTCGTCGCCGACGATGAGGTCGCCCGGATGAACGACGAGGCCGCCGATCGCGACGTCGACATTGATGGCGCCGGGACCGTTCTTGTAGGGCCCACGATGAGTGACGCCGCGGGCATAACAAGGCAGCTTGCTGGCCCGGATCGCAGCCACGTCACGGATTGCCCCGTCGATGACGAAGCCGGCGACACCAAGGGATTCGGCATGGGCCAGGATGATCTCGCCGATCAGCGCCTGGCTGGTGTCGCCGCCGCCGTCGACGACGATGACGTCGCCGGGACGGGCAATGCGCAACGCGGCATGGATGGCGAGATTGTCGCCACGCCGCGTCCGCACCGTCAGCGCCGTGCCAACCAGCTGTCCGCCGGCATGATACGGCAGCAGACCCACCGCGCCCGGCAGCCGATCCAGATTGTCGCTGACGATCGACGTCGCGACATTGGCGTATTGCTTCAGCAGCTCATCTGAAACGGGCGCTGCGGACGGCAGTTCGGTGACGGTCATGATATCTCCTCCCTCGGCGACCGCGGACCAGCGGCCTCCAGTCATCAAAGGGATAGGAGTGTCACTTCCTGAAGAAAAGCGATATTAATGCATCAGAAGACATCGCTATTCTTCATATAAGGAGGAATTCATGTTCACGATCAAGCAGATGGAAGCCCTTTACTGGGTCAGTACGCTGGGCAGTTTCGAGGCCGCGGGCGATTATCTGAACATGGTCCAGTCGACAATCTCCAAGCGCATCGGCGAACTTGAGGCCAAGTTTTCGACGCCGTTGTTCCATCGCACCGGGCGCAAGCCGGTCCTGACGACGCAAGGCGAAGAGATACGCACCATCGCCGAGCAGATGCTGCGCCTGAACGACCGCCTCAACTCGCTGGCAAAGAAATCGGCGGTACCGTCGTTCCGCTTTCGCCTCGGTGTCACTGATCTCGTCGCGCTGTCATGGCTGCCAGAACTGCTGTCCGGCATCCTCGACCGCTATCCGATGATCACCCTCGAACCCGAGATCGACCTCACCGCATCCCTGCTGGAGCGCCTCGTCGACCGCCGTCTCGACTTCGTCATCTGCCCACGCGTCATCCAGGAGCCGCAGTTCGTCAGCACGCCGCTTGGCGCCATTGAACTTGTGTGGATGTGCAGCCCGAAGCTGTTGGGCGGCAAGGACAACGCGACACTGAACGACCTCACCAAACATCCGCTGCTGATTCAGACGACCGGCTCGATCCTGCGGCCGATCCTGCACAGCGTCATCGACAACCCCAACCTGCCGTTCAAGCGAACGATTTCGTGCAATAACATGGTGGCGCTGGCTCACCTGGCAGCCCACGGCATGGGCGTCACCATCCTGCCGCACGCCTTCTTCAGGAACATGGTTGCCGATGGCCGGCTCTGCGTCGTGCGCACCGAGATGGAACTGCCAAACCTCGAATACTTCGCAACGTTCCGCAACGACTACCACGTGCAGTTCTGCGAGGAAGTCGCGGCCATCAGTACGCAGATATGTGATTTCCGACTACAGTGACGAGCCATTCCGCCGGAGAAAAACCGGTGATAGCGTGCAACTCGCACGGGCGTCGGATCCGGCCCCGCGATGGCGAACGTCATTGCCGTTCCGACGACCTGCCGCTTCTGAACAACGCCCTCAGCACCGCCTCACCCCGCCCCGCCTCGCGCAGCGGCCGCCAGCGCTCGTCCACCACTGCCAGCCCGGTGTCCGCGTCTGATATGCAGGGACGGAGCAAGAGCAAAGCTCCGTCGCGAAGCCCCTGGAACCCAGGCCGGTCCACAATGCTCCCTCTTGTCTCCCGCGCCGAATGCCAAGGCCGATCGGAATCGCCGTATTGAAGCAAGGCGACGTAATGCTGTCGCAATGTCCCATCCCTACTTGGTCGCACGGAAGGATTGCAAAGGAGAACTTATGCAAGTTTCCGTGGTCATGCTGGCGCTTGTTGCCGCGAGTATCGTGTATGTCTACCGTTTCCGGGGCGAAGCCCGCTACAAAAGTCTGTCTGAATACATTCGCAAGGGCTGGCCGATCTTCACGCCGTTCAATTGCGTGCTCTTCATGACCACGCTGCGACGTGGATCAAAGGCCGTTCTCGACCCGGTCGAGTTCCCGGAAACTGACCTGCTACGTCAGAACTGGCAGACGATCCGGGACGAAGGGCTGGAGCTCGTGCGCCAGGGTTACTTTGACGCCACCAAGCGTCCGGGCACCGCAGGCTCCTACGATGTCGGCTTTCGGACGTTCTTCAAGTATGGCTGGAGCCGCTTCTACCTCAATTGGTACGGCTACACGCACCATTCCGCGAGGCGCCTCTGTCCCAGGACGGTCGAGATACTGCAGAAGGTGCCTGCGGTGCATGGAGCAATGTTCGCCTTGCTACCGGCGGGATCGCAACTCACGAGGCATGCCGACCCCATCGCCGTCTCTCTGCGCTACCACCTTGGCCTTGCAACACCCAACTCTGACGCCTGCTTCATCAACGTCGATGGCCACAATCAGAGCTGGCGCGATGGCGAGGTCCTCATGTTCGACGAGACCTACCTGCACTACGTCCGCAACGACACCGACTCTGATCGCCTCATCCTCATGTGCGACGTCAAGCGCCCGCTGAATCCAATCGGGGCGCTGTTCAACTTCTTCTACCAGGGGATAACGCGCGCCTCGGTCGTTCCAAACACTCCGGAAGACCATCGTGGCCTGGCCAACAGGGCCTTTGCCTGGCTTGCTCCTCTGCTGGCACGTAACAAGGCACTGAAGACGACCAACCGGCCGCTGTACTACGTCATCAAGCGGTCGGTGAACATCCTGCTCGTGCTGCTGTTGCTGGGGTTGGCAACCGGCGTCACTCAGTTGCTAGGTCGACTGGTCTGAAAGACCAGCGTAGCGCTGTTCGAGGCGAGCCATGCTTCAATCCACAAAATCGCGCATCGACAACGGCTCCGCATTCCGGTGCACGGCGCGAGCGAGGCGGCGAAAGGCCAGCATCGAGCTCAACACCGCCTCACCCCGCCCCGCCGCGCGCAGCGCTTCGGGCCGCCGGCGCTCTGATCCGCCACCGCCGGGCCTGCGTCCGCGTCAGTGATGCCGTAGCGCTTGTAGAATTCGGCATTGTCGCGTTCGATCTGCGCGCGCATCAGCTTGTCGTGGCGGATGATCATCGCGTCACGCGCGGCCCTGCCCGCCGTCGTGGTGACGAGGCTGCCGGCGCCCATGGGTATCATCGAGGCCGCGGCACCCGCCACTCCTTGCGCAGTGCCCAGGGCCGCCGCCTCCGCCATCATCTGCTTCTCCAGCTTGCGGGTGTCGTCGGAATAATCGGGGCCTTCAAAGCTCGACTCGGTGGCGGTGGTGCAGGCCATCAAGGTGAGCGACAGAACGAGCGCCTGCGCCGCCGAGAAAATCGAGCGAGCCCGCACTTGGTATCTTGTGTTGCCAGCCATTCGCCAACCTCCCCGCGAGAGCCGACAAATGTCGGCGGCCTGGCAGGCCCATCGGCCGCCAGCGCTCACCTCTACTTGCGATGGAGGGCCCCGTCTTGGACGCGGCGGAACGACCTATGCGCGAAAGGAACAAAGGAGCGACTGAACCGCGGGCAAAACGAGCCTCGATCCGTATCGGCAGTCCGCGCCAGAGCGGGCGGCAGCCCCGTGCCCGCCAGGCACCCCTCGATGGATAGGGTTCGGTTCCGTTACGTCTCGACAGCATTGGCAACCGCCCGGAAGCGCGCCTCGAACTCCCGCCGCAGTTCGCGGCGCAAGTCGGCTGCGCGATGGCGCCTGCGGTCGATGTCAGTCGACGGCACGAAAGCCGGGATCTCAGACGGGCGACCGTCTTCGTCCACTGCCACCATGGTGAAATAGCAGGAGTTGGTGTGGCGCCGCTGGCCGGAGCGGATGTTTTCGGCCTCGACGTGGATACCGATTTCCATCGAGGTGCGGCCGGCAAAATTGACCGACGCCCGGAAGGTGACCAGTTCGCCGACATTGATCGGCTCCCGAAACACCACCTGATCGACCGACAGCGTGACCGCGTATTTGTTGGAATAGCGCGACGCACATGAAAAGGCGACACGATCAAGCAGGTTGAGCAAGGCTCCGCCATGCACCTTGCCGCTGAAATTCGCCATCTCGGGCGTCATCAGCACGACCATTTCAAGCCGACGCGTGTCCCTGTCTTCCAATCGTGCCCCTCCCTGGCGATGTCAGCGTCGCATGTCGACGTCATGTGACGCTATCCAAGATGCGGCCAAAACACCAACCGCATCATCGAGTATCGGCGACACATGGCCTGAGAAAGCACCTGACCAACGCCGGGCAGCCGTAATAGCTGCCCTGCATGCTGACGGCGGCATCATCTCCGATGCCACATCGGCACAGTGTCGCTCTCGGAAAGCAACGCCTGGGTGGCGACAGACGCCAGCTGAGAAGCGGGCGTCATCTAATGGCGGCGTTCCGCCTTTCGGCACAATAACTTCTGCTGCCGCGCGAAAATTCCTGCAGCAAGTACAAGTTGTCTTCCGGAGAAATTATTTTCGTCACGACTGGGCCGAGTCAAAATTTCTTCACTGGACATCGGGTCTCCCTGGGGCAAACTGTCTCCAGGGGTGCGAAGGAGGAGATATGCGCGCAAGAACAGCTACCGTCGGAGACCTCGAGGTGGTCTTTCACGACCTGTCAAAGCGAATGTCCGACGAGTACGCCGCCGCAGGCAAGGACGCCAGGAGCGCCTATGACAACCTGATGATGAACCTGAAGGAAGGACGAGCACATGCGCTCGTCGAGGGGGGATCGCCCCGTGGCGATCATTGCCTGGCATGAGAATTCGGACGCAGCCGAAACACTGTTCGCCGCCCAGGACGAATTCTTCGCCGCCCCCACCGTGCGTTTTTGCAAGCGCCACATCCGCCGGATCCAGCAGCTCGCCGGCAACGTCCCCATCCGTTCGCGCGGCTGGCTCGATCGTCCCGAGGTCGCACGCTGGTTCCGCATCATCGGCTACATCGAACGTGGCCGGCAGCATGGCGCCCTGCTGTTCGAGCTACCCCCCAGCCTAGCCATCCGCCTTGGCGAGGACGCGTTGCCGTAGCAGACTGCCTCTGAGCGTACCCATCCCGGGAGGAACACATGCCATCTGACATGGTCAATGTCCGCTACCTCGTCGACGACGTCGAGGCCTCGATCGACTGGTACACGCGCCATCTCGGCTTCGCGGTCCTCACCAACTACGCCCCCGCCTTTGCCGACGTTTCGCGCGGATCGCTACGCCTGTTGCTCAGCGGCCCGGCCAGCTCGGCGGCACGGCCGATGTCCGACGGCACCCAGCCGCGCGCCGGCGGCTGGAACCGCATCCACCTGATCGTCGAAGATCTTGCGGCGGAGGTCGCGCGATTGAAGGCCGAGGGTGCGCAGTTCCGCAACGACATGGTCAAGGGTCCCGGCGGCTCGCAGGTGCTGCTTGTCGACCCTTCGGGCAATCTCGTCGAGCTGTTCCAGCCGGCCAATCGCTGAATGGGCGAGCGGGCGCGGCACCTCACGGCGCCGCGCATCTTCGTTCAGATCGCCGCCGACGCCTTGATGCCGGTGTTGGGGATGTGGATGTCGATTTCCAGCGTCGAGGTGGTAGCACCCCGGTCCATGGTGATCTTGACGTCGTCCTGATTGATCTGGACGTGCTTGGCGATCACCGCGATGATCTCCTCGCGCAGCACGGCGACAAGGTCGGGTTGGTTGCGGTTGTTGCGCTCATAAGCGAGCAGCACCTGCAGGCGCTCGCGCGCCACCGGTGCGCTGCCGCCACGCTTGAAGAAATCGAGAAGCTTCATGCGACCCTCCTTCCCAGAAGACGGTTAAGGAGACCTTTCTTCTCGACCGGCGTGACCATCGGCACGTCTTCGCCCTGCAGCCGCTTGGCTGCGTCGGCATAGGCGCGGGCGGCGGCGTTGGTCGGCTCGTTGAGCGTCACCGGCGAGCCGATATTGGAAGCGCGCAGCACGCCCTGGCTCTCGGGGATGATGCCGAGCAGCGGCACCGATAGGATTTCCAACACGTCGGCGATGCTGAGCATCTCGCCGCGCGCGGCGCGACCCGCGTCATAGCGGGTGACCAGAACGTGCTTGGTGACGGTTTCGCCCTGCTCGGCCTTCAAGGTCTTGGAATCGAGCAGGCCGATGATGCGGTCGGAATCGCGGACCGAGCTCACCTCCGGATTGGTGACGATGACCGCCTCGTCGGCGAAGCGCATGGCCAGCTGGGCGCCGCGCTCGATGCCGGCCGGGCTGTCGCACAGCACGTAGTCAAACTTTTCGCGCAGAGCCGAAATCACACTGGCGACGCCCTCTTCGGTCAGCGCATCCTTGTCGCGGGTCTGCGACGCCGGCAGCAGAAACAGCGATTCGACACGCTTGTCGCGGATCAGCGCCTGGGACAGCTTGGCCTGGCCCTGGGTGACGTTGACGAGGTCGAAGACCACACGGCGCTCGGCACCCATCACCAGGTCGAGATTGCGCAGGCCGACGTCGAAATCGATCAGCACCACCCTCTTGCCGGACTGGGCGAGCACGGCGCCGAGGGCAGCCGTCGAGGTCGTCTTGCCGACGCCGCCCTTGCCAGATGTGACGACCACTACCTTGCCCATAATGCTGTCTCCGTTTGTCAATTGAGGGGCGCGACCTGAATGGCATTGTCGTCCAGGTGAACCTGGATCGCCTTGCCGCGCATCGACGGCTCCATGTCCTCGGCGGTGCGGTACCAGCCGTCGACCGCCAGCAATTCGGCTTCGTTCCTGCGGCAGAAGATGCGTGCTGTGCGGTCGCCCCAGGCGCCGGCAAAGGCGCGGCCGCGCAGCGTGCCATAGACGTGGATGGAGCCGCCGGCGAGGATTTCGGAGCCGAAGCTGGCCGAGCCCATGACGATCACGTCGCCATGGGGATGGACGATCGACTGGCCCGAGCGCACCGGCTGATCGACGATCAGCGTCTTCGACGCCGTCTGCGAGGGCTGTTCGGCCTTTGCCAGCGATTCGGCGTCGGCTTGTTCTTCCTCGATCATCGTCTTTCTGGCGCCGGCAAGCATCGGCGGCAGATCGTGACCGAGCGAATCGATATGGTCGGCCTCGATCGCATAGGTCCTGATGCCCCGGTCGGCGATCAGCGCCACCAGGGCGCCGATTTCGCTGGCCTGCGGCTTCAGCGTGTTGAGGTCGAGCACCACCGGCCGGCCCTTGAAAAAGCCGGGAGAATTCTCGATCCAACGGTCGAGATCCTGCAGCCACTGCTCCAGCGGCCCCTCCGGCACAAGCGCGAAGGCGACGAACGAACGGGCGCGAAAACGGATGGATTTGTTCTGCATCTGGGGCGCAAATCACCGGCGGGGCTTCAGGGAGGTCGCGGTGTAGGCGATGGTGAACGAAACGTAAACTGCAATTCGCCTTACAGCCTGCAATACGCCCGACGTGTTTCTTTTGCGCGACGGCACCGTGCCTGCGGCCTCGGCAATGCGAAAAGCTCCGCCCGCCAACCGGCGCACTTTCACCCGACGTCTGATCCGCCCTCGAGGAAGCTTTCCAGCCCCATTGCCAGCGCGTCGAAGACGGTCCGGTGGCGTGTCGTGGATCGCATGTCCTGGTGCATTGCAATCCAGCATTCGACTTGGGGTTTGAAGACATCGGGCAGAACACGTTTCAGTCCCGAGCGCTCCGCGATCGCCTGGTGGCAGACACCGATGCCGCATCCCGACCTGATCGCGGCGAGCTGCGCCATATCGCTGTCGCTGCGAACTGCAAACCGGTCGCGCGTCACGGCAACCCCGTCGATTGCAAAGGTCTTGGTATAGACCAGGGGCGTGTCGAACCCGACCAATGCGTGATCGAACAGCTCGGCGGCCGTGCCGGGCGCGGGCAAGTCTTCGAGATAGCGGGGGTGGGCGTAGAGCCCCAGTTCGCTGCGGCCCACCAGCTTGGCAACCAGCCCGGTTTGAACAGGGCGAGTCATCCTGACGGCAATGTCCGCCTCGCGGCGCAAGAGATCGTTGATCCGGTTGGAAACCGCGACCTCCAGAACAAGGCCGGGGTGGCCCCCGCGAAGTCCAGCGAGGGTCGGTCCGATAAACTCGGCCGCGACCACCTCGCTCGCGGCGATACGAACCGTGCCGACGTTGTGCGCCAGCGGACCGGATGCCGCTCGAAACAGGGCATCGGCAGCCGACGCCAGCGCCTCCGCCTCTTCTCTCATCGCCATCGCTTCATCAGTCGGAAGCAACCCGTCCGGCGAGCGGGTGAAAAGGGTAAGGCCGAGTGCTTCTTCCAACGCAAGGATGTGGCGGCTGAGCGTCGGCTGGCTGAGGCCGATGGAGCGAGCCGCCGCCGACAGCGAGCCCTCTCTCAAGACGGCGCAGAATGAACGGTAGAGGGACCAATCGGGCGCGGCTTTCATTCAAAACTGAATAGCAGCTCTTCGCCTTTATGCAATTTCAAGATCGGAACCGATGGCTCATACCGTCCAGGCAACCCACTCAAATGCCGGACGACAGCCAACCATGACACCCAACAGCCCAGTCCCTTTCCAGATCTCGGTGCCTGACGACGTCCTCGCCGATCTCCATCGCCGGCTCGATCAGGCGCGGCTTGCCGACGTATCAGACGACTGCACATGGGCATCCGGCATGCCACAATCCGAATTGCGAACGGTGCTGCACCATTGGCGCCACGTCGATTGGCGAAAGGCAGAAGCGGAACTCAATGACATTCCGGCTTACCGAATGGAAATCGACGGCATCGGGGTCCATTTTGTCCACGTCCGCGGCCAGGGTGAGCGACGAATTCCGATCGTACTGACAAATGGCTGGCCAAGCTGCTTCGTCGAACTTCTGCCGCTCATTCCGCTGCTGACCGTGGAGCAGGACGGCTTGTCGTTCGATGTCGTGATCCCGTCCATTCCCGGCTACGGCTTCTCGGACCGACCGATGTCATCAGGAATGAACATCACCAGGATCGCCGACCTCTGGGCAGAGCTCATGGCAAACCTTGGCTACGAGCAATTCCTCGCCCATGGCAGCGACATGGGTGCCGGCGTTGTCGAGCGGCTGCGGGCCAATCATCCTGCCCGGCTGCTTGGCATCCACATGGTCAATGTATTCTCCGGATATACTGCTGCTTCCGACCTCGACGACGAAGAGCGCGCATTTCAGGACGTTGTCCCACAGTGGCGAATGACTGAGGGCGCATATGCGATGCTGCATGCCACCAAGCCGCGCACCATCGCCGCCGCTCTCAACGACTCGCCCGCGGGGCTGGCCGCCTGGATTGCGGAAAAATTCCACAATTGGACGGATGACCGGAAGGTTTCGAACGATGTTCTCAGCACGATCCTGACCATCTATTGGGTCACGGAAACGATCGGTTCGTCGCAATGGCTCTATCGCGAAGCCTTTAGCGACGTGGGCGCGATGTCGCCGCCGCCCAAGAGCGGGGTTCCGGTGGCCGTCGCCATCTTTCCACGCGACATTCTTACTGCCCCGCAAAGCTGGGGCGAGCGCTGGTTCGACATCGAACAATGGACGGTGATGCCTTCAGGCGGGCATTTCCCGGCGCTGGAACAGCCCGAATTGCTGGCGGCCGACATCAGGGCATTTGCCGCTCGCCTGTGAGTGGCGTCGGCCACGCCCTCAACGGCTCCTTGCGGAATGACGCCCGGCGATGTGTTGGCGCGCTTGACGGAAAGGCAAGGCCAATCCTGGTTCCGTATTCCAGCCCATTCATCCACGCGGCCCAACCGCCCTCTTCCCGCACCTTACGTTCCGGTAACTGGACAAACCGTCGAAAACATTGGCTTATCCTGACAGTGGCAGCACGAGGGGGAGCGCGCGGCATGGGCACAATGCATTCGACATCGCGTAACACGGCGCTCTATTGGCTGTTCGCCATCTGCGCGGTACTGGCCATTCTTGGCAGCCTGATCGCGCCCGACGACAGCTCGCCCTGGCGCTGGCTGCACTACATTACCAAACCGACGGCGACGCTTCTGCTGCTCATCGCCGTGCTGCGCGGCGTGGGTTCGCGCGCCTATGGCCTGCCGATTGCCATGGGTCTCGGCTTCGCTGCCGCCGGCGATTTCTTCCTGATGCTGCCGGGCGACTATTTCCTCGCCGGCCTCGTCTGCTTCCTGGTCACCCACTGCGCCTACATCTGGGCGCTGACCCGCGATAGCAGGTTCGGCGGCCATGTCGCCATCTTCGCGCTCTTCGCAGTCATCGCAGCTGCCGTCTTCGCCGGTCTCTGGTCACACCTGCCAGACCCCATGCGCATTCCGGTCGCGATCTACGCCCTTGTGCTCGCTGCCATGGCAGCCCAGGCGCTGTCGCGCGACCGCCAGCTTGCCGGCACGCCAGCGCAGCGAGCGGCACGCCTTGCCGCGCTCGGCGGCCTGTTCTTCATGGTTAGCGACACGGTGCTTGCTTATGGCCGCTTCCGCTGGAACATTCCCTACAATGCCATCTGGGTGCTCGGCACCTATTATGCCGCCCAGTATCTCTTCGCCCGCTCGACGGAAAACGATGCTGAAGCTCAACGATAGCCAGCCTGGTCTCCACGGCACTTTCGAGACGCTGCGTGCAGCCTGGCTCGAAACGCGCCCGTCCTACGCCCAGCGCCTCGACGACCTCAAGCGGTTGCAGCGCGCCTTCAGCCAGCGCCTGGACGAGATGGTCGAGGCCGTCAGCGCCGATTTCGGCCACCGCTCCCGCCATGAAAGCCTGCTCGGCGAAGGCAGCGTCGTTTTGTCGGAGATCAAACACACGCTGCGCAAGCTGAAGTCCTGGATGAAGCCCGAGCGCCGCTCGGCCGGCTGGAAGCTTTTGCCGGCCAGCGCCGAAATCCGCCACGTGCCGCTCGGCGTCGTCGGCATCATTGCGCCGTGGAACTATCCGGTGAACCTGGCGCTGGCACCGCTGGTCGCGGCCATCGCCGCCGGCAACCACGTCTTCCTCAAGCCGTCGGAGCACACGCCGCGCACAGCCGCCTTCCTGCAGTCGCTGCTGGCCGATGTCTTTCCTGCGTCACGCGTAGCGGTGGCACAAGGCGGCGCCGAGTTGTCGGCGGCCTTCTCCGAACTGCCGTTCGACCACCTGTTCTTCACCGGTTCGACCGCGGTCGGCCGCAAGGTCATGGCCGCCGCCGCCCGCAACCTGACGCCTGTCACGCTCGAGCTCGGCGGCAAGTCGCCCGCCATCGTCGCCCCCAGCGCCCATCTCGAACGCGCGGCACGGCGCATCGCCACCGGCAAATTCTTCAATGCCGGCCAGACCTGCATCGCGCCCGACTATGTGCTCGTGCCCAAGGACAAGCGCGACGAACTCGTCCGCCTGCTCGAACGAGAGGTCAGCGCCCGCTACAACGCGCGCCAAGGCTTCGACGACTACACCTCTGTTGTCAATGACGGCCAGTTCGCCCGCCTGAACAGCCTGCTCGACGACGCTGCGGCGCGTGGCTTCGAGCGGGTTCCTCTGCTTGACACAGCCGCACTGCCAGCCGGGCGCGACCGGCTGCTTGCACCGACGGTGGTTCTGGACCCCACCCCCGACAGCGCCGTCATGCGCGACGAGATCTTCGGGCCTATCCTGCCGGTCATCGGCTACGGCTCACTCGACGAGGCCACCGTCTATGTGCTGGAGCGTGACCGGCCACTGGCGCTCTATTGCTTCGGCGACGACAAGGCAGAGATCGAGACAATGCTGTCGCGCATCGTCGCCGGCGGCGTCTGCGTCAACGACACGCTGTACCAGTTCGCCTGCGCCGACCTGCCCTTCGGCGGCGTCGGCGCCTCGGGCATGGGTCACTACCATGGCCGCGACGGCTTCCTCACCTTTTCCAAGGCGATGCCAGTGCTGCGCAAGTACCAGCCCTCGGCCAGCGACCTGATCCGACCGCCCTACAAGGGCCTGACCGACTGGCTGGTCAGGCTCGTCACAAAACTGCACTGACCGTTGCACTCATCGCGACCGCTGGTGATAGGTCAGCGCCATCGCCAGGCAGATCGCCAGCGGTGCCGCGGGCAGCGGGCCTGAAACATCGAGCAAGATCGCCCGGCTGCCCTGATAGGCGAAGGCATCGCCGAAATGCGCGCGGAAATGCTCGACCAGTGTGGTGCGGCAGTTGAACAGTACGGCACATGTTTCGCCCCCCGGTTTCGGCCAGCCGAGCCGGATGGTGGTGCCGCTTCCAGTCGCTTCGGTCAGGTAGGCGGGTTCGCCCCATTTCAGCGTTTCGGTCAGCGGACCGACACCGACGGTCTGGGCCGCCGTGGCAAGGATCAGCGCTCGTACCTCGAGCAGCCGCGCCCGCACCGGCGACGGAAACGCGTCGAAGGCGGCAGCGACCGCGTCGGGCATGGTTGGCCGTGTCAGTTCGCGCTTCACGAAACCCTCGCCAAGAGCATGGAGCATGGCTGCACCTGCGTCTCTTCAGCCTTGCCACGGAGCGGTGCGAACAATGGCACGAACTGATTTGACAAATCCTGCTGAAAACCGCGCGCTCACGCCCGCCCGCATCATTTCATGAACAGCAGCGCCATGCCCGCGACCACCAGTGCAGCACCCGCCCAGGCGCCGCCGGCCGGGCGCTCGCCGGTCCTCGCCCATAGCATGGGCAGGATGATGACAGGCGAAGTCGCCGAAAGCGTCGAGACGATGCCGACCTTGCCGCCCGACAGCGCAAACAACAGCAGCGTCATGCCGATGCCGAGCGCGATGAAGCCGGTCAGCGCCGTCAGTGCCGCCACCTTCCAGGTCAACGGTCCCTTTGGCTTCACCGCAGGGATCGGCAGCTGCAGCAACACGCTCAGGCAGAAGGCGGCAATGCCGACACGCAGCATCGACGCGAGGAACGGGTCGATGCCCGTCGCCATGACGGGCCGCGCGATGATCGAGCCGATCGCCTGGCCAGTCGCCGCCCCGAGCCCGAGCGCCACGCCGATCCACAGCGGCCCCTTCACAATTTCCCAGGCGTGCAGCTGGTCGCGGCGCTTGCCAAACAGGATCGCCAGCAACACGCCGGCGACCGTCAGCCCGATGCCGGCGGCAGCCTTGGCGGAAAGATCCTCACCCAGCATCAACCAGCCAAGCACGGCGGCAATCGGGGCGTTCAGGGCAAACAGGATGCCGGAGCGGCGCGGGCCGAGCCGGTTCAACGCCGCAAACAGCAGCGTGTCGCCGGCGAAGATGCCGATCAGGCCCGACAGCAGCAGCGGCCCGGCAACGCTGGCGTCGAGTTCGCGCCAGCTGCCTGTCGCCAGCACATAGATCGCCAGCAGCCCGGTGACGAAAAGCTGACGCAGGCGGTTGAACGCCGGCGCGCCGAGATGGCCGGCCGGCCCCGCCGAGATCAATCCGGTGATGGCCCAGCATGTCGCCGCACCCAGTGCTGCAAGCTCGTAAACAGGCATTGGCGACTCGGTTGGCAAGAGGTCTGAAAACGAAGAGATAGCAGAGACGAGACTGGCGTGAAACGCACCCGATCAATCGCCCAGGGCGAACGATTCAAGCGAAATTACGCGTTGGATTGATGAGAAGCCGGCGAATAGCTTGCCCCTGAAATTGACAGGTCCAAGCCCATGAACACTCTTGCCCAAACCGAAACGGTCATCGCCACAGGCCTCAACCAGACGGGGCGCCACGCGGCGCGCGGCCTTGGCAACGGGGCCAGGCTGCTGCCTGGGCTGCTGCTCGCTGCCGGCATCGCCGCCCTCGCCTTTGCGCTGCGGCACCTGCCCGGCGTCTCCAGCTTCAGCCCGATGATCATTGCCATCGTCTTGGGCATCGCCTTTCACAATCTTGTCGGCACGCCTGCGACAGCCAGGCCTGGCGTGGCGTTTTCGATGCGCAAGGTGCTGCGTTTCGCCATCATCCTGCTTGGGTTGCAGCTGACCGCAAGCCAGGTTGCCGAAGTTGGTGCCATGGGCATCGCTATCATCGCGACCACGCTTGTCGCCACCTTCGCCTTCACCGTGTGGCTGGGCAGGTTGGTCGGCGTCGACGCCAGGCTTGCCGAACTGATCGCCGCCGGCACCTCAATCTGCGGTGCCTCGGCGGTCATCGCCACCAACACGGTGACCAAGGCGCCCGACGAGGATGTCGCTTATGCGGTCGCCTGCGTCACTGTGTTCGGCTCCATTGCGATGTTTGTCTATCCACTGCTGCCCGGGCTGCTTCAGCTTGGTCCCCATGCCTATGGGCTGTGGGCAGGCAGTTCGATCCACGAGATCGCCCAGGTCGTCGCGGCAAGCTTCCAGGACGGCCAGCAGGCAGGCGAGTTCGGCACGGTGGCAAAACTCACCCGCGTCATGATGCTGGCGCCGATGGTGATCGCGCTCGGCGTGGCGGCCCGCCAGCGCGCGAAGTCGTCACGCGAGGCCCACAGCAGCACCGCCGCCCCGATACCCTGGTTCGTACTCGGCTTTGTCGCCATGGTCGGCATCAACAGCCTCGTCGACATTCCCGCCGAGGCACAGGCGTGGATCGTCACATCAACCACCTTCCTGCTCACCATGGCACTCGCCGCCATGGGGCTTGAAACCGACATAGGCAAGCTCAGGGCCAAGGGGCTCCGTCCATTCTTTCTTGGCCTTGCCGCGTTCCTTTTCATCGCGACTTTCTCTCTAATGCTGGTCAAGCTTCTGGGCTGAGACCGAAAGGAAAGCCGTGACCCTCGAACAGCTCCGGATCTTCGTTGCGGTCGCCGAACGCGAACATGTCACCCAGGCCGCCCAGGCGCTGAACCTGACACAATCGGCGACGAGTGCGGCGGTGTCGGCACTGGAGGCGCGCTACCAGACCAAACTGTTCGACCGTGTCGGCCGCCGCATCGTGCTCACCGACGCCGGCCGCATCTTCCTGTCCGAGGCACGCGCCGTGCTCGCCCGGGCGGGCTCCGCCGAAGTGGTGCTCGCCGATCTCGCCGGGCTGAAGCGTGGCTCGCTCAAGCTCGCCGGCAGCCAGACGGTCGCCAATTACTGGCTGCCCGCCATTGCCCATCGTTTCCAGTCGCGCTTTCCCGGCATCGCGCTCGCCATCACCATCGGCAACACCGAAACGGTCGCGGCGCAGATCCACGACGGCTCGGCCGATCTCGGTTTTGTCGAGGGCGAGGTCGACGATCCCGCGCTCGCCATCGAACCGGTCGCCGAAGATGAATTGGTGCTCGTCGCTGCAGCAGGCCATCCATGGACCATCACGCCGCCGTCAACTTCGGGCGACCTCAAATCGGAGCGCTGGATCGTCCGCGAGCAGGGCTCGGGCACGCGTGCCCATTTCGAAGCGATAAGGGCGTTGCGCGGTGTTGAAACCGGCAGCCTCGACATCGCGCTCGAACTGCCATCGAACGAATCCGTGCGCGCGGCGGTGGAAGCAGGTGCCGGCGTCGCGATCATGTCGCGCCTCGTCGCCCACGCTTCGCTCAAGGCCGGCACGCTCGTCGCCATCGACTTCGCTTTGCCCAAGCGCAGCTTCTTCGTTCTGCGCCACAAGGAGCGTTATGCCACCCGGGCCGCGCGCGAATTCCTCGCTCTGGTCAAGGGCGATGCGCAAAGCTTCGGCGTCTAACTCGGTTTCACTTGCCCTCGCTGGCCTGCTTGAACAGACCCAGCAGGTCGATCGGCAGCGGAAACACCACCGTCGACGAGCGTTCACCTGAGATGTCGTGCAGCGCCTCGAAATAGCGCAACTGCATCGCCTGCGGCTCCTTGGCCAGCATCCTGCCGGCCTCGACAAGTTTTTGCGCCGCCTGCTGTTCGCCTTCGGCATTGATCACCTTGGCGCGGCGCAGCCGTTCGGCCTCGGCCTGCTTGGCAATCGCGCGGATCATGCTCTCATTGAGGTCGACATGCTTGATCTCGACATTTGTCACCTTGATGCCCCAGGCGTCGGTCTGCTGGTCGAGGATTTCCTGGATAGCGGCATTCAGCTTGTCACGTTCGGCCAGCATCTCGTCGAGTTCATGCTTGCCGAGCACCGAGCGCACCGTGGTCTGCGCCAGTTGGCTGGTCGCGGCCATGTAATCCTCGACCTTGATGATCGCGCGCTCGGGATCAACGATGCGGAAATACAGCACCGCATTGACCTTTACCGAGACATTATCGCGCGAAATCACGTCCTGCGGCGGCACGTCCTGCACCACCACACGCAGGTCGACCCGCACCATCTGCTGGACGAAGGGGATGAGGATGATCAACCCCGGCCCCTTGATGCCGGTGAAGCGACCAAGCGTGAAAACCACGCCGCGCTCATATTCCCTCAGAAATCTTGATGGCCGCCGACAGGAACATGACCACGACAAGCGCGAGTATCAGATAGGCGATATAGCCGATCATCATTGCGGTTCTCCATCGCTTGGCCTTTGCGCGTTCCGACGCCGGAGCGTCAGCACAAGGTCCTCGACCCCGGTGACTTCGGCGCTATCGCCAGGTGCAAGCGGCTCGTCCGCTCTTGCCCGCCAGCGTTCGCCCTGGGCGAAGACATGACCCTCGCCCGCCGACCAGTCGATGATCTCGACCGGCAGTCCGTTCATCGCCTTGGCGCCGACGCGCGAAGGCCTGTGGCGCGCCGCCCAGACATAGCTGCCGGTGAGCAGCGCGAGACCGAGTGTCAGTGCGGCGGCGGTGCCGATCAGAAGCCACGATATCTCGAAGCCGGGACCTTGCACCTTGAGCAGCATCGCTGCGCCCAGCAGGAAGGCCACCAAGCCACCCAACCCCAGCACCACCGTCGGGTTGAACGCCTCCATGACCAGGAAGGCGAGGCCAAGCAACATCAGGGCGAGGCCGGCATAGTTGATCGGCAAGAGGTCGAGCGCATAAAGCCCAAGCAGCAGCGCCATGGTGCCAATGACACCCGGCGCCACCATGCCGGGGCTCGAAAACTCGAAGACGAGGCCATAGAAACCGACCAGAAGCAGGATCACGGTAACGTTCGGATCGGTGATGATGGCGAGCAAACGGATCAGCCAGCCTGGCTCGATCACCTCGACCGGAAGGTCGTTCGTCACTAACACTTCCTTCTTGCCGCCCACGTCAACCGTGCGGCCATCTGCCTGCCGCAGCAGGTCGGTTCGATCGCGGGCAACGAGGTCGATGACATGTTCCTGCAAGGCCGCATTGGCTGAAAGGCTGGCGGCATCGCGCACCGCTTTTTCGCCCCAGTCGGCATTGCGTCCGCGCAGTTCGGCCAGCGAGCGGATGAGAGCCACCGCGTCATTGGTGACCTTGGCCATCATCGGGTCGGCCGCAGGCTGGGCCGACTTCTGGTCCTTGTCGCCGCCGGGCGACGGCAAGGACGGCATGCCGCCGAGCTCGACGGGTGTCGCAGCGCCCAGATTGGTACCCGGCGCCATCGCCGCCATATGGGTGGCATAAAGGATGTAGGTGCCGGCACTTGCCGCGTGGCCGCCTGATGGCGCGACATAACCGATGACGGGAATGGGCGAGGCCAGAATGTCGGCGATCATCTCGCGCATCGAGGTGACCAGCCCGCCCGGCGTGTTCATCTCGAGGATGACGACTTCGGCATTGCGCTTGACCGCCGTCTCAAGGCCTTCCTTGAGCTGCCGCGCGCTGGCCGGACCGATGGCGCCATCGATGACGATGGTCAACGCCACCTTCGCCCGGCCGCTGTCTTCTCCGATCGAGGAAGAGGCAGCAAAGGCCGCAGCGGCGAACAACGCCACGACGAAAAGGGCCAAACGCGCGAGTTTCACGCTCAAAGCTCCATGCCTTAAGATATGGGCACGCTTTGCGCGAAGTCCAATCAGCGCGTTTGGCCTGCCGTCAGCTGAACTTCAGCACGGCCTCGACTTCGTCGTCATAGCTTTCGCCGGTCGCGGCAAATCCCAGGCGCTTGTAGAAGCCTTCCGGGCTCGCCTCGCCCAGGCCATAGCTGGTGAAGAGCTCCGTGAAGCCGCGTGCCTTCATCTCGCGGACAACGAGCACGATCGCCTGCTCACCAAATCCCATACGCTGGAACGGCCCCGCGATCATGAACCGCCAGAGGAAGGCGCCGGGACAGTCGATGACGTCGTAGTCGGAACCGATATGCAGCATGATGAAGCCGATCGGCGTGTCGTCGGCATAGACGGCACGAAACCAGGCGTTTTCGGAAAAATGCGCCTCGGCGATCGACATGGCGTTGTCGGCGACCTTGTTGCGCTGGGCCTCGCTCAACGTCTCGCTGAGATCGCAGACGTCGGAGACGGTCTGCGCGGTGATGCGGCGCAACGAGACTTCGGCGGCCGAATTTATCTGATCGGTCATGGCAATTTCCATGCTGGGATGTCTGACCCGGCACATGCCGGCGCGGTTCGTGTCGTCCGCCAACGGGTCGGGCTGTTGCCCGGAGCGCACATAATTTCGGATTTCCGGGGCGTCAAGCAACGCGCAGTGAAAATTATGTATTGCACCAGATATGCAAACAACAGTATGAGCCGCACCCCGACGCAAGAACCATTTTCTTCGGCGAACACAGCAACATGTCATGAATATATCCCGATATCACTAATTTATTGTCCTGGAATGGAGGGTCGAATGGCGCGCATCGCAACAATCATGATCGAGATCGACACACCCACCATCTCAACAGGATATCTGCTCCGTGAAAACACGCACAGAAAACTACATCGATAGCGCCATCATCTGGGCTATCTCCCAGCTCGGCAATGAAGACTACTGCTTCCGCTGCCTCGCCTTCGTCGAGGACGCCTACGAAGAGAGCAACGCCATCGAAATCTTCGGCGGCGACAGCGCCGAGGAATTCGGCGGACGAATATGGCGTGACCGGCATTCCGGCCGGCGAGCCGCCGCGCGGCAGCTTCGTCTTCTTCGACATGACCGGCGAACTGTTCGACGTCAGGACCAACTACGGCCATGTCGGGCTTTGCCTTGGCGACGGCCGGATCGTCCATGCCTGGGATGAGGTACGCATCGACGACATCCGCGCCGTCGAGGCACTGGAGCCCGCCGAAGGCTGGACCCAGCCGCGCTACATCGGCTGGGCACCCGTCGAGCGCATCTTGCAGGGACACCAAGTCAGGTAAGACAGGCATCCGCGGCCACGGCCCCATGGCCGCGGATGCTTCGCCCAGACGCCGATTGATAACTCGCCCTGCCGGGACATATGGCGTGGTTTTCGACAACCGGAGCGCAGCGGACATTTTGGTCCATGAGCACCGGAAGCGATAAAACCGCGTCAGATGGCCGGCAGGGTAGAGTTGGCAACAGCGTCTAGAAGCTGACCGCCAGCTTGGCGTCTATGCCGTGGTCGGAGGCACCGTTGCTCACCTGGCCGGTGTAGCTGATGCCGAGTTTTGCCTTCGGCGCGATGTCGAAGTCGATGCCGGCGCCAAGAACCGCCGCGTTCCTGGCGATCGGCGCGCCCGCCACCTCGAAGCCGTCGGAGCCGGCAAAGGCAACGGACGAGACCGGCGAGACGTCGCCGAAGGCATGGCGCCAGCCGATTGTGCCGCGTACCGTGGCATTCACCGCACCGAGCGCGACATCGGTCGAGCCGCGAACGCCAAACGTGGTGAAGGTCACGTCATTGCTCGTTGCCTGGCTCGACAGCGCCGCTGCCCCGCCCGTCTCGGTGAAGGCATCTGTGCGCAAGTTGACATAGGACAGGTTGGAGAAGCCCTCGACGGCGAAGCGTCCGGCATCGACCTTGTAGCTCGCCTCGCCGAACAGCTGCGCGGTGCCGCCGTCATACTTGGCCGAAAGCCCGTCCGAGAAGCCCGTAAACGCAACCGAGCGCGCGGTGTCGAAGCGGTGCCAGCTGTAGGTTGCACCGGCCGTGAGGCCGAAGGCGCCAACCCGCGTGCCGGCGTTGATGCCGACATGGTAGTTGTCGCTGCTGCCGTTGGAAGTGCCGTTCGCCGCATCGAAGGACGAGCGGCTGTAGCCGGCCAGCACGCCGACCCGCCAGCTGTCGCCGACCATCGCGTCGGCGCCGCCGACTAGGCCGCCGCTGCTGCGGTCGAAGCCCATGGCGTTGCCATCGCCGTCGGTGCTGCCCCACGAGCCGAAGGCGCGGGTCCAAAGCGCGAAGCGGTCGGTGTCGGCAGGCGCCAGTTCGAGGCCATCATCGCCATAAGCCATCACAGGCATGCTGGCTGCGGTCGCATCGCCAAATGCCTGGTCGATGCGGCTGGTGGCGGCATCGAGCAGCACGCCGCCGTCCTGCATCATCACCCCTTGCGTCGACGCATGCACCTCGCCCGACAGCTGGCCAAATGCCTGCTGCGCTGTGGCCTCGTCGAGATTGACGACAGCCGCATAGGCCGCATTGCCGAAACCGGTGCTTTCGAGTGCAGCAGCGGCCGCCTTCTGGTTTGCCGTCGTGCCGACATCGGCAAAGGTGATGTCATTGCGGTTGAGCGTCAGCGTCACATCGTTGGCGCCATAGGCCAGCGACGGGTCGAGGAAGGCAAGGTTCGAGCTGACGTCGGCAAACGAGCCGGTCACACCGCCGTCGGCGGAGACGATCTTGTAAAGCGTCTGCGGCGCATAGTTGTTGCCGGTTGCCAGCGTCAGCACCGAGCCGCCCTTCAGGATCGCCTTGCCTGATGCTGCGACCTTGTCGCTCTCGCCCTTGTCGTTGGCCTCGACCTCGAATTTCGATCCCGCCTCGAAAGTGATGTCGCCTGCAACCTTGAGGGTACCGATCGAATTGCCCGGTGCCAGCACACCGCCCGAAGCGATCACCGTGTTGCCGAGCGTGCCGATGCCACCGACCAAGCCGCCGGTACCGACAGTCGTCAGCTTCGACGCAGCGATCGAGCCCTGCAGCGACAGCGTGCCTGCCTTGACGATGGTCTCGCCGGTGTAGCTGTGGGTGCCATCGAGCAGCAGCGTGCCAAGCCCGAGCTTGGTCAAATTGCCGACGCCCGAAATCTGCTTGTTGATGCCCAAGACATTGCTGGCAGCGGCGATGTCGAGCGAGCCGCCGCCCGCCTCCAGCACGACATTGCGTCCCAGCACATGCATGTCGGTGCCAGCGATCCTGAGGCTGCCGCCGTCGAGCCTGAGCTTTGCCTGTTCGCCGCCGAGGGCCGCGTCCTCCTCGACGATGACAGTGCCGCCATCGGCGACCCTGGTTTCGCCGATGAAGCTGTGGTCGTCGATGCAATAGTCGCGGATCGCCTGCTGGAAGCGCGCATCGGTGCTCTTGCAGTCGAGCAGCGTCTTCTTTTCGGCATCCGTCAGCCCGGTCAGGATCGGCATGCCGTTGGCGTCGGAGATCTGGCCGAGATAGACGTCGTTGCGCATATTGTTGCGCGAGAGGAAGAATTCCTGGCCCTTCTCGCCGAAGGTCGAGGCATCCTTGCCCCACACCAGCCGCGTCTTGGCCGTGCCGTTGTCGTCATAGGTCTCGAGCTGCGGCCCGACCCAGCGCAACGTGTGCGCCACCGGCTCGTGGTCGGACATTGGCGTCTTGGAACCATCCGGATTGGTCACGTAGGAGACATCACGGATGACACCGAGATAGGGATCGGCCGGATTGTCATTGATCACCCACCATTTGCCGAACGGCCGCGAGGCGAGGAAATGGTCGATCTTCACCCGGTGCCAGCTCGCCCAGATGTTGGTCGCATCCTCGCCATGCGACGGCCAAGTGACCGAACCGTCATTCAGCGCATGCGGCGAAAACTGCTCGCGCTCGTTGGGCAGCTGCAGCAGCTGGTACTGCTTCTTCAGGATGTTCATCGTCTGCGGCAGATTGCCGGTAACAGGGTACGTCTCGTCGGCGAACAGATCCGCCGGGATCTGGGCCGCGTTGATCTCGGCCGCCGTCTTGCCCTTCCATTGCGTAATGAAGGCGTCCAGCTGCGTCTGGTTCTTCGCGTACTGCTTCAACAGATCGAGATAAAAGGCATTGCTCGGGCTCTTGAGGTAGGTCCTGAGCAACAAATGCTGCTGGCTTACCGAATGCAGCCCGCGCTCGGACACGTCGCCGGCGTTGAAGTCGCCGGTCAGGATCACAGGGCCCTGCTCCTTGGCCCAGTTGTTCAGCGCCTTGGCCTGGCCGATGCGATTGGTCGAGGGATCGAAATAATTGAGATGGGTGGTTGCAACGATCGTCTGCGGCTTGCTCACCGTCGCATCGAGCTTGGTGTAGGTGGCGATCACGCCCTGGGTGACGGCGCCGAACGTGCCCGGCAGGCGCGAAAACACGCCGACGTCATTGTCCTGGCGCGTGCCATAGGTGCCAAGCCCGGCGGCCTGCATCAGGCCGGGCAAATCGCGGGCATAGGTGCTGTTGGCGCGGAACTCCTGGAAGGTCAGGACGTCGTAATTGCCCTTGATGAAGAAGTCCGCCGCCACAGCAGGGTTGGGCTTGAAGCGGTCGAGCCAGGTGTTCAGCGTCAGGATCCTGATCGAATCCTCCGCCGCCTGTGCAGCCATGGCCGACACGGCCAGTGTCGTGCCGCACAGGAGTGCCGCAGCAAGCGCGCGCAAGCGTCTTTGGTGCTGGCCGGATGTGCCGGCCAGCTGTTCGGCCATGCCGTTGTGGATCGTCGTCATCGCGTAACTCCGTTTTTGCGATGCGACCGCGCATTGTCACAAAACCGCCAGGGCCAGCGTGCGAATGACATGTTGCGGTCACTGAAAAGTACGAAAACGGACATTAATGATGCTAGATGTCACTTTTACAACATTCCGGGAAATGGATACGATTTCCACGATGCGCCGCAAGGCGACCGAGATGCCGGGGTGAATCCGGCTCATGGATTTGCTAGCAAGGATTGTGAAGACAGGATCGCAGATGCCCCAGACCGACGGACCTGGCATGGACACGGACAACAAGAAGTCGGCCCGTCAGGCCCAGTTGCTCGGCTATCTCGAGCAGAACCACTATGTCTCGATCGAGGAGATCACCACGCTCTACGGGGTGACGACCCAGACGGCACGTCGCGACATCATGGCGCTCGAACAGGGCGGCAAGGTGCGGCGCCTGCATGGCGGGGCGACGATCTCGGCGCCGGTCGATCCGGCGGTGCTGCGCCAGCGCCGGATCGAAAACGCCGCCGCCAAGGAGCGCATCGGCAGCCTGACCGCCGAATTGGTGCCCGATGGTGCCGCCGTCTTCATCGACACCGGCACCACCTGCGAGGCGGTGGCGCGCGCGCTGGTCAAGCGCCGCGACCTGCGCGTCGTCACCTATTCGCTGCGCGTCGCAACAACCTTGAGCGAAAGCACCAATTTCGCCATCGCCGTGCCCGGCGGCTTCGTCCGCCAGGTCGATGGTGGCGTCTTCCGCGAGGAGACGTCCGAGTACATCAGGCGCTTCAAGTTCGACGTCGCCATCATCTCGGTCAGTGGCGTCGACCATGACGGCGATATCGGCGACGACGACCATGCCGAGGTCGCGGCCGTCTCCGCGGCCATGGGGCAGTCGGCGCGCACGATCATGGCCGTCGACAGCTCGAAATTCGGCCGCCGCGCGCTGGTGCGCCTCGGCTCGCTCTGCGACATCCACACACTGGTCACCGATACGCTGCCGGAAGAGCGCCTGCTCGCCAGGCTGCGCGACAGCGGCGTCGAGATTTGCGTTTAGAGCCTGATCCCGAACCGAAGGTCCGCGTAGCGAAAACTGGCCCCCGGTGTTCGGACAAGATCATGCGCAAGCGAACTAAGCCGGAGCCGCCTCGGCAAATTGCGGCAGGCCGTCGTCGAGCTTGAGCCAGGGCTGCTTCGACGAGACCCAGATATGCATGGTCGGCGCAAACAGGCCGGGATCGTCGAGCGAACCAGACGTCACGGCCAGCACGCCGGCCGACTCACGCCCCGACAGCACGGTCGTGCCGCATTCGGCGCAGAAGCCGCGCTTCACATCAGGCGACGAAAACGCGGTTTTCACCGGCCCGCTCATCGCTACCTGCTCGGCACGGAACATCAGCCGCGCGTTGAACGCGGCGCCCACCGCCCTCTGGCAGCTGCGGCAATGGCAGACACGTTCGTTCAGCGGTTCGGCGTCCACGACGTAGCGCACGGCCCCGCACATGCAGCCGCCTTCATATCGTTGCACCATGGCAAAACCCCTCACCCCAAATACCGCTGTTACTGGCATCAGGCATAAGGTGCAGCACTATCGATTGTCGATGAAAAAGGTGGGGTGACTGCCTCAGGCGGCAGTCACATCGCCTGATGCGGCTTCACGCGCAAAGCGACGTGCACGACGCGTTGGCCGTGCGGAAAGCGAGACGGTTCTGCCGGCGGGCGCTTGCCCGCGAAGATACGCTTTCCCATACCTGGGCGCCCGAGGTCGCATGGCGCGCCAGAAGACGGATGTCGTCGGGGCAATAGCCGTCGCGTTCCATGACCTTCAGGATGATCGGATCCTGCAGCAGGTCTTCGAGTGTCAGTTCATGCTGGTCGTCCATAGTCGCCTCCATCCGTGACCATTTCGACATTGCTCAACATAGCCCCGAACCATGACCGCCGAATGGCGGTTCCGTGACACGAAGCAGGTATTTTCCCGAACGGCGAAAAAACCTCTCGCTGGCGAATGAACGGTCCTTTCCGTGCATCCGCTCCGCCGCTTCGGCCCATCGGGTCAGGCAGCGATATGCATTGTCTGCCAATAACTTGCGCGCTAGGCGTGAACCGCCCTTTCACGCCTGTCGTATCGCAATCACCAGCTGATGCGGGCTTGCGGCATGCCATACATCAGCCGCGAAAACTCATCGCCGCTGACATGCACCAGCGTACGGTGGTCGCCGCCTTCGAAATAGACGTCGCTGCCGCGGCGCAATTGCTCGTCGATCACGCACGCCACCCGGTAAGGCACGCCGAGGATCGGCACCGCGCCCTCGTCGCAGTCGGGAAACAGCGAACTCGCCTCGTCTTCGGTCGCGAGCCTTACCTTGTCGCCGATGATCTCGCGCATCCGGGCCAGATCGACATGGCGGGTCGCCGGCAGCACGGCCAGCACGTAGCCGTCCTCCCATTTCAGCACCACGCCCTTGGCCAGCGCGCTGCCGGGCACATGGCTCGCTTCCGCCGTCATCATCGAGCAGCCGGTGCGTGCATGTTTGGCGGCATCGTAGCGGATGTGGTTGTCTTCGAGATATTCCTGCATCGTCAATGAGATAGCCATGACCACTTCCTTTCGTGGCATCATCGCGTCACTGCGGCCTGCATGTAGAAAGCGGCATCGAGTGCCGCGCGGCAAAACTGGCCGCATCATCGCCAGCTCATTTTCGATCAGTTTGCTGGCCGCATCTCCGACACCCCGCAAGGGGCCTTCTCAGCGTGCCTGGACGATACCATTCGAAGCCGTGGTCCGGCAAGGAAATTGGCCGGGCGCAGCCGATTTCCGGCGGGCGCCCGGCCATGAGCTTACTGCGATTCCTTGACCTGCTCGTCCCAGGTCTTCACCTTGGTCTCGCCATCGAGGAAGGGCAGCACGGTCGTTGCAAGTTCCGGTGCGAAGAACACGTCATAGTGGGTGCGGTTGGGAATGATCGCCAGCCGGTTTTGCGACATGTTCTCGCGCATCCAGCCGGCATCCTTCAGCCCGCCGCCGAGCAGCTGATAGAACTTCACGATGTGCTCGGGCCGGTACATGTCGCTGTCGCCATAGACCAGCATGACCGGCATTTTCAGCGTCTTGACGTCTTCGGCCCAGTCATAGGGCTGGCGCATGAACTCGCCCATCTTGTCGAGCAGTTTCGGGAAATCCTCGACCTTGGGCGCAACCGCCGCATAGGTCTGGTACATCGGCGTCTGCTTCATCATCTCGGCCATGCCGGCACCGACCTGCGCCTGCATCGGCAACATCTCGGGGTAGAAGCCGTCCTGGGCGTAGGCCGCCGACACCAGCGCCAGCCTGCGCACCATCTCGGGGTGCTGCACGGCAAGACGGAAAGCCACGCCAGAGCCGAAGGAATAGCCGAGCGCGTCGACCTTGGCGTAGCCGAGCTTCTTGAGTAGCCCGGCCATGTCGTCGCCCATGTCGATCATGCTCATCTTGCGATCGGTCAAGGCGGTGCGGCCGTGACCATAGAGGTCGACGGCGATCACCTGCCGGTTCTTCGACAGCGCCGGCAGCACCGGCCCGAACATGTCGATCGAGCCCAGGCCGCCATGCAGCAAAAGCAACGGCTCGCCCTCGCCGCGGATCTCATAATAGTAATTCACGCCGTTGACCTCGGCATGGCCAGCCTTGACGCCGGCTTCGGTGGTCTTCGTCGTCTCGGCCATGGCCGCCCCTCCTGTCACAATTGCAAATGCCGCCGCCGCCAGCATGGTGATGAAACTGCGCTTGTTCATGTCCTCGTCCTCTTTGTCCGAGCCTCGTGGCTCTTGCCTCTAGGACGAACGAGATGACCCCCTGCCGACAGTGCGGGAGAATTTTTCCACGGATCGAAGATTTTCTGCAAGGGACCCGGGCATGCGGCGGCGCCGGGAGATTGTAGTCGGGAAGCCTTCAACGCCGTGATCCTTCCCACCCCCTCTGGCCTGCCGGCCATCTCCCCCGCAAGGGGGGAGATTCGGTCTCGTCGCCTGACGCGCTCACCCCGCAACGTCATAAGGATAAGCATTGCGAAGGTTGCGCCTTGCGACGTTGGTGATTGGCTGCAGCGCCGATGAAGGCGTGATCTCCCTCCTTGTGGGGGAGATGGCCGGCAGGCCAGAGGGGGGCGAAGGATCGCTAAGGCGAAGGTTTGCTTCCTAGGGCACGACCAAACCCATCGTCATCCCAGAAAGCGAAACGCAGCGGAGGTTATCCGGGACCCATTGACTGGATCAACCTGCGCGCCCCCCAGAATCGAAAAAGGCCAGGTCCGCCGACCTGGCCTCTTACAGATTAGGCAAAAAACCTCAGATCGTCTTGGCGAGTGCCTCGAGCTGGTCGGCGCACTGGCCCCAGCCTTCGTGGAAGCCCATCTTTTCGTGCGCTTCGCGGTCCTCGACGCTCCAGTGACGGGCGGTGGCGGTGTATCGTGTCTTGCCGCCGCCGATGTCCTCGAAAGTCACGGTCGCTGCCATGAACGGCTTTTCGGACGGCTGCCAGGCTTCGGTGAAGGCGTCGGTGAACACCAGCTTCTCGTTCGGCACGACTTCGAGATAGACACCCGAACTCGGATAATCGACGCCTTCGGGGCTGCGCATGGTGACAGCGCTGGTGCCGCCGGCGCGCACGTCGAGCTTGGCGCTGGCGGTCGTCCAGGGCAGCGGGGCGAACCATTTCGGCAGCAGTTCGGCATCGGTCCAGCAGCGATAGAGCTTCTCGCGCGGCGCATCGATGATTCGGGTCAGGACCAGTTCGCGATCATTGGCAGCAGTCATTCGTTTTCTCCTCGTTGAAAATCAGCCTTCGGGCCAAGGACGAGCCACACCGAGCCAATCCGACAAGCCGCCGCGAAAAAAGTCGGGCTAGTGTTTCCGCGCCTGCACGAGATAGGAATCGATATCCGTCTCGCCCAGCCATCGTGCCGCCTCGAGCCGATGCAGTCCCTCGACCAGCACATAACGCTTGCCGTCGTGGCGCACCTGGATCGGCGTCTTCATGCCGTTTTCAACGATGTCTTCGGCGAGATGCCGCACGGTTTCGGGATGCAGTGTCTTCTTGCGCGCGGTCGGCACATAGATGTCGTTGAGCGGTATCTTTTGGACTCTGAGCATAAGGCCTCCCGGCTGTGGAGATGCAGCGTCTGGTAGATAGGATGTCTTGCTGCATTGGCCAAGCGGGTGCCGGCCGCCTCCGAGATCAGGCCTGGGGCGGGATCAGCTCTTCTTTCTCGCGGCGCGGCGCTTGGCGTCGTCGATCATCATGTTGGCGAGTTGCATGCGGACCATGGCGCGCTGACGCAAATGCGGCGCCACGCGGTCGGGATGGTTGGCGAGCGCGAAGATGCGGCGCAGCTTGGCGAGATCGGCAGCCTTGGCCTCGCCCAGCCCCAGCTCGGCGGCGATCGCCTCTGGGTCTATCGATGGCTGCTCGGGTGCCTCGGGTTCCGCAGGGACTGCAGCAGCATTGACCGCGTCGGCTACGGCCTTGGCCCTGACCATGTCGAGCAACGAGACGAACTCGTCCTCAAGAGCTTCGCCGGCCTCTCGGTAGCCGGCGGCTGCGGTCTCGCCGGCAACGCGGATGCGGCCGGAGTGCAGCTCCTCGGCAACTGCGAGATAGTCGAAGGGGATGGTCGGCGCGGGTGCAATTTCGGCGGGCTCCGAAGCGACAAAAAGGTCGTCGAGCAACGAAGCAAAGTCGCGATTGATCTCGGTGCCCATGCAAGGCCCTCCGCACGAAACCGCATGATACGGCAATAATTGCCCGGACCATACTCAGGCTCGGTTAAAAATCGTTTCGAAGCTTCGGCGGCATCTTCGAAAAAATTGTCGAAAAAAGATCGGGCCGCATGGGGGGTAAAATGCCGCCCGAGGTCGCCTTGCCGCGAGGAAAGCCGGCATTGCCGGCATTTGAGGTCCGTAACCAAGGGCAAGCTTGTTACGCCCTTCGCGAAAATTTTCGCAAAGGCAGCCTGCATGGCAGCCATGCTTATGCTGCACTGCACAAATCAGATGGAATCACCTATATCTCGCCACGGGAGGACCAACCGGAGCCTGAGTGATGGGTTTCTACACCGAATTGTTCGCCCGCCCTCGCCCCAAGGAACAGGTCCGCTACCGTGCGGCGCTTGCCTTGCTCAATGCGATGAACAGCGCCGACCGCGCTGATATCGGCATCAAGCCGGCCGATTTTCCCCGTATCGCCCGCGAAATGTCGACGCGCCAGGCGTGATGGTCCCGCGCGTCACTGCGCTGCCGCAATCGATGATGCATCATTGTGGCAGGCAGGAGATTCGCGATGAGGACTTTTTCGAAACGGGCAGCAGCCACCGTCGCTTTGACCACACTCTGGTCATTCCAGGCACTGGCCGCCGATCTGCCTTATCTCGATGATCGATCCGACGCGGCTGCCGTGGTGCGCTCGCTCTACAATGCGGTGAGCCGCAAGGAATACGCCCGTGCCTGGGACTATTTCGGCGAGACCAAGCCGGCCAAGGATTTTGAAGCCTTCGCCAAGGGCTACGAAGCAACCGAACGTGTCGACGTCGACACCGGCGCTGTAAGCTCGGAAGGTGCCGCCGGCTCGATCTTCTACAACATCCCCGTCGCCATCCGTGCTGTCGACAAGGACGGCACCGAGAAGGTCTTCGCCGGCTGCTACACCGCCCGCCAGGTCAACGGCGCCATCCAGGAGCCGCCTTTCACTCCGATCCAGCTCGAAAAAGGTGCACTCAAGCCAGCAGAAGGTGAGCTAGCGGATGCGCTGCCCAAGCAATGCGGCGACGCCCCGCCGGTTGAAACCGACGCGGTATTCGACCTTGCCGAAAAAGACCTTCGCGGCCAGCCACCAGGCGCAATGCGACACCGCCAAGGAAGGCGATGACGCAGCGCTGAGCTACAAGATCTCGTATCACAACAAGACCGACGCCGCCGACGCGCCGGCGAGCGAAGCCCGGTTGTTTCGCTTCTTTTGCCAGATGGGCGCCTACAACGAGACCCACGTTTATTATCTCTGGAACGAAGCCGACGGCCTCAACGAGCAGCATTTCGCCACGCCCGAACTCGACATCCACTATGAGGGCGACAATCCGGACGGCAAGCTCGAAAGCGTCAGTGTCATTGGCTATCGCTCCGAAAACGCGCTGGTCAACTCGTCCTTTGACGACAAGACAATGACGCTGTTGTCGCACGCGAAATGGCGCGGCGTCGGCGATGCCTCATCGGACGGTACCTGGATTTTCCGCGATGGTGCATTTTCGCTGATCAAATACGACGTCGATGCATCCTATGATGGCGAGATCAACCCGGAGACGGTGCTCGATTACAACACCGGGCCGTGAGGCTTACTTCGCAGCCAGCATCCAGTTGAGCGTCTCGCGCCAGTCTGTCATGCGGATCGGCGTGCCATGCGTGCCGGTCTCGAAACGCACGAAGCGCGCGGGATAGCTTGGTTTTTTGGCCAGGATCGCGCGGAAGAACGCTTCTTGCTTGTCGATCGGAAAGACCGGGTCCTTGCTGCCTTGGCCGAAGAAAACGGGCACCTTGGCCACATAGGCCGGCGACTTGAGGAAGCCGTCGTCCCACAACGAGCCGAGCAACATCAGCCCGCTCAACTTCTTGGCAGTCTTGGCGTCGCGCGCCAGCCCCCAGCACAGCTGACCGCCCGTCGAACCGCAGGCGACGACAATCTTGGCGGCAGGAGATTGCGCGGCATAGTGGTCAATCAGCGCCGCCACCTCTGAAACACCCTTGTCGCCAAAATCGGAAAAGTCAGGCGACAGATAGAGCCCGTCATTGTCGGCCATCAGGTTCTTGATGCGATTGAAGTTGCCACCGAAGGTGAAGTCGTCGACGCCCTGCTTACGGCTGCCGCCCTGGCCGTGGAGATAGAGCACGATGACCGAGGCGCCCTCGCTCTTGCCGACAGCAAAGTGCCTGACGTCGCCGGCGTCGGTCTTCAGCACCAGGTCCTGCTGCACCTTGCGGACACCAGTCGAGACATATTTGCCCTGAACCCGGCGCTCCGGCACCTGGTCGCGCTCATTGATGTCGCGCATCTCGCGATAGTCGACGACGCGGTAGGCCTCACCTTGCGACGATAGGATATCAGGATAGGCGAAGAGCTCGTCCTTGTAGGGGGCGAGGGCTTGGGCATGGGCCGACGAGGCAGCGAATGTGGCCACGACAAATGGCAAAACGAAGCGGCGTATGCTGACTTGCAACCAAGCGCTCGACGTTGCCCCCCTCTGTCCTGCCGGACATCTCCCCCTCAAGGGGGGAGATTGGCTGTCGCCGGCGTCGTCGCCAATTTGTAACGCAGCAAGCTGAGCGCCGCCGGCGCGACTGCTGATCTCCCCCCTTGAGGGAGGCGCGAAGGAATGCAGAGCTGAATCGAGCGACATGACCTAGGGTTGGCTAGCCAACAGGGCGTTTGTCAATCCTGCAAAACCCCACCCGCCGTTTCGAGCGCCTCGGGCGTGTCGACGTCGACGGCGGCACCTGCGCCGATCTCGATGTCGATGACGTCGACGCCTTCGCTCTCGATGAGATGCCGGGCGCCGGTGTCGCCTTCAAGATGGGCGACAGCGGGAAACAGCGAGCGCGGCAGAATGACGGGATTGCCGCGCTTGCCGTCATGGGTGGCGCGAACAACGGCGCGGCCTTCGGCGCGCTCGAAAGCGTCGATCAGCCGGTCGAGGTCGGACGGCAGCACCTCGGGCATGTCGCCGAGCACGATCAGCGCGCCAGCGGTATCTTCGGGCAACGCTGCGATGCCAGCCTTGAGCGAACTGGCGAGGCCGCTGGCAAAGTCGGCGTTGTGGGCGAGAGGGATATCGAGACCGGCGAGTGCGTTGCCGATGCGGCTGGCCTGATGACCAGTCACGACGACGGCGCCTTCGGCTTTCGAGGCCAGCACGCGCTCGGCGGTGCGTCGTACCAGCGGCTTGCCCTGGAACAGCGCCATTAGCTTGTTGGGCCCGCCCATGCGGCTGGAGCGACCGGCGGCGAGCAGCACGGCGTGGACCTTCGGGACGGGCGGAATGGCGGAGAGGTCGCGCGGCTGCGGACGCGTCGGGATTTCCATCAGTAAGCCGCCAACGCCCATGCCGGCAATGTCTGCCGCGGTCACTTCGAGCCCTGACATCAGCCGGTCGAGCACCCAGTCGAAACCGTTTTCCTTGGGGCTGCGGGCGCAGCCGGGCGCGCCGATCACCGCCGTGTTGCCGATATGGCCAAGCACCAGCAGGTTACCCGGATCTACCGGCATGCCGGAGCGGACAACGATGCCACCGGCGGCGCGGATCGCTGCGGGAATGACGTCGTCAAAGTCGCTCAGTGCCGAGGCGCCGAAGATCACCACCATGTCATGGTCGCGGGCGAGTGCCTTCGCGGCTTCCGCCACCGCTCCGGCTTCGTGGGGCGTGCGCCGCTCGGAGGTCAATCGGCTACCCGAGCGTGCCAATCGGTGCTCGGTCAGGCGGCTTGTCTTGTCGAGCACGCTCGGCTTGACGCTGGGCAGCACCGTCTGGATGACGCCGACGCGCTTCGCCACGAACGGATTGACGGCGAAAATCTCGCGGGCGGCGCACAGCTCGGTGGCCTGCCGCACCAATTGACCGGCAACGGCGAAGGGGATGATCTTCACCGTCGCGATCATCTGGCCTTTTTCGACGGTCGCATGCTGGGCAAGCGTGGCGGCGGTGATCGACGGGTCGATGGCGTTGATTTCATCGATGAGGGCAGTGTCGACAGTGAACACACCGGCCGCAAGGGCATGAAGATTGACCCGGCCCGTCGCCGCTGGTTTGACCTCGACATGGCGGTGACGCATGCTTGCCGTTATCGCCTCGGCGGCCTGGTCCTCGCCGAGGTCACCCGGCTCCAGAACAGCAACGACGATTTCGCTCAGGCCCGCAGCCTCAAGGATGGCGACGTCTTCGGCTGCAAGCACATGGCCTTTGCGGAGCCGATGGTCGCCGGCGCTGGTGGAATGCGCAAGCACCGCGCCCTTGGCCTGTGCGACAGGAATCCCGCCGAATTTCACGCCGCCTCGCCTTTCGCCTTGGCGCCAAGACCGCGCGAACGGAATGCGGCAATCACCTGCGCCAGCACCGCAACAGCGATCTCCGCCGGGCTGGCAGCACCAATGTCGAGGCCAATCGGCGCGTTGATGCGCTCGATCTGCTCTGGGCTGGCGCCCATGGCCAACAGCCGTTCGACGCGCTTGGCGTGCGTCTTGCGGCTGCCCAGAGCGCCGACATAGAAGCATTCGGCATCGAGCGCTGCCTTGAGCGCGAAATCGTCGATTTTGGGATCATGGGTCACCGCCGCGAGCGCGGCATAACGGTCGAGCGGGCAGTGCTTCAGCACATCCTCAGGCCATTCGGCGCTGAAGATGACATCGGGAAAACGGTCCTCGCTGGCAAACGCCGTGCGCGGGTCGATGATCTCGAGTGGAAAGCCAGCGATCTTGGCCATCGGCGCCAGTGCCTGGCTGATATGGACAGCGCCGATCACCACCAGCCGGGGTTGCGGCAGATGCACATTGAGGAAGAACTGGCGGCCCTCGGCCTCGGCCGTGCCGGAGAGGCCGGTGCGAAAGGCCTTGGTGATGGCCTGGCCGAGGTCGCCGGCAACGGCATCACCCTCCTTGACGACCCGGTCGCGGCCGTCGCCGAGATCGGTGACAAGGATCGCCGCGCGGCGCGCCCGGCGCTCGGCGTTCAGGGTCTTCAGTGCGAACGGATCCATCGCCTCACCCAAGCCGCTCGACATAGACCCGGATGCGGCCGCCGCAGGAAAGCCCGACCTGCCACGCCGTCTCGTCGGCAACGCCGAACTCCAGCATCCTGGGCTTGCCGTCGCCGATGACATCGAGCGCTTCGGAAATCACCGCGCCTTCGACGCAACCACCGGAGACCGAGCCGTGGAAGGTGCCTTCGGCGTCGATGACGAGATGGCTGCCGACAGGACGCGGCGCTGAACCCCAGGTCTCGACGACGGTGGCGATGGCGACATCCTTGCCGTCCTTCATCCAGCCTTCGGCGATGATCAGCGGATCGCGGGCTTCATCGAGAAACTTGCTTGGCATGGAACCTCCCTTCGCGACCTTACGCCGCCCGGCGCTGGCCGTCGATCATCCACAGTCTGGGGTCGCTTTGGCGCGATGCGGGCGCGCCAAGCGAGGCGCAGAGATCGCCGAGCGCATCGAGATTGTGCACCGGGCGAAACTCGTCGACATAAGGCAGCATGGCACGAACACCGCGGGCGCGGGCCTCGAAGCCGTCGAAACGCAGCAGCGGATTGAGCCAGATCAGCCGGCGACATGACTTCTTGAGCCGCTCCATCTCTTCGGAAAGGCCGGCGACATCGTCGCGCTCGAGCCCGTCGGTGATGAGCAGCACCACCGCGCCCTGCCCCAGCACGCGCCGCGACCACAGCCGGTTGAACTCGCCAAGCGTGTCGCCGATGCGGGTGCCGCCCGACCAGTCCTTGACCGCGGCGGAACAGTCGGCAAGGGCGGCATCGGGATCGCGGTGGCGCATCTGGCGGGTCAGGTTGGTCAGCCGGGTGCCGAAGACGAAGGTGTGGACCCGCCGCCGCTTTTCGGTCAGCGCATGCAGGAAATGCAAGAAAATGCGGGTGTACTGGCTCATCGAGCCAGAGATGTCGGCCAATACCACCAAAGGTGGATGAACCTCGCGGACCGAACGGAATTTCGGCAGAATCAGTTGGCCGCCGGTGCGGGCGGCCGCGCGCATCATGGCACGTGGATCGACCTTGGCGCCATGCGGATCGGGCTTGAAGCGGCGGGTGCGCACGGTGCCGAACGGCAGTTTGAGCGCTGCGATCTCCCGGCGCGCGTCCGATATCTCGCTGGCCGTCATCTGGGCAAAGTCCTTGCCGCGCAGCATCTCGTTGCCCGACACTGTGAAACGGGCGTCGACCTCGATCTCGGGGATTTCGCGCGGCGGCTGGCTGTTCTGGTGGCCCTCGAACATCGCCTGGCTGACACGATTTTCAGCAGTGCGCGGCTTCTGCTTCTCGCGCTGGTCAGGTGCGACCGGCGAAAACATCGCCAGCATCTTTTCGATCAGTTCGCGCGATTTCCAAAACAGCCGGAACGCCTCGTCGAAGGTGGCATGATCCTCGTGCCGGCTGACCAACACGGCATGCAGCGTCCAGTAGAAATCGTCGCGCGAGCCAATGCCCGAAGCCAGCACAGCTTCGATGGCATCCATGACCGAGGCCGGGCCGACCCGCATGCCGGCCTTGCGCAGCGCCCGGGCGAAATAGACGATGTTGTCGGCGATGCGGCCGTCGGGCTGAACAAGGTTGGATGGGTAAGACTTGGTCATACCCCCACCCCTAACCCCTCCCAACAAGGGGGGATTCCATCGGCGCCGTCGCGGCCAAGTTCATCGACAATTTACGCCAAGCGGGTCTACAGCAAAGTCCTCCCCCTTGTGGGGAGGGGTTAGGGGTGGGGCTCAAAAGCACAACTCCCATCAAACTACTCCGCCGCCGCAAGCTCGGCCTTCACCTCTTTGAGGATGCGGCGGCCTTCGCCCTGTTCGATGCGCGCAATGTCGTCCTGGTATTTGAGCAGCACGCCGATGGTGTCCGAGATGGTCTCGGGATCGAGTGCCACCTTGTCGAGTTCGGTGAGCGCGCTGGCCCAGTCGATGGTTTCAGCGACGCCCGGCACCTTGAACAGCTCGATCTCGCGCAGCTTCTGGATGAAACGCACGACCTCCGCCGACAGCCGCTGGTTGGCCTGCGGCACCTTGCGGCTGACAATCTCCAGCTCGCGCTCGGCATTGGGATAGTCGACCCAATGATAGAGGCAGCGGCGCTTCAGCGCGTCATGGATCTCGCGGGTGCGGTTGGTGGTGATGATGACGATCGGCGGCTCTTCGGCCTTGATCGTGCCGAGTTCGGGCACAGTCACCTGGTAGTCGGAAAGGATTTCGAGCAAAAATGCCTCGAACGCCTCGTCGGTGCGGTCGAGTTCGTCGATGAGGAACACTGGCGCAGCTCCGGCCTTGCCGGTCAGCGCGTCCAGCACCGGGCGCCGGATCAGGTACTTTTCGGAAAAGACGTTCTTTTCCATGTCGGAGCGGTCGACCTTGCCGACAGCCTCTTCCATGCGGATCTCGATCATCTGCGCCGCATAGTTCCATTCGTAGACGGCGGAGGAAACGTCGAGGCCTTCGTAGCATTGCAGCCGGATCAGGCGGCGCCCGAGTGCGCTCGCCAGAACCTTGGCGATTTCGGTCTTGCCGACGCCGGCCTCGCCTTCGAGGAACAGCGGCCGATTCATGCGCAAGGACAAAAACAGCACCGTCGCCAGTGCCCGGTCGGCGACATAGTCGGCACTGGCCAACATATCCAGCGTCTCGTCGATCGTTTGGGGGATGGGACGAGGCGCGCGGTCGGTCATGGCGTTTCCGGAAAGGCGGCCTACAGCACGTGGTAGCTGCGACCGTGATAAATCAGTGGTCGAAGGTTATCGCCGATGCGCAAGCCTGTCACCTTGCCAAACATGACACGATGGGTGGCCAGTTCCTTGGCGTCCACCAATTCGCAGTCGAACACAGCGACAGCGCCGATCAGCGCCGGCGCGCCTGTGGCCAGCACTTCCCAGTCGCCAAGCGCGAAACGCTGTTCGGGCGCAAGGCCGGTAACGCCGGAGAAGGCCACGGCCAGCGGCTCGTGTTTCGCGGCCAGCGTGTTGAGCGCGAAGTTGCCGTTCTTGACGAAAAGGTCGTTGTTGGGGTTCTCGTGGTTGACGCAGACAAGCACCATCGGCGGATTGTCCGATACCGAGCAGGCGGCGATGACGGTGGCGCCACGCTTTCCGGCCGGACCGTCGGTGGTCACCAGATGCACCGCGCCGGCAAAATGACTCATCGCATCCCGGTAGGCCTGCGGCCCGACTTCAAACTTCTTCAGCACCGGATTTTCCTGCCATGAACCATCCCCGCTATATATGGCCGCATAGTCCAGGTCACAAGCGAGCACGGCACAAGCACGTTGCGCTTGGCCGGGCCAGGCAGTAGGTCAGGTAAACCGCGCAAACTTGGGCGTACAGAGGATTTTTCGGAGCGAATGCGAGCCGCAACGGCCATCACCACCCTGTTTGCCGCATCGCTGACGGCGCTTGCCGCCCATGCAGAGCCGGTGGCGATCGGCGTGGCGGCTCCCCTGTCGGGCCCGTCAGCGATACTTGGCGAGCAGGTCAAGGCCGGTGCCGTCCTGGCCGCCGCGCGCAACGACGCCGCGCTGGTGGTTGCCGACGACCGCTGTACGGCGGAGGGCGGCGCGAAGGCGGCACAGAGTTTCGTCGACGCCAAAGTGTCGGTTGTCACAGGCTTTCTCTGCACCGAAGCGATCGAGGCCGCCCTGCCCGTTCTCAAGGCTTCACACATCCCGGTCATCACCGTCGGCGTACGCACTGACAGCCTGACCGAGCTGCACGACAAGACCGGCTGGTCGGTATTCCGTCTGGGGCCACGCGGCGACGGCGAGCGCAACGCCGCCGCGTCGATCCTGACGCGGCTTTGGAACGACGAGTTGTTTGCCATCGTCGATGACGGCACGATCTACGGCCGCGAACTGGCCGAGAGTTTTCGCGCCAGCGCCGAGCAGGCCGGCCTGAAGCCGGTATTCTTCGACACCTACAGGCCTCAGCTCGACAACCAGGTCGCGCTGATCGGCCGGCTGCGCAAGGCCGGCGCCACGCATGTGTTCGTCGGCGGCGACGGCGAAGACATCGCCGTGATGGGGCGCGACGCCGCCGCGCTTGGCATCGACATCGTCTTTGCCGGCGGTGAGACGCTGCGCAGCGCCGACCGCGCGGTGCCGCCGGCCGAAGGCACGCTGATGATCGCGCCGCCGGAATGGTCCGATACGGCGAGCCCCGAGGTGAGCGCGACATTCGAGGCCGCCAGGACCGTAACCGACGGCTACACCTTGCCGGCCTACGCCGCAGTCGAGATTGCCCGTGCAGCTGCCACATTTGCGGAGGGCAAGCCGGTCGCTGATGTTCTGACCGGACGGGACTTCGACACCGCCATCGGCAAGGTCCGCTTCGACGCCAAGGGCGACCTGAGCGCTAGCCCGTTTCGGCTGTTTCGCTTCGACGGAACCGACTACCTGCCTGTAGAGATCCAATAATGTTGAGAGCCGGACCGCTAAACCTGATTACCGACGTCGCTGGCCTGCGCGTCGGTAATGCCGCGGATGAAAAGGTGAAGTCGGGCGTCACGGTGGTTGTCTGCGACACACCGGCGACGGCTGCCGTGCAGGTGCTGGGCGGGGCGCCGGGAACGCGCGAGACCGACCTGCTCGAAGCACACAACACTGTCGAGACTATCAACGCGATCACCCTTTCCGGCGGCTCGGCCTTCGGCCTCGATGCTGCGTCGGGGGTGCAGGCGGCGTTGCGCGAACAGGGCATCGGCTTTGCCATACGCGACCAGGTGATCCCGATCGTGCCGGCAGCGATCCTGTTCGACATGCTGAACGGCGGCGACAAGGAGTGGGGGCGTTATCCGCCCTATCGCGAGCTTGGCTACGAGGCGGTCCAAGCTGCCGGCCGTCAATTTGTGCTCGGCACGGCGGGTGCCGGCACCGGCGCGTTGACGGCGGGGCTCAAGGGCGGGCTGGGCTCGGCCTCGACCGTATTGCCCAATGGCGTGACGGTGGGGGCGCTGGTGGCCGTCAATGCCACCGGTTCGGTGACGGTCGGGCGTTCCAGGCATTTCTGGGCGGCACCTTTCGAGCTTGGCGGCGAGTTCGACGGCCTTGGCTACCCCTCTCCGCTGCCGGACGATGCCGCCCGCGTGTTCAAGAAATACGAGGAAGAAAACAGCTCCGTCGCCAACACCACGATTGCGGTGATCGCCACCGATGCCGTGCTGACCAAGGCCGCCGCGAAGCGGCTGGCGATCTCGGCGCATGACGGTTTCACCCGCGCCATCTGGCCAGTGCACACGCCGTTCGACGGCGACCTGGTGTTCGCTCTGGCAACGGGCGCAAGTGGAGTTGAGATTGGGCAGGCTGAAATTGTCGACTTCTTCGCCGCCGCTGCGTCGACAATGGCGCGCGCGATTGCACGTGGCGTGCATGCGGCAACTGCCGTATCAGGCGACATTATGCCTGTGTGGTCGGCCCGCAAAGACTGAACAAAGCCCTTTATTGACGGTATGTTAGCCCCTTCGTTTGAAAAGCTGATTCAACTGGAAAGAGGGTCGCCGCCGTGAAAGTGATGAAGCTTCTTTGCCTGACGAGCATGTTTTTCGCCGTCTCACAGGCCGCGCTGGCAGGCGACACTGCCGAACTCAACGTGCTTGGCTTCAGCGCCGACGGCAAGGTTTTCGCTTTCGAGGAATACGGTATCCAGGACGGATCGGGTTTTGCCTATTCCCACCGCTTCTACATCGACACCACATCAGACAAGTTTCTGCCCAACACGCCGGTGCGCGTGCAGATGGAGGACGAGAGTGTCGGTCTGGATGCAGCGCGCGAGGAAGCGCGCAAGCGTGGCGACAAGATCATCAAGGACGAGGAGCTGGCGGCCAATCGCGGCCGTCTCGCCGGCTTCAACGCGGTCACCGAGACAAGTGCCGACCCGCACAGGATGACGGTCAATCCGCGCCCGGTGTTCCCGCCCATCGATCCGCAGCTTGAATTCAAGCTCGAGGAGATTTCGCTCGGTGAGATCGAACGCTGCCCCGGCATCGGCCCGGTGAAGGGCTTCAAGCTGGTCCGCGTCGGCGACGCCGGCAAGACCGAGGTGTTGCAGGAGGACAAGGACGTGCCGCTGAGCCGCGGCTGCCCGACCGGCTATCGCATCGGTGGCGTGCAGAGCTTTTTCGGTGAAGGCGGCACGATGACCTATGCCGTGCTGGTCACCGTCATTCGCCATGGCTTCGAGGGACCGGATCATCGCTGGATCGCGGTGACGGGGCGGATGTGAGCGACACCATTGCTGCCGGCGCGACCCGGACCACGAGACCGATGCGCATACGCAACAAGCTAGGCCAGGCCCTGCCATCGTTGCGGCTGGCCATCCTTGGCGCGGCTGTATGGGGTTTTGCCATGGGCGCCAGCGCATTCCTGACGCTTTTGCTCGACCATTGGGAAACCCCGGTGCGTGTCCGCACGGTCGTGCTGTTGTTCGCCCTCGGCGGTGCTGTCGCTTTCCCCGTCGGCTGGACGCTGGCAAAACTGCTTTCGAACGGACGCAGGTCTGAGACTGCGTTCGCCGCCGCCTTCGTGTCGCTCGGGGTGTTGACGATCGGCTTGACCGCCCTGCTCTACGCGCTGCAATATCGGACCTACTATGCCGAGTGGCACGCGCCGCCCTTTACCATCACCTGGGCATTCCAGTTCGTCTTCACCGGGCTTGTCGCGCTCTATCAATTCGCCGTTCTGGGCCTGCGACTGTACTTTCCCGGCGGATTTGTCGCCCTTTTCGCCGCAGCGCTGTGGTTTGCCTGCCGTTCGCGTTGAGCATTGCGCCCACCTCTGTTAGGGGAGCCGCAACGAAACCACAGCTGGACGAGCCCCGCCATGATCCCTCGCTATTCCCGGCCCGAGATGGTCGACATCTGGTCTCCCGAAACCCGGTTCCGGATCTGGTTCGAGATCGAGGCCCATGCCTGCGACGCGCTGGCCGAGATCGGCGTCATCCCCAAGGAAGCGGCAAAGACGATCTGGGAAAAGGGCGGCGCCGCCAAGTTCGACGTCGAGCGCATCGACGAGATCGAGCGCGTTACCAAGCATGACGTCATCGCGTTCCTCACCCATCTCGCCGAATTTGTCGGCCCGGATTCGCGCTTCATCCATCAGGGCATGACCTCGTCCGACGTGCTCGACACTTGCCTTTCCGTGCAGCTGGTGCGCGCCACCGACCTCCTACTTGCCGATATCGACGCGCTTTTGGCCGCCCTCAAGCGCCGCGCCTTCGAGCACAAGGACACCGTCACCATCGGCCGTAGCCACGGCATCCATGCCGAGCCGACGACATTCGGCGTCAAGCTGGCGCTGGCCTTCGCCGAATTCACCCGCTGCCGCGAGCGGCTTGTGCATGCGCGGGAAGACATCGCCACCTGCGCGATTTCGGGTGCAGTCGGCACCTTCGCCAATATCGACCCGCGCGTCGAGGAGCATGTCGCCGCCAAGCTCGGCCTCAAGCCGGAGCCGGTGTCGACGCAGGTCATCCCGCGTGATCGCCACGCCATGTTCTTTGCCACGCTTGGCGTCATCGCCTCGTCTATCGAGCGCGTCGCCACCGAAATCCGCCACCTGCAGCGCACCGAAGTGCTGGAAGCGGAAGAGTATTTCTCGCCGGGCCAGAAGGGCTCGTCGGCGATGCCGCACAAGCGCAACCCTGTCCTGACCGAAAACCTGACCGGCCTCGCCCGCATGGTCCGCTCCTATGCGGCACCCGCCATGGAGAACGTGGCTCTCTGGCACGAGCGCGACATCTCGCACTCGTCGGTCGAACGCATGATCGGCCCGGACGCGACCGTGACACTCGACTTTGCGCTGGCGCGCCTGACCAACGTCATCGACAAGCTCGTCGTCTATCCCGACAACATGCTCAAGAACATGAACAAGTTCCGCGGCCTGGTGCATTCGCAGCGCGTGCTGCTGGCACTGACGCAGGCCGGTGTCTCCCGCGAGGACGCCTATCGCCTGGTCCAGCGCAACGCCATGAAGGTCTGGGAAGAAGGCAAGGATTTCCTTGAGGAACTGCTCGCCGACAAGGAAGTGACGGCTGCCTTGCCCGAGAGCGAAATTCGCGAAAAGTTCGACCTCGGCTATCACACCAAGCATGTCGACACGATCTTCACCCGCGTGTTCGGCTAGGATTGAGCTGCAGGGCCTGTCGTAGGGTCCGCGCGATTGAAGGGGCCCTTATGGCAAATCGCCATGAGGGCCTTTTGTTTCTTGGGTCTGAGGATGAACCGTCAGGCCGCAAACGCGTCCATCAGAATGAAGGTCGCGTCCTGTCGCTGATGCCTGTTGATCAGCGGCACCAGCCGCGTGAAATGCTCGGTCTGGCAATGGATATCCAAAGCCGCGCGATCGGGCCATTGCTCGATGAAGACGAAGTGGCCGGGATCCTTCTGATCGACGTAGAGGTCATAGGCGATGCACAGTGGTTCGAGCTTGGTCTTCTCGACGAGCTCGGCATAAAGCGGCAGCACGATTTCGATGAACTCAGGCTTGATGAAATCCTGAGCGATGACCTTCAGCATGAACGCCCCCGATGATGCACGGCAATGAACGAACCTGCCGGTTCGGCAGGTTCGTTCCGCTTAGCACATGCCGCGGCCAGGCGATGTCAGGAGCAAAGCTCAGCCCGGCTGGCCAGGCAGCGCCCGGATGACGGTGCCCCACGGATCTTCGTAGGTCGAAGCCACCTTGGCGTCGGCCGAGCGCATCTCGACCCAGGCAAGGCCGGTCAGCGAGAGGTCACGCTTTCCGGCACCGGGGCTCTGCCAGGAATTGGCGCCGATGTGGTGATGATAGCCACCTGAAGACAGGAACACGGCGCTGTTGCCGTATTTCGCCACCGTGTCGAAGCCGAACTGTGTCTTCCACCATTCGGCAGCCGAAGCCGGATCGCCGACGCGCAAATGAACGTGGCCGACGATGCTGTTTTCCGGCATGCCCTGCCAGCCGGCGTCACCAGCGGGCACCTCGGCGACGATCGAGGGGATATCCAGTTGCTCGGTGGCCATGGCGACCTGCGAACCGGTCCATTTCCAGCTGTCATGCGGCCGGTCGCGGTAGATTTCGATGCCGTTGCCCTCGGGATCGGTCAGGTAGAGCGCCTCGCTGACAAGATGATCGGACGCGCCGTCGACGGGAGTGCGCCTGTCGATGGCATGCTTGATCCAGCGGCCGAGATCGGCGCGGCTGGGCAGCAGGAAGGCGGTGTGGAACAGGCCGGCGCTGCGGGGATCGTCTGGCTTCGCCGCCTTGTCGGCCTCGATGTCGAGCAAGGCGCGGCTGCCGGCGCCAAGCGTGATTGTCTCGCCGTCGCGCTTGAGCTCCTGCAGGCCGACGACATCGCGGTAGAAACTTGCCAGCGTGTTCGCATCGCGGGCCTTGAGGCCAACGCGGGATACGCTGATCGGGGTCGTCGCGGCAAAGGGAATGTTGCTCATCCTGGGCTCCGTGTGGCCGGCCCTAACTCCGCCACCCAATGCGAGGAGTGCCGCGCTGCCAACCAGTTTGCGTCGTGTCAGTTGCAAAATCCACTCTCCGGCCAACACGGCTGTTTGTCTCCGCCATAGATCGGCCGAGTGCATCGTTCACACAAGTCAGCAAAGACCGAACACCGCGTTCAACGATTGAACACGATCGACAGGGAGTTGCACCGGCGAGATCGGATCGCTACATCCCCGACATGAAGGTAAAAGACGCCGATATCATCATCGTTCCCGGATACACCAATTCGGGGCCATCCCACTGGCAGAGCCGCTGGGAGGAAAAACTGTCGACCGCGCGCCGCGTCGAGCAGGACGAGTGGTCGAAACCGGTGCGCGAGGATTGGACGGCCAAGGTTATCGCCGCCGTCAACGCGGCGGAACGCCCGGTTGTGCTTGTTGCGCACTCGCTCGGCATCCCGACAGCGATCCACGCCATTCCCGGCTTCAAGAAACATGTGGCGGGCGGTTTCTTCGTTGCGCCCCCAGACGTTTCCAATCCGGCGATCCGGCCCAAGCACCTGATGACGTTCGGCCCCTACCCGCGCGATCCGCTGCCGTTTCCGTCCGTCGTGGTCGCCAGCAGCAATGACCCCTATTGCAAGCTCGACGTCGCCGAAGACATCGCCGCCGCATGGGGCTCGCTGTTCGTCGAGGCCGGTGAAGCCGGCCACATCAATGCCGATTCAGGCTTTGGCCCCTGGCCCGAGGGGTCGATGGTGTTCGCGCAGTTCCTGTCGCGGCTGGAAGGCTGAAAGCCTCCGATCTGAGCTATCGGTCACGCGTCCAAGCGGACGCGTGACGTTTTAGCCCAGCGACTTGTTGAGATCGGCAAGCAGCCTGGCCGCGCCACTTGAAATCAGCTGGTGCTCGGATCCCGTCGCCAGCAACTGGTAGCCCATGTCGACGAACCGCCCTGCGATGGCAGGGTCGGTGACGTAGATACCGGCATGCTTGCCGGCAGCACGGGTCCGCCTGCCGACATCGGCGACGGTTTCCATCATGTCCTCGAGCGTCGAATTGATCGTCTCGCCCTTCGTCCAGGCGATCGAGAAATCGCCAGGCCCAAGGAAAATGCCGTCGATGCCGGGTGTTTCCAAAATACCGTCAAGCACAGCAACTGCGGCATGGGTCTCGACCATGGCGAACGAGACTGTGCGGGCGTTGCTCTCGCGCAGCCACTTGATCGAATCCTTGCTGCCGTGGCGGGGCGCAGCAAAGGTCGGGCCCCAGGAGCGTTCGCCCAGCGGCGGATATTTCATGGCGGCGGCAAAGCGCCTGGCGTCGTCGACAGAATTGACCATAGGGGCGATGACCGCCTCGGCGCCGAAATCGAGCGCACGGCTTGCCATATCGAATCGACCGACGGGAATCCGCACGATGGGGTGCTTGTCGGCCCGCAGCACAGGCGCGATCGAACGCAGCACGCTGTCTTCGTTGTGGCCGCCATGCTGCATGTCGAGGGTGACGGCACCGAAGCCCTGCCCGGCCAGGATTTCGACTGTCAACGCATCCGGCACACCAGACCATGCGGTGATGATGGTCTCGTTGGCGTGCAGTCTTTCGGCAAGCGACATGTTTCTCTCTCCCAGAGCCCTGTCCATTCCGATTGCATCGGAATGGGGCTCTATCTAGGTGTTGGAGCATGACCTGTCCGAAAACCGGTCCCGCCTTTACGGGGTCATGCTCCGAGCAGCGCTATTTCATCTGGAAGCAGCCTGAGGCGCAAACAAAAACCGCCCGGAATCCGGGCGGCTCGTTGGTCCAGAAAACTGGGGCCCAGCTTTGATCTCTGGATCAGGTGTTCTTGATCTGGTCGATCGCCTGCGCCATCAGTTCGTCCATGGTACGGCGGATCTGATGGTCGGACTGGTCGACGCCGGCCTTGTCGAAATCAGCGCGGATCTTGCGGAACACGTCATGATCGCCGGCTTCCTCGATGTCGGAAACAACGACTTCCTTGGCGTAGGCGTCGGCGTCAGCGCCCGACTTGCCAAGCTTTTCGGCAGCCCAGAGGCCGAGCGCCTTGTTGCGCCGCGCATTCGCCTTGAAACGCAGCTCCTCGTCAAAGACGAACTTGCGCTCAAAACCTTCTTCGCGGTCCTTCATGTTGCTCATGGCAATCCTCCAGGGAGTAGGAAATCGATTCGACTTCCGGTGCATATGATATCGACTTCCTCAAACCAAAAGCCCGGCGCCCGGTCAATATCTCTCTTTTGCACCGTTTGCGTGTGCGCTGCGGCATTTCCGTACCAAAAGGCGTTGATTGGCAGGAAATGATGATTGAGCAATGGGCCCGATTAAGATAGAGACCGGCCTTGAAACCCACAGCCGCCGCGGCTTTGCGGCGTGAGAAAGGGACCGGTAACTTGCCGTCCACCCTTCCAACCAGAGAAACATTCAGATGAAGAATCGCCGCCGCATCTACGAAGGCAAGGCCAAGATCCTTTATGAGGGCCCCGAGCCGGGCACCCTGATCCAGTTTTTCAAGGACGATGCCACCGCCTTCAACAAGAAGAAGCATGAGGTCGTCGACGGCAAGGGCGTGCTCAACAACCGCATTTCCGAGCACATCTTCAACCACCTGAACCGCATGGGCATTCCGACCCACTTCATCCGCCGGCTCAACATGCGCGAGCAGCTGATCAAGGAAGTCGAGATCATCCCGCTCGAAGTCGTGGTGCGCAACGTCGCCGCCGGTTCGCTGGCCAAGCGCCTGGGCATCGAGGAAGGCACCGTGCTGCCGCGCTCGATCATCGAATTCTACTACAAGGCCGATGCGCTCGACGATCCGATGGTCTCGGAAGAGCACATCACTGCCTTTGGCTGGGCAAGCCCGCAGGAAATCGACGACATCATGGCACTCGCCATCCGCGTCAACGACTTCCTCTCCGGCCTGTTCATGGGCGTCGGCATCCAGCTCGTGGACTTCAAGATCGAATGCGGCCGCCTGTTTGAAGGCGACATGATGCGCATCGTCGTTGCCGACGAGATCTCGCCCGACAGCTGCCGCCTGTGGGACGTCGCCACCCAGGACAAGCTCGACAAGGACCGTTTCCGCCGCGACATGGGCGGGCTGGTCGAGGCCTACCAGGAAGTGGCGCGCCGCCTCGGCATCATGAACGAAAACGAGACCCCGCGTCCGACCGGACCGGTTCTCGTCAAGCACTAACAGCAACGGGCGCGACCACAGTCGCGCCCGAAACATTTCCAGTCGACCTTTCGGAGTGAAATGCCCGTGATCAAGGCCCGTGTCACCGTCACCCTCAAAAACGGCGTCCTCGACCCGCAAGGCAAGGCGATCGAGCATGCGCTCGACGGCCTCGGCTTCGGCGGCGTCGGCTCGGTGCGCCAGGGCAAGGTCTTCGACGTCGAAATCGACGGCATCGACAAGGCCAAGGCCGCAGCCGACCTCAACGCCATGTGCGAGAAGCTTCTGGCGAACACGGTGATTGAGAATTACGCAGTGGAGATTGCCTGACGTGAAATCAGCCGTCGTCCTTCTCCCCGGCCTGAACCGCGACCGCGACATGATCGCGGCGCTGACCAAGATTTCGGGCAAGGCGCCCGTCACCGTCTGGCAGACCGACACGGAAATCCCCGATGTCGACCTGATTGCCATTCCCGGTGGCTTCTCCTTCGGCGACTATCTGCGCTGCGGTGCGATCGCGGCCCGCATGCCGGTGCTGCGCGCGGTGGCCGAGAAAGCCGCCAAGGGCGTGCAGGTCGTCGGCGTGTGCAACGGCTTCCAGATCCTGGTCGAGGCTGGCCTTTTGCCCGGCGCCTTGATGCGCAACAATTCGCTCAAGTTCGTCTGCCGCGAGGTAAAGCTCGAGATTGCCAACGCCAACACCGCCTTCACCCGCAACTACGCGGCCGGTCAGATCATCCGCTGCCCGGTGGCGCATCATGACGGAAACTATTTCGCCGATCCCGAGACGCTTGCGCGCATCGAGGGCGAAGGCCAGGTGGTGTTCCGCTACGCCGAGGGCACCAATCCGAACGGCTCGATCAACGACATTGCCGGCATCATCAATGACAAAGGCAACGTGCTTGGGCTGATGCCGCACCCGGAAAATCTGATCGAGGCAGCGCATGGCGGCAATGACGGCCGCGCGCTGTTCGAGAGCGCACTCGGGCTGCCCAAGGCAGCCTGAGCGGACGCCAGGAAATTTCCTTCACTTCATCCATCTGAACACTTCATCCATCTGAAAAAGGCGGACATCGGCGCATGAAGTCACTGCGGATTATGGCGGCAGCAGCCGCGGTCATTGGTCTCGCAGCCTGTAGTTCGAGCCCGAAGACGCCGGCGCCGTCGTCGTCCGGCAAGAGTGCCTCGCTGCGCTCGATGGAACAGGTGGCGATCGCAGCGCACAAATGCTGGTTCGCCAGCAAGGATCCGGCCTTCGCGAAATACCAGATGGCCAACGAGCTCAACAATTTCGGCGGCACGCCGCGCTTCCTGCTGGTCCCAGCCAAGCAATATGGCGCGCGACCGCTGCTCGTCGTGCAGGCGCAGGGCAATTCGAGTCAGGTCCAGGTGTTCGGCCCGCTGATGGACCAGGCACTCGGCGCCCGCATCGGCTCGGATATCACCCGCTGGCGCTCGGGCAACCCGTCCTGTACCGGCACCGCCTGACGCGCGGCCAACGGCCAATCTCGACTGAAGAAAGAGGTGGAGGCACCGGGGAGCGCCTCCACCAATGTCGAACTGCCCGTGGGTCGGGACAATCCGAAAAATCCGGGACCATCAGTCGTAGAAGGGGCGAAGCCCTTCGCGATAGGCATCGCACCGCGAGATGCCGATATCCGACAATTGATCATCCGTGAGCTCCAGCAAGGACATCCGGGTGCGGCGGCGCTCGATACAATGCGCCAGCCAGCGCATCAGCCGGTAGAGACCATTTGCTGGATTGCGGAGAATGCCACGCTTCGCCTGTGAAGATGCACCTGCGACGCCCCCGCCAATTGCATCTATTGTACTCATCTCGATGATCCAAATTGTATCTATTTCTGATGACAATTGCTATGAATTGACTCAGACATGATCGCAATATACGAATTGTCACCATGACAATTTGGCTTCCTGATCTCTCATCCGGTGCCGGGCCGCTTTACCTGCGGCTCGCCGAGCGTATCGAAAGCGACATCGATAGTGGTGTTCTGGCCTCCGGAACCAAGCTGCCGCCACAACGCAACCTCGCCTATGACATCGGCGTGACCATCGGCACGGTCGGGCGTGCCTATGCGCTGCTGCGCGAACGCGGGCTGGTCAGCGGCGAGGTCGGGCGCGGCACTTACATTCTGGCGCGACACAGTGAGCAGGTGGTGCCGAGTCCGGTCTCGACCCTGCCCCTCGAAGGTTCGCGCGCCGTCGAAGCGCCACCGGGAAAGTTGCATTTCGACAGCACCGCCGCCCCCAATGTCGGCCAGAGCAAGGCAATCGAGACAATCTTGGCGACGATCAGCCGGAACAATCCCGACGACGTGACGAGCTACACCAGGACCTTTCCGGAACACTGGTTCGAGGCGGGCAGCGCCTGGCTGTCGCGCAACGGCTTTCGTCCCGCCCCCCGATGCGATCGTGCCGACGCTCGGCGCCCATGCGGCGGTGATGGCAACCATCGCTGCAGTGACACAGCCGGGCGACCACATCCTGTTCGAACATGTGACCTACACCCAGATCGCGCGCAGCGCCGGGCTGATCGGCCGGCGCATGGCGCTGGTCAATTCCGACCAGCACGGCATCGTCCCCGACGACTTCGAGGCGGTCTGCGCACAAAAACACCCCAAGCTGGCGTTCCTGATGCCGACCGCCCAGAACCCCACGGGCGTGATCATGCCGGCCGAACGGCGCGCGGCGATTGCCGCGATTGCCCGCAAGTACAATGTGCTGCTGGTCGAGGACGACCTCTATGGCGCGTTGACGGACGACCGCACGCCTCTCTTGGCCGAGTTCGCGCCGGAACGCGTCTTCGTCGTCGGTGGCCTGTCGAAGTCGGTGGCGGCGGGCGTACGTGGCGGCTGGGTTTCGTGCCCGGCGCATTTCCGGCACAGCATTCGCGTCGCCCACAAGATGGTGACCGGCGGCATGCCGTTCCTTTTGGCCGAGCTCTGTGCGCAACTGGTGCTGTCAGGCGAGGCTACGGCAATCCGCGCCCGCGCGATTGCCGAGATCAATGCACGCCTGGGCGCTGTGCGCGCAGCACTGGAAGGCTACGATTTCAACATCACGGCCAACATCCCGTTCGTCTGGCTGGCGCTGCCGGAACCCTGGAATTCCGGCACGTTCAAGAATGCCGCTTATGGCCAGGGCGTGCTGATCGACGACGAGGACGAGTTCAAGGCGGGCCGCTCCGACCAGGTCTTCCACCGCGTCAGGATAGGCATTTCCGCGCCACGCACACGCGGTGACGTCGAAAAGGGGCTGGCCAAGGTCCGTCGCCTGCTCGACGAGGGCGATGCCGGCTACGACAGTTTCGGCTGAAGCGGGCGCCAGCCTGCGGCAGCTGGCTGTTTCCGTGCCATAAAGGGTGACTTTCTGGCCATTGACGGTATATCCCGGGCCAATCATGCGCTATGGAGCCACCAACGCTCCCCCAACGGATTCTGCGATCTACGATGACCATTCAGAATGACGTGAAGATCACCGGCGAACTCATCGCCGCGCACGGGCTCAAGCCGGACGAATACCAGCGTATCCTTGACCTTGTCGGACGCGAGCCGACCTTCACCGAACTCGGCATCTTCTCGGCGATGTGGAACGAGCACTGCTCGTACAAATCGTCGAAGAAGTGGCTGCGCACGCTGCCGACAAAGGGTGATGTCGTCATCCAGGGCCCGGGCGAGAATGCCGGCGTTGTCGATATCGGCGACGGCGACTGCGTGGTCTTCAAGATGGAGAGCCACAACCACCCGTCCTTCATCGAGCCCTATCAGGGTGCGGCGACGGGCGTTGGCGGCATCCTGCGCGACGTCTTCACCATGGGCGCGCGCCCGGTGGCTTCGATGAATGCGCTGCGTTTCGGCGCACCCGACCATCCCAAGACCCGCCATCTGGTTTCGGGCGTTGTTGCCGGTGTCGGCGGCTACGGCAACGCCTTCGGCGTTCCGACCGTCGGCGGTGAGGTCAATTTCGACGCCCGCTACAATGGCAACATCCTGGTCAACGCCTTTGCCGCCGGTCTCGCCAAGACCGATGGCATCTTCCTGTCGCAAGCCAAGGGTGTGGGCCTGCCGGTGGTCTATCTCGGCGCCAAGACCGGCCGTGACGGTGTCGGCGGCGCAACCATGGCTTCAGCCGAATTCGACGACAAGATCGACGAGAAGCGCCCGACCGTGCAGGTCGGCGACCCATTCACCGAAAAATGCCTGCTCGAGGCCTGCCTCGAACTGATGGCATCGGGCGCGGTCATCGCCATCCAGGACATGGGTGCCGCGGGTCTCACCTGCTCGGCCGTCGAGATGGGTGCCAAGGGCGATCTCGGCATCGAACTCGACCTCGACAAGGTGCCGGTGCGCGAAGAGCGCATGAGCGCCTACGAGATGATGCTGTCGGAGAGCCAAGAGCGCATGCTCATGGTGCTGCGCCCCGAAAAGGAAGAAGAAGCCGAGGCGATCTTCGTCAAGTGGGGCCTCGACTTCGCCATCGTCGGCAAGACCACCGACGACCTGCGTTTTCGCGTCCTCCACCAGGGTGTCGAAGTCGCCAACCTGCCGATCAAGGAACTCGGCGACGAAGCTCCCGAATATGATCGCCCTTGGATTGAACCGGCCAAGCGTGCGCCGCTTGCTACCGACGACGTTCCACAGGCCGATGTCGCCGACGCGCTGCTCAAGATGCTCGACGGGCCCGACCTGTCGTCGCGCCGCTGGGTGTGGGAGCAGTACGATACGATGATCCAGGGCAACTCGTTGCAGCGCCCGGGCGGCGACGCCGGTGTCGTCCGTGTCGAGGGCCATGCCACCAAGGCGCTGGCATTTTCGTCGGACGTCACGCCGCGCTATTGCGAGGCAGATCCCTATGAGGGCGGCAAGCAGGCCGTCGCCGAATGCTGGCGTAACCTGACCGCCACCGGCGCCCTGCCCCTGGCAGCGACCGACAACCTCAATTTCGGCAACCCCGAGCGGCCTGAGATCATGGGCCAGTTCGTGCGTGCCGTGACCGGCATCGGCGACGCCTGCCGCGCGCTCGGCTTCCCGATCGTCTCGGGCAACGTCTCGCTCTACAACGAGACCAATGGCCAGGGCATCTTGCCGACACCGACAATCGGCGGCGTCGGCCTGATCGACGACTGGTCGAAGATGGCCAAGGCCTGCTTCGCCAAGGACGGCGAAGTCATCCTGCTGGTCGGCGGACCAGCCCAGTGGGGCAGCCACCTCGCCCAGTCCATATACATGCGCGACGTTCACGGCCGCACCGACGGCCCGCCACCGGCAGTCGACCTCGAGCACGAAAAGAAGGTTGGCGACTTCGTCCGCAAGCTGATCCGCAACGGCCAGGCTACCGCCGTGCACGACCTGTCCGACGGCGGCCTTGCGGTTGCGCTCGCCGAAATGGCGATGGCCTCAGGCATCGGCGCCACGGTTCCCGGCCTGAGCGGCACCAACCCGATTCCGGTGTTCTTCGGCGAAGACCAGGGCCGATACCTAGTGACCGTCAAGCTTGAACCGAAGTCGGCCGAGATGCAGGAATTGTGGAACGAGGCCAAGGCGCTCGGCATCCATGCACCGTGGATCGGCACGACCGGCGGCCAGGAATTGAAACTAGGCGAGGCGCGCGCCATATCCATCGACGAGTTGACCACGGCTCACGAATCCTGGTTCCCTCGGTTCATGAACAACTGATCGGGGAAAACGACATGGCAATGGACGCACACGACATCGAGCGCATGATCAAGGAAGGCATTCCGGATGCCCGGGTGACCATCCGCGATCTCGCCGGCGACGGCGACCACTATGCCGCCGAGGTCGTGTCGGAAAGCTTCCGTGGCAAGACCCGCGTGCAGCAGCACCAGATGGTCTATGACGCGCTGAAGGGCAATATGGGCGGCGTGCTGCATGCGCTCGCCCTTCAGACCAGCATTCCGGAATAACATCCCTCGCCCACCCGATACCCGACAGCTCAGGCACTGACAGCGAACAGATCGCCCGGCGCGCCTATGCGGCGTTTGCCGAGCGTTATGACGCGGCGGCGCCAACCAAGCCGCACAATGCGCTTTATGAGCGGCCAGCTTCGCTGGCGCTGCTCGGCGACGTCGCCGGGCTTGCCGTAATCGACGCCGGCTGCGGTTCCGGCATCTACTTGGAGAAGCTGGCGAAACAGGGCGCCAGGATTCGCGCCTTCGACATAACGGCGCTGGCGCGGAAACGTTGCGCCGGCCTCGACGTCGACATTCGCGAGGGCGATCTTGCCAAGCCGCTCGACTGGATCGAAAGCGACAGCGCCGACGCGATCTTGTGTTCACTGGCGCTCGACTATGTCGAAGACCTCAAGCCGGTCTTTGCCGAATTCCGCCGCATCGCACGGCCGGGAAGGCGGCTGGTCTTTTCGATGGGGCACCCGATGCGCGACTGGGGTGATCCGCGCACGCGTGGCGACGCCAACTATTTCGCGACGAATCGTTGGGGCCTGCATTGGGGCGGCTTTGGCGAGCCGAACCCTTACATTGAATCCTACCGGCGGCCGCTGCAGGACATCTTGAACGGCCTGAGCGATGCCGGCTGGCGCCTTGACCGTTTCGTCGAGCCGGTTCCGGTGCCCGAGATGGCGACTGTCGACCCGGAGCACTTTGCCGAACTGAGCCGGTCGCCTGCTTTCGTCTGCGTACGGGCGATCAAATAGGCCAGAAGGCACAAAGCCTCGACATCGATTGTTCGATCTTTTATCGGGGAGGTTCCACAAAACAGGGACCTGCTGCTCATGTCATTGATCAACGACCTGGTCCAAGGCGTCGTCGACGGCGTGCTGAAGGACATTCTGAAGAAACCGACGGGCACGTCGAAGCGGACCCGCAGGCGCAAGCGCGCGACCACGACGAGTTCGGCGACGCTGCGCCAGATCGAGAAGCTTCTGAGGCCAGCCAAGAAGCAGACGAGCCGCAAGCGCACGGTGCGTTCGCGCTCGAAAGTACGCCGTCGCGCTTGAACGCCGCGATTGAGGCAGAGCCAGAACGGAAGAACATCACATTTTCCGGATTTCGGGTCGACGCGACGCTTGGAATGCTCGACTGTTGCAACCACATAGTGGCAAATGCTAGCAGTCTAACGAACATTGCCGGACGTCGCTCCGGCCAGATCTGAGGTTTAGGGCGCCATGAGCGGAATCAACGAATACATCGATAGCGAAGTGAAGAGCCAGGATGTCGTGGTTTTCATGAAGGGCACGCCCGGCTTTCCGCAGTGCGGCTTTTCCGGCCAGGTCGTCCAGATCCTCGATTACCTCGGGGTCGACTACAAGGGCGTCAACGTCCTGACCTCGAACGATCTTCGTCAGGGCATCAAGGACTACTCCAACTGGCCGACGATCCCCCAGCTCTACGTCAAGGGCGAGTTCGTGGGCGGCTGCGACATCATTCGCGAGATGTTCCAGGCCGGCGAGTTGCAGTCGTTCCTTGAAGAGAAGGGCGTGAGCGTCAAGGGCGCCGCCTGATCTAAGAATTACCGGCTCCGGCCTGTTCCGGGGTCCCGTTTGTGACAAATGCGCCGGCTTTCCGGCGCATTTCCGTTTGAATTGGATTCCGAATGGAACAGAAAGTCTCTCCGAGCGCCCAGCAGGGCGTGTTCCCGATTCCGCGTTGGGAATTCATCGCGCTGGCAGCAGCATTGATGGCCGTCAACGCGCTTGCTGTCGACATCATGCTGCCGGCGCTGCAGCAGATCGGTGCAGCGCTCAATGTCGAGAGCGAGAACCACCGCCAATATGTGATCACCGCCTATTTCGCTGGCCTCGCGCTGGCACTGCTTGCCTATGGCCCGATCTCCGACCGGTTCGGCCGGCGCAAGCCGCTGCTGTTCGGCCTCGGCATCTACGTGCTCGCGGCCTTTGCCGCTGCCTTCGCGCCAAGCTTCGAAACCCTGCTGGCATTGCGCTTCGTCCAGGGCATTGGTGCAGCCTCGACGCGCGTCATTGCGGTGTCGGTGGTGCGCGACCGCTTCGGCGGCCGGCAGATGGCCGAGATCATGTCGTTGATCTTCATGGTGTTCATGGTCGTGCCGGTGGTGGCGCCCGCCATGGGGCAGATCGTCATGCTGTTTTCGGAATGGCACATGATTTTCATCGTCATGGCGGTGTCAGCACTGGCGATTACGCTGTGGGCGGCAATCCGCCTGCCCGAGACGATGCATCCCGAGGATCGGCGACCGCTGTCGGTGCTGTCGATCGCCCGGGGCTTCCGCACAGTGCTCACCACGCGCATGTCGCTGTGGTACACGCTGGCCTCGATGACCATCTTCGGCGCGCTGTTCGGCTTCATCAACTCGGCGCAGCAGGTCTATGTCGGCCTCTACGGGCTCGGCGTGTGGTTCCCGGCAGTGTTTGCGGCCATCGCGGGCATGATGTCGGTGTCGTCGTTCCTCAACTCGCGCCTCGTCGTCAAGTTCGGCATGCGCAAGCTGTCGCACGGCGCCCTGATCGGCTTTTTGCTGGTGAGCATGATCTGGCTCGTCTGGTCGCTGACCGGGCCGGTGCCGTTCCCAGCCTTCATCGTGCTGTTTGCTCTGGCGATGTTCCAGTTCGGCTGGATCGGCTCGAACTTCAACTCGATCTCGATGGAGCCGCTCGGCCATATCGCCGGCACGGCATCCTCTGTGCAGGGTTTCATGCAGACCCTGGGCGGCGGCATGATCGGTGCGGCCATCGGCCAGTCCTTCGACGGCACGACGGTGCCGCTGGCGATTGGTTTCTGCGGCGTGGCCTCGATTGGCCTGGTGATGGTGCTGATTGCCGAGAAGGGCAAGCTGTTCCGCGGCCAGCATGATCCGAAGCCGGCAGTTGCCGAGATCCACTGACAACGTCGGCGGCGTACAGCCTCTGAAACAGAAACAGCCCGAAAACCTGGCGGTTTTCGGGCTGTTCGTTTTGATGACCCTGTCGACCTCAGCCAGCCATCAGGCTGGTGAAATCGAACAGCTTGCGATCGAGCAGATGCGAGGGCCGTGTGTTGGACAGCGCCCGCAGCATGGTGTCCTTGCGGCCCGGCATGCGCCTTTCGATATCGTCGAGCATCGCCTTCATGGCGTTGCGCTGCAGGCCTTCCTGGCTGCCGCAGAGGTCGCAGGGGATGATCGGAAACTTCATGCCCTCGGCGAACTTGGCCATGTCGGCCTCGGCGCAGAAGGCCAACGGCCTCAGAACCATGACGTCACCCTCGTCATTGAGCAGCTTGGGCGGCATGGCGGCAAGGCGGCCACCATGGAACAGGTTCATGAAGAAGGTCTCGAGAATATCCTCGCGATGATGGCCGAGCACAAGCGACGAGCAGCCCTCCTCACGCGCGATGCGGTAGAGGTGCCCTCGCCTGAGCCGCGAGCACAGCGAACAATAGGTGCTGCCCTCCGGCAGCTTGTCGGTGACGACCGAATAGGTGTCGCGATACTCGATGCGGTGAGCAATGCCATTGGCGTTGAGATAGTCGGGCAGCACATGCTTCGGAAAGTTCGGCTGACCCTGGTCAAGATTGCAGGCAAGCAGATCGACCGGCAGCAGGCCGCGCCACTTGAGATCCATCAGGACAGCGAGCAAGCCATAGGAATCCTTGCCGCCCGACAGCGCCACCAGCCAACGCTCGCCGGGCCTGGCCATAGCGTAGTCTTCGATCGCCTGGCGTGTCTGGCGCAGCAGCCGCTTGCGCAGCTTGTTGAACTCAACCGAGGACGGGGCGTCGCCATAGAGCGGGAATGCGCCCTCCGCAGGCTCGGCCAGCGCGTCCTGTTCGTGAATGCCCATCGGTCCGGTCCTTCAATCCACGGCGCGCAGATGCGGGACAGCGCTGCCGCCAGCGGTATTCCGCAAATTCAGGCGCCGCGCAAGGCATGCACCCAAAACGAAAAGAGCGGCCGTTGCCGGCCGCCCTTTGAAATTCGATGCTATCCGAGGATTAGCGCGAATAGAATTCGACGACGAGGTTCGGTTCCATCTGCACTGCGTACGGAACGTCCGACAGGCCAGGAACGCGAGCAAAGGTCGCGACCATCTTGTTGTGATCGACTTCGATATAGTCAGGAACGTCGCGCTCGGCGAGACCAACGGCCTCAAGCACGATGACCAGCTGCTTCGACTTCTCGCGGACTTCGATCACGTCGCCAGCCTTGCAGCGGTAGGACGAGATGTTGGTGCGCTTGCCGTTGACGTTGACGTGGCCGTGGTTGACGAACTGACGGGCAGCGAAAATGGTCGGCACGAACTTGGCGCGGTAGACAACCGCATCCAGGCGCGACTCGAGCAGGCCGATCAGGTTCTCGGAGGTGTCGCCCTTGCGGCGGTTTGCCTCTTCATAGGTCTTGCGGAACTGCTTTTCCGAAACGTCACCGTAGTGACCCTTCAGCTTCTGCTTGGCGCGCAGCTGCAGACCGAAGTCCGAGAGCTTGCCCTTGCGGCGCTGGCCGTGCTGGCCGGGGCCGTATTCACGCTTGTTGACCGGGGACTTCGGGCGGCCCCAGATGTTCTCGCCAAGACGGCGATCGATTTTGTATTTCGCGGATTCGCGCTTGCTCATCGCATTCCCTTTCAAAACGATACACCCGAAACCTCGTGTTTCGAGTGAAGGAAACGCGCCCTCCTCTGGCCCCCGTTTTCGGAGCCTGACAGGACCTTCCACGCACGCTTTGCGGAAAAGGTCCACGGGACACGTCAAATGAAACACCGGGCGTTTCGGCCCGGCGTTGGCGGCTAACTAGGCGAAACACTTGACATTGTCAACGCTTGGGGCGCCAGCCGGCTCATTTCGCATCATGGAAGATGACGCCCAGCGTGAAACGCTCGCCACTGTGAATGCGGCTGACGCCGTGGCGCATCTTGACGCGATAGTCGCCGCGCGTGCCGGCCTTGGGCCGGTCGTTGACGGCAAACAGCGCGCCCTGCCCGATGCCGAGCGGTACCACTTCGGCGCGCGATTGCATACGCGGACGCTGTTCGGTCATGACGAATTCGCCGCCGCCAAACTCGGATTGCGGATCGGAGAGCAGAATCACCAGCTGAACCGGAAACAGATGGACGCCGTACACGTCCTGATGCAGGCAGTTGTAGTCGCCAGCGCCGTACTTCAGCAGAAGCGGTGTCGACTTGGCCTGGCCATCGGCATGACATTCGGCAAGGAAGGCTTCGAGATCTGGTGGATAGCGCCTGATGAGCCCCATGCGCTCGTTCCAGCCGTTGGCGAAGGGAGCAAGACGTCGGTAGAAGCCGTGACGAAATCCAGCCACCACATCCGGAAGCGGATTGGCGAAGTACTTGTATTCGCCGGAGCCAAATCCGTGCCGCTGCATGACGATCCGGCTGCGGAATTGTTCGTCCCTGTCATAGAGTGACCGAAGCTTCAGGCAGGTCTCGCGATCGAGCAACGGGCCGGTCGGTGCTGCCCCGAACTCATCAAGGTCGCTGACGATTCGCTGCCAATCCAGGCTCGAAACGATCTTGTCGGCATTCATGGCGGCGCTCCATCTCAGGTTGGAGGCCGAGGTTAGGCCGTAACGTCAGTCGCCGCATACCGATTCCTGCGCGGCTGAAGCGGGTGGAACTGCGATCATGCACCGAGATCGAACGTTTCCCGTGCCTGGCGCATGTGGTCGCGATTGCTCGCCGCCCAGCTGCCGAGGGCTGCGATCGGGATGGCAATCGACTGCCCGAGCTCAGTCAGCCCGTACTCGACCTCCGGCGGCGTGGTCGGCCGTACCGTACGCGTCACAAGCCCGTCGCGCTCGAGCGAGCGCAAGGTCACCGTCAGCATGCGCTGCGAAATGCCTTCGATGGAGCGCTTCAGAGCGTTGAACCGTACCGGCTGCTCCTGAAGGTTGATGATGACAAGGATGCTCCAGGTGTCGCCGACGCGGTCGAGCACCTCACGAATAGGGCAAAGGTTACGGCCATCGGCTTCGAAGCCGGGCGTGGTGTGCAGCAGTGGCACCGCGGAAGCGGGTCTTGTCGGGGCGTTCATGCGGTTCTCCTGAGGTAACCTAGGCACGAAATCATGCGTTCTTTTCGCATCCGTCAGTTCGATCTATATGGTTATCGTTGGTAACTTGATTACAGATCATACCTGCTTTTGCCACGGAAGGCAAAACAGGCCGAACAAGGAGAACAGTCATGAAAATAGCTCTCATCGGCGCATCCGGCTTTGTCGGCACCACCATTCTCAAGGAAGCAGCCTCGCGCGGCCACAAGGTCACGGCTATCGTCCGCAGCCCCGAGAAGGTCGCCCAGTTCGACGGCGTCACTGCGGTCAAGGCCGATGCCAGCGACGCTGAGGCGCTGAAGGCTGCGATCTCAGGCTGCGACATCGTCATTTCAGCCTTCAACGGCGGCTGGGGCGATCCCGACATCTATTCCAAGCATCTCGCCGGCTCGAAGGCGATCGTCGCCGCAGCCAGGGCTGCCGAAAAGCGCGTGATCGTGGTTGGTGGCGCCGGCAGCCTGGAAGTCGACGGCAAGCAGCTCGTCGACGGCCCGCACTTCCCTGACGCCTACAAGGACGGCGCACGCGCGGCACGCGACGCGCTCGCGGCACTGCGTGCGGAGACTGACGTGGAATGGTCCTTCATCTCACCCGCCATCATGATGGCGCCCGGCGAACGGACCGCAAAATTCCGTATCGGCGGCGACCAGCCGGTGTTCGACGCCAAGGGCGAAAGCCACATCTCGGTTGAAGACCTCGCCGTCGCCATTGTCGACGAGGCCGAAGCGCCTAAGCATACGGGCAAGCGCTTCACCGTCGGCTACTGATCGGACTGCCGGGGCTCAGTGCACGACGCCGAAAATCGGAATCGATTTTCGGCAAGGATCATGCACAGATTTAAAGTGCTACAGCGTCCTTTGCGCGTCCAATTGGACGCGCGGCGCTGTGGTGCTTTGTCTTGTGCTCCGGCAAGCCCTTGTGCTTGGTCTCGGCAAACTCTTCGAGCTGCTTTTCGGTCATCGACTCGTACATGTCTTTCGATGCGCCGACCAATTCGCTCTTCTTGATCTCGCCGCGCTTGGCGGCGAGCGCCGCTCCGGCGGCTTTCTGCTGAGCTCTTGACGTGGCAGGCATGGCGTTCTCCTTACCTCTCGAGTTTGGGAAACGCCTGCTGCGCCGTCATGTTCCTTCGACGGCCAGCCCAAATCCCTGCATCAGCCGGCGCGTGGCGAAATCGGTGCGCTCCGATGTGAAGACCGCGATGTCGGGACCGGCGTCATCGCGCCTGCCGCGTGAGCCATTGAGCAACGACAGCGCGCGGCGCGCGATCGCCTCGGCCGGATCGATCCAGTCGACCGGCCAGGGTGCGGTCTTGCGCATGCGATTGACCAGGAACGGGTAGTGCGTGCAGGCGAGCACGACGATGTCGGTGCGCCGGCCGTCCTGCTCGATGAAGCAAGGGGCGATCTCGTCCTTGACCGCCTGCTCGTCGACAAAGCCGTCGCGCATATAGGTCTCGGCCATCTGCGCCAGCCTGTCACTGCCGACCAGCCGGACATGGCATTTCGTCGCCCATTGGGTGATCAGGTCGCGCGTGTACTGGCGCTTGACCGTACCCGGCGTCGCCAGCACCGACACCAGGCCCGAACGTGTGCGCTCGGCGGCCGGTTTGATCGCCGGCACGGTGCCAACAAAGGGATGGCCGGGAAACGCCTGGCGCAGCGCATCGATGACAAGCGTCGACGCGGTGTTGCAGGGAATGACCGAGATCTCTGGATCGAAGCGTTCGAGCAGGTGGCCGAACAGATCGAGAATACGTGCCTTGAGTGCCGGCTCTTCCCACGCACCATAGGGAAACGCCGCGTCGTCGGCGACATAGACGAAACGGTGCTCGGGCATCAGCACGCGCGCCTCGCGCAGCACCGTCAGCCCGCCAATGCCTGAATCGAACATCAGGATCGGGCGGTCAGTCATTGTCGAGCCCCCTGCCGCCGACCGGCGGCGTGTCGGCCTCATCAGCGCCCGCGCCGCCGGAATGGGCGGCATGATCGACCTTCGCCTTGCGATCGGGATAGCCAGCGCCACGCGGCTCCTTGGGCGAGAAATAGTCAAGCGAGGCAACCACGCCACGCAGAACCTTGAGTTCGGGTGCGAAGAAGCCGGCCCGGGTCAGCACCGAGCGCAGATTGTCGACCATCTTGGGCTTCTTGGCCGCCGGGCGGAAATAGCCGCGCGCGTCAAGGGCGGCCTCTAGATGATTGAACAGCCCGTGCAGTTGATCCTTGGTCGCCGGTGCCATTTCGGGGCTTGTGAAATTGGTCTGGGTCTCGTCTTCCAGGCCGGACTTCATCCATTCATAGGACATCAACAACACCGCCTGGGCGATGTTGAGCGAGGCGAACCTCGGGTCGACCGGGAAGGTGACGATCTCGTCGGCAAGGCTCACTTCTTCGTTGTAGAGGCCGAAGCGCTCGCGTCCGAACAGGATGCCGGTGCGCTGCCCTGCCACGGCGTGGCTTCGCAGCATTCGCCCCGCCTCGACTGGACCGGCGACACGCTTGAAGCCATCGCGTTCACGCGCGGTGGTGGCAAAGACGAAATTGAGATCGGCGACAGCGGATGCAAGGTCAGGGAAGACAACCACGCCGTCGATGACGTGATCGGCATTGCTCGCGGCTGCCCTCGCCTTCTCGTTCGGCCAGCCGTCGCGCGGATTGACCAGCCGAAGCTCAGCCAGGCCGAAATTGGCCATGGCACGCGCCACCATGCCGATGTTCTCGCCGAGTTGAGGCTCGACGAGAACGATGACCGGTGCTGTTGGCTGAGCTGGGATAGAAGTGTCTGACATCGTTGCGATTGAACCGAGAATTGCGCCTTTTGCGCGTCCCTGACATATTTGCGCGCGAAAATGAAGTTCCGGTAAGGGCCAGCCATTGTGGACGACCTTGCAGAACAAATCCGGGCGCTCATCGGCGACGACCCGAATGGCGGTGAAATCCGCATGTTCGGCGGCACCTGCTTCACCCTCAACGGCAACATGATGGTCGGCACCATGAAGGATGGCGGCCTGCTCGTGCGCGTTGGCAAGGATCAGGAGGCGGCGGCACTCGCCCTGCCCGGCGCGACCCGCATGAACTTCACCGGCCGCGAGATGAAGGGCTTCATCATGGTGGCGCCGGACGAGCTCAGCGAGGACGCCATCAACGGCTGGATTGCCATGGCCTCGCGCTTTGTTGGGCCGATGCCGCCGAAAAAGCCCACAAAGAAATGACTTGCGCGGCTGCGACCGCGCGTGTCGGCCGGGGCGATTCATACATTGTCAGCAGACACATCCAAGGTAGCAAGGGCAATCATTTGCGCGGTCCGATTCGCTTTGGTATAGGGGCCGCACTCCCAATCGTGAACCCTCCGGAACCGGCTGGTTCCAGGCAAGAAGAGGCATTTTCCCATGGCGAAGATCAAGGTGGCCAAGCCCGTCGTCGAGCTCGACGGCGATGAGATGACCCGCATCATCTGGCAGTTCATCAAGGACAAGCTGATCCACCCCTATCTCGACCTCGACCTCGAATATTACGACCTCGGCATCGAACACCGCGACGCCACCAACGACCAGGTGACGATCGACGCCGCCAACGCCATCAACAAGCACGGCGTCGGCGTGAAGTGCGCCACCATCACCCCCGACGAGCAGCGCGTCGAGGAGTTCAAGCTCAAGAAGATGTGGAAGTCGCCCAACGGCACGATCCGCAACATTCTGGGCGGCACGATCTTCCGCGAGCCGATCATCATGAAGAACGTGCCGCGGCTGGTTCCCGGCTGGACCAAGCCGATCATCGTCGGCCGTCACGCCTTCGGCGACCAGTACAAGGCGACCGATTTCAAATTCCCGGGCAAGGGCAAGCTGTCGATCAAGTTTGTCGGCGACGACGGCCAGGTGATCGAGCACGACGTCTTCGACGCCCCGGGCGCCGGCGTTGCGATGGCCATGTACAACCTTGACGAGTCGATCCGCGAATTTGCCCGCGCCTCGCTGAACTACGGCCTGCTGCGCAACTATCCGGTCTATCTGTCGACCAAGAACACCATCCTCAAAGCCTATGACGGCCGCTTCAAGGACATCTTCCAGGACGTCTACGAAAAGGAATTCGAGGCCGAGTTCAAGGCGCGCAAGCTCTGGTACGAACACCGCCTCATCGACGACATGGTTGCTTCGAGCCTGAAGTGGTCGGGCGGTTATGTCTGGGCCTGCAAGAACTATGACGGCGACGTGCAGTCGGACACCGTGGCCCAGGGCTTCGGCTCGCTCGGCCTGATGACCTCGGTGCTGATGACGCCGGACGGTAAGACGGTGGAAGCCGAAGCTGCCCACGGCACCGTGACCCGCCACTACCGCCAGCACCAGAAGGGCGAGGAAACCTCGACCAACTCGATCGCCTCGATCTTCGCCTGGACCCGTGGCCTCGCCCACCGCGCCAAGCTCGACGACAATGCCGACCTCAAGAAATTCGCCGAGACGCTGGAGCGTGTCTGCATCCAGACCGTGGAAAGCGGCTTCATGACCAAGGATCTGTCGCTGCTGATCGGTCCGGACCAGCCCTGGCTGTCGACCACCGGCTTCCTCGACAAGATCGACGAGAACCTGCAGAAGGCGATGAGCTGATCCGTTCGGCTTGAACGACAAGGCCCCGGAGCGATCCGGGGCCTTTTTCTTTCGGGACTTGCCCGCGTCACGCCAGCGGCAGGTGGATGTCGGTCAGAAGCTCTGATGGCGCCACGTCGCGCGGATTGTTGAGGTATTCTTCGAACATGACAGCATCGCGCAGCTGGTGGCCCGATTTCGGCAGCCATTCGGCGTAGAGCCACTGATAGGCCTTGTGCATTTCGGCATAGGGACCCTTGTGGCGCAGCACAGCATAGGCGCCGCCTGAGATTGCCTGACGTTCGAGCGGTGCCGCTGTGGGCGTCGACGCATCGGTGCTGACGCAGGCAACTGAACGCAAGCTGTCTTCGACGACGATATCGGGATCGTCAAGATAGACGCCGATCATGCGCATGTCGGGCCGCGCCTGGCCGCGGGCATAGAGCGTGCCGAACAGTTGCTCGAATGCCTTGCCGATCTGCAGGTAGGAGCCCTGGTGGGGGACGCCGACGAGGCTGATATCGGGAATGTTGCGGATCTGAACGTCGAACATGTGGGAAGCCTTTCCTCTGTGGGTTTCGAAGAGCTTGTGGCTTCCCTCCCTCCGGTAGCGCGCCGGCGGCATGCCGTAGACGGCCTTGAAGATACGGTTGAACGACTGGACGTTGGGATAGCCAGACCGCTTCGCAATCTCAGCGACACTCAGATCCGTCCCGACGATGTCACCTGCGGCGCGGTGAAGCCTGAGGCGCTTAACCGTCGCGGCAAGCGTCTCGCCGTAAATGGCGCGGTAGATCCGATGCCAGTGATAGCTCGACATGCAGGCGATTTCGGCCAGGCGGTCCATATCCAGCTCCTCGTCGAGATGCGCGTGGATATGAGCCGAAACCCTTCTCAGGCGGGTTTCATAGACCGCCCATGCCGTTTCACCGTTCATGCCAAACCTCATGCAAATCGATCGGCTGGACAGAACCATAGCCCGATTTGACAAATCCTGCTGACTTCGAGCTTGCCCTTCAAGCAAACTTTGGCCGCTGCGGATGGCCGCCAGGGATTGAACGCGATAGAAGGCTTGGGACTGCGACGCGACCATTTTCGGGGAACAGCCGATGCTGCATCATGTCGAAATCTATGTTTCGAACCTGGATGTCTCACATGCCTTCTGGGCCTCTCTTCTGGCACAGGTCGGGTATGAGGAAAGTGGCCGGTGGGGCGACGGGTTCACACTCGCGCATGAGGACGACGCCTACCTGACTTTCGTGCAGGTTGGCGAAAAACACGCCCATCGACACTATCACCGGTCCAGCGTTGGCCTCAATCATCTGGCATTTCGCGTGAAGGATAGGGAGACCGTCGACAGGCTCAGGCATTTCTGCCGGGAAAACGGCGTTACCAGCCTCTATGACGAGCGCTATCCCTTCGCCAACGGCGGACGCGACTACTACGCGCTGTTCATCGAGGATCCGGATCGGATCAAAGTCGAGTTCGTGGCCGCCTCGGCGGACTAACCAGCACTTACGCCCGTTGGCTGCGCTACGAGATATCGAAAGCGAAAAAGGCAGGAGCCAAAGCCCCCGCCTCTCAATTCCAGAAACTGATATCGGCTCAGCCGGCCATCGCCTGGGCAACGGCCTCGACCGCCTCGTCGGCCTTGGTCGCGTCGGGGCCACCGGCCTGAGCCATGTCGGGGCGGCCGCCGCCGCCCTTGCCGCCAAGGGCAGCGGATGCGACGCGCACCAGATCGACGGCGCTCAGGCGCCCGACGAGGTCAGCCGTGACAGCCACGACGGCGCTGGCCTTGCCATCTTCGGACACGCCGATCAGTGCCACCACGCCCGAACCCAGGCCGGCCTTGCTTTCGTCTGCAAGCCCCTTGAGGTCCTTGGGATCGACGCCGGAGACGACCTTGCCGAGGTACTTCACGCCGGCAATCTCGCGCACGGCATCGACTGAGCCGCCCTGCCCGCCACCCATGGCGAGCCTCTTGCGCGCCTCGGTGAGCTCGCGTTCGAGCTTCTTGCGTTCCTCGACAAGCGCTTCGACCCGCACCAGCACGTCGGCTGGCGCAACCTTGAGCGATGAGGCAACGGCCTTCAGGCGGCGGTCCTGTTCGTCGAGGTGACGGCGAGCCGCCTCGCCGGTCAGCGCTTCGATACGGCGGACGCCGGCGGCAACAGCGCTGTCGGCGACGATGCGCACCAGGCCGATGTCGCCGGTGGCCGTGACGTGCGTGCCACCGCAGAGCTCGACCGAATAAGGCCGGTTGGCCTTGGCCCCGTGCAGGCCGGTGCCCATCGACACAACGCGGACCTCATCGCCGTACTTTTCGCCGAACAGCGCCATGGCGCCCTCGGCAATGGCGTCGTCGACGCTCATCAGGCGCGTCGTGACAGGGCTGTTCTGGATCACGATCTCGTTCGACATACGCTCGACCTGCTCGAGTTCGTCGGCGGAAATCGGTTTGTTGTGCGAGATATCGAAACGCAGGCGCTCGGGGGCGACCAGCGAGCCCTTCTGCGCGACATGGGTGCCGAGCACTTCGCGCAGCGCCTCGTGGATGAGGTGGGTTGCCGAATGGTTCGAACGCAGGCGCGTGCGCCTGTTATGGTCGACCTTCAGCTCGACGACAGCACCGGTCTTGAGCTTGCCACTGGTCACCTTGCCGTAGTGGACGAACAGGCCGTCGACCTTCTTTTGCGTGTCGGTCACCTCGATGACGAAACCTTCACCCGACATCGTGCCAGTGTCGCCCATCTGGCCACCCGATTCACCGTAGAACGGCGTCTGGTTGACGATGACGGCAACGCTTTCGCCTTCTGCGGCGCTGGCGACCTCGGCACCGTCCTTGACCAGCGCCTGGATCACGCCTTCGGCCTGCTCGGTCTCGTAGCCGAGGAATTCGGTGGCGCCGTTCCTGTCCTTGACGCCGAACCAGACCGTTTCGGTCGCCGCATCGCCGGAGCCGGACCAGTTGGCACGGGCTTCGGCCTTCTGGCGCGCCATCGCTGCGTTGAACGTTTCGAGATCGACCGAAATGTTGCGCTGGCGCAGCGCATCCTGGGTCAGGTCGAGCGGGAAGCCATAGGTGTCGTACAATTTGAACGCGGTTTCGCCGTCGAGGCGGTCGCCGCTGCCCAGCGTTTCTGTGGCGTCGGCGAGCAAGCCGAGGCCGCGCGCCAGCGTCTTGCGAAAGCGGGTTTCTTCCAGCTTGAGCGTCTCGGTGATGAGCGCTTCGCCGCGTCCGAGCTCCGGATAGGCCTGCGCCATCTCGCGCACCAGTGCCGGCACCAGCTTCCACATCAACGGCTCTTGGGCGCCAAGCAACTGCGCATGACGCATGGCGCGACGCATGATGCGGCGCAACACGTAGCCGCGGCCTTCATTCGACGGCAGCACGCCATCGGCAACGAGGAAGCAGGACGAGCGCAGGTGGTCGGCTATCACGCGGTAGGACGCGACATTGCTGGCATCCGGTCCACGGCCGATCGCCGACGATGCGGCGTCGATGAGATGGCGGAACAGGTCGGTCTCGAACACGGTCTCGACCCCTTGCAGGATCGAGGCCATGCGCTCGAGGCCCATGCCGGTGTCGATCGACGGACGTGGCAGGTCGATGCGCTCTTCCTTCGTCACCTGCTCGTATTGCATGAAGACGAGGTTCCAGAACTCGAGGAAGCGGTCGCCATCTTCCTCGGGGCTGCCGGGAGGCCCGCCCCAGATATGCTCGCCACGGTCGATGAAGATCTCCGAGCACGGACCGCACGGACCGGTATCGCCCATCGCCCAGAAATTGTCCGAGGTGGCGATGCGGATGATACGGTCGTCGGAGAAGCCGGCGATCTTCTTCCAGTGGTCGGCCGCCTCGTCGTCGGTGTGATAAACAGTGACGAGCAGCTTGTCCTTGTTCAGCCCGTATTCCTTGGTGATCAGGTTCCAGGCGAGTTCGATCGCCTGTTCTTTGAAATAGTCACCGAAGGAGAAATTTCCGAGCATCTCGAAGAAGGTGAGATGGCGGGCCGTGTAGCCGACATTGTCGAGATCGTTGTGCTTGCCGCCGGCGCGAACGCTCTTCTGCGCCGTCGTGGCGCGCGAATAGGAACGCGTCTCAAGGCCGGTGAAGACGTTCTTGAACTGCACCATGCCGGCATTGGTGAACATCAAGGTCGGGTCGTTGCGTGGCACGAGCGGACTTGAGGCCACCACCTCGTGCCCGTTCTTCTTGAAATAGTCGAGAAATGTCGACCGGATCTCGTTCACGCCACTCATATTGCCGCCTTTGATCGCCGCCCTGAACAGATGCACCCCGCCCCTTGCAGGCGGAAATTGGAACTGGCCTTTTAGCGGCCCACCTTAACCCTGTCCAGAAACACCGGATCGGCAAAAGCCCGCAATTCCGCCTTCCCGACCATCGAAGCCGTCATCATAAACGCAAACCGCCGGCACAAAGGCCGGCGGTCGCTGGGATTGTCTGTCTTTGGCGCTGGTCAGAACCTGGGTTACCAGCCCCGAGTGCTGTTACATCGCCTCAGCTTCGTCTTCGCTGTCATCCTCACGTGAGCCGTTTTCGAGGAATTTCTCGGCGATCAGCCCGGCATTTTGCCTGAGCAGCGCCTCGATCTCGCGCGCCGCATCGGGGTTGTTGCGCAGGAACAGCTTGGCGTTTTCACGTCCCTGCCCCAGACGCTGCGAATTGTAGGAGAACCAGGCGCCCGACTTCTCGACCACGCCAGCCTTGACGCCGAGGTCGACGAGTTCGCCGGTCTTGGAAACGCCTTCGCCGTACATGATGTCGAACTCGACCTGCTTGAAGGGCGGAGCCAGCTTGTTCTTGACCACCTTGACGCGGGTCTGGTTGCCGACGACCTCGTCGCGGTCCTTGACCGAGCCGATGCGGCGGATGTCGAGGCGAACCGAGGCGTAGAACTTGAGCGCGTTGCCACCCGTCGTCGTTTCGGGCGAACCGTACATGACGCCGATCTTCATGCGGATCTGGTTGATGAAGATGACCATGGTGTTGGAGCGCGAGATCGATGCAGTCAGCTTGCGCAGCGCCTGGCTCATCAAACGCGCCTGCAGGCCAGGCAGCGACTCGCCCATCTCGCCTTCGATTTCGGCGCGCGGCGTCAACGCCGCCACCGAGTCGACGACCAGAACGTCGATGGCGCCGGAGCGTACCAGCGTGTCACAGATTTCAAGCGCCTGTTCGCCGGTGTCGGGCTGCGAGATCAGTAGATTCTCCAGATCGACGCCGAGCTTGCGGGCATAGACCGGATCGAGCGCGTGTTCGGCATCAACGAAAGCGCAGATGCCGCCCTTCTTCTGCGCTTCAGCGACAGTGTGAAGAGCCAGCGTCGTCTTGCCCGAGCTTTCAGGCCCGTAGATTTCAACGATGCGCCCACGTGGCAGGCCGCCGACGCCGAGCGCAATGTCGAGACCGAGCGAGCCGGTGGAGACGGTCGCGATCTCGACAACCTGCTCATTGGCGCCGAGGCGCATGATCGAGCCCTTGCCGAAGGCGCGTTCGATCTGCGACAGCGCCGCGTCCAGAGCCTTAGATTTGTCCACCGAATTTTCCTCTACAAGCCGCAATGAATTTTGAGCCATGATACATCACCCCGTGGTCATCAATGAAGGCCGGTCTATCCGATGCCGATATAAATTTGTACTTGTTTTGTTCACTTTTGGCAAGAGCACTCAAGCCATTGAGATCATTTCATATTCCTTACCACGTTCTTTTTTTGTTTTCAGGTGACGCGTGATCCGATGCCGCATGGGACCGGCAGCCAGCCGGCCAGCAAAGCTCGTCATCGCGAATCGCGGGCAGTTGCCGCCCTTCGCCCAGAACACTAAGTTCGCCGCCTCAAACGCCCACCGGACAGCCTCAGCATGAAGTCTCCCAAAATCCTCGCCGTCGGCGGCGCCCATGTCGACCGGCGCGGGCGCATGACCGCGCCCTTCGTGCCGGGCGCCTCCATACCAGGCGCGATGAGCGAAGAGGTCGGCGGCGGGGTGTTCAACGCGCTGCGTGGTGCGGTGCGGCGAGGTGCAGGGGGCTCACTGATGTCGGTGCGCGGCGGCGATGCGGCCGGCGAGGCCGTTGCGGCGGAGATTCTGGCCAATGGCATCACCGACCTGTCGGCGGTGTTTCTCGACCGCGCCACACCGAGCTACACAGCACTGCTCGACCGCGATGGCGATGTGGTCGCGGCCCTTGCCGACATGGGGCTGTACGAGCTGGCATTTCCCAAGCAGATGCGCCGCGCCAAGCTTCGGGAAGCAATCGGTACGGTGGATGCCGTGCTTTGTGATGCCAACCTGCCCGAGGCCGCACTCTGGCGCCTGGCAGAAGTCGCACGACCGACGCCGTTGTTTGCCATCGCGATTTCGCCGGCCAAGGCGGTCCGTCTGCGGCCGATCCTCGACCGGTTGTCTTGCCTGTTCATGAACCGGCGCGAAGCAGCGGTGCTCGCTGGCACCGGTGCCGATGCAGAGCCTGCCGCGATCATGAATGGATTGCGCTCAGCCGGCCTTCAGCGCAGCGTTATCACCGCTGGCGGCAGCGCGGTGTTTGCCTATGACCGCGAGCGCCTTTCGATCATCGCGCCGCCTGCGCCCCGGCAGGTCGTGGATGTCACCGGCGCGGGCGATGCGCTGGCCGGTGCGACGACGGTGGCACTGCTGCGCGGCCTGCCACTCGATGCCGCACTCAGGCAAGGCATTGCCGCAGCGATATTGGCCATCGAGAGCGCTTCAGCCGTGCCCGAGCTCGACCAAACAGCCTTCGACGCGGTGCTGGCCCTTGTGCCGCAAGCATCGGAAATGGCATGACGCGGCCCAAGGAGATCAACATGACGCCAGAGACCGCCCGCCCCTTCATCGACATCCACGCCCCTGTTGCCGCGGCATTGGCCGCCGGCAAGCCGGTCGTGGCGCTCGAAAGCACCATCATCACTCATGGCATGCCTTATCCCGACAACAGCGCGATGGCAGCCAATGTCGAGAAGATCATCATCGATGGCGGTGCGGTGCCGGCGACTATCGCGGTCGTCAACGGGCGCATCAAGATCGGTCTGTCCGACGGCGAACGCGAGTCGCTGGCCATGACCAGCGGCGCCATGAAGCTGTCGCGCGCCGACATCGCCTTTGCGGTTGCCGAAGGCCGCACCGGCGGCACCACGGTTGCCGCAACGATGATCGCGGCCCATCTGGTCGGCATCAAGGTTTTCGCCACCGGCGGCATTGGTGGCGTCCACAAGGGGGCTGAAAAGTCATTCGACATCTCCGCCGATCTCGACGAGTTGTCGCGCACGCCCGTCATCGTGGTTTCGGCCGGCGCCAAGGCCATCCTCGACATCGAAAAGACGCTGGAAGTGCTGGAGACCCGCGGCGTGCCGGTCGTGGCCTACGGCTCCGACATCGTGCCGGCGTTCTGGTCGCGCAAGTCGCCTTATGCGGCACCGCTGAGGCTCGATACGGCGGACAAGATCGCCCGCCTCTACCAGACGCGCGCAGCACTCGGCCTCGACGGTGGCCTGCTGGTCGCCAACCCGGTGCCGGAAAGCGACGAAATCCCGACCGAAAAGATGGCCGGCTACATCGAAGCGGCTCAAAAAGCGGCCGAAGCCCAGAACATCTCGGGCAAGGCGGTGACCCCGTTCCTGCTGGCCAAGATCCTGGAACTGACCAACGGCGCCAGCCTCAAGACCAACATCGCGCTGGTTGAGAACAATGCCCGCCTCGCGGCCAAGGTGGCGATCGCCCTGGCCAAGGCGTGAACCGCCTTCGCGAGACGCATCAATATTAGCATTACATAATATACATTCCAGACAGGCAGGCTTAAGCTGCGGCGGGGCCAGCCTGTCCGGGGTTGCCCGGCGGCATCACCGGAGTTGCATGATGTCCGGCGCTGACGGACGTTGCCGATACGCGAGGGTAATGCCATTCGCACGCTGTTGCGCGACGGCCCTGCTCGCGCTTCCGGCATGTTCCCTCGCCACCCCGGCATCGGCGCACCAGGCGGCCTCAGGCTGGACATATCCGCCGGCCTGCTGCCATGGCGACGCCCAGCACGGTGAGTGCCAGGCCATTCCCGAAAGGGCGGTGAAGGAGAATGGTGGCGGCTGGTCGATCGTGCTGGAACCCGGCGACCACCGCAAGGTGACGCACCGCAATCGCTATTTCGTACCCTATGGTTCGGAAATCCGCTCGGGCGACGGCAACTATCACATCTGCCTGCATCCGACGGAAGAACACGAGAACTGCTTCTTCGTGCCGCCAGATGCGATATAGGACTACTTCTTGCTGCGCAGTGCCGCATCGAACGCCTTGCGCGCCCACACGGCCATTTCTTCCGGATCGTCGACAGCGCGTTCGGGGACTGTCCAATAAGGCATGTTGACTGGCCTGCCACCGGCATCGGTCCAGCGCGTCGCGCCCGCCGCCTCGAAATCGGGCGCACTCACAGCATCGGCCTTGAGCAGGATCTCACCACGCACCTCGACGGCGACGATCTGGCCATGGTGGTAGATGCCCTTGCCGCCGAACATCTTGCGGATGGTAACCTCACCAAGGCCGGAGAAGGTCTCGCGGATGGCTTCGTCGCTCATGATGGGACGCCGCTGGATCAGGCCTGCGCGCGGGCTTCGGCCAGCGCCTTGAGGTCGGCAGGTTTCAGTTCGACCGATTCGCCGCAGCCACAGGCCGAACTCTGGTTCGGATTGGAGAAGGTGAAGCCGGTGCGCAGCGTCGTGGTTTCAAAATCCATCTGGGTGCCGAAAAGGAACAAAGCCGCCTCCGGCGCGACATAGACATGGGCGCCGTCGCGCTCGATGTGGTCATCCTTGAGGTTCGGCTCGGTCACCAGATCGACGGTGTACTCCATGCCGGCGCAGCCGCCCTTCTTGATACCGAGGCGGATGCCGTGCGCATTCTCGCGCGTGGCCATGATCTCGCGCACGCGCTCGGCGGCCCTGTCGGTCATCGTGATGACGGCGAAACGTCCCATTTGTCTTCCTGCTCCAGTCCTTGCAGGTTCAAGGCCTGCCGGATGATTCACCATCAAGATGGTGAAATGTTACGCCGGATGCAAGGCACCCAGTTCTACAGCCTGACAAGCTGCACGTTATCAGAATAGCTTCCGAAGTGCGCTGCGAACTCCATCACCGCATCCACGGTCTCGTTATGGTGTTCCGTGGTCACGACAAAGCGGCTCGCGTCGGAACCGTCTCCAAGCACGAGACCATCGATCAGGTCTTCAACCTCACGCGCATTCTCGCCCACGATCGATATCAACGAGACCCCGTCGAGGAGGCATTGTTCGACAAATGGGCCGATAGCGTCCGGATCACTCACCAGCAAATGCAAAATGATCTTGGGCGCATAGGTCATTGCCAGATCTTCGCTTTCGGCAATTGCGCCTCAATACCAGCCCACCGCGACCTGTGCCTCTTCCGACATGCGGTCAGGCGTCCAGGGCGGATCGAAGGTCATGGTAACCTCGACGCCCGACACGCCTTCGACAGCGCCGACAGCGTTCTGCACCCAGCCGGGCATTTCGCCGGCGACGGGGCAGCCCGGTGCAGTCAGCGTCATGTCGATCTTGACGGTGCGGTCGTCTTCGATGTCGATCTTGTAGATCAGGCCGAGTTCGTAGATGTCGGCGGGAATTTCCGGGTCGTAGACCGTCTTCAGCGCCGAGACGATGTCGTCGGTCATCCGCGCCAGATCGTCAGCGGGAATGGCCGAGGCCGAAACGACACCCTTGCCCGCCGTTTCCGGCGCGGTGTCGTCAACTGTGGCGGCGATAGCGTCTTCCATGGTGCTCACCCGAAGAATTTACGCGCTTTTTCAAGCGCTTCGGCCAGGACGTCAATCTCGGCCTTGGTATTGTACATGCCGAACGACGCCCTGCATGTGGAGGTTACGCCGAAGCGTTTCAACAGCGGCTGGGCGCAGTGCGTGCCGGCGCGCACCGCGACGCCCTGGCGGTCGATGACCATCGACACGTCGTGGGCGTGGATGCCCTGCAGCTCGAAGGAAACGATGGCGCCCTTGCCGGGCGCGTCGCCGAAGATGCGCAACGAGTTGATCGCCTGCAGCCGCTCATGGGCATAGTCGCGCAGCATCGCTTCATGGGCGGCGATGCGCTCGCGGCCGATACTGTCCATGTAGTCGAGCGCGGCACCGAGGCCGATCGCCTGGACGATCGGCGGCGTGCCGGCCTCAAAGCGGTGAGGTGGATCATTGTAGGTGACGTTGTCCTCGGTCACCTCAACGATCATCTCGCCACCGCCCTGGAAAGGCCGCATGCGTTCCAGCATCTCGCGCTTGCCGTAAAGCACGCCGATGCCCGAGGGACCGTAGACCTTGTGGCCGGTCAGGACGAAGAAGTCGCAATCGAGATCCTGCACGTCGATGGGCATGTGGACAGCGCTCTGGCTGCCGTCGACCAGCACAGGAATGCCGCGCGCATGGGCGATGCGGCAGATCTCCTTGATCGGCGTCACGGTGCCGAGCGCGTTCGACATCTGGGTGATGGCGACAAGCTTGGTGCGGTCGGTGAGGCACTTCTCAAAGTCCTCGATGTGGAAGGCGCCGAGATCGTCGACCGGCACCCAGACCAGCTTGGCGCCCTGGCGCTCGCGGATGAAATGCCACGGCACGATGTTGGAGTGGTGCTCCATGATCGACAGCACGATCTCGTCGCCCTCGCCGATATTCGGCATGCCGAAGCCATAGGCGACGGTGTTGATCGCCGATGTCGTGTTCGAGGTGAAGACGATCTGCTCGACGCTTGGGGCATTGAGGAAGCGGCGAACGCTTTCGCGGGCCTTTTCATAGGCGTCGGTCGCCGCATTGGAGAGGAAATGCAGGCCGCGATGAACGTTGGCGTATTCGTTGGCATAAGCGTTGGAGATCGCGTCGATGACGACCTGCGGCTTCTGCGCCGAAGCACCATTGTCGAGATAGACCAGCGGCTTGCCGTAAACTTCGCGCGACAGGATGGGAAAGTCGCGGCGGATCGCCTCGACGTCGTAGGTTTCGACCTTCTGATCCATCAACAAATTCCCATGCCTCCATTCGCCCGTCGGCAGCTTCCCCCCGCGGGCGGGGAGAAGGATCTGGTCATGCGTGCGTCGCAAACCAGCTGTTCAACAGTTCCTCGAGCGGTTCGACGACCGTTTCGTCCTCGAGCTCCTCGATGACCTCTGCCAGGAAAGCCCTGACAAGGAGACTGCGAGCTGACTTTTCATCGATGCCACGCGCCATCAGATAGAACAGATGGTTGCGGTCGATCTCGGTGACCGTCGCGCCGTGACCACAGGCCACGTCGTCGGCGAAGATTTCAAGCTCGGGCTTGGTCGAGAACTCGCCATCGTCGGACAGCAGCAGCGTGTTGCAGGCCATGCGGGCGTCGGTCTTCTGCGCCACCTGATGGACATTGATGCGGCCCTGGAACACGCCCTTGGCGCGGCCGGTGACGACGTTGCGCACCACTTCCGTCGACGAGGTGTGCGGCACGGTATGGTCGAGCACCATGGTGACGTCGACATGGCTGTCGCCGGCAAGCAGATTGACGCCGCGCAACTTGAAATCGGCACCCTCTCCGGATGCCTTGACGATGACTTCCTGGCGCACGAGCTTGCCGCCGGCATTCATCACGAACAGCGTCAGCCTGGCGTTCTTGCCGAGTTCGGCCTTGAACTGGGCAAGATGGGTCGCCGTCTCCGGCTGGTCCTGAACGATGAGCCAGAGCACTTCGGCGTCGTCGCCGAGCAGCAACTGGCTGACCGAACTGACGAGGCCAGCGCCTTCACCGGTCTGGCGTTCGACGATGGTCGCCTTGGCACCAGCGCCAACACGAACTGGCAGACGGACATGGACTTGGCCACCGGCCTGGATGTTCTGCAGTTCGATCGGCTTTTCAACCTGGGCGCCGTCTTCGATGTCGACGAAATAGCCGTCGGCGACAAAGGCGGTGTTCAGCGCGCCGACTGCGTCATCGCTGCCATAAGTGACCAGTGCCGGCGCATAGCTGCCATCGACAAGCTTGTCGCCGAGGCGCTGGAACGTCACGCCATCTACGGATGGCGTTGCCGCCGACACGCCATTGACGATCGACAGCAGGGTCGAACCTTCAAGCAGCGGTGCAATCGCCTTGCCCGCTGCGCTGGCGTCGAAGGCCGGCACGGAGGCGAGAAGGCGACGCAGGTCGGTGTAGTGCCAGGAACTCGACGCGGCGGGTCGGCAGGCCAGCCTTGATCTGCTCGATCGCATTGTCGCGCTTGACCATGACGGCGCCGTCGCCGGGCAGGAGCGAAAGCCGCTCGCCGAAGGCGTCGACAATCGCCGCCTCCGCCGGGGTCCGCTGGATTTCAGCACGCATGTTCATGACCGACACCTCAAGCCGCCTCTTCGATGATCCCGGCGTAGCCGTTCTCTTCGAGTTCGAGCGCCAGCGACTTGTCGCCCGACTTGATGACCTGGCCCTTGTAGAGCACGTGCACCGTGTCCGGCACGATGTGATCGAGCAGGCGCTGATAGTGTGTGATGACGATGATGGCGCGGTCAGGCGAACGCAGTGCATTGACGCCGTCGGAAACGATCTTGAGCGCGTCGATGTCGAGGCCGGAGTTCGGTCTCGTCGAGCACGCACAGCTTCGGCTCCAGGAGCTTCATCTGCAGGATTTCGGCGCGCTTCTTTTCACCGCCTGAGAAGCCTACATTGACCGGGCGCTTGAGCATGTTGAAGTCCATCTCGAGCGTGCCGGCGGCATCTTTCACGCGCTTGATGAAATCAGGAATCTTGAGCGGCTCCTCGCCGCGCGCCTTGCGCTGCGAATTCATCGCAACCTTGAGGAACTCCATGGTGGCAACGCCGGGTATCTCCATCGGATACTGGAACGCCAGGAACAGGCCCTTGGCGGCACGCTCGGCCGGATCCATCTCCAGGATCGACTCGCCGTTGTAGAGGATGTCGCCCTCGGTCACCTCGTAGTCGTCGCGACCGGCAAGGATGTAGGACAGCGTCGACTTGCCCGAGCCGTTGGGGCCCATGATGGCGGCGACTTCGCCAGCCTTCACCGTCAGGTTCAGGCCACGGATGATTTCGGTGCCGCTCTCGGCGATACGGGCATGCAGATTCTTGATCTCAAGCATTTTCTTCAGCTTTCTTCACTTCTGGCGCCGAGGCGGGCGGCGCAATTCCTGTCACTGACGTCGCCGGCGCGAAGCGGGATCTCAGATCCCGAATGTGCGCCGCAGCAACGGCAAAAGGGCTGCGGCAATGATGCCAGTGATGGTCCCAACAACCAGCCGCGCCGGGCGCGACTGGAACGACGGTGCCGTCGCGGCGAGCCCGCCGCAAACGACCGCGTAAAAGACCATCGACACTGGGTCCATCAGCCGACGCTCCCCTCAAGGCTGATGCCGATCAGCTTCTGCGCCTCGACGGCGAACTCCATCGGCAGTTCCTGGATCACTTCCTTGACGAAGCCATTGACGATCAGCGCAATCGCTTCCTCCTCGGGAATGCCGCGTTGCATGACGTAGAACTTCTGGTCGTCGGAGATCTTCGAGGTGGTCGCCTCGTGCTCGAACTGAGCGGTGGCGTTCTTGGCTTCGATGTAGGGCACGGTGTGCGCGCCGCACTGGTTGCCGATCAGCAACGAGTCGCACTGGGTGAAATTGCGGGCGTTGGTCGCCTTGCGGTGCGCCGAAACCTGGCCGCGATAGGTGTTCTGCGAGAAACCGGCGGCGATGCCCTTGGAAATGATGCGGCTCGACGTGTTCTTGCCGAGATGGATCATCTTGGTGCCGCTGTCGACCTGCTGGTAACCGTTCGAAACCGCGATCGAGTAGAACTCGCCACGGCTGTCGTCGCCGCGCAGGATGCAACTCGGGTACTTCCAGGTGATGGCCGAGCCGGTTTCGACCTGGGTCCACGAGATCTTCGACCGGTCGCCACGGCAGTCGCCGCGCTTGGTGACGAAGTTGTAGATGCCGCCCTTGCCCTGGGCATCGCCCGGGTACCAGTTCTGGACGGTCGAATATTTGATCTCGGCATCGTCGAGCGCAACCAGCTCGACAACGGCGGCGTGGAGCTGGTTCTCGTCACGCTGCGGTGCTGTGCAACCCTCGAGATAGGAGACGTAAGCCCCTTCCTCGGCAATGATCAGCGTGCGCTCGAACTGGCCGGTGTTTTTCTCGTTGATGCGGAAATAGGTCGACAGCTCCATCGGGCAGCGAACGCCCTTGGGTACGAACACGAACGACCCGTCGGTGAAAACGGCCGAGTTCAGCGTCGCGTAATAGTTGTCCGACGTCGGCACGACGGTGCCGAGATACTTCTTCACCAGCTCGGGATGTTCGCGGATGGCTTCCGAGATCGAGCAGAAGATGACGCCGGCCTTGGCCAGTTCGTCCTTGAAGGTGGTGACGACGGACACCGAATCAAACACCGCATCGACGGCGACACGGCCCGATTTGTAGACGTTGTCGCCAACGTCTTCGAGGTCCGGATCGACGGTCTTTTCCACGCCGGCGAGGATTTCCTGCTCGCGGAGCGGAATGCCGAGCTTTTCATAGACCTTCAAGATCTCGGGATCGACTTCGTCGAGCGAGGTCGGTCCGGGCGTGCTCTTGGGAGCGGCGTAGAAGTAGATGTCCTGGAAGTCGATCTTGGGGTAGTCGACGCGCGCCCAGTTTGGCTCTTCAAGCGTCAGCCAGCGGCGATAGGCGCCGAGGCGCCATTCGAGCATCCATTCCGGTTCGCCCTTCTTGGCCGAGATGAAGCGGACAATGTCTTCGCTCAGGCCCTTGGGGGCCTTGTCCATCTCGATGAACGATTCGAAGCCGTACTTGTATTGGTCGACGTCGATCTTGCGGACCTGCTCGATCGTTTCCTGCACAGCAGGCATAAGCGTTCTCCATCCACGCCGGGGTCAAGGCCCGACAGTTTTCAAACTATGGCACCGCTGGAGCGGCGTAAGTTCCATATAGTGTGTTTTTGCCGGGAATTCACCCGGAAGGATGCCTTTGGCACCCCTGACACACCCGTTCACTGGCCCTTGGGCCAAATTTTCCGCCGATCAGGCGGCTTTCGTACGGTCCGTGCGGCGCGAAAGAAGCGCTGCCAAAGCCGTTTCGAATTTTTCGACGTCCGCCTCGGATGTCTGCCGGCCAATCGAAACCCGCAGCGCACCGAGATTGTCGGCAAAGCCCATCGCCTTCAGCACATGGCTGGGACCGACCTTGCCCGACGAACAGGCCGAGCCGGCAGAGAGCGCAACGCCCGCAAGATCAAAGGCGATCTGCGCTGTCTCGGCCTTGATGCCCGGAATAGCGAAGAATGTCGTATTGGCAAGCCGTTCGACTGCCTTTCCGAAGATTTCAGCATCGGAAACAAGCCGGATGACCAAATCCTCGATGCGATCGCGCATGGCACGGACATGGTCGATCTCGGCGAGCCCTGCCAAGGCTTCGCGCGCCGCCGCGCCAAAACCCGCGATCGCCGACAGGTTTTCGGTGCCGCCGCGGTGGCCCTTTTCCTGGCCACCGCCAGTGACCAGCGGTGCCGGCATCATCAGGTCGGCTTGGGCGACGATGGCGCCGGCCCCCTTGGGGCCACCGATCTTGTGCGACGACAGAATCAGGTAATCGGCGTAACCGGCTGACATATCGAGAGGAATACGCCCAGCGGCCTGGACGGCATCAGCCACAAGAACGCCGCCTGCGGCTTTGACCAGTTCGGCAATCTTTGCGAAGGGCTGGACAACGCCGGTCTCGTTGTTGGCGGCGTGGATCGCCACCAGCGGCAGGCCTTCCGCCTTGTCGTGGGCGGTGAGTGCTGCTTCAAGCGCAGCCAGATCAATCGTACCGTTGGCGTCGACGCGGAGCCGCGTGATGCGCTCGGCCAGGAAACGGCCACCATTCAGGATGCAAGGATGGTCCGCTTCGGTGACGTAGAGGCGCGACATGCGCACAACACCTCGACCCATGCGCCAGTCCGGCGAAAGCAGCGTGGTCGCAGCCTCGGTGGCACCTGAGGTGAAAACGACATGCTCTGCCTTGGCGCCAACGAGGGCAGCGACATCGCGCCTGGCATCCTCGATGATCTTGCGGGCAGCCCTGCCCTCATTGTGCACCGACGACGGGTTGGCGGTGACATCAAGCGTCGCAACCACGGCCGCGCGCGCTGCGGGCAGCAGCGGCGCACTGGCATTGTGGTCGAGATAGGCGCGCGATCCGGCCATTTCCGTTCAATCTGCCCTGTCAAATCACGTTTGGGTGTGGGGACGCGCAATTTCCTTGAAATTCCAAGGCGAGCCGTCCTATCTACCCGCTTTGCCAAACGGGCGGTTTCGCCACCCAGTTTTGAACAGTTCTAAACTAGCTTCTAAGAAGACGCGTCCCTCGCGTCAAGGCTGGGCACAGGATTGTTTCATCGGCTTTGCGTCAAGTGGAGTAGTTTATGCCAGAGGTCATTTTTACCGGTCCGGCGGGTCGCCTGGAAGGTCGTTATCAGCCGTCCAAGGAAAAGAACGCGCCAATCGCCATCATCCTGCATCCGCACCCGCAGTTCGGCGGCACGATGAACAACAAGATCGTGTACGACCTCTTCTACATGTTCCAGAAGCGCGACTTCACCACCTTGCGCTTCAATTTCCGCGGCATCGGCCGCAGCCAGGGCGAATTCGACCACGGCACCGGCGAATTGTCGGATGCGGCCGCAGCGCTCGACTGGGTCCAGTCGCTGCATCCTGATTCCAAGAGCTGCTGGGTTGCCGGCTATTCCTTCGGGTCGTGGATCGGCATGCAGCTTTTGATGCGCCGGCCGGAGATCGAGGGCTTCATTTCGGTGGCGCCCCAGCCCAACACCTATGACTTCTCGTTCCTGGCGCCGTGCCCGTCGTCGGGCCTGATCATCCATGGCGATGCCGACAAGGTAGCGCCGCCCAAGGATGTACAGGGCCTGGTCGACAAGCTGCACACGCAAAAGGGCATCACCATCACCCAGAAGACGCTGACCGGTGCCAACCACTTCTTCGGCAACGATCCGGAGCTGGTGATCGAAGAATGCGCCGATTATCTCGACCGTCGTCTCGCCGGCGAGCTTTCGGACCCGCGTCCCAAGCGCCTGCGCTAAGAGGAGTTCCGCGCATGTATCAGCCCCCGCTGTTTCGCGAGACGCGGCCGGAGGTTCTGCATGCGCTGATCCGCAACCATCCGCTCGGCCTTCTGATCTGTAACGGATCGGCGGGCCCGGTGGCCAATCCGCTGCCCTTCCTCCTCGATGCCGATGTCGGGCCGAACGGCAGGCTGCGGGCGCATCTGGCGCGGGCCAACCCGCAATGGCGGCTGCTGGCCGATACGCCCGACATGCCGGTGCTGGTGGTGTTCCAGGGCGCCGACAGCTACATCACGCCGTCCTGGTACGAGACCAAGCGCGAAACCGGCAAGGTCGTGCCGACCTGGAACTATGCGACGGTGCAGGTGCGCGGCACCGCGCGAGTGATCGACGACAAGGACTGGCTCGCCGGCCAGATCGCCGAGCTCACCAAGACGCACGAGGCTGACCGGGCGGAGCCGTGGCAGGTGACCGACGCGCCGGACGCTTACATCGCGGCCCAGATCAAAGGCGTCATCGGGCTCGAGATCGACATCACCGGCATCGACGGCAAATGGAAAGTCAGCCAGAACCGGCCTGTCGGCGACCGCATCGGCGTCGCCGAAGGCATCGAGGCCGACCAGCGGGCTACTGACGGCATGGCGCAGTTGGTCCGGCGATATGGCGGGCTGACGGGCGAATAGCCCTTCCCGACCTGGAGCATCTCATGAACATCCCGCGTCGCGGCCGACAATGCCGCGCTTGTTGCCATCTGGGAGGATGCCGTCGCCACGTATCACTTCCTCAGCGAAGACGACATCCAGTTCTTCCGCCCGCTCGAAGTGCTGGTGGCAGAGGAAGACGGCACGCCCGTCGGCTCATCGGCCTAGACGGCCAGAAGGTGGAAATGCTGTTCGTGAGCGCCAGCCAGCACTGCAAGGGCATCGTCAAGGCGCTGATCGAGCGTGCAGGGCGGCTAAAGGGGCCGCACGAACTTAAAACAGGATGTCATCACGCACAGTGAAGACGTCCTCCCAGACAACCTGGCGAGTGTCGCCTTCCGTGAGCTTCGGCGGATTGTCACTGTAAAAATAATGATTTTCACCTTGGAGGTCGTCGATACAGTCAAATTCGATGACCGCCCCGGAAAAATTGCATCGCATGAATCCGTTCATGCCAGCTTCCGTCTTGTGCAGCCTCGAAATGGCGCAGTCGACAAAGATACACTCGAACATGTTGTAGGCGGAAACATCCAATCCCCTGCACCCGTAAAATGTCACGTTGGCGAAAAGGAAACCTCGCGTGTCGACGCTGGCAAAGTCGACCTCGTAAATGCGGCCGCGATTGTAAGAGACTTTTTCGCACCCAGTAACGAGCTCCCACACATTGTCATTCTCATCGTCACGGTCGCCGGTAATATCCAGGGTGCTCGGGAAGCGTTCGCCATTGGTCTTCGCGGCAGCGTTGACCGCTGCAATGACCTGACGAACGTGCTTGGCTCTATGGCCTTGCCTGCCCTTTTCCTGAATGTAGTCGACGAGCAGTGTGGCCGCCGCGTTCCGGAACTTGCGATTGGGCGCCTCGGCCACTGCCTGCAACGTCGCTGCCCCCGCAGAAACTTTTGAAAGGCTCTCGTCGGCCAGGAGTTCAGCGCCTTTCTGCAACAAAGCGGAGAGGTTGTTCTCCTCCGTCAGCGCAATCTGCTTGCGCAGCCCTTCAAGCTGCTCAAGGCCAGTATCCGCCTGCCTCGCGGATATCAACCCGCGCCAAACGATCGTAAAAAACGTTATGGCAGCAACCGCGAGAACCCCGAAAGGCGCGGCGATCTGAACACGCGTCAGACGCTCAATGTCCTTGTCTACCGAGAGTACCCACCAGAGTGCGAAGCCGGCACCAACAAGCAACAGAACACCGCCTGCAATGGCAGCACTCAGCCAGTTGCTTTCGCGCTCCCACGCGTCTTTGTCGACACGCGACCCCGCTTTCGACTCGTCCATCGGCTATCCCCCGCAGACGGGACGCTAGATTGGACAGGGTGCGCCGGCAAGCCGGTGGTCTTGCGGCCGATGCTGCGCGTTGTGCGCCAAGAGGGCTGACGGCATGAATTCGTCGAGGCCCTTAGGACCAACACCATTTCCAGCAAATCCGACCGAGACCGTGTCCGAGGTCGTGCCGGCGGCAGTCGAAGCAACGGACGACGGATTCTTGTTTTATCGCAAGCTACTTGGCGCAGGAATTTCATAAAATGAATCCGGGCCGCGTACGCGGCCCGGACGCTTTTAGTTCAGACAGCGGGGCCTTACTTGGCCTTGAGGAATTCGCCGACTTCGAGCAACACGAACTCGTTGTCGTCGGCCTTGTCGAGAGAACGACCGGCCGAGAAAAGGCAGGTTGTTGTCGTCGCCGACGACGATGTGTGTGGCATCGACCAGATCGACGTTCTCGATTGTGTTGAAGGGCATGTCGTAGAAGCCCTCGCCGCCGCCCTGGCGCTTCTTGTTGTCGGGGTCGGCGATGTTCATAAGGTCGATGTAGCCGATCTTGCGGACAGCCCCGCCGACATTGGCGTCGGACATCTCGATCTTGTAGATGCGCTTGAACAAGGCCGGGTTGGCGAAGCAGTCCGGCTGCGGGTTCTTGGCGTCAGCACATGCCTTGGCGGCAACACCGGCACCCTGGTCGCGCTCGATGACGAGTGCGGTGGTGGCGTCGATCATGTTGAAGTCGCCGATCGCATCGCCACCAGCCGAGAGCGGATAGAGCCAGCTGCGGCCGGTCCATTCCTTCTTGGCGGCGTCGAACTCGATGACGCGCAGCGCACGGTTGCCTTCGGCCTGCTCCATCGTACCGTCTTCCTTGAACAGCGCGCCTTCAAGCAGACCGTAGAGCTTGGAGCCGTCCTTCGATTGGGCGAGGCCCTCATAGCCGCCGGAGCGCTTGAGGTTGAACGCCGGCAGCGGCAGCGACGGGTTGGCCTGCAGCGTCAGCGTCGGATGGTCGGGTGACTTGACCGGCTTGCCATCGACGACCGTCCCGACGACATCGGTCAGCTTGCCGTCAAGATCGAACTTGAGCAGGAACGGGCCGAACTCCTCGCCGACCCAGAAGCCGTCGGCAACCGGCTGGATCGATTCGACGTCGAAGTCACCGCCGGTGAGGAAGCGAGTGTCGGAGCCTTCGAGCACGATCGGGAACGGCGCCTTGCGGTCCGGATCAGTCAGGAACAGCGTCTTGAGGCGATTGACTGTGCCCTTGTCCCAGTCGAACGAGACGTGGTGCAGCATCAGCGCTGCGTCCGTGGAGTTCAGCTTGTTGCCAAAGCCGTTGTCGGACAGCGACCAGAACGTGCCGTCGCCGACAGCCTTGATGCCAGAGAACCCCTGCACGGGCTGGCCGTCGAACGGCAGCGACAGACCGGTCAGACGGACGCCGTCCTTACCCGGAACGGTGCCGAGGCCTTCGGCGCGCTTGCGGTCAGGGGTCGTGAACTTGCCCGATGTACGCAGGTGCTCAGGCGCATTTTCGGGTGCCGCGATGATGGTGTTTGCCGGCAGAATCGCGTGTCCGGCGAGCGTTGCCTTGAATTCCGTCTCGTCCGCGAAGGCAGAAGCGGTGGTGAGCGCGAGAACGGCAGCAGCCAGATAGAGAGAGCGTCGCATGGTGGACCCCGATTGGTTGAAGGAACGCCCTCCAGCTAGGTCCACGCCATGTCGGGCGGGTGACGCCTCGATGAAACTTTGATGAAGTCCCCCGATCAGGATTCGGCGCGGATGCCGCCAGCCGCCAGAGCAACCCTATCCGCGCGACTCATCGCATAGACACGCGCCAAAAGCCCGTTCATCGGACCGGTGTGCTGGTAACGCATGCCGATCTTTTCCAGCACCTTCAACGAGGCGGCATTGTCGACATGGGCAAAGGCGATGAAATGGTCCCGGATATTGCGGTCGAAGAACAAGCCAGGCAGCGCTCCAGCGATCTCCGTGGCGTAGCCCTGCCCCCAGAACTCCGGTGCAATCGCATAGCCGAGCTCGAACTGGCCGGTAGCTGCAAACAAGGAAAAGCCGGCACGCCCGATGAAACGTCCGTCTTTTCGACGCAGCAGCTTCAGCTTTGTGATGCCAAATTGCCGGTATTCCTCGACCCAAGCCGCCATCCGTCCGGCTGCTTCCTCGCGCGTCCAGGGCTTTCCGTCACGGGAGAGGTAGCGTGAGGCGTCAACTTGCGAATGCAGCCGGACGAGATCGTCCAGATCTTCGTCACGCCAGATGCGAAGCAGCAAACGTGACGTTTCCAGTACAGTTTCTTCGAGCATCTTGCGGTTTGTCTCAGCTCGGCTCGGCGCGCAGCCCACCGCTGATCGGCACGCGGCAGCCGGTTGTCGTCGGGAAGGTCAGTGGAAGGCCAAGTGCCGAACGCACCGCCAGATAGGCCCAGGCTTCGGCCTCGGTGGCATCACCGTTGAGGCCAGCGTCTTCGGCGACGATCACCTGCATTCCGGCCTTTTCCGCGCCAGCCCGGAGGTCACCGACAACATGCGGGTTCTTGCGGCCGCCGCCGCAGACGATCCAGAGCTTTGGCGGCTCTGGCAGGTGCTCGACGGATTTCAGGATCGCTTCGGCCGAGACATGGGCAAGCGTGCGGGCGCCGTCTGATAGCTCCAGACCTTCGGCAAGCGCAAGCGTGAAATCGTTGCGGTCGAGGGATTTCGGTCCGGATTTCTGAAAGAACGGGTTGTCGAGGTAGCGTTCGGCCACATCGACCATCACGCCGCCTTCGCTGGCAATGGTGCCGCCGGCATCATAGGGCACCCCGCCCTCGCGACTGACCCACTGGTCGATCAGCGTGTTACCGGGGCCGCTATCGAAGGCGACGGGGTCGCCTCTGTCGGGAACGTAGGTGATGTTGGAGATGCCGCCGACATTGACGAACACGGTTGGTTTCATGCCGGCATAGGGCTCGGGCAGCGAGCGGGCGAGCGCTGCATGATAGGCCGGCACCAGCGGCGCGCCCTGCCCGCCATGGGTCATGTCGTTGGCGCGCATGTCGTAGACGACAGGAATGCCGGTTTCGCGCGCAAGCAAGGCGCCGTCGCCAAGTTGCACTGTGACGCCAAGATGAGGACGATGCAGCACCGTTTGGCCGTGGAAGCCGATCAGATCGGCATTCTGCCACGCGGCCGGCAAAGCGCGGATGAAATCCCTGACCGCCGCTGCGTGGCGGAGCGTGATCTCACGCTCCAGTTCGGCAAGGCCACCGGGACGATCCTCGCGCCGGACGATCGACTTGGCCGTCTCCAGCGAAGCCTCGATACGGCGGCGAAAGGCGGCGTCGTAAGCAACCGCCATCGACGGGCCAACGGTGATCTCGTTGACCCCGTCGGTGCGCAGGATGGCAAGGTCGATGCCGTCCATCGAGGTTCCGCTCATCAGTCCGATCGCAGTGATAACCGCCATGAAGTCCGCCATCCTTGTGATTCCGGGCCTGCAGATGCTAAAGCCCCAGCTTCGCCGATCCAATGCCGGATCGCCCGATCCAATCGTCCGCCAAGAGAAAGAACCATGTCCGGCTTCAAATCCGATTTCCTGCGCACCCTTTCCGAGCGCGGCTTCATCCATCAAGTCTCAGATGAAACCGGCCTCGACGATCTGTTCCGCAAGGAGACCGTGACGGCTTATGTCGGCTATGACGCCACCGCGACGAGCCTTCACATCGGCAATCTGATCTCGGCGACCATGCTGTACTGGATGCAGGAAACCGGACACCGGCCTATCGCGTTGATGGGCGGCGGCACCTCGATGGTCGGCGACCCTTCTTTCCGTGATGAGCAGCGCAAGCTGCTTACGCCTGAGGCGATCGGGTCGAACATCGAGGGCATCAAGAAGATCTTCGCCCGGATCCTGCGTTTCGGCGAAGGCAAGACCGATGCATTCATGGTCAACAATGCCGACTGGCTGCTGAAGCTCAATTACATCGAATTCCTTCGCGACGTTGGCCGCCATTTCTCCGTCAACCGCATGCTTTCCTTCGACAGTGTGAAGCTGAGGCTGGACCGCGAACAGTCTCTGTCGTTCCTCGAATTCAACTACATGATCATGCAGGGCTACGACTTCGTCGAACTCAGCCGCCGCTATGATTGCCGCCTGCAGATGGGCGGTTCGGACCAGTGGGGCAACATCATCAATGGCGTCGACCTCGGCCATCGCATGGGGACGCCGCAGCTTTACGCCTTGACCACGCCGCTTCTGACCACCTCGTCGGGCGCAAAGATGGGCAAATCCGCCAATGGGGCGGTCTGGCTCAACGACGACGTCTTTTCGCCCTATGATTTCTGGCAGTACTGGCGCAACACCGAGGATGCTGACGTTGAGCGCTTCCTGAAGATATTCACGCGTCTGCCGCTAGACGAAATCGCGCGCCTGGCAGCCCTTGGCGGGTCCGAAATCAACGACGCCAAGAAGGTTCTGGCGACCGAAGCGACTGCCATTGTTCACGGCCGTGTTGCCGCCGAACAGGCCGAGGAGACAGCGCGCAAGACTTTCGAGGAAGGCGCACTGGCCGAGTCACTGCCGACGGTGGAAGTCGCCGGCGACGAGCTGAAAGCCGGCATTGGCCTGCTGTCGCTGGTCGTTCGCGCCGGTCTTGCAGCGTCCAACGGCGAAGCACGCCGTCACGTGCAAGGCGGTGCGGTGCGCATCAACGATCAATCGGTCAATGATGAGCGCCGCTCCGTAACGACGGCCGACCTGACGCCGGAAGGCGTGGTCAAGCTGTCGCTTGGCAAGAAGAAGCACATTCTGGTGCGCCCGGCCTGATTGGCCACGCATCGCAAACAAGAATGGCCGGCAATGCCGGCCATTTTCATGTCTGGAGACGAGCGTTGGCTTATGCTCAATACTCGAAGATCGCCCGGAAGATTCCGGGCGCTATCACTGACAGCGGGTTGACGTGCAGCTTGGGCGCATTGGCATCGCCCGACAGCTTGTAGGTGACGCCGATCAGGCCGCGATCGCGGCCATTGCCCAGGATGACGCCGACCAGCGGCAATTCGCCGAAGATGCGGTTGAGCCCATAGGCCGGCATGAAGGTGCCGGTCATGTTCATCTGACCCTGCTGGTCGTAGAGCACGCCTTGGAAGGTGGTGCCGATCAGTGGCCCGCGCAAAACGCCGTTCTCCAGCGCCAGGTATTTTTCACGCTTGTCGATCTGGGCGAAGCCGCGCTCGAATTTCACCTTGGAGACATCGATGTCCTTGCGCACCGCCTGGTTGAGGCTGCGGTCGTCGCCTGCTGGCTTGCTGGAAACGATCGATGCAAGCCGCGGCTCGTCGACAACCACGAAATCACGCACATCGACCTGGCCCTTGAGCGGCCCATCTCCGCTGGACTCCAGTGCAAGTGCCAAGGAGCCGCCCTGCATGCGGGCATAAACGTCGAGGAAGCGCAGGATGGCACCGGCATCGGCCGAACGCACATCGAGGCGCCTGCCGCCGCCCTGCAGCGCATTGCTGACCGTTATCTGTCCACTCGAACTCGCCACCGCGTTGACGTTCAGGCTGCCGACCTTCGACCCGGCACCGGCATATTCGAGCGTGACGTTGGAGAGTTTTTCGCCGCTGAATCCGATCAGCGTCCCGACTTTGGCGCTGACCGAGACCGAGGATCCGCCCGTCGACTTGCTGGCCTTGTCGGTGTCGGCCATGAACTGCTTGATCAGCGCGCGCGCGTCGAGCGCATTGCCGTTGACCTGAACGGCAAAACCTTTGCCCGACCGCTTGATCTTCACCGAAACGTCGTCGTCGCGGTTCAATTTCACTTCGTTGAAACTGGCCGACGACAGGTTGGTGTCGGCGAACGAAACGTCGCCCTTGATGCTGAAGCTTTTGCCGCTCAGGTTGAAATCGGACAAGGTCGCGCGCGGACCGTCGCTGTTCATGACGAACGAAACCTTAGCCGGAATGCCGGGACCCTTGCTCCAGCCAACCCATGGAAGATCTAGCCGGGCCGCGGTCAGGTCGGCGACGATGTCGCGCTTGCCTTCGCCCAGTTGTTCGACATCGACCTTGATGGTGCCGGACAACAGATCGGACAGGCCGGGCATCATCGCATTGCGGGTCTTGTCGTCGAGCACAAGCTGGACGTTGCGCTCCTTTTCGCCTTCGCCGCGCAACGGCTCAACCAGATCCAGTTCGGCTGGCACGCCATTGAGCTTGCCCTTGGCCGCGATCACCGCCTTGTCGGGCGTAACCGTGATGTTTCCATCCGCCTCCGTCAGTTTCTGACCGTCAAATGCCTTGGCAACCGCGAGGCCGTCATAATCAAGCGCCACCTTCCAATCGAGCTTGTCGGTATCGATACCGCTGGTCAGCGGGATGTCGGCCTGAACGTTGCCGGTGACGTCTCCGGTCAACTCTTCAGGCAGGATGCCGACATGGCGCATCGCGTTGATCGGCTCGTAGGAGGCAAGCTCGGCCACGGCGTCGGCGCTGCCGGCGACGTCGATGTCGAGCGAACCGATGACCGGCATGACATTGGCCTTCACGACCTTCAGCTTGCCGTTGCTCGCAGCCACAGTGCGGCCGCTGGGCATGAAGACGGTGCCTTGCGACAGCGACACATCAACGTCGTTGCCGTGGAACTCGACAATGCCCCTGGCGTCGCGGATCGGCGGAATGCGGCCTGCCGTATCGAAACGCGAGCCATCGATCTCGAAACGGCCGAACACCTCCTGCGCGTTGAGCGGTATGCCATTGCCGAGCCGGTCGGGCCTGACGTCGAACTGGACGTTGCCGTCGACGACACGCCCGCCATAGAGCTTCTGCAGCACCCAGAGCCGGGCATTTCTCGCCGAGAACCATGGCCACAGCTGCTTTACATGCGCAACCGACATGTCGTGGATGTTGAAAGCAACGAAGATGCCGGGCGCCTTGCCGTCGACGAACTGGATCGACGCCTTGCCGAGCGCTTCACCGCCCGGCCCGGACTTCAAGCCGATCTGCTCGGCGGACAGCGTCTTGGTGACGACATCATAGGTGCCGGCAACGCGAGCCAGGAAACTGAGTGCCGGCTCGGGCGATTCGTCCGGCGCCAGACGCGATTCGCGGCTCATCAATTCGAAACGGTAGGCCGGGTTGTCGCTTGCGATGCCCGTTGCCGGGCGCGGGCCGACTGCGCCGTTGAAATCGAAGGTCGAACGACCGGTGCTGACCAGAAGTTGGCGGACATCAAGCTTGTTTTCGCCATCGGCAAGGCGCAGGTCGACGGTGACATCGCCGACCAGCTGGCCGCGCTCGTGCAGATCCAGCGTCGATTTGGAGATCGATCCCTTGGCGATCAGTTCGGAACCTTCGCCGTCACTGCCTTCGCGGCCGGTAATGACGAGGTCGGCCGAACCGATGCGGCTTGCCTTGGCCGCAGGTACGTCGGTCATGCCGGCAAGCGGATCGGTCATCGACACAGTGGCGTCGAGCGCAGCGATACGGCCGCCACCGGCTTCGCGTGCGGCCGACGCCGCGAGTTCGACATCACGGCCATCGATGTCGAAATTGGCGCCGACACGCAGTTCGCCCAGCCGCGTCTTGACCAGCGAGGCCTGAACGACACGGACTACTTTGACCTCGCCGCCCGAAGGCAGGACAAAATCGACGTTGGCCAGCGCGATTTCACGCATGCGCGTCATACTGGACCGCATCAAAGCCGCGGTGAATGCCACGGAACGTTTCGTTCAGCAGCTTCTGCGAGTCGATGAGACCATCTGGATTGCGCAATGCAGCGCTCCAGTCGGAGCCACCACCTGCCGGCATGGCATCGACAACGATGCGCGCGTCGGAAATGCTGGCATTGCCGAGGCGCACGTTACCTGTCAGCAGCGGCAGAAGCCGGATGCCGAAGCGCATCAGGCCAGCCTCGGCCATGGCGGTGCCACCAGCGCGCGTCAGCCTGACGTCGGGAACCTCGACCGCAATCAGCCTCAACCCATCGAGCGTCAGCCGCGCCTGCCCCATTGAAACGTCGACATCGACGCCGGCAAGGCCTTCGATGGCATGTTCGGCCTCGGCGCGCAGCCGGTCCTGGCCGATTCCTGAATAGCCGATTGCCTCGATCGCGATGATCGCCAGCAGGACCAGCGAGCCGACCACCGCGACCGCCGCCAGCACGCAATGTCCCGCGCGCCGCCGCACGGACGTACGCGGGCGCGAAAGCTCCTGGCCGGCAGCCGACGGCATCGTGCCGAGATCAGTGATCTCGTCACGTCTGAAACGGATTTTCTCGTGCCGGGGCACTTCCTGATCCACGCGATGTCCCGTAGTCGTTTCGGTCGTGGACGAATCCAAGTCCGGCATTGTTAACCTGACATCCTTGCGGGCTCACCCCGTAACTTCAAACAAGGGTATCGATATGTCTGAACTCGAGACCGGCCAAACCGCCCCGCAATTCGCTTTGCCACGCGACGGCGGCGGCATTCTGACGCTTTCCGACTTCGCCGGCAAACCTGTCGTCCTCTATTTTTATCCCAAGGACGACACATCAGGCTGCACAGCGCAGGCGATCGATTTCACTCAGCTCAAGCCTCAGTTCGAAAAGGCTGGAGCGGTCGTCATCGGCGTTTCGCCCGACAGCACCAAGAAACACGACAAATTCAAGGCCAAGCACCAAATTGGCATCGACCTTGTCGCCGACGAGGAGCGAAAGGCGCTCGAGGCCTATGGCGTGTGGGCCGAAAAATCCATGTATGGCCGCAAATATATGGGGGTCGAGCGCTCGACCTTCCTGATCGGTGCCGACGGCAAAATCGCAAGGATCTGGCGCAAGGTGAAGGTTCCCGGTCATGCCGCAGAGGTGCTGGAGGCGGTGAAAGCGCTGTAGCGAAATCATCAACTGCGGAACCAATTCCCTTGCCCGACGTTTCTGACGGGACGACCTTATAGGGAGAACAAAGATGTTCCGCAGTATCGTTCTTTGGATGATCGGCATTCCGATCCCGATTATCATCCTGCTTTGGCTATTCCTGCGCTGATGGACATGGTTCGCTGCAATCACTGAACCAGTTGCCTGCATTGAACTTACACATCGGCAATCAAAAAGCATTAACTGCTATTTTTTTGCAAAGAAACCCCCGCCCTGCTTTTGCATGACGGGGTTTCTATTCTTGCATCTGGATGCGCACAGGGTTTGCCATCCAGCCAGCAGTGCAAAGCTTTGTTAACCCTAATAATGTGTAATCGGATCGTCGCTGTCTCGTGATGAGAGTTCGGTCCGGTGAAAGCAGCAAGTCAGTCCGCCGTTTTCGGCAGGCGCAAAGAACCCCATACCGTCATCATTGCACGCGGCAACGAGATCCGGCACTTCACCGTGCGACCATGGGTTGCCGCCGCCGCCGGCTCAGCCCTCGCTGCCATCGCTGTCGGCTATCTCCTGGCCACATCCTATCTCGTGCTGCGCGACGATCTAATCGGCGCGGCAACCGCACGCCAGGCGCGCATGCAGCATTCCTATGAAGACCGGATCTCTGCCCTTCGCGCCCAGGTCGATCGCATCACCAGTCGGCAGCTGCTCGACCAGCAGTTGATGGAAACCAAGGTCAGTGAGTTGCTGGAGCGGCAGTCGCAGCTCAGCCAGCGCCATGGGAGACTTGGGCCGATCCTCGACAAGGCAGGCGCAGACGCGGCGGCGTCCGCACCGTCCGGCAAGACTGCGGACGAACGCGCCGAGCTTACCGGCAACACATTCGGAGAGACCGCGCCGCTCGCTTATGCCGCAGCCGATGCGACAGCGGTACGCCCATTCTCGTTCTGGTCGACAAGGTCGGCCGCACCGGACAGCGAAAGCCGGGCCGACCGCGCCGACAAGCTGTTCGTCACCATCAACAAGTCTTTACGCACCATCGAGACCGACCAGGTCGAGCGCATCGGTACGCTTGCCGAGAACGCCTACCAGACCGCAGGGGCGATCACCGAGGCGCTCGAGGATGCCGGACTGCCCGTCGCCGCCGATTTCGGCAAATCGGGCGTTGGCGGCCCGCTGGTGACGCTCGACAACCCGATGGCCTTCGACAGCAAAGTTAAGGAACTCGACGAAGCGCTCGACACACTCGACAGGCTCAAGAAGGAGGCGCGCAAACTGCCGCTTGCCAACCCGGCCGCCGGCCGTTCGATCTCGAGCACCTTCGGTGTCCGCACCGATCCGTTGATCGGCACGCCTGCCCTGCATTCGGGCATGGATTTCCGTGCGCCTTACGGCTCGCCAGCGCGCGCCACCGCCGCAGGCGTCGTCACCAAGGCCGGCTGGAACGGCGGCTATGGCCGGATGGTCGAGATCGACCATGGCGGCGGCTTCACCACGCGCTATGCGCATCTGAGCAAGGTGCTTGTCGCCCCCGACCAGAAGGTCGTGGCCGGCGACGAGGTCGGCGAAGTTGGCAGCAGCGGCCGCTCGACCGGCCCGCATCTGCACTATGAGGTGCGCCGCGACGGCGACGCCGTCGATCCGCTTCGCTTCATCAAGGCCGGCAAGAAGCTCGGCCAATATCTCTGAGTCACGCTTTCGAAAGGTGGCGTCCGGAAACTGTCGTCCACAGGTTCAAGGAGCCGTGGTGCGCATCGCGCGTCCAAGGCGCGGTCGCGAAATCCAGGTGAAAGCGTCCAGCAACGCCGATGCGCAGGCTCAAAGAGCCAACGCCCCACCATGCGCGTCGCATAGCAGCACGAATCGCCGTCGGCGGAGCTTTTGCGCGCGCACGATTCGTGTCTCGACGCTGCTGACAACAGCAGCACGAACGTGCTCTCAGGATGGAGGAGAAAATGCCGTCCAGCGCCATCGGCGCTTGCGGCAAACTTAATCTAGAGGATCAGTCGGCAAAGGCTAAGCCTTTGAAAAACTGGCGCGAGTGACGGGGCTCGAACCCGCGACCTCCGGCGTGACAGGCCGGCACTCTAACCGACTGAGCTACACCCGCGCTCTGGACGTTGGCGCTGGGCGCCGCGTCGTTGGCGGTGAATTACGGCGTTCGTTGGTAGGTGTCAAGCGACATCGAAGAGATAATCGACAATCTTCGTCGTCTATTTTTCAAGGCCGCGAAAACCCGGCTTTCGCACACACTTGCCTGCCCTTGCGGCATGTATTTGAACTTGCAGATCACAGCCGAACCGCTTAATGCTCCGCGCGGTTGGGGCGATTAGCTCAGTTGGTAGAGCGCTTCGTTTACACCGAAGATGTCGGCGGTTCGAGCCCGTCATCGCCCACCATTTTTTCTCAAGGCTTTCAGCAGCATACAAGGTCGCTTCGGCGGCCTTTATTTCCACGGCCACGAAAATGCCTGTTTACGTGGCGGTGGCAACCCCTTGAAAGACAAAGGCGATGGGCGGCTCCGAGGCGATGGGACATTGCCGGGATATGGAGCCGAATCGCGCTTGTCGGACTGTTTGCGGCAGTGGCGGCGGTCTCTGCCTGGCGACACCTGCGCAAGCCCTGGCTGCCGGCGGATGGCTCGTCGATTTTCCCAAGCCATATCCCGGCATTGGCCTCGGCGGTGATTTTGGGGCCGCGCCTGCCTATGTGACGAACGGTGTTGTCGGCCGACACGGCCCGCGCGACTTCACCTTTCCTGTCTGGCAGCAACAACGCTCGAACGATCATCGACGGTGCTGTTGAGATTACTCGGTCGAACTGGCGTGAGGTCTGCGATGAGGCAGATCTAACAGAAGTCAGAAGGAAGGCCTTCGAAGGTTACTAAGGAAGGTAGCGGCCCTAGATCCTGCAATCTCTATGCGAAATGGCGACCGACCCAATGATGGATCCGTCTGGACGCACGTAGACCTCATTGAAGATGCCACCTGATTTCAGCAATGGGCCGAATACATCGAAGCCGCAGAGACTGTTGGTGACGTCATTCTGAAACTGAGTAGTGAACTCAATTTCCTTGGTCACTGTGAACGTCCTGAAGAGCTGTGAGCCCCTGGCTTCGATTTTGGTGAGCGTCGTTATCTCATCGACCGGAATTGGGGGCTTGCCTTCCGCTGCCATCAAAGCAAACGTTCCTTCCAGCCCTTCCGATTTAAGCAAGAACTCTACGCTTGCTTGCTGAGCTTCTGGCCTAGAGCTTTCGACCATGTTGTTTGAGGCCTCCTCGAACACGGTGTTCAAAACGGGCGTCAGGAAGAGCATTAGGAAGCCAAAAGTAACCCCAACCCCACCTCTCAGAATACGGATTGGCTTGAAGTTGGACGGCTTCTTCGAAGGCGTGAACAGCATATAGAGATTGGCAAGAGGTATGAAGGCCAAGGCCATCAAACCGTTTTTGCCATTGATGTCGCGGGACCTTGCCATGCCGATCTTGCCAAGAAAGTAGCCGAAGATGACCGTCCCGCCCAAGACGCTGACAACCAGCACCCACACGTATCCGCCGGCGATAGCTGGAATTGTCAGCAGCCAAACAAACTGCAACGCAGATACGCAAACCATCAAGACCGCAGTGAAGGCAAAATAGGGCGCACGCGGCAGCTCAACATCTGCCTTTTCTGTAGCCCATGAGATGAATCCGCCAATAACTGCCGCAATGTAGCCGATGAAACCAAGTTGCGCCTCTGTAGCGCCCAGGAACTGGATTCCCAATTCTTCGAGCATGAAATCCCCCGCCGAAAAAGTTACGTTCAAAAGAGCATCGGAGCTCTCGATTTCACTGTTGGTTGTTGAAACCGTCTCCGTCAATGATGACATCGTCATCTGAGATTGCAATTGAGTTGGCTCAGTCCCCGATGACGGTTGTTTCCGTCACGTTGCGCTTGCGAACTCTGATCTCGATCCGTCGGCTAGAAGTCACGCCACTTGCCTGAGCGCGTTGTACCCTTGCGTTGCCCTTAGCTGAAGAAGATCACCTATTACGAGCCCGCAAGGGCACCACCTAGGTTTGTATTCGTGTATTCGCCTAGCTACTGTGATGCGAAGAAGTAACGAGACAGTTCGATAACGCCCCACCTGAGCGACAGCACGTCGGCGTTGGCTTCCTCTTCGCTGATCATTACCTCGGCCTTGCCGCCTAGTTTCTCGACCACATCATTTTGCTGCTCGCCGGCCACCTATCAATCATCAAACGACGTCGGCGTAGCGAATATCGTCATCGAAGCACTCGCGACCTGCTGCTTTGACGATGACATAACTTTTCTCGCCGACCCCCATATTCGATGCGAGTTTCGGGCCCAGCACGTCGCGCCGCCCCAGGCGATCCAGATCAAAACGTGAGCGCGGCGCGACTAACGGCCCCGAAAGTAGCCGCGATGACGGGGCTACGTGTTGCCGCGACCGCGCGCCCACTTCGCCCTCGCAACGCCGGCCCGACTGCCTATCTCTAGGCAATGCTTGCAGTCGTCGCCCTGATGTCCTTCGTCTCCGTCGCCTTGCCGTTGGCCTTCTGCTGGCGGTTGTGGCGACTCGACGAGCCCAGCCGACTGGGCTGGCTGCTGGTACTGGCAGAAAGCACGGTGCTGGTGATCTTGGTTGTGATCGTCGCGCGATGGAACATCGCCGGGATGTGGAGCCGCGTCGTGCTTGTCGGCCTGTTCGCGGCAGCAGCAGCGGTCTCAGCCTGGCGACATCTGCGCCGACCCTGGCTGCCGGCAGTTGGCTCTTCGATCATCCCCGGCCATCTCACGGCATTCGCCTCTGTCGTGGTTTTCGGGACGGCAGTTGCCTATGTTATGAGCGGCATTGTTGGCCGACACAACCCGCGCGGTTTTACCTTTCCACTCGAGGCAGGACGTTTCGTGATGGCACATGGCGGCACGATAGGCGTGCTCAACCATCACAGCGATCACCCTGCGCATCGGCATGCTCTCGACATCACCGCCGTCAACGATTCGGGCTTCCGCGCGACGGGGCTGTTGCCGGCCGAACCCGCCCGTTACGTCATCTTCGGCAAGACAGTGCTCAGTCCTTGCGACGGCACTATCCTGGCCGCAGTGGACGGACTGCCCGACCTTGCGCCACCCATGACCGACCGCGACAATCCCGCCGGCAACCATGTCGTGGTTTCCTGTGGCGATCTGAACATCGAGCTTGCCCATCTGCGCAAGGGAAGCGTTGCGGTCGCAGCCGGCGACAGGATCGTGGCAGGCGCTCCGATCGGCCAGGTCGGGAATTCCGGCAACAGCACCGAACCGCACCTGCACATCCACGCCATCGATGCACGCTCCGGCACTGGCGTCCAGATGTCGTTCAACGGCGCGGTTCCGGTGCGCAACACGCTGATAGCCAGATAGCTGCTAGCAGGGCGTCGTCGCCTCGGCGCTCAGCGCACCAGCGGCGCGACGGCGTTTTCGATCAAACGGACGAGGCTGAGCGCGGTCATCTCGGATGATTTCGGATTGGTCTTCAGCGGCTCGTTCTCCAGCCTCAGGTCGAGCTTGCCGAAGGCGCCAGTGGCACTGATCTCGTGGATGTTGCGCGAGGCCGCCGGATCGGCGACCAGCACGACACGTGTGCGATCGAGGCCGATGCCCGACAAGGCCGAGATGACGGCGACGTTGGCGTTCTGCGGGAACGCGTCCGCAGCCTGACGCGCCGTGCCGGCGAAGAACTCCGTGCGCCTGGCAAGCCTGTCCAAGTCGATCATCTCAGCAGCCCGGGTGCCCTTCCAGGCGAGCGGCGGCTTGATGATGGTATGCCTTGCCTCGTCGACCGGCAGGACCGATGCGGCAACCAGAGCGCCGAGATCGCCAAGCGCGCCCGAGGGGACGACGATGCGGCTGCCGGTTTCCTCGGCGACGGCCAAAAGCAGCCCGAGCATCGACTCATCGGTGAACGCGCTGACCGAGGACACCACGAAGCTTGCCGCATGCCGCAAAGCCGCCTCGCCCCAGATGGCGACGGCCGGGCGGCCAGCCGCTTCGATCACCATGTCGATGTCGAGCCCGCGCAGCTCTTCCGGGCTGGTTATCAGACGCACACCTTCCGGCAAATCTGGGCGCTCCCGTTCGGGGTCGCGCACGGCGATGGCCACGATCTCCACGCCCTCCGGCTGCCGCTCGGCGAGCAATTCGCCAACGCGGCCGGCGATGGCGCCCCAACCGACGAAGCAGAGCCGCAGACGACGCTTGCGCTCGTCAGAGGCCGACATAACGCTGCACCAGCTCGGCGTTGTTGGTCAGGTCCTCGCCGGTACCGGACCAGACGGTGCGACCCTTCTCAAGGATGTAGTGGCGGTCGGCCAGGCGCTTCAGCACGTTGAGGTTCTTGTCGATCAAAAGGATCGACTGCCCTTCCGCCTTCAGCGCCTCAATGCAGCCCCAGATCTCGGCACGGATGACCGGGGCAAGGCCTTCGGTCGCCTCGTCGAGGATGAGCAGTTTGGGATTGGTCATCAGCGCACGGCCGACGACCAGCATCTGCTGCTCGCCGCCCGACAGCGTGCCGGCTGCCTGGCCGGCGCGTTCGCGCAAGCGCGGAAACAGCGCGTAGACGCGTTCAAGCGTCCAGGCATCCTTGCGGCCGAGGCGATTGGCGGCGGTGGCAACGAGGTTTTCGCGCACGGTCAGCGTGGCAAATGTCTGGCGCCCCTCGGGCACCAGACCGACACCGAGCCGCGCCACGGTTTCGGGCGTGGCGCCGCAGACATTGCGCCCGGTGAAGCTGATTTCACCCGACAGCGGCTTGAGCAGGCCCATGATCGACTTGACCGTGGTGGTCTTGCCCATGCCGTTACGGCCGAGCAGCGTCACCACCTCGCCGTCGCCGATCTCCAGCGCGACGTCGAAAAGCACCTGGCTTCGCCCGTAGGCCGACTGCAGCTTGGCGACGCTCAGCATAGCTCGTCTCCCTCACCCAGATAGGCGGTGCGCACTTCCGGATTGTCCCTGATTTCGTCGACCGAACCGGTGGCGATGATGCGGCCATAGACCAGCACCGAGATGCGGTCGGCGAGTGCGAACACCGCCTCCATATCGTGCTCGACCAGCAGCATCGAAACCTGGTTCTTGAGGCCGCGCAGCATCTCGATCATCTGCTGGCTTTCGACATGGCCGAGACCGGCCATCGGCTCGTCGAGCAAAAGCAGGCGCGGCCTGGTGGCGAGCGCCACCGCCAGCTCAAGCTGCTTCTGCTCGCCATGCGACAGGTTCGCGACCAGCTCGTCGGCACGGTCGGCAAGCCCGGCACCAAAAAGGTAGCTGCGCGCGTCTTCGCGCAGTGCCACCTCATGCCGGGCATTGCCCAGAAGCGGAAGCTGTGGCCCTGCCGCACCTGGACGGCGATGGCGACGTTGTCCAGCACCGTATAATCGGGCAGCAGGCAGGTGATCTGGAAGGTGCGCGCCAGCCCCATCGACACACGTTTGGCGGTCGGCAAGGTGGTGATCGGCTGGCCGTCAAGTTCGATCGTGCCTGCGTTCTGCTTGAGCTCACCCATCAGCTGCGCAATCAGCGTCGTCTTGCCGGCCCCGTTCGGACCGATCAGGGCGTGGATCTCGCCCGGCTTCACGGTCAGATCGACATGGTCGGTGGCAAGCAGGCCGCCGAAGCGCTTGACCATGCCCTGGACGTTGAGAACGGGGGTGCTCATGCGCGCCTCCCAAGCAGACGGGCACCGAGCGCCTGGACGCCGCCTTGGGTGTAGAGCACGACGAACAGCAGGATCAGGCCGAGGCCGAGCTGCCAGTTCTCCGTCCAGGAGGCGAGGATGGATTCAAGCACGATGAACACGGCGGCACCGAGCAGCGGGCCAAACAGCGTGCCAACGCCGCCGAGGATGACCATCACCATCAGTTCGCCCGACTTGGTCCAGTGGATCATGTCGGGGCTGGCATAGCGCAGGAAATTGGCCATCAGCGCACCGGCCAGGCCGCAGCCCATGCCCGATATGACGAAGGCCATCAGCTTGTAGCGATAGGCCGGCAGGCCGATCGCCGCCATGCGCTTTTCGCTTTGGCGCAGGCCGACGATGACGTTGCCGAAACGCGAATTGACGATGCGCCAAAGGGTGAAGAAAAACAGCACCGTCATCGCCAGGCAGACATAATAGACCGTCTGCTTGTCGCGCATGTTGAGACCGGGCAGTTCATTGGCGCGGCGGATGATCAGACCATCATCGCCGCCATAGGTTTTCAGCGAGACAAACAGGAAAAACAGCATTTGCGCGAAGGCCAGCGTGATCATGATGAACTGCACGCCACCGGTGCGCAGCGACAGTGCACCGATGAGCGCCGCCATCAGGCCGGAGACCACCAGCGCCACCGGGATGGTGATCAGCATCTGGTTGGTGCCTGAAATGAAGCCGAAAAGCGGCTCGCCCAGCGAATAGTGCTGGTAAAGGATGCCAACGACATAACCGCCGATGCCGAAGAAGGCCGCGTGGCCGAAGCTCACCATGCCGCCATAGCCGAGCACGAAGTTGAGGCTCGCCGCCGCAATGCCGTAGATCAGCACGCGGGTTGCGAGCGATGTCAGCGCGGCATAGCCGGTTGCGTCGGCGACCGCAGGCAATGCGATCAGCGCAATCAGCACGCCGGCAAGCAAAGCGGGTCGCTTGAATGATTTGTCCATGGGCCAGTCAGCGCCTAGTTCAGGAATTTCGGATGAACAGGCCCTTCGGCCTGATGAGAAGCACGATCGCCATCAACAGATAGATGCCCATCGACGAGATGCCGGCGCCAAGCGCGTCGGCCTCCGGGCCGACCATGACCTGGCGCAAAAGGCCGGGCAGATAGGCGCGCAGGCCGGTGTCGACGATGCCGAGGATGAGGCTCGCGAAAAAGGCGCCACGGATCGAACCGACGCCGCCGATGACCACGACCACAAAGGTGGTGATGAGGATCTGCTCGCCCATGCCGACCTGCACGGCGAGGATCGGGCCGGCCATGAAGCCGGCAAGACCGGCGAGCAGCGCGCCAAGGCCGAACACCAGCGTGTAGAGCAGCCGGATATCGACGCCCAAGGCCCGTACCATCTCGCGGTTGGTCGAGCCGGCGCGCACCAGCATGCCGATGCGGGTCTTGTTGATCAAAAGATAGAGCCCGATCGCAACAAGCAGGCCGACAGCGATGATTGCCAGACGATAGACCGGATAGACGAGGCCGGGCAGGAGCTCGACCGAGCCGCCCAGTATTTCGGGCATCGACACAAACAGCGGCTGGCGTCCGAACAGGATGGTGATCGTCTGGTTGAAGATCAGGATCAGGCCGAAGGTGGCCAGCACCTGGTCGAGATGGTCACGTCCATACAGTCGCCGAACCACCAGGAATTCGATCGCGGCGCCGGTGACGGCAGCAGCCGCAAGGGCTGCCGGAATGCCGAGCCAGAACGAACCGGTCTCGGTCGCGACCCACGTGCCGGCATAGGCGCCGATCATGTAGATCGAGCCGTGCGCCAGATTGATGACGCCCATGATGCCGAAGATCAGCGTCAGGCCGGCCGCCAGCAGGAAAAGCATGACGCCGAATTGCACGCCATTCAGCATTTGTTCGAGGAAGAGCGTCATCGCCTGTCGTTTCGATTGGGGAAGCTGGAAAATTGGCGAGCGGCAGCTGCCGCCCGCCACGGTGAACCGGTCGAGCCTACATCTTGCACTCAGCGGCGTAGGCGTCGCCATGGTCCTTGAGGACCTCGCCGATAGTCTTCAGCACCGGCTTGCCGTCGTCGCCCTTTTCGACCTTCAGTGCGTACCAGTTCTGCACCGGGTGCTGGTTGGGGCCGAAGGCGAACTTGCCGCGCACGGATTCGAAATCGGCCTTGCGCAGTGCCGTGCGGAACGCGTCGGCATCATCGATGTTGCCGCCGGTCGCCTTCAGCGCCGAAGCATAGGCAAGAGCTGCGTCATAACCCTGGCTGGCATAGTAGGTCACCGGACGATTGTAGGTCTTGTTCCAGGCGTCCATGAACTTCTTGTTGGCGGCGTTGTCGAAGTCGGAGTTCCAGTGACTCGTCACGTTGAGGCCAATGGCGGCATCACCGACGGCAGCGAGCGTGACGCCATCCATCGACGGCTCGGCGACAACCATCGGCACTTCCTTCATCAGGCCCGACTGCTCGTACTGGCGCAGGAAAGTGATGCCGAGACCGCCCGGATGGAACTGGAACACCACGTCGGGCTTGGCGGCGCGGACCTGGGCGAGCTCGGCGGCAAAATCGGTCTGGTCGAGGCGGGTGTAGATTTCGCCCGCGATCTCACCCTTGAAATAGCGCTTGAAGCCGGCGATGGCGTCCTTGCCGGCCTGGTAGTTCGGGGCCAAGACGAAGGCCTTCTTGTAGCCGAGATTGGTGGCGTTCTGGCCCGCACTTTTCGTGCAAGGAATCGTTCTGCCAGGAAACGACGAAGTAGTTCTCGTTGCACTCCTTGCCGGCCAGGTTCGACGGCGCGGCATTCGGGCTGACATAGAACGCGCCGCCATCGACGATGTCGGGCACGGTGGCGCCGGCAACGTTGGAGAAGACGATGCCGGTGAACAGCTTGATGCCGTTTTCGCTCTGGAAGCGCTCGGCGATCTGCTTGCCCTGCCCTGGCTTCAGGCCATCATCCTCAACGACGAGTTCGACAGGCACGCCACCGAGCTTGCCGTCTTCCATGGCGAGCTTGAAGCCGTCGCGGATGTCCTGGCCGAGATAGCCGGCCGGGCCAGAAAGCGTGGTGATCATGCCGATCTTGACGGCGTCGGCAGCGAAGGCCGGCAGCGTGGCCAGCGCGATGGCGGAGGCGGCGAGCAATGTAGTCCTGAATTTCATGGGTCAGTTCTCCTCTGGGCGGCGTCTTGCTGACGCGCGTTGTTGTGAGCCGGCTGGCCGGTCGCCTCGACATCGAGAGGCACGAACCGGAAAGAAGCCGCTTCCGTCGTCAGCCGACCGAAGACAGGAGCGGGAAAATGGTAAGGCGCAAGCACAGTGCTGGCCGCAGCCGCATCGGCGAGCAGTGCGATGCGTGTCGTACGCGCCTGCTCGGGGTCGTCGCAGAAGTTGCAGACGATGCCGTCATCGCCGAGCTGCAGTGGGTGATGCACGGCGTCGGCGAGGAACAGCAGCTCGCCCTCCCCTGTTGCCAACGACACCACCACCATGCCCGGCGAATGGCCGGGCGCCGGCTTCAACTGGAGACCGGCGACTATCTCGGCATCGGAGGCGACCGCCTCGAAGCCGACCGTCTCGATGATAGGCAACACGCTGTCCGCAAATGCGCCATTCAGCGTATTGCCGTCGGTCGAGGCCGCTTGGACCTTGGTCCAATGGGCAAGCTCGGCTTCTGCAACGACGTAGCGCGCATTGGGAAAGGTCGGCTGCCAGGTCTCGCCTTCCCGCCTGGTGTTCCAGCCGACATGGTCGGCGTGCAGATGCGTGTTGATGACGATGTCGACGTGCTCGGGCGAAACGCCGATGGCCGCAAGCGTGTCGAGGAATTGCGTCTTGCGGCGATGCCAGGCCGGGCGGTGCGGCCGCTCCTTGCCATCGCCGATGCCGCCGTCGATCAGCGCGACGTAATCAGGCGTCTGAATGACGTAGCAGTTGAAGCTGAGCGCGACCGTCTCGCCCTCCGGATCGACGGTACCTGTGGGCGAACGACGCGCGGCGGCATCGAGATCCTCGCGCGACAGTCCGGGGAAGAGCGCCTTGGCCGGCCAGGCGACATTGGCCATATCAGGGATGCAGGTCACCACGACTGAACCAGCCAGCAGCTGCTCCAATTCGATGCCGAGTTCCCTGATATGTCGCCTGACAACCTTCATGAGCCTAGAGCTTCACCCAGCCTTCGGGCGGTGACTTGCCTGGATGGATGGAGCCGCAGTTCGGGCAGGTACGTGCCTTTTCGTCGGCGTAGAACGCCTGGTAGATCGGCGGCAGGTCGCGGACGATGCTCTTCAGTGTCACCTCGACACGCTTGACCAGCGCGTTGCAGTCGAAGCAGTACCATTCGAAGGCATCAAGCAGACCGTCGTTGCGCTTGGGCTCGACCACCAGGCCGATGGAACCTTCCTGCGGGCGCTGCGGCGAGTGGCGCACATGCGGCGGCAGAAGGAAGATCTCGCCCTCGCGGATCGGCACGTCGTAGAAATGGCCGTTGTCCACCACCTTGAGCATCATGTCGCCCTTGAGCTGGTAGAAGAACTCCTCGACCGGGTCGTCGTGATAATCGGTGCGCTTGTTCGGGCCGCCGACGACAGTCACCATCAGGTCGGCGTCTTCCCAGATCTGCTGGTTGCCGACCGGCGGCTTGAGCAGATGGGCGTGCTCGTCGATCCACTTCGAGAAGCTGAAAGCTGAGAGGCGTCTGGTCATTGTCATTCCTCCTGTCGGATTGATCGTTCAGGCCGTGGTCTTCAGGCCGCAAGCCTCGAAGGCAGCGCGGGTGATGCGCTTTTCGTCCTCGGTCAGCTCGAGCAGCGGCGGACGCACGCGGCCGCCCGTCTGGCCAAGCAGCTGCTGCCAGTATTTCTGGTGCGAATGCGGTTTCTCGGCCGGGCGGGTATCCTTGAGCGCTGATCGCACCGGGTCGAGGCTGTCGCGAATGCGGCGCGCTTGCTCGGCCTTGCCGGCGAAAGCGAGGTCGGTGTACTCGCGCATCCGCTTGTCGTGCCTGGTCTGGATCAGGTAAGGCGGTGACGAGCACAAATAGAGCTGCCAGTTGAGCTCGAGGATGTTGTCCAGCCATTCCTCCTCGGACGCCGTGCTGACGAGGATGCGGTCGCCGGCAAGTGCGGTCAGCTCCTTGTACATCGGGCGTGGCACCGAGTATTTGATGGCGACGACGTTTTCGATGTCGGCGAGCTTGTTGCAAAGCTCAGGGCTCATCAGGTAGCCGCTGTCGGGATGGCTCCAAAGTGCTATGCCGATATCCACCTTGTCGGCGATGGTGCGATAGTAGTTGAGCAGCGTCTCATCCTGCTGCTTGAAGAAGTGCAGGATAGGCGCGTGCACGACGATGTAGTCGGCGCCGCATTTCTGGGCATGTTTGGCCAGGTCGATGACCACGTCCATGTTCTGGTCGGAGCAGGACATGATGGTCTGGGCGCGGCCGGCACAGGCATCGACAGCGAGGTCGAAGCTGCGCTTGCGCTCGTCGAGCGACATCGAGAAGAACTCGCCTTGCTTGCCGGCGATGAAGAAGCCGTCGATCTTGAGGTCTTCGATCCAATGATCGATGTTGCCGCGGAAGCCGGCCTCATCAATCGACAGATCGTCCTTGAACGGCATCAGGCCGGCGGCCCAGATGCCCTTCATCGTCGCCCGCGAATGGGCCTTGGCAGTCTTCTTGTCGTACTTCATCGAATTGCGAGCCTTTTCGGGAATTTCGAGCTTCGGCTAGATCGCCATGCGGTGCGAGACGTTCTTGACCACGGTGTAGTGCAGGATGCCTTCGGCGCCGCCTTCGCGACCGAAACCACTCTCCTTGACCCCGCCGAACGGTGTCTCGGCCACCGACGCCTCGAGCGTATTGATCGAGACGTTGCCGGCTTCCAGGTCGTCGGTGATCTGGTCGACATTGGCGGCCGAGTTGGTGAAGGCATAGGCCGCCAGCCCGAACGGCACGCCGTTCGCCTTCTCGATCGCCTCTTCAAGCGATGAGACCGGATTGATCACCGCCAGCGGGCCGAACGGCTCCTCGCGCATCACGCGGGCATCGTCTGGCAGGTCGGCGAGGATCGTCGGCGGATAGAAATAGCCGCTGTTGCGCGGCCGCTCGCCGCCGAGCAGAAGCTTCGCGCCCTTCGACACAGCGTCCGCGACCAACATCTCCATCGCCTCGACGCGGCGATGGTTGGCCACCGGACCCATCTCGACACCCTCTTCCAGGCCGTTGCCGACCTTCACGGCGCGGGCACGCGCGATGAAGGCTTCGGTGAAGGGCTTGTAGATCTTCTCGTGGACGAAAAAGCGGGTCGGCGAGGTGCAGACCTGGCCGGAATTGCGCACCTTGCGGATGGCCGAGGCAATGCCTGCTTTCACCGGATCGGCGTCGTCGCAGACGATGACGGGGGCGTGGCCGCCGAGTTCCATCAGCGTCGGCTTCACATAGCGAGACGCGAGGCCGGTAAGCGTCCTGCCGACCGCGGTCGAGCCGGTGAAGGCGATCAGGCGCACCTGCTCCTGTGGGATGAGGTACTCGGAAATCTGCGAAGGCACGCCGAAAACGAGGTTGAGCACGCCGGCCGGAAGACCGGCATCATGGAAGGCGCGGGCAACGTGGAGGCAGCCCGCCGGCGTCTCTTCCGCCGCCTTGATGATGATCGAGCAGCCGGCCGCGAGTGCGCCGGCAATCTTGCGCGCCGGCTGGCTCATCGGGAAATTCCACGGCGAGAAAGCCGCCACCGTGCCGATCGGCTGGTGGTGGACGATGTAGCGGATGCCCGGTTCGCTCGGGATGACGCGGCCATAGGTGCGCTGTGCTTCGCCGGCGTCCCACTCGAAGAACTCGGCGCCGCGGATGACCTCGAGGCGCGCCTGCTGGAGCGGCTTGCCGTGCTCGCGGGTGATGTCGACCGCGATTTCATCGATGCGCTCGCGCAGCAAGGCTGCTGCCTTGCGCAGAACCTCGGCACGGCGGGCGGGCGAGGTCTTGCGCCAGACGGCAAAGCCGCGCTCGGCCGCTTCAAGCGCCGCATCAAGGTCATGCGTCGACGCGACGGGGACCGCGCCGATCACGCTCTCATCAGCCGGGTTGATGACTGGCAGCGTCTCTGCCGTCTTCCGCCAGGCGCCACCGATATAGAGCTGGAGATCGGGGTAGTTCGACATTGGTGCGCCTCGGCTTGGTAATGGGCATTATTTTCGACGGCGCCGGGCAGCCATGGCCCGCGACGTCGTTTGCACCAAGATCAACGGAAACCGATATATCGACAAGATGGATTTATCTGATAAATTAATACTGTTTTCTGTATCAATACGCCTGGCACCGGATGGAGGCTCGTCCGTTGTCAAGCCGCCCGCGCAAGGGAGAGCGTCTGCGTGAAGATCACCATCAAGCAGATCCAGCAATTCCTTGCGGTCGCCGAGCTCGGCAGTTTCTCGCGCGCCTCAAAACGCCTCGGCTCGGCGCAGCCGGCGCTGTCGCAGGCAATCAGGGACCTCGAGGCAGAACTTTCAGTACGCCTGTTCGACCGCACCACCCGCCGGGTCGAACTGACCGACGCCGGTCGCGAATTCCAGAACTCCGCCACCAAGGTGATCGAGGAGCTGGAGCATGCAGTGGAGGGCGTGCACATGCTGGCCGAGCGGCGGCGCGGACGGCTGCGCATTGCCGCCCCGCCCCTGCTCGCCTCCGTCGTGCTGCCGCAGGCCATTGCCGAGTTCCAGAAGAGCTATCCGGGGATTTCGGTGCAACTCGCCGACGTCGGCACGGAGCAGATCGTGGAAAGCGTGCGCAGCGGCCAGGCCGATTGCGGCCTTGGCACCTTCTCGCCGGCCGAAGATGGCATCGAGCGGCTGTCACTGGTGCGCGACAGCCTGATGCTGTTCTGCGACCACCGCAGCCCGTTCCACGGCGCTGCCGCCGTCAAATGGCGCGACCTTGCCGAGCAACCACTGATAACCCTGACCCGGGACAGCGGCATCCGGCTGCTTGTCGAAGTCGGTTTCGAGATGGCGCAGATCCCGTTCAAGCCGGTTTTTGAGGTGACGCAGGTGACGACGGCCATAGCACTTGTCGAGGCCGGATTGGGCATTGCCGTGCTGCCAACCTATGCGCTGGCGGCAGCACGTTTCAGGAAGGTCGCCGGCAAGCCACTGGCCGAGCCCACCATTTCACGCGAGGTGTCGTTGATCCACGCCACCGGCCGCTCGGTGTCGCCCGCGGTCTCCGCCTTCGCCGCCGTCGTCCGCCGCTATGCCCAGCAGCTGACGCCGCGCGACACCAGCTAACCCTTGATGAGCTTGACCAGGGCCTTCGACAGGACCGTATCCTCGGAGGCAAGGTCGAGCAGAACATCGAAATGGTTGCGGCCGGGGACTTCGATCAGCTCCGAGGCAAAGCCTGCCTCGCGCCATATCAGGTCATAGCAGGTCGATTGGCGCTTGAACCCGCCGGGTTCACCATCGGCATAGGCAACGACGATCGGACACCCCACAGCGGGGATGTTGGCGGCCGGGCTCAGCCGTTCAACGGCCGCATCGTCCAGCTTGATCCAGTCCTGCACGAACGATTTCGCGATCGGTGCGAGATGGAACAGCCCGCTGATCGGCATCGCGCCTTTGATAACGTTTTCCGGCACGCCTTCGTCAGCATGCCAGCCGCCGGCCAAAACAGCGCCCGTCAGGTGACCGCCGGCCGAACTGCCACCGACGAAGATGCGCTCGGGATCAATGCCGAACGAACGGCCATTCTTCCAAAGATGCGCAACTGCCGCCCGCACTTCCCTGACGATCTCGTCGAGAGACGCTTCCGGCGCGAGCCTGTAATCCATCACCGCAGTGACGACACCCTGTTTTGCCAGCATGCCGGCCATGAAGGCGGAGTCGTGCTTGGACAGCATGCGCCAGTAGCCGCCATGGATGAACACGAAGACCGGCCTCGGCTCCGCAGCCGCGCCGTAGATGTCGATGGTCTGGCCGCTCTCGGCATCGTAGACGACATCGAGATGCGTCGCATGGCCGCGCATTTCCTCCGAGCGGCTGCGATAGTCGCGCATCGCCGCCTCAAAGACCTCAGCAGTCACCGACCCGCGCGCGCCGTAGTCGCGGTCAATGACGTCACGTGGCCAATTGGCTTCGTCTGCGAGTAAACTCATGCGTCGAACTCCCGCTCAGGCGACAAAGGCGCGGATGGTCTCGGCCACTATTTTCGGCTGTTCCAGCGTCGGGAAATGTGTCCTGCCGGGCAGCTTGTTGGGCATATACCAGTCGTTCCCAGCTGCAAAATCGAGCTGCGCCTGAGCATACTCCGGCTCGAAAGGCTGAGAATAGATGTGGGTGATCGGGCGCTTCTGCTTCAGCACCGCCATGCGCTGCATCGGGTTGCCCCACTTGCGGTAGGCCTTGGCGATCTCGCGGCCCGAACGCGCCCACATCTCGAAGCTGTATTTGGCCATCTCGTCGTTGACGTGATTGACGATATCCTGGTTTTCGGTGTCGCCGATCCAGTAGTTGAAGAAGTCGCCGCGGCCGTTTTCCCAGTTGGTGCGATCCTGGATGTGGTCGATCATCGAGAAGAACGCCTCGTCAGGCGTCGTCTGGATCCAGTCGATCACCACCGAGCGCGGAATGCGCGCCGTGCCGAGCCGATCGGTGATTTCGATGTTGGCCCAGCCGCCATGCGAGGTCGAGACCGGCACCAGCGCGTCGATGTTCATCTTGTCGAGGAAGGCGATGACATCGTCGGCCTGCTCGCTGGTGGTGAAGTCGCCGTCATGGCTGCGGTGTTCGCCATGGCCACGCCAGTCGAGGCGAATGACGCGGTTGGTGTTGGCGAGTTCGGGCACGAGCGTCTTGAACAGGCGGTGATCCTGACACCATCCGGACAACAGCAGCAGCACCGGACCTTCGCCGGTATCGTCGTAAGAGAGCGTGTTGGCGCCGATCTCGATGGACTTCATGTACGGGACTCCGAAATTCTGAAGGCAAGCTCAAGGCTTCGCTGGATAGGTTCAGACCAGGGCGTTGGTCGCGGTCGGCGCATGGCGCGCCGTTTTCATGCGCTCAGCGCCGATCTCGCGGCTCTGGCCGGTGATCTTCAGCACTTGCGAGCGCACGTCGTCAGGCCAGAAATTCATGTCACCAAGCCGCTCGGCCGTATCCTGCGTGTGCTCGGTCATCGGGCGCTCCCGCGCCTCCCAAGCTGCCAGCGACTGCATAGTGTCGGTGCCATCGTCGACGGCAGCGGCAAGGCCAAGACCATTCATCAAGGCACAGCCGCCGCCCTGCCCGAGATAAGGCGGCATCGCATGCGCGGCGTCGCCGAGGATGGCGACGCGTCCCTTGCTCCACTGCTTGAGCTTGACCACTTCGAAAGCATCCCAGCGGCCGGCATCGCCGAAGCGCGAGACCAGGGAAGCAAGATGTGGGAAGGATTCGGTCCAAAGCCTGCGGTCGGCCGGAACCTTGAGTGCAGCAGCGTCGTCGGCGGCACAGCAAAGCGCGACATAGAGATCAGTGGCGCTCGCCGGCGTGTAGAGGATGCGGCGCGTGCCGGTGAAGTATTCGATGTAACGCTCACGGTCCTCGGCCGGCACGTCGCCGTCGTCACGCGAAATCAGCATGCGGATCGCGCCGTAGCCGAGATGCTTGCGGTAGAGCATCAGGTCGAGCGAGTCGCGCACTTTGGAATTGATGCCATCGGCACCGACCACCAGGTCTGCCTTGCGCCTGGTGCCGTCGGCGAGCAGCAGTTCCCCGTCAGGAGTTGCGCCCACCGCTTCCGAGTTGGTCAGGATCTCGACGCCGCTGCGGCGGCAGGTATCGACAAGCGCGTTGATCAGCGTCTCGCGAAGAATGGTGATCAGCCTGGCATCTTCAGGACCGTTGATCGGAATTTCTTCCATGGTCGTGTTGTCGTGGTCGCGGGTGTGGAACTGCGGACCGATATGCGCGCCGACCGTCGCCTGATCGTAGGCGCCGATCGCCTGCAGCACGCGCAGGCCGTTGCTCCAGATGTAGATACCGGCGCCGAAGGTCCTGAGTGTCGGCGCACGTTCATGCACCGTCACCGACCAGCCACGCTGCGCAAGGGCTGCCGCCGTGGTCAGGCCGCCAATTCCCGCACCGGCGATTTCCGCACGGCGTCCAGCTCCGGATTTCTGCATCATGTCGTAAACTTCCTCCCCGTGCGGCAGATATTGCCGACGCCTGCAGCCGGCCCGATCCGAGGGCACGAGCCAAATGCCTCCACGCGCCAGCCTGCCTCAACGGCAGCCAACGCCTTCGGGGCAAAAGTTCCAGCGAATGGAAATGCAAACAAGTGAATTCTCTGGAAATTTCTATGAGGATTTGGAATACCAGTTTCAGGACACTCATTTGGGAGGATGATGCTTCATGAAGCTGCTGACGAGCCGCCTGACCATCCGTCATCTGCGCATGGTCGTGGCCATCGTGGAGGAAGGAAACCTGGTTCGCGCCGCCAAACGGCTGAACATGACCCCAGTCGGCCGTCACCAAGGCGCTGCAGGAGATCGAGGCAATCACCAAGGCGCGCCTGTTCGACCGAACCAATCGCGGCGTGGTACCGACGATGTTCGGCGATACGCTGGCCGAGCACGCGCGCCTCGTCATCACCCAGCTTGCCCATGCCGAAGAACACCTCGCCGACCTGCGCGACGGCACCGGTGGCCGTGTCGCCATCGGCACGCTGCTTTCGGCCTCAGCCGAGTTGCTGCCGACGGCAATCGCTCGCCTGCGCAAGGAGCGCCCCAAACTGGTGGTCAAGATCGTCGAAGGCACCAACGACGTGTTGATTCCGGCACTGCGCGCCGGCGAACTCGACATGGTCGTGGGGCGCCTGTCCGAGTTGCGCGATCGGCTCAACGTCGTCCAGGAAGTGCTGATGGACGACATCGCCTGCGTCGTCGCGCGCCGCGGCCATCCACTGGCGGAGCGGGGCGAACTCAGCCTCGCCGACCTGATCGGCTGGGAGTGGATTCTGCCACCCCAGGAAACGAGCCTCAGGCGCCAGATCGACATCGCCTTTCGTGAGGAAGGTCTTGAACCGCCACCGCATGCCGTCGATTCCGTCTCGCTGCTGACCAACCGGGCGCTGCTGATCGATGCCGACTATCTCGGCGTCTTCCCCGCCCAGGTCGCGCGGCGCGAGGCGGCACTCGGCGCCATCGTCATCTTGCCGGTGACGCTGCAGGCCACCGCCATTCCGATCGGCATCACCACCCGCACCAATGCGCGCCTCTCCCCTGCTGCCGAGGTGCTGGTCGAGACGCTGAGGCGCACGGCTCGGGACCTGGCGCAATGACGTATCAGTAATCAGCTTTTTCCGGATATTCCCGTTCGTCATGCCTGGATGACGAGTTTTCCATTTACCGTGATGCTGGTTGCGCCAAGCTTTGGCGAACGGACAACACTGCGGAGGAGCAGCGTGTTGCCTGCGGTCTCTGATCCGATACGAAGGTTGGCGAACTGACGCCTTGACCTCGGAGAAATGCGCGACCGCGTGCCCTGCTGCCCCCTCCCTTTGAAGCAACTGCTTGCCTGCAACGGCCCGGCACAAACCGCAATTTGCAATGGCGGGAAGCGGCGCCTGAGCGGGCCGAGGGAATTTTGGGGAAGAGGAATAACCTGATGCATTTCAAGGGAATTTTGTCGGCGGCTGTCATGGCGCTGTCGGTCAGCGCCGCTTATGCGGAGGATCCGCTCAAGATCGGCATGATCACCACGCTTTCGGGTCCGGCCGGCTATCTCGGCCAGGACATCCGCGACGGCTTCCAGCTCGCCATCGACGCCAACAAGGGCCAACTCGGCGGCAAGGCAGTCGAACTGGTGGTCGAAGACGACAGCCTGAAGCCCGGCAACGCCAAGCAGATCGCCGACAAGATGCTGTCCGAGCAGGGCATCAAGCTGTTCACCGGCATGGTCTTTGCCAATGTCGCTTTCGCCGCACTGCCCGACATTCTCGACGGCGATGCGATCTATGTCAGCGCCAACACCGCATCGGCAACCTTCGCCGGCAAGGAATGCCACCCCAACTATTTCGTCTCTTCCTGGCAGGACGACAGCCAGGGCGAAAGCGCCGGCGCACTCGCCCAGTCGCTCGGCTACAAGAAGGCCTTCCTGATCGCGCCGAACTACCAGGCCGGCAAGGAAACGATGGGCGCGTTCAAGCGCTTCTACAAGGGTGAGGTTGTCGGCGAGACCTATACCGGCCTCGACCAGACCGACTTCGCCGCCGAGATGGCGCAGATCCGTGCCGCTAAACCCGACGTCGTTTATGAGTTCGAGCCCGGTGGCCTTGGCATTGCCTTCATGCGCCAGTACCAGCAGGCCGGCCTGCTCAAGGAAATCCCGATGGTCGTCCATCCGGCCTCGCTCGACCAGGTCATCGTCCAGGCTGTTGGCGATGCGGCTTTGGGCGTGAAGGTCACCAGCCACTGGAACGACGACTTCGACAATCCGGTCAACAAGGCATTTGTCGAAGCCTGGAAGGCGAAATTCGGCGACCGTCCGATCACCTACTACGCCGCGCAAGGTTATGATGCCGCACTGCTGATCGGCACGGGCCTGGAGAAATCAGGCGTCGACGACCTGCCGGCCTTCCGCAAGGCGCTGCTGAGCTCCGAAATTCCGTCAGTGCGCGGCTCGTTCAAGTTCGGCCCCAACCAGCACCCGGTGCAGGACTGGTATTCGCTCAAGGCCGAAAAGGGCGCCGACGGTAAGATGGTGCTCAAAACCGACACCAAGGTGCTGACCGCGCATAGCGACAGTTACACCGCCGACTGCAAGATGCCGGTGGACTAATCGCGGCTGGGCGGGCGATCAGGAGATACGCGCCCCAGGGGTTGAACTGGGGCGCGCGCCTGCCGGGCGCGCGAGGGGGTAAATCCGCAGCAACCCGACAGCCATCGCCCCGCTGAGATCGGCAAATCCGCGCGGCGACGGGTCAGGCAGTTGCAGCGTGATTGCCGACATTAAAGACCGCGCGGTCCAGGGAGGCGATGTCCTTGGCCGCAAGGCTGATGCTCGGGATGTTCAAAAGCTTGAAGCGATTTTTCGCCTTCACCCATTCGTCGGCGGGCTGCAGTGTGGACAAGGTGTAGGTCGTCGTCTCATTGAGATAGTGCGTGGGAATGATCACCTTGGGCTTGAGGCGATCGACGATCGCGTCGGCCTGGGCATCGCCGGCTCGGCGAGCGTAAGACGCCTTTCCCCACCGTCATGCATTAATCCCGTCCACAATGTGGATTTTCTTGTTCCTAAAGGCCAATAACTGCCAAACACTGTGCATGACGAGCGTCGGCGGCAGGAGATTGGGTGTTGACCTTTGGTCGGTCAGGCTCTCCGATCACAGCCAGCCGGAATCCAACAAGGGCAAGATGCGGGACATATCAGGGGCAACAAAGCAAAGCACGACGGAACGTCACGCGATCAGCGCGGACCTGATCGCCGTGCTTGTTGCTGCCCCCAATGGCAATCCTGTGGTGCTGACCATCAAGGATGCGACCGCCCTGCCCTCCGGACCGTTCGAACTTGGCCACCGCTCACTGCAATCGGGCCTGCGCAACTGGGTCGAGCAACAGACCGGCCATCCGCTCGGCTACATCGAGCAACTCTACACTTTCGCCGACCGGGATCGCGACAGCGACGCGCCGGCTGGCCGGGTGATCTCGATCAGCTATCTCGGCTTGACCCGCGAGGAGCCGGCCCACCGCACGCCACCGGGAAGCTGGCGCAGCTGGTATGAGTTCTTTCCGTGGGAGGATCGTCGCACCGGTACACCACCCGTCATCCACGACATCATCGTGCCGCGCCTGCGCCAGTGGGCGGACACCGCAGATCAGCAAGACAAGCGCCAGAATCGCCTGCGCCGCGCCGCGAGCGCCTTCGGCTTCGACGACCGCCAGTGGAATGAAGAGCTGGTGCTGCAGCGCTACGAATTGCTCTACGAGGCAGGTCTTGTCGAGGAAGCTGTTCGAGCCAGGGAGACAGGCGACGCGTCGGCCGTTCCAGGTAAGGCCATGGTCGGCGACCACAGGCGCATCCTGGCAACCGGCATCGCCCGTCTCAGGACCAAGATCAAGTACCGACCGGTGGTGTTCGAGCTGATGCCGCCCTCCTTCACCTTGTTGCAGCTGCAGCGCGCCGTCGAGGCTTTGGCCGGCCTGCTCGTCCACAAGCAGAATTTCCGCCGCCTCATCGAACAGCAGGACCTTGTCGAAGAGACAGGCGAGATGAGTTCCGACACTGGCGGGCGGCCGGCGAAATTGTTCCGTTTTCGCCATGCCGTTCTCGACGAACGCTCGGTCGCCGGCACAAAATAATCCCAATCGCAGCTTGACAGCACTTATGCTCATGGTAAGCATATATCCTTATTATACTCAACACGAGCATAATAGGATGACAAATGTCTGGCATGTCCCTTTCCGCCGCCTCGCTCTATGACCGCGTCCAGCGCGTCATTCCCGCCATCGAGTGGCCGGTCTTTTCGGATGACATCGACGCCATCCTGAAGCTCAAACGCGAGCGCAACGCCGTCATCCTGGCGCACAACTACCAGACGCCGGAGATCTTCCATTGCGTCGCCGACATCGTCGGCGACAGCCTGGCGTTGGCGCGCAAGGCGATGGAGGTCGAGGCCGACGTCATTGTTCTGGCCGGCGTGCATTTCATGGCCGAAACAGCCAAGCTGCTGAACCCGTCGAAGACGGTGCTGATCCCCGACTTGGGCGCCGGCTGCTCGCTTGCCGATTCGATCACGCCGGAAGACATCCGCCTGCTGCGCCAGCGCTACCCCGGCGTGCCGGTCGTTACCTACGTCAACACCTCGGCGGCGGTGAAAGCGGAATCGGACATCTGCTGCACCTCGGGCAACGCCAAGGCGGTCGTGGAATCGCTCGGCGTGCCGCGCGTGCTGATGCTGCCGGACGAATATCTGGCGCAGAACATTGCCGCCCAGACCGAGGTCGAGATCATCGCCTGGAAAGGCCATTGCGAGGTGCACGAGCGTTTCACCCCGGCCGACATCCGCGAGATGCGTGCCGCCCACCCGGGCGTCATCGTCCTGGCGCATCCCGAATGCCCGCCGGAGGTGGTAGCCGAGGCCGACTTCGCCGGCTCGACCGCTGCCATGTCCGACTATGTCGGCAGGGAGAAGCCGACCCGCGTCGTTCTGGTCACCGAATGCTCGATGAGCGACAACGTTGCCGTCGAACATCCCGACGTCGAATTCATCCGCCCCTGCAATCTCTGCCCGCACATGAAGCGCATCACACTCGGCAACATCCGCTCCGCTTTGGAGCGGAACGAGCATGCCGTGACCATTGACCCTGCCATCGCCGCCCGTGCCCGATTGGCTGTCGAGCGGATGCTCGCGGTATGAGCGACGTCCGCGGCCTCGCCGGTCGTCCCGTCATCATTGGCGGCGGACTGGCGGGACTGATGACGGCGCTGGAACTGGCGCCGGAACCGGTGGTACTTCTGTCGGCTGCACCACTTGGCGGCGAAGCATCGAGCGCACTGGCGCAAGGCGGCCTTGCGGCCTGCATTGGCTCGGACGACTCAGCCGAACTGCACATCGCCGACACGCTCGCCGCCGGCGACGGCCTCTGTGATGAAACTGTGGTTCGGCGCATCGTCGAGGCAGCGCCTGCAGCTATCGAGAGATTGCAACGTCTCGGCGTCGCCTTCGACCGGATGCCCAGTGGCGAGCTAAGCCTTGGCCTGGAAGCCGCGCATAGCCGCCGCCGCATCGTGCACGCAGCTGGTGCCGCGACCGGAAGCGCGTTGATGCACGCACTTGTCGCAGCCGTCAGGCACACGCCGTCAATCACCGTCATCGAGGGTTTCGAGGCCCGACATCTGCTTGTGGACGACGCTGCCATCTTTGGCGTGTGCGCCACCGGAAACGCAGGCGACATTTTCCTTGCCACCAGCCGCGCCGTGCTCGCCACCGGCGGCGTCGGCGGCCTGTTCCATGACACCACCAACCCGCTCGGCTGCTTCGGCCAGGGCCTGGCGCTGGCCGCACGCGCTGGAGCCGAATTCGCCGATCTCGAGTTCGTGCAGTTTCATCCGACCGCACTCGACAGTGCCACCCGCCCGATGCGGCTGATCAGCGAGGCCGTGCGCGGCGAAGGCGCGGTGCTGATCGACGAGACCGGCAAACGGTTTCTCGCCGACATGCCGGGGGCAGAACTTGGCACGCGTGATGCGGTGGCGCGCGGCGTCTACCGACATCTGGCGCGCGGCCATCGCGTCTTCCTCGATGCCAGGGATAGTCTCGGCGCAAGCTTCGCCGTCCGCTTTCCCGCCATCGCAACTTACTGCCGAGAGGCGGGCATCGATCCTGCAACCGACCCGATCCCGGTGCGACCGGCGGCGCATTATCACATGGGCGGCGTTGCTGTTGATTCCGAGGGCCACAGTTCGCTGGCTGGCCTCTGGGCATGTGGCGAAGTCGCCTCAACCGGCTTGCATGGTGCTAACCGCCTCGCCAGCAACTCGCTGACCGAAGCGGCGGTGACGGCCGGTTGGGTGGCAAAAAGCGTGGCAGGCGCCCCCACCCTCGACAGGCCCATGGCAAAACCGGCGAATGTTTCGCACCGCCCCGACGTGTCGCTGGTCCGCAGCATCGTCTCGCCGGCACTGGGCGTGTTGAGGAATGGCGACGCCCTGCTCGACGCGGCGTCGCAGTTGCTGCCACTTGCGACAGGCACCTCGGCAAGTTCCGACCCGGCAGCCGTGGCGCTGATGATGGTGATCTCCGCCTTGCAGCGCGAGGAGAGCCGGGGTGCGCACTGCCGTACGGATTTTCCCCAGCGCGCGGTCGCAGCCGAGCGCTCGACGATCACGCTTGCCGCCGCAATCGAAGCTGCGGCCAGTCTCGAAAATGCCGCAGTTCGCACGGAGCGCCTGACAATGAACCTCTCGCCGCTGCCCCAGATCATGCTCGAGCCGTTGGTTCGTGCCGCCTTGCTGGAAGATCTCGGCCGCGCCGGCGACATTACCACCGATGCCATCGTGCCTGCCGGCCAGCAGGCGTCAGTGGTGCTCGCGGCGCGCCAGCCCGGCGTGGTCGCCGGCCTCGATCTGGCCGCACTTGCCTTTCGGCTGATCGATCCGGCCATCGAGATGAAGGTCGCCAAACCGGACGGCAGCAGACTGGAAACAGGCGATGTCATCGCCACCTTGCGTGGACCGGCGCGCGGCCTTCTGACCGGCGAACGCGTCGCGCTCAATTTCCTCTGCCATCTGAGCGGCATAGCCACAGCTACCGCAGGCATCGTCGAGGCCGTGCGCGGCCACAAAGCGAGCATTGTCTGCACGCGCAAGACGACGCCGGGCCTGCGCGCGCTGGAGAAATATGCGGTCCGCGCCGGCGGCGGCTCAAACCACCGCTTCGGCCTCGACGACGCGGTGCTGATCAAGGACAACCACATCGCCATATCAGGTGGCGTGCGGCCGGCAATCGAGCGGGCCAGGGCGAATGTCGGGCACCTGGTGAAGATCGAAGTCGAAGTCGACACGCTCGAACAGCTGGCCGAAGTACTGACGCTCAACGTCGATGCCGTTCTGCTCGACAACATGTCACCGGAAACGTTGGCCCGCGCGGTGAAAATGGTCGATGGCCGGGCGATCACCGAAGCTTCGGGCCGCGTCAATCCGGCAACCGCCTTGGCAATAGCGGCCAGCGGTGTCGACCTCATTTCGGTCGGCTGGCTGACGCACAGCGCGCCGATCCTCGATATTGGACTGGACACGGCCGCCTGACAGGGGCAAAGGTCCCGCCCCGGGTGGGATGGCAAGGACACATCTTGGCAATGGAGAGCGCATGAACGCCGATTTGCACCTCAACGCAGCCGCAACGGAGATCAATGGGGCACATCCCCAGTGGAGCCGCGCGGAAGCCCAGGCGATCTACGACCTTCCCTTCAACGACCTGCTGTTTCGCGCGCAGACCGTCCATCGCCAGAATTTCGATCCCAATCGTGTCCAGCTCAGCCGGCTGCTTTCCATCAAGACCGGTGGCTGCCCCGAAGATTGCGGCTACTGCAGCCAGTCGGCGCATCACGAATCCGGCCTCAAGGCCTCGAAGCTGATGGAAGTGCAGCGCGTTCTGGCGGAAGCCAAGAAGGCGCGCGACGCGGGCGCGACACGCTATTGCATGGGCGCGGCCTGGCGCAGCCCCAAGGCGCGCGACATGGATGCCGTGGTTGCGATGGTCGAAGGCGTCAAGGCGCTTGGCATGGAAACCTGCATGACGCTCGGCATGCTCGATCTCGGCCAGGCCCAGCAACTCAAGCAGGCCGGCCTCGACTATTACAACCACAACATCGACACCTCCGAACGTTATTATAACGAGATCATCTCGACGCGCAGCTTCGCAGACCGTCTCGATACGCTCGCCAATGTCCGCGACAGCGGCATCAAGGTGTGCTGCGGCGGCATCGTCGGCATGGGCGAGGAGAAGACCGACCGCGTTGACATGCTGGTGACGCTGGCGAACCTGCCCGAGCAGCCCGACAGCGTTCCGATCAACATGCTGATCCCGATCGAAGGCACGCCGCTCGGCGAGGCCGCGCCGATCGAGCCGATCGAGTTCGTCCGCACCATCGCCCTTGCCCGCATCATGATGCCGAATTCGCATGTTCGGCTGTCGGCCGGGCGTACGGCGATGAGCGACGAGATGCAGGCGCTGTGCTTTTTTGCCGGTGCCAACTCGATCTTCGTCGGCGACACGCTGCTGACCGCCGAAAACCCCGGGGAAGACAAGGACACAGCGCTGTTCCGCCGTCTCGGGATCCAGCCGATGGAGCGCAGCGAGTAGTGAGCGACCGGGCTCTGCTCGAACGCTACGAGGCCAGCCTGCGCGGGCTGGCCCGCAAGAGCCGGCTGCGAACGCTTGCGCCGCGGGCCGGACTGGACTTTGCATCCAACGACTATATCGGCCTCGCCGGCAGCAAACGTTTGGCCAATGCGGTGGCCACAGCACTTGCCAACGGCACGCCTGTTGGCGCCACCGGCTCGAGACTGCTTCGCGGCAACGCGCCGGAGCATGAGGCACTGGAAGCAGAGGCAGCAACCTTCTTCGGCGCCGAGCGCGCGCTGTTTTTCGGCGGCGGTTATGTCGCGAATTTCGCCGTGCTGACGACCCTGCCGCAAAAAGGCGACCTGGTCGTGCTCGATGAGCTGATCCATGCCAGCGCCCACGAAGGTGCACGCGCCGGGCGCGCCGAAGTGGTGGAAGCCAAACACAACGATCCTGAAGCGATCGACGGTGCGATCCGCCTGTGGCGCGCGGACGGCGGAACCGGGCGCGTCTGGATCGTGGTCGAAAGCCTCTACAGCATGGATGGCGACCGCGCGCCGCTCGACGCTCTGATGGCAGTTGCCGACCGGCACGAAGCCTTCCTGTTCGTCGACGAGGCGCATGCCACCGGCGTCTACGGCCCAGAAGGGCGCGGACTGGCACATCACCTCGAAGGCCGCGACAACGTCATTGTGCTGCACACCTGCGGCAAGGCGCTGGGCGGTTCCGGCGCACTGGTCACCGCGCCAGCGACGCTCGCCGACTACATCGTCAACCGCTGCCGGCCGTTCATCTATGCCACGGCCCCCTCGCCGCTGATGGCGGTGGCGGCCATGGAGGCGCTCGACATACTTGCCGACGAACCCGAACGGCGTGGGCGGCTGGCGGGACTTGTCGCGCTGGCCGGAACAAAGACCGAGGCAATAGGCCTCAAGCCCAGCGGCTCGCAGATCCTGCCGATCATCGTCGGCGACAATGCGCAGGCCATGGCGCTGGCTGAGACATTGCAGGCGCGCGGCTTCGACGTCCGTGGCATCCGCCCACCAACAGTGCCCGAAGGCACGGCGCGGCTCAGGATCTCGCTTACTTTGAATGTCGACGAGGCTAATGTTGTCGCGCTATTCGACGCGCTCGCCGAGGAATGGAAGCGATGAACAACACCATCGTCGTCACCGGGACCGACACCGGCATCGGCAAGACCGTATTCGCCGCGGGCCTGACCGGCCTGCTCGACGGCGTCTACTGGAAGCCGGTGCAATCCGGCATCGAGGACGAGACCGACAGCCTGATCGTTGCGCGTTTGTCAGGCCTGCCGGCCGAGCGCATCATACCAGAGGCCTGGCGGCTGACAGAGCCGCTGTCGCCGCACCGCGCCGCCGAACTGGATGGCGTCGAGATCGATGCCGACGCACTGGCCCTGCCCGCGACCAAGCGGCCGCTTGTCGTCGAAGGCGCTGGCGGGCTGATGGTGCCGGTCAACCGGCAGACGCTATTCATCAACGTCTTCGCCCGCTGGCAGGCGCCGGTGGTGCTGTGCGCGCGCACCGGGCTTGGCACGATCAATCACACGCTTTTGTCGATCGAAGCGCTGCGCGGACGTAACATCCCCTTGCTTGGTGTGGCCTTTATCGGCGACGAGATCGCGGACACGCAGCGCACCATCGCCGAGATGGGCGAGGTCCGTGTGCTGGGCCGGCTGCCACGCCTCGACCCGCTGACACCGGAAACTCTGTCGGCGGCCATGCACGCGTCGTTCGACGTCGCCGATTTCGGGGAGCCCGGGCGATGAGCCGTTCAGCCGTCTGGCATCCCTTCACCCAGCACGCCACCGAGCCGGTGCCGCCTGTCATCGCGCGCACCGAGGGTGCTTATGTCGAGACGGCTGATGGCAAGCGCATTCTCGATGCGATTTCGTCCTGGTGGGTGATCACCCACGGCCACCGCCATCCCAAGATCGTCGAAGCAATTCGTCGCGCGACCGAGACGCTCGACCAGGTGATCTTCGCCGGACTGAGCCATGAGCCAGCCGAGCAGCTGGCGTCGGCGCTGGTCGACATGGCGCCGGCCGGTCTCGACTGGGTGTTTTATTCGGACAGCGGCTCGACCTGTGTCGAGGTGGCGCTGAAGATGGCGCTGGGGTTCCACCGCAACAACGGCCAGCCACGCTCGCGCCTTGTCGTGATGGAGCACAGCTACCACGGCGACACCATCGGCACGATGAGCGTCGGTGCGCGCGGTGTCTTCAACGCCGCTTATGACCCGCTGCTGTTCGAAGTCGACACCATCCCCTTCCCGGCACCGGGCCGCGAACAGGAAACGCTCGACCGCTTCGAGGCGCTGACGCGCGACGGCCAGGCAGCAGCACTGATCGTCGAGCCGCTGGTGCTCGGCGCCGGCGGCATGTTGATATATCCAGCCCGGGTGCTGACCGAACTCAAACGCATCGCCGAGAATTCGGAAACCTTGCTGATCGCCGACGAAGTGATGACCGGCTGGGGCCGTACCGGCACGATGTTCGCCTGCGAGCAGGCTGGCATCGCGCCCGACATTTTGTGCACGTCAAAAGGCCTGACCGGCGGTTCACTGCCGCTGGCGGCGACACTCGCCACCGACGCGATCTTCCAGGCGCATTTCTCGCAGGATCGGGCAAAGACCTTCTTCCATTCCAGTTCCTACACGGCAAACCCCATCGCCTGCTCAGCCGCGCTCGCCAATGTCTCGATATGGCGCAACGAGCCGGTGGCGGAACGAGTGGCGGCACTGTCGCGGATGCAGGCCGAGAAACTCGACCGATTCCGCAACGACGACCGCTTCGAAAATGTACGCACGAGCGGCACGATCGCCGCACTCGACCTGCGCGTTGGCAAGGCCGGATATCTTGCCGAGGTCGGCCCCAAACTGCGTGCGTTCTTCCTCGAGCGTGGCCTGCTGGTCAGGCCGCTCGGCAACGTCATCTACGTGCTGCCGCCCTATTGCGTGACATCAGGCGAACTCGACCAGCTCTACGATGCCGTCGACGAAGCCGCCGATTTCGTGGGAAGCACGGCGTGAACAGGTCGGCCCGTATCCTTGGCTTCGGCCACCACGTCCCCGGCCGCAAGGTAGACAACGCCGAGATCGAGGCCGGCCTCGGCCTGGAAGCCGGGTGGATAGAGGGCCGCACCGGCATCCGCGCACGCTACTGGGCCGAGCCCCAGGACACGCTGTCAGGACTGGCCGCCAAGGCCGGCGACATGGCGCTCGAAGCTGCTGGCATTGCGCGCAGCGACGTCGGCCTGCTCTTACTCGCCACGTCGACGCCGGACCATCTGTTGCCGCCTAGCGCGCCGCTGGTGGCGCATAAGCTCGGGCTTGCCAATGCCGGCGGCGTCGATCTCGCCGGTGCCTGTGCCGGCTTCATCTATGCCATGACCTTCGCCGACGGTTTCGTGCGGCTGCACAACAAGCCTGCACTGGTCATCGCTGCCAATATCCTCAGCCGCCGCATCAATCCGACCGAACGGGCAAGCGCCGTACTCTTCGCAGATGCCGCGGGTGCGGTCGTACTCGGACCGTCTAACGAGCCCGATCAAGGCATTCTTGGCGCGTCGGTCGCCGCCGACGGCGCAGGCTATGGTCTGATCCAGATTCCGGCCGGTGGCAGCAACCGGCCGTTTTCCGACGAAATCGATATCGCCGAAACGCGCATGACCATCGCCGATGGTCGCGCGGTGTTCACCAAGGCTGTCGATATGATGAGCCGCTGCTCCGCTGATGCACTCGCTGCAGCGAATCTGAGAGCTTACGACGTCAGCCGCTTCGTGCCCCACCAGGCCAATGCCCGCATCTTCAATGCTGTTGGCAAGACGCTTGGCATCGAGGACGCGCGCATCATCAAGACGATCGCCGACTACGGCAACTCATCGGCGGCGACGATCCCGCTGTCGCTTTCGGTCGCACATCAGGCTGAAGCGTCCCGGTCGGGCGAAAAGCTGCTGCTCGCCGCAGCGGGCGCTGGCCTGACCGGCGGGGCGCTGGTGGTTGGAATGTAGCTTTGCGCCGTCCGGCGTATCAGGGGAGGAAGAATGCGCAAGATCGTCGCCGGCAAGCTGCACGGCATCCACGTCACCGAAGCCAATCTCAATTATCACGGCTCGATCACGCTCGACCCCGACCATTGCGAGGAAGCCGGCATCCTGCCGATGGAATTCGTCGAGATCTGGAACAAGAGTTCCGGCGCGCGGATTTCGACCTATGTGATCCTTGGCGAGCGCGGCTCGCGCTGCTGCATCCTCAATGGTGCGGCTGCACGTACCTGCCAGGCCGGCGACCAGGTCATCATCTGCAATTCGGTTTACGTGAACGAGAACGAGATCACCACGCTCAAGCCGCGCGTGCTGACATTCGACAAGGACAACCGCGTCGTTGACCGGCTGAGCTACTCCGTCGAGCGCGACCAGACCGGCCGCTACAGCTTTTCGATCCTGGACGAAACCAGCGCGAAGCTTTCTATCCCCGCGCTGGTGAGCAGTCTTTGACTGCAACAGGCCGCGAACTGGCCTGCTGACGCTTGATTACTGGCGTTCGAGATGCTCCACCGCCAGGAAGGCGGCCTTGGCTGCCAGCGACAGGTGCTTGGCGGTCTCGACACGCAAAGGCGTGTAGAAATGCTCTTCGTGCAGCATGTTGACGGTGCCGACCAGCTTGTCGCCGACGAACACCGGCCAGTTGAGCACCGAACCGCAGCCGAGCGCCCAGATCGTCTCATGGTCCGGGAACACATCGGCAATATCCTTGATCGTGTTGGCGACGAAGGGCTTGCGCTCGATATGGATCGTGTCGAACCAGTGCGTGCGGTTGATCGGCTTGGTGCCGGAAACCGGATAGGCGTCCGGGTGGCTGGTATAGGTGCGGCCCGAGCGTTCGTTGGCCCAGTCGAGCTTCATGACGGTGAAGAGCTTGGCTCCGACAACGACATCGGCGAGCGTCTGCAACGCCTTCCAGATACCGTCGACTTCCGTGGTCGTCGCAATGGCGGCATCGAAGGCGGCGAGCGCCTCGGCGAAATTGGTCTCTGTCATGATGTACCTCTATTTCAAGTCTTGGGAAGAGCCGCGCTGAAGCTGGTCAGTTCGCGCGAATAGGGATCGACAAGCGCGCCGCGCTTGAGCTGGTCGACGCTGGCCACCTCGACGACACGGCCATGGCGCATGACGGCAAGGCGGTCGCACAGGAACGAAACCACCGGCAGGTTGTGCGTCACCATCAGATAGGTCAGCCCCTGTTCGCGGCGCAGACGCTTGAGCAGGTTGAGGATTTCCGCCTGCACCGACACGTCCAGCGCCGAGGTCGGCTCGTCGAGCAACAGCATCTTGGGCTTGAGGATCAGTGCGCGGGCAATGGCCACGCGCTGGCGCTGGCCGCCCGAAAGCTGGTGTGGAAAACGGAAGCGGAAGCGGCGGTCGAGACCGACCGACAGCATGACCTCGTCGACACGCGCGCCACTGTCGCCGATGCCGTGGATGGCAAGCGGCTCGCTCAGCGTCGCATCGACAGTCTTGCGCGGATGCAGCGAGCCATAAGGGTCCTGGAACACCATCTGGCACTGCTTGGCAAAACCACGGTCGATGCCATGGCTGCGCTGTTCGCCGAACACAGAGATGGAGCCGGTCCAGTTCCTGGCCATGCCGGCAATCGCCTTGAGCACGGTGGTCTTGCCCGAACCGCTCTCGCCGACCAGCGCAAAGCTCTCGCCCTCGGCAACAGTGAAGCCGATGCCGTGGGTAACCTTCGAATCGCCATAGGAGATGTCGAGGTTGTCGATCGCCAGCGCGTTCATGTCGAAGCCCCAGTACGTTCGAGGACAGGAAGCTCGTCGCGGCTTTCGTCAATGCGCGGGATCGAAGCGAGCAGACCGCGGGTGTAAGGATGCTTGGCGTTCTTGAGTTCGCCGGCATCGCATTCCTCGACCACCTCGCCGCTGCGCATGACCAGGATGCGGTCGCAATAGGCCGAAACGAGGTCGAGGTCGTGGCTGATCAGGATCAGCCCCATGCCCTTGCGCTTGACCAGGTCGTCGATGATCTCGAGCACCTGCGCCTGCACCGAAACGTCGAGCGCCGAGGTCGGCTCGTCGGCGATCAGCAGATCAGGCTCCGGAATCAGCATCATGGCGATCATGACGCGCTGGCCCATGCCGCCCGAGACTTCGTGCGGGTATAGGCCAAGCACGCGTTCGGGATCGTTGATACGCACGGCTTCGAGCATGGCCAGCGTGCGGTTGCGGATATCGCTGCGGCCCAGCTTCTGATGCGTCAGCAGCGCTTCTGCGATCTGGTCGCCGATGGTCATGACTGGGTTCAGCGAGAATTTCGGGTCCTGCATGACCATCGAGATGCGGGCGCCGCGAATGGAGCGCATCTGCTTTTCCGACAGCGACAGAAGGTCGGTGCCGTTGAAGGTCATTTCGTCGGCGGTCACCTGGCCGGGCGAGCGGATGAGCCGCAGGATCGAGCGGCCGGTCATCGACTTGCCGGAACCGCTCTCGCCAACGATGCCGAGGCGTTCGCGGCCAAGCGTCAGCGACAGCCCCTTGACCACGTCGACCGGACCACGGGCCGTGGGAAACGTGACCTTCAGATTGCGGATTTCAAGCAGCGCGTTCATTGCCGATCTCCATGCTTGGGATCAAGCACATCGCGCAGGCCGTCACCGAGGAAACAGAAGCCGAGGCTGACGATGACGATGGCAAAACCGGGCATCGTCGCCACCCACCACTGGTCGAGGATGAAGGAGCGGCCGCGCGAGATCATGGCGCCCCACTCCGGCAGCGGCGGCTGGGCGCCAAGGCCGATGAAACCGAGACCAGCCGCAGTCAGGATGATGCCGGCCATGTCGAGGGTGACGCGGATGATCATCGACGACGTGCACAGCGGCAGGATGTGATTGACGATGACGCGGAAGGACGAGGTGCCCTGCAATTCGACCGCAGCGACGAACTCGGAGTTGCGGATTGTCAGGGTCTCGGCCCTGGCAATGCGGGCGTAACCCGGCCACGTCGCGATCGCGATGGCGATGATGGCGTTCTGGATGCCGGGTCCAAGGGCCGCGACGAAAGCCAGCGCCAGGATCAGCTTGGGCATCGACAGGAAGATGTCGGTGATACCCATCAGGATGCGATCGACCCAGCCGCCGAAGTAGCCGGCGACGGCACCGATCACCAGCCCGACGGGGGCGGCGAGAACGGCCACCAGAGCCACGATCATCAGCGTGATGCGCGCGCCATAGACGACGCGGCTCCAGATATCGCGGCCGAGTTCGTCGGTGCCCATCCAGTTGTCCCAGCTCGGCGGCTTGAGCCGCATGGCGAGATCCTGGCCAACAGGCGAATGAGTGGCGATCCAGGGCGCAAACAGCGCCACCAGGATGAGCGTCAGCACGATAACAGCGCCGACCATGGCCAGCGGATTGCGCGAAAGCGCGCGGCTCAGCCGGTAGCTGCGACCAAGCCGGGCCTGCAGGCGCGAGGACGGCGAATCGTCGAGCAGCCAGTCACGTGTCGTCGCCATCAGCGTGCCCTCGGGTCGAGGACGCGGTAGAGCACGTCCGAAATCTTGTTGATGCCGATGAAGACGGCGCCGATGACCAGCGTTGCGCCAAGCACGGCGTTCATGTCGGCATTGAGCAGCGCCGTGGTCAGGTAGTTGCCGATGCCGGGCCAGGAGAACACGGTCTCGATCATCACCGAACCCTCGAGCAGACCAGCATAAGACAGGCCGACGACGGTGATGAGCGGCACGAGGATCGGCCGGAAGGCATGGCGCCACAACACCAGCCGCTCGGACACACCCTTGACCCGGGCGGTGGTGACATATTCCTGCGCCAGCTGGTCGAGCATGAAGGAGCGCGTCATGCGGGCGATGTAGGCGAGGCTGAAGAAGCCAAGCACCGCAGCCGGCAGCGCGATATGGGTCAAGGCGTTGACGAAAATCTCGGTCTCGCCGGCGAGCAGGCTGTCGATCAGGAGCAAGCCAGTGACCGGCTCGACGAGGCCGTCATAAAAGATGTCGATACGCCCGGGGCCGCCGACCCACTGCAGCTTGGCGTAGAACAGCGCTAGGCCGACAAGGCCGAGCCAGAAGGCTGGAACCGAATAGCCGAGCAGGCCAACGACGCGGATGACCTGATCGACGAGGCTGCCCTGGCGGCTCGCGGCATAGACGCCCATCGGCACGCCAAGCAGCACGCCGATGATGATGCCGATCGTCGCCATCTCCAGCGTTGCCGGAAAGACGCGCTTGAGATCCTCGATCACCGGCTTGCCGGTCGATACCGACATGCCGAGATCGCCCGTCAGAACATTGCCGACATAGTGGAAGAACTGGACGATCAAGGGCTGGTCGAGGCCCATTTCGATGCGTGCGGCCTCATAGACTGCGCGCGGCGCGCGGTCGCCGACGACGGCAAGCACCGGGTCGATCGGTACCACACGGCCGATGAAAAAGGTGATGGCCAGAAGGCCAAGGAAGGTAAAGGCGATGGCGACCAGAACGCCCAGCACGCCTTTCACTGTTTTCCAGGCGTGCCGCGCATTACGCGATGAGCCGCCGGGCCCTGCTGGAAGCGCCTTTGCGGCGGAGTCGGTTTCTAATGCCACGCGGTCTTTGTTCCCACCACATTGGCCGCGTCGCGAGTGCGGCACGGTTGTTTTCTGTCGAGCAAAATTCCGCTTGGACTATACAAATATTTTTGCTTAGATCAAAAAAATTTTGATGGGAGCGAAAAACTTGTCCTCAGCAGCCGGCAAATCTGCGGCATCGAGCCAGCCCAAAGTGGGCGCGCTGATCCGCGCCCGCCGGCGCCAATTGTCGATGACGCTCCAAGAATTGTGTGATGCCGCAGGCATTTCGGTCGGGTACCTCAGCCAGGTCGAGCGCGATCATGCCACCCCTTCGCTCGGCACGCTGGCGCAAATTGCCCGCAGCCTCGATGTGGGTGTGGATTATTTCATCGCGACACCGAGCATGGAGGACGGGCTGACCCGTTCCGGCGACCGCAACCGATTCTCCGTCGACGGCTCGTCGATCGTCTACGAGCGCATCGCTGCCGACTTCACCGGCAACGTGCTCTCGTCCTTCGTCCTCAACGTTCCGCCAGGCTACCGCTCGGAGACGGTCAGCCATGAGGGTGAAGAGATCCTGTTCATTCTCGAAGGCGCCATTACCCAGCGCCTCGAGGATCAAGAAATGGTGCTTTCGGTCGGCGACAGCCTGCACTTCCGCGGCAATCGTCCGCATTCCTGGTCGAACGACACCGATAAGTTCGCGCGCATGCTCTGGACCGGCACCTTGCCGATGTTCAGGTCGCGCACGGAGCATCCGGCCCTGCGCGGTTCAAGGGCCGACGAGACAACAATGGGAACCAAAAAGGAGACAAAATGATGAGACTGTTCAAAGCAGCGCTGCTTGCTGCGGCGCTGGCAATGCCGATGACGCCCGCGATCAGCCTGGCGGCAACGCCGGCCGGCGTACTCGTGGTGGCGCAGAATATCGACGACATCGTCAGCATCGACCCCGCCGAAGCCTACGAGTTCTCCTCGGGCGAGTACGTTGCCCAGACCTACGACCGTCTCGTCCAGTACGATGCCGCCGACACCAAGACCCTGGCTGCTGGTCTCGCCAAGGAATGGACGGCTGACGACGCCAACAAGACCATCACGTTCACGCTGCGCGACGGCGTCAAGTTCACCTCCGGCAATCCGCTGCGCGCCGAGGATGTGGTCTATTCGTTCAAGCGCGTGATCGTGCTCAACAAGGCCCCGGCCTTCATCCTGACGCAGCTCGGCTGGACCCCTGAGAACTTCGATTCGATGGTCAAGGCCGACGGCAACAAGGTCGTGATCAAGTATGAAGGCGACTTCGCTTCAGCCTTCGTGCTCAACGTTCTTGCTGCGCGTCCGGGTTCGATCGTCGACGCGGTGACGCTTCAGGCCAACGAGGCCAATGGCGACATGGGCAATGGCTGGCTGAAGTCGAACTCGGCTGGCACCGGCCCGTTCGTGCTCAAGGCCTTCCGCCCGGGCGAAATCATCAACCTCGCCGCCAACCCCGACTATTTCAACGGCGCGCCGGAGATCAAGGGCGTCATCATCCGCCACGTCGCCGAAGCTGCGACCCAGCAACTCTTGCTGGAATCGGGTGACGTCGACATGGCCAAGAACCTGACGTCGGACCAGATCGCAACGATCGCCGGCAAGGACACGCTGGTCACCGAGACCTATCCGCAGGCAGCCGTGCACTTCCTGAGCTTCAACCAGAAGGACGCAGCCCTGCAGCCGGAAGCCGTGTGGGATGCCGCGCGTTACCTGGTCAACTACAAGGGCATGACCGACACCTTCCTGAAGGGCCAGATGCAGACGCATCAGGCGTTCTGGCCGTCGGGCTTCCCCGGCTCGCTCGACGAGACGCCCTACAGCTACGATCCGGCCAAGGCCAAGCAGATCCTGGCTGATGCCGGCATCAAGACGCCGATCGACGTCACGCTCGACGTCATCAACTCGACGCCGTTCACCGACATGGCGCAGTCGCTGCAGGCAAGCTTCGCCGAAGCCGGCATCAACTTCAACATCATCCCGGGCACCGGCTCGCAGGTGATCACCAAGTACCGTGCCCGCACCCATGAGGCGATGCTGCTCTATTGGGGCCCAGATTTCATGGACCCGCACTCCAATGCCAAGGCGTTCGCCTACAACGAGGACAACTCCGACGATCACTACCAGTCGACCACCACGTGGCGGAATGGCTGGGCCGTGCCGGAAGAGCTGAACAAGGCGACCAAGGCTGCCCTTGCCGAGCCTGACCAGGCAAAGCGCAACACGATGTATGTCGACCTGCAGAAGCAGGTGCAGGAGAAGTCGCCGATCGTCATCATGTTCCAGGCCGCGACCCAGGTCGCTCGCGCCAAGAACGTCGAAGGCTATGTCAACGGCGCGACCTCCGACTTCGTCTACTACCGCCTCGTCAAGAAGAACTGACGAACGGCACTGACCGGGACCGCCCCATTGCGGGCGGTCCCATTTCCCCTCCCCTCACCCCCTCCCCAAATCCAAGAAGGCAGAGACGATGTACGAAGAGCGGATGGCGCGGCTGCGCGAGCGCATGGCTGAAACCGGGACTGACCTTGTGGTCGTCGGCCCCTCTTCGCACCTTGTCTGGCTTGCCGGCATGTCGCCGCATGGCGACGAGCGCCCGGTGCTGCTGATCGTCGCCAAGGACCACGCCGGCTTCCTGATGCCGGCGCTCAACGTCGACAGCCAGCGTCCCTACACCAAGCTGCCGTTCTACCCGTGGACCGATGCCGACGGGCCCAGCGCAGCACTTGCCAAGCTGCTCAAGGATTGCGGTGCCGGCCACGGCAACCTCAAGATCGCGCTTGACGAAACCATGCGCGCCGATTTCGCGCTGCTGGTCATCGACGCCCTGCCAGGTGCTGCACGCGGTTTCCTCGCGGATACGGTGAGCTTCCTGCGCGGCCAGAAGGACGACGCCGAATACGCACGGCTCAAGATGAACGCTGTGCTTAACGATGGCGCGATGCGCGCCGGTTTCGCCGCACTGAAGCAAGGCGTCACCGAACTGGAAGTGGCACAGGCAATCCGCGACTTCTACGCCGCCAACGGCGCCAAACCGGAGTTCACCAGCGTCTGTTTCGGCGAAAACGGTGCCTTCCCGCACCATCATACCGGCGACCGCCAGCTCAAGGCCAACGAGGCCGTATTGATTGACATCGGCGGGCGCAAGGACGGCTATCCCTCCGACATGACGCGCGTCGGCGTGTTCGGAGAGACCCCGGAAGGCTTTGACGAGGTTCACGGCGTTCTGGAGCGCGCCGTGCAGGCGGCGATTGCCGCAGCAAAGCCAGGTGTCGCCGCCAAGGAGGTCGACAAGGCCGCCCGCGACGTCATCGCCGCAGCCGGTTATGGCGACTTCTTCCTGCACCGCACTGGCCATGGCCTGGGCATCGACATCCATGAGCAGCCATACATCACCGGCACGTCGGAGACGATCCTTGTCGAAGGCAACGTGTTCTCCATCGAGCCGGGCATCTATCTGCAGGGCCGCTTTGGGCTCAGGCTGGAAGAGATCGTGATCCTGCGCGGCAATCGTGCCGAGGTGCTGTCCGACCTGCCGCGCGAGGCATTTCTGGTCAAGGCGTAAGCCTTCAGCAATCCAGCCGAACAACGAAAGGGCCGCCGCAGCGGCCCTTTCTTTGTTGGGACACCTCGCCCCCCAATCGCTGTTGCCCAATTTGCGCGTTCTGGTGCTATCATTGCGTTTGGAACCGTGGAATTGCGCTGGAGGGGCTGTGCGTTCTTTGCTTGTTGCGGTGATTGCCCTGATCTCGATCGATGCAAGTGCCGCGGAACAGACCTTCCCGGCCGATGGCGGTGCCGTCTATTTCAACATGCCTTCAGGTAATGTCGGCTGCCAGTACACGCCCGCAGGCGGCTCGGACGTCTACATGCCCGGGGATGGCGGGCCGGAACTCGGCTGCGACCGCATCGAGCCGACCTATCTCAGGTTCATCCTCGGCAAGTCTGGAAAAGCCAAGCGTTATCAGAATGTTGGCGATACCGGGTGCTGCGATGGCTCGCATAGGCTTGAATATGGCAATAGCTGGAAAAAGGGGCCGTTCAGCTGCACGTCCGATAAGGCCGGGCTGAGCTGCACCCGCAATGATGGCCACGGCTTCTTCATCAGCCGGTCCAGAACCCAAATCTACTGAGCGGCAAGGCCGCCCCTTAGGAATCCGATTTCAGACAAAAGAAAAGCCGGGCGAACCCGGCTTTTCAAGCATTACATCGGCTGAAGAGCGATCAGTTGACCGCGTCCTTGAGGCCTTTGCCAGCCGAGAACTTCGGTACCGTGCGCGCCGGGATCTTCACTTCCGCACCCGTCTGCGGGTTACGGCCAGTCGACTCCGCGCGTTTTGACACGGTGAAATTTCCGAAACCGACAAGCCGGACATCGCCGCCGCTCTTCAGTTCGCCGGTGATGACGGAAAAAACAGCGTCGACAGCGGACTGCGCGTCACCCTTCGAGAGCTTGGATGCTTCGGCGACGGCGGACACTAGTTCGTTCTTGTTCATTCAAATTCCCTTCCATGAGAAAACCGGGACATTAGACTCAGCCGGTAGGACACGGACTTTAGAAAAAAGTGTCGGCACAACCAAGTCGAAAAGGCCCGCAAAGCCCGGAATTCTGCGGTTTTTCACATGAAAAAGCCGGGCGTGTGCCCGGCTTTTCGTTTTTCGTTGCAACTTTAGATGCAACTAATGAGCGAAGCCCTTGCCGGCATCATCGCCGGCATCCGACTTGGACGCCGGCACGTCGACCGGCTCAGTCCATTCAATCGGCTCGGGCATGCGCACCAGAGCGTGCCTGAGCACTTCGCCCATGCGGCCGACCGGGATAATCTCCATGCCGCTCTTCACGTTTTCCGGAATCTCCGCCAGATCCTTGGCGTTTTCTTCCGGGATCAGCACCTTCTTGATGCCGCCGCGAAGCGCTGCAAGCAGCTTCTCCTTGAGGCCGCCGATCGGCAGCACACGACCACGCAGAGTGATCTCGCCAGTCATCGCGACATCGGCCTTGACCGGAATACCGGTCATTACCGAGACGATGGCCGTCGCCATACCGACACCGGCCGAAGGGCCGTCCTTGGGCGTCGCACCTTCCGGCACGTGCACATGGATGTCGCGCTTGTCGAACAGCGGTGGCTCGATGCCGAAATCGATGGCGCGGCTGCGGACATAAGACGCCGCCGCCGAGATCGACTCCTTCATGACTTCACGCAGGTTGCCGGTGACGGTCATGCGGCCCTTGCCAGGCATCATCACACCTTCGATCGTCAGCAACTCGCCGCCAACCTCGGTCCATGCCAGGCCAGTGACCACACCGATCTGATCGTCGGCCTCGACCTGTCCGAAGCGGTAGCGCGGCACGCCGAGATACTCGTCCAAGTTGGCGGCGGTGACCTTCACCGACTTCTTCTTGGTCTTGATGATCTCGGTGACGGCCTTGCGCCCGAGCTTCATCAGCTCGCGCTCGAGGCTGCGGACACCGGCTTCGCGCGTGTAAGTCTGGATGATGCCGCGGATCGCGTCCTCGGAAACCGAGAACTCCTTGGGCTGGAGCGCATGATCGCGCACCACCTTGGACATCAGGTGCCGCTTGGCGATCTCGACCTTTTCGTCCTCGGTGTAGCCGGCGATGCGGATGATCTCCATGCGGTCCATCAAGGGCGCAGGGATGTTCAGCGTGTTCGCCGTCGTCACGAACATCACGCTCGAAAGGTCGTATTCGACCTCCAGATAGTGGTCCATGAACGTTGCGTTCTGTTCCGGATCGAGCACCTCAAGCAGCGCCGACGAAGGATCACCACGGAAGTCCTGGCCCATCTTGTCGATCTCGTCGAGCAGGAAGAGCGGGTTGGACTTCTTGGCCTTCTTCATCGACTGGATGACCTTGCCGGGCATCGAGCCGATATAGGTGCGGCGGTGACCGCGGATCTCGGCCTCGTCACGCACGCCGCCGAGCGCCATGCGCACGAACTCACGGCCGGTCGCCTTGGCGATCGACTTGCCGAGCGAGGTCTTGCCGACGCCGGGAGGGCCAACGAGGCACAGGATCGGGCCCTTCAGCTTCTTCTGGCGGCTCTGCACGGCAAGATACTCGACGATGCGGTCCTTGACCTTGTCGAGGCCGTAATGGTCGGTGTCGAGCACCTCCTGGGCGAAGTTCAGGTCCTGCTTGACCTTGGAATTCTTGCCCCACGGGATCGACAGGATCCAGTCGAGATAATTGCGCACCACGGTGGCTTCAGCCGACATCGGCGACATCGAACGCAGCTTCTTCAACTCGGCATCCGCCTTCTCGCGGGCCTCCTTGGAAAGCTTCGTCTTCTTGATGCGCGCCTCGATCTCGGCGGACTCGTCGCGGCCGTCTTCGCCTTCGCCGAGTTCCTTCTGGATCGCCTTCATCTGCTCGTTGAGGTAGTACTCGCGCTGGGTCTTCTCCATCTGCCGCTTGACGCGGCTGCGGATGCGCTTTTCCACCTGCAAGACGGAGATTTCGGCTTCCATGAAGCCCATCGCCTTCTCGAGCCGTTCCTTGACGGACAGCGTGCCGAGCATTTCCTGCTTCTCGGTGATCTTGATGGCGAGATGCGAGGCCACCGTATCGGCGAGCTTGGAATAGTCCTCGATCTGGCTGGCAGCGCCAACCACTTCGGGCGAAATCTTCTTGTTCAGCTTGACGTAGTTTTCGAAGTCGGAAACCACCGAACGCGCAAGCGCCTCAACCTCGACCTCTTCCTCTTCGGGCTCGCTCAAGACGAGAGCGTGGGCCTCGTGGAAATCAGGCTTGTCGGTGAAGGACTGAATCTTGGCGCGCGTCGTGCCCTCGACCAGCACCTTGACGGTGCCGTCAGGCAGCTTGAGCAGCTGCAGCACATTGGCGAGCGTGCCGATGTCGTAGATGGCGCCCGGCTCGGGGTCATCGTCGGCGGCATTCATCTGGGTCGCAAGCAGGATCTGCTTTTCCTGACCCATCACCTCTTCCAGAGCCTTGATCGACTTTTCACGCCCCACAAACAGCGGGACGATCATGTGCGGGAACACGACAATGTCGCGCAACGGCAGGACTGCGAAGGTACCTTCGCTGGAAGAGCGGGATATTTTGGCCATTGTCCAACCTTTCATTTCGCAGCCGCGCGAGCGCCAACCGCGAATCTCATATTAACGACCATGGACGGTTCCGCCTACCGCCGATTACCGCGCGGTATTACAGCACGAAAACCCACCCATCGCCTCTTCTCCGTTAGTTGGAGCTTCGCCGGGTAAACATCAAGGCCAATCACGCTCGTGCATGACCCCGAAAATCGGAATCGATTTTCGGAAAGGATCATGCACCACCTCAAAACTCTACAGCGTCCCTTGCGCATCTCAAGGATGCGCGGCGCTGTAGCGTTTGCTGGCCAGGATCGGCGAGGCTCCGAAATGCCAACGGCGCCGCTGGGGCGCCGTTCGCTGGAGCGGTCCAAAGGGAAACTGCCAGGCCTCAGGCGCTGACGTTGCCCTTCTTTTCCTTCTGTTCGGAGTAGATATAGAGCGGCCGGGCGCTGCCGGTCACCACCTCTTCCGAAATCACCACTTCCTGCACGCCTTCGAGTGCGGGAAGTTCAAACATCGTGTCGAGCAGGATCGCTTCCATGATCGAACGCAGGCCGCGGGCGCCGGTCTTGCGCTCGATGGCGCGCTTGGCAATCGCCGACAGCGCGTTCTCGTGGAAGGTCAGGTCGACATTTTCCATCTCGAACAGGCGCTGGTACTGCTTGACCAGAGCATTCTTCGGCTCGGTCAGGATCTGGATCAGCGCTGGCTCGTCGAGATCCTCGAGCGTCGCCAGGACAGGCAGACGGCCGACGAATTCGGGGATCAGGCCGAATTTCAGCAGATCCTCTGGTTCGACGAGGCGGAACACTTCGCCGCTGCGCCGGTCCTCCGGCGAAGCGACGGTGGCGCCAAAGCCGATCGAGGTCTTGCGGCCGCGATCCGAGATGATCTTGTCGAGGCCGGCAAACGCGCCACCGCAGATGAACAGGATGTTGGCCGTGTCGACCTGCAGGAACTCCTGCTGCGGGTGCTTGCGGCCGCCCTGGGGCGGCACGGAAGCGACAGTGCCTTCCATGATCTTCAGCAGCGCCTGCTGGACACCTTCGCCACTGACGTCGCGGGTGATAGACGGGTTGTCCGACTTGCGCGAGATCTTGTCGATTTCGTCGATGTAGACGATGCCGCGCTGGGCGCGTTCGACATTGTAGTCGGCCGACTGCAGCAGCTTGAGGATGATGTTTTCGACGTCTTCGCCGACATAACCGGCTTCGGTCAGCGTCGTCGCATCCGCCATGGTGAACGGTACGTCGATGATGCGGGCGAGCGTCTGGGCGAGCAGCGTTTTGCCGCAGCCCGTCGGGCCGATCAGCAAGATGTTCGACTTCGCCAATTCGACGTCGTTGCTCTTGGACGCATGCGCGAGGCGCTTGTAGTGGTTGTGGACGGCTACCGACAGCACGCGCTTGGCGTAAGGCTGACCAATGACATAGTCGTCCAGAACCTTGAGGATTTCCTGCGGTGTCGGCACGCCCTCGCGCGACTTCACCATCGAGGTCTTGTTCTCCTCGCGGATGATGTCCATGCACAGTTCGACGCATTCATCGCAGATGAAGACGGTCGGGCCGGCTATGAGTTTGCGTACCTCGTGCTGGCTCTTGCCGCAGAACGAGCAATAGAGCGTGTTCTTGGAGTCGCCGCCGCCGTTGCTGACCTTGCTCATCTTGTCCAAGTCCTTTCACTGCCGCCCGGCCGAAGGTCTGGCTCCGGGGCGCATATGCAATCTAACGACGGACGCCGCCACCGCCATTCCCTGGCCGCCGCAACGAGCTCCGTACAACTCACATTCCAGAAGTCGCTGCAACGAGTCGCGGCACCCTTGAACAACGCTAAGCCGTCGAAGCTCAACGCCACCTTAACGTAGGCCGACGCTTCCACGGAGGGAACAGCAAAATGTGTCCGAAATGCCGCAGGGCACCTCAAAAATGCGAGATGTGGCCCTGCAGGCAGGTCGCAGCGTCCAATCACGAAGCGGTGGCACCCTCAACCGGGTCGCGGCTTGCGATGACCTTGTCGATCAAACCAAAGTCGCGTGCCTCGTCCGCCGTCATGAAATGGTCGCGGTCGAGCGTCTTTTCAATGGTCTCGTAGTCCTTGCCGGTATGCTTGACATAGACCTCGTTGAGACGGCGCTTGAGCTTGATGATGTCCAGGGCGTGGCGCTCGATGTCCGAGGCCTGCCCCTGGAAGCCGCCCGAAGGCTGGTGCACCATGATGCGGGCGTTCGGCGTGGCAAAACGCATGTCCTTGTGGCCGGCGCAGAGCAGCAGCGAGCCCATTGAGGCAGCCTGGCCGATGCACAGCGTCGAAACCGCCGGCTTGATGAACTGCATGGTGTCGTAGATCGCCATGCCCGAGGTCACCACGCCACCGGGCGAGTTGATGTAGAGATTGATCTCTTTCTTCGGGTTCTCGGCTTCGAGGAACAGCAGTTGGGCGCAAACGAGCGTCGCCATGCCGTCTTCGACCGGGCCGGTGATGAAGATGATGCGCTCTTTGAGGAGCCGCGAGAAGATATCGTAGGCGCGCTCGCCTCGGTTGGTCTGCTCGACCACCATCGGAACGAGGTTCATGTATGTTTCGACGGGGTTCTTCATCGACTATCCCTTTTCGTGAGGGGATTCCGGCGCCGGACGGGCAGAATCGGTTCAGAGGCTTTGCCCTGTAAATAGGATGTCGCATTAGCGTTGCGCAAGACCGGTAAGCACGCATGACTTCAGCTGCCGCTAACTTTCGTAGCGATAGCTGGCTCAATGTTCGGCACTGGAACTTTCCGCACCTGCTGCGGTAGTGGACTCAATGCAATGGGCCCGGCCGTCAGCTGAGCGAATGTCTGGTGCCTGGACAAACAACCAAACCCAAGCTCACCAGCTAGTCTGACGGCCCGTTCCGCGGAAAACTGATACCGGAGCAATTGTGTCGGAAGCCAAAGACAGCGAGACAATCAGATTCTACTCGAACGAGGCGGAAGCCTACACGACCAGGGGCGCGCCGGCGAGCAACCGCCATCTCCACGCATTCATGGCTCGCTTGCCGACGGGTGGCCATGTGCTCGAACTTGGATGCGGCGCAGGACAAGACAGCGAAGCCATGCTCGCCGAAGGCTTCGACGTCACACCATCAGATGGCACGCCGGAGATGGCCGCGGCAGCAGCAAAACGTCTTGGCCGAGCCGTCAAGGTCCTCCTGTTTGAAGACATCGAAGAAACCGACGCCTATGACGGCGTGTGGGCCAATGCCTGCCTGCTACATGTGCCGCGCGAGCATCTTGCGGGGATCGTTGAGCGTGTGCAGCGGGCGCTGAAGCCGGGAGGCGTGTTCTACGCGAGCTTCAAGGCTGGCGAAGCCGAGGGACGCGATCGCTTCGGCAGGTACTATAACTACCCTTCCCCCGCATGGCTGGCAGGCGCATATGGCGACCGCGGCTGGAAAGGGCAGATCGAAATCACCAGTAACAGAGGAAGCGGCTACGACGGCCTGCCGACGGACTGGCTTTATGTATTCGCCACCAAGGCCTGAGCGGCTGCCGTGGCCTGAGGATCTTACGCGATGAAAAACGATACCAAACACTGGTCCAGGGTAGAACTGTTGCACGAGACAGTCACGAATCCGAAAATCCACATTCGTGGCACGCACAGCTACTATAGCGATGCCTGGTCGGGTTCGTTCGAACAAAGCGTCGTGCGCTATCTCTATGGCGACGACTACAGTCTGAAAGCGTGGGAACCGGCCTGGCCGATCGACCAACTGCATATCGGCGACTATGTCTGCGTCGGCGCCGAGGCGGTGATCCTGCTCGGCGGCAACCACACACACCGGACGGACTGGTTCAGCCTTTATCCCTTCCCCGAGTTCATCCTGGATGCCTATGCCGGCAAGGGCGACACGGTCATCGGCGACGGCGCCTGGATCGGCATGCGCGCCATGATCATGCCCGGCGTCACCATCGGCGAAGGCGCCATCATTGCCTCAGGTGCCATCGTCACCAAGAAACGTGGCGCCCTACACCATCGTTGCTGGAAATCCGGCCGTGCCGATCAAGACGCGTTTTCCGCAGGCCGTTGTCGACAAACTGCTGGCGCTCAAAGTCTACGAATGGCCGGCAGAGAAGTTCGAGGCGCTGAAGCCGCTGCTATGCGCGAACGAGATCGACACGCTGGCATTGGCGTCGGAAAAATTCGACGCGAAAAAAAGCTGACGCTCAGAGCCGGATCACATATTCCTTGCGAGTCGTTTCAAGCACTTCCCAGCTTCCCCTGAAGCCGGGCCTGAGGACGAAGCTGTCGCCGGCACGCACCGTGCAGGCTTCGCCGCCCTCCTCCGCGATGACCGAGACGCCCGACAAGATGTGGCAGAACTCCCATTCATCATATTCGATGCGCCATTTGCCGGGCGTCGATTCCCAGATGCCAGCATAGAGCCCGCCATCAGCCTCCTCGGCGTTCCAGGTACGGAACTTGGGATCGCCCGAGATCAAACGGCCCTGCGCCGGCGCCCCGGCTTCCGGCTCGATGCCATTGACGTCGATGGTGAGAAATTTCGGCAAGATCCAGCTCCAGACAGCAAAAGGCCCCGGCAGCCCAAGACTGCCGGGGCCAACTCTTGCACGGCCGATCAGGCCTTGGCCAGCGCCTGCTCGAGGTCGGCGATAATGTCGCTGACATCCTCGATGCCGACGGAGAGGCGGACAACATCAGGTCCGGCGCCTGCCGCCACCTTCTGCTCGTCGGAGAGCTGGCGGTGGGTGGTCGAAGCCGGGTGAATGACCAGCGACTTGGTGTCGCCGACATTGGCGAGGTGCGAGAACAGCTCAAGTGCTTCGACGAACTTGACGCCGGCCTCGTAGCCACCCTTGAGGCCGAAGGTGAAGACGGCACCCGCCCCTTGCGGCGAATACTTCTTCATCAGCGCATGGTTCTTGTCACTCTTGAGGCCGGGATAGGAGACCCATTCGACCTTGGGATGGTCGGAGAGCCAGCCGGCGACCGTCAGCGCATTGTCGCAATGGCGCTGCATGCGCAGCGGCAAGGTCTCGAGGCCGGTGAGGATCAGGAACGAGTTGAAGGGCGAGATCGCCGGGCCAAGGTCGCGCAGGCCGAGAACGCGGGCGGCGATGGCGAAGGCAAAATTGCCAAAGGTCTCGTGCAGCACGACGCCGCCATATTCAGGCCGCGGCTCCGACAGCATCGGGTATTTGCCCGACTTCGACCAGTCGAAGGTGCCGCCATCGACGATGACGCCGCCGATCGAATTGCCGTGGCCGCCGATGAACTTGGTCAGCGAATGGACGACGATGTCAGCGCCATGCTCGATAGGACGGATCAGGTACGGGCTCGCCAGCGTGTTGTCGACGATCAGCGGCAGGCCATGCTTGCGGGCAATGTCGGCCACCTTTTCGATGTCGACGAAGGTGCCGCCCGGATTGGCAAGGCTCTCGATGAAGATCGCCTTGGTCTTGCCATCGATCTGCTTGTCAAAGCTTGAAATGTCGTTGGTGTCGGCCCAGCGCGCTTCCCAGCCAAAATTCTTGAAGGCATGGCCGAACTGGTTGATCGAGCCGCCATAGAGGCGCGTCGCGGCGACGAAATTGTCGCCCGGACGCATCAGATTGTGGAACACCAGTAACTGCGCCGCGTGGCCCGACGCGGTGGCCAATGCCGCGGTACCGCCTTCAAGGGCTGCGATGCGCTCCTCAAGCACGGCCTGGGTCGGGTTCATGATGCGGGTGTAGATGTTGCCGAAGGCCTTCAGCCCGAACAGCGATGCGGCGTGGTCGGCATCGTCGAAGACATAAGATGTCGTCTGGTAGATCGGCGTGGCGCGGGCGCCAGTCGCCGGATCGGGCTTTGCGCCAGCGTGGACCGCAAGCGTGTTGAAACCAGGAGCGCGCTGGGACATTTGTTTCTCCAAGGATATGCCAGTCGAATTCGGGCGCCATCTTTGGCGGAGCCAGTGCCGGAAAGCAAAGACGAATATTCCAGAACGCCCAATACTTACCGCACGATTTTTCCATACTGCTTCGGCGGCGGTCGATTGGGCACGACTATTTTGCGCGGATGCCGAAGCTCTGGAACCCCTCGCGCATGACCGGGCGCTTTGACGACAGCACGCCTGAGTTAATGCCGCTCCAGCCGATTTCCCCCGCCAGCCGCGCATATTCGATCTTGGGGCAGCGATTCATGACGACCTGGATGCCGGCGGCCTCGGCCCGGGCCGCGGCCTCGTCATGGCGGACGGTCAACTGCATCCAGATGACTTTTGGCAGCGGATCAAGCTTGAGGGCTTCATCGACAATTACCGGCACTGCGGCCGACGCACGGAAGACATCGACCATGTCGATGGCCTGGGGAATGTCGGTGAGGCTGGCATAGGTCATGCGGCCGAGGATCTCCTTGCCGGCATGGCCCGGATTGACCGGGTAAACCTTATAGCCCTTGCCGATCAGATATTTGGTGACAAAGTAGCTGGGCCTGACGTCATTGGCCGAAGCACCGACGACGGCGATCGTCCTGACCGAATTCAGGATGCCGGCGATGTAGGCATTGTCGTAGCTGTTGTGGTTCATGGCCGCCTCGTTCGACGGTTCTGGATACCGGCTTTCGGCAGGGTGCGCAAACGCCGCGCACCTCACGGCAGGGAGATGCTGCCATCCTCGGCAATCGGGAAATCGGGATTGTGCGCCACTTCCCAGAGGTGGCCCTCGGTGTCGGCGAAATAGCCATACCAGCCGCCCCAGAAGGCGCGCTGCGCCGGCTTGACGATGCGACCACCGGCCTTCTCGGCCGCCGCCAGCATCTCGTCGACCTCGGCTTCGGAACGCGTGTTGTAGGCCAGCGACACGCCGGAAAAACCGCCCTTGCCGCCGGGAAATCCCCGCGTCGGTCGCAAGTTGCTCGCGACCCCAAAGGCCGAGCACGATCCCGCCCAGCTGGAAGAAGGCGACACCGTCGGTAATCGACTGGTTTCGTTTGAGCCCCATCGATTCATAAAAGCGCACGGCGCGGCCGAGATCATCGACCCCCAGGGTGACAAGCGAAATCCGCTGTTCCAATCCTATTCTCCCTTCCACTGTGCTTCGCGCTTGTCGATGAAAGCGCCGATCCCCTCCTCGGCATCCCGTGCCAGCATGTTTTCGACCATCACCCGCGACGCATGGTCATAGGCTTCCGCAAGCCCCATCTCGGCCTGGGCGTAAAATGCCTCCTTGCCGATCTTCAGCGTCAGAGGCGATTTCGAAACAATGGTTTGGACGTATTTTCCGACAATGTGATTCAGGTACTCGCGCGGCACGACGCGATTGACCAGACCGAAATCGCGCGCGGTCGTGGCATCGATGGTCTCGCCGGTCAGCAGCATTTCCATCGCCTGTTTGCGCGGGACATTGCGCGACAGCGCCACCATCGGCGTCGAGCAGAACAGGCCAATATTGACGCCTGGCGTGCAGAAAGTGGATTGATCGGAGGCGATGGCGAGGTCGCAGCTGGCGACGAGCTGCAAGCCGGCCGCCGTGGCAAGGCCATCGACCTCGGCAACCACCGGCTTGGGGTGGCGCACGATCGACTGCATCAGCGTCGAACAGCGTGCCATGGTGAGTTCGAAGAAGGCGCGGCCGCGGTCGGCGTCGCTTCTGTGGGCTGTCATTTCCTTGAGGTCATGTCCGGCGCAGAACACCTTGCCCGCGGCAGCGAGCACGATGGCCCTGATTTCCTTGTCGTCGCGCGCACCGTCCAGTTGCGACTGCAACGCCGCCATCGTTTCGATCGACAGCGCGTTGGCAGGCGGATTGGCAAGAACTAGGCGCAAAACGCCATTGTCCAGGCTGGACCGAACAGATCCCTCAGCTGTGCTGCGTTTGATGGCGACGATTTCTGCCATAGTGCTCCCCGGCTAATGCGGCGAAAGACGAATCGCCAGCGTCGAGCTTGAGCCATATACGTTTGCCCGCAAACATTGGTTCCCAACTAAGTGTCGCGGGCGACGGCATAGGTTCACACGCAGCCAGAATGACGACGCCGGAAAATGCCCCCCGGAAAGCCAACGGAAAGAGCGAATGCCCGAGCAGAATGGATTGACGCCGCTGATGACGGCGGCCGAGGTCAATGATCTCCTCAAGGAGGTCTATCCGCAACTCAACGACCACTATGATTTTTATCAGGTGACAGACGTCTTTCCCGGCGGCTGCACCGTCCGGCTCAATGCCGACGAGCGCCATCTCCGGCCCGGTGGGACAGTATCTGGACCGTCGCTGTTCACCCTTGCCGACATCGGCGGTTATGTCTGCGTGCTCAGTCATGCTGGGCCTGACGCCTTGTCGGTAACGACCAACCTCAACATCAACTTCATGCGCAAGGCGGAGGCCGGCCCGATCGACGGCCATTGCCGCATCCTCAAGCTGGGCAAGAGCCTGATGGTGTTCGACATCGACATCGTGGCTGGACCGGAGAAGCAGACCGTGGCGCACGCAACCGGCACCTATTCCATCCCGCCGAAACGCGACAGAGGTGCGGTAAAATAATACCACTCATCTATCATATTGTTTTTATTTATTTTTATGAAGCATGGTCAGTTCCGCAACGCTTGACGCTTCAACCGCCCTCACCTATAAGCCCATGCAAAGCAGCGGCCCGCATTGGGTCGCCGTTTTGTTATTGGCCAAGGGCTTCGGCCATTCGCCAATGAAAGCAACAAGAAACGCCTTCTCTTGAAGGTCCGAACCGAAAGCATATAACCATGACAACCTTTTCGCAGAAGCCTGCGGACGTGGTGAAGAAGTGGGTGCTGATCGACGCCGAAGGTCTCGTCGTCGGCCGTCTCGCCTCCATCGTCGCCAACATCCTCCGCGGCAAGAACAAGCCCACCTTCACGCCCCACGTCGACGACGGTGACAATGTCATCATCATCAACGCCGACAAGGTCGCGTTCACCGGCAAGAAGTTCACCGACAAGGTGTACTACTGGCACACCGGCCACCCCGGCGGCATCAAGGAGCGCACCGCGCGCCAGCTGCTCGAGGGCCGTTTCCCCGAGCGCGTCCTGGAGAAGGCCGTTGAGCGCATGATCCCGCGTGGTCCGCTCGGCCGTCGCCAGATGAAGAATCTCCGCGTCTACGCAGGCGCTGAACATCCGCATGTCGCTCAGCAGCCTGTGACGCTCGACGTCGGCGCGCTGAACGTCAAGAACAAGAAGGCCTCGTAATTATGGCTGATCTCAGCTCGCTCGCAGAACTCGGCACCGTGACCGCTTCGGTGCAGCCTGCCGCTCCGGTTCACGTCCAGAAGCTCGACAAGAGCGGCCGCGCCTATGCCACCGGCAAGCGCAAGGACGCCATCGCCCGCGTCTGGGTGAAGCCCGGCTCCGGCAAGATCATCGTCAACGGCAAGGAATTCGCGGCTTATTTCGCGCGTCCCGTGCTGCAGATGATCCTGAACCAGCCGATCGTCGCTGCTGCCCGCGTCGGCCAGTACGACGTCGTTGCTACCGTCGTCGGTGGCGGTCTGTCCGGCCAGGCCGGTGCCGTTCGTCACGGCATCTCCAAGGCGCTGACCTACTACGAGCCGACGCTGCGCGGCGTGCTCAAGAAGGGCGGCTTCCTGACCCGCGACAGCCGTGTCGTCGAGCGTAAGAAGTACGGTAAGGCCAAGGCCCGTCGTAGCTTCCAGTTCTCGAAGCGCTAAGCGCCTCGTATTTCAGAATTTGGGAAAGGCCACCTTCGGGTGGCCTTTTTCGTTATGGACTTGGAAAAGTCAGTTCGTCGGCAGCTCTCGCAGTTCCGACGCGGCGTGGCCCACGGCCGAGGCGACCGATTCGTCGATCTCCGCATAGGGTACGCGATAGCCATTGGCGGCCAGCCAGTTGATGGCAGCCTTTGGTTCGTCGGTCTGGATCATGGTGGCGCCGCGCTCGGCCCAGAAGCCGAACACCTCATTTGGAAATCCGGCAGCCACGGCGAGCTCGTCGCCGCGACCGCCCGACAGGAAGCCTCCGGGCTTGTTGACGATGGCGTGGGTGTCGACCCAGATGTGCCAGTTGCCACGGATGGAGGCCGCCCTCACCTTTGCCGTAAACAGCGGCCCGCCAGTCTCGGTCATCTTCTCCGCGTTGCCGCGCCAAGTGATCATCTCCACGGCATCGGCGGCAAAGGCCTTGCCAGCGGCTGCGACGAAGGCAGGGTCGCGCACGGCATCGTCGGCCATGATCGGCATGAACTGGAACCCCTGCCCCACGCGCGCCATGGTCGCCTTGACGGCGGCGACGCGCTCGGCATTCCACAGGTTGGCCTTGACGACGACCTGCTCTTCCATGCCCATTTCGCGCGCCAGAGCGACCATATCGACGAGATCGGCGGTTTCGAGCTTGTTGTCGAGATTGACCAGGATCTTGCCTTTGGCTGCCTCCAGCATTTCCCGCAGCGTCGGCACTGGCTCGCCGGTCACCGCTCCCGTGCCTTCAACGACAAGTCGGCAGTGGCGAAGTTCATCCAAAGTCCGCGCTATCACCTCGCCCTTGCAGTCGGTGGTCCGGTCGAGCCAGCTGTCATGCATGACGATCAGTTCGCCGTCCTTTGACCGGCGTATGTCGATCTCGACCATTTCGGCGCCCAGGGCGATCACGCCGCGCAGCGAGGCGATGGAGTTCTCTGGATAAAGCGTCTTGCCTGCTTCCAGCCCGCCGCCGCGATGGGCAACAACCATGACGTGGTCGCGCCACTGGTTGGCATTTTCGAAACGCTCGAGGATCTGCTCGCTGCGCGGGCCGGCATGGCTCGCCGACGCAATACCAAGAGCAAGGAGTAACGAGGTCGTGGCTGCCAGAACTGTCCGCATCGGAATCGCTCCATGACCGAAGGACGCGAGCAAGGACCTACGCAGTTGCGATGACAGGGGCGTGTAGGCCAGATGACAGTCAAATGACCAAAAGATGGCCCGGCAAGGCGCCTGTCACACGCGCAACACCTCGGGGCTGGCATGTTGCGGCCAGCTTCTGTAGTTCTTGCGCCTCGAAATTCCGAAAGACCGACTGAGGAGACTGCCTATGCCCACTTCATCGATCGATCACGCTTTCACCGCGCGCACCGCTTCGGGGCGCTCGGGTGATCCGACCTATGCAGGGGCTTTGTCCTTCATGCGCCGCAAATATTCGAAGAACGTCGCCGGCGCCGACGCGGTGGTCTGGGGCATTCCGTTCGACGCAGCCGTCACCAACCGTCCAGGTGCCCGTTTCGGCCCGCAGGCGATCCGCCGTGCCTCGGCGATCTTCGACTGCGACCCGCAATACCCGTTCAATCGTGACCTGTTCGACGATCTCGCCGTGATCGACTATGGCGACTGCCTGCTCGACAGTGGCAACCATCAGAAGACGCCGGCAGCGATCGAACGTGAAGCGGCCAAGATCCTGAAATCCGGCGCCTTCCTTCTGACGCTCGGCGGCGACCATTTCGTCACCTGGCCAGTGCTGAAGGCGCATGCGGCGATTCATGGCCCGATGGCGCTGGTGCAGTTCGATGCCCACCAGGACACCTGGCCTGACGACGGCAAGCGCATCGACCACGGCTCGTTCGTTGGGCGTGCGGTCAAGGACGGGATCATCGATCCCGACCGCTCGATCCAGATCGGCATCCGCACCCATGCGCCCGCAGATTTCGGTATCAAGATCCTCTACGGCCACGAGGTCGAGGAGATGCGCGCCGCCGACATCGCTTACGCGATTGCCGAGCGCACCGGCGGCAAGAAGACTTATGTCACCTTCGACATCGATTGCCTCGACCCGGCCTTTGCGCCGGGGACCGGCACGCCGGTGGCGGGCGGGCCGTCCTCGGCCAAGATCCTGTCGGTGCTGCGCCAGATGACCCAGATCGATATTGTCGGCGCTGACATCGTCGAGGTTGCACCAGCCTATGACCATGCCGATATTACCGCCATCGCCGGCTCGACGGTCGCCATGCATTATCTCGGCCTGCTGGCCGAGAAGAAGGCGCGCGACAAGGCCTGAGGCACTGAATCCAGAGCTTGCGGACATGAGTTCCGAATTTGGCCATAACTGACTGAAATAACGAATTTTTCGACGGACGGCAGAACAATGAAACCGAAAATCTTCATCGACGGCGAACACGGCACCACCGGCCTCCAGATCCGCACGCGACTCGCTGCCCGCGACGACCTCGCCGTGCTGTCGATCCCGGAAGCCGAACGCCGTAACCTCGACCTCAGGGCCGAGCGGCTGCATGAGGCCGACGTCGCCATACTGTGCCTGCCCGACGACGCTTCCAAGGAAGCGGTGCGCATCCTTGAGGGCAACAACTCGACTCGCATCATCGACACGTCGACGGCGCATCGCGTCCACCCCGACTGGGCCTATGGCTTCGCCGAAATGGACGCCGCCCAGCGCCAGCGCATCGCCGATGCGCGGCTGGTCGCCAATCCCGGTTGCTACCCTACCGGCGCCATCTCACTGATCCGCCCGCTGGTCGCGGCCGGCATCCTGCCCGCTGACTATCCTGTGAGCGTCAATGCGGTCTCCGGCTATACCGGCGGCGGCAAGCAGATGATCGCCCAGATGGAAGACGCTTCCCGTCCCGACCATATCGCCTCACCGCATTTCCTCTACGGCCTGCCGTTGATGCACAAGCATGTCGCCGAGATGAAGCAGCATGGCCTGCTTGAGCGCCGGCCGATCTTCGCGCCGTCTGTCGGCCGTTTTGCCCAGGGCATGATCGTGCAGGTACCGCTGCATCTCGCCGACCTCAACAGCGCGGCGTCGATCGGCGACATCCACGCGACACTTGCCGCGCATTATGCCGGTCAGGACATCGTCGAAGTCGTGCCTTTGGCGACCAGTGCAAAACTCGATCGCCTCGACCCGACCGAACTGGCCGATACCGACAACATGAAGCTCTATGTGTTCGGCACCGAAGGCCAAGGCCAGCTCAACCTGGTCGCGTTGCTCGACAATCTCGGCAAGGGCGCGTCGGGTGCCGCCGTGCAGAACATGGACCTGATGCTCGGCCTCAAGCACTAGGATGGATCAAGCTGTCGTTCCCGATCATGGGCCGGATCGCTGGCCAGACAGGTGGAATGTCAGCGATCCCGAGCTCATGGCCGAAACGTTTTCCAGCCGCATCTGGAAGGTGCGGCTGGCCGACGGCAAGCCGGCGGTGGTCAAGGCGCTCAAGCCGTTCGATGATGTCGCCGACGAATTGCGCGGCGCGCATTATCTCAGCTGGCGCGACGGCGTTGGAGCCGTGCGCTTGCTCGGCTTCGAGGAGCACAACATGCTGCTCGAATATGCCGGCGACCGGCTGCTTGTCGATGAATTGAACGAGCATGGCGACCGGCACGCGACCGACATCGCCAATGAGGTGATGACCAGGCTGTTTTCGCCGTCCGACGTCCCTCCTCCCGCCGATTTGCAGCCGCTGCGAGAGCGTTTTGCCAGCCTGTTCAAGAAAGCCGAGATGGATCGCGATGCCGGACTGGAAAGCCCTTATCGGGACGCTGCTGTCATTGCAGAACGGCTGCTGTCAAATCCGCACGAACAGCGCGTGCTGCACGGCGACCTGCACCACGACAACATCCTGCTCGGCGAACGCGGCTGGCTCGTCATCGACCCCAAGGGCATCCTTGGCGATCCGGGTTTCGACGCGGCGAACTTCTTCTACAACCCGCTCGGCCGGCACGACGACCTTTGCGTCGATCCTGAGCGGATCGCCTACATGGCCGAGCGTTTCGCCCGAACGCTGGGGCAGCGCCCCGACGCCATCCTGGATCACGCTATCGCCTGGGGCTGCCTGTCATCGTCCTGGCATGCCGAAGACCAGAACGATGAAGACGAGGCGAGCGAACTCGCCGTCGTGGCTGCGGTCCGCGCGGTCCGGGCTAACTTCTGATCGCCACGTCGTTTTCGAGGGGATACGCACCCTTCGTGCCGCGCCAGTGGGCCGTGGCGAAAATCAGCACCAGCAGTGCGAAACCCTGATGCAGCAAGGCCCAATGCATGTGCGCCTGCATCAGCAGCGTGCCGACACCGATCGCGGCCTGGCAAAGGACCAGTAACGCAAGCACCAAGGCACGGCGCGCATGGGTGGTAACTGGCGCTTGCCGCATGGTCGCGACGGTATGCCATAACGCCGCCGCCAATAGCGTGTAGGCGAACATCCGGTGGACGAACTGCACGGTCTTGGGGTTCTCGAAGAAATTGCGCCAGACGGGTTCGATGACAAGCAAATCGCCCGGAATGATCGCGCCGTCCATCAGCGGCCAGGTGTTGTAGCTGAGGCCGGCATGCAGGCCGGCAACCAGCGCGCCGAGATAGATCTGGACCAGCACCAGCAGCACCATGATGCCTGAGAAGCGCTGGACATTGCGATTGGCCGGCGCTTCCGAATAGGTCGCCAGGCCACGCGCGATATAGGCCACAGCGGTGACGATGATGCAGGCGAAGGTCAGATGGATCGCCAGGCGGTACTGGCTAACGGAGACGCGCTCCGACAGTCCCGATGCAACCATCCACCAGCCGATGAAGCCCTGGAAACCGCCGAGCGCCAGAAGGCCGACAAGCCGCGGTTTCATACGGCGCTCAAGGCGGCCCGAAATCCAGAAAAAGGCGAGCGGAATGGCGACGAGGAAGCCGACGCCGCGAGCGAGCAGCCGGTGTGCCCACTCCCACCAGAAGATACCCTTGAACTCGTCAACGGTCATACCCTTGTTGACTTGCTCGTATTGCGGGATCTGCTGGTACTTTTCGAACTCTTCCTGCCATTCCGCCTGGTTGAGCGGTGGGATCACACCATGGATCGGCTTCCATTCGGTGATGGACAGGCCGGAGCCGGTCATGCGCGTGGCGCCGCCGACCATGACCAGCGCAAACAGGACGACCAGCACGACATAAAGCCAGCCGCGAACGAGCGCGCGATTGCGCAACTCCCTGTTTCGCTCGGCAAGCGGTGCGGCGGTGTTGGTCATGGCTGACATTACAATCGTTCCCGGCTCATACGAAACCGCGGGACTGGTGGACCATAGCGGCCCCGCTGGCAAGTTCGGACCACGCGACACGCAGTCGCGCCGGCCTTGCCCGGTTGCGCCGGCTGGCCAGAGCGACTATGCGAAGCCTGGATCAAGGATGAAGAAATGCCCGTGCGCGTCAAGAAGCTGATCGGAACCGTGCTGCTGGTGCTGCTGGTCATCGTTTACGCGCTGATCGCAACGATGGTGGCGGTGGCCCAGCTGTCGCAGTCCGGCCCGGTCATACACCTGCTGTTTTTCTTCCTCAGTGGCCTGCTCTGGATCTTGCCGGCAATGTGGATCATCAAGTGGATGGTCAAGCCGCCCAAGGCAGCCGGCCGCTAGGCTTTACACCGTCACGACCCGGCGACCGCGATTGGCCATCAAAGTCGTCGCACCCGACAGCATCGCACGCATCGCCGCGAGATCCTGATGCCGGCCGTTGATCGAAAGCCGCGGCAACGCGTGCAGATTCCGGGCATGTTCGGGCCTGAGCACGCCATGGCGCGTGGTCACAGCAGAGGCATACCCCACCTCACGCGCCAATTCGGTTTCGCGCAATCCTGCCGCTGCCGCATAGCCATAGGGATAGGCGAAATGGCGTGGCGTGGTGCCAAGTTCGGCCTCGATCATGCTGCGCGAGCGATACATCTCGCGCAGTGCCGCATCCTTGCTCAGCCGCTTGAGATTGTAGTGGTGCACCGTGTGGGCGCCGATGGTGACCAGCGGATGCGCAGCGCAGCGCCTGATCTCGTTCCAGTCCATCAAAAGCTTGCGGTTCGGCGCCGAGGCATCGACGCCTGACATACCGGCCCAGTTGCGCAGGACGGCTCGCTGGTCCTCTTCACGCACTTCGCTGGTGATGTGGGTCGACAGGCGGCGGAATGCGTCTGCCCGGCCTTCGGGTGTCGCGCAATCGAGCTTCATTTCGCCGCCCGGCATGGCGACCGAAAGCGGCTTTCCCGCCTCGACGATATCGTCGAGCACTTCCCACCACAGATCGACAGCACCGCCCGTCAGCCCCGACGCAACGTAAACGGTGATTGGCGCGGCGTGCTTTTCCAGAACGGGCAGCGCCTCGGTCAGGTTGTCGCGATAGGCATCGTCGGCGGTCAATGCGGCGAACGCTCCGGCCCCGCGCGGCGAACGCAGGCGCACCACGGCCTCGTCCATCGAAACGAAGGCATAGCCCATGCGTTTCATCTCGGTGATCAGCGCGTCGAGAAATTGCGGCGTAATGCTGAGATGGCGGTTGGGCCCATCTGGCCGCTCGAGGAAGGCCGTGACCCTGTGCAGCATGAGAATGACGCCGACGCCGCCAACCAACGGCCTGGCGAGAGCGCCCAGACCGCCATATCCGATCAGCAGGAAAGCCAGCTTTCGGGCTACGTCGATCATTCCTTCACCTTTGGCGCTTAGGCTTGGTCGCATCGAGCATACCGAGGAATGCTCTACATGCCGATCAATAGCCGGCAAGGATTGAAGTATGGTTGACGCTACTGCCCCCAGCGAAAACAACGTCTTGCTCCGCCAGGCAGCCGATACCGCAAACGTGGCAACAGCTGCTGTCCTTCCGGTTTCAAGCGAAACGCTGAGCGCCTACGGCAAGTTTACCAGCATCTATGCGCCAGCCCAGAGTCCTGAATGGGTTTCGACCTGGATCGACACCAACAAGCTCGACACAGTGCTTGCAACATTGAGCGCCAATGGGCGACCGGTGATGTCAGTCGCGCTTGAAGTCACCAGTGAAGGACCATTCCGCATCGCGCGTTTCTTGGGCGGCAAACACGCCAACGGCAATTTTCCGGCCGTGGACAAGAATTGGCTGGCAGCGGCAAGCGCCAACGACATTGACACCCTCGTCCGCTCGATTGGACAAGCCCGCCCGGATATCGATCTCGTCACGTTCGACCGCCTGATTGCCGATTTCAACGGCTTGCCCAATCCCTTGCTCAGGCTGCCTTCATCACCGAGCCCGAATGTGGCGCTTGCGGTCAATCTCGACGGCGGATTCGAAAAGGTTCTCACCCGCACCAATGGCAAGAAGAAGCGCAAGCGGCATCGCAGCCAGGAACGCAAGTATGAAGCCGTTGGCGGCGCGCGGCGCACGATGGCGACCACAATTGCCGACGCCAACGCCATGCTCGACGCGTTTTTTGCGATGAAGGAACAACGTTTTGGTGCCATGGGCATCACCGATGTGTTTGCCGATGCCGGGGTGCGCAGCTTCTTCCGCAAGCTTTTCGTCGATGCGCTCGCACACGAAAAGCCGTCCTTCGTGTTGCATGGGCTCGAGGTCGGCGGCAAATATCGCGCGGTCACCGGTGCAAGCCGTGCCGGAAATCGGCTGGTCTGCGAGTTCGGGGCCATTGCCGACGACGAACTGGCCTATGCCAGCCCGGGCGAATATCTGTTCTTCGACAACATCTCGGAGGCCTGCGACGATGGCTTTGGCGTCTACGACTTCAGCGTCGGCGACGAGCCCTACAAGCGCCAATGGTGCGATCTCGAAATCCAGCATGCCGACGTGCTGGTACCGCTGACCGCCAAAGGCCGCTTCTATGCGCTAGGTCTGAAATCGATGTCGCGCATCAAAGGCTCGGTCAAGAACAACGCCACGCTATGGGCGTTGATCAAGCGACTGAGATCAGGCGTGCGCGGCAAGCCGACGGCTGCGACCGCCGAGGACGATTGACCTTCAGGCAGCCGAACGGGTCGGCTGCGGCGTCGTTGGCAAGCGATGCCCGACAGGCGTCACCAGGATGACATCCTCATAGCCACCCGCACGCAGGCCATCGGCCACATAAGCGATCTCGTCATCATGTTGAAGGAAGCTGACCAGCACTTCGGTGCCGTCGCCGACAAGACGCCTGATCTCGCCGGCATCGGCCGGGCCGCATTCGACAACCACCAGATCATAGGCCGTGGTCAGCGATTCCATGATGATCGGCAGGCGGTCGGCTGCGCGCATGGCACGCGCCGGATCGGCAGTTCCAACCGGCATGACATCACAATCCGAATAGTGGTCGGCGCGGATGACATCGGTGAACTGGGCTTCGGAAGCCAGGAGATTGGTGATGCCGGGATAGTGGCCGCCATCGAGCATCGGCCCTGCCGCGGCACCTGAAGCAGTCAGGTCGAGCAACAGTACGCGCAGTCCGGCATCCGCTACCTCGCGCGCCACCAGCACTGCTGTCGCCGCGGCGTCGTCGCCCTCGGGCGAAACGAAAATGGCGCGGGCCGCACCGCCGGCGATGAGCTTTTCCGCAGCTGTTTCGATGCTGATGCCGCCATGGGTAATCGGGGCAACTGGGCGCACAGGCTCCGAAGCCGGTTCTTCGGAAACTGGCAGGTCTTCTTCAACATCAACCATCGCGGGCTGTCCGGCATCGTAGCCGGCAAGCTGCGCTGCCATAGTTGGCTCATCCACCTCGACCCGGGAACGGGGCGCTTCTTCGTCGGGCAAACTTGCGACACGACGAGCCGGCATGGGCACCTGAGTGACCGGGGTTACTCGGGCGCCGGCGGCGGGCCGCATGGCGCGGCCGGAAAACAGCTCCTGCAGCAAGGTGAAGATCGCCATCAAGAGCAGCGAACCGACAAACGCTGCGCCGACAATCGGGATGATCTTGGGGAAATAGGATTCGGACGGTACGGTCGCGGTCGAAAACACACGAGCGTCGACCGGCAGATAGTTGCGATCCTGACGCGATGCGGCCTCGCGATAGCGCGTAAGATAGGATTCGAGCAAAGCACGCTGTGCCGCTGCCTCGCGCTCAAGCGCACGCAGCTCGACTTCTTCTTCCGACACGCGGCCTGATTCCACCTTCAGCCTGTTGAGGTCGGCGATCAGCTGCTTTTCGCGAAGGTCCGCGCTGTTGGCCTCGTTGACCAGTCCAGCAAGAACCTTCTCCACCTGGGAACGGATTTGCACGTCGAGGTCGGCGAGCTGCGAATTGAGCGCCTTGATGCGCGGATGATTGGGCAGCAGCGTGGTTGAAAGATCGGCGATGTCGTTGCGCAGCTGGATCTGGCGCTCGCGCAGCCGCTGGATCAGACCGGAAGACAGCACTTCCGGCAGCGCGTCGATCGAGCCGCCGTTCTTCAATGCCTGGCGTACACTCTGCGCGGTGGCTTCGGCGGACGAGCGGCCGGCGCGCACCCGCGACAGCTCGCTGGAGAGCTCGGACAGCTGCTGGGTGGCAAGTGCTGAATTGTTCTGGCCAACGAGCAGGTCGGACTGCGAGCGGAAACTGGCGACGCGAGCCTCGGCATCCTTGACGCGCTTGTTGAGGTCAGCGATCTCGGGCTTCAGCCAGTCGGTCGCCTCGGTGCTCGACTCAAGCTTCGAGTTGCGCTGGAAATCGAGATAGACCTCGGCGATCGCATTCGGCACGGCAGCCGCAAGCTTGGGATCCGCAGACGAGAACTGGATGACAATGACGCGCGATTTCTCGACGCGGTAGACCGTCAGCTTTTCGCGGAACGCCTTGAGCACTCGCTCTTCGGGCGGCAATTCATTTGGATCGCTCTTGAGTCCGGCAATGACCAGAAGACGCGAAATCGTCGACATCTCAGATGACGCGTCGAATTCCGGCAAGCTGGCCAGATCGAGCTTCTTGGCGACCTGCTTGAGGATATCGGTCGAGCCGATGACCTCGACCTGGCTTGTCACCCCCTCCTCGTCGAGAATGGGCCGCTCGTTTTCGCCGCTGCCGTCAGGCCGCGTGAAGACAGACTCGCGCGTTTCGATCAGCAGGCGCGTTTCGGCGCGGTATTGCGGCGTCGCCATCGATGCCAGCACAAAGGCAAGTCCGGTAACAGCAACCGAAAACAGCACCAAGCGCAGCCAGTTCCGCGCAAGACTGGCGAAGAGCTGGCCGAGATCGACATCGACATCACCGGCAGTGGATTGGACGCCAGACATGCAATTCCTACTCCGAGGCTGAGCAGACTGCACGGTAAACAAACATGGTAACCCATGCGTTAACATCGCCGCGCGGCACGCAACCTCGGTCACGCAAGATGAAGCGCGCCCTTTACCGGGCATTAACCCTAACAAGTCGATAACTGTCGCGAACCGATATTCCGCTGCGTGGCGGCCAGCAGTCGAAGGTGTGTCTGCCGAAATGAAAAGCTCCCTTCCCCTTTGCCATGCGCTTCTCGCAGCCATGCTCGTCGTCAGCGGTTGCTCGAGCTATCGCCCAGCGCCCGCCGCCTTTCATGAAGTGCTCGACCAGCCCTACCGTCTCGGTGCCGGCGACCGCATCCGCGTCACCGTCTTCGAGCAGGAAGGCCTGACCAATACCTATGCCGTCGACCAGTCGGGCTACATCTCCTTCCCGCTCGTCGGTGGCGTGCCGGCGCGCGGCTCGACAGCGCAGGAAGTCGAAAAGGCGCTGGCCGCCAAGCTGCGCCAGGGCTATCTGCGCGACCCGGATGTTTCGGTCGAGGTCGATCGCTACCGGCCGATCTTCGTCATGGGCGAAGTGGGGGCTGCCGGGCAGTATTCCTATGTCCCGGGCCTGACCGTACAGAAGGCCGTGGCGATGGCCGGCGGCTACAGCGCCCGGGCCAATCAGGGCAATGTCGACATCACCCGTGACATCAACGGCAAGGTGATGACCGGCCGCGTGTTGACCACCGACCCGCTGCTGCCCGGCGATACCATCTATGTCCGCGAGCGGCTGTTCTAAGCCGCCGTGCAGCAGACCCCGCCCCGCCAACTCAGGATCGTCCACTGCTTCAGGTCGCCGGTCGGCGGCATCTTCAGGCATGTGCGCGACCTGACGGAGGCCCAGGTGGCAGCCGGCCACCAGGTCGGCATCATTTGCGACTCGACCACCGGCGGCGAGCACGAAGAACGCCTGTTCGAGGCGATCCGGCCGATGCTGGCGCTCGGCATCAAGCGCACATCGATGCAGCGTCACATCGGCCCCGGCGATATCGCGGCGGGCTGGCGCACCTACAAGATCATCAAGGAATTGCGGCCGGACGTGCTGCACGGGCACGGCGCCAAAGGTGGCGTCTATGCACGTGCGTTCGGCTCACTGTTGCGGGTTTCAAGGTATTGCGTGGCCCGCCTCTACTCGCCGCATGGCGGCTCCCTGCACTATGACGAAAAGACGGTGACCGGAAAGCTGTTCTTCGGGCTCGAACGCCTGATGGAGCGCTTCACCGACCACCTGCTTTTCGTCTCCGACTACGAACGCCGCACCTTCATCCGCAAGGTCGGCAAACCCCGCGTGCCCAACAGCCTGGTTTATAACGGCCTGCGCGACGCGGAATTCGAGCCAGTTCCCGCGCAACAGGATGCGGCCGACTTTCTCTATATCGGCATGATGCGCGACCTGAAGGGTCCCGACCTGTTCATCGAGGCGTTGGGCCTGGTACGGCAAAGGCTCGATCGAGACGTCACCGCAGTGATGGTCGGCGACGGCGAGGATTTGCCGCGCTACCACGCGCAGGTCGAAAGACTCGAACTCGACGGCAAGATCCGTTTCCTGGCGCCAATGCCGGCGCGCCAGGCATTTGCCCTTGCCCGCTTCGTCGTGGTGCCGTCGCGCGCCGAGGCTATGCCTTACATCGTTCTTGAGACCCTTGCCGCCGGCAAGCCGATCGTGGCCACCGCAGTTGGCGGCATTCCTGAAATTCTCGGACCCCGATCCCCCGCTCTGGTAACTCCGGATTCTGGTGAAATAAGCCTTAAGATGATCGAGGCTTTCCAGTCGCCTGCTGCCTATGCTGCTGCGATGCCTGACATCACTGAATTAAAAGCACGTTTCGGCGTGGAAGTGATGGCCAGCGAAGTTGAGAACGCATACTTCTCCGCCCTGCCAACGAGCCGCATCTGAAGTGCGTTACAAGACAATTTTCTTGTTCAAGGGTTTCTTAGCTCATCTTTGATATGTCAATCTGGCAAACGGGCGACCGGCCAACAGATCGACGACGATGAACAATTTCGACCCAAAGCGCCGCTTCACCCCGGAAGCCATCAAGGCGGCTGGCGGCGACAGCAAAACGTCCGACAAGGCCAAGCTGAGCAGTGTCGCGCAAGAGGTGGCAGCGCAATACCGGCGCGACACCATGTCCCCGGTCATGGTCAGCGGTATCTTGCGCCTTGGCGAATTCGCCCTGCTTTTTGCCTCCGGGCTCGTGCTTTATGCCTACCACATCGGATTTATGGGATATCTTGGCTGGCAATATCCGCTTGTCATCATGGCGGGATCCTTCGCGGCGATCATCTTTTTCGAGATCGTGGACTGCTATCAGCTGCAATCGCTGATGCGGCCGGGCGTTTCGATCGGACGCATGGCCCTGTGCTGGGCGACCACCTTTGCCCTGATGGCGGTGACCGCCTTCTTCATGAAGGTCTCGGCCGATTTTTCCCGCCTGCTGTTCGGCACCTGGTTCATCGCCGGTCTGACGCTGCTGGTCGGCCTGCGCCTGATCATGGCGCGTGTTATCCGGCGTTGGGCGCGTAACGGGCGCATGGAACGGCGCGCCGTCATCGTTGGCGGCGGCAAGGCCGCCGAAGTCCTGATCCGCTCGATCGAGCAGCAGCCCTACAACGACATCCGCATCTGCGGCATCTTCGATGACCGTGACGACAAGCGTTCGCCGCCGATCGTCGCCGGCTATCCCAAGCTCGGCACCGTCTCCGAACTGCTGGAATTCGCGCGCATCGCACGCATCGACATGCTGATCGTGTCGTTGCCGCTGACGGCGGAGACCCGCGTGCTGCAACTGCTCAAGAAGCTGTGGGTGCTGCCCGTCGACATCCGCTTGTCGGCGCATTCCAACCAGCTGCAATTCAGGCCGCGCTCTTATTCCTACATCGGCGCGGTGCCGATGCTCGACATCTTCGACAAGCCGATCAACGATTGGGATTCGGTCGCCAAGCGCGCCTTCGACATCATCTTCAGCCTGTTCGGCATCATCGTCTTTTCGCCTGTCATGCTGGCGACGGCCATCGCCATCAAGCTCGACAGCAAGGGCCCGGTGCTGTTCAAGCAGAAGCGCCATGGCTTCAACAACGAGGTGATCGAGGTCTACAAGTTCCGTTCGATGTTCACGGAGCTGTCTGACCCCTCTGCGCGCAAGACGGTGACCAAGAACGACCCGCGCGTCACCCGTGTCGGCCGCTTCATCCGCAAGACCTCGATCGACGAGCTGCCGCAGTTCTTCAACGCGCTGTTCGGCAGCCTGTCGCTGGTCGGCCCACGCCCGCATGCGATCGCCGCTCAATCGCACAACCTGCTCTACAATGAGGTGGTCGACGGCTATTTCGCCCGCCACAAAGTCAAGCCGGGCGTCACCGGCTGGGCCCAGATCAACGGCTGGCGTGGCGAGATGGACACCGACGAAAAGATCCGCAAGCGCACCGAATTCGACCTCTACTACATCGAAAACTGGTCGCTCTGGTTCGACATCAAGATCCTGTTCCTGACGCCGATACGCCTGCTCGATACGGAAAACGCCTATTGAGCGCGATCATCCATGAGCTGCCGCGAGCTGCGATCAACGCCAAGCTGATCGGGCTCATTTCCACCGGCGCCATCGCGCTGGGTGTTCTGCTTTCGGGTTTCGTCATCCGCGAGCCGGCGCCTTACGAACTCTACATGGCCGGGCTGATCGCGGTGTGGTCGCTCTTTGGCCTGCGCATCTCGCGCACGATCACCCCGCTGGTCGTGCTGATCGTGACGTTCAACATCGGCGGCATGATCGCGATGACGCAAATGGCGAACCTGATGAACACACCGCTCTATCTCGCGGTATCGCTGTTTCTCGGCTTCACCGCGATCTTCTTTGCCGCGGTCACCGAGGCCGACCCCAGATTGTTCAGGATCATTTTCCTGTCCTGGGTGACGTCCGCCGTCGTCACCTCCGTGCTCGGCATCGTGGGCTATTTCGGCGCGGTGCCGGGGGCCGAGATGTTCACCAAATTCGGCCGCGCCGCCGGCGCCTTCCAGGACCCCAACGTGTTCGGGCCATATCTCACCTTGCCCGGCATCTACCTGCTTTACCGCGTGCTGACCGGCAATCCGGCCAGGATGGCGATCTACGCCGTGCCGTTGCTGATCGTCACCGGCGGCATCTTCCTGTCATTCTCACGTGGCGCCTGGGGCCTGTTTGGCGCCTCGGCCATCCTGCTCACCGGGTTCCTGTTCCTGCAAAGCGACAGCGGCAAGTTCCGGCTGCGGATCGTAATGATGAGCATCGCCGCTGTCACGCTGTTGACCGTGGCACTGCTGATCGTCCTGCAAATCCCCAGCATTGCCGAACTGTTCACCACGCGTGCCCAACTCGTCCAGGATTATGACGGAGCACGCCTTGGCCGCTTCGCCCGCTACGCCATCGGCTTCCTTCTGGCGACCGAGAAGCCATTCGGTATCGGACCGCTGGTCTTCGGCCAGATCTATGGCGAGGACACCCACAACATCTGGCTCAAAACCCTGATGGATTATGGCTGGCTCGGCTTCGCCAGCTATCTGACGCTGATCGTATGGACCGTCGCTGCCGGTTTCCGCATCCTGCTGCGCAACCGGCCCTGGCAGCCCTATCTGCTGTCGGCCTATGTCGTCTTCCTCGGCCACATTGCGCTCGGTACGGTCATCGACACCGACCATTGGCGCCACTTCTACCTGCTGCTCGGCCTGATCTGGGGCTCGATAGCCCTGGAAGCCCGCCACCAGCGCGCACTGGCTTTTCATCCGGGCTGACTCGCCGGCGACGGCTGCCGTTGCGCACAACATTCCCGTTTTGTGAACGGTCCGGCACCGATTTGCCGGCTCAACTCGGCGTGACCGCTTTGTGACTCAGAGTGACCGACGCCCCCATGGCAATTGGAAAGGTAGGCACCTATCTCAGGGTGGTCAGCGAGACGACAAAATAAAAACCATCGTATCGCTACCGAAAAATGAAAGGACTACCCCAATGAAGAAGATCATCCTCGCCGCTTCCGCCCTTGCTTTGATGTCTGGTGCGGCACTTGCTTCGTCCGCAGATGGCGTTGTTGCCAAGTTCGATCCGGCCGTTCGCGTCATTACGCTCGAAAGCGGTCAGAGCTACTCGGTCCCGCGTGACGTTGCTATCCCGTCGATCCAGACCGGCGAGAAGGTATCGATCCAGCTCAACGACGAAGGCGACAAGGTGCAGGGCGTTCTCCGCTAAGCGGAACCTGACCTAACCTTTAGACTACCGATATCTCAGAAAAAGCCACGGGCCCTCCCACCCGTGGCTTTTTTCGTTTGCGACGCGGAATGCATGGCCAAGTACGGCCGGCACCCGGGCGCCCAATGCTCCGGCCGTTGCCCCAGGCTGCGAACCACTGCCATCGCCGAACCCGCACACCGGTCGGACAGCTAGCACCTGGATGCATGCTCACCGTCCTGCACGGCTCTCGACGCCATCCCACCATCCGACATTGGATTCCGTCCGCAACGGACGGCCGGCTGACGCGAGCCGACTCGCCAACGCACTTCGGCCGTTGCGCATAGCTGCGCTGATTTGTGAACGGTCCGGCACCCATTTGCCGGCTCAACTCAGCGTGACTGCTTTGTGAATCAGAGTGACCGGCCAGCCTATGGCAATCGGAAAGTTAGGCGCCTATCTGATTGATGTAAGCGAAACGACAAAAACAAAATCGTCGAACCGCTACCGAACAATGAAAGGACTAAAACAATGAAGAAGATCATCCTCACCGCTTCGGCCATCGCCCTGATGTCAGGCGCTGCTTTTGCTTCCTCCGCCAGCGGCGTTGTTGCAAAGTTCAACGAAGAATCGCGCGTCATCACGCTCGAAAGCGGCCAGAGCTACACGGTTCCGCGCGACGTCGCTATCCCGGCGATCCAGGCTGGCGAAAAGGTATCGATCCAGCTCAACGGCGAAGGCGACAAGGTCAATGCCGTTCTGCGCTAATGCGGCCCTGCGTTGACGGCTTGGCCTCCCCCCAAGCCTGCCGCAACCTTAGCAAAAAGCCATGGGTCCTCCCACCCATGGCTTTTTTGCATCTGCGTCCCGTCCGACACCGCATCGGCCCGAAACCGCATGGGGCCCGAACCGCATGAGCAATGACACGCAACATATGTCGCGCGAACGATGGATCGCCATCTGAGTTTCAACACTCCGCGGCAAGATCGCGTGATTGAAATGTGTCTTGAGTTTACCGGTCCTGGCGTAACAAGCGCGTGCCCTCGTCCGTAGTTGATGGTGTCAGCAAGGTGCTCCCAAACAATCAGCACCTCGAACAACCACCATCAGGAGAACGATCATGAATAAGCTCATCTTCGCCGCGGCCGCGTTCGCACTCTTCTCCGGCTCGGCTTTCGCCTCGGACGCCAGCGGCGTCGTCACCCGCTTCAACGCCGAGACCCGCGTCATCACGCTTCAGGGCGGCGACAGCTACACCATCCCGCGCGACGTCGCATTGCCTTCGGTCAAGGTCGGGGAAAAGATCTCGATCCTGTTCAACGACGAAGGCGACCAGATCCGCAACGTGCTCGCCGGCGCGCAGCTGATGTAGTTGCGCCTCGGGCGACTGGAACGACCTGAAAAGCCATGGGCTCGCCATAGCCCATGGCTTTTTCGTATCCGGCTCGACAAGGCCGGTCCAAGGATGGGCCTGAGCGGCGCACTGGATTTCCAGACAGTGCGACACCATGACAACCACAAAAACACGTGAGCAACTTGTGTTTGTTGTTTACCGAACCAACCCGATGGCCGGGCGTTTCTTCATCGCTCAAGCAATGGATGTCTTCATCTGGAACCCATGCTTTAGAGCAATAGGAGAAGTACAATGAGAAAGCTCATCCTCGCCTCAGCCGCCCTTGCCCTCATGTCGGGCGCAGCCCTTGCCACCGAAGTCGATGGCGTCGTCGCAAAATTCAACCCCGCAGTCCGCGTCATCACGCTCACCAACGGTGAAAACTATACGATCCCGCGCGACGTCGCGATCCCGCCGCAACTCGCCCCCGGCAAGCGGGTAGCAATCGACCAGCATGACAACGGCGCGAAGATCGACTCGGTGCTTGTCGGCTCAGCCAGCTAGTAGCGGTCGACAACATCACACGCCCTGTCCAAACGCCATGGACGCCACCCAGTGTCCGTGGCGCTTTTCATTTCGACAAGATGGCAGGGAACCGCAGGCCAACGACCGAACGCCGCTGCCTTTGCCGAGGCCGGCAAAGCCGGTCGAACTTCAGGTGAATGTTAGGGGAAGGGAAAATTGGTCGGAGTGGCCGGATTCGAACCGACGACCCCTTGACCCCCAGTCAAGTGCGCTACCGGGCTGCGCTACACTCCGGACCGGTCGCGATGTATCTTGATATTGCCGCTTCGGTCAACCCAATTCGGTGGCTTTCCCGCCAAACTTCTTCATTCCCGGACAGAATATTTTCGCTGATCGAACCGGCCTCAGCGAACCTGGTCGAGCAGGCGCTTGCATTCAAGAAGATCAAACAGCGCCTCCTGGAGCAGTGCCCGGTTGTCGCGCGAAAGCTTGCTCGCGTCGGCGGCCACCGGCCCCTCGTCGTCGCCCTTGCCAAGCCCGAAGAAGCGCCGGCTCGGCTTGGCGCGGGCCTCGCCCACCAGCATCTCTTCATCAGCGCCACGTGGCTGCGCAGCCGGCGTCAAAGGCGCCTCGGCCTGCTTGCGCTGGGCAATCGCTTCGACGGCCTTCATGTCGCCGCTGCCGATCGCGACCAGAAACTGATTGCCGTTGTCGCGCAGCAGCTTCTGCACGCCCTTGATGGTGTAGCCCTGCTCGTAGAGCATATGGCGGATGCCCTTGATCAGTTCGACATCCTGCGGCCTGTAATATCGCCGGCCGCCACCACGCTTCATCGGCTTGATCTGGGTGAAGCGGGTTTCCCAGAAGCGCAGCACGTGCTGCGGCAAATCAAGGTCTTCGGCCACTTCGCTTATGGTGCGGAAGGCGTCGGGGCTCTTGTCCATGGTCGCCACTTTCGCAAAAAACGATTCGTGATCTATTTCAGCCCTTTGGGCAACAACATTCAAGCCCGGCGCGAATCACGCACCAGGCTATCAACCGGATAGTGGGAACGAATTGGCTACTTGGCGGCCTTGGACTTGCCGTTCTGATGAGCGCGCAGGATGCGGCTCTTGAGAACGTTGGACGCCTTGAAGGTCATCACCCGACGCGGCAGGATCGGCACTTCTTCACCTGTTTTGGGATTGCGGCCGACACGTTCGTTCTTGTCGCGAACGTGGAACGTCGCGAAAGACGACAATTTGACTGTCTCGCCGCGCACGATTGCTTCGCAGATTTCGTCAAGCACGGTCTCGACCAACTGCGCCGATTCCGTGCGCGACAGGCCGACTTTCCGGTAGACGGATTCAGCGAGGTCGGCACGTGTCAGTGTCTTTCCCCCCATGCGACGGGCCCCATCCTCAAAATCTGAAATCCAGCAACGCGCCGGAGGTTAAGTAATTGATCCGTCAAGGTCAAGGACCGATACCATGACCTTTTTTACGAACGCGTGCGGGCGCCGTTACGACGCCGACATCACCACTTCACAAGCACCGCACCCCAGGTGAAGCCGCCGCCCATGGCCTCAAGCATGACGAGATCGCCCTTCTTGATGCGCCCGTCGGCTACGGCAGCCGACAACGCCAACGGCACCGATGCGGCCGAAGTGTTGCCATGGAGATGAACCGTGACCACGGCCTTTTCCTCGGCGATTCCGAGTTTCTTGGCCGAAGCATCGATGATGCGCTTGTTGGCCTGATGCGGCACGAACCAGTCCAGGCTATCGGCGTTGACGCCGGTCTGGGCAAAAACGTCTTCGATCACGTCGGTGATCATGCCGACCGCGTGCTTGAAGACCTCACGACCTTCCATCCTGAGATGGCCGACGGTGCCTGTCGTCGACGGGCCGCCGTCGACATAAAGCTTGTCCTTGTGGGTTCCGTCGGAGCGCAGGCTGGCCGCCAGCACGCCGCGATCGGCGATAGTGCCCTGCCCCTCCTCGGCCTCGAGCACCAGCGCGCCGGCGCCGTCGCCGAACAGCACGCAGGTCGAGCGGTCGGTCCAGTCGAGAATGCGCGAGAATGTCTCGGATCCGATGACCAGCACGCGCTTGGCGAGACCACCCTTGATGTAGAGGTCGGCTGTGGTGACAGCATAAACGAAGCCGCTGCACACCGCCTGCATGTCGAAGGCAAAGCCGTGGCGCATGCCGAGCCGGTTCTGGATCTCGACGGCGGTTGCCGGAAAGGTGTTGTTCGGCGTCGAGGTCGCCAGCACGATCAGGTCGATGTCGTCGGGCGTCAGGCCGGCATTTTCAAGCGCTGCGCGGGCGGCTGCCTCGCCAAGCGACGCCGTCGTCTCGTCGTCGGCCGCGATATGGCGCTGGCGGATGCCGGTGCGCTGGGCGATCCACTCGTCGGAGGTCTCGACCATGCCTTCGAAATCGGCGTTCTTCATGATGCGACGGGGCAGCGCCGAACCAATGCCGCGCACAACTGATCTGATCACGTTGAAAAATCCTATTCCTGATCTTCGACCGCGGCCGCTGGGCGGCCCATTGCAGCATGCGGGTTGCGTGCGTGAAACAGGTCGAGATCGGCCTCGATGCGGTCGAGCAGCCGGTTCCGGACCATATCATAGGCCATTTCGATGGCAGCAGCGAAGCCGTCCGCGTCAGCTCCGCCATGGCTTTTCACCACGATGCCGTTGAGGCCGAGGAACACGCCGCCATTGGCGCGGCGTACATCCATCTTCTCGCGCAGGCGATCGAATGCGCCCTTGGCAAAGATGTAGCCGATCTTGGCCATCAGCGTCCGGCTCATCGCCTCGCGCAGGTAGCCGGCAATCTGGCGTGCCGTGCCTTCGGCGGTCTTGAGCGCAATATTGCCCGAGAAACCTTCGGTAACGACGACATCCGTCGTGCCCTTGCCGATGTCGTCGCCTTCGACGAAGCCCTGGTAATTCATCGAGGCCATGTTGGCCTCGCGCAGCATGCGCCCGGCTTCCTTGACCTCTTCCTGGCCCTTGATCTCTTCGACGCCGACATTGAGCAAGCCGACAGTCGGACGTTCGATGCCGAACAATGCCCGCGCCATGCCGGTGCCCAGAATGGCGAAATCAGTAAGCTGGTGAGCGTCCGCGCCGATGGTGGCGCCAACGTCAAGCACCACGCTTTCACCGCGCGTCGTCGGCCACAGGGCCGCGATCGCCGGGCGATCGATTGTCGCCATGGTGCGCAGGCAGAACTTCGACATCGCCATCAGCGCGCCGGTGTTGCCGGCCGACACGCAAGCGTCGGATGTGTTGGCCTTGACCGCCTCGATCGCCTTCCACATTGACGACTTCCAGCGGCCGTGGCGCAACGCCTGGCTCGGCTTGTCGTCCATGCGCACCGCGACCTCGCAATGCACGAACTCGCTGACGGCGGCGAGCCGTGGCTGCTTGGCAAGCTCGGGACGGACCACTTCTTCGCGGCCATAGATGATGAAGCGAATATCGGTGCGCCTGATGGCGACCTTGGCCAGGGCAGGAATGATCACGGAAGGACCGTGATCGCCACCCATGGCATCAATGGAAATCTTGATCACGCGTCGGTCATCTCACTGTTGGCGTAGCTGGGCACGCAAAAGTCCGGCGAAAGTAACGGTTTTGGATAACCGCACAACCGGGATTACGCGAAACGGCGGGCGTTTTCAAAGCTTCTTGGATATTAGGCGGAGCTTTTTCTGGAATTCACTCTCGATCGGCTCGATGTCATCGTCATCAGTACTGACGACCGCGACGCCTGTCTTGCGTGGATATGGATCGATGGCAAGGCCAAAGAACTCCTCCGCCAGCGCACCGACATCGATCGTGTCGCCGGTGAAGGTTTCAGGACCATCTGGACCTTCCGCGTCGAGCAAGATCTCTCCGGCGGCATTGAAGCCCTGCCTGGCGAGCTTGGAATCCTCGGGCAAATAGACGCCTTCGACGTCCTCGTCGATTGTCGCTTCGACCGGCTCCAGCGTGACGATGCAAGCCTGGGTGATCTGAGCCTGGACCCGCCCGCTGACCTTGACGCCGTTGCGCTTCCACCGGGTGACCAGAAGATCGGCCTTGTAGTGCTCCACCGATGTCAGCCCATGCGCTTCGGCCAAAGCCTCGCGCTGGGCCGCATTGGCGTTGACGACAACCGGCATGCCCTTTTGCGGCAGCCTGGCGACGTTTACCGGGAAGGAAACCGGGCTTTGGGTTTCGTCAAGCTTCATGGGTGGCCTCCTTCAGGCTGCCAGTGGCGCCGGATAAGTCAGTTTGCCGGCACATATGTCTTCCGAAGGCTGGGCGGCAAGGGCGCGATTCGCCGCAAAGACATAATCGGCAAGGGCGGCGGCTTCCGGCCATTGCTTGTCTTCAGGGCGGACATTGCGCAAAAGTGCCGCTGCAAATGCCGCGCGATCGTCGCCTTCAAGCGCATTCTTGTAGGATTCGGTGCGACCATAAAACATCTTCGCCAGCTTCTTCATGCGCTTCGGCACGCCAACGTCGCTGATACCAAGCTCGCGCAGCGAATGGTCGACATCCAGAAAGAACTCGTCGATCAGCCGCTGGGCAATGTCGGCCGGCGCGCCCGGTTCTCCGCGCAAGCGATGCTGGAACAAGAACATGTGCAGCGACAGCATCTCGAAACGACCAAGCGGCGTGTCAGGCACGTTCCACCAGGAATAAAATGGTTCCTGCCGCGCGGCCGCCACGATTCGTGTATAGAGCGCCTCGGTGATGGCGCGATTGGCTTGGCGTTCACGGCCAAACAGACGCTGGAACATTTGAGGGCGGTCTCCCGGGGACCCGTTTCGCTTAGTGGCCTTGTTGCATCGGCGCGCAAGCTGGTTTACCGGTTTTGCGGCTTCGCGCAAGCAGGGGCCCTGGCACGACAGGATGGAGTTGTTGTTGCACTCGCTGAAATTCAAGATGCCATTTTCGTTGCGTCCGGCTGGCGCTGTGTCGCTGATCGTGGCTGCTGCCGCGCTTTCGGCGTGCAACACCTCGAAGACATTCGGTGACCTGACCCCCAGCGAGACGCTGACCCAGGGCTATGTCATCGACCAGCAGTCGATCGACTCTGTCCCGGTGGGATCGAGCCGCGAGCAGGTGCTGCTTGCACTCGGCACGCCGTCGACGACCGCGACCTTCGACAACGAGGTGTTTTATTACATCTCCCAGACGCGCAAGCGTGCCGTCGCCTTCGCCAAGCCCAAGCTGATCGAGCAGCGCGTGCTCGCCGTCTATTTCGGCGCGGACGGACGCGTCTCGAACATCGCCAACTACGGCATGCAGGAAGGCAAGGTGTTCGACTTCATCTCGCGCACGACGCCGACCGGCGGCAAGGACCAGAACTTCCTTGGCCAGCTGCTTTCCGGCGCGGGCAAGATGGGTTCGAGCGCGGCCAGCAGCATCTTCGGCGGTTCATAGTCCTCCACGCAGTTTCGAGAATCTCAGGCAACAACCCGCGGAAGCAATTCCGCGGGTTTCTTTTTGTGCCTCCGGTCAAAGAAAAGCCCCGCCCGCTGATGCGGACGGGGCATTTATCTCAGCCTCAAAAGGCCGGCAGGATCAGCCCCCGCTATGCGCCAACACGGCAAGCAGCAGAAGTGCCACGATGTTGGTGATCTTGATCGCCGGGTTCACCGCAGGCCCCGCTGTGTCCTTGTAGGGATCGCCGACGGTATCGCCTGTCACCGAAGCCTTGTGGGCCTCGGATCCCTTGAGGTGCTTGACGCCGTCCTTGTCGGTAAAGCCGTCTTCGAACGACTTCTTGGCGTTGTCCCAGGCACCACCACCCGAGGTCATCGAGATCGCAACGAACAGGCCATTGACGATAACGCCGAGCAGCGAAGCGCCGAGCGCGGCGAAAGCCGAGGCCTTGGAGCCGGAGATCAGCAAGACGCCGAAATAGACGACCAGCGGCGCCAGCACCGGCAGCAGCGAGGGGATGATCATCTCCTTGATTGCTGCCTTGGTCAGGATGTCGACGGCGCGGGCATAATTGGGCTTGGACGTGCCCTTCATAATGCCCGGATCCTCGCGGAACTGCCTGCGCACTTCCTCAACGATCGAGCCCGCCGCACGACCGACGGCGGTCATGGCGATGCCGCCGAACAGGTACGGAATGAGGCCACCGAAGATCAGGCCGGCAACGACATAAGGATTGGACAGGTCGAACGACACCGTGCCGATGTCAGCGAAATACGGGAACTGCGTCGGGTTCGCCGCAAAGTACTGCAGGTCGTAGCTGTAGGCGGCAAACAGCACCAGAGCGCCAAGGCCAGCCGAGCCGATGGCGTAGCCCTTGGTGACAGCCTTGGTGGTGTTGCCGACCGCATCGAGCGCGTCGGTCGAATGACGCACTTCCTTGGGCAAGCCGGCCATTTCAGCAATGCCGCCGGCATTGTCGGTGACCGGGCCGAAAGCATCGAGTGCCACGATCATGCCGGCAAGGCCGAGCATGGTGGTGACGGCAATGGCCGTGCCGAACAGGCCGGCAAGCTGGAAGGTGGCGATAATGCCACCGACGATGACGATCGCCGGAAGTGCCGTCGATTCGAGCGACACCGCCAGGCCCTGGATGACATTGGTGCCGTGACCGGTGACCGACGCCTGGGCGATCGAGTTGACCGGGCGCTTGTTGGTACCGGTGTAGTATTCGGTGATGACGACGATGAGCCCGGTCACCACGAGGCCGACGAGGCCGCAGAAAAACAGGTTTTTGCCGGTAATCAGCACACCGCCGCCGGTGCCGATCTCGCCCCAGCCGACGGTCCATGACGTTGCCGCGGCAAGGCCGACGATGGACAACAGGCCGGTAACGATCAGGCCCTTGTAGAGCGCGCCCATGATCGAGCCGTTGGCGCCGAGCTTGACGAAGAACGTGCCGATGATCGAGGTGATGATGCAGGCGCCGCAGATGGCGAGCGGGTAGAGCATCACGTTGGACAGCACCTCGGTGCCGCCAAAGAAGATCGCGCCAAGCACCATGGTGGCAACGACGGTCACCGCATAGGTTTCGAACAGATCGGCGGCCATGCCGGCGCAATCGCCGACATTGTCGCCAACGTTGTCGGCGATGGTGGCAGGGTTGCGCGGATCATCCTCGGGAATGCCGGCTTCGACCTTGCCGACGAGATCGCCGCCGACATCCGCACCCTTGGTGAAGATACCGCCGCCGAGACGGGCGAAAATCGAGATCAGCGAAGCACCGAAGCCGAGTGCCACCAGCGAATCGATGACGATACGATCAGCAGGCGCATGCCCCATCGGGCCGGTCAAAATGAGGTAGTAGACGGAGACACCGAGCAGAGCGAGGCCCGCCACCAGCATGCCGGTGATAGCACCTGACTTGAAGGCAATGTCGAGGCCGGCAGCGAGGCTGTTGGACGCAGCCTGTGCCGTGCGCACATTGGCCCGAACCGAAACATGCATGCCGATGAAGCCTGCGGCGCCCGAAAGCACTGCCCCAATCAAAAAGCCGATCGCCGCGGTCGCGGAAAGCAGCCACCAAGCGAGCAGGAACACAACGACGCCGACGATGGCGATGGTGGTGTATTGGCGGGCCAGATATGCCTGCGCACCTTCTCGGATGGCGGCGGAGATTTCCTGCATGCGCGCATTGCCCTGGTCGGCTGCGAGAACCGACTGAGTCGCCCATATGGCGTAAAGGACAGATAGCAGGCCGCAGGCGATGACGACGTAAAGCATTGTCATTGCCAATTCTCTTCCCTGATTGTGCCCGGATTTCCCCTCCCCGGGCTAGTGAACGAGACCGGCAGCCTCTATGCGGTTTCCGGCCCCTGGCGAACAATCCGAAACAGGGCGGCGAACGTCAAGATATCGCTAAGGTGTTTCTCGGCTTTCACCACCCCGTTCATGAAGACAGTCGAACTTTTGGATCAGGCCAGGTCGTGATCGGGCTGATTGACGAAGATCAAAACCGCCAGCATCGTCAGGTAGAATTTGAAAGCCGCTTCCTGGCCGTTCCAGGTGCTTGACTGCCACATAGCGAACCATTCGCCACCAACAACCATGAAACCGAAGAACCAGACCAGAAAACCCATGGTGGCGCCGATGACGACGAAGCCCTTGGCGTCGTTGAACTGCCGGCCGGAGCCGCTTCTGGCCTGCCAGAGCTTCAGCGCCGCAATCAGGAACAGGATACAGGTCAGCGCCTCACCGCAGATGATCAACCAATAGCCGATGCTCCAGAGCGTCGGATTGGTGATCGAACGATACATCAGGGCATTGCCGGGGAAAGTTGTGTCCATGCTCAAGACATGCTGGACGAAGGCGAAGTTGGAGCCGTAGTCGGTGATATTGCCGAACGCCACAAGAAAGGCGAAAGCTGCGAGACAAAGACACATCACGATCTTAGAGAGACGCCAAACCATGGCAAAAACTCCTTCAAATGACGGACCGGGGCATCAGCCAGATCAATCACCGAGTCTCGGTGGCGGCGCAACAGGCCACAAGGTCGACGTCGCGCTGACGGGTTCAGCCAGGATCCATGCCGGCAAGCATGGGTTGGACGCAGCGCTTGATAGACTGGCGCTTTCGCCGGAATGCCACACGGGCGACGTGGTTACGATATCGGCAGGCGGCAACAGCCATGATTTCGCCGTGCTGCGCCGCCGCTGGATCGTGGGCGGAGCCCAAAACCGGCTCGAGATCACGCTCGATTACCCTGTGCGTGGCCGGTGAGCGTTTACACGTCGACACTACCTAGCCTTGCGCGGGCATAGCGCAGCATTCTGAAATTCGCGCAATGCGCTACTGGCCGTGGCCTTTGTAAAATGGCTGCCCCGTTCCCTGAAAGCGCGCATGCTCTGTCTCCAGCCAATCCGAGACCTGTTGGTCGGTAGGCCACTGCAGGTCTGGCGGATTGCCTTTGAACATCACCGTATTGCCAAGCTTGGATGCCTTGAACTGCCGCGGCGTGAAATGTTCGCCGTGCTCGCCGATGTATCGAGCATGGCAAGCAAAACTTGAAATCCGAACTTCGCCGCGCTCGAGACATGCGATCCAGCGTGCCGCATCCTGGCTGGTTGTGCCTGATGTCCAACCTCTCCTGGCATAAAACTCTTTGATCGCCGCATGATCGCGTTCGGAATAGTCGCAGGATTCCACCAAGGCGAGATACGCTTGGCGGAACTGCCGCTCGGCTAGCCAGGCGCGACGGGTAGTCGCCGCGCCCCAATTCTCGTGCATGGGAATAAGCTCGTGCGAGCGAGCCTGTTGCTCGGACTGGCTCGCCCACAAATTTCCGTATGCAGACACATACCCAATCCTGTGATCGCGCTCGGCGATAGCTAGCAGTTGCTGGATCACGCCGAGATAGTTTGGCGAAAGGACAAGATCGTCTTCAAGAAACAACGCCTTTTCAGCGCTGATATCCTCAAACAGGTGGCGTTCGGCGCGCTCATAGTTCAGCGCAATCCCAAGATTTTCTGGGGCTTGCTGAACCTCACCCCATGGGATGATACGTTGAAAGATCGAAACGCACTGCCCGATGTCACGCGGTTCGCCCTTGTTGCGATGACTCCAGCCGTTCCAGCTCCCATCCTGAAACAGGATCACACGATCCGCCTCGCTGATCTGAGAACGGAGGCTATGGAGCGTTCGGCGCAGGTAATGCGGCCTATCGAAAGACAGGATCGCAATCGGAAAGCCGATTGGTTCTACAAATTGCAGGCGCGGCTTCAGGGCTCCGCTCGGGTGAAAGGCCAGCCGTTGCCAGAGATCAGACCATTTCAAGCCCAGACGTCCCATCCTGTGTTCGCGGCAACAACCCGAATGCGACGGGTTCTAGCCGGCCACCTGCCCCATGCGCCTTGCCGCCATGCGTTCCAATGCGGATAGCGCGTCGTAGATCAAAACGGCAAGGGCCGCGACGATCAGCCCCCCTTGCAGCACAAAGGCCAGGTTGTTGGATTGCAGGCCGGCGATGATGACCTCGCCAAGCGTTTTGGCGGCAACCGTCGAGCCGATAGTGGCCGTGGCAAGACTGATGACAACCGAAAGCCTGATGCCAGCGAGGATCACTGGCACGCTGAGCGGCAGTTCGACCTTGAGCAGGCGCTGCCAGCCGGTCATGCCGGCACCGCGGGCCGCCTCGACAATGTTGGCCGGCGTGGTGGTCAGGCCGGTCAGCGTATTCTCGAAAATCGGCAGGAGACCGTAGAGGAACAGGGCGATCAGCGTCGGCTTCTCGCCAAAGCCGACGGCAGGAACCGCGAGTGCCAGCACCGCGACCGGCGGAAAGGTCTGGCCGATGTTCACGAGGCTGCGCGATAAAGGCAGGAACTCGACGCCGACCGGTCGGGTAACCAGGATGGCAAGCGCAACGGCGACGACGATGGCCGCCGCCGTGGCAATTGCGACCGTCCGCAGATGCAGCAGCGCCAGCGACAGCAGGCTGCCCTGATTATAGATCGCCGGCGCGCCATTCTGGGTCAGCGGCTTGAGCAGCGGCTCGAACCACAGCGGATTGGTCAGGAAAGCCACCAGCAACGCCGCCAGGCAAAGGCGCAGCAGCAGCGGAATCCAAGCCTTCATTGTGGCCTCGCGGCACGCTTGACCAGACCTTCGATCGTCACGCGACCAAGGGCCGTGCCATCGTCCGATGTCACTGGCATCGCCGCTCGTCCCGACCACAACAACTCGGCGAGCGCGTCGCGCTGGGTCGCCTCGGCCCGAATCCCCTCGCCCAAGGCCTGGCCGGGTTCGATGGCATCAGCGACCGTCCCCAGCGACAACAGCTTGAACGGACGGTCGCTTGTACCGATCAATGTTTCGACGAAGTCATTGGCTGGTTTGGCCAGTATTTCGGCGGGCGTCGCATACTGGATCAGGCGCCCGGCATCCATGACGGCGATGCGGTCGCCGAGGTGAACCGCTTCCTCCATGTCATGGGTCACGAGGATGATGGTGGTGCCAAAACGTTTCTGGATTGCCAGCAGGTCTTCCTGCGCCTTGGTTCGGATGATCGGATCGAGCGCACCGAAGGGCTCATCCATCAGGAGCACGTTGGGCTCGGCGGCAAGTGCCCGGGCGACGCCGACACGCTGCTGCTGGCCGCCCGACAGCTCGTGCGGATAGCGCGGGCCAAAGGCGGTGGGATCGAGTTGCAGCAGCGACAGCAACTCGTCGACACGGGTCTTGATGCGCGTCGTATCCCAGCCAAGCAGCAAGGGTACGGTGGCGATGTTCTGCGCCACGGTGCGGTGCGGAAACAAGCCGTTGCCCTGGATGGCATAACCGATGCTGCGGCGGAGTTCGTGGCCAGGCACCGAACGATTGTCCGTGCCGTCGAGCTTGATCGTGCCGGAGGTCGGCTCGACCAGACGGTTGATCATGCGCAACAGCGTCGTCTTGCCCGAGCCGGAGGTGCCGACGATCACTGTCAGCGTGCGCGGCTCGATGACCATCGAGACATCGTCGACCACTGTCGTTTCGTCATAACGCTTGGTGATGTGTTCGATTTCGATCATGCAGCGGCCACTTCAGTGGATTTGCGGGTCGCGATGTATTCGACCACCGCGTCGAGGATGATGGCCGCAGCAAAGGCCAGCGCCACCGTGGGGACCGCGCCGAGCAGGACGAGATCCATCGCGGTCTGGCCGACGCCTTGGAAAACGAAGACGCCGAAACCGCCGCCGCCGATCAGCGCGGCAATTGTCGCAAGGCCGATGTTCTGGACCAGAACGATACGGATGCCGGTGAGGATGACCGGAAAAGCGAGCGGAAACTCGACATTCTTGAGCCGCTGCCACCCGGTCATGCCCATGCCGCGGGCTGCATCGTTGGCCGCGCGCGGCACGCCAGCGAGCCCGACAACGGTGTTGGCGACCACCGGCAGCAGCGAATAGAGAAACAGTGCAACGAAGGCCGGCGCAGCACCAATGCCGCGAATACCGAGCGCCGAGGCACCGGGAACATTGACGGCAACCCAGCCAAGTGGCGCGATCAGGATGCCAAACAAGGCGATGGAGGGGATCGTCTGGATGATGTTGAGCACATTGAGCATGCCATCGCGCAGCGCCACGACACGGTGACAAAGAATGCCGAGTGGCAGGCCGACCAGCACGGCGGCAACCAGCGAGCCGAGCGCCAGTTCGACATGGCGCCTCGCCTCGTTCCAGAAACTGTCGGCGCGGTTGGCATATTCTTTGAGGATCGACAGATTGTCCCATTGGCCCGAAGCGAGCAGCAACCAAATCGCTCCGGCAGACGCGCCGAGTACAACGACACGCCCGACCGGTGACAATTGCAGCCTCGTCAGGACGTCGGCGAGCAGGAGGGTGAAGGCAAAAATCAAAACCCAGAAGCCGGCGGCCGGCGATATCCGGGCGAAGGTGTTGCCCTCAGGCGTCAGATGGCTGCCGGCAACGCCGATCAGCAGCGCGAGCGATGCAAGTGCGACGCCGCTGGCAACGAGGCGGGTTGCCAGCGGCGTCTTCAACAACGCAACAAGCCCCGCCGCAACCAGGATCACCAGAAGTGCGAAACCGAAGGGGCTGTGACAATGCCTCGATGATCGAGCGTGGCTCGCCAGCAACGATACGGTTGGCGCGAAAAGTGGCGAATGGCGCCACGAAGGCGCCATAGGCTGTGATCGCGGCGATCACCACGCCGAGCTTGTCGAACCTGATACCCACGACTGCGATGCATCCCCGATTCCGTCGGCGCGCCCCCTGGTACATGACCCCGAAAATCGGAACCCATTTTCGGAAAAGGTCATGCACAGAATTCTCAATCTTACAGCGTCCTTTGCGCGCCCGAAAAGGACGCGCGGCGCTGTACATGAGGCGCGCCGGGGAAGCTTACTTCAGAAAGCCGTTCTTCTTCAGGAAATCTTCAGCGACAGCCTTGGCCGGCTCACCGCCGACCTGAACACGGCCGTTGAGCTCCTGCAGCGTGACGAGATCGAGCTTCTCGAACACCGGCTTGAGCAGGGTCTCGATCTCTGGGTGCTCCTTGAGCACGGCCTCGCGGATGATCGGCGCCGGCTGGTAGACCGGCTGCACGCCCTTGTCGTCGTCGAGCACGACGAGGCCGGAAGGGGCAATACCCCCCGTCGGTGCCATAGACCATCGCGGCATTGGCGCCGTTGGTCTGGTTGGCTGCAGCGCCGATGGTGGCAGCGGTGTCACCGCCCGAGAGCGTGATCAGTTGCTCGGGCTTGAGGGTGAAGCCGTAGGTCGTCTGGAAGGCCGGAAGGGCCGCAGCCGAATTGACGAACTCGGACGAGGCCGCAAGCACGACAGTGCCGCCGCCAGCGACGTATTTGCCGAAGTCGCTGAGGGTTGCCAGCTTGTTGGCCTCGGCGACGTCCTTGCGCAGGGCGATCGCCCAGGTGTTGTTGGCTGGCGACGGCGACAGCCAGACGATCTTGTTGGCGTCGTAGTCGAGCTTCTTGGCGGTCTCGAAACCCTTGGCGGCATCCTTCCAGAGCGGATCATCGGCCTTTTCGAAGAAGAAGCCGGCATTGCCGGTATATTCGGGATAGATGTCGATCTCGCCTGCTGTGATCGCCTTGCGCACGACGGGTGTCGCACCGAGCTGGATGCGGTCGGTTGTGGCGATGTTGTTGGCATCGAGCACGGCCTTGATGATGTTGCCGAGCACGCCGCCTTCGGTATCGATCTTGGAAGACACCACCACCTGCGCGCTCGCGGCACTGGTGGCGAGGCCGAGCGCGATGATCGCTGCGGCGATTGTTGTGGTCTGACGCATAATGAAGCCCCTTCTCGTTCCCGGAAATCGGTGGCCGCATATGAGCATGGCGGCCTAGCTTCCGTCGGGGCATACGGTTTCACAATGCGCAGGGCCTGCGCAATATTTTTTTGTAGTTCGAAGAAATCGGCAGCTATGGCTACCGACAACGTCCTGTCAGGTGGTTTGGCGCTGGTGCGTCAGTGACAGAGTCGCCAGCGCCGCCAAGCTGATGACGCAGACCGGGAAGACGATCCAGTTGAGCATTTCCCAGCCATAGGCGTTGTAGACCGCACCGGACATCAGCGAGGCGAAGGCGACCGCGCCGAACAGGACGAAGTCGTGGAAGCCCTGGACCTTGCCCTTTTCCGACGGGCGATAGGTGTCGGCGACAATCGCGGTCGAGCCGATGAAGCCGAAGTTCCAGCCAAGGCCGAGCAGGATCAGCGCGGTCCAGAACTGCCACAGCGCGATGCCTGAAAGGGCGACGATGGCACAGCCGATCAGCAGGAACAGGCCCAATGCCACGATACGTTCGGCGCCGAAGCGTTGGATCAGCCGGCCGGTGAAGAAGCTCGGGCCGAACATCGCCATGACATGCCAGGAAATGCCAAGCGTCGCCTCGTCGGGCGAGAAGCCACAGCCGACCATCGCCAGTGGCGCTCCGGTCATGACGAAGCTCATCAGCGTGTAAGTACCGACGCCGCAGATCAGGGCCGCGGCGAAGCGCGGCTGGCTGATGATCTCCATCAAAGGGCGTGCGTCGGACTGGTCGACGGCGGCAACGGTCCCGCCGCTTGCCTTGACCCGCAGAAAAGCCAGGATCACGGCGCCAACGGCCGAAAGCCCGATGATCGCGGCAAAGGAGCCGGCGAACATGATGGGCGCGAACAATTCACGGGTGAAGATGACGATCTGCGGCCCGAGGATGGCAGTGATGATGCCGCCGGCCAGCACAAAGGAAATGGCATTGGCCTTGAATTCTGGCGGCGCATTGTCCGCAGCGGCAAAGCGGAACTGCTGCACGAACGCATTGCCGATGCCGATGATCAGCAGGCCGAAGGCAAACAGCCAGAACTCCGAGCGGAACAGGGCGAGTGTTGCGATCGCTCCGCCGGCCGCAGTCACTGCCGTACCGAACATGAAACCGCTGCGCTGACCAAGACCGCGAATGATCGCCGCTGCCGGCAGCGCGCCGAGCGCCATGCCGACGCTGAAACCAGTGACGGGCGCTGTCGCCAGCGACTTGTCAGTGTCGAGCAGATAAAAACCAGCCAATCCGCCGATAGACAAGGCTATAGGCGCGGCCGAACCGATGATGGCTTGCGATGCGGCGAGAATGTATGCAGTGCGCCGCGCCTCGCGTTCGCCACCAGTCATAGTGCGTCCTTGCCCTTACCCTCGCCGCGCAGCTTGCGGGAGACACGGTCGAGTACGGCGTTGACGAGCTTGGGCTCGTCGTCGGCATAGAAGGCCTTGGCGATGTCGACATATTCCGAGACGATCACGGCCACGGGCACGTCCTGGCGCTTCATCAGCTCGTACACACCGGCGCGCAGGATGGCGCGCAGCGTCGAATCGAGGCGCGACAATGGCCAGTCCTCGGTCAAAGCCTCGCGGATGACCGGATCGACAAACTTCTGGTTCTCGACGACACCGGCGAGGATCGCGCGGAACCACTGGGCGTCAGCTTCGCGGTAAAGCGCGCCGTCGACTTCCTTGCCAAGGCGAAATGCCTCGTATTCGGCAGTGATTTCGAGCAGGCCGCTGCCGGCGACGTCCATCTGGTAGAGGGCCTGCACGGCAGCCAGACGGGCGGCACCGCGCTTGTTGGCGTGGCGGATGGGCGGCTGGCCGTTATCTTCAGGAGACGTCACGAGCGGGCTGCTCCGAGTTTTTCGCGCACCGCGATCATAGTGAGTGCGGCGCGCGCGGCAAAGCCGCCCTTGTCGCCTTCGTTGCGGCGGGCGCGCGCCCAGGCCTGGTCGTCGTTTTCGACGGTCAGGATACCGTTGCCGATGGCAATCGATTCCGCGACCGAAAGATCCATCAGCGCGCGGCAGGATTCGTTGGCGACGATATCGAAGTGATAGGTCTCGCCGCGGATGACGGTGCCGAGCGCGACGTAGCCATCATACTGGGTACCTTCATCGTCGGCTGCATCGAGTGCGAACGAGATCACGGCTGGAATTTCGAGCGCACCGGGAACGGTCACGACGTCATAGGCTGCACCAGCGGCGTCCAGGGCAGCCTTGGCGCCATCCAGCAGCGCATCCGCGAGGTCGTCGTAAAAGCGCGCCTCGACGATGAGGAGCTGCAGTTTCTTGTCGTTGGCCATGTAAAATCTCCGGCGGGAGCGGCTGACTTAGGCCGAACCGGGTGAGTGCGCAAGCGAAGTGTTAAGCACTGTGGCAGGAAACCGCTGCCGACCGACCCGCAGCTGCGCTCCGCGTCAGAGCCCTTGCCTGGCCGCCTCGGCAAGACGCGCAGCATAACGCGCCATGGTGTCGATCTCGAGATTGACCCGGTCGCCGACCTTGCGCTCGCCCCAGGTGGTAACCTGCAACGAATGGTGGATCAGCAGAACGTCGAAACGCGTGCCCTCGACCTTGTTGACAGTCAGCGAGGTGCCATCGAGCGCGACGGAACCCTTGGGTGCGATGAACCTTGCCAGGTCCCGCGGCGCCTCCAGGCGGAAGCGTACCGCCTCGCCTTCATCCTCGCGCGCGACGATCTCGGCCATGCCGTCGACATGGCCCGAAACGATGTGGCCACCGAGCTCGTCGCCGATCTTGAGCGCGCGTTCGAGATTGATCTTTCGGCCGGCAGCCCAGTCGCTGGCTGTGGTCAGTCGAAGCGCCTCTTCCCAGGCCTCGACCTCGAACCAGCGGGCGTTGGACGTTGCTTCAGGTAGCGTGACCACCGTCAGGCAAACACCGGAGCAGGAAATCGAAGCACCGATGTCGATCGTCTTGGGGTCATAGGCCGTGTCGATGCGCAGGCGCACGCCCTGGTCGAGCTGCGCTGCGGACGCAACTGTGGCGACGTCGGTAACGATCCCGGTAAACATCAGATTTCCCTTATCCATTCGGCAAAAGTGTCCTCGCCATAGCGCGCCTCGCGCATCAGGCTGAACCCTGCCGGTATATGGTCGCGGCCGATCGGGGCTGCAATGCCATCGGCGCCAATCGCCTCGGGGCCGTAGAAAAGCATGATGCGGTCGACGAGTTCCTCTTCGAGAAAGGCCCGCGCCGTATCCGCGCCGCCTTCGACGATGACCCGCGACATGCCTTGATTGCCCAGATCCTCAAGCAATTCGGGAAGAGCGACGCGACCGTCAAACGACTCGGTAGCCAGCAGCTTCACTCCCGCTCGCTCGAGCTCGGCCCTGTTCATGGTGCTGCTTTCGGCACATGCGGCAACGAGCACCGGAACGTCATGTGCCGATCGCGCCAGCTTCGACGCCACAGGAAGTCGCGCGAGCCTGTCGAGCACGATGCGGGCCGGCGAGCGGCTTCGGAGACCGGGTAGGCGTACCGTCAGCTCGGGATCATCGGCAAGCGCGGTACCGATGCCGATCAGGATCGCGTCGGTTTCGGCACGTATGATATGGACCTGGCGCCGGGCGATCTCGCCGGTGATCCCGATCTGCCCCTCGCCGCGGCGGCCGATCATGCCGTCAGCGGAAAGCGCAAGCTTCAGAATCACTTCCGGGCGCTTCCTCAGGGAGCGATTCATGTAGCCGGCGAGCTGATCGGCGGCCTCGCGGGCCAGCACGCCCTCCCTGACATCGATGCCGGCACTGCGAAGGATCGCATAACCCTTGCCGGAAACACGCGGATCTGGATCGCTGGCCGCTCCGACGACACGAGTAATGCCTGAAGTGACCAGTGCGTTGGCGCAAGGCGGGGTGCGGCCATGGTGAGCACAGGGCTCAAGCGTGACATAGGCAGTGGCGCCGCGCGCCAGTTCTCCCGCCTCGGCAAGTGCCTCGGCTTCGGCATGCGGTCGCCCGCCAATGGAGGTGACGCCGCGACCGACGATGACCGGGCCATTGCCGTCATCGCGAACGATCAATGTGCCCACGGCAGGATTGGTCGAGGTCAGGCCGAGGTGTTTGCGCGACAGCCTGAGAGCGGCTGCCATGTAGCGGCAATCAATCCTGTCTTGCTGGGATGCACTGCTGCTGGCCATGATTCAACCGGCGTCCTCGTCGCCCTTGAGTTCGCCCAGCACGTCGTGGAAATCCTTGGCCTCGCGGAAATTGCGATAGACCGAGGCGAAACGCACATAAGCGACATCGTCGAGCGTCTTCAGCGCCTCCATCACCAGGCGGCCGATCTCGCCGGAAGGAACCTCGGTTTCGCCGGAGCTTTCGAGCTGGCGAACAATGCCAGTCACGGCGCGTTCGATGCGTTCGGGATCGACATTGCGCTTGCGCACCGCGATCTCGACCGAACGCGCAAGCTTGTCGCGGTCGAACGGCACCTTGCGGCCGGTCTTCTTGAGCACGACGAGGTCGCGCAGCTGGACGCGCTCGAAGGTGGTGAAGCGGCCGCCGCAGACCGGACAGATGCGCCGGCGGCGGATTGCGGCGCCATCTTCTGCCGGACGAGAGTCCTTCACCTGCGTGTCTTCAGACTGGCAATATGGGCAACGCATCGTTCAGCCTTGTCATTCGAATCCTCGACCGGAAAAGGCTTAACCCATCGCCCGGGAAATCGGAACCATGATCGGGACAGGCGCAGTCAGCTTTCGGCGATCTCTCCCGACCAAAAAGCAAGAGCCCCACCCCGGATTTGCCAGGGTGGAGCTCCAATCAGTTGCGGAAGTCCGAGAGCCTATCCCGGCTCATTCGGCTAGCCGAGGTAAGGATAGAGCGGGAAGCGCTCGGTCAGGCTGACGACCTTCTGCTTGACGGCAGCCTCGACGGCGGCATTGCCCTCGTCGGAATTGGCGACCTTAAGCCCGTCAAGCACTTCGGTGATCAACTGGCCGATCTCGCGGAACTCGGCCTCGCCGAAGCCGCGGGTCGTGCCAGCCGGCGTGCCGAGACGGACACCCGAGGTGACGAAGGGCTTTTCCGGGTCGAAGGGAATGCCGTTCTTGTTGCAGGTGATGTTGGCGCGGCCCAGGGCTGCTTCGGCGCGCTTGCCGGTGGCGTTCTTGGGGCGCAGGTCGACCAGCATCAAATGGTTGTCAGTGCCACCCGAAACGATGTCGAGGCCGGTGTCCTTGAGGCTCGCGGCCAGTGCCTTGGCGTTGGCGACGACATTGGCGGCGTAGGTCTTGAACTCGGGCTTCAGCGCCTCGCCGAAGGCCACTGCCTTGGCGGCGATGACATGCATCAGCGGGCCGCCCTGCAGGCCGGGGAACACCGCCGAATTCATCTTCTTGGCGATGTCCTCGTCATTGGTCAGGATCATGCCGCCGCGCGGGCCACGCAGCGACTTGTGGGTGGTGGTGGTGACGACATGGGCGTGCGGCAGCGGCGACGGATGCACACCGCCGGCAACCAGGCCAGCGATATGGGCCATGTCGACCATCAGATAGGCGCCAACTTCGTCGGCGATCTCGCGGAAGCGCTTCCAGTCCCAGATGCGGGAATAGGCGGTGCCGCCGGCAAGGATCAGCTTCGGCTTGTTTTCGCGGGCCAAGCGCGCGACCTCGTCCATGTCGAGCAGATTGTCGTCCTTGCGCACGCCGTAGGAGACGACCTTGAACCACTTGCCGGACATATTGACCGGCGAACCATGGGTCAGGTGACCGCCCGAATTCAAGTCGAGGCCCATGAAGGTGTCGCCCGGCTGCAGCAGAGCCAGGAACACCGCCTGGTTCATCTGGCTGCCGGAGTTGGGCTGGACGTTGGCGAATTTGCAGTCGAACAGCTTCTTGGCGCGCTCGATGGCGAGTTCCTCGGCAACGTCGACGAACTGGCAGCCGCCATAGTAGCGCTTGCCCGGATAACCCTCGGCATATTTGTTGGTCATGATCGAGCCCTGCGCCTCGAGAACGGCGCGGGAAACGATATTTTCCGAGGCAATCAGCTCGATCTCGTGGCGCTGGCGGCCAAGCTCATTGCGGATCGAGCCGAAGATTTCCGGATCGGCCTCCGAAAGCGGGGTTCCAAAAAAGGATTCGAGTTGTTTCGAAGCGGCCATGGCGAAAGATCCTTGCTGTCCGGAGGGGCATCGGGGAGGTTCGGCGCGCATTAACACACTTGCCCCAGCGTCGCCACGTTTGCCGCGCGAAATTTCGTGGTCGCTTTGCGCCAAAAGGCAACTGCAACGAAAAAGGCCGCCCCGAGGGGCGGCCTTTCGATTGGTCGTTGCGGCTCGTTCAGAGCGCCGAGGTGATCTGCAGCTCGTCGACGCCGTCGCGGCCATAGATGTCGTCCCGGAACTGGACGACGCCATCGCCGGTCGACCATGCCGAGACGTAGGTGAAATAGACCGGCACCGGGTTGGTGACAGGGACCGGTGTATTTTCGCCCGACTTGATGGCTTGCTCGAAATGCGAGCGGCTCCAGCCCGGCGTGTCGCGCAGGATCCAGGTGACGAGGTCGCGCACGTTCTGGACGCGGACGCAGCCCGAGGAATCGAAGCGCATCAGCTTGCCGAACAGGCTCTGTTGCGGCGTGTCGTGCATGTAGACGCCATCCGGGCTCGGGAAGTTGATCTTCACCGAAGCCATAGCGTTGTTGGCGCCCGGATCCTGACGGAAGCGGTACTTCGCCGCCTCTTCCGTCGACCAGTCGACATTCATCGGATCGACTTCGCTGCCATCAGGCGCAAACAGCCGAATCTTGTTGTCGGTCAGGTAGTTCGGGTTCTTGCGCATCAGCGGGATGATGTCCTTGCGGACGATCGACACCGGTGCGTTCCAGTACGGATTGACGACGATCTCGTTGATCTTCGAGTTGACGATCGGCGACTGGCGGTCGACCTTGCCGACGATCGCCGTGTGGCGCAGCACGACGCGGTCGTTCTCGACCGCTTCGACCTGGGCAGCCGGGATGTTGACGTTGACATAGCGCTGGCCGAGCGTGCCGGCCTGAGCCTGGATGCGACCGAGGTTGGTCTCGAGCTGGCCGAGGCGAACCTGGGCGCTGATGTTCATCGCCGCATAGGTGTACTGGCCCATGACGCCGTCATCCGGCAGGCCATGGCGCGCCTGGAAGCGCTTCAACGCCGCATCGACATAAGTGTCGAACGAGTCGGAAAGGCCAGCGCGCGGCGACAAATCGCCCGAAACCATCAAACGCTTGCGCAGAACCTGGACATCGGGATCCTCGACGCCGAGCCTGAGCTTCTTGGTGGCCGGAACGACCGGCCAGCCGCCCTGGGCGACGATGTTCTGGTACTGGGCGATCGCCTGCTGGGTGAAGGCGGCGGTCTGCTGGGTGAACACGGGCAGCGTGCTGGCAACCTTGGCACCTTGGCTGACGCGAGCGTCGAACTGGTCGTCCCAGTTGCCGCGGCGCGACGAGCCGAGAACTTCGCCGATCACATCCTGGGCGCTGGCAGCACCCGACAAGGCTGCCATGGCGATCGCGCCGGCACCGGTGAGAAAGAAACGGCGGCTAGTTTTCATGGGGCGTTCCAGACATATTCGCGCAACTCAACCGGCAGGAGGTTTTCCCGCAACGATATGACGGCCATGCTTAACAATTAGCCAACCATAACCCGATAGCCAACCATAACCCGACATCGCCAACGCGTGAAACGCGACTTCATTCGCGCGGGTTGTTGACGGCCGAACAGGCAGATCTGGCACATCACTGCTTTTCGATAGTCATCCGAATATGGCGGCAACATGGCTTGTGTACCTTCTATTGCTTGCCGCTGAGCTAAAAAGGAAGAGCCGGTGCATTTCTGCAACCGGCCCTGCGACTGGAGGTCGTTCCTTTTGACGGGCTGAAACGCTTACATGCGGTAAGCGATGGTGTCGTTCCAGAAGCGGTCGAGGCGCTGCAGGGCGCGGTTCATCTGCTTGAACTCGTCGGTGTTGATGCCGCCGACATGTTCGATCGAGCCGACATGGCGATCGTAAAGGCCGGCGACCACTTCGGCCACGTCCTGGCCCTTCGGCGTCAGGCTGACACGGACCGAGCGACGGTCGATGCGCGAACGCTGATGATTGATGAAGCCGAGCTCGACCAGCTTCTTGAGATTGTAGGAGACGTTCGAGCCGAGATAGTAGCCGCGTGAGCGCAATTCGCCGGCGGTCAGTTCTGCATTGCCGATGTTGAAAAGCAGCAGAGCCTGGATCGCATTGATGTCGCTGCGGCCATTGCGGTCGAACTCATCCTTGATAACGTCAAGAAGACGACGATGAAGTCTTTCAACCAGCTGCAACGATTCCATGTAAAGCGAGCGGATCGCTTCGTTACGGTCCTCGGAAACCATGGCGGGCTTAGCCACCTGACGCGAATTGATCATTGTCTTTGCCTCTCTGTTTTCGCCTGGTGACTTTTTTGTTTGATGTCACCTTGATCGCGAACTTATCGAATACCCATAAAATTCGACTTAAACGTCAGGCTTAACAAGGGCTTACCAGGCACTGGTTTCGAAAAGAGGGTTAATGAAAGCCCTTCCGAGTAAGAATAATTAACCTTGTATTTTACGGGTTGGCCGGCAACGCGCTGAAAGCGTTGGCTACTGCGCGGCGCGGCGCCTTTTCAGGTGCAGGACAATGCGGAAGGCTGCGTAAATCAATGCCACCACAATGTGGGAGACGACGATCAGCGGCCGGCTGCCGAACAGATTGGGGAAGCCGGCATACATGACGACCTCGGTCGCAGCGCAAATGAACCAGATGACCGGCCCCCACGATGACAACATCCACAGGCCGATGGCAGCGAAGGGGAAAAAGACCGACAGCGTCACCGCTGCGACCTGCCAATGAATCGGCATCAGGTCGAAGCGCCAGAGCGGACCGTCGTAGACGCCGATGAGGCGGACCCAGTAGAGAATGCCGAACAGCAGGCAGTAGCCAGCCACCACGCGCAGGAACAAGGCGAAGGCGCTCTCGATCGCCGACGGGTGCATCTCGCGGAGACGGCTTGCGCTGTCGTTCACAGGGCAAGTTCCCTGTCGCCAAGCGTTTCGAAATAGCGGTCGATGTCGGCCGGATCGACATCTCCAAGCCGCGCAGGCTGCCATTGCGGCACAGAACCCTTGTCGATGAGCACGGCGCGGATGCCCTCATAGAAATCGCGACCGGCCAGCATGCGGTTCAGGATGCGGAATTCCATCCGCATGCAATCGTCCATCGACATGGTCAACCCAGCCCTGACCTGGCGGAAAGCAACCGATAGGCTGGTCGGCGAACGCGACAGGATGGTCGCAAGCGCCTTTTGGGCGAACTCGCTCGTGTCGGTTTCGAGGCTTGCAATGACACCGGCGAGCGTCGGTTCGGAGAAATGCCGGGCAATGGCCTCAAGCGTTTCGCGCTCGGTCTCACGCTTGGCCGGCCGGAAGAAATTGCGCAGGACCGCTTCCGACTCGCCGGTTTCGCAAAGGCGCTCCAAAAGCCCGATCTGCCCGTCTGCCGAAATGGTGTGCGTCGCAAGGCCCGACCACAGCGCATCGCCATAGCGGATCCTGTTGCCGGTCAGCGCCAGATACATGCCAAAATAGCCGCCGAGATCGGGCAGCAAATGGCTGCCGCCGACATCGGGGAAAAAGCCAATGCCGACTTCGGGCATGGCGAATTGCGCGTTTTCGGTCAGCACCCGATGCGAGCCGTGAAACGAGATGCCGACGCCGCCACCCATGACGATGCCGTCGATCAACGAGATGTAGGGCTTCGGAAAACGCTGGATCTGGGCGTTGAGCCGGTACTCGTCGGCGAAGAAATCGACTGGCGGGCGACCGGCGAGACCGGCGTGATAGACATGCAGGATGTCGCCGCCGGCGGAAAACGCCCTGCCCTCAGCCTTGACGATGACCAGCGCCACGTCGCGGTCGGCCTGCCAGGCGTCGAGCGCCCGCGACAGCGCAAGAACCATCTTGTGGGTCAGTGCGTTCAGCGCCTGCGGTCGCGTCAGGGTGACGACGCCGGCCGCTCCGGAGCGCTCGAAGCGGATTTCGTCGTCGCCGCCAAAGTCCATGTCCACTGGAATCCCTCACATTCGGGCTGAGTGTGCAGAGCTAATGTGGAGCGCATGGGTGCGTCAATGCCGCAGGTCCCATCCAGCATCTTGGTCTTGGGCAAACCGGCATGCTAAAAACTGCACATTGCCGGAGAATGCCGATGAACAAGTTCACCCCAGCCAAGCCAGCCGGCGCACGCAGCGTCGACGAGATCACCGGCAGCCGCCGCCTCCGCCGCATGCGCAAGGCCGACTGGTCGCGCCGCCTCGTGCAGGAAAACCGCCTGAGCGTCGACGATCTGATCTGGCCGATCTTCATCATCGAAGGCGAGAACCGCAAGGAAATCATTCCGGCGATGCCCGGCGTGTTCCGCATGTCGGTCGATCTCGCCGTCAAGGAAGCGGAGCGCGCGGCAAAGCTCGGCATTCCGGCACTCGCGACCTTCCCCAATGTCGAGATGGGCCTGCGCGACCAGACCGGTGCGCATATCCTCGAGCCCGACAACATCATCAACCGCGCCACCCGCGCCATCAAGGCGGCCGTGCCGGAGATCGGCATCATCACCGACGTGGCGCTCGACCCGTTCACCAGCCATGGCCACGATGGCATCCTGCGCGACGGCATCATCGTCAATGACGAGACAGTTGCCCAGGTGGCAGCCGCAGCCGTACTGCAGGCCGCCGCCGGCTCCGACATCATTGCGCCTTCCGACATGATGGACGGCCGCATCGGCGCCATCCGCGACGCGCTCGACGACAATGGCTTCCACGACGTGGCGATCATGTCTTATGCGACCAAGTTCGCTTCGGCCTTCTACGGCCCCTACCGCGAGGCCATCGGCACGCAGGGCCTGCTCAAGGGCGACAAGAAGACCTACTACATCGACCACGCCAACTCGGACGAAGCAGTTCGCGAGGCCGAACAGGATCTCGCCGAGGGCGCCGACATGCTGATGGTCAAGCCCGGCCTGCCCTATCTCGACATCATCCATCGGCTGAAGGGAGAGTTCCGCGTGCCAACCTTCGCCTACCAGGTGTCGGGCGAATATTCGATGATCAAGGCAGCTGATGCCAATGGCTGGATCGACGGTGAAAAGGCGATGCTGGAAAGCCTGCTCGCCTTCAAGCGCGCCGGTTGCGACGGCATCCTGACCTATTTCGCGCCCGAGGTTGCCGAGATGCTGAAGGGTTGAGGCAGAGCTTGCACCCGAGCGGATTTGCGCCAGCGCGCGCCAGAATTCTTGAATCCGGCGCTGCAATTCCCATTTGTTTTCCTGCGCGGGCAATCTCGTCCGCCAATAGAGGAAGCTATGACCGCACGCGTTCTGGACGGCGAAATCATCAACAGCAGGCTCGACGACAGCCGCGCCTATGACGGCGTGCGCACCCGCCGCATCCTGGCGTTCCTGATCGACTATCTGATCGTCGGCCTTTTGATGATCCCCTTCGCCATCGTCATCTTCTTTCTCGGCATCCTGACGCTAGGCCTCGGCTGGGCGTTGTTTGGCGTCCTGTTTCCCGTCGTTGCCTTGCTTTACATCTGGATGACGCTCGGTGGACCGGACCAGGCAACGACCGGCATGCGCATGATGGGCATCCGTCTCGACCGCCTCGACGGCAGGCCGATCGATGGTCTTCTGGCGGTGGTTCACTCGGTGCTGTTCTGGGCCGGCAACGTCGTTCTGACGCCGCTGGTGCTGCTGGTCACGCTGTTTTCCGACCGCAAGCGCACGCTGCACGACCTGCTGCTCGGCACCGTGGTCAGCCGCAGCGACAGCTAAAATTGCCATTCGGCGAGTCAAAACCGGCACTTGCGCCAAAATGTGAAGGCAAAGAGTCTGATTGCCTTCACATTCATGTTGAATTTTTCGCCGGCAGCGCCAAGCTAGGGAACATTGATTGGGAGTCTTCCTGACGCTCGATGACGCAGCATCCGACCCATTCTCCGCAATTCTTCCTGACGGCGCCGTCCCCCTGCCCCTATCTTGAGGGACAGTTCGAACGGAAAGTCTTTACGCACCTGGTCGGCGACAAGGCGCCGGAGATGAACGACCTGCTGACCCAGGGCGGCTTCCGGCGTTCGCAGAACATCGCCTATCGCCCCGCCTGCGAGACCTGCCGCGCCTGCGTCTCGGTCCGCATCCTGGCCCAAGAGTTCAAGGCGACGCGCAACATGCGCCGGGTGATCGAGCGCAACTCCGACCTCGTCGGCGCCATGCACGACGCCGAGCCTTCGACCGAGCAATATTCGCTGTTCCGTTCCTATCTCGATGCCCGCCACCGCAAGGGCGGCATGTCCGACATGACGGTGCTCGACTACGCCATGATGGTCGAGGACACGCATGTGGTCACCAAGGTGATCGAATACCGCCGCCGCGGCCCCGATACCTTCATCACCGGGCAGGGCCAGGGCGAATTGATGGCGGTGGCGCTGACCGACCAGATGTCGGACGGCCTGTCTATGGTCTATTCCTACTACAATCCGGAAATGGACGAACGCTCGCTTGGCACGTTCATGATCCTCGATCATATTGCCCGTGCGCGCGCCATGGGCCTGCCCCACGTCTATCTGGGCTACTGGGTCAACGGTTCGCGCAAGATGAACTATAAGGTACGCTTCACACCTCAGGAACATCTTGGCATGAAAGGCTGGGAACGTTTCGAAGGCGACATCTGAGCCCGTCCGGCCCGTTTTCCACGCTGCCGTCGACCATCTGGCAGGGAAATACGTGGCAAACACGCAATCGAACCATTCAAAAGGTCTGCTGCTGACCGGCCTCGGCGGCCTGGCGCTGACCGTCGACATTCCGCTGATCAAGCTCGCCGACGGCAATCATTGGTCGATACTGCTGATGCGCAGCGGCACCACGTTCATCGCGGCCATCATCATCTGGCTGGTCTGGCGCTCATTCAGCCGCAACGCGCCGCAGCTCATCCCAGGCCGTGCCGGTTTGGTCGTCGCCGGCCTGTACGGCATCGGATCGATCGCTTTCATCACTGCCGTCTACAACACGTCGACAGCCAACCTGGTCTTCATCCTGGCCTTCAACACGGTGTTTTCAGCTGTGCTGTCCTGGATGTTCCTGAGGGAGAGGCCACGCCCGGCGACCGTGCTCGCCATGCTGGCGATGGTCTGCGGCGTGCTCATCATTGTCAGCAGTTCGATCGGTACCGGCCACCTGTTCGGCGACCTGATGGCTGTATGCTCAGCCTTCTGCATCGCATCGGCCATCACCATTTCGCGCTCCAGCGGCAAGGACATGGGCTTCACCGCCCTTGTCGGTGTGCTCCTGCCAGGGCTGGTCGCAGCGTTCATGGTGTCCAAGACCGGTTTTCACGTCGAAGCCCCATGGTGGATCATCTTCAACGGCGCGGTGATCATGCCGATCTCGTTCTTCTGCCTCGCCAACGGCCCGAAATACATCTCCGGGCCGGAAGTCGCGATGTTCTATCTGCTCGAGACGGTGCTGGCGCCGATATGGGTGTGGATGATCTTCGCCGAGGTGCCGACCCGCAACAGTCTGATCGGCGGTGCGATCCTCATCATCACGCTTGTCGCCCACTCAGCCTGGCAGCTGTCCGAGGGTCGCAGGCGCAAGGCCAAGGCGAGGCTTGCAAGGCAACCGGCGTAGACCTGCCAGCTTTGTCGAGATCGCGACTGCTGTAGCCAGTTCGCGCTCTACCCGGCCTGCTTGGTCGGCACATTGTCGCGAATAGCCTCGATGGTGCGGGGGGTGTCGTTCTCCGGCAATGCGTTGGCCGCCGCCAGCATCGCCGCTTCGTCTGTCAGCTCGATCTCGCGAATCCACTCGCGCCAGATCGCGACCAGCAGTGCCATCAGCACCGGACCGATGAACAGGCCGAGCAGGCCCATTGTCTTGACGCCACCGATGAGACCGAAAAAGGTCGGCAGGAACGGCAGCTTGATCGGCCCACCGACGAGCTTTGGCCGCAACGTCTTGTCGACGATGAACAGCTCAGTCGCGCCCCAGGCAAACAGCACCGCACCGGCAACGGGCGAGCCGCTGGCGACCAGATAGACCGACACCAGCGTGAAGCACAGCGGCGCGCCGCCGGGAATCAGCGCCATGAAGCCGGTGATCACGCCCAATGTCACCGGGGACGGCACACCAGCGACCCAGTAGGCGACGCCGAGGACCACGCCCTCACCGATGGCAATGACCGTCATGCCCATGACCGTGGCACTGATCGTTTTGGGTACGACGCGCGAGATACGCTCCCAGCGCATCGGCAGGATACGCTCGCCCAGCCGGTCGAGCTGGGCGACGAAGGATTCGCCGTCGCGATAGGTGAAAAACAGCGCGATCAACATGAACAGCAGCGTCAGAAGGATGCCAAAGGCACTGCCGCCGAACGCGAGCACGCCTCGGTAGATGCTGCCGATATTGGCGCCGCTGACGAGCTGGATCAGCTCGCCGATGGCACCGGGATGGCCGACATTGCGCGTCCATTGCTCGTTCAGCCATTCGCCTGCGACCGGCAAGTTGGTGATCCATCCCGGTGTCGCCGCGCCATGCCGATTGGTTTCCACCGCCCAGCCGACCCAATCGCGGATTTCGTTGACGGCGTAGGTCGCAGCAAAAGAGATCGGCACGACCAGGAAAGCGACGATGAACAGCAACGCCAGCGTGGCGCCGATCGTCCTGTTGCCGTCGACAGCCGTCAAAAGCCGGCGATAAAGCGGCCAACTGGCGAATGCGATGACCAGGGCTGCCAGCACCGGCACCAGGAAGCCATGAAAGAAATAGATGCCCGCGGCGACGATCAGCACCAAAAGCCAGCGCGCGGCCGAAAGCGGCGGCACCAGCGCTGCACGCATCGGCTGGGATGGGCCGAACAGCCTCGGCTCTCGCTCCGGTTTGCGGGGATTGGTCACGTTCAAAGGCCTGGATCTCCTCGGCCCCGAAATGGACCCGTGTTAACGCCCCGGCGCTGACTTCAACGCCGATGCGGAGATCATAGAGCCTAATGCGGTGCCGCGCACCAAAACTTTGCCGCGCTGCACTCGCTCAATGGCTCGTCACGTCCCTAGCCAAAACGGCCGGTGCGCGGGAAACCCTTGGGAACCATGCGCCCCGCCGTGGCGCGCGTGCCGATCCACTCGATCAGCTCCTCGCGCGACCTGGTGAAGGTGCGTTCCGCCGAATCGAGCCAGCTAAGCCCGCTCTCCATGGTGAAGGTCTTCACGTCGAGCACGCCGCCGTCCTTGTATTTCTGCAGCCTGACACCCTTGCCGCGTGTCATTTCAGGGATCTGCTCAAGCGGGAAGACCAGCATCTTGCGATTCTCGCCGACGATGGCGAGATGGTCGCCCTGCAGCGGGATGCAGCGCTTGGCTTCATCAGGCGCCTTGACGTTCATCACCTGCTTGCCCTTGCGGGTGTTGGCCGCAACCTCTTCTTCGACAACAGTGAAGCCGTTGCCCTCATGGGAGACCAAAAGCAGCTTGCGCTTGGGCTCATGGACAAAGACGGTGACGATGTCCTGATCGTTGTCCATGTCGACGATGATGCGGATCGGCTCGCCATGGCCGCGGCCGCCGGGCAGGCGGTCGGCACCGATGGTGTAGAACTTGCCGCCAGTAGTGAAGACCAGGATCTTGTCTGTGGTCTGGGCATGGAAAGCGAGCTTGAGGCTGTCGCCTTCCTTGAAGGTGAGCAGCGAATAATCGGCGAGATGCCCCTTCATCGCCCGCAGCCAGCCCTTTTCCGAGACGACGACCGTTACCGGCTCCTTCTCGATCATGGCATGTGCGATATCGGTCAGGTCGTGGTCGGGCGCTTCGGCAAAGACAGTTCGGCGGCGGCCAAGCTTGGTGTCGGGACCATAGTGTTTGCGAACCTCGCTCACTTCCCACTTGATCGTCGCCCACTGCTTGGCATCTGAAGCCAGCAGCGATTCGATCTGCTTCTTCTCGGTGCTGAGTGCATCGAACTCCTTGCGGATTTCGAACTCTTCAAGCTTGCGCAGCGCCCGCAGGCGCATGTTCAGGATGGCTTCAGCCTGATTGTCGGTCAGGCCCCAACGCGCCATCATTGTGCGCTTGGGCTCATCCTCCTCGCGGATGATGCGGATCACCTCGTCGATGTTGAGATAGGCGATCAGGTAACCGCCGAGGATCTCAAGGCGCTTTTCGATCTCGCCGAGACGGAACTTGGAGCGGCGAACAAGCACCTCGCGGCGGTGGTCGAGCCATTCGCGCAGCACGCTCTTGAGCGACAGCACGTTCGGCACCTTGCCGCGCGACAAGACGTTCATGTTGAGCGGGAAACGGCTTTCAAGCTCGGTGAGCTTGAACAGCGATTCCATCAACAAGCCCGGGTCGACAGTGCGGCTCTTGGGCACCAGGACGACGCGGATGTCTTCGGCCGACTCGTCGCGGATGTCTTCGAGCAGCGGCAGCTTGCGCGCCATCAAAAGCTCGGCGATCTTTTCGATCAATCGCGACTTCTGCACGCCATAGGGAATCTCGGTGACAACGAGGTTCCAGGTGCCCCTGCCCTGGTCTTCCTGCTGCCACATGGCGCGCATGCGGAAGCCGCCACGCCCTGTCTCGTAGGCGTTGACGATCGAAGCCCAGTCGTCGTCGATGCTGCCGCCAGTCGGCAAATCGGGGCCGCGCACCTTGCAACCGAGACGCAGCTCGGGATCGTCCTTGATGCGCTCCCACTCGCCCGGCGAGGTCATCAGGTCGGTGACGGAAGCATCGGGATTGTCGATGAGATAGAGGGCGGCGCTGCACAGCTCGGCTGCATTGTGCGGCGGTATCGACGTCGCCATGCCGACGGCGATACCTGACGAACCGTTGGCCAGCAGATTGGGAAACGCGCCCGGCAGGACGACAGGCTCCTCGTCTTCCTCGTTGTAGGTCGGCCGGTAGTCGACAGCGTCTTCGGTGATGCCTTCGAGCAGTGAGACCGAAACCTCGGTCATCCGCGCTTCGGTGTAACGCATGGCGGCAGCGCTATCGCCGTCGATGTTGCCGAAGTTGCCCTGGCCGTCGACAAGGGGGTAACGAACCGAAAAGTCCTGCGCCAAGCGCACCAGCGCGTCATAGATCGACTGGTCGCCATGCGGGTGGAACTTGCCCATGACCTCGCCGACGATGCGGGCGCATTTGGCAAAACCCTGATCCGGATTGAGCCTGAGCAGCCGCATGGCGTGCATGATTCGGCGATGGACCGGTTTCAGTCCGTCGCGTACGTCGGGCAGTGCCCGGTGCATGATGGTCGACAGCGCATAGGCCAGATAGCGCTCTTCGAGCGCCTTCTTCAGATCGACCGGTTCAATATTGTCGCCGCTACCGTTTCCGGGCGGCAAAAGCCCTTTTCCCATGGGTTTGGACTAGCTGAACGGACGATTCGCGACAAGGGCATTCGGCGAATGCAAGAGCGTTGTGGCGACGCATGCGAACAATTTCGCCACAGCTTGGCAGCAGCAGCGATCGGAACAAACCCTTCACCATTCTTGCGTGTGGTGCGAAGCAGCAATTGCCTTTTCGCGCGAATTGCGGCCATTGTGGCGACAATGCCTTTTTCCAGTCCAGTTCCTGACGGACAGGAAAGGCGTGACCGAATCCTCACAGCCTCAGGGAACTATGATGACGCAACACCGCTCTGCATTCAGCAAGCTCGCCCTCTCGACCATTCTCTTCACGCTTCCGCTCAATGCAGCATTGGCCCAGGACGCCACCGCAGTCGCTGAACGACTCAAGTCCGTGCTGGCGGCCCAGAACCTGACGCTCGGCTGGACCAGCGTGACGGGCGACGCGTCCAACGCCGTGCTCGAAGGGACGAGCATCGCGATGGCTGGCGAAGGCAAGCCGCTTTCGATCGGCAAGGTCACGCTCAGCGGCATCACCGAAGAGAATCGCGGGTTCAAGATCGAGACCCTCACCACCGAACCCTACAGCGTTACCGAGGGAACCGCGAAAATCGACGTCAGCCCGCTGACCATCGGCAACGTGACGCTGCCGGCCGCTGATTCAACCGACTTGCTGGCGTCTTTCCTGATGTACGAGACCGCAAACCTCGACAATGTCAGCGTCAAGATTGGCGACAAGCAAGCCTTCCAGATGACCAACTTCGCGGCTGAAGTGACCCCTCCGGCCGACGGCAACGCCATGGAGTTCACCGGTTCGGCGGAAAAATTCACCGCTGACCTGACCTTGGTCGAAGACCCTCAGTCGAAGGCTGCGATCGAAGCGCTCGGCTATCAGAACATATCCGGCGACTTCCAGATGGAAGGCACCTGGCAGCCGACCGACGGCCGCATGGCCCTGTCGAGCTACGATGTCACCGTCGACAACGCCGGCACATTGGGCATGACCTTCGACCTCGGCGGCTACACCGTCGACTTCCTCAAGTCGGTGCAGGACCTGCAGAAGAAGATGACCGCCCAGCCGGAAGGCACTGATAACTCGGCCCAGGGCCTCGCCATGCTCGGCCTGATGCAGCAACTCACCTTCCACGGCGCGACTGTTCGCTTCGACGACGATTCGGTGACCAACAAGGTGCTCGAATTCCTCGCCAAGCAGCAGAACATGACCGCGAAGGACATCGCCAACCAGGCCAAGGCGATCGTGCCATTCCTGATGATGGAGCTGAACAATCCCGAACTGGCGACCCAGGTGACCTCGGCGGTCACCGCCTATCTCGACAACCCCAAGTCGATCGAGATCGCTGCCAAGCCGGCCTCGCCGGTACCGTTTGCGCTGCTCGCCGCAAGCGGTATGTCGAACCCCAAGGACCTGCCCAAGACGCTCGGCCTGACGGTAACCGCCAACCAGGATTGATCCTGGTTGCTACGGCCTGAAACGAAAAAGCCCGGCAGCGATGCCGGGCTTTTTTTGTCGAGTCGAAAGAATCGCTTGCGCGGACTTCCTAAGCTTCTTTCTTGGCCACCGCGACGCGCAGCGACAGCTCGCGCAACTGTTGGGGCGTTGCTTCCGAAGGAGCGTTCATCAACAGGTCCTGCGCCTGCTGGTTCATCGGGAACAGCGTCACTTCGCGCAGGTTCTTGGCACCGACAAGCAGCATGATGACGCGGTCGACACCGGCAGCCATGCCACCATGCGGCGGCGCGCCATACTGGAAGGCGCGATAAAGGCCACCGAACTGCTCTTCGACCTCTTCGCGCGACTTGCCGGTCAGCTCGAACGCCTTGACCATCAGCTCAGGCAACTGGTTGCGGATCGAACCGGAGGCGATTTCGAAGCCATTGCAGACCATGTCGTATTGATAGGCCTTGATGGTCAGCGGGTCCTGGTTGTTCAGCGCATCGAGGCCGCCCTGCGGCATCGAGAACGGGTTGTGGGCGAAGTCGATCTTCTTTTCTTCTTCCAGCCATTCGTAGAACGGGAAGTCGATGATCCAGCACAGCTCGAAACGCTCGCGGTCGACGAGGTTGAGTTCCTCGCCAGCGCGGGTGCGGGCAGCGCCGGCAAACGATACGAACTTCTTGGGATCGCCGGCGACGAAGAACGCGGCATCGCCATCCGACAGGCCAAGCTGCTGGCGGATCGCTTCGGTACGTTCTTCGCCGATGTTCTTGGCGATGGGACCAGCGCCTTCGAGCTTGTCGCCCTCCTTGCGCCAGAAGATATAGCCGAGGCCAGGCTGGCCCTCGCCCTGCGCCCAGGAGTTCATGCGATCGCAGAACGCGCGTGAACCGCCAGTCTTGGCCGGGATCGCCCAGACTTCGACCTTCGGGTTGGCGGCGATCATGCCGGCGAACACCTTGAAGCCCGAACCGTCGAAATGCTCGGTGACAGGCTGGATCTCGATCGGGTTGCGCAGGTCCGGCTTGTCGGTGCCATAGGTGCGCAGCGCCGTATCATAAGGAATGCGGCGGAACTGCTGGGTGACCGGCTTGCCGTCGGCAAACTTCTCGAACACACCGCGCATCACCGGCTCCATCGTGTTCCAGACGTCTTCCTGGGTCACAAAGCTCATTTCGAGGTCGAGCTGGTAGAATTCGCCTGGCAGGCGGTCGGCGCGCGGATCTTCGTCGCGGAAGCAAGGCGCGATCTGGAAATAGCGGTCAAAGCCGGCGACCATCAACAGCTGCTTGTACTGCTGCGGCGCCTGCGGCAGCGCAAAGAACTTGCCAGGATGGATGCGGGACGGCACCAGGAAGTCGCGGGCGCCTTCGGGCGACGACGCCGTCAGGATCGGTGTCGAATATTCGGTAAAGCCCTCGCCCGTCATACGGCTGCGCATTTCGGCGATGATCTTGGTGCGGGCGACGATGTTCTTGTGCAGCGTCTCGCGGCGCAGGTCGAGGAAGCGATACTTGAGGCGGATGTCTTCCGGATACTCCGGCTCGCCAAACACCGGCAGCGGCAATTCCTTGGACTGCGACAAAACCTCGATCTCGCCGGCGAAAACCTCGATCTCGCCGGTCGGCAGGTTGCCGTTGACCGACTCGGCCATGCGCGCCTTGACCTCGCCGTCGACGCGGATGACCCACTCGCCGCGCACGGTCTCGGCGACCTTGAAGGCAGGGGAATCGGGATCGGCGACGATCTGGGTCAGGCCGTAGTGATCGCGCATGTCGATGAACAGCAGGCCGCCGTGATCTCGCACGCGATGCACCCAGCCGGACAGGCGAACGGCTGAGCCGACGTCGGATTTCCTCAATTGAGCGCAGGTGTGGCTGCGGTATCGGTGCATGGCAATTATTCCGGTTCGGGCTGTTGTCATATGGCGCCGGAGCGTCCGATGCGCCCGGGCCGAAATTTGGCGCGAAAAGCGCATGGGTACCCGGTTTTGTCAAGGTAAAGCCACTCCTGGCCGCTTGCCAGGCGAGCTAAAAGCGCTTCTTCAGCCATACCCTGGAGTGCCCGGCCGGATAATCGTCGATGCGGCCGAACTCCTCATATCCCAACCGCTTGTAATAGTCCGGGGCCTGGAAGGTGTACGAATCGAGATGCAGCCCGATGCAGCCACGCTGCTTTGCCGTTTCCTCGGCCTGCCCGAGCAGCCGCTTGCCAAGTCCTTCGCCGCGATATGCACTGCTGACCCAGAGCCACTCGACAAACAGCCATGAATATTCCGACGAGCCCTTGAGACCGCCTGCGACCGCGCCATCGTCATTGCGGGCAACGATCCAGAGATCCTGGTCGTTGTGGGGGCCGCCCGCCTCGTAGTTGTAGCCGTTCAGCCCGTCGCCGATGAACCTGGCCGTCTCGTCGTCAATACGGGTGCTGACGGTCAGTGTCGTCATCGCGGCCTCTTTGGTCCCTGGCAGTCCAGCCTGTTGCCGGATGGCGCGCACGCTAACCGCCTCTGCGGCGGCGACGTTGGCGCAGTCGACGGAATATGTCGCACCAGTGGCTGTCTGGCGTTGACCGAACGGGCTAACTATAGCCAGCTCACCTTTTATCGCGTTGTCGAATGTCCTCCATACGTCCCCTCATCCCACTTCTGGTCACCGCGGGCATCCTGCTTGGCGGCAATGGTCTGCAAAGCACCCTGATTGCGCTGCGCGGCGCACAGGAGGGCTTTCCGGCGTCGACCATCGGCTTGATGGGTACGGCCTATTTCATGGGCTTCCTGCTCGGCTGCATCTTCATCACCCGCATCATGAAGGCCGTCGGCCACGTTCGCGCCTTCGCCGCACTCGCCGCCATCGCCGCCTCGGCAACGCTTACGCTGGTGCTGGTCATCGATCCGGTGATGTGGTCGGTGATCCGCTTTGCCACCGGCTTCTGCTTCGCCGGGCTGTTCACCGTGATGGAGAGCTGGCTCAACTCAGGCGTCTCCAACCATGACCGCGCCCGCATCCTGGCGATCTACCGCATCATCGACATCGGCTCGGTGACCGGCGCGCAGTTCATGATCCCGGTCTTCGGCGCGGGCGGCTTCACGATCTTCGCCATCATGTCGATCATGATCACCCTGTCGCTGGTGCCGGTCTCACTCGGCGACCGCTCCAATCCAACCCCACCCGAGGACGTCAAGCTCGATCTCAAGCGCGCCTGGCAGATCTCGCCGCTCGGCAGCATCGGCTGCATCTTCGTGGGCATCACCAACAGCGCCTTTCGCACGCTGAGCCCGATCTATGCCGAGCAGATCGGCCTGTCGGTCACCGACGTCGTCACCTTCGTCAGCGTCGGCATCATCGGCGGTGCCCTCATCCAATACCCGCTCGGCTACATGTCCGATCTTTGGGACCGCCGGATGGTGCTGCTCGTCACCACGATCGGCGCCATGGCCTCGGCGCTGATGCTTGTGTTCCTCGCCGGCAATTCGCCACTGACCAATTTCGTATTCGTCTTCATCTTCGGCTCGTTTGCCATGCCGCTCTATTCACTGTCGGCAGCGCACGCCAACGACCGTGCCGAAAAGGGCGAATTCGTGCTGATCAACGCCGCCTTGATGCTGTTTTACTCGGTCGGCGCCATCGCCGGACCGTTCGTAGCCTCGATCGTGATGGAGCAATACGGTCCGCATGCGCTGTTCAGCTTCAGCGCAGCTGTCTACCTGGTGTTCGTGGCGGTCATTATCTACCGCATGGGATCGCGCTCACCGGTACCGGCCGGCCACCGCGGCCGCTTCATCGCCTTGCTGCGGACGTCTCCCATCTTTTCCCGCCTCGCCGGCCGAAATGGCCCGCCGAACGGGCGGGACGACGCCTAGACATGCCGTTCGGGCGTGCAGGTGCTTGACGAAAGGGCGCTCGACTGAAATGGAAAGATAACGCGTTCTGATAAAAGCAATATTATGCATGTAATAACGACCCAGGACGAACTCGAAACCGTCATTGCCGCTCTCGAAAAATCCAACTTCGTCACGGTAGACACCGAGTTCATTCGCGAAACCACTTTCTGGCCCGAGCTCTGCCTGATTCAGATGGCAGCACCCGGCGTTTCCGCGTTGGTCGATCCTCTCGCACCGGGCCTCGACCTCAAGCCATTCTTTGCGCTGATGGCCAACGAGGCGGTGACCAAGGTGTTCCATGCCGCCCGGCAGGACATCGAAATCGTTTTCCACCTTGGCGGGCTGATCCCGCATCCGGTGTTCGACACCCAGGTCGCGGCGATGGTCTGCGGCTTTGGCGACAGCGTCTCTTACGAACAGATCGTCCAGAAGATCACCGGCGGGCGCATCGACAAGTCGTCGCGCTTCACCGACTGGCGCCACCGGCCGCTGTCGGAAAAGCAGCTCGACTACGCACTGGCCGATGTCACCCACCTGATCGACGTCTACAACCATCTCGTCACCGAGCTCGAGCGCGAAAACCGCGCCCACTGGCTCAACGAAGAGATGGAGGTGCTGACCTCGCGCGAGACCTATGATCCGCATCCCGAAGACGCTTGGAAGCGGCTCAAGATGCGCCTGCGCAAGCCGCAGGAACTGGCCATCGTCCAGGCGGTCGCCGCCTGGCGCGAGCGCGAAGCGCGCGAACGCAACGTGCCGCGTGGACGCGTGCTCAAGGACGACGCGATCTACGAGGTCGCCCAGCAGGCGCCCCGCGATGCCACAGCCCTGTCGCGGCTGCGCACCACGCCCAAAGGTTGGGAGCGATCGTCATCGGCGACCGCGCTGCTGGCTGTCGTCAATGCGGCGCTCGACATGCCGCGCGAGCAGATGCCCAAGCTGCCCAAGACATTCCAGCCGCCTGAAGGCTCGAGTGCTGCCGCCGAATTGCTGAAGGTGCTTTTGCGCCTGGTTTCGGAAAAGGAAGGCGTCGCCCCCAAGGTGCTCGCCTCCGGTGACGACATCGACCGCATCGCCGCTGAAGGCGAAGCCGCCGACGTCCCTGCCCTTCAGGGCTGGCGCCGCTCGGTGTTCGGCGAAGCGGCTCTGAAACTCGTGCGCGGCGAACTCGCCATCCGCTTCGACAAGCGCAAGATCGCGGTGTTCGAAGTCGAGGCCTGAACGGCCTGATCGGCGCGGCTCAGACCGCGCCGGCAAGATGCAGCGCAAACCAGATCCACAGCAGTGCCAGCAGCAGCGCGCCTGAAATAAAGGCCCTGCTGCGATACTTGACCCTGTTGTGGGTCAGGTGAAACCAGGCATGCGCATAGCGCGTGGCGACGAACAGCCACGCCAGCACGAGCGCGACGTAAGAAACGCCTGATGTCACATAGAGCGACAAGCACACGGCGTAGAACAGCACCGGCAGTTCGAACTGGTTGATGATGTTGTTGGCCGCGGTGACGCTCGATTCGGGCTCGGTGGCGCGCGTCTTGAACTGATTGACACGTGCTTCGCCCGAGCGAACTGCATGCCTGCGCCGGGCGGAAAGTACGGCATAGACGATGTAGACCAGCAGGACCTGCGCAAGCATGGGCCAGAAAATGACGGATTGATTCATAAGCATAACCTCACGAACGAACAATATTTTGCAAATTTGATATCCACTGCACTCTATTCTGCTTAATGGAGAATTTACGGATCCTGGTCGACACTGAGACGAAGCTGTATTGTGGTCGACCGTACATGATGCTCCCTGCAACCGCCAATCGCTACCAGCCGGCCCTGGCCGTCATTCAGGCCGGTACATTCGCGCGCGAACGTGCAATGCGCGAGGATGCGCAAGCCGTGAGCGGAGGCATGCGACCGCTCGGCAGCACGGCGCAAGCCGCGCCGGCTCCCCCGAAAGACATGCAGGCGATCAACGAGTATTATTTCGGCGTCAGCCTGACGCCGATGGAAGCCATGTTTGCCATGATCGAGAAGGCCGTCGGCTATCTCAACGACAAGATGAGCGTCGGGAGCGATGGCGACCCGAAATCCGTCGAAACTGGCAACAAATGGCGCGACAACGCTCTGATCAAGAACGCCGGTGTCGGCTCGGCAGATGACTTCCGGATTCCGAATCCAGGCGAGAATGGCGTCAGCTTCCGCTCTGTTGCCAAGATGATTCTGGACCGGTTCAAGTCGGAATTCTTGTCGGGCGACAGCGACCTTCGAAAGCTGCTGGAAGACACCGTCGGTTTCCGCCTCAACGGCATGAGCATCGCCGACCTCTTCACTGCAATAGCAGAGCCAGAGAGCGACGCAGCAAAGCGCGTTTACGAAACGATTTCGGAGGGGCTTGCCGGACAAGCCGGCAGCAAGGCCTCGCAGCGACTGGAAATGGCTGCCTTGGGGCCCCTGTCCGCCGAGGAAACGCTAGCAGCGCAGAAGAATTCGTCGATCGACGTCGTCGACGAAGAAACGATAGCCGAAGACCAGGAAGCGGTCAGAAACGCCAAAGCCCAGGAGAAGCTCGAGGAAGCGTCAGAGGCTCCCGAAAAGCTCCGTGAGGCATTGGAAGAAGTCCTGGCTGTCAGTGGGACGCGCAATGCGGACAGCACCCAGGTCGCCCTTGCCATGGTGCAGGCGCTGAGCGGTCGGAGCGAAGTTCCGCCGACCATCTCGCCTGCGCCTTCGGATGACAGCGAGGCTGTAGAACCGAATGTTGACGGCACCATCGCTGCCAAGGACCGTGCGACGATGGCCTCCGACGCGCACACCAATGAGCTTCGCGGCCTCCTCGCTCACTATCTTGAATTCATCGACAGGTCGGACTTCGACAAGAAGCAGAAATTCCCGACACGGTCTTGAACTGATCAGCCTTTCAAGCGGTTTCCGTCATCTCGTGGAATCGACTGCTTTCGCACCGCTGCCAGTACAAAGGCCGCAATGACGATAAACGGTACCGCCAGCAGCGCGAACTTGGTCACGATCAAAGCCGAGGCCAGCGCCATCGACCTGGCGCCAGCTGCGGGCGGGTCGGACAGGATGCGCGCGACGACGATGTTCTGGGCATAGTCGGCAATCGTGTAGGGCAGCACCAGGGTAAGCGCGACCACCGAGCGCATCGTCTCCGCCATGGCTGCGAAGCGCGGCAACCGATCGCCGGTTTTCAGGATCAGGCTGACCAGCGTCGCCGACAGCAATACCGGAAAGATCAGGTCGAAGGTCAGGTAGTGCCAGACGAGAATGGTCTCGGCACCGCGACGCCCCAGCGCGGCGATCCAGGCAAAACCCTCGCTCTCGGAGAACCCCTGGAAACGCAGATCGAGCGACGGCAAGCCACCACTCAGGCTGCGAAAATAGAAGAACTCCAGCGCTGTCATGGCGGCGAAGACCGCCGCCGTGACAAAGCTCAATGCGGCCGCGTGACGCCGCAGCCGCATGATCATTGATCTCACATGCCGCCGGGGTAGTTCGGGCTTTCGCGTGTGATCGTCACGTCATGGGCGTGGCTCTCGCGCAGCCCGGCATTGGAGATACGCACGAAAGTGGCGCGCTCGCGGAAGTCCGCAAGATTGCGACCGCCGACATAACCCATCGCCGCCTTGAGGCCGCCGGCGAGCTGGTGCAAGACGCCGCCAACTGCCCCCTTGTAGGGCACCTGGCCCTCGATACCTTCGGGCACCAGCTTGAGCGTGTCGCGAACCTCGGCCTGGAAGTAACGATCGGCCGAGCCGCGTGCCATCGCGCCGACCGAGCCCATGCCGCGATAGGCTTTGAACGATCGGCCCTGGTGCAGATAGACCTCGCCCGGGCTTTCCTCGGTGCCGGCCAGCAGCGAACCGATCATCGCAGCACCCGCGCCAGCAGCAAGCGCCTTGGCCAGATCGCCCGAATATTTGATGCCGCCGTCGGCCACGACTGTAACGCCGGACTTATGGGCCGCCTCTACCGCCGACATGATGGCCGAAAGCTGCGGCACGCCGACGCCGGCGACGATGCGCGTGGTGCAGATCGAGCCCGGTCCGATGCCAACCTTGACGGCATCGGCGCCGGCATCGATCAGCGCCTGGGCACCGTCGGCTGTCGCGACATTGCCGGCCATGATGCGGACCGAGTTGGAAATCTTCTTGGCGCGCGCCACAGCATCGAGGACGCGCTGCGAATGGCCGTGCGCCGTGTCGATGACCAGCAGGTCGACGCCAGCGTCGATCAGGCGCTCGGCGCGCTCGAAGCCGTCATCGCCGACGCTGGTGGCCGCTGCTGCCCGCAGGCGCCCTTGCGCGTCCTTCGAAGCGTTCGGGTTGAGCTGCGACTTCTCCATGTCCTTGACGGTGATGAGGCCGACGCAATTGCCGTGCTTGTCGACGACGAGCAGCTTTTCGATGCGGTGCTGGTGCAGCAGGCGCTTGGCCTCGTCCTGCTCGACCGTCTCCTTGACGGTGATCAGGTTCTCGCGCGTCATCAGTTCATAGACCTTCTGCGCCGGGTCGGAGGCAAAACGCACGTCGCGGTTGGTCAGGATGCCAACGAGGCGACCGGTCTTCTGGCCGCCCGTGCCGCCATTCTCGACGACCGGAATGCCTGAAATGCCGTGCGTGCGCATCAAGGTGAGTGCGTCGGCGAGCGTGGCGTCCGGGCCGATGGTGACAGGATTGACCACCATGCCCGATTCGAACTTCTTGACCTGTCGCACCTGCTCGGCCTGTTCGGCCGGGGTGAAGTTGCGATGGATGACGCCGATGCCGCCGGCCTGGGCCATGGCGATGGCCAGGCGAGCTTCCGTCACCGTGTCCATGGCCGCCGAAATGATCGGCACGTTGAGGTCGATATCGCCGGCAATGCGCGTGCTGATATCGGTCTCGCCGGGCATGACCTCGGAGTGGCCGGGCTGCAGCAGCACGTCGTCAAAGGTCAGCGCCAGAGCGCCAGTGGAGGATTCAATGATTTTTGCCATGGCCAACCTCGGAATGCGTGAAAGGACGCTGGAACCATTGGTATGCAGCGCCGACTCGTCTTTTCCCTTTCAGGATTGGCGCTGGCTGGTACCACGTCTTCGGAGCGATGAAAAGCGCGTGATGAAGGCCAATCGACGCAGCAGTGGGCGGCGAGGCTTGCGCCGACTCATTTTCTCGGCAAGGTGCAGCAAAGGTGAGATGCAGCCGGAAATTGCAGGGGCAAAAGCACGATGAACGACATGTCGGGAGCGCAGCCGCAGACCACGCCAAACTTTGCGATGCGGCGCGAGCCCTTCACCTTTACCGGTACGACCCGCGAATATTTCGGCATCTGGATCGTCAACGTGCTTTTGACCATCCTGACGCTTGGCATCTACTCGGCCTGGGCCAAGGTTCGCCGCCAGCGTTACTTCTACGGCAACACGCATCTTGCCGGTGCCCGCTTCGACTACCACGCGCTGCCATGGCGCATCCTTGTCGGGCGCATCATCGTGCTGACGTTGATCGTCAGCTACAATCTGACGCTGCAATTCCTGCCTCTGCTGGGCCTGTTCATTTTCATCGCCCTGATGTTTGCCATCCCCTGGTTCATCATGCGCGGCCTGCGCTTCAACGCACGCGTAACCAGCTACCGCAATGTCCGTTTCGACTTCACCGGCGGCTACTGGGGTGCGTTCCTCGCCTATATCGTCGGCGGTATGCTGATCTATGGCTCGTTGGGCCTGCTCGCGCCACTGGCCTCGCGCTGGATCTGGAACTACATGCTGGGCAACCTGCGCTATGGCGGTCGGCCGATCAATTGCGACCCGCGACTCGACAGGCTCTATGGCCAATGGTGGCTGCCGGCCTTTGTGTTTGTCGGTGGCACCGTGCTTGCCGGAGCACTCGCGTTCGGCCTGATTGCACTGCTGCAATTCACGCTATCGGACCCCACCAGCGGCTGGTCGATCGGCGTGGTGATGATCATCGTCTACGCAGCAATGATTCCGCTGTTTTTTGTGTTCATGCTGTCTTCGCTGCTTTACCGCGCCGGCGCGCGAAACGTAGCCTTGAATGAAACCGTCATCGACGGCCGGCACATGCTGGCCTCATCGATCGGTCGCCGACGCTTTGCCTGGATATCGATCAGCAATCTTTTCGCCACGATCCTGACGCTTGGCCTCGCCCGGCCCTGGGCCGCGATACGCATTGCCAAATACATGGCCCTTGTGACCGCACTCGACACCACCGGCTCGCTCGATGACTATGTCAGCACCTTGCGCGACGAGGGCGCCGCAGTCGGCTCCGAGTTCCTCGACGTGGAAGGCTTCGATCTTGGCTTCTGAGCCGGTTCCTATCACGGGCTTGTGGCGCAAGTCAGGGGAAGCCCGCGCGAGCGCAGCACAGTTGGCAATCGCCGCTGACGGAACGACCACCGTCAGCGACCAGAGCGGCACGCCACATGCATCATCCCCCTTTTCAGTGCTCAAAATTTCGGACCGGGTCGGCTCGATCCCGCGCCACATCACGTTTCCCGAAGGAGGGAGCTTCGAAACAAGCGACAATGACGGCGTAGATGCGCTCATCGCACCGCACTCGCCCAGGCGCTTTGGCCTGATCCATGAGTTGGAGCGCTTCCATCCTCGCCTGCTGGTGTTTGTCGCTGTTGCTATCATCCTGTGCGCGGCGCTGTACCGCTATGCCGTCCCTGTCCTGGTCGAAGTGGCTGTTGCAGTCACACCGCCGGCTGTGACTGCGCTGATGAGCAAAAGCGCGCTGGCCTCGCTCGACCAGGCGATCTTCGAACCGAGCAAACTCGGCACCGAGCGCCAGAAGGTGCTGAGCGACGGTTTCGCCGGTCTCATTGCGTTGACGCCGCAGGCAAAATCCGGGCATCCGGCCTATACGCTCAACTTCCGCGCCGGCGGAGCAATCGGCCCCAACGCCTTTGCCTTGCCGGACGGAACTGTCGTTTTGACCGACGAACTCGTCGAGCTTGCCGGCAAGGACGACGAGATGATCCTGGGCGTGCTCGGCCACGAGATCGGCCATGTCGATCACGAACACAGCCTCAGGCAGCTCTATCGCGCCGCCGGCGTGACCGCGCTGATCATGCTGATCGGCGGAGACATCGGCTCCGGTACCGAGGACCTGTTGATCCAGGGCTCGGCGCTGATGACGCTGTCTTATTCGCGCGGCGCCGAAGCCGAAGCCGACCGCTTCAGCGTCGAGCTGATGCACAAGGCCGGACGGGACCCGGCGGCCATCGCCCGCTTCTTCGAACTCCTGCGCGACAAGCTCGGAGACAGTGAAGAAACCGATTTCCTGTCGACACACCCGGCGACACCGGAACGCATCGCCGAGACCTTGCGTTACGCCCGCGAGGTCAGCGGTTCGAATTGACTGGCCTTGAGAGCGGCAGGTCCTGGCAGCGGACAGGCTGGTGCATTCATGTTAACGGTCGAAAACGGCTGAGCCAGCGGCCGCGACTTCATGCCGGACGCTTCCGTGAATAGAACCACCCCGCTGATCCTTGCCGTCGCCCTGTTCATGGAAAACATGGACTCGACCGTCATCGCCACCTCCTTGCCGGCGATCGCCACCGACATCGGCACAAGCCCTATCGCGCTCAAGCTGGCGTTGACGGCCTATCTGGTTTCGCTTGCCATCTTCATCCCGATCAGCGCCTGGATGGCCGACCGGTACGGTGCCAAGCTGGTCTTCCGCGTCGCCATCGGCGTGTTCATGCTGGGATCGGTCGCCTGCGCCATATCAGGCTCGCTTGGCGAGTTCGTGCTGGCGCGGTTCCTGCAAGGCATGGGCGGATCGATGATGACGCCGGTGGCGCGCCTTGTGCTGGTGCGCACGACCGAGAAGAGCGGCCTTGTCGCTGCGATGGCGACGCTGACCATACCGGCGCTCGTTGGTCCGCTGATCGGCCCGCCGGTCGGCGGCTTCATCACCACCTTCTTTGCCTGGCACTGGATCTTCCTGATCAACATTCCGATCGGCGCAATCGGCATCTGGCTGTCGGGACGTTTCCTGCCGGAGATCCCACCCGAGCCAACGCGCCCGATGGATGTGGCCGGCTTCTTCCTGTCGGCGATTGCAGCGTCTGGCGTGGTTTTCGGCCTGTCGGTGGTCAGCCTGCCGGCCTTGCCGCCGGCCGTCGGCGCCGTCACGATCGCCATCGGTGTTTTCGCCGGCCTGCTCTATATCAGGCACGCGCGCAGCGCCCCCTACCCGCTGCTTGAACTGAAGCTGTTCGCCAATCCGGTCTTCCGCACCGCCATTCTCGGCGGCTCGCTGTTTCGTGTCGGCGTCGGCGCTGCCCCATTCCTGTTGCCACTGCTGTTCCAGCTCGGCTTCGGCCTGTCGCCGTTCCAATCGGGCATGATTACCTTCGCCACCGCGGCCGGCGCGCTGTCGATGAAATTCGTCGCGCCGAAAATCCTCAGAACCGTCGGCTTTCGTTCCGTGCTGATGATTGCATCGCTGGTGTCGGCCGGCCTGATGGCGGCCAATGCGCTGTTCACACCGCAGACGCCCTATCTGGTGATCCTCGCTGTACTGTTCCTGGCAGGGTTCCTGCGCTCGCTGTTCTTCACGTCGTCGAATGCGCTGGTGTTCGCCGACATCGAGGCGGCACAAAGCGGCCAGGCCACGGCTATCTCGGCGGTCGCGCAGCAAACTTCTGTGGCACTGGGCGTGGCCGTCGGCGGCGGGGCGCTGGAAATCTGGTCGCTGGCAACCGGCCAGGCGATCGGCGGCGCGGGCTTCACCTTCGCCTTCCTGACGGTTGGCATGATCGCACTGTTTCCGACCTTCATGTATGCGCGCATGGCACCGGATGCCGGCAAGACCATCTCAGGTCATCGCCTGCCGCAGAACACGGCTGACGAACCGCAACAGCTATGAGGCTTCGGGCTCGCTCTTACCCTTGAAGTCCTTGGCGAGCAGATAGAGCTCAGCCGATTCGTCACGCGACGCCGGCGGCTTGACGTGATGGACAGTGCGGAAGTTCTTCTTGAGCAGGTTCAAGAGATCGGCTTCGGTGCCACCCTGGAACGTCTTGGCCAGGAAATGACCGCCGGGCTTCAGCACCGAAATGGCAAAATCGGCAGCGACCTCGCACAGATGCATGGTGCGGATATGGTCGGTGCGGCGATGCCCTGTCGTCGGCGCAGCCATATCGGACAGCACCAGATCGGGCGCGCCGCCAAGTGCCTCGGACAAGCGGGCCGGCGCGTCATCGTCGAGGAAATCCATCAGCAGGACCGGAGCGCCGGGAACCGCATCCATTTCGAGATAATCGATGCCAACGACATGCGGATTTTCCGCCGTCGAATTGGTGCGGGCGGCCGCCACCTGGCACCAGCCGCCAGGAGCCGCACCCAGATCGATGATCTTCATGCCCGGCTTGAGCAGGTGGTGCTTGTCGTCGATCTCGATCAGCTTGTAGGCCGCGCGCGAGCGGTAGCCGTCGGCCTTGGAACGCTGGACGTAAGGATCGTTCATGTGACGCTCGAGCCAGCGGCGCGACGATTCCTTGAGCCCGTGTTTCTTCTTGATCTTGGTTCGCAGCACGCGCGTGGCGCCCGCCGCAACTCCCGGCTTTGTCGGTTTCTTGGTCATGTACGCTGTCCGTTCCGCCAGTTGCGGCGCCACACGCCGTCGTCGGCCATCAATTCGCTCAAAATGCCCTCGCGCAAGCCCCTGTCGGCAACGCGCAGCCGTTCCGACGGCCAGACCGCGCGGATGGCTTCCAGGATGGCGCAGCCCGCCAGAACGAGGTCGGCCCGGTCGGCGCCGATGCAGGGGTTTGCCACACGCTGGTGGAAATCCCAACCAAGCACCTTTTCGACCATGCGGTCGACGCTGGTGCCGTCCATCCACAAACCGTCGACGCGGCGGCGGTCGTAGCGATCGAGCTCGAGGTGCACCCCGGCAAGCGTCGTCACGGTGCCCGACGTTCCCAAAAGATGGAATTTCGGGCTCGCAACGATATGGGCGAGCCGGTCGCGCCCGTCAAATGAACGCAGGCGGGCAGCGACATCCTCGACCATGGCTGCAAAGATCTCGCGCGTCACCGTGCGGCCGCCGAAACGCTCGGCGAGCGAAACCACCCCGACAGGAAGCGACGTCCACGAAACGAGTATGATTCGCCAGGCGCGGCGAGCGGTGACGGGAGACGTCGATCAGCGCGATCTCCGATGAGCCGCCGCCAATGTCGAACAACACCACACCATCGGTATCGCGCTCGACCAGCGAACCGCAGCCGGAAACGGCCAGCCGCGCCTCGGTCTGTCGGTCGATGATCTCGAGCTTCAACCCCGCCTCACGCTCGACGCGGTCGATGAATTCGGCGCCATTTGCCGCCGTGCGGCAGGCTTCGGTGGCGATCAGCCGTGCCTTCTTGATCTTGCGATTGCGCAGCTTGTCGCTGCAGACCTTGAGCGCCTCGACAGCGCGGTCCATTGCCGGCTGGCTGAGCCGCCCCGAGGCCGACAGCCCCTCGCCCAACCGCACGATGCGCGAGAAGGCATCGATGACCCGGAACTGGCCAGGCCGTCCGGGCACTGCCACCAATAGCCGGCAATTGTTGGTGCCAAGATCGAGTGCCGCAAAGACCGGCAATTCCGACATCGGCACGCGACGCGGCTGATCGGACTGCTCCGGGCTTGGTGCCGGTTGCGCCGGCGGCGTGTTTGGCTTGAGCAGCGCCTGCTGGCTGGCCACTTCAGCCTGTCCATCGCCAACCGCGGGCGGCACACCATCGCGCGCAAAAACCTTGCGGCCGCGACGACGCTTGCGCCTTTTCCTGGTCTTTGCCTTGTGTTGCGCAGCGTCCCCTTGGCCGTGACCGTTGACCGGTCGCGCGGCGGCCTGACGGCCCTTTTGAGATCGACCTGCGCCATGACGCGCCAGCCCATCCCCGGAGACACCCGCATCCGACGCGTCAGCGCCGGGCTCGCGGTCCTTCACCTTGCAACTTCCTTCTGGCGCCGCGCGAACCTTTCGGACGCTGCACGCGCATCTCATCTTGTGTTGGCGCCAGACTATCAGTGTGGGAGCGGATCACCAAGGCCGCGGGTGTCGAATTTTGGCCCTCATGTCCCTCTGCTTGACCACTTCCCTATCGAAAACCGCGGCTCGGGTTGAATAGCCGGCTTCGATGGGGCAAAGCTGAAAAACGAACCGGACATGCGAGCGGACGCATAGCCACAAAGCGAGGCATTGAAACGCCAGACCGAAAGGAGCGGGCAAGCGCTGCCGCATGAGAATCAAGGACTACATCTGGCCCGTCATCGGGCTTGGCGCCGTCGCCGTATCTGCCTGGCTGCTCTATCACGAGTGGCGTGAAATCTCCCTCGATGATGTCTGGAGCGGCCTCACCGCCATCCCGCTGCACGGTTGGCTGCTGTCGGCCCTGAGCTCGATCGTCGCCTACGCAGCACTTGCCGGCTACGACCACATCGCCCTTCTGCATCTGGGCAAACGGGTGTCGTGGTTTTTCGTCACCGCCTGCTCCTTCACCACCTATGCCTTGTCGCACAATATCGGCGGCTCGGTGTTTTCGGGCGCCGTCATCCGCTACCGCGCTTACGCCACCAAGGGGCTGAGCGGCCAGGATGTCGGAGTTCTGGTCGGCATCTGCTGGTTCACCTTCGTGCTGTCGAGCGTGTTCGTCGGCGCCGTGGTGATTCTGCTCGAACCGGGCCTGCTCGACCGCTACACCGAAGGCAGCCACGAAGGCTGGTGGATCGCGCTCGGCATCGCCATGCTGCTGTCGGTTGCGGCCTATGTCTTCGGCAGCTGGCTGCATCTCAAGCCGCTCGCCATCCGCAGCTTCCGCTTGCATTACCCGGCACTGCCGATCGTCGCGCGCCAGTTGATCATTGGCCCGCTGGAGATTCTGGCGGCGGCGGCGATCATCTATTTCGCCCTGCCCGCCGAAAACAACCCGGGCTACCTGATCGTGCTCGGCATCTTCCTGTTTTCCTTCGCCGTGGCGCAGGCTTCGCATGCGCCGGGTGGCCTTGGCGTGCTCGAAGTGGTCTTTCTCACCGGCCTGCCGGAAATGGACCCAGCCACGGTACTGGCGGCCTTGCTGGTTTTTCGCCTGTTTTATCTCATCATTCCGCTCATTCTCGGCATCATCGCCGTGCTTGCCTTCGAGCATTCGCAGTTCGGACGCGACGACAAGCAAGACGCGGCCTGAAAACCGCATTTGCATGGCCGAACGGGGTTGACTATTTCCCGGCGGTGGCTACAAGGCGCGCACCGGCGGCGTTGTCGATGACTGCGTCGCGGCCGAACTCAAAATCGGCCCCCTGCTGGGGAATAGGTTAACGGTAGACCCACGGACTCTGACTCCGTTAGTCCTGGTTCGAATCCAGGTTCCCCAGCCATTTCCTTCAATAAGTCAGCCACTTAGGAAACGCTGGCGAAAGCCAAGCGTTACAACCGATGTGCCACATGGGCATTTGCGTCCCGTTGCGTCATTCCTCCCGCTCGAAACTAGGCATCCATCCCCCAATGGTTTCTATGTGCAATTCAAGTGCTATGAAATGGGCAGCCCGAACTCACAGCTGCTAGTCACCGGCCGTCTACCCAATTTCGACTGCCTCCGCGGCGTCGTTATGGCAGCCGCGGATTCTGGCTTGTTGATCAATGTCGATCAAAGCTCGCCCCTCGTCGCGGGCGGCGGCAAGCTGATGGAATCTCAACGCTTCCCCGCACTTGTTTTCAAGAACAGCGCCGCAGCACTAACCGACGATTGATGAAAGCATTCGAGCGGGCTTACTCACCCCAACGATGACGTCTCTTCAGGTCAACGGCTTGGTGCCTACGGGTCAGGTTCCGCTTGATGGGCAGAAGATATTGCATCAAATCCTGAAAGGATTCACAATACCGTGATGTCTATTTGTTCGAGAGGAAGTGATGGCGAAAAAGATCGTAATCGGCGCCGCTTTCAGCTTGCTGCTGACTTGGGTATTCTGGCGACTTACCGGCGTCCTGCCTCTCGGGCGCACCGGCGATAACATCGCATTCGCTGTGAGCCCTATCCTTGCAATCATCATTTCCGTGTTGCTCGTTCGCTCTGAGCTGATGACGAGTAACCAAACAGATGAAGATTAGGTCTGATCTCGACGATGAGCTTGTCCTTGTCGGTTTCAATAACAAAGTCCGGGCTCGTATGACGACCCAGCCGCGTATTCGATCCGCAACTGGCCGATGCCCCGCTTCATCCACTGAAGCACGCCTGTCGTTCGCCAGAGGAGCATGTGCCCCTTCCCATTGTCACACGTGTTCGGCGATCACCTGGAGGAAGGCGGGGCCGTAGCGGTCGAGCTTGGCTTCGCCGACACCGGGTACGTTTGCCATCTCGGTGCGCGAGGCGGGTCGCGCCGCTGCCAGCTCGATCAGGGTCTTGTCGTGGAAAATGACATAGGGCGGCACATTCTGTGCGCGCGCTATGTCCGTACGTTTCCGCCGCAGCGCCTGGAACAGGTCCTGGTCCGCGTCAGCAACGGCAGACTGCGCCGCGCTGCGTGCGACCTTGCCGCGTCTGGCGCGCGCCGGCGCCGGCACGCGCAGCATCAACACAGGCTTGTCGCGCAGGAAGTCGCGGCCAGCGGGCGCAATCGCCAGGCCGCCATGGCCGGCGAGGTCGACGTCGACGAGGCGCAGCGCGATCAGCTGGCGCAGGATCGCCCGCCATGTGCGGTTGTCGTGCTCGGTGCCGATACCGAAGGTGGAGATGCGGTCATGGCCAAACTGAGCGATGCGCTCGTTTTCCACGCCCAAAAGCACGTCGACGACATAGGCTTGCCCGAAACGCTCGCCAGTGCGGTAGATGCATGACAGCGCTTTTTGCGCCGCAATGGCGCCGTCGAACAATTTTGGCGGCTCCGCGCAGGTGTCGCAATTGCCGCACGGTTCGCACTCGTCGCCGAAATAGGACAAGAGAACCTGCCGGCGGCAGCTTGCCGTCTCGGCCAGCCCGAGCAGCGCATCGAGTTTCTGCCGCTCCATGCGCTTGCGCTGGTCGGGTGCCTCCGACTCCTCGATGAAGCGGCTGCGTAGCGCGATATCGTCATAGCCGTAGAGCATCAGCGTATCGGATGGCAGGCCGTCGCGCCCGGCGCGACCGGTCTCCTGATAATAGGCCTCGATGCTGCCCGGCAGGTCGATATGGGCGACGAAGCGCACATCCGGCTTGTCGATGCCCATGCCGAAGGCGACGGTGGCGACCATGATGACCGCCTCGCCATGCTGGAAGCGCATCTGGTTGGCCTCGCGCGCCGCCTTGTCCATGCCGGCGTGATAAGCGAGCGCATCGTAGCCGAGCCCCTTTAGCCAGGCGGCGGTTTCCTCGGTCCGGCGTTTCGACAGGCAGTAGACGATGCCGCTCTCGCCCTCGTAGCGCTTGAGGAACTCCTTGAGCTGGGCGCGCGGGTTGTCCTTTTCCTCGATGGCGTAGCGGATGTTGGGGCGGTCGAAGCCGGCGATGAAGGCATCAGTCTCGGCGATTTCGAGATGCGACAGGATTTCCGCGCGCGTCGGCTCATCAGCGGTTGCCGTCAGTGCCATGCGCGGGGTGCCGGCAAAGCGCGAAACGATCGCGTCGAGCTGGCGATAGGACGGACGGAAATCGTGCCCCCACTGCGACAGGCAATGCGCCTCGTCGATGGCGATCAGCGACAGCTTCACGCTCTCCAGCAGCTCCAGCACATCAGGCCGCAGCAGAGTTTCGGGTGAGACATAGAGCAGGTCGAGCGCACCGGAACGGATATCGCGCCAGAGCGCGCGGCGGTCGTCGGGCGACAGGTCGGAGTTCAGCCCGGCCGCCCGCACCCCTGCTTGCCTGAGCGCTGTCACCTGATCGGCCATCAGCGCCAGCAGCGGCGAGACGACGAGTCCCATGCCGGGACGGACGATCGCGGGAATCTGGTAGCAGAGCGACTTGCCGCCGCCCGTCGGCATCAGCACGAAGGCATTGTTGCCTGATATGACATGCTCGACGATGTGCGCCTGCGGTCCCCTGAACGCATCATAACCATAAACGGTCTTGAGGATTTCAAGGGCGGTGGCGGTCATCGGTGGCAACACGGAGAATCATCTTGACCTCGTTCATAGCAGCTTCATCGTGATAGCGATCATCGACGAGCCTTTTTGTCCGTCTCCCATCTCACCGAACTTCTCGTTGGACTCCTGGACATCTGTGAGCGCAGACATCTGTGACGCGCACGGCATCGTACAGATCGCCGATCTCGACGGCCTCAGCCACAATGAAGCCGAGTGGTCGAGCAAAGAGCAGTGCCACGCTGGAGCTCAGACGCTGCTTAACGCAGCGCTTAGCCTGGCCAACACCTTGTAGCGCTCAGAACGCACCCGAACGCGTCTTGAGAATTGCCGAAAAGCGTGGATCGAACGCACGGCTGATCGGCTCGGCGGCGGCACCGAGCGCGATCGACCAGGGGTCGGCGATGCCGAGCTGCAGCCGCGGCAAGGTCCGCTCCGGCCGGTTGGCGATCGACGATGGCAGCGGCAGCATCGCGTCCAGTATCAGGCGCGCCAAAGCCTCAGGCGCGCCGCTGGTCAGGATCACCGTTTGCGGATCGAAGACCGTCTCGATGAGATGGACGCTCCAGCGCAGGTCCATGGCCGCATCCCTCACCCAGCCGATCAGCGCCGGATCTTCGGCCCTGGCCAGCTCCTCGACATGTTCGTAGAGGCCGGGTTCGGACGGGTCGAGGTCCAGATGCTGATAGAGCGAAGCAAGCGAGGCCCGGTGCTCGAGCACGGCTCCGTCGCTACCGCGCGGCGACAGCAGCGCCATGCCGATTTCACCGGCGTTACCGTTGCCGCCCCGGTAGAGTTCGCCATTGAGAATAAGACCGGCGCCGATACCGTAGCCGACATAAAGGCAAATGGCATGATCGAGGCCGTGCGCCGCCCCGACCATGCGTTCGGCAATAGCGCAGGCGGCAGAGTCGTTCTGCAGGCTGACATCAAGTCCGGTGCCAGCGGCGAGCGTCTCCAGCAGCGGATATTTCTGCCAGGCTGGCATCATCCACTTGTTGTCGCCGAACTCCTCCAAGCCAAAAGGGCCGGGCATTGCGACGCCCAATCCTACAATCCGCTTTTCGGACTGCGCCGAGATCGCGGCCAGGTCGCGTCTGATGCCCTCGATCACCCCGAGAATGATCTTCACCCCACCTTTAGGGTCGTCGGGTGGCAGATTCGGCCTCGGCACGCACCAGCACGGTGCCGACAAGGTCGACGGCGACGGCGCGTGTCAGGTGGCGGTCGATCTGCAGGCCAATGGCGAACGCGCCTTCCGGCACAAGTTTGTAGGGAGTCGAGGGCTGGCCCCTGCCCTTTCTCACAGCGTCGAGCGAGACGACGAAGCCGTCGCGTTCGAGTTCCTCGATGATGTTGGAAACGGCCTGCTTGGTGAGTTGCGTCGCCCGCGCCAGATCGGCGCGCGACAGTGCACCGTTGAGCCGCAATGCGTCCATCATGACACGGCGATTGTGGGCGCTTGTGCCCTCCTGGTTGGTGCCGCTGGTGGCTCTGATCGGGCTGATATCGCTCAACTCTTTTTCCCCTCTTGACTCCAATAGATAATTGCAGAAGTAATAAGTCAAGTCAGTTGACTTAATAAAGGAGCCGTGAGAGTTCCGGGGAATGAATGACAGCTGGAGCCGTCGCGCTTTTCGACCAGACACCCGCCTGAGACAGACCGCGAGGCCGAAGCCCAGCGCTCTTCCCAAGCGAGACGACAGCGCAAGGCGCTTCGTCGAACGGATTTTGCAAAAGTCAAACAGGAGGATCGAATGTTGAAATCTGTTAGCAGGACATTGCTCGGGGCGGCCTTCATCGGCAGCGCCTTCATGCCCCATGCCTTCGCCGAAACCTCGATCAACGCGCTGTTCATGGCGCAGGCGGCCTATAGCGAGGCAGACGTGCGGGCGATGGCCGAGGCTTTTACCAAGGCCAATCCCGACATCAAGGTCAATCTCGAATTCGTCCCCTATGAAGGCCTGCACGACAAGACCGTGCTCGCGCAAGGCTCGGGCGGCGGCTATGACGTGGTGCTGTTCGACGTCATCTGGCCGGCTGAATACGCCTCCAACAAGGTGCTCGTCGACGTTTCATCGCGCATCACCGACGACATGAAGAAGGGCGTGCTTCCAGGCGCCTGGACTACCGTCAATTATGACGGAAAGTCCTACGGCATGCCCTGGATTCTCGACACCAAGTACCTGTTCTACAACAAGGAAATCCTGGAGAAGGCCGGCATCAAGAGCCCGCCGAAGACCTGGGACGAACTGGCTGAGCAGGCCAAGATCATCAAGGACAAGGGAATCCTTGCGACGCCGATCTCGTGGAGCTGGTCGCAGGCCGAAGCCGCGGTCTGCGATTACACCACCCTTGTCAGCGCCTATGGCGGCGAATTCCTCAAGGACGGCAAGCCGGCCTTCCAGAGCGGCGGCGGGCTCGACGCGTTGAACTACATGGTATCAAGCTACACTTCGGGGCTGACCAACCCGAACTCCAAGGAATTCCTCGAAGAAGACGTACGCAAGGTCTTCCAGAACGGCGAAGCCGCCTTCGCGCTCAATTGGACCTACATGTACAACATGGCCAACGACCCCAAGGACAGCAAGGTCGCAGGCAAGGTCGGCGTCGTGCCGGCTCCCGGCGTCGCCGGCAAGAGTGAGGTTTCGGCGGTCAACGGCTCGATGGGCCTCGGCATCACCTCGGCCAGCAAGCATCCTGAAGAAGCGTGGAAGTTCATTACCTTCATGACCTCGCAGTCGACGCAGAACCAGTATGCCAAGCTCAGCCTGCCGATCTGGGCTTCGTCATATGACGATCCCGCCGTCACCAAGGGCCAGGAAGAGCTGATCGCCGCAGCCAAGCTTGGCTTGGCCGCGATGTATCCGCGCCCGACGACGCCTAAATACCAGGAGCTGTCGACGGCACTGCAGCAGGCGATCCAGGAATCGTTGCTCGGCCAGGCCAAGCCTGAAGACGCCCTGAAGGCTGCCGCCGAAAACAGCGGCCTTTAAGGCTTACTGCCCCAACTTTCCGGGCGGCTTCGGCCGCCCGGCCCTTTCGGTTCAAGTAAAAGAGTCGCCTCATGTCGGGCTCATGGATGACGACCCGCGCTTGGCTGCTGATGCTGCCATTGCTCGTGGTCATGATATCGGTCATCGGCTGGCCCCTTGTCGACACGGTTCGGCTTTCCTTTACCGACGCCAAGCTTGTCGGCACCGAGGGCAGTTTCGTCGGCCTCGACAACTACGCCAGGATGCTTTCCGGTCCGAACTTCCAGCGCACGCTGGTGACCACGACCTGGTTCGCGGTCATCTCGGTCGGCGCCGAGATGGTGCTCGGCGTCCTTGCAGCCCTTTTGCTCAATCAGCAGTTTCGCGGCCGCGCGCTGTTGCGGGCGCTGATGATCCTGCCATGGGCTTTGCCCACGGTGGTCAACGCGACGCTGTGGCGGCTGATCTACAATCCCGAATATGGCGCGCTGAACGCTGCCCTGACCCAGATCGGTCTGCTCGACGCCTACCGTTCCTGGCTCGGCGAACCCAACACCGCGCTCGCGGCGCTGATCGTTGCCGACTGCTGGAAGAACTTTCCGCTCGTCGCACTCATTGCGCTTGCGGCACTCCAGGCTGTGCCACGCGACATCACGGCGGCGTCGATGGTCGACGGCGCCGGACCCTTCGCGCGCTTCCGCTTCGTCATCCTGCCCTATCTTGTAGGGCCACTTTTGGTGGCGCTGGTGCTGCGCACCATCGAAGCGTTCAAGGTGTTCGACATCATCTGGGTGATGACACGGGGCGGGCCGGCCAACTCGACGCGCACCTTGTCGATTCTCGTCTACCAGGAAGCGTTCTCGTTTCAGCGCGCCGGCTCAGGCGCGTCGCTGGCGCTGATCGTCACCTTGCTGGTCACGGTGCTGGCCGTCGCCTACGCCGCCTTGGTCAGGAAAGCCGCGGGGAGTGCCAACTGATGGAACGCAAGAGCCTGCCGTTCACCGTCTTCATCTATGCGTCAGCGCTGCTGCTGGCCGTCGTGATCCTCGCGCCCGTGCTGTGGCTGTTCATCATGAGCATTTCGCCTGCCGCGGATCTTTCGGCCAAACCGCTGCGCTGGTGGCCGCAGACAGTTGAATTCTCGCGCTACACGATTTTGCTGTCGACGGTCGAAAACAGTGCGGGTGCTGCCTTCGTCGCCTCGCTCTACAACAGCCTCAGGATCGCCGGCATGGCGACGATCGCCGCGATCGCGCTCGCCATCCCGGCCGGCTGGGCGGTGTCGCGCACGCCAGCGGTGGGCTGGTCGCTGTCGGTGGTGATCGCCACCTACATGCTGCCACCCGTGGCGCTCGCCGTCCCCCTATACATGGGCCTGGCCTGGCTCGGCATGCTCAACAACATCTTCGGCCTGGCGCTGGTCTATCTCACCATCCTCGCCCCGTTCACCACATGGCTGATGAAATCCGGCTTCGATGCGATCCCGCGCGAAATAGAGGCGGCCGCGATGATCGACGGCGCCAGCCTGTTCCAGACGCTGCGCATCATCACCTTGCCGCTCGCCGCCCCGGTTGTTGCCACGTCGGCGTTGTTTGCCCTGCTGCTTGCCTGGGACGAATTCTTTTATGCGCTGCTGTTCACCTCGGACCTGCGCGCCAAGACACTGACCGTTGCCATCGCTGACCTCGCCGGCGGCCGCGTCTCCGATTACGGTCTGATTGCAACGGCAGGCGTTCTGGCGGCACTTCCGCCAGTGCTGATCGGGCTTGTCATGCAGCGTGCCCTGATCTCGGGCCTGACCAGCGGCGGTGTGAAAGGATGATGACCATGACCTCACCAAATACCAGACCGGCCGGGTTGCTGGCGATCGATCGCGAAATGGCGCGTCAGCATGGCGATGCACTGGCCTCGTTCGCCGAAAACGCCGAGATGGCAGCTAGGGTCGCCGCTTCCCTCGCAAAGACCGGCCAAATGCTGCTGCTCGGCATGGGCGGCTCGCATGCCGTGGGCCGCGCCGTCGAGCCGCTGTATCGTGCGCTCGGCATCGATGCCATCGCCATGCCGTTGTCCGAGCAACTCGGCCAGCCGCTTGCGCTCGAAGGCCGCACTGTGTTGATGACCTCGCAATCGGGCGAAAGTGCCGAGGTCGTGCGCTGGTTCGCGGAAACGGGCGGCAATGCCGACACCTTCGGCCTGACCCTTGAACCCGGGTCATTTCTCGCCCGGACAGCGCCATCACTTGTTGGCGTGGGCGGCACCGAGCTTGCCTTCGCGGCCACCCGCAGCCTGACCGTCAGCTTTGCGCTTCACCTTGCGATCCTGGCCGCACTGGGCGAGCATCCGAGTGGCGCGCTCGTTGCGCTCCAGGCGCCTGAGAGCGTCGACATCCGCCCAGCCCTCGCAGCGTTGGGCAACGTCATAAGTGTCGTCACATCGGGGCGCCGCCTGCAAGGCGTTGCCGAAGCACTCGCACTCGGCCTGACCGAACTGTCGCGTCGGCCGTGCTTTTCGCTCGAAGGCGGACAGTTGCGTCACGGTCCGATGGAAATGCTGGGGCCTGACATCGGCGTGGTGCTTTTCCGCGGCAAGGATGCGACCGCTCCGCTCGTCACGGCCATGGCAATTTCCGCCGTCGAGACCGGCGCACCCGTCATCGTATTCGATTCGTCGGGTGAAACACCGGTCGCGGGCGCGACGACGCTTGCCTTCAAGCCTGCCAGCGGGATGGACGCCATCTTCGCCATGCTGCCGACGGCGCAGCGCCTGATGATCGCGTTTGCCGACGCCCGCGTCGACAATGCCGGCACGCCAGTGCGTTCGACCAAGATCACGCGGAGCGAATGAATGCGGCCGCTTGCTGTCATCGGCAACGTCAATGTCGACCTCATCCTGGGCCCGACCGCACCCTGGCCGAGGGCAGGCACGGAGATCATCGTCGACCATGACGAATTGCGCGTCGGCGGCCAGGCGGGAAACAGCGCGCTTGCCTGGGAGGCCCTTGGGGTCGACTTCGAGATATCAGCCAATGTCGGCAACGACCAGTTCGGCCTGTGGCTGCGTGATGCCTTCGGCGATCGGGCGGCCAAATGGCCGGTCAGCCAGGAGCGCACGACACTTTCTGTCGGCATCACCCATCCCGACGGCGAGCGCACCTTCTTCACCACCCATGGCCACCTGCCCCGGTTCAGCCTGGCCGATGTGCTTTCGGTGCTCGATGGCGAGCGCCTTGCCGGCGGCTACGCCTTGCTGTGCGGCGCGTTCCTCACCATCGACCTCACGCGCGAATACGATGCCTTTTTCGACTGGGCGCATGGTCACGCCATTTCGGTTGTGCTCGACACCGGCTGGCCGCCCGACGGCTGGACTGATGCGAACTGCGCTTTGGTGCGCACCTGGCTGTCGCGCTGCGATTGCGCGCTTTTGAACGAGGTCGAGGCGACAACACTTGCCGGTCTCGACAATCCATCCGAAGCGGCCGCCGCACTTTGGTCCAGCATGCCCAAGGGCGCTATCCTCGTGGTCAAATGCGGACCGGACGGCGCCATTGCAATTGGCCTCGACGGCAAGCTGGTCTCGGCTGCAGCGCCTGCCGTGAAGGTCGTCGACACCATTGGTGCCGGCGACGTCTTCAATTCGGCCTTCATTGCCGCCCTGGCGAAGGACCAGCCGCTCGCCGCGTGCCTGGCCGCCGGGGTTCAGGTCGCGTCACGAGCCATTTCCACCTTGCCCCGCAGTTATGGCGGGTTGCCTGATATCAGGGACGCTGTTGCATGAGTGCGCTTGAAATCCAAAACATCCGCAAAAGCTACGGTGCGGTCGAGACACTGAAAGGCATCGACATCGCCTTGCAGAGCGGCGAGTTCCTGGTGCTGCTCGGCTCGTCGGGTTGCGGCAAGTCGACGTTGCTCAACATCATCGCCGGGCTGGCCGAGGCAACAAGCGGCGATATCCGGATCGGCGATCGCTCGATCCTCGGCGTCCATCCCAAGGACCGCGACATTGCCATGGTGTTTCAGTCCTATGCGCTTTACCCCAACCTCAGCGTCCGCCGGAACATCGGCTTTGGCCTGGAGATGCGCAAGGTGCCGGTCGCTGAGCGCAACAAGGCCGTGCTGGAGGCGGCCAGGCTGTTGCAGATCGAGCCTTTGCTCGACCGCAAGCCGAGCCAGCTCTCCGGCGGCCAGCGCCAGCGCGTTGCCATCGGCCGGGCGCTGGTGCGCAAGCCGCAGGTGTTCCTGTTCGACGAGCCGCTTTCCAACCTCGATGCCAAGCTGCGGCTCGAAATGCGCACCGAGCTCAAGCGGCTACACCAGATGCTGAAGACGACGGTGGTGTATGTAACGCACGACCAGATCGAGGCGATGACGCTGGCAACCCGCATCGCGGTGATGAAGGATGGCCGCATCGAGCATCTCGGCACACCGGAAGAAGTCTACAACCGTCCGGCCACGCTCTACGTCGCCGGCTTTGTCGGCGCTCCGCCGATGAACATCCTCGATGTCGAAGTCGACAATGGCTCGCTTGCCATTGTCGGGTCCGATGTGCGGCTGCCTCTGCCAGAACGCTTTAGAACGGTTGTGTCTGATGGCGAGCAGCTTGCCCTTGGCATAAGACCCGAAGCCCTGAGACTTGCATCTGCCAATCAAACCGGCGGCCACGCCCTGCCGGTACGTATCGAGGTGGTTGAACTGACCGGGCCCGAGCTGGTCGCCACCGCGCGCATCGGTCCGCAAAAGCTCACCGCATGCCTTGCGCCACGAGCCAAGCTCGGACAAGGTGACGCTGCGGCACTGCTGGTCGAAGACGACGCGCTGCACCTGTTTCACAGGGCCTCCGGGCGGGCGTGCCTCGCCTGAGGACATCGTCCGAACGGGCGGGATCCATCAACAAAAACGCGAAACTGCTTCTAGCAACTGCCACTTGTGCGATGGGAGCAACGGGCAGAAATTAGCCGGGTTTGCTCAAGGCACTCATGTCTTGCGTCAAATTATCGGTCACGGTCGGCTTGGGATGGACACGCTGGGACAGCGTCAGAGCCGACAGGTGTGAGGAGCAGCAACGCTCGGCAAGGCCACGGGTTCTTCGATCCGCTCGGGATCATGGACCATTGCGGCCCTGCGCGTGACGGACGGCCGCCCCCGCACCGCATGGGAGGAAGCAAAGAGTGCTCGAGAAGTATTTTAACCTGAAGGAACAAGGCACGTCGGTTCGGACCGAAGTGATTGCCGGTGTCACGACCTTCCTGACGATGGCTTACATCATCTTCGTCAACCCGGAGATCCTGTCGTCGACCGGCATGGACCGCAACGCCGTGTTCGTAGCCACCTGCCTCGCCGCAGCAATTGGCTCGCTGATCATGGGCCTGGTGGCGAAATGGCCGATCGGCATGGCGCCAGGCATGGGCCTCAATGCCTTTTTCGCCTTCACCGTCGTCGGCGCCATGGGCTTTTCCTGGCAGCAGGCACTCGGTGCCGTCTTCATCTCCGGCGTCATCTTCCTGCTATTGACGATCAGCGGCGTGCGCAGTTGGCTGATTGCCGGCATCCCGCATTCGATGCGCAGCGCGATCGCCGCCGGTATCGGCCTGTTTCTCGGCATCATCGCGCTGAAAAGCTCGGGCATCGTCATTGCCAGCCCGGCAACCCTGGTGACGCTCGGCGACCTCAGCCAGACCGGAACGCTGCTGGCGATTGCCGGCTTCTTCATCATCGCCGCCCTTGACGCCCTCAAGGTGCGCGGCGCGATCCTGATCGGCATCCTGGTCATCACTGTTGCTTCGATGGCGCTTGGCGTCAGCCAGTTCAACGGTATCATTTCGATGCCACCTTCGATCCTGCCGACCTTCCTGCAGCTCGACGTTGTTGGCGCACTGCATGCCGGCCTGGTGCACGTCATCCTGGTGTTCGTGCTGGTCGAGGTGTTCGACGCCACCGGCACGCTGATCGGCGTCGCCAAGCGCGCAGGCCTCATCGAGCCGGGCAAGCCGAACCGCCTCGGACGCGCGCTTTTGGCCGACAGCACGGCGATCGTCGCCGGCTCCCTGCTCGGCACCTCAAGCACCACCGCCTATGTCGAAAGCGCCTCGGGCGTTCAGGCCGGCGGTCGTACCGGCCTCACAGCTTTGGTCATCGGCGTGCTGTTTCTCGCTGCGCTGTTCTTCTCGCCGCTGGCCGGCTCGGTACCGGCCTATGCGACGGCACCTGCCCTGCTCTACGTCGCCTGCCTGATGATGCGCGAACTGGTCGAGGTCGAGTGGGCCGACATCACCGAGGCAGCGCCTGCCGCGCTGACCGCACTGATGATGCCGTTCACCTACTCGATCGCCAACGGCCTGGCCTTCGGCTTCGTCAGCTATGCGGCGCTCAAGCTCCTGACCGGACGCCCCGGCGAAGTGCACGCTGCGACGTGGCTGGTTGCGGCGCTGTTCATCATCCGCTTCGCCTTCTTCGCGCACTGAGACCAACCACCAACATCGCCGGAGGCTGCTTGCGGCCTCCGGCGATTTGCATTTCGGGCCAGCCGCACGGATGGCTGGCTCATTGGGGAGCGGCCGCCGCGGTTTCGCCGGGCGGCAAGATTCTGAACGTAAAGGTCGAGACCTTTTCGCCCGGCTTGAACGGGCCAGGCACTGCATTGCTGACCGGCTTCACACTCTTGAGAAAAGCGGCGATGGCGCCAGCATCTTCGGGAGTGAGTTTGGCCAGGGCTTGCCACGGCATGATCGGCGCCAGTTGACGTCCGTCCGGTCGCTGGCCGGTCTGAATCGCTGTGACGATCTGTTCGTCCGTCCAGTTGCCGATACCGGTTTCCTTATCGGGCGTGATGTTGCGGCCGACGAAGACACCCAGCCCCGGGATTTCGAAACCAACGTCCGAGCCGCCGAGGTATTTCGACTCATCCGGCTTTCCCAGGAGATAACCCTGGGTGTGGCAGTCGGTGCATCCACCCATCGTTACCAGATACTGGCCCCGGGCCACCTGGGCATCGTCGGCACTGGCCGCCGGCGATACGGCGATTGCCGTGGCAAATAATGCAAGTCCAATCGGTGTCCGAAACATCGCTTCACCCGTTGTCGTTGCCTGTTTTTCCCTTTCCTCGCAATTCCGCCGCCTTCCGGCCCGGCTGGGGCCGGACAATGCCGAATTTTCGCACCACAACCAGCGGCTGACCATAGCCGTCCCCATAGCGCATTCGATGTATGTTCGCAGCGGCATGGGCGGCGGCCACACATGCGCCTGACGACGTCGCACGTGACAGCGATGAGGCCATCATTTGATCCCTTTCGTTTTCACTAAATCCAGCTGAAAACGAAAGTCGCAACAGGCAATTGTCGTGCGTTGCCCGAGAGCGGTTCAGTTTCGCAGTTCGGAAAACAGAAAGATTCCTTGCCTTTTTGGGGTATTTGGCGAGGAAACCGTCGCCCGCCTTGAAAATTCAGACAATTTGCGCAAGGTCAATTCAAAGCCCGCGATCATCGTTATATTTCGTTTGACATTCGTTATGCGTTCGAAATAATCACTATGAGGCTTCGAAAATTGCTTAAATTGCTGCAGTGCGAAAAGGCGACGAAGGCGTGAGCATGCCCGAAATACACGACATCTTCGTCATCGGCGGCGGCATCAATGGCTGCGGAATCGCACGCGATGCGGTCGGGCGCGGCTATTCCGTCTACCTCGCGGAAATGAACGACCTCGCCTCCGGCACATCATCCTATTCGACCAAGCTGATCCATGGCGGCCTGCGCTATCTCGAACACTACGAGTTCCGGCTGGTGCGCGAAGCGCTGATGGAGCGCGAGGTGCTGTGGAAAAATGCGCCGCACATCATCTGGCCGATGCGTTTCGTTCTGCCTTACGCCAAGGGCCTGCGTCCGGCCTGGTTGATCCGGCTTGGCCTGTTCCTCTACGACCATATCGGCGGGCGCAAGCTGCTGCCGCCGACCCGCACCCTGGACATGCGCAGCGATGCCGCCGGAAAACCGCTCAAGCCGATGTTTTCGCGTGCTTTCGAATATTCGGACGGCTGGGTCAACGACGCGCGGCTGGTGGTTCTCAATGCCCGCGACGCCGCCGATCGGGGCGCTGTCATCCGCACCCGCGCCAAGGTGACGAGCGCGCGTCGCGACAACGGCCATTGGAACATCCGCGTCGAGGACCTGCGCAACGGTCAGGTCGAAGAGGTCAAGGCGCGGTTGATCGTCAATGCCGCCGGTCCCTGGATCGACCACGTGCTGACCGAAACCGTCGGGCAGAACAACGTCCACAATGTGCGCCTGGTCCAGGGCAGCCATATCGTGGTGGAGAAAAAGTTCGACGACCCGCGCGCCTATTTCTTCCAGAACAAGGATGGGCGCATCATCTTCGCCATTCCTTACGAGGAAGACTTCACCCTGATCGGCACCACCGACCAGGATTATGACGGCGATCCGCGCACCGCCAAGATCAGCCAGACCGAGATCGACTATCTCTGCGATGCGGCGAGCGAGTATTTCGCCGAGCCGGTCAGGCCCGAGCACATCGTCTGGACCTATTCCGGCGTGCGGCCGCTTTACGATGACGGCGCCAGCAAGGCTCAGGAAGCGACGCGCGACTATGTGCTGAAGTCCGACGGCAGCGAAGGCCAGGCGCCGATCGTCAACATCTTCGGCGGCAAGATCACCACCTATCGGCGCCTTGCCGAGTCGATGCTCGACATCATCGAAAAGCACCTGGGCAAGAAGGGAAAGTCCTGGACAGCGACCGCTGCCCTTCCCGGCGGCGAATTCGCAGCGACGGCGTTTGACGCGGAAGTGGTCAAGCTCAAGGCCGCCTACCCGTTCCTCGACATGCGGCTTGCCCGACGACTGACCAGGCTTTACGGCACGCGCGCCAAGGCACTGCTTGGCCTGGCAAAGTCCGAAGCCGACCTGGGGCGCCATTTCGGCGCCGACCTCTACGAGGCCGAGGTGCGCTATCTCGTCGACAATGAATGGGCGGTGAGCGCCGAAGACATTTTGTGGCGGCGCACCAAACGGGGCCTGAAGCTTGGCAAGGAACAAGCGGCGTCACTCGATGAATTTCTGCAAGGAATAAGCCCGGGCGTGCACAACGCCGCGGCAGAATAGGCAAAACCGCCTGCGTCTGCCTCTGGGAGGAGGAATTATGCTGGAACTGCGCAACGTAACGAAGACGGTGGCCGGTGCGGATCATATCCGCGACGTCTCGCTGACGCTTCAGCACGGCAGCCTGAACGTGCTGCTGGGACCGACGCTTTCGGGCAAGACCAGCCTGATGCGGCTGATGGCCGGGCTCGACAAGCCGACGTCAGGCTCGATCCGGTTCGACGGCGTCGATGTCACCGGCGTGCCGGTGCAGAAGCGCAACATCGCCATGGTCTACCAGCAGTTCATCAACTACCCGGCGATGACGGTCTACGAAAACATCGCCTCGCCGCTGCGCGTTGCCGGCGCCGACAAGTCCAGGATCGACCAGGAGGTCAAGCGCGCCGCCGGGTTGCTCAAGCTGACGCCTTATCTCAACCGTACCCCGCTCAATCTATCCGGCGGCCAGCAGCAGCGCACCGCGCTCGCCCGCGCCATCGTCAAGAATGCCAAGCTGGTGCTGCTCGACGAGCCGCTGGCCAATCTCGACTACAAGCTACGCGAGGAGTTGCGCGCCGAACTGCCGAAAATCTTCGCCGAAACCGGCGCAATCTTCGTCTATGCCACGACCGAACCGCACGAGGCGCTGCTGCTTGGCGGCAATGTCGCGACGCTGGCGGAAGGCCGCATCACCCAGTTCGGCCAGACGATCGAGGTATTCCGCAAGCCGAACGACCTGATCACGGCGCGGACCTTTGCCGACCCGCCGCTCAACACCATCGTGTTGAAGAAGAGCGGCCGCAGTTTCCAGCTTGATGGTGGGGTGGACCTCCCGGTGCCAGGCGACCTCGCCGGCATTGCCGACGCCAGCTATACGATCGGCTTCCAGCCCCACCATCTTTCTTTTGAGAAGCGCACGACCGACGCCGTCGGCGTCAAGGCGAAAGTGTCGGTGACCGAGATCACAGGCTCGGAGAGCTTCGTGCATCTCAACTACGCCGACGCCCGCTGGGTGATGCTCGCCCACGGCATCCGCCAGTTCGAGCCGGACGAGGTCATCGAAGTCTTCATCGATCCGCGCCACGTCATGGTTTTCGACGCGAACGGCCGCTCGGCCGCTTCGCCATCGCAGCTGGCAGCATAGGAAAGCGAGATGGCACGCATCGACCTGAACCACATCCGCCACGCCTACGGCGCCAACCCGAAATCCGACAAGGACTATGCGCTGAGGGAAGTGCATCACAGCTTCGACAACGGCGGCGCCTATGCGCTGCTCGGCCCGTCCGGCTGCGGCAAGACCACGCTTCTGAACATCATTTCGGGCCTGCTGCACGCCTCGCACGGGCAATTGCTGTTCGACGGCAAGGACGTGACGCGGCTGTCGACGCAGGAACGCAACATCGCCCAGGTGTTCCAGTTCCCGGTCATCTACGACACCATGACCGTCTACGACAATCTCGCCTTCCCGCTGCGCAACCGCGGCGTTGCCGAGGCCGACGTCGACCGCAAGGTGCGCGAGACGCTCGACATGATCGACCTCGCCAGCTGGGCCAAGCGCAAGGCGCGCGGCCTGACCGCCGACCAGAAGCAGAAGATCTCGCTCGGTCGCGGCCTGGTCCGCTCCGACGTCAACGCGATCCTGTTCGACGAGCCGCTGACCGTCATCGATCCGCACATGAAATGGGTGCTGCGCTCGCAGCTCAAGCAGCTTCACCGCCGCTTCGGCTACACCATGATCTATGTCACACACGACCAGACCGAGGCGCTGACCTTCGCCGAGAAGGTGGTGGTGATGTATGATGGCGAGATCGTCCAGATCGGCACCCCGGCCGAGCTGTTCGAGCGCCCCAAGCACACCTTCGTCGGCTATTTCATCGGCTCGCCCGGCATGAACGTCATGCCGGTGGCGGTCGAAGGCAGACGCGCCAAGCTCGGCGAGCAAGTGATCGATCTGCCCGGGGCGCCCAAGGCCGAAGGCGACGGCATCGAGCTCGGCATCCGGCCCGAATATGTCAGGCTCGGCGCCAAGGGCATGCCGGTCACCGTGCGCAAGGTCGAAGACATCGGTCGCCACAAGGTGGTGCGCGCCAGTCTCGAAGGCCGCGAGATTGCGGCGATCCTCGGCGAAGACGACAACGTGCCAGCCGATCCGCACGTCACTTTCGATCCCGCAGGCATCAACCTCTACGACAAGTCCTGGCGCGTCGAGATGGGAGCGTAACCATGGAAAAGACCTGGAACAACAAAGCCTGGTTCATGGTGCTGCCGGTGCTCGTTTTGGTCGCGTTTTCGGCGGTCATCCCGCTGATGACGGTGGTCAATTATTCGGTGCAGGACACGTTTGGCGGCAACCAGTTCTTCTGGGCCGGCGCCGAGTGGTTCGAAGAGATGCTGCATTCCGACCGCTTCTGGGCGGCTATGGGCCGCAACCTGATCTTTTCGGCAATCATCCTGGCGATCCAGATCCCGCTCGGTATCTTCATCGCCCTCAACATGCCGAGGAAAGGCTGGGGTGTGCCCGTCTGTCTGGTGCTCATGGCGCTGCCGCTGCTCATTCCGTGGAATGTCGTCGGCACCATCTGGCAGGTCTTCGGGCGCATCGACATCGGCCTGCTCGGCTACACGCTGCATGCGCTCGGCTTCGACTACAACTACGTCAACGACCCGTTCGACGCCTGGGTGACTGTCATCATCATGGATGTCTGGCACTGGACCAGCCTGGTCGTGCTGCTCTGCTATGCCGGTCTGGTTTCGATCCCCGACGCCTTCTACCAGGCAGCCAAGATCGACGGGGCCTCGCGCTGGGCGGTGTTCCGCTACATCCAGCTGCCGAAGATGCAGCGCGTTCTGCTGATCGCCGTCCTGCTGCGGTTCATGGATAGCTTCATGATCTACACCGAGCCCTTCGTCGTCACCGGCGGCGGCCCCGGCAATTCGACGACCTTCCTGTCGATCGACCTCGTCAAGATGGCTGTCGGCCAGTTCGACCTCGGCCCGGCAGCGGCGATGTCGATCATCTACTTCCTGATCGTGCTGCTGCTGTCATGGGTCTTCTACACCGTCATGACAAATTACGACGTGGAGAAGTGAGATGGCGGGGACAAGGGAAGCAGTCGCAGACAAGGACAAGATGATGCGCAATGCCGCGACCACGACTGGCGCTGTCCACGGCGGAGCTGTGGACGAAGCGCTTGCGCGGCGGATGCGTCGGCGCGGCGAGGAATCGCGCTTCTGGTGGGTGGTGCCGACGATCTACGTCATCTTTTTGATGCTGCCGATCTACTGGCTGATCAACATGAGCTTCAAGTCGAACCAGGAAATCCTGGGCGCCTTCTCGCTCTGGCCAAAAAGCCCGACGCTGCACAATTACGGCGTGATCTTCACCGATCCGTCCTGGTACAAGGGTTACATCAACTCGATCATCTACGTGGTCATGAACACGGTGATTTCGATCTCCGTCGCCCTGCCCGCGGCCTATGCCTTCTCGCGCTACAGGTTCCTGGGCGACAAGCACCTGTTCTTCTGGCTGCTGACCAACCGCATGGCGCCGCCGGCGGTTTTCGCCCTGCCCTTCTTCCAGCTCTATTCCGCTTTCGGCTTGATCGACACCCACATTGCGGTCGCACTCGCGCATTGCCTGTTCAACGTGCCGCTGGCGGTGTGGATCCTCGAAGGCTTCATGTCGGGCGTGCCGAAGGAGATCGACGAAACCGCCTATATCGACGGCTATTCGTTCCCGCGCTTCTTCGTGAAGATCTTCGTGCCGCTGATCGCAAGCGGCATCGGCGTCGCGGCCTTCTTCTGCTTCATGTTCTCATGGGTCGAACTGCTGATCGCCCGCACTTTGACCACCACCGACGCCAAGCCGATCGCCGCGATCATGACGCGCACCGTCTCCGCCTCCGGCATGGACTGGGGCGTGCTGGCAGCAGCCGGTGTTTTGACCATCATCCCGGGTGCGCTCGTCATCTGGTTTGTCCGCAACTACATCGCCAAGGGCTTTGCCCTGGGCCGCGTCTGAGGGAGCGTTGTGATGGACTTTTCCTGGATGGCCTGGACGCTGCCGACAGCGGCGTTCTTCATCACCATCTTTCTGATGCTCGTGGGCATGGGCGTGTGGGAATATTTTTCGCCCGGCGGCAACCCGCGCGTCGGCATTCTCCGGTTCGAAACGACCCGGGGCGACAGGCTTTTCGTTTCGCTGCTCGGCAGCGCCTTCATTCATCTCGCATGGCTGGGCCTGATCGGGCCCAACCTGTGGTGGGCTCTCGCTCTCGCAGTGGTCTACGCGATCGGCGTATTCCGCTTCGTCTAGAGGGGGAAATGTTGGGCCGCCGCAAGCCCGCGGCGGCGCCAAATGGCAATGCAACCTTGTTTGGGAGGAAATTAATGCGACGCCATATTCTAGCATCAACAAGCGTGATCGCCCTGCTCTTGGGGTCAAACAGTGCCTTTGCCGGCATGGACGAGGCGAAAGCCTTCCTCGATACCGAGATCAAGGACATGTCGGCGCTCGATCGCGCCGGCCAGGAAGCCGAAATGCAGTGGTTTGTCGATGCGGCGAAGCCTTTCGCCGGCATGGAGATCAAGGTCGTTTCGGAAACCATCACCACGCACGAATATGAATCAAAGACGCTCGCCAAGGCGTTCACCGACATCACCGGCATCAAGATCACGCACGACCTGATCGGCGAAGGCGACGTCATCGAAAAGCTGCAGACACAGATGCAGTCGGGCGAAAACATCTATGACGCCTATGTCGACGATTCCGACCTGATCGGCACTCACTGGCGCTACCAGCAGGCACGCAGCCTGACCGACTGGATGGCCAACGAGGGCAAGGATGTCACCAATCCGAACCTCGACATCGCCGACTATATCGGCACCAAGTTCACGACCGCGCCAGACGGCAAGCTCTACCAGCTTCCCGACCAGCAGTTCGCGAACCTCTACTGGTTCCGTTACGACTGGTTCAACGACGAGAAGAACAAGGCCGACTTCAAGGCGAAATACGGCTACGACCTCGGCGTTCCGGTCAACTGGTCGGCCTATGAGGACATCGCCGAATTCTTCACCGGCCGCGACGTCAACGGCCAGAAGGTCTATGGCCACATGGACTACGGCAAGAAGGACCCTTCGCTTGGCTGGCGCTTCACCGACGCCTGGCTGTCCATGGCCGGCAACGGCGACAAGGGCCTGCCGAACGGCCTGCCGGTCGACGAATGGGGCATCAAGGTCAACGAAAAGTCGCAGCCCGTCGGCTCCTGCGTCGCACGCGGCGGCGACACCAACGGACCGGCCTCGGTCTACTCGATCGTCAAGTATCTCGACTGGCTGAAAGCTTACGCACCGCCGGAAGCCCAGGGCATGACCTTCTCCGAATCCGGCCCGGTGCCGGCCCAGGGTGCGATTGCCCAGCAGATCTTCTGGTACACCGCGTTCACAGCCGACATGGTCAAGCCCGGCCTGCCTGTCATGAACGAGGATGGCACGCCGAAGTGGCGCATGGCGCCCTCGCCGCACGGTGTCTACTGGAAGGACGGCATGAAGCTCGGCTACCAGGACGTCGGTTCGTGGACGATCCTGAAGTCGACGCCTGATGACCGCGCCAAGGCCGCTTGGCTGTATGCGCAGTTCGTGACCTCGAAGACTGTGGACGTGAAGAAGAGCCATGTCGGCCTGACCTTCATCCGCCAGTCGACGCTCGATCACAAGAGCTTCACCGACCGCGCACCGCAGCTCGGCGGCCTGGTCGAGTTCTACCGTTCGCCGGCCCGCGTTCAGTGGTCGCCGACCGGCACCAACGTGCCTGACTATCCGAAGCTGGCCCAACTGTGGTGGCAGGCCATCGGCGACGCCTCCTCGGGCGCGAAGACCGCCCAGGAAGCCATGGACTCGCTGTGCGCCGAGCAGGAAAAGGTGCTCGAGCGCCTTGAGCGCGCAGGCATCCAGGGCGATATCGGCCCGAAGATGGCGGAAGAGCATGATATCGCCTACTGGAACGCCGAAGCGGTCAAGGCCGGCAATCTCGCGCCGCAGCTGAAGATCGAAAACGAGAAGGAAAAGCCTGTTACCATCAACTACGATGAGCTGGTGAAGAGCTGGAGCAAGTAAGCGATCGGGCGGAACATCCGCCCGGCCAACTATCCGGGGAGACGGCACAGCGCCGTCTCCCCTATTCATGCAAAGTGACTGCGGGAGAGGGATATGAGCGGTTTCATTCTGGCAATCGATCAGGGCACGACATCAAGCCGGGCGATCGTGTTCGACGCGGCGATGAAGGTCGCCGGCGTGGGCCAGAAGGAATTCACCCAGCATTTCCCCGCCTCCGGCTGGGTCGAACACGACCCGGAAGAGATCTGGGACAGCGTCGTCTCGACCTGCAAGACGGCGCTGCAGAAAGCCGACAAGGATGCCACCGACATTGCGGCGATCGGCATCACCAACCAGCGCGAAACCGTCGTCATCTGGGACAAGGCCACCGGCAAGCCAATCCACAATGCGATCGTCTGGCAGGACCGACGCACGGCACCGCTTTGCGCCAAGCTCAAGAAGCAAGGGCTGGAACCGCGTTTCACCAAGAAGACCGGCCTGCTGCTTGACCCTTACTTCTCCGGCACCAAGATCGCCTGGCTGCTCGACAAGGTGAAGGGCGCACGCAAGCGGGCCGAGCGCGGCGAATTGCTCGCGGGTACGATCGACTCGTTCCTGATCTGGCGGCTGACCGGCGGCAAGGTGCATGCGACCGATGCCACAAACGCCGCGCGGACGCTGGTCTACAACATCGAAAAGAATAGCTGGGACGCTGAACTGCTCGATATCCTGCGCATTCCTGCCGTCATGCTGCCCGAGGTCAAGGATTGTGCCGCCGACTTCGGCGTCACCGCGAAGGCGCTGTTCGGCGCCGAGATCCCGATCCTCGGCGTTGCCGGCGACCAGCAAGCGGCGACGATCGGCCAGGCCTGTTTCGAGCCGGGCATGATGAAGTCGACCTACGGCACGGGATGCTTTGCCATCCTCAACACCGGCAGCGATATCGTGCGCTCAAAGAACCGGCTGCTGACCACCATTGCCTATCGCCTCGACGGCAAGACCACCTATGCGCTCGAAGGCTCGATCTTCGTCGCGGGCGCTGCCGTGCAATGGCTGCGCGACGGCATCAAGGTCATCGGCAAGGCCGAACATAGCGGCGAACTGGCCGCCCAGGCCGACGACACCCAGAGCGTCTACCTCGTGCCGGCATTCGTCGGGCTCGGCGCGCCGCACTGGGATGCCGAGGCACGTGGCGCGATCTACGGGCTGACCCGCAACACCGGCCCTGAAGAGTTTGCGCGGGCAGCGCTGGAGTCGGTTGCCTACCAGACCCGTGACCTGCTCGATGCCATGAAGAAGGACTGGAAGACCAGGAACGGCAAGACCGTGCTGCGCGTCGACGGCGGCATGGTGGCTTCCGACTGGACGATGCAGCGCCTCGCCGACATCCTCGACGCGCCGGTCGACAGGCCGACCGTTCTGGAGACCACAGCCTTGGGCGCCGCCTGGCTCGCGGGCTCACGCGCCGGCGTCTGGCCGAAAGCCAAGGCGTTTTCCAAGGCCTGGGCGCTCGACCGCCAGTTCAAGCCAGCGATGGAGCCGGCACTGCGCGCCGCCAAGCTGAAAGGCTGGCACGACGCGGTGCGCCGCACACTGACGCCGAAATAGCTGCGATGGCAGCTTAGCTGGCGAGCCTGGCCAGCAACGCCTGCGCTTCCCCAGCGAGTGTGCGTGTGAGATCGGCCGCCGGCATCTCGCGGCCGAGACGTGCTGCCTGCCCCGACCACAACGACATGAAGTCGCCGGAACCAAGCGGCTCCGACTTGGCTTTGAGCGGCGCCAATGCCCCTCCGGCCAGCGGGAATGCAGGGGCCAAATCCGACAGCGGGCCAACCTCACGCATGATGCGGTTGACGATGCCGCGCGCCGGGCGGCCGGTGAAGACATTGGTCAATGCGGTATGGTCGTCCTTGGCCGTACGCAGCACTGCCTTATGCGGTGCGGCAACCTTCGCCTCGGGGCAGAACAGATAGGCTGTGCCTATCTGTACCGCCGAGGCGCCAAGCACGAAGGCAGCAACGATGCCACGCGCGTCGGCGATGCCGCCAGCGGCGATGACAGGCACTTTGACCGCATCGACCACCTGCGGCACCAGCGCGAAAGTGCCGGCCTGATTGGCGACATCGTCGGTCAGAAAGATGCCACGGTGGCCGCCGGCCTCGGCACCCTGGGCGATGATGGCGTCGCAACCCCGCGCCTCCAGCCACACGGCCTCGTCAGCCGTCGTTGCCGAAGACAACACCTTGGCGCCGGTCGCCTTGACCCGGTCGAGCAATGCGGCGTCGGGCAGGCCGAAATGAAAACTCACCACCTCGGGCCGGAACTCTTCGACGATGTCACAAAACGCGGCGTCAAAGGGAGCGCGCGCCGAGCGCGGCGCCGGTGTTTTCGGATCGAGCCCCATCTCGACATAGAATGGTTCGAGGCGCTGCTTCCAAACGGCTTCGCGTGCAAAGTCCTCCTGAGGAGGCTTGTGACAAAAGAAATTGATGTTGATTGGCCGCGAGGTGCGCTGGCGGATGATGCCAAGTTCGGTGCGGGCCTTTTCCGGCGACATCAGCGCGCAAGGCAGGCCGCCCAACCCGCCAGCCTCCGAAACGGCGATCACCATCTCGGAATCGACAGGCCCGGCCATCGGCGCCTGGAGGATCGGAAGCTCGAGGCCCAGAAGATCAAGAATTCGACGATCGGGCCACATGCGGTCTTCCTTCTTCTTTCGAGCCTGTCAGGCCTGCTGACGCTCGGCCCTGCGGGCAGCAATCTGGCGCATGGCGATGACGCGACGGCGCCATATCTCGGTACGCATCGCCATTAGATGCAGAGTGAAGAACAGAAGGGTAAAGCCAAGCGCCATGGTCATCAGGGGCCAGAGCATGCTTGGATCAATGGTCGGGCCGCCGATGCGGAACACCGACGCCGGCTGATGCAGCGTGTTCCACCATTCGACCGAAAACTTGATGATCGGGATGTTGACGAAGCCGACAAGCGTGATGACGGCCGCCGCGCGCGCCGAACGCGCGGGATCGTCCAGGGCGCGGGTCAGCGCAATGATGCCGAGATACATCAGGAAAAGCACGAAGACCGAGGTCAGGCGAGCGTCCCACACCCACCAGGTGCCCCACATCGGCTTGCCCAGATCGAGCCGGTAAGGAGTGCCAAGGCGGTGAACACGGCACCGACAGGCGCTGCCGACTTGAGCGCCACATCAGCGAGCGGGTGGCGCCAGACCAGCGTTCCCAGGGCGGCAATCGCCATCACCGAGTAGCACATCATGGCGAGCCAGGCGAAAGGCACGTGGATGTACATGATGCGGACGGTGATGCCCTGCTGGAAATCCTCCGGTGCGGCAAAGCCGAGATAAAGCCCGGTTGCCAGAACCAATGCCGTGGCGCCGCCAAGCCAGGGGACGATCTTGTCCACCAGCGAGATGAAGCGGGTCGGATTGGCCAGGTCGCTGAAACGCCAAGCCTGCGAGGTCGTCTGTGTCATGGACGCTAAATAACCCTGAGAGGTTTTCTTCGCAATCGGTTCCGACGTCGCGGGCACAATGCAAACAGGGCGCCGAAGCGCCCTGTTCATTTCAAGCTGAAATCACGCAGCCTTAGGCCACTGCCTGGAGGACAGCGTTAGGCGCCGCCTCGAGGACAGCGCTAAGCCGCTGCCTCGACATGCGTGACACGACGGACTTCCTCGTCGTTGAGCAGACCGCCGGCGCGCAACAGCGAGGCAAAGCGGCCATTGCGAGCCGACAGCTCGTTGAAGCCGCCCATCTCGACGACATGGCCATGATCCATGAACACCACTAGGTCGGCGTCGCGGACAGTGCTCAGGCGGTGTGCGATGATGAAGGTCGTACGACCGTCGCGCAGCATGTCGATGGCATCCTTGACCCGGTTCTCGGTCTCGACGTCGAGCGCGCTCGTCGCCTCGTCGAGGACCAGGATCGGCGCGCTCTTGAGGATGGCACGCGCAATCGCGATGCGCTGACGTTCGCCACCCGAGAGCTGGCCGCCACGTTCGCCGACATTGGTGTCGTAGCCTTCGCTCTTGGACAGGATGAAGTCCTGCGCCGCCGCGGCCGTCGCTGCGGCATGCACTTCTTCATAACTCGCTGTGGCACGGCCGACGCGGATGTTGTCCTCGATCGAGCGGTTGAGCAGACCGGCATCCTGAAAGACGGTGGCGATCGAATGGCGCAGCGACTTCTTGGTAACCGTGCGCGTGTCGATGCCGTCGATGAGGATGCGGCCATGCTGCGGCGTGTGGACACGCTGCAACAGATTGATCAGCGTCGTCTTGCCCGCACCCGTCGGTCCGACAATGGCGATGGTCTGGCCTGCACTGACCTCGAACGAGACGTCGGTGACGCCCTGCCCCGAATTCGGGAACTCGAAGCTGACGTTTTCGAAGCGGACATGGCCGGTGACGTTGTCGAGCTCACGCAGGCCTTCGGGCTCGCGGTTGTCGCCGGCAGCGTCCTCAAGACGATAGAACTCCTCAAGCTTCGAACGAGCGTCGAAGATCTGGTTGGCGAAGTTCGAAACCTGGTCGAGACGGCTGATCAGCAGCGCGGCAAAGCCGGTGAAGGCAACGATATCGCCGATGCGCAACTGGCCCTTGCTGACGAGATAGGCGCCGATCAGCAGCACCACCATCATCGAGATGGTCGAGGCCAGCCGATGCATGGCCGAAGCCAGCGCCCACCAGTCCAGGACGGGGTTCTGCGTGGTGATCAATGCCTTTACAAAACTACGAAGCGCTTCAGTTTCCTGGCCAACGCGGTTGTAGCTCTGCAGCACCGCGACGTTGCTGACCGAATCCGAGACGTGGGAGAAAACCTTGTGATAGTGGCGTTCGACCGAAGCTTGGCCTTCCTTGGTCTTGCGCATCACGAGCCGGCCGATTGCAAGGTAAAGCGCGCCCAGCATGATCAGCACCAGCGACATGCGGGCATCGAGCGAAAACGCAGTCGGGATCAGCAGCAGCAGCGCCACCGCCGTCGACAGGTGCGTGCGCATGAATTCGAGCCACAGGCTGAACAGAGCCTCGACCGCGCGCAGCAGCGTGTGCAGCGAATGCGACGTGCCGCGCTGCTGGTGCCAGGCCAGCGGCATCGTGATGACCCGTTCGAACGACTGGCACAGCACTTCGCCGCGCCGCGCATGAGCAAGACGGTCGGCGCCGCGCGCCACCAGAACGAAGGCGACGATGTTGAACGCGCCGAAGCTCGCCCACAGCGCCATGGTGGGAACGACTTCCGTCTTGCCGGCGATGGCATCGATGATACGCCCGAACAGGATCGGCTCAGCAATAGTGACAATGGCCAACACCACGTTGGCCGCGCAAATCAGCCCAACCTTCTTGCCGTCGGCGGCAAGATAGCGAAGGGCTCTCCAATAAACTTCAAGCAACGACACTTTGGTACCCCTTGAGTCCCGTCCGTCCCTTTATTGTGCACTGCACCATGGCCGACAAATAGCGACCTCAGTTCCGCAAGACAATGCGCAGATAGCCGCTCAGTTCAAAAAAATCGAACAACACATGGCTACGACCGGTAATCTGCTGTGATCCGATAAGGAATTGAGAACTAACGAAAAAAGGCATCGTTGCGGCGAAATGATGACAAAGATGGCCGGCTAATTGACGCAGGGGCATTCCGGCTAGGCCGGAATGCGGATCACAACCTCCACCTCGCCGCTGTCGCGCATGGCAAAGGACGCATCCTTGCCCTTCACGCCATCGACCTCTGCTTTCGCAGCTTTAGCGGCTTTGTCTCTCACCACCCGCAACCTGTAGACAGCACCGCCCAAACGAAGCGTCGCCGAATAGCCTTCCCAATGCTTGGGAATGGCCGGCGAAACGACCAGCCGATCGCCACGCTGGCTGATGCCGAGGATGCTTTCCACTGCTGCGCGATAGAGCCAGCCTGCCGAGCCAGTGTACCAGGTCCAGCCGCCACGACCTGCCTTGGAGGCATCGGCGTAGACATCGGCTGCCACGACATAGGGCTCGACCCGATAGGTCTCCGCCGTCTTTTCGTCGAGTGCATGGTTGACCGGGTTCAGCATGGAGAAGCAGCGATAGGCCTCGTCGACCTGCCCCATTTCCGCCAATGCGATGACAAACCACGTCGCGGCATGGGTGTACTGTCCGCCATTCTCGCGCACGCCGGGTGGATAGGCCTTGATGTAGCCCGGCTCCTTGTCGGTTTCGGAGAATGGCGGCGTGAACAGCTTGATGAGCTTCAGCTCGTCGTCGACAAGCATTTTTGTCGCTTGCGCCATGGCAGTCTGAGAGCGGGCCGGATCACCCTCGCCCGAAATCACGCTCCACGATTGCGCGATCGAATCGATCTTGCATTCGTCGGAGTTGCGCGAGCCGAGCGGCGTGCCGTCGTCGAAGCTGCCGCGGCGGTACCACTCGCCATCCCAGGCGGCGTTTTCCAACGCGCGCTTGAGTGCTGTGGCGTGCTTTTCCCAGGCGTTGGCGCGCTTTGAATCGCCTTCGGCCTTGGCCAGCGGCGCGAATTCGCCCAGCGTCCGCAACAAGAACCAGCCGAGCCAGACACTGTCGCCCCTGCCCTCTTCGCCGACACGGTTCATGCCGTCGTTCCAGTCGCCGCCGAGGATCAGCGGCAGGCCATTCTTGGCGCTCCGCTTGATGGCGAGGTCGAGCGCGCGGGCGCAATGTTCGTAGAGCGAAGCCTTCTTCTTCGAGGTCTCAGGGGTGAAGAACGCGTCATGCTCGCCCGGGTTCAGCTGTTGTCCTTCGATGAAGGGCAATTGTTCGTTGAGGATCGCCGCGTCGCCAGTCACCGTGACGTAGCGCGCGGTGGCGCTGGCCAGCCAGACGACATCATCGGAGATCATGGTGCGTACGCCCGCGCCGGTGCGCGGCAACCACCAATGCTGAACGTCGCCCTCAGCGAACTGCCGACCGGCGGCGTTCAGAATCTGCCCACGGGCAAGGCTAGCGTCGTGCATCAGCAGCGCCAGCGTGTCTTGCAGCTGGTCGCGGAAACCGAAGGCACCGCTGGCCTGGTAGAAGGCCGAGCGCGCGCGGATGCGGCAGGCAAGGCTCTGGTACGGCAGCCAGTTGTTGACCATCGCGTCGAGCGCCTTGTCAGGCGTATCGACTTCGATCGTGCCCAGGAACGAGCGCCAGTTGCGTTCGTTCTCGGCCAGCCTCTGGTCGAAATCGACCTTAAGATGACGGGCCACCAGCGCACTCGCCTCTTCGTCCGAACCGGCGTCGCCGAGCAGCCAAAGCAACGAAATCGAGCCACCGGCAGGCACCTCGACATCCCGCGCGATCGCCGCGCACGGATCGACGCCCGCTTCGACGCGCCCGGTCAGCTCGGCACCGAGCGTTACCGCGCGCGGTGTCTCGACAGCGCCACCGGTGCCGATGAACTCGTGACGATCCGAGGTGACCGAGCTGGCCTTGCCGTCGATCGCCATGAAGGCAACACGTTCGCCGAAATCGAGGCCGTAGCTGTTGCGTGCAAAAAGCGCGCCCGTTGCCGCATCGACCGAGGAGACGATATTGGGCGCCGTCCTGGCCCTGCTGTTGCCGAGCACCCACTCGGCATAGGCGTAGACCCTGAGCTTGGCCGGCACGGCACCGGTGTTTTCGATTTTCAGTCGCGAAACACGGACCGGATCATTCGGATCGACAAGGTGCGTCAGTTCGGTGGCCAGCGTGCCGCGCTTGGAGCGGAAGGTCGAAAAACCCTGGCCGTGGCGGGCCTCGTAGCTGGCCCCGGCCTCCCGGGCGACTGCGGCAATCGGCGAATAGGTTCGGCCAGTGGCACGATCGGAGATGTAGATGGCCTCGCCCGGACGGTTGGTGACCGGGTCGTTCGACCATGGCGTCAGCTGGTAGTCGCGGCTGTTGCGGCTCCAGGTAAAGGCAGCACCTTCAGCGGAGGTGTGGAAGCCAAAGCCTTGATTGGCGATAACGTTGATCCACGGCTGCGGCGTCGAGCGGGTGCCGTTGAGGCGCACGACATAATCGCGGCCGTTGGCATCGAAGCCACCGAAACCGTTCCAGTATGAAAGGCCGTCGCCGACGCTCTTGCGGGCGCTGCGCGAAGGCGACGTTTGCAGCGTGGCAGTCTCCGGCCGGTCGGTGGCCTGAGCCGCGGCCAGTGCGTCGCGAGCTTGAAGCGCTGCCGCCTCGGCGCGTTCGATCTGATCGAAGATCGTGCCGTTGCGGGTGTGCAGGCAGACACGGGCGACAGCGAGCAGCGTGCGGTAGGACGCTTCGTCCATCAGGTCGCGGCGCACCGCGAAGATATGCTGGCGCGGCCCGAGTTCCTTGCCACGCAGGCGGCTGTTTTCGCACAGCGCCTCGATCGCCTGCTGCAGGTCCTGGACGTAGGACGATGCCTGTTCGTTGACGATGACGAGATCGGCGACGAGGCCGCGCGCGCGCATATATTCCTGGAACCTGAGCGCCTGAGCGACGATCTCGATATCGGCGACGTCGCCGATCCTGATTGCCAGGATCGGGAAATCGCCAGAGATCGCCATCGGCCACAGCGCCGACTGCCGGCCGAGACCGGAGGCGATGGCGTCTGCGGACAGGCGCAGGAACGGATCGGGATAGATCAGGAAGCGCGCGAGTTTCTGCACATTGGCGGCATCGGCAAGGTTGAGGCCGAGATGACGCGTCTGCACCTGCGAACGGGTCCAGGACAGCATGGCCTGGCGCTGGAAACCTTCGGGATGGTCGAGCTTGGCAACCGTTTCCTCAACCTCTTCGCGGGTTGAACCGACGATCGTCCAGTATGTCAGCGTCACCTTCTTGTTGGCCGGCACACGGACGCGGCGGCGCAGCGCCGCCACCGGATCCAGCGTGAAGCCGGCACTGCCCGAAAGCTTGGCGCCAGGATCGAACGCCGCCGGATCGGCGATGGTACGGCCACGGCCAATGAAGGCGCGGCGGTCGGTTTCGGCCTCGGTGTCGCGCACGAAACCCGACTGGTCGGTGACGAAATGCGCAGCCACGACAGAAGGCTCGTTGGCGGCACGGGTGCGCCGCGTTGCGAGGATGGCGCTGCCGTTGTGGGTGATCTCGGTCTCGACGAACATCTTGGAGAACGCCGGATGGGCGTTGTCATTGGCCTCGGGCGCCAGCACCAGTTCGGCGAATGACGTCACTTCGATGTGGCGGTCGACAGCCGCGTCGTTCCAGATAGTGACCTTGCGGGCTTCGCCGTTGCCTTCCGAGACGACGATGCACTCGACCTCGCTGCGCAGCGTGCCCACCGTCTTGATGAAGCTCGCCTTGTCGTCGCAGAACACCGTCTGGGTCTGCTCGCCCGTGGCACGCTTGGGCTCTGATGTGGCGGACCACCAGTCACCGGTCTCGGTGTCGCGCAGGAACAGATAGGTGCCAAGCCGGTCCTCGGTCGGATCCGGCTGCCAGCGCGTAATCGCCATGTCGTTCCAACGGCTGTAGCCTGAGCCTGTCGCCGTCACCATCACCGAATAACGGCCATTCGACATCAGGTTGGTCGAACGCAATGCGCGCATCGGGTTGAGCACAAGACGCGTGTCGGCGCTGTGATCGGCGGTCTCGTCCTTGGTGTGTTCGGCAACTTCGGTGCGGACAGTGGCGACAGGAATGTCGCGCGGCGCCTTTTCCTGCAGCAGCAGTTCGGCGGCCTCGATCACCGGATCGCTGTGGAAGCGGTCGCGCATGCGGCCTTCGAAGATCGCATTGGCGATCGCCACGATCGACATGCCCTGGTGATGGGCCATGTAGTTGTAGACAACAGCGTGGTCGGTGCCTTCGGGCACGCGCTGCGGCGTATAGTCGACCGCGTCGTAGTAGCCGTAGCGGCCGAGTGCACCAAGCTTGCGCAACCGCCTGAGGTTCGCCGTCGCCTCGCTCGGCAGGAACTGCGCTGCAAGCACCGTCGCATAAGGTGCGATGACGGTGTTCTGGCCAAGGCCACGCTTGAGGCCAAGCCCCGGCACGCCGAAATTGGTGTACTGGTAGGTCAGTTCCCGATCGCGGCCGTTATAGGCCGCTTCCGAAATGCCCCACGGGATTCCCTTCGACCGGCCGTACTGGATCTGCCGGTGGACGATCAGCTTGTTGGTCTGGTTGAGGATGCCGCCCTGCGGCTCCTTCATGACCAGCGGCGGCATCAGGTACTCGAACATCGAGCCCGACCACGACATCAACGCGCCCTGGAAGCCGATCTCGACGATCGGGCGGCCAAGCCGGAACCAATGTTCGGTCGAGATGTCACCCTTGGCGATACCGAACAGGCTGGTCAGCCGCGCCTCCGAGGCAAGCAGGTCGTAGCAGCTTTCGTCGAGCTGATGTTCCTCGACCCGGTAGCCGATCGATAGCAGCTTGCGCTCGTTGCGCATCAGGAACGAGAAGTTCATCTCGAAGGCGAACTTGCGGGTGCGCTCGCGCAGCTCCATCAGCTTGGTGCGCAAGGCAGCGACCGCCTGGTCGTCGCTATGCGCATCATGCACGTGCGCCTCGCAGGTGGCTTCGAGCGTCCTGGCCCAATCGGCAAGAACATCGCTCTTGGTCGACGCCGCCTCGGTGTGGATGGCGCCGGCGAGCTTGCGGATCTCACCTGACAGCACGGCAAGATTGATCGTGCGGATAGACGCCATTTCCGGCTGCGACTTGATGGTTTCCACGGCCCGGCGCATGCCGTCGATGCGGTCGACGAGCCGCTGGCGCAGGGGCCTCAGTTGCCGGCGATCATCGGGCAGGTCGGCCACGCTCTCCTCGATGATCGAAACAATGTCGAGGATACCTTCGAAATCGCCCTGGAGATGCACCGACGGTGCTTCGGCCCGATTCCGAGCAAGCCGCAGCAACAGCAACCAGGTGACCTGCAAGATTGCCGCTGTCGACGCTCGAGACATAGAGCGGATAAAGCGGCCTGAGGCTCGTCGTGTCGTACCAGTTGTAGAGGTGTCCCCGATAACGCTCCATCTTTTCGATGGTCGAAACGGTGGCGTCGATGCGGGCAACCGCATCGGCAAGGCTGATCCAGCCGAAATCGCGAGCCGAGACAACCGACAGCAAATAGACGCCGATGTTGGTCGGCGACGTGCGCGTGGCAATGACGCCGGTCGGGTTTTCCTGGAAATTGTCCGGCGGCAGGTGGTTCTGCTCCGCCGTCACGAAGGTCTCGAAATAGTGCCAGGTGCGCCGTGCCACGGTGCGCAGCGTATGCACGTCCCAAGATGCGACGTGCAGCCGATCTTCTGTTTCAGCCGAGCGGCTGATCAGCCAGGCAAACGCCGGCGAGCCGGCCCAGAAGATGGCAAAGGCGAAAGCGACGAAGGCGCCGGTCGAATCCGTCATGACCGGCAAGACCAGTCCGACGACGGCGATGATCACCGCGCCATACATCATGCGGTAATAGGCAGCGAGGTCGTTGCCGCCCGATTTGTGAGCCTGGGAGGCAGTGCGCCACTCCAGCAGATTTTCGCGGCTGACGAAAAGACGGTAGAGCGTGCGGATGATCGCATCGCCCATCATCCAGGCCAGATGCGCCATCAGCACGACCTTGAGGGCCACCAGCGCCGTGCCAAAGGCGAGGTCGCGCCCGAGCGCGCTGAAATGGCCGCGCGGTGTCGCCTCGCGATTCTTGGGCAGGATGGCATCGATGATGTCGAATGTCGGCGCCATGAACAGGCTGAGGATCAGCAGCGCCTGCCACTGGGCGGCCTGGGTGAAGGGCAGCAGCGTCCAGCCGGCAATCGCCGCCATGACCCAGAAGATCGGCGTCAGCGAGCGCCTGAGATTGTCGACCATCTTCCAGCGCGAAAGTGCCGGCACGCCCGATTTCGGGTCAAAGATGAAGCCGAGCAGCTGCCAGTCGCCACGCGCCCAGCGATGCTGGCGCGAGGCATCGACCGAATAACGGGTCGGATAATCCTCGACCACCTCGACATCGGTGGCCAGCGCCGAGCGCGCCAGCGCGCCTTCGAGCAGATCGTGGGAAAGGATGGTGTTCTCGGCGATGCGCCCCTTGAGCGCCGCCTCCATTGCATCGACATGGTACAGGCCCTTGCCGGTGAAGGTGCCTTCGCCGAAGACGTCCTGATAGAGGTCTGAAACGGCAAAGACATAAGGATCGAGGCCGCGGTGGGCCGAAAACACACGCTGGAAGAACGAGGCTTCGTCGCCGGTTGTCAGCGATGGTGTGACGCGCGGCTGCAGGATGGCGTAGCCTGATGTCACCAGGCGTTTCTCTACGTCGAACTCCGGCCGGTTGAGCGGGTGGCACATCTTGCCGACCAGCTTGGTGACCACGCCGCGCGTCATGCGCGTGTCGGCGTCGAGCGTCATGACGTGGACGATGTTATCAGGCAGCGGTGTGTCGGTCGGCAGGAAGGTGGTGTCGCCGTCGCCGCGCAGCAAAAGGTTCAGCTCGTGCAGCTTGCCACGCTTGCGCTCCCAACCCATCCAGCAGCCCTGCGCCGGATTGTAGAGCCGGCGGCGATGCAGCAGATAAAAACGCGGAGCGCCTTCGCTTGGATGACGCAAGTTGAGCCTGGCGATCTCGCGACGGGCATAATCGTAGATCTCACGGTCGCCGACGGAAATCTCGGCCTGGCTGTCGGGCCAATCAGACAGCACGGCGAAATGGATTTCGCCCGACATGTTGGCGAGGTGGTGGATCTCGATGTTGCGGATGTTTTCCTCGACATCGTCGCGCGAGCCGATCAGCGACGGCACCACGACCAATGTCCGTGCTTCGGCCGGAACACCGTCCTTGAATTCGTAGCCGATCAGGCGGGTCGGCTCGAGGAACTTCAGCACGATGGTGTTGAAGAAGGCGAGTGCGCCTTCGCTGGCTGGAACCGAAAACAGAACCAGCATCACAACCACTGCCGCTGTAGGCAGACCGAGTGCTGCCAATGCGTTGCCTGCCAGGAAAAGCAGCAGAACTGTCAGGGCAAAGACCGGGAGCGCAATGCCGAGCCAGTTGGTCTTGCGGAAAGCGCGGTTGGCGATACGTCCGATGGTCGGGCGATAGCCGATCGCCTGCTCCAGCTCCTGCCGGCGCGGGCCGACAAGGAAGAAGCCGACGTCCGAGCATTCTTTCTGCAGACCAGCACGATCCTCTGATGAAGCAGGTGTTTCGGTGTGTGCGAAGTCGGTTGCGCGTTCGGCAACCTGGAACTCCGAAAGCTTCGAGTGACGCGCCAGGTCCTCGATCGCGGTGCGATACTGGTCGCGAGAGGCGAAGTCGAGCGCGGCGAAATTGGTGCGTTCGCGCAAGAGGGTGTCGACGCGGCTGACATCCTCGAACCAGAGCGTCCAGTCCTGATCGTTGATCAGGCGCAGGCCCCGAATGATGTTGCCGGTGGTGACGTTGCCGCTCGACAGCGTGTGGTGCTCGCCGATGATGATCTCTTCAGCGTCGCTGCCAGACTTCTCAAGCTCGTTTTCCAGCCAGATCAAGGCCTTGCCGGCGTTCTGCGAGCCATCGCGCAAGCGATAGAGCAGTTGCGTCGCAAAGGTCGTATCGCGGGCGTGCGCCGCGTAGGCCTTGAGCAAGGCAAGGCCGTCGTCCTGTTCCTGCACACTCTGCAAGCGGTCGGCGACGTCGTTGGCGATGGCGCGCATTTCGCGCGCACGATTCACCCGAACGGCGATACGGCGCAGGTTCTCGACCAAAACGAACCGTAACAGCGACGGCAGCGCCCACAACTCACCGATGTGCAGCGGCTCGACGGACTGATAGCCCTCGACAATCGCCTTGAACATCTGCGCCGAGACGGTGCTGTCGGAATGCGCGACATAGATCCAGGCGATGGCGAGCGCGCGCGGCACCGACTGGCCGTCGCCGAGGTCGATCGTCGGCAATTCGCGGTAGAAGCGGCGCGGCAGGTCGCGCTTGACCTGATAAATTGTCTCTTCAACCAGATAGTTGTTGTCGAGCAGCCATTGCGCGGCTGGCGTGATCGGCTCCCCCCTGCCCTGCGCAGCATTGGTGTCGCGATAGACCTGCAGGATCTTCTTGGCGCTCTCGCGGATGCGGGCGTGGAAGTCGAAGGCTTCAAGACCGAAATAGGAGCGCAGTTCCTTGCGGGCCAGGCTTTCGCCCGTCGCGCGCAACCGGTCCTCGTGCAGCACCGTCGCCCTGATCGGCTGTTCGGCCACAGCTGGAAAGCTCGGCACTACGTCTTTGATCCGGCGCGGGTCGGTCTGAATATTCATCTACAGCATTTCCGTTTGACAGAAAGTCCGCAGCGCCTGCCGGCGTCGCGGACCTGCCACATAAACCGTTTCAAACAAGAATTGGTTGCATGCAACCAACAGGTCGATTGATCGCTCTTGCACTGCGATTGAGTGAAAATATGGCGTCATCGCCGCCAATCTCCCCCCGCGCCTCATAGCAGTGCCGGGCGGAGAGCGGAACGCAAGGATTGGGGCTTTTTCGTGTTTGCATGCTGAATTTTGGCCATATTTCAGGCAGGGCGCGTGAACCATCGTAATGCGAGCGTTTCCGTTTCCGATTTCCCGTCCCCACAGCGACCAGACAGGCTCCGAACTGCTCACCCACCTCGCGGCAATACAGTGTAGACCCTGACCACAAAGGCGTGGAACTCGGCCATGTAGTTCTTGAGGAATTCGGCAGTGTCGTCGTTGGTCACCTCGCCGTCGTCGGTGATGAGCCCTGGCTTGAACTGGATGTAGGCTTCAGGGGCGTTCATCTGCGGCGAATTGCAGAAACTCAACACACTGCGCAGGCTTTGCTGGGCTACCGCCGTGCCGATCGCGCCAGGCGAGGTGCCGATGACGGCAGAAGGCTTGCGAGTGAAAGAATTGGTGCCGTAAGGCCGGCTCGCCCAGTCGATGGCGTTCTTGAGGCCGCCGGGGATCGAGCGGTTGTATTCGGGCGTTACGAACAGCACGGCATCGACGCTGGCAAGCGCCTTCTTGAAGGCCCGCGCAGGTGGCGGAAAATCGGCGTCATAGTCATAGCTGTAGAGCGGCAGGTCCCGAAACGAGACCTCTTCCATATGGAGCTGCTTCGGTGCGAGCCTGACCAGCGCCTTGGCGAGCTTGCGGTTGATCGATCCTGCGGCAAGGCTGCCGACGAAATAGCCGACCTTGTAGGTGTCCATGGCACATTCTCCACTTCGCCGCGCGATATCAATCGCCGGCCTGACCTACCCGTCCCCCTAGGGATAGTTTGCCAGTTCCGCGCCGATGTCACGACGATTTTGGAGATTGCCCGGCTATATCAGGCGAATGGAGACCAGCAACAGCGACACCGGCTCCGCCGGCTCGATCTTCAACGTGGCCGTGCCGTCTTCCTGATAGAGCGTGTCGAATGCCGCCACCAGTTCGCCGCCCACATGCGCCGAACCCGATGTGAAGAAGATCAGGCTGATACCCTCCCCCAAGGTAACATCGGTTCGCTCCGAAAACTCCAGCCGTTCGACCGCATGGCTGACACGGCCACGTCGGGTCATGACGTTGAAGTCGAGAACCGGCCCGTCGATGAGCGTTGCCTCGGTACTGACGTCGCCGGGGAAAACGTAAGGCTGCGATTGCGGCGAAAGCGCAACCGGCTCTGCATCGCCTGCCGCAAGCCGCATCGTGCCAGCCAGGACCGCCAGCGTCCGGTCGATGCCGGCAAAGACGGAAAACGGCCCGCCGGCGGCAACCTGAGCCATCGAGATGCGCCAGTCGAAGTCGTCGAGCCCGGCCGCAGGCGGCCAGGCCATGATTTCGGTCGTCACGCCGCCGCCGTTCTTCCACGGCATGGCTCGGCAGTCGGCGTGACGGATGATGCGCATGATCAGCCCAGGATACCCGGAAGGTTGAGGCCGTTCGCCTTGGCGCAGTCGATGGCAATGTCGTAGCCAGCGTCGGCATGGCGCATGACGCCAGTCGCCGGATCGTTCCACAGCACACGTTCCAGTCGACGCGCCGCATCATCGGTGCCGTCGGCGCAGATGACAACGCCCGAATGCTGCGAGAAGCCCATGCCGACGCCGCCGCCATGATGCAGCGACACCCAGGTGGCACCCGAAGCGGTGTTCAGAAGCGCGTTGAGCAGCGGCCAGTCGGAAACGGCATCCGAACCATCCTTCATGGCTTCCGTCTCGCGGTTCGGCGAAGCGACCGAGCCCGAGTCGAGGTGATCGCGGCCGATGACGACGGGTGCCTTCAGTTCGCCCTTGGCGACCATTTCATTGAAGGCGAGACCGAGGCGATGGCGATCGCCGAGACCGACCCAGCAGATGCGTGCCGGCAGGCCCTGGAAATGGATGCGCTTTGCCGCCATGTCGAGCCAGTTGTGCAGGTGCGTGTTGCCAGGTGTCAGCTCCTTCACCTTGGCATCGGTCTTGTAGATGTCCTCCGGATCGCCCGAAAGCGCTGCCCAGCGGAACGGGCCGACGCCGCGGCAGAACAGCGGACGGATGTAGGCAGGCACGAAACCTGGAAAATCGAAGGCGTTCTCGACGCCCTCTTCCAATGCCATCTGGCGGATGTTGTTGCCGTAGTCGACGGTCGGAATGCCCATCTTGTGGAAGTCGAGCATCGCCTTGACGTGCACGGCCATCGAGGCGCGGGCTGCCTTTTCGACAGCCTTGGGGTCGCGCTCGCGCTTTTCTTCCCATTGAGCGACCGTCCAGCCCTGCGGCAGATAGCCATTGATCGGATCGTGCGCCGAGGTCTGGTCGGTGACGGCATCGGGGCGAACCCCACGCTTCACCAGTTCGGGGTAAATGTCCGCGGCATTGCCGAGCAGCGCGACCGAAATCGCTTTTTTGTCCCGACCGGCTTGGGCGATGATGGCGAGCGCGTCGTCGAGATCCTTGGCCTGGACGTCGACATAGCCCGTCTTGAGGCGCATCTCGATGCGGCTCGCCTGACACTCGATGGCCAGGCACGAAGCGCCAGCCATGGTGGCGGCCAGCGGCTGCGCACCGCCCATGCCGCCTAGGCCAGCGGTCAGGATCCAGCGGCCGGAAAGATCGCCGTCATAGTGCTGGCGGCCCATCTCGACGAAGGTTTCGTAAGTGCCCTGGACGATGCCCTGGCTGCCGATATAGATCCACGAGCCAGCGGTCATCTGGCCGTACATCATCAAGCCCTTCTTATCGAGCTCGTTGAAGTGGTCCCAGTTGGCCCAATGCGGCACCAGATTGGAGTTGGCGAGCAGCACGCGCGGCGCGTCCTTGTGGGTGCGGAAAACGCCGACCGGCTTGCCCGACTGGATCAGCAGGGTCTCGTCGGCTTCGAGCTTCCGCAAGGCGCTGACGATACGGTCGTAGCTCTCCCAGTCGCGGGCGGCGCGGCCGATGCCGCCATAGACGACCAGTTCGCTCGGCTTTTCGGCGACCATCGGGTCGAGATTGTTCATCAGCATGCGCAGCGGCGCTTCGGTGAGCCAGCTCTTGGCGGTCAGCTCGGTGCCGGTGGCGGCGCGAATGACGCGGTCATTGTCGATTCGGGTATGTTGGGTCATGCGAAAACCTCCCTTGGAGTGGGTGTCAGCTGCCCGCCCAGGCGAGCGCGGTTTTGAGGATGTCTGTCAGCGTCGCCCGGATCGGGGCGGCAAAATCGGCGTCGTAGCGCACCGGCCAGTTCGACGGCTCGCCCTTGCCTTCGGGCTCAAGCAGGTAGCCGCGATTGGCGATCTCCATCTGCAGGCCATGGATGCCCCGGGCAGGATTGGCGTGGTGGCGGGTAATCCAGCCACCCTTGAAGCGGCCATTGACCACCCACGGGCGACCGGTGGCCGCGATGATTGCCGCCACCTTATCCTGCAGCACCGGGTCGGTGCTCTTGCCGTCATTGGTGCCGAGATTGAAGACCGGCAGCCGACCTTCGAACAGGCGCGGCAGCACCGAGCGGATCGAGTGGCAGTCATAGATCACGATCTTCGGATGCAACACCTTGAGGCGTGCGATCTCGCTTTCCAGAACCGCGTGGTAAGGCTCGAAATATACCGCGCGCCGCCTGGCAATCTCGTCGGCATCCGGTTCCTGCCCTGCCTTGTAGAGCGGATCGCCGTCGAAGGTGATGGTCGGACAAAGCTCCGTCGTGTTCTGCCCGGGGTAGAGCGAAACACCCGAGGGATCGCGGTTGACGTCGATGATCGAGCGCGAAACCGTGGTGCGCACGATGGTTGCGCCCAGATCCTCGGCGAAGGCATAGAGCTGATCGATCCACCAGTCGGTGTCGCGCCGCGCCAGCCAGGGCGAGACGAAACGGTCGTCGAGGTCAACAAGATCTGTCCCTGTATGCGGCAAGCTCACCAGCAAGGGCGCATTGCCCCTGATGACAGTCAGCCAGGGCGTGTCGGTCATGTCTGATCTCCCGAGATCTGCGGCAAGCCCACATTGGCAACTGCCTTGACGACCGCCCCGGTGCGAACCAGCGCGATGGCCTTTTCCATGTCGGGGTGGAAATGGCGGTCATCGTCGAGATACGGCACCTGGGCACGGATAAGCTTGCGCACAGCTTCAAGTGCTGCGCTCGACGCCAGCGGCGCGTGGAAATCGCAGCCCTGGGCAGCGGCAAGCAATTCGATGCCAAGAACGCCATTGGCGTTTTCGACCATCGACATCAGGCGGCGCGCACCGTGCGCGGCCATCGAGACATGGTCTTCCTGGTTGGCCGAGGTCGGGATCGAGTCAACGCTGGCCGGATAGGCCTTCTGCTTGTTTTCGGAAACCAGCGCGGCGGCAGTTACCTGCGGGATCATGAAGCCAGAGTTCAGCCCCGGCTTCGGTGTCAGGAAAGCCGGCATGCCGGACAGTGCCGGATCGACCAGCATGGCGATGCGCCGCTCCGACAGCGAGCCGATCTCGCAGACGGCGAGCGCGATCATGTCGGCGGCAAAGGCCACAGGCTCAGCGTGGAAATTGCCGCCGGACAGCGCGGTGTCGTCCTCGGTGAAGATCAGCGGGTTGTCAGTGACGCCATTGGCTTCGGTGCCGAGCGTGTCGGCAGCCTGGCGCAGCAGGGTCAGCGCCGCGCCCATCACCTGCGGCTGGCATCGCAGGCAATACGGATCCTGCACACGCTCGTCGCCGACGCGGTGGCTTTCACGGATGGCGCTGCCCGCCATCAGGTTGCGCAGTGTGTCGGCGGTCTCGATCTGGCCGCGATGCTTGCGCAGGACGTGGATGCGCGGATCGAACGGCGCATCCGAGCCCTTGGCAGCGTCGGTCGACAGCGCACCCGTGACGAGCGCCGACTGGTAGAGGTTTTCCGCCTCGAACAGGGCGGCAAGCGCATAGGCGGTCGAGAACTGGGTGCCATTGAGCAGCGCCAGGCCTTCCTTGGCGCCGAGCGTGATCGGCTCGAGGCCGTGCGTGACGAAAGCGACCTTGGCCGGCACGATGCCGTGCGGCGTATGGCAGTCGCCAACCCCGATCATCGTTGCCGTCATATGCGACAGCGGCGCCAGGTCGCCTGAGGCCCCGACAGAGCCCTGTGCCGGCACCACCGGGATGACGTCCCTGGCGAGCATCGCCTGCAAAAGGTCAATGGTCTCGGGTCGCACGCCCGACGCGCCCTGGGCGAGGCTGGCGAGCTTCAGCGCCATCATCAGGCGCGCAACAGCAACCGGCATCGGCTCGCCGACGCCTGCGGCATGCGACAGCACGATGTTGCGTTGCAGGGTTTCTAGATCGGCCGCCGGGATGCGGACGCTGGCTAGCTTACCGAAACCGGTATTGATGCCGTAGACCGGCTCGCCCTTGGCGACGATCCGCGCCACCGTCTCGGCGCTGGCCTTGATCCTGGGGCGGCAGGCTGGATCGAGTTCGGGAATTGCGCCGTGATAGATGGCGTGCCAATCGGCAAGCGTGGCATTGCCGGGCTTCAACACAAGCGTGGTCATTTTCCTCTCCAGATACGGGCATGGAGCGGGTTGAACCCCATGCGATAGACAAGTTCGGCCGGGCTTTCGATGTCCCAAATGGCCAGGTCGGCCCATTTTCCGGTTTCAAGCGTGCCGGTCTCGGCCTGCAGGCCAAGCGCACGCGCGGCTTCGCGGGTCACCCCGGCGATGCATTCGTCGACCGTCATGGCAAACAAGGTCGCTGCCATGTTCATGGTCAGAAGCAATGATGTCAGCGGCGATGTGCCGGGATTGTTGTCGGTGGCGATGGCCATTTTCACGCCGTGCTGGCGGAACAACCCGACGGGCGGCTTCTTGGTCTCGCGAATGAAGTAATAGGCGCCGGGCAGGATGACGGCGACGGTGCCAGCTTTCGCCATTGCGGCGGCACCCACTTCGTCGGTGTATTCGAGGTGGTCCGCCGACAGCGCGCCATAGCTTGCGGCTAGTGCCGCGCCGCCGAGATTGGACAGTTGGTCGGCGTGCAATTTGACCGGCAGCCCCTTTGCTCGGGCAGCGTCGAACACACGCGCCATCTGTTCCGGCGAAAACGCGATGCCCTCACAGAAGCCATCGACAGCGTCGGCGAGGCCTTCGGCCGCGATCTTGTCGAGCATTGGGCCAGCAACGAGGCCGATGTAAGCGTCCTTGTCGCCATTGGCTTCCGGCGGCAAAGCATGAGCACCCAGGAATGTCGTGCGCACCGTCACGGGTCGCAACTCGGCGAGCCGCCTGGCAGCGCGCAGCGACTTGGCCTCGTTGTCGAGGTCGAGCCCGTAGCCTGACTTGGCCTCGACGGTGGTGACGCCTTCGGAAATCAAGGCATCGAGGCGCGGCAATGTCTGCGCCACGAGTTCGGCTTCGCTAGCCACACGCAAAGACTTGACCGAGGAGACGATGCCGCCCCCTGCCCGCGCCACTTCTTCATAAGACGCGCCGGCAAGGCGCATCTCGAATTCATTGGCGCGGTTTCCGGCATGGACCAGATGGGTGTGGCAATCGATCAGGCCGGGCGTGATCCAGCGCCCGTGGCAATCGATGATCTCGGCAGCTTCGCTGAAATGCGAGGGCATATCGCTCTCGGGACCAGCGAAAACGATACGACCGCCGCGAGCGGCTACCGCACCATGATCGACAACGCCAAGTCTGGCCAAGCCTTCGGCAAGCGTCGCCAGCCGCGCATTGCGCCAGACCCTTGCCGATCCTGTCGATTGCTCTCCAGCCATAATCTTTTTCGTTTCCTCCACTTTCAATTATGTATATACATATCAAAAGCGCGATGCAAGTGCTATCGTGCAGTTCGCGAAAGAGGTGAGGAAATTATGGTGGCAACAATCTTTGCCGAGCAAGCGCTTCTGGCCGATGGCTGGCAACGAAATGTCCGTCTGACGCTGGCTAGCGGTCGCATCGATAAGGTGGAAACCGGAACCACTTCGCAGCCCGGCGACGAGCGCCACGCAATTGTCCTGCCGGGCATGCCCAACCTGCACAGCCACGCTTTCCAGCGTGGCATGGCCGGCCTCGCCGAAATCCGTGGACCTTCGTCCGACAGTTTCTGGTCGTGGCGCGAGGTGATGTACCGCTTCGCGCTCAACATGACGCCCGAACAGGTCGAGGCGGTTGCCGCGCAGCTTTATGTCGAAATGCTGGAAGCAGGGTTTTCCCGCGTCGGCGAGTTCCACTATCTCCACCATGACCGCGACGGCAGCCCCTATGCCAACATCGCCGAGATGGCCGAACGCATCGCTTCCGCTTCGGTCGATACCGGCATCGGGCTCACATTGCTGCCCGTATTCTACGCGCATTCGGGCTTTGGCGGCGCTCCCGCCAATGAAGGCCAACGTCGATTCATCAACGATACGAATCGCTTCGAGCGGCTTTTTGAGAAGTGCGGCGAAGCGCTGAGAGGCGTCGACGGTGCCGTGCTTGGCCTCGCGCCGCACAGCCTGCGCGCTGCGACCCCGGACGAATTGACGACCGTCACCGCCATGACCAGCGGGCCGATCCACATCCACATTGCCGAGCAGGTCAAGGAAGTTGAAGACTGCCTCGCCTGGTCTGGCGCCCGCCCCGTCGACTGGCTTTTGCGCCATGCTGATGTCGACAGGCGCTGGTGCCTGATCCACGCCACCCACATGACCGAAGCGGAAACGATCGCCATGGCCAGGTCAGGCGCAGTCGCTGGCTTGTGCCCGATCACCGAAGCCAATCTCGGCGACGGCGTCTTTTCGGCACCGCTGTTTGTCGAACATGGTGGCAAGTATGGCGTCGGCTCGGATTCCAATGTCGAGATCGGCGTCGCCGACGAACTGCGCATGCTGGAATATTCGCAGCGCCTCGCGCACCGCGCCCGCAACGTGCTCGCCATGCCAGGCCAGTCGACCGGACGCGCGTTGTTCGACGCCGCCTTTGTTGGCGGCGCGCAGGCGCTTGGCGCCGGCCCGGCAGGACTTGCAGCGGGATCGGCGGCGGATTTCGTCTCACTCGACCCAGACCACCCAACGCTCACCGGCAAATCAGAAGACGCCACTCTCGATGCCTGGATCTTTGCAGGAGGCGGCAAAGTGGACTGCGTTTGGGCGAATGGGCGCAAAGTCGTGTCGGACGGCGCACATTTCCGTCGCGACGCTATTGCGGCGAGGTTTCGTAACGTGATGATTGAACTGACAGCGGCGTAACAAGGAGCGACTAGTGCCCGATTCGATGGCGGAGATGCTTGAAGAGCCGGTTGGCGGCGATGCATCGACATCGCTCTACCAGCGCATCCTCAACGACATCAGGGACCGCATCGTTTCGGGCGAGTGGGAACCCGGCTACCGCATCCCGTTCGAACATGAGTTGACGGCCGAATATGGCTGTTCGCGCATGACGGTGAACAAGGCACTGTCGCAGCTCGCCAAGTCCGGGCTGATTGAGCGTCGCCGCCGCTCCGGCAGCTTCGTTCGCCGGCCACAATCGCAGGCAGCGGTGCTCGAAATCCACGACATCCGCATCGAGGTCGAAGCGCTTGGCCTGCCCTATCGCTATGAATTGATGGCACAGACCAAGCGACGCGCCACCACTGTCGACCGTGACAGACTAGGGCCCGGCCCTTCGGTTCCTGGCCAGGTCCTGGCATTGCAATGCCTGCATTATGCCGGGGTACGGCCATTCTGCGTCGAGGACCGGCTGATCAATCTGGCCGCCGTGCCTGAAGCGGCTGATCAGGAGTTCCGGAAGTCAGCGCCCGGGCCGTGGCTGATCGAACAGGTGCCATGGAGTGCCGCCGAACACGTCATTCGCGCCGCCGCTGCTGATGGCGAAACGGCCGCGGACCTTGGTCTCGTAAGCGGTGCGCCCTGCCTGATCATTGAAAGGCGGACGTGGAGCGCCGAGCGCCCTGTCACCCATGTGCGTTTCACCTATCCGGCGAATGCGCACGCGGTGGTGGCCCGCTTCACGCCGTCCGACAGCTAGATCCTGAAAAAAGAAGAACGCCGCGCATCCCAAGGACGCGCGGCGTTCTTTTAGGCTTCAAGCCGACGGCAGTCGCTTACGCAGCAGCCGTGACGATGATCTCGACCTTGTATTCGGGACCAGCCAGCTTGGCTTCGCCGGTGGCGCGCGCAGGCGTGTTGCCCTGCGGCACCCAGCCGTCCCAAACCGAGTTCATCTCGGCGAAGGTCGACATGTCGTCGAGCCAGATGATCGCCTGCAGGATCTTGGTCTTGTCCGTGCCGGCCTTGGCGAGCAGGGCGTCGATCTCGGCCAGGATGGCCTTGGTCTGCGCGGCAACGCTCTCGCCGGGGGCACCGACCTGGCCAGCCAGGTAAACGGTGTTGTTGTGGATGACGATCTGGCTCATGCGGGGGCCGACATCGATACGACGAACGCTCATGGGTGGTCTCCTTCCGTTAGGGGTGGCGCCTTCTTAGATTTTGCCACCCCCTCGGCGCAAGGCCGCAATGGTCGAATTACGTGGGCCAGCCGCATTGCTCACCGGGTTTGCCGCGCAAATCCACCGGATAGTGCTGCCCGCCTCGTTGACTAATGTAATAACATCACATATCGAATGACAACTTCGCCGCCGCAGAGCATGACAAGCTGATGACCGACGCCTGCCTGACATTCAAGGATCTGACGCTGGGCTACAACAGCCATCCGGCGGTGCATCACCTCAATGGCGCGATCAGGACCGGCTCGCTGACAGCCGTCGTCGGCGCCAATGGTTCGGGCAAGTCCACCCTGATGAAGGGTATCGTCGGCGTATTGAAGCCGATGGCCGGCGCCTGCACAGTGGCTACAGGCAAGCGCGTCGCCTACCTGCCGCAGCAATCCGAACTCGATCGCAGCTTTCCCGCCCGCGTCGTCGATCTCGTTTCGCTCGGCCTTTGGCCCCGGCGTGGCCTGCTCGGCCGCTACTCCAGGGAAGATCGCAATTCCGTCTCGAAGGCGCTGATGGCCGTTGGCCTCGAAGGTTTCGAAAAGCGCGCCATCGACACGCTGTCGGGCGGCCAACTCCAGCGCGCGCTGTTTGCTCGCGTGCTGGTGCAGGACGCCGACCTGATCCTGCTCGATGAGCCGTTCAACGCCGTCGACGCCAAGACGGTCGGCGACCTGATCAAGCTGATCAAGCGCTGGCATGGTGAAAAACGCACGGTGATGGTGGTCGCCCACGATCTCGACCTGGTGCGCACCCATTTTCCCGACACCTTGCTTTTGGCCCGCCAGCCTGTGGCCTGGGGTGAAACGCGCGAAACGTTGCGGCCGGAAAACCTGCTCAAAGCCAGGCGTTTCGACGAGGCCTGGCATGACGATGCGCCCTGGTGCGAGCCGGATGACGGGCATTCGCACGGCCACAGCCATTCGCATGCCCATGACGACCAGCACCATCATGATCACGGCGAAGTCCACGATCATCCCGACCATGAATCCGGTCCCCGGGCAGCGTGAATCTCGCCATGTATGATTTCCTGATCGCCCCGTTCGTCGAATTCGGTTTCATGCAGCGCGCGCTCGCCGGCTCGCTGATGCTGGCGCTGGGCGCTTGCCCGGTCGGCGTCTTCCTGATGCTTCGGCGCATGAGCCTGACCGGCGACGCCATGGCGCACGCCATCCTGCCCGGAGCGGCGGCCGGCTTCCTGCTCTATGGCCTGCAGATCGTGCCAATGACCATCGGCGGGCTGATCGCTGGCGTCATCGTGGCGCTCGGCGCTGGTGCCGTATCGCGCTTCACAGTGCAGCGCGAGGACGCCTCGATGGCGGCGTTCTATCTCATTTCGCTGGCGCTCGGCGTGCTGATCGTGTCGCTGCGTGGCTCGAGTGTCGACCTGATGCATGTGCTGTTCGGCACCGTGCTGGCGCTCAATGACGACGCCCTGACGCTGATCGCGCTGATCTCCGGCATCACGCTTCTGACGCTCGCCATCTTCTGGCGCGCGCTTGTCGCCGAATGCCTCGACCCGCTGTTCCTGCGTTCGGTCAGCCGGCTCGGCACGCCGGTGCATTTCATCTTCCTCGGTCTTGTCGTGCTCAACCTGGTTGGCGGCTTCCAGGCACTCGGCACGCTTCTATCGGTCGGCCTGATGATGCTGCCGGCTGCGGCGGCGCGCTTTTGGACGTCGCGCGTCGAGCCGATGTGCGCACTCGCCTTCGGCTTCGGCGCCATCTCCTGTATCGCTGGGCTGCTGGTGTCCTACCACGCTTCCTTGCCCTCGGGCCCGGCCATCATCTTGTCGGCGGGCGCGATCTACCTCGCCTCCATCCTCTTTGGCACTCGCGGCGTCTTCAACACCAAGCTTCGCCGCCACCGCCACCGCACCGCCTGATCCGCTTCAACATGGAGAGACATATGCTCAGGACAATTGGCTTCGCCTCGCTGATGAGCGTTATAACATTAAATTCCCTGACCGCGACTTCAGCCTCCGCCGAGCCGCTGAAAGTGGTGGCGAGCTTCTCGATCATCGGCGATTTCGCCAGGAATGTCGGCGGCGACCGCATCGAATTGACGACGCTGGTCGGCCCTGACGGCGACGCCCATGTCTATGAGCCCTCGCCGGCCGACGCGGTGACGATGTCCAAGGCCGATGTCGTGCTCGTCAACGGCCTGCAATTCGAAGGCTTCCTGCAGCGCCTTGTCGAGGCCAGCGCCACCAAGGCGTCAGTCGTCGAGCTGACCAAGGGCGTCGAGCCGATCAAGATGAAGGAAGAACATGAGCACGCCGCCGAGGCAGGCGGTGATGACCACCATCACGGCGACCTCGACCCGCATGCCTTCCAGTCGATCGCCAACGCCAGGATCTATGTGAAGAACATCGCCGACGCCTTCTGCACCGCCGATGCCACCGGCTGCGATGCCTACAAGGCCAATGCCGATGCCTACACCGCCAAGCTCGACGCCGCTGAGGCGGAGGTGAAGGCTGCTGTCGCTTCGATCCCCGAGGCGAAGCGCACCATCATCACCTCGCATGACGCCTTCGGCTATTTCGAAAATGCCTATGGCCTGACTTTCCTGGCACCCGAGGGCATTTCGACCGAGGCGGAAGCCTCTGCCGCCGACGTGGCGGCACTGATCTCGCAGGTTCGCGGCGACAAGGCATCGGCGATCTTTGTCGAAAACATCACCAATCCGCGCCTTGTCGAGCAGATTTCGGCCGAAACCGGCGTGAAGGTCGGCGGCACGCTTTATTCCGACGCGCTGTCCAAGGCTGATGGCCCGGCTGCGACCTACATCGACATGATGAAAGCCAACATCGCCACCATCAAGGGCGCGATCCTCGGCAGCTAGGCCTGCCCGTCTGAAGCACCGGCGGCCCGAGCGATCGGGCTGCCGCACGAGCCGACCAGCCTGAATGAAGGCGGGGCCTAAAACCTCGCCTTTTTCCTGGGCTCCATTTGTTATGTAATAACATTATATGAGGACAAGATGAAACATCTGCTCGCCACCACATCCGTGCTCGCCGTCCTGCTTGATGTCGCTGCGGCGCCCGCGCTCGCCGAAGAACAAACCGCATGGCGGCTGTTCGTCTCCGATCATGCGGCACCGGTCATTCATGCACTCGACATGGAAACCGGCCGGACGATCGAAACCTTCAACGTCAAGGCGCCAACCAGCCTCTACCGCTCCGACAGCGGCCGTAGCATCTTTGCCGTGCAAGGCAAGGGCGACGTGGTCTCGGTGCTGTCGAGCGGCATCTCCTTCGGCGACCATGGCGACCACGGCGACATCAAGGTCGAGGCACCCCGGCTGCTCGACGTCAGTTTCGAGGGCAAGAAGCCATCACACTTCGTCGATCATGACGGTGACATCGCGCTGTTCTTCGACGGCGAAGGCAAGACCCGGGTCAGCCGCGAGGCCGACATACTGGAAGGCAAGCCGGCGGTCCGTGAGGTGGCGACCGCGGCCCCCCATCACGGCGTCGCCGTGGCACTTGGCGACCAGGTCCTGGTCTCCGAGCCCAATTTCGACAAGCCCGACGAGCTGCCGGTCGGCATTCGAGTCGTCGATCGTGCCGGCGCGACCGTCGGCGACGTCCATGCCTGCCCCGACCTGCATGGCGAGGCATCATCAGGCAACCTGCTGGCCATTGCCTGCGCCGAAGGGCTTCTGATCACCAGCGGGGATGGCAAGATCGAGCTTTTGCCTTATGACAAGGCCTTGCCGGAGGGGAAATCGACGACGCTCGTCGGTGGCCGTGGCCTCCAGTACTTCCTCGGCAACTATGGCCCAAGTGCTGTCGTCCTGATTGATCCCAAGTCCGAGCAGGCCTTCCGGCTGATCGACCTGCCGACGCGCCGGGTGCATTTCACCGTCGATCCGGTGCGGGCGAAATTCGCCTACGTCTTCACCGAGGACGGCCAGCTGCACCGCATCGACGTCGTCGCCGGCAAGATCGACGCCTCGCTCAAGCTGACCGAGCCCTACAGCATGGACGGTCACTGGAGCGATCCGCGCCCGCGCATCGCCGTCGCCGGCAGCCGCATCGTCGTCTCCGACCCGCTCAAGGGCGTGCTGCACGTCGTCGATGCCGAAAGCTTCACCAAGGGCGACGACATCGCGCTGGAAGGCAAGCCTTTCAACCTCGTGGCCGTCGGCGGCTCCGGCGAAACGCACTGAACGACGCGGGTCCGGCGGCGGCCGCTGCCGGACCACTTCAGCCACATCGAAGGGAATGACAAATGCCCGTCCCACACAAACCGGCGCGACTGCCCGTAACAGTGCTCTCCGGCTTCCTCGGTGCCGGTAAGACCACGCTTCTCAACCACATCCTCAACAACCGCGAAGGCCGTCGCGTCGCGGTCATCGTCAATGACATGAGCAAGATCAATATCGACGCGGCGCTCATTCGCGATGGCGGCGCCAATCTTTCGCGCACCGACGAACAGTTGGTCGAAATGAGCAATGGCTGCATCTGCTGCACCTTGCGCGATGACCTGCTCAAGGAGGTGCGTGGGCTCGCCCAGCAGAACCGCTTCGACTATCTGCTGATCGAATCGACAGGGATTTCCGAGCCGCTGCCAGTCGCCTCGACCTTCCAGTTTCGCGATGAGAACGGCGACAGCCTCTCCGACGTCGCCCGCCTCGACACGATGGTGACGGTTGTCGACGCCGCCAATCTGCTCAAGGACTATTCGTCGTCCGACTTCCTGCGCGATCGTGGCGAACAGGCCGGCGAGCAGGATGACCGAGCGCTGGTCGACCTGCTTGTCGAGCAGGTCGAATTCGCCGACGTCGTTGTGCTCAACAAGGCGACCGCAGCCGGTCCTGCCGACCGGGACGCTGCACGCAAGATCATCCGTGCGCTCAATCCCGATGCCGAACTGATCGAAACCGACTTCGGTCGCGTGCCGATCGACAAAATCCTTGGCACCGGCCGCTTCGATTTCGACAAAGCCGAACAACACCCGCTCTGGTTCAAGGAATTGAACGGTTTTGGCGACCACATTCCCGAGACCGAAGAATATGGCATCCGCTCCTTCGTCTATCGTGAGCGGCGGCCATTCGACCCGGTGAAACTGCACGGCTTCATCCGCCGCGAATGGCCGGGCGTCGTCCGCACAAAAGGCTTCTTCTGGCTGGCCACGCGGCCCGATCTGGTCGGCGAGATCAGCCAGGCCGGCGCCCTGGTGCGCACCGGCAAGCGCGGCCTGTGGTGGTCGGCGGTGCCATGCGGGCAATGACCCGAATTTCCCGAGTGGCACGAGGCGATGAGGCCTTATCTCGATCCCGTGTGGGGCGACCGGCGCCAGGAAATCGTCTTCATCGGCTGTGACCCAATGAACGAGGCGCGCATAAGGGCTGAACTCTGCGACTGCCTTGTCGACGCCATTGCTTTCGCTCCAGCGCAATGGCGTGACCTCGCCGACCCGTTCCCGTCGTGGGATCGCTCGGCAGCTTGACAGGAGTTGCCCCGACGGCCCGACAGTGGCAAGACTGGCGCCGACACGCCGCCAGAGCGGCCAACAAACCTGCGAGGACGAAAATGGAATACCGCCAGATCACCGACGATTATTCGGTTTCGGGCCAGATCACGCCTGATGAAGTGGCTGCCATCAAGGCCGCAGGCTTCAAGAGCGTCATCTGCAACAGGCCCGACGACGAGCAAGCCGGTCAGCCTACCGCTGACAGCGTCAAGGCCGCTGTCGAAGCCGCCGGTCTCGGCTTCCGCTACATCCCCGTCATCAGCGGCCAGATGACCGGCGACAACGTTGCCGACATGGCTGAAGCGCTTGACGAGATGGACGGCCCGGTATTCGCTTATTGCCGTTCGGGCACCCGCTGCACCAATCTCTATATGGCGATCCAGCAGAGCAAGGGCTGACCTGCAAACGCGCTTCGGCGAGCCGAAGCGCGTTCTTAGGCGGAGTTAAAGCCCCAGCCGCGCGACCTCTTCGCCCCGAAAGCGCAAATCGCAATCGAGGAAGAACTCGTCGAGTTGCGGCGGGGCAACCGACGTGTCCGACAGCATCGCATGCACCTGGCCGCGATGATGGATTTGGTGGATAAACAGATGCGCCAGCAGGTCGCCGATGCGCTCGGGGATCTGCCCGGCCTTGCCACGATCCGACAGCACCTGCCTGTCGAGATCGCTTTCACCGAGACTGTCGCAGCAAGCCACAAGCCTGCGGTCGAACGCGGCCTGGGCTTCGGCAAGTGCTGCCGCATCGTTGAACACGACAAAACGGTCGAACAGCTTTCGTCCTTCCCCACCCTCCTCGATCATGTCGAGATAATAGATATCGACTTCCAGGATGTGATTCAGCGTCTCCTTGAGGGACGGAAAGAAGCTTGTCCGGGCAGCTTCGAACTCGCCCGGCTGCAAGGCCTGCACGGCGCGGTAGATGCGGTCGTTGGACCACAGATTGTTCCGCGCCATGCGGCGAATATGGCTGGTCAGTTCCATCGCCGATAGTGACCTCAGGCCGGTTCGAACCTGCCGACCTGGCGTTCGATGGCGCCGAAGATCGAGTGGCCGGCCTTGTCCTTCATTTCGACCCGCAGCGTGTCGCCGAGCGAGACCGACAACGTATCGACCGCGCCCCTGACGATGGCACCCGTGCCGATCGGCCGGCTGGCGGCTGCTTCCGCGATCACTTTGGGAAAGCTGGTCCAGACGGAGGTCACGTTTCGCCCACCGGCAATGAGCGGCAGGTGCACGGCTCCGTCCCAACCGTCGCCCAGTTCGTCCGGCGTGACAGCAACTGGCGACAAGGCGGATGTGCCGGCCTGGCCGCCATCCAGAACCGTGTCGGCGGATAGCACGATGAGGGCAACCGCATCCTTCGCTGCCTCTTCCGTAACCGCCATGGCAACGTCGGAGACAATCACGGCCACGGCTGCCTCGATCCTGGCGTCGCGGATCTTGCCGGGGAGTTCTACCGGATCGCGCGAACCGGCGAAGGCGTCGCCACCACCAAGCCGCTGGTAGGCACGCGGCAAGGGCGAATGCGCATCATGCTCATGGAAACGCGACGAGGGCACCGAACCGACTTCGAGAGATTCAGCCAGGGCCGCGAGGTGCGGAGAGATCCGGCGCCAGTCGTCGAGCGCCGCCTGCAGGCTCAGTGCCAGGAACGAGGCATCGGTGTATCGCGTCAGGTCGCGCGAGACGATGACCAGTTTCCCGTCACGCGAACCGTTCTTCAGCGTCGCCAGTTTCATGCAGGTCCTCCCGGTTAAGGGGCGTCATCGCCCTTAGCCGTCACAACAAGCCCGTCGCGGCCAATCGTCAAGGGACCATTCCATGTTTTCCTGACCGCTTCGATCCAATCTCCCTCGCCGATGTCGGGATCGTCGGCTGGGATGAGGTGGTTGAGCACCAGGCGGCCGACTTCGGCACGCGCCGCGATCATGCCGGCTTCGCCTGCCAGGCTGTGGCTCGCCATCAGGTGTTCGCGCAGCCGCGCCCCGTTGCCGGTGCGTGCCACCAGTCGCTCGACACCTTCTTCCAGCATCGCCTCGTGAAGCAAAACATCGGCGCCGCGCGCGAAATCCGCCAATGGCGGGAAGAACGTTGTGTCGGCTGAAAAGACGATGCTTGTGCCTTCGTGTTCAAAGCGCAACGCGAAGCATTCGGTCACCGGCGGGTGGTCGACACGCAGGGCTGCGACCCTCAATGCTCCATCGCGCAGGACGTCGCCCTCACCGAACTCCACGACCTTGACCATCTCACGCAAATCGGGGCGACCTTCATCGACGATCCGGATTTCGATATCGAATTCGAGCGCCTGAACAAAACTCTGCCAGTATCGATTCAATCCGACCGGACCGAAAACCTTGACCGGTGTCGCAAGCCCGGCGGTCCAGGCGGTGTGGAGCAACGGCCCGAGCTCGAGCACGTGGTCGGAATGGAGATGGGTGATGAAAACGAGGTCGAGCGCCTTGAGGCTGAGACCGGCATCCGTCACGCCGCGCGTCACGCCGAGCCCGCAGTCGACGATAATAGTGCGGCCGCCGAGCTCGAGCAGCGTCGATGTCGGCCACGGGCCGCCTGGCCTGATCGCCGGCCCGCCCTTGGTGCCAAGCAGAACAAGGCGATCGCTCATGCCCCGCCGCTCGCAATCGTGCCTGTCGCTTGAAAATTATGCGTCATTCACCGCCACTCCTTGCATGCGCCCAAGCTAGAGCGCTGCCGGCGGCGGAGGCAAGGTGTCAATCCACGCGGCGCGGATATTGAGCGCGTGGCGGAATCCAATGATGCACCAGCGCCAGCACCAGCAGGCTGACACAGCTCAACAGCACAACGATGAACAGTGTGCTGCCCTGATACGGCGTGGCTGTTGCGACAAGCGGAATCGCCCCAGCCGGCGGATGGGTGACGCGGAACATCAGCATCAGCGCGATCGAAACGCCAACAGCAATAGCCGACACTTCCCACAGGCCAGGGAAAGCCATTGCAGCGGTGACGCCGATCAGCGTGGCAATGAAGTAACCGGCGAAAATGTTGATGGGCTGTGCCAGCGGGCTGGCTGGCTGGCCGAACAGAAGCACCGCAGTTGCGCCCAGCGGCGCGATCAGCATCGGCAAGCCGGTGACCGAAGCGAGCCCGCCGACAGCCGCCAAGCCGATAATTGCACCCGACCCCGACTTTACGTGCGAGATCATCTGTCCTTTCGGCTCGTGCCGGGCAGTAAGGGTGCGAATGTGGCGGCGCATCGTCGTTTCCAGCCGAAGGGCCTGCTTCGATAGCAACAGCGACTTCGACTGGCAACGTGCCTTTTTTCGAATTATTCACCCTAGAGTGAAAAAACTTTCCCCAGATCACCAATCCATGACCACCTTGCCAGAATTGCCGCTGCGCATGGCGTCGAAACCGGCCTGGTAGTCGTCGATACCGATGCGATGGGTGATCAGGCCGGTGACGTCGAGCGGCCCCTGCACCAGCGCAATCATCTTGTACCAGGTCTCGAACATCTCGCGGCCATAGATGCCCTTGAGGTGCAGCATCTTGAAGATCACCTTGTTCCAGTCGATCTCGAATCCGGTCGGCGCTATGCCGAGGATCGCGATCTTGCCGCCATTGTTCATGGTGTCGATCATGTCGCGGAAGGCGACAGCCGAGCCCGACATCTCAAGGCCGACGTCAAAGCCTTCGGTCATGCCTTCGTCGCGCATCACGTCGCGCAGCTTTTCCTTGGAGGCATCGACGACATGATGGACGCCGAGCTTCCTGGCCAGCGCCAGACGCACCGGGTTGATGTCGGTAATGACGACCTTTCTGGCGCCGACACATTGGGCGACAAGCGCGCCCATGATGCCGATGGGCCCGGCACCTGTCACCAGCACATCCTCGCCGACGAGATCGAACGACAGAGCGGTATGCACGGCGTTGCCAAGTGGATCGAAGATCGCAGCGATTTCGTCGGAGACATCGTCGGGGATCGGCACGACATTGTGCTGGGGAATGGCGACGTATTCGGCGAAGGAACCCGGACGGTTGACGCCGACACCAAGCGTGTTTCGGCACAGATGTCCACGCCCCGCCCGGCAATTGCGGCAATGACCGCATACGATATGGCCTTCGCCCGAGAACTCGTTGGCCAACCTTGTAGTCAGTCACACCGGCACCAAAATCGGCGACCGTGCCGACAAACTCGTGGCCGGTGACCATCGGCACCGGCACTGTCTTTTGTGCCCACTGGTCCCAATTGTAGATGTGCACGTCGGTACCGCAGATCGCCGACTTCCTGACCTTGATCAGCACGTCGTTGGGGCCGACTTCCGGCACCGGCACTTCTTCCATCCAGATACCCGGTTCCGCCTTCGCCTTTACCAGCGCTCGCATCATGTTCGACATCGTCTTGTCCTTGGAATCGCTTGATCCGGAATCGCTTTTGACCGTTCCGGCTGCCTTAAGAAATCACCCCGAGCTCACGCCCGACCTCGCCAAACGCCGTTATCGCGCGGTCGATATCGGCTGTCGAATGCGCCGCCGACATCTGCGTTCGAATGCGCGCCTGGCCCTTCGGAACCACCGGGAACGAAAAGCCGATGACATAGATGCCACGCTTCAGCATCCGGGCGGCCATCTCCTGGGCCACGGTGGCATCGCCGAGCATCACCGGGATGATCGGGTGGTCGGCGCCGGCGAGCGTAAAGCCGAGCTTACCCATGCCTGAGCGGAAGTGCCGGGCATTGGCATAGAGCTTTTCGCGCAAGGCCCCGCCCTCGGCGATCAGGTCGAGTACCTTGATCGAGGCGCCGGCGATGGAAGGCGCAAGTGTGTTGGAAAACAGATAGGGCCGCGAGCGCTGGCGCAGCCAGTCGACAACCTCGCGTCTGGCCGCGGTGTAGCCGCCGGAGGCGCCGCCGAGCGCCTTGCCGAGCGTGCCGGTGATGATGTCGACCCGGCCTTCGACGCCGCAATGCTCCGGCGTGCCGCGCCCGTTCCGGCCGACGAAACCGACGGCATGGCTGTCGTCGACCATCACCATCGCCCCGTATTTTTCGGCAAGGTCGCAGACGCCTTTGAGATTGGCGATGATGCCGTCCATCGAGAACACGCCGTCGGTGGCGATCAGCTTGAAGCGGCTGCCCTCGGCTTTCCTGAGTTCCTCCTCGAGGGCCGCCATGTCGTTGTTGGCGTAGCGAAAACGCCTGGCCTTGGAGAGCCTGACGCCGTCGATGATCGAGGCATGGTTGAGGGCGTCAGAGATGATGGCGTCCTCTTCGCCGAGCAGTGTTTCGAACAGCCCGGCATTGGCGTCGAAACAGGAGGAATAGAGGATCGTGTCCTCCATGCCGAGGAAGCCGGAGAGCTTGGCCTCCAGCTCCTTGTGCTCTTCCTGGGTGCCGCAGATGAAGCGCACCGAGGCCATGCCGTAGCCATAGCGGTCGAGCGCCGTCTTGGCCGCGTCGCGCAGTTCACGGCTGTCGGCGAGGCCGAGATAGTTGTTGGCGCAGAAATTCAGCACCTTTTCGCCGCCGACTTCGATTTCGGCACTCTGGGTCGAGGTGATGACACGCTCGGACTTGTAGAGGCCGGCGGATCTGAGGCCGGACAGTTCCGTCTGGAGATGGGAGAGGAAAGCATTTCTCATCGCGTCACGTCCCGTTCGTTGTCCTGATATGGCGGCAAGACCTGGCCGATACTACAGGAAATACGACCCGCGGGGTCGATCATCCGTGACACAGGATTCGGCCATGTCGGCTCGCCTTGCAACGGGCAAGTTCGACGACGAGAAAGGCCGGCCGAGACGGCCGGCCCTTCAGCTACGATCAGGACAGCGGCGCGCCGATGATGTCGATGCCGTTGCGGGCACAGGCCTCGGTGAGAGCCTTGATGGCCTCAGGCGTCGGCGCAAGCTGAGGCGGAAACTCCGCCTTGCCGGTCGGGATGCCGATTTCCCGTACCAGGCGCTCGAAGTCGCCGCGCGTGGTGACGGTCAGGCAGCGGGCGCCCTCGGCGGATTCGACGCGGTAGCTGTGCGGAACACCCTTCGGCGCCATCATGGTCTGGCCGGCGCGACCGTAGAGCTCCTTGCCGCCGACATTGAAGCGCATCACGCCTTCAAGGATATGGAACACCTCATCCTCATTGACGTGGATGTGCAGCGGCGGCGACGAGCCGTAGGGCATCAGATGTTCGATGACGCTGATCGTGTCGGCTCCCGCCTGACCGGATAGCTTGATGGTTGCCAGAGAGCCGGCGAACCACAGCAATTCGCCGTCACTGTCGGTCTTCGCATGCATGGTCATAAATCGTCCTTTCGAGCAGCGCGGTCTGAGAAGCCGCGGTGCCCCCGATCTAAGCGGCGACCGTATCCGTTCGAATTCAGCGAAACCGAAGGTTGTATCCGAGACCTGAAACAATTCGCACCATATACGAAAGCAAAAGAACCCTTCGCGCGAGAGCCGAGCCTGTCAGGAAAACGACGCGGGCAAGCGCCGTTTCCTTCGCCGCGATGGTCGATCCCTCGGTTTATCCTTGGCCGAGACCAGTCTGCGCCCAGGGGACAACATGGCCGACGCGAGCATTTCAGGCATCCGCATTTACAGGCAATGGCAGCCGTTTCGCGACGGCACCTATCGCTGCTCGGGCGGGCGCAGCGCCGAGGGCTTCGATTCGACCATCGTCGAGGTCACCAGCCACGACGGCGCCAGGGGCTATGGCGAGATGGCGCCGCTCGGCAGCTTCTACGACCCGGCCTTTGCTTCAGGCGCCCGCGAAGCGATGAAGGAACTGGCGCCGCAGCTGCTTGGCAGCATGGCGTCTGGCATCGAGGCGCTCAACCGGCGCATGGAGCTTTTGCTCAAGGGCCATCCTTACGCCAAGTCGGCCATCGACATGGCGCTCTGGGACCTGGCCGGCAAGCGTACCGGCCTGTCGCTGGCCGCGCTGTCAGGCGGCGCCGAGGGAGAGCGCCTTGCGCTCTACCGCTCCATCGCCCAGCAGGCGCCCGACGCGATGGCGGCCCGGGCGGTGAAATACATCGCCGAGGGCTACCGCCGCTTGCAGGTGAAGGTCGGGCTCGACGTCAACGAGGACATCGCAAGGCTGGAAGCGGTACGGGCATCGGTGCCCACTGATACGGTGCTGTTCTGCGACGCCAATGCGAGCTGGGGCACATCAGAGACAAGGCGTTTCCTGATGGCGACAAGAAACCTCGACTACACGCTCGAGCAGCCTTGCGCGAGTTATGAGGAAAACCTCGCCATCCGCCGCGCTACCGACCGGCCCTTGGTGCTCGATGAAAGCATTGACAGCGCCGACGTGCTATTGCGCGCCATATCGGACGGCCTTGTCGACGGCATCACCATCAAGCTGGCACGTGTCGGCGGCCTGACCAAGGCCAAGCTGTTGCGCGACATCGCGATTGCGAAAAATCTCAAAGTAACAATTGAGGACACTGGCGGCGCGCAGATCAACACGGCTGCCTATTCGGGCCTGCTTTTGTCGACCCCGGAGAGCCTCAGGCAGCACACTGTCGACTTCCACAACTGGGTGACGGTGTCGAACGCCCGTGGAGAGTTTGCTATCGCCGACGGCATGATGAGCTTGCCGGCGGACCCGGGTTCGGCCTGGATGTCGACCCTGATATATTCGGCGAACCGCTGTTTGCCTGCGACGCCTGAAAGAGATGGCTGGACGGACACGCCCCCCGCACCCGTCCAGCCTGATGTCGGCGCTATGGTAGCGGGGCGCCGACGACCTCGATGTTGTGCTGCGCGCAGGTGTCAAAGAAACGCCGTGTTGCTTCAGGCGTGCGTTCGGATTTTGGCGGCAGGCCCTCTGCCGGCGCCGGCGAGCTCATCTGACGGACCATCTGCTCGAACTCGCCACCTTGGGTGACGATCAGGCAAGTAGCGGCCTCGGCAGATTCGATGCGGAAATTGTGCGGAAGCCCCTTGGGCGCCATCACTGTCTGGCCAACATGAGCCAAGAACACCTTGTCATCGACATGAAACCGCATCGTGCCTTCGAGGATATGAATGACCTCGTCGCCGCTGAGATTGACGTGCAGCGGTGTCGTTTCGCCTTGCGGCATACGGCACTCGATGACGCTGATCTGGTCGTCGCCGGCGCTCGCCGACACACGGATCGTCATGAGATTGTCGCCAAACCACAAAATCTGGTTGGCTTTTTCAATCCTGGCCTGGACGCTCACCGACAAGATCCCCTCTTCCCGAAACCCGACGGAGCGGCCGGGCAATTGGGGAATTATCGGCGTGATGTAACCGTTTGAGGTCGGGTGCGGGCACCAGTGTTTCAGCATCCCGAAACAATACGCGCTAAAGGCGAATTACATTCGAAGCACCTAAACTTAAAATCGAAAGCCTCGCGCAAATCGGCATGCACAAACAGGTCTGAAAATAAAAGGCGGCCGCAGAATCGCTCCCGCGGCCGCCGAACAGACACCTAGTTGTAGACTGGGCTTAGAAGAATGCCTGCAGGCCGGTCTGGGCCCGACCGAGGATCAGCGCATGGACATCATGCGTGCCCTCATAGGTGTTGACCGTTTCCAGGTTCTGCGCGTGGCGCATGACGTGGTAGCCAATCTGAATACCGTTGCCGCCATGCATGTCGCGGGCCTGGCGAGCGATGTCGAGCGCCTTGCCGCAATTGTTGCGCTTGACCAGCGAAATCATCTCGGGGGCGAACTTGTGTTCGTCCATCAGGCGGCCGACACGCAAGCTGCCCTGCAGGCCGAGTGCGATCTCGGTCTGCATGTCGGCGAGCTTCTTCTGGTAGAGCTGGGTTCCGGCCAGCGGCTTGTTGAACTGCTTGCGGTCGAGGCCGTACTGGCGGGCGCGGTGCCAGCAGTCCTCGGCAGCACCCATCACGCCCCAGGAAATGCCGTAGCGGGCGCGGTTGAGGCAACCGAACGGACCCTTCAGGCCCGACACGTTGGGCAGCAGCGCGTCTTCGCCGACTTCCACGCCTTCCATGACGATCTCGCCAGTGATCGAAGCACGCAGCGACAGCTTGCCGCCGATCTTCGGCGCCGAGAGGCCCTTCATGCCCTTTTCGAGCACGAAGCCGCGGATCTGGTTGTCGTGGGCAGCCGACTTGGCCCAGACGACGAAGACGTCGGCGATCGGCGCGTTGGAGATCCACATCTTCGAGCCGGAGATCTTGTAGCCGTTGGCGGTCTTCTCGGCACGGGTCTTCATGCCGCCCGGATCGGAGCCGGCATCCGGTTCGGTCAGGCCGAAGCAGCCGATCCATTCGCCGGAAGCAAGCTTGGGCAAATACTTCTTGCGCTGTTCCTCAGAGCCGTAGGCGTAGATCGGATACATCACCAGCGACGACTGTACTGACATCATCGAGCGGTAGCCCGAATCGACGCGCTCGACTTCACGGGCGACGAGGCCGTAGGTGACATAGCCAGCACCCAGGCCGCCATATTCCTCGGGAACGGTGATGCCGAGCAGGCCGGCTTCGCCCATTTCGCGGAAGATCGCCGGATCGGTCTTCTCGTCGAGATAAGCTTCCTCGATGCGTGGCGCGAGCTTGTCGGCAGCAAAGGCGGCCGCCGCATCGCGCATCATGCGTTCGTCTTCGGTCAGTTGGTCTTCAAGCAGGAAAGGATCGGCCCAGACAAAGCTGGCGGCCGCCGCCGGTTTGGATGTGTTCATTTTTCCTCCGGGAGAATGAGAGCGCTTTTTTCATATCCTAGACCGCTTCACGCCTTTCCGCTAACAAGTAATCTCGTAAAGTTGATGCGTAAATTCGATTAACTTGGAACAACCTCGCCCATGCGCCGAGCCTATGTCCCAACGATTGCCGAGCTTGAGGCGTTCCGCGCCAGTGCCCGCTATGGCACGACAATTCGCGCAGCCGATCAGCTCGGCCTGACGCAAAGCTCGGTAAGCCGCTCGATCGGGCAACTGGAGGATCGGCTCGGTGTCGCGCTGTTCCACAGAATCCGCCAGCGCCTGACCCTTTCGGACGCCGGCCGCCGCTTCGCCCGCGACGCCGACGCGATCCTGGACGCCCTGCATGAGGCGACCGTGCGGACCATGGCCTTCGGCGGGCAGTCCGACATGCTCAGCCTCGCCGTGCTGCCGACACTTGCCGACCGCTGGCTGATCCCGCGGCTGGCTGGCTTCCATGTTGCGGCCCCAGATGTCGCGATCGATCTGGCAGTGCGGCTGGAAACCGTCGATCTCGAAACCGAGACCTTCGACGCGGCGATCCAGCGCGGTCCGGTCGAACCGGGCCAGCCCGGCATGCTGCGCCTGTTCGACGAGGAACTGGTGGTGGTTGCCGCACCGGTGCAGCTCGACGGCCGAGCATCGCTCGATGATGCTGAACTCGCCGCCCTGCCGCTTTTGCAGCAATCGACCCGCCCGACGCTATGGCTGCAATGGTTCCAGGCCGCCGGCATCGACCCGCGTACAACCTTGCGAGGCCACCGCTTCGAGCAATTCTCGATGGTCGTCGAAGCGGCTGTCGCCGGGCTCGGCGTGGCGCTGGTGCCCAAGGTGCTGGTCGCGCGGGAACTTACCGCCGGCCTGCTGGTCATGGCCTCGGCAAACCGCATCGCCGGCGAATTTCCCTATCGCCTCGCCTTCCGGCCCGGCACGGAGGATCGCCCGGGCCTGCGCGAATTCCTGCGCTGGATCGCAGCCGACGTAGCCACGTTCAAATCCTGAGGCCGAACCTGATCCCGTCATAGATCGCCGCATGAATGTTGCGGGCCTGAACCGCATCGCCGATGCGCAGCAGGATGAAACTTGCGTCCCTGACCTCGGGGAAAATGTCGCCACCATGGATCAGGCGCGTGTAATCGATCGCCCCGCCGTTCTTCGACAACGGCTTGAGCTCGAGATAGAGCTCGTCGAGCGGCAACGTGCCATGCTCGACCACGACCTGATCGACACGCCGCTCTTCACTCCAGCCCTTGGCGTAGTCGGAAGATAGCGTTGCCACCAGTTGGTTGCCCTCGCGCCGCACCGACTGGAGGCGGGTGTTGATGGTGATTTTCACGCCCGCCCGATGGAAAGCCTCCATGTAAGGCACATGGTTCATGCCGCCGATTTCAGGTGCAAAGAGACGCTCGGGCGTGACCAGCTCAAGTTTCGAACCGGCCTTGCCGATCAGTTCCGCCGCGGTCATGCCCTGATGGCCGCCATTGTCGTCATAAAGCAGCACGTTTTCAGCCGGCTTGACCGCGCCCGCGATGATATCCCAGCTCGACGTCACCAGATCGGCGCCGGCATCGAGCGGCGGGTTCTGTGGCAGACCGCCGGTCGCGATGACCACTGCATCGGGCTGGAGTGCCAGCACGTCGTCTTGGCCTGCCCAGATGTCATAGCGGATTTCGACGCCGAGCCTGTCCAATTCGGCCAGGCGCCAGTCGACGATGCCGATCAATTCGCGCCGGCGCGGGTTCTGCGCCGCAAGCCGAATTTGCCCGCCGGCCTGGCTCGATGCCTCCAGCACGGTCACCTTGTGGCCGCGCTCGGCAAGCACGCGTGCCGCCTCAAGCCCTGCGGCTCCGGCGCCGACCACGACGACCTTGCGCAGCGGGCCGTCGCTGCGAGCGATGACATGCGGGATCGTCGCCTCGCGGCCTGTCGCTGCATTGTGGATGCACAACGCACCGCCGCCCTCGTAGATGCGGTCGAGGCAGTAGGTCGCGCCGACACATGGGCGGATCTGATGCTCGCGTCCTTCCATCACTTTCTTGACGATATGCGGCTCGGCGATATGGGCGCGCGTCATGCCGACCATGTCGAGCTTGCCATTGGCAATGGCATGGCGGGCGGTCGCGACATCAGAGATGCGCGCGGCATGGAAGACCGGGAACTTCGTTGCCGCCCTGACCTCGCCGGCAAAGTCGAGATGCGGCGACGACGGCATGCCGTGCAGCGGGATGACGCCAGTCAGTGCCGCGTCGGTGTCGATATGGCCGCGAATGATGTTGAGGAAATCGAATTTCCCCGACGAGGCCAACCGCTGCGCGATGTCGATGCCCTCCTGCTTGGACAGGCCCTTTTCAAAATCCTCGTCGGCGACCATGCGGATGCCGACAATGAACGCCTTGCCGACCGCCGCGCGCACCGCATCGATCACCCGCCAGGTGAAACGCAGCCGGTTGTCGAGCGAACCGCCATAACAGTCGTCGCGATGGTTAGTCGCCGGCGACCAGAAGCCGTCCATCAGATGGCCATAGGCCTCGAACTCGATGCCATCGAGCCCAGCTGCCTGCATGCGCTGGGCAGCGGAGGCATAATCGGCGACGATGCGCTCGATATCCCAGTCTTCGATGGTCTTTGGGAATGTGCGATGGGCCGCCTCGCGCACCGGCGAGGCGCTGAGCACCGGCAGCCAGTCGGCTTTGTTCCAGTTGGTGCGGCGGCCGAGATGGGTGATCTGGATCATCACCTTGCAGTCGTGCTGGTGGCAGTCGTCGGCCAGTTCGCTGAGCCAAGGCACGATGGCATCGTCATAGGCGTGCAAATTGCCGAACGCCGCCGGACTGTCACGCGAGACGATCGCCGAGCCCGCCGTCATCGTCAGCGCCATGCCGCCCTTGGCCTTTTCGGCGTGGTAGAGCCGGTAGCGCTCCTTGGGCATGCCGTCTTCGGAATAGGCCGGCTCGTGGCTTGTCGACATGACGCGGTTCTTGAGCGTCAGGTGCTTGAGCCGGTACGGCTGGAGGAGTGGATCGTTGCTGGTCATTGCCTTCCTACATTGTCAGGCGCTAATACACGCCACTCGAAAATCTGGCCTGGGCAGTTCGGCGCCAGCCGCCTCACCAGCAATGAGCCAGGGCAATTCAGAAGAGCCACCCAATGACTGTCACCGACACACTCACTCAACTCGGCACCAGGGTCGAAACGCCGGCCTCGCCGGAAACCGCGGTGCTTGAGACCGTGCCCTACACACGCGTCGACGGCCCACCGGCGATCGTTCGCTTCACCTGCCCGGAATTCACCTCTTTGTGCCCGGTCACCGGCCAGCCCGATTTCGCCCACATCGTCATCGACTATGCCCCCGACACACTCTTGGTCGAATCCAAGTCGCTCAAGCTGTTCATGGTCTCGTTTCGCAACCATGGCGCCTTCCACGAGGACTGCACCGTGATGATCGGCCGTCGTGTCGTCGAAGCAACCAAGCCATTGTGGCTGCGCATCGCCGGCTACTGGTATCCGCGTGGCGGCATCCCCATCGACGTGTTCTGGCAGACCGGCACGCCGCCGGAGGGGTCGTGGTTGCCCGAGACCGGCGTCGCGCCCTACCGCGGCCGTGGCTGAACACATCGGACTGGACGGGGCGCTCACTGACATTGATACTGGCTGAGCGCCCATTCGCTGGTCACCGACAGCAGGTCGGCAATCTTCCATTCGCCATCAACCTTCTTCAGCTTCCACTGCATGCGATGCGGCTCGCCTGCCGCCGTGAAGGCTGCGACCACGATCGCGGTTTCGCCTGTTTCCGACCCGATGATCTTCAGGCTCTTGTCGAGCTCGGCCTTGTCATAGGCGACGCTGTCGAGCGGCATATTGGTATCAAGGCAATCGCCCTGCTCCGATTTCTCGAGCTGGTCGCGTGCATCGAGCACAGCCTTGGCCGGATCGACGAAACGGCCGCGCTCGGCCGGATCGAGCTCCAGCCCGACATGGTCGTAGAACGGCCTGACCGCCTCGACGGCGGTGCCGGCAATTGCCGGGGTGACCAGCAAGGGAAGGATGGCAGTTGCAAAAGCGGCTTTCATGGCGGCCTCGGCGTTGGATGGGCGGCCCTCAATAGCACGCATCATCGGCCGCTGCCTTGCCGTGCTGCGTCATCCTTCACCTCGACGCGCATGATCCTGCCGTCGGCGTCGAAATACACCGTCTCCTCGCCCGATCTGATGAGCCGTGCGCCGCTGACGGCATGCGTCGCCTCGAGGCGCCAGCGCGACCAGGCGGAGCGCGGCGAAAGTGCCGCCACCTGCTCGTCTTTTGAGACCTGGTCGCCATAGCAAGCGAAATAGCCGCGAAATGCCTCCAGGATCGCATCGCGGCCGACAGAGATTGCGCCGACGCCATCGGAGACATACTCGGCATCAGGCGCGAAGCAGGCCGCGATGGCCGCGAAGTCGAGGACGTCGATTGCCGCGTGGTAGGATTTCAGCGCTGCTACGGGATCGAAGGCCGTGTCATGCATAGCCTAGGGCCCTCAATACCAGGCGTCTTCCATCGACGCCTTCTTGCGCGTCGTGAACTCCTGCAGCGCCTCGTCGAGGCCGGGGTCGAGCGGCGGCGCCTCATATTCGGCGAGCATCGTCTTCCAGCGCTTGTTGGCGCGCGTGGCCGCGTCGGCCGAGCCTGCGGCCTGCCATTTCTCGTAGGGCTCGTTGTCGGCGATTGCCGAATCCCAGAAGGCCGTCTCGTAATTGGCCATGGTGTGGGCGCAGCCGAAGAAGTGGTTGCCGGGGCCGACCTCGCGGAAGGCGTCGAGCGCCAACTGGTTGTCGTCGATCTTCACGCCGTCGAGATAGGTGTGCAGCGCGCCGCAGAAATCGGCGTCCATGACGAACTTCTCGTAGGACATCGACAGCAGCCCGTCGAGAAAACCGACGGAATGCAGGATGAAATTGGCGCCGCAATGCACCGCAGCCAACATCGACATGGTGCCTTCGTTCATCGCGTGCGCGTCAGGCAGCTTCGAGGTGGTGAAGTTGCCGGAGCAGCGCAGCGGCAGGTTCAGCCGGCGCGCAAGTTGCCCGATGACCATCGAGCCGATCGCCGGTTCCGGCGTGCCGAAGGTCGGCGAGCCCGAACGCAGCGACATCGACGACAGGAAATTGCCGAAGATCACAGGTGCGCCGGGGCGCTCGAGCTGGGTCAGCGCGCAGCCGGCCATGGTTTCGGCCAGCGACTGGGCGATGGCACCGGCGTTGGTCACCGGGCCCATGGCGCCGCCGAGGATGAAGGGCACGATCACCGCCGCCTGGTTGGCGCGGGCATAGGCACGCAGCGCCGTGGTCATGGTCGCGTCCCAGACCAGCGGCGAGTTGACGTTGACGTTGCCCAGGATGACGCAATTCTGATCAACGAACTGCTCGCCAAAGACAATGCGCGCCATGTCGATCGAAGTCTTCGGCCCGGCTTTCCGATGTCACCGAACCCATGAAGCCGCGGTCCGAATATTTGATGTGGCTGTAGACCATGTCGAGATGGCGCTTGTTGACGGGCACATCGACCGGCTCGCAGATCGTGCCGCCTGAATGATGCAGCCAGGGTGATGACTGCGCCAGCTTCACGAAATTGCGAAAGTCCTCGATGGTGCCGTAGCGGCGACCCTTGTCGAGGTCCATGACGAAGGGTGAGCCATAGGCCGGCGAAAAGACCACGCTCTTACCACCAATCTCGACCGAACGTGCGGGATTGCGCGCGTGCTGGGTGAAGGTAGCGGGTGCCGTCTTCAGCACCTCGCGCAGCAGGCCGGGCTCGAACTTGACCAGCACACCCTCGACCTTGGCCCCTGCCCGCCGCCAGTGGTCGAGTGCCACGGGATCGTCGCGGAACTCGATGCCGATCTCGGCAAGGATCCTGTCGGCGGTCTCTTCGATGCGGACCAGGTTCTCCTCGGACAGGATGTCGTAAGTCGGGATGTTCCTCGTGATGTAGGGCCGGCCATGCGCCTCGGGCCCATGCGAGCGCTGCTCGCGGCGGGCGTTGCGGCCGCCGCGCTCGCGGCGCTTGGCGGGCTCGCTCGGGGCTTCGGCGGTGGCGACGCTCATGTCAGGCTCCAAATCGTTCCAGCATGAAGCTAGCCTTTGGATCTGATACTGTGACGCTTGAAAATCCTCATCACTTGCATAAGCTAGGCTTATGCAAAGCCTGCGCCATCTCTTGCCCTCCGCCGGCAGCCTGATCGTCTTCGAAGCCGCCGGGCGGCTGGCGAGCTTCACCGCCGCCGGGCGCGAGCTCGGCATGACCCAGGCCGCGGTCTCCTACGCCATCCGCGGACTGGAGGACCAGTTCGGCGCCAAGCTGTTCCAGCGCCGTCACCGGCAGGTGCTGCTGACTGAGGCCGGCGAACGGTTCCATGCCGACGTCACGCTCGGCCTGTCGCATATCCGCAAGTCGGCGGAGGAGCTCAGGGCACGCGCCGGCGGCATGCATGTCACGCTTTCGGCCTCGACCGCCTTTGCCTCGTTCTGGATGATGCCGCGGCTGCAGAAGTTCCGCGACGACCTGCCCGGCATCGACCTGCGCATCCAGACCGCCGACCGCGACCTCGATCTCATAGCCGAGGGCATTCCGCTCGGCATACGCGGCGGCGACGCCGCCGACTGGCCCGACTACGGGTTGCTGCAGATCGCCGACGAGGAGGTCTACCCCGTCGCCGGCCCGGCCTATCTGGCGCGCGCCGGCACGCCAACGACACCGGCGGAGATGACCCTGCATCACCTGATCCATCTCGAAGAACCCTATCGCCCGGCCGCGACCTGGAACGAATGGTTCCAGTCGGCCGGTCTCAACGGTGCGGTCGCCAAGCGCGGGCTGGTCATCAACGACTATGTGCTCGTCATACAGGCTGTCATGGAAGGCCAGGGCATCGCATTGGGTTGGCGTCACCTCACCGACCGGCTGATCGCGGCGGGGCTGCTGGTCCGGCTTTCAGACCACGTGATGACGACGAACAAGGGCTTCCACGTGGCGTGGCCGCGGAACCGCGTCCTGAGCGAAAGCGCTGAAAAAGTGCGGGACTGGCTGGCGGCGCAGGCATGAGGCGACGCTGCCGCCCGTCATCCCCTGCCGGACCTTCTCCCCGTGAAATACAGGGAGAAGGGGCAAGCGGAGCCGATGCGGACAGCCTCCTTCTCCCTGTCATTACGGGGAGAAGGTCCGGCAGGGGATGAGGGGCCGAGCTGCCATATCAAGTTGGCGCCAATCCGCTGTGGATGGCGCTGCACCCTGTAATGCACCTGTCCCGGCGCAACCGAATCCCGCTATAGTCCTGCCATGCCCATTCGCCAGCTTTCCGAGACAATGATCAACCAGATCGCCGCCGGCGAGGTCGTCGAACGACCGGCCAGCGTGGTCAAGGAACTGGTCGAAAACGCGCTCGACGCAGGGGCTTCGCGCATTGAGGTGGCCACCGCTGGTGGCGGGCTCAACCTGATCCGCGTCGTCGACGACGGTTCGGGCATGCCCGAAGAAGAGCTTTCGTTGGCGATCTCACGGCATTGCACATCCAAGCTTGGCGACGACATCCTCGACATCCGCTCACTCGGTTTTCGCGGCGAGGCCTTGCCGTCGATCGGCTCGGTGTCGAAGCTCGCCATCCGCTCCCGGACCAGGGCTGCCGATAGCGGCGCCGAGATTTCGGTCGAAGGCGGGCGCGTCTCCGGGGTGCGCCCAGCGCCAACCAACCGCGGTACATCGGTCGAAGTGCGCGACCTGTTCTTCGCCACCCCTGCCCGGCTCAAATTCATGAAGACCGAGCGCGCCGAGGCAACCGCCATCGCCGACGTCGTCAAGCGCATCGCCATCGCCTTCCCGGCCGTGCGCTTCACCCTGTCAGGAACCGACCGCTCGACGCTGGAACTTTCAGCGACCTCGGATGATGTCGACGGCAGGCTCAACCGCATCGCCCAGGTGATGGGCACGGATTTTCCTGACAATTCGATCGTCATCGAGGCCGTGCGCGAAAGCGTGCGGCTCGATGGCCATGTCTCGATCCCGTCCTACACGCGCGGAAACGCGCTGCAGCAATATGCCTATGTCAACGGCCGGCCGGTGCGCGATAAGCTGATCGCCTCGGCCATCCGTGGTGCCTATGCCGATGTGTTGCCGCGCGACCGCCATGCCGTGACGGTGCTGTTCCTGACCCTCGACCCGGCCTATGTCGACGTCAACGTGCATCCGGCCAAGGCCGACGTACGCTTCCGCGATCCAGGGCTGGTGCGCGGCCTGATCGTCGGCGCAATCCGCCAAGCGCTCGCCGGCGCAGGCATCCGTCCAGCGACGACAGGCACGCAAGCGATGATGGGGGCATTCCGGCCGGGAGCTGCCAGCTACGGCCATCCTGGCCCTGCCAATGGCCACCGCGCCTATAATCCGGATTTTCGTGCGGCAGCGTCATCTGGCTTCGATGCGATGCGTTCGCCTTATCGGCCACTCGATCCAGGCTTTGGCGAGCAACAGCAGGCGAGTTTCGACGCTGGCCCGCTGCACAGCGCCGACACACGAGCAGGACAGACGGAAGTTGTGCAATCCCTGCTGCAGACCGAACTCGGCGCGGCTCGAGCCCAGGTGCATGAAAACTACATCGTCGCCCAGACCAGCGACTCGCTTGTTATCGTCGACCAGCACGCCGCCCATGAGCGGCTTGTCTACGAGGCGCTGAAGAACGCGCTGCATTCGCGCCCGATCCCCTCGCAGATGCTGTTGCTGCCCGAGATCGTCGATCTGCCTGAAGAAGATGCCGAGCGGCTGGCGCTGCATTCGGAGACGCTGTCCCGCTTTGGCCTCGGCATCGAACGTTTCGGCCCAGGAGCGGTGGCCGTGCGCGAAACCCCTGCCATGCTGGGCGAGACCGATGTCACGCAACTGGTCCGCGACCTTGCCGACGAGATCGCCGACAGCGACACGGCGGACACGCTGAAGGAAAGGCTGCATGCCATTGCCGCCACGATGGCCTGCCACGGCTCGGTCCGCTCCGGCAGAAGGCTGCGGCCGGAGGAGATGAACGCGCTGCTGCGCCAGATGGAAGCGACGCCTGGCTCGGGCACCTGCAACCACGGGCGCCCGACCTATATCGAGCTCAAGCTCGCCGACATCGAAAAGCTGTTCGGACGCAGGTAAGGCATTTTGCAGCACCGAAAAGCGGCAGCCCGGTGTCGGCGAGACCGCCGCTCTTTCTTTGACCTCAGCGCTTGAGATTGACCAGCACCACACCGGCGAGCGCCAGCGCGCCGCCAAGGATGCCGAACAGGCCAGGCGTCTCGCCAAGCCAGACGAAGCCGATCAGCACGGCCACCGGCGGCACGCAATACATGAAGTTCGAGGCGCGTGACGCCGGCAGGCGCGACAGGGCCACCGACCAGCTGGCGTAGGCGATCAGGCTCGGCACGATGCCGAGATAGATGACCGACCAGAATGGTTCGCTGCCGGCGGAAGCCATCTGGGCGAAGCCGTTCGGCAGGGCGGGGGCCAGGCAGAGCGCGCCGAGGATCATGTTCCAGGCTGCGACTGTCAGCGGCCGGTGGCGGCTGTACAGGCGCTTCTGGACGATGCTGCTCAGCGAGGTGCAGAGCGCCGACCCGAGGATCAGCAAGGCGCCGGTGTTGAAGGTAAGCCCCTGCCCTTCACCAAACGCAATGATGCCAATGCCGGCGAACGACAAGAAGGTGCCGATCCAGGCGAGGACAGGGAAGCGCTCTCCCAGCAGGATCATGGCCAGCACCGCCGTGATGATCGGATTGACGTTGATGATGAAGCTCGCAGCCCCCGCCGAGACTGATATCTCGCCATAGTTCAGCAGGACCGTGTAGAGCGCGATAAAGACGACGCCACCGAAGGCAAAGCGCCAGAGTTCGTTCAATGCCGGCAGAGCCGGACGCACGATCATCAAATAGATCGCCGACGGGACCGCCGCGATGAAAAAGCGCAGCGCGCCGAGTTCGATCGGATCGATGGCGCTCAGCCCGGCACGAATGGCCGGAAAGGACGAAGCCCAGCCGACAATGGTGACGATCACCGCAAGGATGGTTACCGCGGATGCCGCCGGCGCCGAATTCAACGTGCTTGTCTGGATGGTCATCACTCTGGCCTCAGGAAATCTGCGGAGACCCTACCAGACGCTTTCCCGAGCTGATTGACAAACGACCATTTCGAGGATCAGCTGTGAGTATGGATCACAGCTTGGAACCGATGCTGCCGCTTGAGACCCTGCGCGCCTTTCAGGCGGCGGCGCGCACCGGCAGCTTCTCGGCGGCGGCCGAAAAGCTCAACATGACGCATGGCGCCGTCAGCCGGCAGGTCGCCAAGCTGGAGAGCTGGCTTGGCCTGCGACTGTTCGAGCGCAAGGCACGCGGCGTTTCGCTGACACTGGAAGGCCAGCGCCTCCACCTCAGGACCAGCGAGGCCTTTTCGCTCATCGCCAACACGACCGACCGCTGGGTCGAGCCGCGCGGCGCTGCCGTGGTGCGGCTGAGCTCGATCCCCTCGGTCGCAGGCCTTTGGCTGATGCCGCGCCTTTCGGCACTCGAAGCCGGCGCCACGCCGTTGCGGGTGGTGCTCGACGTCGATATCCGCCAAGCCGATCTCGCCGACGAGGGCATCGATCTGTCGGTGCGCTGCGGACGAGGCAAGATTCCCGGCCGCGTGTCGGCACAGCTTTTCGAGGAATACTGCTTCCCTGTCGCCTCGCCTGATCTGGCTGCCCGGATCGGAGCCGGAAAAGCCGAACGGCTGCTGCAGTATCCACTCATCCACGATTCGGACGCGTCGAGTTGGCGCTCCTGGTTCAGCACGCATGGCCTCGACTATCGCCCTCGGCCGCAGGACCGGCGTTTCGAGGACTACAATCTGGTGCTCGACGCCGCCAGCCACGGCCTGGGCATTGCGCTGGCCCGGCCGCCGCTGACGGAAAGCCAGCTCAAGTCCGGCCGCATCGCCATTGTCGACGAACGCAGCGCGCTGAACCCGGTATCCTACTGGCTCGATCGCCCGGTGGGACGACCGCGGCCTGCGGCAGCCGAACTCGCCCGCCGCATCGGTGCGCAGGCAGGTCTTGCGCCCGAGCGGATAGAGCGGTTCCTGACAGACGACAGGTAACTTGACCTCAGCCATTTTGTGGCCCTAAAAGCCCCAATACAGCGCCGCGCGCCCTTTTGGATAAACAGCGGACGCGGTAACATTTGAACCTGTGCATGTTTCTTGCCGCAGATCGATCCCGACCTTCGGCCCTCGCACCAGGATGTTGAGCACAAGGCGATGATGAACCGTTTCGAAGGTCCCGGCGCGCGCGAAGCCCGCATCCGCTATCTCGATGGCGATTTCCAGGTGACCAGCCCCGGCTCGTTCGTGCGCTGCGCGGTAACCGCCGATTCGATCCCGCTCGACGAGCTCAAATACTGGAGCGTCGCCCGCCAGGAACCCTATCGCGATGCCGCCATTTCGCTGGCGCGCGAGATCGAAATGAATCCTGATTTGCGCAAGCGCGGCTGAACATCAGCCTGATATCTTCCGCCTCCGCCACGCGTCCAACGTCTCGTCGACTATGCGTTCGGCCGAATGCTCGATGTCGAACACCGCGTCGATCTCAAGCACATTGAGGCGTTCCAAAAACTCCGGAGACGCCGCGCCATGGCGTAGCCGCGCTGCATCCTTCGACGTCGTCACCAGTTCCAGCTCACCAGCTTGCGCCGCGGCTGCGAGATCTTCCAGCTCGTCGGGCAGGTAGAAATGATGGTCGGCGAAGGGATGCGCCAGCACCACGGTTCCACCAGCCTTGGCGACCGTATCGAAGAACTTTTCCGGATGGCCAATGCCGGCAAAGGCGAGGAAACGGCGACCGGCGAAAGCCTTCTTGCCGCGTGGGCGCGCTACCGCAGCGAACACCGGCTTGCCGGCGCGTGCCGCCTGGCGCACCACGTCATCGGCTTTCTCGCCCTCGCCCATCTTGAGGACGGCATCGGCGAATCTCAGCTGATCAATCAGCCGCGCCCGCATCGGCCCGCCCGGAATGACGTGGCCGTTGCCCAGGCCGAAACGTGAATCGACGACGATCAGCGCGTAGTCGATATGGATGCGCGCGCTCTGGAAGCCGTCGTCCATGATCAGGAAATTGCAGCCACGCTCGATCAGCAAGCGTGCGCCGGCGGCCCGATTGGCCGACACCGCAACCAAAGCGTGTTCGGCCAGCAAAAGCGGCTCGTCGCCAACATGCTTGGCGCTGTCGTGGTGTGGGTCGACGACATGCGGCTCGGCAAAGCTGCCACCATGGCCACGCGACAAGAAACCAGGCACCAGATGCATGCGCTTGGCCTGCTTGGCGAGCGCGATGGCAACAGGTGTCTTGCCGGTACCGCCAACGGTGAAGTTGCCGACGCAAAGCACCGGCGCGTTGATCTTTTCACGCCTGGCCGACTTCATGCGTCGGCCGGCGACAAAGGCATAAAGAGACGACACCGGATACAGCGCGTAGGCGCGCCAATCCGGTTTTTCCCACCAGAAAGGAGGCGCTTCGCTGGCCAGCCCTACCTCCCGCCCGCGCCCTTGAGGCGCGACTGTACGATCAGGGGATGAATGTAGGGTTCGAGCGCTTTCAGCGTCCGGGCAAGCGCACCGCGCATTTCCTCGACGGTCGCAGCACCGGCCGTCATCATGTCGTGACGAGCGACTTCGTTGCCAAGCAGGAAGTTGACCGCACCGGCCAGCATGTCGCGGTCACGCACGATCTTGGCGCCGCCGCGGTCGATGAGGCGCTGATAGGTGTCGCGGAAGTTCTGCACGTTGCGCCCGGCAAGCACGGCGGTGTCGAGCATCGCCGGTTCAAGCGGGTTCTGGCCGCCTTGCGCCGTCATCGAGCGGCCGACGAAAGCGATCTCGGTCAGGCGCAGGTAAAGCCCCATCTCGCCGATGGTGTCGCCGAGCAGGATGTCGGTATCGGCCGCGATGCGGTCGCCAGTGCTGCGGCGCGCGACATTGAGGCCCATGCCGGTCAGCTCCTCGACCAAGGCCGCGGCGCGATCGGGATGGCGCGGAACGATGATGGTCAGCAGATTGCGGTGGCGGCTACGCAGCATGGCATGCACTTCGGCCGCCATGACCTCCTCACCGTCGTGGGTCGACACGGCCGCCCAGGTCGGACGGTGGCCGATCTGGCGCTGGATGGCGTAAAGAGCGCTCTCGTCGGCCGGCGGTGGCGATGTATCTACCTTGAGATTGCCCGAGACGGTGACAGGGCGTGCGCCGAGCGCGCGAAAACGCTCGCCGTCGACCTCCGACTGCGCCACCACATGGGCCATGTTTTCGAACAGCGCCTCGGCAATGTAGGCGCGCTTCTTCCACGATTTGAACGAGCGGTCGGACAGCCGCCCATTGACCAGTATCTGCGGCACGCGGCGCGCACCGAGCTCAAGGATGGTCATCGGCCAGATTTCCGATTCGGCGATGATCGCCAGATCGGGTTGCCAGTGATCGAGGAAACGGCTGACCGCCGGCTTGAGGTCGAGCGGCACGTATTGATGAATGATGCGACCGCCCAGCCGTTCTTCCGCGACCTGCGCTGATGTGACCGTCCCTGTCGTCAGCACGACATGGATGCCGTAGCCGAGGATGGCTTCGATCAGCGGTACGACCGCGACAGTCTCGCCGACGCTCGCCGCATGGAACCAGATCAGCGGCCCGTCGGGCCGTTCGCGGCTCGGCACGCCATAACGCTCGCGGCGGCGGTTATGGTCCTCCTTGCCCTTCGAGGCTCGCCAGGCGACGTAGCCGCCGACCATCGGGTAGGCGGCGGCACCTGCGTAGCGATAGGCTCTGAGAAAGGCGCGCGCCCAGCGTTCGCTCATTTCCCACCATCCACCAGGCGATAAGCCTGCTCGGTAGCATGATCGATGGCGGCGGTGAGTTCCTGGCGCTTGCGCTCCATTTCCGCGTCGTCGGCGTCGGCTGGAACCTCGATCAGAGGGGCGACGAAGATCGCGCCGCGGCCGAACGGAAGATTGATGGTGGTCTTGTCCCAGCTGCTTTCCAGCACCTTGCGGCGGCTGGTGGCAATCGCCGCCGGCGCGATCGGGCGACCGGAAAGGCGCGCCAGAAGCACGATGCCCATGCCAGCGTCGCGCGGCTTGCCATGCGGAATGTCAGCGATCATGCAGACGTTCTTGCCGGCATCGAGCGCCTTTTTCAGGGCGATCAGCGCCGTTGCGCCACCTTTTTCGAGCTTGCTCTTGGTTTCGCGGCCGCCAGAGCCACGCACCGCCTCGATACCGAACTTGTTGATGACAAGCGCATTGAGCTCGGCATCGGCGCTGCGCGACACCATGGCGACCAGGCCACGCTCGCTCGGATAGAGCGCCGGCGCCAGCAGATGCTGGCCATGCCAAAGGCCCACGATCAGCGGTTCGCTGTCGGCGTAGCTGCCCCCGGCCAGTTCGTAGGAACCCTTGACCAATGGATTGGTCAGCTTGATGAAGCGCATCGCTCCGGCAAACAGGCTCGCCACCGCACCCTTGGCAAAGCGCGACTTGGCAAGCGGCTCGCGAATGCGGCGCCAGAACGTCTTCGACGCCGGCTGCTTGACGCGCTTCTTCTTCGCCGCGGGCCTCACGGCCGACGACGCCATGCGGGGTTGCTCCATCAGTTCTGACCGGCAGCCTTTGTGTCCGGCTCAAGCAACCGATGCAGGTGGACGACGAAATAGCGCATATGGGCGTTGTCCACGCTCGCTTGCGCCTTCGCCTTCCAGGCCAGCTCGGCCGACTTGTAGTCGGGATAGATGCCAACCATGTCGAGCGCGTCGAGATCGCGGAACTCGGTTCCGCCGAGCTTGGTCAGCTCGCCACCAAACACCAGATGCAGGAGCTGCTTTTTTCCGTTTTCTTCGGACATCTGTTTCCTTGATTCATCATCTCGGGGCTCGCCTGATCTAGACCAAAGCGAGCCGTTTTGGAACACTTGGTAAAATCATCAACCGTCGTGGCTGGCAATCACCCCGGCCATGACGTCGAGCACCGCGCCGCTGCCGGCCATCAGCGCACCATGAACGATGTTCCTGCCAGCAAAAGCGAGCAGCCCACCATCCCGGTCGAGCAGCTTGCCGCCCGCCTCGGTCAGTATAAGCTCGGCCGCGGCGATGTCCCAGTCATGCGCGTTCGGCTTGACGAAGGTTGCATCGAGCGAACCGTTGGCGATCATCGCCACGCGATAGGCAAGGGAGGGGATATAGGCCTCGCGATCGAGCCTGCCCTGCCATTCCACCGGCATCCTGTCGATCATCGGCTTGGGACCGGCAATGCGGATGCGTTGGCCAGCGTCGCGCACGCTGATCGGCTCACCGTTGAGAAAGGCGCCACCGCCAGCAACGGCCCAATAGGTCTCTTCGCGCGCCGGGCATTCGAGCACGCCGGCAAGCGAGCGGCCGTCTTCGACGACAGCGACGCTGACGCACCATGCCGTGCGCCCTTCGACAAAACCACGCGTGCCATCGATCGGATCGACGACGAAGGTGCGACGTGCGCTAAGCCGGTCGAGATTGTCGGCTGTTTCTTCCGACAGCCAGCCATAATCAGGCCGAGCCGCCATCAACGTTTCGCGCAGATAATGGTCGGCGGCGTAGTCGGCCTCGCTGACCGGCGAATTGCCACTCTTGAGCCAGACTTCCGGGTTTTGCCTGAAGTAGCCCATGGCGATGCGCCCGGCCTCGGCCGCCGCGGCGCGCAGCAGTTCGAGTTCGGCCTTGAGATCGGCTTTGTCGATGTTGTCAGTCGCCGGCAAGGGTCATGCCTTCGATCAGAAGCGTCGGTGCGGCGGTGCCAAAATTGCGGTCGAGGTCGCTCGCCGGCACCATGCGCAGGAACATGTCCTTGAGGTTGGAGGCAATCGTCACCTCCGACACCGCCCAGGCGATTTCGCCGTTCTCGATCCAGAAGCCCGATGCGCCGCGGCTGTATTCACCCGTCACCATGTCGACGCCCTGGCCGAACACCTCGGTGACATAGAAGCCGCGCTTCAGCGACCGGATGATGTCGTCAGGCGATCTGTCGCCCGGTTCGATGGCGAAATTGGTCGAGGACGGCGATACCGAAGAGCCGCCACGCGCGCCGCGGCCGTTGGTGACGAGGCCGAGCTCGCGCGCCGCCGACGTCGACAGGAACCAATGGTTGAGCACGCCCTTGTCGACCATCTTGAGCGTCGCACCCTCGATGCCCTCGCCATCGAAGGGGCGCGAGGCCTGGCCGCGCCGCTTCAACGGCTCGTCGATGGCGGTGATGGCGGCGGAGGCCACCTGCTTGCCCATCATGTCGCGCAGGAAGCTGGTCTTGCGGGCAACCGACGCACCATTGATGGCACCGGCGAGGTGGCCGGCAATGCCGCGCGCGACGCGCGGATCAAAAACCACGTCGACGGGTCCGGTTGCCGCCTTGCGCGCGTTGAGCCGCTTGACCGCACGTTCGCCGGCCTTGCGCCCGATTTCGTCAGCCGCATCGAGGTCGGCGAAGTGAATGCGCGAGGAAAAATCATAGTCGCGCTCCATCGACGTGCCCTCGCCGGCAATCACGCTGGCAGAACGCGAGAAGCGCGATCCGACATAATGGCCGACGAAGCCGTGCGACGTCGCAAGCACCAGACCGCCAAGACCGGCGGCAGCACCTGCGCCCGCGGAATTGGTCACGCCCTTGACGGCCAGTGCCGCCTCTTCGGCGGCGAGCGCGTCTTCCTTCAGCCGTTCGGCTGATACGACGGTGTTATCGAACAGATCGAGGTCGCGCGGCGTTTGCGTCAGCAGCGACGCATCGGCAAGACCCTGGTAGGGATCCTCGGGCGAAACCCTGGCCATTGCGACCGCACGCTCGGCCAACACCTTAGGATCTGAAGCGGCGGTCGCGGAGACGCTGGCGACCCGCTGGCCGACAAAAACCCTGAGCGACATGTCCTCGCTCTCGGAGGCCTCCGTTGCCTCAACCTTGCCGAGGCGCACCGAAACGCTTGTCGAGCGGCCGCGCACCGCAACCGCATCGGCGGCATCGGCGCCGGCCTTCTTTGCCGCCTCTACGAGGCTCGCCACCCTGTCGGCCAGTTTCGCGGCGTCGTTGGTATCGTTCATTGGCATGTTCCGATTGTTGACCGCCCGTTGGTCGCGGCCCGTACCACCCCATCTATTGTCCCCAACCCGCTTGTGCAATGGGCGGGTGCATGGTCAAACGACCCTGTTGAGGCGCTTCGCCGTCGAAATCTTTGGGAAATCGCATGTCCACACAGGCCCCGGCGGCGGCACCGGCAAAATTCACCACCGGTTCGACCATGCGCCATGTCGTGGTGATGACCGGCACCGGCTCGGTCGGCCTGATCGCCATCTTCATCGTCGACGCGCTCAACCTGTTCTACATTTCCCTGCTCGGCATCGAGGAACTGGCCGCGGCCATCGGCTTTGCCTCGACGCTGCTGTTCTTCACGCTTTCGATCTCGATCGGCTTCACCATCGCCTGCGGTGCGCTCGTGGCGCGCTGCCTCGGCCGTGGCCAGCGCGAGGAAGCCAGGCACATGGGCGGCGCATCGATGGTGTTCATGGGTGTCGCCACGCTTTTGATGACACTAGCCGCCTTGCCATTCCTGCGCCCGCTGCTGTCGCTGCTCGGCGCCACCGGCGCCACGCTCGACCTGTCGACGCGGTTCCTGCAGATCGTGCTGCCATCGTTTCCGATCATGGCGCTCGGCATGTGCACGACTGGCATCCTGCGCGGCGTCGGCGATGCTCGGCGTGCCATGTATGTGACACTCGGCAGCGGCATCGCTGCGGCTATTCTCGATCCGATCCTGATCTTCGGCTTCGACCTCGGGCTCGATGGCGCGGCGATCTCGACCGTGCTGACGCGCTTCGTCATGCTGGCCATCGGGCTGCACGGTGCCCATGTCGTGCACAGACTGATCAAGATCCCTGACCTCAGCGGAATGCGCGAGGCTGTCCGTCCATTCTTCGCGATCGGCGTGCCGGCGATGCTGACCCAGGTCGCTACCCCGGTTGGCAATGCCTATGTCACCATCGAAATGGCCGCCTTTGGCGACCAGGCAGTAGCCGGCTGGGCGATCATCGGCCGTCTGGTACCGGTCGCCTTCGGTGTCATCTTCGCGCTGTCAGGCGCGGTCGGGCCGATCCTCGGGCAGAACTACGGCGCCCGCAAATTCGAGCGCCTGACAACGACGATGCGCGACAGCCTGCTGTTCACCATCGTCTATGTGCTGGCTGTCTGGGTGCTGCTGGCGATCTTCGCCAACCCGATCGCCAGTGCCTTCGGGGCCGAGGGCATCGCGCGCGAGCTGATCGTGTTCTTCTGCCACTTCGCCGCCGGCAGCTTCTTGTTCAATGGCGCGATCTTCGTCTCAAGTGCCGCCTTCAACAATCTTGGCTACCCGACCTATTCGACCGTGTTCAACTGGGGCCGTTCAACGCTCGGCGTCATCCCCTTCGTCTGGATTGGCGCGCATTATTTTGGCGCCATCGGCGTCATCGCCGGCTGGGGCCTGGGGGCGGTCGTGTTCGGTGTCGTCTCGATGTTTGTCTGTTTCCGCGTCGTCAACGCGATTGCGCGCGAACCGCAGCATCAGGACGAGCCGGTGCTCGCGCCCCCTCCGGCAGCGCAGTCGCCCTTCTCCACCGGCAAGGCATCGACCCTGCAATAGGCGGGAAACGTCGACCCGCCTGGGTTACTGAAGGATCTCGTCCACGGCGCGCTTGAGCTCGTCCTTGATCGCAACCGTCTCGGCCATCACCTGGTCGATCTTGAGGAAATCAAGCGCTCTGAAGCGCGACACTGGCGGCCTGAGGAAGATGTCGGGCGGATTCTGACCAAGCTTGTTGGCGATGATCGACTGCATCATCAGCTGGCTGGCACCGAACATCAGATCTATGGAGTTCGGCTGCTTGCGCCCGTTTTCGAACGGCGCGCCGACGACGTCGATGGCGATGGTGTAGTCGGCCAGGCCCTCGAGCAGGTCGAACGGCACCGGATTATAGATGCCGCCGTCGATGTAGAGTGTATTGCCACGCGTCACAGGTTTGAACACCGCCGGGATAGCCGCCGACGCGGCAAGGGCTGAAAACAGCTCGCCCTCCTCGAACACCTTCAGGCAATGGCCATAATAGTCGGTTGCCGTCACCTTCAGCGGTAGCTTCAGTTCCTCGAACGTCGCCGGCACGCCCTCGGGCAAAAACGCCTTGAGGATACGCTCGACATTGAACTGGGTGACCCTGATGCCGCTTTCGACCATCTCCGCAAGCGTGCCCGGCCGGGCACGCCACATGCGGCTTGCCACTTCACCCGGCCGGCCGAGAACGGCACGGGAATGCTCGTGGATTTCCTTGCCGGTCAGGCCGGCGGCCATGCCAGCGCCCATGACCGCGCCAATGGAGGAGCCAGCGACCGCCACCGGCTTGATGCCAAGCTCGTCCAGCGCCTCGATGACATGGATATGGGCAAGGCCGCGTGCGCCGCCGCCGCCAAGTGCCAGTGCGAAGGTGGCGCTGATCCCTTGCTCGCTTCGACAAATTTCGGACCCAGGATCATGATCGCCGGTTCGACCGACAAAAGCTTGCGCGCCGCTGCCTTGACGTCGTCGAGCTTGACCGCGTTGATCAGGTCGATGCGCCTCTGCATGTAATCGATGCCGAGCTTGTCGGTCTGCAAATCGACCAGTGTGCCGGCGATCGCGCCAGAAGAATCGAGATTGTTGATGGCATAAGCGCCCAGCATGTATTTCTTGGCCGCGTCGAGTTCGGCTTCGGAAGGGCCCTCCTTCGCCATCTTGCGGATCACATCGCGGATGACGCCAAGTGTTTCTGCTGCCCGGTCCGAACGCGTCGCCGTGCCGATGATCAGCGACGACGAATGCTCCTGGTTGATCAGTGCCGAACTGACGCTGTAGGCGAGCCCGCGTTTTTCGCGAACCTCATCGAACAGCCGCGACGAGAAGGTGCCGCCGCCGAGGATGTGTTCCATCAGAGCAGCAGCGAGAAAGTCCGGCGCCTCGCGCGGCACGCCGGGATAGACAAGCTGCAGCGAGGTCTGCGGCAGCGGGTACTCGATGTGCATCGTCTGGCCGAGCTTCGGCTCGACACGTTCGACCGGACGCAATTCAGCCTTTTCAGGCAACTCGCCAAAAACCTGGTCCAACCGCGTCTTCAGAGCTTCGGCATCGATCGCGCCGACGACGGCGACATGGATGTTTTCGCGGGTAAAATTCGCCTTGTGGAAGGCGCGCAGGTCATCCGCCGTGATCGTGGCCAGCGATTTCTCCGTGCCCATGTCAGGTCGGGCATAAGGATGCGTGCTGTAGATCGCCTCGGCCCATTTGCGAGCCGCCTGGGTTTCGGGATCACGCGCATTGGCAACGATGCCGTTGACGATCTGCGAGCGGATGCGGTCGATCGGTGCCTGATCAAAGCGCGGCCTCTCGACGGCGAGCTTCAGCAGTTCGAACGCATCGTCCTGCCGCTCGGCCAGCATACGCATGCCACCACCGACGGCGTCATTGCCTTCGTTGAAGCCCATCTCGGCGCCGGCCTCATCGAGCTTGATCTGGAAGGCATCGCTGTCGAGATCGCCGGCACCTTCGTCGAAAAGCCCGGTCATCAGATTGGCTAGCCCTTCCTTGCCTGCAGGGTCCTGCGTGCTGCCCCCATCGAACAGGAACTTGATCGCGATGATCGGCACCGAATAGTCCTCGACCAGCCAGGCGGTGATGCCCTTGTCGGACCTGACCTCCTGGATTCGGACTTCGGCGCGGGCGGCAACAACCGCCGGCAGCACCAGAAACATCAGCGCCAGCATCAGCGTCGTCGCTGAAACGAGCACCTTGAAACGCATTGCCATGAGCATGGTCATCAAATCATTTCTCGACAGATTTCGCCGGCAGCAGATAGCCGGCAACCGAATGGTCGGGATTGAGGTATTTGGCGGCGACCGCCTTGATCTGTTCGGTCGTCACCGCGCGTATCCTGTCCGGCCATTGTTCGATGTCGGCGACGGTGCCGCCCGTCGCCAGCGTGGCGCCATAGATGTTGGCCATGCTCGCCTGGTTGTCGCGTGCGAAGATCATCGAGCGGACAAAGCGATCCTTGGCTTTTTCAAGCTCGTCGGATGTCACGCCGTTGTTGATGATGCGGCGGATTTCGACATCGACCGCCGCCTCGACCTGCTGCAACCCGGCTTCGCCACGCGGCGCGCCGTAGACGGTGAAGCTGGTGTCGTCGACCATCGTGCCCTCGAAGAAGGCGCCGGCGGAAGAAGCAATGCCGTCCTTGACCACGAGGCCCTGATAGAGCCGGCTTCGGTTGCCGCCGCCGAGGATTTCCGAAAGCAGATCGAGCGCCTCGGCTTCGCCTGGCCCAGCCGTCTGGTAGGACGGCACCACCCAGGCCTTGGAGAAGCTCGGCACGCTGACACGCTCGTCGGTCAGTTCGACGGTGCGCTTGGTGTTCTGCTCCGGCTCGGTCGGGCGGATGCGTGGCGGCAGGTCGGGACCGCGCGCGACCTTGCCATAGGTCTTTTCGGCCAGCGCCTTGACCGTCCCCGGCTCGACATCGCCGGCAACGATCAGGATCGCGTTGTTGGGCGCGTAATACTGGTTGTAGAAGGCGGTCGCGTCGACCCGGTTGAGCTTTTCGATCTCATGCATCCAGCCGATGACCGGCGTGCGATAGGGCTGGTTCTGGAACAGCGTCGCGTCGACTTCCTCGTTGAGCAAAGCGCCGGGATTGTTTTCGATGCGCGAGCGGCGCTCTTCGAGGATGACATCGCGCTCGGGTCCGATCACCGCATCGGTCAGCACCAGATTGCGCATCCGGTCGGCTTCGAAACTCATCATCGTTTCAAGCGCTGCCGGCGTAACCGTCTGGTGGTAGGCGGTGTAGTCGTATGTGGTGAAGGCGTTTTCGCTGCCGCCGATTTCGGCGACCTTCTGGCCGAACTCGCCCGCCTTGTGGTTGGTCGTGCCCTTGAACATCAGGTGCTCGAAGAAGTGGGCGATGCCTGACTTGCCGGGCATCTCGTCGGCGCTGCCGACCTTGTACCAGACCATGTGGGTTGCGATCGGCGCGCGATGATCGGGAATGACCACGACCTGCATGCCATTGTCGAGCGTAAAGCTGGTGACCGTCCAGTCGCTGCGCGGCGTCTCGGCCAGGGCCGGTGCCGCCCAGGCCAGGCCCATAGCGAATACGGCCGGCAGCGAAGCTTTCGCCCGCAAGAATCCCAAAATCATCAACAGCCTCTGTGTGTGGACGTGCCTGCCTTATAGGCTTTGGCTCAAAGTGGCGGGAAGTGAATTGTTCGTAACCTTCCGGCCCGAAAGAGGCCGAAGTCAGGCGCCGACAGCTATTCGGCTTCGATGAAGCGGATCACCGTCTCGCCATAGGAACGTTCGTCGACGATGGAAAAGCCGGGGCCCGGCTCAAAGGCCGCGGCGGCAGCCTCTTCGACGACAAACAGCGCACCCGGCGCAAGCCAACCGCCGGCACGGGCCGAGCGCAGAGCCTTCTCGCCTAGTCCCTTGCCGTAAGGCGGGTCGGCGAAGACCAGCCCAAATGGCCCAAGCGTGCCGGCATCGCCGAGACCAGTTGCGTCGCGGCGGAAGATCTTGGTCCGGCCTGTCAGGCCGAAGCTTTCGACATTGGTGCGAATGAGCCCGCGGCCTTCCGCTGATTCCTCAATGAAGACGCAATACGAGGCGCCACGCGACAGCGCCTCGATGCCGAGTGCGCCCGTGCCGGCGAAAAAGATCGAGCACGCGCGCGCCTTCGAGCCTGTCGCCGAAGCGATGGGCAAGCATGTTGAACACCGCCTCGCGGGTGCGGTCGGTGGTCGGACGGATGGCGTTGTCACGCGGCGTGGCCAAAGGCCGGCCGCGCAATTCGCCACCAACAACCCGCATCAGCCGCGATCCCGGCGCGGACCGCCCGGCCGTCCACCACGCGGGCCATCACCCTTGGGCTTGTCAAAGCGTGGCTTGTCAGAACGGGGCTTGTCAAAGCGTGGCTTGTCGCGCGGCGGCCTCGCTGCTGCTTCGGCCTTGGCCTTTTCGCTCTGCGGACGCGCGCCCGGCGCCATCCAGACATTGGCCTTGCGGGCGCCGGGGGTTTCGAAAGGCTTCTTTTCGCGATCGTCGCCCTTCTTGCCACCGAATTTCGGACGGTCGCCAAACTTTGGCTTGTCACCGAACTTAGGCTTGTCACCAAATTTTGGCTTGTCGCCGAAGCTGGGCTTGTCGCCAAACTTGGGCCGCTCGGTCGACAGGCGGCCAAGCACGTCCTCGCGGTGGCGCTCGTTGGAGCGCTTGCGGTTCTTGATCAGGCCGCCCTCGCCGATACGGCCGCGTTCGCCATCGCGCTGGAATTTCGGACGCGCCGGCTCCTCTTCACGCGGCTTTTCATGGCGGAAGGTAGGCTTGTTGGAGAAAGGCTTGACGATATCGGCGTCGAAATTGGCACCCGACTCCTCGATCAGCCGCTCGCCAAGCTGGTCGCGCAGCATCTTGCCCTTGATCTCCTGGACATGGCCTTCCGGCAGCTCGCCGAGCTGGAACGGGCCATAGGAGATACGGATCAGGCGGTTCACTTCGAGGCCGAGCGCGCCGAGGATGTTCTTGACCTCGCGGTTCTTGCCTTCACGCAGGCCGATGGTGATCCAGGCATTGCTGCCCTGCTCGCGGTCGAGCGTCGCTTCGATCGAGCCGTAGAACACGCCCTCGACGGCGATACCGTCCTTGAGGCCGTCAAGCGTCTTCTGCTCGACCTTGCCATGGACACGGACGCGGTAGCGGCGCAGCCAGCCGGTCGCCGGCAGTTCGAGCACGCGCGACAGCCCGCCATCATTGGTGAGCAGCAGCAAGCCTTCGGTGTTGATGTCGAGCCGGCCGATGGTCATCAGGCGCGGCAGCTCCTGCGGCAGCACGTCGAAGACAGTCTTGCGACCCTCGGGATCGCGGTTGGTGGTGACCACGCCCGCCGGCTTGTGGAACAGGAACAGCCGGGTGCGCTCGATCGGCGGGATTTCCATGCCGTCGAGATGAATGATGTCGTCCGGCATGACGTTGACGGCGGGCGAGGCCAGTATCTTGTTGTTGACCTTGACGCGGCCAGCAGCGATCAGTTCCTCGGCATCGCGACGCGAAGCCAAGCCTGCGCGCGCCAGGCGCTTGGCGATGCGTTCGCCCGGCTCGGGCGCATCCTCGGGCCCACGCGAACGTGGCTTGAAGCCCTCGGTCGACGGGCGGCGGTCGCCATCCGGCCTCGGACGGAACGCCCTCGCCTCGCCGCCTTCGCGCTTCTCGTAAGGCCTGCCGCCCTCAGGGCGCGGTCCCGAACGGATCGGGCGGTCACCACTTGCAGGACGTGCCTCGCCGTCGCGCGGTCGGAATTCACGCTGCGGGCGCTCGCCACCTTCGGCAGGGCGCGCACGATAAGGCTTGTCGCCGCCAAACGAACGGCCGCCTTCACGCTTTTCGTAGGGCTTGCCTTCGGGGCGCGGACCCTTGCTGAACGGGCGCTCGCCGCTTGCGGGACGCGCTTCGCCGTCGCGCGGACGGAATTCACGATGCGGGCGCTCGCCACCTTCGGCGGGACGCGGACGATAAGGCTTGTCGCCGCCAAACGAACGGCCGCCTTCGCGCTTCTCGTAGGGCTTGCCCTCGGGGCGCGGGCCCTTGTTGAAGGTACGCTCGCCGCTTGCAGGACGCGCTTCGCCGTCGCGCGGACGGAACTCGCGCTTGGGACGTTCGCCCCCCTCGGCACTTGCGGCGGGACGCGCACGATGGGGCTTGTCGCTACCAAAGGAGCGGCCGCCTTCGCGTTTTTCGTAAGGCTTGCCCTCGGGACGCGGTCCCTTGTGGACCGGGCGCTCGCCACTTGCCGGACGGGCGTCGTCGCGCGGGCCGAAGTCGCGCTTGGGACGATCAGGACGATCGCCACCGCCTGCACCAGCAGGACGCGGTGCGTACGGCTTCTTGGCAAATGGCTTGCCAGCACCTTCGGTGCGCGGCTTGCCGAATTTCTTCGCGCCGCCATCGCGGCCGCCTGCGCCAGCCGGCTTGGAGCCGCCCTTGCGGGGGAATTTCTTACGATCGTCGTCCATAGTGGCCTTTGCCCTTTTCGGCGGCTAGATAACAGGAAGCTCGGGGGTTAGCGAGGGGTAACAGGATGGTTGAGGCGTGAAACGGCCCGATTACATGGCATTGGCCTTTGCGGAGGCGGAAGCTGCGGCCGAACGCGGCGAAGTGCCGATCGGCGCGATCATCGTCCGCGGCAGCGAAATCGTCGCGCGCGCCGGTAATCGTACCCGCGAATTGAACGACGTCACAGCCCACGCCGAAGTGCTGGCGATCCGCGAGGCGTCGGAGAAATTCGGCTCCGAACGGCTCACCGGCCACGATCTCTATGTCACGCTGGAACCTTGCACCATGTGCGCCGCCGCCATTTCGTTCGCACGGCTGAGGCGGCTTTACTTCGGCGCTGTCGACGACAAGGGCGGCGCGGTGGTCAGCGGCGTGCGTTTCTTCGCCGCGCCAACCTGCCATCACACGCCGGACGTCTACCCGGGGATAGGCGAAACGCGCGCGGCCGAAATACTGAAAGGCTTCTTCAAGGACCGTCGCGACCTCTAACGGGCTTTGCGCCCTGACGGACGCAAAGCGTTGGTCGCGCCGTATTCAACGCTGGATCAGAACGGCCACCAGTTGCTGCCCTTCTTGGCAAGCTTCTTCTTGCGGCGTTCTTTCTTGATCTCGTCTTCACCGAGTTCGTCCTGCGCTGCGGACGCAGCCGCCTCGCGATACACCAGCGGCGGCTCGCTCAGATATTTGCGGCTCGTGGCATTGCCCTGCTTGCTCTCGCGCAAGCGGCGCTCGATCTCGATCTTGCGCTGGGCCGGTGTCCACTTGCTCATGTCAGGGCCGTTCAGCGACGACATGTCGTTGACGACCTGGGGTTCGAAATTGGGATTGTCGCGGTTCTTGGTGGCATCGTCGCGGATACGGGCGCGGCGCGCCTCGGGCGATTCGGGCCAGTCGGCACTTGCGGTGGTGACAATGTTGTCCTGCGGTGCAGGCAGCGCTGCCACTTGGCCGGTCTTCGGCTTCACCAGCTCGGGACGCGGCTTGTAGTCGATGCTGTTGGTCTTCGGCTTCAACGACAGGATGTTGGTGATGTCGCCAGCGAGCTGGGTCGTCGCCGTCTTGTCGGTGCCGTAGGTAGGCGCGCTCATGCAGCCCGTAAGCGCCAGGCCGGAAACGGCGAGCGACGCAAGCAAAGCCCCGCGCGCGCTGATGCGGTCCGTCATGCCAGTAATTTTCACTCGAACGCCTCTCGCTAGATGCCGGCCTTGAGCCGGGTCCCGGTCCGTATGCTCATCCGACGGAATTCCGGCGACAATTTGTCTGCCGAAGTTTCGCGCTTTTACATTAATGGCCCGTCAAGGGCAACGACCGGCCGGAGATGTCCGCCGGTCGTTGCATTTCAGCACCTGTTAGAACCGGCCTAGCGCCTTCAATTCGTGCAGTGCCGCAGCATCGCGCGCCGACACGTCGGCAAAGGCCGCGTCCGAGCCGACGTCGCTTGTGTAGCGCCAGGAGCGCGCGCACTTGACCAGCCCACGGCCTTCCGCCTTCTCGACGACCACGGCCACGCCCGGAACTTCGCGCAATGCGAAAGAATCGACCGGGATGTCTTCGTGCGAGATGACAAGGTCGCTGGTGATGCTGATCTCGGCCAGGTCGATGCCCGACAGGGCTTCTTCGAGCACCGCATCGGTCATGTAGACCACGGGAACCGCTTCAAGCGACGAGCCGATTGTCTTCTTGGCCCGCTCCAGCTCCAGGGCACCAGTGACAACGCTGCGGACCTGGCGGATCTTGCGCCACTTCTCGGCCAGCGCTTCGTCGCGCCAGGCCGCTGGCACGTCGGGGAACTGCTCGAGATGCACCGACTCAGCCTGCGGATTACGTTCCAGCCACGCCTCTTCGGTAGTGAAGGGCAGCATCGGCGCCAGCCACTTGACCAGACAGTTGAACAGCTCGCGCACGACATGAACAGCCGCCTTGCGGCGGATGCTCGACGGCGCGTCGCAGTAGAGCACGTCCTTGCGGATGTCGAAGTAGAAGGCCGAAAGCTCGACAACCATGAAGTCGATCAGCGCGCGGGTGATGCGCTTGAACTCGAACTCGTCATAACCCTTGCGCACCAGCGCATCGAGTTCGGCAAGCCGGTGCAGCATCAGCCGCTCCAGCTCCGGCATCTCCGCCAGCGCAACTTCCTCGCCATCGTCATGAGCGAGCGTGCCAAGCATCCAGCGGATGGTGTTGCGCAGCTTGCGGTAGGCGTCGATGTTGGTCTGCAGCACGTTCTTGCCGAGGCGCTGGTCTTCCCAATAGTCTGTTGTCATCACCCACAGGCGCAGGATATCAGCGCCCGACTGCTTCATGACGTCTTGCGGCACGACCGTGTTGCCGAGCGACTTCGACATCTTGCGGCCTTCCTCGTCCATGGTGAAACCATGGGTGACAACCGCCTTGTAGGGCGCACGGCCGCGCGTGCCGCAGCTTTCGAGCAGCGACGAATGGAACCAGCCGCGATGCTGGTCGGAGCCTTCGAGATAGACGTCGGCCGGCCATTTCAGGTCGGGGCGATCTTCGAGCGTAAAGGCGTGCGTGGAACCCGAGTCGAACCAGACGTCGAGAATGTCCATCACCTGCGTCCACGCCTCGTTGGCGCGCGAACCGAGGAAGCGCTCACGCGCGCCTTGGGCGAACCAGGCGTCGGCACCCTCCTTTTCGAAAGCCTCGACGATACGGGCATTGACCGCCTCGTCTTTCAGCACGTTGCCGTCGGCATCGGCGAAGATGGCGATCGGCACGCCCCAGGCGCGCTGGCGCGACAGCACCCAGTCAGGGCGCTCCTCGATCATCGAGCGCAGGCGCGTCTGGCCGGCAGCAGGAACGAAGCGAGTGTCGTCGATGGCCTGCAGCGCGCGGCTGCGCAGCGTCGTGCCGTCGCCAAGCTGCTTGTCCATGTAGACGAACCACTGTGGTGTGTTGCGGAAGATCACCGGCTTCTTCGAGCGCCAGCTATGCGGATAGCTGTGCTTGAGACGGCCGCGCGCAAACAGCGCGTTGCACTTGATCAGTTCCTCGATGACGGCCTTATTGGCGTCGCCCTTCTTGCCGTGGTCATCGATGACGCGTGCAGCGCCGCCCTCTCGATCAGGACCGAAACCTGGCGCGTCCTTGGTGAAGAAGCCAGCGTCGTCGACGGTGAATGGCAGGCGTGTTTCGATGCCGCGCTTTTCAAGATCTGCCGCCGCGTCCATCCAGGCATCGAAGTCCTCGCGGCCGTGGCCAGGCGCGGTATGCACGAAGCCAGTGCCGGCATCGTCGGTGACATGATCGCCGGCAAGCATCGGCACGGGGAATTCGTAGCCACCGCCAACACCTTCGAGCGGATGCGAAAGCACAAGCTTTCCAAGCTCTTCGCCAGCGATGCTACGGATCCGATTCAGCGTCACCTTGGCCTTGACAGCCGCCTCTTCAGCCAGCGCATCGGCGAAGATCAGCTTCTCGCCGGGCTGCGGTCCGAAGTCGTTCTCCGCAGCTGTAACCTCGTAGAGGCCATAGGCAACGCGCGTCGAATAGGCGACGGCGCGGTTACCGGGTATTGTCCACGGTGTAGTCGTCCAGATGACGACATGGGCGCTCCAGAGATCCTCCGGCGTCCGATCGGGGTGAAATTCGATCTTGCCGCCGTCTCTAACCACATGCTGAGGATCCACCGGGAACTTCACCCAGATCGTGTCGCTCTCGTAGTCCTGGTATTCGACCTCGGCCTCGGCGAGCGCCGTGCGTTCGACAACCGACCACATCACCGGCTTGGAACCGCGGTAGAGCTGGCCCGAATTGGCGAACTTCAGCAGCTCGCCGGCGATACGCGCCTCGGCGTGGAAGTTCATCGTCGTATAGGGATTGTCGAAGTCGCCGACGACGCCGAGCCGCTGGAACTCCTCGCCCTGGACCTTGATCCAGCCGGCAGCGAACTCACGACATTCCTTGCGGAACTCGTTGATCTCGACCTCGTCCTTGTTCTTGCCGGCGGCGCGGTACTTTTCCTCGATCTTCCATTCGATCGGCAGGCCGTGGCAGTCCCAGCCGGGCACATAGTTGGAGTCATAGCCGCGCATCTGGAACGAGCGGGTGATGACGTCCTTGAGGATCTTGTTCAGCGCGTGGCCGATGTGGATGTTGCCGTTTGCATAGGGCGGGCCGTCATGCAGCACATACTTCTCGCGGCCGGCGGCCGTTTCGCGGAGACGCTTGTAGAGGTCCATCTTCTGCCAGCGGGCAACCGTCACCGGCTCCTTCTCGGGCAGGCCGGCGCGCATCGGAAACTCCGTCTGCGGCAGGTAGAGGGTCTTGGAATAGTCGATCTTTTCGGACGTATCTGTCATTTGTCTTGCCATCTTGCCCGGCAAAGCTGCCACGGGCGTTCAACTGTCATGATCTGGAAAAGGCGCCGTGCAGCGCGCAGGCAAATAGTCCCGGACTTGCGGACAGCCTCAGGCCACCCGGAAGGCCGGGCCCGTAATTCGTATCGCAGTCGCGAAGACGGGCGCGAAAAATCTCATGGCCGCGCTTTTAGCGGAGCCGGAGCGCGGAATAAAGCGCCTAATTCGCTAGATATCAAAGGTTGAAGTCGAAGCGGTAGCTGGTCGACACGCCGACCGTCAGCTGGTCGCGCGAGCCGCGCTCCTTGACGATCGTCGAATCCGCCGCCGACCCCATCAGCCTGGAGTACTCGGTGAACAGGCTCGCCGTGACGTTGTCGGTCGCCTTCCAGGTGACCGCGCCGCCGACGCCGGCCGAGCGCATGCCGCCGCTTGGATTGTACTGGCTGATGCCGGAGGCCGCGGCTTCCTGCGCGCTGACGCCGTAATAGGTGTCGAAATAGTCGTCGGAAGCGAAGGAGACGCGCGGGCCGCCTGAAACCCTGATCTCGGGCGTGACGTCGTGGAAGGCATCGACGGCGATATCGGCGACGATGCCGCTATGGGCGCGAATGCCGTGCCGGACCTCGGCGCGGGCGCGCATCCAGTCGGTCGGATAGAATTCGAAGAAGCCGCCGATTTCGCCGCCCCAGCGGATGTCGTGCAGGCCCTGCAGCTCGTGTTCAGCGTCGCGGCCGAAGATGATCTTGCCGTTCAAGCCGGCGCGCACGCCGCCATCGTCGATCAGCGCCAGCGAGATATTGTCGTTGCGCGAGGAAAAGCGAACGTCATTGCCGGCCTTGCCGAGAGAAATGATCGGCTGGGCGCTGAACAGGTATTTCTTGGAACCCTCGAAGCGGGGCGCGACCATGCCGGTGGCGCCGAGCGTCAGATACCAGTCGCCGGAGAGAAAGCCGAATGCGCCTTCGCCGGCCATCGCCGGTCCGCTGACCAAAGCAAGCGTGGAAACCGCTGCCGAAATACGACCGAAAGACTTCATCACAACCCCGCGTACGCTACGAACCCAATCGCCAGGACCATTGGGTTTGACGCAAACAACGTAAAATTTGAATTAAATTCGCCATTTGCAACAAACGTTTATTTCTCCCCTAGCGTACCCGCCACTGGACCGACTCACCTGCCAAGGCTAGCCTCCAGACTGGGCACAATGCCACCTTTTGATGAGAACTGATCATTTTGAGGAGTCCGGCTTGATGACTATTTCCGACCAGATGCCGCAGGGCACGCTTGCAGAAATGCGCTCCAAATGGGGCTGGTTCGTCGCGCTCGGCGTGCTTGTGCTCGCTCTCGGCATCATCGCCGCCGGCAATCTCATGATTGGTGCGGCAGCATCAGTGCTCATTGTCGGCACGATGATGATCGTTGCCGGCGTGATCGAGATCTTTCATGCCTTCGGCGTCAAGAGCTGGGGTAGCTTCTTCTGGTGGCTGCTCAGCGGCATCCTATATGTCGTCGCCGGATATCTGGCCTTCGCAAACCCGTTGCTGACCACTGCGGTCCTGACGCTTTTGCTGGCGGTCAGCCTGATCGCGTCAGGCCTGCTACGCGTCTGGATCGGCTTCACCAGCAAGGGGCTGCAAGGCTGGGGCTGGGTCGTGGCGGCCGGCATCATCACCGTGCTGGCAGGCCTCGTCATCGCGATGGGCTGGCCAACAAACAGCCTGAAGATCCTCGGCATTTTCCTTGCCGTGGACCTGATCTTCCAGGGCATCACCTACATCGCGTTCGGCTTCGGCCTGCGCAAGGCCGCCTAAAAGGCGATCGCCTGATCAAGTTCGGAGAGAGGGCGCACGCCTTGGAGCAGCGCCCTCGCCTCGGCTTCGTCCTGCTTCATCTGCACCACAAGCGCATCGAGGCCTTCGAACTTCACTTCACCCCTGAGGTAGCCGAACAACGACACCGAAGCGACTTCGCCATAGAGGTCGCCGGAAAAATCGAAGACGAAGGTTTCGAGCAGCGGCGCACCATTGTCGTTGACTGTCGGGCGCCGGCCAAAACTTGCCACCCCGTCATGCAACGAACCGTCGGCGCGGCGGAAGCGGACGGCATAAATGCCCTCCTTCAGACCGGTCTCGGACGAGAGGCACATATTGGCGGTCGGAAATCCCAGCGTGCGGCCAAGCTGCGCGCCACCGACCACTTCAGCTTCGACGGTGTAGCGATAGCCAAGCAATCCAGCCGCTTCTGCTGCCTCGCCCTTGGACAGCAGTTCGCGGATACGGCTCGACGAAATGATCTCTGCGCCTTCGTCGCGGAAGGCATCGACCGGCGTCACGCCGAAGCCATGACGTTTGCCTGCTTCCATCAGGAAAGCCGGGCCGCCCTGCCGGTTCTTGCCGAAATGGAAGTCGAAGCCGGTCACCACGTGGCTGATGCCCAGCCGCTCCTCCAGAATGGACGTGACAAAATCCTCGGCCGAAAGGCTGGCGAACTCGCGCGTGAACGGCCTTTCGACAACGCCGGCAAAACCGAGCGCCTCGATCAGCCGCGCCTTGACCGGCGGCGGTGTCAGCACAAACAGCGGAACGTCAGGCCGAAACACCTTTCGCGGATGCGGCTCGAAGGTCAGCACAAGTGCTGCCACGCCCCGTCGACGCGCCTCTTCCAGCGCGCGCTCGAGTACTGCCTGGTGGCCGCGATGGATGCCATCAAAATTGCCGATGGCGACGACGCCACCGCGCAACCACGCCGGCACCGGCTCTTCCCCCGAAATGCGAAGAAAGCTCTGTTTCATCGTCACGTCTACCGAAGCCTTGGGATAGTCGCCACTGGCGAATAGCCGTGCTTGTCGAGGAATGCCGCCAGCATGTCGGGGTCGGGCGCATGCGGTTCGCCATAGTCGCGTGCATGAATGCCGCCGGAGACATAGAGGACGTCGATGCCGTTGTCGGCCGCACCCTTGACGTCGGTGAACATGCCGTCGCCGATGGCCAACGCTTCCGCAAGCTTGACCTCGCGGCCGAGCACCTCCCCCGCTGCCGCCAATGCCGCCTCGTAAATTGGCCGGTGCGGCTTGCCCGACACCAGCGTGCGCCCGCCAAGCTGGCCATAGTCGCGCGCCAGAGCACCGGCACACCAGATCAGTTCGTGGCCGCGTTCGACAACGATATCGGGATTGGCACAGATGAACGGCAGGTTGCGGGCGCGCAGACGGCGCAGCATCTCGGCATAATCGTCGGGTGTTTCGGTCTCGTCGTCGAAAAGTCCGGTGCAAACCACAACGGAGGCCTCGAATTCCTCGACAAGATCGACGTCGAGACCGTCATAGATCGGAAAATCGCGATCGGGGCCGATGTGGAAGACACGGCGCGGTCCCGAGCGGATCAGGTCGCGCGTGACATCGCCTGAAGTCACGACCCGATCCCAGGCGGTTTCAGGCACGCCAAGGGTTGCCAGCTGAGCGATGACGCCGGCGCGCGGACGCGGCGCGTTGGTGATCAGAACGACGGCGACGCCCTTCTCGCGTGCCGCCTTGAGGGCTGCAGCCGCTTCCGGGAAGGCGTCGACGCCGTTGTGGATGACGCCCCAGACATCGCAAAGCAATGCCTGATAGCGGCCGGTAAGCGCTTCGAGCGACGCGATTGATTGCGGCAAGCCTGCCATTGTCTGTCCTTCGATCGGTCCCAACGGGAGACTTTGGCTGAGCCGCCAAGCAGCCCGGAATTATCCGAACCGGCTCGTCCTGTCACCAGCTTTCGCGGGGACCAGCTGCATCGCAAAATCGAGTTCGGACACCTGCTGGCAACCGCACGGTAAACAATCGCCTAACCGCAAGCTACGATTTCTCGGTAGATTAGGAACCGCAAATTTAATGATTGTGTGCGACTTTGCCTCGGTAGAGCTCAGGGGCCCCCTTCCATGATCCGGAAATTCCTGCAGGACAGGCGCGGTAGCTATGCAATCCTCACGGTCGCCGCGATGGTTCCGATCATGGGCGCCTTGGCACTTGCCATCGACTATTCGGAGATGTCGCGCCAGCGTGAGATCACCCGAAACGCACTCGATGCGGCCGGCATAGCAACAGCCCGGCGGATCATCGAAGGCGCAACAGACGATCAGCTCAAAATTTATGCGAACGACTTCTTCAAGGCCAATCTCGGTCCGGTGAAACCGTCGAACACGACCCTCACGGTTACGCTTCCCAACAGCATCTCTGGTGGCGGCACGCTGAAGCTGGAGGCCAATCTCAAATACGATCCCTACTTCGTTCCGGTCGCCGCCGCCTTGCTCGGCAAGGGCAGCGGGTCGAACCAGATGGATTTCGCGGTAAGGTCCGAAGTCCGCCTGAAGAACACGCTCGAAGTCGCACTCGTTCTCGATAATTCGGGCTCGATGAGCGAAAACGGGTCTGGCACCGGCCAGAAACGCATCGACCTCTTGAAGTCTGCGTCAAAGCAGCTTGTCGAAACACTTGCAGCGCAAGCCGCACAGATGAAGCAGATCGACAAGCCAGTGCAATTCGGGCTCGTGCCGTTCTCGGCTTCTGTAAACGTCGGTCCGAAAAATGACGACGAGCCATGGATGGACTTGGACGGCCGCTCGCCTGTTCACCACGAAAATTTCGACTGGTCTCAGATGACCGCGGCAAATGCCCCTTCGATCGGCAACAGATATGCCGAGCTATCTGGCGGCATCTGGCGAAAACGCGGCGCAGGCTGGGGCGACACCATGGACATGCCGCTGACACGGTTCAGTCTCTATCAGGATATGACGGTCCAGTCTGACCGCGAGCGTGTCGAAGGCAGCAGGCACTACGTCTGCTACAAGAAAAAGAAGAACAGCGACAAATGCGAGTCCGGCGCCTACGAGTACGACTACACCTATACGTACAGCCAGTTCTCCAGCTGGCAGGGATGCGTTGAGGCGAGGCCGGCGCCCTACAACAATAATGACGCCCCAGCTGTTACGACCAATCCCGCGACACTGTTTGTACCCATGTTCGCGCCGGACGAGGCCAGACATCTTTGGCGGCTGGACATCGATGGCGATGGCGACATTGATGACAATAGCAGCGACCTGAACTCAGACAGCTTCGGTTACTCGAACAGCTGGTGGGCCGACTGGGACAATTCCACCGCAGGCGTCCGCCAGCGGGACATGCGCAAGTATTTCCGTATCAAGCCTTATGGCTCCGCAAGTCCGGGATCGGGCGACGGCCCCAGTGCGGGCTGTTCAACAAATCCCATTACGCCGCTCATCGATGTCAGCAAGTCCGAAGGCAAGGAAGAGATCAAGACTGCAATCGACGCGATGGCACCCACCGGCAACACCAACGTTCCCGAGGGCACCGCATGGGGCTGGCGCGTGGTTTCCAGTGTCGCGCCCTTCACCGAAGGCCGCGCAGATGGCGAAAAGGGCAACGACAAGGTCGTTATTGTTCTGACCGATGGCGCCAACACTTATGGCGACCTTGGCAGCACGGATGACGCAGGCAACAAGTCGACCTACGCCGCCTATGGCTACGCCGGCAAAGGCTACGATGGCGGCAGTACGAGCCGTATCTTCATGGACACCAGCAGTTCCGTCGGCAAATCCACCTACACTGGCGACAACTATCAGGCGGCCATGGACGAGCACATGCAGAAGGTGTGCGCGAACGCCAAAGGCCCAAATGCGCGCAAGGTAACAGGCGAAGGCAACGACAACGTCATCGTCATGACGGTGTCGCTCGACTTGAGCGAATCCTATTCGGACGAAAAGAAGGCGATCGCCGCACTCAAGAACTGCGCCTCCTATTCGCGCAGCACCGTCGGCAAGAAGCTTTACTGGAACGCCACAGGCGCCAACCTGATGCAGGTGTTCAAGGAAATCGCCGACGAGCTGTCGAACCTGCGCATCGTCAGCTGACGACAGTCGCGGAGAAATGAAAAGGCGCCCTCCTCGCGGACGGCGCCTTTTTCATTCTCAATCCAAATGCGCTGCCGGGGCACCGCCTGTCACCTGCACTTTTGGCTTGCGCAACAGCAGCGCCAGCGGGATCGCGCAGAGGGAGACAATCATCATCAGCTTGAAGTCGTCGATGTAGGAGATCATCAGCGACTGGATGTTGACCAGCCCGTCGATCTGCGACAGCGCAGCCGGGTTGCCGGCAACCGCGCCAGGTGACAGCGCCATGAGGTTGGGGTTGAACGGCGTGATGTTCGTCGACAGCTCGGCGTGGTTGATCTGGACATTGCGGGTCAACAGCACGGTGACGATCGAAATACCGATCGACGAACCGATGTTGCGGACCAAGCTGAACAGGCTCGCCGCATCGGTCCGGTGCTGCGGCGCCAGTGTCGCGAACGCCACGGTCGACAGCGGCACGAACACAAGACCCAGCCCTAGCCCTTGCACAACGCCGGTCGAGACGATCAGGAAAGCGTCCATCTGCGGCGTGAAGCCGGTCATGTAGTAGAGCGAGATCGCCGTCAGCAGCAGCCCGGCGACAACCAGATAGCGGTTGTCAACCAGCCGCACCAAGCGCCCGACGAGCAGCATCGAGATCATCGTGCCAACGCCGCGCGGTGCCATCACCAGTCCGGTGGTGATGGTCGGATAGCCATAGATGCGCGCCAGCATCGGCGGCAGCAGCGCCAGGCTGGCCAGCAGGATCACGCCGATGACGAAGATGAACACCAGCCCGGTGACGAAGTTGCGGTCGGTGAAGATCTTGGGGTCGAGGAAGGTGTTCTGCGACATCGCCATATGGACGGCAAAGACCCAGAAGCCGGTGATGGCGAGCCCCAGTTCGATCCAGATCTCGACGGCCGAGAACCAGTCGACCTCGCCGCCGCGGTCAAGCATCAGCTGGAGTGCACCGACGCCGAGCGACAGCATGGCAAAGCCGAAGAAATCGAAGCCGCGCAAGCGCTTGACGATAGCCGGCAGATAGGCGGCCGAGCCCAGGAAAGCGACGATACCGACAGGCAGGTTGATGAAGAACACCCATCGCCAGTTGAAGCTCTCGGTCAGCCAACCGCCGAGGGTCGGGCCGATGATCGGGCCAACCATGATGCCGGCACCCCACATCGCCATGGCCTGGCCGTGGCGTTCCTTGGGGTTGATGTCGAGCAGGAAGGTCTGGCTCAGCGGCACGATCGCTGCACCGAACACGCCCTGGAGGACGCGGAACAGCACCATTGATTCCAGGCTCCAGGCCACGCCGCAGAGCATCGACATGATGGTGAAGCCGACGACGGAAACAAGAAACAGTTCCTTGCGACCGAAGCGGTCCGACATCCAGCCGGTCAGCGGCGTCATGATGGCGGCGGCAACGATGTAGGACGTCAGCACCCAGTTGATGGTGTCCTGAGAAGCACCGAGGTCGCCGACCATCGAGGGCAGCGCAACATTGGCGATGGTGGTGTCGAGCACCTGCATCACGGTCGCCAGCATGATGGCAACGGTGATCAGGCCGCGATGCGGCACGTCGGTGAGGGATTTTGCGGCTGACTGGCTCATTCGAGCAACCCTTGGGACCTGGTGGTCGTCAAGCGGCGACCGGAAAGCCGGAGACCCGGCCGCATCCTCGCGGTCGGATCAAGTCCGGAGAAAAGTGCGCGGATCAGCGGCAGTTATTCCGCCGCCACCGCGTGGCCGAAGACGCTGCCGAAGCCGCGCGACACGCCGGTGTCGATCGACACCGTGGCGCTCATGCCGGTGCGCATGGCCAACCCGCCATCCGCGGTATCGACCTTGACCCGCACCGGGATGCGCTGGGTGACCTTGACCCAGTTGCCGGTGGCGTTCTGCGCCGGCAGCAGCGAAAACTCCGCACCGGTGCCCGCACCGATCGCCTCGACCGTGCCGCGGAAAGTGCGATCCGGGTAGGTGTCGAGCACGATTTCGGCCTCCTGGCCGGGCTTCATGTGGGTCAGCTGCGTTTCCTTGAAATTCGCCTCGACCCAGGTGTCGCCGGTCTCGACGAGGCTGAACAGCGCAGTGCCGGTGCCGACGAACTGGCCAACCTTGAAGGAAGCGGCCTGCGAGACCACACCATCGGCCGGCGCGCGAACCGTCGTCTGGGCCAGGTTGAATGCGGCATTGTCGCGTGCGGCGAGCGCCGACAGCACCGTTGGGTGCTTGTCTGTCTCGATATCCGGGTTGCCGCCGAGCGCTGCCTTGGCGCTGACAATGCCCTGCATGGCAGCGCTGTGCTGCTCCTGAGCCTTGTCGAGGTCCATGCGCGCTTCATCGAGCGAAGACTTGGTGTTGACGCCCTTGTTGACCAGACCGTTGCTACGGTCGAACTGTGCCTGGGCATAATCGAGGCCGCTTGCCGCGACGCGCTCCTGGGCGACCGCCTGGCTGTAGGCGGCGCGAAGCTGCTCGACATTGAGGCGGGCTGCGGCGAGTGCCGCATCGGACTGCGCCAATGCGATCTTGTATGGCTCGGGATCAACCTCAAACAGAATGTCGCCTGATTTCACCGTCGTATTGTCGGCGACATCGACCTTGACGATGCGGCCTGCGGCTTCCGATGCGATGTTGACCTTGGCCTGGCGCAGATTGGCGTTCTCGGTTTCCTGGTAGCGGCCGCCGGTCACCCAGAAATAGCCGCCGCCAACCACCATCGCCAAAGGCAAGGCTGCCATCAGCACAAAACGGCCGCGCTTCTTCGGCGCGGGCGCAGGTGCGACCACCGCCGGCTGAAGCTGGCCTGCTGCCGGGCTCTCAATTTCGACCTTTGCGCTGTTTTCGTTCACTTTCGCCACCGCGTTCATTTCGTCGTCTCTCTCAAACAATTCACATTGGCGGGCTCACCCGCGGAAAGGTTGTCGACTATGGTGCGCAGGCCATGGACCGTGGCGAGCCGCTCTTCCGGCGAAAGCCCTGATAGCGCCCGCTCATAGACTTCGCCGGCAACAGCCTTGACCTTGGAGAAGGCCTCAAGCGCCTTGTCGGTCGGGAAGATCATGCGCACACGCCTATCGGCATTGCCTTGCCGGCGCTCGATCCAGCCGCCCTCCTCCATCCGGTCCAGCAATCGCGACACGCTGATCGGCTCGATTTCCAGAAGCTCGGCAAGACGCGCCTGCGCCACTCCCTCTTCCTTGACCAGCCTGACAAGCAGCCGCCATTGCGCCGCCGACAGCCCGAATTCGCTGCCGCGCTGCTCGAAATTGCGCCGCACCAGCCGCGCTGCGTCGTGGATCAGGAAGCCCAGCCTGTCGATGCCTTCGTTTTTCATGAGCGGCATATATTATAAGCATGCTTATCATTCAAGCGGCGTTTTTGCATGGCACGCCTGCATTCACGCCATCGTGTGCCGGCGCGGCGATTAGGCGGCTGTTAATCATGGCCGCCCATCGTCTAGGAGATCGTCACGACAACAGGATCGATCGCATGCAGTACCGGCCGCTCAACCGGCGCCATATGCTGAAAGGCATTGCGGGGCTGACCGTCATGGCGCCCTTGCCGCTTTGGGCCAATCCGATGCCCACGGTGGAAGACATCGCCTTCGATGCCGACATCCCCGTGCTTGGCGATCCCGATGGCGACGTGACGGTGGTCGAATTCACCGACTACCAGTGCCCCTACTGCAAGCTGAGTTTCATCGAACTCTCGAAGGTCATGGTGGAGGACCGCAATATCCGCCTTGTCCTGCGCGACTGGCCGATCTTCGGTGAGGTGTCGCGCAATGCCGCGCTGCTCACCTTGGCCTCAAACAGCCAGGGGCGTTATGCCGATGCGGCGCACACCCTCATGACCACCCGCGATCGCCTGACGTTCCGCAGCACCGCCGACCTGCTTGGCCAAGCCGGCGTCGATGTCGATCTCGCCCGCAGCGACCTTGACGCAAGGCAGGATTTGCTGCTCGGCGTGCTTTCACGCACCGAGGCCCAGGCGAGTGCCTTCCAACTCCAGGGCACGCCTGGCTTCCTGATCGGCAAGGCGCTCTATAAGCGCGGCATGACGGCTGACGATTTCCGCAAGGCCATCGCCCAGGCACGCGCATAAATCCCAGAAAACTGGCTGTCGTGAAGCTGTCGTTCCCTTGACAGTAAAAGGGCGACGGACTATCTCACCGACACGTTAGCACTCGCTCGAAGTGAGTGCTAACCAAGTCCGGCCAGGCCGGACCGAGGGTTCTCAACAGTTCACCGAGGAAGTTCAAATGGCAAAGTCGAAGTTCCGCCCGCTTCATGACCGCGTGGTCGTTCGCCGGGTCGAATCCGAATCCAAGACCGCCGGCGGGATCATCATCCCCGATACGGCCAAGGAAAAGCCGCAGGAAGGCGAAATCGTCGCCGTCGGCTCTGGCGCTCGCGATGAAGCCGGCAAGCTCGTCCCGCTGGACGTCAAGGCTGGTGACCGCGTGCTGTTCGGCAAGTGGTCGGGCACCGAAGTGAAGCTCAATGGCGAAGACCTTCTGATCATGAAGGAATCCGACATCATGGGCATCATCGGCTAATCGCCACCCATCCGCACCATCCAATCTGAAATTCGGGCCTTCAAGGCCCATCGAGGAGCTTAAAATGGCTGCCAAGGAAGTAAAATTCTCCCGTGACGCCCGCGAGCGCATGCTGCGCGGTGTCAACATCCTCGCCGACGCGGTGAAGGTGACCCTCGGCCCCAAGGGCCGCAACGTCGTCATCGACAAGTCGTTCGGCGCCCCGCGCATCACCAAGGACGGCGTCACCGTCGCCAAGGAAATCGAGCTTGAAGACAAGTTCGAGAACATGGGCGCGCAGATGGTCCGCGAAGTTGCTTCGAAGACCAATGACATCGCCGGCGACGGCACCACGACCGCGACCGTTCTGGCCCAGTCGATCGTTCAGGAAGGCCACAAGGCCGTTGCCGCCGGCATGAACCCGATGGACCTGAAGCGCGGCATCGATCTCGCCGTCGCTGAAGTCGTCACCCACCTCGTCAAGAGCTCGAAGAAGATCAAGACTTCGGAAGAAGTCGCTCAGGTCGGCACGATCTCGGCAAACGGCGAGTCGGAAATCGGCGCGATGATCGCTGAAGCGATGCAGAAGGTCGGCAACGAGGGTGTCATCACCGTCGAGGAAGCCAAGACCGCCGAGACCGAGCTCGAAGTCGTCGAAGGCATGCAGTTCGACCGCGGCTACCTCTCGCCCTACTTCGTCACCAACCCGGACAAGATGGTTGCCGAGCTGGAAGACGCCTACATCCTTCTCCACGAGAAAAAGCTCTCCAACCTCCAGGCCATGCTGCCGGTTCTCGAAGCCGTCGTGCAGACCTCCAAGCCGCTCGTCATCATCTCGGAAGACGTCGAAGGCGAGGCTCTGGCCACGCTCGTCGTCAACAAGCTGCGTGGCGGCCTGAAGATCGCTGCCGTCAAGGCTCCGGGCTTCGGTGATCGCCGCAAGGCCATGCTGGAAGACATCGCCATCCTGACCGGTGGCCAGGTCATCTCCGAAGACCTCGGCATCAAGCTCGAGAACGTCGGCCTCAACATGCTCGGCCGCGCCAAGAAGGTGTCGATCTCCAAGGAGAACACCACCATCGTCGACGGCGCCGGCAAGAAGGCCGAGATCCAGGGCCGCGTTGCCCAGATCAAGCAGCAGATCGAGGAAACCACCTCGGACTACGACAAGGAAAAGCTGCAGGAGCGTCTCGCCAAGCTGGCAGGCGGCGTTGCCGTCATCCGCGTCGGCGGTGCGACCGAGATCGAAGTCAAGGAAAAGAAGGACCGCGTCGACGACGCGCTGAACGCAACGCGTGCAGCCGTTGAAGAAGGCATCGTTCCTGGCGGTGGCGTGGCTCTGCTGCGTGCTTCGCTCGCTATCAAGGCGGTCGGCGCCAACTCCGACCAGCAGGCTGGCATCAACATCGTCCGTCGCGCTCTGCAGGCTCCGGCTCGCCAGATCGCTGCCAACGCTGGTGCGGAAGCCTCGATCGTTGCCGGCAAGATCCTTGAGAACAAGGGCGCGACCTTCGGTTACAACGCCCAGACCGGCGAATATGGCGACATGATCGTCATGGGTATCGTCGATCCGGTGAAGGTCGTTCGTACGGCTCTCCAGGACGCAGCCTCGGTTGCCGGCCTGCTCGTCACCACCGAAGCCATGATTGCCGAAGCTCCGAAGAAGGATTCGGGCGCTGCTGGCGGCATGCCGGGCGGGATGGGCGGCGGCATGGGCGGTATGGGCGGCATGGATTTCTAATCCAGCCACCAGGCTCAAGCTTACGGAAAGGGCGCCTTCGGGCGCCCTTTTTCATTGATTCCCCGCTCTCTTCTTTTGGGAACTGTGCGGCGGCCAGTACTCGGCACGCATGACCGAAACACCGGCGTGAGAGAACGCCGCAATACGATCTTCTGCTGCCTCGCCGTCGACGATCAACGTCGAAATGTCGCTGAGGGCGCCAACCTGGAATGGCGACACGGCACCAAGTTTGTCGTTAGTCGCAAGCACGGCCGTTTCGGCGGAGCAGGACATCAGCTGTCGCTTGATCGCTGCCTCCTCCATGTCGCCCGTTGTCAGCCCCTCGGTCGGGTGGACACCCGTGACGCCAAGGAAAAACAGATCGGCGCGCATGCGCGAAATCGCTTCGGCCGCCAGTGCCCCGACCGCCACCATCGAGTGACGGAAAAGCTTGCCGCCGATGATGACGGCGTCGACGTTCGGCTTGTCCTCCAGCGCGACCACGATTGTCGGGCTGTGGGTGATTGCCGTGAAGCGGGCGGCAACAGGCAGGTGCCTGATGATCTCAAGGTTCGACGTGCCGCCATCGAACACCACCGTCATGCCATCTCGGATCATCGACGCGCCTGCTTTCCCCAGCGCTGACTTTGCATCCATCGCCATCGTGCGGCGTTCGGCGATCGGAACCACCGTTGGCGACACCGGCATCGCCCCGCCATGCACCCGCAGCAGCAACCCTTCCGCTGCAAGTTCCCTGAGATCGCGCCTGATCGTGTCTTCCGACAACTCCAGTTCGTGGCTGAGATGCTTGGCAACGACCTGACCATCCCTGGCCAGGAGATCGAGGATCAAACGCTTGCGTTGGCTGGTGAGCACTTTGAGGGTCCGTCAGTTCCGTGATGCCACACGATATTGCACGATCATGCATGAGGCTATAATAATTTCGTGCAGATTCGTGCAATATCTGGAGATATCATGAACAACCCGCAACCTATGCTCATCCTGATCGCCGGCCCCTACCGCTCCGGCACCGGCGACGACCCGATCAAGATGGCGGAGAATCTGAACCGCCTCGAAAGTGTCGCCGTTCCGCTGTTTCGTGCTGGCCACCTGCCTGTGATCGGCGAATGGGTGGCGCTTCCGCTCGGGCGGCAGGTCGGCTCGAAGGGCGCCGGCGATCCGCTCTATGACGAATTCGCCTATCCGGTTGCCGACCGGCTGCTGCGCCATTGCGACGCCGTCCTGCGGCTGCCGGGGGCATCGAAGGGCGCGGATGAGGACGTGCGGCTCGCCAAAGAGCGCGGCCTTGCGGTCTATTTCGACCTATCGGACGTGCCCGGCATGGCCTGATGCAACCGGGCCCTGCCGGAGCCGGCTTGCGGATACCTGCGAGGGCGTCTTCGGGCGCCCTTCTTGACCCGTCAGCAAGTCGCGCCCATGAACCTGGATTGACAGCGTGCATCCGCCGGCCTAGTGAGCGCCCAGGGCATGAAGGGCCCGCCGCCCGCAGCGCAAGCACGGTAAAGCCTTCGCTATGTCAGTCGAAACCGACGCATCAGACCAATGGCAATGCGGGCCCCATTTGATCTCAGTTTGATGCGATATCGGAGACGACGAGATGAGTTCTCTCGACCCTAAAGGCACGAATGCCTTTCTGCATGCACCCCTGCCCGGCCTTTTCCTCAAGACGGCGGCACCCATCATCCTGATCATGGCCACCAACGGCCTGCTCGCCATCGTCGATGCCTATTTCCTCGGCGCCTATGTCGGGCCCGACGCGCTGGCCGCTGTGACCCTGATGTTCCCGGCCTTCATGCTGCTCGTTGCCTTGTCGACGCTGGTGGCAAGCGGCATGGCGAGCCAGCTCGCCCGCCTGCTCGGCGCCGGCGACCTCGACAAGGCGCGCGCGACGTTTCTCGATGCGCACGGCCTTGCCCTGCTCGTCTGCGCGCTGGCCATCGCAGCGTTCATGCTCGGCGGCAAGGACCTTGCCTTGCGTCTCGCCAACGGATCCCGGCCGCTTGCCGACATGGGCTACAGCTACATCTCCATCCTGATCTGGGGTGCGCCGCTGATGTTTGCGCTGTCGCTCAATGGCGACGGGCTGCGCAGCGAAGGCCGCCTCGGCGTCGTTGCCGCGGCCAATCTCTTGACGTCGGTTGCCAATGCCGCCTTGAACTACCTGCTCATCGTCGGCTTCGACTACGGCGTAACCGGCTCGGCGGTGGGCACGGTGCTGGCCCAGATGATGGCCGTCGCCTTCATCGTCGTCTACAGGCTGCGCGCCGGCACGGTGCTCCAATACGCGCGGGTTCCGTCGATGCGCTGGACGGCCGCCTGGCGCCAATTGCTGTCGCTTGGGGCACCGCAGAGCCTGAGCTTCATCGGCATCTCGCTGCTCGCCGCGACTGTCATCACTGCGACGCAGCTGTGGGAAGGCGAGGCCTATGCCTCGACCGTTGCCGCCTACGGCATCATCACCCGCATCATGACCTTTGCCTTCCTGCCGATGCTCGGGCTGAACATGGCGATGCAGACCATCGTCGGCAACAATTTCGGCGCCGGCCTGTGGCAGCGCTCGGACGCCGGCCTCAAGCTCGGCCTTGTGCTGGCGCTGGGCTATTGCGCGCTGTTCGAGGCGGCGATGCTGCTGAGCCATGGCAGCCTGGGCGCGATCTTCGTCGACGATCCGGCGACACAAGGCGAGGTCGCCCGCATCCTGCCGATGACGGTGTCGCTCTACATCCTGGCCGGACCTGTCATGATGCTGTCAGGTTACTTCCAGGCCATCGGCGATGCCCGTCGCGCCCTGCTGCTCAGCGTCGCGCGCACCTACCTGTTCGCAATCCCGCTGACCATCGGCCTGCCCTATCTCCTGGGCGAACGCGGCATCTGGCTGGCCTCGCCCATGGCCGAGTTGCTGATGGTGCTGGTGGTCTCAGCGCTGCTGTTGCACGCAAGGGCAAGAACCGGCTTCGCCTGGGGCCTGTTCCGGGCCAAAGCCGCCATGGCCTGAAACGCCGTCGAAAAAACTTCGGATTTTTTTTCGAACCGGTGGAACCTTTCTGCCGCCCGCGCATTGAGGTGCTGTCGTCGGTACCGGAAGAAGCAATTCAGACGGAACATCGAACGACGAACAGGACGCCTCCAGCACTCTCAAAGGTGCGGGAGGCGTTCTCTTTTGTGCCTTCGGCAGACCATCGCAATGCTCGGTGCACGTCGCGGCAATTCCAGCCGGCCAGCGAACCGCGAGAACGCCTGACCGTTTCAGCCGACAGGCTGCACCGATAGCGGATGAGTTCGCCCCGCCATTCTCCCACGGCAAATTTGAGCGCATCCAACTGGTCGCGAACCGCGGCGGAAAAGGTCGTGTTGGTCACCGCCTCAAGCAGGGCGCGCAGCCCAGGACCGCATATGCTTTCGCCCCAGTCGACATCATCTTCACGACCGGTATCGGCAACGATGCCGACAAGATCCGGCTGAGCGTAGCCATATTGAAACATCGCAGCAACCTGGCGCCGGAACCCTTGCGCATCCTGAACGTTGACCTGCGCACAGCCACAGGAGATGCGAAATGGTGAACAAGGATCAGGTCAAGGGCGTTGCCAAGCAGGTTGCCGGCTCCGTCAAGGAAGCGGCCGGCAAGGCCACCGGCAACAAGACGACCCAGGCCAAGGGCACGGCCGAGAAGATCGCCGGCAAGGTGCAGAAGGCCTATGGCGACACCAAGGAAAAGATCAAGAAGGCCCTTTGACCGGCAGTTCTTGAAAACAGCGAGGCGGCTTCGGCCGCCTTTTTTTATCTCCCGTTTCCGGTCCCGGGCGCCGATCCTCAAACGACATTCCAGTTGAACCGATTAGGATTCCGGCGCGCCCCAATCTCCGCTTGAAGCCGTGTGTGCAACGCGATAGGCCGATGCCCGCAACGAGATTTTTCGGAGACCTGATCGTGACAGCCCAGAAGACCAGAACCGAGACCGACACCTTCGGACCGATCGAGGTCGCTTCCGACCGCTATTGGGGTGCGCAGGCGCAGCGCTCGCTGGGCAATTTCAAGATCGGCTGGGAAAAGCAGCCGCTGTCGGTCGTGCGTGCGCTCGGCATCGTCAAGCGCGCCGCCGCCGAGGCCAACATGGCGCTCGGTCGCCTCGACCCCAAGGTCGGCAACGCGGTGGTGGAAGCCGCCCAGGAAGTCATCGACGGCAAGCTCAACGACCACTTCCCGCTGGTGGTGTGGCAGACCGGCTCGGGCACGCAGTCGAACATGAACGCCAATGAGGTCATCTCCAACCGCGCCATCGAGATGCTGGGCGGCGAGATGGGCTCGAAGAAGCCGGTCCACCCCAACGACCACGTCAATATGAGCCAGTCGTCGAACGACACCTATCCGACGGCCATGCACGTCGCCTGTGCCGAACGCATCGTCCACGACCTGCTGCCGGCGCTGAAGCACCTGCATGCCGCCCTCGACAAGAAGGCACGCGAGTTCGACCACATCATCAAGATCGGCCGCACCCACACCCAGGACGCGACGCCGCTGACGCTGGGCCAGGAATTCGGCGGCTATGCCGCGCAGGTCGCTTCGTCGATCAAGCGCATCGAGCTCACCCTGCCCGGCCTGCAGGAACTCGCCCAGGGCGGCACCGCCGTCGGCACCGGCCTGAACGCACCGGTCGGCTTCGCCGAAAAGGTCGCCGAGCAGATCGCCGCCATCACCGGCCTGCCCTTCGTCACCGCGCCCAACAAGTTCGAAGCGCTCGCCGCCCACGACTCGATGGTGTTCAGCCACGGCGCGATCAATGCCGCAGCAGCTGCGCTGTTCAAGATCGCCAACGACATCCGCTTCCTCGGTTCGGGCCCGCGCTCGGGTCTCGGCGAGCTGTCGCTGCCGGAGAACGAGCCGGGCTCGTCGATCATGCCAGGCAAGGTCAACCCGACCCAGTGCGAGGCGCTGACCCAGGTCTGCGTCCAGGTGTTCGGCAACAACGCAGCACTGACCTTTGCCGGCAGCCAGGGCCATTTCGAACTTAACGTCTACAACCCCGTCATGGCCTACAACTTCCTGCAGTCGGTGCAGCTGATGGCCGACGCGGCTGTCTCGTTCACCGACAATTGCGTCGTTGGCATCGAGGCCCGCGAAGACAACATCAAGGCGGCGCTCGACCGTTCGCTGATGCTGGTGACGGCCCTTGCGCCGACGATCGGCTACGACAACGCCGCCAAGATCGCCAAGACCGCGCACAAGAACGGCACGACGCTGCGTGACGAAGCGCTGGCGACAGGACTTGTCAGTGCCGAAGATTATGACCGGATCGTCCGCCCTGAGGACATGACCCGTCCGGGTTGATCGGCAATTTGCCTACAGTGAGAGCGCCGTGCGTCCAAATAGATGCGCGGCGCTCGAACGCAAAACCATTCCAAATGTGAACGATCTGTCGACACATTCGCACCTTTAGTGAACAGTCGAAATCCACTAGGTGTGGGGCATCGAATTTCAACGGAGCCCTACGCCCATGTCCAACGCTTCCATTGCTACTGCAAAGTCCGGCCTTAGCGCCAACGCCTCGGTCCTCACCCTTGCCGGCCGCGTGCTTTTGTCGGTCATCTTCATCCTCGCTGGCTTTGCCAAGCTGACCGCCATTTCCGGCACTGCAGCCTGGTTCGGCAGCATCGGCCTGCCGCTGCCTGAGGTAACGACCGTTGTCGTCGGCCTGGTTGAGCTGGTTGGCGGCATCGCCATCCTGGTCGGTTTCCAGACCCGCATCGCCGCGATCGTGCTCGGCCTGTTCACCCTGGCCGCTACCGCCATCGCCCACACCAACTTCGCCGATCCGAACCAGATCATGTTCCTGCAGAAGAACCTGGCGATCGCCGGCGGCCTGTTCGTGCTCGCCGCCTTCGGTGCAGGCGCCCTGTCGATCGACGGCCGCCGCCGCTAAATTTCAGAAATTCCTCCCAATAGTGGCCCGGGCTCGTCCCGGGCTTTTTTTGCGCCCTGGCCATGCCGCCGGTTCGAGACGGTGGTGACATCGAAGGTGCGCCGGTGCATCCTGCGGCGACGAGGACATGCCGATGCTCAACAGCCTGTTGCTGCTTGTCGCCAGAATTCTGATCGCCGCGCTGTTCGTGCCGGCGGGCATCAGCACGCTGTCCAACATCTCTGGCACCGCAGGCTATTTCGCCGGGCTCGGCTTTCCCTTGCCGACGATCGTCGCCCTGGGTGTCGGGCTGTTCGAACTGGCTGGCGGCTTGCTGGTGCTTGTCGGCTTCCAGTCCCGCATCGTGCCCGTCATGCTGGCCGCCTTTGCGCTCGCGGCCGGCTTCATCGGCCATTACGGCCAGGGCGGCGACGACGCGGCCATGGCCTTCATGCACCAACAGGCGCTGATGAAGGACATTGCCACCGCAGGCGGATTGCTGGCGCTATCGGTGGCGGGCGCAGGCGCGCTCTCGCTCGACCGGATCTTGCAGCGCCAGCCTATTTGACCGAAATGCTCGGCCCGCCCTCGACCGCCAGCACCAGCTTGCGGCCGGTGACCTTGGCAAGCTGCGCGAGACGTCCCGCCGGGCGCTCGCCGTAGAGCTGGCCGAACTCCGAGGGGATGAGCAGCGCAAGCACGCCTCCGCCCCTGTCTTCCCAGCGCAGCTTCGGCATCACGCCGGGCATCGAGGCCGAGAGCAGGTAGACCACGCGCATCATCGCACCGAGGATGCGGGCGCGATCGAGGTAGCGCGGCGTCGCCAGTTCCTTCAGTTCCGGCGCAAAGCTGTCATTGAAGACGCCGTCGTGGCGGAACAGATTGGCGAGCGCCAGGAAGGCGCGGCCCGGGTGATCGACGCCGATGAACGAGGCGTGCGCGATGATGTTGAGCGACTGGCGGCCACGATACTCGGGATGCGCGCGCCAGCCGATATCGGCAAGCAGGCAAGCGGCGTGGCGATAACGTGCCTCTTCCTCGGTCTCTTCGATACCGAAGGCCGCAAACGAGTTGCGCGTCCATTCGACAAGCTCGTGCGCATGGTGCACCGAGCGTGCCCGCAGCACCGCCAGTTCTTCGGCCGCCGAAATCAGCGGATCGCCGCGCTGCTCCTGTTCGTCAAGCAACGAAAACAAGAACCCCTCGCGCACGCCTAACGCCGAGACGACGATCTTCTCCGGCTTCATTGCCGTGATGATCTCCTGCAGCACCAGCGCACCATAAGGCAGCAGCGAACGGCGGTTCTTGGATACGCCTTCGATACCCTTGATCTTCTCGACTTCGCCGCGCGCCACCTGGCGCAGGAACGGCACGAGACTGACCGGATCCATCTGGTAATGATGCATCACTTCCAGCGGGTAATTGGTCGCGTTCATGTGCAGCCGGGCAAGGTTTCGCCAGGTACCGCCGACGGCATAGAAGGTCCGCCCCTGCCCGCCCTTGAGCAACTTGGCCCGCGCCAGTTCGGCCTGTGCGATCTTGGCCGCCGCCGTGGGCGAGCCCTTGGCCATGTCCTGAAGCCTGAGGCCGCCCAGCGGCAAGGTGATGCCGTCGCCGATGTCTTCGCCCCTGACATCGACAAGTTCGAGGCTGCCGCCGCCCAAATCGCCGGCAATACCGTCAGCGGGATGGAAGCCGGAGATCACGCCAAGGGCGGAATAGTGTGCCTCTTCGCGGCCGGTCAGCACCTGGATCTTGGTGCCGAGCACGTCTTCGGCGCGCTGGATGAAATCGGGACCGTTGATGGCTTCGCGGGCGGCGGCTGTCGCCAGCACATACATCTTTTCCGCGCCGGCCTGCTCGGACAGTGCGCGAAAACGGCGGAACTCCTCCATCGAGCGTGTCACGCCTTCAGGGTCGAGCTTTCCCGTCGAGACGATGCCGCGACCAAGGCCTGCCAGCATCTTTTCGTTGAACAGAAGGGTCGGCGAACGCGCCAACCCTTCATAGACAACCAGACGTATGGAATTCGAGCCGATATCGATGATCGACAGCGGTCGGCGGTCCTTGAGCCGGCCCTGCGAAAGCTGCGCCATCAGGTGGCCGCCGCCTCAGCCTTCTTGCGGCGCTTGAACTGGGCAATGCGTTTGGGCGCATGAGACTTCAGCGCGTCACCCCGTCCGGACAGGCTCGGATTGGTCATGAAATATTCCTGCGCATTGAACGGCTCTTCGCCCTCGTCCAGCGTTATCCGCCGCGAGGTTCCATCCGCCAATACTTCGAAACTTTGCTGGTTGTCCATGATGTTTCCCAGCATGACCTGGCCAAGCACCTGCTCGTGCACAGTCGAGTGCATGGCGATCGGCACCATGCATTCGACGCGGCGGTCGAGGTTGCGCGGCATCAGATCGGCAGAGCTGATATAGACGACCGCCTCGTCCGAGGGCAGGCCATGGCCATTGCCGAAGCAATAGATGCGGCTGTGCTCGAGGAACCGGCCAACGATCGACTTGACGCGGATATTTTCCGACAGCCCCGGAACCTGCGGCCTGAGACAGCAGATGCCGCGCACCACCAGGTCGATCTCGACGCCGCTGCGGCTGGCGTCATAAAGCGCGTCGATCACGTCAGGATCGACCAACGAGTTCATCTTCATCCAAATCTGCGCCGGCCGGCCCGCGCGGGCATGCTCGACCTCATCGGCGATGTGCTTGAGGATGCGGCTGCGCAACGTGTAGGGCGACAAAGCGATGCACATCTCGTCCGCCGGCTCGGCATAGCCGGTGATGAAGTTGAAGATCTGCGCCACGTCGCGCGCGATCGCCGAATCGGTGGTGAAGAAAGACAGATCGGTGTAAATGCGCGCGGTGATCGGGTGGTAGTTGCCGGTGCCGAGATGGACGTAGTTGCGCAGGCGACCATCCTCGCGGCGCACCACAAGCGACATCTTGGCGTGCGTCTTGAGTTCGAGGAAACCGAACACCACCTGCACGCCGGCGCGCTCGAGATCGCGCGCCCAGCGGATGTTGGCCTCCTCGTCGAAACGCGCCTTGAGCTCGACAAGTGCCGTTACCGACTTGCCGGCCTCGGCGGCATCGACCAAAGCGCGCACGATCGGGCTGTCGTTTGAGGTGCGGTAGAGCGTCTGCTTGATCGCCACAACTTCGGGATCGATCGCGGCCTGGCGTAGGAATTGCACGACCACGTCGAACGATTCGTAGGGGTGATGGACGACGAAGTCCTTCTCTCGGATCGCCGCGAAGCAGTCACCGCGATGATCGCGGATGCGCTCAGGGAAACGTGGGTTGAAGGGCGGGAATTTCAGGTCGTCGCGCGGGATCGAGACGATCTCGGAAATCTGGTTGATCGCCAGAGGCCCGCTTAGAATGCTGACGCGATTGGCCGACACACCGAGTTCGCCGGCGACGAAATCGCGCAGGAAGGCCGGCATCTGGCTATCGAACTCGATACGGATGACCGACCCGCGCCGGCGCCGCTTCAGCGCGGTCTCGAACAGGCGAACAAGGTCTTCGGATTCTTCCTCGACCTCGATGTCGCTGTCGCGAATGATCTGGAAGGTACCCGAGCCCTTGACCTCGTAACCGGGAAACAGCTTGCCGATGAACAGGTTGACGGTCTCTTCGATCGGGATGAAGCGCACCGAGCGCTTGCGCTCGGGCAGCCTGATGTAGCGGCGCAGCGCCACAGGCAAGCGCAGCAGTGCCGTCATCTCCTCGCCGCTCTTGCGGTGGCGCAACTGCAGGGCGATCGAAAAGCCGAGATTGGGAATGAACGGGAACGGATGCGCCGGATCGATCGACAGCGGCGTCAGCACCGGAAAGATCTGCTCCATGAAGTGGTCTTCGAGCCACTTGCGTTCGTCCTTGGTAAGGTCCGTCGCCGATATGCTCTCGATACCTTCAGCCTTGAGCAGCTCCATCAGGCTCGACAGGCTCTTTTGCTGATCTTCCTGAAGCCGCTCGACTTCATGCAGCAGCTGATCGAGCTGCTGTTCCGGCGTGCGGCCGTCGGCGCTGCGGACGGTGATGCCTTCGCGCACCTGGCCGGCAAGGCCTGCGACGCGGACCATGAAGAACTCATCGAGATTGCCGGCCGAGATCGATAGGAAGCGTACGCGTTCGAGCAGCGGATGGTTCGGGTTCTGCGACTGTTCGAGCACGCGCCTGTTGAATTGCAGCCAGGAGAACTCGCGATTGACGAAGCGATCGGGGTTGCCGTCGACAGCGCCTGCCAGTGACTTGTCGTTGACGAAATCGGTATGGACCGGCTTCAACTGATTCATATGCAAACCTTCCCCACTGCCGCGTTCCGCCGCTTATCCGGCTCAACTTATCCTCTGACAGGCAATTGCGACAGTTTCATTTCAGCATCTTGCAAACCCGTCGCTTATGATACAAACGCTCTCCAATAAGGTTCCTCTGAAGGGAAAATACCATGGCCGGCGGCTCCATCCCCCACTTCCAGAACGATGCTGGACATGCCGTGATCGAGATCGGCGTCAAGGAATTCATGTGCGTGGGCGCCAACCCGCCCTTCGACCATCCGCATGTCTTCCTCGACATGGGAGCGGACGCCGAGAAGGTCTGCCCCTACTGCTCGACGCTGTATCGCTACTCGTCCAAGCTGAAGGCCACAGAGACCCAGCCGGCAGGCTGCCTCTACGTCATCGACCGCGCAGCCTGATCCCAAAGCCGCGGTCATGCAATCGCGGCCTATCATGATCGCGGGGGCCGGCATCGCCGGGCTGACCGCGGCGCTCGCCTTTGCCAGACATGGCTTTGGCGTTCGCGTCTACGAGCGTTCGCCGGTGCTCGAAGAAGTCGGCGCCGGCCTCCAGCTCTCACCCAACGCCACCCGCATCCTCGACCGCCTCGGCGTGCTCGATCTTGTCAGTGCCTCAGCGGTACGGCCGGAAGCGGTCGTCCTGCGCGACGCGGCGAAACTCGCCGAGCGCGCACGCGTGCCACTGGGTGCTGCCGCCGAACAGCGCTGGAAAGCCCCTTACCTCGTTGCTCATCGCGCCGACCTGCAGAGCGCCATGCTCGCACGCGCGACGGAAAGCCCCCTAATCGAGATCGCGACGGGTGCGACCGTCGGCGCGGTCGAAGCGCTAGCAGATTGCGTCAGGGTCTCGGTCACGCAAGACGGCATCGACTCTCATATCGAAGCAGCTTTGTTCGTTGCTGCAGACGGTGTCTGGTCGGCCAGCCGGCGGCTGGTCGGCCCGAAGGAGAAGAGCAAGTTTTCAGGCGAACTGGCCTGGCGCACGACGCTTTCCGCCGACAGTGATGTCGGTCGACAGTTTGCGGTACTCACCTCGCCGGCGACGGTAACAACCTTCCTGCACCCGCGCTTCCATCTCGTCGCTTATCCGATCCGGGCAGGTGCTGCGATCAATCTGGTCGCCTTCACGCCAGGCAATTCGATTGCCGAACAATGGTCCGGTGAGACTGACACCGGCGCATTGAAGCGCGCCATGGGCGGTACAGCCCCTGCTCTTTCTAAGCTGATCGACGAAGCCGGACCATGGACGGTCTGGCCGCTGCATACCGTCGACCAATCCCGCCCCTGGACATCTCCAAGCGGTATTGCGCTGATCGGTGATGCCGCCCACGCCATGACACCCTTTGCCGCCCAGGGTGCGGCAATGGCAATCGAGGATGCCTACACCTTGGCAGACGCCATTGCCGAAGCCACAAGCACAGCGGAAGCGCTGGCGCGGTGGGAGACGAGCCGCAAGCCGCGCGTGCTCAAGGTGGCGCGGCGCGGCGCGCTTAACCATTTCGCCTGGCATGCCGCCGGCCCCGTGGCGCTGGCGCGCAACCTGTTCCTGAAGCTCAAATCGCCGGAAAGCCTGGCTGCCGACATGGATTGGCTCTATGGCTGGACACCGCCTGGCTGGCTCGATGAAGACCGGTTGTAGAGGCCGAGCGACCAGTTCAGCGTTGCCGGCAGCGGATTCCACCACCCGGTCTTCAGTCCAGCCTCTCTCAGTGCCGCCGCAGTCCAGGTGTTGCAGCCGGCAAGCGCGTTGAACTTGCCGTGGGCCTCGAAGAAGCCGTCGAAATCGCCATAGGCCACATTAGGTATGCGCTGCACCCCGCCCGGGCCTTGCTGAAAGCTGCGCTCGATGAATTCGAGCAGCGTGGCAAAACCTGCTTCACTGAGCTCGAAGCGGCTGATGGTAGGATTCGGCAAGGCAACCTCGCCGGCCAGATCGACGTGCATGACAGAGTTGTCGAGCGTCAGCGCCGCGAACACCGGCCCGGGCTTCAGTTCCGACCATGTCGGTGTGCCGATGTAGAACGCCTTGCTGCCCCAGCCGAACACCAGGTAGCGCGCCCCTGGCAGGTCCGCCTCGATTCCGGCATCGAGCAGGAAGCCGAACTTCGCCAGCACCCCAGCATCGATCGGCACAGCAATGTCGGTGTGGATCGGATTGGTGAATACAAGGATGTGGCGTGGCGTTGCCTCAGACCGCCCGCTACCGAAGAGCGGCCTCGGTACCAGAGTACCCAGGGCGACAGCGGCCATCGCCAGCAGGACGACAACGCCCAGTAGACGAAAAACTCTTCTCACCGGCACGCCGTCCCCAATTTCGGTGCGCTTGTTGCAACAAAAAAGCCCGGCCGTATCTCGACCGGGCTTTTGATCCTTGCGGGCCGATCTTAGTGGAGGATCTGGCTGAGGAACAGTTTCGTACGCTCGTGGCGCGGATGGTCGAAGAACTCGCTCGGCGTGTTCTCCTCGACGATCTGGCCCTGGTCCATGAAGATGACGCGGTTGGCGACCTTGCGGGCGAAACCCATCTCATGGGTCACACACAGCATGGTCATGCCCTCTTCGGCGAGGCCGACCATGGTCTCCAGCACTTCCTTGATCATCTCGGGATCGAGCGCCGAGGTCGGCTCATCGAACAGCATGATGCGCGGGTTCATGCACAGCGAACGCGCGATGGCGACGCGCTGCTGCTGGCCGCCCGAGAGCTGGCCCGGGTACTTGTTGGCCTGCTCGGGGATCTTGACCCGGCGCAGGAAGTGCATCGCCTGCTCTTCGGCCAGCTTCTTCGGCGTCTTGCGCACCCAGATCGGCGCCAGCGTGCAGTTCTCCAGGATCGTCAGATGCGGGAACAGGTTGAAGTGCTGGAACACCATGCCGACTTCGCGGCGGACCTCGTCGATCTTCTTGAGATCGTTGGTCAGTTCCTTGCCGTCGACAATGATCTTGCCCTTCTGGTGCTCTTCCAGCCGGTTGATGCAGCGGATCATCGTCGACTTGCCCGAGCCAGACGGGCCGCAGATGACGATGCGTTCGCCGCGCATGACCCTGAGGTTGATGTCCTTGAGCACATTGAACTCGCCATACCACTTGTGCATGCCGACAATGTCGATCGCCACATCCGTGTCCGAGATGTGCATCTTCGCCCGATCGACCTTGATCTCGTCGGCGCTGACTGCGTTTTCGATGGCCATGGGCCGTTCCCTTTTGTTGTTCGTTATCGTTTATGCCCGGTGTCGAGCCGGCGTTCCATATAAATAGAATAGCGCGACATGCCAAAGCAGAACATCCAAAACACCAGCGCCGCAAAGACGAGCCCTGACGACGGGGTCTGGGGCGAGGCCCAGGCCGGATCCGAGAAGTTCTGGCGCACGACGCCAAGCAGGTCGAACATCGAAATGATGTAGACGAGGCTGGTGTCCTTGAACATGCCGATGAAGGTGTTGACGATGCCGGGAATGACCAGCTTCAACGCCTGCGGAAGGATGATCAGCCCGGTCTTCTGCCAGTAGCTGAGGCCGAGCGAATCCGCCCCTTCATATTGGCCCTTGGGGATTGCCTGCAGGCCGCCGCGTACCACTTCGGCCATGTAGGCCGAGGCAAACAGCGACACGCCGATCAAGGCGCGCAGGAATTTGTCGAAGCTGACGCCTGCCGGCAAGAACAGCGGCAGCATCACACTCGCCATGAACAGCACGGTGATCAGCGGCACGCCACGCACCGTTTCGATGAAGATCACGCTGAGCATCTTCACCACAGGCATCTTGGAACGCCGTCCAAGCGCCAGGATGATGCCGAGCGGCAATGACACGACGATGCCGACAAACGACAGCGTGAGCGTCACCAGAAGCCCGCCCCACAGAGGGGTTTCGATATGCGGCAGTCCAAACATGCCCCCGAGCAGAAGGATGAAGGCAACGATCGGGAACACCACGAAAAACAGCAGGGCATTCAGCCCCTTGCGCGGCACGCGCGGGATCAGCAGCGGCACCAGCAGGGCCACGAACATGATCGCCACCAGCATGACCCGCCAGCGCTCCTCCAAGGGATAGCGGCCGAACATGAACTGGCCGAACTTGGCATGGACAAATGCCCAGCAGGCACCGGACCAGCCGTCCGGCTGGATGCCGCCCTGGGCCACGGTGGCGCAGAAGGTCCGGTCCGTTCCCGTCCACTGGGCATTCACGAATGCCCAGTTGAAGAGTGGCGGCACGATCATCGCCACGACGACGAGGCCGATGATTGTCAGCACCGAATCGAACGGGTTGGCGAACAGGTTCTTGCGGACCCAGGCCACCGGTCCGCGCTCGCGAAGCGGTGCCGGTTGCGGCAAGGCCATTTCGGTGCGGACGTAATGAAGGTCGTTTTGCGACATGTCCGCCTCCTACCTTTCCACCAGGGCCATCTTGGCATTGAACCAGTTCATGAAAGCCGACGTGATCAGGCTGAGGCCAAGATAGACGACCATCCAGATGACCACGATCTCGATCGCTTGTCCGGTCTGGTTAAGCACTGTACCGCCCACAGCCACGAGGTCCGGATAGCCGATGGCAATCGCCAGCGACGAGTTCTTGGTCAGGTTGAGAAACTGACTGGTCAGCGGCGGAATGACGATACGCATTGCCTGCGGCACCACCACCAGCCTGAGCGTATGGCCGGAACGAAGTCCGAGCGCCGAAGCGGCCTCGGTCTGTCCCTTGTTGACACCGCGGATACCGGCACGGACGATCTCGGCGATGAAGGCTGCCGTGTAGAACGACAAGGCGAGATACAGCGCCAGGAACTCCGGCTTGATCTGCAGGCCGCCGGTCAGATTGAAGGTCGACTTCTGCGGGAAATCGAAGCTGAGCGGAAAGCCGGTCGCGACAAGCGCCAGCAACGGCAAACCGATGATCAGGGCCAACGAGGTCCAGAACACAGGGAATGTCGCACCTGTCGCCATTTGCCGCTGACGGGCACGCCGGGCAACGAACCACGACATCCCGATGCCAAGCAGCAATGCCACCGGCACCAGCATCGATCCTTCGCCCCAGATCAGCTTCGGAAAATAGAAACCGCGGCTGTTGAGGAACGAACCGAATGGCAGCTCGATGCTCTCCTTTGGCAAAGGCAGCACCGAAAGCACGCCGAAATACCAGAAGAAGATGACCAGCAGCGGCGGAATGTTGCGGAAGACCTCGACATAGACGGTGCAGATCTTGCGGATGAGCCAGTTCTGCGACAGCCGGCCGATGCCGATGAGAAACCCGAGAATCGAGGCGGTGACGATGCCGGCCACAGCCACGACGACGGTATTGATCAAGCCGACAAGCAGCGCGCGTTTATAGGTCGAATCGGAATCGAAAGCGATTAGCGTGTCACTGACGTCGAAACCGGCGCGTCCGTTGAGAAAGGCAAAACCCGACGCGATGTTGGCGCGCTTCAGGTTCTCGATCGTGTTGCCGATAATCCAGTAGACGAACGCCGTCAGCGCAACGACCACGAGGATCTGGAAGAAGATGCCGCGCACCTTCGGATCGTAGAGCAGCGACGCGCGGCCGCCCCCTACGTCATGGGGTATGTCCTGCGTAGCCATCGGAAGTCCCTCGCAAAGAGTAACCGGAAGGCGGATTCGCCGCCTTCCGGGTGAGACTTCGGATCAGCGGATGGGCGGCGCGTACTGCAGTCCACCCTTGGTCCAGAGCGCATTGATGCCACGGGCGATCTTCAGCTTGCTGCCCTGGCCGACATTGCGTTCAAAGACTTCGCCGTAGTTGCCCACGGCCTTGACGATGTTGACGACCCAGTCGTTGCCGAGGCCGAGATCGGTGCCGATCTTGGTGTCAGCTTCGGTGCCGAGCACGCGCTTGACCTCGGGATTGCCCGACGCCTTCATTTCCTCGACGTTGGCCTGGGTGATGCCGAGCTCTTCGGCGGTCAGCAGCGCGAAGTAGGTCCACTTGACGATGTGGTACCACTTGTCGTCGCCCTGGCGCACGGCAGGTCCGAGCGGTTCCTTGGAGATGATCTCGGGCAGAACGACGTGATCGTCCGGCGCGCCGAGCGTCAGACGGATGCCATAGAGGCCCGACTGGTCGGTGGTGTAGACGTCGCAGCGGCCGGCGTCATAAGCGGCGTTGACCTCTTCCAGCTTCTCGAAAACGACCGGGTTGTACTCCATCTTGTTCGCCTTGAAGTAGTCGGCGAGATTGAGCTCGGTCGTGGTACCGGTCTGCACGCAAACGGCAGCGCCCGAAAGCTGCAGTGCGGAATTCACGCCCGGAAGCTTCTTGGCGTTGATCATGAAGCCCTGGCCGTCGAAATAGGTGACGCCAACGAAGTTGAGGCCGAGTGCGGTATCGCGATTGATCGTCCAGGTGGTGTTGCGCGACAGCAGGTCGATTTCGCCCGACTGAAGTGCAGTGAAGCGCTCCTTGGCGGAGAGCGGCGTGAACTTGACCTTGGTGACGTCACCGAAGACCGCCGCAGCCACCGCGCGGCAGAAGTCGGCGTCCAACCCCTCCCAGTCGCCCTTGTCGTTCGGCGAAGAGAAGCCGGCCAGACCGGTGCTGACGCCGCATTGCAAAAAGCCCTTAGCCTTGACGTCCTCAAGGGTGCCGGCAGATGCGGCGGTCGCCACCATGCCGAGCGTGGCTGCCCCGAGAATGCCTGAAATGATGTACTTCATGACCCACGAACCCTTCTGTTTTTTACAGGCTTTTTGCCTGCCTTTTTGAATTGTGAACTCAGCATCCCCTATCCGGCCCAAATCCGGATTGCGCGTCCTTGCCGGCGCGCTTTGCTGCAGTCCGGTTCACGGATGCATCGAAGGCGATAATTCTTATTAGGTCAAGCAATAAAGGCCCGGCGCAGCCGGCTGCGCCTTTAGTATTAGAAATCAGCGGGAATGATTGCTACGGCCTATGTCGCGTTCACTTCGAAGACGTTAGCCGGCGGCGCGTTTTCGTCTGCCAAAACCAGTGGCTGCAGGCAGCAGCTTTCCCGCCACCAGCCTGAAGCCAACACGGCGCACGGCAAAGAATCGCGCGGCCACAATCGTCACGACCAGGCCGAACAGGAAGCCGGCGGTGATATCGGACGGATAATGCGCTGCGGCTGGAATCCGCAAAGCGGAAAGCATCAGGCCGACGATACCGATGGGCAGCCAGTGACGCGGGAACCAGATCATCAGGATCGCCGCCACCGTGCCGATGGTCGTCGCATGGCCCGAAGGAAAGCTCGAGGAATAGCGCGTCACCACGAACGGGTCGAAATGATAGGCGCCGTATTCGCCGTAGAAGGCCGGCCGCGCGCGGCCGAAGAACAGCTTGACGATGTTGACCGCAATGCCGGTGAACGCAACCATGCCAAAGACGAAGGCGGCCTGACCGAACAGCGTCACCAGCCGGGCTTTCAGGCCATAACCGACGCCGCGCCAATCGGCGGCTGCCGTCGCGAGATAAACCAGCAGCGCGGGGATGAGATACCATTCCGACCTGCCGATATCGCTCAGCCAGGCCAGCCAGGCGGTGAAGCCGTTGCGGTTGCTGAGCATGAAGTTCATCACCGCCGAATCGACTGAGAATAACAGCGCGACAGCAACGGCGCCGCAGAGCAGCAGCAACGTCAGCCCGCGCGACCACACCGGCTGCGGCGCGGCTATTCGACGGCGCCGGATGCGACGCGAGGAAAACGCCACCGTCTCCCACAGCCGCCCGGCAAAACCCGCCGGCCAGATCTGGCCCAGCCGAACGGGCCCCTGCGGCGGTTGCACGGGTCGTGCCGTCGCATTATGGCTGGCGTCTTCACTGAAAGGGTGCGGATTCATGACTCGAGACAATGGCAGGATCAAAGGTGTCAACACACGGCTGACGCACTCCGGGCACGATCCACACGGCTTTCATGGCTTTGTCAATCCGCCGGTCGTGCACGCCTCGACAGTTCTGTTCCCCAACGCAGCGACGATGGCCGCGCGTGCTCAAAAATACACATATGGCACCCGCGGAACGCCCACCAGCGACGCCCTTTGCCACGCCATAGACGAGCTCGAAGGTTCGGCCGGCACCATCGCCGTGCCCTCGGGGCTGGCCGCGGTGACGATTCCCCTGCTCGGCTTCCTGTCGTCGGGCGACCACATCCTGATCACCGATTCCGTCTATCTGCCGACCCGCCATTTCGCCGACACCATGCTCAAGCGCCTCGGCGTCGAGGTCGACTATTACGATCCGCATGTCGGCGCAGGCATTGCGGCGCTGATCAGGCCGAACACCAAGGTGGTGTTCACCGAATCGCCGGCGTCCAACACCTTCGAGATCCAGGACATTCCGGCCATATCAAAGGCGGCACACGCCGCTGGCGCCATCGTCATGATGGACAACACCTGGGCGACGCCACTCTATTTCAAGGCGCTCGACTTCGGTGTCGACGTGACCATCCACGCCGCGACCAAATATCCGGCCGGCCATTCGGACGTGCTGAGCGGAACGGTGTCGGCCAATGCCGCCTGCTGGCCGCGACTGCACGACGCCTTCGTCACGCTCGGCTGCTGTGCCGGTCCCGACGATGTCTACCAAGTGCTGCGCGGCCTGCGCACCATGGGCGTCCGGCTTGCCCATCACCAGAAGAGCACGCTCGAGATCGCGCGCTGGCTCGAAGGCCAGCCCGGTGTCGCCCGCGTGCTGCACCCCGGCCTTGAAAGCCACCCCGACCACCAACTCTTCAAGCGCGACTTCTCCGGCTCGAGCGGCATCTTTTCCGTGGTGCTTTCAGGCGGCGGCACGCCAAAGGCGCATGCCTTCCTCGACGCGCTCGAGATCTTCGGCCTCGGCTATTCCTGGGGCGGCTACGAAAGCCTCGCCGTGCAGGTCAGCCTCGCCGACCGCAAGATCGCCAACGGTCCTTATGAAGGCCCGATCATCCGGCTGCAGATCGGCCTGGAAGACGTGGCCGACCTCAGGGAAGACATCGCCGCAGGCCTGCAGGCGGCGAATGCTTTAGGCTGATGGCGGGCATGGCGGGCAGCAGGCAAGGCTGCTCCGCCTAATCGCCGCCAGGATAACTCGTCCCGCTACCTCATATTGACAGGCAGCGTCGCCATCGCGACGTTTGCCTTGCGAACCTGGCAAGCTCTTCGGGGAGATCGACATGACTGCATCCGGCCGCCCTTCCGAAATCGCCCACTGGACCGAGCTCGAAAAGCCCGACGGTGAAACCTTCATCGGCACATCGGAGCTCAGGGGGCTCGGCGCACCGCTCGCCGTCCATTTCGGCCTCGAGCGGCTCGGCATCCACCATATCAGGCTGCCGCCGGGCCGGCGCACCTCGTTTCCGCATGCCGAAAGCCTGGAGGAAGAATTCGTCCACGTGCTCGACGGCGAACCCGACGTCTGGCTGGACGGGGTGCTGCACCGCCTGAAGCCGGGCGATTCCGTCGGCTTCCCCGCCGGCACCGGCCTGGCGCACAGCTTCCTCAACAACACCGACACCGAAGTGCGCCTCTTGGTGGTCGGCGAAGCCAACAAGGACGAGAACCGGATCGTCTATCCGGTCAACCTCGAGCGCAAGGCGATTCGCGACGACTGGTGGGACGACGCACCGCAGCGCGAGCTCGGCGATCATGACGGCTTGCCGGATCGGGTTCGCGCGGCACGGAACAAGACGTGAGGGGAGGCTGGAGCCGTCCATCTGCCGAGGCCAGCAGCTCACCGCGCAGCCAATGTCTAAGCGCTTGATATTATGGCGATCCCGACAGGATTCGAACCTGTGACCATCGGCTTAGAAGGCCGGTGCTCTATCCAGCTGAGCTACGGGACCGCTGGCCGGCCCGTGACAGGCCGGCGTGATCGTGCCTTGAGACGTCAGTGCGTCCAGGGCGTCCTGCGGTCATAACGGAAATTGTCGGAGTAGGAAATCTGCCGGCGCTTGGCTTCCTTGGGCTCCTGCACGCGGAAGGCAATGCCTTCCTTTTCGGCATAAGCGACCGCCTCTTCGCGGGTCTCGAAGGTCAGCCGGATCTGGCTCCTCATGTCGCCGGAGCTGGTGTAGCCCATCAGCGGGTCGATCTTCTTCGGCTTCTCGGCGTCGAATTCGAGCACCCAGTGCCCGGTCTTGGCTTTGCCCGACTGCATGGCGGTCTTGGCAGGGCTGAAAATTCGCGCGGACATACTTCCCTCATACGTGAGTCCGCGCCGAGCGCGGACATCCAGATGCGCCCGTCATTTACTGCGCAATCGCCCCAGCCGCAAGACGAAAGCCGGTTTTGGCTTTTTTGCCCTTGCCATGTCGAGCGGAAGCCACTAGGCACGGCGTCGAAATGTGATTTCGGAGTGTAGCGCAGTCTGGTAGCGCATCTGGTTTGGGACCAGAGGGTCGGGAGTTCGAATCTCTCCACTCCGACCATTTTTTTCTCCCCGCGGCATCGATCTGCCCCCATCTGCCCGATGGCATTTGGCGCACAATGGCATTGGCACGTTGCGCCATTCGCGTGCGATGGAACGGCTGCATGGGCCGTCGCTCAGCCCTTTCCTGCCGGCCGGCATGACACGACCGAGAGGAACCGGACCGGCAGTGTCAGCAGTTGATCGGGGCCGTGCGGGGCGGCTGCGTCGAAGAACAGGCTGTCGCCCGGCGCCATGCCGTAAAGTGCCATCCCGTGGCGCCAGGCCATCTCGCCTTCCAGTAGATAGATGAACTTCATGCCGGCATGCTGGCGCAAGGCGGGACGGTCGGCGTCATCAGTCAGGGTGACGAGACAGGGTTCGACCGACACACCTGCGGCATCAGGGACGACGTAGCCGAGCGGGCGATGACCGGCGCGCGTGCCGCAGCGCTCGGTTTGCAAACCGGCCTTCACGAACTTGGCGTCGCGCAGTTCCTCGGACGGTTTCAGCAATACGCTCAACGGCACGGCCAAGGCGCGCGACAGCTGATGCAGCGTGGTCAGCGATGCCGAGATGATCCCGTTCTCGATCTTCGACATCATGCCGAGCGACAGGCCCGCGGCGCGTGCCAGCTCGATGATGGTCATGCCATGCTTGCGCCTGCAGGCCCTGACCTCGCGGCCGATCGCCATTTCGAGCCGGTTGCCGGCAGCTCCGCGCAGCGCGTGCGGGTCCTGGTTCAACGCCTGAGCTGCGTCGGCCATGTCGCGTCCGCCGAAGTCGAGGCCTGATATTGTCATGCGCGTCACCTCCTGAAATGCCCATGTCGCCGGCCTCGTCGGGCCCCCTGTCGCCGGCATCTGTCGCCCCGTCGCAGCGACGGCCCGACCCGAAATTCCGACGCCCCCCGAAATTCCGGCAACCCGTTTGCACGTCGGCGCGACTGCAGTGGTCTGCGGACCTCCGCGACGGCGCAAGGCTGCCCGCCTCCTGTGTCCAGAACGCAAAAAGCTCCCGGCGGGGTGACCCGCGGGAGCTTTTTTGCTCTGCCATCGGCCCGCATCGGTGCGGGCGTGATGGGGTAAAGCGTCAGGGATTTAGGCGGTCATGTCAATGGGAGTCTGGGGGGGAGTTCTCGGGGTCGAGGGTGCTGCGGCGCACCGACATTCGATGCGCGACAGGCCCGGGCTGCTGGCATATCAGGTCGACCGAAGCAACTAAGAAGCGCATCAGTCCGGAGATAGCTAGGCAACGTCCACAGTCTCCTTCACCGGCAGCTTGAGCACGTCGCTGGCATTGATGATGGCGAGCGCGATCGCCTCGATGGTAGTGCGCTTGTTCATCGCCTGCTCGCGCAAGGTCTCGTAGGCGACCTGCTCCGACACCTTGTTGGTGGCCATCAGGATCTCCTTGGCCTTGTCGATGTCGCGATGCGCCTTGAGCTTGGCGGAGAGCCGCTCGACGCGGATGCGCAGCCGCTCCTCGCGCCGGTGGTTGTTGACGCTCAGAAGGATGTTGGCGAGGATTCCGAAGGTTCTGAGCGGCAGGCCGATCACCGCTTGCGCCCGCAGCCGCAGCACCTTCTCGACGATGATCGGGTTCTCATAGTCGACGATGGCGATCAGCACCGCCGGCGGATCGTCGGCGTTCCAGTTCCAGGTGATGCCGCCTTCGACGAGCGGGCGGATGAAGGCGAACACCACGTCGATGTTGGCGGGAATTTCGGCCGGCGGCGGCCAATTGGTCTGGACCTGGCAGCCGATGCGGTTGAGGTGCTGCCAAAGCTCCTCGCCCTCGCTGCTTTTGGGCTGCAGCAGCAGCACACGCAGCGAGCGTATGTCCTTGATCTGGATCGGCGCTGATCCGTCATGCGGCGCCACGTTGGGGCTACGTGATACCATTGGTCCTCATTACGGCAATGTCGTCGGTTGCAACGCCTGCCTGTGGTGTCGTTCGGTTTCTTGTTCCCATGCCCCTCGGCACGGGGTCATAGCGAATGCATGGCCAGGCGCTCCCCCATTCCTCGGGGTTGTAGCTGGCGAGATAGGGATCGGGCCGGACAGCCGTTGCCGATTTCGACAGGATCTCGAACTGGCCGTCCTCGCGCGCCCGCGCCACCCGCGGCCAGACATGGGTATGGGCATTGTCGGGGTCGATGCGGATGCGTCCTTGCGGGGCGTCGAATTCCGAGCCGAGGATGGCCGGCCTGAGCGTCTCGACATCGTCCGTGCCGGTCTTGCGCAGCGCATTGGCCACGACATGGACCTGGAAATAGGCCGCCTCCCAGCACATGTTGGTCACAGCATCGCTGCCGAACTTCTTCTTGTAGCGCTCGACGCAGCGTTCGTTCTGCAGGCCCCCGACCGACTGGAAATAGCTGGCCGAGGTGATGTGGCCGGCGCCGACATCGATGCCCATCGCCTGGATGTCGGACTCGCTGGTCGTCAGGCTGGCGATCGGCATCGCCTTCGCATCGAGGCCGGCTTCGGCGAAGGCCTGGTAGAAATGGACGATGCTTTCGCCGACGAAATTGCAGAAGATCACGTCCGGCTGCTTGCGCTTGATGTCCGCTACCAGCGGCTTGTAGGCCGAGCGCCTGGCGTCGAGCTTGAGATAGCCGCGGCCGGCCACCTCGCCGCCATGCTTGACAAGCATCTCGTTCATGATGCGGTCGGACTCGCGCGGCCAGATATAGTCGGAGCCGACCATGTAGAAGCGCTGGCCTACATGGTTGAGCAGATGTTCGCCGAGCTGGACGCTGTTCTGGTTGGGGGCGGCACCGCAATAGATGGCGTTGCGCGAATATTCGAAGCCCTCATACTGGGCGGGATAGCAGAGCAGCCCGTTGCGGTGCTCGACCGCCTTCAGCACGGCCTTGCGCGTGCTCGACATGTAGCAGCCGAAGATGATCCTGACGCCGTCCTCGACAAGCAGCCTGTTGGCCAGGCTGTGATAGGCAACCGCATCGCAGCCCGGATCGTAATGGACGGCGACAAGCTCGCGGCCGTTGATGCCGCCTGCTTCATTGACCTCGTGGATGGCAAACAGCGTCGCATTCAGCATGCTGCGTTCCATCACCGAAGTGACGCCGGTCTGGGAGAACAACACGCCGACCTTCATCGGCTCCTCGGTTCTTGTCGCCATCAATTGCCAACTCCGTCAGATTGTTCATCCGCGAACTCGACACAAAAAAAGCGCCCAGCGCGGGTAACCGCAGCAAGCGCCTTTGCTCGACTGATGGGGACATCGCTGTCCTTACGTAAACTGTGCCTGAAGCCATCTGGCCCGTCAACTCGCTTGCGCCCCGGCAAGCGACATTCGGCCAATGACATGGTTGACCCCAGTGCCGGAAACGCTGTCGGACAGTCGCAGGCGAGCCGGCAAACCGCACAGGAGGTCGCTTTGCCTGGTGTTGCGCCGACCAGATGAAATGCCGGTTGACAGAAATCGGGAAGTTGCGGATGATCATCGACATCAGGCCTGCGACGCTGCGGGCTGAGACCAGAGCAAAAAGGCTCCCGCGGGTTATCTCCGCCGGGGCCTTTTTGCGTTTTACCACCAGTGCGCTGCGCGCCCCATCTCTTCGGCTGCGCAGACAGCAACGACGCTGACAATACCCATTGCCGCCTCGAGCGACATCAGTCGCTCGCACCCCAAATTCCCTGGGATTCCGTAAGGATTCCAGACGTGCGGAGCTTTGCCAAAACGGCTCCGCCCGGCGGAAGCACAAGACAACATCAGCCTGAGGAGGAACTGGACGTGAACAAGGTAGAGACATTTGGCACTGCGGTGCGTGTGGCCTGCGATGTGGGCGGCACATTCACCGATGTGTGCATCCTGAACGAGGCTTCCGGCAAGATCCATGTCGCCAAGACGCCGACGACGCCGGACCCGATCGACGGCGTGCTCAAGGGCATCGAGGCAGGCGGCGTAGCACTTCGCGACATCATCCTGTTCTCGCATGGCACGACGCTGGCCACCAACGCGCTGATCACCCGCCGTTTCCCGCCCGCCATCATGGTCACGACCAAGGGTTTTCGCGACGTCATCGAAATCCGCCGCGGCACGCGTGACGATCTCTGGGACACCTACAAGGAAATGGCCCCGCCCTATCTGCCGCGCCGCGACCGGCTGGTGGTATCAGAGCGCATCGACTACTCGGGCAAGGTCATCGAGGGCGTCAATGAAGCCGAGGCGCGTGAACTCGCCCGCGTCATCAGGAAACGCAACGTCGACAACATCGCCGTCTGCTTCGTGAATTCCTTCGTCAATCCCGAGAACGAGCAGCGGATGCGCGACATCCTGCTCGAGGAACTGCCCGGCGTTTCGATCTCGTTGTCGAGCGACATCATGCCCGAGATCTTCGAGCATGAACGCTTCAACACCACCGTCGCCAACACCGTCCTTGGGCCGGTTGCGGGACAATATGGCGCCGAGCTCGAAAGCCGTATGCAGGCCGGTGGTTATGCCGGCGATGTGCTGCTGCTGCATTCGGGCGGTGGCGTCATGACCGCCAAGGGCGCCACCAAATTCGCGGCACGCCTCGCCGCGTCAGGTATCGCCGCCGGCGCGATCGCCAGCCGCTTTATCTCCGAACTGGCTGGATACAAGAACTCGATCAGCCTCGACATGGGTGGCACCAGCACCGACATCAGCCTTTGCTCCGACGGCCATCTCCACGTCACCAATGACTGGCATGTCGAATACGGTTATCCGATTCGCTTCCCAAGCATCGAGGTGCTGACCATCGGCGCCGGCGGCGGCTCGCTGGCCTGGCGCGACACGGCTGGTGCGCTTCGAAACGGACCGCAATCTGCCGGCTCGACACCGGGCCCGGTCTGCTACAATCAGGGTGGAACCGAGCCGACCAACTGCGACGCCAACGTGTTCCTCGGGCGCCTGGGAACCAAGCTCGCCGGCGGCAAGGTAGAGCTGGACGTCAAGCTTGCGGAAGGTGCGATCAACCGCGTCATTGCCGAGCCTTTCGGCATGGATGCGGAGCAAGCGGCACTTTCGATCCTGAAGGTCGCCAACGCCAACATGGCGGACGCCGTCCGTCTGGTGTCGCTGCGCAAGGGCTACGACCCGCGCGACTTCGCGCTGGTGGCCTTCGGCGGTGCGGGTGCCCTACATGGCGTGGCGCTGGCCCGCGACCTCTACATCCCTGTCGTGCTGATCCCGCCGAACCCTGGTGTCACGTCGGCCATGGGCTGCCTGCTTGTCGACATCACCCACGACATCACCCAGATGTACACCGACACGGTCAGCGGCATCGACATGGCCGAGCTCAACAGTGCCTTCCGCGTCCTCGAAGAAGACGGGCACGACCGCCTGCTGAGCGAGGATATCTCGCCCGAGCAGATGCTGTTCCAGCGCTACATCGACATGCGTTATCTCGGCCAGTGGCGCTCCATGTCGATCCCGGTCAGCGCCGACATCACCAACCTCAACGAGGCCGTCAGGCAGTTCCATGAAGAACATGGCCGCGAGCACAACTACTCGAGGCCCGACGCCCCGGTCGAGGTGTGCCGCATCCAGGTCAAAGCCACCGGCCTCAACCGCAAGGCGGAGCTGGCCAAGCACGAACTGCGCAACGCTCCGTTGCCTGCCCCCGTCGGCGAACGCCTGGTCCGTTTCGACGAAGCGCCGGAGCGTATCAAGACGCCGATCTACGACCGTTCGACCCTGCATGCAGGTGCGGTTGTCGTCGGCCCCGCGATCATCGACCAGCTCGACTCCACCATCGTCGTGCCGCCCGGCATCAAGGCCGAAGTGGACGAATACCTGATCATCAGGATGCACGTTCCGCAGCAGTCGTGAACGAAGCATCTATCGCCACACAAATTTGAATTGGAGATTGGAAATGGCACCGAAAAAAGATCGCCGTACGCTCGATCCAGTTACCTTCGAAGTTCTGAAGAACGCCTACGTCAACATCGTCGACCAGATGGCCGAGCAGATCCTGCGCACCTGCTACTCGTTCGTCATCTACTCCCGCGACTTCTCCTCGGCATTGTGCGACCCGACCGGGGACACGATCATGCAAGGCAGCGGTGATATCGCCGCTCACGTCGGAACACTTCACCTGACCGCCAAGGCGGTGATCAAGAAGTTCGGCAATGACGTTCATCCTGGCGATGTCTTCGTCATCAACGACGTCTACCAGGGCGGCACCCACTTCAACGACACCCGCCTGTTTGCCCCGATGTTCTACAAGGGCGAACTGCTCGGCTACGCTCAGGCCAACGGCCATTGGGCGGATGTCGGCGGCGCCGTTCCCGGCTCGTTCAACGTGAACGCACTCGATCACATGGCCGAAGGCCTGCGTATCACCCCGGTCCGGGTCTACAGCAAAGGCGTGTATCTTTCCGACGTCGCCGAGCTGATCGCCCACAACACGCGCGCGCCTAGCGACATCATCGGCGACCTCCAGGCTCAGGCGGAGGCCTGCCGCCTGGCCGAACGCGAGGTCCAGCGCCTGTGCGACAAGTACGGCGTCGACACGATCAAGAAGTCGTTCAACGAGGTCCAGGACTACGTCGAGGACATGACGCGCCAGCGCATCTCGGAGCTTCCTGACGGCACCTGGGAAACCATCGACTATATCGATGTCGATCCTGACGAGGGCGAAGGCCTCGTCCCCATCAAGGTCAAGATGACCATCGATGGCGACCACGTCCACTATGACCTGACCGGGTCACATCCCAAGACTGTCGGTTCGTTCCTGAATTGCTGCTATGGCGGCGCGTTCGCTGCCGTCGTTGCGGGAACCAAGATGCAGTCGCCCGACATTCCGATGAACTCCGGCTTCTACCGGGTGGTGACTGTCGATGCCGGCCCGCTCGGTTCGGTCGTCAATGCCGAATGGCCGACGCCGGTCGCTGGCTTCGCGTCAGGCCCGTTCGAAAAGATCATGAACGCGGTGTTTGAGCTTTGGGCGGAGGTTCTGCCGGAGCGCGCCATGGCCTGCACATTCAACCTCGACTATTTGCTGATCGGCGGACGCGACACACGTCACGAAGGCAAGCCGTACTTCATGTGGTACGACTGGATGGTCGGCGGCTGGGGTGCGCGCAACGGCCGTGACGGCTGGGCCGCCACCGGCCCGGTGTTCGGCGTCCAGCTCGGAACCCAGCCCTTCGAAGGCCAGGAACGCCTGTCGCCTGTGTTGACGACCTGCCATGAGCTGATGGTTGACTCAGGTGGTCCCGGCGAATTCCGCGGCGGCCTCGGTGTCCAGAAGGGCGGCACGCTTTACGCCTGCGAGCGCACAGTGGTTTCATACTGTTGTGACCGCGAACGCTCGATCACCTGGGGCCTGTGGGGCGGACTGCCGTCCATCCCGCACGGCGTCTGGGTCAATCCCGGCCAGGAGACGGAGCGCTACCTCGGCTCGCTGTTTTCTGGGGTGCCGCTGCAGCAGGGCGACACCGTTCAACGCCCCTCGGCTGGCGGTGGTGGCCTTGGCGATCCGCTCAAGCGCGATATCCAGAGTGTGCTCAGTGACGTGGTCGAAGGCTATGTCTCCATTGAGCGGGCCAAGAAGGACTACGGCGTCATCGTTCATGCGGTCGACATTGATCTCGACGAATACAAGATCGACGAGAACGCGACCCTGGCGGAACGGGCGCGTATCGCCAGCCATCGCAAAGAATGGCTGAACGAAGACGCCGCGAAAATCGCAGCCCTCTATCGTGACAAGAAGCTCAACATGCTCGATCTGATCCGGCAGTACGGCGTCATCGTCGACTGGGGCTCGGGCGAGCTTCTTCCCAAGACCACCGCCGAGTTCCGCGAGATGCTGAAGCGGCGGACGGTTCCCTACTGGACGGCATCGGGCCAGGCCGCCAATGCGACCCTGAAGGTCGCCTGATCAAGGGAAGGCAGCAAGCTCTCGCAGGCTTGCTGCCTTCTTCGCCAACGGGGTTTGCACGATCAGAATCAAGAAGTCTGGCAATAATCAAAAAATCTGGAGATGAACCATGTCTGGAAGTCTCGATGTCGCAGGGGAATTAGACTATTCGCAACGGCCAGTTCCACCCAGTGGCCGCATGCCCAAGCTCAATCTGACGATGGCCTTCTGGGCAATCTGCAGCGCCATGTTCTTTCTCATCATCTCGGCGACGCTCGCCGAAATCTATGGCACCGCCAACACGATCATTGGCCTGATACTGACGGTTATCTCCTATTCGGCGATCAATGCCGTGATAACCCGCTACGCAATCCGCTCGGGCCTGTCGGTGTCGCTGTTTTCCAGGCTGTTGTTCGGCCGCTACGGATCGGCGATCGCAACCTTCATCTACGCGGTCTCAAGCATCTATTACGCCGTGTTCGAAGGCTCTGTCATCGCCACCGCGGCGACATACTACTTTGAAGGCCTGACCTTCGCTGTCGCAGCCCTCATCGTCTGCATCTACAGCGTGCCGCTGATCCTCGGCAGCGTCCAGCATTGGCTCGACAAGTTCAACGGCTATCTGCTGCCGCTGTATCTTCTCGGCTTGCTTGGCACGGTGGTCTACGCCATTTCCCACTACGGCTACAGCAATGCGTGGCTTACCATGACGCCGGCGGGCGGCGCCCCGCCCTATGGCTGGATCAACGTCTTCATTGCCTTCATGGGCGTGTGGTGGATGATGATGTGCACCTTCGACTTTGCTCGCTTCGGCAAGAAGGAAGACGAGAACTACCACGCCGTCTTCAATTTCGGCCTGCCGTTCTACACGCTGACTTACTTCGTCAACGGCCTGGTTGGCATCTTCCTGGTGCAGACGATCCCGCTCGAGGGCGCGACGTCGGAAGTCTCCGTCGTCAAGGCGCTGATCGTGATGATGGGCGCTCTCGGCCTGCTGTTCGTATGGATCAGCCAGACCCGGATCAACACGACCAACTTCTATCTGTCGACGGTCAACATGCAGGCATTCTTCAGATTGGTGTTCAAGCTGGAAATGCCGAAATATGTCTGGGCGATCATCGTCGGCATCATCGTTTACTTCGTGATGCTTGCAAATATATTCCAGTACATTCTCATCGCCCTCGCCTACCAAGGGATATTTGTTGTCGCCTGGGTCGGTGTTGCCTTGGCATATATCCTGTGCGGACAACATGACGGCGCCGGCGAGGAAGGCGAACGGTCAGATGACGAATTCCCCGCCTATTATGCGCCCGGCATGGTTGCCTGGTTCAGCGCGGTGGCACTTGGCATCGGGCTCTTGCTGGTGCCTGGATGGGAGCTGCTTTCCGCCCCGGCTACGGTGATCAGCAGTTTCGTCTTGTTCTGGGGTCTTTCGGGACGCGTGAGAACGGTCGCTATCGCCTCATGAAACTCCCGGGCGCGGTCGCGTTCTCGAAAACCATCATCGAGATTCGACGGCGCCCGGACGAACGCGCGTGACGTGTAAGACAGCTGCGTTGCTTTCCAGACAATTTCTGGCACTCGCTTCGTGCGTAATTTTAGCGACCAGCCTTGACCGCCGTGCCGTCAATCCACGCCGCTTGAAATCGCCTGCCGGAGTTCCGCGTCTGATATCGGCTTGTGCAGAATACGGCTGCCGCCTGCGCTCACCTCCTTCAAACGTGACGGCGAGGTATCGCCGGTGATGATGATGGACGGCACGGCGTGGCCGAGATAGCCGCCAAGCCTCCGGATCGCCTCCAGCCCCGTCGCCCCATGCGCCAGCCGATAGTCTGATATGATCAGGTCGACCGTTGCGTCACCGCGCATGGCAGCCGCCGCATGCACCGCCTGGGCCTCCGCCGCCGATCGCCCGGCATAGACGCGGTGTCCCTCGATGGTGAGCAGTTGCTCCATCGCCTCGAGGATGTCGTTCTCGTCCTCGACGACGATGATGCCGCCGGCTGTCGCCGCTGCCCTCGCCTCGCGCTGGGGGACCGGGGCTTTCGCCGCGTGGGCTTCGGGAACCGTGATCGAAAACATCGAGCCGCGTCCGGGCGTGGATTTCAACCTCAGCGGGTGTTTCAGCAATTCGGCTGTGCGGCGAACAATGGCGAGGCCGAGCCCAAGGCCCTGCGTGCGATCCCGGGCCGGGTTCTGCAGCTGCACGAATTCCTCGAAAATCATCGCCTGCTGGTCATCAGGGATACCGGGGCCAGTATCCCAGACCTGGATCTCGACAAGATCGCCGCGCTTGCGACAGCCAAGTACGACGCCGCCCCTTTGCGTATAGCGAAAGGCGTTGGTCAGCAGGTTGTTGAGCACGCGCTTCAGCATCATCGGGTCGCTTTCGACTTTCAGGTCGCTGTCCACCACCCGCCATTTGAGGCCACGCTGTTTTGCTTCCGCGGCAAATTCCTCGCGGAAATCGCGGAACAGTTCGCGCAGCCCCACCGTTTCGCGGGCGACGGTGACAATGCCGGCATCGAGCTTGGAGATATCGAGAAGCGCGTTCAGCAGGCCGCTCAGATTGCCAATGATCGATTTGGCCCTACCGGCAAGGTCGCGGGCCTTTTCGGCGGGCACATTGCCGCGTTGCCCCAGTACGGCGACCGTCGACACGAGCAGGCTCAGCGCATGGATCGGCTGGCGCAGATCGTGGCTGGCTGCGGCCAGAAAGCGGGTCTTGGCGCGGTCGGCGGTTTGCGCCCGATCGCGCTCCTCCTGCAGGTGCTCGACCAGCCTTTCATTTTCCATACGCAGGCTGATGGTCTCGCGCAGCATTCGGTAGGTGATGCGGCAGTAGTAGAAATTGATCACGACGAGCGAGACGAGCAGGAACAGGAAGCCCGCCGAAATCGCGCTGCTGCTGGTGATGACGCGGGCTGCGACAGGCAACACCGTCGCCAGGATCGAGCCGATCAGCGCCGGCGGAAAGGCCGAAAGCGACGGCACCGTGCCGCAGACGAGGCCGGTCAGCACCACCACGGTGAAGGACAACAGAAGCGGCGCTTCCGGCAGGAAGCCGACCCACCCGAATATGCCCCACAACAATCCCGAGACCCAGGAGAAGGCGGCCGCCAGCCATGCCCATCGCATGATCGTTTGTGAATCGCGCGGCCGGCTGAAGAAGCGGCGGGAGGCAAAGACGCGCAGCGCAGTCAGCGCATAAAGCGTGCCGAGCCATCCCGCCAGCCATGGTGTGGAAATGCCGCTGCGCAAGACGTAGACGGCGGCGAGCGAAATGACGATGTTGGAAATGACCACGCCATATGAATTGCGATAGAGAAGCTCGACCAGAGCCTGGCGTATCTTGTCTTCCTGCATCCGATTCCCCTGAAGTGCCGGATGAAGATCGCACAATCTGTCCTTCCCGGGACAGTTGATCTACCGGCAATTTATTTCCCATAAGTTGGCGTTCTACCGACTCGCATCGCTTCATCATGAATGGTGACCACATGAACCGCCCTCTCACCTTCATCCTCGCCGACGACCACGCGCTGGTGCGCGAAGGGCTGAAGATGCTGATCTCGACGATGGACAACATGTCGGTGGTGGCGGAAGCAGCCGATGGTGAGGCCCTGCTGGAGCAGGTCACCAAGACGCGCGCCGACCTGTTGCTCCTCGACCTCGGCATGCCCGGAGTTGCCGGCATCCAGTTCATCTCCGACATCAGGGAGCTCGTGCCGCGGCTGAAGATCATCGTCCTGACCGCCAATATCGAGCCGCGGACGGTGCGCGCAGCACTCGAGGCGGGCGCGAGCGGCTACCTGACCAAGGACGGCGACCCCGAGGAACTCGGCGAGGCGATCGAGGCGGTCAGGAAAGGCGGAACCTACCTTGCCCGGACCGTGCGTTTCGCCGTCGGCGAGGCGTCCGGCAACGGCAGGCCGCCAGCTGTGCCCGACATCCTGTCGCCGGTGCCGCTGACCCGGCGCGAGCGCGAAATCCTCGCTTTGGTGGCGCAAGGGCTGACGGCGCGCGAAATCGCCGAACGGCTGGGCATCAGCCCGCTGACGGTGCGCAAGCACCGCGAAAACCTGATGGGCAAGCTCAATCTCCACAGTGCCGCCGAACTGACCGCCTATGCGGTTCGCCTGGGTTTGCCCACGGCCTGACGGCCGCGCGACGCCGTCTCCGCGGGCAACCCTCCGATCACGATCAGCAGTCAATATCTGCTTAACCATCAACAGATTAGCCAAGGCCGGGCGCGCTCTAAATACGGCATCTGTCGTATGTCTTCACGTCAGCGACGAGCCTACTCCTCCCAGCGATCGCATCATTGGGGAGGAGCCGACATGCCGTCGCTGGAACTGTTGTTGCCGTTTGCCTTGGCAACGCTGGCCTTCGCCTGCATGCCGGGGCCGGCCATCCTCTACATGACGGCGCAGACGGTGGCCCTCGGCCGCCGCGCCGGGCTGATGGCGGCCTTTGGCGTCCATGTCGGCTGCTACGTCCACATCTTCGCCGCGGCCATCGGCCTGACCTCGCTGATCGAGCAGGCGCCGATGCTCTTTCAGGCAATCAAGCTTACCGGTGCCGCCTATCTCGTCTGGCTCGGCCTCCAGATGTTCATGGGCTGGGGCAAATCGCACGGCGACGCTGCCAGCCCCGCCTCGCCCAGCCTCGCGTCACAAAGCCTGCGCGACAGCGTCATCGTCGAGGTCCTCAATCCGAAGACCGCTTTGTTCTTCCTGACCTTCCTGCCGCAATTCGTCGACCCGACAGCCGCCTCGCCGCTGTGGCTGCAATTCCTGCTGCTCGGCATGTTCGTCAACCTGGTGTTCTCGGCAGCCGACATTGCTGCCGTCGGCATCGCCTCGGCCACCCTTGCCCGCGTCGCATCGGGCGACGCCGGCTGGATCGTGCCCAAGGCCTGCGGCTCGATCCTGGTCGGTCTCGGCCTGGCGCTGCTCGGCCACCAGATCTGACATGACACGACGCCGATCCATGCATTTGCCCAGATCCATGCATTTGCATTAGGCCCCCTTGACTGGCAGGCGCGACACGCTACGCTGACGTCAAAATACCGGCCCCGACTGCCGGGTGGCAAACATGCCTCGTATGCCTCGCCTCCCGGCGGTGGCTGCGGGGCATTTTTGTTTTTGGGAGGAATTTTTGAAGTCGCGCATCGAAATCGGCGTGCTGTATTCGCGCTCGGGCAGCTATCAGCTGGTCGCCAATGCCTGCCATGCGGGCACCATGCGCGCCATATCTGATGTCAATGCCGATCCCGCAAGCGGCATCGAGCTGGTTGCCATCGAGCGCGACCCCGGCGGCAATATCGACCGCTACGCACCCTTGTGCGACGAGATCCTGCGCCAGAGCAGCGCGCGCCATGTCGTCGGCGCCGTCACGTCGTGGAGCCGCAAGGAGGTCATCCCGGTGCTGGAGAAGTCGGGGGCGGCATTGTGGTATGCCTGCCCCTATGAAGGCTTCGAGGCCAATGAGCATGTCGTCTACATGCATGCCTGCCCGAACCAGCATCTGGTGCCGCTGCTGGCCCATGTCGTGCCGCGCTTCGGCGCAAACGGCTTCCTGCTCGGCTCCAACTATATCTGGGGCTGGGAAACCAACCGCGTCGCGCGCGACCTGATCGCCGACGCCGGCGGCAAGGTGCTGGGCGAGCGCTATCTGCCGATCGGCGATGCCGACGTCTCCAGGCTGATCGAGGAGATCAAAGCGACACGGCCGTCCTTCATCCTCAACAATCTGATCGGCACCTCGTCCTACGCCTTCTTCGCCGCCTACGCTGAACTGGCCCGCAGCGACCCGCATTTCGCGTGGGAGAGCTGCCCGATCCTGTCCTGCAACCTGACCGAGGCCGAGCTGCCGGCGATCGGTGCTGCCGGAAGCGGCCACCTCTCGGTCGGGCCCTATTTCCGCGACGCCGCCACGGCCACGGCCCAGACGCCGGCGTCGTCCTTCGAGGCATCAGGCTATGCCTCCGTGATGGTGCTGGCCAAGGTGCTCCAGGCAAATCCCGGCGCGGGTTTCGCCGAACTGTCCACGGCGTTTGCCAAGACAAGTTTTGCCACGCCCTTCGGCACCATCGCCGTCGACCCGCAGACCCAGCATGCGACCTTGCCGGTCGAGATCGGCCGCATCTCGGGGCTCGGCTTCGAACGCGTCAGCCATATCGAGCGTGTCGCCCCCGACCCCTATCTCTCGCGTTACGACCGGGCCAAGACCTTCGGCCGCCAGCGGCTCAAGGTCGTGTCATGAGCCGGGCCGCCCATATCCCCAATCTCGGCGGCGCCAGGGCATTCGTGCTGCACCGCCCGCATGCAACCGTCAGCGCCATATCACGCCAGCTCCAGGCGATCGGCCTCGAGGTTGTCGACTGCTGGCCGGACCTGCCGGCCGAGGCGCTGGCCGCCGATTTCGTGTTCTTCGACGTCGATCTCGGCTTCGACCAGCAGTTTCCGTGGGCGCGGGGTGCTGCGCCGATGCCGACGATCGCGCTGATCGGCTCGGAAGCGCCGGGCCGGATCGAATGGGCGCTGTCGCACAAGGCCGATGCGCAGCTGCTGAAGCCGGTCGGCAATGCCGGCGTCTACAGCGCGCTGTTGATTGCCCGCCAGAGTTTTGCCGCGCGAAGGCAGCTGGCCGACGAGATCACAGCACTGCAGCAGCGTGTCGCCGAGCGCCAGACCATTGTCCGCGCTGTTACCGCTCTGTCGGGCCAGGACGGCGTCGACGACGAGCGCGCCTATGCGCAATTGCGCGCGCTCGCCATGAACTGGCAGGTCAGCCTCGAGGACGCCGCCCGGCGTGTCGTCGCCCTGACCGAAAAGGCCAAGACCGAGAAGGAGGCCGGCGTTGACCAGTCCCATCGCGCCTGAGATATCAGCCATCGCCGTGCCGGCCCGGCCACGCGCCGGTGTCTGGCGCCGCCTGGTCAAGCGGCCGCTGGCACTGACCGGCCTGGTGATCATCGCAATCACCGTCGCAGGTGCTGTGCTCGCGCCCTATCTCACCGGCTACGACCCCAACGAGCAGCTGTTCGACGGCCTGACGCTGGAAGGCGCGCCGCTGCCGCCCAGCGCCACCTTCTGGCTCGGCACCGACCTGCTCGGCCGGGACCTTCTGACCCGCATTCTCTACGGCGCGCGGACCTCGCTAATCATCGGCATCGTCGCCAATGGCGCAGCACTTTTGATCGGCACGCTCGTCGGCATCACCGCCGGCTATTTCCGCGGTTATGTCGGGGCGGCACTGATGCGCTTCACCGACCTGATGATGGCGTTTCCGGCGTTGCTGCTCGCCATCTGCCTGGCCGCCGTGTTCCAGCCCAGCCTGTGGATCGTCGCCATGGTAATCGCGCTGGTCAACTGGGTGCAGACAGCCCGCATCGTCTTCACCGAAACCAGCTCGCTTGCCGAACGCGAGTTCATCGACGCCGAGCGCACCATCGGCGCCGGCACCGGGCGTATCCTGTTCCGCCACATCCTGCCGCATCTTTTGCCGACCATCATCGTCTGGGGCACGCTCGGCATCTCGACGACGGTGCTCCTGGAAGCGACGCTGTCCTATCTCGGCATCGGCGTGCAGCCGCCGACGGCGTCGTGGGGCAACATCATCTTCGAGAACCAGACCTATTTCCAGGCAGCCCCCTGGCTGGTGTTCTTCCCCGGCGCCGCGATCCTGGCCCTGGCGCTCGCCTTCAATCTCGTCGGTGATGCCCTGCGCGACATTCTCGACCCGACGCAGCGAGGCCGGGCATGATCGCCTATCTCACCCGCCGACTGATCCAGGCAGCTTTGATCCTGCTCGGCGTGTCGCTGATCACCTTCGCCCTGCTCTATCTCCTGCCGGCCGATCCGGTGCGCCAGATCGCCGGCCGCAGCGCCACCCCGCAGACGGTCGAGAGCATCCGCCAGCAGCTCGGGCTCGACCAGCCTTTCGCCGTGCAATACTGGCGCTATCTGACCAACCTGCTCAGCGGCGATCTCGGCCGCTCCTACATCCAGCGTTCGGAGGTCAGCGAACTGATCGTGGCGCGCCTGCCGGCCAGCCTGCTTTTGATGGTCGGCGCCATCGTCTGCGAGCTGGTCATCGGCCTGAGCATGGGCCTGATTGCGGCAGTCAAGCGCGGCAGCGCCACCGACCAGGTGCTGATGGTCGGCTCCTTCATCGGCGTGTCGGCACCGCAATTCGTCGTCGGCCTGCTGCTGCTCTACGTCTTTGCCGTCAAGCTCGGCTGGTTTCCGATCGGCGGCTACGGCACCTTCAGCCACATGGTGCTGCCGTCGCTGACGCTCGGCATCCTCGGCGCCGGCTGGTATTCGCGCATGATGCGCTCGTCGATGATCGACGTGCTGCGCCAGGACTATATCCGCACCGCGCGCGCCAAGGGCCTGGCCCAGCGCGCCGTGCTGTTCGGCCACGCTCTGCCCAACGCCATCCTGCCTGTCATAGCCATGATCGGCATCGACATCGGCCTGTTCATGGGCGGCATCGTGGTTGTCGAAAGCGTGTTCGGCTGGCCCGGCATCGGCCAGCTCGCCTGGCAGGCGATCCAGCGCGTCGACATCCCGATCATCATGGGAGTCACGCTGGTCTCGGCCTGCGCCATCGTGCTCGGCAACCTGCTCGCCGACATCGTCGCCCCGTTCATCGATCCGCGCATCAAGCTGCGCTGATCAACGCCCGCACCACAACACTGCCAACAGACAGACAGACGACAAGCAGACAACAAAAGACAAGGGAACCTCGGATGAGACAATTGTTGACATCGACAGTCGCCGCGTCGGCGCTTTTGCTGGCGCTCGGCATGGCATCAGCCACGGCACAGGAAACGCTCGACCCTAAGGCCAAGCAGGGCGGCGCGATCACCATCACCTACAAGGACGATGTCGCCACCCTCGATCCGGCGATCGGCTATGACTGGCAGAACTGGTCGATGATCAAGAGCCTGTTCGACGGGCTGATGGATTACGAGCCCGGCACTACCAAGCTGCGGCCCGAACTGGCCGAGAGCTACGAGATCTCGCCCGACGGCAAGACCTTCACCTTCAAGCTGCGCAAGGGCGTGAAATTCCACAATGGCCGCGAGATGACGGCCGACGACGTCAAATATTCGCTCGACCGCGTCACCAACCCCAAGACCCAGAGCCCGGGCGCCGGCTTCTTCGCCTCGATCAACGGCTATGACGACGTCGCCGGCGGCAAGTCGGAAAGCCTTGCCGGCGTGACTGTCGTCGACCCCTCGACTGTCAAGATCGAGCTGTCGCGGCCCGACGCCACCTTCCTGCATGTCATGGCGATCAATTTCAGCCATGTCGTGCCGAAGGAAGAGGTCGAGAAATATAGCGCCGACTTCGGCAAGCACCCGGTTGGTACCGGCGCCTACAAGATGGCCGAATGGACGCTCGGCCAGCGCCTGGTGTTCGAGCGCAACGCCGACTACTGGCACAAGGGCCTGCCCTACATCGACAAGATCACCTTCGAGATCGGCCAGGAGCCGATTGTAGCGCTTCTGCGCCTGCAGAATGGCGAGGTCGACGTTCCGGGCGACGGCATTCCGCCGGCGAAGTTCCAGGAGGTGATGGCCGATCCCGAGCAGAAGGCGCGTGTCGTCGAAGGCGGCCAGCTGCAGACCGGCTACGTCACCATGAACACCCAGATGGCGCCGTTCGACAACGTCAAGGTGCGTCAGGCCGTCAACATGGCGATCAACAAGGACCGCATCGTCAAGCTGATCAACAACCGCGCAGTGCCGGCCAACCAGCCGCTGCCGCCGTCGATGCCCGGCTATGACAAGGCCTTTACAGGTTATGCCTTCGACGTCGACAAGGCCAAGGCGCTGCTCGGCGAGGCCGGCCATCCCGACGGCTTCGAGACCGAACTGTTCGTCATGAACACCGATCCCAACCCGCGCATCGCCCAGGCGATCCAGCAGGATCTCGCGGCGATCGGCATCAAGGCCTCGATCCAGTCGCTCGCCCAGGCAAATGTCATTGCCGCCGGCGGCGAGAAGGACGGCGCGCCGATGATCTGGTCCGGCGGCATGGCCTGGATCGCCGACTTCCCGGATCCGTCCAACTTCTACGGCCCGATCCTCGGCTGCGGCGGCGCGGTGCAGGGCGGCTGGAACTGGGCCTGGTACTGCAACAAGGACCTCGACGAAAAGGCGGCAGCGGCAGATTCGATCGTCGATCCGGCCAAGGCCGAAGAGCGCGCCAAGCTGTGGGGCGAGATCTACGCCAAGATCATGGCCGACGCGCCCTGGGCGCCTGTCTTCAACGAGCAGCGCTTCACCATGAAGTCGCCGCGCATGGGCGGCGATGACAAGCTTTATGTCGACCCGGTCCATATCCCGATCAACTACGACTATGTGTATGTGAACGATGTGCAATAACTGCAACTACACCATCCACGGACGCCATCATCACTTTGGCTGGGACAATTCGTTTGCCCCGGCCGAGCGGGTGGCGCCCGGCTCGACGATCGAGTTCGAATGCTTGGACTCGTCGGGCGGCCAGCTCAAGGCCAACAGCACCGTCGGCGACATCGCCAAGCTCGACTTCGACCAGATCAACCCGGTGACCGGGCCGATCCATGTCGAGGGCGCCGAACCGGGCGACGCGCTCAAGGTGACGATCGAGGCGTTCAAACCGTCCGGCTTCGGTTGGACGGCGAACATTCCGGGCTTCGGCCTGCTCGCCGACGACTTCAAGGAGCCGGCGCTCAACATCTGGAAATATGACGCGACCTCGCTCGAGCCGGCGCTGTTCGGCAAGAATGGCCGCGTGCCGCTGAAGCCCTTCGCCGGCACCATCGGCAACGCACCGGCCGGGATGGGGCACCACTCGGTGGTGCCGCCACGGCGCGTCGGCGGCAATCTCGACATCCGCGACCTTGCCGCCGGCACCGTGCTCTATCTGCCGGTGGAAGTGGCGGGTGCGCTGTTCTCGGTCGGCGACACGCACGCCGCGCAGGGCGACGGCGAGGTCTGCGGCACGGCGATCGAAAGCCCGATGAACGTCGTGCTCACCCTCGACCTGGTCAAGGATGCCAGGCTGAAGACGCCGCGCTTCACCACGCCGGGGCCGGTGACGCGGCATCTCGACGCCAAGGGCTACGAGGTGACGACAGGCATCGGTCCCGACCTGATGACCGGCGCCAGGGAGGCCGTCGCCCAGATGGTCGAGCTGTTGTCACGGCGTTACCAGATGGATCCCGTCGACGCCTACATGCTGGTGTCGGTGTGCGGTGACCTGCGCATCTCGGAGATCGTCGACATGCCGAACTGGGTGGTGTCGTTCTACTTCCCGCGCTGCGTGTTCGAATGAACGCTGCGACCGATCCGAAACATGCTGCCGGAGCCCCTGCCCCGGCAGCCGACAGGCCGGTGCTCGACGTCGCCGGGCTGACCATCTCCGTGCGTGGCGAAGACGGTGAACGGCCTGTCGTCTCCGACCTCTCCTTCGCGCTTTCGCGCGGCGAGACTTTGTGCATCGCCGGTGAATCCGGCTCCGGCAAGTCGATGACCTCGCTGGCGATCATGGCGCTGCTGCCGCAGCCGGCGGCACTGTTATCGGCCGGTTCGATCAGGCTCGGCGACACCGATCTCGCTCGCCTCGACGAACGCCAGATGCGCCGCATCCGCGGCAACCGCATCGCCATGATCTTCCAGGAGCCGATGACCTCGCTCAATCCGGTGCTGTCGATCGGCCGCCAACTGGTCGAGGCGATCGAAGCCCATACCGGTGTTTCCAGTGCCGAGTCGCGCCGGCTCGCCATCGAGGCGCTGACCGCGGTGCGCATCCCCGAGGCCGAAAGCCGGCTCAGGCAATATCCGCATGAACTGTCCGGCGGCATGCGCCAGCGCGTCATGATCGCCATGGCACTGGCGCTGAAGCCCGACGTGCTGATCGCCGACGAGCCGACCACAGCACTTGACGTCACCGTGCAGGGCGAAGTGCTCGAATTGTTGCGCGACCTGCAGCGCCAGCACGGCACCAGCGTCATCCTGATCACCCACGACATGGGCGTCGTCGCCGAAATGGCCGACCGCGTCATCATCATGCGCAACGGCCGCATGGTCGAGCAGGGCAAGGTCGCCGACATCTTCGAACGGCCCGAGGTCGATTACACCCGCGACCTTCTCGCCGCGGTGCCGCGCATGGGCACTGGTGCCGCGCGCCAGGCCGCGCGCGGCGAAGTCGAGGCGACGAAGCCTGCGGCGGTCGCGGTGGCGCGCGACCTCCATGTGCGCTTCGACCTGCATGGCGGGTTCTTCGGCCGGGTCAACCGCCGGGTGCATGCCGTCGAGGGTATCAGCTTTTCCATCGCCGCCAACGAGACGCTGTCGCTGGTCGGCGAATCCGGCTGCGGCAAGTCGACGACGGCGAAGGCGCTTGCCGGCCTGGTGCCCTATAGCGGCGAGCTTTCGATCGGCGGGCGCAACCTGTCCGGCCTTGGCCGCGACGCGCGCAAGGCGGTGCGCCGCGACGTGCAGATGATTTTCCAGGACCCTTACGCCTCGCTCGATCCGCGCATGCGTGTCGGCGACCTCGTCGCCGAGCCGCTGCTGATCCACGATATCGGCACGCCGCGGGAGCGCAGCGAACGGGTCGCCGCCTTGTTCGAGCGCGTCGGCCTGACGGCCGACCAGATGGAGCGCTATCCGCACGAATTTTCCGGCGGCCAACGCCAGCGCATCTGCATCGCCCGCGCTTTGGCGCTGCGGCCCAAGCTGATCATCGCCGATGAAAGCGTGTCGGCGCTCGACGTTTCGGTGCAGGCGCGCGTGCTGCATCTGTTGAAGGAGCTGCAGCGCGAATTCGGCGTCGCCTATCTGTTCATCTCGCACGACATGGCGGTGGTGGAGAACATCTCCGACCGTGTCGCCGTCATGTATCTCGGCCAGATCGTCGAGATGGGCACGCGCGACCAGATCTTCACCAATCCGCGCCATCCCTACACCAAGCGGCTGATCGAGGCGGTTCCGGTTCCCGATCCGGTCAGGCGCCGAACACGCTTCGCCCGCATGGACCGCGAAATCCCGAGCCCGGTGCGCAAGCTTGGCGACGCGCCTGAGAAGCTGGTGCTCACCGACGTCGGTGGCGGCCACCTCGTTGCCGAATCGTCAGATCGGTAAGCCTGCTGAACCCGCCGATCCCTGCCCGGCGCGGACAGCGCCGGGACGGCTGGCACATCCATTTCCTGTCGCTGCCTACGGCGCGGATTGTGGAAAGATCACGCTGATATAGGCCGTTGCGACGTTTGCGCACGGCGGCCAGCATTTGATGAATCAAAGTGTAGTGCTATCGTCCGATCAAGCATGGTTAACAAAAGCTGAATTACAGCTATGTGTTCGACCACGCCTGGGCCTGGCGGATCCGCTCGCCGGTCTGTCGCCAGGGGCGAATGACTTTGCATAACCGGTCGCGGGCCAGGGTGGGAGCGGCAACGATTGGCGGAGCTATCCGAACAATTCATCGACCAGATCTATGAGGCGTCCTTCGTCCCGGAGAAATGGCCTGTTTTGCTTGACGAACTCGCCAAGGCCGTCGACGGCATGGGCGGCTACCTCTTCACCATCAGCCGCGGCGCTTCCGCCTATGTCGCCTCCGATGCGGTGGCACCGCATGTCGAGGCCTTCATGGATGAAGGCTGGATGGCGGTGAACGGCCGGGCGACGCGCGCCGAAGCGCTTGCCTATCCCGGCTTCATCACCGACCTCGATGCCTTCAGCGAAGAGGAGCTGGAGCGCGAGCCGATCTACCGCGACTTCCTCAGGCCACGCGGCATGGGCTGGGCGGCCGGCACCCATATCCCGATCCCGACCGGCGACGTGCTGTCGTTCAACCTCGAGCGCTCCACGGCGCGCGGCCCGTTCGAGCGGCCCTATGTCGAGGCGCTCGACCGGCTGCGCCCGCATATCGCCCGCGCGGCCATGGTGGGCGCACGGATCGGCCTGGAAAAGGCGCGTGCCGGGGCGGATGCGCTGGAGGCGCTTGGCCTGCCGGCGGCGGTGCTGGGCGGACGCGGCCAGCTGCTCGCCTGCAACCGGCTGATGGACAAACTGATCCCTGACATGGTTCAGGACGGCTCGGCCCGCGCCCAGATCACCGACAAGAAAGCCGATGCGCTGCTCGAGACAGCGCTTGCAGCACTCGCCGGCGGCACCAGGCGCGGCATCGTCCAGTCGTTCCCGATCAAGGGCAATGACGGCAAGCCGTCAGGCGTGGCGCATCTCCTGCCGGTGCGCGGCTCGGCGAACGACGTGTTCAGCCGCATGAACAGCATCCTCGTCATCATGCCTTTGCCCGGCCCGGGCGCACCGCCCGTCAAGGTGCTGCAGGCGCTGTTCGACCTGACGCCGAGCGAAGCGCGCATCGCCTCGGCCCTCGCCGACGGCCGCACCATCGATGCAATCGGCCAGGATTTCGGCATCGCCCGGGAAACCGTGCGCTCGCATCTGCGCTCGATCTTCGCCAAATCGGGTGTTTCCAAGCAGTCGTCACTGGTCCGGCTGCTGCTGGGGGTGACGCTGCCGCGCGCAGGCGGATGAACAGCTGGAGCATGATCGATCCCGAAAAGCGGAAACCGGTTTCGGATAAGATCATGCGCCAGCAAGAAGTTAGAGCCGATTCCGACGCAGTCGGAATGGAACACGCTCTAGACCATAGGCTTACTCGACAATTTGCATGCGGCCTGCGCATCTGGGTTCGGGAGGAATGACAATGCCGTATCTCGACATCTACCTTGCGCAACTGACCGACCCGTTCCGCATCGGCCTGCTGATCGCATTGGTGCTGACGGCCGCCAACACCGCGCAGGCGCTCAATCGCTGGATTCCGATTGCGCTTGGCATTGTCTTCGTCGCCGTGCTGATCCCTTTCAGCATCGGTGCGAACGCCACCGTCGACGCCACGACATCCGTGCTCGTCGGCCTGCTCTCCAATGCGACCATCCTGGCCGTGCTGCTTGCAGCCAAGGCGCTCTATTCGCGCCTGGCTTGAGGGTCAAAGTTCGAATTCGCCCTGCCCGGCGTCGAGTGCACTAACGGTCTCAGCCGCCAACGCGCGGGTAATGCGGGTCTTTTGCTCGAGCGCGGCGCGGTCGAGCCGGTCGACAATGTGGATCGCGGTCGAAAGCGAGCGCTCGATGCGGCGGACCAGAAACTGCACGACATGCGGCTCGACCTCGACCTGCCGATCGGCGAACAGCTTGGTGATGACGCCGGCAAGCAGCAGGTCATCAGGCTCCTCGATCTCGACCGTCGCCGCCGCCTTCAGCCGCGAGGCAAGGTCGGGCAGCGTCACAGCCCAGGCAGCGGGAAAGCTGCGCGCGGTGAGCAGCAGATGCGATCCCGCCCCACGCACCGTGTTGATGAGGTGAAACAGCCCGTCCTGGTCGAGCTTGCCCTGATCGGCGTCGTCGATCAGCACCGGGGTCGTGCCGATTTCGCCCAGATGGGCTGTGATGTCGGAAGCGCCAAGTTGTACGGCGCCGGCATACTCGCGCCAGATCGCGGCGAGATGCGACTTGCCCGAGCCTGCAGGGCCTGCGAGCAAGACGACAGGTGCCGGCCATTCCGGCCAGCGGTCGATGAGCGACGCTGCCTGGGCATTGGCCTGCGACACGACCAGGTCGTCGCGTGTCAGTCCCGGCGAATGGCCGAGGTCGAGCGGCAACTGGCGCGGTCTTGAGGGCTCGCGCGACACTGTCATTTTTCCGGAGTCGCGCTGCTCGGCTTGCGGGCCTGGGCGCGCGGTTCAACCGCATGGCCGTGATACAGCGGCGATTCGAGGTAGCGCCCGATGGCAAAGCGCACCAGCACCGCTACTGCCGCTGCTGACGGCACGGCTACCAACAGGCCGACGAAGCCGAACATCGCGCCGAAGGCGACGAGCGCGAACATCAGCCAGACCGGGTGCAGGCCGACGCTCTTGCCGACGAGGCGCGGCTGCAGGATGTTGCCCTCGATGAACTGGCCAACGAAGAAGACGGCGGCCACTGCCACCACCATCGTCCAGTCCGGCCAGAACTGCACGAATGCCACCCCAACCGACAGCACTAGGCCAAGCAACGAGCCGACATAAGGAATGAAGCTCACAAGGCCTGCAAACAGGCCGATCAGCACGCCGAAGTTGAGGCCCGTCAGCGTCAGGCCGACGGCGTAAAGGACGCCGAGGATCAGGCACAATGTGCCTTGTCCGCGGACGAAGCCGGCAATCGCGGTGTTGATGTCGCCCGCCAGTTTCCGGACCGTCACCACGTGGTCGCGCGGCACCCAGCTGTCGACGACGGAGACCATACGGTCCCAGTCGAGCAGCATGTAGAAGGCGACGACAGGTGTGACCACGAACAGGCTGGCGATCGAAAACAGTGCGACACCCGAACTCCAGATCGACTGGAATATCGTCGTCACAAAGCCGAAACCGTTCTTGAGCAGCGAATTCAGGCCCTCGCGCAGCCCCTCCGCGTCGACACCGAAACGTTGCTCCAGCCATTGTGGATTGAAGTTGGTGATGAGCTGCTGCAGGCGTTCGAGATAGCCCGGCACCTTGGCGGCAAAGTCGGCCATCTGCGACGCCAACACGGGAATGATGATGACAAGCCCCAGAACGAGCAGCACGAGGAAGCAGACAAGGATGACGACGGTGGCCATCAGCCGCGACAGCCCGAGCTTCTGCAGTCGGTCGGCGACCGGGTCGAGGAAATACGCAAGCGCCATGCCAGCCACGAAAGGCAGCAGGATGTTGCTGAACAGATAGAGGAAAGCGGCGAACAGGAGGGCTGATATCAGCCAGAAGCGGATCTGCTTGCGGAATGCCGCCGCAGCGGCCTCTTCGGCCGCTTCGCTATCGGTTGGGAGTTTCGCCTTCGCCATAACCGCTCATGTGCCTCAGCCAAGCCACGAGATAGGCTGCCGCGGAAGCGACGGTCAAGAGGCCGGAAATGATTATCAACGCTGGCCGAACGGGGCCAAGGGCAAAGCTGAAGGCCAACTCGGCCAAGACGATTGCCGCCAGGACAATCTGCATCGCGGTATTGACCTTCGACACCATGAGCGGACGCACCTTCACCGGGTGCCCCATGATGGTCGACAACAGCACGGCGCCGACAATCAGCGCGTCGCGCGATACGGCCAGCATCACCAGCCAGAGCGGCAAATGCCCCATGATGCCGAGCACGACGAAGACGCTGACCAGCAATAGCTTGTCGGCCATCGGATCGAGATAGGCGCCAAGTTCTGAACGCTGATTGAAATGCCGCGCGATGAAACCGTCGACGCCGTCCGAAACGCCAGCAATGACAAAGCCGGCAAAGGCCCAATCCCATTGCCCCGACAACATGGCGTAGATCACGCAAGGCACGAGGATCAGCCTCATGATGGTGATCATGTTCGGAATAGTCACAACCCTCATCCCGTCCTTGTCTATCGCCGATAGTCTTTGTCTTTTCCCGATACATGGGCGAGACTTCGCACCACCGCAAGAGAAGGGCCACAATGGGAGCCCTGTCCACTGCTTTGGCAGGCTGATCGCGCAGCAATCCGGCTGTCTCGCTTGCGGGAAGCAGCCGTTCATGCGAATAGCGCGCAAAAGGCGCACGACATCAGGAATTAGCGATGAGCGAAGGCAGCAAGGGTCTCACCTACGCGCAGGCGGGCGTCGACATCGACGCCGGGAACCTGATGGTCGAGAAGATCAAGCCGCTGGTGCGTTCGACGCGCCGGCCAGGCGCGGATGGCGAGATCGGCGGCTTCGGTGGCCTGTTCGACCTCAAAGCGGCCGGTTTCACCGACCCGATCCTGGTCGCGGCCAATGACGGCGTCGGCACCAAGCTCAAGATCGCCATCGACGCCGGCAAGCACGACACGATCGGCGTCGACCTGGTTGCCATGTGCGTCAACGACATCGTCGTCCAGGGCGCCGAACCGCTTCTGTTCCTCGACTATTTTGCCACCGGCAAGCTCGACCCCAACCAGGGTGCCGACATCGTCTCCGGCATCGCCGAGGGCTGCCGCCAGGCCGGCTGCGCGCTGATTGGCGGCGAAACCGCCGAGATGCCCGGCATGTACCATGGCAACGACTACGACCTCGCCGGCTTTGCCGTTGGTGCAGCCGAGCGCGGCCAGCTTCTGCCGACCGACGACGTCGTCGAAGGCGACGTGCTGCTCGGTCTCGCCTCCTCGGGCGTGCATTCCAACGGCTACTCGCTGGTTCGCCGTGTCGTCGAAAAGTCCGGCCTCAAATGGAGCGACCGCGCGCCCTTCGCCGACGGCCCGACGCTTGCCGAAGCGCTGCTCGAGCCGACCCGCATCTACGTCAAGTCGCTGCTCAAGGCGATCCGCGAAACCCACGGCATCAAGGCGCTCGCCCACATCACCGGCGGCGGTTTCCCCGAAAACATCCCGAGGGTACTGCCCAAGGAATTCTCGGCCGAGCTCGATCTTTCCGCCATCGAAGTGCCACGTGTCTTCTCCTGGCTCGCCGCGACCGGCGGCGTCGCGCCCGAGGAAATGATGCGCACCTTCAATTGCGGCGTCGGCATGATCGCCGTTGTCGGTGCCGGCCAGGCAGCGCAGGTCGCAGCCGTGCTGCAGGAAGCTGGCGAGACCGTGACGCCGATCGGCCGCATCGTGCCGCGCCGCGACACCGGCGTCATCTATCGCGGTTCACTATCACTATGAGCATGCAGCGCAAACGCACCGTCATCCTGATCTCCGGCCGCGGTTCCAACATGGCCGCGCTGATCGATGCTGCCGACGACCCCGCCTTTCCGGCCGAGATCGTCGGCGTCATCTGCGACAAGGCCAACGCGCCGGGCATCGGCATCGCCGCAAGCCGTGGCATCTCCACCAAGGTGGTGGCACGCAGCGACCATGCCAGCAAGGATGCGCATGACGATGCCATCGACGCGGCACTCGATACATTTGGCGCCGAGATCGTCGCCCTTGCCGGCTATATGCGGCTTCTGACCACCCGTTTCGTCGAGAAGTGGCAAGGCCGGATGATCAACATTCATCCCGCGTTGCTGCCTTCCTTCAAGGGCCTCGACACCCACCAGCGTGCGCTCGACGCCGGCATCCGCGTGCATGGCTGCACCGTGCATTTCGTCACGCCGGAGATGGATGACGGCCCGATCATCGCCCAGGCTGCCGTGCCGGTGCTGATCGATGACGACGAGCCGACGCTGTCGGCCCGCGTGCTCAAATCCGAGCACCGGCTCTATCCCCTCGCCCTCAAGCTCTTTGCTGAAGGCAAGGTACGGATGGAAGGCGGCCGCACCGCTTATGCTGGCTTCCACGATGTGATCGGCCAGGACGAAATTGCCGCGCCCAACACGGCGCGCGCCGAAATCGATATCGAGCAACTGGCGCGCATCACGCCCTGAGCCGGAGACGGGCATGATACCGATACCGACGAGGCAATTGCTGCTTCTGCGCCACGCCAAATCCAGCCGGGAAGATCCGACCCTCGCCGATTTCGACCGACCGCTGGCACCGCGGGGCCAGAAAGACGCGCCGCGCATGGGCACTGAAATCGCCACGCGCGATTGGCTTCCCCATCTGGCGCTGGTTTCTCCGTCAGCACGCACCCGCGAAACCTGGCAGCTGGCTTCGGCGGACTGGCCAAAACCCTTGCCCCAGGTCGCTTTCCCCGAAATCCTTTATGGCGCCTCGGCTGACGATCTGCTCGTCCTGGCGCGGTCGGTGCCGGACAATATCGGCACGCTGCTGATGGTCGGGCACAATCCGGGTTTCGAAGACTTTGCCCGGCAACTCGCCAGCCCCGGCTCTAACGCCGAGGCACAGCGACTGGTCGAAGATAAATTCCCGCCAGCCGCGCTTGCCCGCTTCGCGTTCGAAGGTGTCTGGGGCGACCTCGGCTTCGTTGCCGCCCGCCTCACCCACTGCCTGCGTCCCAAGAATCTGGGTTGAAGTCCACGCGTCAGTTCCGGCGGCGCAACAGCGACACGAGCCAGGGTGCTGCCATGATGAGCACGGCGCCACCCAGCCACACGACGACGATCAACGGACGAAGCACGGCGCCGACAAGACCAAGCAATCCGCCGAGAATGCCGGTGGTCTGCGCGCTGTCGACGACGTCGACGACCTCCGTGCCGATGCCGGTCGCGGTCGCTGCATCCTTGCCGGTCTGCACGATTGCCCCGACATTTGTCGAGGTCCAGGCGAGAATGCCGTCGACGAGGCTGTAGCCGAGCCAGGCAAACAGCGTCCACAACACCAGCACGACGAGCGTCGCCGCAGTGCCGAACCTTGGCATCCGCGAAGGACGTTCGACTTTCGCGGAGCTCTGGCGCCCGTCCCGTCCAAAGGCGTTGCCTGGTGATCCGCGTCCGGCGGAGTTCCCGGCGCCACCCTGCCGGCCGCCTGACGTCTTGTCGCCAAGCCGATTGCCTATCGCGCCAAGGACGGCGCCGAACAGGCCGTCCCCGCTCCTGTCGCGGCCCTTGCCGTTGTGCCTGTTCCTGAAGCCGTGCTCGCCCATCGATGCTCTCCGAATCCGTTCTGCACCGAAGAATCATCGGCCGGACAAGACATAGGCACTCATATTGTTAGAGATAATAGGACATATCGCTGACAGGACAGCGTGACGCAGGCTGGATCAGTGAATGCGCTCCATCGGCGCGCAGTTTTCGCGTTCCATCTGCAATGTCGTGTGGTGCAGGTCGAATTTTTCCTGCAGACGCGCCTCGATCGCCCGGCGCACCATTTCCGTATCGGCGCCTTCGTCGAGGACCGCGTGCGCGGTCAGCGACGCCTTGCTCTGGGTGATCGCCCATAAATGCAGGTCATGCACCGACGCCACACCCGGCACTGTCGCAATGGTCTTGTTCACCTCATCGAGGTCCATGCCGGCGGGCACGCCTTCGAGCAGGATGTTGATGCACTCCTTGAGCAGCACCCAGGTGCGCGGGAAGACCATGAAGCCGATGCCGACGGCGATGACAGAATCGACCCACTGCCAGCCGGTCAGCCAGATGAGGGCGGCGCCGGCAATCACGCCAATCGAACCAAGCATATCGGCCCAGACTTCGAGATAGGCCCCCTTGACGTTGAGGCTGCCATCCTTGTGGCCGGCCAGAAGGCGCATCGAGGTCAGGTTGACCAGCAGCCCGATGACGGCGATGCCGAGCATGCCGAGCGACTGGATATCCTGCGGCTCGAACAGCCTGACATAGGCCTCGTAGAGGATGTAGAAAGCGACGGCGAGCAGCAGCAGTGCGTTGAAGGCTGCAGCCAATATCTCGAAACGGGCATAGCCGTAGGTGCGCAGCAGGTCGGCCGGACGGCGGCCGACATTGATCGCCACAAGCGCGATCGCCAGCGCCATGGAGTCGGTCAGCATGTGCGTCGCGTCGGAGATCAGCGCCAGGCTGCCGGTGACCAAACCGCCGATCACCTCCGCCACCATGAACGCGCTGGTCAGGCCGAAGGCCATCCACAAACGCGAGACCGGCGTGTTCTTGATATCGCCGTGCGAGTGGTCACCGCTCATCAGAACTCCCCGTTGATCGACTGTCAGGCGGCCGGCCGGATCCAGACCTTGTTGTCATGGACGGCCGCACCGCCATAGGGCGCCGGCGCATCGGCGCCGGTCAGCACATTGATGCCCTCGCCGCGCTCGTGATCCGAGTTCGGCCAGATGCCCTCGGCGATGACAACGCCACGCTTGATCTTGTCGAAAAGTTTGACATGCAGCACGACTTCGCCACGCGTATTGCCGATCTCCACCCGATCGCCCGTCGCAAGGCCAAGTGCCGCTGCGTCTTCGGAATGGATCAGCAGTTCCGGGCGTCCCTCCTTTTCGCGTGACACCGGGGTCTCGGCGAAGGTCGAGTTGAGGAAGTTGCGCGCCGGCGACGTTGCCAGCCGGAACGGATGCTCGGCATCTGCGACCTCGATCAGGTCGACATGGTCGGGGAATTCAGGCAGCTGGTCGACCGGCCCGAAGATGCCCATGCTGCGCGGTGGCTTGTTGGGTGCCGCACCGCCATTCCACTGCGGCTTGAAACGGAACTTGCCGTCAGGATGGCCGAACCCTTTGAGGAAATGCGCGCTGTCGAACTCCGGCTGCATGTCGGCCCACTTCTCTTCCCGGAAGGAATCGAAATCGCCGAGGCCCTTCTTCTCCAACATAACATCGATATGCTGGCGTTCGGTCAAGCCGAAGCCGGGCATATGCGACACACCAAGCCGCTTGCCGAGTTCCTCGATGACGTAATGGTTGGTGCGCGGCCCCTCCGGCGGATCGATCAGCTTGGGGCCCAGCGTGATGTGCTGGTTGCCGCCACCCTTGTAGATGTCGTCATGCTCGAGAAACATGGTTGCCGGCAGCACGACGTCGGCGAGCTTGGCCGTATCGGTCATGAACTGCTCGTGCACGCAGGTGAACAGGTCGTCGCGCATGAAGCCCTGCTTCACCAGACGCTGCTCGGGCGCGACATTCATCGGATTGGTATTCTGGATCAGCATCGCAGTGACAGGCGGGCCACCATAAAGCGCGTCCTCGGCATTGGTCAGCACCGGGCCGATGCGTGAGTGGTCGAGGTAGCGAATGTTGGGATCGCGGAACTTCGTGCCTTCCAACAGCTCGCCATTGAGCTTGAAGATGCCCGAATTGGAATGGAAGGCGCCGCCGCCCTCATACTGCCAGGCGCCTGTTACCGCCGGGATCGACAGCGCCGCATGCATGTTGACCGAGCCGTTACGCTGGCGCGAGAAACCGTAGCCGAGGCGGAAGAACGTCTTCTTGGTCGTGCCAACCAGGCGGGCGAACGCCTCGATCTCTTCGACCGACAGACCGGTGATCTGAGCCGCCCATTCCGGGGTCTTGTCGCGCAGGTGCGCTTCCAGCCCCTTCGGATCGTCGGTGTATTTTTCGAGATAAACGCGGTCGGCAAAACCTTCCTTGAACAGCACGTGCATGACCGCGCAGGCCAGTGCTGCGTCGGTGCCGGGCCTCAGCACCAGCGCCATGTCCGCCTGTTTCATCGTGGCGGTTTCATAGATGTCGACGACGACGATCTTGGCACCGCGCTCCTTGCGTGCCTTGATGGCGTGGGTCATCACATTGACCTGGGTAACGACCGCATTGGTGCCCCAGATCACGACGCAGTCGGACTTGCCGATCTCGCGTGGATCGGAGCCGCGCAGCGCGCCGGTGCCCATCACATAGCCGGTCCAGGCCAGGTTGGTGCAGATCGAGCCGAAGAAGCCGGAGTATTTCTTGGCGTGGCGCAGCCGCTCGATGCCGTCGCGCTGCACCAGCCCCATCGTACCGGCGTAGAAATAGGGCCAGACGGTCTCCGAGCCGTATTTCTCTTCCGCCGCGATGAACTTTTCCGCCACCAAGTCGAGTGCCGCCTCCCAGCTCGCTTCCCGCCAGTTGCCGTCGCCTTTCGCGCCGGCGCGGATCAGCGGCTTCAGCAGCCGGTCGGGATGGTGGACGCGGTCGGCGTAACGGGCGACCTTGGCGCAGATGACGCCGGCCGTATAGCTGTTGGATTTGGCACCATGGACACGCCCGATACGCTTGTCGTCGAGCAACTCGACTTCAAGCGCGCAGGTTGACGGGCAGTCATGCGGGCAGGCCGAGTGGCCGATCCTGATCTTGGCGTGCTGGTTCATGTCAGGGATTTACCCTACTTTGCAATGAGCTGGTAGCTTGCGCCAGGCACTGGCCTAAGCCATCCCGCCAAGTTTACCAATCGCCTCAAATCGCGCGGACACCTCGGCGAAAAAAAAGCTTCGATACCGGGCGACGTGCTCCCCGGCATCAACCGAGATGCCTTCGAGTTCAGTGTGTGCCGACCACAAGAGATAAGCGAGCCGATAGATTCTGCGCGGTTCATGGCCAGCTTCAGTTTGCCGAAGCAGCCCCAATGCACGTTCCGCCGCTACGATGTCGAAGCTGCGAAAGCGCAATTGATGGAAAAAGCCATCAGGAGAAACAAACTCCTGCTCGAGTGCCGCGAGAGCGTCCATGTATCTCCTACTCCGCGACACCTTCCTCGTATTCCGCCGACATCGCGAGCCATTTTTCCTCGTGACCGTTGAGCTGGGCTCCGAGCTGAGAGCGCTCCTTGGCCAGCTGCGTCGCCGTTGTGGGATCCTTTTCGTACAGCTTCGGATCGGCGAGCTGATCCTCGATGCCGTCGATGCGCTTGCGGATGCGGTCCATCAGCGCTTCGGTGGCGCGGATCTCCTTGGCCAGCGGCTCCATCGCCGCGCGGCGGGCCGCTGCCTCGCGACGCTTGTCGGCTTTCGATGCCTTGTCGGCTTCGCGCTTTTCACGCCGGTCGCCGGAAACGCCAGTCACCAGAGCCTTGTAGTCCTCGAGATCGCCGTCATACGGGTTGACGGTCCCGTCCTTGACCAGCCACAGCCGGTCAGCCGTCGCCTCGAGCAGGTGGCGGTCGTGCGAAATCAGGATCACCGCGCCGGGGAAATCGTTGAGCGCCATGATCAGCGCCTCGCGGCTGTCGATATCCAGGTGGTTGGTCGGCTCGTCGAGGATGAACAGGTTCGGCCCGTCAAACGCCGACAATCCCATCAGCAGCCGGGCCTTTTCGCCGCCCGAAAGATCCTTGGCGGCGGTGTTCATCTTCTCGGTCGGAAGGCCGAACTGAGCGACGCGGGCACGCACCTTCGACTCAGGCGCATCCGGCATCAGCCGGCGCACGTGCTCGTAGGCGTTTTCGTCCGGTCGCAGATCGTCGAGCTGATGCTGGGCGAAGATCGCAACCTTGAGCCCCGGTGCAATCGTCACCGAACCCGTCTCGGCCTTCAGCCGTCCGGCCAGAAGCTTGGCGAAGGTCGACTTGCCGTTGCCGTTGGCGCCCAGAAGCGCGATGCGGTCGTCGGCGTCGATGCGCAGCGTCATCTTCTTGAGGATCGGCTTGTCGGCCTGGTAGCCGACATTGACGCGATCAAGTGCGACGATCGGTGAAGCAACCGTCTTCACCGGCTCTGGGAAGCTGAACGGACGCACATTGTCTTCCATCAGCGCCGCGATCGGCTTCATCTTCTCCAGCGCCTTGATGCGCGACTGCGCCTGGCGGGCCTTCGAGGCCTTGGCGCGGAAGCGGTCGACGAAGGACTGCAGGTGCTTGCGCGCTGCCTCCTGCTTGACGCGGCCCTTTTCCTGCAGCTCACGCTGCTCGGCGAACTGACGTTCGAACTGATCATAACCGCCGCGCCAGAAGGTCATCTTCTTCTGGTCGAGATGGACGATCGAATTGACCGCACGGTTGAGCAAGTCGCGGTCGTGGCTGATCAGGAGAACCGTGTGCGGATACTTCGAGACGTAGTTCTCGAGCCACAACGTGCCTTCGAGATCGAGATAGTTGGTCGGCTCGTCGAGCAGCAGAAGGTCGGGCTCGGAAAACAGCACGGCCGCCAATGCCACGCGCATGCGCCAGCCGCCCGAAAAGGACGAGGCCGGCCGCTTCTGCGCCTCGTCGTCAAAACCGAGGCCGGCGAGGATGGTGGCTGCGCGGGACTCGGCCGAATGCGCGTCGATGTCGGCAAGGCGGATGTGGATCTCGGCGATGCGATGTGGGTCGGTGGCTGTATGCTCCTCGGCGAGAAGGGCCGCGCGCTCGACATCGGCCTTGAGCACGATGTCGATCAGCGGCTCCTCGGTACCAGGTGCTTCCTGCGCAACCTGGCCGATGCGGGTGTTCTTGGGCAGGCTGATGCTGCCGCTTTCAGAACTGAAGTCGCCGGTGATCGCCTTGAACAGCGTTGTCTTGCCAGTGCCGTTGCGGCCGACAAGGCCAGCCTTGGTGCCGGCAGGCAGGGTCAGCGACGCGTGGTCGAGGAGAAGACGTCCGGCAATGCGGAGGGAGAGATCATTGATGATGAGCATGGCGTGGCGGTTTTGGCGGAGAGTTGCGGCAATGGCAAGGGCGCGCAGTACCTATCAGGCACAACGCGGGGTCGAAACGCGACTGACGCACTGCTTTCAGGCGAAGGCCGGCCCGTACGCACGGTGCAGCGCCTCCTCGGCGATCTCGCCGCTCGTGCCCATCGCTTGACCGTTTAGCGAAGCCGGAGGTGGCGAGGCATAGCCAATGGCAAACAGCACCGCGCTACCGGCAGCCAGGATAGCAAAGAGCATGAACATGCCCTGCCCGCCAAATGCTCCAAGTGCCAGCCCACCGGCCAATGGGCCGACAAAGTTGCCGACCGAACTCAGCGAATGGGCGCCGAAATAGGCACCTCGATTGTTGTCGTTGGAGATCTTGTCGACCAGCACATACTCGGCCGGCACGACAAGCACCTCTCCGATGGTGAACAACACCATGAAGCCGATCAGCATGGTCGCGTCGGTGGAGATTGCGAAGCCGAGCTCGCCGCCGAGGAACAACACGCAGCCTAGCACCATCGCCCGCATCGGCCCGATCTTTTCGATCGCCAGGCGGGCGGGTGCGGTGGCAAGCACCACCACCGCCGCATTGGTCGTCACCAGCCAGGCAAATATTTTCATGCCGTCGGCAAGATTGGTGGTGAGGTATTGCGACAGCGTCACCGACCACTGACCGTAGACAGCCATCAGCAGCGTGCCGCCGCCAACGTAAAACAGCAGCCGGCGGTCGCGCAGAGCAGTGCTCAGCCGGCGAAATCCCGGCGCCTGCGCTGCCGCTGTGCGTCCGGCGCTGTTGGCCAGCGCTGCCGGGATGACAGCAAAGATGGCCGCGGCAAAGACAAAATGGACGATGCCGGCGATGACGAACGGCAATGGCGAATTGGCACCGATGGCAAGGCCGATCATCGGGCCGACGGCCCAACCGGCGTTGATCATCAGGTAGCGCCACGAAAACATCTTGAGTCGCAGCTTTTCGGGAGCGGCATCGCTCATCAACGCGCGCGAGACCGGCTCGTAGACCGCAGCAGAAACCGACGACACGATGTGCGCCAGGGCGAAGGCCGCGACCGATTGCGCCAGGCCCAGGCCGACAAGGCCGAGGCCGGCAAACAGCAGCGCCGTAACCAGAACCACGCGACGGCCGATGCGATCGGAGATCGTTCCGGCAAACGGGCTGACGGCAGCGCCGAGCAAAGGCCCCGCGCCGATCAAGACGCCGATCATTGCCGGGCTCAGTCCGAAATCCTGCTGCAGGCGAATTGCAAGGAACGTCAGGCTCATGCCTCGGGCGATCGCCACCATGCCGGAGCCGGCGATCAGCAGCAGCACGATCGCCTGGCCGGTCTTTTCGCCATAAGCTCGCAATGAAATTCCCCCGATGCCCGAAAGACGATCACCGACGTTACTTGCCGATCGTCAGTATCGGCATCGTTTGGCCGAGTTGAATGCCAAAGGCAAGGCAAACCGCCTCGCCCAGCAGCGTAGATCTGATGATCCAGACATCTCATGACAGATGCCCTCACTGCCCGCTGGAATCAAAACGGCCCGCAGATCGCGGGCCGTCTGAAATCTCTCTTCTCGCGCCTCAGCGGCTGGCAGTGCGCAACAGCTTGCACAGTTCGCGCAGGTCGCTTTCGAACGCCATCGGGTTCGACAGCACCATCTTGCAGCGCTTGACGTATGCGGCGACCTGAGCTTGCGACATCCCGCCGATGACGCCTGGATTGATGCCGGGTCCGCCGGGGCCACCAGGACCACCGGGCCCGCCAGGGCCTCCCGGTCCGCCAGGGCCACCAATTCCGGGACCACCGATGTTGATGCCGATGTCGGCGAGCGTGTTGCCGGCGAGCCCGACATTGGCCTTCACGCCAGCTAACCCGTTGTTGCCTCCAACATTGGCGCTGGCATTGCCCGTCAGCCCGGTGCTGCCGCCCACGGTGGCCTTCGCCTTGGCATCCGCGAGGCCTTTGCTTCCGCCAACACCAGCGTTCACATCCGCATTGATGCCACTAGAACCACCAACGCTGGCGTTGACATTTGCGCCCGCGACCCCTGAGTTGCCGCCGGAACCTAGGCCTACGTCCGCACTGACGCCGCCAGGCCCGCCCGCGGTAGCGCCGATGCCGCCTGAATCGAGCGAAACTCCGAGGCCATTGCTGCGGTTGCCGATGTCCAGGGCGCTGGCTGGCACGCAGAGCGCCGCGAAAACGATACCACCCGCCAGTGTCTTGGCTATTGCCTTCGATATACTAGTCATGGATGTCTCCCTGTGGTTGCCGAATGCAGCACCCAGCCATTGAGACTGGATGCTCTTGCAGTCACGCTTTCACCCGGCAATAAGTTTCACCTATCACGCAATGATCATGATCTTTTTTACTTACAGATCAGAACTACGCCACATGAAGGCTTAAACAATTGAATCCTTTGGTATTATTTTATGAGAACATAAATGTTTATTCTATTTTAAGCGAATGCTCTACCGTCTTCCGTCCGCTGGAAGTAGATGAGATCGAGAGTTACGGATGGGCGCCCGAGCACTGTCAGGATCATGTGCGCCTGCCCACGATGATGCGTCTGGTGGTTGAACAAGTGCGTCAGCGCCGGCGCCAGACGCTGCGAGATCGTGCGCATGTCGGTGACGGTCATGTAAGTGAACCGACCCGCGAACGCCTTGTCGGCGAGCGAACCGACCCACTGTACGATCCGTTTGTCCTCGGCCTGTCGAGATGCCCGCAATTTGTTGAAATCACTGTGGATCACGGCGTCCAATGCGGAAGGCGCATCGCCCTCGCCGGTAAAACGCTTAAGCCAGACACGGTCGGCAACCAGCAGATGATTAAGGGTGCCGTTCATCGACTTGAAGAAGGCACCGGTGTCGCGATTGTACTCGGCATCATCGAGATCGGCGGCGGCTTCATAGATCCGCTCGTTGGCCCATTGATTATATGCGGCCAACATCATGAAATGCTGTTTCATCCCATATCCTTCGGTGCTTCGAAAATCATCGCCTCTTACTACAGCCCATCAGGAACAACAGCCAATGACCATTGTCCTTTACGATCTCGTCGGCAGCGATACGACGCGCCCGTTCAGCCCGCATTGCTGGAAGGTGGCAATGGCATTGGCGCACAAGCGGCTGGACTATCGCACGATGCCGACCCGCTTCCTCGAAGTAGCTGATATCGAAGGCGGCGCCTCGAAAACCGTTCCGGTCATCCGCGACGGCGGCACGGTGGTGCCGGACTCCTTCGCCATCGCGCTCCATCTGGAACAGGCCTATCCGGATCGTCCATCGCTATTTGCAGGTGCCGGCGGCGAAGCCCATGCCCGCTTCATAGAACGATGGTCGCAGTTGACCATCCATCCCTATCTCGGCGTCGCGGCACTGACGGCCCTTCACCGCATGCAGGATGAGGCCAACGCCGCCTATTTCCGCCAGAGCCGGGAGGCGCGTTATGGCAAGCCGCTGGAGGACGTGAGTGCCGTGCGTGATGCCGGGCTCAGCGCTTTCAGGGCATCGCTGGAGCCGCTGCGCAGCATGCTCACCTATCAGCCATGGATCGGTGGCACGGCTCCGTTGTTTGCCGACTACATCGTGTTCGGGGCCTTCCAGTGGGCCCGTATCGCCACGCCCTACACGCTGCTCGACGACACGGACCCCGTTGCCGAATGGTTCGGTCGCTGCCTTGACCTGCACAACGGCCTGGGGCGGCGCGTGGCAGCGGCGGCCTAGCCCCTTGGCAATGCGGCGGGCGGCCTGTATAGAGCCCGCCACACTGCAAATCCCAGAGATCACAAGGACCAGACATGGCGATCGAACGCACATTTTCGATGATCAAGCCGGACGCGACCCGGCGCAACCTGACCGGCGCCATCACCAAGATGCTCGAAGACGCCGGCCTGCGCGTCGTTGCGTCGAAGCGCGTGTGGATGAGCCGCCGCGAGGCCGAAGGCTTCTACGCCGTGCACAAGGAACGCCCCTTCTTCGGCGAGCTGGTCGAGTTCATGTCGTCGGCTCCGACGATCGTACAGGTCCTCGAAGGCGAGAACGCGATTGCCAAGAACCGCGAAGTGATGGGTGCCACCAACCCGGCAAACGCTGCCGAAGGTACCATCCGCAAGGTTCACGCGCTGTCGATCGGCGAAAACTCGGTGCATGGCTCGGACGCGCCCGAGACCGCTGCCGAGGAGATCGCATACTGGTTCTCGGGCACTGAAGTCGTCGGCTGATCCAGCCGGCGAACAGCTGCTATCAAGCCGCTGATCCAGAATTCAAAAAGCCGGGGCTCGCGCTCCGGCTTTTCTTTGGTCTTCGGCAATCGGCCTCAGCTGTCAGCTAAGCATTCCAAAGGCTTGACGCCAGTTCTGGGGAAACTGATTCAATCAACCTCCGGCCGCAAACCTGACGATATCCTTACCGGCCTTGTCGGCCAGCACCAGCTTGCCGTCCGCAATCCGGAAGGTGGAAGCGCGGCCAAGCGCATCGTGGAATTTGTGCTCCTGGTCCATGGCCGCCTGCTCGCAGGCCATTTCGGTCGAGGCTATCTGGCCGAATACGATCGTGCTGCCGTCGACCTTGGCGCTGCCTGAAAAACCGTTGCAGCCGCCGCGGCCAGAGGCCCTGCCGTCCTTGCCGATGCGCAGGGTCGACTTCACCTTCTCATCCACGCCAGCGCCATCGATATCCTCGGCCACCCAGTCGCGGTCAAATATCGTGGCGTCCCCGGCTGCGTCCGCCTGACGAACCATCTTCACCTGTATTGTCTGCGGCCCGGCCGTCAGCGGATCGAGCGCATGGCGCACATCATTGATGAACCAGAGCTGGCCGTCGACACTGATGCTCGCCTGCAAGGCGTAGGTCATGTTGGTTTTGATCACAGTGGGGTCGAACGGGATGGCGAACTTGATCGGCACCTGGCCGGCCGGATCTATGTTCTGCTCGCCGAGGATCTTGGCCGGCGCGTCCATAAGCGAGACGTCGGCAAGCTTGACCGACAGCACGGCGTTCGGCGGCAGCGCGATGCGCTCGCGATAAAGCACTTCGCCCGTGACGAGGGTTTCGTCTGCCGTCGCCAGCGCTGGAACGGCGAGCATACCGACCAGCAACGGCGTTATGCCAAACATGAAGAACTCCGCGAGCTTACCAAGCAAGGCCGCCTCCTGATTTGGTTGTTGCCAAGACAGCGCACGGCAACAAGCCGTCCGCTTCGACTGAAGTTACCGGGGAATAAGGTGGTTCCGTCGCCGCAGACACACATCGCAGCCGCCATCGATCAGGACTTCGCCCAGCGGGCGGCGGCGGCTTCGTCGCTTTCCTTGGCATCGACCCAGCCGCCCTCGCTGCCGTCGAGGCGGTGTTCCTTCTTCCAGAACGGCGCGCGCGACTTGAGATAGTCCATCAGGAAGCTTGCCGCTTCGAAGGCGGCCTGCCTGTGCCTGGACGCGGCGACGACCAGCACGATGTTTTCGCCCGGCTTGATCTTGCCGAAGCGGTGGATGGCGGTGATGCCGGCCAGCGGCCAGCGTGCCAGCGCCTCGTTGGCGATGCGCGTGATCTCGGCTTCGGCCATACCAGGATAATGTTCGAGTTCGAGGGCAGCGAGGCTGCCGGCCTCGTCGCGGCAGAGACCGGTAAAGGTAACGACGGCGCCGACATCCGCCCTGCCCTGCGTCAGCAGCGCGATCTCGGCGGCAACGTCGAAATCGGCGGCCTGGATGCGCACCATAGGCACGACAGCGACGGTCATCGGTCAGCCGCCGGTCATCGGCGGAAAACAGCGCGATCTCGCGCGCACCACCAATCAGCTCGCGGTGATCGACGTGTTCCTGGTTGATTGCGACGCGGATCACTTCTGGGTGCTGCAGCGCGCTTTCGAACTCCTCGCCACGCGACTTGAGCCACAGCAGCAGGTCCCTCACCGTCTTCACCTCGACAGGCAGATCGACGTCTTCCTCGGCCTTGCCAATTCGCTCGCGCACCCAGGCGAAATAGATGAGCTTGGTCATGGTCTCACTCGTCCATGATGTGCTTCAGGCCGGCACGGAAATAGTCATAGCCGGTATAGAGCGTCACAAGAGCAGCGATCCACAGCAGCACGAGGCCGACCTGGGTGGTCAGCGGGAAGATCTTGTCGCCGGCCGGACCAGCAAGCAGGAAGGCAATCGCCACCATCTGGATCGTCGTCTTCCACTTGGCGAGCTGGGTCACCGGCACGCTGACCTTCAGCGCGGCAAGGTACTCGCGCAAACCTGAAACCAGGATCTCGCGGCACAGGATGATGATCGCCGCCCACAGCGACCAGCCGGCGATGCCGCCACGATGATCGGTATCGGCGGCAAGCAGCAGCAGGCAGGTGGCCACCAGAAGCTTGTCGGCGATGGGATCGAGCATCCTGCCGATGTTCGAGGTCTGCTGCCAGGCGCGCGCCAGATAGCCATCGAGGTAGTCGGTGAGACTTGCCAGCACGAAGATTGCCAGCGCGCTCCAGCGGGCAAAGTCGCTCGACTTCAACGTGCCTTCGAGGAAGAAGCACAACACGACAAGCGGCACAGCCAAGATACGCGCGTAAGTCAGCATGTTGGGCAGGTTGAATGCGCGCTGGGCCATGGTCTCTTATGCTCTTTCGTCTGCCGTAGTGAAATCAGAAGCGGGGGCGGAGGGTCAACTGCCTATCGATAGCCCAGGCGGACGCCGGACGACAATTATCGTTGATCACCCATTATCGTGAAAATGGTTGTAAACAAGGCGCGCGATGGATTCCGAGATGCCTTCGACGGCCATCAGATCGTCGACAGCCGCCCGGCTTACTGCCTTGGCGGTGCCGAAAGCCAAAAGCAGTGCGCGCTTGCGGCTCGGCCCGATGCCGCCGATCTCGTCGAGCGGGTTCTTGACCATCTCCTTCTTGCGCCGTGCCCGGTGCGAGCCAATGGCAAAGCGGTGTGCTTCGTCGCGCAGACGCTGGACGAAATAGAGCACCGGGTCGCGCACCGGCAGCGAGAACGAACCCTTGCCCCTGACGAAGAAGCGCTCGCGTCCGGCTTCGCGGTCCTGGCCCTTGGCGACGCCGATCGCAACGACGCGATCCTCGATTCCGAGCTCTCCAAGCATGGCACGCACGGCCGTCATCTGGCCCTGGCCGCCGTCGATCAGGATAACATCGGGCCAGGCCGGAAACGCGCCGGCATCCTCGACCTCTTCCGCCTCAGGCTGGTCGCCGCCATGCTCCTTGAGCAGGCGCGAAAACCTGCGGGTCATCACTTCGCGCATCATGCCGAAGTCGTCGCCAGGGGTGATGTCGGTCGAGCGGATGTTGAACTTGCGGTACTGGTTCTTGACGAAACCTTCCGGCCCCGCGACCACCATGCCGCCGACGGCGTTGGTGCCCATGATGTGCGAGTTGTCGTAGACCTCGATACGCACCGGCGGCTTTTCCAGCCCGAAGGTTTGGGCGAACCCGTCAAGCAGGCGCGCCTGCGTCGACGTCTCGGCCAGCCTGCGGCCGAGCGCCTCGCGAGCGTTCTGCACCGCGTGGTCGACAATGTCCTTCTTCTCGCCACGCTGCGGCACCGAGATCGCCACCTTGTGCCCGGCGCGGGTGGAAAGTGCCTCGGCCAGCAGTTCCTGCTCCTCGACCGGATGCGACAGCAGGATCGCCCGCGGACAAGGCTTGTCGTCGTAGAACTGGGCCAGGAACGAGCCGAGCACTTCGGCAGCTTCCAGCGACGAGTCGGCCTTGGGGAAATAGGCGCGGTTGCCCCAGTTCTGGCCGGTGCGGAAGAAAAACACCTGGATGCCGGTCTGCCCACCTTCCTGATGGATGGCGAAAACGTCGGCCTCGTCGATTGTCTGCGGGTTGATGCCCTGATGGCTCTGCACATGCGACAGCGCCGCGAGCCGGTCGCGATAGACGGCGGCGCGCTCGAAATCGAGCTCCTCGGCGGCGTGCTGCATCTGGCCCGAAATCTCGGTCTTCACCTTCTGGCTGCGGCCAGAGAGGAAATCCTTCGCCTCGCCGACGAGTTCGGCATAGCCCTCGGGCGAAATCTCGCCGGTGCAAGGGGCCGCACAGCGCTTGATCTGGAACAGCAGGCACGGCCGCGTGCGGTTTTCGAAAAACGAATCCGTGCAACTGCGCAACAGAAACGCGCGCTGCAGCGAATTGATCGTCCGGCCGACCGCCTGCGCCGACGCAAACGGCCCGAAATAGTCGCCGCCCTTGCGCGAGCGCGCGCCGCGATGCTTGTAGATGCCAGGTGCGGCGTGATCGCTTGTCAGCATGATGTAAGGAAACGACTTGTCGTCGCGCATCAAGACGTTGAAGCGCGGCCGCAAGCGCTTGATCAGATTTGCTTCAAGCAGCAGCGCCTCGATCTCGGTGCGGGTGACGACGAACTCCATCGTCGCGGTCTCGCGCACCATCTTGCCGATGCGATTGGTGTGAAAGCGCCCTTGCGCGTAGTTGGTGACACGCTTCTTGAGGCTGCGCGCCTTGCCGACATAAAGCACGTCACCGGCGGCGTTCATCATGCGATAGACGCCCGGTGCATTGGGCAGGCGCTTGACCAGTGTCTGGATCACCTCGGCGCCGACCATGCCGTCGGCGTCGCCGGCATGAGCCGTCCAGTCGATCGCGGTAAACGGAAGATCCGGGCCGCTGGGCACAACGATCTCATCCACCGTCTCGTCGTCGTCGAGGTCGATGTCGGGCATGTCTTCGGCAGCCTTGCCGCCTTTTCCGGGGCTCGGCTTGGTATCGGCCTGGCGAGGACTCATTCCACCATGCCTGTCACGTCCGGCGTCTGCCAGGCAAGATGCTGGCCGCCATCGAGTGCAATCATCTGGCCCGTCACCGACCGCGCCTGCCAGAGATAGCGGATCGTCGCGCCGAACTCCGTCAGTGCCGGCCCGTGTTTCAGGATCAGGCCGTCAAGCTGGGCGCCGAAAGCGGCGGCGTCCTGGCGTGAACTTGGCAGCGTCGGGCCTGGGCCGATGGCATTGACGCGGATGCGCGGCGCCAGCGCCTGCGCCATTGTCCTGGTCGCCGCCCACAGCGCCGCCTTCGACAACGAATAGGAGAAATACTGCGGCGTCGGCTTGAGCACGCGCTGGTCGATCATGTTGACGATGAGGCCTTCGGCATTTTCGGGCAGTGCTGCCGCAAAGTTCTTGGCGAGCAGTGCCGGCGCCTTCACATGCAGTGCAAAATGCCGGTCCCAGACCTCCCAGTCGAAATCGGTCACCGAATCGACCTCGAAGACGGACGCATTGTTGACGAGCAGCGAGATCGGCCCGAGCGCGGCCGTGGCATCGGCGACCAATGCATCCACCGCCGCCATATCGGCGAGGTCGGCCTGGACGACGACGGCCCTTCCGCCGCCGGTATTGATGGTGGCGGCGAGATCATCGGCGGCCTTGCGCGCGTGATTGCAATGGATAGCGACACCAAAGCCATGCGCGGCAAGGTCTTCGACGATCGCGCGGCCGATGCGCTTGGCCCCACCCGTCACCAGCACGTTGCCTGCCATGTCAGCCATCCAGTCGTCCTCTCGTGCTATCCGCCAGCTTCCGCAAAGGCAGGCTTCGGCTACCTCTTGGTAACCTATGTAAAAAGCCGTTCATCGATCTGGCGGCAATGTGGCGAAAGCCAGCGATACCGCCCGAAAACCTGCCCGCGAAGCAGGCCGGCATGCGAGATATAGAACGCCCAACCCCTTGTACCAAGCGGCTTCAGGCAAATGGACGGCAAAGCTCCTGACAAGGCTGTTGCACGCATGCAACGTCACGCTTCAGCCTCATTTGCGCCGGGCAATCACCCAACTTCAGGTTCGGTTCAGCCGCATTTCGCCACGACATTCGGAACTGTTCGGCGCCCAGCCCGTTTCTCCCCCCGGACGGGCTAGGGGCGCCAGTTAAAAAAGAGCCAGTGTCTAGTTGGCTTAAGGAGTAAAACAATGACTGCCATTCTCAAGCACGCTCGTCCGCTTGCCGCGGCGTTCGGCCTGATCGCCCTGGCTTCGATGCCTGCATTCGCTGCCGACGTCGTCATGGAAGAGCCGCCGGCACCTGCTGCTCCGATGGAACAGCCGCCGCTCAACACCTGGTCGGGCCCTTATGCCGGTGTGACCATCGGTTACGGCTTCAGCGGTGAAGCCGACGCTGCTGGCAACAAGATCGGCACCAGCGGTTTCCTCGGCGGTGCTTTCGCTGGTTACAACTACCAGATGGAAAACTTCGTCATCGGCGCTGAAGGCGACCTCGGCTACAGCGGCGTGGAAGGCGACAACGCCGGCACTTCGGTGAAGAACGGCTTCGAAGGCTCGCTACGTGCCCGTCTCGGCTACGTCGTGACCCCTGACATCCTGCTCTATGCCACCGCCGGTGGCGCTGGCGCGCAGGTCAAGGCGACGCAGGGCGGCATCGAAGACAAGAACACCATGCTCGGCTGGACCGCTGGCGTCGGCACCGACGTCAAGCTCACCGAGTCGGTCTTTGGCCGCGTCGAGTACCGCTACACCGACCTCGGCAGCGACACCTTCTCGCTGGGCGCAGGCAACACCGAAATCTCGAACAAGGATCACCGCATCCAGTTCGGCGTCGGTATGAAGTTCTGATCCTAGCGATCAGCACAAACGAAAAAGCCGGGCTCGCGCCCGGCTTTTTTGTGCTTGGTTTTGCGCCGCTCGAATCTAACCACGTGCCCTGATGCTGTCGCTGAGGCGACGGATCGCCCCGAACAGGCTCTTGCGCACGAAGAGCTGGTCTCCGTGGTTTGGCGGGCGCCTGACTTCGATGAAACCATTCTGGCGCAGGAAACGGCGCAATTCCGGTTGCAGCACCCCGCCGTCGTAGAAGCGCTGCAAAGAGACTTCGACGATCACAGCCTTGGCCTGAGCAAGCAAAGACGTTGCGCCCTTCAGAACCATCAATTCAGCCCCCTGCACGTCAGCGGCCAAAAGATCCACATTCTGGAAGCCATTGATCATCGCGATGTGATCGAGTGTGTCGGTCCCAATCTCTTCGGAACCTCCGGTTTCGCCTACATGCGGCCAAGTCTCCCTGAAAAGCGCAGTGGCAGCGAAGATGGAACTGGACGCGCCCTCATTGCTGAACTGACGAAGCACGACCTCCTCTCCAGCCGTGTCGGAGGCAAACGCATTTACCGCTACGTGACGAGCATTGCTTCCGGTTGGTTTTGCCAGGCGTTCAACCAGTTCGTCATAAACCTTCGTCGAGGCCTCAACCCATAGCACATCGGTCAAGCCCAGTGCCTCGTAGGCATCACGCTCCTCACCATAGTGGGCTCCGACGTGAATGGCTGTCTTTATTCCAAGACGGTCACACAATCCTTCGCGCAGAAGCACAAGCGGATCTCGTGGCCGCTCGAGAAAACCTAACTGCCCAAGCAACTGTCGGAACATTCTTATCCTGACTTTCGTGGCTAGAGGACGTCATTTCGCCAGCCTTATTGGCCCATTAGACGAGACATCGAAGATTGGAAACAGCGTTGTTGAAGCTGATATGCGCGAGCATGATTCCCCGTCACCGCGTCCAGGTCTTCCGATTGTTTCGAAACGCCATAACCTGACATCCTCGCTCTTTCGAAGTTGATTTCAAATGTCACCGCTGCCACTAAGCGGCATGATTTGCAGCAGGCTTGCCCAACACCAATGAAACGGCAGATTGTCAGCAGGATATATGGTGGCTTGGGGAACCAGCTGTTCCAGTTTGCCATGGGCCGCGCCATGGCGATCCGCAGTCAAAGTTCTCTGCTGCTCGACAAGCGCTACTTCGACAGCGCACCGACAGTCACCTTCCGGCTGGGCCATTTCAACATTGGGCAGGCTGTCACTTCCGGAAGGCTCCCACCGGAACGAAAGGAAGGCCGGCTGCGCTATCTTCTATGGCGTAGTCTTGGGCTTCCGCCACATCGTGTGAGGGAAAGCGCCCTCAGCTTCGACGCCGCCATGCTTGCACCGCGCACCAACGTCTGGCTCGACGGCTACTGGCAATCGGAACGCTATTTTGCCGATTGCAGCGAAACGATCCACAACGACTTCCGAATTGTCACGCCCCCGAGCCAGGAAAATGCCAACCACCTGGCTGAAATCGCTGCGTGCCCCGCGATCTCGCTTCACGTGAGGCGCGGCGACTATCTGCTGCCGCAGAACCAGGCGCTGTTTGCCGCCTGCTCGAAGCAATATTACACCAAGGCCGTTGATCTGATGGCGTCGAAGATGACGGAGGAGCCGGTCATCTACGTCTTTTCCGACGACCCCGACTGGGCCCGCGACAACCTTGCGTTTCCATTCGAAAAACGTGTCATCGGCCACAATGGCCGCAGCGCGGATTATGAGGACATGCGCCTGATGAGTGCATGCCGCAATCATATCATCGCCAACTCCAGCTTTTCCTGGTGGGGTGCCTGGCTCAATCCCTCGCCCGACAAGATCGTCATCGGACCGGCGTCCTGGTTTGCCGACCCTTCGGTCAGCAATCCGGATATTCTTCCAGAGCGCTGGCTGCCTCTGTCCAACCAGGCTTGAGCGAAATCAGTTCAAGCCTGGTTGAGACAGGAAGCGGTCAGCCTTGGCCGATCAATGCCTTCAGTTCCGGGAACTTCTCGTCGAAACGGGCGGCCCAGCGCTTGAGGCGCGGACGGCCCTTGTCCCACTTGCCGGCGAAGCGAAGCTCCGTGTAGGCGATCGTGGCGCGCAGCGCGATCTGGCCCGTCGTGATCGACTTCGGCAACTTCGGTGGATTGGCATTGAGCAGGTCGAGCGCGCGCTCGGCCTTCGCCCATTGCTTGTCGAGCCAGGGCTGGTGCACCAGTTCCTCCGGGCGCGAGCGGCGCTCATAGACGATGGCGAGCAGGCAGTCGCAGATGCCGTCGGCGATGGCCTCCAGCCGTTCCGCCTCCAGCCGTTTTTCGGCATTGCGCGGGAACAGCTTGTTACCGGACAAACGGTTCAGATACTGGGTGATGACACGGCTGTCGTAGATGCCGTCGCCCTCGTCGGTGATCCACACCGGGATCTTGCCAAGCGGATTGGCATCGGTCAGTAGAGCCGGCTGTGCCGTGGTGTCGACGACAACCGATTCAAAGGCGATGCCGGCATAGGTCGCGGCCATGCGCGCCTTCGCGCTGTACGGTGAGGTCGAGGAATAGAGAAGCTTCGGCATGATGGGGTCCTGTTTCGACCGCGAACCATATGCGGCGCATTGGCTTGCCGCAACGCGTCCGGCAGCCGAAATCAGCGGCCACGCACCGGCGGCATCACCACCTTGTCGAGCCGGCAGCTGCGCCGGTCGATCTCGGGACAGGCGCGAAAGCCAAGATCCTTGGTCATGCAGATGCGCACCTCGCGCAGATAGCGCCGGTCGCAGGTCACGGCGACCGAATCGGCAGGCATGACGGGGTTGGACTGCAGGAAGGCACGCTCGGCCTGATCAGGTGCCAAGGTGCGATAGGCATCGAGGCGATTGAACTCGGCCGGAATCTCGATCTTCTGCCGTGCCGCGCGCAGCACCTTGAAATAATCATCCTGGCTGAGCCCGGTGCAGGTGCCATGCTTGCGCCATTGGTGGCGAATCAGGCCGGCCGACGGCATCAGGTCGTAGAGGCCGCGCAGCTTGTCGTTGGAAACATCGCTATTGTCAGTCGGGCAATTTTCGGGATAGCCGCGCTCATATTGCGGCCACAGGCCATGAACGACAAAGGCGTAAGGCCTGCCGGCACGGCACTGCTGGCCGTTGGCCTGTTCGCCCTCGGCCTCGCAATAGCTCGGCGACCATGACAGGGACAGCACGTAAAAGTCGAAGCCCTCGCCACGCGGCACCGCCGCCTCGGTCGCAGGAGCTGGCGTGGTTTTACTCGACTTGTCTTCGGATGGCGCACAAGCGGCAAGCGCGAACAACGCGGCAGCCGCGAATGCCCGAGCCCACATTCTCTTGGGAAGTCCGGCCTGTCTCAGCGCAGGACGCGGCAGCGTCCGTTGTAGACGTACCAGCGGTCGAAACCGGAGACGCAGAACTCGACATTATTGCCGATCGAAGCAAAGCCCATGCCTTCCTCGATCAGGTACCAGATGTCGCGGTCGGCACCGTCGGACAGAACCACGGTCGCGCCGCAATAGCGGCGGCCGATCGGATGGCTCTCATCCGCCGGCTCGTAACGGTGTTCGTGGATGCGCTGGAAATCGGTGATGGCGACCTGCGGCAGGTTCGGCACGTGGCGGACCTGGTAGCTGAAGCGGCTGGTGATGCGGTTGAGTACGGCCGCATTGCCGCAAATGCCGGGGTCGGAATAGTCGCTGCCGACCGAAAGGTCGGCTGCCTGCGCAGAGCCTACGCCCAGTCCGACCGTTCCAAGGCCAATCATTGCGGCAAAGATGGTGCTGGCGACGCAACTCATGGTTCCCACTCCAAAGCTTCTGCATCCCAGTTTGCGGTTTCGCCGCGCTCCGGTCAAGAAGCCGCTGCTTCGCCGGCCAGCCACTCGACCGACCAACGCGCGCCGGGTCCTTCGGCAAGCAACTTGCCGAGCGCCGGCAACATGACCTGGAGTTCACCTTCCAGTTGGAAAGGCGGATTGACCACTACCATGCCGGTACCGTCGAGCCTGGGTTCGGACGAAGGCTGGCGGATGTAGAACTCGATGTCCATGATCTTGGGAATGCCGGCATCCGCAAGCTCGTCGCGGAATGCTGCCACCGCCTTGCGGTCCTTGACCGGGTACCACAGGGCGAAGATGCCGCCCGGCCAGCGCCGGTGCGCTTTCTTCAGCCCCTCGACCAGCCGATCGAACTCACCGCCGATCTCGAAGGGCGGGTCGACCAGTACCAGCCCGCGCTTTTCCTTGGGCGGCAAGTGCGCACCCAGTGCCAGCCAGCCGTCGAGCTCGATGACGCGGGTCTGGAAATCGCCTTCGAACTGCGCGGCCAGCGTCTTCGCATCCTCGGGGTGCAGTTCGATCGCCGACAGGCGATCCTGCTTGCGCAGCAAATGCCTCGTGATGACAGGCGAACCGGGGTAGTGTTCGATGCCGCCGTCAGCGTTGACGGCACGAACGGCATCAAGATACGGCGCGAGCAACCCGGCTGCATCGGCCGGCAGGGCCGCATCGATCAGACGGCCGACGCCGTCATGCCACTCGCCTGTCTTGCGCGCCTGTTCCGAGGACAGGTCGTAGAGGCCGATCCCGGCATGGGTGTCGATGACGCGGAACGCCTTGTCCTTGCGCTTGAGATACTCGACTAGCCGGGCAAGCACGGCGTGTTTGACCACATCGGCGAAATTCCCGGCATGATAGACGTGGCGATAGTTCACGACTGGCTATCCCTGCCCCGGCCCCAACGCGGCGGCGGCGGTTGCGAATTCGGGTTTTGAGGGTTGCCGCCGCCGCGGCGTAGCGACAGCACCAGGCCGATAAAGCCCACTGCCATCAGCGAAAGCCCGATTGGCTGGGCACGCGCGTCCGCCTCGCCGCCGCCTGAGCGCAAGATCAGATCGACGCTCTGGATCTGGACGTTGTCGGCATCGCCCTGCTCGATGACGAAGCGATAGGTCCCCGGCTGCACGTCGCGGATCAGCCCGGCATCGTCGCGGAAGATCGGGTCGGGCAGCTGCGGGCTGCGCTCGCGCGGGGTGGTGTCATAGAAGTTCAGCGCTTCGGCCAGGACCGTTTCGCCGCGCGTCGAGGCCGTGATGGTCAAAACCGCACTCGCCGGCTTTACCACCGGCGGCGCCAGCGTGGTCAGGTCGACAAGCACCCGCACCGGCGCGTCGGCCGCCACCAGGGCAATCTCGACCGGGCGATAGCCACTGGTGCGATCATAAGCGCGGTAGGTGCCGATCTCGCGTCCGGTGAAATTGGTCGTCGCCCAAGGGTAGACGATGCCGAGACCGGTGCCACCGAGCAAGATGAGAAGAAACAGGAACCGCATGGCGCTCGACACTTTGTGGCCGCCAAAGGGAAAGCAGCCGGTGGACGGAAACGTCTCCCCTACTAAGGCTTTTGGCCCGTGCCGGAAAGTGCAGCGCCAGGGTTGCCCGCAACTTCGCGTTCCATCGCGTCGAGCAGCATGTCGAGACCGATGTCGAAGGTCTTGTCGAACTCGGCCACGGTGAAGAATGGGCCGGCCGCCGCGACATTGGGAAAGTCGCGCCGCAATTGCGCGTCATCGACCGTCGTCACCGCCGACGCACCTTTGGCGTAACCTGCCGTCTCATCGAGGATCGCGCCCATCAGATAGTAGCCGGCCGCCCGGAAAAGCCGTGCCGCGCGCTCCTTGCCGAAGCCGCCATCCTCGAACACGCCGAGCACGCCGTCGAGCCATTGCAGGCACTTCGGCGAATTCATGCGATAGGTGACGAGAAAGGGCGCAAAGGCCGGATGCGCACGCCCCACCGCCCGGAAGTCGCCCATCACCACCCGCGCCCGCTGCCGCCAGGGCAGCTCGCGCGGCGGGATCTCCAGTTCACCGACCAGCCTTTCCACCAGCGCCTCGAACAGATGCGCCTGCGAGGCATAGTGATGGTAGATGCTCATCGCCTCGCAACCGAGCGCCTGGGCCAGCTTGCGCATCGAAAAGCCGGCCAGGCCCTCGCGCTCGATGACCTCGAAAGCGGCCCTCTCGATCATGTCGCGCGACAGCTTTGCTCGCTTTTTGTTGATCGCTCTGTCCATCCGCTCGCCTTGACAACTTACACTGTAAGGATCATCAATTTCCGCACCTTACACCGTAAGGGAAAAATGATCCAGAGGAGGAAGTCATGCCCGCATATGACGCATACACCTTCGCCTCGTTCCGCCGCTCGATGACGGTCCTGGCCGGTGCCGCAGCCCTCACCATCCCGCTTGCCATCATGCCGCTGCCGGCTTTTGCCGACGACTACGACGCCACCATCCAGGACATCCAGAAGACTATGGGCGGCGTGCCGAGCTTCATCTCGCAGTTCCCCAAGGCCGGCTTGCCCGGCGCATGGTCGGAGCTCAAGAACATCGAACTCAGCGACAAGACCGCGCTGCCGCCGAAGACCAAGGCGCTGATCTCGCTCGCGGTGGCAGCGCAGATCCCGTGCAGCTACTGCATCTGGGCCGATACGCAAAGCGCCAAACAGGCGGGTGCCACCGACCAGGAAATCCAGGAAGCCGTCGCCATGGCGGCGCTGACGCGCCACTGGAGCACCATCTTCAACGGCATGCAGGTCGATTTCGAGACCTTCAAGAAGGATCTTGGCGGCGAGATGAGCGCCGCCAAATAGAAGCGGACAGAGGTGCGGCTCGTGCAAGCCGCGCCTCTAGGCCTTGCGCTCCCAGCGCCGGTCGGGCGTCTGCTGCCAGTAGGTGACGGCATGTCCGGCCGCCTTCATCGTCTTCCAGTGTTCGCGTGCGCCTTCGAGCTGTGCCGCATCGTGGCCATCGAACAAGAAGACGGCACGCTGATAGCGCGCGATGTCGGGCGGCGATGCGCCGTCGACAAGGAAGCGGATTTCGGCGGCGTTCGGATTGCCCTCGCTGATCGTCAGCACCACCGGCTGGTCCTCAGCGTGGGCTTCGCGGTCGCTGCCATGGGCAAGGAACGAATCGTCGCGGAAGCTCCATAGATGCGCATCCAGCGCATCGCGGCGCTCTTCGGTGCCGGTCTGAACCACGGCCTTCCAGCCGCGCTGCAGGCTGCGTTCGAGCAGCCCCGGCAACGCATCCTCCAGCGTCGATTCGGTCAGGTGGTAAAAAAGGACTTCGGCCATCGGGCAATGCTATGCCCCAATTCCACTCGGTGGTGAAGCGTAGAGGCGTCCGCCGCGCCGGATAAGCCCCGGCACGGCGGATTATCCGGCCTTACCCTTCGTAGTGATCGCGCACCAGCCTATCGAGCAAGCGCACGCCGTAACCCGAACCCCAGGACTGGTTGATCTCGTTGGTCGGCGAGCCCATAGCGGTGCCGGCGATGTCGAGATGCGCCCAGGGCGTTTCCTTGACGAAGCGCTGCAGGAACTGCGCAGCGGTGATCGAGCCGCCGTAGCGGCCGCCAATGTTCTTCATATCGGCATTCTTGGAATCGATCAGCTTGTCGTATTCCGAGCCGAGCGGCATGCGCCACAGCTTCTCCTGCGTCGCCGTGCCCGATGCGGTCAGACGCTCGGCAAGCTCGTCATTGTTGGAGAACAGGCCGGCGTGGCTCTGGCCAAGCGCTACCATGATGGCGCCGGTCAGTGTCGCCAAATTGACCATGAACTTCGGCTCGAAACGCTGATTGCAATACCAGAGCGCATCGGCGAGCACGAGGCGGCCTTCAGCGTCGGTGTTCAGCACTTCGATCGTCTGGCCCGACATCGAGGTGACGATGTCACCGGGACGCTGGGCGTTGCCGTCGACCATATTCTCGACTAGGCCGATGATGCCGACCACGTTGACTTTGGCCTTGCGCGCAGCAAGCGTGTGCATCAGGCCTGTCACGGCAGCCGCGCCGCCCATGTCGCCCTTCATGTCTTCCATGCCGGCGGCCGGCTTGATCGACACGCCACCCGAATCGAAGACCACGCCCTTGCCAACGAAGGCCACCGGCTTGTCCTTGGCCTTGCCGCCGTTCCACTGCATCACCGCCAGGCGCGGCGGACGCACCGAACCCTGGGCAACGCCGAGCAGCGACCCCATGCCGAGCTTCTTCATTTCCTTCTCGGTCAAGATCTCGACCTTGACGCCGAGCTTTTCGAGCTCCTTGGCCTGGGCTGCGAATTCGACCGGGCCAAGCACGTTGGCCGGCTCGTTGACGAGATCGCGGGCGAGCACCACGCCACCGACAATGGCTTCGGCATCAGCAAAGGCCTTCTTGGCCGCAGCCGGATCGGCGCAGTGAATGGTGATCTTGGCCGGCTTCTTGTCGTCAGCCTTGCTGTCGCCATTGTCCTTCTTGGTCTTGTATTTGTCGAAGTTGTAGCTCCTGAGCAGGATGCCTGCGGCAACGCCCGCCGCGGCCGCGCCATCGACTTTCACGCCTGGAATATCGAGGATCACGGCCACTTCGGTCGCCTTGCGCAGTTGCGCGGCAACCACACCGCCGAGCTTCAGCCAGGCATATTCGTCAAGTGCCGAGGTCTTGCCGGCGCCGATGGCGACAAGCCGGTCGGCCGCAGTGCCTTCGGGAGCCAGGACTTCGACCACGCCGCCGAACTTGCCGCTGAAGTCAGCTACCGGGAAAGCACGATCGAGCGCCTTGGCCGGATCGTTGGCACGCGCCGCATCGCTCAGCCCGCCATCGTCGGCGGAGAAGACCACGATGCTGCCTTTTTTCGGCGTGCCCGGCTTGGCGAAACTGATCGACGGCTTAGAAGTCATGATATCCTGCTTTCGGATCCCGTTCAGATGGTGCGCGACATTTCGTCGTTTTCACAAATTTGGCAAGCCTCCCGTCATCTAGGCCAGCTATGGCGAAAGATGAAAAGTGGCGGGAAACCTTACGTTAACCACCTCTGTTCGGCGTTTCTTAGCCATTAGCGTCGAGACTCCGAAGCGCGGGAGACAGTGTTGGCGACGTGACGGGCAGTTGTGCCGGCTTGCCTTGGACTATACCTTAGACACCCACCGGCCATGCGACATCCTGTCGGCCGGCCAAGTCGGAAACACGGAATCCTGGTCATCGATGAAGGTTGTTGAGCGCTACATTCTGCGTCGTGCGTTCGTGGTTTTCATCGCGGCGTTGACGTGGACATTGGCGATCGTCTGGACCACCCAGGTCCTCGGACGCATCGATCTTGTCACCGACAGCGGCCAGTCGGCCCTGACCTTCTTCGAGGTCGCGGCCCTCATTCTGCCGACGGTCATCCCTATCGTCGTGCCGTTTGCCGTCATCATCGCGGTGGCGTTGACGCTGAGCACGATGAATAGCGATTCCGAGCTGGTGATCCTCAACGCTGCCGGGGCCTCGCGGCTCACGGTCATTCGGCCGATCCTCATCCTGGCGATCGGCGCCAGCCTGTTTTCCTTCGTCATCGACAATGTCGCCAACCCGATGGCGCGCCAGCGCAACCGCGAACTGATCGCCACGTCGCGCGCTGATCTGTTGTCGCTGATCATCCAGGAAGGCACGTTCCGCAAGGTCGACGAAGGCCTGTTCGTGCAGGTCGGCGAACGACTTCCCAATGGCGGACTGGGCGGCATCTTCGTTGCCGATTCGCGCGAGCCCAATGTCGACCTCGTTTACTACGCCAAGGACGGCTCGTTCATCGAACGCAACAAGAAGCAGATGCTGGTGATGAATGAAGGCGTCATTCACCGCAAGGCGCCCGGCGGCGAAGTGTCGGTGATCAGCTTCGACTCCTATGCCTTTGATCTCAGTGAGTTTTCTGCTGCAGCCAACGAAGTCACCATGCAGCCGAAGGACCGCTCGACATCCTATCTGATGCAGCCGCAACACGGCGACAAGTTCTACCAGCGCAACCCGCGCCTGTTCGACGCCGAGCTCAACCGCCGCTTCTCCGACTGGCTCTATTCGATTGCCTTCGCCTTCATCGCGCTTGCGGTCGCCGGCGATGCGCGCTCGCACCGCGAAGCGCGCATTCATCCGCTGGTGACGACGGTGACGATCGCGCTGTTCTTCCGCTGGCTCGGCTTCTTCGCCAACAGCAAGGCAGAGGCTGCGGCCTGGATCGGCTATGTCGTCTACGCTATTCCCATCGGCGCGTCGCTGTTCGCCCTGTGGTTCATCCGCAATCACCGCACCATGGAATTGCCTGTCTCGGTCGCCGACCGCATGGCGGCGTGGGCAGCGCGGATTCGCGACAGCTTCACGGCAATCCGCCAGCGCCTTACCGGCCGCGCTTCCGGCCAGAGAGCAGCATGATGGGCTGGACGCTTGGCCGCTACTTCCTTGTCCGCTACGCCGTCATCACGACGTGGTTCTTCATCGGCATCTACGCCCTGATCTTCATCATCGACGTCACCGAATTCTCGAGCAATGTCGGCGGCCTGCCGGGCTTCAAGTTTTCGATCGCCATGACGGTTTCAGCGCTTCGCGTGCCGATGATCATGCAGCAGACCGTACCGTTCGTGGCCCTGTTCAGCGCCATGGCGACGCTGGTCTCTCTCAACCGGCGCTATGAACTGGTCATTGCGCGCGCCGCGGGCATCTCGGCCTGGCAGTTCCTGCTGCCGTGCTGCATCGGCGCACTACTGTTCGGCCTGGTCACGGTCGGCATCCTCAACCCGATCGCCGCCTACGGCTTCTCACACTCGGAGACGATCGAATCCGAGCTGCGCTCGCGCCAGTCCAATTCGGTTTCGGCGTTCTCGGCGCCCTGGCTGCGCCAGAAGGCCGACGGCACCGAAGTCATCATCGGCGCCCGGGCCGTACTCAACCAGGGTCTTGAGCTCTCGGACGCGGTGTTTTTCATCTTCGATGCCAACGGCGACATGGTCGAGCGCAAGGACGCGGAACGCGCCTATCTCCGCGACGGCCACTGGGAACTGGTCAACGTCCGCAGTATGAAGGGCAGCGAGAATTTCACCTCCCAGCCCATCGATCAGGTGCCGACAAATCTGAAGCCTGAATTCGTCCAGGAACGGCTGGCGCGACCGGAAACAATTCCGTTCTTCGAGCTGCCTTCCAAGATCGAAGTCGCGCGTTCCTTCGGCCTCCGGGCCAACGCATTCGCCATGCAATTTCATTCACTTGTCGCCCTGCCCTTCCTTTTGGTTGCAATGACGCTCATTGCTGCAACAGTGTCGATGCGATTTGCACGTATGGGACAGTCTGCAACGATGATTCTGGGTGGCGTCGTCGCCGGCTTTCTGCTTTATGTCGTTTCGGTTCTGGTCAAAGCATTTGGCAATGCGGGATTCGTGCCGACTTATATTGCGGCGTGGTTTCCAGTTGTCGTCGCAATGTTTTTCGGGGTGACTTTCCTGCTCTACAAAGAGGACGGTTAGGTGAGGGGCGCAATGGCCAACCGCAGGGCCCACAGGGCAGGCCTTTTCGGTGCGACTGCGCTCGCGTGCGTTCTTGCATGCGCGCTGCCGACAGCGCCTGCATTCGCACAGACAGTTGCCGACCTCGCACCCAGCGTGCCCGAGGGCGCGCAGATGCTGCTCGAGGCCGACACGCTCGTCTATGACAACGACGCCAGCACCGTCACTGCGGTGGGCGGCGTGCAGATCGACTATGCCGGCAACCGTCTCGTTGCCCAGCGCGTCACCTATGACCGCAAGACGTCGCGGCTGGTCGCCAGCGGCAATGTCGAAGTCGTCAATTCAGACGGCACCAAGATCTTCTCGCAAGAGATCGACATCACCGACGACTTCGCCGACGGCTTCGTCAACACGCTGCGCCTGGAGACCGTCGACAAGACCTATTTCGCCGCCGAAAGCGCCAAGCGCGAGGGCGGCTTCCTGACGACGTTCAACAATGGCGTCTACACCGCCTGCGAACCGTGCGAGCAGAAGCCCGACAAGGCGCCGATCTGGCGCGTCAAGGCGCAGAAGATCATCTGGAACGGCCAGAAGAAGACGGTGCGGTTCGAGAACTCGAATTTCGAGTTCTTCGGCTTCCCCATCGCCTTCCTGCCGGCGTTCGAGATTGCCGACCCGACGGTGAAGCGCAAGAGCGGCTTCCTGATGCCCGGCGTCAGCTACAAGAGCGAGCTCGGCGTCGGCGTTTCGATCCCGTACTACTTCGCGCTCTCGCCGACCTATGATCTCACTGTCAAGGGCACCGGTTACACCCGCCAGGGCTTCCTCGGCGAGGCCGAATGGCGCCAGCGCTTCAACAATGGCGAATACAGCCTGAAGATGGCCGGCATCTACCAGATGAACCCGGACAAATTCGACGCCAATACCGTCGATCGCGGGCCGGCCGGCGACGAAAACAAGCTGCGCGGCATGGTCGGCACAAAGGGTCATTTCGACCTCAATCCGCGCTGGGCCTTTGGCTGGAACATCCTTGCCCAGACCGACAAGAATTTTTCACGCACCTACGGCATCAACGGCTTCTCCGACAGCACGCACCGCTCGGAGGTCTATCTGACCGGCCTCAACGACCGGAACTACTTCGACCTGCGCGCGATGCGCTTCCAGGTCCAGGAAGAAGCGCTCGACAGCGACCCGAATGCCCGCGCCGACAAGCAGCCCTGGGTGCTGCCGTCGCTCGACTATGCCTACATTCCCGACACGCCGCTGGCCGGAGGCGAACTCTCGTTCGACCTCAACGCGCGCGTCATCCAGCGTTCGGACCTCGACACTACGGTGTATGATCCTACGCTCTCACCCACGGTCCACGGCATCGAAGGTACATCAAGCCGCATCACCGCCGAAGCCGAGTGGAAACGGACGATCATCACAGATGGCGGCCTGCTCGTCACGCCGCTGCTCGCCTTCCGCGCCGACGGCAGTTATGTCGATGCGTCGGCCGCCTCGCTTACCGCCATCAACGACATGGCAAACGATTCGCGGATCAACGTCGCGGATGACGTGCGCTCGTCGCTGTTCCGCTACATGGCCACCCTTGGCCTCGAGCTGCGTTGGCCGGTGCTGTTTTCGTCGACAAGCTCGACCCATGTGCTCGAACCGATGGCCCAGATCTTTGCCCGCCCGAGCGAAAGCCACATCAGCGCCCTCGGCATCCCCAACGAAGACGCCCAGAGCTTTGTCTTCGACGCGGCCTCGCTGTTCGAGCGCGACAAGTTCTCCGGCTATGATCGCATGGAAGGCGGCACGCGCGCCAATCTCGGCCTGCGCTATTCCGGCAGCTTCAACAATGGCTGGACCACCAACGCGCTGGTCGGCCAGTCGTATCACCTGGCCGGCGACAACTCGTTTGCCGCACCCGATCTCGTCAATGCCGGCGCCTATTCCGGCCTTGAGACCGATACGTCCGACTATGTAGCCTTGGCCGGCATTGCCAGCCCCAACGGCTTCTCGGCATCGGTCAGCGGCCGTTTCGACGAGCGCACCTTCGACGTTCGCCGCGCTGAAATGAAGATTGGCCTCGACGCCCGGCCGATCGCGGTTTCGGCACGCTACGCCTTCATCGAAGCACAGCCGCTCTACGGCTTTGCAACTGATCGTCACGAAGTCACGCTCGGCGCCACCGCTCGTTTCAACGACGAATGGCGGGTCTTCGGCTCCGGCACCTACGACATCAAGGGCGATCTGCTCGTCAAGAATGGCCTCGGCTTCGCCTATGATGACGAATGCTTCACCTACATGATGTCCTACGCCGAAAGCCGCGATCACAATAAACCTGACGACGTCTCGCGCACAGTGGGCTTCAACATCTCGTTCCGTACGCTGGGCGACTTCGGCAACGCGACGAGCAGCTTCTAAAGAAGCGACGGAACGGCGGCGGGGGCGGCCTGACATCGTTTTGCCGCATAACGCGGCCAATGACGGGGCAACACGTATCCGGGCACTGCCCGGATCTGGGGTTTGAACGGGACTTAATTCTATGCGGAAGCACCTCTTTTCAGCAGGCCTCGCCCTGCTCGTGGCGGCGACGTCGCTTTCGATCACCGCCTACGCGCCTCCGGCTCAGGCCAGTGAAATCAAGTACATCGTCAATGACGTGCCGATCACCAGCTACGACATCCAGCGCCGTGCGGCTTTCCTCAAGCTGCAGAAGCGCAAGGGCGATGCCGGCCAGGAAATGATCGAGCAGACGTTGCGCGTGGCGGAGATGAAGCGGCTCAACATCCGCATCTCCGACAAGCAGGTCGATGACGCCTATGCGCGCTTCGCCGGCTCCAACAAGCTCAAGCCCGCGCAGATGGACCAGATCCTCGGGCAGGCCGGTGTAACCAGCAGCCATTTCAAGGACTATATTCGCGCCCAGATGGGCTGGAACCAGGCGCTTGGCGCCCGCTTCCGCTCTGCCGATGGCGGCGGTGGCTCGAGCGAACAGGACGCCGTGCGCCGCATGCTTCAGCAAGGCGGCGCCAAGCCGAGTGCGACTGAATATATGCTGCAGCAGGTGATCTTCGTCGTGCCTGCATCCGAGCGTGGTTCGATCGCCAAGCGCAAGCGCGAAGCGGATGCCATGCGCGGCCGCTTCAATGGCTGCGAACAGACGCGCGATTTTGCCAAGGGCCTGCTCGACGTCACCGTGCGCGACCTCGGCCGGGTCATCGCCCCGCAGTTGCCGCCCGAATGGGCAGAGGAGATCAAGAAGCTCAAGGTCGGAGGCGCGACACCGGTGCGCGAAACCGATCGCGGCGTCGAGTTCATCGGCGTCTGCAGCTCGCGCGAGGTCTCCGACGACAAGGTCGCCCAGATGGTCTTCCAGGCCGAGGGTGCAGGCAAGCAGGGCGACGCAAAGGCCGACGAGCTCAACAAGAAGTACATCGAAGAGCTGCGGGCCAAGGCTCGCATCGTCACCCGCTAGGCCGTGGCTGCCCATAGCGTGCCACTGGCGCTGACGTCAGGCGATCCCTCTGGCATTGGTCCCGAAATCGCTGTCGCCGCCTGGCGGCTGCGCAACGGGGCGGATGTGCCGCCCTTCTACCTCCTCGCGGACCCAAGGCTGATTGCGGCGCGCGCGCGCGCCCTGGGCATCGATCTCGCCATTGTCGAAACCGACCCCGCCGGCGCCGCAAAAGCCTTTGCCAACGCCCTGCCCGTCGTTCCGCTCGAAGCTGCGTTCGTCGATGCGCCGGGCCTGCCTGACAAGCGCAACGCTGCCGGCATCATCGAGGCCATCGACCGCGCTGTTGCTGATACCTTTGCAGGTCGCGCGGCCGCCGTCGTCACCTGCCCGATCGCCAAGAAGCCGCTCTACGATGCCGGCTTCCGCTTTCCCGGCCACACCGAGTATCTCGCCCATCTGGCAACGGAAAAGACCGGCGCCGCAGCGACGCCCGTCATGATGCTCGCCGGGCCTGAACTGCGCGCCGTGCCCGTGACCATCCATATCGCTCTGGCCGAAGTACCGAAGGCGCTGACCACGGCTGCCATCGTCGAGACCGTGCGGATCACCGCACATGACCTGCGGGCCCGCTTCGGCATTGCCCAGCCGCGTATCGCCATATCAGGGCTCAATCCGCATGCCGGGGAAGGTGGCGCCATGGGCCACGAGGACGAACGCGTCATCCGCCCGGCCGTCGAAGCACTCAGGGCGCAAGGCATCGATGTTTTCGGCCCCCTGCCCGCCGACACCATGTTCCATGCCCGCGCCCGTGCCGGCTATGACGCTGCCATCTGCATGTATCACGACCAGGCGCTGATCCCGGCCAAGGCGCTCGCCTTCGACGAGACGGTCAACGTCACGCTCGGCTTGCCCTTCATCCGGACATCGCCCGATCACGGCACCGCTTTCGACATCGCTGGCAAGGGCATCGCCCGGCCTGACAGCCTGATCGCCGCACTCAAGCTGGCGCGACGACTGGCTGACGTCGAGGCCACAGCATGATCCCGAAGAATGGGAACCGGTTTTCGAAAGAGATCATGCTCCAACAAAAGGACAGAGCCCCGTTCCGGTTCAACCGGAATGGCACAGGCTCCAGGACATTATGAGCACCAGCATCGACGGCCTGCCGCCGCTTCGCGACGTCATCGAACGCCACGGCCTTCAGGCCAAGAAGGCGCTCGGCCAGAATTTCCTGCTCGACCTCAACCTCACCGGCAAGGTGGCGCGCGCCGCCGGTGATCTCTCCGGCGTCACTGTCATCGAGGTCGGGCCCGGTCCCGGCGGCCTGACCCGCGCTCTGTTGATGCATGGCGCCAAGCGCGTCATCGCCATTGAGCGTGACGAGCGCTGCCTGGCGGCACTGGCTGAAATTTCAGACCACTACCCGGGCCGACTGGAAGTGGTATCAGGCGATGCGCTGAAGACCGACTTTGCGGCGCTCGCGGGCGGCGAGCCGACAAAGATTGTCGCCAACCTGCCCTACAATATCGGTACCGAATTGCTGGTCCGCTGGCTGACCGTCGAAGCCTGGCCGCCCTTTTACCAGTCGCTGACCCTGATGTTCCAGCGCGAGGTTGCCGAGCGCATCGTGGCAAAGCCGGCGAGTTCGGCCTTTGGCCGCCTCGGCGTTCTCGCGGGATGGCGCACCGATGCGCGCATCGCCTTCGACGTACCGCCACAAGCCTTCACGCCGCCGCCCAAGGTCATCTCGTCGGTTATCCATCTGGAACCGCGCAGAGAGCCGCTGACAGCCGATGTGAGGGTGCTTGGCCGCGTCACCGAGGCGGCATTCGGCCAGCGCCGCAAGATGCTGCGCCAGAGTCTGAAAAGCATGGGTGGCGAAAAGCTGCTGGTGTCAGTCGGCATCGACCCGACGCGCCGCGCCGAAACGCTCAGCGTCGAAGAGTTCGTGGCGCTGGCAAAGGCCGTCTGAGCGCAGATTTTACCCTCCCCTGTGAGGAGGCTAAAAACGGGCTCAGACCTTTTCTTCAAGCAATTTCGAAACAAAATCGAACAGGCCGGGCCGGCGGTCGCGACGCAGGCGCTCGGCCGTGACGATCGACTTGACCGAGGCAAAAGCCTTGTCGAGGTCGTCGTTTACGACGACATAGTCGTAGTCGCGCCAGTGCTCGAGCTCGACGCGCGCGTTGTGCAGCCGGGTTTCGATCACCGCGTCCTGGTCCTCTGCCCGCCGGCGCAGGCGCGCCTTCAACTCGCCCATCGACGGCGGCAGGATGAAGATCGACACGATGTCGGCGCGCATTTTTTCCTTCAACTGCTCGGCACCTTGCCAATCGATGTCGAACAGCATGTCACGGCCTTGCGCCATGGCGATTTCGGCGGGCTCGCGCGGTGTAGCGTAGTAGTTGCCGTGCACTTCGGCCCATTCGAGCAGTTCGTCGGAATCGCGCAGTCGCTCGAAGTCGCGCATCGAGCGGAAATGGTAGTGCATGCCGTCGATCTCGCTGCCGCGACGGGCGCGGGTCGTCACGGAGACCGACAGCTCGAGGCCCGGGTCGCTTTCCAGCAGATTGCGCGCGATAGTCGACTTGCCGGCGCCCGAAGGCGAAGACAACACCAGCATCAGGCCGCGGCGCCTGATGGCGTTTGAGGGGTTTTCGGCGCTCATGCGCTACTCCAGATTCTGAACCTGTTCGCGAAACTGATCGACTACGGCCTTCAGTTCCAGCCCAATTGCGGTCACTGCGGCGGCGTTCGACTTCGAGCACAGAGTATTCGATTCGCGGTTGAATTCCTGCGCCAGAAAATCGAGCTTGCGGCCGATAGCACCGCCGCCCGCAATCAGCGCCCGCCCCGAGGCGATATGCGTCTTCAGCCGGTCGATCTCCTCGCGGATGTCGGCCTTGGTCGCCAGAAACGCCGCTTCCATGTTGAGCCGGGTCTCATCAAGCGCAGGTGATGCCTCAAGCAGCAGGCGCACCTGTTCAGCCAGGCGCTGGCGGATCTGCGCCGGCTCGCGCGACGGGTCGGCTTCGGCCTGCAGCGTCAGCGTCTCGATGGTCGAGATATGGTCAGACAGCAGCGCCTGCAGCGCCTCGCCCTCGGCTTTGCGTGCATCGACGAGACCAGTGAGCCCGGCTTCCAGGCAATGCATGATCACGGCATCGATCGCCGCACGCTGCTCGTCCGTCTCGACCGCTTCCGGCACGTCGAACACGCCGCGCAGCGCAAGCAGGCCGTCGGCGCTGGCAGGCGCTGCGCCATATTGCTTGACGAGACGCGTGGCAAGCTCCGCCACGTCGCGCAGGAACACCTCGTTGATCACTGGCTGTACCATCGCACCGCCGGTGCGGCTGACGGTCAGCGTCGCCTGCACATTGCCGCGCGAAAAACGTTTTTGGATGGCCTGCCTGACGGACGGTTCGAGCCGCTCGAACCCCTGCGGCAGGCGCAGGCGCACGTCGACGCTCTTGCCGTTGACCGACTTCACTTCCCAGGCGATTGCCGTTCCGTCGTGCTCCGCCGCCACGCGGGCGAAGCCTGTCATGCTCTGCAGGTTCATCTGGCAGCGCGTCCCTGTTCTTGCAGCGTCCTTTGTACCCGAATGGTGCAAAGGCGAGGCTTGTTCTTACTTCTTGACGGCGTTGGTTGTCGCTGCGTCTTTCTTGGCCGGATCGGCCTCGTCAGCCGCCTTCTCGTCCTCGACGACCTTGCGCTGGAAGGCGCGCCAGCGGGCGACGTTCTCATTGTGCTCGTCCAGCGTCTCGGCAAAGACATGCCCGCCCGAACCGTCGGCAACGAAATAAAGGTCCTTGGTCTTGGATGGATTGGCCACCGCCTCGAGCGAGGCCTTGCCTGGATTGGCGATCGGCGTCGGTGGCAGGCCCTTGATGGAATAGGTGTTGTAGGGCGTCGGCTTGTCGATGTCGGAGCGGAAGATCGGCCGGTCGGCCGGCTTACCCTTGCCACCGAAGATACCGTAGATGATCGTCGGATCCGACTGCAGCCGCATGCCCTTGTTGAGGCGGTTGATGAAGACGGCCGCCACGCGCGAGCGTTCGTCGCCGCGGGCCGTTTCCTTCTCGACGATCGAGGCCAGCGTCACGAATTCGTTGACGTCGGCAAGCGGCAGGTCGGCAGTGCGTCGTGCCCAGATGTCTTCGACAAGTTCCTTCTGGTCGGCCAGCATCTTGTTGACGATCTGCTGGCGCGTCAGCCCGCGTGTGAAACGCTGGGTGTCGGCAGCAAGCGTGCCCTCGGCAGGCATCTCGGCCGGCATATCGCCGCTCAGTGCCTCGTTGTCGGCGATGCGCTTCCACGCCTGCTCGACGGTCAGGCCTTCAGGGATCGTCAGCGAGTACTGCACCGACTTGCCGCTCTTCAGCAGTTCCATGATGTCGTGCATCGAAGCACCGGCCTGGATCTCGTATTCGCCGGCCTTGAGTGCACCGTCATTGCCGTAGGCGCGTACGCCCATGCGGAAGACGCGCGCGTCGCTGATCAGGCCGCGCCGCTCGAGCTGGTCGGCAATGTCCTGCACGCCGGTGCTCGGCTTGACCAGGAAGGTTGCCGGCACCGTCGAAGGGCCTGTGCCGCCGAACTCCTGCTTGCCGAAATAGAGTGCCGCACCGCCTGCCAGGATGACCAGCATGACGAGCGAGATCATGAAGTTCATGAACACGACGATCTGGTTGCGCGAGGCGCGCGAGCGCTTCGGCGGCGGCGTACCGATTTCGGGTCGCAACGCTTCCTGCGCGGTCTTTGGAACGATTGGATTGGCCGGTGCGGCGCGTGGCGCACCTTCTCCCGAACCAGGCGTATTGATGCTCATCTTGCCTCGCCACTCCCTCTTGCGTCGAATCCCCGCCGGGAGACTAGGCTTGAATGTGGCAAAAATCACGGCAAAGGGCCCTCAAAGGGCCCCTTCCCACAGCCTATCAGCCGTTGAAGCGCTGGAAAACCAACGAGGCGTTGGTGCCGCCAAAGCCGAAGGAGTTCGACAAGGCGACATCGACCTGCCGGGCGCGTGGCTTGTTCGGCACGAGATCGATGGCCGTCTCACGCTCGGGATTGTCGAGATTGATCGTCGCCGGAACGATGTTGTCGCGAATGGCGAGGATCGAAAAGATCGCCTCCGCGGCACCGGCAGCACCGAGCAGGTGACCGATCGACGACTTGGTCGACGACATCGACACCTTGGAGGCGGCATTGCCGACGAGACGCTCGACGGCGCCGAGCTCGATCGTATCGGCCATGGTCGAGGTGCCATGGGCGTTGATGTAGTCAACGTCAGCCGGCGACAGCTTGGCGCGCTTGAGGGCGGCCGTCATGCAGCGGAATGCACCGTCGCCATCCTCGGCGGGTGCCGTGATGTGATGGGCGTCTCCAGTCAGGCCGTAGCCGACGACTTCGGCATAGATCCTGGCGCCGCGCGCCTTGGCGTGCTCGAGCTCTTCGAGAACGACAACGCCGGCACCTTCGCCCATGACGAAACCGTCGCGGTCGCGGTCATAAGGGCGCGAGGCCTTTTCGGGCTCGTCGTTGCGGTCGGTAGACAGCGCCTTGCAGGCGGCAAAGCCGGCAAGCGACAGACGCGTCACCGGAGCTTCGGCACCACCGGCCAGCATCACGTCGGCATCGCCGAACATGATCAGGCGGGCGGCGTCGCCGATGGCGTGCGCGCCGGTCGAACAGGCGGTGACGACGGCATGGTTGGGGCCCTTGAGCCCGTGCCTGATCGAAACCTGGCCCGAGACCAGATTGATGATCTGGCCTGGAATGAAGAAGGGGCTGATGCGGCGAGGGCCGCGTTCCTTGAGGATCAGGGCGTTTTCGGCGATGCCGTCGATGCCGCCGATGCCCGAGCCGATCATCACGCCGGTCGCGTATTGCTCTTCCGGCGTCTTGGGTTGCCAGCCCGAATCCTTCAATGCCTCGTCGGCAGCGGCGATCCCGTACAGGATGAAGTCGCCGATCTTGCGCAGTTCCTTGGGCTCAAGGAACGCTTCGGGATTGAAGCTATTGTCGCTGCCGTCACCCCTGGGGATGACGTTGGCGATCTTGCAGGGGAGATCTTCGACCTCAAACTCCGAGATACGCCTTGCGGCGCTCCGGCCGGAAAGAAGCTCCTTCCAGCCGTGCTCGTAGCCCATGCCGAACGGTGAAAGCAGGCCAAGGCCCGTGACGACCACACGCCTCATCGCAGGCATCCCTGACAATTCGCGATCGCTCAGGCCGAAGCCTTGTCGATGTACTTCACGGCGTCGCCAACGGTGAGGATGGTCTCGGCCGCGTCATCGGGGATCTCGACGCCGAATTCTTCTTCGAAAGCCATGACGAGCTCGACCGTGTCGAGGCTGTCCGCGCCCAGGTCGTCGATGAAGCTTGCAGCTTCCGTCACCTTGTCGGCGTCAACGCCAAGATGTTCAATGACGATCTTCTTGACGCGCTCTGCGGTGTCACTCATGTGGGCATCCTCAGTCTGGTGTTGTTAGGTCTTCGTTAGCGGGCGGATTGCCGCTAATCAAGCTGTAATCTGCGCTTTCCCAAGCGCTCGGGTGGCGGTCCGGTCTCGGCCCGGCCACCTGATGGAGCGCGGCAATACACGAAAAATTCTCCGCGTCCAAGGCAAAAGGCCAGGTTATCCCGGCCTATCGGCCCAATCAGATCATCGCCATGCCGCCATTTACATGGATCGTCTGGCCGGTGACATAGGCAGCCTCGTCCGAAGCGAGATAGGCGACAGCGGAGGCGACTTCCTTGCCGGTGCCCATGCGCTTGGCCGGGATCGCCGCCATGATCGCCTCTTTCTGCTTGTCGTTCAGCTTCTCGGTCATCGCCGATTCGATGAAGCCCGGCGCCACGCAGTTGACGGTGATGTTGCGCGTCGCGATCTCCTGGGCCAGCGACTTCGAAAAGCCGATCATCCCCGCCTTGGAGGCGCAATAATTGGTTTGGCCGGGATTGCCGGTGACGCCGACGATCGAGGTGATGTTGATGATGCGACCATGGCGGCGGCGCATCATCGGGTGCGTCAGCTCGCGCGTCAGGCGGAACATCGCCGTCAGGTTGATCTCGATGACGCTGTCCCAGTCGGCGTCCGACATGCGCACGAACAGGCCATCCTTGGTGATGCCGGCATTGTTGACCAGGATGTCGACGCCTTCGAGATCAGCCTCGGCCTTCTGGCCCAGCGCCTTGACCTCGTCGCGGTCAGCGAGATTGGCCGGGAACAGCTTGACGCGGTCGCCAAGCTCGTTGGCTAGCGCCTCGAGCTTCTCTATGCGGGTGCCGTGCAGGCCGACGATGGCGCCCTGCTTGTGCAGGATACGGGCGATTTCTTCGCCGATGCCGCCGGATGCACCGGTGACGAGCGCCTTGCGGCCAGTCAGATCGAGCATTTTGCTACCTTCCTTGAAGAGCGCACCCTTCACACGGGTGGGGTCGTTTGAATTGCTCAGGCGAGCGCGGCGATGGCCGCCTCGACGTCGACCGGGTTGTTGACGGCTGATGTCGCGATGTCCTTGTTGATACGACGGGCGAGGCCCGACAGCACCTTGCCGGCACCCACTTCATAGAGCGTGGTCACGCCATTGTTGCCAAACCACTCGACGGTCTCGCGCCAGCGGACACGGCCGGTAACCTGCTCGACGAGGCGGGCGGCGATCTCTTCCGGATCGGTGATCGGCTGGACCGAGACGTTGGCAACGACAGGAACAATCGGCGCATGCTTCTTCACACTGGCCAGCGCTTCGCGCATCTTCTCGGCAGCTGGCGCCATCAGCGCCGAATGGAAAGGCGCGGAGACCTGCAGCATCAAAGCGCGCTTGGCGCCCTTTTCGGTGCACAGCTTTGCCGCGCGCTCGACTGCTGCCTTCTCGCCTGAAATGACCAGCTGGCCGCCGCCATTGTCGTTGGCGATCTGGCAGACGGAACCCTCGGCCGCTGCTGCGCAGGCCGCGTCGACGTCGGCCTGTTCGAGGCCGATGATCGCAGCCATCGCGCCCTGGCCCGCCGGCACCGCCGCCTGCATGGCATCGCCGCGGATGCGCAGCAGGCGCGCAGCATCGGCGACCGAGACAAAACCAGCGGCGGCAAGTGCGGAATATTCGCCGAGCGAGTGGCCGGCGACGTAAGAAACCTTGTCCTTCAGCGACAGGCCGCGCGCTTCCAGCGCCCGGAAGGCAGCCATCGACACGGCCATCAGCGCCGGCTGGGCGTTGGCCGTCAGCGTCAACGTCTCTTCAGGACCTTCCCAGATCAGCTTGGACAGCTTTTCGCCCAGCGCATCGTCGACCTCCTCGAACACGCGGCGCGCCTCGGGAAAGGCATCGGCAAGTTCCTTGCCCATGCCGACGGCCTGGCTGCCCTGCCCCGGAAAAGTGAATGCAATGGCCATGTCGGTCTCCTGGCTACTTGCCGCATCGGCCCGAACCGGAATCGGTTTCTGAGGGCGCGATGCGCAGACTTATCACGTGGAGCGCCCCTTGCACGTTCGGGAACAAGCAGCACGCCATATCGTTGTGCCTCTGGCGCAATGGATGGCGTGAAGTCAAGTCTTGAGGGCTTTGGGGCCTGTTTGGGGCAAATAATCACAGAGAATTAATGCGAAACACGTTTTGTTTGCCCCATCCTTCTCAATTTTGCCATATGCGCTAGGTTTTCGATGACAGTTTCGTGACGGTTGCGTGACGCCGCCGTCCAGCGTTCGAGGAAGTTGAGTTGGCCAAGCTAATCGCGACCGGCAAGGCCGTCGCCAATGACGGGGAAAACGAGGCTGAATTGCTCAGCCGGCGTGCCTATGCCTTGGGCGTCCTGCGCTCGGTCATGATCACGCTTGCTGTTTCGGCAGCCCTGGTCTTTGCCATCGAGTTCGTCGCGCGCGGTTCGTTCGTCGACACCCTCAATTTCTTCCAGCAGCCGTTCAAGCCGAGCTGGACGACGGTTGCGTTGTTTGCCCTGTTGATCATTGGCTTCGATGCGCTGCTCGGGCGCCCCTACAACGGCCTCTTGATCGTCGCACCGGTGGCGCTGATGCTGGCCTTCGTCGGCCACCAGAAGTCGCTGTATCTCGGCGACCCGCTCTACCCGACCGATTTCCTCTATGCCCGCCAGATCGTCGAGCTGATGCCGCTGCTGGTGCGCGAGCGGCCGCTTGCCGGCATCGGCATTGCAGTTGGCCTCATCGCCGGCATCTCGCTGCTCGTGCTCGCCTGGCGTTACTGGCGCCGCCGCATGCCGGCGCTGTCGTTCTGGGCACGCATGTCGCGCCTGGCCATCGCCATTCCTGCCCTCGCCTTCTTCGTCTCGATCATGGATTACGCGACCTTCTCGTGGACGCGCGACCGCCTGCAGATCATCCCGATGATGTGGGACCAGAAGGAAAACTACGCTTCCAACGGCTTTGCCATTGCCTTTGCGCTCAACGTGCCGATGGCCAAGGTCAAGGCGCCGCACGACTATTCCGACAAGGCGATCGACGCCATTGCCAGGCCCGAGCAGGCAGCCGCAGTCCTGCCCGAGGAAAAGCCCGACGTCATCATCGTGATGAGCGAATCCTTCTGGGATCCGACGCTTCTGCCTGGCGTCAAGATCACGCCCGATCCGATCCAGAACGTGCGCGCCTCGCAGTCCGGCCACGTCTTTTCGCCCGAATTCGGCGGCATGACCGCCAATGTCGAATTCGAGGCCCTGACCGGCTTTTCCAACGCCTTCTTGCCGGCCGGATCGATCCCGTACCAGCAATATGTCCGCGCGCCGGTGCCGTCGCTCGCCACCTTCTTCAAGAGCGAAGGCTACGAAACCAAGGCCATCCACCCGTTCGGCGGCTGGTTCTGGAACCGCGCACCCGTCTACAAGGCCTTCGGCTTCGACCAGTTCATGTCGGAAGAAAACCTGCCGCCACTCGAAAAGCGCGGGCCGCTGGCATCCGACGCCGCGCTGACGGAAGAGATCATCCGCGAGGCGGACGCCACCGAGCATCCGTTCTTCTTCTTTGCGGTCTCGCTACAGAGCCACGGCCCCTACGAGCCGAACCGCTACAGCGACACGACCCACAAGGTCGACGCGGCAACGACGCCGTGGGCGCGTGATTCGATCCTGACCTATGCCGAAGGCGCGTCTGACGCCGACCGTGGCCTCAAGCGCCTGATGGACTGGGCGAGCAAGCGCGAGCGTCCGACCGTAATTGCCTTCTTCGGCGACCACCTGCCGCCGCTCGGTCCCGTCTATGTCGAGACCGGTTTCATGAAAGAGCCGGTCGCCAAGCGCAAGGCGCCGATCGGCGAGATGCTGGTCCAGCACGAGACACCGCTCGTCGTCTGGTCCAACCGTACCGGCCCGGCGCGCGACATCGGCTCGATCAGCCCGGCCTTCCTGCCGCTGCATGTGCTCAAGACCGCCGGCATCAGCCACCCCTATTACACCGGCTTCCTCGGCGACCTGCATGACCGCTTCCGCGTGGTCGACCGCAACATGCTTTTGCCGCGCGAGGGCGAGTCGGTGTTCGACTGGTCGCGCCAGAAGGAACTCGACCCGGCGATCCGCGATTTCCGCTGGCTCCAATATGACATGATGTTCGGCAAGCGCCGCGGCGCCAAGGGCTTCTTCCCCGAGACTGTCGACAAGGTCGTCGCCAACCGCACCCGCTCGCCGCTTTTCCTCCGCGACGAGGCTTTCGGCTGAGCCAGAACTGGCCGGAAAAGGCCGGTTTTCCTGAGAATCTCGGCCTCGCCCCTTGCCTTGGCGGCACTTAGCATGTAGACGCCCGCCATCTGCCGGTCCCAGCTGGGGGCTGAACGGAGGGCCGGAGGCTTCCTTGGAAGTCGCCGTGTGAAGCGAAAACGCTTCCGCCTCCCGTGTCTCCGCTCTCGACCGTCTCGTCGTGCTCCTTTCTTCTCCTGAGATGGCCTAGGCCTTCGATGGATCAGGGAGGTCGCAGAGGCTCTAGCCGCCGGGACCGGAAGATGGAAACGAAGAAAGGCAAAAACTATGGCTCTTTATGAACATGTGTTTCTTGCCCGCCAGGACCTCTCGCAGCAGCAGGTCGATGCACTTGTCGAACACTACAAGGGCATCATCACTGCAGCAGGCGGATCGGTTGGCCGGGTCGAGAACTGGGGACTGAAGTCCCTCACCTACCGCGTTAACAAGAACCGCAAGGCGTACTACACGCTCATGGACATCACCGCTCCGTCGGCTGCCGTCAAGGAAGTCGAGCGCCAGCAGGGCCTGTCCGAAGACGTTCTGCGCTTCCTGACCATCAAGGTCGATGCGCATGAAGAAGGCGTCTCCGCCATGATGCAGAAGCGCGAAGAGCGCTCCGAGCGTGGCGAACGCGGTGGCTTCGGCGACCGTCCGCGCAGCTTCGGCGACCGCGACCGCGGTGATCGCGGCCCGCGCAGCTTCGGCGACCGCGATGGCGGTGGTGATCGTGGCCCGCGCCGTCCGCGCGAAGGTGTTGAAGGGGGTGCAGAATAATGGTCGACATCAATCAGATCCCGACCCGTCGTCCCTTCCATCGCCGCCGCAAGACCTGCCCGTTCTCCGGCGCCAACGCTCCGAAGATCGACTACAAGGACGTGCGTCTGCTGCAGCGCTACATTTCCGAGCGCGGCAAGATCGTTCCTTCGCGCATCACCGCCGTCAGCCAGAAGAAGCAGCGTGAACTCGCCCAGGCGATCAAGCGCGCCCGCTTCCTCGGCCTGCTGCCCTACGTGGTGAAGTGATATCAGTTCCGGCCCAGGCGCTTCGTCGCTTGGGCCGGAATTTTCCTGCTCCGACGGGCGTGGCAGGTTAGGTCTCAAAATCCCGGGTTGGATTTCCCAGGAAATCCTAACTGCCGCGACAGGCAGGACAGCGAAACCGGCGGCAACGCCCTTCCCTGCTTCCTTGCCCGTTGAAATCATTTCGCTGCCTTTGCAGCCAACGAAAGGACAAGGAAAATGGACGTCATTCTCCTCGAACGTATTTCCCGCCTCGGCCAGATGGGCGACACCGTCAAGGTCAAGGACGGCTTTGCCCGCAACTTCCTGCTGCCCAAGGGCAAGGCGCTCCGCGCCAACGAAGCCAACAAGAAGAAGTTCGAAGGCCAGCGCGCTCAGCTCGAAGCCCGCAACCTCGAGCGCAAGTCGGAAGCCCAGCAGGTTGCCGACAAGCTCGACGGCAAGTCCTTCGTCATCGTGCGTTCGGCTGGCGAAACCGGCCAGCTCTACGGTTCGGTCTCGACCCGCGACATCGCCGATCTGCTGATCGCCGAAGGCTTCACGGTTGCCCGCAACCAGGTCGAGCTCAACCAGCCGATCAAGAACATCGGCCTGACCAACGTAGCGATCGCCCTGCACGCCGAAGTCGAAGTCACCATCACGCTGAACATCGCACGCACGGCCGACGAAGCCGAGCGCCAGTCGAAGGGCGAGACGCTGACAACCGCCGAAGCCATCTACGGCGACGACATCAACGAAAACGCCCGTCCGGACAGCTTCTTTGATCCGAACGAAGACGGCGAAGGCGACGAGGGCTGATCCAGGCCTCTGTCTCAATCCAGTTTTCTGGACCAAGCCCGGATGGCAACATCCGGGCTTTTTTTGTGCCAGGCGTGGAACTTGGCAGCGTCGTTCCTATGTTCAAGATCGGACTACACGACTGACCTTTTCGCGAGCACGCCATGAACATGTTGTTGCAACGCATCGTCGGGAAGCTTGTGCGCACCGGCAGCCTGACAGTCACCGGCCCCAATGGGCGGTCGCATCGTTTCGGCGATGACACAGGCGATCCGGTCCATCTCCTCATCAAGACACGGCGCGCCGAAAGCGCCATCACGCTCGATCCCATGCTCGCCTTGCCCGAAGCCTATATGGACGGCGATCTCGACATCGTCGAAGGCGACGTGCTTGGGCTGATGCGGGTCGTGTTCCAGAACCTCGGCAACGGCAGCATCGACACCGCCTGGACCAAGGCGCTCGATAAGTTCCGGCTCGCCTTCCGCCGTTTCCAGCAGGTCAACACCGCCGCCCGTGCCAAGCGCAACGTGCAGCGCCACTACGACCTGTCGGGCGATCTCTACCGCCTCTTCCTCGACACCGACATGCAATATTCCTGCGCCTATTTCGCCGACCCCGACATGACGCTGGAAGAGGCACAGATCGCCAAGAAGGCGCATATCGCCGCCAAGATGCGGCTCAGGCCCGGCCAGTCGGTGCTCGACATCGGCTCCGGCTGGGGCGGGCTCGGGCTCTATCTCGCCCGCACCTTCGAGGCCCAGGTACTCGGCGTCACGCTGTCGACCGAACAGCACGCGGTCGCGACCGAACGGGCCCAGGCCGAAGGGCTTGAGAACCAGGTCCATTTCGAGATCAGGGACTACCGCGACCTCGTCGAACGCTTCGACCGCATTGTCTCGGTCGGCATGTTCGAGCATGTCGGCGTCAACCACTACCGCACCTTCTTCGACAATGTCGCCAAGCGGCTCAAGCCCGATGGCGTGATGGTGCTGCACTCGATCGGCCGTGCCGGTCCACCGGCCTCGACCAGCGCCTTCATCCGCAAGCACATCTTCCCCGGCGGTTACATCCCTGCCCTGTCGGAGGTGCTGCCGGCGATCGAAAAGGCCGGCCTGATGGTCACCGACGTCGAGATTTTGCGGCTGCATTACGCCGACACGCTGAGGCACTGGAGTATTCGTTTCGCCGCCAATCGCGACAGGGCCAAGGCGATCTATGACGAGCGTTTCTGCCGGATGTGGGAGTTTTATCTCGCGGCATCCGAGGCTGCCTTCCGATGGCAGGACCTGATGGTCTTCCAGATCCAGCTCGCCCACCGCAACGACACGCTGCCATTGACCCGCGACTACATCGGCAAGTGCGAAAAGGCGCTAGCCATGCACGAGATAGCGCATCGCCAGACCGAACCTGCCGGCAAGACCAGCCGCCGCAGGAAGGTGGCTGACAAGGAGTAGGATCGCGCCAGCTGATGTTGGCCCTTGCGCCTCATATGGATGGCATAGGAAAAAGCCCGTCTCTCCACGAGCCGGGCTTTTTTCATGACCTATGCCATCTACGCCACTGCTGCCCTTGCCGAGATCGCCGGCTGCTTCGCCTTCTGGGCGTGGTGGCGGCTTGAGAAATCACCACTTTGGCTCGTGCCCGGCCTCGTCTCGCTGGTCGCCTTTGCCTGGCTTTTGGCACTGGTCGAAGCCAACGCCGCAGGCCGCGCCTATGCCGCCTATGGCGGCATCTACATCGCCGCGTCGCTCGGCTGGCTGTGGCTCGCCGAGGGCATCAGGCCCGACCGCTGGGACATGGTCGGCGCCGCGATCTGCATTCTCGGCGCCTCGATCATCCTGTTGGCGCCAAGAGGCGCGTGAACAAGGCGACAAGGCCGACCGGAGCCGTGTTCCCTACCATTTGACGCTGAGACCGATATTGCCTTCGAAGATGCGCTTCTTCTCGCCGCCGATATTGGTGGTGTAGTCAGCGGTGGCAAACAGGCTGGTCTGTTCGGTTAGCTTTGCGATCACGCCGCCGCCAAACTCGACGGATGTTCCTCCGGTCTCGACGGCAATCGGGTCGCTGCCGAGGCTGATGCCTCCCTCACCGTCGAATTCATGCCAGATGTTGGCCTTGAGATACGGCTTCAGCGTCGCGGCTTCGGTCTGGAAGAGACCTTGCAACCGTACACCCAACCGCCCGGTCAGCACATCGTCGGAATTGAACGCCACAGTCGAGAAGCTGTCGGCCTGGTCGTCAAGCGACAGATGCTGCCACACCAACTGGCCCTGCGGCTCCAACGTCCATTCCGGCGTCAGGGCAATGGGGTAGCCGCCCTCGAGCGAAGCAGTGACTCCAGTTCCGCCGACATCGAGGCTTTCGCCGCCGCTGGAGGTGACATCGCCACCGAACCAGGTGCCCATCAGGACGCCGTCGAGGTACCAGCCGCCGGGGCCGACATGGGTCCAACTGGCGCCGAGGCTGGTACCGTTGGCATTGATGTCGCCGAAATCTGCCACCGGTCCCGCGATCGTCGGCGACTTCACGTCGCCGCTGACACGCGTGTGGCCGACAAACAGGCCGATGCGGTCGTGATGGCCGCTATCCGTCTCCCAGCCATAGATGTCGAGGCCGGCCTGCATGCCAAACAGCGTGCCATCGAAGTTCGGCGTCAGGGTTCCGGTCCAGGACATGTCGACACTCTGTCCGAAGACGCGGCCCCATACCGCCGGCATCTGCCCGGCACCTTGCACTTCGGGCTGCTCGCCGCGGCGCTCGTGGAATGTGCCCAGTGTCGACATGGCGAGGTAGTGGGCGAGTGGCGAAATGACCGCGTAGGTCGGAACCTCGCCACGGAAGAGCGGCATTGCGCCACCTACGAGCCGCTCCGGATTGGGCAGCGGCATCACAGCGGCTGGATTGTCCACCAATTGCGGCGTCTCGGTCAGTGGCGGTGGTGTCGGCTCGCCAGTGACCGGTGGCGCTGGCGGTGCCTCGGGCTCCGGATCCGTGGGCAGCACCGGCGGGGTCGGGTCAACAGGCGGTGTGACGGGGTCGCCCTCGCCCGGAATCACCACCGGCGGTATCTCTGACGTCGGCGGCGGTGACGCTGTTTCGGGGTCGACGGGCGCAGGTTGGGGATTTGGTTCGATCGGAGAAGGCCCCGGCGCCGGCTCTGGACTGGTCGCGGACATCGTCGAGCGCAGATACCAGTTCTCGCCGGCACCAGCGAAGTCGCCCTTGAACAAGAAGTACTCGTAAGCGCCTGCGGCCACTCGACCGGCGAGGGCGAAAGCACCTCCGGTCGTCGCACCGCCGATCGCCTCGACCACCAATATGCCGTCCGCGACGGTCAAACCGCCGGCACCGCCGGCATTGACAATTTCGATGCCCGTCGAGCCCGTCGCGTTGCCGCCCGATATGACCAGCTTGTCCGAGGCCGAGCCGTCGATGCCGAGTTCAGTGTCGAGGAACAGCAGTCCGCCGTTGCCCTGGTAATTCCCATTGATCGTGAACGTATCGCCGGTGCCCCCGCCGCCATTGGTCAGGTCGATGCGACCGGCATTGATGACATTTGCCAGCCCACTGACAGCCAGCACGCTTGCATCTTGACCACCGCCGAACAGGGTGCTGGTGGCGTCGACCGTCAGCGTGCCAGTGCCGGTGCCGGCGTCGCCGAGCACAAGATTGCCGTCGAAGGTCAGTTCGGTGTCGTTGGTGGCGTCGATCGTTTCCCAATTCTGGAACCGCGCAATGCCGGCTGCCGAGACATTGTCGAATGTCAGACTGTCCGTGCCGTCCCCGCCATTGACCGCAACCGTCGCACCGATATTGGCGTTGCTGAGATTGCTGAGCTTTGCCGTGTCATTGTCACCGCCAAGATCGACAGTGCCGTAGATGATGCCGCCGCCGTCCCAGGTGAAAGTGTCCGTGCCGACGCTCAGCAGCACGCTGCCGCCGACGGAGCCGCCTGTCACCGTCACGCTATCGGTGCCGCCACTGACGCTGATGTTGCCGCCGATCGTACCGCCTGAAAGGATGATGGTGTCATTGCCGAAGCCGGTGACCAAGTTCTTGTCGATCGTGCCGCCAGACATGTCGAACAGGTTGTCGTCGAGCTTCATGTTGACGCGCCCGATGCGGCCGCCGGTCATGTATGCCGTGTCGCCATCTTCGAAGAAATCGACGATACGCCCGCCAGACATGAAGAATGTGTCGAGACCGTCGCCCTGGCTGAGCGACTGAATCTGGCCGCCGCTCATCAGAAAGCCGTCGATTCCGCCGCCTTGCTGGACGTTGCCGGTGATGGCGCCGCTATGGACTTCAACCCGATCGACAAAACCGCCAAAGACAACGTTGCCATTGATCGTGCCGGTACCACCACCTGGCAAGGTCAGCGTGTTGGTGCCATCGATGTCGGTAAGCCCTGCACTCGCACCGCTGTCGCAGACATAGATGCTGTTGCCGGCAGTCGGTGTCAGATCGCAGGCGGCAAAGCCGGCCTGAGTCGAACTCAACAAGACCATGGCGGTGGATGCCAGCCAGCCGATCCGAGCCGGTGCAGGGCGAAGAATGTGCATGTTGCCTCCTCAAGCAGATGAGGCCAATGCCGCCACGGCGCGGATTTCGGCCCCTGGGACCCTCCGAGCATATGCATCGCCATGTGCCGCATCGCGATGAACAGGCTCTTGGGAAGTTGAAGATCACCGAATGCTCAAGTAAAATCAACAACTCAATGTATACAAATTACCCTTTGATTGTGCTGGACACTTTCTTGGTAAATTCGCGGCCGGATTGAATTTTCCCGTTTTGTTCCTGTCGGTACACGGGTAGAATCTCCGCGATTCGCGTCAACCGGATTTCGCCTTCGTGCCGCCCGTCCCTGTGGACGAGTGTGGATAGCGTGGCCAGTTGAAATGACGATGGGCGGTTTTGGTCCGGGCTCTGCTACTGGGAACGTTCGGCAACGGATTGGGGACGACATTGGCAGAGGCAGCGCGCAAGTTCGAAGTGGCGGAAGCGACCCCACTCTATCGGGAAGCCCCCAACAACATCGAGGCTGAACAGGCCTTGCTCGGCGCCATGCTGGTCAACAATGACGCCTTCTACCGCGTCTCCGACTTCCTCAAGGCGACTCATTTCTACGAACCGCTGCACCGCAAGATCTTCGAGGTTGCGTCCGAGCTCATCCGCATGGGCAAGATGGCGAACCCGGTGACCCTCAAGACCTTCCTGCCGGCCGACGAGAAGGTCGGCGACATGACGGTCATGCAATATCTCGTTGCGCTTGCCGCCAACGCCGTCACGGTCATCAACGCTTCCGACTACGGCCGCGCCGTCTACGACCTCGCCACCCGCCGCGCGCTCATCACCGTCGGCGAGGACATGGTCAACATCGCTTATGACGCGCCTGTCGACATGTCGCCGTCCGAGCAGATCGAAGATGCCGAGCGGCGTCTGTTCGAACTCGCCGAAACCGGCCGCTACGACGGCGGCTTCGAAAGCTTCTCCGACGCGGTCAAGACCGCCATCGACATGGCCAGCGCCGCCTACATGCGCGACGGCCATCTCTCCGGCGTCGCCTCCGGCCTGCAGGATCTCGACGCCCGCATGGGCGGCTTACAGTCTTCCGACTTGATCGTGCTCGCCGGCCGCCCCGGTATGGGCAAGACCTCGCTTGTCACCAACATCGCCTTCAACGTCGCCCACGCCTATGTCCCGGCGCAGCAGGCAGACGGCTCTTTCAAGGCCGAAAACGGCGGCGTCGTCGGCTTCTTCTCGCTCGAAATGTCGTCCGAGCAGCTCGCCACCCGTATCATTTCCGAGCAGGCCGAGGTGCCCTCCTCCAAGATCCGGCGCGGCGATCTCACCGAGGCCGATTTCGAAAAGCTGGTCAGCTGCACCCAGACGCTGCAGAAGATCCCGCTGTTCATCGACTCGACCGGTGGTATCTCCATTGCCCAACTCGCGGCGCGCGCTCGCCGCCTCAAGCGCCAGCGCGGCCTCGACGTCATCATCATCGACTATATCCAGCTGATGCAGGGCTCGTCGTCCAAGTCGTCGCAGAACCGCGTCCAGGAAATCACCGAAATCACCACCGGCCTCAAGGCGCTGGCCAAGGAGCTCAATGTTCCGATCATCGCGCTGTCGCAGCTGTCGCGTCAGGTCGAAAGCCGCGACGACAAGCGCCCGCAGCTCTCCGACCTTCGTGAATCGGGCTCGATCGAGCAGGACGCCGACGTCGTGCTGTTCGTCTACCGCGAGGAATACTACCTCAAGAACAAGGAGCCGAAACCCGGCACTGACGAATATCTCAAGTGGGAAGGCGACATGGCCGAGGTGCGCGGCAAGGCCGAGGTCATCGTTGCCAAGCAGCGTCACGGCCCCACCGGCACCGTCAGCCTTGGCTTCCAGGGCGAATTCACCCGCTTCTTTGACCTCGCGCCCGAGCATCATTTGCCGGAGAGGTTTGGAGAAGAGTAGCGCATGCCAGAGCTTGCGCTCGTCGTTGGTGATGGTGGCGGGACAGCGCCCCCCTCTGTCCTGCCGGACATCTCCCCCACAAGGGGGGAGATTGGCTGGCCGCTCACCCTTCGCCAATTTGGAGCGCCGCAGATTGAGGCACCGTCGCGCCTGACGGCTGATCTCCCCCCTTGTGGGGGAGATGTCCGGCAGGACAGAGGGGGGCAACGTAGAACTCTGCCTTTCCATTCTTCCGAAAGGCACCCCGCCCATGGCTAAAGCCCGCATTCAATTCATCTGCCAGAACTGCGGTTCAGCGCATCAGCGCTGGGCCGGCAAGTGCGATTCCTGCGGCGAGTGGAACACGCTCGTCGAGGAAGGCACATCAGGCGGCATCGGCTCCGGCCCCGGTTCGCTCAAGAGCGCACGCAAAGGCCGCCCCGTTACCCTGACTTCGCTCGACGGCGACATCGAAGACGCACCGCGCATCGTCTCGGGCATCGGTGAACTCGACCGCGCCACCGGCGGCGGCTTCGTGCGCGGCTCCGCCTTGTTGATCGGTGGCGATCCCGGCATCGGCAAGTCGACGCTGCTGACCCAGGCAGCGGCGGCGCTCGCATCACGCGGCCACCGCGTGGTCTATGTCTCGGGCGAAGAAGCCGTCGCCCAGATCAGGCTGCGTGCCCAGCGCCTCGGCGTTGCCTCATCGCCGGTCGAACTTGCCGCCGAGACCAATGTCGAAGACATCCTCGCCACCATCGCCGACGGCAAACGGCCTGACCTCATCATCATCGATTCGATCCAGACGCTGTGGACCGACCTTGCCGATTCAGCGCCCGGCACCGTCACCCAGGTGCGCGCCTCGTCCCAGGCGATGATCCGCTACGCCAAGTCGACCGGTGCCGCCGTGGTGCTTGTCGGCCACGTCACCAAGGAAGGTCAGATCGCCGGCCCTCGCGTCGTCGAGCACATGGTCGACGGCGTGCTCTATTTCGAGGGCGAAGGCGGCCACCACTTCCGCATCCTGCGCACTGTCAAGAACCGCTTCGGCCCAACCGACGAGATCGGCGTCTTCGAAATGTCCGACAAGGGCCTGCGCGAAGTCGCCAACCCTTCCGAACTGTTTTTGGGCGAACGCCATGCCAAGGCGCCGGGAGCTGCGGTCTTCGCGGCAATCGAAGGCACCCGGCCGGTGCTGGTCGAGATCCAGGCGCTGGTCGCCGCTTCTACGCTGGGCACGCCGCGCCGCGCTGTCGTCGGCTGGGATTCGTCACGCCTGTCGATGATCCTCGCCGTGCTCGAAGCCCATTGCGGCGTGCGCTTTGGCCAGCACGACGTCTATCTCAACGTCGCCGGCGGCTACCGCATTTCCGAGCCGGCTGCCGATTTGGCTGTGGCTTCCGCACTGGTTTCATCGCTCACCGGTATTGCCCTGCCTGCTGATTGCGTCTATTTCGGCGAAATCAGCCTTTCTGGCGCCGTGAGGCCAGTTGCGCATGCGCAGCAGCGCCTTAAAGAGGCCGAAAAGTTGGGCTTCGGAAGGGCCGTGCTGCCCTCCGGCAGTGGGGAGCTCGCAGGTGGAATCGGAGCCGGATCGTTCCAGCCGACCGCACTCGCGGATCTGGTGGCGCGGATAGCCGGCTCAAGGCGAAGCCGCGCGGAAGAGACGGACTGAAACCGTCGTCATGGAGTGAGTGGACACGATGCCGATTACGCTGCTTGACGGAATTCTTGTCGGCTTCACCCTGGTCTCGGCGATGCTCGCCATGGTGCGTGGGTTTTCCCGCGAGGTGCTGTCGGTTGCCTCCTGGGCCGCTGCAGCCGCTGCCGCCTTCTTCTTCTACAAGCCGGTGGTGCCCTACGTTCAGCCCTATATCGACAACGAAAAGATCGCCATGGCAGCTGCTGCCGGCGTCGTCTTCGTCATCGCGCTGATCGTCGTCACCATCATCACCATGAAGATCGCCGATTTCATCATCGACAGCCGCATCGGCGCGCTCGATCGCACGCTCGGCTTCCTCTACGGCGCTGCCCGCGGCATCCTGGTCGTTGCCGTCGGCCTTTTGTTCTTCAACTGGCTGGTCGGCCCCAACGCGCCGGCCTGGGTTGCCGATGCCAAGTCGCGACCGCTGCTCGAGAGCATCGGAACGTCGATCGAGAATCTTTTGCCCGAGGACCCCGAGAACTCGATCCTCAAGAAGCTCAATTCGCAGGGCGGCGAGCCCGAGGCCGGCACGGCCACGCCGCCGGCCGAAGCTCCGGCCGAAGGCGCTCATGCCGAAGGCGACACGCCCGCCGAACCGGCGCCGACGAACAACTGATTTCGCATGAGGCGGGATGGCGCGTTGCCCTTCCCGCCTCATCGCACTATATAGCGTTTTTACGACAAGAGGCCGCCCCCCGATGGCAGACGCAGCTGACGTGCTTTCCGCGGAAGCCGATGATCATTTCCACGACGAATGCGGCGTGTTCGGCATTTTCGGCCGACAGGACGCTGCGGCAATCGTCACGCTGGGGCTGCATGCGCTCCAGCATCGCGGCCAGGAGGCCGCCGGCATCGTCAGCTACGACGGCAGCCAGTTCCACGTCGAGCGCCATGTCGGCCTGATCGGCGACACCTTCACCAAACAGCGCGTCATCGACAGCCTCAAGGGCAACCGCGCCATTGGCCACACCCGCTACGCCACGACAGGCGGCGCAGGCGTCCGCAACATCCAGCCTTTCTTCGCCGAGCTCGCCGATGGCGGTTTCGCGGTTGCGCATAACGGCAACCTGACCAACGCCATGACCGTGCAGCGTGCACTGCAGAAACAGGGCTCGATCTTTTCGTCGACCTCCGACACCGAGACCATCCTGCACCTGGTCGCCACGTCTAAGGAACGCGACCTCAACGCACGCTTCATCGATGCGGTGCGCCAGGTCGAGGGTGCGTTCTCGCTGGTAGCCCTGTCGTCGAAGAAGATGATCGGCTGCCGCGATCCGCTCGGCATCCGCCCGCTTGTGCTCGGCGATCTTGACGGTTCCTGGATTCTCGCCTCCGAGACCTGCGCGCTCGACATCATCGGTGCGCGTTTCGTGCGCGACCTCAAGCCCGGCGAGATGGTCATCGTCACCTCCAAGGGCATCGAGAGCATCTTCCCGTTCGAGCCGCAGAAGTCGCGCTTCTGCATCTTCGAATATGTCTATTTCGCCCGTCCCGATTCCTCGGTCGAAGGCCGCAACGTTTATGACGTGCGCAAGAGCATCGGTGCGGAACTCGCCAACGAAAGCCCTGTAGACGCCGACATCGTCGTGCCGGTGCCGGATTCCGGCACCCCTGCCGCTATCGGCTTCTCGCAGCAGGCGGGCATACCCTTCGAGCTTGGCATCATCCGCAACCACTATGTCGGCCGAACCTTCATTTCGCCCGGCGATTCCATTCGCCACATGGGCGTCAAGCTCAAGCACAACGCCAACCGCCGCATGATCGAGGGCAAGCGCATCGTGCTGGTCGACGATTCCATCGTGCGTGGCACCACCAGCCAGAAGATCGTGCAGATGGTGCGCGACGCCGGCGCCAAGGAGGTGCACATGCGCATCGCCTCGCCGCCCACCCGCGCCTCGTGCTTCTACGGTGTCGACACGCCGGAAAAGTCGAAGCTTCTGGCCTCGCGCATGACGATCGAGGAAATGGCCGAGTTCATTCGCGTCGACTCGCTCGGCTTCCTGTCGATGGACGGCCTGTACCGCGCCGTCGGCGAGGCAAGCCGCAACGACGAGCAGCCGCAATATTGCGATGCCTGTTTCTCCGGCCAGTACCCGACCCGCCTGCTCGACCTCGAAGGCGCCGACAATGTGCGCTCGCTGTCGCTGCTGGCGACGGGCGGGCTGTAGAACCCGCGCATTCAACGTGCTTCCGCGTTCAATGCGCGGAACCCGCCTTGTCCTTCCAGATGAAGCTTTGCCGCAGCGCCAGCTTTTTGCCCTGGCCGTGGACGGCTGCATAAAGCAGTCCGGCCAGGAAGGTGAAATGATCGATAAAGAAGCCGAATTCGGCCTGGTTGCCCTGCCAGTGCGACGGGCCGTGGAAGGCGAAGGCCAGCAAGATCACATAGGCGCCGGCAAGCAGCGCGGCTTCGGAGAAGAAGGCGCCGGTCAGGAAGGCCAGCACCATCCCAAGTTCAAAGAATGCCGCCAGCCAGGCCAATGGCAGGGCGAAGGGAAAGCCGGCAGCGGAGATGTAGGCGGCGGTGTCGGCCATTCCGGCAAACTTGAAGAAGGCCGCCATGGCAAAGACACCAGCGAAGATCAGTCTGGCAACGAGGATTGCAACGCTTCTGCCCATGGGTCTCTCTCCCGTGTCGTTGGCATTCTCAACCTAGGACGCATGGCATTCGGCAGCACCGACAGCCGCTCGCGAAAATTTCACCCAGTGCGGCACCGAGTCGACGTTCAATCAGCCTTGCGGGGTTTTGTTCCAGATAAAATCGTCCTATCAGGCAGCGGACCGACCAGTTCGAATTGGATGCTCTGATGACAACCACCCCCGACCTCTCCGGCCGCATCGCCCTTGTCACCGGCGCATCGCGCGGCATCGGCTACAACACGGCCAAGCAACTGGCCGCGGCGGGTGCCCATGTCATTGCTGTCGCGCGCACCGTCGGCGGGCTGGAAGAGCTCGACGACGAGATCAAGGCAGCCGGTGGCCAGGCGACGTTGGTGCCGCTCGACCTCACCGACATGGCCGGCATCGACCGCCTCGGCGGATCGATCAACGAGCGCTGGGGCAGGCTTGACATCCTGGTCGCCAATGCAGCCGTGCTCGGCGTCATCGCGCCGATCGGCCATGTCGAAGCCAAGGTCTTCGACAAGGTCATGGCCGTCAACGTCACCGGCACCTGGCGGTTGATCCGTTCGGTCGATCCGCTGCTGCGCAAGTCGGACGCCGGCCGTGCCGTCATCGTCAGCTCCGGTTCCGCCCACTCCGCCCGTGCCTTCTGGGCCCCCTATGCCGCCTCCAAGGCAGCGGTCGAAGCGCTCGCCCGTTCATGGGCGGATGAGACCAAGAACACGGCATTGCGCGTCAACATCTTCGATCCCGGCACCAGCCGCACCGCAATGCGCGCGCTGGCGGTGCCCGGCGAGGATCCGGCGACCGTCACCCATCCGTCGGAGACGGCGAGCCACATCCTGCAGATGGTCGACCCCGCCCTCACCCGCACGGGCCAGATCTACCAGATCCGGGAACAGCGCTGGGTTTCCCACCAGAAGCCGGCCTGACGCCACCTTTCCTCGCGACGCATCGCGGCGGCGACGCCGCGACCCAAGCAACGATGTTGCTGCTGTCGCGTTGACCACCGCTTGAGCGCATCAGCGATGCGTGGAATGGAAGCAGTTCAGCCGCCCGTCCGGGCGTGCCGCGCCGTAATGTGGGGGACATCGGCCGCATGACCACCGACCAGCTGATGTCCTTCGCCATCATTGCGCTGATGATGGTGGCATTCGTCTGGGGCCGGTTCCGTTACGATCTTGTCGCCTGCGGCGCTCTCATTTCAGCCGTTGCGATCGGCATCGCGCCGCAGGCCGAAGCCTTCAGCGGTTTTAGCGACGACATCGTCATCATCGTCGGTTCGGCACTGCTGGTCAGCGCCGGCGTCGCGCGCTCCGGTATCATGGAATATGCCATCCAGCGCTTCGCCCCCGACGTCTCCAGCGTCAGGGCCCAGCTGGCGCTGCTCGTCATCATCGTCACCATCTTGTCCGCCTTCGTGAAAAACATCGGCGCGCTGGCGATCATGATCCCCATCGCCTTCCAGTTCGCCCGCCGCTCCAACACCTCGCCCTCGGTGTTCCTGATGCCGATGGCCTTCGGTTCGCTGCTCGGCGGGCTGATGACGCTGGTTGGCACCTCGCCCAACATCGTGGTGTCGCGCGTGCGCCAGGAGATGACCGGCGAAGCCTTTTCGATGTTCGATTTCACGCCGGTGGGTGCTGCACTTGCGGTCTCCGGCCTTGTTTTCCTGGTGCTGTTTTACTGGCTTCTGCCCATCCGCACCCGCGCATCGGCCTCGATCCACGAAGCCCTCGACGTCAACAACTATGTCACCGAAGCGCGGCTCGTCAGCGATTCAACCGTCGTCGGCAAGACGCTGGCGGATCTGCTGAAGCTCGGCGGCAGCCGTGCTGTGGTCACCTCGATCCTGCGTTCGCGCGCGCTGCATGTCACGCCGTTCCCCGACGTCGTGCTACGCGAAGGCGATATCCTGTTGATCGAAGGCGCGCCGGAAGCGCTGGACCGCATCGTCACCCAGGCCAAGCTCAGCGTCACCGGCAGCCGCGATTCCGCCGGCGGCAAACACGCGGCGGCGGCTGTCGAGGCGGTCATCGGTGAAAACTCCAACCTGATCGGCGGCTCGGCGCAGCGCCTGGCGCTTTACGACCGCTTCAACGTCAATCTGCTCGCCGTCAGCCGCAAGGGTGAGCGTATCCAGGAGCGTCTGGGGGCAGTCACGCTGCGCCTGGGCGACGTCGTGGTGCTGCAGGGCAATCCACAGACAATGCCCGACATCCTGCGCGAACTCGGCTGCCTGCCGCTGGCCGAGCGCCCGATCCTGCTCGGCAGTTTCAGGCGCGGCATCGTCCCGCTCGCCATCCTCGTCGCGGCGATGGGCGCTACCGCGCTCGGCCTGTTGCCGGTGCCGCTTGCCTTCTTCACGGCTGCGGTCGCGATGGTTCTGTTCCGCGTCATCCCGCTGCGCGAGGTCTATGACGCCATCGACGGCCCGATCCTGGTGATGCTGGCCGCCCTCATCCCGGTCAGCGACTCGCTGCGCAGGACTGGCGCCACCGAGATCATTTCCGCCTGGCTCGCCGAATTCGCCTCAACGCTGCCGCCCGCCGGCGCGCTGACGCTCATCATGGTCGTGGCGATGGCGGTCACCCCGTTCCTCAACAATGCGGCCACGGTGCTTGTCGTTGCCCCTATTGCCGCGGGATTTGCCACGACGCTGGGCTATCGCCCCGAAGCCTTCCTGATGGCGGTGGCGATCGGCGCCGGCTGCGATTTCCTCACCCCCATCGGTCACCAGTGCAACACGCTGGTAATGGCCCCCGGCGGCTACCGTTTCTCCGACTATCCGCGCCTCGGCCTGCCCCTATCCTTGCTGGTCATCGTCGTCGCCGTACCGATGCTGATGCTCGTCTGGCCGATGTAGGCGACACGCAAGCGTGATTGGCCGGTGATTTCCGCCGGTCCTAGTTTTGCGGCCCTCTAACAAAAAAATCAGGGAGGACCACTCGATGAAACGCATTCTCGTCATGTCTGCGCTGCTGTTTGCCGGTCTGTCGGCAGCCAGCGCCCAGGACGGCACGATGAGCTTCTTCGTCACCAGCGCCGGCCTCGGCAAGGGCGCCAATCTCGGCGGCCTCGCCGGTGCCGACGCGCATTGCCAGAGCCTGGCCGAAGCCGCCGGCTCGACCGGCAAGACCTGGCATGCCTATCTCTCGACCAGCGACACCGATGCCAAGGACCGCATCGGCAAAGGCCCATGGGTCAACGCCAAGGGCCAGAAGATCGCCGACGACGTCGCCTCGCTGCACAGCGACGCCAACAACATCAACAAGGAAACCGCCCTCGACGAGAAGGGCAACACCATCAATGGCCGCGGCGACCAGCCCAACAAGCACGACATCCTGACCGGCTCGAAGCCCGACGGCACCAGGATCGCCGACCAGACCTGCGGCGACTGGACCCTGGATGGCACCGAAGGAGCGGCAATGATGGGCCACCACGACCGCATGGGGCTCGACGATTCGGCCGCCGCCAAGTCGTGGAACTCCTCGCATGCCTCGCGCGGCGGCTGCAGCCAGGAGGCGCTGAAGGGAACCGGCGGCGACGGCCTGTTCTACTGCTTCGCCGCCAATTGAGCCTGCACCTCTAGCGTTCGGCCGAAACGGACAGTTCCGGCCGGACGTTCAGCGTCTGGAACACCACGCAATAGCGTTCAGTCAGCTTGACCAGCGCATCGATACGCTCCTGCGGCTCGTCGGTGTCGAGCTTGAAGGCAAGCCGGATGGCGCGGAAGCCGACCGGCGCATCCTTGGCGACGCCCAGCGTGCCGCGAAAATCGAGATCGCCCTCAGCCGAAACCACGGCCTCGCCGAGGCGGAATTCGAGTGCCGTCGCCACCGCCTTCAAGGTCACGCCGGCGCAGGCCACCAGCGCCTCGAGCAGCATGTCGCCCGAGCACAACTCCATGCCACTGCCGCCCGTCGCCGGATGCAGTCCGGCGGTGACGATCGCACGCCCGGTATCGACCTTGCAGGAAATCGACTGGTCGTCGACGGCGCCACGTGCCCGAAGCGTGATCAGCGCGCGCCCGGCATCCTCGCGATAGCTCTCCTTCATCGGCGCCTGCAGCGCCTTCAGTTGTACGGCGTCCATCTTTCCTCCCAACAGACTGTTGCACCATCTTAGCACAGTGGCACGGGTCTACTGACAACAGGCTGGCAGGTGCGCAGGGATAGGATAGGCTCATGTTCAAGGAGGCGAGGATCATGACCGCGACCGACACCGCTGCGCAGCACCGGCTTGGCATGGTGCTCGTTGCCTCGTCAGCTGGCGTTTTCGGCCTTGCCGGCATCCTGACAAAGTCGATCGACGCCGATCCGCTGACCATCACCTCCTGGCGGGGGTTGATCGGCGGCCTGCTGATGTCGGCCTATGTCTTGTGGCGCCGCCGCGGCGCTGGCGGCGAAAGCCTGCACCTCGGCTGGCAGGGCTGGCTGCTCGCCGTCCTGGGCACCATCTCCAGCATCACCTTCATCGCCGCCTTCAAGAACACCTATGTCGCCAACGTCGTGGTCATCTACGCCACCGTACCGTTCGTCGTCGCCCTGTTCGCTTGGCTGATCGTCGGCGAGATGTTCCGGCGCCAGACGGCAATTGCCGCAGCCATATGCCTTGCCGGTGTCGCGGTCATGGTCTGGTCCGGGCTTGGCGGCGGCCATGGCTTCGGCGACGGCCTGGCGCTGCTGATGACGTGTCTTTTTGCGCTCTATGCCGCCCTTGTCCGCCGTTTCCGCGACGCCCCGGTCGTCTGGGCTGGAGCCGTGTCGGCCTTTCTCGGCATCATTCCGGCGTGGTTCGTCGCCGATCCGCTCACTGTTCCGCCGGCCAGCATTCCACCTGTTATCACCTTCGGCTTCACCTTCGCCCTTGCCGTCATCTTGTGGACCGAGGGCGCGCGCCGCATTCCCGCCGCTGAAGCCGGCCTGCTCGGCACCGCCGAAGTGCCGTGCGGCATCTTCTTTGCCTGGCTGTTCCTGGCTGAGCTGCCACCGGCAGCGAGCCTCATCGGCGGGGCGATCGTGCTTGCGGCGGTGTTCTGGCACGCCTGGCGTGACTGGGCCAACGCCCGCAATGCGGCCATGCCATCCCGCCTGATCGAAAAAGAATCACAAAAAGCCTGATCGGCGTGGAACCAAATGTTAGCAACCGCGTTCTTGTGCTCAGGACGGGTTGCCCCATCCCCCATCCCCTCCACCCGTCCCTTTGCTTTAAGCCGGTCGCAAGACCGGCTTTTTCCTGTGCTGATGCCAAGGGGATGGTGGCCAAGGGGTTGGCGGGATGACGATGCGCATTGACCTTGCGTCGTCATCGTCTAGTTTCGGTGCGCGCGGTGGGCTTCGCGCGCATTGGGAGGTGCGGCATGGTCCTGGCCAGTGCAATTGTGCTCGGCTTCATCGCGGCATGGATGTTTGCCGCCGGCATTTTGGCGCACGGACGCAGCATCCGCTTTCGCCAGGCGCTGCTGTATCTGCCACTCAAGCTGATCTACCGGGTGCAGGACAACGCCCTCAGCCAGGTGCGCGACGCCGACGCTCCCGTCATCTACGTCATTTCGCACCAGTCACGCCTCGAACCGGCCTTGATGCTGTCGCTGTTGCCGGAGCAGACGCTGCACATCCTCGACGACGCCTCCGCCAAGGCCTTCTGGCTGGAGCCATGGCGTGAGCTTGGCCGCACCATCGCGTTCAACGCCGAGCATGTCTTTGTTAGCCGCCGACTGGTGCGCGTGTTGCGCGGCAAGGGCCGCCTCGCTGTCTACTTGCCCGACACGGTCGAGCCCGACGTCAAGGCGTTCCGGCTGTTCCGTGCCGTCGCCCGCATCGCCATGCAGGCCGATGCCCGCATCGTGCCGATCTTCGTCAGCGGTGCCCGCCATCTGCCGTTCTCGTTGACACCTGCCGAACGCGCTCCGCGCCACTGGTTCCCGCGTCTCAGGATCGCTGCCCTTGCCCCAATGACCATGGCCGAGCTGCTTCAGCGCGCCGGCTACAACCAGACGACCACGGCCAACGCCCTCTTCGACCGCATCGCCGAAGCCCGCCTTGCTGGCACCGACCTCAGCCGTGGCGTGTTTGGTTCGATGTGCGACGCCGCCAGCCGCTACGGCGCCTCGCGCACGATCGTCGAGGACGTGGTCAGCGGCGCCTTGAGCTACCGCAAGCTGCTGACCGGCGCCCGCGTGCTCGGCAAGCGTCTCAAAGCCATATCCAGCCCAGGCGAGGCCGTCGGCATCCTGCTGCCCAACGCCAATGGCGTGGTGCTGGCCATGCTCGGTCTGATCTCGGCGGGCCGCGTGGCGGCGATGATCAATTACACCGCTGGCAGCACCAACGTCGCTTCGGCGGTGAAGACAGCCGAAATCAAGACCATTGTCTCCTCTCGGGTCTTCGTCCAGAAGGCCGATCTCAGCGACATCATCGCCGCTGCCGAACAGGCCGGTGCGCGCATCGTCTGGCTGGAAGAGCTGCGCGACAGCATTTCGACCTCGGAAAAGCTCTCCGCCGCATTGCAATGGCGGCGCCCGTTGCATCAGCAGGACGCGTCGAAGCCCGCCGTCATCCTGTTCACCTCGGGATCGGAGGGCACGCCCAAGGCCGTGGTCCTCTCACACCGCAACCTTGTTGCCAACGCCATGCAGGCCGAGGCACGCATCAGCATCTCGCCGGTCGACAAGCTGCTCAACGTGCTGCCCGTGTTCCATTCCTTCGGCCTCACCGGCGGCACCATCCTGCCGCTGCTGACCGGCATCAGGCTGTTCCTCTACCCCTCGCCGCTGCACTACAAGATCATACCCGATGTGGCGCGGAAGATCCGGCCGACAATCATGTTCGGCACCGACACCTTTCTCGCTGCCTATGCCCGTACCGCCGAGGATGGCGATTTCTCCAGCCTGCGCTTCGTCGTCGCTGGCGCCGAGCCGGTCAGGCCGGAAACGCGGCGGGTCTGGCGCGAACGCTTCAACGCCGAGATCATTGAGGGCTTCGGCCTGACCGAGGCTGCCCCGGTCGTTGCCGTCAACACCGCAACGCATGGCCGCGATGGCACCGTCGGACGCCTGCTGCCTGCTATGCGCATGCGGCTCGAAGAAGTCGAGGGCGTCGCCGAAGGCGGCCAGCTCTGGCTCGCCGGCCCCAATCTGATGATGGGTTACATGACTGCCGACCGTCCGGGCGAATTGCAGCCGCTCGAAGGCTGGCACGACACCGGCGACATCGTTTCGGTTGATCGCGAGGGCTTCATCACCATCCGCGGACGCGCCAAGCGTTTCGCCAAGATCGCCGGCGAGATGGTGTCGCTCGGTGCCGTCGAGATGCTGGTGCAGGCGCTATGGCCGGAGGAACGCCATGCCGCGGTCGCCGTGCCCGACAAACGTCGCGGCGAACGCATCGTGCTCGTCACCACGGCCGGCAATGCCGATCCCGAGATGCTGCGTGTCTACGGCAAGCAGGCCGGCGTTGCCGAGCTGATGGTGCCGCATGACATCATCAAGGTGCGCGAGATCCCGGTGCTCGGTTCGGGCAAGACCGACTATGTCGCTGCGCGCCGCCTGGCGCTCGACCAGCTCGGGCTGGCGGCCTAGCGCATCGACCCGGAAATCAGACCGATTTTTGGAAGGCGCGATGCGCCAACTCAAGATGTTGGAGCGTCCCCAGGCGAACGCGCGGCGCCCTGGGCTTCCGGCTTGGTCTCGACGGGAGTTTCTGCGGCAGCCGCAGCTTCAGCGGCGGCAACTCCCTCGATCTTGGCACGACGCGCATAGGCACTGGCGCTGAGCGGCAGGAAGAGCAGATACGCGCCCACAGACGCCGACAGTGTCTGCCAGGGATAGACGGTCACAAGCAGTACGTAGAACACCGCCAGCAGCATCACCGGCAGCAGATGCTCGCGCTTGATCTTCAGTTTCTTGCCGGAATAGATCGGCAGGCGGCTGACCAGCAGGAAGGCGATGAGAATGGTGAACGCGGTGGCGATATAGGCCAGCGTACGGGTGCCCTCGACGCCGAGGAAGCCGATATACATCGGCAGCATCACCACAAGGGCGCCCGCCGGCGCCGGAATGCCGACGAAATACTCCGCCTGCCAGGCCGGGCGATCGAGGTCCTCGTCGAGCACGTTGAAGCGCGCGAGCCGCAGGCCGCAGGCGATGACAAACAGCAGTGTGCCGATCCAGCCCAGCGAACCGGCCTTGTCGAGCAGGTAGGCATAGAGCACCAGCGCCGGCACGACGCCGAAATTGACGATGTCGGCGAGCGAATCCATCTGCGCGCCGAATTTCGACGTCGCCTTCAGCATGCGTGCCAGGCGGCCGTCGATGCCGTCGAGGAACGCTGCCAGCAGCACCATCACGACAGCCGATTCGAACCGGCCTTCAAAGGCGAGCCTGATCCCGGACAGACCGGCGCAGATCGCCAGCACGGTGATCAGGTTGGGCAGCACCATGCGCAGCGGGATCTCGCGGATGCGCGGACCACCACGGCCATGCGGTTCAAAGGGTTTGAAGGATGACACCGCCGCCGTCCTCAGGAAACCCGCACCAAAGGTGCGTGGCTCACGCCGCCGAATTCGGCGAGGATGGTTTCACCTGCGACTGCGGTCTGGCCAACGGCGACACGGGCAACCGCATTGGTGGGCAAGAACACGTCGACGCGCGAACCGAAGCGGATCAGGCCAAAACGCTCGCCAACGGCGATGTTGCCGCCGACATCGGCCCAGCACAGGATGCGGCGGGCGACGAGACCAGCGATCTGCACTGCCGCCACCTGGCCGTTAGGGCTGTCGATGACGATGCCGTTGCGCTCGTTTTCCTGGCTTGCCTTGTCGAGCTCGGCGTTGAGGAATTTACCAGGACGGTGCTCGATACGCACGATCTTGCCGCGCACCGGGGCACGGTTCACGTGGACGGAAAAGACGTTCATGAACACCGAGATGCGGGTCATTTCGGCGGTGCCGAGGCCAAGCTCGCGCGGTGGTACAGCGGGGCCGACGGCCGACACCACGCCGTCGGCCGGGCTCACCACCAGCTTGTCGTCGACCGGCGTCACGCGCTCGGGGTCGCGGTAGAAATAGGCGCACCAAGCGGTCAGAATCGCCCCGATCCAGAACAGCGAAGTAGAAAAGAAGCCCAGCAGAACGGCAACCGCCGCAAATCCGGCAATGAAGGGATACCCCTCGCGATGGACCGGAACGAAGGCGTTGCGGATCGTGTCGGCTATGCTCATGAAGTGGAGGCCGCTGCTGTTGAAGTCCCGGAGTGCTTACCGGAAACGACCGCCAGCCGCAACGCGGCATTGGCAACGCCCACCGCTATCGCAGGCCGCAAGCGGCGCAACCGCCGCTCGCATTACAATTGATCACGTGAGCCGGCGGCCTGGAACGGCCGCTCACTCCGCCTCGTTGGCGACTTCCGGCGTGCGGCGGCGAACCACAACACCAAGCTCGTCGCCCTCGCGGGCCTGGCGCAGGCGCTCCTCGGCCTCGGTCGCCTCGCGCTGGCGATCCCACATCGAGGCATAAAGCCCGCCCTGCCCCAGCAACTCGGCATGGGTGCCGCGCTCGGCGATGCCACCGTCGGCGAGTACGATGATCTCGTCGGCGGAAATCACCGTCGACAGGCGATGCGCGATGACGATCGTCGTGCGCCCCTTGCTGACCAGGTCGAGCGCACTCTGGATCTCCTGCTCGGTCTGGGTGTCGAGCGCCGAGGTCGCCTCGTCGAGCATCAGGATCGGCGGTGCCTTCAGGATCGTGCGGGCAATCGCCACGCGCTGCTTTTCGCCGCCCGACAGCTTCAGCCCGCGCTCGCCGACCATCGCCTTGTAGCCCTCAGGCAAGCGCTGGATGAAGCTGGCGATCTGGGCCAGCTCGGCCGCCTTGCGCACATCCTCCTCGTCGGCGTTCACGCGGCCATAGCGGATGTTGTAGGCGATGGTGTCGTTGAACAGCACCGTGTCCTGCGGCACCATGCCGATCGCCCCGCGCAGGCTTTCCTGGCTGACATCGCGAATGTCCTGGCCGTCGATCAGGATCGCCCCCTGCTGGATATCGTAGAAGCGGAACAGCAGCCGCGAAATCGTCGACTTGCCGGCACCCGAAGGACCGACGATCGCCACCGTCTGGCCGGCCGGCACCTCGAAGCTCACGCCCTTCAGGATCTGGCGGTTCGGATCATAGGCGAAATGCACGTCGCGGAACTCGACCCGGCCGGAGCCGACGACAAGCGCCTTGGCGCCGGGCTTGTCGACCACCTCCTGGCTCACGTCGAGCAGGTCGAACATCTGCTCGATGTCGGTCAGGCCCTGGCGGATTTCGCGATAGATGAAGCCGATGAAGTTGAGCGGCACCGACAGCTGCATCAGCATGGCATTGATGAAGACGAAGTCGCCGACGGTCTGGGTGCCGGCCATCACCTCCATCGCCGACATGGCCATGACGATGGTCATGCCGATGCCAAAGATCACGCCCTGGCCGAAGTTTAGCCAGCCGAGCGATGTCCAGATGCGGGTTGCCGCCGTCTCGTAGCGCGCCATCGAGCGGTCGAAGCGCTCGGCTTCCATGGCCTCGTTGTTGAAGTACTTCACCGTCTCGAAATTGAGCAACGAATCGATCGCCTTGGTGTTGGCGTCGGTATCGGAATCGTTCATCTCGCGGCGGATGCCGATGCGCCAGTCGCTCGCCCACACCGTGAACCAGGTGTAGAGCCATACCGTCACCGCCACCACAGCCACATATTTCCAGCCATAGGCGAAGCCGAAGATGCCGGCGGTCAGCGCGAATTCCAGCACCGTCGGCGCCGTGTTCAGGATGGTGAAGCGGACGATCGTCTCGATGCCCTTGGTGCCGCGCTCAATGATGCGCGACAGCCCGCCGGTGCGGCGCTCGAGATGGAAGCGCAGCGACAACTGGTGCATGTGCACGAAGGTGCGATGGGCAAGCTGCCGCACCGCATGCTGGCCGACGCGGGCAAACAGCGCGTCGCGCAGCTGGTTGAAGCCAAGCTGGACGATGCGCACGACATTATAGGCGATCACCAGCATGACCGGCGCCACCAGGAAGGCAGGCAATGGCAGCGGCGTGCGCTGATCGCCGGCGAGCGCGTCCGTCGCCCATTTGAAGAAGTACGGCCCAGCCACCAGCGTCAGCTTGGCGACGAACAGGAACACGGTTGCCCATACCACCCGCGCCCTGAGGTCCGGCCTGTCTTCCGGCCACATATAGGGCCAGAGGTTCTTGATGGTGCTGAAGGTCGAACCGCGTTCGGCGGATACGGTTTTGCTGGCCACTGTGCTTGCCTTGATTAGATGTCCACGCCGTCGACGGCGCAGCAGGATTCGACGAGCGCCGATACGGACGCGGAAACGGCGGCCAGTGCCGCCTGATCGATCTGATAGCGCGAGCGTTGCCGCTCCGCCGCATAGCTGACCAGGCCGGCTTCGACGAGGATTTTCAGATGTTGCGAGACTGTCGACTGGGCGAGATCGAGATGCTCGACCACTTCCTTGCAGCAGCATGACCTGCCGCCAGCCAGGCATCTCAAGATTTCGAGCCGTGCCGGGTGCGACAGCGCGGCAAGCTTCTGCGTCACGTCCTTGACGGGGGCGCAGCAGGATGACGTGGTGGAGAACGAATTCATCGTCCATCGACGATAGACGATGAATTCCATCCACGCAACCCGGGCTGGCTGAAATGCCGTGCTCGAACCTAAGGCTTGGGCGCGGGCATTGCCTGCTCGCCCATGGCGCCCATGTCGGCGGCCTCGCCCTCCTTGGACTTCTCCGGCACGCGGAACACCTGACCCGGCCAGATGCGGTCGGGATCGCGGATCTGATCCTGATTGGCGAGATAGATGTTCGAATAGCGCACGCCGTGACCGTAGACGCGGCGCGAGATACGCCACAACGAATCGCCACGGCGAATGATGACGGCACCATCGACCGCTTCGAGCTTGGGCGCCGTGGTCTCGGGCGTCGCCGGTGCGGCGGCGACTTCAGCCGGCTTGTCGGCAGTTGCTGCCGGTGCGGCTGGCTGGGTCGGTGCCGTCGCTTCGGCAGCCGGGTCGGCAGGCTTGGCCGGCACTTCGCCCGCCATCGCCGTCTTGGCTTCGGCCGCGGCTGGTGCTGCGGGGGCCGTCGGCTGCGGCGCAACCGCTGCCACCGCCTCGCCCGGCTCGCGTTGGAACGGCACGGCAGCGCGGGCCACGACCTTGGCGCCGTTCGGCTCGAGCGCGTCGACGCGGATGATGTAGTCGCCGACAGGCAATTCGCGCTCGGCCTCGATCAGGAAGCGGCCCTCGGGTGAGGTCTGCGTCTCGCCGATCAGGATCTCGTTGGCGTAGGCGCGGACCTTGCGCCCAGCATCGGCGGAGCCGGCGATGAATATCTTCTTGCCTTCGATCTCGACGGCCTCGACGGCCACCTTGACCTGTGCGACTGGCACTGCCGATTTCGCCGGCGCGGGTTGCGTTGCCGCTGGCGCTGCAGGAGTAGCGGGCGCGCTGGCCTGCTGCTCGGGAGCGGCCGGCGCCGATGGCGCCTCGGCCGGCTTCGGAACGGTGATCAGCTGCGACGGCTTGCCCGGCTCCTCGACCAGGGCCAGCACCTGCCCGCCCGGATCCGATGGCACCGAAACCACTGCCGTCTCGGTCGATGTCGCCACGACATTGTCAGGGGCTGTCGCGCGCAGCACGAGCTGGTAGTCGCCAGGCTTCAGCGGATCGTCGAGCACGACGGCGAAATCGCCGTCGGCGCCGGCAACCGCAGCCCCGATGACCTTGGAGCCAGTCACAATTTCGACCTTGGCGTTGCCCGCCGCCTTGCCGGCGACCACCACGGAGCCGTTGTTTTCGACACGCACGACATCGAAGGATGGCGCCACAACGGCAGGCGCTGCAGGTGGCGCGACCGTGGTCGTCGCCTCGGCTCCGGCTGCCGGCTTGGCCGGATCTGCCGGCTTGTCGCCGGTCGGCGTCGTGGCCGTCGGTGCCGGCAATGATGCGATCGCTGCGGGCGGCGCAAGATAGGGATCGAGTGCCCCGGACACATACGCAACAGTCGCAGCAGCGGCCGAGCCACCTGCTGCGAGTAGGAATATCTTCAACGGATTAATTGCCATATTTCCCTGCCCCTAGCCGCGCAACGGGTCTACCTTGTTTTGCCGGCAGCGACAAGAAAAAGCCCCGCCTGGGCTTGACCCTGCCGGTGGAGGCAATACCCAATCAGACCATGAACACGATTCGATCCATTTGCGTCTATTGCGGCTCCTCGCCGGGCCGCGATGAGGTCTATATCAAGGCCGGTCATCTGCTCGGCCATTCGATCGCCAAGGCCGGCCTGAGGCTCGTCTATGGCGGCGGCACCAAGGGCATCATGGGTGCGGTCGCCGATGGCGCGCTGCGCGCCGGCGGCAAGGTCACCGGCATCATTCCGCGCTTCCTGATGAACAAGGAAGCGACCGAAAGCGCGCTGACCCGGCTCGACGAACTCGTCATCACCGACAACATGCACGAGCGCAAACATCTTATGTTCGAGAAATCGGACGCATTCGTGGCACTGCCCGGCGGCATCGGCACGGTCGAGGAGATCGTCGAGATCATGACCTGGGCCCAGCTCGGCCATCACCGCAAGCCGATCGTCTTCGCCAACGTCAAGGGCTTCTGGGATCCGATGCTGTCGTTGCTCGATCACATGAAGACCGAGGGCTTCGTCCACACCTCCCATCTCGTCCAACCGCTGGTGGTCGACGAGCCGGAAGCGGTGGTCTCAGCGATTATGGTCGCCGCCGGCTCCGACTCGACGCCGACCGAAGGCGTGCAGTCGCTCATCGACAAGATGTAGGTTTCCAAGTCGGATCGAGCCGGAAGCACGCTCGGCCTGTTTCAGGTCAGGCCGAGCCGAAAATGGCTGTTACCGAGAACCGGAACAGAGCGTACATTCAGGTACGCGAGTACCGGAAGCGCAGGTATCAGGCATTTGCAGGCCGGCCTCACCTGAAACTCAGCCGTTCCTGGCCCGCTCGGAAAACATCGACCAGGTATAGATCGCCAGTGCCGCCCAGATCAGGGCGAAGGCGACCGCGCGTTCGCTTGAGAACGGCTCCTTGAAGATGAAGATTGCAATGACGAAGATCATCGTCGGGGCGATGTACTGCATGATGCCGATGGTCGACATGCGGAGCAGCTTGGCGCCATTGGCAAACAGGATCAGCGGCACGGCGGTGACAATGCCGCAGCCGAGCATCAGCCAGACGTCGGTCATCCCGGTGGTGCCGAAATGGCCGACACCGGTTCCCTGCAGATAGGCGATGTAGACCAGCGCCGGGATGCCGAGGATCAGCACTTCGAGGAAGAAGCCCTGCGCCGGTCCGATCGGCAGCGTCTTCTTGAACAGGGCGTAAAAGCCCCAGGACAGCGCCAGCACGATCGAAACCCAGGGCAAGCCGCCGCTTTCCCAGGTCAAGAGCGCAACCGCGATCACCGCAAGCCCGATCGCCACCGTCTGCGCCCGCGTCAGCTTCTCGCCCAGAACGACAGCGCCGAGGAACACCGAAAACAGCGGATTGATGTAGTAGCCGAGTGCTGTTTCGAGCGCCCGGTCGTTGCCGATCGCCCAGACATAGACACCCCAGTTGATGGTGATCAACGTCGCCGTCAGCGTGCCCATGGCAAGCGTTCGCGGGGTGCGCAGCGCGGTCTTGATGTCCGATGTACGGCCAAGCCACCACAACAGCAGCGCCGCGATCGGAATCGACCAGGTGATGCGATGCGCGATGACCTCAGGCGCGGGAATGTGCGCCACAGCCTTCATGTAGAAGGGCAAGAAGCCCCACATCAGATAGGCCGAAAGGGCAAACAGGAAGCCGCGTGTAGCGTCGTCCTTGGTGATCGCAGGCGTGTTGATGCTCATGGCGCGATCCTATGCGCCCGCGCGGCCGCGCAAGCCATTTCAAAATACTGATGGTCCAGCCGCTTTTCGTTGATGGATCAATCAATCGGGCCAGCTTGCAGCGCTGGCCCATGTAAGCTGGGCGCTGGCTATTCCGCCGCCACCAGCCCGGCCATCTCGCGGTTCTTCATCAGCTTGTAGATGATCGAATCCATCAGCGCCTGGAACGAGGCGTCGATGATGTTGGTCGACACGCCAACCGTCCACCAGCGCGCGCCCGTGCTGTCATGCGATTCGATCAGCACGCGGGTGATCGCCTCCGTACCGCCATTGAGGATACGCACCTTGTAGTCGACGAGCTCGAGGTCGCCGATCTCGTCCTGGAACTTGCCCAGATCCTTGCGCAGCGCGATGTCGAGCGCGTTTATCGGGCCGTCGCCCTCGGCCACCGACATCTTCTCCTCGCCGTCGACCATGACCTTCACCACCGCTTCCGACACGGTCTTGAGGTTGCCGTTGGCGTCGAAACGCCGCTCGACGAGGCAACGGAACGAGGTCACGCGGAAGAATTCGGGCACGCTATGCAGCATGCTCCGCGCCAGAAGCTCGAAGCTGGCATCCGCCCCTTCGTAAGCGTAGCCCTCGGCCTCGCGCTCCTTGACCACCGCAATCAGCGAATCGAGCCGGCGGTCATCCTTGGGCACGTCGATGCCGCGCCGCTTCAGCTCGGCGATGAAGTTGGCCTTGCCGCCCTGGTCCGACACCATCACCTTGCGGCGATTGCCGACCATCTCCGGCGGCACGTGCTCGTAGGTCTTGGGTTCCTTGGCAATGGCCGAAGCGTGGATGCCTGCCTTGGTGGCGAAGGCCGACGCCCCGACATAAGGCGCCTGTGCCTCGGGCGCGCGGTTGAGCAACTCGTCGAACGCCCGCGACAGCCGCGCAATGCCGGCCAGCGCCTCGCCCGAGACGCCTGTTTCGAAACGTTCGGCAAAATGCGGCTTCAGCGCCAGCGTCGGGATGATGGTGATCAAATTGGCGTTGCCGCAGCGCTCGCCGATGCCGTTGATCGTGCCCTGCACCTGGCGCACGCCGGCTTCGATGGCGGCCAGCGAATTGGCCACCGCCTGGCCTGTGTCGTCATGGGCATGGATGCCGAGATGGGTGCCCGGAATGCCCGAAGCGATCACCTTGGCGACGATCTCGCGCACTTCCGACGGCTGGGTGCCGCCATTGGTGTCGCACAAAACCACCCAGCGCGCGCCGGCGTCATAGGACGTCCGCGCGCAGGCCAGCGCGTAGGCGGGATTGGCCTTGAAGCCGTCGAAGAAGTGCTCGCAGTCGACCATCGGCTCCTTGCCGGCCACGCCTGCCGCCTCGACCGAGGCGCGGATCGACTCCAAATTCTCCTCGTTGGTCACGCCGAGCGCGACGCGGACATGGTAGTCCCAGCTCTTGGCGACGTAGCAGATGCCGTCGGCCTTCGCTTGCAGCAACGTGGCAAGGCCGGGATCGTTGGACGCCGACACCCCTGCCCGCTTGGTCATGCCGAAGGCGACGAACTTCGCGAGCTTCGTACGCTTTTCCTGGAAGAAGGCCGTGTCGGTCGGGTTGGCGCCGGGATAGCCGCCCTCGACATAATCGAGTCCGAACTCGTCGAGCATCGACGCAATCGCGATCTTGTCCTCGACCGAAAAGTCGATGCCCGGCGTCTGCTGGCCGTCGCGCAATGTGGTGTCGAAGAGATAGATGCGTTCTTTCATGGCAACACCTTGGGGGCTAGCGCCCTATGGCGCCCCCCTCTGTCCTGCCGGACATCTGCCCCACGAGGGGGGAGATCGGCAGTATTGACGCCTCGCTCCATCCTGCAACGCCGGCGATTGGCGAAAGCCGGCATGCCAGCTGATCTCCCCCGTGGGGGAGATGTCCGGCAGGACAGAGGGGGGCAACGTAGGGCGGAAGCGTTCACGAACTTTTCCCTGCGAACCTGTCGGTCGCCCTGATGAGCTGGTCCAGTATGCCCGGTTCCGAATAAGCGTGACCGGCGCCCTCGATCAGGTGGAACTCCGCCTCGGGCCAGGCCTTGTGCAGCGCCCAGGCATATCTAGCCGGGCACGGCATGTCATAGCGCCCATGGACGATGACACCGGGAATGTCGCGCAGCTTGTGGGCGTCGCGGATCAACTGGCCTTCCTCCATCCAGCCGGCATGGACGAAATAGTGGTTCTCGATGCGGGCGAAAGCCACGGCGAAGTCGTCCTCACCAAACTTGCCTGAAGTGTCGGGGTCGGGCAGCAGCGTGATCGTCTCGCCTTCCCACAGGCTCCAGGCCAGTGCCGCCTCGACCTTGGCCTTACGGTCGTCGCCGACGAGGCGCTTGCGGTAGGCACCCATCATGTCGCCGCGCTCGACTTCCGGGATCGGAGCGACGAAACGCTCCCACTTGTCGGGGAACATTTCGGAGACGCCGAACTGGTAATACCAGTCGAGCTCGGCGCGGGTCAGCGTGTAGATGCCGCGTACCACCAGTTCGCTGACGCGGTTCGGATGCGTCTCGGCATAAGCGAGCGCCAGCGTCGATCCCCAGGAGCCGCCGAACACCAGCCACTTGTCGTGGCCGGCCATCTCGCGCAGCCGCTCGATGTCGGCGACCAGGTGCCAGGTGGTGTTGGCGTCGAGCGAGGCATTCGGCGCCGACTTGCCGCAGCCGCGCTGGTCGAACAGCATGATGTCGTACAAAGCGGGATCGAACAGGCGGCGATGCTTGGGCGAGGTCGCGCCGCCCGGGCCGCCATGCAGGAACACCGCCGGCTTGCCGCCTTTGGTGCCCGAGCGCTCCCAATAGACCTGGTGGCCGTCGCCGACATCGAGCATGCCGCTGTCGAAGGGTTCAATCTCGGGATAGAGGCCGCGCAGTTCGTCGCTCATAGTTTCAGTCCATGCTCCGGCCAGTTGGCCGTTTCTTCATCGGGATGCTGGAAGGAGATGATCTGCTCCTGCCGCTGGTAGTAGTCGGGATTGTCGAGCACCGGCTGGTCGAAGATCGTCGCGACCCACGGCAAGCGGAAGCCGTGGTTGATCTGGATCGTCGGTGCGAGGTCGGAACGGTCGTCAAACGAGCCGATCGAGAGCTCCAGGCCCTCCGTGTGCCGGTATGCCATCGGCGTGCCGCAGCGCTGGCAGAAGCCGCGCGATATGTTGATCGACGACTGGAAATAGCTCGGCTCCTCGCGGATCCACTCGACGCCATCCAGCGGCACCGCGACGAAGGCGCCGAAGAACGAGCCGAACTGCTTCTGGCACATGCGGCAATGGCAGATCGAGCTGCGCCCCAGCGCGCCATGGATACGGAAACGGACTGCGCCGCACTGGCAGCCGCCTGTCCTTGCAGTCTCGGTCATGACCTTTTCTCCGCTGGCCATTGTTCAGTGTCGTGGTCGGGGTGCTGGTTGTTCGAAGGGGCGACCGCCGCATACCAGGCGCTCTCGTCGGCCGACAATTCCACCATGTCGAGCTCGCCGAACCATGGCATCTTCTCGGCCGATCCGCACTGGAACGTCGGCTTCACCGCTTCCGGATCGTCGAGCGCACCAAGAACGACATTGATCGTGTCGCGGGCGATCACGTCGAACAGAAGCGGCGTACCGCAGTCGCGGCAGAAGCCACGACGCACGATGTCGGACGACTGGAACCAGCCGATCTCGCCGCGCGTGACCGAAAACTTCGCCTTGGGCGTGCGCGCCAGCGGCTGGAAGTAGTTGCCCGATGCCTTCTGGCACATGCGGCAATGACAGATATGCGCATTCTCCAACGCCTGGTCGATGCGGTAGCGCACGGCACCGCACTGGCAACCGCCTGTCGTGACAGTCATTTGCGCTCCTCCGGCGGCCAGGTCTCGGTGTCGTGGTCCGGGTGCTGATAAGAGACGATGTCGTTGACGAAGTCGGCCGCCTCGGGGTCGTCCTCGGTCGAATAACCCTTGAGCTCGTGGACATGGTCGACATAGGGCAGCTTGCCCTCGAGCCCCCACTGCACCGTCGGCGCGATCTCCTCCGGTTCGTCGAAGGCAGCAATCGCCAGCGCCACCCCGTCGGGCGCCTCGAAGCTCAGCGGCGTGCCGCAGTCGCCGCAAAAGCCGCGCAGGCCGAAGTTCGACGAGCGGAACCGCTTCGGCTCGCCGCGTGTCCAGACAAGCTTGGAGTTCCGATGCACCGAAACCAGCGGCGCATAGAAATTGCCGAACGCCTTCTGGCACATGCGGCAATGGCAGACCGAGGCGCCACCAAGCTTGCCGTCGACATGGAAACGCACGGCGCCACACTGGCACCCGCCGGAATAATGCGGCCTGTTGTCGAGGCTCATTGCGTCAAACCCTCACGCTGGGGCATGGCACACCGCCTCGATGTTGTTGCCGTCGGGATCGAAGACAAAGGCGGCGTAATAGTCGGGATGATAATGCGGCCGTGGCCCCGGCCCGCCATTGTCCCGCCCGCCGGCGGCGATCGCTGCGGCATAAAACGCGTCGACCTCGGCCCGGCTACGCGCCGTGAACGCATAATGCCGCCCCGGCCCGGCTTCCGCTTCGTGCAGCCAGAACACCGGCCGCTCGCGGCCATAGCCGCCAACCTTGACCCCGCCGGTATATTCGCCCGGCACCATCATCAGAAGCGACGCACCAAGCGGTGCGAAAGCCTTGTCGTAGAAAGCCTGCGCCTTGTCGAAATCGGCGACCGAAATTCCAGTATGGTCGATCATTGCACGAACTCCTCCTTCATGCGGACGGCCGTTCCGGCCGAGATCACAATGTTCTGGCAGACGTTATCCATATCGCGAACAACGTCGTCGTTCCAGAAGCGGAGAATGGTCCAGCCGTCTTGTTCCAGGCGCTGGGTTCGGATGGCGTCGACCTCTGCATTGGCCGGCTCAGCATGCTGCGGGCCGTCCAGCTCAACGATCAGCTTGTGTGCCGGGCAAGCGAAATCGACGATGTAGCCTGCAACAGGATGCTGGCGACGAAATCCGAGCCCCATCAACCGGTGTGCGCGCAGCTCATTCCACAGCTTCAACTCGGCATCGGTCATCTTCCGACGCATCGACTTGGCATTCTTGCGGTTGGCAGGCGCGACCGGCGTGTGTGGCATCAGCAATGCCCTCCCGGCGAGGTTGAGCCCCTACGTTGCCCCCCTCTGTCCTGCCGGACATCTCCCCCACAAGGGGGGAGATTGGCAGCGGCCCTCGAACCGCCCCTTCTGCAACGTTGGCGATTGGCGAAGGCCGGCGTGACAGCTGATCTCCCCCCTTGTGGGGGAGATGTCCGGCAGGACAGAGGGGGGCGCTGTCCCGCAGCCCTCTCCGTCAAAACGACAGCCCAAAGCGCGACCTGCCCGGCAGGGCAGAGGGGGGCGTGCAGCCCCGCCTTATCCATGCCGCGCAGCACCATCATCACCGCTTCACTTCCCAAGTCGTCACGCGCTCGCCTGAAACCGGGTCCTTGCCGTCCTTCAGCTGCACGCCCTGGGCCAGCAGCTCGTCGCGGATACGGTCGGCTTCGGCCCAGTTCCTGGCGTTGATGAGCTCCAGCCGGCGCGCGATGGTTGCTGCGACTGCCACCTCGTCGACCTCTGCCGCCTCGAGCCCGAAGCCGAGGAACAGGAGTGCTGCCTTGAGTTCGGCCGCGGCCTTGGCGTTGCCACCCGCCTCGCCGGCCAACTGCGACAGGCCCTGGAAGACGCTCGACGTGGCGAGGTCGTCGCCGAGAGCCGCGATCAGTACCGCGGGTACCGCTGCCTCGGTATCACCGGCGCCGTCGGCCGCGCGCTTCCATTTGCGCAGCGTGTTTTCGGCCTCCTCCAACTTGCGCAGCGAGAAGTCGATCGGCTCGCGATAATGCGTCATCAGCATCGCCAGGCGCAGCACCTCGCCCGGCCATTTGCGGCCGCCGAAATTGTCCGTCGCGAGCAGTTCGTGGATCGAATAGAAGTTGCCCAGGCTCTTGGACATCTTCTGGCCCTCGACCTGCAGGAAGCCGTTGTGCAGCCAATAGTTGGCCATCACCTCGGTGCCGTGGGCGCAGCGCGACTGGGCGATCTCGTTCTCGTGGTGCGGGAAGATCAGGTCGAGCCCGCCGCCATGGACGTCGAAGACCTCGCCGAGATAGGCGGCCGACATCGCCGAGCACTCGATGTGCCAGCCCGGTCGGCCGCGGCCCCACGGGCTGTCCCAGCCCGGCTCTTCCGCAGAGGATGCCTTCCACAAAACAAAATCGCCGGGGTTCTTCTTGTGCGCCTCGACCTCGACGCGCGCGCCGGCCTGCTGCTCGTCGAGATTGCGCTTCGAGAGCTGGCCATAGTCTTCCATCGAGCCGGTGTCGAACAGCACTTCGCCTTGCGCTTCATAGGCATGGCCGCGTTCGATCAGGCGTTGAATCAAGGAAACCATATCGGTTTTGCCGTCCGGCCGCGCGAGCACGAACTCGGTGGCGCGCGGCTCGACGGTCGGCTGCAAGCAGCCCAGTGCCTTGACGTCGGCATGGAACTGGTTGGCCGTCTTCTCCGTCACCCGCCTGATCGCCTCGTTCAGCGGCAGGTCGGGGAAATCGCGCAAGGCGCGTGCGTTGATCTTGTCGTCGACGTCGGTGATGTTGCGCACATAGGTGACGGCCTCTTCGCCATAGACATGGCGCAGCAGCCGGAACAGCACGTCGAAGACGATCACCGGACGCGCATTGCCGATATGGGCGAAGTCGTAGACCGTCGGGCCGCAGACATACATCCGCACGTTTTGCGGATCGATCGGCACGAAGTCCTCCTTCGTGCGCGTCAGCGTGTTGGTAAGGCGCAAGCCCTTGAATGCCTCGGACTTCAACGTGAGATCAGACATAACTCTCCCCTGGCCTGCTGGCCCGGGCGTTCAACCTGTCTCGTGTGAAGATGAGGCGAAAACGTCCTGACCAGCGCGAACGCTAGCCAATAATGCAAATGCCGGAAATGGCGAAAGACGTTTTCATCACGGGCTTTATCGCCTCACCGAGCTGTTGCCGTCAAGACGCATCGACATGAAACTTTACCGCCCGGACCGGAACGGAAGCAGTACTGAAACACTTTGTTAAACATCCCGGCACCGTAATGAAACATCGCCCGGATAAAAGGCGCCGCACTGCCACGAATTCGACCGAATCCGTAAGCAAATGCAGCCGCTCTCAACAGAGCTGACTTTAGGGAAGAGACCGATGAAACGAAAACAATCCGACCAGGACCGAGCGCGTAGCCAGTACGCGGAACTGACCAAGCACTACCGGGCCATCGGCCCCGCCGCAATTCTTGCCGCGCTGATCTGCGCGCCGAAGAAAGAAAAGACAGCCCCCAAGCTAAACAAGGCTGCCTAACAGGCTGAGGCCGATCGCAGCCATTATCAGGCCGATCAGCACATCGAGCACGCGCCATGCGGCAGGCCGGGCAAACACCGGCTCAAGTAGCCGGGCGCCATAGCCGAGCCCGAAAAACCAGACGAACGAAGCCGAAGCTGCGCCGATGCCATAGGCAAGGCGCGCCTGTCCTTCATGGGCTGCCGAAAGGCTGCCCAGCAGCACCACAGTGTCGAGATAGACATGCGGGTTGAGGAAGGTGAAGGCGAGACAGGCGGCGACCGCCGGCCAGAGCCTGGCCTCGCCGCTCTTTGCCGCTTGCAGCACTTCCGGCTTCATCGCGCGCCGGAAGGCAATGAAGGCGTAGGCGAACAGGAACAGCGCGCCGCCCACCGTCACCACTGATATCAGGCGCGGCGACTGCGAAATCAGCGTACCGAGGCCGGCGACGCCAAGGCCGATCAGCAGCGCATCCGAGGCCGCACAGATCAGGCTCAATATGAAGACATGCTGGCGCAGCAGGCCCTGGCGCAGGATGAACGCATTCTGCGCGCCGATCGCGATGATCAGTGAGGCACCAAGCAGGAATCCGGAGATGGCGGCGGAGAAAATGGGCGTGGTCACGCCGCTCTTCTAATGCACCGCTCCGAAAATCGAAATCGATTTTCGGAAGGCAGGATGCAGGGATTCATGATGCCAGAGCGCCCTGTAGCGCGCTGTTCCGCTGCAATCAGAACAGCGTCATCTGGCCGTCGTCAGGCTTGCTCTTTTCAGCCTTCGGCTTCGCTGCCCGCTCAGGTGCCGCCTCAGGCAGCGGCTCGACCCGCGCCTGGATTTCCGGCCCGACATTGGCGACCTTGTTGACCAGTTCCGACACCGGGATCTGCTCGAAGAAATCGGGCTGCGCCGGACGCATCAGATCAGCGACGTCGCGCGGCTCCTGGGTGCGGCAGTCGAGCCAGCGGGTGAAATCCTCGGGCTGGATCACCACCGGCATGCGGTCGTGGATGTGCAGGATGTCTGCGCTCGCATTGGTGGTTAGGATCGCCGCCGTGTCGATCTCCGAACCGCCCGGTTCGCTCCACGTTTCCATCAGCCCGGCCAGCGCCACCAGCCCGCCCTTGCGCGGCTTCAGCCAATAGGGCTGGCGCCGGTTGCCCGGCAGCTTTTTCCATTCGTAGAAGCCGGAGACGGGGATCAGCGCCCGGCGGTGGCGCATCGCCGTCTTGAACGAGGCTTTTTCGATCGCCGATTCGGAACGCGCGTTGAACAGAAGCGGCATATCGGCCGGGTTCTTGGTCCAGGCGGGAATCAATCCCCAGCGCGCCAAAAGCGCCATGCGGTCGGGCAGGTTCGAGCCCGGCGGACGCTGCGGCCCGGCCATCACCACCAGGATCGGCTGGGTTGGCGCCACATTGTAGCGCGGCGGAAAGCTCTCGAGATCGCCAACGCCCAAAAAGGCGGACGTCTCGACGGGCGATGCCAGTACCGCTATGCGTCCGCACATCAGTTCAAGTTCCGGTTCATCGCCTGAAAGTGGCGATGGATCGCACCTGCCGCAACCGCTAAAGCGGATATGGTCGACTGTTCCACAATGGAACGCGTTTCCGGGCAAAAATTGATGATCGAAGCAACCATCGTCCCCGCCGTCTCGGTCGCCGTCCTGCGCGACCGCTCGGTCATGCTCGTCCGCCGCGGCCGCGCTCCGTCGAAGGGCCTCTATGCTTTCCCCGGCGGACGGGTTGAACCAGGCGAAACGCTGGAGGACGCCGCCCGCCGCGAACTGATGGAAGAGACCGGCGTCGCCGTCGGCGCGCTGTTGCCATTGCGCGAACTCCTCATCGACAGCCGCGCCGAAGGTGCTTCGGTCTACCTGCTCACCGTCTTTGGCGCCCGCCATGTCCATGGCGAACCGATCGCAGCCGACGATGCCGACGAAGCCGCCTATTTCGAGCTCGCCGAGATCGAACGCCTGCCGCTGACCGATTCGACGCTGGAGATCGTGCTCGAACTGCTCGGCGGACAGGTCGCGTTGCCAGCATAGCCTTGGGATAGCCGCGCCTGCGGCCTTGCGGGCGACAAATTGTTTCGCCACAAAAGCTTATGATGCGCGCGTCGACTTACATCATGGCTATCACGCTTGCCGCGAGCACGGTGCTTGCTGCTCCCGCGCGCGCGGTCGAAGCGCCGTTCGAACCCGGGCTGATGCGTCTCGCCGAGGTTCTGGGCTCGCTGCATTTTCTGCGCAATCTGTGCGGCGAAAAGGGCACCCAGTGGCGTGGCGAGATGGAAAAGCTGCTCCAGGCCGAGAACCCCTCGCCCGAGCGCCGCGCCCGGTTCATCGCTTCCTTCAACCGCGGCTACCGCTCCTTCGACGGCACCTACACCGCCTGCACGCCTTCGGCGACCGAAGCGATCAGCCGCTACATGAAGGAAGGCGAAGCGCTCAGCCGCGACATCGCTTCGCGCTTCGGTAATTAACAGGCTATTTACTTTCCCGGCATTGCCTGCCGTACACGGACGGGCGATTGTGTTAGGTGTCTTAACGGGACATTAAAGGGATAGCTCAAGTTGATCCGAATCATCGGGTCATTGGGCAGGGTGAAAGACCGCAATGGAACAAAGCGTAAGCGACATCGACGCCCTGGTTCGGGAAGAAAAGCGCCTGACCGCCGTCGAGAGCCACAATGAGGCGTGGGCCGAAGGCCTGTCCGCCGGCATCGAGCCCGAAATCATCGCCGAAGCAGCCCTTGCCACCGCTTTTGCCGAGATCGTCGCCGCCAATGGCGAACGCGCGGCCATGGCCATGCTCGACCGCATGCGCGCCAAGGTGGAAGCCGGCGAGTTCGAGCCTCTGCGCCTGCGGCATTGAGCCCACTTCGGTTCTTTGACTAGCCGATACGGTTTCGGCATCATGCCGGCACATTGATGGCGTAGCCACACGCATCTGGAATCAGTTTTCGGTGCACGGGTTATGCGGATTGAAAGTGTTGGAGCGCCCGCCCGAGAGGGGGCATGGCGCGTGAGAGTACCGGAGCCTGGAAATTGATGCGGCCAAAGACTGAAACTGCGCCCCGCGGCGCATTGCGACTTGCCGCTATCGGCCTGGCCGCATCGCTCGTCCTGCCGCTTCATACGTCGACTGCGTTTGCGCTCTCGGAAATCAAGCGCGAAGAAATCCCGGCCCCGGTCACACCACCGAAGCCCGCTACCGATCAAAGCGCGACGCCGGAAAAGTCGGTGCCGATGCCCGACCCGATCCAGTCGCCGTCCAGCAATCCGCCCGCAAATACGAATACGGAAGAACCGGCGGAGGAACAGCCGGCCGAGCCTCAGGACGCCACGCCAACCGAACCGGGCGACGCCACCGGCCCTGCCGCGCCTAACCTCGATCCCGACGGCCCGCTTCCCGAGATCGTCTATGATCTCAGCCGCCTGCCTGAGCCGGTGGCGCGCATGCGCACCTTGCTCGTCGAGGCTGCCAAGACCGGCGACATCGAAAAGCTCCGGCCGCTGGTCGGCCAGGGCGAGGCGATGCCGCAATTGTCGTTCGGCGACATCGAAGGCGATCCGATCGCCTTCATCAAGGGGCTGTCCGGCGATGGCGAAGGCCAGGAAATCCTCGCCATCATGGAAGAGGTGCTGAACGCCGGCTACGTCCATCTCGGCGAAGGCACTGACGAAGACCTCTATGTCTGGCCCTATTTCTTCGGCATCCCGCTCGACAAGCTCGATCCGCGCCAGAAGGTCGAGCTGTTCAAGATCGTCACCGCCGGCGACTATGAAGACATGAAGCAATATGGCGCCTACGTCTTCTATCGCCTGGGCATCACCCCCGAAGGCCGCTGGGCCTTCTTCGTCGCGGGGGATTGAGGGTTTTTACCCTCCCCCTTGTGGGAAGGGGCGACGCGTAGCGTCGGGGTGTGGGTCGACGCGACGCCATACCCCCCACCCGGACCTTTGGTCCGACCTCCCCACAAGGGGAGGTAGAAAGCTACCGCACCACCGCTTCCGAAAACTCCACCGCCCTGCCCTGCGACGGCGTGGCGATCTCGGCTTCCCACATGACGCGGATGCCGCGGACGATGGTGCCGACCGGCCAGCCGGTGACCTGCTTGCCGTCATAAGGCGTCCAGCCCGCCTTGGAGCCGGCCTGGGCGTTGGTGATCGTCTCCTCGCGCTTCATGTCGACGACGGTGAAGTCGGCGTCGTAGCCGGCGGCGATGCGGCCCTTGCGCGCCATGCCGAAGATACGGTTGGGACCGTGGCTCGAAAGATCGACGAAGCGCTCCAGCGAAAGCCGACCTGAGTTGACGTGGTCGAGCATGATCGGCACCAGCGTCTGCACGCCGGTCATGCCCGATGGCGAGGCCGGATAGGGTTTTGCCTTCTCGGCCAGCGTGTGCGGCGCATGGTCGGAGCCGAGCACGTCGACGACGCCGTGGCTGATGCCGTGCCAGATGCCGTCGCGGTGGCGGGGGCCACGCACCGGCGGGTTCATCTGCAACAGCGTGCCGAGACGGGCGTAATCGTCCGAGCTCATGGTCAGATGATGCGGCGTCGCCTCGCAGGTGGCGACATCCTTGTGCTGTTCGAGGAAGGTGATTTCTTCCGCCGTCGAGATATGCAGCACGTGGATGCGGGCGCGCACCTCTCGGGCAATGCGCACCAGGCGCTCGGTGCACTGAAGGGCGGCGATCTCGTCGCGCCAGATCGGGTGCGAGGACGTGTCGTTTTCGACGCGCAGGTTCTGGCGCTCGCGCAGGCGGAACTCGTCCTCCGAGTGGAAGGCGGCGCGGCGGCGGGTGTTGCGCAGGATCGAAGCGACACCCTCGTCGTCCTCGACCAGAAGGTCGCCGGTCGACGAGCCCATGAACACCTTGATGCCGGCGGCACCCGGCAGGCGCTCCAGTTCGGCGACGTCCCGGGCGTTCTCGCGCGTGCCGCCGACCCAGAAGGCGAAGTCGCAATGCATGCGCGCGGTCGCCCGGCTGACCTTGTCGGCAAGGGTCGCCTCGCTCGTTGTCAGCGGGTTGGTGTTGGGCATCTCGAAGACAGCTGTGACGCCGCCCAGCACGGCCGCGCGCGAGCCACTCTCCAGGTCTTCCTTGTGCTCCAGCCCCGGCTCGCGGAAATGCACCTGGCTGTCGACCACGCCGGGCAGGATGTGCAGGCCGCGGCAATCGATGGTCTCGCCGGCCGAGGCGCTGCCGAGATCGCCGATGGCGGCGATCCTGCCATTGGTGACGCCGACGTCGCGGACGCCGCTGCCGTCATGATTGACGACCGTGCCGCCCTTGAGGATGAGATCGAAGGTGGTAGCCATGTCGCGCGTGCCCTTGTCTGGGAATTGCCTGCGGCTTACGTAATGGCTCTCCGAAATGCAAGATCAGGTCCATGCCGACAGCCACCCTCGCAGACCGCGCCATCATCGATGTTTCCGGCCCAGATGCCGAGCATTTTCTGCAGAATATCCTGACGCTCGACCTGGATGCACTTGGCCGGAGCGAGGCCAAACCCGGCGCGCTGCTTGCCCCGCAAGGCAAGATCATGTTCGATTTCCTGGTCTCGCGCAGCGGCGACAATGCGCTCAGGCTGGAATGCCGGGCCGACATAGCCGACGATTTCGTCCGCCGCCTGATGCTCTATCGGCTGCGCGGCAAGGCCGATATTTCGAAGCAGGATCAACCAGATATCGCTGTTACGTGGCAAGATGATTCAGCTGCTTCGCAATCTGATTCAACTGTCCGCGACAGCCGCTTCCAGCAGCCTGTGTTCCGCCACTACGGTACGCCCCCCGCAGTCAGCGCCTCCGAGACCGACTGGCACAGCTTCCGCATCGACAACGGCGTCGCCGAAAGCGGGCCCGATTATGCCTTGGCCGATGCCTTTCCTCACGACGTCCTGCTCGACCAGATGGGCGGCATAGGTTTCAAGAAAGGCTGTTTCATCGGCCAGGAGGTCGTGTCGCGCATGCAACATCGTGGCACCGCCCGCCGTCGCGTGCTGCTGGTCTCCGCCGCATCCGGCCTGCCGGCGCCGGGCACCGAACTCAGGGCCGACGGCAAGGTCATCGGCACGCTCGGCTCCGTCGACGGCAGCAATGGCCTCGCCATCGCCCGCATCGACAGGGTCAAGGCAGCACTCGATGCCGGCAGCGCCATCACCGCTGACAACGTCACAGTGGCGCTTGCCATTCCCGCCTGGGCCAGCTTCACCTATCCCGAAGCCGCCAGCGCGGAAGACGCCTGATGGCCGACCGTCCCGGCGCCCCGCCCCGTGCCTGGCAGCGCATGCTGTCGGGGCGACGCCTCGACCTGCTCGATCCCTCGCCGCTCGACGTCGAAATCTCCGACATCGCGCACGGCCTCGCCCGCGTCGCGCGCTGGAACGGCCAGACCTCGGGCGACCACGCCTTTTCGGTGGCGCAGCACTCGCTTCTGGTCGAGCAGATCTTTCGCAGGATCGTGCCTGATGCGGCGCCGGAGGCGCTGCTGGCAGCGCTGCTGCATGACGGGCCGGAATATGTCATCGGTGACATGATCTCGCCGTTCAAGTCGGTTGTCGGCGGCGGCTACAAATCCTGCGAGGAGCGGCTGCAGCACGCCATCCACCTGCGCGTCGGCCTGCCGGCCGAGATCGGTCAGGGCCTGAAGAAAGACATCAAGCGCGCCGACCAGATATCGGCCTATTTCGAGGCGACTTTGCTTGCCGGCTTCTCAATTACCGAGGCGACCGAATTCTTCGGCCGCCCGCGTGGCATCACCGCCGATGGGCTCGACCTAACGCCGCAACCGGCAAAGCGCGTGCAGGATGGCTTCCTCAAGCGCTTTGCGGCAATCGAGAAGCTGCGCGCCGGCCGGGCGTGATCGAGAAAACCGCACGCCGGTTTTCGGGGCGGATCATGCGCTGCTAGCAATCTTCATGCCGGCGGGATGAACTCCTGGCTGATCTCCTTGAACACCGGCATCGCCTCCAGCCGTGCCGCGTCGGCGGCAAGTGCAGGGAATTCGGCCATGTCGAGAAGGCCCTGATGCGCGTCGTTGATGAAGCGCAGCACGGCAACAACGGCAATGTCGGCATGGCCAATGCGGTCGCCGAACCAGTAGGTGCCGCCGCGCTGGGCGCGCTCGGCCTCGAGCACCGCCAGCACCGAGGCGATCTGCGTCCGGCAGCGCTCGACCCAGACTTCCGAGACATGGGTGTGCAGCCGCTTCTCGTAGAACAGGCTGACCGCCTTTTCGCCGACGCCGGTGGCCAGTGTCGTGATCTTCAGCGCCTGGTGCCGGGCCGGCTCGGACTTCGGGAACATCACCTCGCCTGAAGGCGCCAGGCTGTCGAGATAGTCAAGCATCATGTGGCTGTCGATCAGCACCTCGCCATTGTCGAGCACCAGCGTCGGCACCCGGGTCAGCGGGTTGTAGGCGCGGATCTTGTCGGCGTCGCCGAACGCCGACCACGGCTCGTGCCTGAACGGCAGGCCATAGAGCCGAAGCGCGATGCCGACGCGGCGGACGAAGGGGCTGTCATACTGGCCGATGAGGATCATGTCGTAACGTCCCGGAGCGAAACCTCCGGGGATACTACACGAGGCAGTGTCCCGATCCAGAAGCCTGGCCGCTCCGGTTCTTCGTCCAGCCCTATCGCGCGTGATGTTTGGCCGGCTGCCCCTGAGTTCGAGCACCGCAACCAGCACCATCACGACAGTTGTCGCCGCCCCGATCGCCAGCGGCGACATGTGGCTGGCAAATGGCACCATGGCCGCGAGCACAGCAATGCCGATGACGTGCGACAGCGGCGCGCGGCCGACGACATAGAACTTGAACAGCAGATTGCCGGCGAGATAGAGCGCCGAGCCGCCGATGGCGGTCCAGATCAGCGCCGGCTCGGCATGGCCGAGCGGATGGGCGAGCACCAGCTCGTCCGAAACCGCCACCACGATGATGCCGGCGACCAATATGACCGGGATGTAGGTGTAGGCGACACGGGCGATCCGCCCGGTGTCGGCGGCCTCCGATATCTTGTGGTGGGCGAGCTCCTGCCCGACGTTGAAATAAACCAGCCACATCGCCACCGAGGCGAAGAAGGTGGTCAGGAACGCCGCCAAATTGACCCAGGTCCATTCGAGTTCGGCGAAGGTTGCGCCAGACACCAGGATCGATTCGCCAAGTGCGATGATGATGAACAGCGCCGAGCGCTCGGCCATGTGGCCGCCCTCGACGTCCCAGCCAGTGGTCGACGAAGCGCCGTGCCAGGGTGTCCAGAAGCCGAGCGCCGGCGACACCAGTTCGATCAGCAGTGCCACCGCCCACAAGGCGAAGCGGTTCTCGGGTGCCGCCAGTCCGCCAGCGATCCAGAACACCCCTGAGAGCGCCAGCCACAGGCCGATGCGGACGAAGTTGAGATAGTTGTCGCGGTTGTGATTCTTGAGCGCCCACAGCATGAACAGCGTGCGCCCGACCTGCATGCCGACATAAGCGAGCGCGAACTGCAGGCCGCGCCCCTCGAACGCCTCGGGGATCGAGGTCGACAGCATCAGGCCGGCCAGCATGAGGGCAAACAGCATGCCGCGCACCGGCGCCTTGCCGGGATCGAGCCAGTTGGTCACCCAGGCGGTGTAGTTCCACACCCACCAGACGGCGACCAGCATCAGCAGGCCTTCGAAGGCGCCATCGACGGACAGGTCCTTGAGCAGGAAATGCGACAGCTGCGTCACCGCGAAGACAAAGACGAGGTCGAAGAACAGCTCGACGAACTCGACCCTGGCGCTCTCGCCCTGCCGCCGCTTGCGCTGGTAGTCGTTGCTTGCCCCGCTCAATGCCATGCCTGTTTCCTTTGACGTTCATTCATCGATGCCCTCGCGGGGCATCCCATTCAGTCAGGCCAACGCAAGGGCTGACTGGCCGTCACTGCCGAAACCTGGGGCTCAATCCGGCGGCGGTGGCAACGACTTGTCGGCCCTGCACTTGTTCAGCGGCAGGATGTCGCCGGCAAAGACCCTCTTGATGCGCTGGTTTTTGGCGTCGGTCTCGACGGTCATGCAGGCACAGCCATAGCCATAGCCGGCCCCCGGCACATTGGTTTCGACGAACTGCCTGGGGTTGAAGTCAGGCGCCTTGTCGGCGCCGGCCGCGTCCGGCCCGTCAGCCTCGCCCTGCGAGGTGATCGTCCAGGTCGCGTCCTTGTCGATGAGCCAGAGATTGCCCGGCGTCGGGTTGGCGTACCAGCCGCAGCGGCGCTCGGCCGCCGAGGCATCACCCAGCGACGCAACGACGAGTGCTCCAACCGCCGACAAGAGAATCCGCCGCATGCCTGCCTCCAATGCATCGGCAGGAAAACAAGCCGCCCAGTCATTTGCAAGCGTCATTTGCAAGCGTCGATTGATACGTCGCGCGACCACACGCAGATCAGAGATGAGGCGCCAGCCCCGCTGCGGTGTCCTTGCTTGATGCCACCGGCACGATCTCGAAACCGACGAGGTCGGCCCATTCGACGACCCAGCGCTGCAGCAGCGTCACGTCGTCGGCTTCGACCAGCATGAAGCAGCGGCTCATGTCGGCGGCGATCCAGCTGTGGTGAACGATGAAGCCTTCGGGCGCCAATCGTCCCTTGTCGCGGAAACGACGATAGATCGCCTTCGGGTCACGTCCGCGAAAATCCTCGATGACAAAGAAAAGCATGCTGTCTGTGCCCCTGCTCTCCGTCGGAGAAGATCAGGGGCGACGGGAATTGGCAAGGTTAGTCGACCAGCGTGCCGCAGCTCAGATTGGCGATGGCACCGGTCATCGCCCCTGCCCGATCGGAGGCGGCAAAGGCAGCGAAATCGCCGATCTCGGCGAGCGTCGGGAAGCGCCCGAGCAACGGCCCGTTGGCGGCACGGGCAGCGAGCATGTCGTCGACGGACATGCCGGCCCGGCTGGCAAACCCTTCGAAGGCGGCTCGGGCATGCGACATCCCAAGGGATTCGGGTATGGCGTCGGGGCGCAGGCAGATCACCCTGATGCCGCTCCGCCCGAGTTCGCCGGCAAGGATGCGCGACAACGCCTCCACCGCGGCACTTGCAACGCCGTTGCCAAGAAAGCCCACACCAGACATGCGCGCGCCGGGCGTCGACAAGGTCAGGATCACGCCCTTGCCGCGCATGTGCCGCGCCACGGCCTTGGCGGTCAGGAAGTTGGTCCTGGCATAGGCGGCAACAGGCGTTTCGAAATCAGCAAGCGAAAGTTCCGCCAGCGGCGTGCCCTGGACGTGGGCGACACCGACGGCGTTCAGCGCGATATCGATGCCGCCGTTCTTCGTCGCCACTGAACCGGCATGGCGTTCGACCGCCTCCTCGTCGAGCGCATCCACAATTGCGATCTCCGCGAAGCCACCGCTGGCACGAATGTCGGCCGCGACAGCCTCCATCCTGGGGCGGGAGCGCCCGGCAAGGAAGACACGGGCGCCGTCACGGGCGAATGCCTTTGCAGCGGCGCCACCAATCGCGCCACCGCCGCCATGGACCACCGCAATGCGGTTGTTGAGCAGCATGTCACTCTCCACCTTTTGCAGCAGTCTGCGGGCTGCCGATACGCTCGGCATATTCGCTCACCAGCCGCGTGTGGGTCCGCCAGAACCCGTCGGGCTCGCGTCCCTCAAGCCTGGCGGCGAGGATGCCGAGATGCGTGTGCCAGCCGGCGGCGACGTTCAGAATCGCGCCATGGTCGGTGAGCCGGCGATGGGTGACCGTCAGCAAGACCTTGTCGTTGCGCGGCTCAATTTCGAAGCGCACCTCGGAACTTTCGCCCGTCTCCGCCGCGCCGCCCCAGCTGTAGGCGAGCAGATACGGCGGCTCGCAGGCGATGATCTCGCCAGGCACCCGATGCTCGGCGAGGGCAGCCAGATGCGCCGGCGGCGGATCGTCGTTGCGGGTCAGTTCGGAATTGCGGAAGACGTTCTCGACCTGTCCGCCTGCTTTCAGCTCCATCGGCCCGCCGGCGAGCCAGGTGCTGCGCTTGTCGGAGTCGGTGAGGTAGCTCCAGATGCGTTCGGCCGGGCCGGGCAGCAGCCGCTCGATGCGCACAGTTCCCGGTTCGGTGACGACGCCGTAAGAAGTGTGGATATTCATGACTTGCTCCGTTTCTTCTTCGCTTCAGTGCCGGTTTCCGGCTTCTTCGCCGCGGCTTGATCCTCGGCCACCAGGATGGCCTCGAGTGCATCGAGCTGCTGGCTCCAGAACTTCTCGTAGTGGCGCATCCACTCGACACCGGCATGCATCGGCATCGCGTCGAGGCTGCAGACATGGGTGCGCCCCTGCACGCTGCGGCGCACAAGCCCGGCTTTCTCCAGAACCTTGATGTGCTTGGAGGCCGCGGCCAGCGACATGTCGAACGGGGCTGCCAGGTCGCCAACATTGCGCGGCCCCTTGGCCAGACCGGTGAGCATCGCCCTTCGGGTTGGATCGGACAGCGCGTGAAAGACCGCGTCGAGATGCACTGAATCTTCAACCATAAGGTTGAACGTATAGCCGCAAATTCGAATAGTCAACCATTCGGTATAACGATTTTCGAGGCTACTTTCCGTTGCGCTCCAGCCGGTCGAGGAACCATTGGGTCAGCCGTACCCAGACCTCGTCTTTCTCGCCTGAATCCTCGACGCCATGGTCGAGGTTGGGGTTGTCGTTGACCTCGATGACGAAGACGCCATCCTTGGTCTCCTTCAGGTCGACGCCGTAGAGCCCGTCGCCGATGCAGCGCGCGGCACGCACGGCGGTTTCGATGACATGGGCCGGCGCATGCTTCAGCGTGAACGTCTTGATGCCGCCCTCATCGGGCTTGCCGGCGCGGTCGTGATTGACGATCTGCCAGTGCTTCTTGGCCATCAGGTAATGGATGGCAAACAGTGGCTGGCCGCCGAGCACGCCGACGCGCCAGTCATATTGCGTCGGCATGAACTTCTGGGCGATCAGGAGATCCGAATCCTCGAGCCAGGCGGTCGCCAGCGCCTTCAGCTCGTCGAAGTTCGACGCCTTCTTGACGCCACGCGAAAACGAGCTGTCGGGGATCTTCAGCACCAGCGGAAAGCCGAGCGTGTCGGCCGCCACCTGCAGGTCCGACACTCCGGCGATCATGACAGTCGGCGGCACCGGCACGTTGTTGAAGGTCATCAATTCGTTGAGATAGACCTTGTTGGTGCAGCGGATCATCGACAGCGGATCGTCGATGACCGGCATGCCCTCCTGCTGGGCGCGGCGCGCGAAGCGGTAGGTGTGGTTGGAGATCGACGTCGTCTCGCGGATCAGCAGCGCGTCGTAATTGGCGAGCTTGGCCAAATCCTTTTTGGTGATCGGCTCGACCTCGACGCCCATCTTCTCGGCGATGCGAGCCCAGTAGCGCAGCGACGATATCTCCGACGGCGGCAGTTGCTCGTTGGGATCGATCAGCGTGGCGAAGGTGAAGCGCGAGGGCGTGCGTGCCTTGGTATCGCGCCATTCCCGGCTGGTGTAGGTCTCGAGCGCTGCAACAAAACGCTTCTTGTCGGCGTCGTCCAGCCGTCCAAGCGCGGCAAATCCGATCTTGTGGATCGAGGCCCATTCGCCGTCCTTGATCGCCACTTCCAGAGCCGGCGCACGGAACCAGTCGAACAACAGCCGGGTAAAACGGTCCCAGGCCTTGGACGGGCCGACGCCGAAGAAGATTGTCACCTTCGCCGGGAAACTGCCGCCCAAGTCCTTGCGGCACTTGTTGAGCGCCAGTTCCAGTTCCGGCAGTGCGTTTTCGTAGAGCTTGCGTTCCGACAGGTCGATCATCGTCTCGACGGTCGGGATCACCTTGTGGCCGCGCGAGCCGGCAAGCAGCGAGGCGTAATAGCCCCGGCTCTGGTAGGCATAACGGTTCGACAGGTTGATGATTTTCGGCCGCTGGCCGCGAAACAGCGCCGGATGAGCGAGATAATCGCGGTTGGTGATGATCTTGTGCGGCGTCGCCGCCTGGTCGAGATCGCTTTGGCGGCCGGTAAGAATGACCCAAGTCATCGTTTCCTAAGCTTTCCGAGAGTGATTGCGGCGCGCAGGCCATCGCGGCCGAACTGCGCCATGCGCATGAAGATGTCGTAGGGAACGGGAATGTTGGCAGCATCCGACGCAGTCTCACGCTCCTCGTCCTCGATCCACGGGTCGTGGATCAGGATGTGGCCGCCATCGTCGCCAATCGCCAGCACCCAGTGCGGCACCTTCTTGCCGAACATCAGGAAGCCCGAGATCAGCACCAGCACCAGCTTGCCTTCGGCCAGCTTGGCCCTGATGTCGTCGAGCGTGAACGGCCGGTAGGTCACCGGGATCGCATATTTTTCGGCGCGGGCGCGAAAATCGGCTTGCGCCAGTTCCATCACCCGGCGCTTTTCGGCCGTGCGGACGGATTGGAGGAAAAGTGCGCCCTCGGCGGACACGAAGATCTCCGCGGCGAGCCCCGCCTCGTGGCCTGCCACCGCCAGCCCGAACGGCTCGCAACCGCCCGGCCCCGACATCATGAAGATCGTCGTCGCCTCGCGCCACAGCCGCACTTCCATCACCGGGTCGGGCACGAAACCGCGGTCAAAATTGGCCATCGCCATCATCAGGCAGCATGGGCCGCAGGTGAAATCGCAGGTCTGGGCGTAGAACGGGACTTTGGTGGCCACCGGCACGTCGCCGCGCAACGTCTTTTCGTAGCGCAACGCGGTCATGCCGTCTTCGTAATAGTCCGGCTCGCAGCCGATCCTGCGGTAGCCGTTCTGCTCGTAAAGGCGGATGGCGCGCGTATTGTCCTGGCGTACCTCTAGCCTCAGCATCATGCGGCCATGCTCGTAGGCGACGTGCTCGGCGGCATCGAGCAGGCTGCGGCCAATGCCCTTGCCGCTGAAATCGGGTGCAATGGCGAAGGAATAAAGCCGCGCCACGCCGCTGCCCTTGCGAAACAGCACCATCGCATAGCCGGCAAGGCGGCCATTGATGTCAGCGACACGCGCCTGCGCGGTTTCATGGTCAATCAGCTGGCGGAAGGAGCGGCGCGAGATCCTGTCGCCTTCAAAGACGGCATTTTCGATGGCGACAAGCGCATCGACGTCTTCTGCGCGGGCCGTACGAATGTCGGCAGCCATACGGATCCGAGAACCTCGTCTGGGCGGAAGAGAGCCCTAAGGATGCATCCCTGCGAAGCACTCATGCGCTCGCTGTGCCAGCGCAGTCACGCCTCGATTCGGGCCTTATTGTGACATGGCTCAGCGGCGGCGAGGATATGAATCTCATAGGAAAGGACGCCGAAAATCGGCGTTTTCTTCAAGCCCGTCCGCGCTCGCATTTCCGGATCTCGGCAGTCGGTTTGCTGCCGAGCCCTGCTTGGCTGGTCGAGCGGGGGAACTTTTGAACTTCCGCTTCCTGATGGCTTGTGACCACCCAATAGCCACAAGCCATCAGGATAACGGCCGAAGCTCCACAACTTGGGAGGCAAGCAGGGCGCAGCAGCGAGCACCCATCTGCCCAAGGTACAGGCCCTGTACAAGCCTACGACCGTGCCAGCCCGGCGCCGGCAAGCAGTTGCTTGTAGGCGTCCTTGGCGACCACGCCCATCTGCTCGGGCGGCAACGTGCCGACGATGGCGCAGCCATAACCTTCGTCCTGCCAGTAGACGGCCTCGGGGCCGCCGCTGGCGAGCGTGTAGGTGCCCTTGGAGCGCTCGGTTCCTTCGGTGGTGACATAGACCGAGATCCGATTGCCTTCGGCGTCGGCATACAGCATCAACGCCGCCGTGCTGCCGTTCGCTGGTACCAGGCGCCCACCGAGAAGCGTAAAGCCGTTCTTGGTCAGGTCCGGCGCCACGAGCGTCAAGCCGGTGCGCTTGGACAGCCAGCCGGTCAGATAGGCCTGGTCACTGCCATCGACCTCGACCGGCCGGTTCTTGTCGGCGGCAAAAGTCTGGTGGGCGGCAATCGCCAGTTCGGCCATGCGGTCGTCGTCACCGGAACCAAAGCCTAAACCGCTGGCCCCGGCAAAATACCCGCCGAGCCCGCCTGAAATCAGCAGTGCCGCAGCGGCCGCCATGCGCCACCACTGCGCTGCCCCCTTGCGCCTGGGTGCATCGCCGTTGACGGCTGCCTCCAGCCGCGACGGCACCGGCTCTTCGAGCACACCGGCAAACAGGTTGCGCAGCGCGGCGTTGTCTGCGGCATAACGCAGGCTCCTGGCCTTCATGTCGGGATTGGCTTCGAGCCAGGCCTGATAGGCGGCGCGTTCGTCCTCCGGCAGTTCGCCGTCGAGGGCCAGATGGATGTCACGGTCGGTAAAAGCGCGGGCGTTCATTTCTCGACGATCCTTATCGTCCTGCGGCGCGCCTGATCGTCAAGCAGTCCGCGCAGTTCCTCGCGGCCACGCGCGATACGCGACATCAACGTGCCGGCCGGCACGCCGAGCATCGTTGCGGCCTCGGCATATGAAAATCCTTCGATGGCAACCATCACCAGTGCGGCACGCCGGTCGGGGCTGATCTGCTGCAATGCGTCAACGATCTCGCGCGAAGCGACACTTTCGGCCTGCACCGCAGGGGTCGCCAAAGCCTCGGAGGCATCGAGCGGCAGGATCGAAGCCTCGCCGCGCCGGCTCACCTTGCGCATCTGGTCGATGAATAGATGGTGCATGATCGTAAACAGCCACCTCCTGGGGCTTTCTCCCGTTCGCCAGTTGTCCATGCGCACCAGTGCGCGCTCGAGACTGTCCTGGACAAGGTCGTCGGCGGCATCGCGGTCGCGCAGAAGCGCCCGCGCGTAGCGGCGCAGCCGGGGAATTTCCTGAAGTATCGCTGCCTTCTTTTCGTCCATGACCGCGGATCGCAAGTCGCCCTCTTTGCACGCCGATTGAACGCGCCTTATCAGCGCGGCGCAAGCGTGTGACTGGAGCGCCGCGCGTCCACTTGGACGCGCAAAGGACGCTCCGGAACTCTAAAACTGCGCATCGTCTTTTCCGAAAATCAATTCCGATTTCCGGGCCGATGCGCGGCGGCGGCTTGCCACCCCAGTCACCCAAGCGCACAATTAACGATTGCCAGGCGCATTCTATTCCCGACACATCAGAAATCTTGAAGCATTTCCCTAGTTCAATTGATTTTGAACATCGGCCGGGATCGGCTAGATATGGCGCTCCACGGAGATGCGACCATGACTGCTGCAACTGCAACCACCAGGTCGCAATCGAGCGTTCCCTGGCTCATCATCATCTGCGGCTGCCTGATCGCGGCGCTGACCTTCGGCCCGCGCTCGGCGATGGGCTTCTTCCAGTTGCCGATGCTCGCCGAAAAGGGCTGGGACCGCACCACCTTCGGTCTCGCCATGGCGATCCAGAACCTGTGCTGGGGTCTCGGCCAGCCGATCTTCGGCGCCATCGCCGACCGCTTCGGCAGCTGGCGTGTGCTGACGCTCGGCGCCGTGCTCTATTCGCTCGGCCTCTATCTGATGGCCAATGCCGACAGTGCCACGATGCTGCATCTGAGCGGCGGCGTGCTTGTCGGCCTCGGTGTTGCCGCCGGCTCGTTCAGCATCGTTCTGGCGGCGTTTGCCCGCAACACCAACCCGCAGAACCGCTCCATGGTGTTCGGCATCGGCACCGCTGCCGGTTCCGCCGGCATGTTCATCTTCGCGCCGATCAGCCAGGGCCTGATCGACGCCTATGGCTGGTCCGACACGCTCGTTTACATGTCGATCGCCATGCTGGTCATTCCGGTGCTGGCAATCCCGCTGGTCGGCAATGCGCGTTCGGGCACGGTCTCGCAGTCCGAGGTCGAGCAGACGCTTGGCCAGGCATTGTCGGAAGCCTTCGGCCACAGGAGCTACCTGCTGCTGACCTCCGGCTTCTTCGTCTGCGGCTTCCAGGTCGCCTTTATCACCGCCCACTTCCCCGCCTATATCAGGGACATCGGCATCGACGCGCGCTATGCCGTGATCGCGCTGGCGCTGATCGGCTTCTTCAATGTCATCGGCTCGCTCGCCTCTGGCGTCATCGGCCAGAAATATTCAAAGCCGCACTTCCTCGCCTGGATCTACATTGCCCGCTCGGCGCTGGTGGCTGTGTTTCTGCTGGTGCCGCAGACACCAACGACCGTCGTGGTCTTCGCCATCATCATGGGCCTGCTGTGGTTGTCGACGGTGCCGCCGACCAACGGCCTGGTCGCCATCATGTTCGGCACCCGCCACCTCGGCATGCTCGGCGGCATCGTCTTTTTCTCGCACCAGATCGGCTCGTTCCTCGGGGTCTGGCTCGGCGGCTACCTCTACGATCATTTCGGATCCTACAACCCGGTCTGGTGGCTCGGCGTGATCCTTGGCCTGTTTGCGGCCGCCGTCCACTGGCCGATCAAGGAACGCCCCGTCGCGCGGCCAACGGTGCTGGCGCCGGCGGAGTGATCCGCCAGCTGTCGCTGGCTCCTACCGGCAGTAGAAGCGGCGGCCGCCCTCGCCGATAAAGGTGTTGCTGCGCCGGTCGTAGCCATAGCGCCTGTGGCACGGCCCGCCCCACTGGTCACGCCGGCGTTCCTTGGCGTTCTGTTCGGCTATCGAACCGGCAACGATCGCACCGACGGCAAGGCCGAGGATACCGAGGCCGATGGCGGCCTCTGTGTCCTTGTCGCGCTTGCGACGGTCGTGGCGGTCTTGCCTGTCGCGCCATCTGTCGCACTGCCTGCGTTCGTAGCTGTCGCGCGGCCACGAGCAATCGATGTCGTCGTCATCGTCGTCATAATAATAGTCGCCGACGAGTTGCACCTGTGCGCCCGCTGTGAAGCTTCGGCTGCCGGCATGGGCCGGAAGGCTGGCAAGCAGGCTCGCGGCCACGGCACAAGCCACTGTCCTGGCCAGCGTCTTTGCAAGAAACATCATGGCTCCTTTCCGGGCCTGGCCCGGTCATCGAAAACAGACCGATTGGGAGCTGGGCCTGCCTTCGATGTGGTGGGTCACCGTTGTCGGCGCCGTGTATCCCTCCTGGAGGACAAGGGAAGCGGCAGCACCTTCAACCGGCGCAAGATCCATCCCGAAGACCACCATGGGCCTTCGGGTTTCTTGCCTCAGAAGCCGTAGTTCAGGCCGAGCTTGACGCTGTGGCTGGCAAGGTCTTCGCTGCGGCGACTGCCGCCCTTGACCACCGCGTTCACGTCGCCATAGTTGACGTAGTTGTATTCGACGCGCGCCCTGAGGCCGCCATCGAAGGCCTGCTCGATACCGCCGCCGACGAGGTAGCCGCCTTCCCACTTGTCGTCGGAAATGACATTGCCCTTGCCCTTGAACTTGGCCATCGAGTAGCCGGCGGTGCCGTAGACCAGCGTGCGGTCAAGGGCTACGCCGGCGCGAACCTTGGCCGCACCGTTCCAGGTGCGCTGCAGTTCGGCGCCACCGCCGAGATTGTACTTGGAGCCCTTGGAGTAGCTGCCTTCGAGCTCGGCGCCATAGACCATCGAGCCGGACTGGAAGTTGGTGCCGACCTGGCCGCCGAGCTGCCAGCCGCTCTTGTCGGCGAACGGGTTCGGGAAACCCGATGAGGCCGAACCGAGATGGACACCGGCATAGGTGCCCGACCAGTCATAGGCCTGATTGGAAAAATCCTGCGGCGCGGCGTAGTTCTGGGCCACGTCAGCGGCCATTGCAGGCATGGCGAAAGGCGCGAGGCCAGCGAATACGACGAGAAACAGATTTCGCATGGACATGTTAGTTCTTGCTCCGACATTTGCGTGGGGCTGCGAAGCAGAAGCCTCGCAGCCCGTTGACGGGGCCTCGACGCGGCGGCAACGGGGGAGAACCCGCCGGCCAAGTCCCGTGCACCATATCATTGGTTGCGAGCGTAACCTGAGCCTTCTGCATTGCAGCAACATTGCATCGAATATAATAAAATCAATTATTTAGCGGTAATCTTTCGGTAACCTTCATTAAGGCATCCTTGCGTCGGTCTATCGCGGACGCCTCAGGAAAACGGGCCACGCTGCCGCGCTCACACTGCCACGCCGCGCATGGCACCCAGTTGCCACGCAACCATAGGCCATTGCCAAAGCTGATGTTCTGCGACGACTATGAATCCTGACGGCACCTCTCGGCCTGTTGCGCTCTGCGAGCGGAACAGGCGACGGTGCCAGGCTGACGTCGTCAGCCAGCAGTGCAGCCAGGAGGCTTCGGGTGGTCGAGATCAGGAAAGGCCAGGGCTTGGCAAGCCAGATTTCAATGCAGCCGGCTGCGAAGACCTTATTGCCGACCTTTGCCGCGACCGCGGCCATGGTCGCCATCCTCTATTTCGCGCGCGACGTGCTGCTGCCGCTGGCCATCGCGATACTGCTCACCTTCGCGCTCGCGCCGATCGTTGGCTGGCTTCGCAGGCTCGGTGTCCCCAGGCTGGTGTCGGTCATTGCCTGCGTCATGGCCGCCTTTGGCATGGTCGCCGTGTTCAGCTTCGTGGTGGCGTCGCAGATCGGCGAAGTTGCCCAGAACCTCCCGACCTATCAGTCCAACATCCTCGAGAAGGTGCGCTCGCTCAAGGAGACTGGCGGCGGCAATGGCATCATCGACAGGCTGAGTGGGGTCATCGAGCGTGTCGGACAAGAAATCGACAAGCCCGAAGGCGCGACAGCCGGGTCGACGCAGCCGTCGCGGCCGGACCCGCTTCTGGTCGAGATCTTCACACCTCAGCGCCCGATAGAAACCCTGAAGAACCTGATCCTGCCGCTGATCGGCCCGCTCGCCACCGCCGGCCTGGTCATCGTCGTCGTCATCTTCATGCTGCTGGAGCGCGAAGACCTGCGCGACCGCTTCATTCGCCTGGTCGGCTATGGCGACCTGCATCGAACGACCGAAGCGCTTCAGGATGCCGGCCGCAGGGTCGGACAGTATCTGCTGATGCAATTGGTCGTGAACGTCGCCTATGGCGTGCCGATCGGCGTCGGTCTCTGGCTGCTGGGCATACCGAACGCGGTCTTGTGGGGCCTGTTGGCGATCGTGCTGCGCTTCGTGCCCTATATCGGCCCGGCGATCGCGATGATCCTGCCGCTTTTCCTGGCCCTGGCGGTGGCGCCGGGCTGGTCGCTCGTGCTGTGGGCGGCAGGGCTGTTCATCGTGATGGAACTGATCATCAACAACGTCATCGAGCCATGGCTATATGGCTCCAGGACTGGCCTCTCGCCGCTGGCCATCATTGTCGCGGCGATCTTCTGGACGTGGCTGTGGGGGCCGGTCGGGCTGGTGCTGTCCACGCCGCTGACCGTTTGCCTCGTCGTGCTTGGCAAGCACGTCCCGCAGTTTGCATTCCTCGAGGTCCTGTTCGGCAACGAGCCGGTCCTCGATCCCAAGCAGCGCCTCTACCAGCGCCTGCTGGCTGGCGACCCGGAGGAGGCAACCGACCACGCCGAGGAGATGCTCGAGACCGAGTACCTTGTCGACTTCTACGGCAGCGTGGCCATTCCGGCATTGCTGCTCGGCGAACGCGACCGCGCTCGCGGCGCGCTGACCGACGAGCAGCGCAGGCGCGTTGCGGCAAGCGCGGCGACGCTGGTCGCCAACCTGAACGAGATCGCCAACGAGGAGGCGGAGGAAGGCGACGACGTCGCTGCTGACGATGCTGAGCCGGACGAAACCCCTGAGGGCGACGAACTGCCGGACGGATCGGGAAAATCGGTGCTTTGCATCGGCGGGCGCGGCGATCTCGACAATGCTGCCGCCGCCATGCTCGCCCAGGTCCTGACGGTTCAGGGTGCCTCGGCGTCGACGGCGAGCCACACCGATGTCGACCCTGCCAACATCCGCAACCTGCCGCTCGGCACGTTCCAGACCGCGATCGTCGGCTTCCTCAACTCCGACTCGTTGAACCATGGCCGCTACGTCGTGCGCCGGCTCAAGCGCGCCGGAAAGGACCTGCGCGTCGGCATCGTGCTTTGGGCCGACGAAGCGCCGGGCCGCGACGCCGAAAAGCTTGCCGCCGAGTTGAACGCCGACTTTGTCGCATACGACATGACATCAGCCGCGACGGGGGCATTGTCGGACGCGCCTGCCGTTCCCCTCAAGGCGCCGAAAACGCATGGTCCGGCGCCAGCCTTCTTCCCGCAGCAAGCCGGCGGCAAAGCCGAAGGCGCCGGCAGGCTGAAACCTGCAACTGCTGGTCTGCTGGGTTGGCAGCCGGCTTGCGGCGCTCGCCTGTTGGCTACCTAGCGCGCCGCCCGCGTCAGCAGGCGCTGGTAGAACAGGCCGATGCCGATCAGCACACCACCCAGGCCGATGAAGGACAGCGCCCGCAACACGCCTTCCAGCTCGGACATGTCGAACAGGAAGACCTTGGCCACCGCGACCGAGATCAGCGCCGCGGAAGCGATACGCAGCACCTGCGACTTCAGCGTCACGCCAGCGACAAGCAGGCCGACGCCCATGGCAAGCCAAAGTGCCGAATAGGTGTAGGTCTCGACCTGCCCGAGGCCCGCCCACAGGCCGATATGCTCGCCCTGGAACAGCCGCCGGACCGACAGCGTCGCATAGGCGAAGGCGAGCAGTGCGGCGACCAGCGCCAGCATCGCCGAATACCATTGCGGGCGCTTGCCCCGGGCGTAATAGGCCAGCGCCGCTGCTGCTGCCGCCGGCAGCAGATAGGCGAGGAACAGCAAGTTGAAGAACACAATGCCGCCGGTGCTTTCGTTGGTGAACAGCGGGTTGAGCACCAGGAAGTGCTGGCCGACGATCGACAGCACCGACACAACGCCGATGCCGAGCGAACCATAGCGCAGCACCGGGCTCGGCGAACGCATGTCGAGCGCCACCAATATGCCGCCGCCACCGAGCGCGATCAGCGTGTAGATCGCCTGCTCCGCCAGCGTCGGCACGTCGGAAGTGATGACGCCGCCATTCATTGCGTGGCGCACCAGCATCGCCAGCGTCAGCAGCGCAAACAGTGCCGCCACCGCTTCCATGACCAGCCGGGGCCGCCCATTGGTGGTTCGCGCCAGCTGCCAGGCGGCAAAACCAAAGGCGAGTGCCGGAATGCCGTAGCCGGGCAAAATCCAGTTGAACACCGGCGTCTTGCCGAGCACGTCGGCGCCAACGATCGTTGGGTCGAACGCCACCCGGACCAGCACCGCAACCGCCGCCGCAACGCTCAGCCAGCCGAGCGCCGGATAGCTGCGCTGGCGGGTCGCCAGGGCCGCTACCGCTGCGGCCAGTCCGAGCAGCACGGTGGTAAAGCCCGAGCCGAAGCCCATATGCAAGGCCAGCAGCAGCGCCACCCCTGCCCCGCCCAAGGCGAAGGAGACGGCAGGGCCACCGGTCAGCGGCGGCTGTTCGTTGCGGGCGATCCATTCGCCGCCGGCGGCAAAGCCGGCAACAAGTGCAACGGCGATCAACGCGCGCAACAGATCGCGGTCGGGGTTGCCATAGGCGATCCAGAGCGAAAACAGCACCACCAACGGCACCGCCACGCCCCACCCGGCCCAGGCCGCGGCGCGCCAGGGCACCGTCACCACGTAGCGTTTGGCGCTCCACAGGCCGGCGCCGGCGAACACCAGGCCGAGCAGCCAGCCGATGCGGGTCAGTGTCGAACCGGCAACCTCGATCGGCAAACCTTCGACAGTGAGCGCGCCAATCGGCAGGTCGAGGTCGAAGGTGCCGCCCAGCGCATTGCGCAGATAGACCAGCACGGCGGCGAGAGCGGCCGCAAACAGCAGTGACACTGCCGCCGGACGATAAAGCGCCACCGCCAGCATGCCGATCATCAGGATCGTCCCGCGCAGCGGGCCGCCAAGCGCTGCATAGGTCGGATGGATGAACAGCACCACCGATGTCACGGCGACGAAGAAGGCCGGCACCATCGACGGCCAGTCGAGCGTGGCTGGCTCGTCGTCACGGCCGAGCCATAGCAGGGCCAATGCCGCCAGTGTGATGGCGGAGATGAACAGCACCACCGCAAAACTCGCCAGCGGCGCGTCGGCGAGATAAAGCAGCGTCCAAAGGCCGGTGCCGATGAAAGCAGCGCCCATCAGCAGCGACCACCTGCGGGTGCGGGCGACGGCCGCCGTCGCCACCAGGACGATGGCAAGATAGCCGAACAGTGCCCAGTAGTTGGGCGCGGTCGACGCGACCAGCACCGGCGTCACCATCGAGCCGAGCAGCCCGAGGCCGGCCAGCGCCTGGCCATGCGCCAGGGCCGCGGTAATCGTCGCGACACCGACGATGCCCAAAAGCACGAAAGCCGGGCCGGCACCGATGAAGCCATAGATGCCATGTGCGGCGTAGATGGTGCCGAACAGGGCGAACGCGCCCGCCGCCGTCAGGATCGCCGGGATGTAGGCGTTGGAGCCGTTCTGGATCGGTACGCGATAGCCGGTGCGACGGATGAATTCGCCGCCACCGACCAGCACGAGCCCGAGCAGGGCAGCCATGCTGAGCCGCAGGCCGGGGCCGAAGATGCCGGATTCGATGGAGTAGCGGATCAGGAACACCGCGCCGAAGGCCAGCGCCAGGCCACCGACCCAGACTGCCCAGCGTGTACCGAGCGCGGTCTCGATGTTGGGCGTTGCGCGCGCCGCAGCCTGCTGCGGCTCGGCTGCCGCTGGCGCCCACGGGCCAGCCACCGCAGCTTCCACCTCGGCATTTGCCGCCACGGGCAGCTCTTCCGCTGTCGCCGCGACAGATTCCGCCGCGGCTGGCTGGTCGGCTACCTCAGCGGCCAGCGCCTCCGGCAAGACCGCCTCGCTCACCGTCGCTGCCTTGACCTCCGCCGCCTTGGCGGCCGGCGCCGGCACGGCACCTGACAGCACCAGGCTGCGCAGCGCCCCAAGCTCGCGCTCGAGCAGGCCGAGCCGGCTCTGCTGCTTCGACACGATGACGATCAGCACGACGATGGCGATGACGCCCAACAGGCTCTCAAGCATGGCCGTTCCCCCTCAGATTGGCCGGCTCACCGCGCCGCCAGATTGGCGACGGGAAAGATCGAACATGTTTCGGTGCCGAAGGCGAGCAGCTTGCCGTCCTTGTCCTTCAGCGTCGCTTCCGACACGGCGAGCGTGCGGCCCTTGTGGATCACCCTGCCTTCGCACACCACTTCGCCTGTCTTGGGCGTGATCGGCCGGGTCAGGTTCACCTTGAACTCGACGGTGGTGTAGGCTTCGCCCTTCTCCAGCGTGCTGTGCACGGCACAGCCCAGTGCCGAATCGAGCAAGGTCGCTGCCCAGCCGCCATGCACGGTGCCGAGCGGGTTGAGATGGCGCTCGCCGGGCAACCCGCGAAACACCGCGCGCCCCGCTTCCACCTCGGTCAGGCCGAAATTCATCGCCGCGGCGATCGGCGGTGCGGGATAGAGCCCGTCGACGACACGCTGCAGCAATTCAGCACCGGAATAGAGATGCACGTCCTCATGCGGGATCGTGCCCAGGCCAAGCGGAGAGACGAGGCCGGGGAACAGTTCGACTTCGCTCATGCGGCTGTGTCTCCATGGGAAATCGCCCTGGCCGCATAAAATTTCCGCAGCGCCATCAACAGTCCGCTGCGCGCGTCGGGCACCTCGATGCCGCGCGGCTCGTAGACGTGGCGAGCAAAAAAGAAGCTCGACAGGCGAAAGGCATCTTCAATGGCTTTGAGGTCGGCGCCTTGCCGCGCCCCGCGCTGCAGGAAAACAGGCAATGGCAACAGCTTGTCGCGCCATGGCTCGCCGGCCACGCGCGACACGGCGCGGCCCGATTTCGGCGAGACATAGGTCAGCTCCTCGAGCGCGCCGGTAGCGGCACATTCGGAAAGATCGAGGCCGAAGCCGAGCTCTTCCAGCACCAGAAGCTCAAAACGCACCACCAGTTCGCCGACGGCTTCGGCGTCGCTCAGATGCTCGATCAGGATCGCGAGCGTCTCGTAGAGGCCTGCGTGCGGGTCACGCTCGGGCAGAAGCCTCAGATGGGCTGCCAGCGTCTGCAGCGCATAGACGGCAATCGCGCTGTCGATCAGCCTGGCGGCATTGAGCTCGATTGGCTCGGCCTGGAACGTGCCGAGATGTTCGTCGAGACGGGCGCGCCAGATCAGGTCGACCCGATTGCCCGCCTGCAACAGCGGCTGCTGCTTGCGCGAGCGGCCGCCGCGCACGAGCCCCAGATGCCGGCCATGGGCACGGGTCATCACCTCGAGCACGGCGGAGGTTTCGCCGTGCTTTCGGGTGCCGAGGATGATTCCTTCGTCGCGCCACTCCATGGCCGGACCATCAGCCGGTTAGGCGGCGAAATCAAGAACTATGGCTGTCGGCAACCTGGTGTCCTTGTCCAACCGGCTCAGCTCTCCGGCAATGCCGGGATCAGCGCCAGCAACAGCAGCGCGCCGAGCACCAGAGCCGCGGCCACCGCAGCCAGCGGCAACAGGCCGAGCGTAATGAAGGGCGCCACCGCGGCCGTGCCGGCAGCGGTCGTGCCGAGGATGGCGACCACGACAAGTGCAGCGCCGCGCGCGTCGTCGCCATGCGAGGCGACCACCGCGCGGTGGAAGCCGGGCGGACCACGAAAGCCGAGGCCAAAGTTGAACGGCACGAACAGGGCCGTCACAACAAGCGTGTTCGCCCCGCCGGCCAGCGCGTAGCCCAGCATCGCCAGGCCTCCGAGCGCTGAAAGTGCCGTGCCGAACCAGATCATGCGCTCGGCACCGAAGCGCGCCGTCAGGCGACCGGTGACGTTGGCGGCAACGATGAAGGTCGCAATGCCGGTGAGCTGCATGACAATGAAGTCCTTGAGCCCGGCGCCGAGTGCTGCGACGAACACCGTCGGCGCGGCGAACACGATCACCAGCAACGCGCCGAGCGTAAATGCGTGGCTGACGGCATAACGCAGGAACACCGCATCGCGCAGCAGATGGGCATAACCGCCGCTGCGGCGTCCGCTGACCACACGCGGCAGGTGCCGCCCAAGTGCCGCTACTGCTGCCGCGAGCACCAGCGCGAGTGCGGCGATGACCTCGAACGACGCGTTCCATCCGGCGACGGAGAGCAGCCAGACGCCGGCGACCGGTGCCAGCGCCGGTGTAAGCGAACTCGATGCTGCCCAGAAGCCCGAGCTTGCCGATGGCGCGCTCGTCGCCATAAAGCGCGCGGATCATGCCCGGCGCGAACACCGCCGCCGCAGCCCCCGCCGCGCCCTGCAGGAAACGCAGCGCAATCAGCATCTCGAGCGAGGCGCTGAGACCAGCCAGCGCCGAGACGACGCCATAGGCGACCAGCGAGCCGACGAGCAGGCGGCGCTGGTCGAAGCGCGCGCCGAGCGAGCCGAAGATGAGCAGCCCGAGTGCGGCTCCGGTCACGAACGCTGCCAGCACGAACTGCGCGCGCGCATAGGTACCGCCGAGCACCTCGGGCAGGCTCGGCACTGCCGGCAGCACAAGATCGGTGCCGGCGATGCCGAGCACGGTGCTGGTCACGATGAGTGCGAAAGCGATGCCTGCATGGCCGCCATGCTTGCCGATGGTCATTGTCTTGCCAGTCTTGAGGTTGGGCCAGTCTTGGATTGAGGGCTTTTTTCGGGACGGCGTCAGTGCCCCATGACAGGCCATGGGTCAAGCAAAGCCGGTTGGTCCAGAGCCCTCGGCGTGGCCTGCTACGGGCAGTCGCTGTCGCGGACGAAGCGGGCCTTGACCCAGCCCTTGGTGGTGCGGTCGCCATTGTAATGCGTTACCGGGCACCAGCGGCTCGCCCAGGGCTGGCTTGGCGGCCGGCAGGCGGCGTCGAGATGGATGATACCGTGCGTCTGCGGCGGCAGCACGTCGACGATGCGGGCATTGGCCGACGGCCGCGCCCGCATGTTGAGCGCATCGTTGCGGGCGACATTGACCACCACCAGACAACCCGGCCCTGATGTCGCCATCACGGGTGGAACGATGGCAAGCGTGAGAAATGCGGTCAGCGCGATCTTGAACATGGCCTGTCCCCTCGCCGTTCAGGGCAGCGACGCGGACTTCCGCACCAACCCCGCCGCCGATGATAGCGGCCTTGACCGGCAGCGCCAAGACGATGGCCGCGTACCGCAATGAAGTTGGCCGCCGTGTTATCACGGCGGCCTTGTCGGCTCAGGCGAGCTTTGGCTTGAAGAGGCGCGTTGCCAGCCAGTCGAGGACGAACATCACAACAAGCGAGATGCCGACGAGCGGAAAGGCGATGCCGCCCATAGCGAGGATTGCGATCAGCCCGCGAAACACCCTGGTGTCACCGGGTAATGGCGGCACGCCGAGCGAGCCGGCTGGACGGCGCTTCCACCACATCACACCGGCCGAGACCGCCAAAAGCACGATGCCGATGCAGGCCGCGAGCATCACCAGCTGGTTGGCCAAACCGAATTCCTGACCCATATGCACCGAGATGCCCCATTCCATCCACTTGCCTCCCACACCGTAGTCGGCAAAGCCCATGTCGATCAGCGGCTTGCCGCTGTATTGGTCGAGATGGATCACGCGCTGCTCGGCCGCGTCGTCGGGATAAACCGAACCGGTGTAGACGCCTTCCGGCTTGCTCGGTATGGCGACCGTATAGCCGCGATGCAGCCCTAGCCTGTCGAACGTCTCGATGGCCTTGTCCAGCCCGATCGGCGTGCCTGCAACTCCCGAGGACTCCGGCAGCTTGGCCTGCTCCAGCGACCACGACGTCTTGGCGACGTGGTCGAGATGTTCGCCCGACATCGGCACGTCGACGCGCACGCCCGAGGGATAGCCGAAGTTGCTGCCATTGGCCCATTCGTTGACCTTTTCGCCCCACACGCCCGACCAGGGCATGCCTGTTATCGCCAGGAAAACGATGAAGAACCCGACGAACAGGCCGGTCACCGCATGCAGGTCGCGCCAGAACATGCGGTTTTTCGGCTTGCCGCGCACGGTGACGACCCCACCCTTCTTGCCGCGCGGCCACCACAGATAGATGCCGGTGCCAACCATCAGGATCGACCAGCCGCCGGCAAGCTCGATCAGCAGCCGTGCCGTGTCGCCGAAATATTTCAGGCTGTGCAGGTAACGGATGGTCCACATGATCGTGCCGCGATCGGGCAAGGCGCCCAGCACCTGCCCGCTGTAGGGGCTCACATAGACGGCGAGCTTGCCAAAGTCGGCGGTGGCGACGGTGATCTCGGCCGAGCTCTCGGGCGTCGCCGGGTCAAGATACTTCACCGCCGTTCCGGGATAGTTGGCAAGTGCCGCGTCGACCATGGCCTCGGGTGCCACCCTGGTCTGTTCGACGGCGACGCGCTTGAGCTTGGAATAGACGGCAGCGTCGATCTCGTCCTTGAACAGATAGAGCGCGCCGGTAACGGCGAGCGTAATCATGAAGGGCAGAACCAGCAGCCCGGCATAGAAGTGCCAGCGCCAGACGGCACGGTAAAGGTTGGACGCGGAGCGCGCAGCCACGGCGCTGCTCTCCCGTCCGAGAGTGATTTCGGACATTTTTGTCTCCATAGGCGTGGAATGTCAGGCCGCATGAACGGCCCTGATCGGTTCGACGTCAGATGGAGATCGTGGGTGGCGCCCGTGCCTCGGCGATAAGGCCGCGTTGGCCCTGGCGAACCGGCACCGCCTGTTCGGCAACGACGGCGCCATGCGCCTCGGGGCGGTCGAGGATGAAGGCAAGCTGTTGACCCGGCAGGCCGGGCGTGGTCGCTACGGCCAACTGGCAGAGCGTGCCACACGGGCATTCGGCGGGACTGCGGGCGGGCTGTTTGTCGTCGCCTGCCGGTGCCATGCCTTCCATCGTGCAGATGACGCCGAGCGGGTCGGCGATGGAGGCCGCCATGGCGCCTGATGCGGCACCTGACAGCAGCGCCTGGAACAGCAGCATGAAGGCGATCATGCCGGCGATGGCGCCAGCCGACAGCCTGTCCCGCAAAAGCAGCCGCATGCTCTTCATGCTGGCGCCATGCCACATTGCCGCCGCAAAGTCACTGCGGCACGAGCGCTTTGGGCGTCAGCCGTGGCGCGGCCATTGCGGGTGTTGCGTATCGATGACGAAGCCATGCGCATGCCGGTGCCCAAGGCGATGTCCGCCCTCGGCCCAGTGCGGATCGTCCTCGTCGAGATCGTCGTGGCGATGGCCCAGCACATCGGGATCTGTCGCGGGCCACATCGCCAAGGCCGCCGCCAGGGCTGCGGCCGCAATGCCCGCCATGATGACGAAGGTCTGGGAAATGCCGACAGTCACCCCGAGCCAGCCGGCAAGCGGATAGGTGATCAGCCAGCAGGCATGGGACAGCGCGAACTGCGCGGCAAAAAGTGCCGGCCTGTCTTCGGCATGCGACGAGCGCCTGAGCAGCCGCCCAGCTGGCGTCTGCGCCATCGAATAGCCGAGACCGAGAATGAACCACAGCGGCAGCAGCGAATCGAAGCCCCGCACCAATGTCCCGCACACAAGCCCGGCAGCCAGTAGCACAATGCCGGCCAGCATGATCGAGCGGTCCTGAACCCGGTCGAGAATTCCAGGCAGCATCAGTGCTGCCACCATCGACCCACCGCCATAGGCGGCCAGCGCCATCGCCGTCGCCTTCTGCGTCAGGCCGTACTCGCCCTGCACGATGACGACGGTGTTGACGATGACCATCGCGCCGGAAGCCGCGACCGCCATGCTGACCGCCAGCAGCCCCTGCAGCCGTGGCGTCGCAAGGTAGATCCTGAGGCCCCGAGTGGTCCGATCATAGATGCCACGCGGCGCCGACAGTTTGGGGCTCGGCAGTCTCACCGAGACCACCAGGGCGGCGGACGCCAGGAAGCCTATGACGGTGCCGGCAAACAGGCTGTGGAAGCTGATCACCGTCAAAAGTGCGGCCGCAAGCACCGGGCTGACCAGGCTTTCGAGGTCGTAGGCAAGCCGCGTCAGCGACAGCGCGCGGGTATAGTCCTTCTCGTCGGGCAGCACGTCGGGGATCGTCGCCTGGAACGCCGGGGTGAAGCCGGCGGATGCCGATTGCAGTACGAAGATCAGCACATAGACCTGCCAGACCTCGGTGACGAAGGGTAGAAGCAGCACCACCGCCGCGCGCACCAGATCGAGGCAGACCAGCATCGTGCGCCGCGGCAGCCGCTCGGCGAAAGCCGCCGCCACGGGCGCGACGACGACAAAAGCGATCATCTTGATCGCCAGGGCCGTGCCGAGCACGACGCCCGCATCCGGCCCCGCCAGTTCATAGGCCAAAAGGCCGAGCGCCACCGTGGCGAGGCCGGTGCCGATCAGCGCGATCAGCTGCGCCGCAAACAGATGGCGGTAGGTTCGGTTGGACAGGATCTGAAGCATTGGTCGGGCTCTGGCGGTATCAGGCACTTTGGGACAACGGCAGCCCGGCGGCATGGCCGGGGCGAACGGCGCGCCTAGAGGTACTTGGTGATTTCCTTGAACTCGTCGATCGACTGTCGCTGCTCGCGCGGCAAGGCGCCGACCGCGTCCTCCAGGCAATGGTCGAGATGATCCTGGATCAGCGTGCGCTTGGCCTGGCCGACGGCCTTTTCCACGGCATGAAGCTGCTGGGCGATGTCGAGGCACGGCCGGCCCGCCTCGATCATGGCGATGATGCCGCGCAGATGGCCCTCGGCCCGCTTCAGCCGCTTGACCGTGTCGGGATGGGAGGCGTGGGGGTGGGTATGTTCTGCCATGCTCAATTGCTATCCCCCCGGAGGGGATATGGTCAAGATCGCCGCATGAAACTTCTCGGCCATCCCTCTCACCAGCCGCGGAAGCGTGGCCAGTAATCGAGCCCGCCGGCTGCCGTGACTACCTGATAACCGTCGAATTGAGCGGCGGTGGCGCAGGCATGATTGGGCAGGATGCGCAGCATCGTGCCGACTGATATGTCAGGCAGCGGCGCCCCGCTGCCCGGCCTGACCCCAATGACGCCGTGCTCCTGGCTCGTCGCGGTCACGATCAGGCTGTCCAGCACTTGCCCGTCAATGTCGCAGACCACGCCGTAACCCTGGTCAATCTTCTGGGATGCTGTGCCGCGGTCGCGCGACAGCGCCATCCAGCCGGCATCGATCATGATCCAGCCACGCTCGGTCTGGTGGCCGATGACAGTGGTCAGCACCGACAGCGCGATATCCTTTAGCCCGCAGACGCCAACGCCGGCCTGAACGAGGTCGAAGAACACATAGACGCCGGCGCGCACCTCGGTCACCCCGCTCAGGTCGCGGGCGAAGTGCGCCGTCGGCGTCGCGCCGACACTGACCACCGGACAGGCGAAGCCGGCCTCAGCAAGCTGCGCCACTGCCGCGACCACGGCGTCGCGCTCCTGTTCTGCGAAGGCAACGAGGCTTGCCTCGCCATGCGTGCCATAACTCTCGCCGGCATGATCGACGACGCCGCGCAACTCCGCGCCTCCGTCGACAAGTATCCTGGCTATCTCGACGACCACGGGGTCGTCGGGCCGAACGCCCGAGCGGTGACCGTCGCAGTCGATCTCGATCAAGGCAGGGATCGCCTCGCCCGCCTTGCGCGATACCTCGGCGACAGCGTGCGCTTGCGCAAGCGAATCGAGGATCACCACGAGATCGCATCCGGCTGCCCTCAAGGCCAGCACGCGCGGCAGCTTCTGCGGCGCAATGCCGACGCAGTAGAGGATGTCGGTGACGCCGGCCTCGGCGAAAACCTCGGCCTCCCGCAGCGTCGAGACAGTCGCGCCCCTGGCGTTCCGCAGCACATGCCTGGCGGCGTCGACCGACTTGACCGTCTTGAGGTGCGGCCGCGCCGAAACCTTGAGCGCGGCCAGCCTGCGTTCAAGGCGCTCGATGTTGCGGAGCATGATCGTCTCGTCGAGAATCAGGCTCGGCGTCGCGAGGCTTCCCAGGTCGGCAACATCACCCATGACCGTATCCCCCATTCGGCAGAGGCATGATAGCGCCTCTGCCCGATGTCCGCCAAGCGGCCGGCATGAGAGTCAGGGGATCCAGAAGCGGGCCCCCCGTCGCCTCAGCGATAGCCTGTCGTATCCGCCGGCTTGCCGGCATCCTGAACCTCGACCACATAAGGCCAGGCATTCGGCCGGGAGCCGTCGAGATCGGTGAAGCCGTAGACCTGCGCCAGGCCGCCGCTCGACAGCGACTGCCCGTTCCAGCGCGCCACATCGGTGTCCGCCGCAAGGGCTGCCACGGCGCGGCCGACGAAGCGCGGCGTCTCGGAGATGGCGAAATGCGGAACATTTTCGAGCGCGTCGCGCCAGTTGGCTTCGGTGACGCCGAAATGTTCGAGCATCATTTCCGAGCGTAGCCAGCCCGGCGTGATCGCCACGGCGGTCGCGCCAAGCGGCGCGAGATCCTTGGCATGCGCCCAGGCCATGCGCAGCACCGCCGACTTGCACAGGTCGTAGAAGGGCGACAGGCGGTAGTTCACCGCATTGTATTCGGCCGTGCCGTCGGTGACCTCGACCAAGAGCCCGCCGGGCTTTTCGATCATCAGCGGCAAGGCGTGATGGGCGGTGATCAGATGGGTGTCGATGGAGAGCCGCAGCATCCTGAGGCCATTGTCGAGATTGTGGTCCCACACCGGCTTGTTCCATTCGAACAGCTTTTCGCCGCCCCAGATGTCGTTGACCAGTATGTCGAGACGGCCCTCGTCCTTGCGGATGCGGGCAACGAGGTCGCGGACCTCGTCGGAAACGAGATGGTCGACGCGCAGCGCAATGCCCTTGCCGCCAAGCGCGTCGATGGCCTCCGCGGTTTCCTCGATCGTCTCCGGCCGCTGGTATTCGGACTGGCGGTCGCGCGTCGTCCGCCCGGTGACGTAGACGGTGGCACCGGCCGCGCCCAGTTCCATGGCAATGCCCCTGCCCGCGCCGCGGCTGCCGCCGGCAACGAGCGCTACTTTTCCTTGCAGTGTCATCGATCTCTCCCGAGAGTGTTTCTTTCGGAGGCTGGTCATCGGCTTCTAGGCGATATATAAACAAATATTCGTTTATAAATAGAAGGTCAAGATGCCGCGCCGCAAAACCCTGTCCAACGAAGAGGTGCTCGTCGCCGCCTCACGGCTGCTGCACGATCGCGGACCCGATGCGCTCACCTTCGAAAGCCTCGGCCGGGCCTGCGGCCTGTCGCCGGCGACGCTGGTGCAGCGCTTCAAGACCAAGGCCGGGCTCAAGCAAGCGACGCTGCTGCATGCCTGGGACAGGCTCGATGCCAAGACCGCAACGCTTTCCGCCTCGACGCCGAAAACGCCCGACGGTGCGATCGAGTTGCTTGTCGGCCTGTCGGATTATGGCGGCATCGAAACCTATGCCGAAGGCCTGCTGGTGCTGCGCGAGGATTTGCGCGACCCGGCACTCAGGGCACGGGGTGCCGCCTGGAAAGTGGCACTGTCCGCCGCCCTCGAAGAACGCTTCGCCGGCGTCGCTGGTGCGCCCAGGGGCATCGGGCTGCTGATGGCCTCGCAATGGCAAGGCTCGCTGTTGTGGTGGGGCTTCGACCCGCAAGGCCAGGTCGAAGATTTTGTCGCCGCCGGCCTGCGCGGCTTCGTCTCGGCCGTGCTGGCCGAGCCGGCGGAGGTCGGTTGATCCAACCCCTCCGCTACTTGTCGCCGACCTGCTTCTTGTCGCTCAACAGCGCATAGACCGCCATCGCATGGCCATGGCCGAGACCGAATTCGTCGCGCAGCCATTCGACGATCTGCCCTGCCTTGACGCCAGGCTTGAGCTTGCCGCTCTGGGAAAGGCCCTTGCCGTCGGCGAGTGCCAGCAGTTCTTCCGGTCCCTTGCCGGTCTTGGTCTTGATGGTGTCGAGATAGGCTTGGAAGGACATCGTATTCTCCTCGTTGAAGATAAGATTGTTCAGCCGCGCCGCCGGTTGGCCAGAACGCCGCCGGCGATGATGGCGGCAATTCCCGCAACCGACAGCAAGGTCAGCACGTCCTTGAACAGAAGCGCCGCCATCACCACGCCGAAGCCCGTGCCCCAGTAGCCGAGTTGGCTGAAGAACACCGGCCCGCCAATCTCCTGCAGGCGGAAGTTGAGCAGGTAGGATGAGGCCGAAGTGGCGACCATGCAGCCGATCCAGAACAGCACGTCGCGGTCCAAGAAGACCCAGCTCGCCGGCGCTTCAAAGAACGGCGCCACCAGCGCCACCATCAGGCTCGAGCTCAGCAGGATGCCGCAGGAAAAGGCGAGCGCTGATGAGCCCTTGGGCCAGTAGGCCGTGCGGATGATGTTGCCGGCAGCCGCACAGGCCGGGATGATGATGCCGAGCAGCACCCAGACGGTCTGCGAGAAGTCGATCTCGGCAAGCTGCTGCTGCACCAGCGCCGCCATGCCGGCAAGGCCGATCAGGATGCCGGCGAAGCGCCTGAGATACATGCGCTCGATGCCGAGCCCTGCCGCAAAACTCATCGTCAGAAGCGGCGACAGCGAATAGACCGTCGAGGTGTAGGCCGGCCCGACCCGGTCAACGATGTAGTAGCCGAGCACCGTCGGCACGGTGAAGCTGATGATGCCGAGCACCAGGTAGAGCAAGAGGTGGCGCCGCTCGCGCGGGATGCCCTGCCCCGACGCCGCCAGCAGCGGCAATAGGATCAGGCCGGCGCCGACATTGGCGACGAGCGCCAATTGGAATGGCTGCATGCCGGCATTCAGCGCCGCCTTCGAGATCATGATGCGGGTGGCGAAGACCAGGCCGCACAGCGCCAGCAGGATCAGCGGCGAGCGCGCGGCGTAGGACACCGGCAGACGAAGAACTTCCTGTTGCGTCATGGTCAACCCCGAGATATCTTAGTGCTAAGATAAATGACGGAACTATCTTAGTGTCAAGACATCTCGACGAAAATAATGCGGAGTTGGTGGGCGATAGCCTGCGGGACGGCATCGATGCGCGCCGGGCGCAGTGGGCCAGGGAACTGCCCCATCTCGACACGCGCGGCATGGCGATATTGGGTCGCGCCCGCTGGATCACGCTCGCCGCCCGCCCCAAGATCGAAGCAATCTTCGCCTCCTACGGGCTCGACACCGGCGAGGCCGACGTCGTGTTCACGCTGCTGCGCTCGGGGCCACCCTACCGGCTGCGCCCGACCGAGCTCTACAGGTCGATGATGATCTCGTCGGGCGGCGTCACCAACCGCATTGTCAAGCTGGTCAAGGCAGGCCTCATCAGGCAGGTCGCCTCCGATGGCGACGGCCGCAGCCTGCCGGTCGAACTGACCGAGGAAGGTCTTACCCGCGCCCGCGAAGCCTTCGAGGCCGACATGGCGGTCGAGACGCTGATGCTGGAAAGCCTGACCTGGGACGAGCAGACGCAGCTGGCCAGACTGTTGCGCAAACTGGCGCTATCCCTCGGCAGCGCGCCATCGCCAGAGTGACGCCAGCGAATCGTGACGCGGGCGCACTGCAGCGTGAGGAATGGAATGAACCGGGAAGAGCTTGCCGAACTTGTCCGTAAACAGCAGTTCCCGCTGGCACTCTATGCCACGGGCAAAGGCCTCGAGCGGCCTTGGGGCGCTGCCGCCGGCATGGCCGACGAACAAGCCGGCTGGCCTATGTCGGTCGACACGCCGCTGCGTGTCGCCAGCAACACCAAGACCTTCGTTGCCGCCACGGTTCTGCGCCTTTGGGAACGCGGGCTGATCGACCTCGACGGCCCGATCGCACAGCAGATCGACCCGCTGTTCAACGAGTTGCTTGCCGCCGCCGGATACCGCACCGACAAGATAACGGTTCGCCATCTGCTCGACCATAGCGCCGGACTGGTCGACCACACCGATGCCCCTGAATTCTTCGCCACGGTTGTTCGCGAGCCGACGCGTTTCTGGACGCGCGAGGAGCAGGTCCGCCTCGGCGCCAAATTCTCGGCGCCGCTCAGCGAGCCGGGCAGGCGCTTCAGCTATTCCGACACCGGCTACATCCTGCTCGGCGACATCGTCGAGCGTATCTCGGGCACGACGCTTGCTGCGACCGTCCGGCGCGAGATGGCGTTCGAGCGGCTTGGGCTTGCGACGACTTGGTGGGAGATCGCCGAAGCCGAACCGGCGCAAGTCGAGCCACGGGCTCGCCAGTTCTTCGGCGACGTCGATGCGACTGAAATCAACGCCTCCATGGACCTCTACGGCGGCGGCGGGCTGGTGATGTCGGCGCGTGACCTGGCAACCTTTTTCGCCGCCCTCTTCGAAGGCCGCGTGTTCGACAGCCCTGACTCGCTCCGGGAAATGCTCTCGAAAGGTCCGCATGAAGGTGCTGAAACCCACCGTCTCGGCATCGCGGCAAGCAGCGTCGCTGGGGCCGAATGCTACTCGCATCTCGGCTTCTGGGGCACCGCCGCCTATTATTCGCCAGCCTCGCGCATCGCCGTCGCCGGCTTCGCCACCAGCCGCGAAGCGCGCGGCAAGCTGGTCTCGGTCATCGAGCAGGCACTCGCCGCCACCCTGCCTGTATCCACCGTCGCCTAGACAAGGGTTGTCTTACCTGCGCAGGCCGTTCAATCGGCCCAGCGGAGGATTGTCTGTCCAGTGCTCTGAAGCGTCGCTTCGAATTGCGGTGATGCCAGCACCGCATGCATATGCAATTCAGTGGTGCCGACATTCGCAAAGCCATGCTTCTTCAAAGCAGGCACGATGAGCGACTGCCCGGTGGCCATTAGGAGAGACGTCCCGTCCAGCCAGAACTCGACGTCCCCGGCCATGACAGTCAGCACTTCCTCTACCGGATGGTGGTGAGTCGGCGCGCCCGCTCCCGGCGCCACCCACTGCTCGAAGATGCAAAGCTGCGATGCGCCAGCACGGGCAGACACAAGCATGCGTGTCCTCACCCCCTCGCGCCATTCCTCAAACGCATGGTTGGTATGAACGACAGCCTTCAAGAGAGGCCCCTCGCATCCGTTGCCCAGGCTATGGAGGACACGATATGCCCCGCCACGCGTTTCCGCAACGGAGTAGCAGCCGGCCGGCGGCGCCTCAGACGGCGGAATCGGGCGAAACGACCTCCCAGGTGCCGAACAGCTCAAGCCCCGCCTTGCTGGCAAGCAATATCGACGCCGCATTGTCGGGCTGGCACCGGTATTGCGGCTCATATCCCAGCTCCCAGGCATACCTGCTGATCGAGCGCACCACTTTGCGGGCGTGGCCCTTGCCCCTGAACGGCTCGAGCGTCAGCACGCCGAGATCGGCGACCCGCCCGTCCATCCAGGGGTACATGCTCGCCGCACAGACAAGGCGGTCCTGTTCGAACGAACCGAACACCAGCCAGTGATCGAGCTCGACAAAGGCACCATCCAGGTCCTGCTCCGACGCCTGTGCCTGGAAGCCTGTGAACACCGCCTTGTCCTCGCTGCTCAGCCGTCTCGGGCCGGCGGCCGGCTCATCCAGCATAAGCCGCTTCTTTTCGGCTTCGGTAAAATGAAACACCCGATCGGCGCCATGAAGCGTCACGCCCGCCTCATCAAGGGCATTGCGAAAAGCAACGATGGACAGGCCCTGCCGTTTGCGCAGCCCGGCCTTGACCGCCAGCTCAGGCGTCAGCACCGCCATGCCCCGGCCATCGACTGTCTCCAGCACCATGACCCGGCAGTCCTCGTCGAGATCAGGGTCAGCTGTAACAGTAAAAATGTCGTCGCTATGGAGGATGTCGCCGTTGAGAAACTGCGCCCGCCAAAAATCAGTGATCGTCAGCGAAAAAATTGACATGATGAATACTCTGTCTCGTCTGGACGAGCGTGAGCGCGGAAAGTGTAGTCTCGCGATTCTCACGACTTCGTGAAGCAAGCCGTAGCCAGCAAAACCCGGCGAATGTGCGGCAAAAAGCGCTTCATGGCTGCTGGACCAAGCATCGCCCGGACTTGCCCGGCGGTTTCGGCTACCCGACGGCCAGGGCCTGTGCGACCTTGCCGTCAGTGGCCGCGCCCTCCTCGACGCGGTGGGAGCCTGCCATGCCATCAGCCGACCTGTTGATCGCCTTTGTCGCCACCACCGCGATCTTCGCCTTCATGCCGGGCCCGGCCATGCTGTACGCCGCCGCCCAGACGCTGGCGCGCGGGCGCTGGTCGGGACTGATGGCGGCACTCGGCATCCATCTTGGCGGCTACGTCCATGTCATTGCCGCCGCCGCCGGCCTGTCGGTGCTGTTCCACGCCGTGCCGCTGGCCTACACGGTCGTCAAGCTTGCCGGTGCCGCCTATCTCGTCTGGCTTGGCATCTCGCTGTTCCGCGCCAAGGCGCAAGGCGACCTGCCTGCCATCGAGCCGAAATCCGCCCGGCGCGCCTTCGTCGAGAGCATCGCCGTCGAGGTGCTCAACCCCAAGACGGCGATCTTTTTCATGGCCTTCCTGCCGCAGTTCATCGACGCCTCGGCTGCCTTTCCGGTCTGGCTGCAGTTCTTCATCCTGGGCACCGTGGTCAATGCGATGTTCACCACAGCCGACGTTGTCGGCGTCATGCTGGCGGGCGCGATGATCGGCCGGCTCAGGCGCTCGCGCCGCGCCCAGCGGCTGATGCAGCGCGCCGGCGGTGCAGTACTCGTCGGCCTTGGCGTCCACGTCGCCCTTCAGAGAAGCTGACCGGCTCGACACCTCAGACGATCCGCGACAAGACAGTTTCGAAAACCATGCCAGCCGACCAGCACGCCACCTCCCTCGCCGACCTATTCGCCCAGGGGCAGCGCTCGTTCGCGGGCCTGCAACTGGCCGGAAGCGATCTGGCGCGGCTCGACCTCAGCGCCTGCGAGTTCGCCGACTGCAACCTGACGGGCGCTGATCTGTCGGCGGCGACGCTGACCGACACACGCTGGGTCAGCTGCCGCATGGCGGGCGCCAAACTTGCGTCGATCGACGGCGTCGATGCCCAGTTTCACAATTGCGACCTCTCCAACACCGACTGGACACGGTCGCGGCTCAACGCTTCGAAGTTTGGCCAAAGCAAGCTGACGGGCGCGAACTTTGCCGATTGCACACTGATCGGCGCAGACTTCCAGGAATGCCGGCTGGTCAGCGCCTTCCTGCCCGCGATCTCGTTCCGGCGCAAATCGCTGAGCCGTCTCGATTTCAGCGACGCCGAACTCAGAGGCTGCGACTTTCGCGAGGCGATCTTCGACGGCTGCAGCCTGCGCGGTGCCAGCCTACGTTCCTGCCGCTTCGAAGGTGCCGACCTGCGCGGCTGCGACCTTGGCCCGCTGAAGCTCAACGAGGCGTCGATCCTCAAGGGCGCGGTGATCTCGAAAAGCCAGGCAACCGACCTGTTGCGCAATCTCGGGCTGCAGGTGCTGTAGCGCTACGTTACTCTTTCACGCCGCCTCGGTCTCGGCGTGCCTGATTGCTTCGAACAGATTGCGGCCAATGGCATGCGCCGCTTCGAGATGCTCGGCAGGCCCCTGTGTTTCCGTGTCGAGCATAAGCTCGGAGGTTGCCACTGGCGCGCCGACATAGTCGAAGATGCCGTGGTCGATCTGCGTCTTCATCGCGCCGAAATAGCCGTGCCGGGCATAGGTCCGCGTGGTGGCGCCGCCAATGGCGACGAGATGCACCTTGAGGTGACGCAGCCGCTTCACCGGCTTGATGCCGGCACCCTCGTCATAAGCCCAGCCATTGGCAAAGACGCGGTCGATCCAGCCCTTGAGCAAAGCCGGCATCGACCACCAGTAAACGGGATAGACCAGCACCAGCGTGTCGGCGCCGTCGATCCGCGCCTGCTCGGCGGCGACGTCGGCCGCCGGCGCCACTTCCCTGCGATGTACGGCGAGATCGGTGGCTGTGTAGCGCGGGTCGAAGCCTTCCCTAGCGATGTCGGCGATCTCGAACGTGTGGCCTGCCATGCCAACGCCTTCGGCGAGGCAGGCTGCAACGCCGTGGCTGAGCGACTTCGGATCGGGATGGGCGACGACGATAAGCGCGTGCATTGGAAATTCCTGTTTCGTGGTTGCGGGCAGCGGTGACAGTTAATATACTTCGAGTAACCTACTAACAGTATATACTTTTGGTATATTATGACGTCAAGCACTGAAACGTTGGAACAGCCCTCGCCGCCGCGCCGCCGTTTGTTGCGGGAAGACCGCCGCCGGCAGCTTGTCGATGTCGCCTGGCGCATCGTCCGCGAGCAAGGTACCGAAGCGCTGACGCTGCCCCGGCTCGCCGAGCAGGCAAGCGTGGCAAAACCCGTCGTCTATGATCATTTCGCCACCCGGCCCGCTTTGCTCGCAGCGCTGTACCAGGAATTCGACACGCATCAGACCGCACTGATGGACGCTGCCTTCCGGGCGAGCGAACCGACCCTGCCGAGCAGGGCCATGGTCATCGCCTCGTCTTATGTCGACTGCGTGCTCGAACAGGGCCGCGAGATACCGGGCGTGATCGCCGCCCTTGCCGGCTCACCCGAGCTGGCCAAGGTCAAGCGCGACTACGAGGCGATCTTCATGGACAAGTGCCGGTCCCTGCTTGCCCCGTTCGCAGCGACCGGCACCGTCGCGTCTTCGGGACTTTGGGCGATGCTGGGCGCAGCCGAAGCGCTGTCCTTCGCCGCCGCGAACGGCGACCTCACGCCCATCCAGGCCAAGGACGAGCTGTTCGAAACAATCCTCGCCATGGTCGCCAGAACCCCGCGATGATGACGCTGCGGCGGCACGGCCGCTCGCCGCCTTCCGCAGGTTCGAGAATAGCCTTCAGCGCCTGCCTGATCGCATGCGGGCCCTTGCTGCGCCGCCCGCGGCTCCGGCTGCGATTGCCATCGCTGCGAGCAGCAGCGCGATGCCGCTGAACAGCGCTTCATAGCCATGGCCGGCAATCAACGGCGTGACGAGCAGCGGCGAAACGAATTGCCCGATGAAGATCGACGCAGTCAGGATGCCGCCGCTCACCCCCCGGTGCCGCAGCGGCGCAAGGTTGAGCGTGAGGGCGACGAAGCTCGGCGAAACAAGCGCATAGCCCGCGCCGATCGCCGCGGCTGCCGCAAACAGCACGGGCGTCGTCCCGGCGAAAACCAGCAGCAAAAAGCCGAGTGCCATCGCGGCATAGCCCAGCAAGAAGATACCTGCATAGCCCGCGGCGCGTTGCACCAGCGGATAGAGAAGGGCGAAGCTGCCTCCGGCGAGCATCAGCGTGCCGAGGATGGCGCCGGTCATCACGGCGGCGTCATAACCCTTGGCTTCGAGGAAGAACGACATCTGCGTCGGCATCACAAAGAAGATCATGTTGGTGAGAGCCTGGAGCAGCACCAGCAACGACAGCAGCAGCACCCAGGACGGTTGTCCTTCGGCCTCGTCCACAGCCCTTGCGCCCGGTGCCTGCGAACGCCGGGGCGGATCGACGATGACCATCCACATCAAGGGCAGGAAGACGGCAGCGAGCCCGTAGATGGCGAATGGCCAGCGCGGCGAAATCGACGCCACCCACCCGGCCAGCGAGATGAAGACCAGGCCACCGAAATTCCGCGCCGATATCTGCAGCCCGGTCAGCGCACTGCGCCGGTCGCCGGTGAAATAGTCTCCGACAAGGGCAGTCTGCGCCGTCATGATGAGTGCGACCGCAATACCGAGGACGAGGCGGCTGGCGAAGATGCTGGGAAGGTCGGGAAGGAAGAGCCCCGCACATCCGGCCAGCGCAAACAGGATCACGCCTGTGAGCAGCAGCAGGCGGCGTCCGAACCGGTCTGCCGCGAGCCCGGCGAAGGGTGCGAACAGTGCGACGCTGAGCGACGGAGCCGGCACCAGCAGGCGGGTCAGCATCGCGGCGTTCGGATCGGCTGCGAACAGCCGCTCAAGTCCGGGGAGCGCCGGACTGATCGTCGCGTTCGCCATCGTGGTGAGCGACGCGGCCAGCAGCAATGCGACCGCGCGCCCATCCATCCAAACGGGCCTTTCTATTGTATCCTGAATGCTCTGCATGACTTTTCCTCTTGCTGAAATCGACGTTTCGGCAGAGCGTACGACTTCAAGCCAACTTGAGGTCAAGCATGCATTTTCTGGATATTGGCGAGGTTGTCGAACGCACGGGCGTGCCGCCGTCGACTCTGCGCTATTACGAGGAGATCGGCCTGATCCGTTCGCTTGGGCGACATGGTCTGCGGCGGCAGTACGATCACGACGTCTTGCTGAAACTGTCGCTGATCGGCCTGGGCAAGGCAGCCGGCTTCTCGCTCCCCGAGATCGCGGGCATGTTTGGCCGGGACGATCGGCCCGACATCCCGCGTGCACAGTTGCACGCCAGGGCTGAGGAACTGGAACGGCAAATCATCGATTTACGAATGCTGCGCGACGTTCTCCGCCACGTGGCCGACTGCCCCGCTCCATCGCATCTGGAGTGCCCGAGCTTCCGCAAGCTGTTGACGTCGGCGACACACAAGACGGCGAGTCGCGCTCCAAAACCTGCTGCAGGACGGGCAAAGTCAGTACGGCAGCGGTAGACTGCTTTTTTGATGCCAGCGGCTGCACATGCTGGCCGTTCAGGGCGCAACCGGGCGCCAGCTCGTTTTGAGAGCAGGCATTGGGCCTGACGTTTCTTGACTTTGCCAGTCAGCCAGACAGCAGGCTGGCAAATATCTCGGCCAGCTGCTTGTCCATGAACGGCTTCTTCAGAAGGGGGCGGTCGCGATAGCCATCCCTCACGTCGTGGCCGCTGTAGCCCGTCGAGAAAACGAAAGGCACGCCGCGCGCAGCGAGCGCGTCGGCCACGAAATAGGTCTTATCGCCGTTCAGGTTCATGTCCAGCATGGCTGCATCGAAGTTGTGTGCTTCAATGAGGGCGAGCGCCTGCTTGACCGTAGCGGCAGCGGTCACCGACTCGCATCCGAGGTCGGCCAGCATGTCTTCGATCATGATGAGCACGAGCATTTCATCCTCGACGACAAGGATACGACGATTAGAAAGCAGCCTATTCATCCCGGACACCGTAGGTGGCAGGAAAGTTGATCGTGCAGACAAGGCCTTCCACCCGGTAGTCGAGATCGACCGCGCCATCGAGTTCGTGTGCTAGGCCGCGCTCCAGGACCCGCGAGCCAAACCCTTTCCGGGACGGCGGCATGACGGGCGGACCGTCCTTCTCTTGCCAGCGCAGGACCAGCCGAGCGCCCTCAGGCGACAGCTCGATCATCCATGAAATCAGCACGGACCCTAAATTGTTGGAAAACGCGCCGTATTTCACGGCATTGGTCGCAAGTTCATGGAAGGCGATGCCGAGGGCCAGGGTAACTTTGGGCGAGACGCGGATGTTGCTGCCCGTGATGACAAAGTGCTCCGACCTGCCATTTGCAATCCCGAACGGCTCCAAGGCCGCCTTGATCAGATCGAGCAGCCCCGCACCTTCCCAGTTCTCGCGGGTCAGCAGGTCATGCGACCGGGAGAGTGCGAACAGGCGCGACTCGAATGGAGTCCCGGATCACTTCGGGATCGGAGGTATTTCGCAATGCCTGCCAGACAATCGACTGCACCGTGGCAAGCGTATTCTTGACCCGGTGGTTCAGCTCATCGATGAGCATCCGCGACTGGGCCTGCTCCTGCTTGTGATCGGTGAGGTCGACGAGGGAGGCGAAGTGCTGCACGACATCGCCGCGCTCATCCCTGACTGGGCTGATGAGGATTGCCGACCAGAATTCGCTGCCGTTCTTGCGGCGGTAGCAAATTTCCGATCCGCCAGTGACGGCGCCCGCAAAAGCAGCTTCGATGCGCGCCAAAGAATCGAGATCGGTGCCGCGTGCCATCAGGAAGTTGAAGCTTTGGCCAAGCAACTCGTCGCGGGAATATCCGGTCAGACCAAGAAAGGCGTCATTGGCGAAAATGATCGGATTGCTAGGCTCTTTCGCATCGGTGAAAACCATCGCCATACGTGTCGTTTCAGCCGCAACGACAAACGGCCCAAGATCCCTCCGAAAGCTTTCGACCTCAGCTTCGGCGACCTTTTGGCCTTCGGATTTGATTACTGGTTCAGCCATGCCTCAGCTTCATTCGATTGGCGGCAGGCCGCAGCTAACTAGCAACGTTTGGAGCCGTGCGAAGTTCTTGGATGGGCACGAGGCTGTGACTTACGTCGCGGACATCTTGCCTAACGAAAACCGGCAATATTTGCCGCCACGCTCGCTCTTGAAAGCGTTGATTAATACCAGCGACCGCGGCCGAACCAGCCGCCGCCCAGCAGAACAAGTACGATAAGTATGATGAGAAGAGTGGTGGTATCCATGTCTGTCTCCTGGGAGTGCTCTTGACCTCCCGCCACTCTTTTCACGGAGCGGTGGATTGCCTGTTCATCGCGCTCCAACTGTAAACAACGCTCCACATGCTTTCTTGTTCCAACGAAACAGCGACTTTGGCGCTCTATTTCACGCAAAGATTTTTCAGCTTCCAACCGGCAACTCCGCGGCTACTGGATCACGCCTTCCCAAACATCAAAGCATCCTTTATTCGCTGCTTTCTTTTAGCGGATAGATTGGATCGAGACGTGATCAGGCCGGCCGACGTGACGGATGCTTCCAGCCTCGCCGCACTCGGGCTGGAAGTCTGGCTGAACACCTACATTCGACATGGCGTCAATGCGTTCTTCGCCGACTATGCGCTGGAGCATTTCACGGCCGCCCGTTTCGAGAAGATCCTGGCGCGGACAGACCAGACAATCCTGGTTTCGCAGAATTCCGCCGGCATCGACGGCTTCATCCATGTCGCATCGGGCGCGCCGGCACCCGTGCCGGCATGCTCCGATCTCGAGATAGCAAAGCTTTATGTCCAGCCCCGGCATCAGGGCAGCGGCGCTGGCGGGCGTTTGCTCGATGCCGGCTTGCGACACTGCGCTTCCACCGGCCGTCCAAATGTCTGGCTTGCGGTCAATGCCGAAAACGAGCGCGCCACCGCGTTCTACCTCCGGAAGGGTTTTGCCAAGGCTGGCGAAACCCGGTTCCAGATCAACGACGAGTCTTACCCGAACCACGTGCTGCGCTACGAGTTGGTCTAGACAGGCGCGCCGTCGGCGTTCAGCTTGCCCGCGCCAAGGCGACGGCGTCGGCACCGGCGGGAAAGCGGAGCTGCCCTGAAACATCGGTCGCGGCCTGCCACACGGCTTCGGCAACGTCGGCTTCTTTCGTCACCAGCGCCGGCGTCGCGAACCCGGCAAAAATCGGTCCCGCGAAGGCGGCATAGGCTTCGGGAATGAGATCCGCGACGCGCAGCTCGGTGTTGTGGGCAAAACGCGTGCTTGGCGCATAGCCTGGTTCAACCAGTTTCACCCGAACGTCGAATGCGCCGAGTTCATGGGCCAGCGACCCGGTAAAACCCTCGATCGCCATCTTGCTTGCGGTGTAGGCGGCGGCGAGCGGCATCGCGGTGAGCGTCACGCTGGAGGTGACGTTGACCACCACGCCTGCCCTGCGCGCACGGAATTGCGGGATCACGGCCTGGGTCATCGCCATCACACCGAAGGTGTTGGTCTCGAACAGCTTGCGCACATGCGCCATCGGCATCGCTTCGAAGGCACCGACGAGGCCGATGCCCGCATTGTTGACGAGCACGTCGATCGGGCCGCTGGTGTCGAGCGCTGCGGCAATGCTCTCGTCGTTGGTCACGTCGAGCGGCAAAACGCGCATCCGCTCCGAGCGCGGCAGGATGTCTTGGCGCGGGGTTCGCATGGTGGCGACGACATTCCAGCCCCGGGAGTGAAAGTGGCGCGCGGTTTCGAGGCCATAGCCAGACGAGCAGCCGGTGATCAATACGGTTTTCATGACTTGTTCCTGATTGATGTTGACGCCGTAAAAATACGGCGCAAAATCAGGACTAACATCAATCATAAGTCCGATTTTTATTTGTAATAGTCCTGATATGACCGACCCGCTCGCCCAGATCATCGAACTGCTCCAGCCGCGCGCCGTCTTCTCCAAGGGGATAAGCGGCGCAGGGCGCTGGGGTGTCCGCTATTCCGAATTCGGCCAGCCCGGTTTCTGCGCCGTCATCGAAGGAAGCTGTCGCCTCGCCGTCGACGGAGAGGTGCCTGTCACGCTTGAAGAGGGCGACTTCGTCCTGTTGCCCGCGACCCCTGCCTTCACGATGTCCGGCTTCGAGCCGGTGACGCTGAAGCGCATCGATCCCAAGGTGACGCCTGCGCCCACCGACGAGGTGCGCCACGGACGACCGGACGGCCCCGCCGATGTCCGCCTGCTTGGCGGCTATTTTGTTTTCGGTTCTCCGGATGCGGCGCTGCTGGTGTCGCTTCTGCCGGCAATGGTGCACGTGCGTGGCATCCAGCGGCTTTCCACGCTGGTGCGCCTCGTCGGCGAGGAGACGAGCCAGCAGAATGTCGGCCGCGACCTGGTGCTGGCCCGTCTCGTCGAGATCCTGCTGATCGAGGCATTGCGAGCAACGCAGCCCAAAGGCTCGCCACCGGGGCTGTTGCGCGGGCTGGCCGACGCGAGGGTGTCAGGGGCGATACGGCAGATGCACGGCGATCCGAAGCGGCCGTGGACGGTGGCCGAGCTCGCCGGCGAGGCCGGCTTGTCGCGCTCGGCCTTCTTCGACCGCTTCACGCGAACCGTCGGGCTGCGGCCGATGGAATACCTGCTCGCCTGGCGCATGGCCCTTGCCAAGAACCTTCTCGCCGGCAAGGCGATCGCGCTCGACGAAGTCGCGCGCCAGGTCGGCTATGGTTCGGCAAGCACCTTCAGCACGGCGTTCAGCCGCCATGTCGGGCAATCGCCGGGCCGCTACGCGCGCAGCGACCGGGCGTGATGAAGGGTCGGGGAGGTTTAGGTTGGCGACATCGCGCGCGGGGAGACCGACCTCTCGGTCAACGCCGAAAAAGTTGGGCTGACCGCATCCCTGCGCGCCCAGCCCTGCCCCTGGCCTAATGCGGGAAATCGAGGCCCATCTCGCGGTAACGCTCGGGATCGTCGCCCCAGTTCTCGCGCACCTTGACGAACAGGAACAGGTGCACCTTCTGCTCCAGGATGCCACCGATCTCCATGCGCGAGGCCTGGCCGATGGCGCGGATGGTCTCGCCCTTGTGGCCGAGCACGATCTTCTTCTGGCTGTCGCGCTCGACAAAGATGACCTGCTGGATACGCACCGAGCCGTTGGGCATCTCTTCCCACTTCTCGGTCTCGACATGCGAGGAATAAGGCAGCTCCTGGTGCAGCCTGAGATAGAGTTTTTCGCGGGTGATTTCGGCCGCCAGCTGGCGCATCGGCAGGTCGGAGATCTGGTCTTCGGGATAATACCAGGGACCTTCGGGCAGGCGCTTGGCCAGGAAGTCGAGCAGATCCTTGCAGCCCGAGCCGGTCAGTGCCGAAACCATGAAGGTGCTTTCGAAATCGACAGCCTCGTTGGCGGTCGAGGTCAGCTTCAGCAGCTTTTCGGGATTGACCCGGTCAACCTTGTTGAGGATCAGCACCTTGGGCTGGCGTACATCCTTGAGCCGTTCGAGGATGGCGGCGGCATCGCCCTTGATGCCGCGCTCGGCGTCGATCAGCACCAGGATCAGGTCGGCGTCCTTGGCCCCGCCCCAGGCGGTGGTCACCATCGCCGTGTCGAGGCGACGCTTCGGCTTGAAGATGCCGGGCGTGTCGATGAACACGATCTGGGCGTTGTCGTGGGTGGCGATGCCGCGCACGATGGCGCGCGTGGTCTGCACCTTGTGGGTGACGATCGACACCTTGGCACCGACAAGCTGATTGACCAGCGTCGACTTGCCGGCATTCGGCGCGCCGATCAGCGCGACGAAGCCCGAACGGGTGCCGCCCGTTTCAGGCATTGTGGTTTTCAGGGGCATCGGTCACGATGCAGTCTCCTCATTCTTCCAAACGCCTTCGCGCACCAGCAAGGCTGCGGCGGCGTTCTGCTCGGCCTCGCGCTTGGAGCGGCCGGTGCCGGTGGCGGGCAAAAATTGTCCGACCCGCACGCTCACCGAAAAGACCGGGTCGTGATCAGGGCCGGTGCGGCTTTCGATCTGGTAGGCAGGCACTGAAGTCGACGCCTGGTGCGCCCATTCCTGCAATTCGGTCTTGGGGTCGCGGCGCGCAGCACCGGCGGCCTCGGCGCGCGGCTTCCAGTACTTATGAATGAAGCGCTTCGCCGCATCCAGCCCGCCGTCGAGATAAATGACGGCGATCAGCGATTCCAGCGCGTCGGCGCGCAGGTTGACGCGCTTGCGGTCGGCGAGATTGCGCACTTCGGAGCCAGCACGGATCAGCTCGGCGAGGCCGATCTCGTCGGCGATCTGGGCCAATGCTTCGGCATTGACCAGCGCATTGAGCCGGACCGACAGCTCGCCTTCGGGCGCCTCCGGAAAATCGGCCAGCAGCATGTCGGCGACAGCCAGCCCGAGCACCCGGTCGCCCAGGAACTCGAAACGCTCATAGTCGACGCCGGCATTGGCGCTGCGCGCGCTGCCATGCGTCAGCGCCCGTTGCAGGCGCTGATGGTCGCGGAAGATGTGGCCGGTGCGGAGTTGCAGCGCGTCGGCGAGTTCCGTGGCGGTGAGCCGTTTGCCTGCCATGCCTATCGGACGAAGTTGAACAGGCGCGAGGCGCGCATCTCGGTCGGCCACTTCCAGATCTCGAGCGGGCTTGCGCCGCTGGCGATCGAGAAGAAGATGATGTTGGCGCGACCGACGAGGTTCTCGCCCGGCACGAAGCCGACATTGAAGCGGCTGTCGGTCGAGTTGTCGCGGTTGTCGCCCATCATGAAGAAGTGGCCTTCGGGCACGACGAATTCGCGCGTGTTGTCGCCGATCGAGTCAGGCGTCAGGTCGAGCGTGTCGTAGGAAACGCCGTTCGGCAGCGTCTCGCGATAGACGTCGACCGGACGGTTGACCTCGGTGATATCGGGGTTGTCGATCTGGCCGACCTTCTCGCGCGGCACGGCTGTGCCGTTGATGTAGAGCTGGCCGTCCTTCATCTGGATGCGATCGCCGGGCAGGCCAACGACGCGCTTGATGTAGTCGAGCGACGGATTGGGCGGGAATTTGAAGACGACGACGTCGCCACGCTCGGGGTCCGAGCCGAAGATGCGGCCGGAGAACAGGTTCGGCGACAAAGGCAGCGAATAACGCGAATAGCCATAGGCCCATTTGGTGACGAACAGATAGTCGCCCTCGAGCAGCGTCGGGCGCATCGAGCCCGACGGAATCGAGAACGGCTGGAACAGCAGCGTCCGGATCACCAGCGCCAGCAGCAGTGCCTGGATGATGACGCTCACGGTCTCGCCGAGCCCACCGGACTTCTTCTGTTTTTCAGCCACGCTCATGTCGTCCTCGATTGTAGGTCGCGATGGGTATAAGGGCTCGCCGCCGCCGGGGCAATGTCTCAGCCGCCGCCAAAACCCTAAGATAATGGCGGTTGTTCGACGGGCAGCGCCTCGATGATCACAAAGGCTTGTGCGAGCGGAAAATCGTCGCTGATTGTCAGGTGAACCACGGCGCGATGCCCCTCAGGCAGCATCTCGGCGATGCGGCGCGCGGCACCGCCGGTCAGCTCCATCGTCGGCCGACCGCCGGGCATGTTGACCACGCCCATGTCGCGCCAGAACACGCCTTCGGCGATGCCGCAGCCGAGCGCCTTGGAGCAGGCTTCCTTGGCGGCAAAGCGCTTGGCATAAGACGCGATGCGCCCGCGCCGGCCCTCGGCGCGCTGCTGCTCGACTTCGGTGAAGATGCGCTGGATGAAGCGCTCGCCATGGCGGGCGATCGACTTCTCGATCCGCCTTATGTCGATCAGGTCGCTGCCGATGCCGAGGATCATGGGTTCAGCCCTACACGGCACGTCTCACCGGCGAGGCGCAACGCGGACGCCCCCCTCTCTCCGTTCTTCACGGGGAGAGGGTAAGGGTGAGGGGCAATCTGGCAACGTCTGCGCCGCCCCTCATCTGCCTGCCGGCATCTTCTCCCCGTGAAGCACGGGGAGAAGACAGCAGTCCGCAACGCCGCTTCTCGTTCTGGACCGATGGGCGCGATCAGCCTCACCGCCATCAACCCTCAAATATTCCGGCTGCCCGGCTTGATCGCCGGGATCGCCGCCAGTTCCGGCGGCAGCTTGTCGGCCGGATAGGCCGGCACCTCGTATTCGGCAAGCGCGATCAGCGGCACGCCGACGTCGGTCTTGCCGGCCGAGCGGTCGATGATGCAGGCAGCCGCCACAACCTCGGCGCCAAGTTCGTTCAGGCAGGCGATGGTCTCACGGATCGACAGACCCGTGGTCACGATGTCTTCGACGATGACGACGCGGGCGCCCTTTTCGATCTCGAAGCGGCGCAGCCGGAACGTACCCTGCTCGCGCTCAACCCAGATCGCCGGCACTTTCAGGTGCCGCGACGTCTCATAGGCCGGGATCAGCCCGCCGATCGCGGGGCCGACGACATAGTCGATGTCACCCTTGACCTCGGCGCGGATCTTGTCGGCCAGCGCCTTGCACAAGGTCTCGGTCTTGTCGGCATGCATGAACACCCGTGCCTTTTGCAGGAACACCGGGCTGCGCAGGCCCGAGGTCAGGATGAAATGGCCTTCGAGCACGGCACCCGCCGAGCGGAAAATGTCCAGAACGTCGCTTGTCTGCATCATCGTCTTTCCTGTCGTCTGCCCAGCGCCCTGCCCCTAACCGTTGACGCGGCGGGCATCGCTGACGCTGGAGTTGTCCTTGAGCTGGGAGATCAGCCGGTTGAGGTGCTTCAGATCCCAGACTTCGAGATCGAGCAGCATTTCGGTGAAGTCGGGTGCCGTGCGGATCATCGACAGCGTGTGGATATTGGCGTCGTTGGCCGCCACCACCTGGGCGATGTCAGCGAGCGAGCCCGGCGCGTTGATCGCGGTCACCGAAAGCCGCGCCGGAAAGCGCTCCTTCGAGCCTTCGTCGAGATCCCAGCGCACGTCGATCCAGCGCTCCGGCTGGTCGTCGAAGGCCATCAGCGATGGCGACTGGATCGGATAGATGGTGATGCCCGAGCCCGGCTGCATGATGCCGACGATGCGGTCGCCAGGCACCGCCCCTTCGGGGGCGAAGCGCACCGGCAGGTCGCCGCTGACGCCGCGGATCGGCACGGCGCTGCCTTGCGCCTTTTGCTCCTTGCGCGGCGGCGTCGAGGAACGCCCGGGGATCTGGAACAGCATGCCGGCGGCGTTGCGGATCTTCGACCAGCCTTCTTCGCGCGGCTTGGATGCGGCCGGCGTGACGCGCTCTTCCTTGTAGTCGGGGAAGACGGCACGGACGACGTCGTTGGACGACAGCTCGCCACGCCCGACGGAAGCCAGCACATCTTCGATGTCCTTGCGCGCCAGCCGGTGCAGCACCGGCTTCAGGCTGTCCTTGGAGTATTTCTTGCCGGCACGCTCGAAGGCGCGTTCGAGAATGCGAGCGCCGAGGCCCGAATACTGTTTGCGGATGGCGTTCTTGGTCGCCCGCCGGATCGCCGAGCGCGCCTTGCCGGTGACAACGATCGATTCCCATGCCGCCGGCGGCACCTGCGCCTTGGAGCGGATGATCTCAACCTCGTCGCCGTTCTTGAGCTCGGTCATCAGCGGCATCACCCGGCCGTTGACCTTGGCGCCGACGCAGGTGTCGCCGACATCGGTGTGGACGGCATAGGCGAAGTCGATCGGCGTCGCGCCCCTAGGCAGCGCGATCAGCATGCCCTTGGGGGTGAAGCAGAAGACCTGGTCCTGGAACAGCTCGAGCTTGGTGTTTTCGAGGAAATCCTCTGGGTTGTCGCCGTCGGCGAGTTGCTCGATCGTCCGCCTCAGCCAGCCATAGGCGTTGGTCTCCTTGGAGATGGTGTGGCCGGCACCATTGGTCTTGCCGGCATTGTCCTTGTAGATCGAATGCGCGGCGACGCCGTATTCGGCGATCTTGTTCATCTCGCGGGTGCGGATCTGCAGCTCGATGCGCTGACGCGACGGGCCAACAATGGTGGTGTGGATCGAGCGGTAATCGTTCTGCTTGGGCGTCGAGATGTAATCCTTGAAGCGCCCCGGCACCATCGACCAGGTGGTGTGGATGGCACCCAGCGCGCGATAGCAGTCCTCGACGCCGTCGACGACGACGCGGAAGCCGAAGATGTCCGACAGCTGCTCGAACGACAGCGCCTTGGTCTCCATCTTGCGGAACACCGACCACGGCTTCTTCTGCCGGCTCTTCACCGTTGCCTTGATGTCGTATTTCTCGAACTGCGCCGACAGCGCCTTTTCGATGTCGGCGAGCACGCCCTTGCTGCGCTCCGACATCTCGGCCAGCCGCTCGGTGACGGTGCGGTACGCCTCGGGATTGATGTAGCGGAAAGCGAGCTCTTCGAGCTCCTCGCGCATGCCCTGCATGCCCATGCGGCCGGCCAGCGGCGCATAGATGTCCATCGTCTCTTCGGCGATGCGCTGGCGCTTGCTGTCGGGCACATGGTGCAGCGTGCGCATGTTGTGCAACCGGTCGGCGAGCTTGACCAGCAGCACGCGCACGTCCTCGGAGATCGCCAGCAAGAGCTTGCGCAGGTTCTCCGCCTGCTCGGCCTTCTTGGAAACGAGGTCGAGCTTCTTCAGCTTGGTTAGGCCTTCGACAAGCCTGCCGATATCGGGACCGAACAGCTCGTCGATCTCGTCGCGGGTCGCACTTGTATCCTCGATGGTGTCGTGCAGCAGGGCGACGGCGATCGTCGCCTCGTCGAGATGCATGTCGGTGAGGATCGCTGCCACTTCGAGCGGATGCGAAAAATACGGATCGCCCGAGGCACGCTTCTCGATGGCCATGCTTTTGCATGGCATAGACATAGGCCTTGTTGAGCAGCGCCTCGTTGACGTCAGGCTTGTAGCGCTGGACGCGCTCGACAAGCTCATACTGACGCATCATGGGCGGCTTCCCGGAACTCGAAATGAATCATGCGCCGCAAGGGCTTGCGACGCATGTCATAGATAAACACTGATGTGGCGGCGCGGAAGTGCCGATTGGCCGGTTTGGCGCGCGTTTTGGCACGACACGAGACCTTTTTGAGAATTCGCCCTGCCGAGTCAGATGGCGTGGCTTTCGAGAACCGGAGCGGAGCGGACTTTCGGGTCCGTGAGCACCGCAAGCGGAGAAAGCCGCGTCAGGTGGCCGGCAGGGTAGAATTCTCAATAGGTCTCAGTAGTCGTCGCTCTTTTCGGGCGCGACCAGGCTCTCGATGCCGGCGAGCAGGTCTTCTTCCGACATGCGGTCGAAGTTGATGTTTTCTTCGGCTTCGTCGCTGTCGATGGCGGAGGCAGTGGTCTGGTCCGCCGGCTCGGGAGCTTCCGGCTCCGGCTCGTCGACTTCGACATGCTTCTGCAGCGAGTGGATCAGGTCTTCCTTGAGATCGTCCGGCGAAAGCATTTCGTCGGCGATTTCGCGCAGCGCCACGACCGGGTTCTTGTCGTTGTCGCGCGGCAGCGTGATCTGCGCGCCCTGCGAGATCTGGCGGGCGCGGTGGCCGGCGAGGAGCACCAGCTCAAAGCGGTTGTCGACCTTGTCAATGCAGTCTTCAACGGTTACGCGGGCCATGAAGTGCCCCTTTCATGCATGGATTTGACGGAAAGCTGACGCGTGCATTAACCTGAACGGCCACGCAATTCAAGCATGAAGCCTGCTTTACCGGACAAGCGTCGGAATCCGGGCATCCATCCACAAACGATTATTTTACTGCTCCGCATCAGTCCCCCCTTGGAATGACTCATCGCGAGCGATATTTGCCGCAGTGGGGCAAGTCATTGATTTGGGGGGAACGAGCGCTCGGTTCAGCGTATTTGGCGTCAGCCTATTTCGACAAGGAAATTTTCCTATGTTTGATCCTCGCGAGAAAATCGCACTTTTTATCGACGGAGCTAATCTCTACGCCACTTCGCGCTCCCTCGGCTTCGATATCGACTACCGCAAACTGCTTTCCAGCTTCCAGAAGCGCGGCTATCTGCTGCGCGCCTATTATTACACGGCGTTGGTCGAGGACCAGGAATACTCCTCGATCCGCCCGCTGATCGACTGGCTCGACTATAACGGCTTCAAGGTCGTCACCAAGCCGGCCAAGGAGTTCACCGACGCCACCGGACGGCGCAAGATCAAGGGCAACATGGACATCGAGCTGACCGTCGATGCGCTGGAGCTCGCGGACGTCGTCGACCACTACGTCATCTTTTCCGGCGACGGCGATTTCCGCACGCTTGTCGAAGCATTGCAGCGTCGCGGCCGCAAGGTCTCGGTGATCTCGACCATGGCCTCGCAGCCGCCGATGATCTCGGACGACCTGCGCCGCCAGGCCGACCATTTCATCGACCTGATGACGCTCAAGGCCGAGATCGGCCGCGAACCTTCCGAGCGGCCGGCGCGCAAACCCGATCCTGTCGATCCGGCGGCCGACGACATTTGATGCACAGTCCCCAGTCCGCCTTGCCGGTCGATCCCGACCGAAATTGTCAGCTTTGCCCACGCCTGCACGATTTCATCGCCGGCTGGCGCGAACGCGAGCCGGGCTGGTACAACGCGCCCGTCCGCTCCTTCCTTCCTCCCGAAGGCGAAGCGGCCGTGCGTTTCCTGATCGTCGGACTGGCGCCCGGGGTGCGTGGAGCCAACCGCACCGGGCGCCCGTTCACCGGCGACTATGCCGGCGAGCTGCTCTACTCGACGCTCAAGCGCTTCGGCATGGCCCGCGGCGAGTTCGAGGCGCGGCCCGACGACAGCCTGGAATTGATCGGCACGGCGATCACCAACGCCGTGCGCTGCGTGCCGCCGGACAACAAGCCTGTGGGTGCCGAGATCAACACCTGCCGCACCTTCCTGGTGCCGACGATCGCGCGCTTTCCCAATCTGAAAGCCATCCTGACGCTCGGTTCGATCGGCCATCAGTCGACGGTGCGGGCGCTCGGCGCGCGTGTCGCGGCGGTGCCGTTCAAGCATGGCGCGCGTTGCGACGTCGGCAAGATCGCGGTGTTTTCGAGCTACCATTGCTCACGCTACAACACCAATACGGGCGTCTTGACGGAAGAGATGTTCGTCAATGTTTTCCGCGATGTAGCGGATTTCCTGCAAACTTAGATTCCGACCGCGCAGCCGGCTCGTCGCCTTTATGTTTCCCATAAAAAAGCCTGGTTGCGCTGTGGGGCGACAACCAGGCAAGGGGCACTGGCAAATGGAACGACTGGCTATGGCGCCAGCCGCAAGGTTATGGTCAGGCCGTCATCCGGCTGGAGGTAGGCGCCGACAGTGGCGCGTGCAGGGAAACCCCAGACTGGGCAATCCCTTTGGTAACGCGCCGCGTGAGCTCAGCCGGCGAAGCCCTTACCGGGAATGAAGCCCTTCCCTCGCGGGATGGAGATGGTCCCGGACCTGTTGGGTCCAGCGGCCAGTAGAACGGCTCCGTCCTTTGTAGCCTGGCTGGTGATAGCTGGCTTCTCGGCAGTGTCTGCCGCAACCGGCACTGCGGCGAATGCCAAGGGCGCCAGCATCAGCGACACCGCCGCTGTCATCATGATCGTCTTCATCGATATGTTCCTTTCACCGGCCACACGCGGCCGCCTACGGCGCAGGATGGCACTGCCCCCAGTGCCGAACCGCGCCTGCGCCAAAACGCGATCTGCGTCGAGAAATGACTGCAAAACGCTGATTTGTGCATACGGCAGATGGCGTATTTCGACGGCGGGTGGGCGCCGAATTCAAGGCGTTGGTTAACCGGAATCTTCTCGCGATGGTGACCGCCTCGGACTGCCATTGCCAGCGGAAGTGCGGGGCAAGATTTCCACGGGCCGGTGATTTTCCTGGTGCCTTTGGGCTCCTCATTCTCACCGCCCTCATTCCTTCGCACCCCCCTCTGGCCTGCCGGCCATCTCCCCCACAAGGAGGGAGATTAGTCTCGTCGCCGGCGGCGCCCATCCTGCAGCGTCGGAAGGCGGATTGGTTAAGCCTTGCGACGTTGGCGATTAGGCGAGGATTCGATGCAGGCGTGATCTCCCTCCTTGTGGGGGAGATGGCCGGCAGGCCAGAGGGGGGGTGCGAAGGATCGGGACACAGTAGGTTGGCTTCGCAGGACACAACCACCCTCGAAGCCGCTTTGGAAGGTGGCCGAGCGAAGCCAGGTCGGATGAGGGGTGTTGGAAGAAATGAGAGGCTGCAGAATAGGATTCTGAACGACGACGCTCGGAAACACCGCACTCCGTCCAACACCCTCATCCGCCACTGCGGGGCACCTTCTCACACTAGGGGAGAAGGCAGAATCCGCCCTAGCCGCGCTCCTTGAGCAACCGGCCCTTTTCGCGATTCCAGTCGCGCTGTTTTTCGGTCTCGCGCTTGTCGTGCAGTTTCTTGCCGCGACCGACGGCGAGCAGCATCTTGGCCATGCCGCGATCGTTGAAATAGATCTTGAGTGGCACTAGCGTCATGCCCTCGCGCTCGATGCTCTGGGCGAGCTTGGCCATCTCGCGCTTGTTGACCAGCAGCTTGCGGCGGCGCCGCGTCTCGTGGTTGAAGCGGTTGGCCTGGAGATACTCCGGCACATACGAATTGATCAGCCAGAGCTCGCCGTTCTCGAACGAGGCGTAGGAATCCTGGATGTTGGCCTGGCCCAACCGCAACGACTTGACCTCGGTGCCGCTCAGCACCATGCCGGCTTCGAGCGTGTCGAGCACCTCATAGTTGAAGCGCGCCTTGCGGTTTTCCGCGGCGATCTTGTTGTTGGGGTCGGATTTCTTGCCCTGGCTCATGACGTCGCTATGTGTTTGGTGCGTCCCTTGACGGCTTGCCGGTCGGGTTTCGACCTCGGGATGAGGAAGCAGCGCACATCCAAAATCCTGCGCGAACGGCGCAATATGATTTCAGCTGCGGTTGCTGATTTCCCTCATCGCGAAGTGCGAAAACGAAGGGCGAGCCTCGAGAGAGGCACAATTCCAAGAGCGCTTACATGGCTGCGAAGTGGCAATTCCGCAACCCTTTGGGCACTCAGTTGATGAGGCCGGCGTGCTTCATCGCCGCGTCGATTTTCTCGGCAGTGGACGCCTCGACGGTCATCAGCGGCGAGCGCAGCACGTTCTCGACCTTGCCGAGGCGTGACAGCGCATACTTCGCACCCGATACGCCGGGCTCGATGAAGATCGCCTTGTGCAGCGGCATCAGGCGGTCCTGCAGTTCGAGCGCCTTGTCCTTGTCGTTGGCAAGACTCGCCTGCTGGAACTCGGCGCACAGCCGCGGCGCGACATTCGACGTCACCGAGATGGCGCCGACGCCGCCATGCGCGTTGAAGCCGAGTGCCGAAGCGTCCTCGCCCGACAGCTGGATGAAATCCTTGCCGCAGGTGATGCGCTGTTCGGAGACGCGCTCGACCTTGCCGGTCGCATCCTTGACGCCCACGATGTTCTTGAAGTCGTGCGCGAGGCGGCCCATCGTCTCCGGCGTCATGTCGATGACCGAACGCGGCGGGATGTTGTAGATGATGACAGGCAGCGTCGTTGCCTGGGCGACAGCCGAGAAATGCGCATAGAGGCCGCGCTGGGTCGGCTTGTTGTAATAGGGCGTGACGACCAGCACGGCGTCGGCGCCAACGCTTTCGGCGTACTTGACCAGGCCGACAGCCTCTTCGGTGTTGTTCGAACCCGCCCCAGCAATGACGGGCACGCGACCACCCGCCACCTCGACGCAGATCTTCACGACCTGGCGATGTTCGTCATGGCTCAGCGTCGGCGACTCGCCTGTAGTACCGACCGGCACCAGGCCGGTGGTGCCTTCGGCGATCTGCCATTCGACGAAGTCGCGAAAGGCTTTCTCGTCGAGACGGCCATTCTTGTCGAATGGTGTCACGAGCGCGGTAAGTGAGCCTCTCAGCATATCGTCCAACTCCAGCAATCCCTACGGTTTCGCAGCCTTTTTGATGTCGCCGGCTTTCTAGCCGAAAGCAGGGCCGCGCACCATAGTCTCGACACCAATTTGCGGCAAGTGTGGCCGCAACCTATATGGCGGCGAATCGAAAGACCGCGCTAACCTTTCATTAACCCGCTCTTCACCACATGAACCTAGGCTCGATCCGCTCCTGATTGTAACCCGCAAGGATGGGGAATGACCAAGATCATTCCGGCTGCCAGGCCGCATCATATCGCGCTGTTGAGCGCCTTTATTGCCCTGGCGCCTGTCTCCGCCCGGAGCTCCGGTCTCGACCCGCAGGCAACGTCGGCCATTCCCTTTGCCAGCATCAGCAAGGCGGATGCGGCGCGCGCGGCCTTCGGTACGATCGACCAGCTGAAGAGCGGGCTCGACGCACTGTCGAGCGGCAATCTGGCGCAGGCCCGCGCCATGCGCGACGCCCTGCCCGTGACCGCGCTCGACCGTCACATCCTGATGTGGGCGATCGCCCTCAATGGCGGCGACCAGGTGCCGAGCGCCGACATCGCCGCAGCCGCGCAGGCCCTGCCAAGCTGGCCTGGGCTTGCCACGCTTCGCCGCAACAGCGAACGCGCCATGGCGCGTGAAAATCCTGGGCCCAACGTTGTCGTGCAGGCCTTCGCCGGCAGCGAACCGCAGACGATCGACGGTGCTGTGCTGCTCGCCCGCGCCCAGATGCAGCTCGGCAACGCCAGGGCGGCAGTGGCCGTGTTGCTGCCTTACTGGCGCAACGAGAAGCTCGAAGCCAAGGACGAGGTCGCGATTGTCAGGGAGTTCGGCGGCCTGATCCCGGCAGCCGACCACCGCATCCGCATGGAAAAGATGCTTTATGCCGAGCGCGTCAGTTCGGCCGCCCGCGTCGCCGAACTGGCCGGAGCGAAGCCGCTTGCCGACGCCTGGTCCGCCGTCATCAAGGGCGACAAGAAGGCGGCAGCATTGCTCGACGCAGTGCCGGCGGCGCAGCGTTCGGCCGGCTATGTCTTCGCCAAGGCACGTTCGCTTCGCAAGCAGGAGAAATTCGCCGAGGCAGCGGCGGCGATGCTCAAGGCGCCGAAGGACCGTGCCAGCCTGATCGACCCCGATGCCTGGTGGGTGGAGCGCCGCGTCCTGTCGCGCGAGCTGCTCGATAAGGGCGAGGTGAAAACTGCCTATCGTATCGCCGCGGCGCACTCGGCCGAAAGCCCGACCAGCGCCGCCGACGCCGAATTCCACGCCGGCTGGTATGCACTACGCGGCCTCAACGACGCCAAGCTGGCGTCGGGCCATTTCGAGCGCATCGCCAAGATCGCCGGCAGTCCGATCTCGCTGTCGCGGGCCTATTACTGGCTCGGTCGCACGGCTGAAGCCGGCGGTCCGGGCATTGCCAAGGACTATTACGCCCGCGCCGCCACCTACGGCACGAGCTTCTACGGCCAGCTTGCCGCCGAACGAATCGGCCGCAAGGCGCTCAATGTCGTCTACCCCTCGCCCAGTGCCGCCGACCGCCAGAACTTTGCCGGTCGCGAAGCCGTCAGCGCGATCACCCGGCTGGAAGGCGCAGGTTATGCTGCCTATGCCGAGATGCTTTATCGCGACCTCGCCGCGCAGCTGAACAGTCCAGGCGAACTGGCGCTGCTCGCCGTCATGGCCGAGAAGCAGGACAATCATTATCTGGCATTGCGCGTCGGCAAAATCGCCGCCCAGCGCGGCCTTGACGTCGGGGCGCTGTCGCATCCGATCGGGGTCATTCCCGGCTCGGCCAACATTTCAGGCTCCGGCAAGGCGCTGGCTTACGCGATCGCGCGCCAGGAAAGCGAGTTCAAGGTTTCGGCCATCTCGAGCGCCGGGGCGCGCGGCCTGCTGCAGCTGATGCCCGGAACGGCCAAGGATCTCGCCAGGAAAGCCGGCATCGCCTACTCGCAGGACCGCCTGACCTCGGATGCCGGCTACAACGCTACCTTGGGCGCGACTTTCCTCGGTGAGCAGCTCGGCCGCTTCAACGGCTCCTATGTGCTGACCTTCGCCGGCTACAATGCCGGTCCACGCCGCGCCGACCAATGGATCGCTAGATATGGCGATCCGCGCGGCAAGGATGTCGACACAGTTGTCGACTGGGTCGAGCGCATCCCCTATGCGGAGACGCGCAGCTACGTCCAGCGCGTCATGGAGAACTATCAGGTCTACAAGATGCGGCTGTCGGGCAGCTACGACATCAACGGCGACCTAGTGAACGGCCGCTGACACCTGCCCTCCGCGATTGACCGCCCCCAACCGCGTCGGTAGCTAGTTCAGGCCAACGCGGCAGGCGCGTTGTGTGCGGGAGACGCAGCGTGATGGCCAGCGAAGACGGCTTTTCAGACTTCTTTTACGCGTCGCAAGACGGCCTGAAGCTGCATGCGCGAATCTATGGCACCGAGCCGGGCCACGGCGCGACGGCGAATCCTGACAGCTGCCCGGTCGTTTGCCTGCCTGGATTGACCCGCAATGCCAGGGACTTTCACGAGTTGGCGCTGCACCTCGCGGCCGATCCCCAAAAGCCGCGCCGAATCATATGCTTCGACTATCGCGGCCGCGGGCAATCGGCCTACGACCCGAATTGGCAGAACTATAATGTCGGAGCCGAGGCAGCCGACATTCTGGCAGGATTGGACGCGCTCGGCGTCACTCAGGCCGCCTTCATCGGGACGTCGCGTGGCGGGCTGATCATCCATGTGCTCGCCGCGATGCGCCCTGCCCTGATCAAGGCGGTGGTGCTCAACGACATCGGCCCGGTGATCGAGCCGGCTGGCCTCGCCCATATCCGCTCATATCTGGAAAACGCCCAGCGCCCGACCGACTTCACTGATGCGGTCCGGATTCAAAAAGCCGTCCATGGCGAGGCCTTTCCGGCGCTGTCGGATGCCGACTGGCGACGCTTCGTCCGCGCCATCTATCGCGATGAAACAGTTAGGCCGGTAGCGGACTACGACCCCGCCTTGATCAACACCGTATTGGCGATGGACCTGAGCCAACCGCTGCCTGATCTGTGGCCGCAGTTCGGGGCCCTCGCCTCAGTGCCCATGCTGGCGATTCGTGGCGCAAACTCGCGCCTGCTTTCGGCCGCGACTCTCGAAGAAATGGCTAAGCGCCATCCGCGCTTCGAAGCGATCACCGTCGAAGGTCAGGGCCACGCGCCGTTTCTGGAGACGGGCGAGTTGCCTGACAGAATCTCTGCCTTTCTTGGCAAGGCGGACGCCAAGACCATATGATCCGCCCGGCAATACAGGACGACAGCCTCCTGATTTTCACAGCTAAACAGCTGGAAAGCGCCTGACGCGATAGCTCGCGCCGACAGCCCACAGAGATATCACGACGGTAGGTACGCGAGGTTCGAGACAGCTTAGGCCATCATTTCCCCAAACGAAAAAACCCGGCGGTTGCCCGCCGGGTTTTCCTAAACCAGCTGGTGAGCCGATTAGAACGAAGCGTCGAGGCGCAGGAAGCCCGAGAACGAGCCGTCGACCGGATAGCTGTCGCCATCGTTGTAGTTGACAGCCAGCTTGGCGTTCAGGTTTTCGACGATCTTGTAGTCGACAACCGCACCGATAGCCCAGTCGTTGTTGCCAACATTGGTGGTGGTGTTGGTCACGAAGTTCGCGAAGTGGCTGTCAGCGAAGTACTGACCGCCGGCGCCCACCGTCAGCTTGTCGTTGACAGCGTACTTCAGATAGCCGCCGACCGACCATTCATAGCCCTTGTAGGGGTCAGACAGGCTGAACCAGGTAGCGCCCGACTCGTAAGCTGCGAGCAACTCAAGCGTCAGAGCGTCGGTTGCCTTGATCTTGGCGATACCCTTGAGGGCGAATTCGCTCAGGAAATCGTCGTAGCCAACGAACAGGTCGACCGAACCCCAACCCTGTGCGATCGAGACCTTGCCGGTGATGAGCGGCACGTAGTCGAAATCGCGATCTTCTTCTTCGAGGCCGACCGACACAGCGATGCCGTTGCCAGCGTCGAAGGTGTAGCGGATCTGGTTGACGAAGTCGCCACCGCCCTTGTCGAATTCGCCCGACAGATCGCCATCGAACAGGGTGTCGTTACGACCGACCATCAGGCCGCCGAGTTCGAAGTAGGCATAACGAAGACCAAAGGCGGAGTCGTCAGAATATGCACGGTACCCGTTAGCGCCGGGAGCAGCAAATTCGCCGCCATCGTTTGCTGCCTGGATTTCGATGTAGCGCTTGAACGTGCCGTATTCGGTTTCCGAACGGGCATCAAACTTCAGGCGAGCCGTAGCTTTCTTCTTCCAGCCGTTGTCGTTGTCGGTCCAGTCGATCTGGTAACGAACGAGGCCGCCGATCTTGAGGCAGGTCTCGGTGCCGGGGATGTAATAGAAGCCCGCACCGTAAACGTCGCAGATGCGGACGTATTCCATGGGTTCCGGCTCAGCGACGACGACAGCGTCGGCCGCACGAGCGCCGGAAACTGCGAGCAGAGCTGCAGCGGAGCCGAGAAGAAGGCTCTTAATGTTCATTTTCTGACCTCCAGTCAGAATCGCGACTGGAAGTCGAAAAGTTAGGCCGCAAAGCTAGCGGCATCGGCACGCATAGCCGATGCGACAATGCCGCAAGCGATTGAAATAACTGGTACTTCAGTGATTTGGGAAGGGAGATGGCGTTGGGCTGGCGGAGAGGATGGGATTCGAACCCACGAGAAGCTTTTGACCTCTACTCCCTTAGCAGGGGAGCGCCTTCGACCACTCGGCCACCTCTCCGTTGCGCCGCTGGATAAAGAAAAGGAGCGGCACAATCAACAAGTCATTCTACATATTGGCGGGAAAAAGCGTCGCCTGGCGATCTCTATGAACGAATCGTCCGCGAAGCCGAGCTCTTGGGGAATCGGATCACCCACGATTCTGCGGTACGAGAACTCAAGCGCGGGCAGCTCCTGGGGCAAAAGCCGCGCTCGAATCGGCTTCATTTCTTAATGACTTCTTTATAGGGGGCATCAAATCGTGTCATTTGTGCAACATGGCCCGGCGATAGAGCGTTCTGCGGACCTCGCCGATTGTGTTGGTTGTTGAACCGCGGCGGCGCATGGGTAATGTCGGGGTCGAAGAGGGAGCGCGGTGCGCATCTTTTTCAAACGGGGATGGGGCAGGGAACGCTGTCCTTCAGCAAAAAATACCCAGACCCTCTTTTGAAACTTTTGACTGGAGGTCAGAAAATGAACATTAAGAGCCTTCTTCTCGGCTCCGCTGCGGCTCTGCTCGCAGTCTCCGGCGCTCGTGCGGCCGACGCTGTCGTCGTCGCTGAGCCGGAACCCATGGAATACGTCCGCATCTGCGACGTTTACGGCGCGGGCTTCTACTACATCCCCGGCACCGAGACCTGCCTCAAGATCGGCGGCCTCGTTCGTTACCAGATCGACTTCGACGACCAGGATGAAGGTTGGCGCAAGAAGACCACCGCTCGTGTGAACCTCGATGCCCGTTCGGAAACCGAATACGGCACGTTCCGTCGCTTCATCGAACTGAACTTCTCCAACGATGGTGGCGAATTCGGCACCCTTAACACCGTCACTGGCTACCGTCCGTACTCCGACGATTCCAGCTTCGGCATCCGTTATGCGTTCTTCGAACTCGGCGGCCTGATGGTCGGTCGTAACGACACCCTGTTCGACGGTGCTCTGTCGGGTGAGTTCGACGCCGGCGGCGGCGACTTCATCAACTCGATCCGCTACACCTTCGACGCCGGCAACGGCATCGCGGTTTCGGTGGCTCTCGAAGAAGAAGACAACAACTTCGACTACGTGCCGCTCGTCGTCGGCAAGGTTTCGATCGCACAGGGCTGGGGCTCGGTCGACCTGTTCGCTGCTTATGACGATCGCTTCTCGGAGTTCGCTCTCAAGGGTACCGCCAAGATCAAGGCAACTGATGCTCTGACCCTCGAGCTGCTCGCAGCTTACGAGTCGGGCGCCACCTGGTTCGGTCTTGCTGACTTCTACGCTGGCTACGAATGGTCGGTCGGCGGTTACCTGAAGTACGCTGTCAATGATCGCCTGACGGTCGGCGCTGGCGCTCAGTACTTCGCTGACAGCCACTTCGGCAACTTCATCACCAACACCACCACCGAAGTCGGCAACGACGATTGGTCGATTGGTGCGGTCATCGACTACAAGATCGTCGAGAACCTCAATGCCAAGCTCGCTGTCAACTACGACGACGGCGACAGCTTCACGGATGGCTCGTTCAACGGCTTCCTCCGTCTCGACGCTTCGTTCTAATCGGCTGAAAGGCTGAATTAGATGGGAATGGCTCGCGGTCTTCGGATCGCGGGCTGTTTCTGTTTTGTAACAGGGCAGTGCGTTTGTTGTTCGCAGCGCTGGTGTCCAATAAGAAAAGGGATTGCTGTTAGGCTATCTATGTAGCTCAATTCCCCGCTGGCTCGTCAAATGATTGGAGGCCAGACCCGAGGGGAACGGAATTGCACCGAAAGCGGGCATCATCCAGCGGCGAAATGCCGCAAGTTCAGGATGTAAGCTCTTACAGCTTTCACTATTCCTTTGGCACGAACGGATCAGCAAAGGCCGTTAAGAGCTTAACAGTGGCCGAGCTCTTCTCCCAATATGGGAAGATCCTTTGGGAGGAAGGCCATCACAAGGCCAATGTAAAGTCCTTCTTGGGTGAGATAAACGAAATCTTATTCAATCAAGGGTTCAGCGTCTTTAGTCAAGAAATGCTGGACAATCTTATCGGAACGCTACGAGAACGCGGCAACAGCAACGCGACCATCAATCGAAAGATGGCTGCGCTCAGTAAGCTGCTGCGGAAAGCGTTCAAAATGGGTGATATTCATAGTCTCCCGGAGTTTCGACGTCAAAAGGAACGGCAAGGTCGCATTCGTTTCCTCGAATATGACGAAGAGGACCGGCTGTTTGCTGCCATTCGCCAGCGATCCGAGTTGTACTATCAGCTTTCTGTGTTCCTTGTGGACACTGGGGCAAGGTTGGGTGAGGCAATCGGGCTTCGATGGAACGATATTCAAGGCAATTTAGTGACCTTCTGGCTTACCAAGGCGGGGAAGAGCCGCTCAGTTCCATTGACGCACAGGGCCAAAGAATCGGTCAAACGCCCTCCAGGCAAATTGGCAGGGCCGTTCTCGGAAATAGAGCAGCACAAATATCGCGCTGTTTGGAATGAGGCTAAAGCCGAAGTTGGGCTAGGTGACGACCCGGATGTGGTTCCACATGTATTGCGGCACACTTGCGCTTCGCGATTAGTGCGAGGTGGCGTTGATCTGCGCCGAGTGCAAGTGTGGCTTGGTCATCAGACTTTGCATATGACGATGCGCTATTCTCACCTTGTAACGCATGATCTTGATATGTGCATCCCGATCCTTGAGCGACGCGATAAGCCCGAGTAGATTGCCTATCCGGTCCTGTCTTTGCTGAGCTTGTGGACCGTGCCAATTGACAAGCCGGTTCTCAAGGCGATTGCTCGAAGCGGCAATTTGAGGTTGAGCAGATCAGCTATCTGTTTTCTGTCGATCTTCGCCTTTGGTCGCCCGAGCGTTTTTCCTTCTGCTAATGCCCTAGCAAGCCCGGCCTTCACTCGCTCTCGAATCATAGCCCGTTCAAATTCTGCAAACACTCCTGTCATTTGGAACATGGCCTTGCCTGAGGGCGTTGTGGTGTCGATTGCCTGTTGATGCAGGTAGAGGTCAATACCGTTCGAATGCAGGTCGTCTAACGCTTGAACTAGGCCAGCCAGGCTTCGGCCCAATCGGGACACATCCCAGGCCATCACAACGTCGAATTTGGCTCTGGTGGCGTCCTTGAGCACCTGGTCGTATGCAGGGCGCTTGTCTCGTCCCTTCGCACCACTAATTCCTTCGTCTTCGTATGTCGCAACGACCTGCCATCCCTTAGCTTTAGCAACCCTTTCGAGTTCGATCCGCTGATTGTCGGTGTTCTGCTCTTTTGTGCTGACTCTGAGATACAAAGCTGCCTGTTTCACGGATGCCTCCATGTTCAGAAAACATCTGATTATTGAACGCCGATTTCGGCCCTTTAAAGGCATTGGAAAGCAAGGGGTTTCGGAGCGCTGTTTCGTGGGGGTTTTTGAACGCGATAGCGTCCAAGTTTACACGCCTAATCCCCGCACTCCCCATTTAGAAATCTTGTAAACCAAAGCCCCTGAGATGGCCGAGTGACCGGCGAAGACATCATCCGGTTACCAAGAAGCCATTGGATGACGTAACGTCACATGGGGAAGATGGGGCGATGGCTTGTCGTATCGAGAAGTACAGCACGGAGAGCCTGGAAGAGGCCTTTGATGGCCTGGAACGAAGTTGGCTCGACCTAAACAGTCATCAGCTCATTGGCTTTCCGGCGGACGGTAAAAGGAGTGTCCAGAAATGCTCAATGGCGACGTAATGGCGTGGTCCGCGATGGTATGGGTTGTTATCTTGGTGGCAGCCGTCGTTTGCCTTATCGGTGCCAGATCAGAATAGATTAGCTCTGCGTGTGGGCTGCGCCCCCATAAGGGCGACTAACCAATATCTGCGCGAGCGTTTAGAGTTTTGATTATGTCCGCTCCTAGTTGCCTCGTATTCTTTGGCTGAGAGCTTCCGTTGAGAAGATCAACGCCAAGAACTGCTGCGATTTGCCGTAAAAGCGGCTTGGCAACCGGCTGAACCTCATTGGTGGCCAGAACGGAAATTGTTCCATTCTCATATTGACGTATGACAAACTGTTCGAAGCTGGCTTCGCTTGAAATCTGCAATCCATCCAACGGGCGAACTGGCCGTGGCCGCGTTGAGACCCCAAACATCAGCCTCCCGCCGGAATCGCGAGACCTTGTCGCAAACTCCACAGAAGAGCAATCAAGGAGCGTTTCCACGGAAATGCCGTTCTCATCGTCTGTATTCACACGCAGCACCATGACTCTGTCGACCAACGCAAAAGTGTTGGGATTGAACGAGACATGAGAACTCGACGTGATTGTCTTGACTGAAATACGCTCGTTCTCGGCACTTATGACATCGTATCCGCGCTGATTGGTCTCCAAGGCCATTTGACCTCGGGTGATCATGGCTGCGTATAGTTCGCCAATGCGTCCGGTGAGATGATTTAACTCGGCTGGTGCAACGCCCCAGGTAAGTTCTTTCTCAAACCAAGACAGCGCCTCTCCCAACGATTGGATGATCTGAACCTGAGATAATGCCAAACTAGCCCCCAATTTGCCCGTAGGTGTCCGTAACTCTTAACTGGATAGGTTTCTAGCGCTACGCATGGGCGAGAGCTCCCCGCACTCCCTACTGGAGAGCTTGTAAACCCAAGGCAGGGGGTGGGGCGGGAGCCATGCCGGGGGTACCCCATAGCGTATATGCTCAAAGCCTGAGCGGGGATTTTTGAGTTGTAAACCTAACCTATATGACGGAAGGTGGGGGGGAACCAAGCAGCTGACCTCTAGCTAGTTAGTTATTTTAGAGAATTACACTAAAAATCAGAGTATGCCCTACAATTGAAATAGAGGCCCGTACAGGGGTTTTGTTGTCTTGCGCTATATGACTACCTAAATTACATTAGATCGATTGTATGGTCATTTATGTGCCTTCTGGGGCCTATTATATCTCTTCGCTCGGTCTACATGTAGAAATGATGCTCACGCATCCATGTTTCGCCCAGAATCCGAAGAAAACCCTCTCGACGTTGGCGATAATTGTCGTAACCAGGCCTCATCTCTATATCCCCAAGATAGTCACCCAGATCGCGTACTCCTAGCTCATGGTGAGCGAGTGCGTCAGCGGGAAGTAGCGTGATCCATGTCGCGGCGTCGTCAACGGCAATCTCATGCCCCAAGTGCTCATGATAAGCATCTATCATTACTTGTCTTAGGCGATCCTGCCATCCGTCCTCGACCACAAAGCTGTCATGAATCGGCAGAACCAGCTTTCCGAAGTCATACATCATCTTGAGCATGACGGTTTCGGCAATGTCTGCATCCCGTTTCTGGAGTCGCACCCCTTCACCTGTGCCAAAATAGTGAGCTATTCGCGCGTGCTTCTCGCGAACGGCTTCCATGATCTGATCCCATGTCCAGCCCTCCGGAAGTGCACCCGGAACGGGTGGTCTGATATGGCCTGCTGCGTTGATGATCTTGAAAACAGTTCGCTTGATCAGCTTCCGGTGAGTGGCCGGAATGCCTTCGATTGCGTATGCGTCCCCTTCCAGCTGTAGCCCTTGATCTGCGTAAAGCATAGCAATCTGCATGTTGGAATAATCAAGCTCTGCGGTGGGAAACCAATTGATGGTAAGGTGTCTGCGGAGCCGACTGGGAACGCCTTGCCACCATCCACCGTAGAAGCGACCACCATCGGTGAACCTGCCATTGTTAAAGACACGATAAAGCCGTGTTCGGAACAGCAGGTCATACTCTCGCCTCTGGTCCTTAATGTCTCCGAACTCATCTCTTTCTTCATCGTCAGCCCGAGACAACCCACGGAGTTCAGCATCGGGGATCAGTATATCGATCCAGTGATGATCACCTATGAATTGATTGATTGCTCGTAAGTTGCGTTCCATTCGACGGGTTTCGTCTGTGGGCTCGAAGTGTACAAACTCGGCAGCCTTCCCTCTTGCTTCTCTCTGTCCCCTCATCCGAATTAGCGGGAGTTCATGCGTCCGAAAGAGGGATGACATGAAGGGAGATTGGGGGTTATTCTCTAAAGTGCTCCTAGTAATACCCGGGGGGATGTTCCCGTGGTTTCTTTCTCTATTGGTTATATAATCTTCTATTGAATTAATAAGAATCTCTCTTGGCCTAACTCTTGTCTTATATCCTGCCCCTCGCTCCCTATCGAAATTACCCGCTCGTAGTTCAATGTAACTTGGGTCAGACTCCGCGAGAAAGCGAACACAGTACTTAATCGCCCTGTCATTCAGGCCAATGGGGTTGTATTCTCCTCGTGGATACCCTCCATTTGCTCTGTCTATTGCGATATATTTGTTCTCGTCGCTGAGATGATTCTTATAAAGATTCCCAATTATGGCTCCTAGGGCATTCTTTATGTTCAAAATCACATCACGACGTCGTGTTTTCCCTGCATGAACCCTGACTTCCTCGCTCAAACTTTCAAGGAGTGGCCCGAAATAGACTGGATTTAGATCAAAATCTCTTCTTAGCCACCGAAAGTTCCTGATTTCATCGGTAGTCGGTGCTTTGTAGGGCATGTTCGCTCCTCTTTTTGCTGTCTAGATCAAATGTCAAGGAAAATTTTCCTATCTTAGGCTGAATCGACTGAGGCGATTGCGCTTTACGCAACCGTTTAGCTCTCGGCTCTGTCCGTAAGTGGCATGGCAGGCGGGCATACAAAAAAGCGCATGGCTTTAGCGTAGCCCAAAGTACCTTTGGAGAATGGAGGCGACTGCCAGCAGCAGCCTTAGATACCCAAATTCCCGCTCTAAGGCGGTCCCTGTGGCTACCTGCTCCAAAGGAGGGGTGACCGGCGGGCAAGCGCGATGGGAACCATTAGGGTTCATCGAAAATGTAGTCACGATTTCGATTGACACAATGCCCAATGGTGCAGGTCAGGAAGTTTGCTCAACATTGAGCTACCATTGGCATGGGCATGCCCTCAAAGGGGAATTCCGGAGGAGATCATCTGCTGGCCGCTTAGAAGAGAATGAACCAAATGACCATTGTCGCTACGCTTAGTCCCTCTGCCATTAGGAAAAGGGTGTCGACGAGGATTTTTGCTGATGCTCCGTCCACGTCGGCGTCATGAAGCACTTCGTCTCCGAAGACAAAAGCCTTCTTCATATGCTCCAAATTCTCTCGGTCCTCATCGGTGCCGCCACGCGTCAGAATCAGCACTGCCTGCTTCGCGAGGACTTGCAGTTCATAGAGGTCCGTATCACTTGGCAGCTTTGTCTTAATCGCCAACAGGCAGGCAGCAATAATGTTGAATGGAGGTGCAATGTAGAGAAAGGCAAGCCAGAATGGTGCGAGATATATTGCTCTAACAATGGTCTGTCGGACGATTACCGCAATTCCTGTAGAACCCATAACGCCCGCTCCTAGATCAAACGCCATATCGCGTTATCTCGACTCATAATACCTTCTGAGCCAGTTTTCTTTTGGAACAAATCTGAGAATTAGTGCAGATACTATTAGGCTGCCCAATAGGATCAGCCCAAGAAGTAGCAGCGCAAGGCTCATATCGCCCTGCAAAAAGAACCACCTGATAAGCTGCTCAACTCCAGCCCAGCCGATATTGGCGTCCATGCAGAGAAAAGCCTGATCGTGGCTGGATAGGGAGCGTTTGTGTAGCAGAAGCTGCAGATGTCCATCGCAAAGCGATGTGATCCAGTACCCGAACTTCAGCCAGTAGATCACTCGGACGATCAGGGAAATGCCGGCGGCAAATACGGCAAGCACGCAAATCAATGCCACTAGCCTACCGATCGCCCAGGCAATTAGGATGATTGATTCCGCGACGAATGCCTCGATGGATCGCATCGCTGTTCCCACCATCGCAATACATACTAAAGTTGATAAACTCAAAGTGTGTAAGCTGCAATCCGTCTATGCATGGATATGCGCAAATTGGTTGGGCGGAATTTCGCTCGGCTGCGTCGTGAGAACGGTCTAACCCAAGAGGACGTGGAAGCGCGTTCTGGTTTCAGCCAGCAGTATCTCAGCGGCCTTGAGAGGGGTAAGCGCAACCCGACCGTCATCACGCTTTATGAGTTGGCCCAAGCGCTCGGCGTAAGCCATGTCGATCTAGTTCGTCCTGATGATGGAGACGAAGCTAAACCCTCCGGGTAGCTACCCTAGCCGCCCTGTGCGTCCTTCCTCGAAAGGGACTGCATCAAGCTTTCTCGCAAGTCTTCTGTCGGCGTGGGCGTAGCGCTTCAGCATTCAATTCCTCCATCAAACCAATCCCACAGATACCATTACTGGGACCACTTTCGCCTCAGTCACACTCTCACTAAGCCCCTCCCGCTCATGGGTAATGTCGGGGTCGAAGAGGGAGCGCGGTGCGCATCTTTTTCAAACGGGGATGGGGCAGGGAACGCTGTCCTTCAGCAAAAAATACCCAGACCCTCTTTTGAAACTTTTGACTGGAGGTCAGAAAATGAACATTAAGAGCCTTCTTCTCGGCTCCGCTGCGGCTCTGCTCGCAGTCTCCGGCGCTCGTGCGGCCGACGCTGTCGTCGTCGCTGAGCCGGAACCCATGGAATACGTCCGCATCTGCGACGTTTACGGCGCGGGCTTCTATTACATCCCCGGCACCGAGACCTGCCTCAAGATCGGCGGCCTCGTTCGTTACCAGATCGACTGGGACGACAACGATGACGGCTGGAAGAAAACCGCCCTGTTCCGTCTGAAGGTCGATGCTCGTTCGGAAACCGAATACGGCACGTTCAAGCGCTACATCGAGTTCGAAGGTAAGAACGACGGCGCCACCCACACGAATGTCGTGCCGACCGACGGCTCGGCTCCTTACTCGATCTTCAACAAAGACGACACGAGCGCCTTCAAGGTTCGTTATGCCTACTTCGAACTCGGCGGCCTGATGGTCGGCCGTAACGACACCCTGTTCGATGGCGACCTGTCGGGTGAGTTCGATGCCGGTGGTGGCGACTTCGTTCAGCAGATCCGCTACACCTTCGACGCCGGCAACGGTATCGCTGTGTCGGTCGGCCTGGAAGAAGAAGACAACAACTTCGACTACGTGCCGCTCGTGACCGGTAAGGTCTCGATCGCTCAGGGTTGGGGTTCGGTCGACCTGTTCGCCGGTTACGACGATCGCTTCTCGGAGTTCGCCCTCAAGGGTATCGCCAAGATCAAGGCAACCGACGCTCTGACCCTCGAGCTGCTCGCAGCTTACGAGTCGGGCGCCACCTGGTTCGGCCTGTCTGACTTCTACGCTGGCTACGAATGGTCGGTCGGCGGCTACCTGAAGTACCAGGTCAACGAGAAGCTGGCGATCGGCGCTGGTGGTCAGTACTTCGCTGACTCGCACTTCGGCAACTACGTGACCAACACGACCACCAACGTTGGCAACAACGACTGGTCGATCGGCGCAGTCATCGATTACACGATCGTCGAGAACCTGAACGCCAAGCTGGCTGTCAACTACGACGACGGCGACAGCTTCACGGACGGCTCGTTCAATGGCTTCCTCCGCCTGAACGCCGAATTCTAATCGGCTGACGTCTTAGAAAAAATGCGGCCCGGGTTTCTCTGAGACCCGGGCCGTTTTCTACCAGCGGCAAGTGCTGGGATATCGAGCCAAACGGAGGAAGAGCAACGACACTGTGCGGAGCGTGAAGCGAAGGTCAGGAATGATATTTCCCCCTGCCCTTGATCGTCACGAACCGAAAGCGATTACCGTCAGCTTGCCGGTCACCGCGTCGTAGAGTAGCGTTTGGCTGCTTTTCGCCGAAAGGTTGCCGGAAATTTTATGAAGAAAGCAACTTCAAAGGACGATATTTTGAGCGGCCATCATTCTGCCGCCCTGATGACGAATTGCAAGGTAACGTACAATTTCAATAGCGTTAAAGAAGTAAAGTCATTCAGGGTCATAGACCTTTTTATATCTTACAAAGACATCCTTTGGGACGACGGTAAGCACAAATACAATGTCAGCTCCTTCATTGGTGAGATTGACGAGATTCTTCTAGGCGAGCGCTTCAGCGCATTTGCCCAGGAGACACTCGACGGCCTGATAGGCTCCCTGCGCCAACGCGGTAACAGCAACGCGACCATCAATCGAAAGATGGCCGCTTTGAGCAAACTACTGCGCAAGGCCTACAAGATGGGAGATATCCACAGCCTGCCCGAGTTCCGCCGCCAGAAAGAGCGGGCGGGGCGAATCCGCTTTCTCGAACTCGAGGAAGAAGACAGGCTTTTTGCTGCCATCAAGGCAAAGAGCGAAGACGCCTACCGCCTCTCGGTATTCCTGGTCGACACCGGCTGCCGTCTCGGCGAGGCGATCGGGCTGATCTGGAACGACATTCAGGACACCCGCGTCAGCTTCTGGATCACCAAATCCGGGCGCAGCCGAACCATCCCCCTGACAGCGCGCGCTAGAGAGACGGTCAAATGGCCGCCGGAACGCGGGCCGCGTCCGAAAGGACCGTTTGCGATGCTGACGCAGCCGCAGTTCCGGGCGATCTGGAACGAGGCCAAGGCCGAAGTGGGCCTTGCAGCCGACGACCAGGTGGTGCCGCATATTTTGCGTCACACCTGTGCTTCGCGGTTGGTGCAGGGCGGCATCGACATCCGGCGTGTGCAGATGTGGCTCGGCCACCAGACGCTGTCGATGACGATGCGTTACGCCCATCTGGCGACCAACGACCTCGACCGCTGCGTGGTGGTGCTGGAGCGGCACTGACACCAGGCGACGCGAATCATTGGTCGAACTCCTGCGGGCACTCAGGCTAGAATCAGCTGAAAGCCGCCGTGGCTTCGTCTCGGCGGCTTAGGAAGTTCGTTTGTCTTGATAGCATCAGCCTGCTGCGACAAACCGCATGCAAGCGTGGCCACTTTTGTCGTATAGGCGAAGTCCTGCAGCGCTGCGTCCAATTGGACGCGCAAGGGACGCTGTAGCACTTTGAGTCGGTGCATGATCCTTTCCGAAAATCGATTCCGATTTTCGGGGTCATGCACTAGAGATTTCCGTGCCCGGTTCGGGACCGATGACGCCATTGAGTATGCTGCCATGATCAACCGCCCTGCCCTCACACCCGTCATTGGCGCCCTGCCGGCCACCGTGCCGTTTGTCGGGCCGGAGGCACAGGAGCGCGACCGCGGCACGCCGTTTCGCGCCCGCATCGGCGCCAATGAGAGCGGTTTCGGCCCCTCCCCGCGCGTGATTGCGCGCATGGCCGAGGCGGCCGCCGAGATGTGGAAATACTGCGATCCAGACAATCATGACCTCAAGGTCGCCCTCGCCCGTCACCTCGGGCTCGGCGTCGACAATGTCGTTGTCGGCGAAGGCATAGACGGGCTGCTGAACCTCGTCGTGCGCATGTATGCGACCGAGGGCACGCCGGTCGTCACCTCGCTCGGCGCCTATCCGACCTTCAATTTCCATGTCGCCAGCGTCGGTGCCAAGCTGGTGCCGGTGCCGTTCCGCAACGACAAGGAAGATCTTCAGGGGCTGCTCGACGCGGTAAAACGCGAAAATGCGCCAATTGTCTATCTGTCCAACCCCGACAATCCGATGGGCAGCTGGTGGGAAGCCGGCGACGTCGTCAGCTTTGCTGAGGCGCTGCCGGCGACGACAATGCTGGTGCTCGACGAGGCCTATGGCGAGACGGCGCCGGCCTTGGCACTGCCGCCGGTCGACATTTCCCGGCCCAATGTCGTGCGCATGCGCACCTTCTCCAAGGCTTACGGCCTCGCCGGCATCCGCTGCGGTTATGCCTTCGGCGACGCAGACGTGATCGCCAGCTTCGAGAAGGTGCGTAACCACTATGGCGTCAGCCGCATGGCGCAGATCGCTGGCGAGGAAGCACTGGCCGACCAGGCTTACCTGGCTGAGGTCGTTGCCAGAGTGGCGGCCGGGCGCGAGCGGATCGCTTCTATTGCCCGTGACAATGGCTTCAAGCCCCTACCCTCGGCGACCAATTTCGTCACCATCGATTGCGGTGGCGATGCCGCCTTTGCGCTTGCTGTGATGCGGCACCTGTTGTCGCGCGACGTCTTCATCCGCAAGCCGATGGCGCCGGTGCTCGACCGCTGCATCAGGGTCAGCGTCGGGCTCGATCATGAGCTCGACATCTTCGCCGAGGAGTTGCCCGGCGCGATTGCCGCCGCGCGCAGCAACTGACTGAGGTCGCTCATTTTCAACCGATGATAGGCAAGCCGTTCGCGCACCAATAGGGATGCGCGAACATATATGCGCATATCCTAATTTATTCATTTCGGCGCCGCATCATCAACACAGTTGCTGCCTAGGCCAAAGGTCGGGACGGACGGGATACTGGGGGTTCACACCAATCAAGAACCAACGGGGAGACCCCATGACGCAACACAGCGCCAACGAGCAGTATCTGCTTGAACTCATCAACGCAGAGCGCGCCAAGACGGGCGCCCAGCCACTGGCATTCGACAACGACCTCAGCGAAGCCGCCGAAAATCACGACAGATGGATGCTTTCTGCCGACGTCTTTTCACATACGGGTTCCGGCGGCACGTCGCCAACGACGCGCATGAAGGCCGCTGGTTACACGCTGAGTGGATCCTGGGCGACTGGCGAGAACATTGCCTGGGCCACTACTCGCGCGCCGACCGGCTATGTCGACGAAGTGAAACTGCTTCACACCAACCTGATGAATTCCTCGGGTCATCGGGCCAACATCCTCAACCCGAACTTCCGCGAGGTCGGGCTAGGCTTCGAAGTCGGCGACTACAAGGGCCGCTCAAGCGCCTTCGTCACTGAAGATTTCGGCAAGACCGGCGCGGACCTGTTCCTGACCGGCGTCGCCTTCGACGACAAGGATGGCGACCGCTTCTACGATCCGGGCGAAGGGCTCGGCGCCGTCACGGTGACGGCCAAGAACGCGGCAGGCCAAACCTTCAAGACCACCACCTCCGCCGCCGGCGGTTACGATCTGGTGCTAAAGCCCGGCACCTACACGGTGACATTCTCCGGCGCCAACATCGCGACATCGACGCAGACGGCGACGATCGGCACCAAGAACGTCAAGAAGGACCTGATCGACCCGGTGATGAAGTCGGGCACGCTCGCGGCGACCGCTTCAGCCGACGATGCAGGTGCGGCTGCGCCGACGACACCGACCAAGCCGACCAACGTTGTCGACAACTCCGACAGCGACAACAGCACCGGTGGCAACAGCGCCGGCGGTAATCCCGCCAACACCTGGCTCGCCGACTTCTTCAAGAAGATGGACCACTTCGGCCAAGACCAGGGCACCCGCGGCGCGCGTGAGCTTGCCGGTTCCGGCGATGGTGCGGCCAAGAAGTCGGTGGCGCTTGACGGCGACCACTTCAACTTCAGCGCGAAGGTGGCAGCGCACGTCAATGCCGACCATGTCAACGACATCGTCGATGGCGGCCACGTTCAGCAGGCCGTCGATCATGTCGTGGCTGCACTGCAGGCACACCTGCCTGCAGATGGTCACGCCATTGTCGATGCCGGCGATGCCGCCCAGGCCGCGGTGGCCAAGATCCTGGCCCAGATGGCCGCGCATTCGGGTCACCAGAACGCCGACCTCGTCGCCTGATTTCTTGCGACACCAAGAAGGCGGGTTTCGTTTCGGCGAGGCCCGCCGCACCGCAGTTACTTAACTGACTGCCATTGGGGGAAAGATCCTGTCCAATCCGATTTCGCCTGACCTGAGCCGCACGAACCGCTCCGAACTGGCCGATGCGCTTGCCTCGTTCAAGGGCGCCTTCGTTGCCGTCGCCGGCTTCAGCGGCCTGATCAACGTGCTGATGCTTTCCGGCTCGCTGTTCATGCTGCAGGTCTATGACCGCGTGCTGCCGAGCCGCAGTGTGCCAACGCTGGTGGCGCTGATCATCCTGGTGGCCGTGCTCTACGCGTTCCAGGGTGTGCTGGAAGCGGTCCGGGCACGCGTGCTGACGCGAATCGGTGCTGGCATCGACGAGACGATCAGCAACCGCGTTTTCAATTGCATAACCCGCCTGCCCTTGCGCACCCGCGACCGCGGCGAAGGCTTGCAGGCGCTGCGCGACCTCGACCAGGTCAGCGGGTTCCTCTCGGGCGCCGGACCGGCCGCCCTGTTCGACCTGCCGTGGATGCCGCTTTATGTGGCGATCTGTTTCCTGTTCCATCCGTGGATCGGCGTCGCGGCACTGCTCGGCGCGATCCTTCTGGTCGGATTGACCGTGCTGACCGACCGCCTGGTGCGTGGGCCGACCAAGGCGATGTCCAGCTACAGCACAAGACGCAGCGCCATCGCGCAATCGAGCGTGCGCAACGCCGAGGTTTTGGCCGCCATGGGCATGAGCGACCGGCTCGCAACCCGCTGGAACAAGGCCAACGGCGATTTTCGCGAGGCGCAGGAACGCGCCAGCGACCTGACCAGCGGTTTTGGCGCCGTATCACGCATCCTGCGCATGATGTTGCAGTCGATGGTATTGGCGCTCGGCGCCTATCTGGTCATCTTCCAGCAGGCAACGCCTGGAATCATCATTGCCAGCTCGATCCTGACGTCACGCGCCCTGGCACCGATCGAACTCGTCATCGCGCATTGGAAAGGCTTCCTCAACGCGCGCCAGAGCTGGAAGCGGCTCGACGACCTGTTCGCAGCGATGCCGATATCCGAGAACGGCATGGAGCTGCCGGCCCCGGCTTCCGAATTGGCGGTCGAAGGCGTCAGCGTCGTGGCACCAGGCGGCCGGCGGCTGGTGGTGCAGGACGCCGAATTCTCGCTCAGGGCCGGATCGGGCATGGGCGTGATCGGCCCCAGCGGTTCGGGAAAATCGTCACTGGCACGCGCGCTGGTCGGGGTTTGGCCACTGACGCGCGGCAAGATCAGGCTCGATGGCGCGGCTCTCGAGCAATGGCCGGGCCAGTCGCTCGGCCGCCATATCGGCTACCTGCCGCAGGACGTGGAACTGTTCGCCGGAACCGTCGGCCAGAACATTGCGCGCTTCGAAGATGAGGCGCCTTCCGAAACCATCATCGCGGCGGCAAAGGCAGCCGGCGTGCACGACATGATCCTACGCCTGCCCGAAGGCTACCAGACAGAAATCGGCGAAAGCGGCGCCGCGCTCTCCGCCGGGCAACGCCAGCGTGTGGCCCTGGCGCGGGCGCTGTTCCGCGATCCATTCCTTGTCGTTCTGGACGAGCCCAACTCGAACCTCGATGCTGCCGGCGACCAGGCACTGACGCAGGCCATCGAACGCGTCAAGGCACGCGGCGGCATCGTTGTCGTTGTGGCGCACCGGCCGAGCGCGCTGGCAGCGCTGGACCATCTGCTGGTTCTGGGCGGCGGCAAGCAGCAGGCCTTCGGGCTCAAAAGCGAAATCGCGCGACAGGCGCTGCAGCCGGTACCGGTGCCGCTGCATGCAGTGGGAGCGGCAGGCTGACCATGACACTGGTAACCACCAACGCCACCGCAGACCGGCTGCAAGCAGCCCGGAACCTTGCAGTTTCTGTAAAAACGAAAGCACTTGCGCTGCTCGACAGCGGAGCCAAACCGGTCAAAGGCGTATCGCCGCAGCAGCAACGGCTGCGCGGGGCGATCCGCCGGAACGTGCGGATCGGTGGCATCGCTGCGTTGGCACTGGTGGGCGGCTTGGGTCTTTGGGCGGCGACAAGCAGTCTCTCCGGTGCTGTCGTTGCGGCCGGACATCTGGTCGTCGATTCCAGCGTCAAGGCGGTGCAGCATCCGCAGGGCGGCGTGATCGGCGCGCTGAATGTGCAAAACGGCAGCGTGGTCTCGGCGGGCGACGTGCTGGTCAGGCTCGACGATACCATCGCCAAAGCCAATCTCGCCATTGTCGACAACGGCCTCGACGAGCTCATGGCACGGCGCGCCCGGCTGATGGCCGAGCGCGATGGCGTCGATGCCATCATGTACCCCGAGACGCTGCTGGCTCGTGCATCGGAGGCAAAGGTCGCAGAACTGTTCGAAGGCGAAAACAAGCTGTTTGCGCTCAGGCGCCAGGCGCGCGACGGACAAGTCTCGCAATTGCGCGAGCGCATCGCGCAATTCCGCCAGGAGATCTCGGGGCTCGAAGCCCAGCAGAAGAGCAAAAAGCAGGAGATCGCCCTCATCAAGGTCGAACTCGACGGCATGCAGCAGTTGTGGAAGAAAAAGCTGGTTCCCCTTTCGCGGCTGGCGGATCGCCAGAGGGCGCAGGCCCAGCTCGACGGCGAGGACGGCCAGCTGACCGCTGCGGTCGCGCAGACGCGCGGGCGGATCAGCGAGACGGAACTTGCCATCATCCAGATCGACCAGGACATGCGCAGCCAGGTGGCAGGTGAATTGCGCGAGATCGACGCAAAGGCCGGGGAATTGAGAGAACGGCAGGTGGCTGCCGAGCAGTCGCTGAAACAGATCGACATCCGCGCCCCGCAATCGGGCCGCGTCCATCAGTTGGCGGTGCATACTGTCGGCGGCGTCATCACGCCGGGCGAGGCGATCATGCAGATCGTGCCGACAGCCGACACGCTTGTCGTGGAGGCCCGCGTCGCGCCGCAGGACATCGACCAGATCAGCCAGGGGCAGCCGGCGACACTTCGCCTTTCGGCGTTCAGCCAGCAGACCACACCGGAGGTCGAAGGCCAGGTCGAGCGCATTTCGCCCGACATGATCGAAGACCCCAAGGCCGGCATCTCCTACTATGCCGTGCGCATTGCCCTATCGGCGAAGAGCCTCGAACAGGCTGGCCCGCTTGAGCTCAAGCCGGGCATGCCGGCCGAGGTGTTTCTCAAGACCACCGACCGCACGGTGCTTTCCTATCTGTTCAAGCCTTTGACCGATCAGGCCAGCCGCGCCTTCCGCAGCGACTGATCCACATCAGGCCCAGTCCCCAACGAGTTCATGGTCGCCACTTGAATTAATTAAACGTTCGTTTTATTAATTCCTCCGTTCGGGAGGAATGGCTGGATGGCGCGAACGGCAGGTTCGGACGGCGAAAGAACCGAGGCGGCGATCCGCGACGCGGCGGTTCAGCTGATCGCGCGCCATGGCTATGAGGCCGTGACGATGCGCCAGCTTGCTGCGGAAGTCGGCGTCCAGGCGGCGGCGCTGTATCGCTACTTCCCGACCAAGGAAGACTTGCTGCACACGCTGATGCGCGAGCACATGGAGCTGCTGGCCAGCACCTGGGAAAATGCCCGCCCCGACAATGACGATCCGGTCGCGCGGCTGACCGCGTTTGTCGCCAACCACATCCGCTTCCACGTCGGACGCCGGCACGCCACCCATGTCTCGAACATGGAGTTGCGCAGCCTTTCGCATGATAATCTGACCAGCATCCTCAAGCTCCGCACGGCTTACGAAAAGGAGCTCAGGATCATCCTGCGCGATGGCGCGGATGCAGGCGTGCTCGAAGTCGACGACACGGGGCTGACCGCGATGGCGATCATCCAGATGATCACGGGCGTCATCGTCTGGTTTCGTCCCGATGAGAGACTGTCGGTCGACGAAGTAACCGCGACTTACCTTGCCATGACGATGCGCCTGACCGGCGCCAAGACCAATACGGAGGACCGGCATGTACGACAAGACGCTGAACTTCGGGCTCGGTGAGGATATCGACAGCCTGCGTGAGATGGTGCGGCGCTTCGCGCAGGACCGCATCGCGCCGATTGCCGCCGACATCGACCGTTCGAACGAGTTTCCCGCGCATCTGTGGCAAGAGCTCGGCGCGCTCGGACTGCTTGGCATCACGGCGGAAGCCGAGTATGGCGGCTCGGAAATGGGCTACATCGCCCATGTCGTGGCGGTTGAGGAGATCTCCCGCGCCTCGGCGTCGGTCGGCCTATCCTATGGCGCGCATTCCAATCTGTGCGTCAACCAGATCAAGCGCTGGGGCACGCCCGAGCAAAAGACAAGATACCTGCCCAAGTTGTGCTCGGGCGAAAATGTCGGCGCACTCGCCATGTCGGAGAGCGGCTCGGGCTCGGATGTGGTTTCGCTCCGGCTCCGAGCCGAGAAGCGCAACGACGTCTATGTGCTCAACGGCTCCAAAATGTGGATCACCAACGGTCCCGACGCCGACACGCTAGTGGTCTATGCCAAGACCGATCCGGACCGGAAATCGCGCGGCATCACCGCCTTCATCATCGAAAAGACGATGAAAGGTTTTTCGGTGGCGCAAAAGCTCGACAAGCTCGGCATGCGCGGATCGAACACCGGCGAACTGGTCTTCGACAATGTCGAGGTGCCGTTCGAAAACGTGCTGCATGAAGAAGGCCGCGGCGTCGAAGTGCTGATGTCGGGCCTCGACTACGAGCGCGTGGTGCTGGCCGGCGGGCCGATCGGCATCATGGCGGCGTGCATGGACGTGGCCGTGCCTTACGTCCATGACCGCAAGCAGTTCGGCCAGCCGATCGGCGAGTTCCAGCTCGTCCAGGGCAAGCTCGCCGACATGTATTCGACGATGAATGCGGCGCGGGCCTATGTCTATGCCGTGGCGGCTGCCTGCGACCGCGGCCAGACCACCCGCAAGGATGCGGCCGGCTGCGTTTTGTTTGCCGCGGAAAAGGCGACGCAGATGGCGCTCGACGCATTGCAGCTGCTGGGCGGCAACGGCTACATCAACGACTACCCCACAGGCCGCCTGCTGCGCGACGCCAAACTCTACGAGATCGGCGCCGGCACCAGCGAGATCAGGCGCTGGCTGATCGGCCGCGAGATCATGGCGGAAGGCGCATGACGCCTCCCGCCCGATCGCTGGACCGATCACTGGCCCGATCACTGGAAAGCCCTTGGCAGATCGTCCGTCGGTTTGGACACGATCTGATGAGCGTCGCGCCAGATGATCTCGCGCTGACCCGGGGTCCTGATGCTACGCACCGGCAAGCCGCCCTCTCCGATCAGCCAGGCGCAATAACGCGCGCGGCTGATCGCCTCGGCAGCATCCGGATTGAACCAGCAGATGCCCCAGATCGAGTTGCGCCGCTTGAAGTGACGACCGATCCGGCCCGGCACCGGCAGATACGCGTTGAACCAGTCGAACTGGCTGTCGAGTTCGCTCAAGATCCAGTCCGGGCAACCGTTCCGGTAAAGATACCAGGACGCCCGGAAAAAGCCGGTCTCCACCCGGCTGCTGGGGTGGATGAGCGGCGTAACGAACCGCACAAACATGATGATCGCCGCGCGGCCTCAACGGCGGCGCGCTCCTCTTTGACTTCGGTGAATTCAGGGTACGGAAAGGCTGCCCCTCGGCGGCCTCAGGCCCCTGCCGAAGGGAGACAATACGCCAGGCGCATATCGATGCGTCGCATGGTTGCCTCCTCGAGGATAAAGTTCTGTCGGCAACAGCCTTCGCTGCCCCGATCGGGAGCGGGCAGATACACGCATTCCGCGATGGCATCAAGGCCCTTGCAGCTACAAATATCACCCGGACAGCAATGGCTGTCCCATTGGCTTTGCAGGCGCCGGCTTGGCAAGCCACACTGCGAAAGTCTGGACATCGCCGAAATTACGAGGCTAGTGCGTTAAATTCGCCACCCACCATGACTGCTTCGCGCCTTGGGCGCGGCTGCGCATGGGTATCACTCCAAGAGGAAAAATGCCGACGCTTCACTCCCAGCTCTCCCCCTCCTCCGAAAGCTTCAAGGCCAATGCCACGCGCCTGCGAACGCTGGTGGCTGATATCAGCGACAAGGCTGCGACGGTGGAGCGCGGCGGCTCGGAGGAAGCGCGCAAGCGGCACGCCTCGCGCGGGAAACTGTTGCCGCGCGAACGCCTGGCGCAATTGCTCGACGCCGGTTCGCCGTTCCTCGAGGTCGGGCAGTTCGCCGCCTGGGGGCTCTATGGCGGCGACATCGCCTCAGCCGGGCTGATCGCCGGCATCGGCCGGGTGGAAGGCACCGAGGTCATGGTGGTGGTCAATGACGCCACGGTGAAGGGCGGCACCTATTATCCATTGACGGTGAAGAAGCACCTGCGGGCGCAGGAGATCGCCCTGCAGAACAATCTGCCGTGCATCTATCTCGTCGACTCCGGTGGGGCGAACCTGCCAAATCAGGATGAGGTGTTTCCCGACCGCGACCATTTCGGCCGCATCTTCTTCAACCAGGCAAACATGAGCGCTGCCGGCATTCCGCAGATCGCCTGCGTCATGGGTTCGTGCACGGCGGGCGGTGCCTATGTCCCGGCGATGTCGGACGAAACGATCATGGTGCGTAACCAGGCAACCATCTTCCTGGCAGGTCCGCCGCTGGTGAAGGCGGCGACGGGCGAGGACGTGAGCGCCGAGGAACTGGGCGGTGCCGACCTGCACACGCGGGTCTCTGGTGTCGCCGACCACTATGCCGTCGACGACGAACACGCGCTGGCGATCGTCCGGCGCATCGTCAAAAACCTGAATCGGAAGAAGGACATCGGGCTCGTCCTGCAGAAATCGATTCCGCCGCTTCATGCGCCGGAAGAGGTCTATGGCGTCATCCCCGCCGACCTGCGCCAGCCTTACGATGTGCGCGAGGTGATCGCGCGGGTTGTCGACGGCTCCGAGTTCGACGAGTTCAAGCAGAACTACGGCACCACTGTGGTGACCGGCTTCGCCCATATCCACGGCATGCCCGTCGGCATCATCGCCAATAATGGCGTGCTGTTTTCCGAGAGCGCGCTCAAGGGCGCCCACTTCATCGAGCTGTGCTGCCAGCGCAAGATCCCGCTGGTGTTCCTGCAGAACATCACCGGCTTCATGGTGGGCGCGAAATACGAGGCCGGCGGCATCGCCAAGGACGGCGCCAAGCTGGTGACGGCGGTGGCGACGGCCCAGGTGCCGAAGGTGACCATCATCATCGGCGGCTCGTTTGGTGCTGGCAATTACGGCATGTGCGGTCGGGCCTATTCGCCACGTTTCCTGTGGATGTGGCCGAACGCGCGCATCTCAGTAATGGGCGGCGAGCAGGCAGCAACGGTGCTCGCCATGGTCAAGCGCGAGGGCATCGAACGCAAGGGCGGCAGCTGGTCGAAGGAAGAGGAGGCCGAGTTCCGCGCGCCGATCCTGGAAAAATACGAGCGCGAAGGCCACCCGCTCTATTCATCGGCCAGGCTGTGGGACGACGGCATCATCGACCCGGCGAAGACCCGCGAGGTGCTGGCGCTCAGCCTGTCGGCAGCGCTCAACGCGCCGATATCAGACACCAAGTTCGGCGTGTTCAGGATGTGATGGGGGATCAAGGAATGTTTTCGAAAATCCTCATCGCCAATCGCGGCGAAATCGCATGCCGCGTCATCCGCACCGCCCGCAAGATGGGCGTGAAGACGGTCGCCGTCTATTCCGACGCCGACGCGCGCGCGCTGCATGTCGCCATGGCCGACGAAGCCGTGCATATCGGCGGCTCGCCTGTGGCCGAGAGCTATCTGCGCGGCGACGTCATCATCGCCGCAGCCAAGGCGACCGGTGCCGAGGCGATCCATCCGGGCTACGGCTTCCTGTCGGAGAACCCTGGCTTCGTCGACCAGGTGACGCAGGCAGGCCTCGTCTTCATCGGCCCGTCGGCGGATTCGATCCGCGCCATGGGCCTCAAGGACGCCGCCAAGAGGCTGATGGAAAAGGCCGGCGTGCCGGTTGTGCCCGGGTATCACGGCGAAGCGCAGGAGATCGTCATCCTCGCCAGCAAGGCGCGCGAGATCGGCTACCCCGTACTGATCAAGGCGCGCGCCGGCGGCGGCGGCAAGGGCATGCGCCGGGTCGACCACCCCGACGACTTCGCCGACGCACTGTCTGGTGCGCGGCGCGAAGCCAAGGCTGCCTTCGGCGACGACCGTGTGCTGGTCGAAAAGTATGTCGACAAGCCGCGCCACATCGAAGTTCAGGTGTTCGGCGACAATTTTGGCAATGCCGTACATCTGTTCGAGCGCGACTGTTCGGCGCAGCGCCGCCACCAGAAGGTGATCGAGGAAGCCCCTGCCCCAGGCATGACTGTGGAATTGCGCGCGGCGATGACCGACGCCGCCGTGAAGGCCGCCAAGGCGATCAAATACTCCGGCGCCGGTACGATCGAATTCATCGTCGATGCCTCGGATGGGCTGAAGCCCGACCGCTTCTGGTTCATGGAAATGAACACGCGCCTGCAGGTCGAGCATCCGGTGACCGAGATGATATCCGGCGTCGACCTGGTCGAATGGCAGCTACGGATCGCCTCCGGCGAGCAGATTCCGCTGGCACAGGAAGACATCACGCTTTCCGGCCATGCCTTCGAGGCACGGCTTTATGCCGAGGACCCGGCCAAGGGCTTTTTGCCGGCGATCGGCACCCTGCATCACCTCAGCTTCCCCACCGAAGCTGCCCCGGGAACCGAGATCCGCGTCGAAACGGGCGTGCGCCAGGGCGATGCGATCTCGCCGTTCTACGATCCGATGATCGCCAAGGTGGTGACGCATGGGCCTGATCGCGCCACGGCCCTCAACGCGTTGGCCGACGCAGTCACCCGCACCGAAGTGGCGGGGTCGACGACCAATGCGGCATTCCTGGCGGCCCTTGCCCGCGACGTAGACTTCGCTTCCGGCGATGTCGACACCGGTCTCATCGGGCGCAAGCAGGACGAGCTGACGGTCACCGCGCCGCCGAGCAGCCGGGCCGTAGCACTCGCCGCACTGGCTGCCACGGGAGCCACGGCATCTGCTGTCTCTGATGATCCGTGGTCTGGCCTCACCGGCTATGCCCACTTCAACCCGCTGGCGCGGCGGGCAACACTGTCATCCGGCGGCGCCGACATCGTCGCCCACATCACCGCACGGCCGGACGGGCGTTTCCAAGTCAGGCCGGAGGGCGGCGAGGCCTTCGTGCTTGCTGCGGGCGCGAGCGATGCCGGAGCGACCGTCGCGGCGTGGCCGGGCCATGTCACCGTGTTCGAGAACGGCCGCTCGTTCGACTTCGCGATCAGCGACCCGTTCGCTCGCGCCGCCGAGATCGGTGAAGGCACGTCGAGCATGCGAGCGCCGATGCCAGGCCTGGTCAAGCTGGTGCGTGCCACCAAGGGCGACAAGGTGACCAAGGGCCAGCCACTGCTGGTGCTCGAAGCGATGAAGATGGAGCACACCATCACCGCCACCCATGACGGCGTGATCAGCGAGATCGCCACCGAGGGCTCGCAGGTCACCGACGGAACTGTGCTGGTGCGCTTCGAGGACTGACGCACGACCATTGCGATTTGCGCATGACAGACCAGCCCGAAAATCTGTATCGATTTTCGGGCTGGTGTCATATTGCTGCGGTGCAGCAAACATCGACAGGCAAGCGCAGTGACCAATATCAGCAACAGTGATGCCCTACCGCATCGCCAGTACGAGGACGTACTGGCCCTGCTCACCGGTACGATGCTGGTGGCGCTCGGACTGGTCCTCTACACCAGTGCCGGATTGATCACCGGCAGTTCGGCCGGACTGGCGCTGCTCGTGCAATACGCCACCGGCTACGGCTTCGGCGTCATCTTCTTCGCCATCAACCTGCCCTTCTACTATCTCGCCGTGAAACGTTTGGGCTGGCCGTTCGCACTGCGCACTTTCACTGCGGTGGCGCTGATTTCGGCTCTGTCACAGCTGACGCCCGACTGGATCGGCATCGAGCATCTGAACCCGTTCTACGCGGCGATATCAGGCGGCGGGCTGATGGGCATGGGACTGCTGGTGCTGTTTCGCCACCGCGCCGGGCTTGGCGGCTTCAACATCCTGGCGCTCTACCTGCAGGACAATTACGGCATCCGCGCCGGCTATTTCCAGCTCGCTGTCGATCTCACCATCCTGGCTGTGTCGCTGTTTTACATCGAGCTCGACAAGGTCGCGCTGTCAGTCGTCGGTGCCGCCGTGCTCAACCTGATCATCGCGATCAACCATCGCCCCGGCCGTTATGTCGGCATGAGCTGAAACGAAAAAGCCGCGCCGGACAGCGCGGCCTTTTCGCACATGCTTCCGATCGCTCAGCTGGCGGTCGGCTGCTTGGTCTTGCGGAGATAAGGCAGCACGCGTTCGAACGAACCGAAGCGCTTGATCGCGTCCTCGTCGGAGACAGCTGCCGTGACGATGACGTCATCGCCCTGCTTCCACTGCACCGGTGTCGCCACCTGGTATTTGGCGGTCAGCTGGATCGAATCCAGCGCGCGCAGGATCTCGTCGAAGTTGCGGCCGGTCGACATCGGATAGGTCAGCGTCAGCTTGACCTTCTTGTCGGGGCCGATGACGAACACCGAACGCACAGTGGCATTGTCTGCCGGCGTGCGGCCTTCCGAGCTGTCGCCGGCGCTGGCCGGCAGCATGTCGTAGAGCTTGGCGACGGCAAGCGTCGGATCTCCGATCATCGGGTAGTCGACCTTGTTGCCGGACAGCTTTTCGATGTCGGCCTTCCATTTGTGGTGGTTTTCGACCGGATCGACGGAGATGCCGATCATCTTGGCGTTGCGCTTGGCAAAGTCGGCTTTCATGCCGGCCATGTAGCCGAGTTCGGTGGTGCAGACCGGGGTGAAGTCCTTGGGATGAGAAAACAGCACCGCATAGCCGTCGCCGATCCAGTCATGGAAGTTGATCGGGCCTTCCGTGGTGTCGGCTTTGAAATCGGGGGCGGTGTCATTGATGCGAAGGCTCATGGTTGGTTCCTCCTGAATGCGACGCACACCGCTTGCGCCGGCCACAACGGCCTGATTTGGGCGTCCGTGTGCGAAAATCTCATTTTGCGCCAAGCGCGTGGAAACGACAATGGCCGGGACATGCCCGGCCATTGAATGCATCTGTGAGGCTTATTGCTTGATCGGCGCGTATTTGCCGTCATGCCACTGGTTGATGTCGTAGCTGGCGTTCTTCAGGTCGCCCTTCTCGTCGAAGACGACGTCACCGACGACCGTGCTGATCGGCTTGCCGTCCTTGAGCGCCTCGGCGACCTTCATCGGGTCATCCGTGCCGGCACGCTCGATGCCTTGAGCGAAAGCCTGGATGGTGGCGTAGGAGAACAGCGTGAAGCCCTCCGGCACAAAACCGCCAGCCTTGATCTTCTCGACCGCTTCCTTGGCCTCGGGCTTCGCCTGCGGATCGGACGGGAACACAAACAGCGTGCCTTCACCGGCCGGGCCGGCGATCTGCCAGAACTCCGGCGAGGCGATCGAGTCGGGCATGATCAGCTGATACTTGAAGTTCTGTTCCGCCGACTGGCGCAGGATGAGACCAGCTTCGGGGTGGTAACCGCCGAAATAGACAACGTCCGCCTTCAGTTCCTTGAGCTTGGTGACAAGAGCCGAGTAATCCTTTTCGCCGGCATTGATGCCTTCGTAGAGAACTTCGTTCAGACCGCCGGCGTTCATCGTCGCCTTAACGGCGTCGGCCACGCCCTGGCCGTAGGCGCTCTTGTCGTGCAGCACGACAACGTTCTTGCCCTTGTATTTCTCGGCGATCCACGGACCGATGAAGGCACCTTGCGCATCGTCACGCGTGTAAAGACGCATGATCGTCGGCCAGCCCTTCTTGGCGGCATCGTCGGTCAGCACCGGGTTCGAGGAGGCCGGCGACATCATCAGCGCGCCGCTCTCGGCATAGACGGCGGATGCCGGAATGCTCGAACCCGAGCAGGCATGGCCGTCGATGAACTTGATACCGTTGGCAACGATGCGGTTGGCGACCGAAACCGCCTGCTTGGGATCGCAGACGTCGTCTTCGATCGACAGCTTGAGCTGGCGTCCGAGAACGCCGCCCTTTTCATTGATCGCCTTGACGGCCGCCTCGGCACCTTGCTTGAACTGGTCGCCGATGTTGGCGAGCTGGCCGGTCATCGGGCCTGCGACCGCAATGCCGATGTCCTGCGCATAGGCAGCGCTGGCGCTGAGCGATAGCGCGAGCAGTGCGCCGATAGAACTTTTCAAATGCATGTGTTCCTCCCCTTGAGCACGCTTGGCATGCCGGATTCGCGTCCTACGTGCAACGCGCCGGAAACCTTTCACCGGCGCAGCGACTTGTCTTGGCGCATCAGCGTCAGGATGTTGTGCCTGCGTTGACAGATACAATCATGCTTCAGCAACAACGAAAAAGCCGCGCCGATCTTATGGTGATCGGTCGCGGCTTTTGTCGTGGAGAGTGCCGCGAGCATCTTCGGCCCGTCGGACATTCGCCTGCCCTGTCTAACTCGGTCTAGCTGGTCATGAGACATGCTGGAGGTCATGTCCCTGTCGCGCCTGGCCTGTCCTTCAAACCGTCGCGTTGTTGTTGTTGGAAGCCGCCGTGCCGGCGTCCTCGGTCTTCCCCCGGAAGCAGACTTATTTGCTGTGCATCGTGCTTTCCGAAAATCGAACGCGATTTTCGGGCCGATGTGCTGTTAGTGCATCGTCATCCATTCGCGCGCTTCGCGCAGCGCCTTGACGATGTCGAGCTTGGACATCGTGCCGGAGAGCTCCGAGCGCAGGGCCGCGGCGCGGGCCGAACCCTTGATCGCGGCGATGTTGAACCATTTGTGGGCGGCAACGACGTCGACCTCGCAATCGCGGCCGGTCGCATACATCATGCCGAGTTCGAGAAGAATGTCGGCCTGAGCGGTGGTTCCCATCGCACCGAAGCCAGCGTCAAAGATTTCGAAACGTGCCATTTTCTTATCCCCTGCCTGTCTCCTGAGAGCTGGCTCGCTGGTGTCCCGGAGCTGCTCTTTCGATGCTTTTGAGGATGCCGTGGAGCTTTGAATCCGCCGTTAAATGGCGTGCTTAACTCGAAGAAAACAAACTGAAAACAAAGGGTAAACCTTGGAATTCATTAAGGATAGGAGTCCTTGGGGCGACTGGGATTTCAAGAAAATACGATGAAAATTCGCGCGTTGGCCGATAAGTCTTTGATAACCACACGACGCATTGATCCGACGTCATCGATGAACTTTACCGCTCAGGTGGCGCGTTTTGGAGCTCTCAAAAAGGCTTGCAACTTCCCTTGCGGCACCACTTTCGTTTTGCCGAGAGCTGCATTACGCTTACGTTTGCGTAAACGTCAGGCAGGGAGAGTGCCTGCAGCCAACATTTCAACCGGGAGGACTTCAATGCTTCGCAAGATGAGCCTGGCCATCGCGGCCACCTTGATGATGGCCGGTGCGGCCTATGCCGATCCGATCGAAGGCAACTGGAAGACGGAAGCTGGATCGACGGCGGCGATCGCACCCTGCGGCGGCAGCTTCTGCATCACGCTGAAGGACGGCAAGCATGCCGGCAAGAAGATCGGCACCTTCAACGCCAATGGCGGCACCTATGCCGGCAAGATCACCGACCCGGCCAATGATAAAACCTATACCGGCAAAGCTTCGGTAGCCGGCTCGACGCTCAAGATGAGCGGCTGCGTGCTCGGCGGCCTGATCTGCAAGACGCAGAACTGGAAGAAGCTGTAAGCGACAAGTGAGTAGTGAGTAGTGAGTAGTGGGGTGGTTCGGCCTAAGGCTAGTGCGCCATCCCTCAATCACCCACTACCCACTATTCGCTATTCCCTACTCGCTCTTTATGCCCTTGCCCGCTGGCCAAACAGCACCTTCTGGGCTTCCTTGTCGTCAGCGAGATTGCGGCGGTGGTCTTCGCCAACAGCCAGGCCACGGAGGACAGCCGGACGGGCCAGAAGCGTATCGAACCAGCGCTTGAGATGCGGGAAGTCGTCGATCTCCTGCCCCTGGTTCTTGTAGGGCTTGACCCAGCCGAGTGAAGCGATGTCGGCGATCGAATATTCGCCGGCGAGAAATTCGCGATCAGCGAGGCGCTTGTTCATCACGCCATAGAGGCGATTGACCTCGTTTGTGTAGCGGTCGATGCCGTAGGCAATCTTCTCAGGCGCATATTGCCGGAAGTGATGGGCCTGGCCAGCCATCGGGCCGAGGCCACCAACCTGCCAGAACAGCCACTGATCGACCTCGGCACGGCCACGCTCATCCGCCGGGTAAAGCTTGCCGAACTTGCGGCCGAGATATTGCAGGATGGCGCCGGATTCGAAGATCGAGATGGGTGCGCCACCCCATTTGCCGTCTGCGGTCGGCCCTTCCGGATCGATGATTGCCGGCATGCGGTTGTTGGGGGCGATCTTGAGGAATGACGGCTCGAACTGCTCACCCTTGCCGATATTGATGTATTTGACCGTGTAGGGAACGCCAAGTTCCTCCAGCATGATCGAGATCTTCCAGCCGTTGGGCGTGGGCCAGTAATAGAGTTCGATCGGCAATGTCTGGCTGGTCATTCCGCAGTCTCCGTTGGTGAGCGATGCTCTGGAGATATGCGCGGCAGGGCGAAACACAACCCTGAAGACACATTAAGGCCTGTCAATAAATTTGAACCGAAGATGAACGGTGGTCTCAGAACCCGTTCAGTCGCCGTTTGGCATAGTCCGATCCATTGAAGGGGAAGACACCAATGCTCGCTCGCCGGTTCACCATCGTCTGTCTGCTCAGTGCCCTGTTCGGGATCATGTTCGCAACGCTGGTGGCCGAAACCAGCCGCCCCGCGCGATCCTTCGAAATCGACAGCATCGTGCCTTGTAGCCTTGAAGACGGACTGACCTGCAAACCGCCACTGACGAAGTAACGAAACAACGCAAATCCAAACGAGAAGCAAACGCCCATGACCCGCACCGCAACCCAGATCAGCAAGACGCTCCGGCTGCTGCCGCGCGCCGCCCTGATCCTGATGGTTCTCGCCGCTCCGGTGCTGGCCGTTCCTCAGTTGCGCGCCGACAACGGCTCGACGATCGAAGCACCCGCGGCCCGCAAGAGCGGCGTCGGCTTCGTTCTGCTGGTCAGCCTGCAGCGCAGCTGAGGGAATTGCCGACTGCGCAGCGAGCCCCCTCGCAGCCGTCATAATTGATCTCTATAATAGGTCATGGAAAAGCGAATCTTATCCTCAACCCATCGAATCCATCTCTTCGCCACTGCCCTATCCACGGCAGAGCTTTACTGATGCTGCCGAGGCAGTTGCTGCCTTGCAGGCGCTTTATGATCGCAATACGGCCTTCCTTCGCGAGGCCTTTGCCTCGCTCGCGGCCGGTGCCGACACCAATGTGCGTTTCCGGGCCTTCTACCCCGAAGTCGGGGTCACCACGACATCCTACTCGCAGGTCGACTCCCGCCAGGCCTACGGCCATATGCCGACGCCGGGACATTTCTCGACGACGATCACCCGGCCCGACCTGTTCCAGAGCTACCTGACCGAGCAGTTGCGCCTGATCATGCGCAACCACGGCGGACCGGTGACCGTGTCGGAGTCGACGACGCCGATCCCGCTGCATTTCGCCTTCCTCGAGGGCACCCATGTCGACGGCGCCGCTGCCGACCGCATCCAGCGGCCGATCCGCGACCTGTTCGACGTGCCCGACCTCGACGGCACCGATGATCACATCGCCAACGGCACCTTCGAGACGATGCCGGGCGAAACGCGGCCGCTGGCGCCGTTCACCGCCCAGCGCATCGACTATTCGCTGCACCGGCTGTCGCACTACACGGCAACGACGCCGCAGCACTTCCAGAACTTCGTGCTGTTCACCAATTACCAGTTCTACATCGACGAGTTCGTCGTGCTGGCCCGCGACCTAATGGCCAAGGGCGGCGGCGGCTACACGGAATTCGTCGAGCCGGGCGGCCTGGTGACCAAGGCAGGCGAAACGGCACCGTCGGAAGGCTCGCCGGCGTCACGGCTGCCGCAAATGCCGGCCTATCACCTGAAGAAGCCGGGCCATGCCGGCATCACCATGGTCAATATCGGCGTCGGCCCGTCCAACGCCAAGACCATCACCGACCACATCGCCGTGCTCAGGCCGCATGCCTGGCTGATGCTCGGCCACTGCGCCGGCCTGCGCAACACCCCAGGCGCTGGGCGACTATGTGCTGGCCCACGCCTATGTGCGCGAAGACCACGTGCTCGACGACGACCTGCCGGTGTGGATTCCGATCCCGCCCCTGGCCGAGGTGCAGGTGGCGCTGCAAGAGGCGGTCGCGGAAGTGACGGGGCTTTCGGGCTACGACCTCAAGCGCATCATGCGGACGGGGACGGTTGCGACCATCGACAACCGCAACTGGGAACTGCGCGACCAGCGTGGGCCAGTGCAGCGGCTGTCGCAGTCACGCGCCATCGCGCTCGACATGGAATCGGCGACGATCGCCGCCAACGGCTTCCGCTTCCGCGTACCCTACGGCACGTTGCTGTGCGTGTCCGACAAGCCGCTGCATGGCGAACTGAAGCTGCCTGGAATGGCGACGGAGTTCTACAAGCGGCAAGTGGCACAACACCTCACCATCGGCATCCGTGCGCTGGAAAAGCTCGCCGAAATGCCCAATGAGCGGCTGCATTCGCGCAAGCTGCGCAGCTTCGCCGAGACGGCGTTCCAGTAGGCTGAGGGCGGACCGACCTCAGGCTAATGCTTGCGGCCGAAGACGGCAGTGCGCCTACTGAAGCCGCCGCCAAAGCGCGGCGGCGACCCGGGCGATGGATCGTCCGGCCCGCCCTCGCCCCTGCGGTAAAGCTGCAGGCTGTTGCCAACAGCTTTCGCCATGCGCTCCTTCTGCTCCCAGTCGGCGATCAGTTCGCGCCGCTTGTCCCTGTCTGCTTCGACCGAGGCGGCGGCGCTTCGCATGCCACCGGGGACAAGCGTACGGGTCTCGTGTTCCATCGTGGTGTAGCTGTGCGGCCTGGAGAAGCGCAGGGTCAGCGCGTAGCTCGGCTCGCGCATCCCGATGGGATGATGCTCGGCGGCCAGATGCTTCACGCGATAGGAATAGTCGCCGTTTTCGGGCCCGAACGTCTCATCGTCAGGAACGATGTAGCCGTTGGGCACAAGCGCAACACGCATGAACGCCAGCGCGGCTTCGTAGAGGTCGACCCACGGTATGGGTGCGGGAGCGACATAGATCTCGCGGCCGATATAGTCGGCACCGCCCAGGGTCAGCACGCCGGCTGATGTCTCGCTGAAACCAGGCACCGGTTCGCCTGCGAAAAGCTTGGGATGAACGGTCAGCATGCTTGGCTGCGGCTGGTTCAGAAACGCCGTGAACTGCTCGCCGGCAATGAGCATGTTGCTCTGGGTCCAGTGGATGACGCTGGCAGGTTGCACCTTGAGCAGGTGGCGGCAGACTTCGCCGAGGATTTCGACACGCATGTTGAACTCCCGCAGCGTCGCACCCGGACGCTGCATGCCGATCTGGTTGAAGAACCCTGATATCTCGGGCTTGTCGGTCACGCCTCCCATGACGCCATGGTGGACCTCGACAAGGACATGGGCGGTGTGTCGGCGCACACGCTCCCTGGCGTCCGGCATCAGAAACGTCGTCACAGCGGACCCAAGGGTCGGAGCGAAAACGGCCGTATCGGCCGGGCGCGCAAAGTAGGTAACCAGGATCCGGAATTCGCCGGGTCCCATCATCAGGACGAAATTCCGGTCCTCCTGGACGACCTTGAGCGGGAGCTGCTTGCTGAGCATCGCCATGCGAAACGCATTGAGATGCATCGACGGATGGATCTCGTCGCCGCCCTCATAGAGGATCGCTGCCTGGATGTTATTGGTGTACCTGCCGGTCATGGTTGCACCTCGCGTCATGGCAACGGTGCCATTGGGCTCCGAAAGCGAGGTTAATTTCCAGCCCAACCACAACCTGTGGTTAAAAATCCCCTTGCGCCAGATCGGACCCCAGCGCTTGCGGACGCCTGCTACTGCCCGTTGACGAAGGCCAGGATCAGGCGATGGACGTTGCCGCCGTCGTTGAGCTCGACGCGGTCGAAGTCGCTGCTTTGCCGACGTTGCGCCAAGGACGCCTCCGAAAGTGGCTTGATCATCTCCTGCCTGATCTTCTTGCAGCCGGGATCGCCCGGCACCGAAAGCCCGATCGTGGTTCGCTCGATGGTCGCGACCATGTCTTTGATCATCTGGCCGTGCACCAGCTCGTGGCGGCGGACACCTTCGTAAAAGACATCCCAGCGCTGCTTGAGCCCGTCCGGCAAGCGTGCGGCAGGTTTGGGCAAGGTGTAGGTGATGATGAGCTTGGGCTTGGCCGAGACCAGCGTGCAGGTGTCGCCTTGCGGCACATAGTTGCGCTGCCAGGTGAGCTTGAAATTGGTGTGCGCGATGGCGCGGCCAATTCCGGCCTTCGGGCCGCGCTCGCCGATCGACGCGTAGAGCTCAGGGGCCGAGGCTCCCGAAATGGCGTAGGTCTTGACCTGCTCGACGACCTGTCCGTCGGCGCGCACGGCAATCGGGCCCATGGCGATCAGCGCCGCACATGCCCGCAGCCAGCGATGGGCGGTTGATTTCATTCCATTCTCCGCAAGGCCGAGCTGCGCATCACGAGCGCAACACGCCAGTTTCCGGGCCATCGGTCTCACGAGTCGCGCGGCATTTCAACCACCGGTCATGGCTGTAGCCATGTTGCACGGCTGCGCCAAGAGAGCTTTCCAGCAAACCGCAAGCGGCCCATAATCGATCATCAATGGGCCGCATTTGTTGCTACATGAAATCAGAATGACGACGTTTTACAGATTGGGCAGGATCGCCTGCTTTGCGGCGATGATGCTTTTGTCGGTGCCGCTGGTTGCCGGGTTCTTCGGCGCCTGGCACCCCGCGCTCGACTCATTCGCCCATTTCCGGGTGCATCTGGCGGTGGCGATGATGCTGGCAGCACTGCCGTTGCTGCTGACCTCGCTGCGCTGGCAGGCGGTCGCTGCGCTGGCATTTGGCGCGGCGGCTCTGTCCACCACCTCCACTTCGCTGCCACTGCCCGGCCTCGGGCCGGTACATGCCGCATTCCAGCCGCGCGCCGAAGGCCGGCCGGTCTACAAGATGCTGCAGATGAACCTGCGCTTCAACAACACCGAGCCGGAGAAGGTGCTGTCGCTGATCGGGCGGACGCAGCCCGATGTCATCACCTTCCAGGAGGTGTCGGCGATGTGGGAAGTCAAACTGCAGCCACTGTTCGCGCGTTATCCCTATCGCATGATGTGCCCCTATCCGAACGGCATCTTCGGCGTGGCGATCCTGTCGCGGCGGCCATTTGCCGAAGGCAGCAAGCCGCAATGTTTCGGCGAAGGTGCACTGGCCATCGCCAAGGTCGATTTCGGCGGACGCGCCAGCGATGTCGTCTCGATCCATCTCGGCTGGCCGTGGCCGTTCGAGCAATCACGGCAGATCGGCGAGTTGAGCGGCAATCTTGCCTCGCTTGGCCAGAATGCCATCCTTGGCGGCGACTTCAACGCCACGCCGTGGAGTGCGGCGGTGGCGCGCGTCGCCAAGCTCGGCGGGCTGACGCTGATGCCAGCTGCCGGCCGGACCTGGCTGACCTTCATACTGCCCGACTTCATGCGCTTCGCTGGCCTCACCATCGACCACATCATGGCCAAGGGCGACATCCTGGTTCATTCGGTGACGATGGGCGAGGATGCCGGCTCGGACCATCGCCCCCTGCTGGTCGAGTTCTCGTTCCGGGATTCAGCCACGCACCCTGAAGACAGCGCGACCGAGACGGTGTCGTACGAGAGTGCCTCGACACCGCACAGCTAAACAATCGGCCCGAAAATCAGGAGATTTCCGGGCCGTATGGGTTGTCAGTGCGGGCTAAACGCCCCAATCACATATTGGGATAGACCGGCCCCTCGCCGCCCTGCGGCGGCACCCAGTTGATGTTTTGGTTGGGGTCCTTGATGTCGCACGTCTTGCAGTGGACGCAGTTCTGCGCGTTGATGACGAACTTGGCGTCGGCATGGCCGGGATCGTTGGCGATCGAGTTGCCGTCGGCGTCGACCCATTCATAGACGCCGGCCGGGCAGTAGCGGCTCGAGGGACCGGCGAAGATCTCGTATTCCGAACGCTTCTGCAGGTCCATGTCCTTGACCTGGAGGTGGACCGGCTGGTCCTCCTCGTGATTGGTGTTGGACAGGAACACCGATGACAGGCGGTCGAAAGTTAGCACGCCGTCTGGCTTGGGATAGTCGATCTTCTTGTGCTTGGACGCCGGTTCCAGCGACTGGGCATCTGACTTGCCGTGCTTCAATGTACCGAAGGGCGAGAAGCCGAACAGCGTGTTGAGCCACATGTCGAGGCCGCCGAGGCCGACGCCAAGCAGCGTGCCGAAACGCGACCACAGCGGCTTGACGTTGCGGACCTTCTTCAGGTCCTTGCCGATGTCTGTCGAGCGCCAGGCGGCTTCATAGGAGGCGAGCTCGTCATTGGCGCGGCCAGCGCCGATGGCTTCGGCAACGTGCTCGGCAGCGAGCATGCCCGACAGCACCGCGTTGTGCGAACCCTTGATGCGCGGAACGTTGACCAGGCCGGCCGAGCAACCCATCAGCACGCCGCCGGGGAAGGACAGCTTCGGCACCGACTGGTAGCCGCCCTCGGTGATGGCGCGGGCGCCGTAGGACAGGCGCTTGGCACCGTCGAAGGTGTGGCGGATCGCCGGATGCGTCTTGAAGCGCTGGAACTCCTCGAAGGGCGACAGGTACGGGTTCTTGTAGTTGAGGTGGACGACAAAGCCGACCGCAACCATGTTGTCTTCGAGGTGATAGAGGAACGAACCGCCGCCGGTCTTGAAATCGAGCGGCCAGCCGAAGGAATGCTGGACGAGGCCCGGCTTGTGATGTTCGGGCGCGACCTGCCACAATTCCTTGAGGCCGATGCCGAATTTCTGCGGTTCCTTGCCCGCACCAAGATCGTATTTGGCGATCAGCTGCTTGGCGAGCGAACCGCGCGCGCCTTCGCCGATCAGCACGTACTTGCCCATCAGCGCCATGCCGGGCGCAAAGGACGGGCCACGCGAACCGTCGCGCTCGACGCCCATGTCGCCGGTGACGACGCCGGTGACAGCGCCCTGATCGTTGTAAAGCAAGCCAGCAGCGGCGAAGCCGGGGTAGATCTCGACACCAAGCGCTTCGGCCTTGGCCGCCAGCCAGCGGCAGACATTGCCGAGCGAGACGATGTAGTTGCCGTGGTTGCTCATCAGCGGCGGCATGGCGAAATTGGGCAGCTTGACCGAGCCAGCCGGGCCGAGGATCAGGAAATGGTCGTCGGTGACGGGCGTCTTGAACGGATGGTCGGCATCATCGCGCCAGTCGGGCAGCAGCCGGTCGATGCCGATCGGGTCGACAACCGCGCCTGAAAGGATGTGAGCGCCGACCTCGCCGCCCTTTTCCAGCACAACAACGGACAGCTCAGGATTGACCTGCTTGAGCCGGATCGCCGCCGCCAGGCCCGCCGGCCCCGCGCCGACTATGACAACGTCGAATTCCATGCTCTCGCGTTCGATATCGCTCATCAATCCCTCCGCGTGGCTGGCCCTGTCCCAAGGGCAATCTGTAGCTAAGCGCTGCATAGCGCATCGTCGGCAAACGTCAAACGGACCAATCCGCACATCGGCTGTTTGGCCTAGCAACGCTCCTCCGAGCGATGAATTATCTTACGTTAACGTAAAGGTCAAAATATTTCGCCTTTCGGCTGCGCATTATGGCCCGTACTGTCACAAAACAGGTGTTGTTCAACAACCTATCGTCCATTGATTCTCCATGCGCCAATACGTGCCTTGCAGGACCGGACTGAAGCGCTTTCACCCTAGACGCCACATACTGGCCGGGGCTGCCCTCCTTATTGCGACATGTCTTGTTAGCGAAGGTCGCTCGCAGGAGACCGAGCCCGGCCAAAAGGTCTGGAATGCCGGCCCCTACTCGTTTTCCGACGAGCTTGGCGGCTTTCGCATCACTGGCGTTACCGGCACCGGCAGCAGGGAAGATCCGCTGGTGATCAAGGAGGAGCTTGAATCGGCAACGCCGGTGACACTGACCATCCGCACGATCCGGCCGATCCGGCCGTTCGATAGTTCGGGGCTTTATGCCAATGGCATCATGTTCATGCGCATCGAAGCACTTAACAACAGCGGCCAGGCCTGGGTGGAATTCGAGTTCGAATTGCAGGAGCAGCAAGGCCAGGCCAGCGTGTTCGGCGATGGGCTGTCTTTCGACCAGCGCCGCACCGACAACGTCAATATTTCCTCCGACAGCTTCGTCCAGTACAGCCGCGACTTCGAACCCTATGACCGGCTGCGCTACACCGACGGCAAGGTCGACCCGCACGCCATCGTCGGTTTCAGCTTCCTGGTGACAGACTATACGCCGCGCTGGCGCTTTTATCTGGTGCAGGACCCGCGCATTCCCTCCTCCTGAACTTGCAAATCTCCGGCGTAACGCCGAAACTGGGGCATGGCCTCAATTTCGGGAAACGAACGTCCGGATCTGCGCGATCTGCTCGCCTTCTATGCGGCGGCGGGTGTCGACGACGCACTTGGCGACGATCCGGTCGACAGGTTTGCCGAAAGCGCGCAACGCCAGCCGGCTCCGCTCCAGCAGGCGACACAAGCGGTTGAAGCGCCCCGCCCGGGCTCCGACCGAACTGCGCCGCCACCTCTACGTCCAGCGGCCGTCGCTGCAGTTCCAGATGAGGCACAGGCTGCCGCGGCGCGTGAGCTTGCTTCAAAGGCTGCGTCGCTCGACGAGCTCAAGCAGATCATGGCGGATTTCGACGGCTGCAACCTCAAAGCCACGGCCAAGAGCATGGTCTTCGCCGACGGCAACCCCGAGGCTGACCTGATGCTGGTGGGCGAAGCGCCCGGCCGCGACGAGGACCTCGAAGGTCTTCCCTTTGTCGGCCGCTCGGGCCAGCTGCTTGACCGTATCCTTGCGGCAATCGGGCTCGACAGAAAGTCGGCCTACATCGCCAATGTGATTCCGTGGCGTCCACCAGGCAACCGTACGCCGACACCGCACGAAACGGAGATTTGCCGGCCATTCGTCGAGCGCCAGATCACGCTTGCCAAACCCAAGGTGCTGGTGACGCTCGGCGGGCCCTCGGCCAAGCTGCTTGTCGGTTCGCCCGAAGGCATCCTTCGGCTGCGCGGTAGCTGGAAGAGCCATGTGACATCGGACGGCACGGTCATTCCCGTCATGCCGACACTGCATCCGGCTTACCTGTTGAGAAATCCCGCCCACAAAAAACTTGCGTGGCGGGATTTCCTGGAGGTCAAGGCGAAGTTGAGAGAACTGGGCAGTAGCTAGCCCACTCAAGCCGCTAACGCCGCAGAGGCTGCACGGCGGATGCCTACGAACTGCAACTCGGCAAACACTGCAACTGCCAGCGCCTGGGCTGCGACGAAGGCAATGCCGAGCAGGTTCGGCTGGACAAGGCCCGACACGAGCAGAGCGAAGCTGCCGACCACCCGCAGGGCGTTGATGGCGATAATGTCGATCAGCACCAGCTTCGACACGGTTGGCCGCCGGGCGATGACAACCAGCATGGCGACGAAGGGCACCAGTGCAAGGCCAGCCCAGAACAGCAGTTCGGCGGGCAGTTCGAGCAGCGGCGAGAGCAGAGGTGCGCCAAGCATCATCAGGATACCCGCCGCGCCGCTGACGAGCGCATCGGCATTGAGGACGTTGCGGAGGAAGGGGGTAACGGCAATGGACATGACGGAAGCTCCTGGTTCGGTTGCTGGAGGCAGTCTGCAACCGCCTTCCTGAAATCGAACATCTCACCAGCCCTGGGCCAAAGCGATTACGCTTGAGGTAATAGCAATCAGTATTCCGTCTGCTTAGTGTAACGGCATGACAACGACACAAAACTCCGTAGGCGATCTCATCCGCGAATGGCGCACCAGGCGCCGCATGAGTCAGCTTGATCTTGCGATGGAGGCCGAAATCTCGCAACGGCATCTGAGTTTCATGGAGAGCGGGCGCTCGACGCCCTCGCGTGACATGGTTCTTCATCTTGCCGAACAGCTGGAAATTCCGCTGCGCCAGCGCAACCAGCTGCTGCTGGCTGCCGGCTATGCGCCGAGCTTCAGCGAAAAGCCGCTCGATCACCCCTCGCTGGCACCCGCCATGGAGGCGGTGCGCATGGTGCTGAAGGGGCATGAGCCCTACCCCGCCATCGCAGTCGACCGGCACTGGAACCTGATCGAAGGCAATGCAGCACTCGGTCCGATGCTCGCCGGCGTGGATGCCTCGCTGCTCGAGCCGCCGGTCAACGTGCTCCGGCTCAGCCTGCACCCCAAGGGCGTGGCGCCACGCATCGTCAATCTACACGAATGGCGCGCGCACCTGATCGAGCGGCTGAAGCACCAGAACGATACGACAGGCGACCCGGTGCTGAAGGCGCTGGAGCAGGAGCTTCTGGGCTACCCCGACGGGCCGCGCGCAGGACGCCCGATGCAGGCCGACCCACTGGCGATTGCGCATCCGCTCAGGCTGCGCGTCGGCGACGCGGTCCTGTCCTTTATCAGCACCATCACCGTGTTCGGCACGCCGCTCGATGTGACCTTGTCGGAACTCGCCATCGAATCGTTTTTTCCAGCTGACGAGGAAACGGCGGCACGGCTCAGGTGCCTAGCCGTTCAATAGGCTCGAAGGCCGCCGTGTGCGCGATGCTGCGGTGACCCTTTCGAACGGCGCCGGATCCGGGAAAATGGCCGCCAGGGCCGCCTGCATTTCCGCGGCCCTGACCGCCGCGCGGGCGTCGTCGTCGATCTCATCGTTGAGACAGAAAAAGGCCGGAGGCGCCTCGACCAGACACTCCAGCAATTGGCTGAACGCGTCGTTGTCCCGGACGGCCACGACATGCTCGCTCGCCAGCTTCACCTGCCGGGCACCATCAAAGCGCGCCCGGTCACACCAGGGGACGGCGTTGATGTAGAGAACCCGCGCCAGCGCATCCGTTCGGTGACGAAATCGATGCCGCGCTGTGCGGCGGAGCCAAAAGCCGAATCTGGCGTTCAGCCATGCCAGCTTGTCGAGTTCGAGCAACAGCGGCAGATGTGGCGGATAGGACCATCGCCGACGGCGAAACGCCAGGCACAGCAACAGATTGTTGAAGGCCAGCGTGTGGCGGTAGCGGTCGGCCCGCAGCCGAAACCGAGGCAGCCTTGCTGACATGACGTGAAGCCGGGGATTGCCATCGGCCGATACGAATTCTTCTCGTGGCACCATCTGGCCGACGAAGAAGTCGTCGTTGAACAGCAGAAAGCGATTGGCGACACCTGCCCTGCCGATCCCATGAAGATTGGCTTCGATGGCGCTGGAACTGAAAACCGGCAGGCTTGACGGATCGGCGAAGAAGTCGGCGTGCGTGACGAGATTGATCCTGGGATGCGCGAGATCGAGCCATGACGGCAGCTGGCCATTGGTGACAAGATGGATGGTCCGGACCCACGGCAGATGGAAATGGATCGAACGCAGCGCATAGCGCAGTTCGCCATTCTCGCGGAAGCGGTAGGGCGCAGGTCGGAGCCAAGGTTGCTTCGGCCAATGGCGGGCAAGGCTCGCCCGGTGTTCGGGGTCGTTGCCGTCGACCCATGGCATGACGACATCGATCGGGTCGAAACGTCCGGTACTGTTCATGACTTGCCTTCGACCGAGGGATCGGTCGACCTTCAGAGATTGAAGGAGCGGGCAGGCTCCGGATGACAAATGTCACCGCCTATTGTGGCGACGACGCTTTTTTGACCGCCTGACGTTCCAGGCCAAGGCGCTGCTCACGCCAGATGATGAAGATGCCAGCGCCAATGACGATGGCGCCACCGACGAGGGTATGGATCGTCGGCAGATCACCGAAGACGAGATAACCGACGGCGATGCCGAGCAGCAAGGACGTATATTCGAAGGGGGCGACGGTCGAAGCCTCGGCGTGGCGATAGGCTTCGGTCATGAACAGCTGGGCGATGCCGCCGCAGAAGCCGCCGGTCACGAGCAATGCCGTCTGCTCCCAGGTGAGCGATTGCCAGCCGAACGGGATGCTGAGCAGCGCCATGATGCTGGCGGTCAACGAGAACCACAGCACGATCGTTGCAGTGCGTTCGGTATGGACGAGGTTGCGCACCAGGAGCATGGCGATGGCCGAAAGTGCGGCACCGGCAAGGGCAGCCACGACACCCATCGCGGCCTTGTCGCTCATGCCTGCGCCTGAGGTGAACATGGTGAGATTTGGCCAGGAGACGATGAGGACGCCCAAAAGACCGATGGCAACAGCGGTCCAGCGATACATGCGGACGTTTTCGCCAAGGAAGATCGCACTAAAGACGACAACCAGCAGCGGCTGGGCATAGTTCAGGGTGATCGCCTCCGGCAGCGGCAGCTGCGTCAGTGCGAAGAAGCCGAAGCCCATGGCGGTCACGCCGGCAAGCCCGCGCATGATGTGCCCGAACGGCCGTTCGGTGACGACCGCGGTGCGCAATTCGCCGCGAAAGGCAAGGAAGACCAGGATCGGAAGGATCGCGAAAAAGGATCTGTAGAACACGATCTGGCCGGCGGGCACCTCACCGGCCAGCTTGATGCTGGTCGACATGCCAACGAAGATCGCCACTGAAATGACCTTGAGCGCGATACCTGTAAGCGGCGACGACGCCGCCTGAACCATCTGGTGCTTCACTTCTGCCTGGCCGCCTCTATCGCTGCCCAGACGCGAGCCGGGGTTGCGGGCATCTCGATGTGGCCGATGCCGTAGGCTCTGTAAAGCGCATCGGTCACGGCATTGAGGGCTGCCGGGGTCGCGCCGATCGTGCCCGCCTCGCCCGCGCCCTTCATGCCCATGGCATTGGTGGTCGAAGGCACGTTGCGCGTTTCGAAGTGAAACGACGGCACGCTGTCGGCGCGCGGCATCGTGTAATCCATGAAGCTCGCCGTGAGCAGCTGGCCGTCCTCGCTGTAGACGGCCTCCTCCGACAACGCCTGGCCAATGCCCTGGACCACGCCGCCATGAACCTGGCCGGCAAGCAGGATCGGATTCACCGTAACGCCGAAATCGTCGACGATGGTGTAGGCAATGACTTCGGTCATGCCGGTTTCAGGGTCGATCTCGACTTCGCAGATATGGGTGCCATTGGGATAGGTCGCTTCGTTCTGCACGAATTCGCCCATCGCCTTGAGATCGTCGGGGTTTTTCGCTGCGGCGTGAAGGGCTGCGAAGTCGATGACACGGTCGGTGCCGACGATGCGGGCCTCGCCTCCGTCCAGTTCGATGTCGGCCGCGGCGGCCTCAAGTTCGTCGGCCGCAAGCTTCTTCAGCTTTTCGGCGAGCGCTGCGCCGGCGCGGGAGGCGGAGACGCCCCCGAGCGGGATCGAACGCGAACCGCCGGTGCCGCCACCGCTGGGGAGCTGGTCAGTATCGCCCTGATGCACGCTGATTTTCGCAACATCGAGGTTGAGCTTTTCGGAGACGAACTGGGCGTAGGCGGTGGCATGGCCCTGGCCATTGGACTGGGTGCCGATGAAGATCGACACGGTGCCATCGGCATTCAGCTCGACCCGCGCCGGCTCGGACCCGGCAAAGGCGCAGGCCTCGATGTAGGTCGCCATGCCGATGCCACGGATTTTTCCCCTCGCCTTCGCCTCCGCGAGCCGATTCGGAAAGCTGGCCCAGCTGGCACGCTCCATCGACAGATCCATATGCGCTTCGAACTCGCCGACATCGTAGAGCCGGCCGGTCTGGGTCCGGTAAGGGAATTGTTCGGGGCGGATGAAGTTGCGGCGGCGGATTTCGTCGACCGAAAGACCCAGGTCGCGGGCGCAGGCATCGGCCAGCTTCTCGACAAGGAGGGCGGCTTCCGGGCGCCCTGCTCCGCGATAGGCATCGACCGGACACGTGTTGGTGTAGACGCCCAAAATCGTGACATCGAGCGCTTCGATGTCATAGACGCCGGTCGACATGCTGGCGCCGATATGGGCGATGGCAGGACCGTATTGCGAGACATAGGCGCCGAGATTGGAGATCAGTTCGACACGCAAGCCGAGGAAGCGGCCATTGCTGTCCATCGCCATTTCGGCCGTCACGACATTGTCGCGCCCTTGCGCGTCGGTAAGGAAATGCTCGGTGCGGTCGCTCGCCCATTTGACCGGCCGGCCAAGCCGCTTGGCCGCTTCCAGCACCAGCGCATGTTCGCGGTAGACAAAGGCCTTGGTGCCGAAGCCACCGCCGACGTCGGGGGTGACCACGCGCAGCTTGTCGGCGCTGATACCGAAGACCTGACCGGTCAGGACGGTGCGCATCGAATGCACGCCTTGCGAGCCGGTGGTGAGCACGAAGCGATCTTCGTCGTCGCGCCACTCCCCGATCGCCGAGCGCGGCTCCATGTAGTTGCAGATCAGGCGGTTGTTGATGAACCCGACGCGGGTAACATGAGCCGCCTTGGCGAAGGCCTTGTCGGTCTTGGCCTTGTCGCCGAGATGGTAGGTAAAAGCGCGGTTTGTGCCGAGTTCGGGCCAGACCAGCGGCGCCTCGTCGTCAAGCGCGGTCGCGGTGTTGGCAGCAGCGTCCTCGCCATCATAATCGACCTCGATCAGCTCGGCCGCATCCTGGGCCAGAGCCCGGCTGTCGGCGACGATGAACGCAACCGCATCGCCGACATGGTGCACCCGCTCCCGGCACAGGATCGGGATGTCGCGGGTCGGCGCACGGGTGCCATCGGGCTGCTTTTGCATGACTGTCGACTTGAGCGCGCCGAGATGGGCGACATCGGCACCGGTCAGCACCAGGCGCACGCCGGGCGCTGAGCGGGCATCATCAAGGGAGCCGATCTTGAAACTGGCCTTGGCCGCAGGCGAACGCAAGACGTAGCCATGGAGCTGGGACGCGGGCGCGATGTCGTCGGTGTAGCGGCCTGTGCCGTTGATGAAAGCCCCGTCCTCGACGCGCAATACGGACGCGCCCATTCCGAATTTCGGCGTGACGATTGTCATATCTGCCTCGTGAGGATTGGTGGGGAGCGCATCGAATGTGCGGTCGCGAACAGTTTTGCCGAGGGGGACGTTTCGTGTAAAGAGCAGCGGCCGCATATTTATTCTACCAGCGTGCAGCCAGCGTTCGCAGTCGACAGGAAGGTCACCACATGCGCACTGATACTGGACAGGTGTTTCGTCTCGAAGACTACCGGCCCAGCGACTACCTGATCCCCAAGACCGAACTCGACTTCCGGCTCGGCGAAGACAGCACAAAGGTGGTGGCGCGGCTGACAATCGAGCGGCGCGCTGGCATCGACAAGCCGGTGCAGCTCGAACTCGACGGCGACGCACTTACGCTGCGCCGCATCGAGATCGACGGTGAGGCGCTCGACGCCGCCGACTTCGACGCGACGCCCGACCGCCTGGTCATCCACAATCCACCTGCCTCCGGCCGTTTCACGCTTTTGATCGAGACCGAGCTCGCGCCGTCGCGCAACGAGGCGCTGATGGGCCTCTATCGATCCAGCAAGGTCTATTGCACGCAGTGCGAGGCCGAGGGTTTTCGCCGTATCACCTATTTCCTCGACCGACCCGACATCCTGTCGGTCTATACGGTGCGCATCGAAGCGCTGCGTTCGGAAGCCCCGCTGCTGCTCGCCAATGGCAACCCGGTCGAGCATGGCGACCTCGCCGATGGCTGGCATTTTGCCGTCTGGCACGACCCCTTCCCCAAACCGTCCTATCTCTTCGCACTGGTTGCCGGCGACCTCGGCTGCATCAAGGACCGCTTCGTCACGACTTCCGGCCGCTCGGTGGAACTCGGCATCTATGTCGAGCACGGCAAGGAGAACCAGGCCGGCTACGCCATGGATTCGTTGCGGCGCTCGATGAAGTGGGACGAGGAGGTGTTTGGCTGCGAGTACGACCTCGACGTATTCAACATCGTTGCCGTGTCGGATTTCAACATGGGCGCGATGGAGAACAAGGGCCTCAACATCTTCAACGACAAGTATGTGCTTGCCGACGAAGAGACCGCGACCGATGCCGATTTCGCCAATATCGAGGCGATCATCGCGCATGAATATTTCCACAATTGGACAGGCAACAGAATCACTTGCCGTGACTGGTTCCAGCTCTGCCTGAAGGAAGGGCTGACCGTTTTCCGCGACCATGAATTCTCCGCCGACCAGCGTTCGCGGCCGGTCAAGCGCATCGCCGAAGTGCGGACGCTGCGGGCGCATCAGTTCCCCGAGGACCAGGGACCGCTCGCCCATCCGGTCCGTCCGCGGCGCTTTCGCGAGATCAACAACTTCTATACCGCGACCGTCTACGAAAAGGGCTCGGAAGTGGTGCGGATGATCCGCACCGTGCTGGGTGCTGAGCTGTTCCGCCAGGGCATGGACCTGTATTTCGAGCGCCATGATGGCGACGCCGCGACCATCGAGGACTTCCTCAAGGTGTTCGAGGACGTCTCAGAACGCGACCTGTCGCAGTTCGCGCTGTGGTATCATCAAGCTGGCACGCCGAACCTGAGCGTGACCACGGCCCACAACCCTGTCACCGCCGAGTTCACCATCGAGGTCGAGCAGTCGGTGCCGCCGACACCGTCGGAAAGCCGCAAGCGGCTGATGCATATCCCGCTGGCTTTCGGCTTGGTCGGGTCAGACGGCAAGGACATGGCCTTTGCCAGCGTCGAGGGCGCGACCGTCGAGGACGGCGTCATCCATGTCCGCAAGCGCAAGCATGTCGTGACATTTTCTGGAGTCGCCGAGCGGCCAGTGCTATCGCTCAATCGCGGTTTCTCGGCACCGATCACGCTGAGCATCGAGCAGCGTCCGGAAGACCAGATCTTCCTCGCCTCGCACGACAGCGACGCATTCTCGCGCTGGCAGGCGTTCAACACGCTTTTGACCGACGCGACCATCGCGGCGTTCAAGAACATCCTGGGCGGCAAGCCGGCTGAGTTCAGCGCCGACCTGACCGCACTTGCAGGACGCATCGCCGGCGACGGCATGCTGGAGCACGCATTCCGGGCGCTGGCGCTCGCCTTGCCTGGTGAGGCCGACATCGCTCGCGAGATCGGCAAGAACATCGACCCGGATGCGATCTTTGCCGGACGTGAAGCACTGGCCAGGAAAATCGCAGAGAGCAATAGCGGAGTCTTTTCGCAGCTTTACGAGGATTTGCGCATGTCGGGTGGCTTCTCGCCCGATGCCGCGAGTGCCGGACGGCGCGCCTTGCGCAACACGCTGCTCGACTATCTCGCGATCCTGTCGGACGGCGCCCAGCGCGCGGCCACACATTTCGCATCCGCTACCAACATGACCGACCGCGCCGCAGCCCTTGCCGTGCTGGCGCATCGCCATGCCGGTTCGACGGAAGCCAGGGATGCGCTGGCCGAGTTCGACAAGCGCTACCGTGGGGATCCGCTTGTCATGGACAAGTGGTTCATGATCCAGGCGACGGCGCCGGGCGCGGGAGCTGTCGATGCGGTGCGGGCGCTGACCGAACATCCGGCCTTCTCGATCGCCAACCCCAACCGAGTGCGCTCGCTGATCGGCGGCTTCGCCAGCGCCAACCAGACCGGCTTCCACCGCGCCGATGGTGCCGGCTACACCTTCTTCACCGAGACGGTGCTGACGGTGGAGAAGCGCAACCCGCAGGTCGCGGCGCGCCTTGCCACAGCACTCAGGTCGTGGCGTTCGCTCGAACCGAAACGCCAGGCCAAGGCGCGCGCCGCATTGTTGACGATGCAAGCCAGGGAAGGCCTGTCGGCCGATTTGCGCGACATCATCGAGCGCACGCTTGCTTGACCAGGAGGGCCTGATCCAGGCCAGGCAAGTCTTCGAGAATACGGCGGCTTCCAAAATGCAAAGTCGCCGTTTGGCATGCGCGATAGGCCACACCCAATTCGGCTGTCTTTAGCCGAACTTTAATCTTTTTTGCCCGCCCCACTGGACAAGGCGAATCAGCTTTGATTCTTTAGTGACGATTCGGAAGTTCGGCGTATGCCGGATCGTCTACCAGGAAACAGGATTTGGGGAGCCATTTATGGCCAAGGCGGACGCGTGGGGCGCGCCCGATGAGACTGCTTTTGGCCGTCGCAGGCAGGCGCGTGGCGCTGGCTTGTCGGGCAATGCACGTCTTATCGCCGAACCCGCATATCGCCGGCTGCTGGCGGCCGAGCCCCTGCTCCGGCGCTCGATCCCGACGCTGATCGTCGTCTTCCTGATTATCGTTGCCGGCGCGCGCTTCCTGTCGCTGATGGCAATGCGTGACGACGTCGAGCGCAACGCCAAGGCGATCCTGGCGCTCTCCGCCGGCGAATTGGTCAACGCGCTGATGGTGGGCGCGACCACCGAGAGGCCGCTTGCCGCCGCGAGCCAGGATCTGCTCGAGCGCACCAGCCAGCAAGGCACGCTGAGCCGCAGCCATGTGATTGCGTTGATGGACCAGAATTTCCGCGTCGTCGCCGTCAGCCCGCAATCGACCGGCTGGCAGGGCCAGGCACTCGACGCCATCATCTCTGGCGGCCAGCCGTTGTTCATGTTTGGCGACCGCGCCGGCGTCATGGACGTGCGCATCGGCGGCCAGGACTGGCTGGCAGCCGTCAGCGTCGCCGACGACAAGCGCGCGGCGGCCGCGGCCATGGTGCCGCAGGACGCGGTGTTCGCCGAATGGCGCAAGACGGTGTCACTCAACGTCGCCCTGTTCGCGATGACCGCCGGCATGCTGATCATCATCCTCTACGCCTATTTCAGCCAGGCGGCGCGCGCCCAGGCCGCCGACGGCATCTATCTCGAAGCGCATGAGCGCATCGACCTGGCGCTGGTGCGCGGCAAATGCGGGCTGTGGGACTGGGACATGGTGCGCGGCAAGATGTACTGGTCGCGCTCGATGTATGAGCTGCTCGGCTACGAGGCCTGCGAGGCGATGCTGTCGTTCGGCGAAGTCGCCCGTATCATCCACCCCGAAGATGGCGACCTGTTCGAACTGGCCAACCAGGTGGTGATGCGCGAGGTCGACCACATCGACCGGGTGTTCCGCATGCGCCATGCCGACGGCCGCTGGGTCTGGATGCGTGCCCGCGCCCAGGTCGTCGACCCGGAGGCGCCGGAAATCCAGATGACCGGCATTGCCGTCGACATTACCGAGCAGCGGCACCTGGCCTTGCGCTCGGAGGCGGCCGACCAGCGGCTCAGGGCGGCAATCGAAAACATCACCGAATCCTTCGTGCTTTGGGACGCCAACGGGCGCCTGGTGATGTGCAACTCCAAATACCAGCATGACAATGGGCTGAGCGACCGCGACGTGCTGCCGGGAACCGCGCGCGAAGACCTTGAGGAGCGCATGGTCGCCTTCGCCTCCGAGCGGCGGTTGGCCAGCGCCAATGGCCCGCGTGCCGGTGCGACCTATGAGCGCCAGCTGGCCGACGGCCGCTGGCTGCAGGTCAACGAACTGACCACGCGCGACGGCGGCATGGTGTCGGTCGGCTCCGACATCACCCAGATCAAGCAGCACCAGGACAAGCTGATGGAGAGCGAACGCCGGCTGATGGCGACGATCCACGACCTCAGCCTGGCGCGCCGTTCGGAAGAAGAACGCTCGCACGAACTGGTCGAGCTCAACCGCAAATACATGAAGGAAACCGAGCGCGCCGAAGCGGCCAACCGCGCCAAGTCGGAATTCCTCGCCAACATGTCGCATGAGCTGCGTACACCGCTCAACGCGGTCATCGGCTTTTCGGAGCTGATGGAGGGCCGGCTGTTCGGCCCGATGGGCTCGCCGCGCTACGAAGAATATGCCCGCGACATCAACTCCAGCGGCAAGTACCTGCTGGGCGTCATCAACGACATCCTCGACATGTCGAAGATCGAGGCCGGCCAATTCTCGATGGACCGCGAGGAGATCGATCTCTGCCCGCTCATCCGCGAGACCGTTCGGGTGGTGTCGCTGCAAGCGGCGCAGAAATCGATCACCGTCGAGACGCAGATCGCCGACTCGATGACGCTGTTCGCCGACCGTCGCGCGGTCAAGCAGATCGTCATCAACTTGCTGTCCAACGCGGTGAAATTCACCGGCGAAGGCGGACGCATTTCGGTGCGGGCGCGCAATGCATCGGGCGCGCTGACACTGTCGATCGAAGACAATGGCTGCGGCATTCCCAAGGAAGCGCTCGGCAAGCTCGGCCGGCCGTTCGAGCAGGTGCAGAACCAGTTCTCGAAGAACCATGCCGGCTCGGGCCTCGGCCTCGCCATCTCGCGTTCGCTGGCCGAATTGCATGGCGGCGCACTGAAGATCCGCTCGACCGAAGGCGTCGGCACCATCGTGTCGGTGCGCATCCCGGTGCGCAAGGTCGAACGCCTGGCCAAGGCCGCCTAAGCACGCTGTCACGGCGTCGCCCCGGCGACATAGGCAAGCTCAACGAGCCTCCTCAGGCAGTCGCGCCTCGATGAACTCCAGCGGCCGCGTGCTCGCCGGCGGATCGAGGTTGGACAGCGAGACCAGCACATACCCCAGCCTGGGGAAGACATGCAGGTCGCCGCTCATGCCTGGCGCCCCGCCATTGTGGCCAAAGCCTTTCCAATTGCCCTCGCCGACCACGGCAAAGCCAAGGCCGAACATCTGGAACTGCGTGCTGGTTGCCTGGTCGAGCATGGTTTTGGATATCAGCTTGCCGGATTGCAGCGCCTCGGCGAAGCGCCAGAGGTCGCCGACCGTCGAATAGCCGCCGCCGGCAGGCGTTCCGCGCCACGGCAGCGTGCCGGTGTTCGGCACGAGCTTGCCGCCCTGATTGATGTAGCCCACCGAACGGCCGGAAACCATCTCGGATTCCGGCAGCGAGCCCGTCGACGCCATGCCGGCCGCCTCGAACACGTTCTTCCTGACATAATCGTCGTAGCTCATCCCGCTGGCCTTCTCGATCAGTGCGCCAAGCAGGATGAAGCCGTAGTTCGAATAGCTCTGCCCGGTACCCGGCGCAAACAGCGGCGCGCGCTTGTTGTACAGCGCCATGTAGTCGTCGATGGTTTGCAGCTTGAGGCGGTTCCGATCGAATTCCGGGCCGAAGACGTCGCCGGTGCCGCCAGTGTGCGTGAGCAAATGGCGCACCGTCACCTTTTCGGCGATGTCCTTGTTGGGATAGTCGGGCAGATACGTGCCGATGGGTGCGTCCAGCCCAAGCTTTCCGGCCTCGACGAGTTGCAGGGCGGCCACCGCCGTGAACATCTTGTTCATCGAGCCGATGCGGAACTTGGTGTCGACGGTCACGGGCAGCTTGCGCTCGCGATCGGCAAGGCCCCAAGCCTGTTCGAGCACGACCTTGCCGTTTTTGGCAACAAGCACGGCGCCGGAGAATTTGTCACTTGCAGCTGCCTCGTCCTGGCGCTTGACCAAAGCGGCGAGCGCATCGGCCAGAGGCAGGCGCCTGGCGCCGAGACCGGCAGGCGGCATGATGGGATCGAGCTGAAAGCGCACCAGTCCTGGTTCGGCGTCGGCACTCAGGGCGAGTTCCAGCCGCGCGAAGCGATCGCCAGCTTTCTCCCGGAGGATGGCGACAAGAGTGGTGGCATCGCTTCGCTCCACCTTCATCAGCTCAAAGCCGCCGGTCTGCTCGCGCAATGCGCCCATGCCAGCGATCGGATCTCTGGGCCGGTAGGTTCGGTCGAAGGCCTCGACCTTGGCCGGATCGCCTGAATTGAGCGCGTCCAGCAATTCGGCGAGCACCTTGCCCGATGGCGTTGCCGGCAATGCCGGCTGCGCCAAGGCGGCGGTGGAGATGAAGAGCGAAAGAACGGCAACAATCCAACCCATGGCGTCACACTCCTGGTTGGAGGCGAGGTAAGGCCGGCTTCATTGCGGCAAGGTTGCGAACGGCCTTGTCCGGACAAAACAAAACCTCCCGAGGAGCACTCCCCGGGAGGTCTGACAGTTTTTGCGGCTAGCGCTTGCCGTCTCGGCCCTGCCAGTTGCGGCGGGGCATCTCGTCCTTGACGATCTTGCCGTCATCGTTGCGGTCGAGCAGCGCAAACAGCTTCTTTTGCCGCGACTCGATCTCCGCCTTGGTCAGTTCGCCGTCGCCATTGGTGTCGAAACGCTTGATGAGGCGTTCGGCCATGCGTTCGGCGCGCATGCGCTGGATCTGGTCCGCGACCTCGGCAACGGTGATCTTGCCGTCGCTGTTCTCATCGGCGCCGACCAGCCGGCTGTTCATCGCCGCAGCGAACTCCTCGAAGGTGACGTCACCGTTCTTGTCGGCGTCAGCCCGCTCGAAGCGCATTTGCGGCTTCATGTTCTGGCCGCGCGGCGTCTGCTCGCTTGCGGCAAAGGCCGAGGTGCCAGCGGTGCCCGCGAGGGCGAGAAAGGCGATGGCGATCCTGGTTGACTTGCTCATGGGGTTTCTCCTTTTGCATCGACACCCCCGATGCTGATCGAAGCTCAAATGCAGGGTCCCACCGCTTCACTTGCGCTTCGCACGGAGCAAACGGTCAAAGTGAACCCTGACCTTTTGCGACGTTTCCTTGAGATGCGCCTCGAGCACGCCGAAATCGGGAAGGTCGGTTGCCGCGAGCAGCAGGTCCGACAGCCCCGGCGGAACATCGTTCCGCTCGAACGCACCGGTAAGGCACAGTCTCGTCATTTGTGTAATGGCCGAATAAAGCATGTAGGCGTCGACCAGATCCTGGCGCACCTGCGCATCGGCAAATTCGGGCGCCAGGCGGTGCAGCGTGTCGGCCGTGCCGGTCGCATGCCCCTGCCCTTCGATCCTGCCGGCCAGCACAGCCACCTGGGCGACAAACTCCAGGTCGATCAGCCCGCCAGCTACCAGCTTGATGTCCCAGAGATCGTGCGGCGGCTTTTCGTCCTCGATCATCTGGCGCATCTCGCGCGCCTCTGTAACAACCTTTCCGGCATCGCGCGGCAAGGCGATGATCGCGGCGACCTCGGCCTCGACCTCGGTGCAGAGCGAGGCGTCGCCGGCAATCGGCCTCGCGCGCGTCAGCGCCATGTGTTCCCACGTCCACGCTTCCCCGCGCTGATATTTGCGAAACGAGTCGATGTGGGTCGCCACCGGCCCCTTGTTGCCCGACGGGCGCAGCCTGAGGTCGAGCTCATAGAGCACACCCTCGGCGGTGGGCGCGGAGACCGCGGCGATCAGGCGCTGGGTCATGCGCGAAAAATAATGCGACGGCGCCATCGGCTTGTCGCCATCGGACTCCTCGGCATTTTCGTCGTGGTCGTAGAGCAGGATCAGGTCGACGTCGGAGCCAGCGGTCAGTTCGCGGCTACCGAGCTTGCCCATGCCGAGGATCGCGACCCTGCCGCCGGCGATCTTGCCATGACGCCGCGCGAACTCGGCTTCGACGGCTTCGAGCGCGGCCCCTACTGTCAGGTCGGCCAGATCGGAAAAAGCCTTGCCGGCACGTGCGGAGTCGATCGCACCTGCCAGCAGCCGCACACCGATGAGGAATTTCTGCTCGGCGGCAAAGATGCGCAGGCGGTCGAGCACTTCCTCATAGAAGTCTCGTGCTTTCGAGAAACGCTGACAGGCGCGCGGCAAGGTAGGCACGGTCCGGCAGCTCGGACAGCAGAGCGGGGTCGAGCAGGCCGTCAAAGACATGCGGCCGGCGCGTGATGATGCCGGCAAGGCGCGGTGCTGCGCCCATGATGGTGGCCAGAAGCTTGAGCAGCGCCGGATTGGACTGGAGCAGCGAAAACAGCTGGATGCCCGCCGGCAGGCCGGCAAGGAACTCGTCGAAGCGCATCAACGCCTCGTCGGCGCGGCGGGTCTTGCCAAAGGCTTCGAGCAGCGCCGGCGTCAATTCGGTCAGGCGTTCGCGTGCCTCGGCCGACTGGGTGGCGCGATAACGGCCGAAATGCCAGCTGCGAATGACCCGGCAGATGTCGGAGGGGCGCTGGAAGCCGAGCTGGTGCAGCGTGTGCAGCGTGTCCGGATCGTCGACATCGCCGGTGAAGACCAGATTGCCGACGCCGGACGACAGCTCGGGTGCTGCCTCAAAGAGCGCCGCGTAATGACGCTCGACCTCCTGCAACGAGGCGCGGAATGCCTTGGAGAAGGCTTCCGCGTCGGCAAAGCCGAGCATATGGGCAATGCGCGCCAAACCTTCGTCGTCTTCGGGCAGCGTGTGGGTCTGCTCGTCGGCGACCATCTGGATGGCGTGCTCGACGCTGCGCAGGAACCAGTACTGCCGTTCGAGCGCGTCACGCGCCTCGCCGGTGATCCATCCGCGCAGGGCAAGCTGGGTCAGCATCGGCACGGTGGCGCGGCCGCGCAGCTCGGGGAACCGGCCGCCGGCGATCAGTTGCTGGGTCTGGACGAAGAACTCGATCTCGCGGATGCCACCACGACCGAGCTTGACGTTGTGGCCTTTGACCGCGACCTCACCATGGCCCTTGTGGGCGTGAATCTGGCGCTTGATCGAATGGACGTCGGCGATCGCCGCATAGTCCATGTACTTGCGCCAGACATAGGGCTGCAATTCCTTCAAGAAGGCCTCGCCGGCGGCGATATCGCCGGCCACCGGGCGTGCCTTGATCATCGCTGCGCGTTCCCAGTTCTGGCCGCGGCTTTCGTAGTAGTGCAGCGCCGCCAGGATCGGAATCGCCAGCGGCGTCGAGCCCGGATCGGGACGTAGCCGCAGGTCGGTGCGGAAGACATAACCGTGTTCGGTGCGGTCCTGCATGATGCGGACAAGCCGCCGGGTGAGCCGTGCGAACAGCTCTGTTGCTTCATATGGCTCGGCGATCGCCGGCGCCTCGGGGTCGAAGAAGACGACGAGGTCGATGTCGGAGGAGAAATTCAGCTCGTGGGCGCCGAGCTTGCCCATGCCGAGCAGGATCCAGCCGGAGCCAACTGTCGGGTTTTCGGGATCGGGCAGCTTGAGCTTGCCCTGATCGTGCGCATCCCTGAGCAGGAAGTTGACGGCAGCGCTCGTGCACAAGTCCGCCAGATCGCTCAGCCTGTGCACGCTGACCGACGCATTGGCCTCACCCGACAGATCGGCAAGTGCGATGAGAAAATGCGCCTCGGCCTTCAACCGACGCAACCGCATCATCAGGGAGTTCTCGACTACGCCGTCCTCGCGTGGGGCGGCGGCAATGGCCTCGCCAATCGCTTGCAGCCGACCCTCGATGCCCTGGTCGAACAAGCGGTCGAGCATTTCCGGCTGGCGCCGGGCACTGTGGCGCATGAACTCGGAGAGATCGAAAACAGCAGCGAGGAAATCCTGCGCCTGCCCCTTGGCCTCGAGGAATGAGGCAAGACGATCGAGCCCCTCCTCCTTGGCGACGCCGGCAAGCTCGGCAAGCTCGCGGCGGGCGCGCTCCGGATCGAGCGGCGCGACATTGGTGACGGGCTCCAGTTGCAACTCGGTCGCTGTTTTCCTGGCGGCCACAGTTTTCATCTAAACGTCCTTCGATCCGGGGAATCCCATCAGGACCGATAATCCGGGATTGCCGGGCAAAAGATCAAGCCGGCCATTGTGAAACTTCATCACCGCCTTGGCGAGACTGAGCCCGAGCCCGGAACCCGGCTGCGAACGGCTCTTTTCGAGCCGGACGAAACGTTCGGTGGCGCGCGCGCGGTCGCCTTCGTCGGGAATGCCGAGGCCATTGTCGGCAACTTCGAGGCGCACCTCAGCGCCATCCCGCTGCAAGGTCACGCTGACATGCGGTTTTTCGACCGAACCGGCGGAATATTTGATGGCGTTGTCGATGATGTTGGACAGTGCCTGGGCGATCAGCTCGCGATTGCCATTGACGACGAATTCACCAGGAACCGTCGCCTCAAGGCCGACACCCAACTCCTCGGCAACGGGCTCATAAAGCTCGACGACGTCGTGAACGACCATGGCAAGGTCGACTTTATCAAGGGACTCGGCGGAATAGCCGGCTTCGAGCCGCGAGATCATCAGGATCGCGTTGAAGGTACGGATAAGCTGGTCGGATTCGGCAATGGTGCCTTCCAGTGCTTCGCGGTAGTCAGCGCCGGTCTTCTTGCCCGACAAGGCTGCCTCGGCACGGTTGCGCAGGCGCGTCAGTGGCGTCTTGAGATCGTGGGCGATGTTGTCGGACACCTGCTTGAGCCCATCGTTGAGATGGGCGATGCGAGCCAGCATGGTGTTGAGGTTCTCCGAAAGCCGGTCGAATTCGTCGCCGGCGCCGGTCACCGGCAGGCGGCCGCTGAGGTCGCCGGCCATGATACGCCGACTGGCCACCGAAACGCTGTCGATGTGCTTCAAGGCACGGCGGCCGACGAAATACCAGATCAGCAGGCCGCCGAAGCCCATCATGCCGAGGGCCAGCATCAACGACCGCTGGATGACACTGCGGAAGCGCTCCGGCTCGCCAAGGTCACGGCCGACCATGAGGATCATCTGGTTGGGCAGGCGCAGCACCACCGCGATCGCGTTGTGGCCGACCTCAGTCAGCGTTTCCGCCTCGGTTTGTGCAGCTGCGCTCGACGGGCGCTTGCCCGCGGCTTCACCGTAACGCTCGTAGGAGAATGGCAGTTCCGTCCAACCTTCGCGCTGAAGTACGCCGGGCTGGATGCTCTCGACGTTGCCCGACAGGATCTGGCCATTGGGATCGGCGAGCAGATAAAGATTGGCGCCGGGCTGGCGCGAACGCTGTTCGACCACACGCACCAGAACGGGAATGCCGCCGCGCTGATAGGCACGGGCAAGGCCTTGTACTTCCTCGTTGATGGTTTCCTGGGTCTGCACCATCAGCATCCGCGCCGACAGCGACGTCATGTAAAAGACCAGCAGGACGGCGCAGAGCGCGAAAAGCAGCAGATACAGCGCCGAGAGGCGCGCTGCGGTGGTTTTCATGATCGCCGGCAGTCTGAGCGCCATCAGCCCGCCTTGAGCATGTAGCCAGCGCCGCGAATGGTGTGCAGGATCGGCTTGTCGAACCCTTTTTCGATCTTGCCGCGCAGCCGTGAGATGTGGACGTCAATGACGTTGGTCTGCGGATCGAAATGATAATCCCAGACGTTTTCAAGCAGCATGGTTCGCGTCACCACCTGGCCGGCGTGGCGCATCAAATATTCGAGCAGGCGATATTCACGCGGCTGCAGGACGATCTCCTGTGAGGCACGGCGCACCGTATGCGACAGCCGGTCTATCTCGAGATCGCCGACGCGGTAGAGCGTCTCGGATTCGCGCGCGGGTGCGCGCCGGTTGAGAACTTCGACGCGTGCAAGCAGTTCGGAGAAGGCATAGGGCTTGGTCAGGTAATCGTCGCCGCCGGCACGCAGGCCGGTGACCCGGTCGTCAACCTCGCCAAGTGCCGACAAGATCAGCACGGGCGTTGTGTTGCCGCGCGAACGCAGTCCGGCGATCACCGAAAGACCATCGCGCCTTGGCAGCATGCGATCGACCACAAGAACGTCGTATTCGGCGGCATCGGCAAGCGCGAAACCTGAATCGCCGTCGCCCGCAACATGGGCGGTATGGCCGGCTTCCGCGAATGCCTTCTGCATATAGTCGGCGGCCTCGCGGTCATCTTCGATGACAAGAATCTTCATGCCGTCGTTATACGCGATTTTATGGGATGTCAGAGGCGACATGTCGTTTCCTCCCAACGTGGAAGCGGCAGCGGGCGATGGGAGCCCGCTGCCGCCGGAGCCGGAATCGAAGACTGACAAACTATCCGGCGCCGTCATCTCCCACCATGTGGCTCGGGGGGTGATGAAACCACCCGATGGGAGCGAGCGATCAGCCCTGGTTCAGCGGCAAGGCCACGAAGCGATTGGAGTCCTCGCGGCTGATCTGGAACAGGGCAGCCTTGCGACCTGCCTTCTCCGCCTGGTCGAGCGCCTTGGTCACGTCGGCGGCGGACTGGACCTCGACCGCGTTGACCGCGGTGATGACATCGCCTGCCTGGATGCCGCGGTCGGCGGCGTCGCTGGAGGGATCGACGTCGGTGATGACGAGGCCCTTGCCATCCTCGGAACGGGTCACGGTCAGGCCGAGATCAGCCAGTGTGCTCGGCTCAGCGGGCGATGCCGGCTGGTCCACAGAAGCCTTCTTGTCGCCGCCGGGGATCTCACCGAGGTCAACCTTCAAGGTTTCGGCCTTGCCATTGCGCCAGACGGTGATGTCGACCGACTTTCCGGGCGTGATGCCGGCGATCAGACGCGACAGCTCCTTCGGCGAGGCAACGTCCTGGCCATTGACCCCGGTGATGATGTCGCCAGCGGCAATGCCCGCCTTCTTGGCCGGGCCGGTGTCCTGTGCGCTGGCAACCAGCGCACCCTTCTCGCCCTTGAGGCCGAGGGACTCCGCGACATCTGCGGTGACCGGCTGGATTTCCACGCCGAGCCAGCCGCGCTGGACGCTGCCGTTCTTCATCAGGTCCTGGACCACCTGCTTGGCGGTCGAGGCCGGGATGGCGAAGGCGATGCCGACATTGCCACCCGAGGGCGAGAAGATGGCGGTATTGATGCCGACCACTTCGCCATTCAGGTTGAAGGCGGGGCCACCCGAATTGCCGCGATTGACCGCCGCGTCGATCTGCAGGAAGTCGTCATAGGGGCCTGCGCCGATGTCGCGGCCACGAGCCGAGACGATGCCGGCGGTGACCGTGCCGCCGAGGCCAAACGGATTGCCGACAGCGACAACCCAATCGCCGACGCGAACCTTGGCATCGTCGGCAAAGCCGACATAGGTGAACTTGGTGTCGGCTTCGACCTTGAGCACGGCAAGGTCAGTGCGTGGATCGGTGCCGATCAGCTTGGCGTCGTACTCCTTGCCGTCATCGGTAACAACCGTATAGGCCGTGCCATCGGCAACGACGTGGTTGTTGGTGACGAGGTAGCCGTCGTCGGAGATGAAGAAGCCCGAACCCTGCGCAACCGGGCGCGGCTTCTGGCTGCCATCGTGGCGGTTGAACCGCGGATTGCGATTCTGATCGCCATTGCCGTCCTGACCAAACTGGCGGAAGAAGCGCTTCAGGGGATGATTGTCAGGGAGATTGTCGAACCCCTGCTCGTCGGAGAAGGGCGACATGCCCCTGTCGGCGGCCGGGTCGATCCTGGCCTTGACCTGCACGCTGACGACGGCCGGCGACACGAGTTGGACAACATCGGCAAAGCCGGGTGCCTGGGGCGCCTCGACGCGTACGGCTTCAGCGTAGACGGGGGCGGTTCCGCTGGTGACGGCGCCAAGGCCGATGGCGCCTGCCAGGGCGACAGATGCGGCGGCAGCCATGAGACGCTTGCGCGAACGCGAAAGGGAGTTGGTGCTCATTGTCTCTAATCCTCTTGAACAGGATGCCTTGGATTCGCATCCGTTGGATCAAGAGATAGAGGGGCTCACATTACGGCACCATTTCCGATGCATGAAACTTTCGTAATGTTGGCGCGGCTCAGGCGTCCTTGCGCAGGATTGCCTCAAGCTGTTCCTGTTCGTCCTTGGTCAAGGCAGCAGGCTCGTGCCTGCGCCGCGAGCGGGCCGACAGGAAAACGAAGGCACCACCGCCGAGCAGCAGCAGAACTGGCGTGCCCCACAGCAAGGCATTGCGCAGGTTGAACTGCGGCTTGAGCAGCACGAACTCGCCGTAGCGGGAAACGATGTAATTCATCACCTGTTCGTCACTGTCGCCGGCAACCAGCCGTTCGCGCAGCAGCACGCGCAAATCGCCAGCCAGTTCGGCATCGGACTCGTCGATGGACTGGTTCTGGCAGACCATGCAGCGCAGCTCTTCCGACAACAGGCGCGCACGGGCTTCAAGCTTCGGATCGGCGAGCATCTCGCTCGGCTTCACCGCGAGCGCGGCTCCTGCAAACAGCAGCGCAGCGACGAACCCCGCAATTGCCGGCAGTTTCGTCTTCATGGCGCGACCGGAGCTGGTTTGGCCTGGCCGGCCTTGCGCCGCGCCGGCGCACCAACCCGCAAGCGGCGGTCCATCAGCGACACGAAGCCGCCAACCATCATCACCAACGCGCCGCCCCAGATCAGGGTGACCAGCGGCTTCCACCAGACACGCACGACCACCGAGCCATCACCGGTTTCATCGCCGAGCGAGACATAGAGCTGGCTCAACCACATCGTCTTGATGCCGGCTTCCGTCGTCGGCATCTGGCGCACCGGATAGAAGCGCTTGGACGACATGATCACGGCGCTCGGTTGCCCGTTGGCGCCAAGCAAAGAGAAATGCCCCCGATCCTCGGTGAAATTCGGCCCACGCACGGGCGTGAGCCCATCAAAGCGCAGGCTATGGCCGGAGATTTCCAGCACTTGCCCCGGCTTCATGACCAGGATCGCTTCCTTCTCGAAGGACAACACCCCGACGATACCGAGCAATGTCAGCCCAAGGCCAAAGTGAGCGAGCGCCGTACCGAAAACAGAGCGCGGCAGGCCGAGGAAGCGGCGCAGCGCCACGTCAGGCGCGACATTGCCGATGCCGGCCTTCAAGGCGAGATCGGTCAGCGCGCCGATCACGAGCCAGGCCGAGAGGCCTGCCCCGAGGGCCGCGAACACCGAGGCGCCATCGATGAACAGGAAGGTCACCAGGACGGCCAGAAGGGCGGCGCCAAAGGCAAACATCAGCCGCTGGGCGACGGCAAAAACGTCGCCGCGCTTCCAGGCAAGCAGCGGGCCGAACGGCACGACCACCAGCAGCGGTATCATCAGCGGGCCGAAGGTCAGGTTGAAGAACGGCTCGCCGACAGAAATCTTGTCACCGAACATGGCTTCGACCACCAGCGGATAAAGCGTGCCGATGAGCACCGTCGCGGTCGCGGTGGTCAGGAACAGGTTGTTGAGCACCAGCGCGCCTTCGCGCGAGATCGGATGGAAAATGCCCCCCAGCCGTCAGCGACGACGCCCGCAGTGCAAAGAGCGCCAGCGAACCGCCAATGAACAGCGTCAGGATACAGAGAATGAACACGCCGCGGCTCGGGTCGCTGGCGAAGGAATGAACCGACGTCAGCACGCCCGAACGCACAAGGAAAGTGCCGAGCAAAGACAGCGAGAACGTCAGGATGGCAAGCAGCAGCGTCCAGATCTTCAGCGCCGAACGCTTTTCCATGACGATCGCCGAATGGAGCAGTGCGGTGCCGGCAAGCCAGGGCATGAAGGAGGCGTTTTCGACCGGATCCCAGAACCAGAAGCCGCCCCAGCCGAGCTCATAGTAGGCCCAGTAGGAGCCCATGGCGATGCCGCCGGTCAAAAACACCCAGGCAGCCAGCGTCCACGGCCGCACCCAGCGTGCCCAGGCCGCATCGATGCGCCCTTCGATCAGGGCTGCCACGGCGAAGGAGAAGCAGACCGAAAAGCCGACATAACCGAGATAAAGCAGCGGCGGATGGACGGCGAGGCCGATGTCCTGGAGGATCGGGTTGAGATCCTTGCCTTCTATCGGTGCCGGGATCAGGCGGGCAAACGGGTTCGAGGTGATCAGGATGAAGAGCAGGAAGGCTGTGCCGATCCAGCCCTGGACGGCAAGCACGTTGGCGCGAAGGGTGGCTGGCAGATTATTGCCAAAGGCAGCGACCAGGGCACCAAAGAAGCTGAGGATCAAAACCCACAGAAGCATCGAGCCCTCGTGGTTCCCCCAGGTCCCGGTGAATTTGTAGATCAGCGGCTGCAGCGAGTGGGAGTTCTCCCAGACATTGGCGACGGAGAAGTCCGATTGGACATAGGCCATTGTCAATGCGGCAAACGACAACGCGATCATGGCAAAGCCGGTGACAGTGACCGGCCCGCCGACAGCCATCAGCCTGGCATCGCCCTTGTGCGCGCCGTAGAGCGGCACCAGCGACTGGACCAGCGACAAGACGAGCGCCAGGATTAGCGCGAAGTGACCCGTCTCAACCATCAGCGCGGCCCGCCATTCATTGCGTGGTTTCCTGCCAGACACCCTTTGCCTTCAGGCTGTCGGCGACTTCCTTGGGCATATAGTTTTCGTCGTGCTTTGCCAGCACGCTGTCAGCGACGAACTCACCGTCCGTGCCGAAGCTGCCCTCGGTGATCACGCCCTGCCCTTCGCGAAACAGGTCGGGCAAGATGCCAGTGTAGCGCACTTTCACCGTCTTCTCGGAATTCGGTCACGCCGAACTCGACTTGAGTTCCCTGCCCGCGAACGATGCTGCCATTTTCGACCAGGCCACCGAGACGAATGCGCTGGCCTGGCTGCAAGGTCGCCGTCTGCAAGTCGCCGGGCATGTAGAAATAGGATGCCTTCTGGCCGAGCGCGTAGAAAGTCAGCGCCGTTGCCGCGCCCAAAAAGGCCAGCGCGCCAGCGATCACCGAAAGCCGCTTTTGCTTGCGCGTCATCGTCTACTCCGTGACCTTCAGGCCAAGCGACCCGGCCAGTTCCGTCAGCTTGCGGCCGTCCTCGCTGTCGCGGCCCAGAGCAGCATATGCCCGACCGAGCGCAGCCTGGGCCAGGTCGGTCTTGCCGAGCACCTGATATGAACGCACCAGCCGCAGCCAGCCTTCCGGATCGCGCGGGTTCTGGCGCAGCTTCTCGTCCAGCGTCGCCACCATGCCCTCGATCATCGCCGTGCGGTCGCCCGACGCCATGGAGGCAGCGGCATCGATATCGCCTTGGTTCGGGCCGGGCGCGCCAGCCGCCTCGTTTGGCAATGCCGTGCGTGCCGCGGCCTGGGCAATTGCCTGGTCAGTCGCGGGCCGCCATGGCGAGTCAGCCGGCAGGCTTTCGGCCAGTTGGCGCCAGGCCTTGGCTGCGTCGGCAACCTTGCCTTCCTGGGCGAGCGCCAGCGCCAGGAAGTAGCGGGCCTTAGGATTGGCAGGCTCCAGCTTGAGCGCGGTCTCAAAGGCCAAACGCGCGTCTGAAGTAACAATCCCGCCCGAAGCCCCGGCGATCGCTTCGCCAAAGCCGGCCTGGCGCGCAGCGGTCGAGCCCAGGATGCGGATTGCGTTACGGTATGCGGTGACGGCATCGTCTGCCCGCCCGATCCTGAGATAGACGGGCGCGAGTACGTCCCAGCCACGGCCGTCCGACGGGTTTGCGACAAGATGCGCCTCGGCGCGAGCGATCAATTCATCAACCGAACTGTCAGCCGGCTTCTGCGCGAGGCGTGCGCTCAATGGCTGTGAGGGCACGTCCGGCGAGCCGATCATCGTGTAGATGCTCCAGCTCAGCAGAGGAACGGCAAGCACGGCGATGACGCCGACAAGCCGCGGCACAAATTGAGATGCCGTTTTCGGCTCCCGCGCGCTCTCGGCATCGAGCCTGATAATACGGCGCGCGATCTCGGCACGCGCCTGCTCGGCATCGGATGGGGCAATCAGCCCGCGCGCCGCATCCTTGTCGACTTCGCCAAGCTGGTCGCGATAGACTTCAAGGTCGTGGCTGGTGTCAGCTTCGCCTTTGGCCTGCCGCGTCAACGGCAACAAAACGGCAAGGCTCGCACCAAGCGTCAGAACAGCGGCTATGACCCAGAACAGCATGTCACCTAAATAGCCAGCAGCCACCAAGCTGCCAACATCTCCGTGCTGCGGCTTATTGACGGTTCAGGCGCCTTTGCCAAAGCAACAACGCGTGAGAACTTAGGTCAGTGGCGTCCAGCTGCCATCAGCGTTGCGGCAGGCCGTTCCACGCGCCGTCAGCGGCGTTCCGGTCGTAAACACGGTCTGCGAATACTGACGGCAATCCTGCGAGCCGACGCGATAGGGCTGCGCGGCAACAACCTCTCCCCGAACGGCCTTCGCCTTTCCAGGCAACGGCTTGTCCACCCTGACCGTATTCCAGCGCGCGATACTCGGCCTCCAGCGCCTTGCGCCGGTCGCCGTCGTTCAGGCCGCCACCGATCGAACCGCCGATCAGGCCGCCATCCATCGCGTTGATGATGCGCGTTGCAACCTTGCCGCTGGAGGCGCCATCGCCGCCGCCGAGCGACGGTACAACGCCGCCGCCGCTGCCCAGACCGGTGGTTGTGCAACCTGAGCCGGCAAGCAATCCCGCAACCAGTGCCACCCGAAGTCTCATGCTCATCACCGGTCCCGAATTTGCGTCCGCTTACAAGGGCTTGGCGCCGCGTTAGATTGCATCTTTGGCCGAAATGGGGCCGATTCGGCCAGCCATTTCTCCAGCTGTTTCTATTGCACGCCGCGCAACTCAACGACGGCCTTCAATCCGCCCATCGTCGAGCGTTCCAGTCGAAGCGTACCGCCATACTCCTTTACCAGATCGGCGACGATGGCTAGTCCCAATCCGGTACCCGGCTTGGTCTCGTCGAGGCGCTTGCCGCGCTGCAGGGCCTCGCGCGCCTTTTCCTCCGGGATCCCGGGCCCGTCGTCTTCGATCAGGATCGAAAAGCGTGGTGGCTCCTCGGCCACTGGCGCCGCCATCTCGACGGAAACCCTCACCGCACTGTGCGCCCATTTCATCGCGTTTTCGAGCAGGTTGCCGACAACCTCTTCGAGATCTTCGCGCTCACCGGCAAACACGACCTCGCTTGCCGGCAAGTTCAGCGAGAACGTCGCACCACGCGAGAGCTTTTCCATCACCCGCACCATGCGCTGCAGCAGCGGCCCAACTGGCGTGCGATAGACAACACTTTCGCGCTGTGCCGCCACCCGCGCGCGCTGGAGATAGTGGTCGATCTGCTTTTGCATTGCCGCCGCATGGTCGGCGATGAGCTGCCCCTTGGTGCCGCCCAGTGCTCGCCCCTCGTTCAGCATCACCGCAAGCGGTGTCTTCAGCGAATGCGCCAGATTGCCGACCTGGGTTCGCGACCGCTCGACGATGCGGCGATTGTTTTCGATCAGGGCATTGGTTTCGTTGGCGAGCGGCTGAATCTCGGCGGGGAACCGCCCGGTCAGGCGTTGCGCCGTGCCCTCGCGCACCATGGCCAACGCATTGCGCACACGTGTCAGCGGTTGCAGGCCAAGCAGAATCGCGATCGCGTTGATCGCGATCATGCCCAAACCGAACAATGAGAGGTAAGTGAACAGGCGCCACTCGAAGCCGCGGATCTCGTCTTCGAGTTCGGTGCGGTTACCCATCACCCGGAAACGCGCGATGCGGTTTTGCGAATCGAGCACGAACTCGGTCTCGAAGACTTCGAGTTCTTCGCCGATGATGCCGCCGATACGGTAATGCCGCTGAAACTCGGCGTTGAATGGCACGTCGGCGACTTCAGGCGAAGCAATCGGCTCGGTCATCGAGGACGACCTGAGCTGCCCGACAAGCCCCTTGGAAACCGGCTCGACAGACCAATACCAGCCCGATTCAGGTTCGGAGAAGCGGAGGTCGCCGAGGTCGGGACCGCCGGTCAGCGTGCCGCTGTCTGACACACCGACAGAGCCAATGAGGTTGAAGAGATGCGCCGACAGCAGACTGTCGAAGCCGCGTTCGCTGGTCTGGCGATAGAGTGAACTGATGACGGTGAAGATCAAAGCAAAGGCCAGGATCGCCCAAACCGTCGAAAACGCGATGACGCGAAACGCCAGCGACTGCGGTCCGAGCCCCAGCGCGTAACGCTTCCAGCGCCCCAGTCGTTTGCTGAACTTTTCCGCCTTACGCCTCCGGCTCGCGCATGCGGTAACCCATACCGCGGACGGTTTCGATCATGTCGATGCCCATCTTCTTGCGAAGGCGCCCGACAAACACCTCGATGGTGTTGGAATCCCTGTCGAAATCCTGGTCATAGAGATGCTCGACCAGCTCGCTGCGGGATACCACCTCACCCATGTGGTGCATGAGGTAGGCCAGCAGGCGGAACTCGTGCGAGGTGAGCTTCAGCGGCACGCCATTGACGTCGGCCTTCGACGCCTTGGTGTCGAGCCTGAGCGGCCCGCAAGACAACTCGGACGAAGCGTGACCGGCGGCGCGGCGGATAAGCGCCCTCACCCGCGCCAGCACTTCTTCGATATGGAACGGCTTGGTGACGTAATCGTCGGCACCGGCATCGATGCCGGCAACCTTGTCGCTCCAGCGGTCGCGCGCCGTCAGCATCAGCACCGGCGTCTTGCGGCCCTCGCGGCGCCAGCGCTCGACGACGCTGATACCGTCCATCTGCGGCAGGCCGATGTCGAGCACGATCGCGTCATAGGGCTCGGTATCGCCGAGGAAATGCCCCTCCTCGCCGTCAAAGGCCTTGTCCACGACATAGCCGGCGTCGGTCAGCGCCTCTGATATCTGGCGGTTCAGGTCCTTGTCATCTTCGACGACGAGTATGCGCATGCGGTTTTGCGACCAGTGGAAAGATGACAGAGATATAGGCGATTCCGGCGTTACGGGAAATCCAGCCTAGTTGGCCGGCACGACGACCTCGACGCGACGCGGACGCTGGCCGTCCTTGGCGGGAACCAGCACCACGATCACGCAGACCGACTGTCCGCCCTGATTGGATTCGGACGCCCGTGCCAAGGTGCCGCCGTGCTGGTCGGCCACCTGTTGGCCAATCGAATAACAATCCGCGGCAGCCACAATGATCTCGCCACTTTCCGCAGAGCGCATGGGTGCTGCTGCCACTGAGGTGGCAAACAGACCAGCCGCGCAAAGCGCAGTCATGGCAGGCCGGAATATGGAGCGAAACGTTTTCATGCCCGGATTTCTAATACAGCAGTGCTGAACGTGGAATGAACGATGAATTCATGCAAACGCCCCCGATTGCAAGCCTGCTAGTTCTTGCCCATCCGTTGCTTGGCCGATACCGCATCGACCTTCGTACTCTCAACTCTCAAGCAGGACGCTCAGCGCGTGCCATCGCTCGTCCGCTTTTGCGACCAACGAAACCTCCATGTAGATGATTTGGGGATTTGACTGCCGGCGCGGCCCGTTTGGCTACACTTCTTTGACGATAGCCAGGCACTATCAAATGCGTTTTTCTTATCCCGTTGGTGTGTCCAACTTGCTCTTGTCGCGGCAACAAAAATCGGTGACAAGTCGGACATGGGCCGAGGGACGCGCGCCCTGAATTCGCCAGCAAAAGTGTTTTGGTATAAGCTGCAATCACGTGCCGGGCTCGTCTCGAATGGAAAATCCCATCGAACCACGCAAGAAGAGAGGCCGCATCGCGGCCGGCCTGCTGGCACTTGATGCCTGGCTCGACTCTTCTTTGTACGAACTCCGCTTCAGGGCGCAGCAGTTCTCGGGAAAGCTCCACCATCTTCTTCCGCCGTTTCCGCGTCAAAGGCTGGCGCCGCGGTGTCATCGAGGTCTTGAGCGAGTCATTCACAATGGCTGCCGGCGGTTCGGTGGTCATGCTGGCGCTCGCCATGCCGGCCTTCCAGGAAACCACAGGTAACTGGCGTAACCAGGACGACTTCGCCGTCACCTTCCTTGACCGCTATGGCAACGAGATCGGCCAGCGCGGCATCATCCAGCGCGACTCGGTCCCTGTTGACGAGATGCCGGATCATGTCATCAAGGCAGTGCTGGCGACCGAGGACCGGCGCTTCTTCGAACATTACGGCATCGACTTCCTCGGCCTTATCCGCGCCATGTCGGAAAATGTGCGCGCCAACTCGGTCGTCCAGGGTGGCTCAAGTCTCACCCAGCAGTTGGCCAAAAACCTGTTTCTTACCAACGAGCGCACCGTCGAGCGCAAGGTCAAGGAAGCCTTCCTGTCGATCTGGCTAGAATCGAACCTTTCGAAGAAAGAGATCCTGCAGCTCTATCTCGACCGCGCCTACATGGGCGGTGGCACGTTTGGCATCGCGGCCGCGGCCGATTTCTATTTCGGCAAGCAGGTCAAGGACCTCAACCTTGCCGAAGCGGCTATGCTGGCGGGCTTGTTCAAGGCGCCAACCAAATATGCCCCCCACATCAATCTTCCGGCCGCCCGCGCTCGTGCCAACGTCGTGTTGAGCAACCTCGTGCAGGCAGGCTTCATGACCGAGGGCCAGGTGCTGTCGGCGCGCCTGCATCCAGCAGACATCGTCGACCGTGGCGACCGCAAAAGCCCCGACTACTTCCTCGATTGGGCCTTCGACGAGGTCAAGAAGATCGCGGCGAAATCCGGCATCCACTCGCTGGTCGCCCGTACGACGATCGACATGAACATCCAGAAGGCGGCTGAAGAGTCGGTCGAGTTCCACCTGCGCCAGTTTGGCAAGGAATATCACGTCACCGAAGGTGCGGTGGTCGTCATTGAGACCAACGGCGCTGTCCGCGCCATCGTCGGCGGACGCGACTATGGCGCCAGTCAGTTCAATCGCGCCACCAGGGCGCAGCGCCAGACCGGCTCATCGTTCAAGCCCTACGTCTATGCCACCGCCATGGAAAACGGCTTCACCCCGGAATCGGTCATCTCGGATGGGCCGATCAGTTGGGGCGCCTGGTCGCCGAAAAACTACACCCGCGGCTATTCCGGGCGCATGACGCTTTCGACCGCACTGATCAAGTCGATCAACACCGTTCCGGTGCGGCTGGCCAAGGATCACCTGTCGATCCCGCCGATCAAGGCGATGGCCGAGGCTATGGGCGTCGAATCTCCAGTGAGTTCGCACAAGACGATGGTGCTCGGCACGTCCGGCCTGACGGTCATGGATCAGGCGACCGGCTACAGCGTGCTGGCGCAGGACGGCATGGTCGGTACCCGCCACGGCATCACCCAGCTCGTCACCCATTCAGGCCAGCTCATCTACGACTACAGCAAGGACGCGCCGCCGCCACACCGTGTGCTGTCCGAACAGGCGGTGGCTTCGATGAACTCGATCATGGTGCAGATCCCCGAGGTCGGCACGGCGCGCAAGGCAGCGCTTCCCAACATCCGCTCCGCCGGCAAGACGGGAACCACGCAGTCCTATCGCGACGCCTGGTATATCGGCTTTACCGGCAACTACACGGCCGCCGTCTGGCTCGGTAACGACGACTTCTCGACCACCAACAACATGACCGGCGGTTCGCTGCCAGCCATGGTGTGGCAGCGTTTCATGGCCTATGCCCACCAGAACATCGACCTGAAGCCGATCCCGGGCATCAAGGCTCCCTTCGTTGATCCGGCCGCAATCGCCAAGGCCGAGGAGGCCGCGAAGACCGGCCCGCAGCAAGCCGCAGATACCTCCGATCGCCCCCCGGTCCTTTCCAGCACGACCACGCGTGCTCTGCGTGACATCGCCGACTTCTTCGAAAAGGCGCCGGCAATCGCTGCGCCGCCCGAACCCGAGACGCTGTCTGCGTTGTGACGTCGCAAAGGTCAGGCCAGCACGTGTTCACCCAACAGTTGCAGCCTCTCCCCGCTTGCCTTCCAGTCAAAGAGCAGGATATTCCTCCGCCAACTCCATCCTGCGGCGGCTCATGCTGAAACAATCGCTCCTGATAGCTCTGGCCCTTGCCGTCGCGGTCGGCGGTGGTGCGGCAAGCGTGGGCATGGTGCTCAACTCACAAGAAGGCATCGGCGCCGTATCTGTCGGCCCATGGACGGCTTTTCCCGATATCGGCACGCCTGAAGCCGATCCCTACTCCAAGGCGCGCGTAGCGCGCGACGGCGTTCTTGCGCTCGGCCGCGCGGAAGGTCTCAGTTTTGTCGCGGATCGCGACTCCACCGGTGTCACGCTGAGAAGCGAATGCAGCTATCGCCTCGAGGGATCGCTGCCGGTTGCCAGGTTCTGGACGCTTTATGCGACAGACAGGGCGCATATGGCACTCAAGTCGGGGATACGTCGCGACGCTTCGTTGCATTCGCTGGAGGTGCTGCGCCAACCCGACAATTCCATCAGCGTTTCAGTCGGCGTACGGCCTGAACCGGGTAACTGGCTCGCAGTCGGAGGCGTCGGCGCAATGAACCTGGTGCTGACCCTCTATGACACTCCCATTGCCAGCAGTACTGGCCTGTCCGGCATCGAAATGCCGCGCATCGTCAGGGTTCAGTGCAATGCGTAGGCTTCTTCATGCACTGGCGATCGGGCTGTTAGGCGCAGGCATCGCCCACATCGTCATCCTGCTTTTGGTGCCCAGCTTTTCAGAAAGAGATGCCTGGTCGCGCCTGGCCATGGTAGCGGGCCCCAACAAGGTTGTCCGCCTCGACCAGGAGATCGGCGGGATGCCGGTGGTGAAGGCGCTCGATCCGTCCTTCTATGAAGCCGCCTGCCGCTTCGATCTCAATGAAGGTGTCGTGCGCATCGATAATGCCGGCAAGGTCCCCTACTGGTCGGCCTCGGTCTATGACCGTAGCGGGCAAAACATCTACAGCTTCAACGACCGCACCGCGACCGACGGCAACCTTGATTTCGTCGTGTTGACGCCGGCGCAGATGATCGACTTGCGCAAGGAATTGCCGCCGGAGTTCGAGAAATCGATCTTTGTCGAAACACCTATCGACGAAGGCATCGTCGTCGTCCGCGTCTTCGTTCCAGACGACAGCTGGAAGCCGATGGTTTCGCGCTTCCTTGACGGCATCAACTGCGACATCCAGTAAAAAGCCGGCATCCAGTCAGGCGCGCAATGCCTGCGCAGCGCAACCTACTGCCGCCGTCAGTGTCGCGGCAGCGGATCGTTGCGGCGGGATGCGTCGTTTCGCAACTCGCCTGCACTGGCAACCGGGCCCTTGGTTCGCTCGTAGCGTACGCCAGGAAAGATGATGATGGATGCTGAAGTTTCCGCTGTCCGGGGAGACCGGCGGATGGCCGCACGACGCGGCATGAATGACACAACGCTGCCCATGGTTCGCGATTTCCCTCTCGGTTCGACCGGAGTAAGCACGCAACGCCTCCGCCTCGATAAGGCCAGCAGAGAGTTAACAGTCCGTTACTGCCAAAGATTTGATTCAACTCCTGGCGTTGCCACTGCGTCTTTGGCACCCCCTTGATATCCGAGTGGCGTTAGAAGCGCGTGAAAGCAGCAGCATTGCCAATGCCGCGACCACGACGAGGTCCATTTGGTGAGCCTTGATAAAAAAACCTCGTAACTGATTGGTAACAAATGGATTCCTTAACGCGAGAGTTAACAGTGCGCTAACAAATCCTCGCTAAGTTTATATTCACCTTAGGGAGCCACGACGCATCCGCGTCCGACCGCTTCCAAGGCAGTGTCGAGTTTTTGTCAGGCGTACCCGTTCGTGTCAGCATCGGACTTCAGGCAAATTGCCATTGGACGCGAAACCGGGAAGCCAGAACGGCTGTTCCGGGCGGCGGTCTCGGCATTCTGCGCCCTGCCCCGGCCTTCACGCCGCGAGATCGCGCAACTGGAGGACCTCACACTCCCGCTGTTCGACAAGGTGTCGGTCGAAGCCCGCCGGTTCGTTGCCGCAGCGTTTTCCGAAAGCGAATACGCACCGTTTGGTCTGGTGCGAAAACTCTGTGACGAAAGCGTCGACATTGCAGCCCCGCTGCTTATCCGTTCGCCGCTTCTCTCAGATGTGACGCTCATCTCCTTGATCGGTCGCCACGGCCTGCCGCATGCACGCGTTATCGCGCGCCGTCCAAACCTGCACAAGACCATCGCCGACCTGATCAGGGTGCTCGAGCGCCCGCGCCTGGTCTATCCCGAGACAGCGGCGCTGGACGAAGCGCCGGCAGCCGCGGAAACCGGTTTGGCAGCAACTGCCCCGGCCGCGGCCATGCCCGGCGACCTCGTTCCTGGGCAACTCGCAGAGAATGTCCGTCGCCGGCTTCGCTCGATGATGGCGCCCAACGCTGCGCTTCAACCGGGACCGAACGAAGAGCAAGAACGCGCGCCGGCCTACGACACGCTCAGGGCGACCGCGCTCACAGGCAACGACACTTTTTTCCAGACCGCGCTTGCCAGTGCGCTGGAGATCGATTTTCAGACCGCCCGCTCGATCACCGAAAAGTCCGGATACTCTTCGCTTATCGACGCGCTCAAGGCGCTGGACCTTGCCGAGGAGCAAGCGTTCCTGCTCGCAGCCACGATCTTTCCAGGCCAATTCGCCCATGCCGAGTCGATCAGGCTGTTCCTCGAGCGCTACCGCGTTCTGCATCGCGATGTGGCGCTCGACCGCGTGCGTGACTGGAAGGCGGCGTCAGTCGGCGCCCGTATCCGCAGCAATGCCGAGCAGCCCAGAACCAGGTCTACCGGACCGAAAGGCAACCAGCTCAGGGCGTCGTAAGCGAAACCAGGTCTTTGATCTCGGTCTGGCCCGGCTCGATTTCGATCACCCAGATGTCGGGATCGAAACGGCGTTCGCGCTCGAGCCGCTTTTCAATCGCCGTTCCATCATCGTCGCTTTCAAGCAGGCTGAACTGGCGTTCTCCTGGCCGCGCCATGTCGTAGCTGGTCTGTGGTGCTGGTCCGTACAAATTCGAGCGGCCGAAGCGATCGCGGGTCAGGATGAAGACCGCGCCTGCCTCCAGCGCTCCACGATTGAGGATCGCTCCAAAGCCACCCTCGCCAAACACCCGACGCAGCAGGGCCGACACCCAAAAATCAGTGGTTAGACGCATAAGCCCGGCCCGCTCGCAGTTTCGACGAGGCCTCTATAGCGAGTTGAAATGCATGCGGACAGGGCAATCCGGCCCGAAGCCACCTGGCATCAGTTGGTCAGGCCGATCTCGCGCATCTTGACGTAGACGCCCGGATCGGGCTCGCCCGTTTCAGGCAAGCCGAAAAGGGTCTGGAATTCACGGATTGCCGCCTTGGTCCTTGCGCCGGGAACGCCATCGATCTCGATGCCGTCATTGCCAAAGGCCTTGAGCCCGGCCTGGATCTTCATGATCCGCGCGCTGATGCTGGCATCGGTCGTCGGTTCGAAGCGCGCAGGTACCGGAGCCGCTGCCGTCTTCGGCGTCGGCGCAGGCGTCGCTTGTGCGCGCGGCGTCGGCTTGGGCGCAATACCGGCGGTGGTTTCGGCAGCGCCGAGCTGTTGGAGCAGCGACGGATCGATCTCGCCAGTCGCGGCCAGACCGACTTTCTTCTGGTAGGCCTGGATGGCGCCGCGTGTCGCTGGCCCGTTCAGCCCGTCAACCGCCCCATCGTAAAAGGCAAGATCCTTCAGGATGCTCTGGACCTGCTCGATCCGTGGATCGCCCTGCGGCCTCACGACCTCAACAGCTTCCTGCGGGCGTTCGATCTTGATCGTGGTCTCGGGTGTATTTTCGTTCATGTCGGGAAACTCGACCGCTTCGCGGGTCGAGAAGAATGCGCCCTTGTGTGCATATGGCTGGTACCACAACGCATTCGCCGAGACATAAAACAGCGCCACCAGAAAGGCCGTCGAGCCGCCGACCAGAACCGGATTGCGTGCAATCAGTCCGCCAAGCGCCACGACGCCATCCTGCAGCGGGCTGCGCTCTTCAATGACCTGCCGTTTAGCTTGCTTTGCGGAGCGGGCCACTGCGCATCTCCTTGTTCCTGCCGGCAGGAAGCCTCATCAGCTCGCCCTTCGCAGGTTCAGGCCGGAAGGCCGGTCCCTCGATCGGCAGGCTGATGGTGACAGTCGTTCCTTCGCCCAGCGCACTCTCGATCGACATGGTGCCATCGTGCAGGGCAACCAGCCCCTTGACCAGCGACAGCCCAAGGCCTGTGCCTTCGAAGCGGCGCGTATAGTCGTTCTGGATTTGCATGAAGGGGGTGCCCAACCGCGACAGGTCATCCCGGGCAATGCCGATGCCTGTGTCGGACACCCAGAAGTGCAGACGCGAACCAAGACGCTTGGCGCCAATCTCGACCCTGCCGCCATCGGGGGTGAACTTCACCGCATTGGAAACCAGGTTGATCAGCATCTGCTGCACGGCGCGCCGGTCGGCCTTGACCTCGCCCGTGCCGGCAGCCACTTCGACAGCCAGGTCGAGCGCCTTGGCCTGAGCCTGCAATGCCAGCATAGAGGCGCACATGTCGACCGCCTCGCGGAACTTGAAAGGCTCCGGGTTGATCGCGTAGCAGCCCGACTCGATCTTGGTGACGTCGAGGATCGAATTCACCACGTCGAGCAGATGCTGGCCAGAATCGCGGACGATGCCGACATATTCCTTCTGGCGCGGCTCCTGAAACCCGCCGAACATCTCGTGCAGCAACATGTCGGAAAAGCCGATGATCGCGTTCAGCGGCGTGCGCAGCTCATGGCTGACGGCAGCGAGGAAGTTGCTCTTGGCAAGCTCTGCGCCTTTGACCGCGTCGGCTGCCTTGGCCAGTTGGTCACGCAGCTCCGCGACAGTGTCGTTGTCACGAATGATCGCAACAATCGCCTGACCTTCGGCCTTCATCAACTCGAGTGCAAATGGCCGGAAATTGTCGCCGGCATCGCCTTCATTCTGCCTGGGCAGGCGCAAGCGCAGTTCAACCTCGCGCAATTGGGCACCGTCGCGCATGTCCGCGAGCGCGCAGAGATAGCCGACACGATCCGCCACATGGATGCGGTCGAAAAGAGCCGTTCCCAGCAAGAGTTCCGGCTGCAGCCGCAGCATGGTCCGTGCCTGATCGGACACGTCGGTCACGTCGCCATTGTGGGCAACGCGCAGCACAACCGCCTTGAGGACCTTTTCCAGCATATCGGCCGGCGCTTCGTGCTGTTCAACGCGGCGATTCAGAAATGCAGCTGCGCGAGCAGCAAAAGTGGCAAGCCAGGCAACCGGCAGAAGCCAATGCCAGGCAGATATCGCTGCCCCCTCGGCGAAAGGCATGGCATCAAGGAAACCTTGAGACAGCAGAGCTACGACGGCTGCAATTGCTCCAAACATCGTCGCCTTGCGCGTACGCCACACCCACATCGCTTCCAGCGGAAGTGCTGCGACCAGAAGCGTCGCCGGCGAGGTCAGTCCGCCCGCAGCAGCTACGATTGCAGCGATTGCGGCCGTTGCGACAACCAGGGATGCCGCACCGATCTGCGTGGCCTTGCCCGTAGCGGCAATCAGCAGTGCAGCAAGCCAGCTCAGGCTGAAGGCGGCGAAAATGACAGCAAAGGTGGGCGCCGCGCCGAGAGTCGCTGAAACCGAGTCACGCCCGCCCCAGCCACGAGAAACGGGGCCGCCAGCAGCAGGCCGACGAGGCGTCTTTGGCGCGAACGCTCGGAGCCATCGGTCGACGGATGGACCAGCCGATCACAGCCGCCGGCCATCGCGCCGGAAAACTCACCGTATCTGGTCATGACAAAACTCAACGCTACGCACTCTTCCGTGGCTCGCTTTGCGGCTCTTCTGTAGTTGTCCCCAAACTCGCACCGAGCCTTTAATGAAGGGATAAAGCTGACCGACCGAAACCCGGCCACATGGCGAATATCGGGATCACAACGCCGACATTCGAGAACAGTTCTCGCCATGGTAAACGGGGGGTTATTTGCCGACTTGGGCCCGTCGAATCTGTCCCAAGCTCGCCCTCAGGCAGTTTCGCAATTTAAATCAATTGCTTACGAGTCTTGTGAGACATTGCCTTGGCGAACGGGCCCGCAGGCTGGGCCAGTCCGTTAAACTTTGGTGAAAAGCCTTCGCAAAATACCACCTTTTGCAGCAATCGCTCCTTCGTTCCTTCATGGCATTGTCGGCCCAACAAGATGTGAGGCCGCGAAACACAAACCGGCCCGCCAGACCACAAGAGGCACACCATGGGCTTTCTCATCAGGACCGCATTCTGGTTCTCGCTCGTCCTGCTCCTGCTGCCGCTGGGCACCGGGCCCGATGGCGAGAACAGCGTGAGCCCATTGCAGGCCATTTTTGCCGCGCGCGAGGCGGTCGGCGATATCGCCGGCATTTGCGAGCGCAAGCCCGACGTTTGCGAGACCGGCAAGGCGGCAATGCAGACCATCGGCGTCCGGGCCCGCGAAAGCGCACGCATCGCTTATGAGGCACTCGACCAGCAGTTCGGCAAGCCTGACACCGCCACTCAGACCGGCAGCGTGCCGGAAGTCCACAACGATCAGGTCGTCCAACCCGTGGCGCCGGCCAACTGATTCCTCTTTCGTCCCGCCCCCGCGCGCCAACGACACGCCACCAATTTTGGATCTGCCGTCGGACTTGCCAATATCGACCCGATTTGGCACCGACACGCCAGGCCCCACCGCAGGTCGCCCGCCTCTGGCGCCTGTGGTGTCTTTCTTTTTTCGTGACGGGCAGCGGCGCTGCCACTATATCCAAGGCATCATGACGACCTCGATCGACACCATCCGCGACGACTTCTCATTCCTCGACGAATGGGAGGACCGATATCGCTATGTCATCGACCTGGGCGAAGCGCTTCCATCGTTCCCTGAAAGCGCCCAGACCGACACCAACAAGGTCCAGGGCTGCGTCAGCCAGGTCTGGCTGGTGACCCATCAGGGCGACGGCGCCGACCCGGTCATCCGCTTCGAGGGCTATTCCGATGCCCATATCGTGCGTGGACTCGTCGCCATCATGCTCGCGCTGTTTTCCGGCCATCGTGCCAGCGAGATCAGGGCCATCGACGCCGAGGCGACCCTGAAGGAGTTGGGCCTCAACGAGCACCTGTCGCCCCAGCGCGCCAACGGCCTGCGCTCGATGGTCAAGCGCATCAAGCGCGACGCCGAGGCAGCGCTCCACCAGGTCGCCTGAGCCCCTGTCATCACAATCCGGGGCAGCCCTCCCCAACGCAGCATCTTGCGGTCCCGACCAGCGCCGTCGCCTGGATTGCAGTGACGTGCCAGCACGCAATGCAGGGTCCTTCAGAGGAAGTTGTAGCGTCAATAATAAGAGGCACCCTGAGCGAGCTTACCAACGCTCGGCAACGGGCTGCCTTGCAGCGCTGCTGCGGGATCGCGCTTTCGAGTGGATTTCGAGCAGAGCCGGCATAGGCATTGGGCCCTGCTCAAGCGGCTCGAGCGGGTAATCGCCTGCGAGCGGTTGAGCGGCGTTGATCGCCGCCGGAGCTATGAACTCAATCACCTCATGGCGCTCAAGCAGTGCGACCGGCTCAAGCGCGTCTTTCCTGGCCACCGGCAAGGCTGTCGCTGCTGTCGCGCCGTATCAGGCCAAAACGCAATGCGGCGCCCGAAGGCGCCGCAAGCCGAAAATCTTTCGAAGAGCGTTACTTGGTCTTGCGCTTGCGGCCCAGGCCCATCTTCTTGGCGAGTTGCGAACGCGCAGCCGCGTAGTTCGGCGCCACCATCGGATAGCTGGCGTCGAGGCCCCACTTCTCACGATACTGGTCCGGGGTCATGTTGTAGTGCGTCATCAAGTGACGCTTCAGGGATTTGAACTTCTTACCGTCTTCAAGGCAGATGATGTAGTCGTCATGCACCGAGCGCTTCGGATTGACGGCCGGCTTCTGCTTGTCGGCAGGCGGCGTCTCGGTGACATTGCCAACGCGGCCAAGGGCTGCGTGGACATCTGCGATCAGGCCCGGAAGTTCTCCGACCGGAACTGGATTGTTGCTGACATAGGCGGCCACCACATCGGCGGTCAACTCGATCAGCGTGTCGTTGTTGGTTGCAGGCGTTTCGGAAGTATCCATATGCTTAGGCCCCAATGTGACTGGATGTTTTTTTGCCCGATGTTGCGACCGGGATGCGGTGCGTTCTTGTATCGCAAATTGCCTTTGCGACTCGCACTCCATCACTTTAATGAGCCTGTCCACAGAACAAGTCAATTCACTATTCTTTGTGAACTACAATAACAATGGCTTCAACACATCTCTAACAAATGAACCTTTTTGATACGGTATCGTTATCGCATGAGATCAATTTGGACAACGCTGAAAGTTGTCCCATAGGGTCATTGTCAACGATCAGCTCCAATCGGGCCGTTCTTCTTTGACTCCGTTACCGTTTCAGCCAAATCGTCGTTCACAGAGCCTCGCCACATGCGATAACCCGCCGAATAGGCCGCCTTTGCAAGCAAATGTGCAGCGATGGGGGCAGTCAGCAAAAAGAACACAACACCAGCCAGCGCACGTAATGTTGTGGCGAATTCGCCGATATGCACAGCAAGTGCAATCAACATGAAGCAGGATCCCAATGTACCGGCCTTCGAGGCTGCATGCATCCGCGTATAGACATCAGGAAGGCGTAACAATCCGATAGACGCGGTCAGTGCAAACAACGCGCCGACGATGATGAGAGCTCCGGCTAGATAGTCGCCAACGCCATCGATCATGGCCGCTGCTCCTTGGCTTCTTCTTTTTGAGCGTCGACGCCACCACTCATCACAAAACGGGCGAAGGCGACGGTGGCGAGGAAGCCGACGAGGCCGAGCGCGATGGCGACGTCGACATAAAGTGTGAAGCCGGAACGCACGCCGAGTACGGCAATAAAACCGATAGCAACGGCAACAAGCATATCGAGCGCGAGGATCCGGTCGGGCAGCGACGGCCCCCCTCACGACGCGGACCACCACCAGCAGAAACGAGATGGTGAGAATGCCAAGCGCAAAGATCGCGCACATGTTCAAGAAAGCAGCTCCAGACATTATCGGAATGCCTCCAGTATTCTGCGCTCGAAACCCTGACTGATGTCGCGCCGCGCCTGTTCAGGGTCAGAGCAGTCCATTCCGTGCACGAACAGCGTGCGCCGATCATCTGAGACATCGACCGACAGCGTGCCAGGCGTCAGCGTGATCAGATTGGCGAGCAGGGTGATTTCGAAATCCCGGTCGACCTTCAAAGGATAAGCAAAGATGCCAGGCTTGATGTCCATGCGAGGCGACAGCACCACCCTTGCAACCCTGAATGCCGACAGGATCACTTCCTTGATGAACAGCGCTATGAGCAAAAGCAACGCGATGGGGCGGATGACGGCCTTTGTGGCCTGAAGCTGGTCGCGCACCAGAAACAAGACAATCCACCCGATTACAAAACCAAAGACCAAATTGGGGATCGAGTAGCTACCCGAGATGGCGACCCAGAAAAAGGCCAGTATCAGTTCGTTGCGGAACGGAATCATGATCCTGTCCCCGTCGGGAAGACCGCATGTACATAGGCCGATGCGTCAAGCAATCCGCTGGCGGCGGCCGTTGCGATGCGGATGAACGGCTCTGGGACAACCCCCATCGCAAGCATCGCCAAGGTCAGCCCCCCCAAGGCACTGCAACCGAGCACCGACATCGAGCCTGTAGCCGCCGTTTGTGCACCGGGAACCTCGATACGCCAGAATGCCAGGATGAATACGCGGCCGAGTGCGATGGTGGCCAGGAACCCGCTCAGCAGGATCGCTGCGGCGATCTGCCATGCGCCGCTGTCGAGTGCCGCCCGCACCAGCATCACCTTGGGCCAAAGCCCAGAGCCAGGCGGCAAGCCGGCGACCGCCAGCGAGATGATGAAAGCAAGCAAGGCGAGAAGCGGGCTCGCACCGTAGAGCCCTGACAGCTTGTGAAGCGAAAAGCTTCCGCCACGCTGGCGCATCAAACCGCCAAGCAAATAAAGCGCCGACAGCGCCAGCATCGAATGCAGCGCGTAGAATATCGCCCCTGAGAGCCCGCCATTGCTGCCGAGCGCGATGCCAGCGAGCATGATGCCGACGCCTGAAATGACCAGGAACCCGGCGATCCTGCGGATGTCGGACTGCGCCAGGGCGCCGAGCGCGCCGATCAGCATTGTCGCAACCGCCACCCAGCCGATCACTCCGGCGAGCGCCGCGCGCTCGACAGCAAAGATCATCACCAGCGTGCGCAGCAACGCATAGATGCCAACCTTGGTCAAAAGCCCGCCAAACAGCGCGCCGGTGATGACCGGCGGCGTATGGTAGGAGGCCGGCAGCCAGAAGTTGACGGGAAAGGCCGCCGCCTTCATGCCGAAGGCGAGCAGGAAGAGCGTCGCCAGCGTCATCAGCGGGGCGGCTTCGCCGATCTGTCCTGCCTTGGTGGCAAGGTCCGCCATGTTGAGCGTCCCGAAGGTTCCATAGAGATAACCGGTGGCGATCAAAAACAGCGTCGTGCCGACGAGATTGAGGATCGCATATTTGGTGGCGCCGTCGATCTGGGCCTTTTCGGATCCCAGGATGAGCAGGCCAAAGGACGAGATCAGGAAGACCTCGAACCAGACATAGAGGTTGAACATGTCGCCGGTCAGGAAAGCGCCGCTGACGCCTGCCATCATCAACATCAGGAATGGATAGAAGCCGTAGCGGCGGCCCGGTGTGTCGACATCGCGCACCGAATAGGCGCAGCAGACAAGCGCAACGAGCGCCGCCGTCAACGAGAAAGCAGCGCCCAACGCATCGACGGTGAAAGAGATGCCGAACGGTGGCAGCCAGCTTCCCATGGTCATGGAGATGGGCCCCTCGCCCAGCACACGCTGCAGCAAAAGACTGTTCGTGCCTACCATGGCCGCGAGCACGGCAAGCGCCAGCAACGCATGCCAGCGAATGTTGTGCCGGATCATCAGCAGCACCGCACCCGCAACGATCGGCAGCAATACCGGTGCGATGATCAGCCAGTCGGCCGCGGCCACCGGCCCGGCAATCATCGCTGCGGCCTTGTCGACGACCTCGCCTTGCACAGCCATTCGTTCAATACCCCATCGGCGGCAGGCCATCGTCGGCCGGTTCGGCAACACGCATGCCGTCGGTGTCGTCGGTGCCGATCTCCTGGTAGGCGCGATAGGCAAGCACCAACAGGAAAGCGAAGAACGAAAACGAAATGACGATTGCTGTCAGGATCAGCGCCTGCGGCAACGGGTTGGCCACGGCACCTGCCGGCACATCAAGCCCCTCGGTGATGATCGGCGGCACCTCGCGCATGAGGCGGCCGTTGGTGAAGATCAGCAGATTGACGGCGTTGCCGAACAAGACGACGCCGAGAAGAATGCGAATGATGTGCCGCGACAGCATCAGGTAAATGCCGGCAGCGAAGAACAGGCCAACGAGGATTGCGAAGACGGCTTCCATCAATCGTGCTCCCTGTCTTCGAGGGCGAGCGCGATCGAGGTGAACGATCCGACCACAACGAGATAGACGCCGATGTCGAAGACCATGACCGTCGACAGGTCGACGCTGATGCCGAAGAGGCTTGGCGCGCTCCACAATCCCGTCAGGAATGGCACGCCAAACAGCAGCGACGGCAAACCGGCAACAGCGGATGCAAACAGCCCGAAGCCGGCAATTGCCATGGGATGGAAATAGAGCGCGCGACGTACGGCAGGCACACCGAAAGCAATGCCGTGGATGGCGAAGGCCGATGCCGCGATCAGGCCGCCGGTGAACCCGCCGCCGGGCTCGTTGTGGCCGCGCAGCAGCACGAACACCGAAAACATCAGCATCAGGCCGGTGAGAAAGGGGGTCGCGGTCCTGAAGATCAGCGTCTGCATGCTACGCCTCCTCGGCCACGGTCGCGCGCACTTCCGTCTTCTTCGAGCGGATGCGCACCAAGGCCAGGATCGCCAGGCCAGTGACCATCACCACCGCGATCTCGCCCAGCGTGTCGAGGCCGCGGAAGTCGACAATGATGACGTTCACGACGTTGCGGCCATGGGCGATCGTCTTGGAATAGGTGCTGAAGAACTGCGACAGCCGGTCATCGAACGGCAGTTGCGTCACTTTCAACAGCAGCAAGGCGAAGCCAACGCCGCATGCGCCGGCGATGATCATGTCCGCCAGCTTCTGCCCGAACGGCCGGTGATCGGTTGGCGCCAGCCTGAGACGCGTCATCACCAATGCGAGGATGACCACCGACAGCGTTTCGACCATGAACTGGGTGAACGACAAATCCGGCGCGCCAAACAGCATATAGAGCAAGGCGACCGCAAAGCCCTGGATGCCAAGTGAGACGATCGCCGTCAGGCGACTGCGCGCATGAACCACGGCCGCAACGCCAATGACCGCAATGGCCAAGACACCCCATTCATAGAAGCGGAACTCGGGGATGCCTGGCATCGACGGTAGTTCGTCAAACAGCATCATCGGCAACAAAAGCGCCACCGCCACCGCCGCGAAGGTGACGGTCATGTAGATGTCGAGGCGGCCATTGTGGATGACGCGGGTCAGGCCAGTGGCGAGGCGCAGCAATCCGCGCAGCACCTGGTCGAAGCCCTGGTCCGGTCCCCCAGCCGATGATCCTGAGTACGCCAGCCATTGCTGCGCGCAGCCGGTCAAGCCCGAGATAGGCTGCGATGCCCAGCGCAACGGTAAGCCCCGAAAGCAGCAGCGGCACGCCCGGGTGCGGAATTGTCGAGATCGTGACGTCGATAGCGCTTCCGGCAACGGCACTGGCAGTCGGCGATGAGAAGAACGGGTGTACAATCGGCGAGGCAAGTGCTGCCGCAAGTCCGGCGACACCAAGCACGACCGGCCCAAGCCACAACGATATCGGCCCCTCATGCGCGGCCTTCGGCGTTTTTGCCAACTCGCCGATGAACGGCCGAAGCGCAACCGCAAAGCCGATGGCAAACATCAGCGCATTGCCGCAGATGGCAACGACAAGCAACGCGGCCTGCCAGCCTTCGGGCGAACCAAGTGCGGCGTAAATCTCTTCCTTGGCAAGGAAGCCGAAGAACAACGGCAACCCGCCCATCGAAAGCGCTGCGAGCATCGCCGCCGTGAAGGTGATCGGCATGGCTTTGCGCAGACCGCGCAACCTTGTGATGTCGCGTGTACCCGTCTCATGGTCGATCAGACCGGCGACCATGAACAGCGCGCCCTTGAACATCGAATGCGCGATAAGATAAAGCGCCGCCGCCTCTATCGCCTTGTCGGTGCCAAGACCGGTCAGCATCACCAGGAGCCCGAGCGAGGCGACGGTGGTGTAGGCGAGCATCAGCTTGAGATCGGTCTGGCGCACGGCCAGCAGCGTGCCAATGGCCAGTGTGACACCGCCAAACAGCGGCAGGATCGTTTCCCAGGCCGCTGTATCCCCCATGACCGGGTTGAGCCGCATCACCAGATAAACACCGGCCTTCACCATGGTTGCCGAGTGCAGATAGGCCGAAACCGGCGTCGGCGCCTCCATGGCGTTTGGCAGCCAGAAATGGAACGGAAACTGCGCCGACTTGGTGAAAGCGCCGCCGAGCACCAGCGCAAGCGCAACAAGATAGAGCGGGCTGTTGCGCAGGATATCGCCGGAGCTGAGCAGCGACGAAAGCTCGTTCAAACCGGTCACCTGCGCAATCACCAGCAAGCCCGCCAGCAGCGAAAGCCCGCCCAGGCCGGTCACCAGCAGCGCCTGCAGCGCCGCGCGTCGCGAGGCTTCCCGGGCATGGTCGAAGCCGATCAAAAGGAACGACGTGATCGACGTCAACTCCCAATAGACGAACAGCATCAGGAACGAATCCGAGACCACCAGCCCCAGCATCGCACCCATGAACAGCAGGATGAACGAGAAAAACCGCCCCTGATGCGGGTGGCCTTTGAGATAGCCGCCGGAATAGATGACGATCAGCGTACCGATACCCGAGATCAGCAGCGCAAAGGTCAAGGACAGGCCGTCGAGATACCAGGAAAAACGCAGACCGAGGCTTGGCGCCCAGTCAAACCCAGCTGAAACAGCAAATCCGGAGCCGACAGTCCCAAGCATTCCGGCGAAATGCACGAACACAAGCAATGGAACCGCAGCAAGCACCCAGCCGGCATTGTGTTTCATCACGCGGGTCAGGAGCGGAGCGAAAAGCGCGCCGACAAATGGCAGCATGAGGATAAGGAAGGTCAGCGCGCAGGCCCTCTTAGTGTCTCACGTTATTACAGCTAGGGCATAGACTCCCGGCCACGTGGGGGCAACCCTGAACGGACCTTGTCAACGACAAGTGTCGCCTTCAGCCGACCCGGAGCTGGACTGTCGTCAACATCCGGTCAATACGGCGTGATGTACTTGCCGTAGACCCAGCCGGTCACGAAATGTCCGTTCTGGGCAGGGTCATGCCAGACCTGGCACCAGCGATAGCGGATCCGCTGCTCCTGCTTCCAATCAGGCAGATGCGAGATGTCCCGCAGATCGACGCCGCCTGTGCATTTGCCGGTCATCTGCAGCACCATGCCATTGGGATAGGCAGCCTGCTTCTGTGAACCGTTGGAAGGGTATTTGCGGATGTTGAGTGTGTCGCCAAACGGAACATCGGCCACCTGCCAGGCGGCAAACGCCGCCGCATGGGATTGGCCGGCCAGCAGCCCGACAGTCGAGGCAACGACAACTGCTGCGGTAGCTTTCAAGAACATGTTCATCTCCCTCCGGCAGGACCGGTCAATTGAAACGTTGACGAACACTGCAACTCAGCCCTTGAACCCGCCCTGATCGGCGTGTTCATTCGCCATTCAAGATTCACCCATGCGAGACGTAATGACCAGACCTGCCATTTTCGCCGATATCGCCCCTCCTTCGACGGAGAAACGACCCGTTTCCGACACGCATCACGGCATCACGCGCGTGGACGAATATGCCTGGCTGCGCGCCGACAACTGGCAGGAAGTTTTCCGCGATCCGAGCCTGCTCGACCCTGATATCCGCAGCCATCTCGAAGCGGAAAACAGCTATCAGGCGGAGTTGATGGCCGACACCGCCGAACTCAGGAAGAAGCTCTTTGAGGAGATGAAGGGCCGCATCAAGGAAGACGACTCCTCGGTACCGATGAAGGACGGCCCCTTCGCCTATGGCTCTTCCTTCAAGAAAGGCGGCGAGCAGCCGCGCTACTTCCGCGTCTCCAGCGAAGGCGGCCCCGAAGAAATCATCCTCGACGGCGACAAGGAAGCCGACGGCCATGCCTATTTCCGCCTCGGCGGGCTGGACCACTCCTCCGACCACCAGCGCTTGATCTGGGGTTTCGACGACAAGGGTTCGGAGTTCTACACGCTCAGGGTCCGGGACCTCGCCAGCGGTGCGGAACTTGCCGACATCGTTGGCGACACCGGTGGTTCGGGTGTCTGGGACGCCGCCAATGCCGGCTTCTTCTACACTCGCCTCGACCCCAATCACCGGCCGTCGAAGGTCCTCTACCATGCGCTCGGCACCGAGCCCGGTTCGGACCAGCTGATCTATGAAGAAACCGATCCCGGCTTCTTCATGAATGTCGGCGGCACCCGCAACAATGACTGGATCATGATCTCGATCAGCGATCATGAGACATCCGAATACCGCCTGTTCCCGGCCGCCGATCCGCTGGCGGCACCAAAACTGGTGGCAGCGCGCGAGATCGGCCTGCAATACGACCTCGAAGAAGGCGGCGACATCTTCTTCGTGCTGACCAATGCCGACGGCGCCAAGGACTTCAAGATCATGACCGCGCCGGTCAGCGATCCGGTGCGCACGAACTGGAAGGAACTCGTCGCCCATGAACCGGGCCGGCTCATCCTGTCGGTGATCGGCTTCAAGGATTTCATGATCCGCCTCGAGCGCAAGGAAGGGCTGCCGCGGATTGTTGTCCATGAGCGCGCCACCGGCGCCGAGCACCACATCTCCTTTCCCGAAGAGGCATTCTCCCTCGGCCTGTCAGGTTCTTACGAATACGACACCGACATGATGCGGTTTTCCTATTCGTCGATGACGACGCCGACGCAGTTGTTCGACTACAATATGCGCACGCGCGAACGGGTTCTGCTGAAAACCCAGGAAGTGCCTTCCGGACACAATGCCGACGAGTATGTCACCCGGCGGCTGATGGCCCCTGCAGCGGACGGCGAACTGGTGCCGATCTCGCTGATCCATCATCGCGACACGCCGCTCGATGGCACCGCACCATGCCTGCTCTACGGCTACGGCTCTTACGGCATGACCATTCCGGCGTCGTTCAACACCAACTGCCTGTCACTGGTCGATCGCGGCTTTGTCTATGCCATCGCTCATATCCGTGGCGGCAAGGACAAGGGCTACGCCTGGTATGACGACGGCAAGCGCGCGACCAAGACCAACACCTTCGCCGACTTCATCGCCACGGCTCATCACCTTGTTGCCGAGCGCTACACCTCGCACGACCGCATCGTCGCCCAAGGCGGCTCGGCCGGGGGTATGCTGATGGGAGCGGTCGCCAACATGGCGCCGGAGGCCTTTGCCGGCATCATCGCCGAAGTGCCCTTCGTCGACGTGCTGACAACCATGCTCGACGACACCTTGCCACTGACGCCGCCGGAATGGCCCGAATGGGGCAATCCAATCGCCTCGGAGGACGACTACAGGACCATCGCTGCCTACTCGCCCTACGACAATGTCGCGGCACTCGACTATCCGCCGATCCTGGCGGTTGCCGGCCTGACCGATCCGCGCGTTACTTATTGGGAGCCGGCCAAGTGGGCGGCGCGCTTGCGCGAACGCAAGTCGGGCAGCAGCCCGGTGCTGTTCAAGATCAACATGGATTCGGGCCATGCCGGCGCCTCGGGCCGCTTCTCACGGCTTGAGGAAGTCGCCTTCAATTATGCCTTCGCGCTGAAGGTGGTCGGGCGTGCCTAGCCATTGAAATGGGACCGGCGGCCTCTGGTCGCCGGTTTACTCAACCGGCCGGCTTTGGCTGTTGCGCTGGGTAGCCGTTGGCATGCCCGGGGATCGCCTTGAGGTAGGCGGCGATCGCCTCACGGTCCTCGGCGGTCAGCCTGGCCATGTTCTTCTGCACCTCGACCATGGTGCCGCCAACCGAATCGAACTCCGGCGTGAACCCGGTTTCGAGATAGCTGGCGATATCGCCCTCCGACCAGCCACTGATGCCCTTGCCTTCGGGTGTGATGTTCGGCACGACACCGTCGCCTTCGGCGGCTTTTGCACCGGCCAGCCACTGGCCCTTCTCGGATCCGCCGGCAAGACTGCGCGGCGTGTGACATTCACCGCAATGCCCTGCCCCTTCCACGAGGTCGCGTCCAAGCAAAACGTTGTCCGGCGTGCCGTCAGCAAATGCGACAGCGGGCTCGTTGCTGAGGTAAAGCAGCTTCCACAACCCCAATCCTCGACGGACGTTGAACGGGAAAGCGAGATCGTGGCCCGGCGCCATGCCGGCCACCGGTGGCAGTGACTTCAGGAAGGCATAGAGATCGGCAACGTCAGCAGGCTTCATCCGGGCATAGGATGCGTAGGGGAATGCCGGATAAAGATGCTGCCCTTGAGGCGATACACCCTTCAGCATGGCGTTGGCGAAGTCTTCGAGCGACCAGTTGCCGATGCCGTCATTGGGATCGGAAGAAATGTTCGGTGCCACGAAGGTGCCGAATTGCGTCTTGAGCTCGACACCGCCTGCAAGCTGCAGGCGGGCATCGCCTTCGGATTTCGGCTTGGCGTGGCATGAAGCACAGCCGCCGGCATCGAAAATGCGCTGCCCACGGGTGGCATCACCTGTTCCCAATGCCGCCAGAGCCTCCGGCCCCAGCTTCTCTGGCACCGTCAGCCACCAGAAGATTGCGGCCCCGGCACCGCCAAGCGCCAGAGCCGCAACAGCGAGTTTCCTGAAAACAGCCATCCCTAGGGGATCAGCCCTTCTTCACGCGGAATGCTTCATGGCAAGTGCCGCATGTCTGGCCAATCGTGCCCACTTGCGCCTTCAGCGCATCGATATCAGCGGCCGGACTTGCGACCGCAGCGGCCGTGACGGCCTTGAACTTGTCGACCTGAGCCTGGAACCCGGCCAGGTCTTCCCAGATCTTGGGCGAAGCGGTGGTGTCGCCCTGGTCGCTCCCGGCGGGGAACGATGCTGCCACATCGATCTTCTGGACGTTGTTATTGAGAGCCGTCAGGGCCGCGACAACCGCCGCCGCATCGAACGGCGTTTCGCCCTTCACCATTTTCACCAGTGTGCCGACTTGCTTCGCATTCTCCTTCATCACCGCCTGGCGATCAGCAATCACATCGGCGAATGCTGCGGTGGTAGCGAGCGCGAGCGCTGCAACGGCAAACACAATCTTTTTCATTAGGTCCTCTCTGGGTTGCAAATGCTGCCTAGGGCCAACGGCGAAACTGGCCGAATTCGTCCAGAAATTCTCTTCACGCTTCCGTGACTGTTAGTCTTTTTCAGACATTGTCACCCAAACGCAAAAACCCCGGCGCTGGCCGGGGTTTTCGTTCGCAACATATGAACCGAGGTTAGGCTCAGGCCTTTTCGTAAAGCTCGAGCACGTAATCCCAGTTGATCAGGCTGTCGACGAACGCCTCGAGGTATTTCGGGCGGGCGTTGCGATAGTCGATATAATAGGAATGTTCCCAGACATCGACGCCGAGGATCGGGGTCGCGCCGTGAACGAGCGGGTTCTCGCCGTTCGGGGTCTTGGAGATGGCGAGCTTGCCATCCTTGACCGACAGCCAGGCCCAGCCCGAACCGAACTGGGTCGTGCCAGCGGCGATCAGATCAGCCTTGAACTTGTCGTAGCCACCGAGGTCGGCATCTACAGCCTTCTGCAGCGCGCCAGGCAGCTTGGTGCCGCCGCCGCCCTTCTTCATCCACTTCCAGAAGTGGACGTGGTTGTAGTGCTGGGCCGCGTTGTTGAACAGGCCGGCGTTCTTGCCGAACGACTGCTTCACCACCTCTTCCAGCGACAGCTTGTCCATACCCGCTTCGGCAGCCAGCTTGTTGCCGTTGTCGACATAAGCCTTGTGGTGCTTGTCGTGGTGATATTCGAGTGTTTCCTTCGACATGAAGGGCTGCAGCGCCTCGTAGTCGTAGGGCAATTCGGGCAATTCAAAAGCCATGGATCATACTCCCTTGCTGGCAATTTCGCGGCATGACTATGCCGTCTACAGATAGGTCGTCATCATCGTGGAAACAGATGAGAGGTACTGTTTTTTCTTCGCTGCACTCAAGCCTTGCCGGTAGAGTGCGCCCACTCCCAATATAGCTCGCGCGATTTTTTTGCTACCGGTCCCGGCTGCAGATTTCGATCTTCGATGCGCGTCACCGGAACGACCTTGGAGTGGTTGCCGGTGGAGAAGATTTCGTCCGCTTCGAGGAACTCGCGCACCGACAGCGTCTTTTCGACGACCGTGTAGCCGCGGTCGGCAAGAAGCGACATTGTGCGGCTGCGTGTGATCCCGGAAAGAAAAGTTCCGTTCGGTGCCGGCGTGAAAACCTGGCCGTTCTTGACAAGGAAGATGTTGGACGAGCCGGTCTCGGCGACATTGCCCAGCATATCGAGCACCAACGCGTTGTCGAAGCCGCGCATCTTGGCGTCGAGAATTGCCCTGCCGTTGTTGGGATAGAGACAGCCCGCCTTGGCGTTGGTCGGCATGGTTTCCATACTCGGGCGGCGGAATGGCGACAGGCCGATCGAAAATCCCGTCGGTGGCAGCATCGGTGATTCGTAAAGGCACAGGCAGAACCTGGTCGACGCCGGGTCGGCCGGCACGCCCATATAGCCGCCATGCTCGGCCCAATACATCGGACGGATGTAGACTGCCGTCTTGCCGTCGAATTTCTTGAGCCCGTCCCAGGTCAGCCCGATGATCTGCTCGGGGCTCATCGTCGGTTTCAGACCCAATGCGATGGCCGAGGAATTGACGCGCCGCGAATGCGCTTCAAGGTCCGGCGCCACGCCCTCGAACCAGCGACCGCCGTCGAAAACGCTTGAGCCAAGCCACATGGCATGACTGCGCGGGCCAATGATTGCAACGTTGCCCTCATGCCAGTCGCCGTCGACATAGGTCCAGGTCGTCGATTGTGCAGCCGCCGCGAGCGTCATGATTTGGTTTCCCGTCGCATCTTGTTGACCGCGGCATCGAAAAGGCTTTGGCAGGCCTCGTCAACCAGCACGGGGCCGAAATGTTGGAGCCAGATGCTGGTTGCGCTTGCACTCGGCACGAAGCCGTCGGAAAACCATTGGCATGCGCCACGCCGCCTACATATTCGATGCCTATGGCACGCTGTTCGACGTCCACGCGGCTGTTCGCCGCCATGCCGCCGACATTGGTCCTGATGGCCAGCTCCTGTCCGAGATCTGGCGGGCCAAGCAGCTCGAATATTCCTGGGTCCGCACCTTGATGGGCGCCTATCTCGATTTCTGGCAACTTACCGAGCAGGCGCTCGACTTCGCCTTCAGCAAGGTTCCGTCAGTCGATCCGGCGATGCGCAGCAAGCTGCTCGACGCCTATTGGCAGCTCGACTGTTACCCTGAGGTTCCTGCCGTCCTGCGCAATCTGAAAGACAATGGCGCGCGGCTGGCCATCCTGTCCAATGGTTCGCCTGACATGCTCGAAGCAGCCGTGCGCTCGGCAGGGCTCGACCTGATCCTCGACGAAGTGTTCTCCGTCGACAGCGTCCGCCGCTTCAAGACGGACCAGTCGGTCTACGACCTCGTCGCCAGCAGTTGGCGCCTCTATCCCGAGGCAATATCGTTCCAGTCGTCCAATCGCTGGGACATTGCGGGAGCGGCAAAATTCGGCTGCCGTACCGTCTGGATCAATCGCTCCGACCAGCCGGACGAGTACCGCGACTTGCCTCCTTCCCTGATCCTGCCGTCGCTAGAAGGTTTAGTTACAATTGGTTAGCTAACCATAGGTCAGCTATGTTGCCATAACGCAACAGTGATTGGCGCGTCACAGCTTCGCCATGCTTTGTCCACCCTAAGGTCAGATTTTGACCGGCCTATCTCCGTGAGCGTTAAGGGGGCGCCGACCGTTTCCCTTGAATTCACCATTTCTTTCGAACTGGAATCCTAGATCGCAGCCATGCCCACATTCATTGATTCATCCCGCCCCCTCAGCAGGCGCGGCTTTCTCAACCTGGCGGCCGCAGGTGCTGCCACGGCAGCACTTTCCGCCTGCTCGACCGTCAGCGGAGGCGGCCAGTTTGTTGACGCACCGCAGATCGTCCCGCCGACACCAACCATCGACCCGGCCTTTGGCGACTATGTCAGCATGTATGGCCCCGTCAGCGACGAGGGTTATGAGGTTCCCGGCATTCCGATCAAGAAGGTGAAGCCCCAGTTCCTTCGCCAGGTGGTCGCCGATCCGACTGGCGAGCGCCCCGGCACACTCGTCGTCGATACCTCATCGCACTTCCTCTACCTGGTCCGCGAAAATGGCGAAGCGATCCGCTATGGTGTCGGCCTGGGCCGCGCCGGCTTCGCCTGGTCAGGCCGCGCCGTCATCCAGTGGAAGCGCAAGTGGCCGAAGTGGACCCCGCCGGACGACATGATCGGCCGCGATCCGAAGCTTGAGAAATACAGCGTCCGCAATGGTGGCATGGCGCCTGGCCTGAACAATCCGCTCGGCGCGCGTGCGCTCTACATCTTCCAGAACAACGAAGACACGCTCTACCGAGTCCATGGTTCGCCGGAATGGTGGACGATCGGCAAGTCGGTGTCGTCGGGCTGCGTGCGCCTGATGAACCAGGACATCATGGATCTCTACGATCGCGTACCGTCCAAGACGCCGATCCTGGTCACCAACGGCCTCGGCATGGCCTGACCTTGGGCTAACTCACCAACAAAGACGGCGCGTCATCGACGCGCCGTTTTGCTTTGGGCTGTCTGGGACTGGCAGGTCAGAAGCCCTTCTTCAGGCTGCCTAGAATTCCGCGCACCAGCGCACGGCCGACCGACGAGCCGACCGAGCGCACCACCGACTTTAGCGCTGCTTCGGTCACCGTCTGCCGGTTCGAGGTCCGCGGCCTCGGTGCATTGCCGGTGTTGCGGCCGCCGGAAGCCGGTGCGTCATTGCCGAAGCCCGGAATGGTCCAGCCACTGCCGCCGCCGGTGTTCGCCTGCTGCGCCTCTTCCTGGGCCTTTTGCGCCTCGAGCGCCTTTTTCTGCAGCATTTCGAAAGCCGATTCGCGATCGACCGTCTGGTCGTATTGACCAGCAACTGGGCTCTCGTTGATCAGCTTTTGACGCTCCTGCGGGGTGATCGGTCCAAGCCGGGATGCCGGCGGACGGATCAGCGTCCGCTGGACCATGGACGGAACGCCCTTGGCTTCGAGCGTCGACACCAGCGCCTCGCCGGTGGCCAACTGGGTGATTGCCTTGGCGCAATCGAAATCCGGGTTGGGGCGGAACGTATCCGCTGCCGTCTTCACCGCCTTCTGCTCGCGTGGCGTATAGGCACGAAGCGCGTGCTGGACGCGGTTGCCGAGCTGCGCCAGCACGGTTTCGGGCACGTCGAGCGGGTTCTGGGTGACGAAATAGACGCCGACGCCCTTCGAGCGGATCAGGCGCACGACCTGCTCGACACGGTCGACGACGATCTTCGGTGCTTCGTCAAACAGCAGATGGGCCTCGTCGAAGAAGAACACCAGCTTCGGCTTGTCGGGGTCGCCGATTTCCGGCAGCACTTCGAACAGCTCGGAAAGCAGCCAGAGCAGGAAGGTCGCGTAAAGCCGCGGGTTCATCATCAACTTGTCGGCGGCAAGCACGTTGATGGCGCCACGACCGTCACGCGTGGTGCGCATGATGTCGGCGATCTTCAGTGCCGGTTCGCCGAAGAAATGGTCACCGCCCTGCTGTTCCAGCACCAGCAGCGAACGCTGGATCGCACCGACCGACGGCCGCGTGACATTGCCATAGCGCGCGCCGATTTCTTCGGCACGCTCAGCGATGTTTGCCAGCAACGACTGCAAATCCTTCATGTCGAGGAGCAGAAGCCCTTCTTCATCGGCAATGCGGAAGGCGATGTTCAACACGCCTTCCTGTGCGTCGGTGAGGTTCATCAGCCGCGAAAGCAGCAGCGGACCCATCTCCGAGACGGTTGCGCGGATCGGATGCCCCTGTTCGCCAAACAGGTCCCAGAAGATCACCGGAAATTCCTGGAACTCATATGGATCGAGCTTGATCGCCTGGGCCCGCGCGGTGAGGAAATCCTTGGCCTCGCCCATCATGGCGATGCCCGAGAGGTCGCCCTTGATGTCGGCGCAAAACACCGGAACGCCGGCGTTCGAAAATCCCTCGGCGAGAATCTGCAGCGTCACCGTCTTGCCGGTACCCGTTGCACCGGTAACCAGACCGTGGCGGTTGCCGTACTTCAGCAGCAACTCTTCCGGTCGTTGATAGCTATCGTCCGGCTTGCGGCTGGCACCAATGAAAATGCTCTCGTCCTGCGCCATAGGCCGACTCTCCGGCAATGCTCTGTCACGACCGCATCTGCAGTCAAACGAAAGGTATAGTGGCGGCTTTGCGGTGCGACAATGGCGGTCGCCAAAATGAGATGAACTTGCAGACCAGCAACCGCTCACGCACCTGGAAAGCCATTCGCGCTAGCCTTGGATCGCCGCGCCTCACCGAAGATGGCAACAAATCGCCAAGAACCATCCATTTGTCGACGGCGACAAATGAACGGCATTTGCCGCAGAACGGCTTAAGTGTCGAAGCATCATAACAGGACGCCATCCAGTTCGTGCTGATGGTCGCAGCCGGTGCCACGGCCTTCTTCCGCGATCACACGGGTCCGATCCAAGCCTAGCTGCCGAGCTCGACGATTTCCCACTCATGGCCATTGACCGAGGCTAGGTCGCCGACGGACTTGCCAAACAGCGCTATCGCCATGGGCGAGGCATGGGAGATACGGCCCTTGGCTGCGTCAGCCTCGTCCTCGCCAACGATCTGCCAGACGTTGCGCTTGCCATTGTCATCCTCGACGATGACCTTCATGCCGAAGCGAACAACTGTGCTGTCGGGCTCGGGAATGGAAACTTCGGCGGTTTCACGCCGTGACTGCCAATAGCGCAGGTCGCGCGACACAGTCGCGATGCGCTCTCGATCCGCGTCGGCCTCAGCCTTGGCCAGATCCTCGCGCAGGCTCGCAAGCTGGGTCTCGATATGAACCAGCCCCTGCTCGGTTACCAGGTTTCGCGACGCGCTGACCGGCCGCTCGCCAATGTCGGCGATTACGTTTTCGCTATCGTCTTCGCGGGTAAAAGCTCTGCTCATCAATCGAACCTAGGTGTTCGCTGCATGGATAACAAGCCAGCCAGGCTGACCCGCCCTTTGCGCCCTCAGCCGAATGCAGCGCTGGGCCGAAGCGACGCAACTTCAATGCCGTTCCAGTTTTTGAGCACAGGATTGGCAGCCTTGATCATGCTACCCGCCAGCACTTCGTCATCAGCCAGGAGCCTGGCCAGGACCGCCGCGATCATGATCTCGGCCGCCCTGCCCGCGCCGTCGTCGCATTTGAGCGCGATGCCAAGCCCGAGTTCGGGCACAGCCGCGCAGAAAACGCCTTCGGCGCCAACCTTGACGAAGATCCGTCCGGGTGCAGTCTGCATCAACTCCGTATCGGCCCTATCGGTTCCCGCGACCAGAAAAGGTTCGGCCATGCAGGCTGACATCAGCCGGCGCGCCGCCTTTGCCCTCGCCTCTCCAAGGCTATTTCCAGTGACCATCCGCGCAAAGCCAACGGCAAGGTTTTGCAGCGGCACCGCAAAGGTCGGGATCGAACAGCCGTCCGTGCCGCGATTGTCGTCGCTGTGGCGAGCCCCGGTCACGGCTTCCATCGTTTCGCGGATCATCTGCTGGAAACGATGTTCCGGCCTGACGTAACCCTGATGGGCGATACCAAGATGGCGGCAGGTGCAGACGAAAGCCGAGTGCTTGCCCGAACAATTGTTGTGAAGCGCACTTGGCGACGCGCCATTGCGCGCCAGCGCGATCGTGGCAGCATGGCTCGAGGGCCAGTGCGCGCCGCACTCCAACGCATCGACTTCAAGGCCGGCCTTGGCCAGCATGGCGTTGGCGAGTTTGGCATGCGCCTCTTCACCGGAATGCGACGAGCAGGCAAGGGCCAGTTCGCGATCGCCGAAGCCATAAGCGTCAGCCGCGCCGCTCTCGACAAAGGGCAGTGCCTGGATCGCCTTGACGGCCGAGCGCGGGAACACTGGTTGTTGCGTGTCACCGATTGACCAAACCTGCTTGCCAACGCTGTCAACGACGGCCACCGCGCCACGATGCACACTTTCAACGAGGTCGCCGCGCAGCACCTCTACAAGAACCGGATTTGTCATTGTTAACGAGCCTTCATGCGCTTGCGGACGATTTTGCCGGGCATGCCACCTGCCACACTAGCAGTGCAGCATCATGCCCTATCTCCCGATAGCGCGGCGGCAAGGAATCCGCCATCCACCGCAAGTGTATGGCCGTTGATATAACTCGCTTCGGGGGAGAGCAGGAAGGCGACCGCGGCGGCTATTTCTTCCGGCTCGGCATAACGTCCCTGCGGCATCAGGCGCGGTGCGATCCCACCGCCATTGGCTGATGCCTCGATCTCGGTCGGCCCGGCTGCAACGGCGTTGACACGAACACCGCGATTGCCAACCTCCAGCGCCAGCACCTCGGCCATCAGCTTGAGCCCGGCCTGCGATGCGGCAACGGCAAGCCTGCCACGATGGGCGCGCATGCCAGCGACCGAACCGACATTGACGATGGACAAGGAAGCGCCCATCCGCTCGAGCGCGGCACGTGCTGCAATGAACGGCCCAACCAGGTTGATGTCGAGCGCTTCGCGTAACATTTCAGCGCTGGTATCTTCGGCACTTGCATGGCGGTCGAAGCTGGGCACGGCCACCAACCCGCCGACGAGGCCGAGACTATCCACCACCTGGTCGAAAGCTTCGGCGACATTGTCCTCGTCGGTCGGATCGGCTTCGATGAAGACGACATCGTCATTGTCGATAACGTCTGCCGCCGCGGCAAGGGCCGCGGCATCGCCATCGATGATTGCCACCGGCCAGCCATCGGCAACCAGGCGTTCGGCCACAGCAAGGCCGATGCCCGACGCACCGCCGATGACGACGGCCGATTGCCTCATCTGATACGGTCCAGGATCGACACGTAGTTGGCGACCGCAGCCCCACCCATGTTGAAGATGCCGCCGAGCTTGGCGTCCTTGACCTGGATGCCGCCGGCCTCACCGGTAAGCTGCATGGCGGTCAGCACGTGCATCGAAACGCCGGTCGCACCGATCGGATGCCCCTTCGACTTGAGACCGCCGGAGGGATTGACCGGCAAGCGTCCGTCCTTGGCTGTGATGCCTTCCGTGGCGATCCGGGCGCCCTCGCCGCGTGGCGCAAGTCCCATGGCCTCGTACTCGATCAGCTCGGCAATGGTGAAACAGTCATGCGTCTCGACGAAAGACAGATCGTCGAGGGCCACGCCCGCCGACTTCAGCGCCTTGTTCCATGCAACCTCGCAGCCTTCGAACTGCAGGATGTCGCGCTTCGACATCGGCAGGAAATCCTGGACGTGCTCGTTGGCACGGAAGGCGACGGCGCGGCGCATGCGCAATGCCGTCGTGCTGTCGGTCAGGACGAGCGCTGCGGCCCCGTCAGACACCAGCGAGCAGTCGGTGCGCTTCAAAGGTCCGGCGACAAACGGGTTCTTCTCGCTTTCCTGGCGGCAGAAATCGAAGCCGAAATCCTTGCGCATCTGGGCATAAGGATTGTCGACGCCGTTCTTGTGGTTCTTTGCGGCAATCATCGCCAACGCATCCGACTGGTCGCCATAGCGCTGAAAATAGGCTTGCGCGATCTTGCCGAAGACGCCGGCGAAGCCGGCTGGCGTGTCGCCGTCTTCAGGCAAATACGATGCCTTGAGCAGGTTCTTGCCGATTTCAGGCCCTGGCGTCGTCGTCATCTGTTCGGCGCCAACCACCAGCACGATGCGCGAGCCGGTGTTCACGGCGCGGATGCCCTGTCGCACGGCTGCCGAACCGGTAGCACAGGCATTTTCGACGCGTGTCGCCGGCTTGAAGCGCAGCCGGTCGTCGGCCTGCAGCACTAGGCTGGCGGTGAAATCCTGGGCGGAGAAACCTGCATTGAAGTGGCCGAGCACGATTTCGTCGACGTCATCAGGACCAATGCCGGCATGCTCGAGCGCCTCGCTGGCAACCTTAGTGATCAGGCTTTCCAGCGTTTCGCCTTCAAGCTTGCCGAAGCGCGAATGCGCCCAGCCAACGATGCATGCGGTCATCACTGCCTCCAATCGCAGGGCGCATGTTGCGCCATTTCAGGGGTGAATCCAACGCCCCTATTAAGTTCAATATTGAACAAATCTCAACCAGTTTCAATGTCGTTCAACGTCGGAAATGGGGTATTACGCGGCGGAGTTTTTATTGATTGATGCGTCAATTAAAAATAGATTTGCCGGTGGAGGTTGCTGAATGCCCAAGGTCGGAATGGAACCATTGCGCCGCAAAGCGCTGATCGACGCGACGATCTCGGCGATCGGCGAGCGTGGCACGCTTGACGTGACAATGTCCGAGATCGCCGGACGTGCCGGCGTGTCCTCTGCGCTTGCCCACCACTATTTCGGCGCCAAGGAAGACCTGCTCGAAGCAACCATGCGCTATCAGCTGACGGAGTTGAATGCCGACGCCCGCATGGCACTCAAGTCAAGCATGACCGCACGGGCACGTGTTTCGGCCATCATCGCCGTCAATTTCTCCGAAAAGCAGTTCCAGCCCGAGACCATTGCCGCCTGGCTGGCATTCTATGTCGAGGCGCAGAAATCGCCCGCGCTGCGCCGCCTGCTGAAGGTTTACGCGCGCCGCCTTCATTCCAATCTGATGAGCGGACTTGCCGCCCTTCTGCCGCGCTCCGAGGCCGAGCGGGTCGCCGAAACCACCGCCGCGCTGATCGATGGCTTCTACATTCGCCGGGCCCTCAAGGACGGCGTGCCGGATGCGGCGACGGCCGCAGCGCTGATCGAGGACTATCTCGAAGCCAAGCTCAAGCACGCGAAGGTCTTGTGATGACCGAGAGGCCCAACATCCTGATCGTCATGGTCGACCAGTTGGCGGGGACGCTGTTCCCGGATGGCCCAGCCGATTTCCTGCACGCCCCACATCTCAGGGCGCTGACCGCGCGGTCGGCACGGTTCAGGAACAACTACACCGCCTCGCCGCTTTGCGCGCCGGGGCGTGCCGCCTTCATGAGCGGGCAGTTGCCGTCGCGCACCGGCGTGTATGACAACGCCGCCGAATTCGCTTCGTCGATCCCAACCTACGCGCACCACCTGCGCGCTGCCGGCTACCACACCTGCCTGTCAGGAAAGATGCACTTCGTCGGTCCCGACCAGTTGCACGGCTTCGAGGAGCGGCTGACCACCGACATCTATCCGGCCGACTTCGGCTGGACGCCTGATTATCGCAAGCCTGGCGAACGCATCGACTGGTGGTATCACAATCTTGGCTCGGCCGCCGGTGCCGGTATCGCCGAGACCTCGAACCAGATGGAATATGACGACGAGGTCGCCTTCCACGCCATCCAGAAGCTCTACGACTTCGCCCGTGTCTCCGATCAGGCGGAGCGGCGGCCGTGGTGCCTCACCGTTTCCTTCACCCATCCGCACGACCCCTATGTCGCGCGGCGTCAATATTGGGACCTCTACGAGAATTGCCCGGCGCTCGACCCGGAAGTCGGCTTCATTCCCGCCGAGCAGCAGGACCCGCATTCGCAGCGGCTCTATCTCGCCAGCGACTATGCCAGCTTCGACATCAGTGCCGAGCAGGTGCGCCGTTCCAGGCGCGGCTACTTCGCCAACATCTCCTACCTCGACGACAAGGTCGGCGAACTGGTCTCGGTGCTCGAACGGACCCGGATGCTCGACGACACGATCATCCTGTTTTGCTCCGACCACGGCGATATGCTCGGCGAGCGCGGCTTGTGGTTCAAGATGTGCTTCTTCGAAGGATCGGCGCGCGTGCCGCTGATGATGTCGGGCAAGGGTGTTCCCGCCGGGCTGATCGATACGCCGACCTCCAATCTCGACGTGGCACCGACACTGTGCGACCTCGCCGGCATCGACCTTTCTGCAATCATGCCATGGACGGACGGCCAATCGCTCGTCCCGCTGGTCAATGGTGTGCACCGCACCACACCCGTCCTGATGGAATATGCCGCCGAGGGTTCCTACGCTCCGCTGGTCGGCATCCGCGAGGGCCGTTTCAAGTTCGTCCATTGCGAGATCGACCCGCCGCAACTGTTTGATCTGGAATCGGATCCGCTCGAGCGCATCAACCTCGCCACCGATCCGTCCCATGCCAATCTGATCGCTGACTTCACGGCCAAAGTGCGAGCACGATGGGACATGGCAGCCTTCGACGCCGCAGTGCGCGAGAGCCAGGCGCGCCGCTGGGTCGTCTATCCCGCGCTGCGCAACGGCGCCTACTACCCATGGGAATTCCAGCCGCTGCAAAAGGCTTCCGAGCGCTACATGCGCAACCACATGGATCTCAATGTGCTCGAAGACAACAAGCGGTTTCCGCGAGGCGAATGATGACAAAGACGACGGTTCCGACGCTCGATCACCTCAGGCGGGCATATGCTGAAACGTCCCGCGCAACGCAGCTCACCCCGCTGCTGGAGTCGGCGGCATTGGCGCGTGAGACCGGTGCTGCGCGCGTCTTCGTCAAGGCGGAGTCGCTGCAATGGGCAGGCTCGTTCAAGGCACGCGGTGCCTATTGGCGTTTGAAGACTCTGTCGACTGAAGAAGCGCGACGCGGCGTTGTCGCCTACTCTTCAGGCAACTTCGCCCAAGGGCTTGCCGCTGCCGGGCAGGCGCTCGGCATCCCGGTCACCATCGTCATGCCGATCGACGCGCCTGCTGCCAAGCGCGAGGCGACCAAGGGGTATGGCGCGCGCGTCGTGCTCACCGACCACGGCGAGCGCGCCCGCGAGGAGGTTGCCTCCGCCAGGGCGCGCGAGATTTCACAGACCGAAGACCTTGTTCTTCTCCATCCCTTCGACGATCCCGAAATCGTCGCTGGACAGGCGGGTGCCGGGCTTGAAGCGCTCGACCAGCTTGCCGCCAAGAGTGTTGGCGCCGACATCGTGCTTTGTCCGGTGGGCGGCGGCGGACTGATCGGCGGCGTTGCGCTGTCGTTTCACTACCTGTCGCCGCAAACGCAGGTCTTTGCCGTCGAGCCGGAAGGCTTCAACGGCTTGGGCACCTCGCTGGCTCATGGCGCCCAGGAGACAATGCCGCTCGGCCCCAAGTCGATTTGCGACGGCTTGATGGCACGCCGGCCTGGCGATGCTCCTTATGCCGCCGTCATGGCCGCGAATGTGCGCGGCCTCACCGTTGACGACGCAGCCGTCCGGCGCGCCATGAAAGTGGCGTTCGAGCGACTGAAGCTCGTACTTGAACCCTCCGGCGCCTCATCGCTCGCCGCCTTGCTGGAAAACAAGGTCGATGTGTCAGGCAAGACCGTCCTCCTCGTTGCCACCGGCGGCAATGTCTCGCTCGCCGATTTCATGGTCCATGTGAACAATGCTTGAAGCAGATTACGTCATCATCGGCTCCGGCTCGGCCGGCGCGGCCATGGCCTACCGCCTGTCCGAGGACGGCAAGAATTCAGTGATCGTCATCGAATATGGCGGCACCGATTTCGGCCCGCTGATCCAGATGCCATCGGCGCTGTCGATCCCGCTCAACATGAGCCGCTACGACTGGGGTTACTCCAGCGAGCCGAACCGCATCTTGGCGGGCGCGTACTCGCGACCCCGCGCGGAAAAGTGCTTGGCGGCTCGTCCTCGATCAACGGCATGGTCTATGTCAGGGGCCACGCCCACGACTTCGACCATTGGGCCGAACAGGGTGCCGCCGGCTGGGGTTATGCCGACGTGCTGCCCTACTTCAAGCGCATGGAGCATGTCAGCGGCGGCGAAGATGGCTGGCGCGGCACGTCAGGCCCGCTCAACGTGCAGCGTGGCCCGCGCAAGAACCCGCTCTACCAAGCCTTCGTCGAAGCCGGCGAGCAGGCTGGATTCGAACTCACCGACGACTACAACGGCTCCAAGCAGGAAGGCTTCGGCGCCATGGAGCAGACCATCCACGGCGGTCGCCGCTGGTCGGTGGCCAACGCCTATCTCAGGCCTGCCCTGAAACGCGGAAATGTCCGTCTCGTCAATGGCTTCGCCCGGCGTGTGGTGATCGAGAATCAACGCGCGGTCGGCGTTGAGATCGAAGCTCGCAGAAAGATTCAGGTCGTTAAGGCACGACGTGAAGTGATCGTCGCTGCCTCCTCGATCAACTCGCCCAAGCTGCTGATGCTGTCCGGCATCGGCCCTGCGGCCCAGCTCAAGGCGCATGGTATCGATGTCGTCGCTGACCGGCGTGGCGTCGGCCAGAACCTGCAAGACCATATGGAGCTCTACATCCAGCAGGAGGCGACCCAGCCGATCACCTTGCACTCGGTCTTCAACCCGTTCTCCAAGGCGCTGATCGGTGCCGAATGGCTGTTTTTCAAGACCGGCCTTGGCGCCACCAATCATTTCGAGGCAGCCGCCTTCGTGCGCTCGAAAGCCGGCGTCGACTACCCCGACATCCAGTTCCATTTCCTGCCAGCAGCTGTACGTTATGACGGCAAGGCAGCGGCCAAGTCGCATGGCTTCCAGGCTCATGTCGGACCGATGCGGTCGAAGTCGCGCGGTGCGGTCACGCTGCGTTCGAACGATCCGTGGGCGAAGCCGGAAATCCGCTTCAACTACATGTCCCATCCCGACGACTGGGAGGACTTCCGCCACTGCATCCGGCTAACCCGCGAGATCTTTGCGCAATCGGCGTTCGACCCGTTCCGCGGCCGCGAGATTTCACCGGGCAAGGACGTTGCCAGCGACGAACAGCTCGACGCCTTCATACGCGAGCACTCCGAAAGCGCCTATCATCCCTGCGGCACCTGCCGCATGGGCCGCGCCGACGATCCGACGAGCGTCGTCGATCCCGAATGCCGTGTCATCGGCGTCGATGGTCTACGGGTCGCCGATTCCTCGATCTTCCCGCGCGTGACCAACGGCAACCTCAACGGCCCCTCGATCATGACTGGCGAAAAGGCTGCCGACCACATCCTTGGCCGCACACCGCTCGCCCCATCCAACCAGGAACCCTGGATCAATCCGCGCTGGCAGGTCTCAGACAGATAGAGCATCATCCGGCCCGACCGGATATGACCGCCACGACATACCAAACTGGAGCAGACGCATGCGCGCCCAACCCAAAGCTTCGCACTATGTAAATGGCCGCTTCGTCGACGATGAACGCGGCGCGGCGATCCCGGTCATCTACCCCGCGACAGGCGAAATCATCGCCTCGCTGCACTCAGCCACCGCCAACATCGTCGAACTGGCCGTCGAGGCTGCCCGCGAAGCACAGCCGGCCTGGGCGCGGCTGAAGCCGGTCGAGCGCGGTCGCATCCTGCGCCGTGCAGCCGACATCCTGCGTACCCGCAACGCCGAGCTTTCGCGGCTGGAAACGCTCGACACCGGCAAACCGATCCAGGAAACGCTTGTGGCGGACGCCGCTTCGGCCGCCGACAGTCTTGAGTATTTCGCCGGCGCTATCGCCGCCTTCAATGGCGAATATGTCGATCTCGGCGGTCCCTTCGCCTACACCAAGCGCCAGGCGCTCGGCGTCTGCGTCGGCATCGGCGCGTGGAACTATCCGATCCAGGTTGCCGGTTGGAAATCCGCACCAGCGCTCGCCATGGGCAACGCCATGGTGTTCAAGCCGTCCGAAAACACGCCGCTCTCAGCACTGGCGCTGGCCGAGGTCTATTCAGAAGCGGGCCTGCCTGACGGTCTGTTCAACGTCGTCCAGGGTTACGGCGACGTCGGTGCCGTCCTTGCGTCGCATGAGGCGGTCGACAAGATCTCGCTCACCGGCTCGGTGCCGACGGGCAAGAAGGTGCTGGCGCTCGCCGGCTCGCACATGAAGCACGCGACGATGGAGCTCGGCGGCAAGTCGCCGATCATCGTCTTCGACGACGCCGACCTCGAAAACGCCATCGGCGGCGCGATGCTCGGCAACTTCTATTCGACGGGTCAGGTCTGCTCCAACGGCACCCGGGTGTTTGTCCAGAAGGGCCTGCACGACCGCTTTGTCGAACGCCTCGTCGAACGCACCAAGACCATCCGCATCGGCGACCCGCTCGATCCGGAGACCCAGATGGGGCCGCTCGTCAACAAGTCGCAGCACGACAAGGTCACCGACTATATCGCTGTCGGCAAAGCCGAAGGTGCAACGCTGCAGACCGGTGGTGGCGTGCCTTCGCTGCAGGGTTTCGAAGGTGGTTTTTTTGTCGAGCCGACGGTCTTCACCGGCGTCACCGATAATATGCGCATCGCCCGCGAAGAGATCTTCGGCCCAGTGATGAGCGTGTTGTGCTTCGGCAGCGAAGAAGAGGTCGTTGCGCGTGCCAACGACACCGAATTCGGCCTCGCCGCCGGCGTCTTCACCAAGAATCTGCCGCGCGCCCATCGCGTTATCGCCGAACTACAGGCCGGCACCTGTTGGATCAACACCTACAACCTGACGCCGGTGGAACTGCCGTTCGGCGGCTTCAAGCAGTCGGGTATCGGTCGCGAAAACTCGCTCGCCGCCCTCCAGCACTACTCCCAGCTCAAGTCGGTCTATGTCGAGACCGGCGACGTGGCGAGCCCCTACTGACCTCTCAACTGAGCCGGTTAGGCTGCCGGCTCAGTTGGCAAACTCTTCGGTCTTGTCGAGATACTGCGTCAACGCGGTCACCAGGTGATAGAAGATGCTGGCCGGGACTTCCTTGGCCAGCGAGCGTCCGCGCTCGTCGATCTGGTCGATCCACAACCCTTGTGGCGCCGGATCGATGTGCCAGCGGAACAGGCGGCCGACTCGCGCCTCGATCTCGGGCTTGAGGTCAGGCCCACCAGTGCCGTCGAGGGCGACAGCAGCCTTGATGGCTTCGGTCTGCGGCCAGCTGCGCGAGATATTGTCGAGAGGCAGGCCCTGCCGCGACACGGCGCCGTAGGCGAGACCGGTTGCCCTGTTGAGGCCGTTGGCGACGGCCGAAGCGTAGAGCTTGCGGCCGTAGGCGACCAGATCCTTCTGGCCACTCTTGTCGGCGAAGTCGACCAGCAATGACGCCCATTCGAAGTGGTGTCCAGGCTCCGTCCACTGACCCTTTTCACCAGCGGCAGGACGCCAGTCGCGGTCAAAAAACTCGCCAAGCGTCCAGCTGTCGACTTCGAAGAAATGGCTACGGAACAGGTCAATGATGCGCGCAGCACGGCGCAGATAGGCACGGTCGCCCGTCACCGCGTGCCAGGCGAGAAACGCTTCAAGCAGGTGCATATGGGGGTTGGAGCGGCGCACGCCCTCTCCATCGGGGCTTTCCATGAAGCCGGTCATGCGCTCGTCCTCAAGATGCTGGTCGAGGAAAGCGAATGTTTCGGTGGCTAGCCCCAGAGCTTCGGCGTTACCCGAGCGATGGGCATGGGCAAGTGCCAGAAGCACACAGGCATGGTCGTATGCGTCTTCAACGGCGTCCAGGACACTGCCGTCGGGGTTCAAGGTGCGGACCCAGCCGCCGCGTTCGGTACGGCCCTTGTCGGCCATGAAGCGGATGCCATGGTCGATCAGCGCATCGGCCCTGCCGTCCCAACCGCGCTGCTTGGCGACAGAGAAGGCATAGACCTGCCGCGCCATGGTGCGCATGCGTTTCGGCTTGCTGAGTGGTCGTGCGTCGAAGCCAAGCGCTTCGTGGAAACCGCCAAACTGATCGTCGACACCAACAGTCGACCACAGCGGCAGTGTTTCCTCCATCAGCCAATGCTGGACACGACGGCGCCATGAACCGTTGGCCAGCACGCGACCGTGCGCGGGCGTGAACTTCGTCTCAAGGCGGCCGCTCTTTTCGAGCTGTTCGACGATCTTCTTGACGTTCTGGCTATGGCTGACCGGCGCAACGAAGGTCGCGTCCGAGGTCGAAACGATCGCCACATCCTTCAACCCGATTGCCGACAGCAGCCGACCTTCGCCGCGCAAATAGGAATTCTCGCAATCGATGGCGACGACGTCGCCCACGATCACGTTGCCATTCTTGTCGGAGGGGCTGACATCGAGCAGCGACTGCCACGAACCGAGATCGTTCCAGCGGAAGCTCGCCGGCACCATGGCAATGCCGCTGGTGCGCTCCATGATCGCGTAGTCGATCGAAATCGACGGAATGGCCGAATAGAGCTCGAGCGGCATGTAGACGCCGGAAAGATCGCTGGTCGCCGCCGCGAACGCGGCTTCGGCCTTCTGCCAGATTTCAGTCTGGTGCTTGAGGAAGGCGTCGCGCATGGCGCTCGCCTTGAACAGGAAGATACCGGCATTCCAAAAGAAGTTGCCAGCAGCAAGGTAGGCTTCGGCGGTCGCAAGGTCAGGCTTTTCGACAAAGCGGGTGACGTCGGCGACATCGCCGCTTTCGCCCCCTGCCTCGATATAGCCGTAGCCGGTCTCCGGCGTCGCCGGCTTGATGCCAAACACGACAAGGCGCCCCGCATCTGCTGCGGGCACGCCGCGCTCGACCGTGTCCCAGAACTGGCGCTGGGTCGAAATCTCGTGGTCCGAAGGCACCACGAGCACGATGCCGTCGCCGTAAGCCTTGATCGTCTGCAATGCGGCGATTGCCACGGCCGCTGCCGTGTTGCGGCCGGTCGGCTCGAAGATTGCACCGCCACCTGAGAGGTCGATTGCCGCGAGGTCGGCACGGACGCGAGCCGCATGGCGTTCGGAGGCGATCAGATAGATCGGTGTCTCACCCTCGTCGCGTGCAGCCAGGCGCTTCAGCGTCTTGACCAGCATCGAACCGTCGCCAGCGAGGTCATGAAACTGCTTGGGATTGTCCTCGCGCGACAATGGCCATAGCCGCGAGCCGACACCGCCGCTCATGACAAAACTGACGATCCTTTCAGCCATGCCCGCCCCTCTCAAAATGTCTGGTTGTAGGCGCCGACCGACGGATTGCGTCTCAGCACCTCATCCACACCTTCAAACATCTCACGTCGGCGTTCCGAAGACACAGGGCTTTCGACAACCACCACCAGTTCCGGCTTGTTGGAAGAGGCCCGCACCAGGCCCCATGTGCCGTCTTCGGCCACGACACGCACACCGTTGACGGTGATCAGATCGACAATCTTCTGGCCGGCGAAGATTTCACCGTCGCGTTTCATCGCCTCGAAGTCGGCGACCACTTTGTCGACGACGCCGTATTTCAACTCGTCGTCGCAATGCGGCGACATTGTCGGCGTGCCGTAGGTCAAGGGTAGCGCGCGATAGAGATCGGCCATCGACTTGCCGGGATTGCGGTCGAGCATCTGGCAAACGGCAATTGCAGTGACGATACCATCATCATAGCCGCGTCCGATCGGCGGATTGAAGAAGAAATGGCCGGACTTTTCGAAACCGGCGATAGCGCCGAGTTCGGCGACACGGCGCTTGAGATAGGAGTGGCCGGTCTTCCAGTAATCGGTCCTGGCACCGTTTGCGGCGAGGACCGTGTCGGTATTGAACAGGCCGGTCGACTTCACGTCGACGACAAAGGTGGAGTTCGGGTGGAGCGCCGAGATGTCACGCGCGAGCATGACGCCGACCTTGTCGGCGAATATCTCATTGCCCTCATTGTCGACGACGCCGCAGCGATCACCGTCGCCGTCAAAACCAAGGCCGACATCGGCACCCGTCTCCAGCACCTTGTCCCTGATGGCATGCAACATCTGCATGTCCTCGGGGTTCGGGTTGTAGCGCGGGAACGAATGGTCAAGCTCGACATCGAGCGGAATGACCTCGCAGCCGATGCGCTCCAGCGCCTCCGGCGCGAACGCGCCGGCCGTGCCGTTGCCACAGGCGGCAACCACCCCGCAGCTTGCGGCCGATGCGTTTGCCGGCAACCAGATCGTCGAGATAGGTCTTGCGGAAATCCAGGACGAATTCGTAGGAGCCGCCACCGATCAACTCGAAATCGCCATCGAGCACGATCGCCTTGAGCGCCGACATTTCATCTGGCCCGAAAGTCAAAGGCCGCGCGGCGCCCATCTTGACTCCGGTCCAGCCATTTTCGTTGTGCGAAGCTGTCACCATGGCGACCGATGCCGTATCGAGCGCGAACTGAGCGAAATAGGCCATCGGCGACAGCGCAAGACCGATGTCCTTGACGCGTGCGCCAGCCGCCATCAGCCCCGAAACCAGCGCCAGCTTGATCGACATCGAGTAGGAACGGAAATCATGCCCGACAACGATGTCAGGCCCTGCACCGAGACGCCGGATCAACGTGCCAATGCCCATGCCCAGCGCCTGGACGCCGATCAGGTTGAGCTCCGGCTCCTTGGTCGAATCCGGATGCCCAAACCACCAGCGCGCGTCGTACTCGCGAAAGCCGGTCGGCTTGACCAGGGCGCGCGTCTCGAATTCGAACGTATTGGGAGATGCTTGGGCAACAGGCTTGATATTCACGACTGCACTCCGGCGCGCCAAAGCCGCGCATAAATTCTATTCGGGATCGAATACCGCAAGATTGAGGCAGTGTCCCCTCCCGCCGTACAGGAACAAAGCCGAAAAAGCTCAACAAGATAACTCACTTGCGAAAAATTGCGCCAGTCAATCCTTTGCCGCTTGCAGGAACCAGAACCGGCAGCTATAAGCCCGCCCACTGGTCACGGAGTGTAGCGCAGCCTGGTAGCGCACATCGTTCGGGACGATGGGGTCGGCAGGTTCGAATCCTGCCACTCCGACCAGAAAATCCCGAAATCTCAAGTCTTTAAGCCTGGCGACAGGCGCTAGCCTTTTCTTGTGCTGGGTAACCTGTCGCGACAGCCAGTCAACGTCCGTGCTCATCTTAAGCAACGTTTCGCAATGGGCGTCTACAGGCTCATGCAGCGGCATCGAGAGTTGCGGTTTTCTTGCTGCTCCGGAGTAGACACTTTTCACGACGGCGCGAATTCTAACAACAACGACGATTCTCATACATTTCGCAGAATATTTTAAACGAATTTTAATATTCGAATTGAGCCTTTCTTGGTCATTTTCCACATCGAGGCGGCATATTAGCAAATCGATAATCTTCTGAGGCCACTCTGGCGTTGATCTTGTTCAACTCTGATCAGCGGGACAAAGATCTTGGCAGAAGCCAAACAGGTGGCATATGATTGAGCATAAATACTTTGCATGCATACAATATTTCCAAGGACTTTCAGCCTTTGCGGCGAGCAAGAACCCAAGGGTGCGACGTGCGTCCCGCCAGCGTCACAAACTAGGAGCAGACGGATCCGAGCCCTTTGCTGAACGGATCGGCTTCCTACGCAGATGGGATAGACCTCTGCGTCGTGTTCGCCCACCTGATTCCAGCCGTTTTCTTCACTCTAACTCCGGCACATCGGCAATCGAATTTGCAATTGTCGCGCCGATCTTCATCCTTCTTGTCTTTGGGATGATTGCATACGGCATTTACTTCGGCGCCCTGCATTCCGTCCAGCAGATGGCAGCCGACGCAGCCCGAACCGCGATCGGCGGGCTCAATGAGACCGAGCGCAAGACGCTTGCGCAAAGATACATCGATCTCAATGCCGACGGTTACGTCCTTATCGACAAGACAAAGCTGACAGTCGACGTCAAAGACAATGTCAACGACAGCGAGCAATTCGTTGTCTCGTTGAGCTACGACGCCCGCCAGCTTCCGATCTGGAACCTGCTTCCGATGCTTCCAATGCCGGAGCAGACCATAAAGCGCACTTCGACAATTCGGGTGGGGGGCATCTGAATGTTTTCGACTGTTCTCAACAAGCTACGCAGTTTCCGCGGCTCGAGAAAAGGCAACATGGCAACGATGTTTGCGCTGTCGCTGCCGATCGGACTGGCGGCCGCGGCGCTGGCGGTCGATGAAGGCTCGCTTTATGTCGAGCGTCGCGAGGCGCAATCGGTCACTGACCTTGCCGCGATCTACGCCGCTGCCAACATCGCCAAGGCCGACGCGGCCGTGTTGAAGGTGTTCAACAACAATCGGCAAAACAATGTGGTCCTGGTCGGCGATTCCAACGCCCAATCGATGACCGTCTGCTATCAGCGAGTGCTTGTAGAAAAAGGACGTTATGCGGCCGACCCGACGGTGGCAGCCTCGACACGCTTTGTCGTCGGCGCAACGCCGCCCAACGCGGTGCGTGTCACCTACTCAAAGGACGGAACCACCTTTTTCGCCAATATGCTGATTGGTGACCGCAAGATCGTCACCAGAGCCGTCGCTACGGCCCCGGCAGAGGCGGCATTCTCCGTCGGCTCCAGGCTTGCCAGTCTCAATGGCGGCCTCCTCAATGACGTTCTTGGCGGCTTGTTGGGCACCACCCTCTCGCTCAACGTGATGGATTACAATGCGCTGCTGGGAGTCGACGTCAACGCGTTGCAGTTCATCGACGCCCTGAAAACGGAACTGAACCTGACGGCTGGCACTTACAGCGAAGTTCTGCAGGCTGAGGCGGGTGTCGGGCAGATATTGTCCGCCCTCGCTACGGTGACCAAAGACCGTGACGCTGATATCGCCCTGGCGAAGCTGTTGGGCGCGCATATCCCAAGCTCGCTCAAGGTGCCGCTATCGAACTACATTGATCTCGGAGCTATCGGCAAACTCTCGACCGGCCGTGGTGCCGCAGGACTGGATGCCAATGTCGGCATCATGGAGTTGTTGGGTGCCGCGGCAGCGATCGCGAACGGCAAGAACCAGGTGGCTGTCGACCTTGGCGCCGACGTACCAGGACTTCTCGGCGTCAAGCTGAACGTTGCCATCGGCGAACCGCCGCAAGGCTACAGCTGGTTTGCTGTCGGCGAGCCGGGCAAGATCGTCCGGACAGCCCAGACCAGGCTGCAACTGGTCGTCACTGTCGGCGGCTCTGGCGGACTTGTCGACAGCGTGCTGGGCGGTTCGGTCCGAGTGCCGCTTTATGTCGAACTGGCCTATGCCGAAGCTCAGCTGAAGAGCGTCTCTTGCCCCACCGGCAAGCCGGCGAGTGCCATCGTGACGGTTGCTGCCCAACCCGGTGTCGCGGAAATCTGGCTCGGTGACATCAATCCAGCCGACCTCAAGATCTTTACCAAGAAGCCAGTGGTGCAAGCCGCGCAACTGGTAAAACTCAACCCGGTCGGGCTCAACGTCCTCACCGTCGACGTGAAGGGTGCCGCCAATGTGCGGATCGGCAACCTGACGCCGACGACGCTCACCTTCAACAAGAGTGAAATCGACGCCCGCACCATCAAATCGGCGTCGACACGAAACCTGACGCAGTCCCTGACCGCCTCATTGCTCAGTGGATTGACGCTCAATGTCGAGCTCAAGGTGCTGGGCCTCGGCCTTGGCTTGTTCGTGCCATCCGATGCGGCGGTCAAAGCCGCAATTGTCGGGCTGCTGTCGGGGGTCACTGCACCTATCGACGATCTCCTGCATAGCGTCCTGACGCTCGTGGGTGTGAAAGTCGGCGAAGCGGATGTCCGCGTCCACGGCGTAAACTGCGGCCGTTCCGTTCTTGTGCTCTGAACACAAACCGGCCCGGAGATCATCGATCTCCGGGCCGGTTTGTCATTTTTTCTGGCACGATGCCTTTGCCGATCAGGCCGACAGACGGAACTTGGTCTCGTCGATGGCTGCCGCCATCAAGGTCTTGGTGTAGGCTTCGCGCGGGGCGCCGAAGATCTCCTCGGTCAGCCCCTCCTCGACGATCTTTCCCTGCTTCATCACGATGATGTAGTCCGACATGGCGCGAACCACCGCCAGATCGTGGCTGATGAACAGGTAGGAAAGATCGTGATCGGCCTGCAGCTTGCGCAACAGTTCGACGATCTGCTTCTGCACCGATCGGTCGAGCGCCGAGGTCGGCTCGTCGAGTACGACGACCTTGGGCTTGAGGATCATCGCGCGCGCGATCGCGATGCGCTGGCGCTGGCCGCCGGAGAACTCGTGCGGATAGCGGTTGCGTGTTTCGGGCGAGAGCCCGACCTCGCGCAAAGCTGCCACCGCGCGTTGGTCGCGTTCCTTGGTCGACAGCGACGGCTCGTGCACGAGCAGGCCTTCGGTGATGATCTGCCCCACCGTCATGCGTGGCGACAGCGAGCCGAACGGATCCTGGAAGACGAGCTGAAGCTCCCGGCGCAGCGGGCGCATCTCGGCACGATCGGCCTTTGACAGATCCTTGTCGCCGAAGCGGATCGTTCCCTGGCTCGGCAAAAGCCTGAGCAGAGCGCGGCCCAATGTCGACTTGCCCGATCCTGATTCACCAACGATGCCGATCGTCTGGCATTGCTTGAGCGTTACCGAAATGCGGTCGACCGCACGCAACAGCATGGGCGGACCGGCAAGAAAGCCCCCACCGATCTTGAACTCCACCTCGACATTGCGCCCTTCGAGAAGGATCGGCGCAGTGTCCACCGGCGCTGCCTTGCGACCGGTCGGTTCTGCGGCGAGCAGCATCTTGGTGTAGTCGTGCTGCGGGTTGGCAAACAGCTCGTCGGCCTTGCCCTCCTCGACCACTTCGCCATAACGCATGACATAGACCCGGTCGGCAAAGCGCCGGACGATGCCAAGATCATGGGTGATGAAGACGATCGCCATGCCGAGCTTGCGCTGCAGTTCGGCAAGCAGCATCAGGATCTGCGCCTGGATCGTCACGTCGAGCGCGGTGGTCGGCTCGTCGGCGATCAGGATGTCAGGGTCGTTGGCAAGCGCCATGGCAATCATCACGCGCTGGCGCTGGCCACCTGACATTTCGTGCGGATACGACTTCAGACGGCGCTCGGGGTCTGGAATTTTGACCAGTTCGAGCAGCCTGAGGGCTTCGGCACGCGCCTCCGCACCGCTCAACCCGCGGTGCTTGCGGATCGGTTCCATCAGTTGGTTGCCGATGGTGTAGAGCGGGTCGAGCGACGTCATCGGCTCCTGGAAGATCATGCTGATCTTGCGGCCACGGACCTTGTTGAGTTCCGATTTGCCTAGCGTCAGCAGGTTCTTGCCGCGATAGTCGACAACGCCTGACGCCTCGCCATTGGATGCCAGCAGGCTCATCGCCGCCATCATCGTCTGGCTCTTGCCGGAGCCGGACTCGCCGACCACGGCGACCGTCTCACCGGCGTCGACGTGAAGGTTGATGCCCTTCACCGCTTCCACCACGCCGTCAAGCGTGCGGAAGCGGACGCGCAGGTCCTTGACCGAAAGAATTGTTTCGCCAGCCATCTCACCTGTCCTTCGGATCGAGAGCGTCACGCAGGCCGTCGCCGATGAAATTCAGCGCAAACAGCGTCGAGACCAGGAAGAAGGCCGGGAACAACAGCAGCCAGTTAGCGGTGCCGATGTTCTTTGCGCCCACCGATATGAGCACGCCCCAGCTGGTCATCGGTTCCTGCACGCCGAGCCCCAGGAACGACAGGAAGCTCTCCAGGATGATGACCTGCGGCACCAGCAAGGTCATGTAGATGACCACCGGCCCGAGCAGGTTGGGGATGACGTGCCGCTGGACGATGCCGCGCGACCCGACGCCGAGCGCCTCCGCCGCCTGGACATATTCCTGCCTGCGGATCGACAAGGCCTGGCCACGCACGATGCGCGCCATGTCGAGCCACAGTACCGCCCCCACCGCCAGGAACATCAGCACGAAGTTTCGTCCGAAGAAGACGACAAGCATGATGACGAAGAAGATGAAAGGCAGCGAGTAGAGCACATCGACGATGCGCATCATCACCTCGTCGGTCTTGCCGCCCATGAAGCCAGCGGTGGCGCCATAGACGACACCGATGACCACGGCGACGATACCGGCCAAAAGGCCGATCGCCAGCGAGATGCGGCCGGCCATAAGCGTTCGCGACAACAGGTCCCGACCGGTATTGTCCGTGCCGAACAGGAAATACTTCTGCTTGATCGAAGCGCTCATCACCGCCGTCAGCCCGTCGGCGGAGGTGCTCTCGAGCTTGCCGTTGTCGAAGGTGTCGGAACGGTCGAGATAGCGGATGTTGCGTTCGTCCAGCGGCTTGGCCGACGTCACGGTGATGAACACGCGTTCGCCTTCCTGGCGCCACTCCTTGACGTCGACACGCATGCGCTTGACGGCATCGTTCATGGCGGTTTCGATCATCTCCGGCTTTGGATAGGCCGAGAGACTTGGCGGGGTCCTGACGTAATCGGCGTAGATCGTGGTGTACTGATGCGGCACGAAGAACGGCCCAACGATACAGACGGTTGCCATGGCGATCAGGTAAAACAGGCTGAACATGGCAGCCTTGTTGCCCTTGAGGCGTGCCCAGGCATCGCCCCAGAGCGACCGCCCGACGACTGGTGCAGTGATGGCTGTATCAGTCATAGCGCACCCTCGGATCAAAGAAGGCGTAGAGAATGTCGACGATCAGGTTGAAGGCGATCGTAAACATCGCGATCACCACCACCGTGCCCATGACGAGCGTGTAGTCACGATTGAGTGCCGCATCGACAAAGTAGCGGCCGATACCGGGGATGGCGAAGATGGTCTCGACAATAATCGAGCCGGTGAGCAGCGCGGCAGCCGCCGGACCCGCATAAGACACGATGGGCAGCACAGCGCCCCTCAGCGCATGCTTGACCACAACCGACCAGTCGGACAGGCCAAGCGCTCTCGCTGTCCGGATGTGATTGGAGCGTAGCGACTCGATCATCGAACCGCGCATCAGGCGCGCCACGATGGCGATCTGCGGCAGCGACAGCGTCAGGATCGGACCGATCTTGTTGATCCAAGCACCGTCCCCCCATCCGCCGATCGGCAGCAGCTTCCAGGTCAGACCGAACAGCAGCTGGATGACCGGTGCAATGACGAAGGTCGGGATCGTGCTGCCGGCAGTAGCGAGCGCAATCACCGAATAATCGCCAAGCTTGTTCTGGTTGAGGGCGGCGACGATGCCGAGCACCGTCCCGACGGCAAGCGCCAGAACAAGGGCCGAAAGGCCAAGCTGAACCGAGATCGGCAGGCCGTTGGCGAACAGTTCGGTGACGGTGAAGTCGGGCAGGTTGTAACTGGGTCCGAAGTTACCGTGCAGCAGGTTCTTGAGATAGTTGACGTATTGAAGCCAGATCGGATCGCTGAGACCGAATTGCGCTTCGAGGTTGGCCTTGATCTCGGGACTGAGACCGCGCTCCTGATTGAATGGGCCGCCTGGGGCGACGCGGATCAGGAAGAAGGCCAGCGTGACGATGACGAACATCGTCGGGATGGCGGTCAGAAGCCGCCTGAATACATAGAGAAACATAGCTACCACGCCTTCGCAGGTTAGCCGGGACCGCCGCCCCCTTTGTCAGGGGGCAGCGGCAGAGCCGGGACTAGTCCTTGCTGACAAAGCGCGAAGGATGAACGTCCATGACGTTCTCGTCGAAGCCCTTGATCTTGGGCGAAACGAGGTTCTTGTAGCTATAGTAGAGCAGCGGGATCTGGCCGACATCGTCGATCAGGATGCGTTCTGCTTCTTCGAGGTCCTTGAGGCGGAGCTCCGGCTTGCCGCCATCGGCAGCAGCCTTGTTCATGGCCTCTTCAAACTTCGGGCTGTTGTAGTTCGAGTAGTTGTTGCCGGAAGCCTTGCGCGAGATACCGAGGAAGCTTTCCGGATCCTTGTAGTCGGCAATCCAGCCGGCACGAGCGACGTCGAAGTCACCCTTCTGTTCTAGGTGGCCATAGTGCGTCTTGGTGTCGGTGTTGAGCAGCGACACTTCAATGCCGAGCGGCTTGAGCTGTTCCTGGATGGCAACCGCGGTGTTCTTGTGGTTCTCCGACGTGTTGTAGCGGATTTCCATCTTCAGCGGCTTGTCAGGACCGTAGCCGAGCTTTTCGAGGACCTTCTTGGCCTCATCCTCACGGTCGATCTGCGACATCTCGGCGAACTTGGCCAGCGATGACTTGTAGCCGTCGATGCCCGGAGGCACCATCGAGTAGCCGGGCAGCATCGAGTTCTGCCAGACCTTTTCGGCGAGGAAGTCGCGGTCGATTGCCATCGAGACCGCATTGCGCAGCTCGACATTATCCCACGGCGCCTTGTCCGTCTTGATCGCGTAGTAGTAGGTACCGAGATAGGCACCGATGCGCAGCTGATCGCCGAACTTGGCCTTCAGGTCAGCCATCTGCTCGGTCGGGATATCGTCGTTGGAGTCGAGCTCGCCAGCCTCGAAGCGCTTGATGGCGGTCGAGCGGTCTTCCGTCGGGAAGTAGTTGACGGCGTCGAGCTTCACATTGGCCGCGTCATGGAACTTCGGGTTCTTGACGAGCTTGATGTGATCGTTCGGGACGAATTCAGCCAGCGTGAACGCGCCATTGGAAACCAGGTTGCCCGCCTTGATCCAGTCGGCACCGAGCTTTTCGATGGCAGCCTTGTTCACCGGATAGGTGGACTGGTGCGTCAGCATCTCGAGGAAATAAGGGGTCGGCGACTTGAGGGTCACTTCGAAGGTATTGGCGTCGACTGCCTTGACGCCGAGCTCCTCGGGCTTGGCCTTGCCGGTATTCACTTCTTCGGCGTTCTTCACGACATAGAGCATCGAGGCATACTCAGCGGCGGTTGCCGGGTCCTCGAGGCGGCGGAAGGAGTAGACGAAGTCTTCGGCAGTGACCGGGCTGCCATCCGACCAGGTGCCGCCCTGGCGAAGCTTGAAGGTGTAGACGGTGCCGTCGTCCGAAACGGTCCAGCTCTCGGCCGCGCCCGGAATGACTTCGGCATTCTGGTCCTGCATCACCAGTCCTTCGAACAGATCGCGCAGGATGTGAGCTTCGTAAACGGTCGATGTCTTGTGCGGATCAAGCGATTCCGGATCGGCCGAATTGCCGCGATTAAAGACGACCTCCGCAAAGGCCGGAACGGACAACGCTCCAGCAGACAGCGCAAGCGTCGTAGCGAACACTGTCGCTTTCAGCATGTTCTTCAGCATGTGTACTTCTCCCAAATAGGCGTGTTCCCCGTAAACACGGCCTCGCCTGGTTAGCGCCCGAATGCCGGATTTTTCCGGTTTCGTTGAGCGAGCCGGCAGCTCCCTACCGCCAGCGGTGGCTGACACTAGACACGACTTTTTTTATTTTCAACACGACTCGTGCTCACCTAAAGTCAACTTGAGCGACTTCAAACCAAGCGCCCGATAAAGTAATCGAGCGGGGCCAAGGTGATACGGTCTTTTTCGAGATCACCTATTGCTCCGGGAAACTCGAGCTGGGTCAGGCCGCCAAGCCTTGCCGGAATTGGCCATGACGCAGTTTTTTCAGCAAAATTGAAAACACACAGCAGCCGTTCGTGCTCCGCTTCACGGACGAACGCGAGCACATCGTCGCCGGCGTCCAGCAGGGAAATCGACCCGTGGACAAGTGCTGGAAGCACCCTGCGAGCCTCAAGCACCGACCGGTAGCGAGCCAGCACCGATTCCGCGTCCAGTTGCTGGCGATCGACCGCCAGGGCACGATGGTCGGCCGAAATCGGCAACCACGGTTTGCCATCAGAAAAACCGCCATGCTCCGCCTGAGCCTCCCACACCATCGGCGTGCGACAGCCATCACGCCCCTTGAAGCCAGGCCAGAAGCGGATGCCGTAGGGATCGCGCAGATCCTCAAAAGCGAGTTCGGCTTCCTCCAGGCCAAGCTCCTCGCCCTGGTAGATGCAGATCGAGCCGCGCAGACAGGCAAGCAGCGCAACCGAGAACTTCGCCACAGCCTCCGGATCGTCGCCGGGCCTCGTCCAGCGCGTCACGTGGCGGATCACGTCGTGGTTGGAAAAAGCCCAGCAGACCCACCCATCAGTCACCGCCGTCTCGAAATCGGCGATGCATTTGCGGACATGTTTGGCCGAGAATTTCGGGCCAAGCAGATCGAAAGTGTAGCACATATGGAGCTTGTCGCCGCCTGACGTATAAGCCGCCACGGTCTGGAGCGAACGCTCGCCATCTCCGACTTCGCCCACTGAACTGCGGTCGCCATACTCGTCGAGCAATGAGCGGAATCGCTTGAGGAAAGCGATGTTTTCCGGCTGCGTCTTGTCGAACAGATGGTCCTGGTACTCGTAGGGGTTGGGCTCCTCGTTCTCGCCAGCAAGGCTCTTCGGCAGGGGCGGGTTGTCGCGCAGCCACTTGTCGTGGACGTAGAAGTTCACCGTGTCGAGCCGGAAGCCGTCGACGCCGCGATCGAGCCAGAAGCGCACGGTCTCCAGAAGAGCGTCCTGCACCTTCGGATTGTGGAAGTTGAGATCCGGCTGCGAAGCGAGGAAGTTGTGCTGGTAGTATTGCTTGCGCGTCGAATCCCACTCCCAACCCGGACCGCCGAAGATCGACAACCAGTTGTTCGGAGCGGTGCCGTCGGGTTTGGGCTGCGCCCAGACATACCAATCCGCCTTGGGATTATCGCGGCTGGCGCGGCTTTCGACGAACCAGGGGTGCTTGTCCGACGAATGCGACAGCACCTGGTCGATGATGATCTTGAGCCCGAGCCGATGCGCCTCTGATATCAGCACATCGAAGTCGGCCAGCGTGCCGAACATCGGATCGACATCGCAATAATCCGAAACGTCGTAGCCCATGTCGGCCATGGGCGACTTGAAGAAGGGCGACAGCCAGACAGCATCGACGCCGAGCGAGGCGATGTGTGGCAGGCGCCTGACAATGCCGGCAAGGTCGCCGCTGCCATCGCCGGTACTGTCCTGAAACGAGCGCGGATAAACCTGATAGATGACACAGCCGCGCCACCAGTCGGCGTTAGGCCCCACATACTGGTTCATGGCTGATCTCCTTGGCTGTCGGCCAAAGGCCGTTCGATCGCGAATGCAACACTGCGCACTGGCACAGCGAGGCAGCCTCCACTCGGCTTTGGCCCGTTCGTCGCCGGCAGCCAGTCGAAAGCCGTACGCGCTGGCAGGGCAAAATTCGCCTCGCGCCGAGTGCCGTTGATCATGACAGCGAGCCGGCCGCCGGAGGCGGCGCCCTTTCCAAGCAGCATCGTCAGGCGGTGGCGGTCCGGTTCATGCCAATTGGCATCGGTCATGGGTCGGCCAGCCTCGGTCAACCACTCGACATCAGGCACCGCTCCGTCGCGGGGCACGGCTGCGAAAAAATCCAGTTCCGCCAGCGCAGGCACCTCTCGTCTCAGCCTGGACAGACCGGCGACGAAGTCTTCGAGCGCCGTATCGCGCTCGGCCCAGTCAAGCCAGGTCAAGTCGTTGTCTTGCGCATAGGCGTTGTTGTTGCCGCGCTGGCTCCGGCCGAATTCATCGCCGGCCGTCAGCATGATGGCACCTCGCGAGGCAAAAAGCGTGGCCAGCATGGCGCGGGCGTCGCGGGCGCGGTCGGCCACAATATCCGGATCGCGGCTTTCGCCCTCAACACCGTTGTTCCAGGAGAAGTTCTCGTTGTGGCCGTCGTGATTGTGCTCGCCATTGGCCTCGTTGTGCTTGCGCTCGTAGCGCGCGACGTCTGCGAGCGTCATGCCATCATGGGCAGCGATGAAGTTGACAGTCCGCGTGCCTGCGCCGGCGCCGAAAATGTCCGACGATCCGGCCAGCCGCGTTGCCAGTGCTCCTACCATTCCTCTGTCGCCGCGCCAGAAGCGCCTGACGTCGTCGCGGTAGCGGTCGTTCCACTCGAGAAATTCCTTGGAAAAGCCACCGAGCCGATAGCCGTTGTGGCCGATGTCCCAGGGTTCTGCGATCAGGATGCGGTCGCCAATGATCGGGTCGTTGCGCATTGCCTGAAGCAACGGCGCATCAGCCCGGAACTCGCCACCGACGCGCCCCAGCACCGGGGCCAAATCGAAGCGAAAGCCGTCGACGCCGGCATGGACGACAAAGTGCCTGAGACTATCAAGCACAAGTTGCTGTGCTGCCGGATGATCGCAGGCAAGCGTGTTGCCGGTCCCGGTGTCGTTGGCGTAACGACCTGGATCATCGACTGCCTCGCGATAATAGGCGCGGTTGTCCAGCCCGCGCAAAGAAAGCGTCGGTCCGATCTCGTCGCTCTCGGCAGTGTGGTTGAAAACGAGATCGAGGATGACGCCGATACCGGCCTCGTGCAGCGCGGTCGTTGTCGCGCGCAGATCGTCGATGCCATCAGGCGCCAGTCGCGGGTCGAGCGCCATGAAGCTCACCGGATTGTAGCCCCAGGCATTGGTCAGGCCGAGACGCGGCAAATGGCGCTCGTCCATCGCCGCGGTCACCGGCATCAACTCAACGGCGGATACGCCCAGCTTCAGCAGATGCTCGATGACGACAGGTTCGGCCAGCGCCCGGATCGTGCCGCGCAGGCGCTTGGCTACGTCAGGATGCGCCATCGAGAAGGCACGGACAGGCACCTCGTAGATGAGCCCACCGTGCCGGAAGGCCGGCGGCGCTGACGGCGCGCTCTGAAGTGCGGTCGCTACTGCCTTCGGCATCAGTTGGGCGGTATCGACGCCCTGCCCGCGTGCTGCAGCCAACCGAGCATCGTACCGATAGGCACGGTCGATGCGGCCGGCATATGGATCGACCAAGAGCTTGTCGGGATCGAACCAGAAGCCCTCGTCTGGCGCATATCGCCCGTCGGCGCGGAAGCCGTAGCAGGTACCTTCCGGCAGGCCCGGAACCGACAGCACGAAAACGCCATCGCTTTCGCGCTGAAGCTCCAGCCGGTCTGTCTCCGCCTTACCGTCGGCGCTGAAGATCGACACCCACATGCGTTCGGCGGCACCGGACCACGCGGCAAAACGGATGCCGCTGTCGGTAACGGTCGCGCCGAACCGCGGCCGATATGCAGCCGCCCGGTCCTTTGACATCAGGTGATGACGCTCGGCTTGTCGCGGCCAGTGTGACTGCGGATGCCGGCAATGTCCTCGGCAGCCTGGATCAGGTAGGCAAGCGCTGCCTGCGTGTCGAGGCCATGGCGGGCTGGCTCGGGCTCGTAGCGCTCGATATAGACGCGCAAGGTGGCGCCCGACGTTCCAGTGCCCGACAGACGGAAGACGACACGCGAGCCGCCTTCGAACAGGACACGAATGCCCTGGTTCTTGCTCACCGAGCCGTCGACCGGGTCGTGGTAGGCGAAGTCGTCGGCGCTTGCGATCTTCATGCCTTGCACGCTCGTGCCGGGCAGCGATGCCAGCTTGCCGCGCAACTCATCGACTAGTGCGTTGGCGCGGTCGGTCTCGACCTCTTCATAATCGTGGCGCGAGTAATAGTTCTGGCCGTAGGTCGCCCAATGCTTGGCAACGATGTCCTTGGCGCTCTCGCCACGCACGGCAAGGATGTTGAGCCACAGCAGCACCGCCCACAGCCCGTCTTTCTCGCGGACATGGTCGGAGCCGGTACCGGCACTCTCTTCGCCGCATATCGTCGCCATGCCGGCGTCGAGCAGATTGCCGAAGAACTTCCACCCGGTCGGCGTCTCGTACATGCCGATGCCCAGCTTTGCAGCGACACGGTCGGCGGCCCCGCTGGTCGGCATCGAGCGCGCAATGCCCTTGAGCCCGGACTTGTAGCCCGGCGCGAGATGGGCGTTGGCAGCCAGCATTGCCAGCGAATCCGAAGGCGTGATGAAGATGCCGCGGCCGATGATCAGGTTGCGGTCGCCGTCGCCGTCGGACGCCGCACCGAAATCCGGGGCGTTCGGCCCCATCATCTCGTCATAGAGTTCCTTGGCATGAACCAGATTTGGATCCGGATGGTGGCCGCCAAAATCCTCGAGCGGCACAAAATTGCGCGCCGTGCCTTCAGCGGCACCCAGCCGGCGCTCCAGGATCTCCTTGGCATAGGGCCCTGTTACAGCGTGCATGGCGTCGAAGCGCATGCGGAAGCCCGATTTGAACAGCGCACGCAACGCGTCGAAGTCGAATAGCGTTTCCATCAAAGCGGCGTAATCGGCAACGGGATCGACGACCTCGACCTTGATGCCGCCGACCTCGAACGTACCAAGCTTGTCGAGATCGACCGCGCCGATATCGGCTATCTTGTAACTCGAGATGACCTTGCTGCGGGCGTAGATCGCGTCAGTCATTTTTTCCGGCGCCGGGCCACCATTCTCGGCGTTGTACTTGATGCCGAAATCTTCGCGGGGTCCGCCCGGATTGTGGCTCGCCGACAGGATCAGGCCACCGAACGCCTTGCGCTTGCGGATCAGGTTCGAGGCCGCCGGCGTCGACAGGATGCCACCCTGCCCTACCACCACGCGGCCGAAACCGTTGGCCACTGCCATGGCGATGACCGTCTGGATCACCTCGCGATTATAGAATCGGCCGTCGCCACCGACCACCAGCGTCTTGCCGGCGAAACCTTCGAGCGAATCGAACACCGACTGGATGAAGTTCTCGGCATAGTTCGGTTGCTGGAAGACGGGCACCTTCTTGCGCAGGCCTGATGTGCCAGGCTTCTGGTCGTCATAGGGCGAGGTCGAGACGGTGCGAATCATTCAGGCATCCCTTTTTGAGAGAAGCTTGCGGTAAAGTGCGGCATATTTCTGGGCGCTTCGATCCCAGGAGACATCCGATTTCATGCCTTGCCGCTGCAATGACGCCCAGACCGTTGGGTCGGCATGGAGCGCATTGGCGCGGAGGATGGCGTGGTGGAAATCGCCCGCATTCTCCGGTGTGAACTGGAAACCCGTCGCAACACCAGCCGCGACCGCCGCTTCGTTAGCATCGATGACCGTGTCCGCCAGCCCACCGGTCCGCGCGACGATCGGCACGCAGCCATAGCGCAGGCCGTAGAGCTGGGTCAGGCCGCACGGCTCGAAGCGCGACGGGATCAGGATGCCGTCGGCGCCGCCCTGCAGCAGATGCGACAGGCCTTCGTCATAACCGATGACGACACCAACCCGGCCGCGATGGCGCGCAGCAGCGGCCAGCAGCGCGCCTTCCAGGCCGGCATCGCCCGATCCGAGGATCGCCAGCCGTGCGTCAGAGGCAACGATCGGATCGATGATGGAGGCGAGGATGTCGATGCCTTTTTGCCAAGTCAGGCGGCTGACGACGCAATAGAGCGGACCGTCGTCGCGATCGAGCGTCATGCGCTCTTCAATGGCGCGCTTGTTGGCCTTGCGCCCCTTCAGGGTCTTGGCGGTGTAGGTGGCGGCGAGATGACTGTCCGTCGCGGGGTTCCAGATATCGTTGTCGATGCCGTTGACGATGCCATGCAATTCGCCAGCGCGCAGGTTGATCAGCCCGTCGAGGCCCATGCCGAAAGCCGGCATACGTATCTCCTGCGCATAGGTCGGGCTGACCGTGGTGATCGCCCAGGCTGCCTGCAGGCCAGCCTTGAGGAAGCCGACGCCGCCATAATACTCGATACCGTCGAGCGCCATCGCCTGCTGCGGCAGAGCCAAACCGGCAAAGATGCTGGAAGCGAACTGGCCCTGGAAGGCCAGGTTGTGAACCGTCATCACCGACGGCACATTCGCCGCCTCGCCGTAGCGCATGTAGGCGAGCGTCATCGCCGACTGCCAATCGTGGGCATGGACGATATCTGGCTTGTATTCCTTGACCACACCGGCAGCGATGTCGGCGCCAACACGGCCAAGTGCCGCGAAACGCCGCCAGTTGTCCTGCCAGTCCGCACCCGTCGCATCGCCGTAGGGACCGCCCGGTCGGTCGAACAGATGCGGCGCGTCGAGCACCAGCAGGTCGAGGCCAGCCACCTCGGCAGCATGGAGCGTTGCCTTGCCGCCTTGCAGTGCCGTGTATTGATGAACCGCCTTTTTCTTTTTCAGCGCGCTCATCACCACGGGATAGCCCGGCACAAGGCTGCGCGTCTGGACGCCGAGCCCGGCAAGCGCTTCCGGCAGCGCACCGGTGACGTCGGCCAAACCGCCAGTCTTGATCAACGGGAAAATCTCGGGCGTGACCGAAAGCACCTGCACCAGTTACAACTCCAGTCTGTTGATCATGTCCTGGGTGATCAGGCAGATGCCCTTCTCGGAGACGCGGAAGCGCTTGGCATCCAGCACTGGATCCTCACCGACGACCAGCCCCTCGGGTATCTGTACACCATGGTCGATGACAACTCTTTTGAGCCGTGCGTTGCGGCCGACGTAGCAGGCCGGCAGCATCACCACATCCTCGAGCGTCGAGTAGGAATTGATGCGTGCGCCGGTGAAGATCAGGCTGCGCTTGAGCGAGGCACCCGAGACGATGCAGTCACCGGAGACGAGCGAGGAAATGGCGGACCCGCGCCGGCCGTCCTCGTCATGGACGAATTTGGCGGGCGGGGTCAGTTCCGAATAGGTCCAGATCGGCCAGTCGCGGTCGTAGAGGTCGAGTTCGGGCGTGATGTCGGTCAGGTCGATATTGGCTTCCCAATAGGCGTCGACGGTACCGACATCGCGCCAGTAGGCCTCGCCTTCCATGCTCGAGCGCACGCAGGACTTGGCGAAACGATGCGCCACGGCTTTGCCGTGCTGGACGATGTAGGGAATGATGTCCTTGCCAAAGTCGCGGCTCGATTCCGGCTCGTTGGCGTCGCGGCGCAACTGCTCCATCAAGAACTTGGTCTTGAAGACATAGATGCCCATCGAGGCCAGCGCATAGTCCGGCTTGTCGGGAATGCCGGGCGGATCGGCCGGCTTTTCGATGAAGGAAATGATGCTGTCCTTCTTGTCGACATGCATGACGCCGAAACCCGTCGCTTCCATGCGCGGCACCTCGAGGCAGCCAACGGTGACGTCCGCGCCGGCGTCGACGTGCTGACGCAGCATCAACTCGTAATCCATCTTGTAGATATGGTCGCCGGCGAGGATGACCATGTATTCGGGGCCGTAGGCCTCGATGATGTCGATGTTCTGGTAAACCGCGTCGGCGGTGCCCTCGTACCACTGCGTTTCCGAGACGCGCTGGCTTGCCGGCAGGATATCGAAACTCTCATTGCGCTCCGGCCTGAGGAAGTTCCAGCCCCGCTGCAAGTGACGGATCAGCGAATGCGCCTTGTACTGGGTGGCGACGCCGAGGCGGCGAATGCCCGAGTTCAAGGCATTGGACAGTGCAAAGTCGATGATGCGGGTCTTGCCGCCGAAATAGACGGCAGGCTTGGCGCGCCGGTCGGTCAGTTCCTTGAGCCGGCTGCCGCGCCCGCCGGCAAGCACATAAGCCATGGCATCGCGCGCCAGCGGCTGGTTTCTCTTCAGTTCCATGCCATCCTCCCTGCTCAATCCGCCACAAACTCAAGCATGACCGTCGCCAGTGGCGGCAGAAGCAGTGTTGCCGCTGCCCCTCCTCCATCCACCTGCCTGGCCGTGACCATGCCGCTGTTACCCTTGCCCGACCCGCCATATTCCAACGCGTCGGAGTTGAAGATTTCCCGCCACCTGCCGGCCTGCGGCAGTGGTATGCGATAGTTGTCGCGCAGAACCGGGGTGAAGCTTGAAATGACAGCGATCGGCGCAGCGCCCGGCGCCTTGCGCAGCCAGGCGAAAACCGAATTCGCCGCATCGTCGGCGATCAACCACTCAAAGCCCTCCGGCTCGCAGTCGCGTGCATGCAGTGCCGGGCGCGAGCGGTAGAGATAGTTGAGGTCGCGCACCAACTGTTTGACGCCGCGATGCGGGGCAAAATCGAGCAGGTTCCAGTCCAGCGCCCTCGCCTCACTCCATTCCGAGCGCTGGGCGAATTCCTGGCCCATGAATAAAAGCTTCTTGCCGGGGTAGCCCCACATGAAGCCGTAATAGGCGCGCAGCGTCGCGAACTTCTGCCAGTCGTCGCCGGGCATCTTGCTGAGCAGCGTGCCTTTGCCGTGCACGACCTCGTCATGCGACAGCGGCAGAACGAAATTCTCGCTGAAGGCGTAGAGCAGCCCGAAGGTGATCTCGCCGTGGTGGTGCTTGCGGTGGACCGGCTCCTTGGAGAGATACTCCAGCGTATCGTGCATGAAGCCCATATTCCACTTGAAGCCGAAGCCGAGCCCGCCCTCGTGAACCGGCTGCGACACCTTGGGCCACGAGGTCGATTCCTCGGCGATGGTCATGACGCCGGGATGGGCACCGTAGACGGCGGCATTCATCTTCTGCAGGAAACGCACCGACTCCAGGTTCTCGCGGCCGCCGAACTCGTTGGGGATCCACTCGCCTTCCTTGCGCGAATAATCGAGGTAGAGCATCGACGCCACCGCATCCACGCGCAGGCCGTCGACATGGTATTTCTCGGCCCAGAACAGCGCATTGTTGACCAGGAACGACACCACTTCGCGGCGGCCAAAATTGTAGATCGCGGTGTTCCAGTCGGGATGGAAACCCTGGCGCGGATCGGCGTGTTCGTAGAGTGCCGTACCATCGAAATGCGCAAGTCCGTGCTCGTCGACTGGGAAATGCGCCGGCACCCAGTCGAGGATGACGCCGATACCGGCCTGATGGGCGCCGTCGACAAAGCGGGCAAAGCCATCCGGATCGCCGAAACGGGCCGAGGGCGCATAAAGCCCGGTGGTCTGATAGCCCCATGAGGGGTCGTAGGGGTGCTCCGAAATCGGCAGGAACTCGATGTGGGTAAAGCCCATTTCTGCCGTATATGGGATCAGGCGGTCGGCCATTTCGTCCCACGACAGGAAAGTGCCATCGTCGCGCAATTGCCACGAGCCGGCATGCACCTCGTAGATGCTGACCGGTTCGCGCCGATGGTCGGCCGCTCTCCAATGGGCGCGGTGCTTGTCGTCGCCCCACTCATGAGCCTGCGGCCTGTCGGTAACTGACGCGGTGGCCGGCCTGAATTCCGAACGGATGGCGTAGGGGTCGGCCTTGAGCGGCAGACGCACGCCGCGGGCGCCGATCAGTTCGAACTTGTAGGGCCGGCCCGGACCGATGTCGGGGACGAAGATTTCCCAGATGCCGGTGTCCTGGCGCAGCCGCATCGGGTGGCGGCGGCCGTCCCAGTCGTTGAAATCGCCAACCACCGAGACGCGATGGGCGTTGGGCGCCCAGACCGCGAAATGCACACCATCGACACCTTCATGCGAAATCAGATGCGCACCGAGCTTGTCGAACAGCCTGAGATGCGACCCTTCTGAAATGAAATAGTCGTCCATCGGCCCAAGCACCGGGCCGAAACTGTAGGGATCGGTGATCCACCAGTCGCCGCCGGCATTGTGCGCATGCAGCCTGATCGGCTGGCGCTTGCGGATCGTCAGCTTGCCTTCGAAGAAGCCGACGTCATTGCGGCGCGTGAGCTCGCCGCAGGCCTTGCCCTCAAGCGTATGCGCGGTCACCGTTTCGGCGTGGGGCACAAAACAGCGCGCCTGAAAACCCTTGCCCACCTGCTGAAGCCCGAGCACGGCGAACGGATCGCCATGGGTTCCGTTGACGATCGCCTCGATATCGCCTTCCGTCGCCCTTTCGAGCTCCGGTTTGGTTTCGGCGGCCGCGCCCGGCTTCAACATGGTTCGGTGTCCCCTCCCAGGGCTGCTTTGGCGGGTCAGTTCATGCAATCACATCAGGCCGGTACGTTCCAGATTTCTTTGGCGTATTGGCGGATGGTGCGGTCTGAAGAGAACCAGCCGACGCGCGCCACGTTGCGAATGGCACGCGCGTACCAGTCCGGACTGTCGCGCCAGACAGCGTCCACCTGCCGCTGGGCTGTAGCATAAGAATCGAAATCGGCCGCGACCATGAACCAGTCGTGCTGATAGAGCCCATCCATCAGTTCGCGATAGCGGCCTGGATCGTCTGGCGAAAACACGCCCGAGGAGATCGCGGCCACCGCCTGCTTGAGTTCGGGCGAACCGTCGATCACCGCGCCCGGCTGGTAACCGCCGCTGCGACGCTGCTCGACCTCTTCGGTGGTCAGGCCGAAGATGAAGATGTTGTCGTCGCCGACATGTTCCTTGATCTCGACATTGGCGCCGTCGAGCGTGCCGATGGTGAGTGCACCGTTGAGCGCGAACTTCATGTTGCCGGTGCCCGACGCTTCCATGCCTGCGGTCGAGATCTGCTCCGACAGGTCGGCTGCCGGCATCAGGATTTCGGCGGCACTGACGTTGTAGTTGGGAACGAAGACGATCTTCAGCAGACCACGTACCGAAGGGTCGCTGTTGATCACCCTGGCAACGTCGTTGGCCAGTTTGATGATCAGCTTGGCGTTGTGGTAGCTCGGTGCCGCCTTGCCGCCGAAGAACTTGACCCTCGGCATCCAGTCGCGTTCGGGATGCGAGCGGATCTGGTCGTAGAGCGCCACCGCCTCGATGATGTTGAGAAGCTGGCGTTTGTACTCGTGGATGCGCTTGATCTGGATGTCGAACAGCGCCGACGGATCGACCTTGATGCCCAACCGCTCGGCGACGAGGTTCGACAGCCGCACCTTGTTGGCGCGCTTGACGCCAGCAAACTTATCGCGAAACGCAGCATCCCCGGCAAAACGGTCGAGCTCGCGGATCGCCTCGATATCGTCAAGGAACCGGTCGCCGATCGCCTCGCGTGCCAGGCCGGTCAAACCAGGGTTGCACTGGATCAGCCAGCGCCGCGGCGTGATGCCGTTGGTCTTGTTGTTGATGCGGTCGGGATAGAGGCTGTGCAGGTCGGCGAACACCGTTTCCTTCATCAGCTCGGTATGCAGCGCCGACACGCCATTGACGCTGTGCGAGCCGGCAAAGGCGAGATTGCCCATGCGGACGCGGCGCTCGCCATTCTCCTGGATCAGCGAAATGCGGCTGATCTGCTCGCCATTGAAGCGGCCTGTGGCTCGTGCCTCCAGAAGCACCTCGGCATTGATCGCGTAGACGATCTGCATGTGGCGCGGCAAAAGCCGCTCGAACAACGGCACCGGCCAGCTTTCGAGTGCCTCGGGCAGCAGCGTATGGTTGGTGTAGGCGAAGGTGCGCTTGGTGATGTCCCAGGCTGCGTCGAAGTCGAACCCATGCACGTCCATCAGCAGACGCATGAGTTCGGGCACCGCCACCGCCGGATGGGTGTCGTTGAGGTGGATCGCCGCCTTGTCGGGCAACGACTGCAGATCGCCATACTTGCTGACGTGGCGCTGCAGGATGTCCTGCAGCGAGGCGGTCGAGAAGAAGTATTCCTGCCGCAGCCGCAGTTCCTGGCCAGCCTTATGGGAATCGGCGGGATAGAGCACGCGCGACAGCGCATCCGCCTTGTTGCTCTCGGCCAGCGCACCGATGTGGTCGCCGGCGTTGAACTTGTCGAGCAGGATCGGGTCGAGCGGCATGCCCGACCACAGCCGCAGCGTATTGACCCGCGCGCCGCGCCAACCAACCACTGGCGTGTCATAGGCAACCGCCAGCACGCGGTCGATGGGCTTCCAGACGTGCCTTTCAAGCCGGCCATCCGGCGCCGTGATCGACTCGACCGAACCGCCGAAGCCGACTTCGAAGGCGCGCTCACGCCGCTCGAATTCCCATGGATTGCCATGCTCCAGCCAGGTTTCGGGCAGCTCAACCTGCCAGCCGTCATGGATTTCCTGGCGGAACATGCCGTTGGCGTAGCGGATGCCATAGCCGTGCGCGGGAATGTCGACGGTTGCCATGCTTTCCATGAAGCAGGCGGCAAGACGGCCGAGACCGCCATTGCCCAGTGCCGCATCAGGCTCCAGCTTGGCGATGATGTCGAACTCGACGCCCAGCGAGGCGAGCGCTTCGCGCATCGCTTCCATCAGGCCGAGATTGGAAAAGGCGTCGCGCATCAGGCGGCCGATCAAGAACTCCAGCGAGAGGTAATAGACCCGCTTGGCGCTCTGGTCGTAGGCTTCCTTGGTCGAGGAGATCCACTCGTCGACGATGCGGTCGCGCACGACCTTGATCGACGCGGTCAGCCAGTCATAGTCGGTGGCAACGGTGGCGTCCTTGCCGAGGCGGTATTTGAGCGCACTCAGGATTTCGGCGGCAAGTGCCTCAGGGCTGGTGTCGCCAAGCGGCGGATGGGGGATTTTCGGGGTCACTGCGCGGGTCATGTCGCCTCTCGCATCGTAAGCCTGTTTGGCCACAGTTTCACTAGCCTCCCTCGCCGACACCTAGCCTCCCGGTCTCATGTTAGCCATTTGGAATGCGATCTCAATCGATTTAAATCTCCGCGTCAATAGCTCGCGACGCGGAGACTTAGGGTTGTAGCCGGGCGGTCAGGCGGCGATCGCCGCCTCGGGTGGCGCCTTGGCTCCGGTCATGAAGGCCACGGCATCGGACATGGTGTATTCCTTCGGATTGATGACCGTCAGCCTGCGGCCGAGGCGGTGAATGTGGATCCGGTCGGCGACCTCGAAGACATGCGGCATGTTGTGCGAGATGAGCACGATCGGCAGGCCACGCCGCTTCACGTCGAGGATCAGTTCGAGCACGCGGCGCGATTCCTTGACGCCAAGTGCCGCTGTCGGCTGATCCATGATCACGACCTTGGAGCCGAAGGCTGCGGCACGCGCCACTGCCACGCCCTGGCGCTGGCCACCCGAGAGGGTCTCGACTGCCTGGCTGATGTTCTGAATGGTCATCAGGCCAAGTTCGGTGAGCTTTTCGCGCGCCCGCTTTTCCATCGCCGTCCGGTCGAGCATGCGGAACCAACTGCCCATGATGCCCGGTTTCCTGATCTCGCGGCCAAGGAACATGTTGTCGGCGATCGACAGCGCCGGCGACAATGCCAGGTTCTGGTAGACGGTCTCGATCCCGGCGTCGCGGGCTTCCATCGGCGCCTTGAAATTGACCACCTTGCCTTCGAGGCGGATCTCGCCTTCATCAGGGGTAATGGCGCCCGAGATCGCCTTGATGAGCGACGATTTGCCGGCGCCGTTGTCGCCGATGACGGCGAGGATTTCACCGGGATAAAGGTCGAAATCGGCCTGGTCGAGGGCGGTGACGCGGCCATAACGCTTGACCAGGCCGCGTGCGGTGAGAAGAGGTTCGGTCGACATTAGCCTGCAACCTTTCTGATCCACTGGTCGATGGCGACTGCGATGATGATGAGCGCGCCGATCAACAGATAGGTCCATTGCGGATCCGTGCCGATCAGGCGCAGACCGAGCGAGAAGACGCCGACGATCAGCGCCCCGAACAACATGCCGAGGATCGAGCCGCGACCGCCAAACAGCGAGACGCCGCCGATCACCACGGCAGTGATGGATTCAATGTTGGCGAACTGGCCGGCGGTTGGTGAAACCGAGCCGATACGTCCGATGAGCACCCAGCCCCCGAGCGCACAGATCAGCCCGGAAATGACATAGACTGAGATCAGCACCCGGTTGACGCGCACGCCGGAGAGCTGGGCCGCCTCGGGATCGTCGCCAATGGCATAGACATGCCGGCCCCAGGCGGTGTGGTTCAGGATGTACCAGAGGACCATGACCAGCAGCACCATGGCGACGACGCCGAAGGTGAAAACAGCACTGCCGATCCTGAAATTCTCCCCGAACAGCTGCAGGATCGGCGCCTGCGTTTCGATGTCCTGAGAACGAATGGTCTCATTGGCCGAATAGAGGAAGTTGGAGGCCAGCACGATCTGCCACATGCCGAGCGTCACGATGAATGGCGGCAGCTTCATGTAGGCAACCAGGACGCCGTTGACCCAGCCGCAAAAGGCGCCAACGGCAAATCCGCACAGGATCGCCAGCGACGGCGGCAAGCCGTAGCGGAAGGTGAATTGGCCCATGACCACCGACGACAGCACCATGATGGCGCCAACCGACAGATCGATGCCGGCCGTCAGGATGACCAGCGTCTGGGCTGCGCCAATGATGCCGACGATCGCGACCTGCTGGAGGATCAACGTCATCGAGAAGGCGGAGAAGAACTTGCCACCGATGATGATGCCGAAGGCGGCGAGCGAGGCGACGAGTACGATCAGCGGCACCGCCGCCGGATTGGAATGCAGGAAGTGCTGGACCTTCTCGATCGGTGAGCGCGTATGCGTATCGAAGCTTGCCACTGAGGTGTCGCTGGCCGAGAGAACCTTCTCGAACTCCTGCGGCCGCCTGGCATCTGCCGAAGCGTCAGTCATGTCGATTTCCTCCCACGAGGGATTTCTATCCCACTTGTAGGAAGGGCGACCAAGGGGCCGCCCTTCGTCTGCAAGAGAGTGTCACGCCGTCAGGCGGTCAGATCAACCCCAGCACTTCTCAAGGCCGGTCTTGACGTCGATGGATTCCACGCCTGCAGCAGGCTTGTCGGTTACCAGCGAGACACCGGTGTCGAAGAAATCCTTGCCTTCGGTCGGCTTGGGCTTCTCGCCGGAGTCGGCGAACTTCTTGATCGCCTCGATGCCGAGTGCCGCCATGGCGAGCGGATACTGCTGCGAGGTCGCGCCGATGACACCGTCCTGGACGTTCTTGACGCCTGGGCAGCCGCCGTCGACGGAAACGATCAGCACGTTCTTTTCCATGCCGACCGCCTTCAGAGCTTCATAAGCACCGGCTGCGGCAGGTTCATTGATGGTATGGACGACATTGATGCCGGGGTCCTTCTGGAGCAGGTTCTCCATCGCCTTGCGGCCACCTTCTTCGTTGCCGTTGGTGACGTCGTGGCCGACGATGCGCGCATCGTCTTCGTCGCCGATCTTGTTGGCGTCCTTCACATCGATACCAAAGCCCATCATGAAGCCCTGGTCGCGCAGGACGTCGACTGTCGGTTGCGACGGGGTCAGATCGAGGAAGGCTACCTTGGCCTCCTTGGCCTTGTCGCCAAGGGTCGCAGCGGCCCATTGGCCGATCAGCTTGCCGGCGAGCAGGTTGTCGGTGGCAAACGTTGCATCAGCCGCATCGGCTGGTTCAAGCGGGGTGTCGAGCGCAATGACCAGAATACCCGCATCGCGCGCCTTCTTGATCGCCGGCACGATGCCCTTGGTGTCGGACGCCGTGATCAGGATGCCCTTGGCGCCGTCGGCAATGCAGGTTTCGATCGCTGCGACCTGGCTTTCGCTGTCACCGTCGATCTTGCCGGCGTAGCTCTTCAGCGTCACGCCGATCTCGGCTGCCTTGGCGGTCGCACCTTCCTTCATCTTGACGAAGAACGGATTGGTGTCGGTCTTCGTGATCAGGCACGCGCCGACATCGGCGGCCGATGCCGGTGCAGCAATGCTTGCGAGCGCGGCAACGGCCGCACCAAAAACAGTCGTCTTCAGAACTGAAAATTTCATCGGGCACTCCTCCCAAAACAAAACCATGCGACCCCGGTCAGCGGGTGTCGTTCCGGATGCTCGTTCACTCTTCCCAGTCGAGTATCCGGCCCTGACGAAACACCAATCGGCACCCCGAGTCAATAATTAAATCACTCTTATTTATTATTGACAGGATTGCGGACGGCCCGCATTCTGTCCCAAAAGAAAAATGCGGATTTCCAGAGAGAACCGCTGAGCGGATCTCTAGAGAAAACCGCTGAGATGACGGGAGGAAGCCGGTGGAGGCCGGGAGTTCGAGGCACGGTTCGCCAGATGCCGCAGAGAGCCAGCAGTTGCGTGGCACCAACCAAAGCGGCATGCGCGATCACAACGAGCGGCTGGTGCTGTCGCTGGTGCGGCAGAGTGGTGCGTTGGCAAAATCCGACATTGCGCGGATGACAGGCCTGTCAGCGCAAACCGTCTCGGTGATCATGCGCGAGCTGGAGAACGAGGGCCTGCTGCTCCGGCAGGCGCCGGTGCGCGGCAAGATCGGCCAGCCCTCGATCCCGATGGCGCTCAATCCTGACGGCGCCTTCTTCATCGGGCTCAAGGTCGGGCGGCGCAGCGCCGAGCTGGTGCTCATCGACTTTCTCGGCAAGACGCGCGCCATGCTGCAGAACTCATATCGCTACCCGACCCCACGCGACACGATCGCGTTCGTCAATTCGGGCATCGCCCAGATGCGTGCCAGCCTGACGCGCGAGCAGGACAAGCGCATCGCAGGGCTCGGCATCGCCATGCCGTTCGAACTCTGGAACTGGGTCGACACCGCTGGTGCGCCACGCGAGGTGATGGAGGAGTGGCGCAATCACGACATCCGCACCGACTTGCAGGCGCTGTTTGCCTTCCCCGTCTATTTGCAGAACGATGCCACCTCGGCTTGCGGCGCCGAGCTGGTGTTTGGCGATATCGGCGGCTTGCGCGACTTCGTCTATTTCTACATCGGCGCCTTTGCCGGCGGTGGTGTCGTGCTGAACGGCAGGCTTTATAGCGGCCCGACCGGCAATGCTGGCGCGCTCGGTTCGATGCCGGTGCCAGGCCCGGGCGGCAGGCCGACCCAGTTGATCGATGTCGCGTCGATTGCCGTGCTTGAAAAATCGCTGAATTCACGCGGCGTCGATGCCTCGCATCTTTGGTCCTCGCCCGAGGAATGGGGCGACCTCGGCCCGGATCTCGGCATTTGGATCGCAACCGCCTCCGACGCACTGGCCTACGCCATCGTCGCCTCGGCATCGGTCATCGATTTCGAATGCGCCGTTATCGACGGCTGGATGCCGCCGGCGATCCGCGCCCGCATCGTCGCAACCGTACAGGCCTCGATCGGCATGATCGATATCGAAGGGCTGCGAGCCCCTGCCGTGCGCGAGGGCACGGTGGGCATCCATGCCCGCGCGCTAGGGGGTGCCAGTCTGCCGCTGTCCGAGCGTTTTCTTATCGGCTCGACCGCGCCATCACGAGGGGTCTGAACATGCTCATCGGCATCCCGCCCCTTCTCGGCCCGGAACTGCTCTTCACCTTGCGCGCCATGGGCCATGGCGACGAGATTGCCATCGTCGACGGCAACTACCCCGCCCTCGAACATGGCCGCCGGGTCATCCGCGCCGATGGCCTTGACCTGATCCCCGTTCTCGATGCCGTGCTGCAGGTGTTGCCTGTAGATGACTTTGTTCCGCAAGCGATCTTTCGCTCGTCGGTGAAGGGTGATCCAGCCGTCATCGATCCGGTGCATGAAGAGATCGAAGCCGTGTGCACACGCCATGCGCCAGGATCTGCCGTCGTGCCGCTCGCCGGCGACACGTTCTATGGCCGGGTCAAGGCGGCCCACACCATCATTGCCACCAGCGAGCCACGGCTCTACGCCAACGTCATCGTCCGCAAGGGCGTCATCTATCCGAAGGGAAACGGCAAGCCATGATCCTGTGCTGCGGCGAAGCGCTCATCGACATGCTGCCACGGCTAAGCCCGGCCGGCGAACCGGCCTTTGCACCTTATGCCGGCGGTGCGATCTTCAACTCGGCGATCGCGCTCGGGCGCCTGGGCGTACCCACGGAGTTCTTTTCCGGCCTGTCATCCGACCTGTTTGGCCAGCAGATTCGCGAGGTACTCGCCGCAAGCAACGTCGGCTCGCTCTATGCCGACCTGTCGAGCCGACCAACAACGCTGGCCTTCGTCCGCCTCGACAACGGTCATGCGACCTATACGTTTTATGACGAGAACACGGCCGGACGCATGCTCACCGAAGCCGATTTGCCAGTGCTCGGCAACGACATCGATGCGATGCTGTTCGGCGCGATCAGCCTCATCCCCGAGCCTTGCGGCTCGGCCTACGAAGCGCTGATGAAGCGCGAACACGAAAACCGCGTAACGATGCTCGACCCCAACATCCGCCCCGGTTTCATCCAGGACAGGCAGGCGCATCTCGAACGGATGCACCGAATGATCGGCATGGCCGACATCGTCAAACTTTCGGACGAAGACCTCGCCTGGTTCGGCGAAACCGGCGACCACGCGGACATCGCAGCCAGTTGGCTGGACAAAGGCCCGAAACTGGTCATCGTCACCAAGGGCAGCAAAGGTGCCACCGCCTACAGTTCCCGGCATACAGTTTCGGTGACACCCGAAAAGGTGACCGTGGTCGATACGGTCGGCGCCGGCGACACCTTCAATGCGGGCCTGCTGGCCTCGTTGCACGATCAGCACGTCCTGACCAAGAGCGCGATCTCGGAGCTTTCGGAATCAGCCATCGAAACGGCACTTTCGCTCGGCGCGCGGGCCGCCGCTGTGACCGTGTCGAGGGCCGGCGCAAACCCGCCCTGGCGGCGTGAACTGGCCTGAATCGGGCGTTTTCCGGCGATTTCGCCGATCACTTTATGTTTCGCATCGCCAAGCCGGCTTAGCCGCACCAACCGAGAAAACCGCTGTTTTCCGCCATTTTCGGCGCGAAATTGTTGCAACCGAAAGTAACAAGAACCGCAGCCGCGCCCTGCATGCCGCAGGGTGCTCGGCTTTTTCGGACTCATCAACTCTGCTATCAGCGGCCCGAAGAAACGAATGGGTTTTGGGGCCAAAATGCAGTTTATCGATCTCGGCGCGCAGCGCGAACGAATCCGCGACCGTCTGAAGGCGGCTATCGACAAGGTTGTCGACGAAGGACGCTACATCCTCGGCCCGGAAGTTACCGAATTCGAAAACCAGCTCGCCAAGTATGTCGGCGTCAAGCATGTCGTGGCCTGCGCCAATGGCACCGACGCGCTTCTGCTGCCATTGCTGGCTTCAGGCATTGGCCCGGGTGATGCGGTCTTCGTGCCCAGCTTCACCTTCGCTGCGACCGCCGAAGTGGTGGCACTGGCCAAGGCCGAGCCAGTGTTCGTCGACATCGAACCCGACACCTACAACATCTCGATCGAGAGCCTCGAAGCCGCGATCGCCATGGTCAAAGCGGAAGGCCGCCTCAAGCCCAAGGCGATCATCCCGGTCGACCTGTTTGGCATCGCCGCCGACTATGCCGCCATCGACGCCATCGCCAAGCGCGAAAACCTGCTGGTCATCGAAGACGCCGCCCAGTCGATCGGCGGCTCGCAGGACGGCAAGATGTGCGGTGCCTACGGCCATGTCGCCGCCACCAGCTTCTATCCGGCCAAGCCGCTCGGCTGCTATGGCGACGGCGGTGCGATGTTCACCAATGACGACGAGTTTGCCGCGAAGCTGCGTTCGTTTGCCTTCCACGGCAAGGGCGAAACCCAGTACGACAACATCCATGTCGGCCTGAACTCTCGTCTCGACACGCTGCAGGCGGCGATCCTGATCGAGAAGCTGGCGATCCTCGAAGACGAGATGCAGGCTCGCGCCGTCGTAGCCAAGCGTTACGCCGACGGCCTGGGCGATGTGGTCAAGGCATCGCGCGCGCCCGAAGCCGGCCGTTCGGCCTGGGCGCAGTATGCCATAGAGACCGCCGACCGCGACGGGCTGAAGGCTCATCTGCAGGCGCAAGGCATCCCTTCGGTCATCTACTACGTGAAGCCGCTGCACGTGCAGGTCGCTTATCGTGACTATCCGCGCGTGCCGGGCGGTCTGCCGGTGTCGGAAGCGGTGCCGGGCACCATCCTGTGCCTGCCGATGCATCCCTATCTCAGCGAAGCCGACCAGGACCGGATCATTTCGACGATCCGCAACTATGTCGGCTCGAACTCGGCCAAGATCGCGGCCGAGTAAGCAGGACTTTTCTGATCAGAATATGAAGGCCGGGTCGATGATCCGGCCGCTTGAGACGAAATGCGGATTGGCGAAGTCCGCATCGTTTTCCTGGTTGCGCTTGCCATAGACGAGCGGCGCACCGTCAAGCGTATGCGTGGTGCCACCCGCAGCGCGCAGCACCGCATCGCCGGCCGCCGTATCCCACTCCATCGTCCGGCCGAAGCGCGGATAGAGATCCGCCTCGCCGCTCGCCAGCAGGCAGAATTTCAGCGAAGAACCGACCGAGACGATCTCGGCGGCATGCACCCGCTTGATGAAGGTTTCCGTCTCGGGGGTCAGATGCGAACGGCTTGCGACGATGGTCAGCGGCTCACGCCCCTCGCGCACATGGATCTGGCGGCGCCCGAAAGCCTTGCCTTCAGTGATCTCGTAGGCTTCAGCCTTTCCAGGCCTGCCAGCAAAGAACCGGCCAGTACAGGGCGCGTAGACGACGCCGATTTCAGGGGCTCCGTCGCGGACCAGTGCAATGTTGACGGTGAAGTCGGTGCGGCGCTTGACGAACTCCTTGGTACCGTCGAGCGGATCGATGACGAAGAAGGCGCGACCAAGATCCGGTGGAACCACGCCTTCGGCGGTTTCCTCCTCGGCAACGCATGGCACGTCCGGAAAGGCCGCCCTCAAGCCTTCGAGAATGATCTTCTCGGCAGCCCTGTCGGCCTGCGTGACGGGCGAGGCGTCGGCCTTGTCCGTCACGGTGATTTCGGAATTGTAGACTTCCATGATCGCCTGCCCGGCTTGCACCGCCAGGCGTTCGAACACTGCAAGAATGGCTTCGTCAGATACCGCCGCCGTCGTCGTATTGATGCTCTGCAATGTCTCGCTCATTCAGCCAGGTCTCGACCGTCTCGACCATCTCTTCAGGGGTCTTGCCGAGTGTCTGGAGATGAATCTCAGGATTCTCCGGCGTTTCATAGGGCGAATCGACACCGGTGAAGTTCTTTATCGCGCCAGCCAGCGCACGGGCATACAGCCCCTTCGGATCACGCTTGGCGCATTCCTCGAACGGCGTGTCGACAAACACCTCGACGAACTCGCCCTGCCCCATCAGTTCGCGCGCCATGCGGCGTTCGGCACGGAACGGCGAGATGAACGAAACGATGACGATCAGGCCGGCGTCGGCCATCAGCTTGGCGACTTCGGCGACACGGCGGATGTTTTCGACGCGGTCCTCGTCGGTAAAGCCGAGATCGCGGTTGAGGCCGTGCCGCACATTGTCGCCGTCCAGCACATAGGTGTGGCGGCCGGCGGCGTGCAGCTTCTTTTCAAGCAGGTTGGCGACGGTCGACTTGCCCGAACCGGACAGGCCGGTGAACCACAGCACCGCCGGACGCTGGTTCTTGAGGTCGGCGCGGGCGTGACGGGTCACGTCGAGCGACTGCCAATGGATGTTTTCCGATCGCCGCAGCGGATGCAGGATCATGCCGGCACCGACGGTGGCGTTGCTGATCCGGTCGATCAGGATGAAGGCGCCGGTCGTGCGGTTGTCGGCAAAACTGTCGAAGGCCACCGGCGACTGGGTCGAGATGTTGCAGACGCCAACCTCGTTCATCTCTAGCGACTTTGCCGCCTCATGGGCGAAGTCGTTGACGTTGATGCGGTACTTCAGCTCGGTGACCGTCGCACTGGCCTGGTCGGTCTCGGTCCGCAGGATGTAGGAGCGCCCGGGCAGCAGCGCATGCTCGTCGAACCAGACGACATTGGCGGCGAACTGGTCAGCGACATGCGGCCGCGCAGCTGGCGCCACCAGCAGATTGCCGCGGGAAACCTCGACTTCGTCTTCGAGCACGATGGTGATGGCCTGGCCGGCGACTGCCATGCGCAGGTCATCGCCATGGGCGACGATGCGCTTGACCGTCGACGGCTTGCCCGATTTGGCGACGACGATCTCGTCGCCTTGCGAGATCGAACCGGACGCGATGGTGCCGGCGAAGCCGCGGAAATCGAGATTCGGCCGGTTCACATATTGCACCGGGAAGCGGAACGGACGCTCGACCGCCTCTTCTTCGACCACGACGGTCTCGAGATGCTCGATCAGCGTCGGGCCAGAATACCAGCCCATCTTGTCCGAGCGCCGCGTGACGTTGTCGCCAAAGCGCGCCGACATCGGGATCGGCACGATCGACTTGAAGCCGAGGCTCTCGGCAAAGGCCGCGTACTCGGCGGTGATGCGCTCGAAGATCTTCTGGTCGAAGCCGACAAGGTCGATCTTGTTGATCGCAACGACGATGTTGCGGATGCCGAGCAGCGAAGCGATGATCGAATGGCGCCGCGTCTGGCGCAGCACGCCCTGGCGAGCGTCAACCAGCACAATCGCGAGATCCGCCGTCGAAGCACCCGTTGCCATGTTGCGGGTGTACTGCTCGTGGCCGGGCGTGTCGGCGACGATGAACTTGCGCTTTGGTGTAGCAAAGAAGCGGTAGGCGACATCGATGGTGATGCCCTGCTCGCGCTCGGCCTCCAGCCCGTCGACCAGCAGCGCGAAATCGACGTCCTCGCCTGTTGTGCCGTGCTTGCGCGAGTCGCGCTCGAGCGCGGCGAGCTGGTCCTCGAAGATCTGCTTGGTGTCGGACAGAAGCCGGCCGATCAGCGTCGACTTGCCGTCATCGACCGAGCCGCAGGTCAGGAAGCGCAGGAGCGACTTCTGTTCCTGGCCGGCGAGATATTCGCGGACGCTTTCGGCGGCCTCAATTTTAGTGGCCATGGCGTGGCGCATTCTCAGAAATACCCTTCGCGCTTCTTCTTTTCCATCGAGCCGGCTTCGTCGCGGTCGATGAGGCGTCCTTGCCGCTCGGAGGTGCGGGCGGTCAGCATCTCGCTGACGATGCCTTCAAGGCTGTCGGCGTCGGATTCGATGGCACCGGTCAGCGGGTAGCAGCCGAGCGTGCGGAAGCGCACGAGCTTGTTTTCGACCACCTCGCCCGGCTTGAGCTTCATGCGGTCGTCGTCGCGCAGGATCAGCATGCCGTCGCGCTCGACCACCGGCCGATGCTTGGCGAAATAGAGCGGCACGATCGGGATATTTTCCTGCAGGATGTACTGCCAGATATCGAGTTCGGTCCAATTGGACAGCGGAAAGACGCGGATCGATTCACCGGCGGCGACGCGGGTGTTGAAGATCTTCCACATTTCCGGGCGCTGGTTCTTCGGATCCCAGGCATGCTGCGCGTTGCGGAAGGAGAAGATGCGCTCCTTGGCGCGCGACTTCTCCTCATCGCGGCGGGCACCGCCAAAGGCTGCGTCGAAGCCGTATTTGTCGAGCGCCTGGCGCAGGCCGACCGTCTTCATCACATGTGTGTGGGTGTTCGAGCCGTGATCGAACGGGTTGATGTTGTCGCGGACACCGTCGGGATTGACGTGGACGAGCAGGTCGAAGCCAAGCTCGCGCGCCATCGCGTCGCGGAACTCGATCATCTCACGGAACTTCCAGGTCGTGTCGACATGCAGGAACGGGAACGGCGGCTTGGCGGGGTAGAACGCCTTCATCGCCAGATGCAGCAGGACCGAGGAGTCCTTTCCCACGGAATAGAGCATCACGGGCTTGGTGAAAGTAGCAGCGACCTCACGGAAGATGTGGATCGCCTCCGCCTCGAGACGGTCCAGGTGAGTCAGTCTGGCAAGCATTGAAAAGCCTTCGGAAATCGTTCCTTGGCCGCGGTTTTTGAGCCGAAACGACCGATTGGCTGCAGTGTCTCACAAATTAGCTGTGTCGCAAGCAGCCCACGACCAAAATGCACGGCCAGCACAGTCAGTTTTTGCCCGTGTTCCACATCTTCTGGAATGCAATTCCATCGCGCAGTCAGACGGCTGCTCTTGGCGCCAAATTTGTCCACGGACAGACAGCCCGTCGCGACCTGGCAAGGCCAGCGATTCCTGTCGGCTCGAAGCGTGGATAGCCACGGCCGTTTTTCCACGCCCTTTCGAGTTGCCGTCCTGCGACGGAGGACGCGCTGCATCGTGAAGGGTCTGGAGATCCTGACGACAACGAGCGGCTTCGGGCTGAACGCGGAAGGCGGTGTGTCTGTGCAGCATGAGCTTCACTGGCTCGGCCACAGGTGTGCCCGCTACAGCGCAACGCTCAATGGCGTGGTCACGCCGTGGGCGGCGGCGCGACCTGTTTGCCGGGCAAAGCTGCAGGCAACATCGCCACAGGAGGTCAATCTGCCTAAGCCGTCGCCTTGCTATTGGACGCGGTAGTACCTGCCGTACCAGTCAACGAAACGGACCAGCCCCTCTTCAATCGGCGTGTGTGGAAGCTCGCCGATCAATGCTTCGAGGTCGCTGACATCGGCCCACGTGCTCAGCACATCGCCCGGCTGCAGCGGCATGAAATTCTTCACCGCCTCGCGGCCGGTCGCGCGTTCCAGAATGCGGATCATCTCCATCAGATGCTCCTTGCGGCGGTTGCCGATATTCATCACGCGGTGCGGCGCCCAGCTGCCAGAGGCCCCGCCAGTTGCAATGTCATAGTCAGGATCGGCCTTCGGCGGCTGATCAAGCAGGCGCATGATGCCTTCGACGATGTCGTCGATGTAGGTGAAGTCACGGTACATATCGCCATTGTTGTAGATGTCGATCGTCTCGCCGGCGAAGATGGCGCGCGTGAACTTGTAGTAGGCCATGTCGGGCCGGCCCCACGGGCCGTACACGGTAAAGAAGCGCAGGCCCGTCGCTGGAACGCCGAACAGATGGCTGTAGGTGTGCGCCATCAGCTCATTGGCCTTCTTGGTCGCAGCATACAAGCTGACTGGATGGTCGACGCCATCACGTGGCGAATAGGGCTGCTTCTTGTTGCCGCCATAAACCGAACTCGACGAGGCATAGATCAGGTGCTTCGGCGGCGTCGCGCGGCAATTTTCGAGGATGTTGAGAAAGCCGGTGATGTTGGCGTCGACATAGGCTTGCGGGTTGTCGAGCGAATAACGCACGCCGGCCTGGGCCGCGAGGTTGATCACGATCTCGGGACGGCTTTCGAACGCCGATTTCACTGCCGCCGCGTCGGCGAGATCAGCCTGGATGAAACGGAAATCGCTGTGTTCGGCGAGCATTTCCAGCCGCGCGCGCTTGAGCGTGGTGTCGTAATAGTCGGTGACGCTGTCGAAGCCGACGACCTCGTAGCCCTCGGCCAACAGCCGTTTGGCGACATGGAAACCGATGAAGCCGGCCGTGCCGGTGACGAGAACGGTCATGAATTCACTGCTCTTCAAATGCAAACGCCCCGGCCTTTCTAAGGCCGGGGCGTTGCTAAAACCAGTGGTCGGTTGCGAGCGGATCAGCCCTTCTTGGGCAGCAGCGCCCAGATGGCTGGCACAGCCGCAGCAGCCAGCGCCACCTTGATCAGGTCCGGCACGATGAACGGCACGACGCCGAACTGCCACGACTTCTCGGCACCGATCAGCAGCGACAGCCAGGAGAAGCCGAGCGCCATCATGACGACTTCGGCGACGAGCATCGCGCCGAGCATCTTGACGATGCTGCGGCCCCAGCCGCGGTCGACGGCCCAGCCGACGATTGCCGCCATGGCCACGAAGCCCAGCAGATAGCCGCCGGTCGAGCCGAGCATGTAAGCGATGCCGAGGCCTTTTTCAGGCGTGCTCTGGAATACAGGATAGCCCATGGCGCCCTGCGCCATGTACAGCAGCAGCGTCGCAACGCCGAGGCGCAAGCCATAGGCCGCGCCGATGCCGAGCACGGCAAGCGTCTGCAGCGACAAGTCGACCGGTCCGAGCACGACCTTGGTCTTGGCCGAAGCGATGAGCAGCAGCGAGCCTGCAACGGCCAGCAAAAGCTGGGTCGCCAGACGCATCGCGCCCTTTTCAGGCAATGCCGCAGAGATAAGCGCGGTGGAACTGGATGCAGCAGCCATGTAAATCCCCTTGTGGTATGCGTGCCGAGGCACGCCAAACATGGTTTTCCCTATATTGTCTTCCATGCTAAGCGGCAAACGAATTTGCCTAGGGCACCTCGAACTCACAGATATCGGCTGGCCATGTCTCTCGATTTCGATACACGTTTCGAACCCGCCTACGGCCAGCCAGTTGCTGTCGCCGACGGCGTCGTGCGGGTGACCGCCAACAATCCAAGCGCTTTCACCTTTCGCGGCACCAACAGTTATCTCATCGGCCGCGACACGCTGGCCGTTCTCGATCCTGGCCCCAACGACGACGCCCATCTCGAAGCCCTGGTTCGAGCCATCGCCGGCCGTCCAGTCAGCCACATCTTCGTCAGCCATACCCATCGTGACCACTCGCCGCTTGCTGCACGCCTGAAGCTGCTGACTGGCGCCGTCACCGTCGCCGAAGGCCCGCACAGGTCGGCACGCCCGCTGCGAATCGGCGAAGTTGCCCCGCTCGATGCGAGCAGCGACACGGACTTCGCCCCCGATCTGGTCGTAGCCGACGGACATGCTGTCGATGGCGACGGCTGGCGTATGCGCGCAGTGCTGACGCCGGGCCATGCGGCGAATCACGCGGCGTTTTCGCTCGAAGGCACAGGCATCCTGTTTTCGGCCGACCATGTCATGGCCTGGTCGACCTCGATCGTGGCACCGCCCGACGGGGCGATGTCGGATTACATGGCCTCGCTCGACAAGCTGATCGAACGCGACGACCGCATCTATCTGCCCGGCCATGGCGGTCCGGTCGCCGAGCCGCAAAAATTCGTGCTTGGATTGAAAGCACACCGCCAGATGCGCGAGCATGCGATCCTCGAGCGCCTTGCAGCCGGCGACAACTCAATTCCGGATATCGTGCGCGCGATCTATCGCGACACCGATCCCAGGCTTTACGGTGCCGCCGGGCTTTCAGTGCTCGCTCACCTTGAGGATCTGGTCGGGCGTAGCCAGGCGATCAGCGACGGCCCGCCTGCGATCGACACCATCTATTCCCTGCCCAAATAGACCTACGGCTGGGGCGTCGCCGTCGTCGCCGTTCCGGCCTGGTTGGCGATCTCCTGGTCGAGTTCGGCCAGGAAGCCTGTGATGCGTTCCGCATTGTCGCCGAGGTCGTGTCGGCCATAGCGCGAGGCCGAGCGCATGTCGACGAAGGTCGAATCGCCGTCATCTACCAGGCGGATCACCACGTCGGAGGGCAAGGCGAGGATAAAGGTACGCGCCACCGCTTCGATGTCGACCTCGCCCGCAGCCTGGTCGGCGGCCGGCGGCGGCACCACGATCTCCCAGCCCTGCCGCCCGAGCACGGTCGAAACACTTTGCAGCACCTGGTCGAGCGACAGGTCGTAGCGCCGGCCGGCAACCAGCGGATAGGCCTGGGCCTGCAAGGTGCGTTCGCCGGCCGATGGCATCTCCAGCCTGTTCATCGCCGGCGTGCGCAACGACATCGCCGCTGTCAGCGCCGGCGGATCTTCGACATCGGTCGAGATATCGCGCAGCATCGGCAAGGTGGCGATCTGATAGGCAACGAAACCAAAGGGCGCGAGCACTGCGAGCCCCAGCAGGGCCCCGATGGTCAGATCGTGCCCGCCCCGGTCGCCGAACTTCCACAGCCGCGAAAAGGCGAAGCCGGACAAAAGCAACGCGAAGGCAGCGAGCAATGCGACGATGCCCAGAACCCAGAAGAAGGCCGTGGTGTCGACCAGGCCGCGGCGATGGCCGAGCACCGCAGTAATCAGCAGGACCACCGAAAACGACGCCATGCCCCGCGAAAGCCCCGCCGAGCGCGTGGTACGCACTTCATGATATCTCGACTGATATTCGGCCATCGAACCCCGTTACCCACCCAATAGACATGGCAGCACTGCCGTCCCCACGGCAGAAAGTCGCTGCGCGTTCAAGCTAGAGGGTTTCCTGCCGCGGTTGAAGCGGAAAGGCGGCTTGTGCCCCCTTCCCGCACATGAACTTGTCTACCCAGCGGTGTCGGTCGGCAGGCGATAATCCTTGAACTTCTCGCGCAGCGCCGTCTTCAGGATCTTGCCGGTCGCCGTGTGGGGAATCTCGTCGACAAAGGCGACATCGTCCGGCATCCACCACTTGGCGACCTTGCCGTTCAGGAACGCCAATATGTCGGCCTTTTCAGGTTCCTTGCCCTGCTTGCGCACGATGACCATCAGCGGACGCTCCTCCCAGCGCGAGTGCTTGACGCCGATCACCGCCGCTTCCTGGACATCTGGGTGTCCGACCGCCAGGTTTTCGAGCTCGATCGAAGAAATCCATTCGCCGCCCGACTTGATCACATCCTTGGAGCGGTCGGTGATCTGCATGTAGCCATTGGCGTCGATATGGGCGACATCGCCGGTGTCGAACCATGCCTCGGTGTCGAACTGTTCGGCGCTGGCACCGCCGAAGTAAGAACCTGAGACCGCCGGACCACGCACCTTGAGGCGGCCGAAAGTCTTGCCATCCCAAGCCAGTTCATTGTTATCGTCGTCGGTGATCTTCATCTCAACGCCGAACGGCGTGTAGCCCTGCTTCTGCTGGATGTTCAGCCGGTCGTCGCCCTCGAGGTCGTCATATTCGGGCTTGATGGTGCACAGCGTACCGAGCGGCGACATCTCCGTCATGCCCCAGGCGTGAATGACCTCTACGCCATAATTGCGCTCGAACTTCTCCGTCACCATACGCGGGCAGGCTGAGCCACCGATCACCACCTTGTTGAGGTGCGGCAGTTTCTTGCCGGTTTCCTCCAGATGCTGCAGCAGCATCAGCCACACAGTCGGCACGGCTGCGGTGAAGGTAACACGCTCGCTGTCGAGCAGTTCGTAGATCGAAGCGCCATCCATCTTGCCGCCGGGCATAACGAGCTTGGCGCCCACCATCGGTGCGCTTTGGGCAAGCCCCCAAGCGTTGGCATGGAACATCGGCACGACAGGCAGGACGACGTCGCGAACCGAAATGCCCATGGCGTCGGGCATCACCGCGATCATCGCGTGCAACACGTTGGAGCGGTGGCTGTAGACGACACCCTTGGGGTCGCCTGTCGTGCCCGAGGTGTAACACATGCCCGCCGCCGCATGTTCGTCGAGCACCTTCCAGGCATAATCGCCATCGGCCTCGGACAGCCACTCCTCGTAGGCGACGACATTTGGCAGGGTCGTCTGCGGCAAGTGCGCGGCATCGGTCAGCACGATGACACGCTTGAGCGACGATACCTGTGGCGCGATCTTTTCGACCAGCGGCAAAAATGTCAGGTCAACGAACAGTGCCTGGTCCTGCGCGTGGTTCATGATCCAGACGAGTTGTTCGGGAAAAAGGCGCGGATTGAGCGTGTGATAGACCGCCCCCATGCCCATGATGCCGTACCACGCTTCCATGTGGCGGGCTGAGTTCCAGGCCAGCGTCGCGATACGGTCGCCGAGTTTGTAGCCGTCGCGCTCCAGCCTTTGCGCAACCTTCAGCGAGCGCGTGCGCAGTTCGGCATAGTTGGTGCGGACAATCGGCCCTTCGATCGACCGCGACACGATCTCCCGGTGCGGGTGCTGCCGTGCGGCATGGTCAATGATCTTGTGGCACAGCAGCGGCCACTCCTGCATCAGTCCGAGCATGTGGATCCTCCCAGATCGTACCAGGCCATTTTGGGCGCAATACGCGGATTGTCCAGCCTGACCCCAGGGAAGCCAAGCCGGCAAAATGCCAGTGGCCATATTGCGGCCACGGTCCCGGTTAACCTTTGTTACCGGCTGGTGTGGGTGGGTAGATTAATGTGAGGGTTCACATGGAAACGCAGCCCCGCGCGGAGGACGAAGTCCTGTCGCAGCATGACGCGCAATCTGAACAGCTTGTTGCCCCCGAGACATCCGAAACGGATTCCGGTGGTGAGACAGCTACAGACGAAACAGCTACAGGCGAAGAGGTCGTTTTGGCGACTAGCCCCGAAGTCGAAGCAGCCTCGGGCATCGAACTTGCCGACGAAGCCGAAAATGTCGAACTGTCAGCCGAAGAGTTGGCCAGCGACACGCCGACGGAGCTTGATGCCGTGGCCGAGGAGTCGCCAGAAATGGCAGGTTTTGAAGCACAGGCCGCCGCCATCGAAGAGACGCCTGCCAATGAGCCGGCCGTCGAGCTTTCTTCAGAAGAACTCAGCGTCGATGCCACCGAAGCGAGTGCCGAGACCGTCATGCAAATCGACGCTCCACCGATCATTGCCAGCGACGTATCGGAGGCGGAATTCACGCAACTCGTCGACGATGCGCTCGAAGCAGTTGGCGGCATCCTGTTGTTCAAGATGCGCCTCGATGAAGACGGCGACGACAAGCATGTCGCCGCGGCCTCGATCGGCGACGGGGGCCGGCGTCAGTTCCTGCTGCTCTCGCTTCCCGTCACCGGCGGCAAGCTGAAGGTGGAATCGGCCTCGCGCAGCAATAGCCCGCTGGCCAAGCTCGCCGAGGCCTATGTCGGGGTCGTCGAAGCGTTTCGCGCGGCAGCCTGAGCGGCAGCAGCGCGTTACGCACCTCGCTGCAAGTTTTCAGTTCGTGGTGTCGTCCGTGCCGTCGTCGTCGACGTCGTCCAGGCGAACGAAGGCGTAGCCTTTTTCCTTGAGCCTCAGCAGCCCCTTGACCAGTCCGCCACCGGCAGCGTGGGTGGGCTGGTTGATGTGCGCGATAATGACATCGCCATCCTTGGCTGAGGAAACGCGGCGTTCGGTCTCGCGCGCGCCGAGCAGCGAACCGCCGTCGCCATTGATCGAAAAGCCGGCAATCCTGAAACCCAGGCTGCGGATCAGCGCTATCGATGACGGGCTGTATTGCGCCGTTGCACCGCGAAACCACTTTGGCGCCGGCTCGCCGCGGTCAGTGAGCGCAAGCGCGCCTGCTACCACCTCAGCCTGCACCGCTTCTGCACTGCCTGCACTTTTCAGCCCGTAGATGCTGCGCGGCGTGTCGACAGCCGGGACATGCTCGGCGCCATGGTTCTCCAACTCGAACAGTTCGGGATGCGCCCTCATGATCGCGAGCGCCTCGGCGTTGCGCTTCAGCCATTTGCCGGTAACGAAGATCGTCGCCGGTATCTTGTTGTCGACGAGTGCGGAGAGAATGCGGCCGTCAGTCTTGCCACCGCATGCGTCCAGCGTCAGTGCCACGCGCGGGGCAGTTTCGGGAGAGGCTTTGAGATGCAGCCGGGGTTCGAGAAGTGCCGCCGAGGCTGAAGAACTCACCAGCGCCGCGAAACCGACGCCAATCAAAAACCTGCCAAGCATGCGCATGCGAACTTCCGGGAATTACAGTCTGGGACCGCGGCCACTGGCACCCGGATTTGGGCGCGAAGATGACGGCCGGGGACGCTGGGCAGCGGGCAAAATGGGGTGAGGCAATCGACGCGTCGCTCAGACAGCGGCCTCAATCGAAACAATGCTTGGCGAAGTCGCCTGACACCGACGGTTATACCCAAAACGCATTCTGGGTATAACCAGTGAAATCAACCCTTTGCGCCGTTACCGCTTCGCCTTGACCGCAGCCTGCGCTGCCGCCAACCGCGCAATCGGCACGCGGAAAGGCGAGCACGAGACATAGTCGAGCCCGACACTCTCGCAGAAGTGGATCGAAGCCGGGTCGCCGCCATGCTCGCCGCAGATGCCGAGCTTGATCTCGGGCCGGGTCGCCCTGCCCTTCTCGGCGGCAATCTTCACCAGTTCGCCGACACCGTCGATGTCGAGCGAGACGAACGGGTCCTGCTCGATGATGCCCTTCTGGCGATAGGTCTCCAGGAACGACGCCGCATCGTCACGCGAAATGCCGAAGGTCGTCTGGGTCAGGTCGTTGGTGCCGAACGAGAAGAACTCGGCCGCCTCGGCGATGACATGCGCGCGGATCGCCGCACGCGGCAGTTCGATCATCGTGCCGGTCAGGTAGTCGATCTTGGTGTCCTGCTCCTGCATCACGCTCTGGGCGACCGCATCGATGCGCGCCTTGACGAAGTCGAGCTCCTTCATCAGGCCGACCAGCGGCACCATGATCTCCGGCACTACGGGGCTTCCGGTCTTCTTGCCGGCCTCGACAGCCGCCTCGAAGATGGCGCGCGCCTGCATCTCGGCGATCTCCGGGTAGGAGACAGCAAGACGGCAGCCGCGATGGCCGAGCATCGGGTTGAACTCGTGCAATGCCTCGGTGCGCTGGCGCAGCTTGTCGGCCGACACGTTCATCGCAGCCGCGACCTCGGCGATCTCTTCTTCGGTCTTGGGCAGGAACTCGTGCAGCGGCGGGTCGAGCAGGCGGATCGTTACCGGCAGGCCGGCCATGATCTCGAACAGCTCGATGAAATCAGAACGTTGCATCGGCAACAGCTTGGCAAGTGCCGTGCGCCTGTCCTTTTCCGTGTCGGCGAGGATCATCTCGCGCATGGCGACGATGCGGTCGCCGTCGAAGAACATGTGCTCGGTACGGCACAGGCCGATGCCTTCGGCACCGAAGGAACGCGCCATGCGTGCATCCGCCGGTGTTTCGGCATTGGTGCGCACCTTCATGCGCCGCGCCACATCGGCCCACTCCATGATCGCGGCAAAATCGCCGGAAAGTTCCGGCTGCAGCATCGGCACCGAGCCCTTCAGCACCTGGCCATTGGAACCGTCGATGGTGATGATGTCGCCCTTGCGGAACGTATGGCCCATGGTGATCAGCGTGCCGGCGCGATAGTCGACGCGCAGCGAACCGGCGCCCGAAACACAAGGCTTGCCCATGCCTCGGGCAACCACCGCCGCGTGGCTGGTCATGCCGCCGCGCGTCGTCAGGATGCCTTCGGAGGCATGCATGCCGTGGATGTCCTCGGGACTGGTCTCGATGCGCACCAGAATGACCTTGCGGCCGGCCGACTTCAGCTCCTCGGCCTCGTCGGACGAGAACACGATCTCGCCGGTAGCAGCACCAGGCGATGCCGGCAGGCCAACCGCGATGACCTCGCGCTGCGCCTTCGGATCGATCGTCGGGTGCAGCAACTGGTCGAGCGCCGACGGGTCGATCCGGCAGATCGCCTCATCCGTGGTGATCAGCCCTTCGCCGGCCATCTCGGCGGCGATCTTGAGTGCTGCCTTGGCGGTACGCTTGCCCGAACGGGTCTGCAACATCCACAGCTTGCCGCGCTCGATGGTGAACTCGAGATCCTGCATGTCGCGGTAGTGCTGTTCGAGGCGATTGGAGATCGCCACGAATGCGTTGAACGCCTCCGGCATCAGCTTTTGCAGCGACGGTTTGTCGGAGCCGGCGGCAATGCGCGCGCCCTCAGTGATGTTCTGCGGCGTGCGGATGCCGGCCACCACGTCCTCGCCCTGGGCGTTCACCAGGAACTCGCCATAAAGCATCTTTTCGCCGGTCGACGGGTTGCGCGTGAAGGCAACGCCTGTCGCCGACGTCTCTCCCATATTGCCGAACACCATGGCCTGGACGTTGACCGCCGTGCCCCAGCTCTCGGGAATGTCGTGCAGGCGGCGATAGGTGATGGCGCGGTGGTTCATCCAGCTCTGGAACACCGCACCGATGGCGCCCCACAGTTGCTCATGCGGGTCCTGCGGGAACGAACGACCAAGCTCTTCCTCGACCTTGGCCTTGTAGAGCGCAATGACCGCCTGCCACTGGACGGCGGTGAATTCGGTATCGAGCTCGTAGCCGAGACGCGCCTTTTCCTCTTCGAGCAGTTCTTCGAAGACCTCGTGGTCGAGGCCGAGAACGACGTCGGAGTACATGGTGATGAAGCGGCGGTAGCTGTCATAGGCAAAACGCGCGTCGCCGGCATCCGCCGCCAGCGCCTCGACGGTGACGTCGTTGAGCCCGAGATTGAGCACCGTGTCCATCATGCCCGGCATCGAGGCGCGAGCACCGGAGCGGACCGAGACAAGCAGCAGGTTTTCCGGGTCGCCGAACCTACGGCCGGTGATCGCGCCGACATGGTCAAGCGCGGCGCGAACATCGGCTTCAAGCGTGCCCGGATAGCTGCGGCCATTGGCATAAAACCAGTTGCAGGCCGCGGTGGTGATGGTGAAACCGGGCGGCACCGGCAGGCCGAGGCTGCACATCTCGGCGAGGTTCGCCCCCTTGCCACCGAGCAGGTCGCGGTCGCTTGCGCGCCCCTCCGCTGCACCGTCGCCAAAACTGTAAACCCACTTGGTCATGCCTTCTCCTCGCCGACTGAGTGTGGAGCAAGACGGTGGCCGCCGCCCGCTTCTGGGCCGAGCGATATGATGCTGCGCTGCGAAAGGCAAGGCGCAGTTCCGCCACGGAACGTCCTACAATCGATTAATGAACTGGAGCCACCGCAGCCTTGCAGCAACCAGTCCCCTCATATAGAACATAACAAGAACAATCATGGGAGATGACAATGCGCAAGACCGGCAAACTCGACTATATCGAACTGGCGGCGGTTGGCGGCACGCTCGACCACGTGAAGTCCTTCTACAGCGCGGCCTTTGGCTGGACCTTCACCGACTACGGTCCCGACTATTCGGCCTTCGCCGAAGGCATCGATGGCGGTTTCCAGGCCCAGGTGCCGGCCAAGCCACTGCCGATTCTCTACTCCGAAGCACTGGAAGAGACGGCTGCAGCGGTGGAAGAGGCTGGTGGCACCATCGTCAAACCGATCTTTTCCTTCCCCGGTGGGCGACGCTTCCACTTCGTCGATCCGGCTGGCAACGAACTCGCCGTCTGGGGCGAATAGTCAGCACTTTGAGCTGGAAAAGCAGCAACGGCGCGATTGTGCTTTTGCCGCGCGCTGCATATAAGGCGGCTGTCGATTGAACTCGCCTGCGGCTCAATATTGCAAGCCTGCGGCTTGTTGGGGCGTCGCCAAGCGGTAAGGCATCGGTTTTTGGTACCGACATTCCCAGGTTCGAATCCTGGCGCCCCAGCCACCACCTGCTCCACATTCGTTTAGCTGCTGCCGTCACAAGCAGATCGCTTGCGCCATCGAATTCGCCTGCTGTGGGCTGGCATGCAACTTAGAAAAAAGGCCCCGGATTTCTCCGGGGCCTTTTTCATTTCACATCATCAGCTCAGTGATGAGCGGGTTCCGCCATCTGTGCTGCGTCAGGCTCTTCGACGTGAACCGCCAGATCCTTGCGCGAGATGAAGGTGTAGAACATCGGCACCACGAACAGCGTGAAGATCGTGCCGACGATCACGCCGCAGAAGATCACCAGGCCCATCGAGTAGCGCGCCGCAGCGCCCGCACCCGAGGCGATGATCAGCGGCACCACGCCCAGCGCCATCGCCGCCGTCGTCATCAGGATCGGCCGCAGGCGAACCTTGGCCGAAGCGATGATCGCCTCGCTGCGCGACAGCCCATGCTCCTCACGCTGCTGGTTGGCGAATTCGACGAGCAGAATGCCGTGCTTGGTGATCAGTCCTATCAGTGTGATCAGGCCGACCTGGGTGTAGATGTTGAGTGTACCGAGGCCCAGATTGAGCGGCACGATGGCGCCGAAGATCGACAGCGGCACCGACATCATAATGATGAACGGGTCGCGGAAGCTTTCGAACTGTGCCGCCAGAACCAGGTAGATCACAACAATGGCCAGGCCAAAGGCGATCAGGATGGTGCTGCCCTGCTCGCTTTCCAGGCGTGACTGGCCGGAATAGTCGACGAAGAAGCCGGCCGGCAGCAATGGCCGGGCGATGTCCTCGATCACCTTCAAGCCGTCACCGGTGGTGACACCGGGCACAGGCAGTGCCGCGATCGTCGCCGAATTGAGCTGGTTGAACTGATCGATCGAGGCCGGCGACGAGTTGGTCTTGATCGTCACCACCGCCGACAACGGCACCATCTGGCCATCGACGCTGCGGACGAAGAACTCGCCGAGCTTCTCCGGATTGTTCCGATACTCCTCCGGCACCTGCATGATGATGTCGTAGCTGTTCGAATCGCGGTCGAACTCGGCTATCGAACCGCCGCCGACAAGCAGGCTCAGCGTCGTGCCGATGTCACGCACCGACAGGTTGAGGGCTGCGGCGCGATCCCGGTCGATGGTCACAGTCACCTGTGGCGCGTCGAAGGACAGCGAGTTCTGCACGACGATGAAGCGTCCGGAGGCCTGCGCCTTCTGCTTGATCTGCTCGGCCACCTCGAAGACCTGGCTTGGATCGCCGGTCGACTGGATGACCATCGAGATCGGCAGACCACCACCGGCACCCGGCAGTGAAGGCGGTGCAAAGACCAGAGCTTCCACGCCACTGACCTTGGACAGGCGTGCCTGGATGTCGGCCTGGATCTCCTTTTGCGACCGCGTGCGATCAGCCCAATCCTTGAGCACCCAGACGGAGAAGCCTGAATTGGTGCCGCCGCCCATGCCAACGATCGAGAAGCTGGTCTTGAGCTCCGGCAGATCCTTGGTCAGGTCGCGGATCTGGTCGGTATAAAGACTGGTATATTCCGTAGTCGCGTAGCGCGGCGCCGTCACCAGGGCGAACAACGCACCGGAGTCCTCTTCGGGCGCCAGTTCGTTTGACGTCTTGAAGAACATGAAGCCGGTCACGCCGACGAGGGCGATGACGATCAGCAACGTCACCGGCCGATACTTCAGCGAGCCCGCCACCAGCCGCTCGTAGCGGTTGGCGATGCGCTCGAAAGTGCGGTCGACGGCCTGCGCGAAGCGGCTGTGGTTGCCGGACTTGAGCATGCGCGCCGACATCATCGGCGTAATCGTCACGGCGATGAAGCCGGAGAGGACGACAGCACCTGCAAGCGTGACCGCGAACTCACGGAACAGCGACCCGGTCAGGCCGCCGGTGAACATCAGCGGGGCGAACACCGCAGCAAGCGTGATGGTCATGGCGACCACCGGCCCGAAGATCTCGCGCATGCCCTTGAATGCCGCCTGCATGGGGGACATGCCGTCCTCGATGTGGCGATGGATGTTTTCCACCACCACAATGGCATCGTCGACGACCAGACCGATCGCCAGCACCATTGCCAGCAGTGACAAAAGGTTGATCGAATAGCCCATCATCAGCAGGATGAAACAGACGCCGATCAGCGATAGCGGGATTGTCACAACCGGCATCAGCACCGACCGGAACGAGCCCAGGAACAGCAGGATGACGACGATGACGATGGCGACGGCTTCGGCGATGGTCTTGAACACCTCGTCGATCGACGCGCTGATGGTTTCGGTCGAGTCATAGACCATGGTGATGGTCATGCCCTCGGGCAGGCTGGCACTGATCGCCGGCAATTCCTTGATCACCGCCGCTGCGGTGTTGAGAGGATTGGCCGATGGCGTCGGGAAGATGCCGATGAAGGTGCCCGGCTCGCCGTTGAAGTTGACGACGGTGTCGGTGCTTTCGGCAGCCAGCTCGACATGCGCGATATCGCGCAGCCTGACGACGTTGCCGTTTTCAGACTTGAGCGGCAGTTCGCCAAATGCCTCGGGCGTCTGCAGCGTCGACTTCATGGTGATCGAGTAAGCGACATACTCGTTCTTGGTCTTGCCCGGCGCCGACAGGAAGTTGGAGGCGTTGATCGCCTGCAGCACTTCGGCGGCGGTCAGGCCGCGTGCGGCGAGTTTCACCGGATCGACCCAGACACGCATCGAATAGTTGGCGGCGCCCAGCACCTGGACCTCGGCAACGCCCTCGATCGTCGACATGCGCGGGCGGATGACGCGCTCGATATATTCGGTCAGTTCTTCCGAGCTCATGTTCGGGTTCTGCATCGCCAGATACATGATGGCGAACTGCATGCCAGTGCCCTTGACGATCGTCGGGTCCTTGGCGTCGCTCGGCAGCTGGCCGCGCACCTGCTGGACCTTCGACATGACTTCGGTCAGCGCCGTATCGGGATTGGAGCCAAGCTCCATCTGCACGGTCACCGTGCTCGACGACGGCCGGCTCTGCGACGTCACGTAGTCGATGTTTTCGGTCGTCGCCACCGCAGCGGCGATCGGCGCGGTGATGAAGCCCTGGATCAGGTCGGCGCTGGCACCGGGATAGACGGTGGAGATGGTGATCACCGTCTCCTCGACCTCCGGATATTGCCGGACCGACAGGTTGAACAGCCCCTGGAAGCCCAGGAGCAGGATCATGAAGGCGACCACCGTCGAAAGGACGGGGCGGCGGATGAAGATATCTGAGAAAACTCATTTTGCGGCCGCCTTAGCGTCAGCGGAGGTAGTCGGCGAAACCGTGTTGTCGACCTTGACAGGGGTGCCGTTGGTCAGCCTGTTTTGGCCGGCGATCACCAGTTCGTCGCCAGCCTTGACGCCTTCGATGATCTCGACGCGACCTTCCGAACGGCGGCCGACCTTGACGAAGATCTGGTTGACGACAAGTGCCGGCTCAGCCTGTGGCTGGGCTGGCGCTGCCGACGCAGCGGCAGGAGCTGGTGTCGCTGCGGCTTCGGTCTTGGCCCCGGCGGGGCGCACGACATAGACATAGTCGCCGTAAAGGCTGGTGGTCAGCGCGGTCTGCGGCACTGCCAGCACGCCGTCTTCCCTGGGCAATTCGACACGCACGCGGACGAACTGGCCGGGGCTCAGCTTGCCTTCCGGATTGGTGATTTCAGCGCGCACCGAAACCAGGCGGCTCTGCGGGTCGACCTTCGGATCGATGCCGACAACTGCGCCCTTGAACGGCATGTCTTCGGCGGTCACGCCAAAGGTCACCGGCTGGCCCATTTTCAGCAGGCCAAGCTGCTGCTCCGGAACCGAAAAATCGGCCCGCATGGTGTCCAGATCCTGCAGCGTCGCAACGATGGTGCCGGGAGCGAGATACTGACCGTCATCAACCTTCGGAATGCCGATCGTGCCGTTGAACGGCGCGCGCAGCTGCTTCTGATCAAGCACCGCCTGCAGCTTCTGGACCTGCGAGGCCGATGTCGAGGCCGTTGCGCGGGCCGCGTCGAGCGCAACTTCGGAGCCAACGCCACGACGCTGCAGCTCGATGGCGCGGTCGAGCGACTGCTGGTCGAGTGCTGCCTGCGTCTTGGACGCAGCCAGGTCCGCCTGCTGGACCGTATCTTCGAGCTGGATCAGCACGTCGCCTTGCTTGACGCGCTGGTTGGCTGCGAAATTGATATCCTTGATGATACCTGCCTGCTCGACAGTCAGGTCGACGCCCTTCGAGGCGTTGACCGTGCCGATCGTTTCGATGCCTGGCGTCCACGGAGCCGGGTCGATCTTGTCGGTCGCCACGGTCACCGATGCGACCGGCATGTTGGCGAAGAATTGCTGGATTGCATTGTCGCGGAACATGTTGAATCCGACGATTCCGCCGCAAACAAGGACAAGCAATACGAGAGCGATGATGAGACGCTTAATCAAAGGAGATCCCCAATCGGTAAGGAATCGGCATCCGGAAGGCCGCGATGCACAGTGAACCTGTTTCTTGGAAAACCCAAGAGCGGCGGGCTTACTGTACCGTCTGGACGGTATTGTCAATCCACGATAATGTGATCCCAAGGAGGCACCACAATGTCGGGCCACAGACCAAGCTCTCGCGAAAAAATCCTCGCCGCAGCCAGCGAACTGGCCGACATTGTCGGCCCGGGCAACCTGTCGCTTGATGCGGTGGCGCAGCGCGCCGGCGTATCGAAAGGCGGACTGCTGTACAATTTCCCGACCAAGGCCAAGCTGATGCAGGCGCTGGTGCAGGACTACCTCAAAAGCTTCGAGGATGCGCTGGCGGCCGAATCAGCCAAGCGGAGCGATACACCCAAAAATAGCCTGATTGCCTACATTGAACTGTCCGCGCAGGAATGCGAACAGAAGCAGCCATCGGCCGCCGGCGTCCTTGCTGCGCTGGCCGAAGATCCCGATTTTCTCAAGCCGGTCAGAGAGTTCAAGCGCCAGCTGCTCGACCGGCTGAAGTCGGAAACAACAGATACCGCCAAGCTGATGGTGGCGTTCCTGGTGATAGAAGGGCTGCGCAGCATGAAGCTCTTCGACATGGACATATTGCATGACGACGAGCGCAACATGGCGCTTTCTTACCTGCTCGCCGAAGCTGCCGCCTCTTAGCCCGGAGCTGTCGACCGGGCGCGGCGTTTGCGGTATGCGCCATTTTCCTACTGTACGTTGCGTCCAGTTTATGAGATGCAACCACCGCACAAAATATCGTTGCATTCGGATGCGAGGCCATGTTGCCCAATGGTTGCGCGTAGTTTAGCGGTACACGCATATAAGTGAGCCACTACATGACTTCGTCGTTACCGGTCACGCTCATCGTGACAGTCGATGCCGAAGCTGGGCCCCGTCGCAAATCGGCGCACGCACAGCTTTCAGCGCTTTCGTGGCCTTTCGCGTTCGTCGAGGGCCTTACCCCTCAGTGCGCTGAAACAATCGACCTTTATGACGCCAAGCAGAACCGCAAGCGTTCAAAGCGCCCATTGGCGCCGGCAGAAGTTGCGGCCTATGCCAGCCATCGCAAGGCCATGCGCGCTTTCCTGGAAACAGACGAGCCGATGGCTCTCATCCTTGAAGACGACTTCCGCCTGCTGGAACCCGCTGCCTTTGCCGCGCGTATCGCAGCGCTGCAGCAGGCACCGGTCGAGTGGGACATCCTCAAGCTGTTCGACTTCCAGGATCGGCCAGTCGTGGAATCGGTCGCGGTCGCCGACATCGCGATTGTCTCGCATGGCAGCCCGACAGCCGGCATGGTCGGCTACCTGATCACGCGGCGCGGCGCTGAAAGCCTGCTGAGCCGCCCGACGATCTATCGCCAGATCGACGAAGACATAAAGTTCTTCTGGGAGCTGAAGCTGCGGGTTTTGTCGGTCAAACCCAATCTTGTGACCGATGTCAGTGCGGAACTCGGCGGCAGCCTGATCGAGGCCGATCGCAACGAGATCAAGCTGAAGCGGCACTGGACCGTTTCGGTCAAGGCGCTTGGCCAGACCGCTCTGCGCCAGATCAACTACCGGCGCCACCGCAAGCACTACAGCCTCAAGCTCAAGTAACGCCGTTCAAGATCAGCTTGCTTCGCGCAGGGTTTCGGCGACCTGGAGATCGACTGATACCAGCTGGCTCACGCCCTGCTCCGCCATGGTGACGCCGAACAGGCGGTTCATCCGCGCCATGGTGATCGGGTTGTGGGTGATGACGACGAAACGCGTCTCGGTCGACGCCGCCATCTCGTCCATCAGGTTGCAGAAACGCTCGACATTGTGGTCGTCGAGCGGTGCGTCGACCTCGTCGAGCACGCAGATCGGCGCCGGATTGGTCAGGAACACCGCAAAGATCAACGCCATCGCCGTCAGCGCCTGTTCACCGCCTGACAGCAGCGTCATGGTCTGCGGCTTCTTGCCGGGCGGACGGGCCAGGATTTCGAGGCCGGCTTCGAGCGGATCCTCCGACTCGATCAGTTGAAGTTCGGCAGTGCCGCCACCAAACAGGTGGGTAAACAGGCGCTTGAAATGGCCGTTGACCAGATCGAACGCTGCCAACAGGCGCTCGCGACCCTCGCGGTTCAGCCCCTGGATGCCCTGGCGCAGCTTGCGGATCGCTTCGATGATGTCCTCGCGCTCGGAGACGATTGCCTCCAGGCGGTCCGAAAGTTCCTTCTGCTCTTCTTCGGCGCGCAGATTGACCGCGCCAAGCCGCTCGCGTTCGATCTTCAGACGCTCCAGCGTCCGTTCTATCTCGGCGGGGTCGGGCATTGGATCGTCGGCTTCAAGACCGGTATGGCGGATCACCAGGTGCGGCGGTGTCGCCAGCACTTCCTGGATACGCGCTTCGACCTCGCGACGGCGTTCGTCGGCGGCGGTCAGGCGCTCTTCGGCACGGGCGCGGGCTTCACGCCCCTCGGCCAATCCCTGAATGGCGGCAGTCGCAGCCTTGTCGAGAACTGACTGCTTGTTCTCGGCATCCTGGAGACGGTCGGACGCCTCCTTGCGCAGCGCTTCCGCCTGCGTCAGCTGCGACATCAGCGCCCGGCGACGTGCGTCAAGCTCGTCAGGCGCCTCGGCCAGCACCTCGCGTTCGGCAGCGGCTTCCTCGCGCCGTTCGGCCAGCGCTTCAACCTGCTCGGCGGCACTTTCTGCGCGAAAGACCCAGCTCTGGCGTTCGGCGGCGATTGCCGCCAGACGACGCACCCTCGCCTCAGCTTCGCGGTTGAGGCCGTCATGGACGGCACGGGCGTCGGCGACCGCCGAGCGGTCGCGCGCGACGGCACCGGACAGTTGCTCGAGCCGCAGCTGAAGGTCGGCGAGATCAGGCGCCGAGCCAAGCATGTCCTCGGCTTCGACGTAGCCGGCCTGCGCCTCTTCATGTGCATCGGCGACGCGCGCACGCGCCTCTTCCAGGGCTGCGCGGCGGCTGGTCAGTTCGCCGGCAGCCTTTTCGGCCTGGGCCAGCGCATCGCGCGCAGCACCAACACGGTGCTGAGCGTCGCGCCACGCCTGGCGCGCCTGGCGCTCGGCCTCGGTGTTTTCGCGCACGGCATTTTCGGCGCGTGCCAGTGCTTCTTCGGCGGCCCGGACCAAGAGAGTCGCCTGGATTGCTTCGGCATCGAGTTCGGCAAGCCGGTTCTTCTGAGCAAGGCGCTGCGCTGCGGCCGTCGGGGCGTCGGCACTGGCTGTCAGTCCGTCCCAGCGCCACAGTCCGCCCTGCTTGCTCACCAGCCTCTGGCCGGGCGCCAGCAGCGGCTGCAACCTTGCCGCATCGGCGGCTTCGACGACACCGATCTGCGCCAGACGGCGCGCCAGTTGCTGCGGCGCGCGCACGACCTCGGCGAGACTGCGCAGGCCTTCGGGCAGCTTCGGGTCGCCCGCAGCAACTTTGGCATCGCCCCAGTGCACCGGCGCTGCGCGGTCGAGTGCTGCTTCGAGGTCGTCGCCAAGTGCGGCACCCAGGGCAGTCTCGAAGCCGCGCTCGACGCCAATCTGCTCCAGCACCGCCGGGAAAAGGTCGCCTGATGCCGCGTTGATGATCTTGGCCAGCGTGCGCGCTTCGGTCTCGATCCGCGCAAGCTCGGCCTTGGCCTCCTGCAGTGGCGTGCGCGACGAGGCCTCGGCCTGGCGTGCCTCGGTGACGGCGCGCTCGGCCTCGGTGGCGGCGAACTCGGCTTCTTCAAGCGCTTCCTGTGCCGCCTCGGCCAGCATCTGCTTTTCTACCGGATCAGCCAACGCGGAAATCCGCGCCGCAATCTCACCGGCTTCGCGGTCGAGCTCGCTTAACTGGCGAGCGAAGCGGTCGCGGCGTTCGGCGGCGTCGCGCATGGCACGCTCGGCCTGGGTGCGACCGGCGGCCGCTTCGGCGCGCTCGGCGGTCAGGCGGCCAAGCTCTGCCTCGGTCAGCGCCAGCGTCGCCATCGCCTCCTCGAAGGCGGCACGCGTATGCGTCTCGCGATCGGTCGCGCCGGCATTCTCGTCGTTGAGCGCCTTCTCCTCGGCATCGAGACGCGCCAGGATCGCGGCATTGTCACCGATCATGCGCTGCTCACGCGCAATGTCGGCGTCGAGTTGCTGCAGGCGCCGGTCGAGTTCGCTCTGGCGCGAATTGATGCGGCCGGCTTCTTCTTCGAGCTGCGAGCGGGCGATGGAGAGCCGCTGGAAGGTCGCCGCAGCTGCGGCAGCGGCATCGCGCATTTCCGGTAGCTTGTGGGCGCCGATGGCCTGGTCCTTGGCGGCCGCCATCTGGGCGGCGGCGCGGTCGCCGACAAGTGCCGTGGCAGTCGCAAGCGCCGACTGCGCTTCGCCCTCCTGCCCCTTGGCCAGCGTCCAGCGCAGATGCAGCAGCATCGCTTCGGCCTTGCGGATGTCGGCCGACAGGTTCTTGAAGCGCGACGCCTGGCGCGCCTGGCGCTTCAGGCTTTCGATCTGGCTTTCGAGTTCACCCACGACATCGTCGAGACGCTCGAGGTTCTGCTCGGCGGCGCGCAGGCGCAGCTCGGCCTCGTGGCGGCGTGTATGCAGGCCAGAAATGCCGGCCGCCTCTTCAAGCAGCGCGCGACGCGCCTGCGGCTTAGCCTGGATCAGTTCGCCGATGCGGCCCTGCCCTACCATCGACGGCGAACGCGCACCGGTCGACTGGTCGGCGAACAGCAGTTGCACGTCCTTGGCCCGCGCCTCCTTGCCGTTGATGCGATAGACCGAGCCGGCCTCACGCTCGATGCGGCGCGACACCTGCAATTCGTCGGCATCGTTAAAGGAAGCTGGCGCAGTGCGGTCGGTATTGTCGAGGAACAGCGTCACTTCGGCGGTGTTGCGGGCCGGTCGCGTGCCGGAACCGGAGAAGATAACGTCGTCCATGCCGGAAGCGCGCATGTTCTTGTATGAGCTTTCGCCCATCACCCAACGCAACGCTTCGACCAGATTGGACTTGCCGCAGCCGTTCGGCCCGACGATGCCAGTGAGGCCGCGTTCGATGACGAACTCGCCGGGCTCGACAAAGGATTTGAAACCGAGAAGGCGGAGGCGCGAAAATTTCATTCGCGCCAGTCCGCACGGAAGGGTGCACCGAAGCTGCGTGGCCTCGGTGCCATGAACCTATCAGAGCATGCCGTCGATAACCGCCGACATTTCCTCAATCGTCATTGCCCCCTTGTAGACTTTCCCGTTGATGAAGAAGGTCGGCGTCGAGTCGACCTTGAAATCGTTCTCGCCGCGGGCACGCACAGCCCTGATATCGTCCAGAAGCTTCTGGTCAGTCAAGCAGGCCTCGAACGACTCCTGTGTAAAGCCGGCGAGCTTGGAGATCTGCAGCAGCGCATCCTTGGGGTTCTGCGAACCGGCCCAGCTCTGCTGCTGCTTGAACAGCACGTCGACCATGGGGAAGTAATTATCCTTCGAGCAGCGCGCAAGCATGAAGCCTGCCTCGGCCAGCGGGTCGAAGGGGAACTCGCGATAAATCAGCCGCGCCTTGCCGGTATCGATGTACTTGGTCTTCAGCGCCGGCAGCGTCGTCTCGTGGAAATGCGCGCAGTGCGGGCAGGTCATCGAGGCGTATTCGACGATGGTGACCGGCGCATCGGCCTTGCCAATGATCATGTCAGGCAGGCTGCCGGCTTCAAGCAGCTTGGTCATGTCGACCGTGCCCTGTGCCTCAGGCACCTTCACCGCCTGGGCTGGCGTTGCCGGAGCGGCCGGCGTTGCAGCCGGGGTCGCCGGTTCGGCAGGCTTGGGCGTCGCAGCGTTGGCCTGCTCGCCGGAGTCGCTGCAAGCGGAAAGCAGCGCCGCTGCCGAAACGGCAGCCAGCCCGGTAAGTGCGGTCCTGCGAGAAATCGAACGAAGCATACGAATCACCTGACGATGGTTGGATTTTGCAATGTGCGGTTACGTGAAAGCGATAGTTGGCGCGAATTAAGGCATGGCTGTCCCCAAACCAATCGCAATTTGCCGCACTTTCAATCACGAAAGCGCGAGAAAGCCGGCATTTTCTACTTTCGGCTGCCCAGGATGCTCGCGCCCAGCTTTTCGAGCGATGCTTTCAGTCCTTCGTCCTCGATGAACCTTACTGCACCAGTAAGCTTGCCCTGCTCGGCATCGGTGAGCTTGCGCAGCCGCGGACGTGGCTTGGCGGCCGTGTTCGACACCGGCTTCTGCACGATGCGGATGCGTCCGATGGCGTTGAAGCCGAGATAGGAATTGACCCGGCCGATGATCTCGCCGGTCTCGTGCTGGAGATGAAGTGCCGCCGGTCCCGAGCAGGCGACGATCAGCACGGCCGGCTCGAACGGATCGTCCTCGTGCATGCGCCGCGGCCACTGGATCTTCTCCGGGCGGGTATTGTGGGCCAGGCGCGGACCGACGATCTCTTCCCATGACTGGACAAGCCCGACGGAGATGCCGGTGCGCTTGCGCAGGACGGGATCGAGAATGGCGTTTGCCAGATCGCTGACCGGAACGGGATTGCCCGTCCACCTTTTCCCTGCCATGTCGTTCTCCAGAAGTACCCCTGTCGACACGCAACGCCGAAGGCAATCCAGTTCATCAATGGCATCCCCGACCGACAGCCGCAAGCTCGCCACTGATGTCGACGGCAGGATCGCGACACTGCTGCTCGAATGGTATGATGCTCACCATCGCGAATTGCCTTGGCGCACGCCGCCAAGCGACCTGAAGCGCGGCATCCGCCCCGACCCGTACCGGGTCTGGCTCTCCGAAATCATGCTGCAGCAGACCACCGTCGAGGCGGTAAAACCCTATTTCCGGGCGTTCCTCGAGAAGTGGCCGGATGTCGCCGCACTGGCCGCCGCCGAGACCGAAGACCTCATGAAGGCATGGGCGGGGCTCGGCTATTACTCCCGCGCCCGCAATCTCAAGGTCTGCGCAGAGACTGTGGCACGCCTGCCAGGCGGCCGATTTCCCGACAGTGAAGATGGCCTGCGCGCCTTGCCCGGCATCGGGCCCTACACGGCGGCAGCGATAGCCTCGATCGCCTTCAACCGGCCAGCGGCGGTTGTCGACGGCAATGTCGAACGTGTCGTCACGCGTCTCTTTTCCATCGCCACGCCCTTGCCCCAGGCCAAGGTGGAAATACGCGCCCATGTCGCGCGCATGCTGGCTGCAGCGCGGCCCGGCGATTTCGCCCAGGCGATGATGGATCTCGGCGCCACCATCTGCACGCCACGTCGGCCGCGCTGCATGCTGTGCCCGTTGCGTTCGGACTGCAGTGCAGTCGTCTCAGGCGATCCTGAATTTTATCCGGTCAAGCCGGCCAAGGCGGAACGACCGCAGCGTCGCGGTGCTGCTTTCGTCGCCGTCAGGGGCGATGGCGCGGTGCTTCTGCGCAAACGCCCGGGCAAGGGCCTGCTTGGCGGCATGACCGAGGTGCCGACGACCGATTGGACCTCGCGCGTCGATGGCGCGACCGGCATCGGCAGTGCGCCCTTTGTCGCAAAATGGCAGCCCGCGGGCACCATCACTCACGTTTTCACCCATTTTGCCCTCGATCTCGACGTGTTTCGCGCCGAAGCGACGTCGGATCAGGCGCCCGACGGCCACTTCTGGTCGGCCGCCGCCGACCTCGCTGGCGAAGCCTTGCCAAGCGTCATGAAAAAAGTCATCGAGGCTGCCATACCGGGCGCAACGAAACGAGGACGTTAGCGAAACCATGAGCGAAATCCGCCACATCGTCTATGACATCGGCAAGGTCCTGATCCATTACGATCCCGACATTCCCTACAGCCGCATCATCCCTGACCCGGTCGAGCGCCGCTGGTTCTTCGATAATGTCTGCACCAGCGAGTGGAACATCGAGCAGGATCGCGGCCGCAGCTGGGAAGAGGCCGAGGCGTTGCTGATCGCCGACTTTCCAGAGCATGAAAGCAGCATCCGTGCCTTCCGCCAGCACTGGCACGACATGGTACCGCACCACTACGAAGACAGCGTCGCGCTGATGGAGAGTCTGGTCGCCGCCGGCCATGACGTGACCATGCTGACCAACTGGGCCTCGGACACGTTCCGCGAGGCACGCGGGCGCTTTCCGTTCCTTGAAACACCGCGTGGCGTCACGGTTTCGGGCGATATCGGCCTGATCAAGCCAGACCGCCGCATCTACGATCATCACGTCGCCTCCTTCGATCTCGACCCGAAGGCTTCGCTGTTCATCGACGACAGCCAGAAAAACGTCGACGGCGCCATTGCCGCTGGCTGGCAGGCGGTGCTGTTCACAAATGCGAAAACGCTCGAGGCGGACCTCGAGCGTCTCGGGATCGGACGGTGACTGGAAACCGGCCGATCTGCGAAATCCGGACTGGCTAGGTTGGCTGCCGGAATTCAAACTCTATGACAGGATGAGGATAAGCTCAGAAGGTCCAGAGCGCGCTACAGACGATGCCTGAACCAGCGCGCCGGTGCTTTCTCAAGCCCGGCGCGTGGTTGATCTCTCAGGCGCCCGCCTTTTCCATGCCGACGCGGACGATCCGGCGCAGTTCGTCGATCTGGGTCAGGCCCCCGGCCCGCTCATAGTGCCAGAAGGTCCAGCCGTTGCAGGCATCGAACCCTTGGACCGCGGCACCGACACGGTGAATCGATCCGGCAGTGTCGCCGCTCGCCAGCGTGCCGTCGGCGCGAACCTTTGCCGACCAGCGCTTCTTGGCGTCGTAGAGCGTCGTGCCAGGCGCCAGCAGGCCCATGTCGAGCAGGCTGCCGAAAGCGACGCGTGGCTCGGCACGCTTGCCGGTCAAGACGGTGAGCGACGGACCATCGAGCGGCCGCACCGAAGCGATGCGCTCATTGGCGGCGTCGATATAGGCCTGCTCGCGCTCGATGCCGACGAAGTGGCGGCCAAGACGCTTGGCAACAGCACCCGTCGTGCCCGAGCCGAAGAACGGATCGAGGACCACGTCGCCGGGCTTGGTCGAGGCCATCATGATGCGGGCGAGCAGTGCTTCCGGCTTCTGCGTTGGATGCAGCTTGTTGCCGTCGTCGTCCTTGAGGCGCTCGCCGCCGGTGCAGATCGGAAACAACCAGTCCGAGCGCATCTGGACGTCGTCGTTGGACGCCTTCAGCGCGTCGTAGTTGAAGGTGTAGTTCTTGCCCTTCTGGTCGCGCGAAGCCCAGATCATCGTCTCATGGGCGTTCTGGAAACGACGACCGCGGAAATTCGGCATCGGGTTGGTCTTGCGCCAGACGACATCGTTGAGGATCCAGAAGCCGAGATCCTGCATCGTCGCGCCGACACGGAAGATGTTGTGATACGAGCCGATGACCCAGATCGTGCCGTTGGGCTTCAACACGCGGCGGGCGGCAAGCAGCCAGGCGCGGGTGAATGCATCGTAGGCGGCGAAGCTCTCGAACTGGTCCCAGTGATCGTCGACCGCGTCGACCTTCGACTGGTCCGGACGATGCAGGTCGCCCTCAAGCTGGAGGTTGTAGGGAGGGTCGGCGAAAATGATGTCGACCGAATTGGCCGGCAGCTTGTCGAGTGCCGCGACGCAATCGCCCTTGATGATGGTGTCGAGCCATTCGGACGGCTTGGGCGTGCGGGAAAGCTGGTCGAGAGGACGCACTGCTGACATTCTGATACCCGGGATGACGCGTTACAATTTACTCGCCGTTATGGTTACCGATCAGCGTAAACAATTGATGAAGCGGGCGTTCTAATTTGCGGATCGGGCCAGAATGGTGTAATCGCCGCGCCTTGAACTTTTCCGCCAGCGCCCTTGGCGCCGCCCCAGTTTCCGGACCGTCATGACCCATCCAGACCTAGTGATATTCGATTGCGACGGCGTGCTCGTCGATTCAGAAAATCATCGCCGCCCGCGTCGAAGCGGAGCTCCTCACATCGGCCGGCTTCGAGATATCAGCCGAAGAGATCGCCGAAAGCTATGCCGGGCTGACTTTCAAGGACATCATGCTGAAGATCGAGGAGAAGGCGGCCATCCCCTTCCAGGCCTCGCTGATCAGCCATGCCGAGGAACTCGTCGACCGCAAGCTGAAGACAGATGTGCGTGCCATCGACGGCGTCCACGAGGCGGTCGCAGCCGTCACGACGCCGCGCTGCATCTGCTCCAATTCGACCAGCGAGCGCATCGAGATGATGCTTGAGCGCACCCGCATCCTGCCGCTGTTCAAGGGCCGCATCTTTTCGGCGCTGGAAACACCGACCAAGAAGCCGAAGCCGTCGCCCGACGTCTTCCTGCACGCCGCAAATACCTATGGCGCCAGTCCGGCCAAAACCTTCGTCATCGAGGATTCGGTGCATGGCATCGCAGGTGCGGTTTCCGCCGGCATGCGCGTCATCGGCTTCACCGGCGGTGCGCACAGTTATCCCGGCCATGCCGACATGCTGACCGAAGCTGGTGCTGAAACAGTGATTCGCCGCTGGTACGATCTTGGCGGCGTGCTCGAAGCACTCAGCATGTGGTCGGAGCACGCGTAGTTCGCGCGGTCGCGTTATGACCAAGCGGCTGTTGCTCATCAGCGAAAGCGTGGGCACGCCGACGCCGGCACGCGGCATTCTCAACTACAGTGCCGGGCTCCTTGCCTGCTGCAAGCGCCTTGGTGTCGAAACGACGCTGCTCGTCGAGACGCCCGAAGCCACGACGTCATCGCCTGAGCAGCTTGTTCGCTTCCTTGTCGAAGGCACTGTCGATGGCGCGATCCGCCATAAGCCGCATTGGAAGCATCTCTACGTCAAATACATCCAGTCGCTGCTGGAGCGCACGCGCCCTGCGGCGCTTGGCCAGTCGCCAGTGCGCAACGTCGTCACGTCAGGCATCACAGCCCCGCCACTTGCCGCGCCACACCTGGCCTGGATCGATGCCTTCATGCCCGTCGCACGCTTCTACAGCGACAGCACCTTGCGGGCATCCTACGGTTTGGCGCCCCCGATCGTCGACGCGCGAGGTTTCGATATTGTCGTGATGGACGCGTTTCACCACGCGCATCCAGTTACCGACCAAGGCGCCCGGGTCGCGCTCGTCATCCACGACCTCATTCCGCTCGACGAGCTCTCGGGGCGCTACAGACTAGCCTTCGACCAGAAGCTCAAAACCGCGCTTGAACAGGCAACCGAGTTGATCTTCGTGTCGGCCGCAACAGAAAATGAATTCGGCCAACGCTTCCCCAACCATGCCGCACGGCCCTCGTCAGTCTTTTCTCCGGTTATCCGGCCCGATTTGCTGGCGGCCTCAGCGGCCGCAAACCAGACGCCGAAAGCCGAACGACCAACAGTCGTCTCGATCCTTTCCGACGAGCCACGCAAGAACATCCCCCTTCTGCTCGAAGCCTTTGCCCGTGTGGGCGACAGGGCCGATCTGGTGATCATCGGCAACGTCGCGGCCAGCCGCTATCCAGACGCCCATTCGAATGTCCGCTTCGTTGGTCAGATCACGGAAACCGAGAAGACCGAGTTATTGCGTTCGGCCGTGGCCCTCGTTTTTCCAAGCCTGAGCGAAGGCTTCGGCATTCCCATCGTCGAAGGCGCATTGTTCGGCCTACCCGTGATCTGTTCAGACCTGCCGGTCTTCCACGAAATATCAGGCGGATTGGCCACCTTTTTCAACCCGAGCAGCGTCTCGGCGCTTGCCCAACTGCTGGACGAGGTCATCTCGAACCCCGATAGTTTCCAGTACAAAGCAAACGCCCTGCGCGAGCGCTGCCTGGCGACCTACGGAATCGACACGGCGACGGCGAGGCTGGCTCAACTTCTCGCGTCGGCACCGGCCTGACTAATTGTCCGCGCGCCAGATCCGATCGATGAAATCGGCGATCAGTGGCGCGATTTCGGGCAGGTTTTCCTCAAGCGCGAAGTGCCCGGTATCGAACAGGTGCAGTTCCGCGCTGGGCACATCGCGGAGATAGGCCTGGGCACCCGGTTCGGGGAAGAAGGGATCACCCCTGCCCCAGACAATCAGTGTCGAAGGCTGATGTTGCCGCAACCAGTCCTGCCATTCGTCGTAGCGCGCGACGTTGCTGTGATAGTCGAACGCCAGATCGACCTGCGGCTGCTTGCGGCCAGGCAGATCGAGGAAATGCTGATCGAGCGTCCAGCCATCCGGTGCCAGCAGTTCCGGGTTGTCGATACCGCTTTCATACTGGAAGCGCGTGCCCGAAAGGGTCAGCAGATCGTATATCGTCTGCTCGGCATTCGGCTGCTCACGCCTGAGCGCGATGAAGTCGCGCGCGCCGTCCGACAGCCCCTCCTGATAGGCATTGCCGTTCTGGACGATCAGCCCGGCGAACCATTCGGGATGCCGCGTAGCCAGGCGAAAGCCGACAGGCGCGCCGAAATCGAACAGATAAGCCACGAAGCGGTCCAGCCCCAACCCTTTGACAAACCCTTCCATCGTGTCGGCAAGCTGGTCGAAGGTGTAGGCAAAGGTCCCGCCCGCGCTTGCCGGCAACGGCACCTCGCTATGGCCAAACCCCGGGTAATCAGGCGCGATCACCCGGTAGCGGTTGCCAACGGCGTCGATCAGGCGACGAAACTGATGCGAAGCCGACGGGAAGCCGTGCAGCAACAGCAGCACAGGCGCGCCCTGGCCGGCCTCGGCCGGGATCGACTCGCGATAGAAGATGCGCACACCATCGACGTCGAGATAGCGATGGATCACGCGAGGGAATGCCTGGATTGTCATTTCACATGCCTTTGATGTATGTTTATGCATTAGCAACATCCGGCAAATTGACTAATGTGTCAATTGTATTTTTTGGAGTTAGCATGAATGCAGATATCACGCCGCTGACCGGCGAGCCGCTTGGGCTTGATCTGGTCAATACGCGCGCCCGCAGCGGAGCCGACAGCGTCGACCATCTGGCGACGCCGGCCGGCTTGCGGGCATGGATCGCGCTGGAGGCAGAACGGTTGCAGGATTTTGGCGGCGATGCGCTGGCAACGATCTCGCAGGCCGACCTTGCCCTGATCCAGGCGGTGCGCGAATGCGCCACCAGCGCCATCGACCACGTCCGGCAAGGCAGGACGCCACCCACCTCAACCCTGCGCGGGCTCAACCAGGCGCTGGAAGCAGCCCCGCTGCATCTTGAGCTTCAGTGGAACGGAACGTCGATGGCAGCGCTGCCACGGCGCACCGGTTCGGTCATCGCCGATCTCGCCGCCTGCCTGGCGGAAGCGGTGGCGAATGTGCTTACCGATCCCGCCGTCGCCAGCATCCGCAAATGCGAAGCCGAGGACTGCACCATGCTGTTTTTGCCAGCAAGCCCGCGCCGGCGCTGGTGCGCGGCAGCGCGTTGCGGCAATCGCGTTCGCGTCGCGCGCTATTACCAGCGCCACAAGGACAGCTGACCGTCATCGAGCCCGTCAACGCTCCTGGGACAGCGCATCGAGTAGCCATTCGCTCAGCATGCGAACCTCGGGCCGCGCTGTCTTGGGATGGACGAGATGAAAGTCGTAGCCGTCAATGACGTGCTCGAACGGCTGGACCAGAACCCCTGATGCCAGATCGTCGGCGACGAGCACGAGACTGAGCAGCGCAACGCCCTGGCCGGCAACGGCCGCCTGCACGGCATGCCCGTCATCGTTGAAGCTGATGCCGGCATCAGTGTCGATGCCCTGCATGCCGACCGCGTCGAACCACCGGCGCCAGGTCGGCGTGTCGGCGTTCGGATGCCGCCATCTGGAATGAAGCAGCGTGACATGCCGCAAATCTTCCTGCGTCTTCAAACCGAGGCGCGCGCTGCACACCGGCGCGAAACGGTTGGCCATCAGCCATGTCGAATTGAGATCCGGATAAGGTCCACGCCCATAACGCACGGCTGCATCGGCGATGCCGGTGCCGAAGTCGACAGGATCATCCGAGGCATGCAGGCTAAGATCGACATGCGGATACCGCGCGCGAAACGATGCCACACGCGGTACCAGCCAGCGCGCAGTGAATGAGGTCGTCGCAGAAAGCGTGACCACGCTGCGGCGCTTTTCCGAAATGCGGTTGAGCGCTTCGGCAAACGCATCAAAGCCGTCGCGCAACACCGGATAGAGTTCACGCCCTTCGCGTGTCAGTACCACCTGCCTGGTGCGGCGATCGAACAACCTCAGCGCAAGCGTTTCCTCCAGCAGCCGGATCTGGTGGCTGATAGCCGTCGGCGTGACGCCCAGTTCCTCGGCCGCGTGCTTGAAGCTCGCATGACGGGCGGCGGCTTCAAACGCGCGCAGCGTCGCGAGCGGCGGTAATTGGCGACGCATGAACTGACCTCATCCATTGCATGACGAATTCGATTTCGCCGTCCAGCCTATCACCCATTACTTTCATGTGGAACGCAATCGATACCTCAAAGGATCGCGCGCATTCGCATGAATTCACCTACCTTATGGGATAATTTGAAATGACCAACATCCTGCATATCGATGCAAGCGCCCGCCCGCATTCTTCAGCTGAAAATCCGTTCGGATCGCACAGCCGCCGCCTGAGCGAACGCTTTGCACTGAGATGGCGCGAGGCGCATGGCGGAGACGCCAGCATCGTCTACCGCGACGTTGGTCAGCAGCCACCACGGCCGGTGACCGGCAACTGGATCCACGCCGCTTTCACCAAGCCGGAACAGCGACTGCCCTGGATGACCGAAACGCTCGGCGAAAGCGACGTGCTGGTCGATGAGTTGCTGGCAGCCGACATCATCGTTGCCGGCGTGCCGATGTACAATTTCGCGGCCCCTGCGCAGTTCAAGGCCTGGATCGACAACATCGTGCGGGTCGGACGCACCTTCGGTTTCGACAGGTCGCGCGCTGGTGATCCCTACTGGCCGCTGCTGGCCAATGCCGGCAAGACGCTGGTCATCCTGTCGTCGCGCGGCGACCATGGCTATGGCAAGGGCGGCAGGATCGAGGCGCTGAACCACGTCGAAGCAAGCGTTGCGACGGCCTTCAACTATATCGGCATAACCGACATCAGGTCGGTGGCGGTCGAGTTCGATGAGTTTGCCGACGCCCGGCTGCGGGCGTCGATCGAAAAGGCCGAAGCCGAAGTCGACATGCTGGTCGAAGCACTGGTCAGGGAGCGCCAGGGGCGAAACGCCGCCTGACGCGGCGCCGGCCTAGAGCATCCTGAAGCCCGATTCCGATTCAATCGGGATGAACAGGCGCTAGTTCTTCGCGGGCTTCTTGGCCGGACCTTCGTCGTAGCCGACATAGATCACGATGTCGCGCGCGGTCGGGTTGGGAATCGTGATGTTCGGGACGGTGAACACCCACTGCGTCGCCGTCGCCGGATCGGTTACCTGCACGGCGTTCTTGTGCAGTTCGGAGTAAAGTACCTCTTCACCGCGGGTCACCGCAACGCGGATCGGCATGGTGATCGCGCCAGCACCGCCGGCAGGACCGACCACCACCTTGCCGGCAACGCCGACCTTGATGGTCATGGTGCCGTCGGCGCGCGTGCAGCTGCGGGTGACATCGGTGATCGCCGACTGATGCACAAGCTTGGCCGGATCATCCTGGCCGCCCTTGGCGTAGCTGTTGAAGAATGCCGTGCCGTCGCGCAGCGTGACATTCGGGCAATAGGCGAGCAGTTCGCTGGCCAGGATCTTGCCTTCGTCGGCAGCAACCTGCTTGGGATCCTTCGGAGTAGGACTTAAAAAGCTGCCGCTGCCGCCTGATTGGCAGCCTGTGACGGCGAGCATAAAGCCGGCGGTCGCCAAAGCCGTCAGAAAACGGCCGTCGATCAAACGAAACACCATGAACTGCACTTCCCTCTCGCAAAGCAGTCGTTCTATATCAACCGCGCGGCAAAAATGCGACTGACGGAGCGCAGTTTTCCCGTCCTGCCGACAGGCAGCAGGTCGCATCGCCTTGGATTGGACAGATATGCACTATGTCAGCACCCGTGGGGAAGCGCCCACGCTCGGATTTTCTGATGCTGTACTTGCCGGCCTTGCCCGCGACGGCGGCCTCTACCTTCCGGCGGAGTGGCCGACTTTCAGCGCCGCTGAAATCCGCGCCATGCGCGGCCTCAGCTATCCCGATCTCGCAATCAAACTCCTGACCCCGTTCCTCGGTGACGAAATCAAACCCGACGTCTTCAAGGCCCTGGTGCGCGAGGCCTATGGCACCTTCCGCCATGAAGCGGTGTGCCCGCTGGTCCAGACCGGCGCCAACAGCTTCGTGCTTGAGCTGTTCCATGGTCCTACCCTCGCCTTCAAGGACGTCGCCATGCAGTTGCTGGCGCGACTGATGGATCACGTACTTGCCGAACGCGGCCAGCACGCGACAATCGTCGGCGCCACCTCGGGCGACACCGGCGGCGCTGCGATCGAGGCTTTTGCCGGGCGCGAACGCACCGACATCTTCATCCTGTTCCCGCATGGCCGCGTCTCGCCGGTGCAGCAGCGCCAGATGACAACGTCCTCGGCAGCCAACGTGCATGCGCTGTCGATCGAAGGCAACTTCGACGACTGCCAGGGCCTGGTGAAGGACATGTTCAACGATCACGGCTTCCGCGACCGCGTCCAGCTGTCTGGCGTGAACTCGATCAACTGGGCCCGCATCATGGCCCAGATCGTCTATTACTTCTCTTCTGCGATCTCGCTCGGCGCGCCTGACCGGTCTGTGTCATTCACCGTGCCGACCGGCAATTTTGGCGACATCTTCGCCGGTTATGCCGCCAAGAAAATGGGCCTGCCGATCGACCAGCTGGTCATCGCCACCAACGACAATGACATTCTGGCGCGTACGCTCAAGAGCGGCGAGTACCGCCAGACCGGCGTTGTGGCGACTACTTCGCCGTCGATGGATATCCAGGTGTCGTCCAACTTCGAGCGCCTGCTGTTCGAAGCATCCGACCGCGATCCCGCAGTGGTGCGCCGCTACATGGCCAGCCTCAAACAGTCGGGCGCCTTCACCATCGAAGCGCAGGCGCTGGCCAGCATCCGCGGCGAATTCGGCGCCGGCCGCGCCGATATGGACGAAACCGCGGCGACCATCCGCGCAACGCTTGAAAAGAGCGCCTACCTGCTCGACCCACACACCGCAACCGCCGTCCATGTTGCTTCAGGCCTGCCCAAAAGCGATGTGCCGATGGTGGTGCTGGCCACCGCTCATCCGGCAAAGTTCCCGGCTGCGGTGAATGCAGCCTGCGGCATCGAGCCCGCTTTGCCAAAATGGTTGTCCGGGCTGATGGAACGTAAGGAAAAGTTCACGGTACTTCCATCAGAGATAAAAATGGTGGAAGATTACATTAGCCGCCGCACACGAGCGGCGGGTTAGGGAGTACGCTTAATGGGTGTTGAGGTAAGCCGTCTGTCGAACGGCCTGACAGTGGCCACTGAAACACTTCCAAGCGTAGAGACTGTAGCTCTCGGGACATGGGTCAAGTCAGGCGCGCGCAACGAGCGCGATGACGAGCACGGCATGGCTCATCTGCTTGAGCACATGGCGTTCAAGGGCACCAAGAACCGGACTGCCTTCCAGATCGCATCGCAAATCGAAAATGTCGGCGGCGAAATCAACGCCGCCACATCGGTCGAGACGACGTCCTTTTATGCCCGCGTACTGGCCGACGATGTTCCGCTGGCGGTCGACATCCTTTCGGACATCCTCCAGGATTCCGAGTTCGATCCGAACGAGCTCGAGCGCGAACAGCATGTCATCCTGCAGGAAATCGGCGCTGCTCACGACACGCCCGACGACATCGTGTTCGACCGCTTCACCGAAACCGCCTTCCGCCACCAGACCATCGGCCGCTCGATTCTCGGCACGCCCGAGACGGTGCAGTCGTTCACCTCGGCACAGCTGCACGATTTCATGACCCGCCAGTATGGCGCCGAACGCATGGTCGTGGTCGCTGCCGGCGACGTCAAACATGACGAATTCGTCCGCCACGTTGAAAAGCGGCTCGGCAATTTCCGCCCCAAGGCCGAAAGCGCAATCCCGCAATACGCGCAATATGTCGGCGGTGACTTCCGCGAGGACCGCGACCTGATGGACGCGCAGATCGTGCTCGGCTTCGAAGGCCGCGCCTATCATGTGCGTGACTTCTACGCCTCGCAGGTGCTGTCGATGATTCTCGGCGGCGGAATGTCGTCGCGCCTGTTCCAGGAAGTGCGCGAAAAGCGCGGCCTGTGCTACTCGGTCTATGCCTTCCATTGGGGCTTCTCCGACACTGGCATTTTCGGCATCCACGCCGCCACCGGTCAGAGCGACATCGCCGAGCTGATCCCGGTGATCATCAACGAATTGCAGCGAACCGGCGAAAACATCCTGCTCGAAGAGCTCGACCGTGCCCGCGCGCAATATCGCGCCGGCCTCATCATGTCGGCCGAAAGCTGCTCCAGCCGCGCCTCGCAGATCGCCCGCCAGCTTCTGCTGTTCGGCCGCCCGATCGCCAAGGAAGAGCTGATGGAGCGCCTGTCCGCGCTCACCGTCGAGCGCCTGACCGACCTGTCATCGCGGCTGTTTTCAACCCGCCCGACGATCACCGCCGTCGGTCCCGTCGGTACGCTTGCGCCTTACGAATCGATCCTGGACTCGCTGCCGGGCGCACAGGCGACCGCCCGCAAGCTCGCCGTCTGAGCAGCTTTTGCACGCATGTTTTCGCTCTCGCTTTTTCGCCGCGACACCCCGGCACTGAAAGGCGAACGCGTCAACCTGCGCATGCCAAACTGGCGCGACTATCACGAATGGGTCGCGTTGCGTGCTGAGAGCCGCTCGTTCCTCGAACCGTGGGAACCGCGCTGGGCGGCCGACGAGTTGGATCGCTCGGCTTGGCGCATTCGCCTCGCCCGCTACCAGGACGAATTTATCCAGGGCACGGCGGCCGCCTTCTTCATCTATGACAACGCAAGCGGCAAGCTCGTCGGCGGCATCACGCTCGGCAACATACGCTACGGCGTCGCCCAGACCGGGCACATCGGCTACTGGATCGGCGAACGTTATGCCGGCCGAGGGTTGATGGTCGACGCTCTCAGGCTGGTGGTGCGGCATGCCTTCGATACGCTTCGGTTGCACCGGATCGAGGCTGCCTGTATCCCCGACAATACGCGCTCGGTGCGCGTGCTTGAAAAAGCCGGATTCCGGCGCGAAGGACTTTTGCGATCCTACCTCAGGATCAACGGCGAATGGCATGACCACTACCTCTACGCACTGATCGCGGACGACCCGCAAGCTGTCACCATGAAGGCCTGAACTTGTCGAAGCATTTCCTGCTGGCGCCGTTGTTTGCGCTCATCGTTTCCATTGTCGCGAGCGTCTGCGCCGTGTCGCAGGCGCTGGCCGTGGAGCCGATCAAGATCTCACGTGACGACGTCGCGCTCAATCTCACCGGCGCCGTCGAGATCTACCGGAATCAGGGCGAGAACTTCCAGGTTTCGACGGCACCGGGTCTCGATGGCATCGTTCGCCGCATCGAGGTCGAGGCTAACGACAAGCGCCGGTCGACCGGTGACTGGGCCGTGTTCGCGCTTGCCAACACCACCGACCAGGTCATCGACCGCCTGATCGTCGCCCCGCACTTCCGCCTCGTCGGTTCCGGCCTGTTCTGGCCCGACCTCGGTTCAAGCCGCATCGCCGCCATCACGCCGAGCGAAGGCTTCGCGCTCGACCGCCAGGCTAGCCCCGATGCCGACGTGTTCCTGATCACGCTCAACCCGAACTCGGTGGTGACCTTCATCGCCGAGCTGGCCTCGCCCAAGCTGCCGCAGGTCTATCTGTGGGAACCCGAAGCCTACAAGGACACGGTCAATTCCTACACGCTGTTCCGCGGCATCGTCATCGGCATTGCCGGCCTGCTGGCACTGTTTTTGACCATCCTGTTCGTGGTCAAGGGAACGTCGATGTTCCCCGCCACAGCAGCACTTGCCTGGGCGGTGCTTGCCTATATCTGCGTCGACTTCGGTTTCCTCAACAAGGTCATCGAGGTCTCGCCCGGCAATGAGCAGATATGGCGAGCGGGCACGGAGGTGGCGCTCGCCGGCACCTTCGTGGTATTCCTATTTGCCTATCTCAATCTCAACCGCTGGCACGGCCATTTCAGCTACGGCGCCTTCGTCTGGGTCATCGGCCTACTGCTCATCGCCGGCGTCGCCATCATCGACCCGGCCGTTGCCGCCGGCATTGCGCGCATTTCATTTGCCGCGACCGCGCTCACCGGCCTTGGCCTGATCGTTTATCTCAGCATTCGCGGCTACGACCGCGCCATCATGCTGGTACCCAGTTGGGCGATGGTGCTGATCTGGCTCAGTGGCTCGTGGATGGCGATCACCGGCATCCTCGACAATGACATTGTCCAACCGGCACTCGGCGGCGGCCTGATCCTGATCATCCTTTTGATCGGCTTCACCGTCATGCAGCATGCATTTGCCGGCGGCGGCGCGCATCAGGGCCTGTTCAGCGACATGGAACGTCAGGCGCTGGCGATCTCCGGTTCGGGTGACATCGTCTGGGACTGGGACGTGCTGCGCGACCGCGTGGTCACCCGTCCAGACGTCTCGATCCAGCTCGGTCTCGCGCCCAACAGCCTGGGTGGTGCGGCGCGCAACTGGCTGCCGGTGCTGCACTCCGACGACCGCGACACCTTCCGCACGACGCTCGACGTGGTGTTGGAACACCGCCGCGGCCGTGTCTCGCAGAGCTTCCGCCTGCGCGGCGCCGATGGCCACTACCACTGGTTTTCGCTCAAGGCGCGGCCGGTGATCGGCTCGGACGGCGAAGTGATCCGCTGCGTCGGCACCATGGTCGACGTCACCGAACAGAAGAAATCCGAGGAGCGCCTGCTGCACGACGCCGTGCATGACAATCTGACCGGCCTGCCCAACCGCGAGCTGTTCATGAACCGGCTGGAGGCGATCATTTCCATCGCCCGCACCGAAGAGAAGGTGCGCCCGTCGGTATTCGTCATCGACATCGACCGCTTCAAGCTGGTCAATGACGGCCTCGGCATTTCAGCCGGCGACACGATCCTCCTGACCATCGCACGTCGACTGCACCGCCTGCTCAAGCCAAAGGATTCGCTGTCGCGCTTCGCCGGCGACCAGTTCGCGCTGATGCTGCTGTCGGAACAGGACCCCTCGCGCATCGCAGCGGTGGCCGATGCCATCAAGCAGGCGATCAAGGCGCCGATCACCTTTGCCAAGCGCGAGATCGTGCTCACCGCCTCCGTCGGCCTGATCACCTGGACCACGGCCCAGGCAACAGCCGAAGACATGGTCAAGGACGCCGAACTTGCCATGCACCAGGCCAAGCGTTTCGGCGGCGACCGCATCGAACCGTTCCGCCCCGCCTTCCGCACTGTCGGCACCGATCGCCTGCAGCTTGAATCAGACCTGCGCCGTGCCATCGAGCGCAAGGAATTCACCCTGGCCTACCAGCCGATCGTGCGGCTGGAAGACGGCAGCGTCGCCGGCTTCGAAGCGCTGCTGCGATGGGATCACCCACGCCGCGGCATGATCCCGCCTGGTGATTTCATCCCGGTTGCTGAAGGTTGCGGCCTGATCGTCCAGCTCGGCCTGTTTGCCATGCAACGTGCCGCCGAAGACCTGGCCGAATGGCAAAAGCAGATCAGCGATGCGCCGCTGTCGGTGTCGGTCAATCTGTCGAGCCGTCAGCTCATTCGCCGCGACCTCGTCAGCGACGTCCGCTCGGTCATCGCCCGGGCCAATCTCAAGCCGCGCTGTTTCCGCCTGGAGCTCACCGAGTCCCTGGTCATGGACAATCCCGAGCAGACCAACCACGTGCTGACCAAGCTCAAGCAGCTCGGCATCGGCCTGTCACTCGACGATTTCGGCACCGGCTATTCGTCGCTCGCCTATCTCACCCGCTTCCCGTTCGACACCATCAAGATCGACAAGAGCTTTGTCGACGACACCTCACCCAAGCGCGCGGTGCTGCTCAAGTCGATGGTCAACATGGCGCACGAACTCGGCCTATCGGTGGTCGCCGAGGGCATCTCCGATGAGAGCGATGCGCTCGAGTTGCGCCAGATGGGTTGCGAGTATGTGCAGAGCTTCATGTTTGGCGCACCGGTTCCCGGCGACCAGGCCCTGAAGATGCTGAAGGAGCAGTATCCGCTTGCTCAGGCGTGACCGGCAGCACTGCTGAGCCGCGCAAGGTCGATGCCGAGCGTGGCGAGGATGCGGTCGTATTTGCGGTCGATGTCGGTGTCGAACAGCAGCTCCGACGTCGCCGGGCAGGTCAGCCAGCCATTCTCGGCGATCTCGCTTTCAAGCTGCCCCGCGCCCCAGCCTGAATAGCCCAGCGCCATCAGCGCGTGGCGCGGCCCACGTCCGGCGGAAATCGCCCGCAGGATGTCGACTGTTGCGGTCAGGCAGATCTCTTCCGATACCGGCAGCGAGGATTCGACCTTGTAGTCGTCGCTGTGCAGCACGAAACCGCGGCTGCGGTCGACTGGCCCGCCATTGCGGACGATGAAGTCCTTGGCCTTCATCGGCAGCCGGATCGCCTCCTGCTCGTCAAGGATGCCGAGTTGCACAAGGAGGTCGGGAAAAAGCAGTGGCTGGACCTGGTTGATGATCAGCCCCATGGCACCTTCGTCGCTATGGGCGCAGATGTAGATGACGGCGCGCGAGAACCTGTCGTCCTTCATCCCCGGCATGGCGATGAGGAACTGATCGTCGAGAAAACCGCGCTGCGAGGCGCCCTTTTTCTGGCGTATGAGGTCCATGGCAAGAAGGTAACGCGTTTCAGGCTGTCTTGAAAGATGGCTCTCGAGACCATGCGTTCATCTTTTGACAGGCAACGTCACGCAAAAATGATGCGATGTGTTGGCGCCCCCTGTTGCGGACGCTGCGGGAGGCTATCAAATCACCGCCATGAAAATTGCGTTCAGTTCCGCGATCTGCCTCGGCACCACGCTGTTGGCCATCGCCCCGGCCCATGCGTCCTCGTCAGCCTGGTTCGAGGCCGAAGGCGGCCGTTTCCGCCTCGTCACATCAGGAGCGCCGGATGCCTCAGGCAAGCTGCAGGGCGTGCTCGACATCGAGCTCAAGCGCGGCTGGAAGACCTATTGGCGCGATCCCGGCAATTCCGGCGTGCCGCCGCAGATCGATGTTTCGGCAAGCCGCAACGTTTCTGGCGCCGAGTTCTCCTACCCTGCCCCGCAGCGGCATGATGACGGTTATTCCAAATGGGCTGGCTACGACCATCCCGTGCGCCTGCCGGTCAGCTTCACCATCCCCGCCCCCGGCGAGCCGGCGACAATCGCCGCCAACGTCTTCCTCGGCGTCTGCGAAACGATCTGCGTGCCAGTTCAGGCGCGGCTCCAGGTCGACCCAGGCGCCGATCCCGACAATCCCGGCGATGCCATCGTGGTCAAGGCTGCCACTGCCGCCCTTCCCGCCTCGGCACAGCCTGATTTCGGGGCGACGCTGGAAGCAGGTGAAGGCGAGCATGTCTTGATCGTGGCAACGGCGCCGGGCGCCCCGGAGGCCATCGACGTCTTCGTAGCCGGCATCGACGGCTACGTCTTCGGCACCCCTGAGCGCCACGTGGAAGCCGGAAAAGCGGTATTTACGGTCAAGGTGCTCGAACGTCCTGATACAAAGCCCTCAGGCCAGGGCCTGCCCTACACGCTGACGAGCGCAGCAGGCGCGGTGGAAGGTTTTTTGCCTTATCCTTGAACAAGGTGCAGTCAACTCCCTACATCCGTCCTGCCATTGGATAAAACCCTGATCTGAGATAGTTGGGGTGCGCGTTCATCTTGGATCATTCAACCACACCGCTTACGAGGAAATTCATGACCATTTCGATCGGCGAAAAGCTGCCCGCGGCAACCTTCAAGACGATGACCGCCGACGGCGCCAAGAGCGTCAGCACCGAGGAGATCTTCGCTGGCAAGAAGGTCGTTTTGTTTGCGGTCCCAGGCGCCTTCACACCGACCTGCAGCAACAACCACCTGCCCGGCTATGTCGAAAACCATGACGCAATCATCGCGCGCGGCGTCGACACCATTGCGGTGGTCTCGGTCAACGACGTCCATGTCATGGGTGCGTGGGCGCGTTTCAGCGGAGGCGAAGGCAAGGTGCAGTTCCTCGCCGACGGCAGCGGCGATTTTGCCCGCGCCATCGGCCTCGATACCGACCTCTCGGCTGCCGGCATGGGCCTGCGTTCGAAGCGCTACTCGATGATCGTCGAAGACGGCAAGGTTGCCCAGCTCAACCTCGAGGGCGCGCCCGGCCAGGCCGTCGATTCGGGTGCGGCCCGCATTCTCGAACAGCTCTGACGACTGCTCTTCGGCGGGGGCTGCTCGGCCCCTGCCTGCGGTGCGCCAGCAGGGTCAGAGAGGGGCAATCGGCAGGAACCGACAGCCGTTCGACTTCAGCCCTTGCCGCGACCGCCCTTGAAGGGCGCCATGCCCTCACGCGCCAACTCGTCGGCCCGTTCGTTTTCGACGTGGCCGGCATGGCCCTTGACCCAGTGCCACGTCACCTTGTGACGTTTGTTGGCCTCGTCAAGCGCCTGCCATAGCTCGCCGTTCTTCACCGGCTTCTTGTCGGCGGTCTTCCAGCCATTCTTCTTCCAGCCGTGGATCCACTTGGAGATCCCGTCCATGACGTATTTGCTGTCAGTGTTCAGGTCGACCGTGCATGGCTCTTTCAGCGCGTTCAGCGCCGAGATTGCCGCGAGCAGTTCCATGCGGTTGTTGGTCGTCTCGGCCTCGCCGCCGCAGAGTTCCTTGGTCTTGCCGTTGTAGCGCAGGATCGCGCCCCAGCCGCCAGGGCCCGGATTGCCCGAACAGGCTCCGTCGGTGAAGATCTCGATATGCTTGGTGGTCATTTCAGTCCGTATTCCTGGACGGATTTGATCGTCCGGTGGAACCGCATGCGGCGGATGTACTCCGACGGGTCACGCTTCATCACCAGCCCGCCGTCCGGAACGGTCAGCCAGTCGTAGAGCCGCGTCAGCATGAAGCGCAGTGCCGAGCCCCGCGCCAGGATCGGCAGCGCCGCCTTCTCGTCCTCGCGCAGCGGCCGCACGCTCTGATAACCGTCGAGCAGCGCCGTGCCCTTGGTCAGGTTGAAGGAAAAATCCTTCTCGAAGCACCAGGCGTTGAGGCAGGTGGCAAGGTCGTAGGCATAGGCGTCGTTGCAGGCGAAATAGAAATCGATCAGACCCGACAGCTTGTCGCCGAGGAAGAAGACATTGTCGGGAAACAGGTCGGCGTGGATCACCCCTGACGGCAGGTCCTTCGGCCAGTTCTTCTCGAACTCGGCAAAGTCGGCGTCGACTTCGCTGGCGAGCCCCGGCTCGACCTCGTCGGCGCGCGGGTGCGCGGCATCCCACAGCTTGCGCCAGCCGTCGATGGCGAGCGAATTCGGCCGCGTCATTGCGAAATCCTGGCCGGCAACATGCAGTTCCGCCAGCGCCCCGCCCACCTCGCGGCAATGCACCACCTGGGGCCGGCGCAGCCACATGCCTTCAAGGAAAGTAATGATCACGGCCGGACGGCCGGCCAGCGTGCCAATGACGTTGCCGTCCTTGCCGTCGACCGGCAGCGGACAGGACAGACCCTTGTGGGCGAGATGCTGCATCAGGCCGAGGAAGAACGGCAGGTCGGACTTTTCGACCCGTTTCTCATACAGCGTCAGGATGTACGACCCAGTCGTCGTGTGCAGCAGGAAGTTGGTATTTTCGGTGCCCTCGGCAATGCCCTTGTAGGACAGAAGCTCGCCCACCGGATAGTTGCTCAGGAACGCTTCGAGCTCGCCCTCGCCGACGTCGGTATAGACAGCCATCAGCCGTTACCGTTGACGAAGGCCATGTCGGCTGGCGTCAGCTCGACGTCGCGCAATACCCGCATCACCGGAAAGTCCTCCGTCTCGGTCGCCGTGATGGCGAGTTCCACGTTCACCTCGAAGCGCTCGCGGAAGGCGTTGATGATCTCGTCGACGATGATCTCTGGCGCCGAAGCGCCTGCCGACAGTCCCAGCGTAGCGATGCCGCCGATATCGTTCCATGGGATCTCCGACGCGCGCTGAACCAGCAGCGACATCTTGGCTCCTGCCCGCTCGGCGACTTCGACCAGGCGGCGCGAATTGGACGAGTTGGGCGCACCGACGACAAGATAGAGGTCGGCACCCGGGGCCGTCTCCTTCACCGCGTCCTGGCGATTGGTCGTGGCGTAGCAGATCGATTCGGCGGCTGGCGCCTGCAATGCCGGGAACTTCTCCTGCAGAGCCCTGAGGATACCTGCGGTATCCTCCACCGAAAGCGTCGTCTGGGTGACGAAGCCGAGCGCCTCGGGATCGGCCGGCGTGAAATTCTTCACGTCGGTCTCGGTCTCGATCAGCGTGACCGCGCCATCGTCCAATTGCCCCATCGTCCCGATCACTTCCGGATGGCCGGCGTGACCGATCAGCAGCACATGACGTCCTTTGCGCTGGTGGCGCATCGCCTGCTTGTGCACCTTGGAGACCAGCGGGCAGGTCGCGTCGAGATAGAACAGATTGCGCGCCACAGCATCCGCCGGCACCGACTTCGGCACGCCATGGGCTGAAAACACCACCGGCGCATCGTGGTGCTCGGTCGGGATTTCGCTCAGCTCTTCGATGAACACCGCGCCAAGATTCTGCAGGCCCTCAACGACGTAGCGGTTGTGCACGATCTCATGACGAACATAGACCGGCGCGCCATATTTCTTGAGCGCCAGTACGACGATCTGGATCGCACGGTCGACACCTGCGCAAAAGCCGCGCGGCTGGCAGAGCCTGATCGTCAGGGGCGGTTTGGTCAGCGTCTGGAGCATTTAATCCGGTTCTTCGTTCAGTGCCGAAATGATGTCTGTGCCCCCTTGCTGTCAAGGGAGGCTACAGCGCAGCGCGTCCTTTTGGGCGCGCAAAGGACGCAGTAGCATTTTGATCCTGGTGCATGATCCCGTGGCGAAAATCGCTGCCGATTTTCCGGGTCATGCACCGGCTCTCATTTGCCTTCGGGCCGGCGCAGCAGCCAGAAGCCCATGACACCCAGCAGCGCCGCCGCGAGCCCATACCATGTCACCGCGTATTGCAGGTGGTTGTTGGGCATGTCGACCATGGTCACGCCGCCTACCGGCAGGCCGCCAGGGTTCGGCGTCTTGTCGGCATCGATGAAGAACGGCACAACGAGCGCGCCTGCCGGCAGACCGGCGGTCGCCGCCATCACATCGCGGTCCTTCCAGTAGAAGACGTTCTTGACCGGATCGTTGTCAGGCACCAGTGAGCCCGGCTTGCCGTCGAGCGGATTGCGCGCCAGCCCAACGATGCTGACTGGCCCCGACACCTGGCCCACCGGCCGTTTGGCCGCATCCTTGAAATCGTAGGGAACAAAGCCGCGGTTCACGAGGGCAAAGCGGCCGTCGTCGAGCTTCAGCGGCGTGTAGACGTAAAAGCCCGACTGGCCTTCCCAGGTGGCGAAGAAGTGCCGCTCGCCTTCATGCATGAAGGTTCCGCTCAACCTCACAGGCCAATAGTCGACATCGCCGGTCGCGCGGTACTTCACTTCCATCTCGGACAAGGGCAGCGGCTGGGACTGGGTGCGCTCTGCGATCTGGGCGACCAGTTCCTCTTTCCAGTAGAGGCGCTGGACCTGCCAGCTACCAAGCGCGATCAAGAGTGCGAACGCGATCGTGCCGAGCACGAGCATCAACACAAGCCCCGAGCGGCGTGCCGGAGCCGGCATGGTTCCCTGTTCGCTCATTCGCCCTTGTCCAAACGCCCTTCGGCAGCCTTGTTGCGATATTGCAGCGTGATCAGCACGCCTTTGATGAGCCGAAGCGAGCCTAGGCTGAGAACCAAAGTCAGCGGTATCCATAAAAGCAGGTGCAGCCACAGCGGCGGCGCCAGGTTCACCTCCGTCCACAGCGCGAGACCGACCACGACGAAGCCGATGATCAGGATGACGAACACCGCCGGGCCGTCGCCGGCGTCGGCGAAGGAATAGTCGAGCCGGCAAACGCCGCATTGCTTGCCGACAGACAGGAAGCTGGAAAACAATTTGCCTTCGCCACAACGCGGGCAGAGCCCCTTGAGCCCGGCCGCAATCGGCTCGACCGGCGGCCAGATCGCCTGGTCTTCGCTCATGGATTTATCTCAATGGGAGTGCCGTCTTCGACCATCTGCCAGATCTCCGCCATGTCCTTGTCGGTAACGGCGATGCAGCCATTCGTCCAGTCGAACATCTGCAACAGCCACGACCACCATCCATACCCGTTAGGTTGACCGTGGATCATAATCATTCCGCCTGGATCGACACCTGCCCTCTTTGCCGCAGCGACATCGTGGGCATTGGGATAAGAGATGTGGATTGACCGATAATAGCCGCTGCCTGGATTGCGCCAATCGAGCACGTAGCGGCCTTCGGGTGTGCGCTCGTCGCCTTCCTCGCGCTTGTGGCCAACAGGGCTGGCACCAAGAGCCATGGCGTAGCTGCGCACCACCTTGTCAGCGGACAACAACTCCAGCCGGCGCTCCGACTTGTCGACCCGCACCAGGTCGACGGTGGCGGCGACAGCAGGCATCGTTGTGGCAGACAGGGCGATCATGAAACAGGCAAAGCGGCTGGTCGGCATGGCGGATGATTGCCGCACGAAAGCGCCCAAAAAGAGAAGGCGGTCGCGTTGCCGCGACCGCCTTGCAACAGAAACCGGAACGATCAGTGACCGGCAGCGATGGTGCCGCCCGCCGAACCCCAGATATAGATCGCGGTGAACAGGAACAGCCAGACCACGTCGACGAAGTGCCAGTACCAGGCAGCCGCCTCGAAACCGAAATGCTGCTTGGCATTGAAGCCGCCGGCCATGGCACGGAACAGGCACACCAGCAGGAAGATCGTGCCGATGATGACGTGGAAGCCGTGGAAGCCGGTCGCCATGAAGAAGGTCGCGCCGTAGATCGAATCCTTGAAGGCGAACGGAGCGTGGATGTACTCGTAGGCCTGCACGAAGGAGAACAGGATGCCGAGACCAACGGTGATCGCCAAGCCGTTGACCAGGCCCTTGCGGTCATTGTGCAGCAGGGCGTGGTGAGCCCAGGTCACCGCCGTGCCGGACAGCAGCAGGATGATGGTGTTGTAGAGCGGCAGGTGGAAAGGATCGAGAATTTCGATGCCTTTCGGAGGCCAGACGCCGCCGGTGAACTCGGCGCGCATTACCTGGTGAGCTTCGTTCGGGAAAAGTGCCGCGTCGAAGAAGGCCCAGAACCAGGCAACGAAGAACATCACCTCGGAGGCGATGAACATGATCATGCCGTAGCGCAGGTGCAGCGACACGACGCGCGTGTGATGTCCCTCATTGCCTTCCTTGATCGTGTCCGACCACCAGCCATACATGGTGTACAGCACGATCAGCAGGCCGATCGCGAAGATCCAGTAGTTGGCATCAGCCATGTTGAACCCGAAGATCGGGAAAACGCTGCCCTTCAGGTGCTGCATCCAGGCGACGCCGCCGAAAGCCATGATGAGCGCACCCAGCGAGCCGAGGAACGGCCACGGGCTGGGATCGATGATGTGATAGTCGTGTTGTGGTTTCGCGTGCGCGTCTGCCATATCAGCCCCCGGCTTTTCCGTCGGAATTAACATTTTTCGCTTCGCCGTCAACCTTGGGCGCGACAGCAACAGACTTCTCCCCGGCAATGGGGAAGAATGTATAGGACAAGGTGATCGTCTTGACGTCCTTCATTTCAGGCACGTTGACGATTTCCGGATCGACGAAGAACACCACCGGCATGTCGAGCGTTTCGCCCGGCTTCAGCGTCGTGTCGGTGAAGCAGAAGCACTCGACCTTGTTGAAGTAGGCGCCAGCGATCTCCGGTGTGACGTTGAACGTCGCGCGGCCCTGGGTCGGCGTATCGAATACGTTCTTCGCCGTATAGTGAATCTGCTTCGTCTCGCCGATCTTGATCTGGACGTCGCGGGCCACGGGCTTGAATTCCCACGGCAGGCCACCCGACACATTGGCGTCGAAGCGAACGGTGATCGTACGATCGAGGATCTTGTCGGAATACTGCTCGACGCGCTGCGTCGTACCGCCATAGCCGGTGATCTGGCAGAACATGGCGTAGAGCGGCACCGCGGCGTAAGCCATGCCGACCATGCTGCCGACGAAGGCGACGCACATGCCCGCAACCATCCGGTTGGAGCTCTGCTTCTTGGGATCGACGGCCTGCTTGTCGTTGGTCATGCCACTGCTCATAGCGGCCGATCCAGAATGCCCGGGCCCATCCTTGCGAAAGTCCCGATGTAGAAGATGATGACCAGCGCCCCAAGCGCCAGACCGATCGCGATGTTGCGGCTGCGGCGCGCCTTCTTCTGCTTTTCGGTGAGCGTCACCAGTTCATTATTGTCCGACATCATGCACCTCCAAGCGCAAAGACACGCTCGATGACGCTGTCTGCCAGATAAGCAGCGAAGATCACGAACAGGTAAAGCAGTGAATAGGCAAAGAGCTGCTTGGCGGGCTTCATCACACGGTCGCTGTCGGGCATCTGGAGAACCTTCCAGGCGTACCAGACAAAGCCGATGCCGAGCGCCAGCGAAACGGCGCCATAGCCGATGGTGGTGTAGCCGAGCAACCAGGGCGCCACGCCAACGGGCGCCAGCAACAGCGAATAGGCAAAGATCTGGCGCCGCGTCGAAGGCTCACCGGCGACGTTCGGCATCATCGGGATGCCGGCGCGTTCGTAATCCTGCGACTTGAACAGCGCGAGCGCCCAGAAGTGCGGCGGCGTCCACAGGAAGGTGATCAGGAAGAGCACGATGCTCTCGAAGCTGACGGTGCCGGTCACGGCAGCCCAACCGATGATCGGCGGCAGCGCACCGGCCGCGCCACCAATGACGATGTTCTGCGGCGTCCAGCGCTTGAGCCACATCGTGTAGATGACGGCGTAAAAGAAGATGGTGAAGGCGAGAAGTGCCGCCGACAACCAGTTGACGAGGACGCCGAGCGTCATCACCGAAAGAACCGACAGCACCAGGCCGAAGGTCAGCGCCTCATGCGGCGTCACCTTGCCCGACGGCACCGGCCGGCTGGCGGTACGGGTCATGACGGCGTCGATGTCGGCGTCGTACCACATGTTGAGGGCACCTGAAGCGCCGGCGCCGATCGCGATCGCCAGGATCGCGACGACGGCGAGGAACGGATTGATGGTCTCGGGCGCGGCAACCATGCCGACAAAGGCCGTGAAGACGACCAGCGACATGACGCGCGGCTTGAGCAGGGCGAAGAAATCGCCCGCCGTCGCTTCCGACATGCGGATGGTTTGATCTTCAAACCGGTTGTGGACAAGGGCCATGCGTACTTACGTCCAGTCGTTCCGTTTGGCCGAAACCGCCGGATATGCCGGCGGCTTCGTAGTTCAATCAGTGCCTTACTTGATCTTCGGCAGCTGTTCCCACTGATGGAAGGGCGGCGGCGAAGGCAGCTGCCATTCGAGCGTGGTCGCACCATCGCCCCAGGGGTTGGCACCGGCGATACGCTTCTTGGAGAAGGCTTCGAAGACACCGAACAGGAAGATCAGCACGCCGACGGCGGAGATGTAGGAGCCGTAGGACGACACCATGTTCCAGCCGGCGAACGCATCGGGATAATCGATGTAGCGGCGCGGCATGCCGGCAAGGCCGAGGAAGTGCTGCGGGAAGAAGATCAGGTTCACGCCGACGAACGTCACCCAGAAGTGGGTGTTGGCGATTGCCGCCGAGTACATGTAGCCGGTCATCTTCGGGAACCAGTAGTACCAGGCCGCGAAGATTGCGAACACGGCACCGAGCGACAGCACATAGTGGAAGTGCGCGACGACATAGTAGGTGTCGTGCAGCGAACGGTCGAGACCGGCGTTTGCCAGCTGCACGCCGGTGACGCCACCGACGGTGAACAGGAAGATGAAGCCGATCGCCCACAGCATCGGCGTCTTCATCGAGATCGAACCGCCCCACATGGTGGCGATCCACGAGAAGATCTTCACGCCCGTCGGAACCGCGATGACCATCGTGGCGAAGACGAAGTAGCGCTGCGTGTCGAGCGACAGGCCGGTGGTGTACATGTGGTGAGCCCACACGACGAAGCCGACGGCACCGATGGCGACCATGGCGTAGGCCATGCCGAGGTAACCGAAGATCGGCTTGCGCGAGAAGGTCGACACGATGTGGCTGACAATGCCGAAGCCAGGCAGGATCAGGATGTAGACTTCCGGGTGACCGAAGAACCAGAACAGGTGCTGGAACAGGATCGGGTCGCCGCCGCCTTCAGGCGCGAAGAAGGTCGTGCCGAAATTGCGGTCGGTCAGAAGCATGGTGATGCCGCCTGCCAGAACCGGCAGCGAAAGCAGCAGCAGGAAGGCGGTGATCAGCACCGACCAGGCAAACAGCGGCATCTTGTGCAGCGTCATGCCCGGAGCGCGCATGTTGAAGATCGTTGTGATGAAGTTGATCGCACCGAGGATCGACGAAGCGCCGGCGATGTGCAGCGACAGGATCGCGAGATCCATCGCAGGCCCAGGCTGGCCCGAAGTCGACAGCGGCGGGTAGATCGTCCAGCCGCCACCGACGCCATGGGCACCCGGCGCGCTCGGCATGAAGGCCGAGATGACGAGCAGGATGAAAGCCGGCGGAAGCAGCCAGAACGAGATGTTGTTCATGCGTGGGAACGCCATGTCAGGCGCGCCGATCATGATCGGAACCATCCAGTTGGCGAAGCCGCCGATCAAAGCGGGCATGACCATGAAGAAGATCATGACTAGGCCGTGCGCGGTGGTGAACGCGTTGAACATGCTCTTGCCGGCGTCGATCGCCGCATCGCCTTCAACGCCGTAGACCATCGAGGCCAGGCCGTGGAAAATCTGGATACCCGGCTCAGCCAGTTCCCAGCGCATCATGACGGACAGGAAGCCGCCGACGCAGCCTGCCATGATCGCGAAGATCAGGTAAAGCGTGCCAATGTCTTTGTGGTTGGTCGAGTACACCCACCGCACCCAGCCCTTCGGCTTGTGGTCGTGATGGTCGTGAGCTGCAGCGCCTGCCATGTTCCGCTCCGTTCCCTGATCCCTATTCGACCGTGGCTCAGTTGCCAGCGGCCGCGACCTTGGCCGCACCGTCCGTCTCGGCCATCAGCGCCTTGTTGGCGCCCGGCAGGTCGGACTTCGCGGCAGCCAGCCACGTATTGTACTGTGCGTCGGAGACGACGCGGATTGCGATCGGCATGTAGGCGTGGTCCTTGCCGCAAAGCTCGGAACACTGGCCGTAATAGAGGCCTTCCTTCTCAGCCTTGAACCAGATCTCGTTGATACGGCCCGGCACGGCATCCGTCTTCACGCCGAAGGCCGGCATGGCGAAGGCATGGATGACGTCGCTGGCGGTGACGAGCACGCGAACCAGCGTGTTGACCGGAACGACAACCTCGTTGTCGACGGCGAGAAGGCGCGGATAAGCGGCCTTGTCTTCCTTGCCGGCAGCGGCGCGATCACCCTCAGCCAGCAACGCCGAGTTGAAGGAGAGCGGCTCGGCGTTCTGGTACTCGTAGTCCCAGTTCCACTGGTTGCCGGTCGCCTTGATCGTCAGCTTTGCATCTTCCGGCGGCGAGTACTGCGCAGTGAGAAGCTGGAACGACGGAATGGCCAAAAACAGCAGGATGACAACCGGACCGACGGTCCAGATGACCTCGATCAACGTGTTGTGGCTGGTGCGCGAAGGCACCGGGTTGGCGCTCGCGCGGAAACGCCAGATGCAATAGGCCAGAAGCGCGAGCACAAACAGCGTGATCGGCACGATGAACCAAAGCGTGTAGCGCTCGAACCAGGTGATCTGTTCCATGATGCCGGTCGCGGCCGGCTGGAAGGTGGCCTGCCAAGGCGTCGGCTGTGCCGCATAGGCCGCGACGCTGGCAAGGGAAGCAGTCGCCGCGACGGCGCTAGCAAAGATCTTTCTCATCGCCCTCTGTATCTCCCATTTCCGTGCGGGCGTAGCCGCAAGGACATCGTGCCGCTCCGGGACGGAAATCCCAGAGACGTTCGGAGGTTCAAACCATACTCTCTTTGTAACCGCAAGGAAGCAGAGGCCTAACCCGTGCGGCATTTTTGCGCGCAGGCACGGAGGCTGGCGCCGCGACGCGTTTGGCGCTAGTTGAAGAACGCGCAGGCGTACGGGGCATTCGCCCGCATTGTGCTGCTATGCTCTTAAAAGGCGTCGCAATTCGGGCCAAATTGGCCTCGAATGTCTGGAAAACCTGAGATTGCGGGATGGCGAAGGCGCCGTCTTGTTATTTACTTGCTGCCTGCACGACCTGAATTGTCGTGATTCGCAATGGAGCCGTCATGAAGTCTGGGCTTTTGAAAACCGTGGCGAAGATGCTGGTCGCCGCTGCCTGCGTGGTTCCCATGCAAGCTGGCGCGCAGCAGAGCGGCACGGTCAAGTCCACCCATGGCGCCTGGTCGATCATCTGCGACACGCCCGCGGGCGCCACCAACGAACAATGCGTGATGATGCAGAACGTCATCGCCGAGGACCGCCCCGAGATGGGCCTCTCGGTGGTCATCCTGCGCACCGCCGATAACAAGGCCGAGATCCTGCGCGTACTCGCGCCGCTCGGCGTGCTCCTGCCCAACGGCCTTGGCCTCAACGTCGACCAGAAGGACATCGGCCGCGCCTATTTCGTGCGCTGCTTCCAGGATGGCTGCTACGCCGAGGTGATCCTCGACAAGACGCTGCTCGACACGCTGAAGACAGGCAAGTCGGCAACCTTCATCGTCTTCCAGACCCCCGAAGAAGGCATCGGCATCCCGGTCGATCTCAACGGCTTCGGCGAAGGTTTCGCCGCGCTGCCCTGAGCCAGACGCTGTTGACAGTTCGACTGCTCGCTCCCGACGACTACGAGGTTTTCAAGCGTATTCGCCTGGAAGCGCTGCGCACTGCTCCCGAGGCTTTTGCCAGTAGCGCCAGCGATTGGGAAAAGCTGCCCGACGACGAGTGGCGGCGGCGTATCGAAAACAATTCGGTCGTGGTCTGCTTTCGGCAGGACGAGCCGGTCGGCATCATGGGGCTGATGCGGCAGCAATCCAGCAAGATGGCTCATCGCGCCAGCCTCATCATGGTGTATATGCGCCCAAGCGAGCGCGGTGGCGGACAAGCCGCGGCAATGCTCGGCCTGCTTCTCGATCATGCCAGAGCCAGCGGCATATGGCAGGTCGAACTCGCGGTGAGCGCCGAAAATCCCGCAGCCATACGCTTCTATCGGCGCGAGGGTTTTGATGAGATCGGCCGCATCCCGGCTGGTTTTCTTCATGAAGGGCGCGAGATCGACGAAATCATGATGGCGCGGCGCTTGACCTAGACCAGCCTTTTCATTGCGATGATTGCCGAACGCTACCTTTGCACCTACATGCCCGTAAACCGGATATTGAAGAGCACGCCATGACCAGCCTTCTCAGCCAGTTCGACATATCAGAAGAGCGCGTGCGCAAGATCGTCGCCGAGACGATCGAAGGCGCCGATGACGGCGAGCTTTTCCTCGAACATAGCGAGGGCGAGGCGCTGATGTTCGACAATGGCCGGCTGAAGACGGCGAGCTTCAACACCGATCAGGGCTTTGGCCTGCGTTCGGTCGCCGGCGAAGCGACCGGCTATGCGCATTCGAGCGACCTGTCCGAGGCGGCATTGCTGCGCGCCTCCGACGCTGTCTCCGCCGTCAAGGGCGGCTATTCCGGCACGCTTGCTGCAGCACCTGCCCGCACCAATACTCATCTTTATGGCGATGAAAACCCGATTTCCTCACCCTCGTTCGAGGCCAAGGCCAAGCTACTGCAGGAAATCGACTCATGGCTGCGCGACAAGGACCCGCGCGTCCGCCAGGTGACGGCGTCGCTTACCGCGTCGTGGCAGCATGTCGAGATCCTGCGCGGCGACGGCCAGGTCGTGCGTGACATCCGCCCGCTGGTGCGCATGAGCGTTTCGGTGATCGTCGGCGACGGCGACCGACAGGAAAGCGGCTCCTACGGGGCTGGCGGACGCAAGAGTTTCGACGAGTTCCTGACTGACGAAAGCTGGAAGAATGCCGCCAGCGAAGCCCTGCGCCAGGCACTGGTCAATCTTGAGGCCATTCCCGCCCCTGCCGGCACGTTCGACATCGTCTTGTCGAGCGGCTGGCCCGGGGTGATGCTGCATGAAGCCGTTGGCCATGGCCTCGAGGGTGATTTCAACCGCAAGAAGACCTCGGCCTTCGCCGGCCTGATGGGCCAGCAGGTCGCTGCCAAGGGCGTTACCGTCGTCGACGATGGCACCATCGCCGAACGCCGCGGCTCCCTCACCGTCGATGACGAGGGCACGCCGAGCGGTCGCAATGTGCTGATCGAGGACGGAAAGCTTGTCGGCTACATGCAGGACCGCCAGAACGCGCGCCTGATGGGCATGAAGGCGACCGGCAACGGCCGCCGCGAAATCCTACGCGCACCAGCCGATGCCGCGCATGACCAACACCTACATGACCTCCGGCGACATGACGCCCGAAGAGATCATCGCCTCGGTCAAGAATGGCATCTACGCCGTCTCCTTCGGCGGCGGCCAGGTTGACATCACCTCAGGCAAGTTCGTGTTCGGCTGCACCGAAGCCTACATGATCGAGGACGGCAAGGTGACCAAGCCGATCAAGGGCGCGATGCTGATCGGCAACGGCCCCGACGCGATGCATCGCGTCTCGATGGTCGGCAACGACATGAAGCTCGACAACGGCATCGGCATGTGCGGCAAGGCCGGACAGGGCGTGCCCGTCGGTGTCGGCCAACCGCATCTCAGGATGAACCAGATGACGGTCGGCGGCACGCGCGTCTAAAGTTGGGTAAGGTGCGCCTTCATCGCCGCTTCTTCGGCTTTTCCAGAAACGCCACCGCCTCTACGTGGTGCGACCAGAGGAACTGGTCGATCGGCGTCACGGTCCTTAGCGCATAACCGCCGTCGATCAGGATGCGCAAATCCCGCGCCAGCGTCGCCGGATTGCACGACACGGCCGCGACATAAGGCACGTCCGAACGGGCGATCTGCTTGCACTGGTCCTCGGCGCCGGCACGCGGCGGATCGAAGACGATGCCGTCGAAGGCGTTCAGTTCCTTGAAGGTCAGCGGGCGCCGGTCGAGGTCGCGGCGCTCGACGGTGACGCGCTTCAGACCGTTGGCAAAGCGGAAGCCGCGATCAAGTGCCGCCAGCGCCGGCCCGTCGCCCTCCACGGCATGAACCTCGGAGTTTGCCGCGAGCCTGAGTGCGAAGGTGCCACATCCGGAGAACAGGTCGGCGACCTTCTTGGCCTTGCGCATGTGGCCGGCCACGAGCGACGCCATCGCGCCCTCTGCCTCGGCCACGGCCTGGACGAAGGCGCCGGGTGGCGGCGTTATCGTCGCATTGCCGAATGTCAGCATCGGCTTGACCGGTTCGACGACGATCTCGCCGTCGATGGAAAGCCTGGCGATCTTCGACCTGATGACGAAATCGGTCGCGGCACGACGGATCGCTTCGGTTGGTTTGCCGCAGTCGCTGGCTGCAATATCAAAACCCGACTCGGTGGCGGTGACCAGGAACCTGAACGGCTTCGACGTGTTGGCGATAATCCCGGCAAGGTGGCGCAGGATGCCAGCCGCCTCAACAATGGACGGCAGCAATACCGGGCATTCCTCGATGTCGACGAGGGTGTGGGAAAACGCCTTGTTATAGCCGAGGTGGAGCCCGGTTTCGGTGTTGCGCGCGGTAAAAGCCGCGCGCCTGCGGCTGTGCGGCGGGCATGCAACCAGTTCGCCTACCGCAGCATCGATGCCCCTCGCCTTCAGCGCATGGGCCACCAGGCCGCGCTTCCAGTCGCGATAGGCGCTGTCTTCCAGATGCTGGATGGCGCAACCGCCACATTCGGTGAAGTGCTTGCAAGCTGGATCGATGCGTTGAGCCGAGGGCTCGATCACCGAAATCAGTTGAGCGCGGTCCTTTTCGCGCGCAGCGGTCACCGTTTCGCCAGGCAGCGCGAACGGGATGAATATGTGCCCGCCATTGGCATCGACGACACCATCGCCATGCGCGCCCAGCCGCGCAATTTCGAAACGAGTCGTCATCAATCTTTCACTCCACCGAGCAGATATTCACGGTTGCCGTCGCCACCTTCGAGCGGCGATGGGCAGATGCCGAGCGCACGCCAGCCCGGAACAGCGTCAAGCCAAAGGCGCAATTCTTCGGCCATGCGCGGGCCGTCTTCAGCGTTCTTGAGCAGGCCGCCCTTGCCGATCGCCTCGCGGCCGGCTTCGAACTGTGGCTTGACCAAGAACACGCCCTTGGCTCCCGGTGCGGCCAGTTCGAGCGCATTGGGCAAGGCAAGGCGCAACGAAATGAAGCTGACGTCCGAGACCAGGAAATCCGGCTTCCGGCCGCCAAGATCGTCAAGCGTCAGGTTGCGGGCGTTGAGCCCTTCCAGGCAGGTCACGCGCGGATCGGCACGCAGCTTCTGGTCCAACTGGCCATGGCCGACATCGATCGCCACGACATGCGCGGCAGCGCGTTCGAGCAGCACTTGCGTGAAGCCGCCAGTCGATGCGCCAATATCCAATGCCACGGTTCCAAGTGGGTCGAAGCCGAAATGGTCGAGCCCGGCGACCAGCTTCAGTGCGGCGCGAGAGACATAGGCCTGCGCCGGGTCATCGACCGTGATGGCGACGCCTGTGGCGACGGTCTGTCCCGGCTTCTTCGCCGGCTGGCCATCGACGGTCACGGCACCGCGCGCCACCGCATCGCGGGCCCGCGAGCGGCTCGCAAACAAACCACGGCTGACGAGCAATTCGTCGAGCCGCAGGCTGGCCCCGGAGCGCTGCGCGTCCGTTTGGACGCGCAGCGCTCCAACTCCTTGTATCTGCGCATCGTGCTTTCCGAAGATCGACTTCGATTTTCGGGTCGATGCGCGCGCTTGCCTTGAGATTTCCATGGCTTTCAATGGCGAATGCGGGCCTGCAAGGCAAGCGCTCACTCGAAAGCTCAGGCGCGGACGGCCTGGGCCGACTTGCCGAGCGCTGCGAAGACGGTACGCACGATGCCACCCGAATCGAGGCCGGCATCGACATACATCTTGTCGGGATTGGCGTGGTCGACAAAGCTGTCGGGCAACGTCAGCGGACGTACTTTCAAGCCATTGTCGAGCAGCCCGTTACGGGCGAGGAAATCGAGAACCTGGCTGGAGAAGCCGCCAACCGAACCTTCCTCGACCATGACAAGCACTTCGTGCGAGCGCGCGAGGCGGCGGATCAGATCTTCGTCCAGCGGTTTGGCAAAGCGCGCATCGGCGACCGTTGTCGACAAGCCAGCGGCACCGAGTTCTTCGGCGGCGAGCAAGCAGTCCTTGAGCCGCGTACCGAAGGACAGCAGCGCCACCTTGGTGCCTTCCTTGACCACCCTGCCCTTGCCGATCTCCAGCGCCAAGCCGCGCTCGGGCATATCGACGCCGACGCCGTTGCCTCGGGGATAGCGGAACGAAATCGGGCCGTCGTCATATTCGACGGCGGTGCGCACCATGTGGCGCAATTCCGCCTCGTCGGCCGCCGCCATGACGACGAAACCGGGCAGCGAGGCGAGATAGGCGGTGTCGAAGGCGCCGCAATGGGTGGCACCGTCGGCGCCGACGAAGCCGGCGCGGTCGATGGGAAAGCGCACCGGCAGGTTCTGGATGGCGACGTCATGCACGACCTGGTCATAGGCGCGCTGCAGGAAGGTCGAATAGATGGCAACGAACGGCTTGTAACCTTCGGTGGCAAGCCCAGCGGCAAAGGTCACCGCGTGCTGCTCGGCGATACCGACATCGAAGGTGCGCGACGGGAATGCCTGACCGAACAGGTCGAGGCCGGTGCCCGACGGCATGGCGGCGGTGACGGCAACGATCTTGTCGTCGTCGCGCGCTTCCTGCATCAGGCTTTCGGCGAACACCTTGGTATAGGCGGGCGCATTCGCCGGCGCCTTGGCCTGGGCGCCGGTGATGACGTCGAACTTGTTGACACCGTGATACTTGTCGGCGGCGGCTTCGGCTGGGGCGTAGCCCTTGCCTTTCTGGGTCACGACATGGATCAGCACCGGGCCGGTGCCGTTGTCACGGACATTCTTCAGCACAGGAACCAGGTGTTCGAGATTGTGGCCGTCGATCGGGCCGATGTGGAAAAAGCCCATCTCCTCGAACAGCGTGCCGCCAGTCACAAAACCACGCGCGTGCTCGACGGCGCGGGTAATGGCGCGGTCAACGCGGCGGCCGAGATAAGACGTCAGCTTCTTGCCGAGCTCGCGCACACCGGCATAGGTGCGGCCGGAGGCAAGACGCGCCAGATAAGCGCTCATCGCGCCCGCCGGCGGAGCGATCGACATGTCGTTGTCGTTGAGGATGACGATCAGCCGCGCGTCGAGCGCGCCGGCATTGTTCATCGCCTCATAGGCCATGCCGGCTGACATGGCGCCGTCGCCGATCACCGCAATGACGTTGTTGCGGCCACCTTGGAGGTCACGGGCGACGGCCATGCCGAGGCCAGCGGAAATCGAGGTCGAGGAGTGCGCCGCACCGAACGGATCGTATTCGCTCTCAGAGCGCTTGGTGAAGCCGGAAAGACCGTTCTCCTGGCGCAGCGTGCGGATACGGTCGCGCCGCCCGGTCAGAATTCTTGTGCGGATAAGCCTGGTGGCCGACGTCCCAGATGATGCGGTCGTCGGGCGTGTCGAAGACATAATGCAACGCCACCGTCAGCTCGACGACGCCGAGACCAGCGCCAAGGTGGCCACCCGTCTGCGACACCGCGTCGATCAACTCGGCACGCAATTCGCTGGCCAGTTGCGGCAACTGGGTTTCATCGAGCGTGCGCAGGTCTGAGGGCAGGCGGACCTTGTCCAGCAGAGGCGTTTCAGGTTTCGCGTTCATCAATCCGCACTAACTCGGTTAACCACCCGGCAGATACGACCGCATGCTTGGAAAGTAAATGCGTGGCGGTGACGCGGGCCCAGCCAGGATAGCCTATCAGCTCTCGGGAAGCGGGATGAATTCGTCCTCGTCGCCCGGAACGATATCGAAGCGGCCGGTCTTCCATTCGTTCTTGGCCTGCTCGATACGCTCCTTGGAAGACGAGACGAAATTCCACCAGATGTAGCGCTTCGATCCAAGCGAGGCGCCACCGAACAGCATGAAGTGCGCGCCGGTTTCGGAGCTGACGACGATCTCGTCGCCGGGCTTGAACACCAGAAGCCGCTCGATCGGGAAGCGATCGCCGAGGATGTCGATTTCGCCGCCCAGCGTGTAGATGGCACGCTCCTCGGCATCGGCCGGGATCTTGATCCTGGCACCCGGCGCTAGCCTGATGTCGGCGTAGAGCGTGTCGGATGCCTGGCGCACCGGCGACTTCAGGCCCTTGAACTCGCCAATCACCAACCGGCCGCTTATGCCATCGGCTTCGAAGGTGGGAAGCTCCATCGCCGCCGTGTTCTCGAACAGCGGCGCGACCTCCTCCTTGCCGTCGGGCAGTGCCAGCCAGGTCTGCAGCCCCGACACCGACATCGGCGCGCCGCGCAGCTCTTCCGGCGTGCGTTCGGAATGAACGATGCCACGCCCTGCCGTCATCAGGTTCACGTCGCCGGGTGAAATGACCATTTCGGTGCCGAGCGAGTCGCGGTGCCTGATCTTGCCGTCGAACAGGTAGGTGACGGTCGCAAGCCCGATATGCGGATGCGGCCTGACGTCGAGCGCGTGGCCTGCCCTCAGGATCGCCGGGCCCATGCGGTCGAAGAAGATGAACGGCCCGACAAGCCGGCGTTTTGCCGTCGGCAATGCCCGACGCACCTCGAAGCCGTCAATATCCTTGGCATTGGGAATGACCATCAATTCGATCTGGTCACAGGAAAAGGCATCGCCCGGTGTCGGGTCTTCGGCTGGGAAGAAGCTCATGATTGTATCCTAGAGCGATTGGAGCGCTGCTGTCATCAGAGCTGTTGCTCTCAGGCAAACCTCAGCGCCGAACGTGCCTTCGCCTTGGCGGCTTCTTCCTCGCGGTTGCGCGGGTGCTGGTGGGTTTCCATCGCATGCAGCAATTCGTGCGCGGCTTCGGCGATCGTGTCGACCGCGCGGTTGAACGCCTCCTCATTCTTCTTGGAAGGTCTTGTCGAACCGCTCAGCTTGCGCACGAACTGCAGCGCCGCGTCGCGGATCTCGTCATGCGTGGCCGGTGGATCGAAATTGAACAATGTCTTGATGTTGCGGCACATCGCCTGCTCCCGGGCTTGCAACCTTGTGGGTGCCCATTAACTGGGCGCAACGTGCCGCGAGGTCAAGCCATTCGGCTGCCTGCAGGTTCATCCAAACATCAGGGCGGCGGCCCCGGCCAGCAGGGCGCCATAGGTTCCAACCATACCAGGCGCGCTCAATGGCGTGCGCCCTGTCAAAATCCCCGCGATATGCAGGCAACGGCCGACAACCAGTAAACCGGCGATGGTCCAAAGCATCGCCGCCGACGCCTGGCGGTACTCAGCCAGCGCGAGCAGGATAAGGGCGAGCGGGACGTATTCGATGAAATTGCCCTGAGCACGGATGCGCCGCATCAGCGCAATGTCCTCGCCGTAGCCGATCCTAACCCCGACTTTCTTGCGATGCAGGCTTACCGTGATGCTCAGGACGACCAGGGCGACGGCCGCGAGCGCGGCGGTGGTCGATGTGATCGGCAGCATGGCCTTGTTCTCCCCTACTGGATCTCGCCCACCAAGGTAAGCATTTCTTACTTGCATTTTGCAAGTTAAAAATTCACATTGCCGCCATGACCCAGTTTCGCTCCGCATGCCCCATCGCTTCGGCGCTCGACATCGTCGGCGACAAGTGGTCGCTCGTCATCATTCGGTCGATGGTGGTGGGGGCGACAAGCTATTCGGATTTGCTGTCGACGCCGGAAAAGATCTCGACCAACATCCTGGCCGAAAGGTTGCGGCGCCTGGAAGACGCAGGCCTCATCATTCAGGCACAGCCACGCCAAGGCTCGATTCGCGGCGCCTATGCCCTGACCGCGAAGGGTGCAGCGCTCATTCCAGCCCTGCAAGAACTCGCCCGCTGGGGCGAAACCCAGATACCGGGGCCGCTGGGCGCCGCCGGAACGCTTCTACGCGGCGCGACCCGGCGATTTTGCCGCCCGCGACGGCGATGCAATCGCGGGCTGAATTCGACTGCGATCACTCTCCGTCGAGCGGCTCGGTGCCCATCGGCTTGCCGTCGCGCGACAACCGGATCTTTTCGACCTTGTCTTCGGCTGTTTTCAACAGGCGATCGCAATGCGCCTTCAGCGCTTCGCCGCGCTCGTAGATCTTGATCGACTGGTCAAGCGGCACGTCGCCACGCTCGAGATCGTCAACGATCTTTTCCAGTGCCGCAAGCGCCTGCTCGAAGCTCATCGCCTTGATTTCGTCATTGGGCTCAGCGGCCATGGTTCATCCTTTCATGAGGCGAGAAACGTGGGCGGCCACGGAGAATGCCAGCCCCTGAAGATCGTAGCCGCCCTCGAGCAGGCTGACGAGACGATGCGATGAATGGCGCGCGGCAGCGTCCATCAACTGCCCGGTCGCCCAGTCGAAATCGGCTTCGGTGAGGTTGATCTCGGCCAACGGGTCGCGGTGATGCGCGTCGAAGCCGGCCGAGATGATGATGAGGTCGGGCGCAAAGTTCTCCAGTGCTGGCAAAACACGCGCGCGGAACGCCTCGCGGAAATGATCGCTGCCGGTATCGGGCGCAAGCGGCGCATTGACGATGTTGCCGACGCCCGTCTCGCTTTTCGCGCCCGTGCCCGGAAACAGCGGCATCTGGTGTGTCGAGCAGTAGAGCACCGACGGGTCGTCCCAGAAGATGTCTTGCGTGCCGTTGCCGTGATGGACGTCCCAATCGACGATCGCCACCCGCTCGGCGCCGTGCGTACGCTGGGCATGGCGCGCCGCGATCGCCGCGTTGTTGAACAGGCAAAAGCCCATCGCCGTGGTTTTTTCGGCATGGTGCCCCGGCGGCCGCGAGGCAACAAAGACATTGTCGATCTTGCCAAAAAAGACATCGTCGACGGCTGCATTGGCCGCACCGATCGCGGTCAGTGCTGCCTGCCAGCTTTTTGGGCTCAACGTGGTGTCGCCGTCGATCCTGGCCAGCCCTTCCACGGGCACCTGGCGACGGACGCTTTCGACAAAATCCTCGGGGTGGACGTAGAGAATCGTACGTTCGTCACCCATCGGCGCCTCGACGCGATCGAGCATCTCGAATGCCTCGTCGTCGAGTGCACGCTCGATGGCGCGCAGCCTGTCGGGCCGCTCGGGATGCCCCGGCGTCGTCAGGTGTTCGAGGTAGATCGGATGCGTGTAGAGCCGCGTGGTCATCGCCGCACCTTATCAGCAATGGCCGGCCAGACCACGCATAGCTGTCAAAGCCCTGGGGAAAACGGCAGCCTGGTCATGAACGAGCCCCATGGCGAGGTCGCCAACAAAGAGCCGAGCAACGCAGCACCCGGCATGTCCAGCCACGGCAGAGAAGATCAGCTGGCGGGCTTGCCGGTCACCAGCAGGCCTTCCATCAGCGCGCGGAAAGCTTTCACCGCCTTTATCGACGTCGCGCCAGGGTCGTCGGAATTGGCAATCCACTGGGCGGCATAAAGCGAGGCGCCGCTAATCAACCGCGCCATCGCTTCCGGATCGATGTCGCGGACAAGCCCCTCCGCCTTCAGCGCGACGAGGTTCGCCGTGATGGCCGAAATACAGGCGTTGGCGTTGGGCCATTGCGCCGGATCGCCGAGCACCGCCGGCCCGTCGCGCAGGACGATGCGCTGGATTTCCGGCTCGAGCGCCATTTCGACATAGGCGATGTTCTCGTCGAGAAAGCCTTGCCAACGCGTCTCGGCCCTGGCCGAGATTTCATTGAGGCGCGACAACATCTCCTGATCGATCTGGGCGAGCACAGCCTCGAACAGTCCCTTCTTGTCGCCAAAGTGGTGATATAGCGCCCCGCGCGTCAGCCCGGCCTCAGCGGTGAAATCATCCATCGACGCATTCGCATACCCCGTCGTCGCAAATGCCCGGCGTGCGGCGGCGATCAGCTTGGCGCGCGTTTCGGCAATCATCTCGCTGCGGGGTTTGTGTGCCGTCTTCATCGCCTTTTCCTTGCCGCGCCGCCATTCACATACGTCGCGTATATTTTTCTCGACATGACTCCCACGGTAATTGACATACGCTGCGTATGCAATTATTTCATTGACATACGTCACGTATGTAAGTGGCGCATCCTCGAAATTCCAGGAGTGCTCCCATGCGCAATCCTTATGCTGAGATATTCAGAGTTCCCGGGACCAAAGGCTTCGCAGCGGCGGCATTCATTGCCCGCCTGCCGATCGCCATGGCCCCTATCGGCATCGTCGCAATGCTGTCCCAGACGCACGGCGAATATTGGCTGGCCGGCGCAGTCTCGGCCATCTTTGCGCTTACCAACGCCTTTGCCGCCCCGCTGATATCGCGCCGGATCGACAGGCTCGGCCAGACATCAGTCGCTCTCCCCACCACTGTCATCTCCGTCCTCGCCTTTGCCGCATTGCTCATTGCAACCCATTACGACTGGCCGGCATGGACGCTGTTCGTCTCGGCATTCATCGCCGCGGCAATGCCGAGCATGCCGGCCATGGTGCGTGCCCGCTGGACCGAGATCTTCCGCGACCGCCCCGAACTCAACACCGCCTTCGCCTTTGAATCTGTCGCCGACGAGATGGTCTACATTGCCGGTGCCTCGCTTTCCGTAGGCCTGAGCGTCGCCTTGTTCCCGGAAGCGGGCATGGTGGTCAGCACGCTGTTTCTGGCCTTCGGCATGGCGGCCTTCATCCTGCAACGCTCTAGCGAACCCAAGGTCAGAGCGCCTGAACTCGCAAGTGTTGGTTCGGCTATCGCGCTGCGCCCTGTCCAGATCATCACCTTGGCGCTCATCTTCGTCGGCTCGATCTTCGCCACCGCCGAGGTCAGCGCCGTGGCGATCACCAAGGAACTAGGCCAGCCCACCGCAGCCAGCCTTGTCATCGGCGTCTATGCCGCCGGTTCGCTCATCGTCGGCCTGATCGTCGGCGCGCTGAACCTCAAGGCACCGAAGCAGCGCCTGCTCGCCATCTCGATCGCCATAGTCGCGCTGACCACGCTGCCCTTGCTCGTCGCCGACACGGTGCCGCTGCTGGCGCTCGCCATCTTCGTCAGCGGCGTTGCGATCTCGCCCACCTTCATCATGGCCTTCGGTCTGATCGAGCGGCGGGTGCCGGAAGCCATGCTGACCGAAGGCATCACCTGGGTGATGACCGGCATCGGCATCGGCATGGCGCTGGGTGCCTTCGTGGCAGGCTGGGTGGTCGACAATTTCGGTGCGCAGAACGGCTTCTGGGTATCGGTGGCCGCAGGCACGATCTCGTTCCTGATCGTCCTTCTCTCGCAGAAAGCACTCGCTGGCGAGCACGAAGTCGAGCTGCAGCAAGCAGCGCCACAAGCAGCGGAATGAGGCAACACACCCCAGTCGAAACCTCTCCCGCCTGTGCCAACGAGCCGCCTCTTCAGGCGGCTCGACTATATATGAAATCTCAGATATCTCCCTACCCGGTGAATCCAATGCGTAATCCCTACAACGAAATCTTCAAGGCGCCCGGCGCCAAGGCGTTCTCCGCCACAGGCTTCATCGCACGGCTGCCGCTGTCGATGATCACGCTCGGCATCGTCACGATGCTGTCGGAAACCCACGGCGAGTACTGGCTTGCGGGCGCGGTAGCCGCGACATTTGCGTTTTCCAACGCGCTGATCGCGCCTCAGGTGTCGCGCCTCGTCGATCGCTACGGCCAGCGCCGCATCCTCATTCCCGGCACCATCGTCGCCGTCGCGGCGCTGAGCGCCCTGATGCTCGCTACCCGCCATGGTGCGCCCAACTGGGCCTTGTTCCTGTTTGCCGTCCTCGCCGGCACCATGCCGAGCATGAGCGCTTTCGTGCGCGCACGCTGGACCGAGATCTATCGCGGCTCGCCGAAGCTGCACACCGCCTTTGCTTTCGAATCCGTCGTCGACGAGGTCATCTTCATGACCGGCCCGATCGTTGCCATCGGCCTCAGTGTCGGGCTCTTTCCGGAGGCCGGTCCGCTTGTCGCAACGACGCTTCTTGCCGTCGGCAATTTCCTCTTTGCGGCCCAGAAGTCGACCGAGCCGCCGGTCCACGCCCAGGACAAATCAGGCGGCAAGTCGGTCATCTGGCTCGGCTCGATGCAGATACTGGTGCTGACGCTGATCGCCATCGGCGCCATCTTCGGCACAGCGGAAGTGACGGCAGTCGCGTTTGCCGAAGCTCAGGGCGACAAGGCCTCCGCCGGCTTTGCGTTGTCGGCCTATGCCGCCGGTTCGCTCATCGCCGGCCTTGCCTTCGGCGCCCTCAAGCTCAAGCTACAGCTGCCGCGGCAACTGCTCGTGGCCATCGCCTTGGCGGCACTCACCACCTTGCCGCTGATGATCGTCGGCGACATCCCCACACTTGCCGTGGTCCTGTTCATTGCGGGCGTTGCCGTCTCGCCGACCATCATCATCTCGATGGCGCTGGTGGAAAAGCTGGTTCCTTCATCCAAGCTCACCGAAGGCATGACCTGGGCGATCACCGGCATTGGCATCGGCATGGCGGTCGGGTCCTCGGCATCGGGCTGGTTCATCGATCAGTTCGGCCCGACCAGCGGCTTCTTCGTCTCGATGCTCGCCGGCTTCATCGCCCTGCTCGTCACGCTTCTTGGGCAAGGCAGCTTCCGGCGATCGACACCAGGCCTGGCCCCGGTTCCGGCTGAGTAAGGCAGACATGGCGCGGTGCGCAGCAGCGGCTGCGCCATGTCAGACGTTCTTCGCAGACCCGTCCCAGCGCGACGCCTCGCCTGAACCGAAGGCCTTTTCCTTCAGTTCACGGAACTTCGACGACGTTTCTTCCAGCTTGCGGTCCCATTCGGGGTTGGGCACCTGGCCCTCGATGACCTTGAAATAGACCTGCATCAACGAAGCGACGGCAAACGGTTCGATCAGCGCCGACTTGAACGCCCAGGCAAAGACGATCGCCAGCACGAATGCCCAGCCGCCAAGCTCGCCCGGCATGAAATAGAGAATGGCGCCGGCCGGCGCGAGCATGAACAGGAAGATGAAGAGCGACACGACCCAGACCACGAGCGACAGCCAGATGGCGTTCTTGACCATGGTCTTGCCGTTCTGGGCGTAAAGCACGACGCCCTGCCGCGCGCTCTGCCACGGCGACGTGCTGCCGATACGGATGTTGTAGCCGAGGATGATCTCGTCGACATAGGTCAGCGACATGCGGACAATGGTGTTGAGGAACCGGACCAGGCCATCGAGGCCGGGGATCGGTAAGAAGGCGGCGATGCCGCCGATCAGACCGGTGATCGTACGGATCACGCCCTTCACCAGTTGATCGAGGACGAACAGGATGCTCGCCTCGCTGAAGCGTTCGGTGACGACCTCGCGCGCATAGGAAATCTGGTTCTGTCCGCCGGGTATTTGCCGCCCGTCGATCAGGTGGACCATCACAGCGATATGGCCGGCCTTGACGATGTAAAGGATGTACTCGCGGATCCAGTAGACCGCGACCGACACCACGCCGAACCCGGCGATGCCGCCCCACAGCGCGAATGAAACCGGCCCGTCGGGGTCCGTCGCGATATGTCCGACCCCGTAGCCGACGCCGGCACCTGCCCCCATCGCCACGATGTAGGCAAGCGTGATGCCGAAATAGACAACCATGCGCAGCACGATGAACGGCCAGGTGCGTGCCATGATCGCCAGGCTCTGGCCTATGCTGAAATCCCACATACCCGACTCTCCCCAAAGAGATGGGCAGGAGGATGCGCCGCAACCAGCGGAAGTCAATCACCCCCGAGGTGGGACAATCACCCCCGCAGGTGAAGCGAAGTCAGCGGATTTCGGTCTTGGCGATGCGAATGCCGAAGCCCTCGAGACCGACATAATGGCGCTCGCGCGAGGCCACCAGGTTGATCGACGAGATGCCGAGATCCTTGAGGATCTGCGCGCCGAGACCGATCTGACGCCATTCGTCCTCGCGGCGGCGGGCTTCTTCATGATCCTCGCGCTCGGCGACCGGGCGGTTGCGGCCGAGATTGGAAACGCCGACCGAACCTTCGCGCAGATAGACAATGACGCCGCGCTTGCACTCGCCAAACGTCTTCATGATGTCGCCGAGGCGGTTGCTGGTGCCGAACACGTCAGTCACCACGTCCTCGGTGTGCAGGCGTACCGGCACTTCCTCGCCGTCGCGGATGTCGCCGAAAACAATGGCGAGATGGTGCATGACATCCCAGGGCAGCGTGTAGGTAATGGCTTTCGCCTTGCCGGCCGGGGTGTCGATGTCGAAGCTGTCGACGCGCTGGATCAGCGTTTCCTGACGCTGGCGATAGGCGATCAGATCGGCGACCGAAACCTGCTTGAGCCCGTTCTTCTCGGCAAAGGCCGCAACCTGCGGGCCGCGCATGACCGTGCCATCGTCGTTGACCAGCTCGGAAATCACGCCCACCGGTGGCAGGCCGGCAAGCTTGCACAGGTCGACAGCGGCTTCGGTATGGCCCGACCGCATCAAAACGCCGCCCTCGCGCGCGATCAGCGGGAAAATGTGGCCTGGGCGGACGAAATCCGAGCCGCCGACATTGCCGTTGGCAAGGTTGCGCACGGTCAACGTGCGATCCTCGGCGGAGATGCCGGTCGAGGTGCCATGCTTGAAGTCGACGGAAACGGTAAAGGCAGTGGTGTGGGCGGAATCGTTGTCGGCGACCATCGGCGTCAGGTTGAGCCGCCTGGCATCTTCCTTCAACATCGGCGTGCAGACGATGCCCGAGGTGTGGCGCACGATGAAGGCCATCTTCTCGGCCGTACAGTGGACGGCGGCGACGATCAGGTCGCCTTCATTCTCGCGCCCGTCATCATCCATGACGACCACGATCTCACCGCGCTCGAAGGCCCGCAGCGCTTCGACAACTTTCTTCTGATCGTAGGCCATGGCTGGGTCACTCGGTGCGTGTGTTTGTTCTGGAGCAGAGTAGGGCATTAGGGCAGTAAGGCAGTAGCCTTTTTTGCATGCAGAGCGAATTGCCCTACTGCCTGCCCTAGACCCGTCCCGTCTGTCCGCGATGGCGGAGATAGTGGTCGGCAATGGCGCAGGCAACCATCGCCTCGCCGATCGGCACAGCCCGGATACCGACGCAAGGATCGTGCCGGCCCTTGGTCATCACATCGACGTCCTTGCCGTCGATGTCGATCGACTTGCGCGGCGTCAGGATCGACGAGGTCGGCTTGACGGCGAAACGGGCGATCACCGCCTGCCCGGTCGAGATGCCGCCCAATATACCGCCGGCGTGATTGGACAGGAACACGGGCTGGCCGTCATTGCCCATGCGCATCTCGTCGGCATTCTCTTCGCCTGTTATGCGTGCGGCCTCAAAGCCGTTGCCGATCTCGACGCCCTTGACGGCGTTGATCGACATCAGGTTGGAGGCAATATCCTGGTCGAGCTTGCCGTAGATCGGCGCACCCAAACCCGCCGGCACACCCTCGGCGACGATCTCGATGACAGCGCCGACCGACGAACCCGATTTGCGGATACCGTCGAGATAGTCGGCGAAGACCTGGACCGAACCGGCATCAGGCGTGAAGAACGGATTTTCGGCACTGCCGATGAAGTCCCAGTCCCAGTTTGCGCGGTCGATCGATTTCATGCCCATCGATACCAGCGCGCCGCGCACCACCAGTCCAGGCACGATCTTGCGGGCGATGGCACCGGCGGCGACACGTGCCGCGGTTTCGCGCGCCGAAGAGCGTCCGCCGCCGCGATGATCGCGCAGACCGTATTTGACGTCGTAGGTATAGTCGGCATGGCCTGGGCGATACTGCCGCGCGATCTCGCCATAATCCTTGGAGCGCTGGTCGACATTCTCGATCAGCATCGAGATCGGCGTTCCCGTGGAAATGAGGGTCTCGCCATCCTCGTCCATGATGACGCCCGACAGCACCTTGACCTCGTCGGGCTCACGCCGCTGGGTGACGAACCGCGACTGGCCCGGCTTGCGCTTGTCGAGCTCGTCCTGGATGTCCTTCAGCGTGAAGCGAATGCCGGGCGGGCAGCCGTCGACAACGCAGCCAAGCGCCGGCCCATGGCTTTCGCCCCAGGTGGTGACGCGAAACAGATGGCCGAAGGTGTTGTGCGACATGCAGACGGGCCTTTCCGGGTATTGCCGCGTTCTAGCGCATGCCCCCGAAAAGTAAAATTGCTTTTCGAAGAAGGATCATGTGCCGGTTCAAAATCATCAGGCTTTTGCGGCATGCTTTTGGGCGAGGTAGGCTCAATTTGCCGTTTTAGCAGTGGTCAAACCGTGATCGGAGCCGATTTAGTTTTGACACATTCGGTTGGTTTCTGCTTCCCTCCGACCGCCCGTTAATCGTTTGTCCCGCGTTGCGCGGGGCGCAGAGAAAAAGAGGACGACAATGCGTACCCTTATTGGCGCCGTTGCCGCCGTGCTCATGATATCAGGCGCAGCACTGGCAGCCGAGGCCGAAGGCCAGGTCAAGTCGATCGACAAGGACAAGGCCACGATCACGCTCGACAACGGCAAGTCCTACAAGCTGCCGGGCGAGTTCGATGTCGAGAACATCAAGCCGGGCATGGAAATCCTGCTCGCTTATGACGTGGTCGAAGGCGAGAACCTGATCACCGACATGGAACTGCCGCAGTAATACCGAAAATTCGAGCCGTCACAGCCAATCCAGGCGGCCGTTTTCCACTCTCAGCACGCGGTCTTGGGGGATCTCCAGGGCCGCGGCTTTGTTTTTGGGCAGATCTTCCACCAGCCTGAAGATCGCGCGCAAGACACCGCCATGCGTGACGCAGACCGTCGGCCGCGTTACCTCCACCAGCCAGGGGCGGATACGGCGGGTGAGCATCTCGTAGCTCTCCGCATCCTCGCCGGGTGGGACAAAATCCCATTTGTCGAGTTGCCGCGCACTGCTGACGCCAGGTTCGTGCGCTTCAAGCTCGGCGAAGGTAAAACCCTGCCAGTCGCCGAAGTTCACTTCGACAAGGCGCGGATCCGTCCGATAGGCCACGGGATCCAGCCCCATCGCCGCCCGCGCGCGTTCCATCGTCTCACGCGTGCGCCGCATCGGGCTCGCCACGAAATCGAAACCTGCAGGATTGGGTATGAGCTTAGCGAGCCGGCGACCGTTGCGGTCAGCCTGTTCGCGCCCAACCGCGTTGATATCGATGTCGGCCTGCCCCTGCAGCCGTTGCTCGGCGTTCCAGGGCGTCTGGCCATGGCGCACGAAGTAGATGAGCGGGGTCATGGCCAGGCTGCGCGAGAAGGATCAGTCCTTCACGGATGCAATGTCAGGCGCATCGACAGCCTTCATGCCGACGACATGGTAGCCGGAATCGACGTGGTGCACTTCGCCAGTGACGCCGCGCGACAGGTGCGACAGGAAGTAGAGCCCGGAGTCACCGACCTCTTCGATCGAAACGGTACGGCGCAGCGGGGCGTTGTACTCGTTCCACTTCAAGATGTAGCGGAAGTCGTCGATTCCCGACGCGGCAAGCGTCTTGATCGGGCCTGCCGAGATGGCGTTGACGCGGATGTTCTTTGGGCCGAGGTCGACGGCGAGATACTTCACGCTTGCCTCGAGTGCTGCCTTGGCAACGCCCATGACGTTGTAGTTCGGCATGACCTTTTCGGCACCGTAGTAGGTCATCGTCAGCATCGAGCCGCCATCGGTCATCAGCTTCTCGGCGCGCTGGGCGACAGCCGTGAAGGAATAGACCGAAATGTCCATCGTGCGCAGGAAGTTGGCATGGCTGGTGTCGACGTAGCGGCCGGTCAGCTCATCCTTGTCGGAGAAGCCAATGGCATGGACGAGGAAGTCGAGCTTGCCCCACTTCTTTTCCAGCGTCTCGAAGCAGGCATCGATGGTCGCCATGTCGGTGACGTCGCAATGACCGCAGACGAAAGCACCGATTTCGGCGGCCAGCGGCTCAACGCGCTTCTTCAGGGCATCGCCCTGATAGGTGAAGGCGAGCTCAGCGCCCTGGTCGGCGCAAGCCTTGGCGATGCCCCAGGCAATCGATCTGTTGTTGGCGACGCCGAGAATAAGGCCGCGCTTGCCGGCCATCAGGCCCTGTCCACCCGCCATGTGAGCGCACTCCAATGCATGAATTGTTCGGGAGAGCCTATCGCATAGGCAATCTGTGCCTTCAAGCCGTGAAACGTCGACGAGATCAAAGCCGGCACTGTTGTGCCGGCCGGCTTTCAGTCGCCGGACTTGCGCATCAGCTCTTCAAGTGCCGCATCACCACCCTCGGGCAGCATGACCCTGACATGGACATAGAGATCGCCGTGACCGCCTGCCTTTTCTGGCAGTCCGCGGCCCTTGAGGCGCAGGACCTTGTCCGAACTCGACCACTCGGGAACTTTCACCGCCAGCCGGCCTGTAGGCGTCTCCACTGCCGCCTTGGCGCCGAGCACCGCCTCCTTGAGGCTCACCGGGAGGTCGACATGCAGGTCCCTGCCCTCCAGCCGGTAGCGTGGATGACGGCGGAACCTGATCTTGACCAGTGCGTCGCCCGCGCCACCAAGCCCCTGCTCGCCCTGCCCCTTGAGCCTTATCGTCTGGCCGTCTTCGACATACTCCGGCAGCTTCACCGCCATCTTGCGCCCGTCAGGGAACATCGCTGTGACCTTTGGCGCGGTCGCGGCTTCCTCGATGGTCACGTCGAGTGTGACATTGACGTCGGCGCCCGGTTGAGCGCGCTGAGCGCCTGGGCCGCCGCCCATACCAGCGCCCGCAGCTGCGCCAGGTCCGCGCTGGTTGAAAGAATCACCAAAGATCTGGCTGAAGATGTCGCCGGCATCGAAGGACCCGCCACCTGGCCCGCCTGAACGGAACTCGAATCGCGATCCACCCGGTCCGGCCTGCTGACGACGGAAGCCGCCAAACGGATCGCCGCCAGCGCCGCCTTCAAAACCGTGGAAGCGGGCCTTGCCCTCGGCGTCTATTTCGCCGTGGTCGAAGGCGACCTTTTTCTTCTCGTCACCAAGAATCTCATAGGCCTGATTGGCTGCGGCAAAGCGTTCCTTTGCCTTCGGATCGTCCGGGTTCTGGTCCGGATGGTGCTTCTTGGCGAGCTTGCGGTAAGCCGCCTTGATGTCTTTGGCCGAGGCGTTCTTGGCAACGCCCAGCACCTCATAGGGGTCGCGCATGCGTCATTCCATAACAGAGAAAAGGGTTGGTCCCTTCCTATATGCGCTTGGCTAGGAAGAAATTCCAGAGGCGGAAAGCCGCAACCGTCAGGCCGGCTCGAAAGACAGCATCTGCCAGGCGCCGGACCCCGCTGCGCAGATTTCACCCTTGAACAGGCTGACACCGTCGAAACTTTCGCGCGAAACGGCAAAGCCGCGGCATAAAACGCCACGCTCGGTGCTTTCGACGAGCGCGCTGATGGCGCCGCGCGATCCTGTCTCGGCATTGGCCCAGGGAATCGCCTGACCTTTCAGCTCGGCAACGTCGGCGGACGAAACCGCGTTGCGGATCGTCGTCTCGTCGGACAGGCGATTCGCATCGGTAGTCCTGTTGATGTCGTCAGGAACCTTGCTGGTCACGAGGCTGCGGTCCACCTCGGCCTTTTCCAGGCTGAAGCCGCCAGCACCGCAGGCGCTGATCGTCGTCAGGCTCAGCAGCAGCACCACCTTGAAGGATCGGAACCCGAATTGTGGGAGGCAATGGCCCTCAAAGGCTTGCGCGAAGCGCGACAATAGGCATTCTCCCGGTCGGAAATGGCAGGTCGAGTAAAAGCTATGACGGACACAGAGTTAACAAGCGGTGACTTCACGGAGGCTGCTGAGCCTTTCCAGCTCTTTGCCACGTGGCTGAAGGACGCCACGGCCAGCGAGCCGAACGATCCTACCGCATTGGCGTTGGCGACTGTCGATACTGACGGTCTGCCTGACGTACGCATGGTGCTGCTCAAGGGATTCGACGAACATGGCTTCGTCTTCTACACCAATTTCGAGAGCGCCAAGGGCCGCGAAATCCTCGCGACGATGAAAGCGGCAATGTGTTTCCACTGGAAATCGCTGCGCCGCCAGGTGCGGGTGCGTGGTCCGGTGGAAATCGTCACTGACGCGGAGGCCGACGAATATTTCGCCTCGCGTCCGCGCGGCAGCCGGATCGGCGCCTGGGCCTCGAAGCAGTCACGCCCGCTCGAAAGCCGCTTCGCGCTGGAAAAGGCCGTCGCCGAATACACCGCACGCCATGTCATCGGCGAAATCCCGCGCCCGCCGCACTGGTCGGGTTTCCGCATCGTGCCGAGCCAGATCGAATTCTGGCACGACCGTCCCTTCCGGCTGCACGACCGCGTCGTCTTCAGCCGCACCGCTGACGGCGTCTGGGAGAAGGACCGGCTGTATCCGTAAGGGGTTCCCCTCCCCGCAAGGGGGAGGGTAACGGTCAGCCCTTTTTGCGCGACATGAAGGCAACGAGTGCCGCGCGCGCTTCGTCGGACTTGAGCCGGGCGCGGAAATGCGCGCCCTCTTGCTTGATGCGCTCGACGAGTTCGGTTCGGTCGCCGCGCATCAGGTCGCGCGCGATCTTCAGCGCTTCGGGCGGCTTTGCCGCGATCTCGCGGGCAGCGGCAAGCGTCGCCACCTCCAGTTCGTCTTCGGCGACGACCTTGTAGATCAGCCCTGCAGCCTGGGCACGTTCGGCCGCAAAACCTTCGCCCAGACCGAGCAGGGCAAAGGCCCCCTGCAGGCCCAGCACCTGCGGCGCAAGCAAGCTGGAGCCTGCCTCAGGCACGAGCCCGAGGTCGACGAACGGCGTGCGGAACACCGTGCGCGGCGTGGCAAAGGTCAGATCGCAATGCAGGTTGATTGTCGTGCCGATGCCGACGGCAATGCCGTCGACGCCCGAGACGACAGGCTTTTCGGTCCGGGCCAAAGCGAGCAGGAAATCCCATACCTCGCCGCCACCCTCGCCGCCCGTGGCGATCGCCATGAAGTCGGCGAGATCGTTGCCGGAGGAGAACGCACCCGGCACACCGAGAAAGACATGGCAGCGCACTGCTACGTCCTTGTCGCCTTCGACCAGTGCTGCCGCCATCTCGGCATACATGGCGCGGGTGATGGCGTTCTTCTTGTCCGGACGGTTCATCCGGATGATCTGCACGGCGCCTTGCCGCGAGATGAGAATGTGGTCGGTCACGTCAGTCCAGTCCCCCAGAAAAATTACGCCGAGATCAGCGCTGTGGCGGCGGCTGCAAGGCTTGCCGTGCCGCCGGTGATGCGGTCCTTGAGTGCGGCCGTCTCGCCAAGCAGGTTTTCGGCAAAGAAACGGCACAGCGCGATGCGCCGCTCGTCGGCGAGTGCCGCGCGCGCCAGATAGGCACCGCCCGCGACCAAGGAGAACAGCCTGAGATAGGGCGTGGCGCCGGCCAGCACATCGTCCGTTCGGCCGTCGCCAAGCTGCTTCTGCAGATGGCGCGTAACGCCCTGGAGATCGTCGAGCGCCTGTTCGAGAATGAGCGCCGTGCGGCCATAGGCTTCGCTGTTCATCGCAGCCACCGCGATGGCGACACCGTCGAGTTCGCCGATGTAGCCGAAGGCATGCTCGCCATTGCCGAGCGGCAGCTTGCGGGTGACGAGGTCGATGGCCTGGATGCCGTTGGTGCCCTCATAGATCGGGGCGATGCGGGCATCGCGCAGAAGCGCTGCGGCGCCGGTCTCCTCGATGAACCCCATGCCGCCATGGATCTGTACGCCAAGCGAGGCAACATCGACGCCGACATCGGTGGAGAACGCTTTCGCCAGCGGCGTCAGCAGATTGGCGCGGTCCTGCCAGTGAGCCTTGTCAGCGCCAGTCGACACGCGCGCCATGTCGATGGCATGGGCGCAGGAATAGGCGATGGCGCGTGCGGCCTGGGTCAGCGCCTTCATCGTCAGCAAATTGCGCTGCACGTCGGGGTGATGGACGATCGGTGCCATGCCTTCGCCGGCATAGGACGACGCCTTGCCCTGGCGGCGCTCATTGGCATAGGCGAGCGCCTTCTGGAACGCCGTCTCGGCAACCGCCACGCCTTGGATGCCGACCAGAAGCCGGGCATTGTTCATCATCGTGAACATGCAGGCGAGCCCGCGGTTTTCCTCGCCAATCAGCCAGCCGACGGCACCTGGTTCGCGGCCCTTGGCGAAGCCGTCGCCATAGATCATGGTGCAGGTCGGCGAGGCGTGGATGCCCAGCTTTTCTTCGATACCGGAGCAGAACACGTCGTTGCGCGCGCCCGGCGTGCCATCCTCGTTGAGCAGGAATTTCGGCACCAGAAACAGCGAGATGCCGCGTGTGCCGGCGGGCGCATCGGGCAACCGCGCCAGCACCAAATGGACGATGTTGTCGGTCAGGTCGTGCTCGCCATAGGTGATGAAGATCTTCTGGCCGAAGATGCGGTAGGTGCCGTCGCCGGCGCGCTCGGCGCGGGTGCGCAACGCTGCCAAGTCCGAGCCGGCCTGCGGTTCGGTCAGGTTCATGGTGCCCATCCACTCGCCGGAAACCAGCTTGGCGAGATAGGCGGACTTCAGATCCTCGGAGGCATGCTTCTCCAGTGCTTCGACCGCGCCCATCGACAGGGTCGGGCCAATGCCGAAGGCCATCGAGGCCGAGTTCCACATTTCGAGCGCCGCCACGCCCATCATCGTCGGCAGGCCTTGCCCGCCAAATTCCTCGGGGCCGTTCAGGCTGTTCCAGCCGCCTTCGGTCCAGTGCTTGTAGAGTTCCTTCCAGCCCGGCGGCATCGTCACCTTGGCGTCACTGAGCTTGGCGCCCGTGCGGTCGCCGACTGTGTAGAGCGGCGCCACCTCTTCGCTAGCGAAGCGCCCGGCCTCTTCAAGGATGGCGTCGACAAGATCCTCGCCGAGGTCACCGAAGCTGCCGGCATCGAGCGCCGCCTTCAAGCCGGCGACATGCTTCAGCGCAAACGCAATCTCTTCCACCGGGGCGCGGTACATGACGCTTCCTCCTGCTGACCTGACGATCTGCTGTTGCGGCCTCACCACCGCCTGGCGCGTACACTAGCCAACTTCCTTCTCCAAGGGGAAGTGACTTTTTACGTAAACGTCAACTTTTTGGCGACCCTTTGCACCAAAGCCCTGGCTTGGTAGAACGACCAAATCAACGAGGACAACAAATGCTCGCCCGGCCCGACGCCTACAGCTGCATCGAATGCGGCCTGCCCTACCGTTCCGAAGGCTTCTGGTATCACGGCGGCAAGATCGAGGACGGCGCCGCCTACTGGACGGATCGCGGCATCTTGTGCTCGCCGAAATGCTCGCTCGCCCATTACCGCAAGCGCGCGGCCGACGGCACGCTGCCGACCGAACCCGCGCCCGACCCGTTCGGGTGATCTGTCTCGACGCCGGCAAACTGTCGTTTTCAACCTAGAGGCGGTAGAGACGCATCAGCATTTCCTTAACCATGGCGGTCCACGATCGGTCATCGATCATTGAGGATCGCCTTTTGAGGGGATTGGCGTCTAAGTTTTACCGTCTCGCGCTCGCAGCGCTGACCGCTGCTTGGGCAGTCCACATCTCCGCGCAGGCCTCAACCTCCGACTTCTCCGAGCCATGGAAGAAGGTCGACCGGGCGCTGGTCATCGACGCTTACGAATACAACTCCATCGATTGGCAGAAGCTGTCGGGCGACAAGCGCATCGTCGGCTTCATCAACAAGGCCTCCGACGGCCTGCCGCCACCTTATTCCTGCTCCGGAGAGGAAACGGCCTACAAGCTGTGCAAGGCGCTGTGGAAACGCCATGCGGTTGCCCGCGAACTGTTTCACACCCGCAAGATCGTCGCCAAGGCGCTCGGGCTCAAATGGGGCGCCTACCACCTCGCCCGCCCCGGCAATCCGATCGAGCAGGCCGACAATTTCCTCGACTTCGCCGAACCAGGCCCAGACGACCTGATGGCGATCGACATCGAGGAAAACGACCCGACGAAATGGATGTCGCTGGAGGACGCCGAAGCGTTCGTGCGCCATATCTTCCAGCGCACCGGCCGCTACCCGATCCTCTACACCAACGGCACGACCTCCAGATATATCGCCGACAACCGCTACCGCTACAGGCTGCTGTCGCGCCTGCCGCTGTGGTATGCGCGCTACAAGCCCGAGATCGGCATCCATTTTCCGAAAGGCAACTGGCAGGGCTACTCGCTGTGGCAATTCTCGGCGCAGGCCAATTGCGGCAAGAGCCGCTGCCCCTACCGCGTTGCCGGCACGCCCAATGACATTGACGTCAATGTCGCGCCGATGGATGCCGCTGGATTGCGCAAGGTCTGGCCATTCGGCCAGCTGATCGAGTCGACCGATGACTTCATGCTCAATGTGCCGGTGCCGATCGCCAGGGATGACGGCCTGAAGGGCGAAAGCCGCATCACCTATGCCTCGGTCGCCTATCCGGTGCGCCTCGACCTACTTGCCAAAACGCTGCGGGCGAGCTGGGACACGGCCATGCTCGGCACCGTGCCGGCCATCAAGGCGCCGGCCAGCCGCTACATCAACGGCATGGCTGAATTTGTGGCGCTCAGGCGCGACCAGCTGGTTCGCGTGGATAGCCGCAGCCCTCGACTCGACCCTGTCGCCACCGCCTCGACCGAGACTGATCGGTCAGCACGCTAGGCCTGCTGTTCACGCTCGACAGCGCGCCAGCCGATGTCGCGACGGCAAAAGCCTTCCGGCCAATCCAAGGCATCGACAGCCGCATAGGCCTTGCGCTGCGCGTCGCTGACATTGCGGCCGGTCGAGGTGACGTTCAGCACACGCCCGCCATTGGCGATGATCTTGCCGTCGTTGACGGCCGTACCGGCGTGGAAGACCTGGGCGCCAGCGGCCTCCGCCTTGTCGATTCCAGAGATGACCGAGCCCTTTTCCGGCGCGCCGGGATAGCCTTCGGCTGCCATCACCACCGTCAACGCCGCCTCGTCGCGCCAGCGCGCAGAGACATGCGCCAACTGGCCATCAGCGGCAGCATTGAGCAGCACGAGGAGGTCCTCCTTCAGCCGCATCATCAGCACCTGGCATTCGGGATCGCCAAAGCGGGTGTTGTATTCGATCAGCTTCGGGCCCTGGTCGGTCAACATCAGGCCGGCAAACAGGACACCGGCAAAAGGCGCGCCCATCTCAGTCATGCCACGCATTGTCGGCTCGATGATCTCGCGCATCGTCTGCTCGATCAGTTCGGGCGTCATGACAGCAGCAGGCGAATAGGCACCCATGCCACCGGTGTTGGGACCGACATCGCCGTCGCCGACGCGCTTGTGGTCCTGCGCCGTACCGAACGGCAACGCCGTCTTGCCGTCGCAGAGACAGAAGAAACTCGCCTCCTCGCCGGTCATGAATTCTTCGACGACAACCGATGCGCCGGCACCGCCAAACGCGCCTTCGAAGCAGGCATCGACAGCTTCCAGCGCTTCGTCCAACGTCATCGCAACGGTCACGCCCTTGCCTGCGGCGAGGCCGTCGGCCTTGATGACGATCGGCGCGCCCACTTTCTCGACATAGGCGCGGGCATCGCCTGCGTTGTCGAAACGGCCATAGTCAGCGGTCGGAATGTCGTAGCGGGCGCAAAGGTCCTTGGTGAAGCCCTTCGAACCCTCGAGCTGGGCAGCTTTGCCGGAAGGGCCAAAGACCCGGATGCCGGCTGCGCGGAGGTCGTCGCCGATGCCGGCAACCAGCGGCCCTTCGGGGCCGACAACGACGAGATCGATGCTCTTGTCCTTGCAGAAAGCAGCGACAGCGGCATGGTCGGCGATGTCGAGCGCCACAAGTTCCGCTTCCTGGGCGATGCCCGGATTGCCGGGCGCGGCATAAAGCTTGGTCAGCATCGGCGACGCCGCAAGCTTCCAGGCCAGCGCGTGTTCGCGGCCGCCGGAGCCAATCAGGAGAACATTCATGCGGCGCATCCCTTTCCTGCAATCCCGTCTCGCGCTCCCGGTATGGCGCATGGCCCTCCGGGTCAAGCTTCGTTGAGGCTTGTCACGGACAAATCGTCCGCTTGACGCCCGCTCGCGCCGCTGGCACTCCCAACGCATGGAACAAATCCAATCGAAAGCCGGCCAGGGCCGGGTCGCCGACGCCCCCAGCGGCCACTGGGTTTACCGCGCCTTGCCGCGCGGCCTGTGGCCTTACGCCCAGCTTGCCCGCTGGGACCGGCCGATCGGCTGGTGGCTGCTGTTGTGGCCGTGCTGGTGGTCGACGGCGATGGCGGCAAGCGCTTTTGCGCGGCCCGGCGACAGCCTGATGTCGTTGCTGCCCTCGCCGTGGTTCCTGGCGCTATTCCTGATCGGCGCCATTGCCATGCGTGGTGCCGGCTGCACCTACAACGACCTTGTCGACGAGGGCATCGACGCTCAGGTCGAGCGCACGCGTTCGCGCCCGCTTCCTTCCGGTCAGGTCAGCCGCCGTCAGGCGTGGACCTTCCTCGTGCTTCAAGCACTGGTCGGGCTTGTCGTGCTGCTGCAGTTCAACAGCTTCGCTGTCCTGCTTGGCATCTCGTCACTGGTGATCGTTGCGATCTACCCGTTCATGAAACGTATCACCAACTGGCCGCAATTCGTGCTCGGCCTCGCCTTTTCCTGGGGCGCACTGATGGGCTGGGCGGCCGAGTTCGGCGACATCGACGGCCCGGCGGTGCTGCTCTATTTCGGTTCGATCATGTGGGTGATCGGCTACGACACGATCTACGCCCACCAGGACAAGGAAGACGACGCGCTGGTCGGCGTGAAATCGACTGCCCGTTTCTTCGGCGAAAACACCAAGTCGTGGCTGGTTGGGCTTTATGCAGGGGCGCTGATGCTGTTTGCCACCGCCTTTGCCATGGCCCAGGTGCCGATGCCGGCACTCGCTGGCCTTGTCGCCGCTGGCGCGCACATGATCAGGCAGATCGCGACGCTCGACATCGACAACCCCGACCAGTGCCTCAGGCTGTTCAGGTCGAACGGCCAGGTCGGCTGGATCATCTTCATCGGCCTGATCTGCGGCGGCGCCTGGGTGGCGCTGAAGCCGCTGATCTAGACTTGCACTACGCCCGGGCGATGATCTCTTCGCCGTTGATGACGAGACGGACACCAAGCGTGCCCGACTTGCGGCGGGCAAGGAAACGCGGCCTGCGCATCCGTGACACCCGGCCCTTGCGGCGCTCCTGCGCCGGCATGGTCTTGATCGCAGCGCCGAGCGACTCCTCGAGCGTGCGGGCAACGCCATCCGCCTCGATCAGCAGCATTGGCAGGTTGTAGTAGTCGGCCCAGGCGCGCCAGTCGGCGGCGACGTCGTCGAGATCGTCAGCAACCAGCAGCGGCACCGAAAGCATCGGATCGTTGTGCAGGAGCTCGAGTGTCACCGTGACGTTGAAATCCTCGTCTTCCATCGCACGAGCCGCAACGCCACGGAAAGCGCGTGCCGGCAGCGCAATGGTCGCCGGAAGCCCACTGAGCGCCAGCAGGCGGCGGATCACCGCGCCACGGTGATCGATGGTGAAAGTGACGTCGCCAAGGTCGTCACGCGTCGCGTAGCTGACCATCTGCGGCAAGCGGAACGGGTCGAGGCGCATGTTGCGTCCCGCCCAGACTGGCTTCAGTCCGGTGTTCATGTTGTGCCTTCCTGTTATCTCCTGAGAGCCGGTTTCCGGTCTCTCCGGACCAGTTTTCCCGGTCTCGTTAGGAAGGACACTAGCGGGATGACCTTACCGCCCAGCTTAAGAAAGTCGGTTAAATTTTGCTGATCTCGGCGATGGTTATCGGAATACAACCAGAGACGTTCAAATCATCTTGCCGGGGTTCATGATACCCGCAGGATCGAACACCGCCTTGACCCGGCGCATCAGATCGATGGCGATGGGTGGCGCGGTGGCAATCAGCTCGTCGCGCTTGAGTTGGCCAATGCCATGCTCAGCCGATATCGAACCGTTCATGGAGCGCACGACATCGTGCACCGCCTTGTTCATGTCGCGATACAGCGCGAGGAACGCGGCGCTGTCCATGCCGACAGGCTGCGAGATGTTGTAGTGCAAATTGCCGTCGCCCATATGGCCGAAGCAGACCACCCGCGCCTCGGGACAGACACGCGCCACAGCAACCGCTCCTTCGGCGATGAAGGCTGGAATGCTGGCGATCGGCACCGAGATGTCGTGCTTGATCGAAGCACCTTCGACTTTTTGCGTTTCCGGCAGCATCTCACGCAGGCGCCAGAATTCGTTGGCCTGGCCGACGCTCGCGGCAATCGCCGCATCGCCGACCTGTTCAGCCTCGAAGCCCGCCGAAAGAACGTCCTCGATCAGCGTGCGCGCGTCCTCGGCTGAGCGGCCCGACGAGATTTCCATCAGCACCTGCCAGGGCCAGTCGCCTTCCAGCGGCGGCCGGGCGTCGGGAATGTGGCGCATGGCGAATTCCATCGGCAGGTGCCCGATCAGCTCGAACGCGGTCAGGGCACTGCCGCCAAGGTCCTGAGCGCGATCGAACAGAGCCAGCGCTGCCTCAGGCGATGACAGGCCGACCCAGGCGACCTCGCGGCCCTTTGGCTTGGGATAGAGCTTCAGCACCGCCGCTGTGATGACGCCGAGCGTGCCTTCGGCGCCGACGAACAGGTTCTTGAGGTCGTAGCCGGTGTTGTCCTTCTTGAGCTTGCGCAGGTCGTCGAGCACCTCGCCGGTCGGCAGTACCACCTCGACGCCGAGGCACAGTTCGCGCGCATTGCCATAAGCAACCACACCTGTGCCACCGGCGTTGGACGACAGGTTGCCGCCAATCTGGCAGGAGCCCTGCGACGCCAGCGACAAGGGATAGAGCCGGTCGACCTCATCGGCTGCCTTGTGCAGCACATCGAGCACGACGCCCGTTTCGGCGATCACCGTATTGGAAACCGGATCGATCTCACGGATGCGGTTGAGGCGCGACAGTGACAGCACGATCTGGCCACCCGAGCGGTCGGGCACCTGGCCGCCAACGAGGCCGGTATTGCCGCCTTGCGGCACGATCGGCGTACGGGTTTCGGTGGCGAGCTTCATGATGGCGCTCACTTCCTCGACGCTCCCTGGGCGCAAGACCAGCGAGGTCGCCCCTGTGAACAGCCCGCGCGGTTCATGCACGTACGGTTCGATGTCGGTTTCCGAGCGCACGGCATAACGCGCGCCGACGATGGCAGCAAAGCGCTCGGCGAGCGCAGGATCGAGGCGAGCGAGGTTCTGGGTCATGTGATGAAAGCTAAGTTCAGATGTGGGGAATGTCACGCGGTGCTGCGGCGCGGGCCAGCCGGTCGTTGATCGCCTCACCGAGTTCGTCGAACGGTATCGGCTCGACGGCAATCAATTGGGCGCCGCTATGGTCGAGCGCCTGAAGATGGGCAAAGAGATTTGTCGCGGCTTCACGCAGGTCGCCAGCTTCGGAGAGATTGAGGAAGGCGCGAGCCTGCTGCCAGCCTTCGGCGCGGCACGGACCAAAACCCAGCAGCGCCTCTTCTGCCCCGACACTTTCCGCATTCAGGCGCATCTGGGCACCGGGGGCATAATGTGAGGCGAGCATTCCAGGCGCCTCGATACCGGCAGTCATGCCGCGCAGCAGCGGCGCGCCGCAGACAGCTTCGATGTCGCCTGCCGGAACACCACCCGGGCGGAGCAGCCGCACACGGCCATCCTCGACCTTGACGATCGTCGACTCGAGCCCGACCGGCGTTGCGCCACCATCGACGACAAGCGGGATGCGTGCCCCAAGATCGCTGGCGACCGCTTCACCGCTTGTCGAGCTGATCTTGCCCGAACTATTGGCGCTGGGCGCTGCCAGCGGCCGTCCAAGCCTCGCGATCAGGGTGCCGCCAAAGCCCTTGGGCATGCGCAGCGCAATGGTGTCGAGCCCGGCCGTGACCAGCGGGTGGATACCTGACCCCGGTCGAAGCGGCACCACCAGCGTCAACGGCCCTGGCCAGAATTTCTCGGCAAGCTTGCGCGACAGCGGATCGAACACGCCGATGCGTTCGGCCATGGCCATGTCGGCGACATGGGCGATCAGCGGATTGAAGCGCGGCCTGCCCTTGGCCTCGAAGATGCGCGCGACGGCTTCGCCATTGGTGGCGTCGCCGGCGAGGCCATAGACGGTCTCGGTGGGAATAGCGACGACCTCGCCCGCGCCAAGCAGCGCCAGCGCTGCGTCCATCGCCTTGTCCGCTGCGATCAGCTCCGCCACGTCATAGCTTCCAGTTGCATGCCCGGTCCCTACCCCGCGCGGCACGATGCGACAAGTGTACCGCCCAAGAATCCTGGCATTGCCTAAAATGCGCTGCATCTTCGCAAACCGGTTGCAACGGCCTGTCAGCTACATTGCGCTTCAAGGTTGATTCAACTCTGGGGGCCAAATGCGCCTGTTTGCTGCGTTTCTTGTTGCCGGCGTTGCTGTGTCCGGTTCGGTACACGCCTCGTCGATCGTCATTGTCGAGGGCAGCGCGGCCAGCCCGTCGTCGGTCGCCGTCGACGCTCCGAAATCGGCCGCAAGCTCGATCGTCGCGATTGGCGCTCCCTCGGTCGATACCGGCAAGGTCGCGGCAATTGACACCAGGCCCACAAGCATCAACCGGAAGATGGGGCCCGAATTGATGGTCATCCGTGGTGGCGAGGTCGGCAGCGCATCGCCGGAACCGGCAACGATTGCGCCTGCATCTCCCGATGTCGCACCGACGCAGCAGGCTGCAGCCGAGGGCCAGACACTTCTGCCGCCATCGAGCGACGGCACCGTCGGCGAACCGGCCCAAGCGGTGGTGCCAACCGAATAGGCGGCTTGACCGCACCTGAGCTGGCGTGCACCGTCGCGGCAGCATGCCAGGCCGCGTTGCGTTCTGGCACTTGAGCTGGGCAAGGGGTTGATCCATGAAGACTGTTCGCACCATCGCTGCGGGGCTTGTCGCCGCGCTTCTCCTGGGCTCGGGCGCAGCGCAAGCCGATACGCTGCTCGGCACCTATGTCGCGCGGATCTCGGAGAAGGATCATCTGGCCAGCGACGGCTACGTGCTCGACAGCGCGGCCCAGGTCGTGCGGCAGGATCGCGCCAATGTGCATAAGCACATCCAGACCGACGAGGAAGACGACATCGACGACTGGTTCACCACCAATGCCAAGCGCGCTCGCTTCGAGCAGTTGCTGAACAAAGCCGACGCGATGAGCAATTCGACCCGCAGCGCGATCCTTCACGGCGAGCCGCTGATCGAGGTCCAGGTCTACAGGCAGAGCGTCAAGGTCCGCCTGCTCGACTGACGCGTGTATCGGGCGGCTTTGCGCCGCCCTCGCATTATCCCGCGATCTTGGAGAAGTCGGCGACCTGATCGGTCGCCGCGCGGATGCGGGCGAGCAACGCCAGACGATTGGCGCGCACGGCGACATCCTCGTCATTGACGAGAACTTTCTCGAAGAATGAATCAACCGGTTCACGCAACACGCTAAGTGCACGCATGGCGGCCGAAAAGTCTTCATTGCGAATCGCTTGGCCGGCTTCGCTGACAGCCTGATTCACCGGCGCGAACAGCGCTTTCTCGGCCTCCTCGCGGAACAGGGCCGGGTCGACGGCTGCCGCAACCGCAGTGCCCTTCTTCTCCTCGGCGGCCAGGATGTTGGCCGCGCGCTTGGTGCCGGCGAGCAGGTTCTTGCCATCCTCGGTGTCGAGGAATTTGCCGAGCGCTTCAACCCGACGGGTGATGGTTAGCAAATCATCGGCCTCAGGCGTGATCACCGCATCGATCAGGTCGTGGCGGGCGCCGAGCTCGCGCAGATAGACCTTGAGGCGATCATGGAAGAAGGCGATCAGGTCGGCCTTGAGCGGGGCAGCACGGTCGATCGTTTCCTTGCGCAGCTCGGCCTCATAGGCGGCAATCGCGTTGTCGACATCCTGTTCGCCATCGACATCGCCGCTGTCGATCGCTGCCTGCGACGCCTCGAAGGCGGCGAGACGGCGCTGGACAGCGGCCTCCTCGAGTTGCCGCAGCGCCGCGTCGAACAGTGTCTGCAGCGGCAGCCGGCCGCGCGCCGAAAGGATGATCCTGACGATGCCAAGGGCGGCGCGACGCAGCGCGTAAGGATCCTTCGAACCCGTCGGCTTCTCGTCGATGGTCCAGAACCCGACGAGCGTATCGAGCTTGTCGGCGAGCGCCACCGACACCGAAACCGGATCGGCGGGCACGCGGTCGGACGGGCCCTGCGGCTTGTAGTGTTCCTCGAGAGCGGCAGCGACCGCCGGGCTTTCGCCCTGCAGCAGCGCATATTTGCGGCCCATCGCGCCCTGCAGTTCAGGGAACTCGCCGACGACTTCGGTCTGCAGGTCGGCCTTGGCCAGCACCGCCGCACGGTCGGCGAGCTTCGGCTCGGCGCCGACCAACGGTGCGATCTCGCGCGCCAGCCCGCGGATGCGCTGGACACGCGCGCCCTGCGTGCCGAGCTTGGCGTGGAAGGTCACGCCGAGATGGTCGAGGCGGGCCATGCGCTGGTCGAGCGGCTTCTTGAGGTCGAGGCCGAAGGCTTCGGCCGACCGCTTCAGCGTATCGAGGTCGGGCAAATCGCCCTGGTCGGTGTTCCAGAAATAGAGCGCGTCTGACAGGCGCGCACGCACAACCTTACCGTTGCCGTGGGCGATCTCCTTGCCACCATCCTTGGCCTCGATGTTCGAGGTCAGGACGAAGTGGTTGGACAATGCGTCTTCGCTGCCCTGCGGGCGCGTGACGAAGCACTTCTGGTTGGCGCGAATGGTCAGCCGGATGACCTCGGCGGGAATTTGCAGGAACGCGTCCTCGAACGTGCCCATCAGCACGACCGGCCATTCGACAAGGCCCGAAACCTCTTCGAGCAGTCCTTCGTCCTCGACAAGGTCGAGGCCATTGGCGAAGGCGAGATTGCGCGCGTCGGCCGAGATCATCTCCTTGCGGCGCTCGGCATCGATGACGACCTTGGCGGCCTCCAGCTTGGACGCGTAGTCTTCGAAGCGCCTGACCTTGATGGCCTCTGGCGCATGGAAGCGATGGCCGTAGGTGACGTTGCCAGAGCGGATGCCGTCGACCTCGAAGTCGATGACCACGGGCTCCTCGGTCTCGGGGCCGAAGGTGCAGACGATCGACTGCAGCGGGCGCACCCAGCGCAGGCTGCCCGGCTTGGCCGAGGCGGGGCCCCAGCGCATCGACTTCGGCCATGGGAAGCTCTTGACGATGGCCGGCACCAGTTCGGCGATGATTTCTTCTGCCGAACGGCCTGGCTTGGAGATATGGGCGACATAGAAATCGCCCTTCTTGGGATCGCTATGGACATGCGCCTCGGCAATCGAGTTCAGGCCGGCGCTGCGCAGGAAGCCCTGGATCGCCGCTTCCGGCGCCTTGGTGCTCGGGCCCTTGCGGTCCTCGTGGATATCCTTGGAGCGTGCGGTCAGCCCCCTGATGTCGAGCGTCAGCCGGCGCGGCGTCCAGTATTCGCGCGCCGCCTCATAGGTCAGACCCGCCTCGACAAGACCGTCGGTCAGCATCTTCTTGAGATCGCCCGCCGCCTTGCGCTGCATGCGCGCGGGGATTTCTTCGGAACGCAACTCTAAAAGCAGATCGGGCATCGGACGGGCTCACGCGGAAATGGTCCGCGCGGCATAGCAACTCAGCTGCCCGCTGTCACCTTCCCGAACGCGTTCGGCAAAATTCCATCCTCTGTCGGGCATCGGTCAATCAAATCGTCCTTGGGATGAAGATTTCCATGAACCGGATGCTGCGCTGGAGCGACCCACGCTCAGACAGACACCTATTGGCCGAACAACGATGAAAACCGCCACCGCCCTTGTCCAGATCCTCAGCCTCAGCGCCCTGCTCGCCATGCATGTGGCGGCCCCGGCCGAATTCAGGATGCCCGGCGTGCGCAAGGCCCTGCAGACGATCAATGGCGAGACCCTGCAGCCGCGCCTTCCGGAAGGGCTGGAACTCGCAGTCGTCGGCTGACCCAACAGGAATCGATCGAGACATCCGTTAGTCCCACCCGCCGCTTCGCGGCGACCTCCCCCATCGAGGGGAGGTAGATCAAGCCGCCAGGCCGCCCGCTTCGGTCAGCAGGAACGCCTCGCCGCAGGCCTTGGACAGGTTGCGGACGCGCAGGATGTAGCTCTGCCGTTCAGTAACCGAGATCACGCCGCGTGCATCGAGCAAGTTAAAGACGTGGCTCGCCTTGATGCACTGGTCGTAGGCAGGGAACACCATCTTGTGCTGGGCGTGATTTCCACCTTCGACCGGCGCGCCGGCATCGAGCAGCGCCTTGCACTCGGCTTCGGCATCCTCGAAATGCTTGAGCAGCATCGCCGTATTGGCGTGCTCGAAATTGTGCCTTGAATATTCCTGCTCGGCCTGCAGGAAGACCTCGCCATAGGTGACCTTGTCGTCGCCTTCGAGGCCGTTGAAATTGAGATCGTAGACATTGTCGACGCCCTGCACATACATCGCCAGGCGTTCGAGACCGTAGGTCAGCTCGCCGGCAACAGGCGCGCATTCGATGCCGCAGACCTGCTGGAAATAGGTGAATTGCGACACTTCCATGCCGTCGCACCAGCACTCCCAGCCAAGCCCCCACGCGCCCAGCGTCGGGCTCTCCCAATCGTCCTCGACGAAGCGGATGTCATGGACCAGCGGATCGATGCCGATCGCCTTGAGCGAGCCGAGATAGAGTTCCTGGAGATTCGACGGGTTCGGCTTCAGGATGACCTGGTACTGGTAATAATGCTGCAGCCGGTTGGGGTTTTCGCCGTAGCGGCCGTCCTTGGGGCGGCGTGAAGGCTGTACATAGGCGGCGTTCCAGCGCTTGGGTCCAAGCGCCCGCAACGTCGTTGCCGGGTGGAACGTGCCCGCGCCCACTTCCATGTCGTAGGGCTGCAGGATGATGCAACCCTGCGCGGCCCAGTAATTGTGCAGCGTCAGGATCAGCGCCTGGAAAGAGCGGCTGGGGTGCATGTGGGCGGGCATCTGGTCGGTCACGGGCGAAGCTCGATCATTGGCGCGCCCCGCAAGAAAACGGGGCCAGAGAAGGCCCCGTCCTATTCCGCCCGATTGTTAGGGTCAAGCTACGGTGCAAAGACGACCGCCGCGCAACAAGCTCACTTGCCCGGCAGTTGAAGCTCCTGACCCGGCGCCAGACGCGCGGGATCGCCGCGCAGCTGCGGGTTGAGATCGAGGATCTCGCGATAGCGGTCGCCATTGCCGAGCACGTCATTGGCGATCGACCACAGCGACTGGCCACGCTGCACCTTGTAGGCGGCAGGGATCACCTGGACGGCAGGTTCAACCGCCGGCATCTCCAGTTCGCTCTTCTTCTGGCTGTCCGGTGCCGGTGTTACCGGCTTGACCACAATCGGCTTGACCGGAGCTTCGAGCGCGGTCGGCTTCTCCGGCAGTTCCGGCAAGCCCTTGGCGAGCTTCAGTTCGACGTCGGCCAGGATCTTCGGCTCCGGCTTCATGTCGCGTGCATGGCTCCACTGGAAGGTCGCTTCGAGCTTGCGCCCGACACGCCAATAGGCATCACCGAGATGGTCATTGAGCACTGCGTCATCAGGCTTGAGCGATACGGCACGCTCGAGCTCGCGCACCGCGTCGTCGAACTTGCCGAGGCGGTAATAGGCCCAGCCAAGCGAATCGATGATGTAGCCGTCGCTCGGACGCAGATCCGCCGCCTGCTTGATCATCCCGAGGCCCTCCTCGAGATTCATGTTCATGTCGACCCAGGAATAGCCGAGATAGTTCAGCACCTGCGGCTGGTTGGGGAACAGCTTGAGCGCCTCGCGGAAATTCGGCTCGGCCTTGGGCCATTCCTTCAGCCGCTCATAAGCGATGCCGCGCTGGTAAAAGACGTTCCAGTTGGCATTGGTCGGCGTCTTCAACACACCGACTGCCTTGTCGTAGATCTCGGCGGCGGCGCGGTAATTGTCGGTCGCAGCGTAAACACCGCCGAGCGCGAGATAACCGCGCATGTCGTCGGGATTGGCATCGACAAGCGCCTTGAGATGCTTGATCGCCTCATCGTGGCGTTTCAAGTCGGCCAGGTTGAGGCCGAGCTGCAACTCCGACAACCGCTTGAGCGGCGAGGCCGCCGGCACGCGGCGGTACAGCTCGATCGCCTCTTCGCCGTTCTGCTGCTGCTCGGCGATCGCTGCGAGCTGCACCAGAAGCTCGTCGCTCTCAGGCTTCAGCGCCAGCGCATATTGCAGGTAAAGCCTGACGAACGGCTCGCCGCCGCCGCGGTTGAGCGCGGTCGACAGGTTGAGCAGGATTTCGGCAGCACCGTCGTTTGGACCGGACACCAGCGGCGCGATCTTCTCGCCTTTGGCAATCTTGTCGCGCAAGGCTGAAATCGGCAGCTTGCCGGGAGCGAACTCATCGGCGCGGTCGAGAATGGCCAGCGCCTCGGTCTTCTTGCCAGAGCGTGCGAGGAAGCCGGCATAGGCCTCGGCGGCGCGCATCCAGGTTTCGGGTGCGGCACTGCCGGCACCGAGATTGTCGATGGTGGCGCGGTAGATCTCGTCGGCCTTGGCATTCTGGCCAGCCGTTTCGGCGATCAGGGCGCGGTGATAGGTCTTGAACAGCTCGTACCATTCGGGACCGTCAAGCTTGTCGAGGAACTGCAGCCCGTCGCCGGCCTTGCCCTCACCCAGCTTTGCCCAGCCAGTCATGACGCCGGTGATCAGGCGGTCGAGGTCGGATTCGAGCGCCAGCTTGAGCCATTTCTCGGCAGCTTCGTAGTCCTTCTTGCGGAAGGTATCGACGGCCAGCGCCAAACGCGAGAAGCGCTCGACGTCTGGAACGGTCTTCAGCATCTGGGCGTAAGGCAGCGACTCATCGAAACGGCCTTGCGCGATCAGCGCCAGCATCAGGCTCTGCTGCAGGGCAGCGTCTTCGGGATCGAAGGCCAAGGCGCGCTTGTAATAGGCAATCGCGCTATCGAGGTCGTCGTCGGCCTCGGCGGTGCGTGCCGCCAGATACGCGCCGGAAAACGAGCTGATCTCGACCGGCTCGGTGAGCTGTTTGGCATATCCGGGCTGGGTCAGGGCGGTAAAGCCCGCCAGAGCCGCCATGCCCATCAGCCAGATCGCGCGTCGCTGCCGCATGAAAATCCTTCCTACCAAGGTCGTACGGTCGTCCTGACACCAGCAAGCCGGGTCACAACCGCTTGTCGATGCCAAGCATGGCCTTTTTGGGGTCGCGCTTCAATCCGCACCCGCTCCACAATCCGACAACCGGCTCACGGAATTCACAAGGCAGGTCCAACAGCGCGGCGAATCCCGGCCTCAAGCGACGCGGCTGATGCAGAAATCGATAACGTCGAGCAAGGCAGCCTTCTGCGGCGTCTGTTCTAGCGGCGCGAGTGCGTCGCGAGCAATCTCGCCGAAATGGCTGGCACGGCCGATCGTGTCGGCGATGGCACCATGGCGGACCATCAGGCCGACGGCCTTTTCCAGTGCAGCCTCATCCGTTGCGCCATCCTCGATCGCGCTCTTCCAGAACGCGCGTTCGGCAGCGGTGCCGCGGCGATAGCTCAGGATCACCGGCAGCGTGACCTTGCCCTCGCGGAAGTCGTCGCCGACATTCTTGCCAAGGTCCTTGCTCGAGCCACCGTAGTCGAGCGCATCGTCGATGAGCTGGAAGGCAAGGCCGAGATTCATGCCATAGGAGCGCAGTGCCGCCTTGTCGTTCTTCGACGCGCCGGCGATGACAGGCCCGACTTCGGCAGCGGCCGAAAACAGTGCCGCGGTCTTTGCCTTGATGACGGCGAAATGCTCATCCTCGGTGGTTTCGAGGTTCTTGGCGGCGGCCAGTTGCATCACCTCGCCCTCGGCGATGACCGAGGCAGCCGACGACAGGATGTCGAGCGCTTCGAGCGACCCGACTTCGACCATCATGCGGAAAGCCTGGCCGAGCAGGAAATCGCCGACGAGCACGCTCGCCTGGTTGCCCCAAATGGTGCGCGCCGTCTTCTTGCCGCGGCGCAGGTCGCTTTCGTCGACGACGTCGTCATGCAGCAAGGTTGCGGTGTGCATGAATTCGACCGATGTCGCCAGCCGCACGTGGTTTTCGCCGGAATAGCCAAACATCTGGGCGGCTGCGAGCGTCAGCATCGGGCGCAGGCGCTTGCCGCCCGAAGAGATCAGGTGGTTGGCCACTTCCGGGATCATCTCGACATCGGAGCCGGCCTTCGACAGGATCAACTCGTTGACCCGCCCCATGTCGGCCGAAGTCAGGTCGATCAAATCCTTGATCGACGCGGCGCCCCGCTTTCCCTTCTCGATGTTGAGAACGACACCCAAGGCCAACACTCCCAAATTACACAGGCGCGTGGTCGCGCGCGTAGCTCTTAGGCGATTCTAGGGCGGCATGCACCGTGCCCGCAAGTGGCGAATTGGCGCGGTGCAACAGGTAGCGTTTACTTCGCAGCCCCAAACTGCGAATTTCGTCGCATGATCGAACTCATCCGCACCAACGACGCCGTCATCATCTCCTTTGTGGAATCGCTGCTGCGCGACTCCGGCATTGGCTGCTTCATCGCGGACCAGAACATGAGTGTGCTCGACGGCTCGATCGGCATCCTGCCGCGCCGCATCATGATCGACGAGGACGACGCCGACGAAGCGCGGCAACTGCTTGCCGACGCCGGCATCGAGCACGAAATCCGCCAGAAGTGACAGCCGAGCCAACACCCGCCAAAGAGCTGGAATTGCCGCCGCATTCGGTGGATGCCTTCCATCGCGGCGACTTCTGGCTGGTGCAGCCCAGGGAAAGCGGCCACCGCGCCGGCATGGACGCGCTGATGCTGGCCGCCGCTGTGCCGGGTTTGTTTGCCGGCCGCCTCGCCGATTTCGGCTCTGGTGCCGGTGCCGTCGGCCTGGCAGTCGCCGCGCGCTGCAGGCAGGCAAAGGTGCTGCTGGTCGAGCTCACGCCCGAGATGGCGCGCTTCGCCGAGGCCACGCTGGCCCATCCCGGCAATGCCCAGCTGAGTAGCCGCATCTCGATGCTCGTTGCCGATGTCGGCCTTTCAGGCAAGGCACGCACCGAGGCAGGGCTAGCCGACGGCTCGCTCGACTTCGTCGTCATGAACCCGCCCTTCAATCCCGCGCATCACCGACAGACATCGGACGCGCTGAAGCGGCAGGCGCATGTCATGGGCGACGGGCTGTTCGAAAGCTGGATCAGGAGTGCTGCTGCCGTGGTCAAACCGCGCGGCGGGCTGGCCATCATCGCCCGGCCGGAGCAACTCGCCGCCATCCTGACGGCCCTGGACGGTCGCTTCGGCAAGGCCGAGATCGTTCCGGTGCATCCGCGAGCGGACGCCGCCGCCATCCGCGTCATCATTCGGGCGGTGCGGGCTTCGCGCGCGCCATTGGCGCTGTGCCCGCCGCTGGTCTTGCGTGATGCCAGTGACAGGTTCTCGCAACGCGCCGACGACATAAGCAACGGCCGCGCGTCGCTTTTCAGCGATTGAGCAACGCTTGAGCATTGCGGTTGTCGCAGGAATGCATACATCCCGCATGACACAGACCGGAGAGACCAAGTGAAGAACCTGTTCCGCCGCTTGCTGCCGAAATCGATGCGTGGTGGCGAGATCGTCATCCCCGTCATCAGGCTGCAAGGCGCGATCATGTCTGGCGGCGGCCAGTTCCGGCCGACCCTTTCGCTGGCAACCACAGCCGGGGTGATCGAAAAGGCGTTCTCGATCTCCAGCGCGCCGGTCGTCGCCATCTCGATCAATTCGCCAGGCGGTTCGCCGGTGCAGTCGCGGCTGATTTACAAGCGCATTCGCGATCTTGCCGCCGAGAAGAACAAGAAGGTGCTGGTCTTCGTCGAGGATGTCGCTGCCTCGGGCGGCTACATGATCGCGATCGCCGGCGACGAGATCATCGCCGACCCCTCCTCCATCGTCGGTTCGATCGGTGTAGTGTCGGCGTCCTTCGGCTTCACCGACCTGATCAAGAAGATCGGCGTCGAGCGCCGCGTCTACACCGCCGGCGAAAACAAGGCGACGCTCGATCCGTTCCAGCCGGAAAAGGCAGAAGACGTCGAGCGGCTGAAGAAGCTGCAGCTCGAAGTGCACGAGACCTTCATCGACATGGTCAAGGAGCGCCGCCGCGGCAAACTCAAGGACGACCCCGATTTGTTCACCGGCCTGTTCTGGTCGGGCAAGAAAGGCCTCGAACTCGGGCTCATCGATTCGCTCGGCGACATGCGAACCGTGCTCAAGGACCGTTACGGCGCCAAGGCCGAACTCAAGCTGATCACCGCACCGCGCGGCTTGTTCGGCCGCCGGCTCGGCCTCGGATCGTCAGCCCTGGGCTTCTCGCCGAGGTCGTGGGTGCGGCCGCCTCTGGCCTGGTGGATGCGGCGGAAGAACGCGCATTGTGGAGCCGGTTCGGCCTTTGAAAAGGCCATAACCGCGGACTATCATCCGGGGCTGGCTAGCCGGAGACGCCGGCAACCGAAGGGAGGAGAATGGAAATGCCGCAGCTCATCTTTTTCGCGCTTATCGGCGTGGTGGGATATATCGGCTATCGCTCCTTCGTCCGGGAGGCGGAGCGGGTGACGGCAAAGGTACGGCGCAACGAAAAGCAGCGCCAGACCGGCGCCAACGGCACGCTTGTCAAGGACCCGGAAACAGGCGAGTACCGGCTCGAGAAAGACTGACGACCAACCCGTGACCTTCAACAGCGTTCCGCTCGCCGAACTCGCCCCAGCCAAGATCAATCTGGCGCTGCACGTCACCGGCCGGCGCGCCGACGGCTACCATCTGCTTGAAAGCCTTGTCGTGTTCGCCGAGCTCGGCGACCGCATCACCGTTGCCGCATCTGCGGAAGACAGCTTCCTTGTTGTCGGTCCATTTGCCGGCGATGTGCCGCTCGACAGTGGCAATCTCGTTCTGCGCGCCCGCGACGCGCTGCGGAGTGCCTTCCCCGAAAGCACCACCCAGCCGGTTTCGATCGCGCTTGAAAAGAAGCTGCCGGTCGCCTCGGGCATCGGCGGCGGTTCGAGCGATGCGGCAGCAACCATGCGCGCGCTGAAGCGCCTGTGGCGTATCCCCACCGACGTAGCGGCGCTCGGCCGCCTCGCCTTGCCGCTCGGTGCCGACCTGCCGATGTGCCTGGCCGGACATCCGCTCGTTGCCCGCGGCATTGGCGAGGAGCTTGATCCGGTCAGCCATTTCCCCGCCTTGCCGATGGTGCTGGTCAATCCGGGTATCGCCGTCGAGACGCCCAAAGTGTTCCGGGCGCTGGCGTCGCGTGACAACTCCGCGCTTGCGCCGCTCGACAGTGCCGACACAGTGCTCGACTGGCTGGCCATGAGCCGCAACGACCTTGAACCGGCGGCGATTTCCATTGAACCCTCGATCGCTGAGGTGCTTGCCGCCCTTCGCGGCTCGGGGGCTGCCTTCGCCCGTATGTCGGGCTCCGGCGCCACCTGCTTCGGCATCTTCGACAGTGCTACTGCCGCCGCGCGCGCTGCCGCCACGATCGCAAACGAACATGCCAAGTGGTTCAGCGCCGCCACCACGACCCGGACCTAGGAGCCCAAAATGGCAAAAGAGCCCCGCCTTTTTGTGCCTGTCCGCATCGCCGTGCTCACCGTCTCCGACAGCCGCACGCTCGCCGACGACAAGTCCGGCCAGACGCTCGCCGACCGCATCACTGCTGCCGGCCATGTGCTGAAGGCGCGTGACATCGTCACCGACGACAAGGACAAGATCCGTCAATGCGTCACTGCATGGTCGCTCGATCCCGAGATCGATGTGATCATCACCACCGGCGGCACCGGCTTCACCGGCCGCGACGTCACACCAGACGCGCTGGAGCCGATCTTCGAGAAGCGCATGGACGGCTTCTCGGCCGTGTTCCACCGCATCTCCTACGACAAGATCGGGACGTCGACGATCCAGTCGCGCGCCACCGGCGGCGTGCTTAACGCCACCTTCGTCTTCGTGCTGCCGGGATCGCCAGGTGCCTGCCGCGACGCCTGGGACGGCATCCTCAAGGCGCAACTCGACTATCGCCATATGCCATGCAACTTCGTAGAGATCATGCCCCGGCTCGACGAGCACCTGAGGCGAGGCGGCGCGAAGCCAGCCTAAGCCTTAGCGTTGCGCGACGACGATTTCCGCGTCGAGCGTCTTCATCGCGAGCCCGCGCGCAATGCCTTCAGCATCGGCACCGTTGCGACCCAGAACCGCCGCCTGCTTCCTGGTGATGACCAGCCCCTGCTCCAGCGCACGCGGCCTTGAGGTCACGCGCTCCCAGAACTGCCGGCTGCTTGCCCGCGAACGGGTGAAGCGCGCCGCCATCGTCAACCGGCTCATGTGGCGCACCGCATCCTCTGTCCAGCCCTCGGCCAGCCGGGCACCGGGTTCAATCAGCAAAAGCCAGTCGCTCTTGGCCTGCGCGATGCCCGCCTTGATGCCGCCGCTGGCGAGGTAGGCGCAGCCGGCATGTTCGGCGACATAGTGGGTCTGGTCGGTCGAGCCGAGGTCGCAGACGATCACTTCGCGCACCACACCCTCGACGGCGGCGCCAACCAGCGAGGCCAGCGTGCGTGCCAGCCCCTCCTCGTCGTCCCTGGTCTCGATCAGAACGCTCAGCATAGCTAGCCGCATATCCGAAAGCCGGCCAAAGCGCCAGCTTCGACGCGCCGCCAACAAAGTTCTTGCTTTGTTCTCATTTGCAAAATAGGAATAGTTTCATGCCGAACGAATCGACGGGCGGCCTCTTTCCCTTCGGGAGACAGTGAAATGGAACCCATTGCACGGGCCGATATTGCCGCTTTCAAAGGTGGTGGAGCCGGAATGGCCAACGCCATGATCGAGGAAAGTGGCCTGCGCATCAACCATGAGCGCAGACGCGGCCGCGGTGCGGGCGTCAACCCATCGGGACGTTACGAGCCGGTCAGCCGTCACGTCTTCGACGATGGCTGGAGCACGATCGAGGAGCTGCCGCCGTTCAAGACCGAAGTCCAGGTCGAGAAGCCGCGCACCATCATCACCCGCAACGAGTCGCCCGACATTTCCTTCGACCGCTCGATCAATCCCTATCGCGGCTGCGAGCATGGCTGCGTCTATTGCTTCGCCAGGCCGACGCACAGCTACATGGGCCTGTCGGCCGGGCTCGACTTCGAGTCCAAGCTGTTCGCCAAGCCCGACGCCGCCCGGCTGCTCGACCGCGAATTGTCGAAGGATGGCTACCAGCCGCGTACCATCGCCATCGGCACCAACACCGACCCCTACCAGCCGATCGAAAAGCACTGGCGCATCATGCGCGAGGTGCTTGAGGTGCTCGAAGCGCGCAACCATCCCGTCGGCATCGTCACCAAGTCGGCAATGGTCACGCGCGATATCGATATCCTCTCCCGCATGGCCGAGAAGGGCCTTGCCAAGGTGGCGCTGTCGGTGACGACGCTCGACCGCATGCTGGCCCGCACGATGGAGCCACGTGCCGCGACCCCGACCAAGCGCCTTGAAGCGATCAGGCAGCTCTCCGACGCCGGCATCCCGGTGTCGGTGATGGTGGCGCCGATCATCCCCGGCCTCACCGACCAGGAGATCGAGCGCATCCTCGACTCGGCAAAGGCCGCTGGTGCCACCGGTGCCGGTTACGTCATCCTGCGCCTGCCGCTCGAAGTCAGCCCGATCTTCAAGGATTGGCTGCTGCGCCATTACCCTGACAGCTATCGCCACGTGCTGTCGCTGATCCGCTCGATGCGCGACGGCAAGGACTACGATTCGGAATCGGGCAAGCGGATGAAGGGCAAGGGTCCTTATGCCTGGCAGATCGGCCGCCGTTTCGAGATCGCGGCCCAGCGCCTCGGCCTCAATTCCGTGCGCACGCCGCTCAGGACCGACCTGTTCGAAGCCGCGCCCAAGGACCAGTTGCAGCTGACGCTGCTTTGAATGTCAGGGCGGACAAGCTTTGTCCGCTCTGTGCAAGAGATCCCGTCCGGCCTCTCCCCGTGGCCAGCTGACGGTGCCTTCCCGAACCGCCGCCCCAATCGGTCGGGAAGGACTTGCGGAGAATCGGGACCGATGCGAGCATCGCCGCACTATGGCTCGCCCGCGTTCCGATTCTCCGCCCCTCTTCGAATTCATCGACAAACCCGACTTCGCCTTCGAAACGAAAGCGATATCAGGTGGCCTGTGGCCATGCGCGGGCCTCGACGAAGCCGGGCGCGGGCCACTCGCCGGCCCGGTCGTTGCCGCAGCGGTGGTTCTTGATCCCGGCAACATTCCAACTGGATTGGACGATTCCAAGCGGCTGACCGCCGCGCAGCGCGAGGCGCTGTTCGACGAGGTCCTGCGCAAGGCGCTGGGCGTCGCCGTTGCCTCTGTCTCGGCCGACAGCATCGATCGTAGCGACATCCGCAAGGCGAGCCTGGAAGCGATGCGCCGCGCGCTGGCGGGTCTGCCTGTGACGGCCAGATCGGCCCTTGCCGATGGCCGCGACGTGCCGCCCGGTCTCGCTTGCACTTGTCGCGCCTTGGTCAAGGGCGACCAGCGCTCGCAATCCATCGCCGCCGCCTCGATCGTCGCCAAGGTGACGCGCGACCGCATGATGTCGGCCTGCGGCTCCAACGACAATCGCTATGGTTTCGAAGTCCACATGGGCTATGCGACCGCCCGCCATCGCGCGGCGATCGTCGAGCACGGCGCATCGCTTCGCCTGCACCGCATTTCCTTCGCGCCGTTCAGGGACTAGCTCCGACAGAAAATGCGGGCGCTAGCTCTGCTGGCTCTGAAGCGATGGCTTCTCAAGCCTGCCGTGAAGTTCTTCGAAGGCTGAAACAAACCAGATCGACTTGCCCTTGTTCGTTTCGCGCACAAAGTCTCGCAGTGCTCCGCTACTGTCGAGCGCTTGGGTGATGTCACCGACGATGGCGCACCCTAGACCGTAATTCACGAACTTCTGAAACACCTCGCCGGCAACGCCGGTGCTAAGTTTGAGAAAATCCGGGCCGAGCAGCGCCACGGGGATGGCGAGGAAGTCGGCCTCGTTCGACCATGCCGCGCTGATGAAGTCGTTGGCATCGGCAGCTGTCCGCAGGATCTGACCTTGCGGGCTGAAGTGGAGTACCCGTGAATTCCCAATTTCAACGATCTGAGTCATGTCGCCGGACTAGCAGCGGCGGATTTAAGCCGCAAGCCACGTCGAAGCAGTTCCTGACAAGCGCCAGGTGGCAGTCCACCAGATGTCCTGAAAACAAAAAAGCCGCCGGAATGTCCAGCGGCTTTTTCATATCTGTCAGGCTTGCTCAAACTAGTTGAGCTTGGCCTTCAGTTCCTGCACCGACCCCTTGAACAGGTCGGCATTGGTCTTGGCGTCAGCCTTGCCGGCGAAGATCTGGCGAGCCGCTTCGACCGCAAGGTCGACGGCATTGGCGCGAACTTCGTTGACGGCTTCGCGCTCGGCCTGGCCGATCTTCTGTTCGGCAAGTGCGGTCCGGCGAGCAACGTACTCTTCGGTCTTCTTGTGCGCTTCTTCGGCGAGAAGGGCAGCTTCGCGCTTGGCCACCTCGACGATGTCGGCAGCCTCCTTCTCGGCTTCCTTGCGCTTGCGCTGATACTCGGCGAGCAGCTGCTGGGCTTCTTCACGAAGCTTGCGTGCGTCTTCGAGTTCGGCGCGGATACGGTCGGCGCGCTCGTCGAGCGACTTCGACAGCATGCCCGGCACCTTCAGGTACAAGACAACGCCGACAAAGATGACGAGAGCGATTGTGGCCCAGAATGTTGCGTCCATGGCCTCTCTCCTACTTGCCCGCGGCCTTGACGGCAGCGGCGATGTCGGCCTTGTCGACCTTGCCGGTACCCAGGGCCTGGACGATCGCCGCAGCGGTGTCCTCGGCGATGGAGCCCACTTCCTTCATGGCGTTGGCCTTGATGGTAGCGATACGGGCCTCAGCCGTGGTCAGCTTCTGGTCGAGCCCGGCTTCGATTTCCTTGCGCTTGGCTTCGGCTTCCGCCTTGGCCGCGTCGCGTGCTTCCTGGCCGATGGCGTTTGCCCTGGCTTTCGCCTCGGCAAGCTCCTGTTCGTATGCGGCGACTGCCGCATCCGCCTCGGATTTCATCCGGGCAGCCTGGTCGAGATCCCCGGCGATGCGGTCGCGGCGCACCTCGAGAATGCCGCCGACACGCGGCAGCACGACGTTCTTCAGGAAGAGATAGAACAGGCCGAAAGTGATCGCGAGCCACAACAGCTGCGACGGATAGTTCGACGTATCGAAAGGCGGAAACAAGCCTCCACCGCCATGCTCCGCACCCGTTTCCGTGTGCGCTGCAGTACCGGCGTCGGTATGTGCTTCCCCAGCCGCAGGTGCGACTTCCTCGGCGTAACCCGGCGTGACAAACATCTCTTTCCCCTGTCATCCCACCGGCCGCGACACGCGGCCGGTCAACTCGCTTGCGCGGCTCTTATGCGAAGAGCAGGAGCAGAGCGACGAGGAGCGAGAAGATGCCCAGAGCTTCGGTCACGGCGAAGCCGAAAATCAGGCGGCCGAACTGGCCGTCAGCTGCCGACGGGTTGCGCAGGGCGCCCGACAGGTAGTTACCGAAAATGGTGCCCAGGCCGATGCCTGCGCCGCCCATGCCGAGACAAGCGATGCCTGCGCCGATTGCCTTTGCTGCTTCAACTTCCATTGTCCAACTCCTTGTGGATCGAAATTTAGTTACGGTATCCAGGACGGCGGCAAGCCGCCGACGAATTCTTAGTGGCCCGGGTGCAGGGCGTCGTTGAGGTACATGCAGGTCAGCACCGCAAACACATAGGCCTGCAGGAACGCGACCAGGACTTCAAGACCGGTGATCGCGACCGTCATGAACAGCGGCAGGATCGAGCCAACCACGCCGACAGCGCCGAACGCGCTGAGCGAGGTGACGAAACCAGCGAAAACCTTGAGCGTGATGTGGCCGGCCAGCATGTTGGCGAACAGACGAACCGACAGGCTGATCGGACGCGACAGGAACGAGATCACTTCGATCAGAACGACCAGCGGCACCAGGATGCCAGGCACACCCTGCGGAACGAAGAGCTTCAGGAACCCGAAGCCGTGCTTCATGAAGCCGTAGACGATGACCGTACCGATGACCAGCAGCGCCAGCGCGAAGGTGACGATCAGATGGCTGGTGACGGTGAAGAAGTAAGGGAACAGGCCGATCAGGTTGGCGACGAGCACGAACATGAACAGCGAAAACACCAGCGGGAAGAACCGCATGCCTTGCGAACCCGCCGCGTCTCGTAGCATCGAGGCGACGAACTCATAGGACATCTCTGAAACCGACTGCAGCCGGCTCGGCACCAGACCGCGGCTCGACGTCGTCAGGAACAGGAAGGCGCTGGCGACGATCACGGTCGCAACCATGAAGGCGGACGAATTGGTGAAGGAGAAGTCGAGGCCGCCGATCTCGATCGGAATCAATTTCGAGATCTGAAACTGATGAATTGGATCGTTGGCCACGCTGGCCCCCCTTCGCCTAAATTGCGCCTTGCGACGCTGCTATTTCTTTTCCGGTTCGTCAGGCCGCTTATCGGGCGACCGGATGCCGGCGTCAGTAACCATTCCTGCCGAGCGCAGGACATTGAGCACACCAGCACCAAAGCCGAGCAGCAGAAACACGATCAAGCCCCAAGGCGACGTGCCTGCCACCCGATCGATGATCCAACCCAGACCGACACCAACCGCGATCCCGGCGATGAACTCGCTGGACAGCTTGAGTGCCTGGCCGTAGCCGGTCACACCATTCGACCCTGTACCCTTTTCCCCCTCGCGGGCAGTCTGGCGTCTTGTCGCAAGCGTTGCTTCAAGCTGTTGCCGACGGCGCTCGAGTTCGTCATCGCGGCGATCGTTTTCGGCTCGATTTTCCGGCCGGGTGTTTCCAGTTCCGCCCGGCCCCGAAGGCTTGGCCATTGCAAACTCCCACCCGGTCCGAGCGTATCCGTTCGTCCGCTTCAAAGTCGCCGGCAACATAGTTAGAGGGCCCCTGCCCGTCAAGCCACGGGGAGGCCCATCTAACCAAGTATTTTATATAAGAAAATCAGTTGGTTGGCGAAGTGCGACATCCTGCCCGCGACTCCATCCGGCGATCACTCGCCGAATCCCGGCGCAATCTGGCCACTGGCCGACTCCGCGAGCCTGGCGCGGACGCGATCAGCTCCAGCCGCCGCCATAGGTGCGGTAGAAGATATGCAGGCCGATCTTGGTCATCTTCTTCATGCCGCGCGCCCAGCCAGGGTTGACGTAGTTGGCGTAATAATGGGTCGACGAGCCGACTTCCGGGATGAATATCTTGCCGGCGGTGACAGCCATGGCGACATCCTGCGCGGTCTTGTAGTGCGAGGCGCTGGCGACGCGGTCCTTGATGCCGTCGCAGGCGAACGAGAACTGGCAGCGGTTGAACCAGCCGTCATTCTGGTAGACGACGCCGCAGATGGTGCCGGGATAGGCCGGGTTGCGGACGCGGTTGAGGATGACCTGGGCGACAGCTGCCTGGCCGCGCAGCGATTCGCCGCGCGCTTCGAAGTAGATGCCGTTGGCGAGGCACGTTTGCTCGGCCTTGGAGAACACGCTCGCCGGCAGCGGGTTGGCCAGCCACCAGTGGTCACCCTTGCCCATCGGCGGCACAAAGCGACCATCCGCCTGGTCGTCGCTGCGCAACAGCGCCTCGAAGGGCGAAGCCTTGGCGTAGTCGGGCTCGGGCGGGGCATAGGCGGTGGCCAGGATGTCGGCCTTGTCGTTGTTGACCAGCGACGCCAGCATCGCCGGCACGCCGGCCGCAGGCCGCTTGGGTTCCTTGACATGGAAGGCGGCGGCGATCTCGACTTCCTTGCCCTTGATGTCAGGCTTGGCGAAGGTCAGCTTGAGGCCGCTGTCGAGTGCCGGACGCAGGAGCGAGCTGGTGCGCTCGAAGACCGAGCCGGCGGTGAAATTCTTCGGCGGATTGACCCTGGAAACGTTGACGATACGGCCCTTCTTGTCGACGCGGACGATGCGGTCCTCATCCGGCAGGTCGGACGAACCGAACTTCTTGCCGCGGAACGAGACCGTGCCGACGCCGGCGATCTTGACGCCCGAACCGGAGATCGGGCCGGTGATGATGCCGTCGACGAAAGGCATTTCGGCGGCGTGAACCGAACCAGCCGCGGCTTTCTCGACGTAGGAGCTCCAGCGGGTGTTCTGGCTTTCCAGGCCGGAGACCAGGCTTGTCATGTCCTGATAGGCGGCGACTGTGGGAAAGCCGAGCCAGATTCCGAGCCCGACGACGGCGGGCGCCAGGAACGAACGTCTGCCCTCGCGGGCAGCAGCAAACCGCCGCTTCAAAACACCTCGATGCACAGAAACTCTCCAGGACGCAACACACCCTACTGGAGAGGAAAATGATGCATTAACCTTGATGGAGCGTTAACGCGCGCAATGCTGCGGCAATGTAAAAAGGGCCCGCGCGAGGCGAGCCCTTTGATGTGTTTCATTTCCTCTTTTTCGCACGCCCGGCAAACGGATTGTCGGAGGTGCGCAGCGCCATGCGGATCGGCACGCCAGGCATGTCGAAGGACTCGCGCAGGTTGTTGACGAGATAGCGCACATAAGACTGCGGCATCGCATCGGGGCGCGAGCAAGACAAGACGAAGCCAGGCGGCCTGGTCTTTGCCTGGGTGATGTACTTGATCTTGAGCCGGCGGCCAGCGACGGCGGGCGGCGGATGATGCGCAAGGATGCCTTCGAGCCAGCGGTTGAGCTTGCCGGTCGACACGCGGCTGTTCCAGACCCTGTGGGTCTTCATCACCGCATCCATCAGCTTCTCGAGCCCGCGCCCGGTCTCGGCCGACATCGGCACGGCCTGCAGGCCACGCGCCTGCGGCAGCAGCCGCTCGGTCTTTTCGCGCAGTTCGGCAAGCGCTTCCTGCGGGTTGTCGATGAGGTCCCACTTGTTGAAGGCGATGACCGGTGCCCTGCCCTCGCGGATGATCAGGTCGGCGATCTGCAAATCCTGCTTTTCGAACGGGATCGTCGCGTCGAGCACGATGATGACGATCTCGGCGAAGCGGATGGCGCGCAGGCCGTCCTGCACCGACAGCTTCTCGAGCTTTTCCTGCACCCTGGCCTTGCGGCGCATGCCGGCAGTATCGAACATCTTGATGCTGCGGCCGTGCCAGTCCCAGTCGACCGAAATCGAATCGCGGGTGATGCCGGCTTCGGGCCCGGTAAGCAGGCGTTCCTCGCCGATCAGCGCATTGATCAGCGTCGACTTGCCGGCATTGGGCCGGCCGACAACGGCGATGCGCAGCGGCTTGGTCTCGTCGTATGCATGGACGTCCTCGGCGTCGGGATCGGCGATGTCCTCGCCGATCAGCACGTCGCTTTCAGCGATGTCGTCGGCTTCGTCCTCGTCGTCGGCGAAGACACGCTCCTTGCCGAGTGCCTCGACGACGGCGTCGCGCAGGTCGGGCATGCCTTGGCCGTGTTCGGCAGAAATCTGCACCGGCTCGCCGATGCCGAGTTCCCAGGCTTCGAGCGCACCGCTCGATGCACCGCGCGCCTCGGATTTGTTGGCGACGAGCACCACCGGTTTGCCGGAACGGCGAACGATCTCGACGAAGGTACGGTCGTCAGGGGTCAGGCCAGCCTTGGCATCGACCATGAAGAAGATGAGATCGGCTTCCTTGATGGCGATCTCGGTCTGCGCCCGCATGCGACCTTGCAGGGTCGCGGCAGCTGCATCCTCAAAGCCAGCCGTGTCGATGACGTCGAAGACGAGATCGTAGAGTTTCGCCGCATGGACGCGGCGGTCGCGCGTCACGCCGGGCGTGTCGTCGACAAGGGCGATCTTCTTTCCAACCAGGCGGTTGAAAAGGGTGGATTTGCCGACGTTGGGCCGGCCGATTATCGCGATCTTGAAAGCCATCGGGCCCGCATCACGTCGCGTTGCCGGAACCGCGGATCAGTTCGGCCAGGAGGTTGGAGCGCTGACGCGCATTGCGCGGCGCGCCTTCGTCGGAGGAAATCTGCTCGAACAGCTTGAGCGCATCGGCGAGCTTGCCTTCCTTCCAGGCGGCAAGGCCGAGTGCCTCGCGAGCCGAATGGCGCAGCGGATTGGTATCGTTGGTCAGCGCTTCGACGCGACCCGACACATCGGCATAAGAGCCGTGATCGACGAGCAGCAGGGCGGCGCGCAGACGGGCGACGTCGCGAATGACGTTGGGGATCGAGCTGTCGGCGGCCACTTCGTCGAAGCCGGCAACGGCCGCCTTGAAGTCGCCCTTGTCGGCCTGGACGGTGGCGGCGCGCATGCGAGCGAGCAGCGGATAGGCGCCGTAGCCGTCCTTCTCCAGCGCATCGAAGGCGGCAAGCGCTTCGTCGGCCTTGCCGGAATTGGCAAGCGTCAGCGCCTGCGAGAACTGGTCGCCGGAATTGTTGGCCTTGCTCTCGACCCAGTATTCCCAGGCCACGAACAGGCCGGTGCCGATGACGACCAGCACGGCGATGACGATGGCTGCGGGGCCATAACTGTCCCACAGGGCCTTCGCCTTGTCCTGGCGAATTTCCTCGTTCACCTCACGAAAGAAACTGTCGTCCGACATACTATCCAATCACCTTTGCCCCTCGGGGGCCGTTTGAGCCTGCGTTTTAGCGGAATTTTGCCGCCATGGAAGGGGGCGGGGCGGAAATTCGGTGGGAGGGGGCTCGCCCCGTTCACAGGGAGAGGGTGGCCCGGAGGGCCGGGTGAAGGACAGAGCCCATCCTCGCGTCAGTTCGCGCCGCCCCTCATCCGCCTGCCGGCACCTTCTCGCCGTATTGTGACGGGGAGAAGGTGCACGCTTGTTTACCGCCACGCGCCGTTGCCGGGTCTGGCCATTGCTTGTGAAAAGTTCGGGAAGCGGTGCGCGAGGCCGTGCCTCCTGCTTGGTCTCTGTCCCGAGGTTGGCCGGTCACCGCGCAGCTCCACGGATATTCCATGGACGATCGCCGCGGCTTCTCCGCATTCTCCCGCCGCGCAGCGTTCCATTTGCGGAAGCTGCGCCGGAAAACGCCGACCAAGGGATGCGGCGGGCTTGGTGCCCTACGAAGCAAATCTTCGACGTCGTGATCCTTCGCACCCCCCTCTGGCCTGCGGTGCGAAGGAATGAGGGGCAGCAGAAGGTGAGATAGGAGACCCCGTGGAACCCCTTTCCCACTAGCCCAAATGGACGCATAGGCGGCGGGACGCATCCGTGCCACATTTCGGCCCTAACCGGCTGACGTCGCCCAAACCTCCTGACAAGCCCCCCGAAATTGCATCGAAGTTCGACATGACCAAAGCGTTCCCAGTCCTCGTCTCCGCGTCGTTGATCGCGTCCTCCGCGATGGCCGGGCCTGCGCCCAAGGTCGAGGACGTCAAGACACCGCAAGTGGTGCTGATCTCCTTCGACGGTGCCCACGACCTCGCGCAATGGCAGCGCAGCCGTGAGCTTGCGGCGCGCACGGGGGCGCGCTTCACCTACTTCCTGTCCTGCGTGTTCCTGTTGTCGCGCGAAACGCGCGGCGCATATCAGGCGCCGGGCAAATCGGCCGGCAAGTCGAATGTCGGCTTTGCCATGACCAAAATGGAAGTTGTCGACCGGCTCGGCCAGATCAACCTCGCCTCAGCCGAAGGCCACGACATCGCCAGCCACGCCTGCGGCCATTTCGATGGCGGCAAGTGGAGCAAGGCCGAATGGACCAAGGAGTTCGACGCGTTTTCGACAATCATGCGCGACGCCTACAAGATCAACGGCATATCGCCCGAGCCATCCGGATGGGCCAGGATCGCCGCCTCGGTCAAAGGTTTTCGCGCGCCCTACCTCTCCGACAGCAAGGGCCTCTCTGCGGCCCTGCACGACAAGGGTTTCGCCTACAATGCCAGCGGCGTTTCGCGCGGGCCGGAAGAACCCAAGCTCGACGGCACGATGATGGAGTTTGCCCTGCCGTTGATTCCCGAGGGCCCGTCGGAACGGCAGATCATCGCGATGGACTACAATCTGTTCGTCCGCCACTCCGGTGGCATCGACAAGCCTGAAGAGGCAGCAAAATATGAAAACCGCGCCTATGGCGCGTTCCGGAAGGCCTTCGACACACAATATGCGGGCGACCGCATTCCGCTGCAGATCGGCTTCCACTTCACGCTGATGAATGACGGCGCCTATTGGCGGGCGCTGGAGCGCTTTGCCGGTGAGGTCTGCGTGAAATCAGATGTCGAATGCATCAGCTATGCCGACTATGTGGCGCGGCGCAACGAGGCGCCGGTGCAGACCGGCGGGTGACCAGCGATTGCCAGGCTCTTGCCCGTGAGGCATGGGTGCTGCGCCACTAGCTAGCGCGCCAATCCTGCACCGCTGCTGATTTCGTCTTCGTCACGGCATGGATTCCCGACAGTTGCGGCTCGTTCCACGCGCTCACGAGGTCGGCAATGGCGGGTTGCGAGGGGTGTCACCAACGTCGCGGCTGGCCGACATCTCGTCCCCAAAAAATCACCCCACCGGCTGATCTTCCGGCTTCAAGCCACCCTTTTCGCGTTCGAGGTAACGCTGGTCGATATCGGGCAGTGGTTCGCCCAACAGCGTCGCCTCGAAGGCGCGCAGGCGCTTGTAGACCGACAACAGCTCGACGATCGTCGACCAGGAATTGACCAGGAACTGAAACGAACTGGTGACCTGCGAGAAGGCATAGCTGATCTGGTTCATCAGGCCGAGCGTCAGCTTCTGCGCGGCGATCGAAGGCACCATGACGATCAGCGAGAAAATGTTGTTGGCCTGGAGGTAGGTGTAACGAACGACGTTGAAATAGACGTAGTGGAAATAGAGCCGGAAATAATTGCGCCGCACGTTGTTGAAGAGTTCGGCGACCGTCCCGGGTTGGGCGCGATCCTCATGATCCTCGCCATAGACCAGTTCCTTGCGGTAGGCCGCCTCGACGCGCTGATTGCGGAATTGCAGCCCCGGCAGCTTGTAGCCTGCAAGGATCAGGCTGATTGTCCCGAACACCGACCAGGCAAGGGCCGCGACCAGCAGTGGCTGCTTGATTTCGCCCAGCAACGGCAGGTGGGTGATGTGCGTCGACAGCTGTATGAGCACTGGGGTGAAGGCAATCAGCGTCATGATCGAATCAATGAAATTGACGCCAAGCCCTTCCATGATCTGGGCGAAGCGCATCGTGTCTTCCTGCACACGCTGCGAGGCACCTTCGATACGACGCAACCGGGGCCAATGCTCCATGTAGTAGCCGTTCATCGCCATGCGCCAGCGGAAGATCCAGTGGCTGACGAAGAAGGCGTTGACGACCGAAATGTTCATGCCGAGCAGCGCCAGACCGGCAAAGCTGGCGACCTGCCAATAGAGCTGCTCGTCGGTTGCCGTCGTTGTCTTGGACAGGATGTTCTGGATCAGGTCGAAGAACGGGCCGTACCAATTGTTGACGGCGACGCTGACCTGGACCTGGAAATAGACGACGAACAGGATGAGCGCGGTGCCGAGGACCGACCAGCGCTGCCAGGGATGCGGCGAGAACCAAGCCCAGAAGGCGTAAAAGATCATCACGCCGACAAAGAAGTAGATATAGAACCACAAGAAGGGCGGCGACCAGAACACCGAGATGCCGATGATCTTGGGCGCGTCCGCCGCTGCCGGACCCATGCCGAAGACGGCTCCCAATTGTTCGCCCCCGAAGAACCACGCCAGGACGAGCGCAAGGCTCCACAACGCTGCCGAGGAGAAAAACAGCTTCGGCTGCGGGAAGAAGGAGATGAACACGGTTCCGGGTTCCTTTCGGAGACGGTGGCATTGCCAGTTGGCCGCATGAAGTCACACTTCGTGGCACAAGGGAATCCCCTGCGGCGCCCGGTTATGGCAATGCGTGCCGGATCGTGGCGATTTTCCGCACCGGAATATTACAGTTTGGTCATTTAGACAGTCGGGTAGACAGTCGGGGGGCAAGATGAACCAGTCGGCATATGCGGCAGCGGCGCTTTATGCCGCGCTCAACACCCTGATCCTTGTGTGGCTGACGCTGGCGACAGCGCTGGTCAGGCGCAGGCACATGGTGCTGATCGGCGATGGCGGCGTGACCCATCTTGGCCGGACGATGCGCGGTCATGCCAACGCCATCGAGAACATTCCAGTGATGCTGGTGCTGCTGGGCTTTGCAGCAGCGCTCGGTGCGCCTGTTGTCGCGATCCATGTGCTGGGCGCGGCCTTCACCTTCGGCCGCGCGGTTCACGCCTGGCATTTCACCCATGAGCGGGCGGCGCAATGGCAGCGCGCGACCGGCTTCGTGCTGAGCCTGGCGACGCTGGCAGCAGCAGCACTCGGCGTGCTCGGCCACGCCATCATGTTGCTTTTCATCCAGACATGATCACCTGGGGATCATGCCTTAAGCCCTGCAGGCTCCCTCGCCTGGCACCGGCAGGGCCGGCCTGAAGCCGCGGCCAAGCGGCAGGTCACCGAGCTCGCGTGCATCCATGCGCGCGATGTCAGGGTGGGAAAGCGGATCGCGCAGCCAGGCGAGAAAACGCTCCGTGTCGATGCCATGGCTGTCACGTCGGCCCTGAAGCAGGTTGGAAAGGCTTGAGAAAATCTTCATCCGACTTCTCCTGAAGCATTGATCCTTTCACAGTATTTTCGCTACAAACGCGCACTCTTCAATCAAGAATGTCGCGGACGGAGTTTAGAAAATCTCAAGTCAGGCACTCAATCGCGTGCATCTGAACGGGCTCCGCGCGGTGGAGAGCGTCGCGCGCTGCGGCTCGCTGGTCAAGGCGGCAGAAGAGCTTGGCGTCTCGGCCAGTGCGGTGAGCCAGCAGATCGGCCGCACCGAGGCGCAATTGGGCCGCGCCATCTTTCAGCGCACCGGCACCGGGTTGGCGCTGACGGCCTTCGGGGCGGAGTTCTGCGCCAAGCTGACCAGCGGCTTCCAGGAGATCGGGCGCGCGGTGGCGCTGGCTGACGAGACGGCCACAAACGTGCTGGTGGTGTCGGTAGCGCCGGCTTTTGCCTCGCGCTTCCTGGTGCAGCGGCTCAGCCGCTTCAACCAGCGCCATCCCGAGATCAAGCTGAGGATCGACGCCTCGACCGGGCTCGTCGATCTCGACCATTCCGACGTCGACCTGGCGATCCGCATGGGCGACGGCAAATGGCCTGATGTGCGGGCAGAGCTGCTGTTGGCGCAGGAGGTGTTTCCGGTCTGCGCGCCGGCGCTTGCCGCAAAGCTGAAGCAGCCAGCGGACCTGGCACATCTGCCCGTCATCGCCGACGAGAGCACGATGATCAGCTGGGAGCGCTGGTTCGAGGCCGCCGGCTTGCAAAAGCCATTTCCGGTGCAGCCGGCGGGGCCTTCCTTCACCGACCCGATCCTCGGCATCGACGCGGCGGTGGCCGGCCAGGGCGTGGCGCTGGCCTGGCAGCTGTTGTCGGCCGATGCGCTGGCCGACGGGCGACTTGTGGCGCCGTTCGGCATCACGGTCGCCAGCGGGCTCGGCTACTATCTGGTCAGTTCCAGGCTGGAGCGGCCGGGCCGCAAGGTGCGCGACTTCTCGACCTGGCTGCGCGAGGAGGTGGCAACGACGATGGCGCGGTTCGGCACGCGGGCCGGTTAGCGAGGGGCGCGTCAACCCCGGGGGATCGTCACCCCGGGGATTTTCACCCCGGGAATACGGCCTCATAGGCCTCCGGCTTGAAGCCGACGATGCGGCGGCTGCCGAGGTCGAGCATCGGGCGCTTGATCATCGAGGGCTGGGCGAGCATCAGGGCGATCGCCTTGTCGGCATCGAGGCCTTCCTTGTCGGCGTCGGGCAACTTCTTGAAGGTGGTGCCGGCACGGTCGAGCACCGTCTCCCAGCCGAATTCCTTGACCCAGGCCTCCAGGCTTTTGCGGTCGATGCTTGATGCCTTGTAATCGTGGAAGTCGTAGGCGACACCGTGGCCTTCGAGCCAGGTCCGGGCCTTCTTGATCGTGTCGCAGTTCTTGATGCCGTACATTTTGATCGACAAGGCCGGGCCTCCGCAAGCGCGCGGCCGGCCGGGCGGACCCGACTCGGCCAATTTCAGGTGGCGGCTAGGTTCTACACCGCGCCCCGGTTTGGCAAGCGCGTGGCGCCAGGCAACCGCCTCGACCTCGACCATGATCTCGGGCAGGACGAGCGCTGTCACGACCATGGCGCTGGCTGCCGGCGGGTTGCCGGCGAAGATGCGGTTCTTGACCAAGGCGTAAGCCTGATAGGCGTCAGCGCTGGTCAGGTAGCAGCGCAGCGATACGACATGGGCGAGCGTCAGTCCGGCTTCGGCCAGCACCGCCCCGATGTTGCGGAACACCTGCTCGGTTTGCCCGGCCGGATCGCTGGCGCAGACGATCTGACCATCCTTGAGCGCCACCTGCCCGGAGACGAGCACGAAGTCGCCGCAGCCGACGGCCTGGCTCATGCCGGGGAAGGCCATGCCGGGCGGATTGAAGCGTTCGACGCTGGAGGTTTCGCTCATGGCCGTCCGGCTCCCCGTACAATGGCGCGGACAATGTCGATGCGCCCTCCCCTGAGTTTGGTCGTGACCTCGGGGGCGTGATGCGGGGCGACGCAGATGAACAGGTCGCGGCCATCTACGCCGCCGAGCATGCAGGCATAGGGGTTGGCATCAGCGATGACGACCCGCTCGACGATCTCGCCTGCCGGGCTGATGCGCAGCACCGCCTTCTCGTAGGGCGAGGCCGCCCAGACATGACCCTCGGCATCGAGGCAGATGCCGTCGGGCACGTGGCCATCAACGGCCGCGAACAGGCGGCGGTTGGAGAGGTTTCCATCCGCGCCGATGTCGAAGGCGGTGAGACGGGCGGCCATCGACTCGGCGATGATCAACGTGCGTCCGTCGGGCGCAATCACAGCCCCGTTGGGGCACATCAGGCCATCGGCGGCAATGCCGACCTCGCCATCCGGCGCGATCGTGGCAAGCACAGTCGGTGCCGGCGGCTGGCCGGCATAGAAGTCGAAGCCGATGTTGCCGACATAGGCGCGCCCCTTGCTGTCCACGACCATGTCGTTCGAATGGAACGGATGGACGCTGGCGAGATCGGCGTGGAGCGTGAGCTTGCCGTCGCGGCTGCGCCGAAACAGCTTGCGGTCATTCATCGACACGACCAGCAGGTCGCCATCGGGCAGCCAGCCCATGCCGGAAGGACCGCCCGGCACGGCAAAGCTGTCGCGGCGCGTGCCGTCACCGTCCAGCACATGGACGAGACCGTCATGCTGGTCGGCGAACCACAGCTGGCCGTCATGCCAGCGGGGGCATTCGGGATAGACGAATCCCCCCGCGATCGTGCGAACAGAAAGGGTCATGCCGCAACCCTGGCGCAGGCGCTGAGGATTTCGCCGAGCTTTTTGATACCGCGTTCAATGATGTCCTCGCTGACATGGCTGTAGGCAAGGCGCAGGAACTGGCGGCCATCGCTCTCGCCCATGAAACGCTCGCCGGGGCGGAAGAAGATACCTTCCTTGGCCGACAGCTCGGCGGCGCGCTGCCAGTCGACGCGTTCGTCGATCTCGAGCCAGAGGTAGAAGGAGCCTTGCGGCATGCGGAAGGTGACGTAGTTGCCGCAATGATCGCGCACGGCGCGCGCCGCCGTCTCGGCCTTGCTCTTGTAGACCTTGTTGACCTCGACGATGTGCGCGTCGAGCAGACCTTCTGATATGTAGGATGTCATGACGCGGGCGTGCCACTGGCCGACGCCGAGATCCTGGCGGACGGCGGCGATCGGTTCGATGGCCGCAGCCGGACCGGCGATCCAGCCGAGACGCAGCGCGGGCGCCACGATCTTGGAGAAGCTGCCGCACTGGATGACGCGGTCGTCGGTGTCGAGGCTGAGCAGTGTCGGCAGTTCCTCGCCGGCAAAGCGCAGATCGCCATAGACATTGTCTTCGATGATGAGGAAATCGTGCTCGCTGGCGAGCTTGAGCAGCTGACGCCGGCGCGGCACCGACATCTCGGTACAGGTCGGCGTCTGGAAGGTCGGAATGGTGTAGACGACCTTGACCTTCTTGCCCTCGGCCTTGACCCGCTTGAGCAAGGCCTCGAGCGCATCGATGTCCATGCCGTGGTCGTCGACCGCAACCGTGCGCAGGTCGCCGCCCGCCATCTGCATGAAGCGCAGCGCATAGGGGAAGGACGCGGCCTCGGCGACGACGACATCGCCCCGATTGACGTAACCGTTGGCGGCAAGTGCAATGCCCTGCACCGAGCCGGAGGTCAGGATGACGCCAAGCGTGCCCAACTGCTTGCCCTGGGTGCGCTCGATGCGGTCTGATATCTCTTTGCGCAGGCCCTTGAAGCCGTAGACCAGTTCCTCATAACCGGTTGCCGGGTCAAAGTAGTCGAGCACCTTGGCGCCGTGCTCGTCGAGCGTCTTGCGGGCGAGACGGACCAGGTCCTCGCTCGGAAAGGTCTCGGGCGCTGCCAGCCCCTGGTCGAAATTGAAGATCGCCGGCACTTCCGGATCGGGGAAAAACAGGGCGGGTCCTGAGCCGGAAAGCCTGGCACGCAGATGATCGACAGACATAGTTTCCTCCTTGGATTGTTGTTTTCAGCTTGTCGTGGTGTCCGGGGCGAAGGTGCCCGAGGTAACAGGGCTCTCGCGGTTGCGACGCTTGAGCGAGCGGGCGAGCGTGCCGCGGAAGGCCGTCCAGCGTTCGCGCCAGCTGGCGGCAAGGCCAGCCTGCACCACCCGCAGCGCGCCATGGTCGGGAAACGGCTGGGCCGTCAGGGCCAGGCCAGCCAGCCGCCACAGCACGGAGCGTTTCTTGGTGCCATGGTCGTCATGCATGGCCTCCAGTTCGGCGACCGTGAACGGCTCTTCGTGGAGATAGCCGGCAACGATCGCGTCCTCGATCAGCTGCCTGCCGCGCACAGTGCGGGCGATATGCATGTTCCAGCCGTCGCCGGCCTCGCGATGGCTCGGCTTGCCGTTGTCCATGACCCAGCAATCGCCGGCGACGACATCGGCATGTTCGCCTGTACCATCGGCGCAGATCTTGCAGCGGAACATCAGCTCGTAGGTGAGGTTCGAGAACCAGGTCTCGTCGTAGCTCTGGCGGTGCTCCCTGCCCTGGCGCGTTCGGACATAGGTCGGCCCTGGCCAGCCGTGGCCGCGATAGCGGAACTCGTCGACGTCGCGATGGTCTTCGCCGAAGCGGCGGACGATGTTGTAGGTGGCAACGATGCTCGGACTGCCGCCGCAGAACATTGCCAGCATGCAAGGGATCTGCGTTTCGACGCGCGGGTCGACCCGAGCCAGATTGCGCAATGTCGCGACATCGCAGGGCTTGCCGATGAAGGCGAAGCGCCTGCCGCTGTCGAGCATGGCTCTGATGTCCCTGAGTGGCGCTGTCGGCCCGTAGCGGGAGCCGGACGAGGCGACGATCTGCTCGCGGGTGGTGTTGAAGCTGACATCGTTGAGCAGCGGGTTTTCGCTGGAGACGCCGACCTGGAGGACGCCGTCGACCTCGCCGCTCTCGACAAGATAGACCGCGAGCGCCGTCAGCACGCCGCCGGTGGCGCTTCTGAAGCGGATTTGTTGATCGATCGCGTGGCCCTTGGCCAGATGCAGAATCGGCCGAAGATTGGGTGCGGTTCGGCATCTTCGTGCGCGGGCCCGGTCTGCCGGCTTGCGGTGCAGACCTGCATGACCGCGCCTTGTTCGACGTCCTTGAGCGGGCGGCGGCGGCGAGGCCGCATGAACCCCTCGGGGGAAAGATCCATGCCGAGCACGTCGTTGCCCAGCAGGCTTGCACAGGCGCCGCAGCCAGTGCAGAGCCCGCGTTCGACAATCTGCTCGATGCTCCCGGCAACACGCATGCGCCATCCTCCCCGGCAACGGCTTGCGGCCATCGCCCTAGCGACAGGTCTTCGATTTCGGCTGTTGGCCCCAGTTATAGGTTGGCGGTGTCAGGCGGGGCAAATTGCCATTGCGAATGACCGACATCAGCCGAAATGATCCTGGCCGGCTGCCACGCCGGTATCAGGCAACGGGAAGCAGTCGTCGAGCGCGCCGCGAACCCAATCATGGGCGGGGCTGCCTTCCGACGCCGGGTGCCAATAGAGCCAGGTCTGCAGCGGCGGCATGCGAAACGGCCTCGGCAGCGTGACGAAACCATCCTCGGGCAGGAAATGCCTGACGAAGGAGGTGGGAATGGTGAGACACAGGTCGCTGCGCGACAGGATGGCAGCAGCGGCCAGACAATGTTCGAGATGCACCGCCACCTGCCGTTTCAGCTTGAGCCGGGCGAGCGCGCCATCGACAAGATTGGCGACGCGCGGACGGTTGGAGATATGCAGGTGCTTGAGCGTGAGATAACGCTCGATGGTGAAAGGCTCGATGGCCGCTGGGTGTCCCCGGCGCATGACGCAGACGAAATCGTCGCTGAACAACAGCCTCTGCCCGAACCCGTCCTCGGCAAGGGGATGCGACTCGACGGCGAAGTCGATCTCTCCTGAAGCCAGCCCGGGGAACAGGTCGCGCTCGGCGAGGAAGCGGTTGCGGACCGCGAGCCTCGATCCGAGCCGGTTCAGTTCGCCAACGAACGGCCCGAGGACGACGGCCTCGGCATAATCGCTCATGCTGAAGCAGACGATGCGCTCGGAGCCGAGCGGGTCGAACCTTTCGTGCCGGGCCAGCGTCCGGTCGAGTGCGGTCAGCGCCTCTCGGACCGGGCCGATCAGCGTTTCGGCGAGCGGCGTGGGGGCGATGCCTTGTCGTGCCCGGACAAACAGCTGGTCGCCGAAGATGTCGCGCAAGCGCGCCAGACTGTTGGAGACCGCGGGCTGGGTGACGTTGAGCGTCTCGGCGGCCCGGGTAATGCTCGCCTCGCTGTAGACGGCCTCGAAGACGTGGAGGAGATTGAGATCGAGCTTCGCCAGATTGCGCAGGACCATCACATACTCCCTGATCTCCGGCCCCGGCAGCAGCCGCACCATTCGGCGCCAATGAGCATTACGTCGCGCAGGGTCGGCATTAGCCTCGTCCGAAGGGACTAGGCGGCGGTTCTTGTCGCAGTCACCTCCATGAATTACATAGGTAGCTAATGGTATTCATAAAAATAATTAAGGGAACAACATGAGCGCCGATGAACTGAAGAGCGCATTCTTCGACGAGCTGCTGAAGGTCAACCGCAAGCTCAGGACGATGTTCGACGCCCGGGTGAAGAAGCGGGGGCTGACGCTGGCGCGCGCCCGGCTGATGATGCAGATCGCCGAATGCGAAGGCAAAACACAGGCCGAGCTGGCCGAGCAGATGCATATCGAACAGCCGTCGCTGGTCGGCCTTATCGACGGGCTGGAAAAGAAGGGCATGGTGGTGCGCTGCACCACCGACGACGACAGGCGCGCCAAGCGCATCTTCCTGACGCCGACTGCTCGCCGCGAGGCCGACAGCATGATCGCCTATGTCGCCGAACTGCGCAGTCAGGTGCTGACCGGCGTCGCCGACGCCGACATCGAAAGCGCAACGCGCGTGCTCGCCATCCTGAGCCGCAACATCGGCGAGGCCGCGGGGGAGTAGTCTCATTTGCAAACAGAAAGGGCGCCGTCCATTTTGGCGCACGATCCTTCCGAAAATCGCTGACGATTTTCGGGGTCATGCGCGGACAGCGCCCTTTCCGTGCAAGGCGTCGGGGGCTTACGCCTTGCGATGGGTCGGGTAGGCCGACGAGAAGATTTCCTCGACGGGCGGGTGGTTGAAGGTGCGCAGCGGGTACTTGGCGACAACACCTTCGAACTGCGTCTGCGCGCGCTTGCGGTATTCGCGGTCGTCGACGCCAGGGATGATGCCACCTTCCATGACGAAGCGACCGGCGATCATGACAGTTGAGACCGATTGCGCCGAGGCGTTGAGCATCAGCGTCTGGATCGGGTCGATGGTCTGGCCCATGAACGGATCGTCGAAGTCGACGACGATCAGATCGGCGGTCGAACCAGCCTGCAGACGGCCGAGATCGGGACGGTTGAGCGCGTCGGCGCCGCCAAGCGTTGCGGCATCATAAAAATCCTCGGAGCGGCAGCCGTCGGTGCCGCCTTCCTCGATGCGACAGAGCATCATACCGACCTGCATGTTGAGGAACATGTCTGGCGGATAGGTGTCGGTACCGAGGCCGATGCGGATGCCCATGTCGCGATACTTGCGGAACGACTGCAGCGCGTTGCCGTGGCGGGCCGAAACCAGCGGGCAATGGGCGATGGTGCCGCCGCCGTCACGCAAGATCTCGAGGTCCCTGCCGGGCCGCTCGATGCCGTTGCGGCCACTGACATGGGTGCCGTGCGGAAGGATCGCGCGCGGCGACAGGAAGTCCAGGCTTTCCAGCCATTCGGCCGGGCTCATGCCGCGCAGCCTGAGCACGCTCTGGTACTCGAAGGGCGACTGGCAGCAATGCAGCCGGATCGGCACGTCGAGTGCTTCGGCGGCAGCGGCCGAAGCCTTGAGCAGTTCGGGGGTGCAGGTCTCGATGCGGTCGGGCGCCAGCATGGTGCGGATCAGGCCATTGGCCTGGCCTTCGAACTTGCGGCAGTAGGCAACCGCATCGGCGAGGCCGTCGAGACCGAGCTCCTCGTCGAAGTGGAAATCGATGCTGCCATCGCGGCGGACGAAGCTGTTGCCAGAGCGATAGGCGGGGCCGAGATAGACGCGCAGGCCGAGGTCGCGCGCGGCTTCGGCGGCGGCGCTGAACTCGCCCACCGTCTCGCCCCACTGGCGGTAGAACAGCGAGGCGATGGGCAATGCGGTGGTGATGCCGGAGCGGATCAGGCGCGAGAAAGCATAGCGCTTCTGGAACGCCAGTTCTTCCTCCGAGTACATCTCAAAGGGGCCGCTCTCCATGTAGGTCTCGGGCCAGATCCGGCCCTTCTTGACCGCCGGCTGATTGTCGTAGCCGAGCACCGTGGTGTCGAGGTCGGACAGCGCGTCGAGATCGACGAAGCCCGGGCCGATCAACGCGTTGCCATAGTCGATGCGGCGCGCGACGGGCCCCTCATAGCCGTGGCCGACGAAGAGCACGCGGTCACCTGACACGACGACCTCGCCGTTGGGATAAAGCGCGTGCCGGCCGTCGACATGGCCGACGACCCAGCGGGCGGTGATAAGCAATGGTTCGGTCATTTCAAATTCTCATTCGACTCTGAAAAGGGCCTTGCCGTCGCGCACCACCGGCTTGCCGCGCTTGAGCACCAGCTTGCGTTTCGGACGTGCGGCCACCGCCTCCGGCACGGTCTCGGCGTCGAGCACGATGTCGGCGAAAGCACCCTCGCGCAGGCCGTAGTCCTTGAGCTCCATGACGTCGGCGCCGCCCGTTCTTTGATTTCAGCACCGCAGGCATTTCGGATTTCGGTGATGCCGGGCTGAACGTCCGGCGCATTTTCTCGGTCAGCCGGCGACCTTCTGTGGCTTCGATACGGCATATCCCGCCACTTCCTCGTGATGGAGAAGCTCGAGTGGGGCGCTTGAGCACGAACTGGTTGTCGGCGACGATGTAGTTGTCGGCATGCAGCCGCGCGATCGGCTGATAGATCTCGGGCCGGACGTAGCGGCCACGCTCGTCGAGGCATTCGTCGCGGACATACATCTGCACGACCTCGCCGATGACGATGGTGCGGCGTCCATAGTCGAGGATCTGCGACACCTTGCACTCCATGGCACAGGGCGATTGCTCGATGCGGGGTGCCGCAACCTTGACCGACGGCGTGCTGGTCAAGCCGGCAAACTCGATCTCGTCGACGTCGCTGGGGAAGTTGATACCGGTGACGATCATCTCGTTGGCGATCGCCATGTCGACCATGTGGACGACGAACTCGCCCGAGCGCCTGATATTGGCGACGGTGTCCTTGGCGGTGCCGTCGGGTCGCGTCTGCATGCCCAGGATGAGCAGCGGCGGTTCGTGCGAAAAGACGTTGAAGAAGCTCATCGGCGCGGCATTGTTGCAGCCATGCTCGTCGATGGTGGTGACGAGTGCGATCGGCCGCGGCCCGACAAAGTTGGTGAGCAGCCGGTAGCGGTCGGTTTCGGGCAGCTCGGCGAAATCGAAATCCATTTTTTCTCCCTCAGACCGCTGCCTGCAGCGACTGCGCGGCACGTGCCTGTGCCATGATCGGCTCATTGCCACGCCCTTCCTCGACCGCATGGCAAGAGGCGCGCACATCCCCATCATACACGTGAAGCACCGGTGCCTCACGCCGGCAACGCTCATTGGCGAGCGCGCAGCGCGGATGGAAATGGCAGCCCGGCGGCGGGTTGATCGGGTTGGGCACCTCGCCAGCGGCCGGCTGGCGGTCGCGCTTCGACATGCCGAGATCGGGGATCGTGTCGAGCAGCAGCCTTGTATAGGGATGCTGCGGATTGGCGAAGAGTTCGGCTGCGGGCGAAACCTCGACGAGGCGGCCGAGATACATGACGCCGATCCAGTCCGACATGAAGTTGACCACCGCAAGGTCGTGGCTGATGAACAGGTAGGTCAGGCCGAGCTCGCGCTGCATCTCGCGCATCAAATTGAGGATCTGCGCCTGGACCGAGACGTCGAGCGCGGAAGTCGGCTCGTCGCAGACGAGGAATTCCGGCTTGGTGGAAATGGCCCGCGCAATCGAGATGCGCTGGCGCTGGCCGCCGGAGAATTCATGCGGAAACTTGTCACCGTCCTTGGCGTTGAGGCCGACGAATTCGAGCAGGCGGTCGACCTCGCGGCGTTCCTCCTGGCGCGAGGCGCACAAGCCGTAGGTCCGCAACGGCTCGGCGATGATATCGGCCACCCGCCAGCGCGGGTTTAGGCTGGCATAGGGATCCTGGAAGATCATCTGCATGCGGCGGCGGATGTCCGCGGGCTGGCCTGCCGGCGCACGCGAAATGTCAGCGCCATCGAACAGGATCGAGCCGCCGGACGGATTGGACAGGCCCATGATCAGGCGGGCGACCGTCGACTTGCCGCAGCCGGACTCGCCAACGAGGCTGAGCGTCTGGCCGCGCGGGATCTCAAGGTCGAGACCGTCGACAGCCTTGACCGTCTGCAACTCGCCGCCCTCGAGCAGACGGTTGAGGAAGGGCTTGGCCATGGCGAAGTGCTTCTTGAGGCCATTGACCTGAAGCAGCGGGGCTTCGCCGGTCTTGAGCTTGATCGGTGTGGGATTCATTGCGTCACCCCTTCATAGAGCAGGCAGGCAGCGGCGCCGTCAGCGACCGGGCGCAGTTCGGGCCTGACCCGGTGGCAATCGGCAAAGACCTTAGGGCAGCGCGGGTTGAAGGCGCAGCCGCTCGGGATGTCGGTCAGGCGCGGCATCGAGCCCTCGATCTGGATCAGTCGCTCGGGCCGTGGCCCGACGCGCGGGATCGAGCCCATCAAGCCAGCCGTATAGGGATGGCTCGGCTTCTGCAGAACATGCGCGACCGGGCCGATCTCGGCGAGGCGCCCGGCATACATCACCGCGACCCTGTCAGCGGTCTCGGCGATGACGCCCATGTCGTGGGTGACGAGGATCGCGGCCGCATTGCGTTCGCGGCAGACCCGCTTGAGCAGCGCGATGATCTGCGCCTGCACCGACACGTCGAGTGCTGTCGTCGGCTCGTCGGCGATGATCAGCCGCGGCTCGGCGCACAGTGCCAGGGCAATGACGACGCGCTGGCGCATGCCGCCGGAGAACTGGTGCGGATACTGGTCGAAACGCCGGTCGGGTGCAGGGATGCCGACCTCGGCGAGCCAGCCGATGGCGCGCTTCCTGGCTTCCGCCGCCGACATCGGCAGATGCGTGCGGATCGTCTCGACCAGCTGCTCGCCAACCGTGAACAGCGGGTTGAGGCTGGTCAGCGGGTCCTGGAAGATCGCGCCGATGTGGCGACCGCGGATCTTGCGCATCTCGTCGGGCGAGAGGTTGTCGATGCGCTTGCCGTCGAGGCGGATCTGGCCGCCGCCGATGCGGCCGGGCGGTTCGAGCAGGCCGATGACGGCAGCACCGGTCATCGACTTGCCGGCGCCGGATTCACCGACCACGCCCAGGATCTCGCCCTGTTCGACGGTGAAGGAGACGTTGTCAACGGCGGTGAGAACGCCCTTGCGGGTGGGGAACTCGACTTTCAGATTTTCGACTTCGAGCAGGGCCATGGCCTTACCTCAGCTTCGGATTGAGAGCGTCGCGCAGCCAGTCGCCGATCAAGTTGACGGCGAGGACCAGCACGGCAAGCGTTGCCGACGGGAAGATGACAACCCACCAGATGCCGGAGAACAGGTATTCGTTGCCGACGCGGATGAGCGTGCCGAGCGAGGGCTGCGTCGCCGGCATGCCGACACCGAGGAAGGACAGCGTCGCTTCCGTCAGCACGGCCATGCCGAGATTGATGGTGGCGATGACCAGCACCGGGCCGAGCACATTGGGCAGGATATGGGTGAGCATGATGCGCAGGCGCCCGACGCCGATGGTGCGGGCAGCCTGGACGTATTCGCGCTGGCGCTCGACCAGCGTCGAGCCGCGCACCGTGCGGGCATATTGCACCCAGTTGGTGAGCCCGATGGCCAGCACGAGAACGAGGATGGCCGCGCTCTCGTGCTGGTTGGCTGGGAGGATGCCACGCATGACACCGTTGATGAGCAGTGCAACGAGGATCGCCGGGAAGCTCAGCAGGACATCGGCAACGCGCATGATGACGGCGTCGACGATGCCACCAACGAAGCCGCCGACAAGGCCAAGGAAGACGCCGAGCACGGCAGCCAAGATGACCGAGGCGAAGCCGACGAAGAGCGAGATGCGCAGGCCATAGAGGATCGACGACAGCACGTCGCGCGCCTGGGTGTCGGTGCCGAGCCAGTAGGCCGGGTTGGCACCTTCCATCCAGGCCGGCGGCAATTCGCTGTCGAGCAGGTTGAGATGGGCGATGTCGAACGGATCAAAGGGCGCGATGACAGGTGCAAAGACCGCGCCGATGAAAAGCAACAGGAGCGCTGCCGCAGCAATGACCGTCGTCTTGGAACGGCGGAAGCTGTAGAACAGGTCGCTATCAGCGAAGCTGCGCAGACGTCCGGTGAAGGAGGTGTCACTCATGGTCATGGGTTCCCGTCAGGCGCCCTTCCCGGAGGCCCGGGTCGGATCGGTGCGAAGGCGCGGATCGATGACGTTGTAGAGAAGGTCGACGCTGGTATTGATGATGACGAAGATCAGCGAGACCATGACGAGATAAGCCGCCATGACCGGCACGTCGGTGAAGTTGACGGCCTGGATGAACAGCGCGCCCATGCCCGGCCACTGGAACACCGTTTCGGTGATGATGGCGAAGGCGATGAGGCCGCCGAGCTGAAGCCCGAAGATGGTGACGACCGGGATCAGCGTGTTCTTGAGCGCATGGCGAAAATGGATGGCACGGTTCTTCAGGCCGCGCGCCTTGGCAAACTTGATGTAGTCGGCGCGCAGCACCTCCAGCATCTCGGCACGGACCAGCCGCATGATCAGCGTCAACTGGAACAAGCACAGCATGAAGGACGGCAGGATCAGCGCCTTGAGGCCGGAGGCGGTGAGGAAGCCCGTCGACCACCAGCCGATGTCGATGACATCGCCACGGCCGAAGGACGGCAGCCAGCCGAGCCAGACCGAGAATACAAGGATCAAAAGGATGCCGGTGACGAAGGTGGGCAAGGAGATGCCGATCAGCGACATGATCTGCAAGCCCTGACTAAGCACGCCTCGGGGTTTGAGTGCGGTGTAGATGCCAAGCGGGATGCCAAGCACCAGAGACAACACTGCGGCAACCAGCACCAGTTCGGCGGTTGCGGGAAAACGCTCGGCGAGCAGCGCGCTGACCGGACGGCTGTTGCGGTAGGAGACGCCGAAGTCGCCCTGGGCGGCATTGATGACGAAACGGCCGTACTGGATGGCCATCGGGTCGTCGAGACGCAGGCGCTGCCGCACCTCTTCGCGCTGGGCCTGGGTCGCGTCCTGGGAGACGATGTTGTTCACCGGATCGCCGAGATAGCGAAACATCAAGAAGGCGATGAACGCCACGGCCAGCATGACCATGACGGCCTGCAGCAGACGGCGGACGAGGAATACGAACATCGTCGCAACTCCCTTGGAGGTGGCCCCGCTTCGTGGCGGCGGGCTTGCCGTTAGCGAAAGGCCCCTGCCCTGGTTGGACAGGGGGCTGGTTCGACTTACTTGACGTTGACGTACCAGAGGCGGAGCAGATCGTCGGCGGTCTGGACGACCTCGACATTGTCACGCACCGCCCAGGACAGCGGCTGCTGGTGCAGCGGCAGCCAGGCGACTTCCTGCTCGGTGATGCCGAAGGCCTCGACCATCATCGCGCGGCGCTTGCTCTCGTCGAGCTCGACGTCGATCTTCTTGACCAGCTCGTCGACCTTGGCGTTCTTGTAACCGCCGGGGTTCCAGGTGCCGAGCTTCTCTTCCGGCGAGTGCAGCATGGCCGACAGCACGGAGAAGCCGTCGAGCATCGGCAACGTCGCCCAGCCGATCATGAACATGTCGGTCTGGCCTTCTTGCGCCTTCTTGAAGTGCAGGGTGCGGGCTTCGGCGACCAGCTTGGCGTTGAGCCCGACCTGGGCCAGCATCGCCGTCATCGCCTGGCAGACTTCCTCGTCATTGACGTAGGCGTCGTTGGGGCAGTTCATGTTGAATTGGAAGCCGTTGGGATAGCCGGCCTCGGTCAACAAAGCCTTTGCGGCCGCCGGATCGTAGGGGAAACGCTCGTTGAGCTTGGCATCGAAGCCAGGCACCTCAGGCGCGATCTGCATGCCGGAAACGCGCGACTTGCCACGCATGATCTTGTCGCGGACAAGGTCCATGTTGATGGCCTGGTAGACGGCCTTGCGGACACGCACGTCCTTGAACGGATTGCCCTCGACATTGCCGTCGACAAGCTTGTCGCGCATGTTGAAGTTCATCATGATCGTGCGCAGGCCCGGGTTCTCCAGCACCTTGGTGCCCGGATTGGCGGCGATGCGCTTGGCATCCTGCAGCGGCGACGGGGTGATGATGTCGACCTCGCCCGACAGAAGTGCCGCGACGCGGGTGGCGTCGGAGGCGATCGGGGTGAAGATGACCTTGGTCAGATTGTGCTGTGGCTTGTCCCACCAGCCTTCGTTGGCGACCAGCACGGTCTGGGCGTCGGGGCGGCGGCTTTCGAGCTTGAAGGGGCCGGTGCCGTTGGCGTGGGTGGAGGTGTAACCTTCCTGGCCGAGCTCGGCGTTGATCGGCTTGACCGCGTTGTTCTTCTCCAGCCAGCCGGAATCGAAGACCGCGATGTTGGTGAGGTAGTTGTTGAGCAGCGGCGTCGGGCCGGCAAGATGCAGATCAACGGTGTAATCGTCGATCTTCTCGACCGATTTCAGCGCCGGCAGGTTGCCCTTGATCGGCGAGTTTTCGTCGATGGCGCGCATCAGCGACATGACGACGTCGTCAGCACTGAAGTCGGCACCGTCATGGAACTTGACGCCCTGGCGCAGCTTGAAGCGGACGACGTCGGGCTTGACGACTTCCCAGGACAGGGCCAGCGCCGGCTCGATCTTCAGTTCCTTGTTGTAGCGGACCAGCGGCTCGTAAATGTGCGCCAGGAAATTGTTCGAGAAGCTGTCGGTCATCGAATCCGGGTCGAGCCCGTAGATGTCGCCGGCGGCGGCGTAACGCAACTCGGCTGCGCTCGCATTGCCCATCAAGCCAAGCTGGACCAAAGCCGCGGCGGTGGCCGCGAGCAGGAACTTCTTCATGTAACTCCTCCCATTTAAGAACCGTGGACCCGCGCCTTTACGTCTGCAGGGCGCCTTTAGGCTCCATCCACTTCACGCTGACATCGTATCCAATTATTGTCAACAATCATTGTCGACAAATTTGTTGACTTGTGCCCAATTTGAGATTCAATAGGGTTCAGGGCTGGGTGTCTGGGCCCACTGGGAGGAGGGTTGGATGGACATTGAGGCCGGAAAGCGACACGCTACCGATCAGGAAATCTACGAAAAGATCTGGAACGCCATCGCCGAGCGGCAGGTAGGCCCCGGCACACGGCTCAAGGAAGAGCAACTCTCCGAGATCTTTTCCGCCAGCCGGGCGCGCATTCGCCAGGTTCTGCAGAACCTCGCCCGAGACGGCCTGATTACATTGGTTCCAAATCGCGGCGCGTTTGTATCCAAACCTTCGATCGAAGAAGCTCGTGATGTCTTCTTTGCCCGCCGCACTATCGAGGAGCGGCTTGTCGAGCGGCTGTGTGCGACCATCGACGACGACGGGATCGCCAGGCTGGGCGAACATGTCGACCAGGAACGCCAGGCGCATCAGGGCGGCGATGTCGCCGGCGCCATTCGCCTGTCGGGCGCATTCCATATGCTGATCGCCGAACTGGCGCAGTCGCAGATCCTCGCCACCCTGTTGCGCGACCTGGTTTCGCGGACGTCGCTGATCATGGCGATGTACCAGCAAAAAGAGGTACTGAACTGCGGTCCCGACGAGCACGCGGCGATCGTCCAGAGCATCACCGAACGCGACTCCAAGGAGGCGCTCGCCGTCATGCACCACCACCTCGCCCATATCGAAAACCAGCTCGACCTCGAGAGCGACCGCGTGTTCGCACGCGACCTGGAAGACATTCTCGGGCTCTAGTGCCCCGTCAAAGCGTGATCCCCGGTTCCCGCCTTCGGGATCACGCGCTGAAGACATTTGGAAAGCAGACCCCATGACAGACATACTCGTGCGCAACGTGACAGCGATTACCGTCGACCCGGAACGCCGGGTGATCGACCGCGCCTGGATCGCGGTCACCGGCGACCGCATCAGCGCCATCGGCACGGGACACGACGCCGAGCCGACCGGCGCCAGGGAGATCATCGACGGCACCGGCATGGTGGCGCTGCCCGGGCTGATCGACAGCCACTCGCATGCCGGCCACGGGCTGGTGCGCAATGCCGGTGCCGGCGTCGACACCTGGTTCGAGGCCTGCGAGGAGATCTATGCGCGCGGCTCGACGGCGGCTTTCTGGCGCGCCGAAGCGCGCATGACCCAGCTCGAAAGGCTGCGCGGCGGCATCACCACTGGTATGACGCTGCTCGGCGGTGGCGCCGACATCTACCGCACCGACGACCCGGCCTTCGGCGATGCCCATAGCGGAGCGACTGCCGAGTCCGGCCTGCGCACCTTCATGGCGGTGGGTCCGGGCCGGCCGCCCTTCCCGCGCAGCTATCGCCACTTCTCAGAGACCGGACAGCCTAGCGATGTGACCGTCACGTTCGAGCGCCAGCTCGAAGTCAGCGAGCTCCTGATCGACCGCTGGAACGATGTGCTTGGCCGCGGCACCGGCGTGTGCCTTGTCATGCCGGTCTACTACGCCGCCCAGATGGCCGATGCCGATGCCCGCCGGCAGGTCGTCGAGATGGGCGAAGCGGTCATGGATCTGCGCCGTCGCAAGAATGTGCTGTTCACCCAGGACGGCCATCGCGACGGTTCGATCGCGCTGGCGCGCGATCTTGGTGTCCTCGGTGAATTCGCGCTGTTGGGTCACAGCGTCGACCTCACCGAGGATGATTTTGCTGCGCTGAAGGAGACGGGCGCGTCGATCATCCACAATCCGAGCGCCATCATGTCGGTCTATGGCCGCTGCCCGGTGCCGGAGTTGATCGAGGCCGGCATCAATGTCTGCCTCGGTTCGGACGCGGCAGCGCCCGACCGCGGCTACGACATGTTCCGCCACATGGCGCAGTGCATGCACTATCACCGCCGCCACTTCCGCGACCCGGCCTATCTGCCGCCCGGCAAGACGCTGGAGATGGCGACAATCGACGCAGCCAAGGCGCTCGGGCTGCAAAACGAGCTTGGCTCGCTGGAGCCAGGCAAGAAGGCCGACATCGTGCTTGTCGACATGCGCAAGCCGCATCTCTACCCGCCCGTCATGCCGGTGACGCGCATCGCCCATTTCGCCAACGCCGCCGACGTCGACACCGTCATCGTCAACGGCAAAGTGCTGATGCGCGACCGCAAGACCGACCATCTCGACGCCGACGACATCCTCGCTGACGCCGCCGAACAGGCCACGCTGGCCTTCGAACGCGTCGGGCTCACCCACCTGCTCGAAGAACCGCAGGAGTTCTGGCGCAACGCCCGCCAGCCACTGCCAGCGAGCTGAGATCAGCAGAGCAGCGGCCAACGGCCAGGGTGGAGATAAATCCCCTGGCCGACCAGGCTATGGACGAGGGCTAATTCGCGCACGCGCCAGGTAACCGGTTGTTCGAGTCTCGTCGCCGGCACGGAGCTGCGGCCGTAGAGCAAGGTGCAATGCGGTTCGAAGCAGGCGCGCGAGGAAATGTTCAGCCCGACGGCTCCAAGGGCAGCACCAAGCTGGTGCTGCAATGCCATCAGTTCGGCTTTGCCGCCGTCACAGAGCAGTACGAGCGGCTGCCGGTCGCGACTCCTGAAGCTGACGAACCGGTCGAAGGTCAACTCGAACGGTGCCGCCGTGACCGCCCCGCCGGCCCGCGTGGCGATATTGAGCAGCCACGGGGACAGTCCGGCATGCTTGCCAAGCGAGCACAGCGAGACATGGAGCCGGTTGGCTGCCTGAAGCTGACCGGTCACGCCATGCTGCAAGCAGAGGCTCCGCGCCAAGGCGGTCGTGCGGGCCGCATCGTCCGGGCCGGCAAGCAAGCAGAAGAACAGATTGTCGCTGCGTTGGCGCGGCGGCGGCAGGCCAAGATCAAGCGACAACTGCTCGGCGCCACCATGTATTGCGCCAGACGATTTCTTGCTCGCCGACATATGTTGAACTCGCCTCACCTTGAGAACAAAACGAGATCAAACGTAAGTATTTTTTCCTACTCTGCAAGCCTTTGCGTTGGCAATCTTGGCGTGAGATGACGACGACCGGCGCGTGACCTCTCCTTGCGGTTCACCGCAACAGATGCAGCGCCGCGTATTGCAGCAGCATGATGGTCTTGGCGTCGCAGATGCGGCCGTCGGCGACCATGGCCAGCGCCTCTTCAATATCCACCTCGATCACTTCGATGTCTTCGCCCTCGCCGACATGGCCGCCGCCCGATGAAACGCGGTCGCCGGGCTCGTAGCGGCCGACGAAGAAATAGATCCGCTCGGTGACAGCGCCGGGGCTCATGAAAGCTTCGAAGACGCGGCGTACGTCACGGACGCGGAAACCCGTCTCCTCCTCGGTCTCAGCCCTGATGCGCTCTTCCGGGCTGGCATTGTCGAGCAGCCCGGCAGGCGTTTCGATGAGAAAATCATCGTAGCCGCTGACAAAGGCCGGATAGCGGAACTGCCGGACGAGAACGACCGTGCGGCGCGTGGGATCATAAAGCAAGATGGTCGCGCCATTGCCGCGATCATAGGTCTCGCGGCTCTGGCTTTGCCATTGGCCATCGTTGCGGCGGTAGTCGAAGACGGTCTTCTTCAACAGGTACCAGTCGTCGGACAGGACCTTGACGTCCTTGACCCGGACGCGATTGGCAATGCTCATGGCCACACTCTTAGTTGGGCTCCTGACGAGGAGCGGGGATTCGTGCGGCGCAACATAATCGGGGCCGCACCAAGGCGCGACCCCAGGGTGAGAAAGGCGTCAGCGCACCGGCGGGGCGTACATCAGGCCGCCGGCGTTCCACAAGGCGTTGATGCCGCGGTCGATCTTGAGGTCGCTCGACTGGCCGAGATTGCGCTCGAACATCTCGCCGAAATTGCCGACCTTGGAGATGATGTTGTAGCTCCAGCGCGGGTCGAGGCCGAGCTGCTGGCCGCTGTCGCCTTCGGCCCCCCAGGAAGCGCTTGATGGCCGGGTTTTCCGAGGTCAGGCCGGCTTCGGCATTGTCCTTGGTGATGCCGAGCTCTTCGGCCTCGAGCAGCGCGAACAGCGTCCAGCGGACAATGTTGAACCACTTGTCGTCGCCCTGGCGCACGGCGGGCCCAAGCGGCTCCTTGGAGATGATCTCGGGCAGAACGATATAGGCAGCGGGATCGGTGAGCTTGAGGCGTTGCGCGTAAAGCGCCGAGGCATCGGTGGTGTAGACGTCGCAGCGGCCGCCGTCGAAGGCCTTGATGATGCCGTCGGCGGAATCGATGACGACAGGTTCGTATTTCATCTTGTGGGCGCTGAAATAGTCGGCGACGTTCTGCTCGGTGGTGGTGCCCTGCTCGGTGCAGACGGTGGCGCCGTCAAGCTTGAGGGCGCTATCGACGCCGAGCTCCTTGCGCACCATGAAGCCCTGGCCATCATAATAGGCGGTGCCGACGAAACGGATGCCGAGGCTGGAATCGCGCGACAGCGTCCAGGTGGTCTGGCGCGACAGCACGTCGACGCCGCCCGACTGCAGCGCGGTGAAGCGCTCCTTGGTCGACAGCGGGACGTAGCTCACCTTTTCCGGATCGCCGAGCACGGCGGCCGCGACCGCGCGACAGAAATCGATGTCGAAGCCGGACCACTTGCCGGCATCGTCGGGCGCCGAGAAGCCGGCAACGCCCTGGCTGACGCCGCATGTGACCTTGTCGCGCTGCTTGACGATGTCGAACGTGTCGGCCGCCGCAGGCATGGCGATAACGGCCGAGCCGAGCAGAAGCGCCGTGGCGCAGATTTTCCTCATGTCTTCCTCCCTGGTGTTCGAGGCAAAGCCTCTTTCTGCCGCCGGCGCATGGACGCCGGAAGTTGGTGAATTCCCCTGTCGTTCAAGTTCCTCGCGCGAGGTCGTCGCGCGGGTCTGCTACGCGCCTTCGGCCGATGCTGCAGCGAAGGTATCCTCAAGCACGCCGACCAGATGGTCGGCATCGGTACGGCTGAAGATCATTGGCGGACGCATCTTGAGCACGTTGTCATGCGGGCCCTCGGTGCCGATCAAAACGCCGCGCGCCCTGGCTCCGTCATTGACCTTGCGGGCGAAGGCCGTGGCCGGAGCCTTGGTCTTGCGGTCGCTGACCAGCTCGATGCCGAGGAACAGGCCCTGCCCCCTGACGTCACCGATGACATCGTAGCGCGCCTGCATCTCCCTGAATCGGGCGACGAGGTAGGCGCCAATGTCGGCGGCGTTGTCGCGCAGCCGGTCGCGCTCGATGACATCGAGCACTGCAAGGCCCGCAGCACAGGACACCGGGTTGCCGCCGAAGGTGTTGAAATACTCCATGCCGTTGTTGAAGCGGTCTGCGATCTCGCGCGTGGTGACCAGTGCCGACATCGGGTGGCCGTTGCCGATGGGCTTGCCCATGGTGACGATGTCCGGGACCACGCCTTGCGTCTCGAAGGCCCACCAATGGCTGCCGACGCGGCCGAAGCCGACCTGCACCTCGTCGGCGATGCAGAAGCCGCCGGCGGCGCGGACCATGGCGTAGACTTCTTTCAGATAGCCCTCGGGGAGGAAAATCTGGCCGGCGACGCTGGGGATGGATTCGGCAATGAAGAAGGCCGGCGCGCGGCCTTGCTTGCGCATCGTCTCGATCTGCTCGGCGATGCTGTCGGCAAAACGCCTGGCATGCTCCTCGGCGGGCCAGTCAGCCGGCGCGCGGTAGCTGTCGGGGATCGCCGCCTCAAAGACATGGGCGGGCCGGCCCTTGCCGCCCTTGCGCTTGTATTTGTAAGGGCTGAGGTCGATCAGCTCCTGGGTGGTGCCGTGATAGGCCCAGTCGAGCACCAGCGCGTCGTCGCTGCCGGTCAAGGTGCGCGACATGCGCAGAGCGAGGCTGTTGGCCTCGCTGCCGGAGCAAGCGAAGGAGGCAACCGACAGGCCCTCGGGCAATGTCGCGGTCAGCCGCTCGGCATAGGTGACGATGGAGTCGTGCAGGTAGCGTGTGTTGGTGTTGAGCCTGGCCGCCTGACGGGCGATGGCTTCGACGACGTCAGGATGGGCATGGCCGAGATGGCAGACATTGTTGAAACAGTCGAGATAGGCGCGGCCACGGTCGTCGATCAGCCAGGCGCCCTCGCCACGCACGAACTTGATCGGCTCGGAATAGGAGATCGACAAATTGGGCAGCAGCGACGCCTTGCGTGCGGCGACGATCTCGGGGCGCGTCCGGCCGGTCTGGACGAAGGTCTCCGGCGGGATGCCGGCGAGTCCGGCGGCGTCTGGAAACAGCTCGCGCCAGACATCGAGGTAACGCGCCTCGCCCACGCCCAAGATATCGCGGGCGGCGAGTTCCGGATCTGCCGAGATCTGGAAATGCAGATGCGGCGCCCAGCCGCCGTTTTCGGCGGGGGGCGCCCATTTCGCCAACGAGTTCGCCGGCTTCGATCTTCTGCCCCGGCTGCAAGCGCGCCATCGCCTCATGCGCCATGTGGCCCCACAGCGTGACAAAGGGCGGGCAATCCTCGGGCTCGTGCAGTAGCGCTACGAGGCAGCCATAGCCGAGCGGATCCTCCTCGATCTCGACGCTTTTGACGGTGGCGGCGAGCGGCGTGAAAACCCTGGTGCCTGATGGCATGAACAGGTCGAGGCCAAGGTGATGCACACGCCGGGCGCCTTCGACGAAACGCGACCAGAAGATATCGGAGGTGTAGACCGTGCGCGCCTCGCCCCATGGGCCGATGCCGAGCGCGATGCCATGTTCGGCGCACCAGGCGTCCCACCAGGCGGTGGCCTTGTCGGGCTGCTGGCCGGCCGAGGTAACGGTCATCGGATGGGCCGGATCGCCGTAGGGCACAAGTGCCTTGGCAAGCGTCGCCGGATGCCGCTCGAGAACCGGCGCAAAGCCCTTCCTGTTGGCCTCGATCCAGGCGGTAATGGCCCGGGCGCCCGGTGCCGCGTCGAAACCGCAGGCGTGGCGCAAGATGGCGGTGGCGAAACGGCGGTTCATCGCGCCGAGGCGACGCAGCAGCCGCCAGGCCGGCGCCTCGGAGATGGCGAGATAGGGGTTTGCGCCGGTCTTTTCCTTGCGCTGCGCCGACAGCGTGACCGAGATGACCAGGCGCATGGCGATGAGGTCGAACAGGACGTCAAGCTCTTCCTCGCGCAGCGGATACTCGGCGTGGAAGCCGGCAGCCAAGGTCGCGGCGGCGCCGATCGGGTCCTCGACATCGAGAATGGAGTAGGCGCATGCGACCGCAACCTCGGCGATCACGGGTGAATAAAGCGCGTCGCCGAAATCGATGATGCCGGCGATGCGCTCGTGGTTGTCCTCATCGACAAGGACGTTCCAGTCATTGGCGTCGTTGTGGATGACCTGGGCGCGCAAGCCGGCCAGACGGGGTGCGACAGCGGCGTCGAAATGATCGAGCAGGCCACGCAGAAGCGCACGATCCGCGACATCGGGGATATGGTGCAGGCGCTGGCGCGCCGCGCCGGCCTGGCGGATGTCCCAGTCGAACGAACGCAACGCGCCGGGATGGATGAAACCCTGCAGGGCGCTGTCGAGCTGGCCAAGGGCGCGGCCAAGGTTTTCAAGCAGCTTCGGGGTCCGTGCTGCCTCGGCCAGAGGCAGGCCGGGCAGCCACGACACCAGCCGCAGCGCGTGACGCTCGCCGGCGGCATTTGTGGCCTCGGCCAGGGCAGTGCCGTTGGCGCAAGGTTTGAGGCGCGGTGCGGCGACGCCGGGGCTGGTGCGCGCGAGGTGATCGAGCAATGCGACCTGGAATGCGCTTTCGGAGGCAGGCTCGCTGGCGTTGACGACCTTGAGGATCCACTGCGAGCCATCGTCGGCCGACAGCTTGAAGTTCTGGTCACGCTCACTGTCGAGGGCTGTAACGCGACCACCGACGCCGAACCGGCTCGAAGCCAGGTCGGCGGCTTCGCCAAAGGAGAATGTGGGCGCGGGATGGGTCACGTCGGTCATGGGCTATCCGGAATTGCTGTCATTGGAGCTTGGCACGGGTCGAAAAATCGGGCATCCGGCAAAGCGTCGGTTGCACCGGCACTATGACTGCATGGACCGGCACTTTAACGGCGCGGATCGGAACCAGGCGATGAAGGAACTCGACGCCAAGGACAGGGACATTCTGGGCATCCTGTCGAAGGAGGCCCGCATCCCGCTGAAGACGCTTGCCGGGCGCATCGGGCTGTCGCGAAGTGCCACCAGCGAACGTGTCGCGGCGCTGGAAAAGAGCGGCGTCATCCGCGGCTATCGCGCCGATATCGGCCAGATGGACACCAACCTGGTCTCGGCCTTCCTGCTGGTGACGCTGGTGTCGACGCCGTCGATCGGCGTGCTCGACCAGCTGGCGCGCTATTCGGAGGTGCGGCGGGTGTCGTCGGTCACCGGCCAGCTCGATTTGATGGTCGAGGTCGAAGTGCCGTCGATCGACCGGCTGAACACGCTGCGCGACATCATCGCCACGCATCCAAGCGTCCAGGATCTGACGACGCTGATCGTGCTGCGCCGGGACATCGAGCGGCGGGAGTAGGCCCGGCGGACGCGGATGCCGCCGGGGGGCTGAGGTGGTCAGTCGGCCTGCAGGACGCGCCGGAGCGCCGATTTCCAGCTGGCGATGAAGTTGACCGAGATGCGCGCCGCAGGGACCATCGTGTCGAAGCCGTGATAGGCGCCAGGCACCACCGACATCTCGACCGGCACGCCGGCCTCGACGAGACGCGCAGCGAAGGCCATCGATTCCTGGGCGAACAGATCGAGCGTGCCGACACCGATCCAGGTCGGCGGAAGTCCGTGCAGGCTCTCAGCGCGCGCCGGCACCGCCCCTTCAGGCGCCGCATCCATCACAGGCTTGCGCCCGAGCACCGAAGCCCAGCCGAAGGCGTTGGACTGCCAGTTCCAGATGAAGGTCCCGACATGCGCCGGCGGCGTGTGCAAGGCGGTGCGGTCGTCGAGCATGGGATAACGCAGCGCCTGGAAACGGATCGGCAGTACATGACGCGCCTTGAGCGACACTGCGGCGGCAAGACCGGCGCCGGCACTTTCGCCGAGCAACGCGATACGCGCCGGGTCGATGCCGAGTTCTTCGGCCGATCCATGCATCCATACGAGCGCGGCATAGGCGTCATTCAGGCCGGCGGGGAAAGGATGCTCGGGCGCCAGGCGGTAGTCGACCGAGACTACCAAAGTGCCAAGTTCGGCCGCCAGTTGCTGCAGTTCAGGTATCGCCACCTCGGGTTTGCCGACGACCAAACCGCCGCCATGGATGTGCAGGATCGCCGGCTTGTTGTTGCCCTTCGGCGCAGGGTCGATGACCACGACACGCAGGCGCGGATTGCCGGCGCCGCCCTGGATGAAACGGTCCAGCGGCTGGATCGCCGGCAGCGACAGCGCCGGCGGAAACTGGACGCTGCGAACCGCCTGGAGATTGTCCATGCCGAGATCGAGCGGCGGGATCTGTTCGAGGATCGGGCGCAGTTCGGGATCGACCAGCGCCATCGGATCAAACGTGGCACCGGCCGATTCGAGCGTCGACGAGGTCGTATCGGCGTGGGCACCGGAGGCAAGGAAGAGTGCGGAGAAGGACATGGCGGCGAGGTCTCTGCGGTTGAGGCGCATCTTGGTCTCCTGAGGTGTGAGTTACTGGCCAGCCGAAGCGGCTTGGCGCGACGAAGGGGAAAAGAGGAAGAAACCAGCGACGGCGCCGACAAGCAGGATGACGGCGGCAGTCGTGAAGGTCGTGATGTGGGTAGCGGCCGTTGCAGCCGGCACCGCGGCGGTGACGGTGATCAACAAGGCCAGGACCGAAGCGCCGCCCATCTGCAGCGAGGTGTTGGCCAAACCGGAGACCATGCCGGCCTCGCCCTTGCGGGCCGAAGCGGTGGCGGCCTCGGTCAGGCTGACGAAGGAAAACGACGAACCGAAACCGCCGATGGCAAAGGCCGCTGTCGTGAGTAGCAGGTAGGGCCTATCCGCAGCGACCGGCAGGAAGGACAGTGCGAAAGCCGACAAGCTCATCAGGACAAAGCCGATGGAAGCGATGCCACGGGGGGCGATATGGGCCATAGCGACCGGTGCGGTACGGGCGCCGACGATCGAAGCGAGCGCGAAGGGCAGGAACAGCAGCCCGGTTTCGAGCGGCTGGAGGCCGCGTACCTGCTGGAAATACAGCGAGCCGAAGAACAGCGACGTCAGCGGGCCGGCGGAATGGACAAAGATCAGTGCGTTGGCGACGGCCACCGGGCGGTTGCGCAGGACGTTGAGATCGAGCAGCGGTGCAGGGCTGCGGCGCTCGACCACGACAAAGACAATGAGCAGGACTGCCGCTGCGCCCCACCAGACAAGGGTGGCGGGTGACGGCGCTGATGTCTGGGCGATGGCCAGCGTGAGTGCGCCGAAGCCGAGGGTTGCTGTGGCAGCCCCTGCCCAGTCCATGCGGGTGGCTGGGGCGACTTCGTCGCGGGCTTCGCCGGCCGCGAGTTTCGTCGACCAAGCCATGGCGAGACCGAGCGGCACGTTGATGAGCAGCACCGATGACCAGCCGAAGGCGCCGGTCAACAGGCCGCCGAGCAAGGTCCCGGAAGCGACGCCGACGGTGGCGGAGGATGCAAACAGGCCAAGCGCACGGAGTCGGGCCGGACCAGTGGGGAAGTGCAGCGTCAGCAAGGCCAGCGAATTGGCGGCGAGCATGGCCGCGCCGACGCCCTGCAACGCACGGGCGGCGATCAGCATCGGCATCGAGGTGCTGAGGCCACCAATGAGCGAGGCGAGCGCGAAGACCAGCGCGCCGGCGGCAAAGATATGGCGATGGCCGAGGCGGTCGCCGGCGCGGCCGGCAAGCAGCAACAAACCGCCGAAGGCAAGGGCGTAGGCGTTGAAGACCCATTGCAGGTCGAGTTCGGTCGCACCGAGCGCTTGCGCCAGCGCGGGGCCGGCAACCATGAGGACTACGACATCGATCACCACCAGGAATTGGGCGGCGCAAATGACGAGAAGCATCAGCGTCGCGGATTGTGCCGGCGTGCCGGCTTTGGGCGAGGAATTTGAAAACATCTGGTTCATGGGGACAAGATAGATTATCCCTTGAATTGGCATAATTCTTGAAAATTGGATTTAGAATCTACAATGGTAGATAATCGAAGCAGGACCAACAGCCCGACGGTCGAGCGGCTGCCGCCGGTCGAAGCGGTGGTGATCTTCACCCGCGTGGCGGAGACCGGCAGCTTCACCGCCGCGGCGCGATCGATGGGCGTGCCGCTGGCGACCGTCAGCAAAAGGGTAGCTGAGCTTGAGGAGCATCTCGGCGTCAGGCTGATCGCCAGGACGACGCGGCGTTCGTCGCTGACCGAGCCGGGCAAGCGCTTTCTCACCCACGGACGGCTGATCATCGATGCGCTGCAACGCGCCGCCGACGAAGCGGCGCATGCGGTGGCCGAACCGTCGGGCGGGCTCAGGCTGACGATGTCGTCGGTGCTCGTCGAGGCCGGGCTGGGGCGGCTTGTGGCGCGCTTCATCGCGGCCAATCCGAAGCTGCGCTGCGAGATCGACGTGTCGGACCGTTATGTCGACCTCGTCGCCGAGGGCTACGATCTCGCCATCCGGGTCGGCAAGCTCAAGGACTCGACGCTGATCGCCAGGAAGATCGGCAGCACCGAAGCCTCGATGTTCACGGCACCGTCGCTCATCGAGGCGCGCGGCCTCCCGTCAAACCCTAAGTCGCTCGATGCCTATCCGCTGATCGGCGAGCAGATTTCGCCCTCAGATACGCAGCAATGGCTGCTGCACCATGCGACCCAGCGACCGGCAAAAGTGGAGTTCAAGCCACGCATATCGGCCAACAGCGTGCGGGCCATCGCCGAAGCGATAGAGGCGGGACTGGGCATCGGACGGTTGCCAACATTCATCGGCCGGAAAATGGTCGAGGAGGGCCTAGCTGTGCCGGTGCTGCCTGAATGGGCCGGGCCAGGACTGGACATCTCGCTGGTCTACGCCGCCCATCGTGGCATGCTGCCTGGCGTGCGGCTTTTGATCGACAGGCTGAGCAACGAGGCCGGCGCAGTGCTGGCCGGGCACGCGACGCTGGAAGGGCGGTGACTTTCGCGCTATGGCGCCTGCGGATTGCTGCCCGAGGCGGAGAACAGACGTGACGATCCGTACAATCGTAAAATTTCCCGACCCGCGCCTGCGCCTGATCGCCGAACCTGTTTTGGTCTTCGACCAAGAGCTGCACCAACTCGCGGCCGATCTGCTCGACACGATGCGCGCGGCACCGGGCATCGGCATCACCGCGCCGCATATCGGCGTCTCCAGGCGGCTGGTCGTGCTGCAACTGGACGGGGGCGACAGCGCACGGACCTACGTCAATCCTGAGATCACCTGGGCATCGGAGGAGATGCTGATGCATACCGAAGGCAGTGTCTCGATGCCGGGCGTGACCGACGAGATCAGGCGGCATGCACGTCTCCGCATCGCCTATCAGGATCTCGACGGTACGGAACACACCGAAGAGGCGGAAGGCTTGCTTGCCGTCTGCCACCAGCACGAGATCGATCAGCTGGACGGCATCTTCTGGATCCAGCGGCTGTCGAAGCTGAAGCGGGACAGGCTGGTCAAACGCTATGAGAAATTGCAGCGGGCCTAGCAGCGCCTGATCCAAGAGATGCCGACAGCCCAACAAGGCCGCCGGCTGTCACATCCTGAAGCCGACGCCGATGTCTTGGCGGGCGCACCAGTCCTAGGCGGTAACCGGCCATTTCGGCAGCTTGATCCTTGTGTAAGGCAGGCTGGCGAGGTTGGAGGTGACGGTGCCCTCCGTCGCAGCATAGATGACGGCGCTGGCGATCTTCTCGTAGGACGCGCGGAAGTGCTGGGTGGACTTCACCACCACGATCCTTTTCTCGCTGAGGTCGCAGCCGATGCCGGTGAACAGGTCGGTGTCGATCGCCTGCGACCGCTCGGAGGCCAGAAGCACCTGGACACCGCCGCAGTCTACCAAAGCGCAATCGCCCATCGGCGAGGGAACGCCGCCGAGGCCGGTCATGACGAGGCCGCGCTTCAGCGCCACGACGCGGCAGGTGACGTCGACCGGATTGCCCGAGCGCGGGCCGACCTTGCCGCCGACACGCAGCGGCAACACGGCGCCCTCGCCCGCTTCGAAGACCAGGCGCACGGCGATCGGGTCCCACAGCGGGCCGATGACGGCGTCGGAGATGCCGCGCTCGATCATGCGGGCGAGGAAGAAGGTCGAGTCGCTGGCGGCACCGCCGCCGGCATTGTCGGCGGTATCGGCAATGACGACGGTTCCGGCGGGGGCAGCAAGCGCCTGGTCGAGCGCCTCGTCGACGCCGGGCATCGGCGGCACGATCTCGGCGCGCATGGCGTAGAGGTCGCCGGCAAGCCGCTGGGCCAGCGACTGCGCCAGGTCCTGATTGGCGTCGGTGTAGACAACGACGCGCGTGCCCATTTCCGGCACGTCGGCCCAGGGGAAGCCTTGCGCGATCGACACCGACAGCACCTTGTCCTTCTGCTCCATGGCGCGAATGCCGCGGATGATCGACAGGCCGGGCTCGGTTGTGGTGCGGATGAAAGTGACCATGCCGGTATCGACAAGGGCCGCCGTCGGCTTGATCTGGCCGGTGGCGATGCGATGGCAGAGATCGACGAGCTGGACACCGCATTCATAGACGTCGGTGTGGGGATATTCCTTGTAGGTCAGCAAGATGTCGACACTGTCGATCATCTCCGATGTCATGTGGCAATGCGGGTCGAGCTCACAGCCAACGACCGTATCAGGGCCGACGATCTCGCGGATGCGGGCGAGGATGTCGCCTTCGCAGTCGTCATAGCCTTCGGCGACCATGGCGCCGTGCAGCGACATCAGCACCATGTCGACGGGCAGGACGGCGCGGAGGTCATCGAGCAACTGGTCGCGCAACGTCTCATAGGCATGACGGGTTGTCGTTCCGCCCGGCTCTGCCGATGCGCTGAGACCTTCAAACAAGGTCCAGCCCTCGCGGCGGCCACGTTCGCGCGCCGCCCACAGCTGGCCGCCATAAAGCGTCATGTGATCGGGATGCTGGCCGGCGGGATAGTAGTCGCCACCCTCAACGAAGGCCGTCAGGCCAGTGGGGATGGGCGAGAACGTATTGGTCTCGGTCGCAAGAACGGCACTGAACACGCGCATGATGGGACAACTCCGGTTGCGGGTTATGAGGTAAAAATTTCGGAGAGCCGGGCATGCGCCGTCTCGGTGTCGATGACGCTGGCTTCGCCGATCAGGACAAGGCGGCAGCCGGGTTCGAATTTCGGAAACGGGCGCAAGGTGGCGCGGCGGCCGACCATCTGCAGCAGAAAACTCTGTCCGGGCCGCTCGATGAAGTTGACGATACCCTTGGCGCGGATGAGCCGTGGTGCAAGCTGATCCATGCCGGCCTGGAAGCGGTCGAGCGAAACCGGGTTCGACGACTGCCATTCGATCGAGGTGAAGCGCGATGCACTGACCTTGGTCTGGCCGGATTGGGCCGAAGGCCGGTCGGTCACAAGCAATGCTTCGATCGGCATGGCGTCGCCGTCGGTTTCGAAGACCAGCGTCTTGTTGAGCCAGACGAGTTCTGCCCGCAGGGTCTCGCCCGAGCTTTCGCTCAGCCCGGTCTTGGAAAGCGCGATGAAATCGGCAGCCTCGACCTGGGCGCGCCAGAGATCGTCCCGCATGCGGCCGGGGTTGGCCGCAACCTCGTCGGCATCGACGACGGCAACAACCGCATCGAGGCGGATGTCGTGCCACAGGATCGGGTCCATCAGGGTTTCGGTGATGCCCCTGGGATCGGCGACGCCCGATGCCTCGATGACGATGTGGTCGGGGCGGACGGGCTGCGACAGCACCAGCTTCAACGTCCGCAGCAGATCGCCTTGCAACGAACAGCAGATGCAGCCGTTCTTCAACCCCACCACCGTGTCAGCGGCGTCGGCGATCAGCTCGGCGTCGATGTTGATGGCGCCGAAGTCATTGACGATGGCGCTGATGCGGCGGCCTTCGGAACGCACCAGCAGCTGGTTGATGAATGTCGTCTTGCCGGCGCCAAGAAATCCGGTGACGACGAGGACCGGGACGCTCACGCATCACCTCGCCTGATCGGGCGGCCGGGGGCCGCGACCTCATCCAGCACACCGTCGCGGATGACCTGCTGACCGTTGACCAGCACATGGCGCATGCCTTCAGCCGGCAGGTTCATCTCGGCAAAGGTGGCGCGGTCGGCGATCGTTGCGAAGTCAAAAACGACGATGTCGGCATCGCAGCCCGGCTGCAGCCGGCCCTTGCGCTTGAACAGCGGCGCGCAGCTTTCAACGATTTGGGCCGGAATCAGCGTGCATTTGGCGATCGCCTCGACGAGCGGGATGGCGTCGCGCTCACGCACCCATTGGCGTAGGAAGCGGGTGAAGGTTCCCGACGAGCGCGGGTGCGCCGTCTTGTCTGCGCCGAGCGGCCACTCGTGCCCCTCGTAAGGCGAACCATCGGGCTGGCTCCACGGCATCGCGTCGGAAGCGATGGCACCGCCAGGATACATCACCGAGACGTCGAGCAGCGCGCGATGGCGCGGGTTGTCCTCGGTATCGAGGAAGTGCCAGAGCACAAGCGCCGACGGATCGGCCTGCCTGATTTGCTTGAGGTCGTCGATGCCGTCGAGGCGGCGGTGCGTGGCGACAAGCTCGATCGCATCGTAGCCGGTGCCGGTGCGGGCCGAAAACGCCGGATCGACAAAGAAGCCGGCGCTGACGACGGTCGAGCCGGTGCCATAAGGATAGGCTTCGGTGGTGATCCTGAGCCCTTGCGCCTGCGCCCTGGCGATGATCCCAGCGGCGCGCTCGACATCCTGCAGGCTTGTCGAGTTGAGGTGGCAGATGTGCATATGCGCGCCGGTCGCGCCGGCCAGCCCGATGAGGGTGACATAGGCCTCGATCGAGCTCTTGGGGTCGATGTTCGACATCTGCGCGATGTGGGTATAGGTCGGCGTGTCGGTCCCAGCGGCCAGGTCGCAGATCAGGCTCATTTCCTTGGCGCCGGCACCGGGCGCATAGCCGGCGGGAATACCGATGCCGAGCGCCCCTTGCTCGATGCCTTGGCGGGTGAGCGCGACGATCTCGTTTGCCTGCGCTTCGGTGGCGGCATCGGTCGACCAGCGCGGATCGTCGAAGCCGCGCCCCATGACTGATATCGGCGCTTCGCCCGGCTTGAGCTCCAGCCCGATCATCACCGCCTTGCGGGCGAAGATCCAGGCAGAGGCGGTGCCGTAGTTGAGCACGCGTGCGGTGTTGGCCTGCGCCTCATACCAGCCAGCGACGGGCAAGGCACCGACTTCCAATTCGAGTGCCGTTGTCACGCCATCGAAGGCCTGCATGCGGTCGGCCGGCAGGGACTGGCCATGCGCGTGCAGGTCGATGAAGCCGGGCGCAACGATCAAACCGGACGCGTCGATGACCTGACGCGCGGGTCCGAGATCGGCGCCGATGGCAGCGATCTTGTCGCCCGATACCGCGATGTCTGAAATCTCGTCACGGCCGGTCTCGGGGTCGACGACGCGCCCGCCTTTGATCACGATGTCATGCATGGACGACCCTTTCGGCGGCGCGGCGCTTCTTGCCCGGGACGGCGTCGATCAGCCGGCGGGTATAGTCGGACTTTGGCGTGCGGAAAATCTCTGATGTCGGGCCGACTTCTTCCAGCACGCCTCGGTTCAACACGCCGACGCGCTGGCAAAGATGATCGACCACCGACAGGTCATGCGAGATGAACAGCATCGCCAGCCCCTGTTCGGTGCAGATCTTGCGCAGCAGTTGCAACACCTGCGCCTGGCTGGAAACGTCGAGTGCCGAGACCGGTTCGTCGGCGATCAGCAGTTTCGGCCCGGAAGCGAGGGCACGAGCGATGGCGATGCGCTGGCGCTGGCCGCCGGAGAACTGGTGCGGGAAGCGCTCGAGCCAGTCGGGATTGAGGCCAACCTGCTCCATCAGTTCGGCGGCGCGTGCCGTCAGCGCGGCCGCCTTGAGGTCAGTGTAGGATCTGAGCGGCTCGGCCAGGATGTCGCGCACGCGCCAGCGCGGATCGAGCGAGGCATAGGGGCTCTGGAACACCATCTGCACGTCGCGGCGCTTGTCGCGCAGCGCCTTGCCGCGCAGAGCGAGCCAATCGCCGCCGTCGAAGCTCACCGAACCGGCGCTTGGTTCGGTCAGCCTGGCGATGATGCGGCCGATGGTCGACTTGCCCGAACCGCTTTCGCCAACCAGCCCGAAGGCTTCGCCCCGACCGATGGAAAAGCTGACGTCGTTGACCGCCGTCAGCTGGCGCGGCTTTTCGAACAGCCGGCCTGACAGGGTGAAGTGACGGACCAGCCCGCGCACTTCGAGCAAAGCGTCATCAGCCATGGCTCACCTCACCCTGCATGTGACCGGCGCCGAAGCTCGGCCGCGCGTTGAGCAATTGAAGGGTATAGGCATGTCTGGGTCGGGTCAGCACATCGTCGACCGGACCGGCCTCGACGATGATGCCGTCCTTCATCACCACGACATCCTCGCAGACGTCGCTGACGACATCGAGGTCGTGGCTGATCAGGATCATCGCCGTGCCCTGCTCACTGCTCAGTTCCTGCATCAGGCGCAGGATCTGAGCCTGCACGGTGACATCTAGCGCTGTGGTCGGCTCGTCGGCGATCAGCAAGGCAGGCTTGAGCGCGATCGCCGCCGCGATGACCACACGCTGGCGCATGCCGCCCGACAATTGATGCGGATAAGCGTCGATGCGGCGGGAGGCTTCCTGAATGCCGACGCGTTCGAGCAGGTCGAGGCTGGCTGAGCGGATCGCCCGGCGCGACATTTCAGGACGATGAAAGCGGAACACCTCGGCGATCTGGTCGCCAACCCGCATGACCGGATTGAGCGTCGCCATCGCATCCTGGAACACCATGGCGATGCGGTCGCCACGCAGCTTGCGCCAGTCACGGCCCGACAGGGCAAGCAGGTCGCGGTCTTCGAAGGTGACCGCGCCGCCAAGCGTGGCCCGCGACGCATCGGTAAGCCCCATCAGTGCATAGCCGATTGAAGATTTGCCCGAGCCGCTTTCACCGACGACGCCGAGCACGGACCCGGGAGCGACGGAAAAGCTGACACCATTGACGGCACGGACCGGGCCATGGCGGCTGGGGTAGTCGACCGTCAGGTCGCGGACCGACAACAAGGCAGAGGCTGTCATGGTCACATCCTCTCCAGCCTGGGATCGAAATAGTCGCGCAGAAAATCGCCGAACAGGTTGATGCCGACCGAGGAGATCAGCACGGCAATGCCGGGAGCGATGACGATCCATGGCTGTTCGTAGAGGAAATCGCGCCCTTCCGAGATCATCACGCCCCACGATGCCGTTGGCGGCTGCACGCCAAGGCCGAGGAAGGACAGAGCGGCCTCGGAGATGATGACCAGGGCGATGTCGAGAGTGGCGACGACAAGCACCGCCGGCAACACGTTTGGCAAGACGTGGGTGAAGATGATGCGCATCTGCGACACGCCCATGGTGATGGCTGCATCGACATAATCGAGGGTGCGGATGCGCATGGTTTCGCTGCGCACGATGCGGGCGAAATTGATCCACAGCGCAAAGGCCAGCGCCATGACCAGCGTGGCAAACCCCGCCCCTAGCACCGCCATGAAGATCAGCGCCAAAAGCAGGAACGGAAAGGCGAGCTGGAAATCGACGATGCGCATGATGATGGTGTCGACGATGCCGCCGAAATAGCCGGCCAATGCGCCGAGCGTCGAGCCGACAACAAGGGCTATCGACACCACGATCAGCGCCACCTGGATCGAGACCTGTGCGCCCATGATGGTACGGCTGAGGATGTCACGGCCCATATTGTCGCCGCCGAGCAGGTTGGTGGTGGTGCCGCCATCTTGCCAGACGGTGGGGGCATAGCGCCATTCGATCACCTGCTGGGCATGATCATGCGGAACGAGACTCGTCGCGAAGATTGCGCACAAGACAACGATGGCAATGAGGAACAGGCCTGACACGCCCTTGGCGCTTCGGCTCAAAGCGCTGAGGAAACGGCGTTCGCCGATTGCCTTTGTGGCGGCGGGGACGATCACGGCCTCAGTCATCACGCACCCTCGGGTCGATGAAACGATAGAGAATGTCGACGATCAGATTCAGAGAGATGAACAGTGCTGCCGAAATCAGCACCACCGCCTGGATGATCGGATAGTCGCGGACCTGGATCGAATCGACGGCGAGCCGGCCGATGCCGGGCCAGGCGAACACCGTCTCGATGACGACCGTGCCCGAGAGCAGCGCGCCCATCTGCAGGCCGGCCAGGGTGACAATCGGCAGCAGCGCATTGCGCAGCGCGTGTCGCAGGATGATGGTGAGGCGCGGCACGCCCTTGGCGGTGGCGAAGGTGATGTAGTCCTGTTGCAGCACCTCGAGCATGGCCGAACGGATCAGCCGCGCATTGACCGCGACCAGCACGAAGGCAAGCGAGATCGAAGGCAGGACGAAATAGCGAAAGGCATTCCAGAAAATGGAGAAGTCGCGTTCGACCACTGCGCGGCCAATACTCGTCAAGGCCGATCCGCGATAGCCCGAGGCGGGCAGCCAGCGCAGCTCGATCGAAAACCACAGGATCATCAGCACTGCGAGCAAAAAGCCCGGCATCGACACACCGAGCACGGCGACGAAGGTGCCGGCGTAATCGAGCCAGCTGTCGCGCTTGAGCGCTGTGACGATGCCAAGCGGGATGGCGATGGCGAAGGCCAGCAGCAACGTCCAGAAAGCAAGCTCGCCGGTCGCCGGCAGGCGGTCGGCGATCAGGCTGGTGACCGGAACGCCCTGGCGGATCGAGTTGCCGAGGTCGCCCTGGACGGCCTGGCCGAGATAAGCGACGAACTGCTCGGGCACGGAGCGCGTCAGCCCCATTTTTTCGCGCAGCGTGTCCATGTCCTGGACGCTCATGCCGGGATTGCCGGCGGCAATCACGTCGACCGGATCGCCCGGCACGAGCTTGACCAGCGAGGCCACCACAAGGATGACCCCAAGCAGGATGACGGCCGCATAAAGCAGCCTCGATACCAGCAGCCTCAGCATCAATCGGCGCGGGTCACGAGGTCATGCCGAGCTTGTCGATGCGCAACTCGCCGCCGGCATTCATGCGAGCGTCGACGACGTCCTTGGCGACGACGGCAAAGTTGAGCGGCTCGAACAACGGCTTCCAGTAAGCTTCGGAGACGACCTTGGCCTGGATCTTGTCGAGTACCGCCTGACGTGCAGCCGGGTCTGATGTCACGCGCTGCTCGGCGATCATGCCATCGAGCTCCGCATTTTCGTGGAAGGCCCGGTTCAGCGCGCCCTTGGTGTGCAGCACCGGATAGACGATGTCAGCATCGGTGTAGGAATAGGTTGAGATGACCATGTCCTGCCCGCCCTGTGCGGTGATCGCCGCCCATTGCGCGATCGGCAAGGTTTCGATCGCGATCTCGACGCCGATCTCGCGCAGCTGTGCCTGGATCACCTCGGCGGTGCGCCGGATGACCGGCGTGTCGTTGGCGACAAGCTTGACCTTGAGGCCTTGGGCAAGACCGGCTTCGGCCAGCAGTGCCTTGGCCTTCTCCGGATCGTAGCCGTAGGACAATTCGGCGGTCTTGGGCGAATAGCCCGCGATCGAACTCGCAATCGGCGAGGTCGCGGGCACGGCGAAACCGTCGAGCGCAAAGGCGATCAGTCGCTTCTGGTCGATGGCGTGCGCGAAGGCCTGGCGCACCTTCGGATTGTCGAACGGTGCGCGCTTCTGGTTGAACACCAGCGCGCGCATCATCTGGGCCGGGCGCTCGATCATGATCGCATCGGGATTGCCACGCAGGCGCCGCACGCTGTCCAGCGGCACCGAGGCACCACCGTACATGGCATTGATTTCGCCCGTTTCAAAGGCGGCGATGCGGGTCGAATCCTCGGGGTAATGGAACAACTCCACCGCATCGATGCGCGCAAGCGGGGCAACCGGGGCATAGTCGTCGTTGCGCTCCAGGCGCATGCCACGGTCGGTCGACCATGACACGAACTTGAACGGACCAGCGCCCACCGGCTTGCGGCCGAACTGGTCGCCGGCGGCTTCGACGGCGGCGCGCGAGATCGGTGCGGAATAGCCGAGCGTCAACCCGACCCAGACGGCGACGAAGGGCTCCTTGAAGTGATAGGCGACGGTCAGCGGGTCGATGACCTCGGCACGCTCCAATGGGCCAAGGAAGAAGGCGCTGGGCGACGCGGCTTCCGGCGCCAGATGGCGCGAAACGGTCCAGGCCACCGCCTCGGCATCGCATGGCGTGCCGTCATGGAACTTGACTTCAGGCTTGAGCTTGAAGGTCAGGGTCTTGTTTTCGTTGCTGAAGCCCCAGCTTTCGGCGAGACCCGGCAGGACCTCGCTGTCGTAGCCGGCGCGCGCCAGCGGCTCGTAGATCATGTCCATCGTGGTCGAGGACACCGACAGCGTGGTCTTGTGCGGGTCGAGCGTGTCGGGCTCCTCCGAGCGGCCGACGCGCAGCGTGCCGCCGGTCTGCTGGGCCAGCGCCTTGCCGGGCATTCCAAGCGTGGCAGCTGCCGCAAGGGCCGCCGCACCACCCAAAAAGCCGCGCCGCGACAGCGTTGCCTGCTTGAAATAGGCGCGTGTCAGCGCGTCGAATTCCTTGGGGGAGAGATTTCGAAGAGACATTGTAGACCTCGCCGTAAGTTGGTTGATCAGGCTCGCTTGAAGGCCAGTTTCTTGATGCGGTCGGAATTCATTTCAAAGCCTTCGGCGGTCACCGACAGCGTCGCATTCCATGGCAGGCCAGGTCGCATGTCAGTGCCGGGCTGCAGCAGGAACCACAGGTCGGCATCGGCGGCGACGATGGGGGCTGCCATGGCCCCGAGCCCCGAGCGCAGGCGGAATTCGCCCTTTTGCGTATCGCCGGTAACTTCCACCTCGATGCCCTGCGCCGGGTTGACATAACGCCCGACCAATGGACGCGCGGCAGTGGCGTTGGCTTGAAGCGGCGCATAAAGGCGCGGCGTGCCGCAGAAAGTACCGTCGACCTTGCCGTCGGCGCGCGGGCTCAGCACCAGATCGGTGATCGCGCGCTCGGGCTTGGCGCCGCCCTGATGGCCGAAATCGAAGCCGCCGACGCCGCCGGCATTGAGAAAGGTCGGCATGCCGTCCTTGGCGACGATCTCGAAGACGTCAGGGCCACCCTCCTGGCGGTAACGGCCAGGGGCGAGTGCGATCGGCGCAGGGAATTCGTCGCCGAAATAGATGTCGGCGATGCGCCGGCCGAGGGCGAAGGAGGCGACCTGGTCGTTGTTGGCGATGATGACGACACCGAAACCGTCGTCAACGAAGCGGGTCGATTCCGACTTGCCGCCGGCGACAGTTCCGCCATGACCGACAGCACGGCGGCCGCGATAGACGTCGGTGACGAGGCCGAGGCCGTAGAAGCCGGTGGCGCCATTGTCGAAGATGCATGGGGTGGCCATGCGCTCGTACATTTCCGACGTGCCGACCTTGGGATCGAACATGTTCTGCTGCCAGACGATCATGTCGTCGAGGGTCGAGATCATGCCGCCCTCGCCGCCGAGATCGAGACCCCAGTTGAGATTGGCCCAGCCATCAGTGCGCCTGGTGTAGTGCGCGGCAAGCCGCTTCATCGCAGCTCCATCACGGATCAAGAGCGAGGTGTCGTCCATGCCGAGCGGGCCGGTGATGCGCTTGCGCAGCACTTCGTTAAAGGTCGCGCCCTCGATCTGCTCGATGATCTCCGACAGCATGAAGAAGCCGGCGTTGCAGTAGGTCATGGCGCTGCCGGGCTTGAAGTTAAGCGCATCCTGGCGGGCAATGACATCGCGGCCGGTCTGCCGGTCTGACGGCGTGAAGATCGACAGGCCAGCGAAGATCATGGCCTCGAGATGGTCGCGGAAACCCGAAGTGTTTGACGCCAGATGCGCGAGCGTCACCGGCTGTTCGAGACGCGGTACGTATGGCAGGTGCTCCTGCACCTCGTCGGACAGGCTGAGCTTGCCCTCGGCTTCGAGCATCAGGATCAGCAGAACGGTGAACTGCTTGGTCTGCGAGCCGATGCGGATGATCGTCTTGCGGTCCATCGGCACTGAATCGTTGATGTTGGCGAGACCGTAGGTGTTGGCGAAAATCTCACGCCCCTTCTCGGTAACCGCAACGACGGCGCCCGGGCTATCGGGGCCAGTGAAATCCTGAAACAGCGCATCGATACGCGTAGCGAAATCGGCCGGTGCCTTGGTCATGCCGGTCACTCCCTACCAGTTGTCGGATTGCCGGCAGTGCAAAGCACTGAGCCGGATGTGCGTGGAAAGACGTTGCCGCAGCCCATTCCGCCTGGCGCCGACGCCGTGCCGTCAAGATGTCTGTCGCAACGCATGGTCCTGCCCTCCCGCAGTGGCCCTGGCAGTCCGCTGATGGCGTCCTGCGACGCAGGGAAGCCCTGCGAACATCAAAGTTTTTGCCGTTCCCGCTTTTTTGTGATGCAATCGGTAAGATTTCTTTTTGCATACGTCAAGTCGTTTGCGTAAACGCTAAATGCTTGCCATTTTCAGAAAATACAGCGCGCTCATGCCGCCAAAACCGGAGACCATGTGACCCACCAACCGCGACTGAGCGAATGCTTGCGCGCCATGCGCCAGCGCCATGGATTGAAATTGCAGGAGGTGAGCGAGCGCACCGGGCTGGCGCTGTCGACGCTGTCGAAGGTCGAAAACGACCTGATGTCGCTGACCTATGACAAGATCCTGCAGATCTGCACCGGGCTCGACATTCCAGTCACGGAATTGCTCAACTTCGAGCCGGCCAAGGGCGTGGAGCGGACAAGGCGCTCGGTCGTGTCAGGCACCAACACGCTGCAGCTGGCGACACGCAATTACGACTACCGCTATCTGTGCACCGACCTGATCAACAAGCGCATGGTGCCGATCATCGCCAGGATCCATGCCCGCACGCTCGAAGAATTCGGCCCGCTGGTCCGCCACGTCGGCGAGGAGTTCGCCTACGTCCTGGACGGCGAGATCGAGATCCATACCGATCATTATGCGCCGACGCGGCTTGGCGCTGGGGACGGCGTCTACATCGATTCGACCATGGGCCATGGCTACGTCTCGGTCGGCGCCGGCGAGGCGACGATCCTGTGCATCTGCTCGGCACCCGAATCCGGGCTGGAACAGGTGCTCATCGACCAGGCGTGAGTGGCGGTCGGCGCCAGGTCGCGCGGCGCGACATGATGGCGTAGACGGCAAGGCCACCTATGACGGAGACATGCTCCAGCGCTACCGTCATGTCGCGCAAGGCTTGCTCGCCCGCCTTGACCTAGAACGGATGGGCGATCGGAATGGTCAGCACGTTGAAGATGGCGAGCGCCCCTGTGGCGAGCCAGGTGCCACGGTCGAGGATGATCATCAGCGAGGCGCCGATCTGCAAGGCCAGCGTGGCTGCGTTGAACAGCCAGCCTGGCGTGAGCCCGAAGCCTTCCATGACGGCCGCGTTGCCGCCGAAGTCGATGAGCTTGGCCAGTCCGCTCGTCCAGAACATGAAGGTGAGAAGCACGCGTGCCAGGATATCGAAGGCAGCGCTGTCGAGGATCGCTCCGATAGATTTCGGCATGTCAGCCCCTCCTTCCGGTCAGGCGCACGACGCGAAGTGCTACCAGCACGCAGAGCGCGGGAGCGATTGCGAAGATCACCCCCAACCAGGCGGCGGCGTTGGCTGCACCGTCTGTCCCGCCCGGATCGGCGATGCCCGCGAAGTTGGCAACCATACCGGCGCAGGCGGTGCCCAGGGCCATGAAGAACAATTGCACTGTCGTCATGCCGCCGGCGGCGAGATCCTGCTCGGTGGGCGGGGCACTCTGGAAAATGCGGGTGACGAGCCCTGGCCAGGTGACGCCGATGCCGAAGCCGACGAGCAACAGGCCAAGGCCGATCGGCAGGAGCAGCGACCAGTCGCCGGCGCCGTTGATGGGCATGAACAGCGCAAACAGCAGCAGGCCGGCGAGCACGAGAACAGGGCCAAGGACGATGAGGCGATCGCCATGGGCCTGCCAGCGTGAGCTCAGGAATGACGCCAGGCTCCAGCCGATGGACATGATCGCCGCAAGATAGCCTGCCCAGAGCGGCGACTGGGCATGCAGGTTCTGCAGCAAGTAGGGCACGAAGATCTCGGGCTGTATCGCCAGCATCAGCAGGGCGATGGTGAGATAGAGCGCGCCCAGCGGCGTCGAGACGTTGAAGGCCCTTCTGGGCAGGAGGCGCGCTTTAGCACGCGCCTCGACGCCGGCGATCAGCACGATCATGGCGAGGCCGGCGCCGAGCCCGGTCAGGTTCCACGCCATCCCGGATGACAGGCTGCCGGCGGAAACCGCAAGTACAGCCGTCGTGAGCAAGGCAAGCTGCAGATAGGGAACGGCGACGCGCTCGTCGGAGTCCCAGCTTTTCCCAGGCAAAGTCATGTAAGCGAGGACGGCGAAGGCAACCGAGAAGGGCAGCAGCGACGAGAACGCCAGGCGCCAGGCACCATACTCGGCAAAGATGCCGCCTATGGCAGGACCGACGAGTGTGGCGATGCCGAACATCGCCGACACGAGCCCGATGGCGCGGGCCCAGAGCTGTTCGGGCAGGACGATGCGCGTCAGGGCATAGGCAAGCGCGAACAGGAAGCCGCCTCCGAGACCCTGGATGGCACGGCCGACGAGCATGACCAGCATGCTGGGTGCGATCGCGCAGGTCAGCGCGCCCAGCGCGAAGATCGACGTCGCGAGCACATAGGCGCCGCGTGGCCCGCTGCCGTTGAGCAGCTTTGCCGTCAGCGCCGAGCCGAGGATCGAGGCGACCACGAACAGGGTCGTTGCCCAGGCATAGAAGTCGAGCCCGCCGATGTCGGCGACGACCGACGGCATGGCCGTCGTTGCAATGTATATGTTGATGGCGTGCAGCGTGACGCCGCCAGCAAGCGCGAATGTGTAGATGCCATGCTTGCCGCTGAAGAGATCGCCCCAGCCGGCGGGTTTCGGTGCGACGGCAGCCGCCGCGTTGCCGGCCACGGCAGCCGGCTGTTCAAGATCGAAGTCCATGTCGGCCTTTCCATTTTACGAGCCGACACGATCCATAAAACCTCAAGCGCAATTGAGGTCAACAGAAGAAAAAACAAATGGAATGCGGCATGTTGGCAGGCAAGAGCGCGTCAGGCGAGCCCGAGATAGGTGGCAAGCTCGCGCGCGGCGGCCCCGCCGGCCCTGTTGGCGCCGATTGTCGAGGCTGACGGGCCATAGCCGACAAGGTGGATGCGCGGGTCCTTCGAGACCTGTGTCGCCAGGCGGCCGGACATGGTGATGCCGCCGCCCTCCTCGCGGATCTGCAGCGGTGCCAGGTGGTCGAGCGAGCTGCGGAAGCCGGTGTTCCACAAGATGACGTCGGCGTGCTGCACGCTGCCGTCGGGCCAGCGCACGCCGTCCCCGGTGATCTCGCTGAACATCGGCAGGCGGTCGAGCACACCACGGTCGCGAGCAGCCTTGAGGGCCGCCGTCCAGGGAATGCCGGTGACCGAGACGACCGAGCCCGGAACGAGACCCCGCCGCACCCTGTCCTCGACGATCGCCACGGCGGCACGGCCGTCGTCTGGCGTGAACGGGCGGTCGCGGAACTGCGGCTCTCGGCGGGTCACCCAGGTGGTGGTGGCGACGCGCGAGATCTCGTCGAGCAGTTGCAACGCGGAAATGCCGCCGCCGACGATGACGACGTGCTGGCCGGCGAATTCCTCGGCATTGCGGTAATCGCGGGTGTGGAGCTGGCGCCCCTTGAAACGCTCGGCGCCTGAAAAGGCAGGGATGACGGGCGTTTCCCAAGTGCCGGTGGCGTTGACGATGCCGCGCGCGGAAAAGGTCTCGCGGTCAGTCTCGACGCGCAGCCGCTCGCCGCGGTCGCAGACGACCTTGACCGTCACCGGGCGGTAGACAGGCAGATTGAATTCGCGCTCGTAGGCGGCGAAATATTTCGGCACGGCAACCGACGCCCTGACCTCGGTTGCCCCCTCCTCGACGACGTCGGCGAATTGCATGCCGGGCAGGTCGTGGATGCGGTTGACGGTCGACAGCGTCAAGGACGGCCAGCGATACTGCCAGGCGCCCCCGGCCTCGGGCGACTTGTCGAGGATGATGAAGTTGCGCCCTGGCTGAAGGCCGAGCTTTCCCAGATTGTAGGCAGTGGATAGGCCCGCCTGGCCCGCGCCGATGACGACGATGTCGGTCTTGTAGGCAGCACGGAGATCGCCCGTTGCGGGCGATGGTTCGGATGTGAGGCTTTTGGCATCTTGGTCGGACATGGCCTGGCAGAAATAGGCAGCCGCAGCGAACGGCGCAACGGTCCAGTCATCGTCGCCTTTGCGTCAACGCGATGCTTCAAGCATATGGCGAACATTGCCGCAACGCGACAACCATCGCTGATGCATTATCATTTCGCATGCGATTTCAATGCGTTGTCGGAAACCAATTGTGAACCATTTGGGGCCTGGCCAGCGGCAAGAAGCATTCGCCGGCCGCTCGTTGCGCAAGCCGACAGCCGCGCTCGCAATTGGAGCAACTCACTGACCCGCCAGGACGTAGCCGCGGCCGAATAATCCCGGCGCTAGTCCGTATGACGGATGACCTTTCCCGGCACCGGTTCGATCTGGTGACAGGCACTCTGCCGCACGGGCGCCTGCCATCCATCGAGCCGGGGCCTACACCATGACATCATACCACCAAGACGGGCGCCCCGGCGTGATGAGCGAGCGCCGCGTCACCATCGTCGGCGCCGTGCTTGCAGGTCTCGGTCCTGCCTCTCTGTCACTGTTCACGCCAGCCATGCCCGAAATCGTCCATGCCTTCGGCACCACCGAAGAGGCGGTGAAGATGACGCTCGGGCTCTATTTCGCCGGCTTTGCCCTGACCCAGCTGGTTTGTGGTCCGCTGTCCGATGGCTATGGCCGCAAGCCGGTGACGCTGGCCTTCCTCGGCATCTACCTGATCGGCAGCCTGGGTGCACTGGTTGCCCCCTCCATCGAGGTGCTGATCCTGTCGCGACTGCTGCAAGGCGCGGGTGCCGCGGTCGGCTTGTCGCTGTCTCGCGCCATCGTGCGCGACCTGTTCGCTCACGAGCAGTCGGCGCGCATCCTCAACCTCATCACGCTGATCCTGGCGCTCGCCCCGGCCATCGCACCGACGGTCGGCGGGCTGGTGATGCAGGTCGCAGGCTGGCATGCGATCTTCTCGATCATGTTCGTGATGGGGGTCGCGTCCTTGCTCACCGTCAGGTTCGCGCTGGTCGAAACCGTCGAGCGCGATCCGAGCCGGGTGCGGCCGAAGGTTGTGATCCAGACCTACGGAAAGCTGCTCGGCAGCGGCTATTTCCTGTTTTCCAGTCTGGTCATCGCCGGCACGCTGGGCGCCTACTACACGCAGGCCACCGTGTTGCCCTTCATCCTGATGGACCGGCTCGGCCTTACCCCGGCGCAGTTCGGCCTGGCAATGCTGTTCCAGTCGGTCAGCTTCATCTCAGGCTCGCTGGTCATGCGCAGCCTCATGCCACGCTACGGCGCCTATCGTATGGTGCCGGTCGGCCTGGCGGTCAGCGGCGCGGGTGCGGTGGCCATGGCGATCTTCCTGGGGCTGTACGAGCCGACCTTCGTGTCCGTCATGCTGCCGATGGCGATGTTTGTCTTCGGCAACGCCTTTGTCATGCCGGCCATGTCGGTGGCGACAGTCGCTGCCTTTCCCGACAATGCCGGCGCCGCTGCCTCATTGAGCGGGTTCCTGCAAATGGGCAGCGGCCTTCTGGGCACGGTCGTCGCCGGCATCCTCGGCGACGCCATGCTGGGCATGTCCGTGGTCGTGCCGCTGATGGCCCTGGGCGCGGTGCTTGCCTGGCTGGCCTGGCGCAAGCTGCCGGAGCCTGCACTGGCGCGTGCCGTCGCCACCAAGACCGCGCCGCACTGAGCCCGGCACTGCGACGCGTCGGTTGTTGGCACCAACTAAACGAATTCAGCAGCTCTACCCCCTCCATCGTCCAAGCGGACGATGTTCCGGACACATGGCCGTGACTGGTTGTCGGTCGAAGTAAGCGGAGGAGAAACGCATGAACTTCCAATGGAATAATTCCATTACACGTCGTATGGCCGTCGGAATGGTTTCGGTGGCAGCCCTTGCCCTGTCATCAGGCATTTCGCAAGCCGAAGAGACCATCAAGATCGGCGGCATCATGTCGATGACCGGTGGCGGCGCGTCGATCGGCAAAACGGCCGAGGTGGGCTGGAAGCTGGCCATCGAAGACATCAATGCCGCCGGCGGCATTCTCGGCAAGAAGGCCGAGCTGGTTCTCGGCGATACGATGACCGATCCGACCCACGCGGTGAGCGAAGTGCGCCGGCTGATCGAAAACGAGAAGGTCCAGGTGCTGGTCGGCCCCGCCACCAGCCAGGAGACCATCCCCGTCGTCCCCGTCTCTGGCGAAAAGAAGATCGCTCAGATTTCCTCGGCAGCATCGACGCAATTGACGCCTGAGGCAGGTCCGTTCCACTTCTCGGGTTCGGTCACCGGCCTGAACCAGATGAAGCCGAACATCGATTTCGCCATCGACGTGCTCAAGCTCAAGAAGCTGGCGCTGATCTCCGACAATGGCGGCATGTCCAAGGCTGCCGTGGTCGAGATCGTCGACTACCTGAAGTCCAAGGGTGTCGAGCCGACCGCCGTGCAGGAATTCGCCTTCCGCACCGAGGACATGACCCCGCAGCTGTTCCAGATGCGCAGCTCGGGTGCCGAGGCGATCCTCTTGATCAACTCGATCGGCGACGACTCGCGCAAGCTGCTCGAAAACCGCGCCGATATCGGCTGGGACGTGCCGGTGCTGGCCAACCAGACGATGACCAACTATGCGGTCGGCAACGCCGCGGTGGTCGGCGAAGAAGCGTTCAAGGACGTCTACAGCGTCCAGTTCGTCGGCATGACCTATTGCCCGAGCGATGCTGTCGGCGAGAATGCCTTCGCCAAATTCGTCAAGCGCGCCAAGGAGCAGGTCGCTGACGTCGACCGCATGGGCGGTGCCTCGGCGCTGATCCCCTACTACATCCAGCCGGTCGTTCTGGCGGCTGCGATCAATGGTTCGGGCAAGACCGACGGCGAGTCGATCGCAGCCTGGCTGCAGGCCAATGCCTCCAAGGTCGAGATGCTGACCGGTCCGATCCAGGCCAGCGCCAAGAGTCACTTCTTGCCAGCGCCCGAGTCGATCAAGGTCGTCAAAAACCCCTACAAGCCGCGTGAAGACGGCCTGGTCGAGCGCGCCGACTGCGGCGCCTGAGACTTTCAGCCATTTCCTGAACAAACGGGCCGGGTCGCAAGACCCGGCCCGTTTCGTTTGCAGCCTGGCTACACGGCAGCAATACTGACACTGTGTCAAAAATTCTACGCCATGCATTTCGGATTTGACGAGGTGTCAATTTAGTGACATAAACGTCGAAGTTAATCATTTCGCATTCGGGAGGAAGCGCGATGACCGGTTCAAGCATCATCAGCATGACAGCGGCGTCGTCGTCCGTCCGGCACCTCGCCCGACGTGGTTTCCTCCCGCCATCCTGATACGTCGAGCCTGGGCCGGCTGCGGCCCTCGCCACAAAGATCCAGCCTTATGACCCCGGCGCACTGTCGTCGGGCACCGGTCCCGCACGCCCCCGTGCGGCGGATATTGGGAGCACCTGCCTTGACCTTTCACGCCAGATCGATCGTCGAATTCGGCCACTTCCTCAATCGCGTGTCGGACAGCCTGATGAACGGCAAGCCGCTGCGCACCTCGCTCGAGCTGGTCCGCGAGCAGTTCGATGCCTATGCCGCCGTTCTCGTGATCGAGGATCGCCTGCGCACCGGCGAGACCTACTACGCCTTCACCGAGATCGACGAGCAGATGAACGATACCGCAGGCGCTGCCCTCGCCCGCCCGGCGCAACTGGCCTATCTCTCGGAGCGCTGCCAGCCCTTGTCGGCGACCCATGTGGCGGCCGACGACACCGCCCGCTACACGCTGTGGCTCTTCCGCGACCGTGCCGGAGCCAAGTTCGACGACGACGCCGCCTCGGTCTGCGAAATCCTCGTTTCCCAGCTGGCGCGCGGCGTGGAAACATCCTGGCGCATGGGCGCCACCGAAGTCGAGCGCCGGCTCTATTCCGACGTCATGGACAAGCTCTATGTCGGCGTCGTCATCCTCGACCATTCCGGCAAGATCATCCGTGCTTCGGATGCAGCGAGCCGTTTGCTGAAGCCCGCGACGGTCTGCAGATCCAGGGCAACAAACTGCGCGCCACTTCGGCCAAGGAAGACCGCGACTTCCAGACCGCGATCAAGGCCGCCATGCAGAGCGCTGCCGACGACGAGGGTACGAAGTCCCGCGGCCTGTCGCTGACCAAGCAGTCGGGTTCGCGCAACCTGGGTGTCATCGTGCGGCCGATCCGTGGCAGCAAGGACAATGCCGCGGCAGCCAGTTCGGCTGTCGCCGTCTACATCCGCGATCCAGAGGCCAATCTGGAGGTCGAGGGCGATCTGGTGCGCCAGCTGTTTGACCTGACGCCAGCGGAAGCCGCCGTCGCCCGCCGCCTGACCGCCGGCCTGTCGCTCGAGGATGCCGCGACCTCGCTCGACATCAGCCGCAACACGGCGCGCGCGCATTTGCGCTCGATCTTCTCCAAAAGCGGTATCACGCGCCAGACAGAACTGGTGCGGCTGGTGCTCAACAGCGCCGTCATCCTCGGCCACGGGCCGCGCCAGGCGGCCTGACCGACCATCCTCCCAACTCTCCCTGTGACCAAGCTGAAAGCGCCGTGGATCCTGTCCCCGGCGCTTCTTTTTTGCATTCATTTCCCGAACAGCGTTCCTGCCTTGCGCGGAAGAAAGGCGCCCCGGTTTATCGGCGGGGCGCGCCATTCCGTGGTCAGAACAGCGACCTCAGCTGTTCCTTGGAATAGCCAACACCTTCATCAGTCCGGCCTTGCTTGACCTTCACCGCCCAGGCCGGGTCGGCCAGCAGTGCACGGCCGACGGCAAGGATGTCGAACTCGCCGCGCGCAAGCGGCTTCTCGATCACGTCGAGCGGCGCGACTTCGGCGGCGTTGAGACCCGGCCGGTCGAGGCCGACGCCACCGACGGCGATGACGGGCAGCCCGGTGATCTTCTTCGTCCAGCCGGCGAGCGTCATATCGTTGTCTGCCGCGAAGCCCGGCTCCCACATGCGGCGCGTCGAGCAGTGCATGATGCTGACGCCCGCGTCGACCAGCGGTTCCAGCACTTCGGCCAACTCGCCAGGGGTTTCGCCAAGCACCGCCTTGTAATCCTGCTGCTTCCACTGTGAGTAGCGGAAGGAGATCGGGAAATCCGGGCCGACGCGGCCGCGCATCGCCTCGATGACCTCGACCGCGAAGCGTGTTCGCTCGCGGCGGTTGCCGCCGTAGCGGTCGGTGCGGCGGTTGGACGTCGACCAGAAGAACTCGTCGATGAGATAGCCATGCGCGCCATGGATCTCGACGCCGTCGAAGCCGAGCCGCCGTGCGGCCTCGGCTGCGTCGGCATAAACTCGATGACCTCGAAGATTTCCTTCTCGGTCATCGCCTTGGTGGGTTCGGAGTGACCGGTGAACGCATTGAGGTTTTCCGATGGACCGACGCCCGGAACACCCGGCTGAGGCGCCATGGCCGAATTGCGGAAGCTGCCGGTATGCCAGAGCTGCGGGAAGATCTTGCCGCCGGCGGCATGCACGGCGGCACGTACCTTGGCCCAGCCGGCCAGTGCTGCCTCGCCAGCGAAATACGGCACACCCTCGTAGCTCGGCGCCGTCGGGTGGCCAATGTAAGTCGCCTCGGTGATGATCAGTCCGACCTGGTTCAGCGCCCGCCGCGCATAGTAGCTCGCCACCTTCTCGTGGGGGGTGCCATCGGCGCAGAAGTATCGCGACATCGGCGCCATGGCGATGCGGTTGGAAAGCTCCAGCCCGCCGAGCTTGATCGGCTGGAACAGCTTGTCGGCGATCAGCCCATTGGCAGTCAGATTGTCAGCGCACACGGTTGCCACGGATCTCATTACCTCTGCGCATGGTTTCGATGAAAGCTTCGAGCGCTGCCGGCTCCGGCAGCGCTTCTTCGGGACCCGAGCGCGCCCAGAACTCCTTCCAGGACGGGAACAGGTCGTGGAATGAACCCTCATAGGGTTCGCGACCGGGCCAGCGCATCTTGCGCGAGCCGACAGGCGGCTTGTTGAGGTCGGTGGCGTACCAGTAGAGCGGCTGACGGCGGCGGAAGCACCAGCGGCCGTCGATGCGCTCGTAGCGGTCATAATACATCATCTGCATGATGACCCACTCGGCACCGCACTCGTGCTCGTTCTTGGAATAGACGACACCGACGGCATTGTCGGCATCGATGAACTCGATGATCGTCGAGCCGACATGATGCGAGGTGCCGTCGAACTGCTTGCGCATGGTTTCGTCGAGCCAGTCGCGAAGTGACGCCCTGCCCGACTTGCCGCCGCCGACCTTGACGTCAGGCGCGAACAGCGAGGCCATCGCGCTCATGTCGCGCATGTCGAGTGCCAGCGAATATTTCGAGATCAGCTGGCGGATCTCGTCACGCGAACTCAAGCCTGTCCAGCCGCGCCAGGATCTCCGCCTGGGCGTCGCTCGTCTTGTCCATTTTCACCTCCGTGGCTGAGGCGCCACGCGCCTCAGAAGTAGTAGCGGCCAACCATGTCGGCGACGCAGCCCGGCTTGGCCGAACCTTCGATTTCGATGGTCACGCGAACCGTCGTCTGCACGGCATTGCCGGCCAGCAACTCGGCATTGACCAGCTCGCCGACCGCCCTCACCTTCGAGCCAACCGGCACGGGTGCCGGAAAGCGCAGTCGGTCGCAGCCGTAATTGATCCCCATCTTCATGCCCTCGGCCATGAACAACTCGGGCAGGAAGCCGTTGATCAGCGAAAAGGTCAGGCAGCCATGCGCAACCGTGGTGCCGAACGGGCCGTCCTTGGCGCGCACGGGGTCGACATGGATCCACTGCTGATCGCCGGTCGCCTCGGCAAAGGTGTCGATGCGCTTCTGGTCGATCGTCAGCCATTCGCTGGCGCCAAGGTTCTGGCCGATCGCCGCCACGGCTTCTTCCGGCGAGGAGAAGACGAGCCCCATCGTCAGGCCCTCTGGCTGGAGACGGAGACGATCTCGCCGACCATGTAGCCGGCATAGTCGCTGGCCAGGAACATCATGACGTTGGCGATTTCCCAGACTTCCGCAGCGCGGCCGAAGGCCTCCTGGCTTGCCAGCGCGTCGAGCTGCTCCTGCGGCGCCGAACGCCTGAGGAAATCGTGCATGGCGATCGACGGCGACACCGCGTTGACGCGAATGCCGTATTCGGCGGCTTCCACCGCCGAGCAGCGGGTGAAGGCCATCACGCCGGCCTTTGCGGCGGCATAATGCGACTGGCCCTTCTGAGCGCGCCAGCCCAGCACCGAGGCGTTGTTGACGATGGCCCCCTTGCCGCGCGGCTGCATCTTCTTGAGTGCTGCGCGCGTCATCCGCATGGTGCCGGTCAGCGTGACGTCGAGCACCAGGTTCCATTCGTCGTCGGTCATCTCGACGACCGGTTTGAGACCGCCGAGGCCAGCATTGTTGATCAGAACGTCGATGCCGCCGAGCTTTGCTTCGGCCGCGTCGACCAATGCCTGGACCTGGGCCTCGTCGGTGACGTTGCAGAGCTGGCTGTAGATCTCGACGGAAGGCGAGACCTCGCGCAGCTTTTCGGCAGCTTCCGCCAGGCGGCGCTCGTGCACGTCCGAGATCATGATGGCGCGGCAGCCTTCCTCGATCGCCTTGCGGGCGGCAGCGAAGCCGATGCCGACACCGGCGGCCGCGGTGATGAGCACCGAGCGGCCCTTGAGCAGGCCGTGGCCTTCGACATAGGGCGGAACGGGAAGGATCTTGGTGGCGGTCATGTCGGAGCGTCCTGGTCTGGTTACTTCTTGAAGTCGGCGTCGCGCTTGCCGACGAAGGCGTCGCGCGCCTCCTGCGATTCCTGGGTCAGGTAAGCCTGGGCCGTAAAACCCTGCTCCCAGCGGTACTTCTTCTCGAGATCGCCGTCCTCGATGCCGTTCAGCGCTTCCTTGGCGAGGCGGATCATGATGCCGCTCTTGGCGGCAATCTTGCGAGCGAGTTCGATGGCCGCGTCGCGCAGTTCCTCGCGCGGCACGATCTTCTCGACGGCGCCGAGACGGTAGGCTTCGGTCGCATCGATCGGCTCGCCGGTGAAATACATCTGGCGCACCTTCTGCACCGGAAACAGGCGCTGCAGATGGGCGCCGGCGCCAAGCGCGCCACGGTCGACCTCGGGCACGCCGAAGGTCGCGTCAGGCGAACAGATGATGATGTCGGCCGAGCCGCAGATGCCGATGCCGCCGCCGAGGATGTAGCCGTGCGCGGCCACAATCACCGGCTTGAGGCCGCGATGCACGGCGCGAAAAGTTTCCCAGTTGCCGGCATTCACTTCGGGAATGCGCTCGGGATGTTTCTGCAGCTCCTTGATGTCGACGCCGGCGCAGAAGCCGCGCCCCTCGGCGCGGATGACGATCACGCGCACGTCGGCATTGGCGTTGAGCGCGTCGATCTCCTGCGACAGCTTGCGCCAGCCGATGCTGTCGAGCGCATTGACCGGCGGGTTCTCGATCACCAGCTCGGCGACGCCTGCTTCGATCTTGGTCCAGAACTGTTCGCTCATCGTTGGATATCCCTCACTTCGCGGCGACGAGCGCCGAAATTTCCCTGAGCCGCGCTTCGGCCTCGGCAACGATGCGCGTAATCAATTCTTCGCAGCTCTCGAGCTTGTCGATCATCGCCGCAGCCTGGCCGGATGGCAGCAGGCCGGTTTCGGTATTGCCCTCGACCACGCCGCGCTGCACCAAGGTCGGCAGGTTCGGCGCCATCACCGTCTGGGCGAAGCTGTTTTCGCCGCTCGACAGCACCTTGAGGCCAAGCTTGGCCATGGCGATCGGCCCAAGGCCGGATTCCTTGCCCCACTGACGGGCATATTTCATGCTCATGGCGAGGCGAGCCGGCAGGCCCATGCCTTCGAGACGCCTGATCTCGGCATTCTCGATGAAGCGCTGCGGCAGGCCATCGACGGCAGTCGTGGTACGGATCAGCGTCGGGTCCTTGGTGGCGAGATAGCGGTCGAGCGCCGAACGCGGCACCGGCGATTCCTTGGTCATCAGGAAGCGCGTGCCCATGGCGATGCCGGCTGCACCATAGCCGAGCGCTGCGGCCAGGCCGCGACCGTCAAAGAAGCCGCCAGCGGCGACGACCGGCACTTTCACCGCATCCAGCACCTGCGGCAACAGGATGGTTGTCGGAACGGCACCTGTGTGTCCACCGCCTTCGCCGCCCTGGACGGTGATGATGTCGGCACCTAGTTCCACCGCTTTGACCGCGTGCTTGACCGCACCGACGGTCGGCATGCAGACAACGCCAGCGTCCTTCAGGCGCTTGATCGTCTTGGCATCAGGGCCGCGACCGTAGCTGACGGCGCGGACCTGGTGCTTGATGACCGCCGCGATCACCTCTTCGGCGTTGGGCTGGAACATGTGGAAGTTCACGCCGAACGGACGGTCGGTCTTGGCCTTGATGGCGAGGATCTGGTTTTCGACATCGCCCGGCTCGGTGGTGGCGCCGGCGAAGAAGCCGAAGCCGCCGGCGTTGCAGGTCGCTGCCGTCAGATTCGCGTCGGCAACCCAGCCCATGGCAGTCTGCACCACCGGGTAGCGGCTGCCGAGGCGTTCGCACAATACGGTATGCAGGGACATGGGCATTCTTCTCTCGCTGGAAGTTCCGGCGACCGCCCATCGGCTGGTGGCATAAGGGCGATCGCACTGTCTTGTTTCAAATGATGCGCCGCACAAACCGGAACATCGTCTGAATGAACTAACGAAAACGATCAGTAGAAGACGCGTCCGCCGTTGACCATCAGCGTCTGGCCGGTGATGAAGCGCGACTTTTCGCTCGACAGGAAAATCACAGCGTTTGCAATGTCTTCCGGCTCGCTGAGTTCACCGAGCGGGATCATGTTCTTGGCCCGCTCATAAGCATCCTTGGGGATGCGCTGCATGGCGCGGGTGTTGGTCGGCCCCGGGCAGACGGCATTGACGTTGACCTTGAACGGCCCGAGCTCGCGGGCAAGCGCGCGGGTGAAGCCGAGCACGCCAGCCTTGGCTGAGGCATAGTCGACAGTGCCGATGTCGCCATTCATCGCCGAATCCGACGAGATCGAGACGATCTTGCCCGAGCGGCGCTCGCGCATGTCTTCGACGACCTGGCGCGTGCAGGTCAGCGTGGTCATCAGCGACACGCCGACGACGAACTGCAGCGTCTCGGGCTTGGCCTGCCAGAACTCCGAGTAATTCTCGCGCGCGGTCTGGCCGATGTTGTTGAGCAGGATGTCGACCGGGCCAAGTTCGCGCTTGATGCGGGCGAAGCTGTCGACAACCACCTCCAGGTTCATCATGTCGCCCACCAGCGGTAGCGCCTTGACCTTGTGGGCCCGCACCATCTCGGCGGTTTCGGCGAGTGCCTCGGCCTCGCGGTCGAGGATAGCAAGATCGGCGCCCTCCTGGGCGTAGGCGATGGCCGCCGCGCGGCCGATGCCGTTGCCGGCACCTGTCACCACCGCAATCTTGCCTGTGAATTGTCTTTGGTCAGTCATGCTTTCCCTTCCTGCGGAAATCGTCGTCTGAGAACTGCTTTCGGCGTCAGCCGTGGCGGCCGAAAAGCGTCAGGACCTGATAGGACAGGTCGTCGGGTCCTGGTCGGCCCGGCGGGCTGCCGGCGGCGAAGTCGCGGTAGGCGCCTGCGTCGACGGCGCGCTTGGTCGACCAGTCAAGCGTGATCGAGCGCCCGAGGAAGCGCCACGCGCCATCGTCGCGCTTGTAGCGATCGAGGCTGCGGCTGCCAGTGATCACTTCGTGCGCATCGGGCCCGTGCGTGCGGTGATAGTTGATCTTGTAGACCTCGCCTTCGGCTTGATCGCCTTCGATCTCGAAGCTGGTGTTGACCACGTAATGCGCTGTTGCCGCATAGCTGGACAGTGCCTTTTCGACGAAGGCCATGTATTGGTCAGGCCCGCCGGTGAACATGTCGCCATGCTCTTCAAATGCCTCGTCGTGGTAGAGGCTGCGCAGCAGCTTGAAGTCACGCCGGTCGACCGCTCGCGAGTAGGCGGTGACAAGCCGTCGCAGCGCGTCGCGCGCCGCTAGTTCGCCCAGATCCACTTCACGAATACCCATAAAGGTCCTCCCAAACCTGTGCGCCCAAACAGCCGCGGCCGTTACAGCTTGCCGCGCTGCTCCCTCGGCATGCCGAGCCCTTGTTCGGCGATGATGTTGAGCTGGATTTCGTTGGTGCCGCCATAGATCGTGTCGGCGCGGGCAAACAGGAACATCTGCTGCAGCCGCTCGCGGCGCGGATCGTCGGAGACGACGTTGCCGTCCTTGCCCAACACGTCCATGGCAAGCCTGCCGAGATCGCGATGCCAGTTCGACCAGTGGTATTTGTAGCCGAGCGCTTCCCGGCTTGTGTCCGCAGACGGTTCGTCGCTCAACACGCGCATGGCGAGATAACGCATGGCACGCAGTCCGACCCAAGCACGCGCGACGCGTTGGCGGATCGCTGGCGAGCGGTCCGAGCCGTTCTCCCTTGCGATTTCGACGATCAGGTCGAGTTCTTGCTGGAAGCCCATCTGCTGGCCGAGGGTGGAGATGCCGCGCTCGAAGCCGAGCAAGGCCATGGCGATCTTCCAGCCGTCGCCGGGCTGGCCCACGACATGTTCGGCCTTGGCGCGCGCGCCATCGAAGAACACCGAATTGAACTCGACGCCGCCACCGATCTGCTTGATCGGATGGATCTCGACGCCAGGCTGATCGAGCGGCATCAGCAGGAAGATCAGCCCGTTGCGACCGACCGAGTCCTCTTCGCAGCGTGCAACGACGAAGATCCAGTCGGACAGATGTGCAAGCGAAGTCCACACCTTCTGGCCCGACACGATCCAGTCGCCGGTCTCGGGCTCCTGCCTGGCACGGGTCTTGATGTTGCCGAAATCGGAGCCTGCACTTGGCTCGGAATAGCCCTGGCACCAGAACTCCGTGCCGTTGAGGATGCCGGGCAGGAAGCGTTTCTGCTGCGCCTCGGTACCGAAGGCAATCAGCGTCGGCCCCATCAGGCCCTCGCCGATATGCCCGATGCGGCCGGGGCCACCGGCTCGGCTGTATTCTTCCTGGAAGGCCACCTGCTCGGCAACGGCAAGCCCGCGCCCGCCATGCTCCTTCGCCCAGCCCGGGCAAGTCCAGCGCCCGGCGGCCAGCTCGCGTTCCCACTCCTTGCGCAATTCGGGCAGCGCGTCACCTTCGCCTGAACCGCCGCGGAATTTCAGCGCGGCAAACTTGCCAGTGAGATGGCTTGCCATCCACTCGCGCACCTCGGTGCGGAAAGCCTCGAGCCCGCTCATTTCAGGCCTCCATTGCCGAAGACAGATGCGGCAATGCGGTCGAGATGCACCTCGCGCGAACCGAGCAGCACAGAACTCGCCTGCGCTCGCTTGAAGTAGAGATGCGGGTCGTATTCCCAGGTGAATCCAACGCCGCCATGCAACTGGATCGCTTCCTCGGCAGCCAGATACTGCACGTCGGACGCGACAACGCGTGCACCGGCCACTTCGAGCCCACTCTCCTGAGGGTCGGCACTGCCAACTGCTGCAGCAGCGCCATAGAGCAGCGAACGCGCCTCGGCGATATCGACAACCAGCCTGGCGCAGCGATGCTTGATCGCCTGGAACGAGGCGATCGTGCGGCCGAACTGGACCCGCTCGGAAATGTAGGCGAGCGTGATGTCAAGCGCACCTTGCGCCGCCCCAACCTGCTCGGCGGCGAGGCCGAGATTGGCGAAGGCAAGTGCTGATTGCACTGCCGCATCGGTAAGCCCGCCAATGTCGATGCGCTGTGCTGCCGACACTGCAACGCCTGACAACTCAAGCGAGGCAATCGGGCGCGTGCCATCAATCGCCTTGAGTGGAGCGATCCTTTGTCCAGCGTCGCGTTCGAGCGCAAACAATGCCACCGTGCCGTCGTCAAGACGTGCCGGCACAAGCACCAGATCGGCTACCGCAAGGTCGATCACCTGCGCCACCTTGCCGGTCAGCATGTAGCCGTCCAGCGATTTCACCGCCGTGACCGAAACGGTGGCCAGCGGGTCGGCCGCGGAAAGATCGCCAAAAGCGACAGTCGCAGCCATCTCGCCCGCAGCGATGGCGCCAAGATATCGCGCCTTGGCATCCGCGCTTCCGGCCGCCTCGATGAGTGGTGCCGCCAGGCACACCGTCGACCAGAACGGGACGCAGGCGAGTCGCGAACCGGAGAGTTCCATGAGGATGGCCACCTCGGTCGCGCCGAGGCCGAGTCCGCCGAACGCCTCGGGGATTGCCATGGCGCACCAGCCGAGTTCGCGCGAAATGCTGTTCCACAGTTCGGCATCGTGGCTGGCGCCGGTGTCGACGACCCGGCGGATGGCTTCGGAAGACGACCTTTCCCGCAGGAATCGTGCGGCCTCCTCGCGGATCATCTGCTGGTCGGGTGTGAATTCAAGGATCATGCGGGTCCATCGGCGCGTCAGATGCGGCTTCAAGCGATCAGCTTGGCAATGAATGCGAAAGCGCTTCATGCCGGATGCCACCGCTGGGCGCCAGCAACATCGTCCGAATGTGGGATGCCGGTGCACCATGGCGGCTACTCTATTCCGACTTGGCGCAAATCGGCATCAAGCGACCGCGATTGAACTGGAGGACACAATGGGGCTCAAGCGTTTCGACAACAAGGTCGTGCTCATCACCGGAGCGGCGACCGGTATCGGCCGCGCCATTGCTCTTCGTCTCGCCGCCGAAGGTGCGACGCTGGTTCTCGCCGACCGCAATCTCGAAGGTGCACACCAAGTCTGCACCAGAGCCGCCGAAGAATTCGGTGTCCGCGCGGCTGCGATTGCCTATGACGCTGCCGACGCCGCTTCGGGCCGCCGCATGGTCGACGATGCGCTTGCCCTGCATGGCCGCCTCGACAGCCTGATCAACAATGCCGGCATCTATCGCCGCGATCATTTTTCGAAGCAGACCGGCGATGAGTGGTCGCTGGTCTTCGGCATCAATCTGGAAAGCGTCTTCCACATCGTCCACCAGGCCCTGCCGGCGTTGATCGCTTCGCGCGGCAACGTCGTATCCACGGCCTCGACTGCCGGCCTGGACGGGATCGCCTATGCCGCCGCCTATGCCGCATCGAAAGCCGGTGTCATTGCCATGACGAAGTCGCTCGCGACCGAATACGCACCGAAGGGCGTCCGGTTCAACGCCGTCTGCCCCGGTCGGGTGCGCACCGAGATCGGCACCGGCCTGTCGCCGATCGAGGACCAGGATCCCGCCATTTCGGTCCGCCCCTCGAAGCTGTTGGGCAAGATCGAGACCGGCGAGCCCGAGGACGTTGCCGGTGCCTTTGCCTATCTCGCTTCGGACGATGCCGCCTATGTATCCGGCGCGATCCTCGTGGTCGACGGCGCCCAGACCGTCGGTTGACACTCAGCTCGCACGAAAGGTCATGTCGGTGCGCCGGTGGACGAACCGCCAGCCATCGTCGGTGCGGACAAAGCGGTCGAAATAGCGACCGACGACGCGCGGTATCGTCGCTTTCGGGTCGTCGCGGCGGGTGCCGTAATAAGCGAAGGTGGCGACGCCGGTGGCATTGTTCGCGTCGACAACATCGATGACGATATTGTGCGCCATGTGGATCGTCGTGTCAGTCTGCGGCTTGGCGTCGAGGTAAGCGAGCATTGCGGCATGGCCGCTGAGCGGCCCCTTCCAGGTCTCCCATAGCCCGTCTCGTGCCCACAGCGCGACCAGCTCTTGGTGCCTGAAATCGTCGACAAGGATGCAATAACGCTGCACCAGCTTGGCGCATTCGTGTTCGATGGCGATCCGTTCTGCCAAGTCCATTCCAGTCCTCCCCTTGTCGTCCAGCGCTACCGTCGCGGTAGGGAAAAGCCGTTTCATCCTCCAAACGAACGATGGCGGACGCGTCAGGCCCGGCAGCTATGGGTCGACAGCGGAATTTGGAGGACAGCATGTCGGATATCGAAGCAAGGTTTGCGGCGCTCGAAACGCGCATCAAAGGCCTGGAGGACCAGCTCGCCATCTACCAGCTCTTCGCGACCTACGGACCTTCGGTCGACAGCCGCAGCGGCAGCGTCACCGCCTCGCTCTGGGCCGACGATGGCGCCTATGATTTCGGTGGCGAGCCGCTGGTCGGCGCGGAAAAGGTCGGCTCGCTGGTCAATATCGAACCCCATATCCACTACGTCGCCGATGGCTGCGCCCATGTGCTGAGCATGCCGTACATCTCCGTCGACGGCGACAAGGCAGTGGCGACCGGCTATTCGCGCGTTTACCTCAACCAGGACGACCATTGGCGCGTCGAGCGTGCCAGCGCCAATCGTTGGGAACTTGCCCGCACCGCAGCAGGCTGGCGCGTGCAGAACCGCGTCAACCGCTTGCTCAATGGCCAGGCAGAAGCGCGCGACTTGCTGTCGAGCGGCATCAAGCCGGTCGACTGAATCGCCCGGCAGGGCCAAGCGCCCGCTCCGGCATCGTCCGAATGTGGGATGCACTGGTCGTACCACACCGTCATGCTGGCTCGTCGAGAGGACAGGCAATGAAATCACTTGCAGGTAAGGCAGTCGTGATCACCGGTGCAGGCTCCGGCCTGGGCGCCGCCTATGCCCGTCACGCAGCCGCTTTAGGCGCGTCGATCGTGGTCAACGACATTGGCGCGCCTGCGGCGCAAGCGACTGTCGATGCCATCGTCGCCTCCGGAGGTACAGCCGTTGCCCATGCCGGCGACATCTCGTCCTGGAGCTACGCCCAATCGCTGGTCGACGCCTGCATCGACGCGTTCGGCGCCATCACAGGCATCGTCAACAATGCCGGCATCTTGCGTATCGGCAAGATCCTCGACCTCACCGAGGCCGACCTGCGCCGCATGATCGAAATCAATTTGATCGGCACGGCCGCCTGCGCAAGCCACGCAGCACGGCGCATGCTTGCCGCCGGCAAAGGCGGATCGATCGTCAATGTCGCCTCCGGCTCGCAGGCCGGCGATGTGGCGCTCGGCGGCTATGGCGCGACTAAAGGCGGAGTGGCTTCCCTCACCTACAGCTGGGCGATGGAACTGCGTGGTTCGGGTGTCCGCGTCAACGCGCTCTCCCCGCTGGCGGAAACCGCAATGGCCGCCCAGAACAAGGCACTGATGGCCGAGCAGGCAGCCAGCCGCGAGGTCCACTACGCCACCCTGCCCGACCCCGAGAGCAACGCACCGGTGGTCAGCTTCCTGCTCTCCGACGCCGCCGAAAAGATCAACGGCCAGGTCGTGCGCATCGCCGGCAAGCAGCTGTCTTTCGTGACCCATCCGCTGATCGCCGATCCGGTTGTTGAGGGCAACTGGAGTTTCGAGACGGTGAACGCTGCCTTCGCCGACACGCTGATCGGCCAGCAGCAACCACTTGGCCTCGGATATGCCAGGAAACCGAATTGACCAGCACGTTGAAAGACCGACCCGTGGCGGTCGTGACCGGCGCGAGCCGTGGCCTTGGCCGCGGCATCGCCATTGCACTCGGCCAAGCCGGCTTCACCGTCTATTGCACCGGCCGCAGTGACCGCAAGGCCATCGGTCCGTGGGGCGGAACCGTCCGCGACACGGCAGAAGCGATCGACAAGGCAGGTGGCAAGGGCCTCGTCGCCATCTGCGACCATCTCGACGATATCAAGACCGAGGCGCTTTTCAAGCGCGTCGATGCCGAGCAAGGCCGGCTTGACCTCCTCGTCAACAACGCCTTCGCCATGCCCGATTGGGCCGTACCCGACGGCAATTTCTGGGAACGTCCACTGTCGCTTTGGCGCGACATGATCGACGTCGGCCTGCGCTCGAGCTATGCGGCGAGCCATTTCGCCGCTCCGATCATGGTACGCCAGCGTTCAGGCCTGATTGCCAACACCTCGGGCCCCGGCGGCAAGATCTATCGCCACAGCCTGCCCTACGGAGTCGGCAAGGCCGGGCAGGACAAGCTTGCTTACGACATGGCGCATGAGCTGCAGCCGTTCAACGTCGCGGCGATCTCGCTGTGGCCGGGGCTGATCGGCACCGAACGTACCTTGGCTGGCATCGCTGCCGGCGGCGTGGTCGGTGACAATGCCGGCAGCCTGCCGCATATCGAAACGCCGTACTTCATCGGCCGCGTGCTTGCAGCCATCCACGCGGCCGGCGATGCCATGAGGCTCAGCGGCGGCACCTTCTATTCGACCGAGTTGGCCGACCGCTACGGCGTTGTCGATGCCGATGGCCGGCTGCCTGTTTCGCGCCGTCCGATGTTCGGTAACCCACTTTATGCGCCGCTCTCCGGCGAGGCCGTCGGGGCAATTTCATGAAGCATTCGTTTGATGACACAAATCCTGCATCGCAACGGGCTTACAGAAGCGCGAACCGTATTATATTCGGTTTGAGCAGTGGCTCCGGCTTTGGACGATTCGACCCTCGGTTGCTGAACAAACAAGCGCGGCGTCGGGCACAAAGCTTGGGGGTTCGGCCTTGAGCAGGATAGCGCGTATGGCACAAATGGATGGCGGCGCAGGCGCAGACTATCTCGATCGCGATGCTTCGGCCCGCGCGGCGACCAATCCGCGCAAGGAATTGGTGCGCGAACAGCTGATCGACATCGCTGCCGAGCTGTTCGACAGCAAGGGTTATGTCCAGACCAGCATCAACGACATTGCCCAGGCACTCGGCCTTGGCCGCTCGGCTGTCTATCACTACTTCCGCAACAAGGAAGAAATGCTGGCGGCCCTTGTCGAGTCGGAGGCGCTGACACCGTCGCACCGCCTGCAGGAGCTGATGGCCGAGCCCGGTCTGTCGGCTTCCGAACGGTTGCGCCGCGCTATTGTCGACGGCATCGTCAGGCGTTTATCGTCCGGCGCGCGCTTCATCCTGTTGTCGCGGCTTGAAACCCAGATTCCGGAAGCACTTGGCCCGCTCTACAACCAGGGCCGCCGCCACATCTACGATTTCTATGTCCGGTGCATTTCCGATGGCATCGCCAGCGGCGAGTTTCGCACCGTCGACCCCAAGGTCACCGCCTTCGCGGTGATCGGCATGGCCAACTGGACGTCGCGCTGGTATTCGCCGTCGGGCGCCAAGACACCCCAGGAGATCGGTGAAATCATCGCCGACATGGCGCTTGCCGGCCTGCGTGCCCATCATGACCGCCCGCGCGACGCCGAGGCCGTTCGCCAGACGATTTCAGGCTTGCGCCAGCAGATCGACGAGCTGGAAAAACTGGTCAAATAGAAACGGCCGCCGGTTTGCCGACGGCCACCGCAGTTTCAAAGCTTCTGACTAGTCGAACGTCACGCCGGCATGTTGGATGAAGGCGCTATAGGTGTCGAAGCGGATGATCGGATGAGCGCCCGTGTAGTCGCGGATATGTTCGAGCACGGCCTGGCGCGAACGCCGCCACATCGGTGGCACGATCTCCAGCATCGGCCCGTAGAGATCGGGCGAGCGGTAGTAGAGGATCGATTGGTCCTGGCCGGCGACGCGGATTTCGTAGTCGCGCTCGTATCCGGCAGCTTCGACCCGCGCGGTCGCCTCGGCGTGATCATGCACCCAGAAGCCGAGATGCTGCAGGCCTTCGCGGCCAGCCGCAAGGAAATCCGTGTAGGGCGATGATGCGTCGTTGGTCTGCTCGATCAGCTCGATCTGCACGTCGCCCATGTAAGCGAAGGCCAGGCGCAGTTCGACCTCAACCGGCTTGCCGCGATGCCAGGTGGTGCTGACCGGCTGGCTGACGCCGCGTTCCATGAAGATGAAGGGACCGACGCCGAACACGTCGATCCAGTGGCGCATCGCCCTTTCGATGTCGCGGACGACAAAACCGAGCTGGGTTGCCGGTCCCAGGATGGGCCTGAGGCCCTGTGCTAAGCCCAACTCCGTCATTGTCCGCTCCCCGCAATGCCTGATCAGTTGAAGATTTCGAACAGGCCGGCAGCCCCCATGCCGCCGCCGACGCACATGGTAACGACGCCGTATTTCACGCCACGGCGACGGCCCTCGATCAGGACGTGGCCGGTCGTACGAGCACCTGTCATGCCGAAGGGGTGGCCAACAGCGATGGCGCCACCATTGACGTTGAGCTTGTCCGGGTCGATGCCAAGCGTGTCGCGGCAGTAGACGGCCTGGCTGGCGAAGGCTTCGTTGAGTTCCCACAGGCCGATGTCGTCGATCTTGAGGCCATGCTTCTGCAGCAGCTTCGGCACGGCGAAGATCGGCCCGATGCCCATCTCCTCCGGTGCGCAGCCAGCCACCGTCATGCCACGATAGGCGCCAAGCGGCGTGAGACCGAGCTGTTCGGCGCGCCTGGCGTCCATGACGACCAGCGCGGCCGCACCGTCCGAGAGCTGCGAGGAATTACCGGCGGTGACGTATTCGCCAACCCTGATCACCTCGCCGTCGGCGAAAACCGGCTTGAGCTTTGCCAGGCCCTCCAGATTGGTGTCGGCGCGAAAACCTTCGTCCTGCGTCAGCGTCACGTCCTGGAAGCTGGTCTCGTTGGTTTCCTTGTTGACCACCATCTTGCGCGAGGCCATCGGCACGATCTCGTCGTCGAAGCGGCCGGCCTGATGTGCCGCTGCGGTGCGCAACTGGCTCGACAGTGAGAACTGGTCCTGGGCATCACGGCTGATGCCGTACTTCCTGGCGACGATCTCGGCGGTCTCGATCATCGTCATGTACATATGCGGCCACTGCGCGGTCACCGCCTGCGAGCGGGCGCGGTAGCTGTTCTTGTGCTTGTTCTGGGTCAGGCTGATCGATTCGACGCCGCCGGCGACGACCGTCTCCATGCCGTCGACGATGATCTGCTTGGCGGCGATCGACACCGCCATCAGGCCCGACGAGCACATGCGGTCAATCGACATGCCCGGCACGCTGTCCGGCAGGCCAGCGGCGGCGGCGGTCAGGCGACCGATGTTGTAGCCCTGCGTTCCCTGCTGGGCCGAGCAGCCCAGAATGACGTCTTCGACGGCGTCTGGTGCGATGCCAGCGCGCTTGACGGCTTCGCGAACCGCATGGCCCGACAGCGCCGGCGCTTCGGTGTCGTTGAAGGCGCCGCGAAAGGCCTTGCCGATGGGGGTACGGGCGACGGAAACGATGACGGCTTCACGCAAAGGATTGCTCCAGAACAGTTGTTTTCGGCGGGAACCGGGCAAGCAACGCACAGTCATTTCTGCTGCGCAGCGTCCGGAACCGAAGTTTTCCAACTACTTGCTAGGAGCGGCAGGGCGGCCGAACATCGTCTGAAAAGACTAACGGCGGGTCCGCGATACGCATCGATTGCGAAGCCCGAAGCGCAAGAGGCAACGGCGCAAGCAATGGAGCCCGGGCCGCAGAAGCGGTCAGACGTGATAGCCGCCATCGACATTGATGACCTCGCCGGAGATGAAACCGGCGCGGCTGGAGGCCAGGAACGACACGGCCTCAGCAATGTCGATCGCCTTGCCGTTGCGGCGCAGCGGCGTGTTCATGGCCGCCGCCTGCATGTATTTGTCGTCGATGTAGCCGAGCTTGCTCAGTTCGGTGTGCTGGCCGGTTTCGATGATGCCGAGCGCCACGCCATTGGAACGGATGCCATAGCGCCCCTCCTCCTTGGCCACACCTTTCATCAGCGCATGCACCGCCGATTTCGGCACGACGGACAGGCCGTCAGCCGCGGCGAAGCGGTATTGCGCCGAGCTCTGGCAGGCGACTACAGAGCCGCGCGCCTTGCGCAGATGCGGGATGGCGTAATGGACGACGTTGAAGAAGCCGAAGGCGTCCTGCATTAGGTGCTTACGCATCTGCTCGGGTTCTATCTTGCTGAGATGGATCAGCGGCACCAGCGGCCCGGCGGCGTAGACGATTGTGTGGATGCCGCCGGCAGTTTCCGCCACGCCATCGATGAAGGCGCGGGTCGCTTCGACGTCCTCGATGTTGAGCTTGTGGATCGAAGCCTTGCGGCCTTCGCCGCGGACAGCTTCGGCGGCGGCTTCGGCCTTGGCCTGGTTGCTGTGGTAGGTCAGAGCGACATCGCAGCCGTCGCGTGCCAGCACCCGGCAAATCTCGGCGCCGACGCCGCCGCTGCCGCCGATGACAATGGCCGTTCCTTCAGCCGGGTAAAGTCCGCTCATCTCCGTCCTCCCTATGATTTCATCGCCAGTTCGGCGTACTGCCACCCAAGCTCGGCCACTGGCCGTGCCAGCGCGCCGGCCTCACGGGCATGCGCGCTCGCCGCATTGCCATCGACCACGCGCTTCATGATGCCCTGGCGGATGCCGGCGACGCGGAACAGGCTATAGGCAAGATAGGCGTACCAATGCCGATCCGACACGCCTTCCTGCCCTGTCGCTTTGAAATAGGTGTCGCGATAGCCGCGCTCGTCAGGAATGCCGAGTGCGGCGATGTCGAGGTCGCCCAGGCCGCGATAGGGCTTGTTGGGCAGGCGCCAGGTCAGCATGTGATAGGCGAAGTCGGCCATCGGTTCGCCCAGCGTCGACAGCTCCCAGTCGACAAGTGCCACGACGCGCGGCTCGCTCGGATGAAACAGCATGTTGTCGATGCGGAAATCGCCGTGGATCAGCGACGTGCGGGTTTCGGGCGGAATGTTGTCAGGCAGCCATTCGATCAGCCGCTCCATCGCCTCGATGGTTTCGGTCTCCGAGGCGCGATACTGCTTGGACCAGCGCGCCACCTGGCGCGCCACGTAGTCGCCGGGCTTGCCAAAGCTTTCGAGCCCGCGCGCCTTGTAGTCTGTGTTGTGCAGCGCTGCGGCGACGCGGTTCATCTCCATGTAGATGGCGCGGCGCTCGGCCGGCGACTGCTCCGGCAGTGACGGCGCCCAGAAAGAGCGGCCCTCGACGAAATCCATGACATAAAACATCGCGCCGACGATGGTTTCGTCATCGCAGAGCAGCCGTGCGCCAGCGACAGGCACGTCGCTGTCGCGGAGCGCGCTGATGACGCGGAATTCGCGGTCGACCGCATGCGCTGACGGCAAAAGCTTGCCGTCAGGCTTCTTGCGCAGCACAAGGCGGCGCTGGCCGTCGAAGGACAACAGCATTGTCGGATTGGACTGGCCGCCGCGGAACCGCTCGACAGTCAATCGACCTTCGCAGCCTTCGATGTTGGCCTTGAGGTAGGCGTGCAGGCGCGCGACGTCGATCTTGCTGTCGGCGGCGAGCGGCTCGGTGCCGACGAAGCGGCTGGCATCCATGGCGCGCCCCCGGTCAGTCGGCGTATTTGGCGAGTTCGATGCGCCCGATCTGGTTGCGATGCACCTCGTCGGGGCCGTCGGCGAAACGCAGCTTGCGGGCATGCGCATAGTAGTTGGCGAGCACGAAGTCCTGCGACACGCCGGCAGCCCCATGCGCCTGGATCGCCCAGTCGATGACCTTGCAGGCCATATTGGGGGCAGCGACCTTGATCATGCCGATCTCTGCGCGCGCCGCCTTGTTGCCGACAGTGTCCATCATGTAGGCAGCCTTCAGCGTCAGCAAACGCGCCTGGTCGATCATGATGCGGGATTCGGCGATGCGCTCCAGCGTCACCGACTGTTCGCCGATCGGCCGACCGAAGGCGACGCGGTTCTTCACGCGCCGGCACATCAGTTCGAGGCAACGTTCGGCCAGGCCGATCAGGCGCATGCAGTGATGGATGCGGCCGGGTCCGAGCCGCCCTTGCGCGATCTCAAAGCCGCGCCCTTCGCCGAGCAGCATGTTGGCAACAGGCACGCGCACATTCTCGAAGGTCATGTCCATATGGCCGTGCGGCGCGTCGTCGTAGCCGAACACCGTCATCGGGCGCAGCACCTTGATGCCAGGCGTATCCATCGGCACCAGGACCATCGACTGCTGTTGGTGCTTGGCAGCAGTTGGATCGGTCTTGCCCATGAAGATCAGCAGTTCGCAGTGGCGGTCGCCGACACCCGATATCCACCACTTGCGGCCGTTGATGACATAGTCGTCGCCGTCGCGGACGATCGAGCTCTGGATGTTGGTGGCATCGCTCGATGCGACGTCAGGCTCGGTCATGGCGAAGGCGGAGCGGATCGAGCCGTCGAGCATGCCCGGCAGCCAGCGCGCCTTTTGCGCCTCGGTGCCGTAGCGTTCGATGGTTTCGATGTTGCCGGTGTCAGGCGCCGAGCAATTGAAGATCTGCGATGAGAAATGCACCCGGCCCATGACCTCACACAGCGGTGCGTATTCGGTGTTGGTCAGGCCTGCGCCGTGTGAGGAATCCGGCAGGAACAGGTTCCACAGCCCGGCCGCCTTGGCCTTGGCCTTGAGTTCTTCCAGCACCGGCGGATGGCCCCAGCGGTCGGCCTCGACCTCTTCGTGGTAGCGGCGTTCGTTGGGATAGACATGCGCGTCCATGAAGGCATTGAGCCGTTCAAGCAGGCTTTTCGTCTTGTCGCTGTATTCGAAATCCATCTCGCGTCCGCCACTGCCATTCCAGGAAAGAACCGCCGGCAAGATTTGGATGCCGGCGGCTGGTGTCGTCACGCGGCGCGGACGCCGGGCGGATTACCCTTCAGCACGGTGGCGCGGACATTGTGCGGGTCGAGCTTGGCGATGATCGCCATCTGCTCTTCGGTCGGTGCCGCGGTGGTGGTCATGCCTTCGGCGCGCAGCAGCGGGAAGCCGGTGGCGTCCTGCACCTGCTCGAAGGTCACGCCAGGATGCAGCGACAGCACCTGGGCTGCATGGTTCGGCCCATTGAAGTCGAACACGCAGAGATCGGTGATGACCACACCGAGCTTGACGTCGGCGGGCTTGGCGCCTTCGGGCCAGTTCTTGGCGTTGAAGCCGACGCTTGCCACCACATCAACCTCGCCTTCGACGAAGGTACGCTTGCTGTGATTGGGCAGGAACATCGAGTTCTTGTGGCAGATCGAGTTGCCGGGGAAGCCGCGAACGCCAAGCATGGCAACCTTGGGCTTCTGGAACTCGCCGCCAAGTGCGGAGATGTTGCCCTGGCCGTAGCGGTCGACCTGCACCGGCGTCACCATGGCGTGGCGGCGGCCGCTCCAGACGCTGTCGAAGACGCGGCTATAAGGCATCCAGCCGGAAAGCTTCGGCTTGTAGTCGCCGCGCGGTCCGAGCGGGATCGGGTCTTCGACGAGATAGGCCTCGCCGTCGGTCATCATGATGCCCGGGGCACAGGTGAGCTTGGCAAGGCCGGCCGCGAGGCGCGGCAGCGGGCCGATGCCGGTTGCCAGAACCTCGCCGTCGGAAGCCCATGCCTGTGCGCCAACAGCGACGATCAGTTCGGCAAGCGTGAATTCTTTTGCAGTCGTCATGTCGTGTCCGATCAGAAAATGGGGAGCGGCAGGGCGCGGATCTTGGCTTCACCGCCAACGCTCGCGGCGTAGCCGGCCTCGTCGCCCTTCACATATTGGTCGAAATAGCGCTGCCAGCCGCCCTCTTCGCCCGCCGATGCGGCATAGTCCTTGAGGTGACCCATGTCCCAGCCATAAGCGTCGTGTGCTGCGGTCGGGTGTGCGCCGAGCGGTGCTGATACCACGCCGGTGACCAGGCAGCGTTCGAACAGCTGCTGCTTGGCCTGGTCGGAGTACTCGGCGTCGATGCGGTCGACCAGCACCTCGGTGGTGACGAACACCTTGTCGGCGGCACGGGCGAATAGCCCGTCAAAGAACGGATCCGGGCCGTCGGTCTGGGTGTTGCCGAGACGGTCGGCGCGGCTGGTGTGGATCAGCGCCACGTCGAGCTTGATCGCCGGCATGGCCAGCAGCGTCTCGCCATCGTCATAGGGCGACTTCACCGTCTTGAAGTGCGGGTTGTACTTCATGACGTCGGAGCCGAGGCCGACGCGCGTTGCCGCGAACGGCAGATTGTGGCCGGCAGCCTGCAGGCCGAGCAGCAGCAGGCCCTCGTCCAGTTCCGAGACCTCGACCGCGCCGGCTTCGCGCGCCTTGCGGAAGTAGGGCTCGATCGGCATCGCATCGAGCGAGACGAAACCGTAGATCAGCTTCTTGACCTTGCCCGAGGCGCACAGCATGCCGATCTCCGGCCCGCCATAGGCAACCAGCGTCAGATCCTTGAGATCCGAGCGCAGGATCTCGCGCACCAGCGCCATCGGCTTGCGCCGCGGACCCCAGCCGCCGAAGCCGATCGTCATGCCGTCGCGCAGCTGGGCGACGACCGCTTTCAGGTCCATTTCCTTGTTCATAGCATCCTAGTCCGTCTGTTCTTCATTCTGGTTCGGCAGGATACGGCTCAGCCGTAGAAACCCCTGCCCTCGACAACCAGCCGCTCGATCAGCGCGGCCGGCTTGAAATACTGATCGCCAACGAGGCCCGCATATTTGTCGAGCGCCGCCTTGACCTTCGGCAGGCCGACCTGGTCGGCATGAACATCGGTCCGCCCAGATAGGTCGGGAACCCGAAGCCGTTGGTCCAGATGACGTCGATGTCGCCAGGCCGTGCGGCAGCACCCTCGTCGAGGATCCTCGCCGCCTCGTTGACCATGGCAAACAGGCAGCGTTCGAGGATTTCCTCGTCGCTGATGGCGCGCGCAGTGAAACCCCGTTCGCGGCGATGCGCGTCGAGCAGCTCGTCGACTGCAGGGTCGTGCGAAGCCTTGCGGTTGTCGTCATAGACGTAGTAGCCCGCACTCGACTTCTGGCCGAGCCGGCCGGCCGCGACCAGCCTGTCGACGATGTTGCACTGCTGCTCGCGTGGCGACATGCGGGCGACGCGTGCCGCCCGTGCTGCGGCCATGATGTCCATGCCGGCGAGATCGGCCAGCGCGAACGGGCCGATCGGGAAGCCGAAGGCGGTTAGCACGCGGTCGACCTGTTGCGGCGTCGCACCGTCCTCGAGCAGGAACTGCGCCTCGCGCGTGCGCTTGGAGAGCATGCGGTTGGCAACGAAACCTTCGGAGCGTCCGACCATGACAGGCACCTTGCCGAGGCGCTTGCCCAGCGCCGTGGTGGTCGCGAGCACATCGGGAGCCGTCTTGGCCGCCCGCACGTTTTCGAGCAGCTTCATGACATTGGCCGGGTTGAAGAAGTGCATGCCGGCAATCCGGGTCGCATTCTTGCTGGTCGCCGCCAGTTCCTCGATGTCGAGGAACGAGGTGTTGGTGGCGATGATGGCGTCGTCGCGCAAGACAGCGTCGAGCTTGGCGAACACCTCCTTCTTGACGTCGAGCTGTTCGGTCACGGCTTCGATGACCAGATCGACGTCACTGATGCCGTCATAGGCGGTCGTGGTGGTCAGCAGCGCCATGCGCCGCTCCATTTCTTCCGCCGTCAACGAGCCACGCTTGACGCTGCCCTCGTAGATCTTGCCGATCGCCTTGACGGCGGAAGCAAGCCCCTCATCCGTGAGGCCGATCAGCGTCACCGGAATGCCGATGTTGACGAAGCAGGAAGCGATGCCACGGCCCATCGTGCCGGGACCAACGATGGCGACCTTCTTGATGTCGCGTGGCTTCACCTCGGCATCGACGCCGTCAATCTTAAGCGCCTCGCGTTCGGCCGCAAAGATGTGGCGCAGCGCCTTCGACTGCGGCGACACCAGCAGCTCCTTGCAGGTCTTGTATTCGAGCGCAATCGCCTCGGCGACCGGCGTCTCGGTGACCATCTTGATCAGATCGACCGCAACAAGAGGTGCCTTGAAGCCCTTGTACTTCTTGGCCAACGCCGCGCGGCTGGCTTCCAGTGCAGCCGGATCGAAGCTTGGCACCGGCAGATCGGTCGTGCGGCGAACCTTGCCGCCGTCAGCGACGACCTTCGCGGCGAAAGCAACCGCCGCAGACCTGAGATCGCCTGACACGACTTCATCGACGATGCCCTTCTCGCGGGCGTCGCGCGCCGGAATCTGGCCGCCTTCGCTGATCATCGCCAGCGCCTGTTCAACGCCGGCGAGACGCGGCAGGCGCACAGTGCCACCTGAACCCGGCAGGATGCCGAGCTTGACTTCGGGCAGGCCGACCTTCGCGCCATCGAGTGCGATGCGGTAGCTGCAGGCGAGCGCCACTTCGAGGCCGCCGCCGAGTGCCGTGCCATGGATCGCGGCGATGATCGGCTTGGTGGCGGCGTCGAGCGTGTCGATCACTTCGCCCAGCAGCGGCGCCACCATCGGCTTCTTGAATTCGTGGATGTCGGCGCCAGCGATGAAAGTGCGGCCTTCGCAGACAATGATCATGGCGCGCGCCGCGGCATCGCCTTCGAGCGCCTTGACGGCTTCAATCAGTCCCGCCCGCACCGAATGCGACAGCGCATTGACCGGCGGGTTGTCGACGGTCGCGACCAGTATGTTGCCTTGCTTGGCGACCGAAACGGTCCTTGCGAGCAGCTCGGTCATGCCGGCACTCCTTCCCTGCTATTCACATTATTTCCGGTGACCAGCACCACTTTGCCCTTCACGGCACGTTCCATCACCACGTCCAAAGCTTCGGCGAAGCGGTCGAGCGGATATTCGGCCGAGATATGCGGCCTGAGCTTGCCCTGGGCGAACCAATCCATCAGTTCGGCAATGTTGGCCGCGTTCTTCTCCGGTGCCGAGCGCGCATAAGCACCCCAGAACACGCCGATCAGCGCCGACTGCTTGAGCAAAAGCAGATTGAGCGCAATCTTCGGGATGTCGCCGGCGGCAAAACCGATCACCAGATGACGACCAAACAGCGCGAGATTGCGCACCGCCGTCTCGGTCAGCGCACCACCAACCGGGTCGTAGACCACGTCGACGCCCACCCCGCTGGTCAGTTCCTTGAGCCGCTGGCGAAGGTCCTCGGTCGAATAGTTGATCGTCTCGTCGGCACCGTACTCCCGACACAGCGCGAGCTTCTCGTCGCTGGAGGCCGCGGCGATGACGCGCGCCCCCATCTGCCTGCCGAGTTCGACTGCGGTCAGGCCCACGCCGCCGGCAGCACCCAGAACCAGCAAGGTCTCGCCCGGCTTGATCTGCGCCCTGTCCTTCAACGCATGGTGCGAAGTGGCATAGGTGATGAGGAAGCCGGCCGCCTCGACGAAGCTCATCTCGGCGGGGATCGGAAACACCTTCCAGGCATCGACCGCGACCTGCTCGCCATAGCCGCCGATGCCGGCGAAAGCCAATACGCGCATGCCGACTTTCAGGCGCTCGACACCCTCGCCGATGGCAATGATGACGCCCGCGGCTTCGCTGCCCGGCGTGAACGGCAGTTCGGGTTTGGTCTGGTACTTGCCCTCGACCATCAGGCCGTCGAAGAAGTTGACGCCGCATGCCTCGATGCGGATGACCACCTGGCCCGGTTTCACCACCGGTTCAGGGACCTCTTCGATCCTGAGCTCCGCCCTTGGGGCGAACTCCCTGCAGATGACTGCCTTCATTTCCATACGCCGCTTTTTGCTGCCATTTCGGCACTGACAAATTCTTCAATCGAGGCAAGGAATGGGACAGGGGCAGACCGCTAACATCGTCTGATGAGACTAGTCGCGAGGAACCCCGTCTTTTGCGGCTGAAACGGCGGAAATGCCCAGCAATCATAGTCCCTTCGGACGATGTTGCCGACGTCCACGCGCGCAGGTTCGCCGGTACATTTCAAGGAGATCATCATGGCCCGTCTGGCAGGCAAAGTGGCATTCATATCAGGCGCGACCGGCGGCATCGGCGAGGCCGCGGCAAGGCTGTTTGCCAGCCAAGGCGCCAAGGTCGCGGTCGCCGGCCGCAGCCGTGACAAGGGGGAAGCGATCGTTGCCTCCATCAACGCTTCGGGTGGCACGGCACTCTACGTCGAAACCGACGTCACCGAGCCCGACAGCGTCGAAGCCGCGTTCAAGGTCGTGATGGACGCCTGGGGACGGCTTGACGTGCTCTACAACAATGCCGGCGGCTCGAGCTCGGCCGACGGTCCGGTGACGGTGGCGCCGTTCGAGGAATTCTGGCGCTGCATCAAACTCGACCTGTTCGGCACCTGGGTGTGCTGCCGCAACGCCATTCCGCTGATGCAGAAGTCGGGCGGCGGTTCGATCGTCAATTGCTCTTCCATCGTCGGCGTCATGGGCATTCCCAACCGCGATGCCTATTCTGCGGCCAAGGGCGGCATCATCTCGCTGACCCGGTCGATGGCCGTCGAGTTCGCCAAGGACAACATCCGCGTCAACGTGCTTGTACCGGGCGCGGTCGCGACCGACCGCGTGCTCGGATTTTTCGAGCGCGAGCCGCACCTCAAGGCACAGTTCGACGCCTATCTGCTCGGCATCGCCGAACCTATCGATGTCGCCAACGCGGCCCTTTACCTGGCCTCGGACGAATCGCGGAAGATGACTGGTCACCAGTTGCCCATCGATGGTGGCATCCTGATTTCGTGATAACGCTCGCCGTGACCGAAAACGAGTTCGTTCGAAAACTCGCTCCGCCGGGGCGGTTGGTGCGGCTTTCGAGAACCGGAGCGCAGCGGACACTAAGGTCCGCGAGCACCGGAAGCGGAGAAAGTCGCGGCAGACGCCCGGCGGAGTAGAGTTAGCGCGCGCGGGCTCGTAGTCTGTGCAGACGATGTCCGCATGGGCCTGCGGGTCTTGAAGTCGCTTCGGAATCCCAATTCGACTGCAGGAATACGAGCATGGAAATCCTGAGCCAGGTGCTGGCGCGAAACGCGCGACTCATCGGCGAGCGCAACTTCATCGTCACCGACAAGGAAACGATCACTTATGCGCGCTTTTCCGAGCTGACGGCGCGGTTGGCCAACGTGCTCAAGGCGCGTGGCGTGGCCAAAGGCGACCGCGTCGGGCTCTATCTGCCGAGCACGCCGATGATGGCGATCGGCTTCTGGGCCTGCCAGCGCCTCGGCGCGATCCCTGCCCCGCTCAGCGCCATGTTCCGCCACGCCGAACTGCGCAAGATCGTCAGCCAGACCGGCATGAAGGCGCTGATCGCTGACGGGTCGACCTGGCCCTATTTCTCGGAGATCAGAGCCGAGTTTGCCGATCTTGCCCATTGCCTGGTTGTGTCAGGCGATGGCGGCGCCGACGACCTTGCCACGTTGATGGCCGCAGCGCCCACGACGTTCGAGGACGCAGCCTGCCACATCGACGACATCTGCGCCCTGTTCTTCACTTCGGGCACCACGGGCGCCCCCGAGGGCGCGGCGCAATCGCAGTTCAACCAGTGCTCGACGCTGCGTGACATGATGGTGTCGCACCGCACGCGCTTCGCTCAGGAAACCTATCTCTGCGCCGTGCCGCTGTTCACCAATTTCGGCCTGACCGTGACACTCAACCTGTGCCTCTACACTGGCGGCACCATCGTGCTTCATGAACGCTGGGACACGCAGCGTGTCCTGACCGATATCGGCCGCTACCAGGCCACCTATTTTGGCGGCACGCCGACCATGTATGTCTACATGGTCAACGAGGTCGATCCCGCCAGGCACGACCTGTCGTCGCTGCGCATCTGCACCACGGGCGGCTCACCGGTGCCGCAGCCGGTCATCCGCCGCTTCGAGGACCTTTCAGGCGCCCGCGTCACCCAGGTCTACGGCTCGACCGAGACGAGCGGCCAGAACGTCATGGAACCGACAGCAGGCATCCGCAAGCCGGGATCGGCGGGTCTTGCAGTCGGCAGCTCGCGCATCTCGATCGTCGACGACGAGGGCCACGCCGTGCCGCAGGGCGAGATCGGCGAGGTCATCATTTCAGGGGATTGCGTCGCCCGGGGCTACTGGATGGACGACAAGGCGTCTGCCGAGGCGTTCGGCAATGGCGGTTGGAAGTCGGGCGATCTCGGCTATGTCGACGAGGACGGCTACCTGTTCATCGTCGACCGCAAGAAGGACGTCATCATCGCCGGCGGCCACAATGTCTATCCGCTGGAGATCGAGGCGCTGCTCTACAAGCACCCGGCGGTCGCCATGTGTGCGGTGGTCGGTGCGCCCGACGAGAGCAAGGGCGAAATCCCGGTCGCCGTCATCGTCAAGGCCGAGGGACAGGACGCGACGGCGGACGAACTCATCCGCTACTGCCGCGAAAGCCTCGCCGCCTACAAGGCCCCGCGCGCTGTCCACTTCATCGACAACATGCCCGTCGAGGCAGCCAAGATCCGCAAGCGCGAGCTGGTGCTGGCGTTGCGCGAAAACCGCATGGACGATTTCAGGAACAAATGAGCCTTACAAACTTCAAAACAGAAAAAGCCGCGCACTGCGCGGCCTTTTCTTGATCTGCCAGCCTGTCAGGCTGTCGCCACGTCCCCGGCGCCGCCAAAGGCGCTCCAGCCACCGTCGACCGGCAGCACCGTTCCGGTGATGTAAGACGCCCAGTCGGACAACAGGAACACCGCCGCCTGCGCAATCTCCTCCGGCAGCGCCAGCCGACCGAGCGGCGTGCGTCTTTCCAGGATCGTCGGGTCGAACGCCTTGCGCTCGAGCAGCGCCTGAACCATCGGCGTGCGCGTGTAGGCCGGCGCGATCGCGTTGACCCGGATGCCCAAGGGACCCCATTCGCAGGCCAGCGTATGCGTCAGGTGGTTGATCCCGGCCTTGGCCGCTGCATAAGCCGAGCGGCGCGGGAAGCCGCCGAGCCCGACGATGGACGACACATTGACGATAGCGCCACGCTTCTGCGCCAGCATCGGCCGCGATGCCGCCCGGCACATCAAATAGGTGCCACGCAGGTTGACGTCGATGACACGCTGCCAGCGCTCCACCGACTGCTCGTGCACCGGCACGAGGTCGTCGCCGATGCCGGCGGAGTTGAAAACAAGGTCGAGCCCGCCGAGCACCGCGATCGCCTCCCCGACCATGCGTTCGGCATCCGCTTCGCTTGCAACGTCGCCCTGGGTGATACCGGCTGCTCCAACACGCTGTGCCGCCGGATCGAGTTGTTCGCGGTTGAGGTCGGCAATGACCACGCGTGCGCCGAGATCGGAGAGCAGTCTTGCCACCGTTTCGCCAATGCCGCTGGCGCCACCAGTCACAAGCACGCGCTTGCCGTCGAACCTGATCGCCGGCGCGCTCATGCGTCGGGATCCCCGCCGTCGTCGACATCCTGCTTGAAGTGGAAATCCGGCTGCCACTTCTCGCGCGGCTGTAGGTGAAGCTTCCAGTAGGCGTCGGCGACGAGGTCGTGGTCGTAGGCCGTTCCGGCCTGCATCGTGCCGTGGATGGCGACGGTCGAGACATGGATACCGGCGGGGGAAAGTTCCTTCTCGAGCGAATGGCCGAGGCTGCGCAGGGCTGCTTTGCCGAGCGAGGTCACCCCCCATTCGATCCACGGGCCAAAGGCAAGCACACCGCCGGTGAGCAGGATGGTGCCGCACCCGCGGTCGATCATCCCTGATACCACCGCCTGCGCCGCATGCAGCGCACCCGCCACGTTGGTCCGGAACGCGTCGACGACATAATCGATGCTGGCTGGCTCGCCGTGCGACTTCCAGCCGTCGGCGGTGCCGTATTTCACGTCGCCGAGCCGCGACGGCGTGACAAACCGCGCCGGCTCGATGATGGCGGCGTTGTAGATCAGCGCCTCGGCATCGCCATGTCGCTCGCGGATCGCGGCATGGACCTTGTCCATCTGGTCCGGCTTGCCGGCATCGCCGACGAAGCCGGCGACGTCGAGACCCTCAGCCCTCAGTTCCTGCTCGTAGCGCGCTATCGCCTCGGCGCGGCGGCCGACGAAGGCGACCCGGTGGCCTTCACGGGCGAACTTCCTGACCAGCGCCTTACCAAGCCCAGGCCCCATGCCAATGACAACAGTCGATGGCGCGTTCATTGCGCCACCTTTGCCTTGGCCCGGACCAATGTGCGGTCGGCGCTCTGCTGGGCCTTGCGCTCGGCGCGGTTGGCCAGGAACTCTTCAAGCGTGCCGACGATACCCTTGCGCAGGAACAGCACGCACAGCACGAAGATGACGCCCTGCACGACCACCACCCAGGCGCCCAGCGTCGCCAGCTCGCGCTGCAGCGTCACCAGCACGGCCGCACCGACCACCGGCCCGAGCAGCGTGCCGACGCCGCCGATCAGCGTCATCAGCAAAACGTCGGCCGAGGTCATGAAGAACACATCGGCCAGTGACGCCAGCTGGAAGATGATTGCCTTGAGACCACCCGCAACGCCCGACAGCATTGCCGACAGCGTAAACGCGATCAGCTTGAAGCGGTCAGCGGAATAGCCGAGCGAAATGGCGCGCGGCTCGTTCTCGCGGATCGACTTCAGCGTCTGGCCGAAAGGCGAATGGATGATGCGGTAGACAAAGGCGAAGCCTACCAGGAACACGGCAAGCGTCACGTAATACATGTTCAGCGTGTTCGAGAGATCGATGACGCCGAACAGCGTGCCGCGCGGCACCGACTGGATGCCGTCTTCGCCGTGGGTCCACGGTGCCTGCACGGCGTAGAAATAGATGATCTGCGCCAGCGCCAGCGTGATCATGGCGAAGTACAGCCCTTGGCGACGGATCGCCAGCCAGCCGAACAGCGCGCCGATCGCGGTAGCCACCACGACGCCCAGGAGAATGCAGAGCTCGGTTGGCAAGCCCCAGGCCGAAGCCGCATGCGCCGTCACGTAGGCCGACGCGCCGTAGAAGGCGGCATGGCCGAAGGCGAGCAGGCCGACATAGCCGAAGATCAGATTGTAGGCCAAGGCGAACAGCGCCAGCACCAGGATCTTCATGCCCATGACCGGATAGACCAGGAAGGGCAGCACCACGCCGCCAACACTGAAGATCGCCAGCCACAGCCTGCCGTTTTCAAGGAAGCTGCCGGAGCGGCCCGACGAGACGTCGGCGACCGAGTGGCTTGATGTTTCCTTGCCGAATAGGCCGGCCGGGCGGAAGATCAGCACCAGCGCCATGATGATGAAGATCACCGTCGCCGACGCCTGCGGATAGAAGACCTTGGTCAGGCCTTCGATCACGCCGAGCATCAGGCCGGAGACGATGGCGCCGAAGATCGACCCCATGCCGCCGATGACCACAACCGCGAAGATGGTGATGATGATGCCCTGCCCCATCTGCGGGCTGACCTGATAGATTGGCGCCGCCATGACGCCAGCGAAACCGGCGAGGCCGACGCCGAAGGCATAGGTCAGCATCAGCAGCCTGGGCACGTTGATGCCGAAGGCGCGCACCAGATCGGGGTTTTCGGTCGCGGCGCGCAAATAGGAGCCGAGTTTGGTGCGCTCGACCGTGTACCAAGTGCCAAAGCACACGATGATGGCAGCAACGATGACCCAGGCGCGGTAGATCGGCAGGAACATGAAGCCGAGATTGATGCCGCCCTTGAGCGAATCCGGCACGCCGTACATCTGGCCGGCGGCGCCATAGTAGACGTTGAAGGCGCCTTCGATCGCCATGGCGAGGCCGACGGTCAGGAGCAGGCCGTAGGCATGGTCAAGGTCATAGACGCGGCGGATGAAGACGCGCTCCATCAGCGCGCCGATCACGGCGACCACCAGCGGCACGATGACCAGCGCCCACCAGTAGCCGATGGACGGCAGGCCAAGGCCGGGGAACAGCTCGGGCAGGCGCAGCAGATACCAAGCGCCGAACGCACCCAGCATGTATTGCGCGCCATGGACGAAGTTGCCGATGCGCAGCATGCCGAAGATGATCGCCACGCCGAGGCTCATCATGGCGTAGAACGAGCCGTTGATGAGGCCGACGAGCAGCTGGCCGAAAAGCAGTGCAGGCGGAACGCCAATCAGGTCCATCATGGCCATCACACCCCGAGATAAGCTTGGATCTTGGCTTCGTTGTCGGCGAGTTCATCGCGACTGAAGCGTTCGACGACCTTGCCGTGGTCGACGACGAAATGCCGATCGGCGAGTTTTGCCGCGAAGCGGAAATTCTGCTCGACCAGAAGGATGGTGAAGCCCCTCGCCTTCAGCTTTTCGAGCACGACAGCGATCTGCTTGACGATGACGGGCGCAAGGCCCTCGGTCGGCTCGTCGAAAATCAGCAACTTGGCCCCCGTGCGCAGGATGCGGCCGATGGCCAGCATCTGCTGCTCGCCGCCCGACAGCTTGGTGCCGGGGCTCTGCCAGCGCGCCTTGAGATTGGGGAACAGCTCGAGGATTTCGTCGACCGTCATGCCGCCCTTGGCAATAACAGGCGGCAGCTCGAGGTTTTCAGCCACAGAGAGGCTGGAGAAGATGCCGCGCTCCTCCGGGCAGTAGGCGATGCCGCGACGGGCGATGATCTCGGGCGCTCTCGCGGCGACATTTTCGCCGCGATAGGTAATGGCACCGGTCTTCTTGCGCACCAGGCCCATGATGCAGCGAAGCGCAGTGGTCTTGCCGGCGCCGTTGCGGCCGAGCAGCGTCACGAGTTCGCCCTCGCGGATGTCGAAATTCATGCCGTGAAGCGCTTTGCTCTCGCCATACCAGGCATGCAGGTCGGCGATGTCGAGCACCACCTTGGAAGTCTCAGTCATCTGCACCACCGATATAGGCTTCGATCACGCGCGGGTCGCGCGACACGGTCTCGTAGTTGCCCTCGGCGAGCACGCGTCCCTGTGCCAGCACGGTGATGGTGTCGGAAAGGGCGGCAACGACAGAAAGATTGTGCTCGACCATCAGGATTGTGCGGTCGGCCGAAACCTTGCGGATCAATTCGGCGATGCGCTCGACATCCTCGTGGCCCATGCCCGAGGTTGGTTCGTCGAGTAGCAACATCTCGGGATCGAGCGCCAGCGTCGTGGCGATCTCCAGCGCGCGCTTGCGCCCGTAGGGCAAGTTGACTGCGACGTGATCGCGATCATTCAGCATGCCGACGGAATCGAGCAACTCGTCGATGCGGTCGTTGAGCACGCCAAGCGTACGTTCGCTTTGCCAGAAGCGGTAGGACGAGCCTGTTGGCCGCTGCAGCGCCATGCGCACGTTTTCGCGCACACTCATGCGCGGAAACACCGCCGAGATCTGGAACGAGCGAACGATGCCCTTGCGCGCCACCTCTTCCGGCTTCAGCGCGGTGATGTCCTCACCGTTGTAGCGGATGGTGCCTTCGCTCGGCGAAAGGAACTTGGTGATCAGGTTGAAGGTCGTCGTCTTGCCGGCACCATTGGGGCCGATCAGGGCGTGGATGGTATTGCGCCGGACCTTGAGGTCGACGTCCTTAACGGCGGCGAAGCCGTAGAAATACCGGCTCAGTCCGGACGCCTCGATGATGTAGTCGTCCGCAGTGCCTTGTTGCACCTTGTCCTCCACGTTCTCTAGGAAATGCGCGGCACGGGTCGCCCGTCATGCGTCGACGAGAATGCCCTTGCCGCGTGATGCCAGCTGCCGCAGCGCCACCACCTTCTGGTAGTCGGCCGAATTGTAGAAGCGCCGGGCATCTTCGGTGGTCGGAAACTCGACCACCGAGATCGAGGCCGGCCGCCAGCCGCCTTCAAGGCTTTCGATGCGATCGCTCGACAGGACGAAGCGCCCGCCGCCGGCGGCCATGATCGGGCCCGCGACCTCGCGATAGTGCTGCCAGGCGGCGGCGTCGGTGATTTCGATCTCGAAGATCAGATAGCCGGGCAAGGTACGCTCCCCAAGGACGTTGCCGGGCCATCGAACGACGGCCCGGCAATCAACCTCAGCTCTTGCCCAGCTTGCAGGCGCTCTTGTCGATGGAGCGGAAGGCCTGGTCGGCCGGGACGGTGGTCACAACCTTGAACACGTCCTGCGCGTCGGCCGCCTCACCGGGCGCACGCACTTCCAGCAGTTGCATGTCGTGCGCCAGGCGGCCGTTGGGCAGCAGCGTCGCGTTCTTGGCGAACAGGTCGTTGATCTTGCCTTCGCGCAGCTTGGCCAGCACGGCGGTCGGCTCATCGGTGCCGGCAGCCTTGACGGCGTTGAGGTAGTTGGTGGCAGCCGAATAGGCACCGGCTGCGACCCAGCCCGGCGCATTGCCGGTCTTCTTCTGCATCTCTTCCTTGAAGTGCTTGGAAGCGTCGTCGGTGTTCCAGTACCAGGCAGCGGCGAACTGGATGCCCTTCAAAGCCTCGAGCCCGATGGCGCGTGCGTCCGACTGGTGCAGCACGGTCACCGCCACGCGCATGCCCTGGTCGATCAGGCCGAACTCCTGAACCTGCTTCAGTGCGTTAATCAGTTCGGGGCCGTTGACGGTCAGCGCCAGCACCTTGGCGCCCGATGCCTGCGCCTGCAGGATGTAGGACGAGAAATCGGTGGTGCCGAGCGGCGCGCGTACCTGGCCGAGGATCTTGCCGCCTTCGTCTTCGACCGCTGTCTTGACGCCGGCTTCCATCACCTTGCCGGCCTCGTAGTCGGGCGACAGGATGAACCAGGTCTCGCCACCTGCCTTGAGCTGGGCGCTGACCGACGAGCGCACCTGCGAATAGGCGTCGTAGGCCCAGGCCAGGCCATAGCCATTGCAGTCGGCCTCGGTCATCTTGTCGGTCATCGGCGAGACGAAGAAGCCGAGCTTCTTCTGCTCGCCGAGCAGGTTGTTGACCGAAAGCGCGATCGCCGAGTTGGCGACGTCGAACAGCGCATCGACATTGTCGCGCTCCAGCCATTCGCGGGCGATGGACAACGCAATCTCGGGCTTGTTCTGGTGATCGGCCGACACCAGTTCGATCGGCTTGCCCAGCACCTGGCCGCCGAAGTCGGAGATGGCGAGCTTGACCGCTTCGGTCACCTCGGTGCCGCCGAGCGCAGAGAAGGACGAGCTCTGGTCGTTGAGCACGCCGAGCTTGACGCTGGCATCCTGTGCGGCGGCGGTCAGCGCGGTCGACAGCAGCAGTGCTGCCGCGAGAATGGATTTCTTCATGTCATTCCTCCCCAGGAACGTAGGCTTTGCTGCCGGTCTGGATGCGCGCCGGCGCTCATATGCGCGCAAGGCCGCCACGCTCGTTGGCGTGGAGACTCCTCAGAGTGAAATCACAGGATGCGCGAAGGCCGAACATCGTCCATGCGGACTAGCGCATATGCTGGCACAGCTGGACGCGGCGATCTTCGCCTGGGCTAGTTCGTTTGCGGGATGCGAGCAGTCGGTCTCGCCTTCGACATCGCGGCATGAGCGAATTCGATACCATCATCGTCGGCGCCGGCTCGGCCGGTTGCGTTCTGGCCAATCGGTTGAGCAAAGACCCGGGGCATCGCGTGCTGGTGTTGGAAGCCGGCCCCTCCGATCTGCATCCGCTGGTGCGCATGCCCCGGGGCTGGGTCAAGCTCACGAAGCACCCCCGGCGCTCTTGGAATTTCCCCGTCGAGCATGAAGAGGGTCGGCCTCGGGGCGAAACTTGGGCACGCGGCCGCGGGCTCGGCGGATCGAGCTCGATCAACGGCATGCTCTATTGCCGCGGTGCGCCCAAGGATTACGACGGCTGGGCAAGCTTCGGCGTGAGCGGCTGGAGCTGGTCGGACATGGCACCGGTCTTCCGCAAGATGGAGAACCACCAGTTCGGCGGCAACGCCATCCGTGGTGGCGACGGCCCCTTGCAGATCAGCGTCCGCCCTCTCGCCGATCCGCTCGGTCAGGCGATCCTGGATGCCGGCGCCTCACTCGGTCTCGACCATCTCGACGACCTCAACGGCGACAGGCGTGAAGGTGTCGGCACTTACACGCATACGCTCGACCACAAAGGGCGGCGCATGAGCGCTGCCCGGGCCTTCTTGCGCCCTGCCATGCGGCGCGGCAACCTCGTCGTGCGCACTGGAGCTCAGGTGCGACGCATCCTCTTCGAGGGCCGGCGGGCCGTCGGCGTCGAATATTTTGCCGGCGGTATGAAGCGCACAGCGCGCGCGGCACAAGAAGTTATTGTCGCCTGCGGCGCGATCCAGTCGCCGCAGCTGCTGCAGGTCTCGGGCATCGGCCGGCCAGAAGCGCTGTCAAGGGCCGGCGTCGGCATCATGGCCGAACTGCCCGGCGTCGGGCGGAACTTCGCCGAACATCTTGTTGTCGCGCTGCCCTATCGCCTCGCCGGACTCGATGGCCACAACCGCCGACTCAGCGGCCTGCGCCTCGTCGGCGAGGTGCTGCGCTACTATCTCGCCGGCGCGGGGCTGATGAGTTTCGGCGCGTCGGAGATGGGCGGCTTTGTCAACTCCTCGCCTGACGTCGCCTATCCGGACCTGCAGCTGTCGCTGTCGCCCTACACCTTCGCCCGTGGGCTGTTGCAAGGCAGGCTGAGGCTGGAGGACCAGCCCGGCATCACCATCATCGGCTACGCACTTCGGCCGGAAAGCCGAGGCGAAATCACGATCCGCACACCCGACATGCGCGACATGCCCTCGATCCGGCCGAACTGGCTGGCGACCGAGCATGACCGGCGTGCCGCAGTCTCGATGATGAGGATCATGCGCGACTTCGTTGCCCAGCCGTCCTTGCGACCCTTCGTCAAGGACGAGCTTTGGCCGGGCAAGGCTCTCCAAACCGACGACGAGTTGCTCGCCGCCTTCCGCTCGACCTTCGTGTCGGGCCTGCATGCGGTCGGGACCTGCCGCATGGGCACGGACGCAAACGCCGTGGTCGACGAGCGGCTGCGCGTCCACGGCGTCGAAGGCCTGCGCGTCGTCGACGCCTCGGTGATCCCGGCACCGATCTCGGGCAATACAAACGGTCCGGTCATGGCGCTGGCCTGGCGTGCTGCTGACCTGATCCTCGAAGAAAGGCGCTGAACTCTCAGAAGTCGAAGAATTCAGAGCGCGTGCTGCTGAATGCCTTTTCAAGGCGATGCAGCATGCGCCAGCCGGTTTCAGTCCTGCGGTAACGCACATCGTACTGGCCGCAAGCCGTGCGGCTCATGCTGTGGTTGGCAGCGATCCGGCCAATGGCGACGAACTGGAAATGCAGATGGCCCGTCGCCTCGTCGCCCTCGATTTCGAGCAGCGGCAGGCCCGGTACATGCACGCCTGTGAACTTGGCCGTGAACTCCCGGCAGAAGTCCGACAGCTGGTCCCTGCCCGCCACCATGAGCGGTGGACGATCTCCAACCGCAGCGATCTCGAACACGCCATCCTCGGTGAAGACGTCGGCCCAGGCATTACCGTCGCCGCTGTCCCAGGCGCGGGCATAACGCGCCTCGAGCGCGATGATGTCGAGCATAGCCTCGGCGCGCCCCAGCCGTGCTTCCAGCATGTCAGCCCCTCGCCGCAAATGCGTCGCGCAGCCGCGTGCCGCCATGATCGATGGCCAGCCTCGCCTTGCCGATCAGGCCGACCATGCTGGCAAAGCCGTGCGAGACGCCGTCATAGCGCCGCGCCTCAACGTCGGCGCCTGCCTCAATCAGCGCCGCACAGAATGCCTCGACCTCGCTGCGCAGCGGGTCGAATTCGGCAATGGCAATCGTCGTCTGCGGCAGCTTTGCAAGATCGTGCGACCGCAGCAATGCGACACGCGGGTCGGTCAGTTCCTCCGGTTCGCCGAGATACTGGCGCCAGTACCAGCGCATCATCCCGGCACTGAGGAACGGCGTCTGCGGGAAGGTTTTGTAGGTTTGGCCGGAAGCCGTTGGGTCAGCGGCGGGATAGAACAGCAAGACGTGCCGCAGCACCCGGCGAACATCAGGCGATGCATGCAACGCCGCTGCTGCCGCCAGATTACCGCCGGCGCTGTCGCCGGCAAGCGCCAGCCGCTGCGGATCGCAGCCCAGTGAGGACGCGTTGACTGCGGCCCATTCAAGCGCTGCCAGCGTATCCTGGTAAGCTGCAGGGAACCTGTGCTCGGGGGCCAGCCGGTAGTCGACCGAGAGCACCGCACAATCGCCCGCCGTGGCCAAGGCCCGGCAGAAATTGTCATGGGTGTCGAGCGAGCACAGCACGAACCCACCGCCATGGCAGAACACCAACAGCGGCAACGCCTCGTCACGACGCGGCTTGTAGAGCCGCGCCGGTATCGTACCGGCGCCACCGGCGACACCAATGTCCTCAACCGAAGCCATTTCGGTGCTTTCAGTCGGCCATCCCGCGGCGTTCACCGCCGCGCGCAGGGCAGGAATGTCGACATTGGCGAGGTCGAGCGGCGGCCGCCTGGCGATGATCTCCGCCATCTCAGCAATGTCCGCATCGAGAACCATGTCCATCGCCAACCTCCCTGGCAGTCTCCCAGCAGGATGAAGGCCTGACACGAGGCCCAGATACATCGTTCGATCGGGTGAGCCGACGAAAAAGGCGCCGCCGGATACCGGCGGCGCCTTCAAAGACGAGCCGTCGCTGCCTACTATGGGCAGTCGGCGCGCTCAACGAGGCCATCGTCACGTGGCTGGTCCGGGTTCTTGACGATCTTCAGGCTGGTCGCAGGTGGCAGAAAATGGTTACTCGTGCTGGCCGACAGCCTGCCAACGATCGTGTCGACCGTCTGAACGTTGTTTTCCAGCCAGGCAGTCAGCGACGGACCGTCGGTCTTGCCTGAGCCATTCATCGCAGCAGCCAGCAGATAGGGCTGGATGTAATAGAGCTGAAGCGAAGCCGGCCCGCCGATACGTTCGAGATCCGGGACTGCAGCCTTGGCGCGCTTGGTGTATTGCGCGAACAACGACCCGCCAAGCGGATCTCCATCGCAATAGGTCAGCCCTTCGAACTGCAGGCTATAGACACCCTCGAACGGCTCGTGTCCGATGACGGTTGCGTTGCCCACGGCAGTCGTGGTCATGGCCGGGCTGGCCAGCACCGGCACGTCCCAGCCGATATCCATCCGGTTTTCGAGGAACTTGCGGGCATCGTCTCCGGTCGAGTTCATCAAGACCAGCACTTCCGCCCCGGAACCGCGTAGCCCCAGCAGTTGAGGTGTCATGTCTTCGGTGCGGAAGGTGAACTCCTGCACGCCAGCAGGTTCGACGCCTTTGTCCTTCATGTAGGGAACAATGTCGGCGATGGCTGATTTCGCCGCCCCGCCATTGTCGGAGATCAACCCGATCCTGGTGACCTTCAAAGTGTTGAGCGCATATTCGATGCTGGGAATGAGCTGGTTGGCACCGCGTGGCGAGGTGGTGAAATGATATGGCGCCGTTTCGACCGTGATCTGGGTCGACGCCGCAGTTGAAATCTGCGTCACCTTGCCTTCTGTGGTCACTGCAAGTGTCGGAACCGTTTCCTGGCTTGTCGCCGGACCGAGCACGGCATCCACCTTTTCGCTATCGACCAGGCGTCGCGCCTCGTTCAGGGCATGCGTCGGATCACTCATCGTGTCGGCCATGACCAGTTCGAGCTTCTTGCCCAAGACACCGCCCGATGCATTGATCTCGTCGATCGCCAGCCTCCAAGCAGTCTCGGCGATCTTGCCGATCGATGCTGCGCCTCCGGTGACCGACACCAGGCCGCCGATCTTGATGGTGTCCTCGGCCTTGGCGCTTCCGACAGCCAGCATCGTTGTCGACAAAAGTGCAAGCGCAAGTGGATGTAGCGCGGCTTTCCTAAAAGCGGTTCCAGGCATTGCAACTCCTCCAATTTGCATGATTGCGTCTACGATGTTCCCCACCCGACAGCCCGATGGCCTACCGGTCGGTTTCCATGATGTTTGTTGCTTGAAGCCCCCGTTCAGCGGGCCAGAAACCCGCCATCGACCGGCAGGCAGACGCCGTTGACGTAGACGGCGGCAGGCGAGCACAGCCATACGACAGCTTCCGCCAGGTCGTTCGGCTGACCGAAGCGTGATTGCGGGATCGTTGCCAGTGCCGCGCGGCCAATATCGGCATTTTCGAAAAAGCGTCTGGTCATGGGCGTTTCGACCACACCTGGCGCAACCGCGTTGCAGCGGATGTTGCGCCCGGCATATTCCTCGCAGACCACCTTGGTAAGGCCCAGCACCCCATGCTTGGCCGCGACATAGGCTGCGATGTTGGGACTGCTGCGAAACCCCATGATCGAGCTCGTGTTGACGATCGCCCCGCCACCGCTCTCCAGCATCAGCGGGAGCTCGTATTTCGTGCAATAGAAAACGCCTGACAAGTTGACGTCCATGACCTTGCGCCAGACATCGAGATCGTAGGCAGCAACATCGGCGCGGTCTGGTCCACCGCCGGAAATGCCGGCGTTGTTGAAAGCCATGTCGAGGCGACCAAAACGCTGGCGTGTGACCTCGACCATGTTCTTGCACTGCTCGGCATCGCCAACGTTGGTCAAAACCGCAATCGCCGCGCCGCCCGCCTGGTCAATTTCATTGGCCAGGGCACGAATGCCGGCTTCGTCCGTGTCAGCAAGAACCACCGACGCGCCCCGGCTGGCGAAAGCGAGTGCCGTGGCGCGGCCGATTCCGTTGGCAGCGCCGGTCACCAGCGCCACCTTGCCCTTCATTTCGGCCATCAACTCCCTCCCTGATACCTGGCTTCGATTGAAGCCAACCAGAGGCGTTGCAGCATCGTTCGATCGGGTGAGCCCACGAAAAAGGCGCCGCCGGATACCGGCGACGCCTTCACAAGTCGACCTGTTTTCTGCTTACTGCGCGCAGTCGGCACGCTCGACGAGACCGTCCTCGCGCAGCTGGTAGGGGTTCTTGACGACCTTGAGGCTTTCCACCGACGGCAGGAAGTGGTTGTCGGCGCTGGCCGCCAGCTTGCCGGTCAGTGTCTTGATCTCGCCGGCATTGGCCTCGATCCAGGCAGCGACCGACTTGCCGTCGGTCTTGCCCGAACCGTTCATGGCGGCGGCCAGGATGAAGGGCTGGATGTAATAGGGCACCAGCGCCGATGGCCCGCCCATGCGGTCGAGATCGGCGATGTCGGCCTTGGCTTTTTCGGCGAATTTGGCGAATGCCTTTTCACCGAGCGCATCACCCGGGCAATAGGTCATGCCTTCGAACTGCACCGAATAGACGCCTTCGAACGGCTCGTTGCCGATGGTGGCGGCGTTGCCGACGGCATAGTTGGTCATGGTCAGGCTCGCCAGAACGGGTACGTCCCAGCCGATATCGTAGCGGTTTTCCAGCATCTTGCGGGCGTCGTCGCCGATCGAGTTGATCAAGAGCACCGCCTCGGCATCGGAGTTGCGCAGCGAAAACAGCTGCGGGGTCATGTCCTCGGTGCGGAAGGCAAATTCCTGCACGGCTACAGGCTCGACGCCCTTGGACTTCATGTAGTTGGTGATATCGGAGACGGCGGCTTTCGACATGCCGCCATTGTCCGAAATCAGCGCCAGCTTGGTCAGCTTCAGCGTGTCGAGCGCATAGGCGATGTTGGGGATCATCTGGTTCTCGCCGATCGGCGAAGTCGAGAAGTGATACGGGCCGACCTCAGGTGTCAGTGCTGTCGACGCGGCGCTCGAAATCTGGGCGATGTTGGCCTCGGTGCCAATCGGCATCAGCGGCGTCGTTTCCTGGCTGGTCGCCGGGCCGACAACCGCCTGCACCTTCTCGCTTTCGATCAGGCGACGCATTTCGCTCACGCCATGCGTCGGGTCGGTCATGGTGTCGGCCAGCACCAGTTCGACCTTCTTGCCCGAAAATGCCGCCGGCCGCGTTGATATCGTCGATGGCGCGCTTCCAGGCCACTTCGGCATTCTTGCCGATCGAGGCGCCCGCGCCGGTCAGCGACATGATACCGCCGATCTTGATCGTCTCCTCGGCCTGGGCAGTACTGATACCCGCCAGGGCGGTGAACGACATCAGGGCGGCGACGAGCGCACGCCGGCTGCGAATGCTGGAAGTCATAGTCTGGTCTCCACGGAAATCGATGCCGCCGTTTCGGCCTAACGCGATTGCCACACATCGTCCATAAGGACCATTGAATTGAGCCAGCGGGTTTCGGTGCTGGCCCAACATCCCGTCCATTGGGGAAACGCCCTCACCCGATCGAACGATGAATTTCCGGGGCTCCCGCCTGAGGATCGTGCCCATGCCGAGAGGGCATTTGTCTCAAGCGGAGGAGCTTGCCAGTGAAATTTTCCATGATCTACGAGGCACAGATCGCCGAAACCCACCGCGAGGCCGAACAGCAGGTGTTTCGCGAGATGGCTGAACAATGTGTCCAGCTCGACAAGCAAGGCTTCGACGGCGTCTGGTGCGTCGAGCATCATGGCCTGACGCAGTATTCGCACATGTCGGCGCCCGAGACGTTCCTCGCCTTTGTCGCCGGCCAGACGAAAAGGCTCGAGATCGGCCACGGCGTCGTCTGCCTGCCACCGGCGATGAACCATCCGATCAAGGTCGCCGAGCGTATCGCCATGCTCGACATCCTGTCGAACGGCCGCGTCAATTTCGGCGTCGGCAAGGGCGGCAGCCAGCAAGAGGCCGGTGCCTTCGGCTATCAGCTTTCCGAACTGCAGCCGCTGATCGACGAGAGCATGTACCTGATCCCGCGCCTCTTCACCGAAGAGAGCGTCGAACATGACGGCCAGTACATCAAATTCCCCGCCCGCCCGGTGCACCCTAAGCCTCTGCAGGATCCGCATCCGCGCATGTACATGGCCTGCACGCGTTGGGAAGCGGTGGTGACTGCAGGCTCGCGCGGCCTTGGTGCGTTGGTCATGGGCTTCGGCGGACCGGACGAGATCAGGACCAAGAGCGACGCCTATCGCAAGGCCTTTGCCGAGCGCAAACCAGAGGATCAGGTCGGTTTCCGCCCGACCGAGCATCTTTCGGCACTGTGCCCTGCCATCGTCATGCGCGACCGCGACAAGGCCCGGCGCATCGGCCTGCGCGGCCAGCGCTTCTTCGCCGAGGCGCTGTCGCATTGGTACCAGGGCGGTCCCAGGCCGAAGGTCGATGATATGAGCCCGCAGGAACATCTGGCTGCGCTCGACAAGGTGCGCGAGCACAAGTTCGCCAAGCTCGGCGAAGACAAGATCGCCTACAATCCCCAGGCCTATGGTTATCTCGACGACATCAACGATGCCTACGGCACGCCGGAAGACTGCATTCGTTATGTCGAGCGGCTGTTTGAGGCTGGCGCCGACGAGATCATGTTCCTGTCGCAAATGGGCACGGTTCCGCACGAGGCGATCATGGAAACGATCGAGCTGATCGGCAGCGAGGTGATCCCATATTTTCACGGCAAGAAGCTGCGCGTCGCTGCCGCCGAGTGATCCGTACAGGCGACCGGCACATCCAGCCGGCCGCTTCTCTCTGCCATCAAAACGAAAAGGCCGGCACTTGGTGCCGGCTTTTTTCGTTTCCATGGGTCTTACGAACCCATGGTCACATGGCGAGATGAGCCCCGACATAGCGGGCGTCGGCATAGATCAGCGGTTCGATGCTGCCAAACAGCGCCACATCGGTGACCCGTCCAACGAACACGCCGTGGGTGCCGTAATAGAACTCGCCGTCATTGGCGCAGAAGATGTTGGCCTGGGCATCGCCGAGATAAGGAATGCCGTCACGCTCGCGCCAGTCGCCTTCGGCAAAGCGCGCCTCGCCCTTGACCTGGCCGCCGCAGCGTTGCGCCAGCGCCTCGTGCGTACGCGCCAGTATGTTGACGCAGAAAGGCGACTTGGCCTGGAAGGCGGCAAAGATCGACGCGCTGCGATTGACGCAGGCAAGCAGCGACGGCGGCTCCATACTGAGGCTGTCGACAGCGGTTGCCGCCATGGCCAGCCGTTGACCATGGTAATTCGTGGTCAGGATGACGACCGATTTCGCCAGCCGGCGCATCGCCGCCCTGGTGTCGGTCACCAGTTCGTTGATCTCAATGGACATTGCGCGCTCCTCCTGCCGACGTCCTTCAATGATTGGATCATCGCGCAGGGCTCGCTTTGCGGCATCGTTCGAACGGGCGAGCCAAGCAATTCCAGGACAAGTGTGACGCGGTTTTCCCTCCGGAATTGCGTCAGAGCAACAAGCCAGAGCCTTTCCGCGTTTCGCAGAAAAGTGGAAAGGCTCTAGCTCAGTTCGTCGACCGAACGCAAAAGCAGTCGGACCAGCTCGCTCTGCCTGGAAACGCCGGTCTTGGAAAACACCATACGCAGATGCGCCTTGGCCGTGTTCTTGGTGATGCCGAGCGCTGCGCTGGCGTCATTGAGGTCGAGGCCCTGCCCCATCAATGCGGCGAGTTCGGCTTCGGCCGGCGTCAGCCCGAACAGCCGGACAAGGATAGCCGGATGCGGCGCCACCGTGCTGCCGGCGTCGGCGATGATGACGAGTGCCGCCCCGCGCAACGGCGCTTGCAGCTTGGCAGAATGTGGCGCCGGCCGGACCACCAGCCCGAGCGCTTCGCCGCTGGAACGGTGGATCGAAAACGCCCGCGAGCCGGCAAACGAGGCGGGGTCCGCTTCCGCGATCTCGGCTACAGCCGCAGTGAACTCGCCGCTTGGCCCTGCCTCATCGAGCAGGCGCAGCCGGCCACGGTCGTTCTTCAGCACGTCCTTTTCGGCGAGGATCGCCTCTGCCTGCGGCGTCGCCTGCAGGATGCGGCACTCCCTGTCGACGATGATGGCGCCGACGGCCAGCCGCCCCAGTGCGCCGGCAAAAAGCTCGCGTTCGGATTCGAGACTGTTGAGCCGCAGGAACAGGCTCATCGCTTGCGTCAGATGCGGCAGCAGCCGCTGGAACGTCTCGCGCTCACTAGTGCCGAAATTGTCGCGGCCCAGCACCCGCGTTGCGCGCATCCGCACCCTTGCGCCCGACGCCTCCACAATGTCAGCGCCAACGACATGCATCCAGCCAGAGCCGGTCATGAAACCGGTCATGAACTCTGAACGCGAAAAGCCTTCCTCGCCGACGAGCTCGGCCAGCGTCGTCACCGTGCCGAGCGGCAGGTCGATGAATGGATCCTGCTTGTAGAGGGCGTTGTAGCGGGCGATGCGCTCTTCGGAGGCCGCGCCAGAATAGATGGCGCCCGGCCTGTCGCGGCGCTGGCGCTCGATGATCAGCGTACTGCTCTCGGCGTCGACCGTCGCGCGCAATGCCTTGAGGAAGCCGTCGAACGGACTGGCCTCGCTGATACCGGCATAAAGCAACGCGACGAGCCGGTCATGATCGGGCCCGGCGCCGTGAGCTTCCGCCCGATCGGCCACGGTCAGTTCGCGTCCGGGGCGTAACGCTTGATGAGGTCGAGAAACAGCGGCGTCTCGCCGCCGCCATGCACCTCGAGCGTCGCGCCGGTGACGAAGGTTGCGGTCGGGCTGGCGAGATAGAGTGCTGCACGTGCGATGTCGTCGCCGCGCCCCATGCGCCGCATCGGCACCGATGCGGCAATCGCCTGCTGGGCTTCGCGCGAACCGTAGGTCTCGTCGGCCTTTTCGGTTTCGATCAGGCCGACGATGATGGCGTTGACACGCACCTTGGGCGCCCATTCCTGGGCAAGGCTGGTGGTCAGGCTGAGCAGGCCGGCCTTGGCTGCACCGTAGACCGATGTGCCCGGCGACGGTCGCCGGCCGGAAACGCTGGCGATGTTGATGATATTGCCACCTTCCGGCAGCTTCGCCATCCAGTGATAGACCGCCTGCGACAAGTAGACCGGCGCCATCAAGTTGAGGTTGACGATGGCGTCGGAGAAGCGTGGCGACACGGTCGCCGCATCGACATGGGGCGAGCCGCCGGCATTGTTGACCAGGACGTCGATCCGGCCATGTTCTTCGCCGACGCGATCGACAAGTTCCTTGCAGGCCTGTGCGGTGCGTACGTCGCACTGCATGAAGATCGCCCGGTGTCCGTTCGAATGTGGCAGGCTGTCAGGCTCGGTGCGGGCGCAAACGACGACAGTGGCACCCGCGCCCAGGAAGCCCTCGGCAATCGCCCGGCCGATGCCCTTGGTGCCACCGGTGACGAGGACCACCCTTCCCTCGAAGGTCGCCAAGGCCGGTTGCGGGGCATTGCTCATGTCGAAACTCCAGGCTGCTCGGGCGTCGTCGCGCATCTGCCGTTGCGCGCAGTTCTACACGGCTTTAAGTCGATCTTTGGCGGGATTATTCGTCCCTTCGGACGATGCTGGGCGGCCTGCCATGCCTATGTTCCGGCAAACTAGCCCGGTTGGCACACAAGCGCCCAGCCAAATCGTCGTATCGGCCCGCGCCCGACAGGTAACCAGATGATATCAGAAGACGCCGACTGGAAATTCACCACCATTCCAAATCTCTGCGCGCGCGCCGCCGAAGTCTACGGCACGCGAACGGCGGTCGAGGATGGCGGCGTTACGCTGAACTTCGTCGAGCTCGACGCCATGCGCCGCCGCGTCGCCAAGGCAATGATCGCCGCTGGCGTGCAGAAAGGCGACCGGATCATGATCTGGGCGCCCAACACCTGGCAATGGTTCGCCACAGCACTCGGTCTGGTGACGGCAGGCGCTGTCCTCATTCCCGCCAGCACCCGCTTCAAAGGCGCCGAGATCGCCGAGCTGGTCAAGCGCAGCGGCACCTCCATGCTGTTTTCTGCCGGCACGTTCCTGGGGACCTACTATCCGGACCAGCTGAAGGCCGAAACGCGCGACACCCTGCGCCAGGTCGTGGTCATCGGCGAAACACGCGGCGACAACAGGAGCTGGGACAGCTTCGTTGCATCAGGCGACAGCGTCAGCGACGCTGAACTTGCCGAGCGCGAGGCCGCGGTCGGCCCGGACGACCTGTGCGACATGCTCTTCACCTCTGGCACCACGGGATACCCAAAGGGTGTCATGTACGGCCACCAGCAGTGCCTCAAGGCGATTGACGCATGGGCCACCCGCGTCGGCATCCGCGAGCACGACCGCATCCTCGTCATCCCGCCCTTTTTCCACGCTTTCGGCTACCGCTCGGGTGCCATCGTTTCGATGATGCGCGGCGCCGTGCTGATGCCACATCTCACCTACGATGCCGGCGAGATCCTGAAGCGGGTCTCGGAGGAAAAGATCAGCGTCATCCCCGGTCCACCTGCTATTTTCCAGGGCATGCTGCAGCATCCGGAACTGGCGAAGTTCGACACATCGAGCCTGCGCCTCGGTGTCACCGGCGGCGCCGTGGTTCCTTCGATCCTGATCCGCCGCATGCGCGAGGAACTCGGCTTTGCCGGCGTCGTCAACGGCTACGGCCTGACCGAATGCGGCGGCTACGGCACCATGTGCCTGGCGACCAATAGCGACGACGTCATTGCCAATACCGCCGGCAAGGCCGCGCCCGGCGTCGAAGTCCGCATCATGGACGACATCCGCAATTTCCTGCCCGACGGCCAGCCGGGCGAAGTTGTGGTCCGCGGCTACATCGTCATGAAGGGCTATTTCAACGATCCCGAGGCAACCGCCAAAACCATCGATGCCGAGGGCTGGCTGCACACCGGCGATGTCGGCTACTTCGACACCGACGGCAATTTGCGTATCGAAGATCGTCTCAAGGACATGTACATCACCGGCGGTTTCAACTGCTATCCGGCCGAGATCGAACGCATGCTGAGCACGCATCCTGCGATCGGCATCGTCGCCGTCATCGGCGTGCCTGACGAGCGCCTTGGCGAGGTCGGCAAGGCCTATGTCGTGCTGCGGCCAGGCACCAGCGCGACCGAAAAGGAGATCATCGACTGGTCGCGCGCCAATATGGCCAACTACAAGTGCCCGCGCAGCGTCGAGATCCGCCCGTCGCTACCCACCAGCCCGCAAGGCAAGGTGCTCAAGAACCTGTTGCGCGATGAGGCTCCCCAAGCGGCATGAGTTACCGCTCCTCCCTCCGATCGGGCGGCAGGCGACAGAAATCCGGACCGGAAGATTGCGGCGCTTCGGCGCCGTTTTCTTTCGGCCGAGCCTGCCGCGCGTTGGGCACAGCGAGACCTTATCGAAGGCAAAAAGGGCGCCGGTTGCCCGACGCCCTCTTCAGGTCCTTGCGGATGCTTGGCTTATGAACCGTAGACTGGCTTCGGCTCTGGCCGTGTTATCACCAGTTCGCTGATCTTGTCGCCAAGAGCCGCGGCATCCCAGCGGCTGCCCTTGTCGAATTCGGGCCCGTCGTTCCAGCCGAGGCAAACCCGGATCTTGCCACCGATCAGCTCGAAGATCTGGCCGGTGACGTCGGCCGAGGCCGCGCTGCACAGCCAGGCAACCAGCGGCGCGGTATTCTCGGGCGCGAAGATATCGAACTCGCCGTCCTTGGCCTGCATGGCGTCGGCAAAGGCGGTCTCTGTCATCCGCGTGCGGGCGTTGGGTGCGAGGCCGTTGGCGGTGATGCCATAGCGGCGCAGCTCGGCCGCCTGCACCAGCGTCAGCGAAGCGATGCCGCCCTTGGCCGCCGAATAGGCGCTCTGGCCGACGCTGCCCTGCAGGCCCGCGCCCGACGAGGTGTTGACGATGCGGGCATCGACCTTTGCGCCGGCCTTCTGCTGGGCGCGCCAGTAGTCGACGGCATGGCGGCTGACACAGAAATGGCCGCGCAGATGCACGCGCAGCACCGCATCCCATTCCTCGGGCGTGCACGACACGAACATGCGGTCGCGCACGAAACCGGCATTGTTGACCACCGCATGCAGGTCGCCAAAGGTGTCGAGTGCTGCCTTGACGATGCGCCCGCCAGCCTCGAAATCGGTGACGTCGTCATAGTTGGCGACGGCCTGGCCGCCCATCGCCTTGATCTCGTCCACCACCTGCTGCGCCGGCGTTTCCGTTGTCGCATCGCCATGGGTGCCGACGCCGAGATCGTTGACCACGACCTTCGCGCCTTCCGCCGCAAGACCGAGCGCATAGGCGCGGCCGAGGCCACGGCCGGCGCCGGTGACGATCACAACCCTGTTTTCGCAGATCCCTGCCATGTCAGTCCTTCTCACTTTGTCTTTGTCGACAGCCGTACGGCACGCGCCTGCCCGGCATTGCGCTTGCGGTCGGGCTCTGCCGTGCGGAGCGGTTCGCATTCCACGAGATCGGCAAGCGACCGGTCGGCCAGCCGCTGGTACTCGCCGTCGCCATTGTTGCGCCAGATGATCGCCGCCTCGGGCATCTCCTTGATCACCCTGGCCGGATTGCCGGCGATCAGGCTGCGCGGTGGCGTCACCACCTCGTTCTTGACCAGGCTGAGGGCCGCCACCAGGCTGTCGTCGCCGATGACGGCACCATCGAGCACCACCGCATTCATGCCGATCAGCGCGTTTTTCGCCCACCGTGCAGCCATGCAGGATGGCGCCATGGCCGACAGTCGCTCCGCGGCCAACGATACAGTCGGAGCCCGCCCCGGTATGCAAGGTGCAATTGTCCTGCACGCTGGCATCGCCAATCACCGTGATGCGGCCAAAATCCCCCCGGAGCGAAGCGCCCGGGCCAATGTAGCAGCGCGGCCCGATGGTCACGTCGCCGATCAGCACGGCCGTCGGATGCAGATAGGTCGAGGGTTCGACCACCGGCACGATACCCTGGAAGGAATAGACCGGCATGGTCAGAGCCTTTCGATAATGGTCACATTGGCCTGGCCGCCGCCTTCGCACATGGTCTGCAGTGCGTAACGGCCGTTGCGGCGCTCGAGCTCGTTCAGCATTGTCGTCATGATGCGCGCGCCGGTAGCGCCAAGCGGATGGCCGAGCGCGATCGCGCCGCCATTGACGTTGACCTTGTCGCGCGGGATGCCAAGGTCCTTGATCCAGGCGAGCGGGACCGACGCAAAGGCCTCGTTGCACTCGAACAGGTCAATGTCGTCGATCTTGAGCCCGGTCTTCGCCAGCGCATGACGGGTCGCCGGGATCGGAGCGGTCAGCATCCAGACGGGATCGTCGCCGCGCACGCTGATGTGGTGGATGCGGGCGCGCGGCTTGAGGTTGTGGTCCTTTACCGCCTGCTCAGAGGCGATCAGCAGTGCCGCCGACGCATCGGCGTTCTGGCTGGCGACACCGGCATGCACGCTGCCGCCTTCGATCAGCGTCTTCAGCGTCGCCATCTTCTCGAGCGAGGTGTCGCGGCGCGGAGTCTCGTCGACGGCGAAGTCGCCAACGGGCACGATCTCGCTCACAAAACGGCCCGCGTCTATGGCGGCAATCGCGCGCTGGTGGCTTTCGAGCGCAAACTGCTCCATCTCGTCGCGGCTGCACTGCCACTTCTCGGCGATCATCTCGGCCGATCGGAACTGACCGACCTCCTGGTCGCCATAGCGGGCGAGCCAGCCCGGCGAGGTGCTGAACGGATCGGGGAAGCCGAACTGCGGCCCGACCAACATGGCCGACGCCATCGGGATCATGTTCATGTTCTGCACGCCGCCGGCAACGACCAGGTCCTGCGTGCCGCTCATCACCGCCTGGGCGGCGAAATGCACCGCCTGCTGGGCCGAGCCGCACTGGCGGTCGACGGTCACGCCGGGCACATGGTCGGGCAGGCCCGCCACCAGCCAGCAGGTGCGGGCAATGTCGCCGGCCTGCGAGCCGATCGTATCGGTGCAGCCATAGATCACGTCGTCGACCGCGTTCGGGTCGATGCCGGTTCGCGCCATCAGCGCCTTGATCGGCTGGGCACCCAGATCGGCCGAATGCATCTGCGCGAGCGCGCCCTTCTTGCGGCCGACAGGCGTGCGGACGGCGTCGACGATATAGGCTTCAGGCATTTTCGGCCTCTCTGGCAAAGGTGTGTTCAGGTCCGAGCGGACGCGCGAAGACGCGGCGCGCGACGCGCTCACGATGAAATGCGGTGCCGCCCCACCAATTGGTCAGCGCGATGCCGCGCTTGAGGAAGAAGTGGACATCCACCTCCCACGAATAGCCCATGGCGCCATGCACCTGGATCGAGGTGCGGGCAGCGACGTCGGAGGCGTCGGTGCAGGCGAGCTTGGCCTGCGAGATGCGGGCACGGCAGTAGAGGTCGCCCTGTTCGAGCAGCGCGGCGGCGGCATGCAGCACCGGCCGAGCGAACTCGATCTTGACCTGCGCCGTCGCGAGATGATGCTTGACCGCTTGGTACGAGCCGATCGGCTTGCCGAACTGCTGCCGCTCCTTGGCATAGGCGACACCGAGGTCGACGCAGCGCTGGGCGATGCCCTGCATCTGCGCGGCGGCAAACAGCGCGCCCCGGTCGAGCGCGGCAGCGAGCGGAGCCGCAGCTTCGTTGGCTTCGGCGATCAACGTCTCGGCGCTCGGCTCGGACTCGACAGTGAACAGCCGGCGGAACGGATCGACGCTCGGCTGCGCCACGATCCTTGCCTTGGAGGTCTCGACCAGATGCACAGCACCATCGCGCACGACGAGCACGGCTTCCGCCGTGTCGGCGTCGGCGACGAACGGATTGGCCGGATGGGCAACTGTGATCGTCACCTCACCGGCAAGCGCCCGTTCGAGTAAGGTAGCGGCGCGGGCATTGTCGGAGAAGGCCGCGAGCAGCGGCAAAGCGACACCGGCATTCTCGACCAGTGGCTCGGGCAAACAGGCATAACCACAGGCCTCGGCGATCTGCACGAAGTCGATCGCCGACAGGCCGAGCCCGCCCTTGTCTTCGGCCACCAGCGCGCCGGCAAGGCCCATCTCCAGAATCTTGGCCCAGCGGGCCTCGTCGCGGGCAGCGCCCTCGCCCATCAGCCGGCGCAGGTCGGCCGGCTGGCAGACGTCGGTCAGCAGTTCGCGCACCACGTCCGCCGTCATCGTCTGTTCTTCGGAGAAACGGAAATCCATCTGTCGTCCCTCCCTCAGGCGCGCGGCAGGCCGAGCATACGCTCGGCGATGATGTTGCGCTGGATCTCGTTCGAGCCGGCATAGATCGGCCCGGCCAGCGAGAAGAAGTAGCCGTCCAGCCAGCGCCCAATGTCGCCGGCCTCTGGCGCACTGCGCAACAGCTCCGCGCGGGCGCCCAGGATCGACAATGCCGCCTTGTGCATGGCGATGTCCATTTCCGACCAGAAGATCTTGTTGGTACTGGCCTCGGCGCCGATATGGCCGCCTGCGGCAAGCCGCGATGCGGTGGCGTAGATCGACAGCGCGTAGGCCTCGGCATCCATCCAGGACTGCAGCACCGCAGCGCGAACCGTCGGTTCTACTTCTGCCTCATGCGCCTTGAACAGCTCCACCAGCTTGCGCGCCGCCACCTGGAAGCGCGCTGGGCTGCGCAGCATCAGCCCACGCTCGAAGCCGGCGGTCGCCATGCAGATGTTCCAGCCCTCGCCCTCGCCGCCAAGACGGTTGAAGGCGGGCACGCGCACATCGTCGAGGAATATTTCGGCAAAGCCGGTCTCGCCGTCGATCTGCGGGATCGCCTGCACCCGCACGCCGGGCGCATTGAGCGGGAAGAAGATCAACGACAGTCCCTTGTGGCGCTGCGAAGCCGGATCGGTGCGGAACAGGCCGAAAGCCCAGTCGGCGAAGACGGCGCGCGACGACCAGATCTTGTGCCCCTTGAGCACATATTCGTCACCTTCCAGCACGGCCGTGGCGCGCACGGCAGCGAGGTCTGAACCGGCTTGCGGCTCTGACCAGGCCTGCGCCCAGATCTCGTCGCCCGAAGCCATCGCCGTGAGGAAGCGTGCCTTCTGCTCGTCCGTGCCGTACTCCATCAGCGTCGGGCCGAGCAGGAAGATGCCGTTCTGGTTGACACGCAGCGGCGCTCCGGCGCGGTAATATTCTTCCTCGAAGATCAGCCACTGGATCAGGTCGAGCCCGCGCCCGCCATAGCTTTCCGGCCAGGTCACCATGCCCCAGCGACCGTCGGCCAACACGCGCTCCCAGGCGCGATGCGCCTCAAACCCCTCGCGGCTGGCGTCGAAGGACGGCAGCGGCTTGCCGGGCACATGCTTTTCGAGCCAGGAGCGCACTTCCTGGCGGAAGGCCTTCTGCTCTTCGGTATAGTTCAGATCCACGCTTGGAAATTCCCGTTGGTCGGCAGCGGCAGGCTCAGGCCTCGCCGGCCTGCTTCTTGTTGGCCGCGGCCATGCTCTTGGCGTCCTGCCCGCCCAGCGTGTTGCCGGTTGTCAGGTCGTTCTGGGCATGGGCGAAATGATGCATGTGGTAGTGCGCATCCATGGCGGTGCGCTTGCCGCGCAGGTCCTCGACATGGTTGATCGCCTGCTTGGACAGCCAAAGGCCAAGGCGCGGATATTGCGCCAGCTTCTCGGCCATCGCCCGGCCGGCCCCTTCGAGCTCGTCGCGGGTCACGACCTTGTTGACCATGCCGTACTGTTCGGCCCGCGCCGCCGGCATGCGCTCGCCCATCATCAGGAATTCCTTGGCAATGCGCGGCGGCAGCTCGAAGGCATGCGCGAAATACTCGACGCCGGGAATGCCCATGCGCACGACCGGATCCTGGAAGAAGGCGTCGTCGGTCGCCACGATGAAGTCGCAGACCCAGGCCAGCATCAGCCCGCCGGCGACGCAGGCGCCCTGCACCAGTGCGATGGTCGGCTTGGGCAGATCGCGCCAACGCCGGCACATGCCGAGATAGACTTCATGCTCCCTGGTATAGAGCATCTCTGCCGCCGGCTTGTTGGTGTGGTCTGCCCACATCAGGCGGCGGTCGAAGGTCTTGTTGACGTCGCGGCCCGGCGTGCCGATGTCATGTCCGGCCGAGAAATGCTTGCCCGCACCGCGCAGGATGATGACCTTCACCGCATCATCGTCGACGGCGCGCTTGAAGGCGTCGTCGAGCGCATAGGTCATCTGCGAGTTCTGGGCGTTGTTGAACGTCGGACGGTTCATCGTCACCCAGGCAATCGGACCCTCGGTTTCGAACAGAACCGGCTGATCCGTCTCATAGGTGATGTCTGCCGTGCGCGGCTCAACCAGATCACTCATTTCAAGGGTTTCCGCTGACAATTCAACTCAGTAGCTGACGGGAAACTACGTTCCCCGCCAAGCGGTGCAATCGTCCAAAGGGACTAACGCATGGGCGGCGCTGAGCACCGTCCCATCATTTGCAGATCGTATCGATCTCGGCGAGTTCTTCCGCTGACAGCTTCCACGACGCCGCCGCTGCATTGGCCACCACCTGCTCCGGACGGGTTGCACCGGCAATCACGCTGGACACGATCGGCTGGCAGGCCAGCCAGGAGAACGCCAGCTCCAAGATGGCGCGCCCGCGCGCCGCGCTGAAGGCGATCAGCTTCTCGACCTTGTCGAGATTGGCGTCGGTCAGGCCAGACTTGAAATAGGCCATGTTCATGCGCGTGTCCTCGGGCAGCGCCTGGCCCTTGCGGTACTTGCCGGTCAGAAGGCCGCTCGCCAGCGGGAAATAGGGCAAAAGCGTCATGCCGGTGCGGCGCATTGCCGGGAACAGCTCGGTCTCGGCCGCGCGCGAGATCAGATTGTATTCGGCCTGGGTGGACTGCAGGCTGTGCAGATTGTGGTGGCGAGAGGTCCAGCTGGCATCGACCAGCATCCACGCCGGCAAGTTCGAGCAGCCGAGATAGCGAACCTTACCCTGCTTCACGAGATCGTCCAGCGCCCTGAGCGTCTCTTCGATCGGGGTCAGCGCATCCGGAAAATGGTACTGGTAGAGATCGATGTAGTCGGTCTTGAGCCGGCGCAGGCTGTCCTCGACCGCACCCATGATGTAGCCACGCGAGCCGTTGTAGCGGTTGCTCTTCTCGCGGTTGAGCGGCGAGGCGAACTTGGTCGCCAGCACCATGTCCTTGCGCCGGTCGCCAAGGATCTCGCCCAAGGTGGTCTCGGAGCCGCCGTTGACGCCATAGGAGTTGGAAGTGTCGAGCAGCGTGATGCCGGCATCGAGTGCGGCGAACACAACCTTGCGGGCGCCTTCGGTATCGAGGCTTTTGATCATGCCGCCGAAGTTGTTGCAGCCGAGGCCGACCACCGAAACCTCGAGGCCCGAGCTGCCCAGAACGCGCTTTTCCATCTCGCTACTCCATCATCATCAGTGGCTAAACAATCGAATTCGTTGGGCTATGCAGCCGCCTTGATCATGTCGGCTGCCTTCTCGGCGATCATGATTGTCGCCGCATAGGTATTGCCGTTGACCAGGACGGGCATGACAGACGCATCGGCAACGCGCAGCCTGTCGACGCCGCGCACACGCAATTGCGGATCAACCACAGAATCCGCGTCCGCACCCATCCGGCAGGTGCCGGCGGCATGGTAATGCGTCACCGCAGTCGCCAGGATGTCCTCGGCGATGTCGTCGAGCGAACGGATCGGCCGCGCGGGCAACAGCTCCTTGTCGAGCGCGCCGCGCAGTGCCGGCTGGTTGACGATCGCGCGGGTCCGGTCGGCTCCCTCGGTCAGGATGCGCAAGTCGCGCGGATCGGAGAAATAGTTGGGCAAGATCGCCGCATGCACCAGCGGATCGGCCGATTTCAGCATCACCTGCCCACGGCTGTAGGGCGAACCGTGGTTGAGCAGCAGGGTGAAACCGTGTTCCCTCGGCAGGATGCCGAGCACGCCCTGGCCGCGCCGGATCACCGTTGCCGGCGCCATGCAGACCTGGATCTCGCTACCCGGGTCGCCTTCGATGGCGTGGAAATAGCCCGACGTCGGAAACAGCCCGCGGCTCAGCACACCGCGGCGCTGGAACAGGTATTGCGCACCAGCCTTGAGCGCACCCCATGGCCTGACGTGGCTGTAGGCACTGACCGGCTTGGTCGTCGTGTACATCAGCCGATACATCGGGTGGTTCTGCAAATTCTGCCCGACCTCGGGCCTGTCGGCGGCGACCTTGATGCCGATCTCCTGCAGTCTCTGGGCGTCGCCGACGCCCGACAGCATCAGCAACTGCGGCGAGTTGACCGCACCGCCGCTGAGGATTACCTCCTTCACCGCCCGCGCTACGCGCGTTCGACCTTCATGCCCGAACTCCACGCCGGTGGCGATGCCCGCCTCGATCACCACGCGCTTGACCGGTGCATCGACAATCAGGGTCAGGTTCGGCCGTTTCAGTGCCGGGTGGAGAAAGGCTGCGGCCGTACTCGACCGCTTGCCGCGCCCGATAGTCAGGTCGACATGGCCGAAAGCCTCATGCGCGTCCTTGTTGAGGTCGTCGGTCAGCGGCAGGCCTTCCCCAGCGGCCGCATCGAGGAACATGTCGCAGACAGGTGCCGTGCCCTGTCCCTTGGAAACCTGCAGCGGTCCATTGTCACCATGGATGTCGCTGGCGCCGCGCTCATTGGTCTCGGATTTCTTGAAATACGGCAGGACGTCGTCATAACCCCAGCCGTCGCAGCCAAGTGCCTTCCAGTTGTCGTAGTCGCGCCGGTGCCCACGCATATACATCATGCCGTTGATCGAACCCGACCCGCCCACAATCCTTCCCTGCGCCCAGTAGAGCTTGCGTCCGCCCAGAGCCGGCACCGGCTCGCTTTCATAGCTCCAGTTGTAGGCCGGGTGCGTGCCGGTCACGACATTGGCGCCGGGGATGCGGATCAGCATGCCCTTGTCGAGCCCGCCGGCTTCGATGACCGCAACCCGTACATTCGGGTTCTCGGAAAGCCGGGCAGCAAGCACACAGCCGGCTGCGCCCGCGCCGACGATGACGTAGTCGAATTCGAGATCGGCGCTGAAACTCACGGCTATTTCCTGAAATCGCGCCGCACGACACCCTTCGGCCAAGGCAGGCGCTCATGTTCCCAGGCGAGCCTGGTCAGCGGATCGGCAACGCCGGGTTCGACGATCCTCACCGCCTTGCGCACCCGCAGGTCGACATGGATCGACAGCCCTTCCACCGTCGCCGCGCGGTAGTTCTGGTCGACATTCCACAATTCGTGGAAATGGTGGACGCGCTTGAGGTCGGTCCAAAGCACGTAGCTTCGTGCTTCGAGCCGGGCATCGGGCATCAGTTCGCGTTCATAGCGAACGCTCTTTTCGAGACGGAAGAAGCTGTAGTTCGTGCTGCGGATGTAGTCGTCATGGATGCCGAACACTTCAAACAGGTCGCTTTCGGCGATGTCGAACACGTGGTCGTACCACGACACATTCATGTGCCGGTTGACGTCGAGCCACAGCGGCTCGACCCTGCCGCGGAAGCTGATATAGGGGCCAAACACGTCTTCGGCATCCCGGGCATTCGCGCCCGACACCCCGTCCCTGGCCGCACCGTCGTCGTTCATCCGCCCTTACTCCGCGGCTGCAGCCGACGGCGCGCTGAGCTTCTCGTCGAGTTCAGAAGCGAGGCAGGAGAACTTGACCTGGCCACGTTCGATGATCATCGCCCGGTCGGCGTAAGGTGCCGTCACCGCGAGATGCTGTTCGACGATGACGACTGCCGTGCCGGTCTGTGCCCAGCGGCGCAGGAAGGCGAGGATCGGCGGCAGCAGCGCCTGGGCGAGGCCCATCGAGGGCTCGTCGCAGAGCAGCACCTTGGGCTGGGCGATGAAGGCCTGGCCGAGCGCCAGCATCTGCTGCTGTCCGCCCGACAGGTCGCGGGCGTAGAGCTTCTGCTTCTCCTTGAGGATCGGGAAGACCGCATAGATCTCCTCGACCGCATTGTTGAAGCCGGCGCGGTCGCCGCGCCGTGCCGCAGCCCCCATGCGCAGATTGTCGAACACGCTGAGTTCGGGAAACACCCGGTGCCCGTCAAGCACCAGGCGCAGACCCGATTGCGCCACCTTCTCGGGGGCCTGCCCAGCGATCGGCTTGCCGTCGAGCATGATCACGCCGCTGTCGGGCTTGTTGAAACCGGCGATCGCCCGCATCAGCGTCGACTTGCCAGCACCATTCTCGCCGCCGATGAGCAGGATTTCGCCTGCCTTGGCGGCCAGCGAGACATCCCGCAGCACCGGGATGGTGCCATAGCCGGCAACCAGATTCCTGACCTCAAGCATGGCGCGACCCCACAAACATATGCTGCACTGCCGGGTCCTTGGCGACCACATCAGGCTTACCGGACGACACCACGCGCCCCTGCTCCAGGACCGTGATGGTGTCGGCAATACCCCAAACCAGATCGAGGTCGTGCTCGACGAGGATGACGGTCTTGCCCATCTGGCGGCTCAGGAACCTGACGAGATTGGCGAAATTGGTGCGCTCGCCCTGCGACAGGCCGGCGGCCGGCTCGTCGAACAAAACGATGGTCGCTTCCTTCAGCACCGTACGCATCACTTCCACCAGGCGGCGTTGGCCGTGCGACAACAGGTTGGCGCTGTCCTGGCCGAAGCTATCCTCCATCGCCTTGGCGAGCGCCGTGATGTCGGTGCTTGCCGGACCGACGCGGGCATCCATGCCGATCTTCAGATTGTCCCACAGCGACAGCTGGCTGAAGATGCGCGGCGCCTGGAAGGTACGGCCAAGGCTCATATTGGCGATACGGTCGGCGGCCATGTTGGTGGCATCGACGCCGTTGATCATGAACGAGCCGGAGTTCAGCCGGGAAAGGCCGCTCAGCACGTTGAGCAAGCTGGTCTTGCCCGAGCCATTGGCACCGATCAGGCCATGCACCTCGCCCTTGCGGACCTTGAGGTCGACAGCGCTGACCGCAACCACCTCGCCGAATTTCTTGGTGCCGTTGCGCACCTCGACAGCGATCTCCTCGCTCGGCTCGCTTGCCACCTTGCCCGACTGGAGGTTGGCCAGGAAACCATCGATGCGGAAGGCCTGCTCGCCACCACCTGATTGCTTGCGCTTGGCGCGCAGCCGCTCGATCGAGCCGACGATGCCATCGGGGAAAATCAGCACAGCCAGCAGCGTCAAGGTGCCGTACATCAGCAGGCGGTATTCAACGAATTGCGCCAGCAGGATGTTGGGCAAGATGAAGACGATCCAGATGCCGATGATCGGCCCGAGCATCTGTCCGCGTCCGCCGACGACGACAGCGAAGAAGAACACGAACGACAGCTCGATGTTGAAGCCCTGCGGACTGACGAAAGCAACCGTCGGCAGATAGAGAACCCCGCAGATGCCGGTGCCGATCGAAGCGACGATGAAGGCGATGAAGCGCATCACGCCTGGCTTGATGCCTAGGGAACGCGCGGCCTCCGGGCTCAGGGCCGCCACGAACATGCTGCGCCCGAGCTTCGAGCGGCGGATCAGGTAATGCGCTGCAAGAGCGATCATCGGAAACACCGCGACCGCGATTGCCAGCGGCGACATGCCGAAGACGGCAGGATTGGTCAGCTCAGGGACGGAAACGCTGATGCCGTTGATGCCGTTGGTCCACCTGTCGAGCGTGACCAGAAGCTGCGGGAACACGATTGCCGCGCTCATGGTGACGAAGCCGAGGTGGAAGCCCTGGACGCGAAGCGCCGGCAAGGCAAACAGCAGGCCGCCGAGCACCGCGGCAACGATGCCACCGACCGAAGCAGCCGCGAAGGACCAGCCATGCAGACCGTAGAGGATCGCAGCTCCATAAGCCGCAAGGCCGAGGATCGCACCCTGGCCGAACGACTTCTGGCCGGCATCGACGAACAGCATGTTCTGGAAGATCGCCGCGGCGATGTAGATGTTGACCAGCTGGAATGTATGGATCCAGTAGGAGTTGCCCAGGATCACAGGGCCGAAGCCGGTGATGGCGATCAGCGCCACGCCGATCCAGACCTGCGTCAGGTCGGAGTTGAAGCGGCCTTTCGGCTTGGTCTCGGCCATGGCAATGGGTCCGGTCTGCACGTTTGTACTCGCCTGCATGGTCACACCCGCCTCGCGCCGACGCGGCCAAACAGGCCCTGCGGCCGGAACATCAGGATGATTACCAGCACCAGCAGCGAAGCCAGGTCCTGGTAGGCACCGCCGACCTTGTAGGCCGTCAGCATGGCGACCACACCGACCAGCGGACCGCCAATCAGCGTTCCAGCGTTGGAGCCGATACCGCCGACCACAGCCGCAACGAAGCCGTTGAGCACGTATTTCAGGCCGGCATCGGGGCTAACCGAAATCACCGGCGCCACCAGGAAGCCGACAGTGCCGACCATCAGGCCGCTGATGGCGAATGAAATCAGCTGCAGTCGGCGCACCGGAAGGCCGGCGGCACGGGCAGCATCAAAGTCTTGCGACAACGCGCTGATGGCGAGGCCGATGAAGGTCTTGCGCAAGAAGAAGCGCAGCGCGAAAAACCAGAAGATCATCGCCGCGATCGCCAGCGCATAGGCGCCTGGCGTACGTGTGCCAAGAATGCGGAAGCTCGGCACCACACTGGACACCGAATAGGCGAACGGCCCTTGCGTGATCATCAGCAGCGCCGCGACGATGACCGAGACCGAAACCGTCGAGATGAGCCAGCTGTCCTGCTCGACGGACGAGCGCAACGGCAGAAGCGTGATGTAGCCTTGGATGGTGACCACAGCGGCGATCAGCAGCCCGCTCAGCACCAGCATCAGCGTCCATTGGCCGAAGCCCACCTGGTTGGCCAGGAAATAGGCCGCGAAACCGCCCAGGATGAACATGTTGCCCTGGGCAAAATTGAAGATGTTCGTCGCGCCGTGTACGATGTTGAAGCTCATCGCGATGGTGGCGAAGATCGAGCCTATGGCGATCCCGCGTATCACGATGATCAGTATTTCACTGAGCATAAGCTCGCCTCCCTGACCACACTTATGAACCCGTCCCTGCCGGCGCAGGGCAAGCCCGAACGCATGATGAGGGATGGGTATTTTGGGACGAGCTTATGCGGTGTGACGGCCACCGCAACATCGTTCGAACGGACTAACGGACGGACGCGAATTTGGGGCAGCAAAATCAGTCACGAAAACCCTGGAGCGTGCGTCTAGAGCCTGTCGAAACAGCGGCTTGCGCTCGACAGGGATACTTTCGCTGCCTCCTGAAGTTCGCGCGCCAACTGCTCGGAAGAGATGATCTCGACGCTCAAAGGGACTTCGACGCCCATGCTGTCGAGTGTGCCGACAAATGCCTCCAGGTCAAAGGCGCCCTGTCCACACAATCTGCGGTTCATCGTGTCTTGGGCAAGCGTTCCTGTCGGTTGAGCATCGGCGTCGTTGACCTGCACGCAAAGCACGCGTTCAGCCGGAATCCGCCTCAGGTCGCCCAGCGGCACGCCGGCGCGAAAGACATGCCAGGCGTCGATCGCCAGCCCGGCGTTGGCAACACCATCGATGATGTGTAATGCGGTGTCGACGTCGCGGACATTTCCCCAGGCGACCAGTTCCAGCGCGATGGCGATGCCACGCTGCGCGGCACGCGCGCAAAGTGCCGCAAACCGCTCATGCATGATTTCCACGGGAACGTTGCGGCCGACCAGATCGGGCCCGACATTGAGCGATGTGGCGCCAAAGGCCGTCGCCGCCTGGAACGCCAGCACCTCGTTGCGGCGTGCGATCTCGCCTGCCTCGCCATCGATGAACCAGTCGGTCAGGAACTCGACCGAGATGTGCTTCATGCCATGCTGATTGAGGGCGGCGCGCAATTCAGCATCGCTGACGCCCGCCTGCCGCTGCTCGGCATAGTCGCGGAAATGCAGGCACATGCCGGTGTAGCCAGCGGCAGCGCATGCCTCGACCCGCGCTGCAAAACCATGGCGCGATGCCACTGCGCTGCCAGGAGCAACGCCGCTGATGGTATGCGAGCTGCAGATGTATTCGCGGATCTTCACAGATCGGGCTCCGGCATCCGTCCTTGTTCGTTGCATGAACAAATGTCGACGCCGCCACCCGATCAAAGGTCCGTTCGGACTATCTATGCCTGGTTGGCTTCGGCCGCGCTACACAGTGGCGGCCGAACGCCATATTCCCACTCGGATATTCTTGGTCATGCTAACCAATTGAATTTATTATTGAAAATGTTTTTGCGCTCAAGAACTTCCGGCCTGAGACCCGTCAGATAACTACGTTCTTGATTTCGCTAGAGAATTTCCGACAGCGCCTGCAACACGTCGATCGACGACTATCGGCACTCGACGTGCACGTGACGCGTGATGCGTCCTGAGATCATGATCTCGTAATCTCCACTCCCGCTTTAGCGGCACTAGACCAACACGAGCCCCTGCCGCATCGCTGTGGCGATGGCATCAGTGCGGTTGGCCGCGCCGAGCTTCACTAGGATCGCCGCAACGTGGAACTTGGCGGTATGTACGGAAATGTCGAGATGCCGCGCGATCACCTTGTTCGACGCGCCCTCGGCAAGCAGTGCCAGTACCTCCGCCTCGCGTGGTGACAATCGGATCGGGGAAGCTTCGTGATCTGCCTCTCCACCGGCCAGCAGACCGCCACCCAGACGGTCATCGGTCGCGCCACCGCGCCCATCGATTTCAGCTGACGCATGAGCAATGTGATAGCCCGCAGCAGCAAGCCGTGCGGCCGCCGCGATCAGCGCCGTGTCCGCGTCCCGCGGCAGCACCGCCCCGATAGCGGCCGGCCGCTGCGTCGCTTGGGAGCCGAGGACAAGTAACGGTACGCCTTGTGCCCGCACGCGGCCCACGGTTTCGTCATCGACGATCGCCACGTCGGCGTGATCGCCTTCCGCCAGGTCCTCGGCCGTCACCGGCACCAGCCCGTCGTCCTCCGACAGGCGAAGGACAAGCTGCTCGCTCGACGCCGCGTCGCCGAGTGCCACCAGAACGAGCAGCCTGTATTGTGTCTCCGGCATAGCCAGCACCCGGCCCTGTCAGATCAGGGGTTTTTCGCCGATCGTGACCGCCACGTCACGCGCCTCGCTGCCGCGCAAGATCTTCAGCGTCACCGCCGTGCCTGCGCTATCTGGTCCCAGCCGAAGGATCAGTTCGCGCGGCCCGCGCACCGGCTCTCCGTTCCAGGCGGTAATGATGTCGCCCAGCGCAATGCCGGCGGCCTTGGCCGGCCCTTCATCGTCGAGCCCCATGACCATGGCGCCCTGCACTTGGCCGTGGTGGATGGGATACAGACCGGCGCCGAGATAGCCACGCAGGACATGGCCTTTCTCGCGCAATGTCGCAACGGTACGCTCGATCGTCTCGTAGGGGATGACCAACGCCCGACCGCGCGGTCCGAAAAGCAGCATCCCGACCAGTCCGCCACTGGCGTCAAGCACCGGCCCCCCCTCGAACCGAGCGCCCGCCATCACCGCAAGGTTGATGCGGCGGTCGATAGCGCCGCCGCGCCGCGAACGCCACATCGGCCCGACCTCGCCCACAGTACCGAACACGGCAAGAGGCGAAGCGCCGTCACGCCCGGCCGCGACGACGACGTCGCCGAGGCGAACCGGCCCGGCCTTTTTGAAGCTTGTTCCGATGGCTGCCGTCGAAGGCTTCAGCAAGGCTATGCCGGTCGAGGGGTCGCGACCGATCAGTTCGGTCTTCACGGATTCGCCGCTGGGCAGGGCAAGCTGCAATTCCTCGTCTGGTTCGACAGACTCCTCGGCGGCGACATAGAGGCCCTCTCCCCAGCGGAAGGCCGTCGCGGTCCGACCATGATGGGTCAGAAAGCTCGCAGTCTCAGACGCCGCTTGTCCGGCGATGTCGGCGACTGCATTGGAAAAGGCGGCAAGGTCGAACCTGGTCATCACGCACTCCTGGGTTGGGCCGTTTAGGGGGCAGGCCGTTTGTGGCTTCCTGAACCCAGATATTGCCGCATCGCATCGCACTTCCAACTGGCCTGACGGCTAGGGACCGCATTCACTAGCCATCAGGTCAGGTCGCGCCGCGCTGTGGCACGCAGCACATATAGGCATTGATTGTTCTACTGACATGGAGGCTTCCAATGGCCCTGCCAGCGACTGACCCACAATCCCACGATGCCGGCCTGCTAGACGCTTACTCTTCCACCGTTGCCGATGCAGTCGACCGCATCGGCCCGGCCGTGTGCCGTATCGGACCGGTGGCCGACGGCCGCCGCGCCGCCGGCCAGGGTTCAGGCTTCGTCATCTCGCCGGATGGGTTGATCGTCACCAATTCCCATGTTGTTGGCGAGGAACGCGCCCTGCGTGTCGCGATGCCCGACGGCACGTCCACGGAAGGGCGCGTGCTTGGCCGCGATGCCGATACCGATATTGCCCTGGTGCGTGCCGACGGGCATTTCCCCGACTTCGCCCCGCTCGGAGATTCGAAGCGCCTGCGCCGCGGCCAGATCGCTATCGCCATCGGCAATCCGCTCGGCTTTGAATGGACGGTGACGACCGGCGTCGTCTCGGCCCTTGGTCGGTCGATGCGCGCCTTGAGTGGCCGGCTCATTGATGACGTGATCCAGACCGACGCCGCGCTCAACCCAGGCAATTCCGGTGGACCGCTGGTATCGTCCGCTGGCGAGGTGATTGGCGTCAACACCGCCACGATCCGCGGTGCCCAAGGCATCGCTTTCGCCGTCGCCTCGAACACCGCCAATTTCGTCATTGCGGAAATCATCCGCTTTGGTCGCGTGCGCCGGGCCTTTATTGGCGTGTCGGCCGACACGGTCGCCCTGCCGCGCCGCGTGGCACTGCTTGCCAGGGTGACCAGCCGGGCAGCGGTGCGGTTGCGCTCCGTCGAGGCGGGCGGGCCGGCTGCGAAGGCCGGGTTGAAGGAAGGCGACATCATAGTCGCCATCGACGGCCACGCCGTCGGCGGCGTGGACGATCTGGTGCGGATGCTGAACGCCGAAAGGATCGACAGGGAAACGGTGTTTGCGGTGGTCGGTCGTTCCGGAGTCAGCCAAGTGACAATGACGCCGGCTGCACGGCCGCTGACGTAAAGGCTTGCGGATCTCGCTGCGCTTCGGTCGGTTTGTCGCGTGGGGCGGCGTCGGCCGCTGCATTGCGGCAACTCTCCGCTGCTGTCCCGTTCCCGAAAGCATCGTAGTGAGACGGCGCCGCATCAATTGCATGCGGGCAGGCTCTCTTCACGGTTGGCAGGTGCTGTAGCTCGGTTTTGACATGCATCTCTCCGAGAGCGAACTGGACACGCCCGACGCCACCGAAGATCAGCCGCCTGCCCGCACGACAAGTGGACCCGCGATAGGAAGCTACTTCCTCGGCCCAATGCGCTAGGCCTCGCTGCGCTCCATCGCCAATTCTGCCGTGAGGCTTTCCAGGTCTCGGAAGATAGTGGCGACCGCCAGCGTGCGTCCGCCGCGCTTGAAGCGCAGGAGGCAGTCCCTGGCGGCAATATCGCCCTCGACCTCGATTGCGTCCCATCCCTCGGCATGGCCGACATAGTTGATCGGAACATCGTAGTGCTGGCTCCAGAAGAACGGCACATCTGTGAACGGCTTCTGCTGTCCGAGCATGTTGAGCGCGGCAGTTGCGCCTTGACGCTCCGCCACCACCCAATGCTCGACCCGGATGTTTTCGCCGCTATGGGGATCCGGCCAGCGTGCAATATCGCCGGCTGCATAGATGCCCGGCATGCTGGTCTCGAGATAGGCGTCGACCAACACGCCGCGATCTATGGCGAGACCGGCCGCCTCGGCGAGACCGATCCGCGGGCGCACGCCAATGCCGGCCACGACCACATCGGCGGCCACGGTTCCACCGCTGCTCAGTTGCACGTCCTTTGCATCGATGCTCGTCGCGGTATTCTCAAGGTGGAAGATGACGCCATGCTCCTCATGCAGGGTACGAATGAAATCGCCCATCTGCGGGCCGAGCACGCGTTCCATCGGTCGTTTGTCGGGCGCCACCACATGCACTTCGACCCCGCGGGTCCGAAGGGCAGCGGCGACCTCAAGGCCGATGAAACTCGCGCCAAGCACGACGGCGCGGCGGGCCGTTCCGGCTTGGGCGATGATGCTGCGGCTGTCGGCCAGCGAGCGCAAAGTGTGGACATGGGGCTGGTCGGCGCCGGGTATGGTCAGCCGAACCGGTTCGGCACCGGTCGCGAGCAGCAGCTTGCCGAAGGCGACCCTGGTCCCATCGGCGAGCACGGCTTCGCTGGCGCTGACATCGAGGTCGGCAACCTTGGCTCCGAGACGCAGATCGATATCGTTCTTGGAGTAGAAGCCCTCCTTGCGTAGCGGGAGCCAATCCTCTGGCGCCATGCCGGCGAGGAAGTCCTTGGAAAGGTTGGGCCGGTCGACTGGCAGCGCTGCGTCATCGCTGAGCATGATGATCGAGCCCTGATATTGCTCGCGCCGCAACCTCTCAGCGGCGGCAAATCCGGCGGCACCACCGCCGACAATGACGATATTCTTCGGGGTCTTGGAGTCGCCTGCGCTGGGAGCAAGCGAGAGCTTCTTGCGTTTCTCGCCGACGATTATCCTGTCGCCCTGTTGCTCGACCGACCAACAGGCAAGAGGCGTGAGGGCCGGCGCACGCAACGCCTCTCCGGTGCGCAGGTCGAAGCAGGCGTGGTGCCAGGGGCAGCGGACTGTGTCGCCGACGACGAGGCCTTCGGCGAGTGGTCCTCCATAGTGCGAGCAGGCAGCAGCGACAGCGAATATCTCCGCACCGCAGCGCACCAGCAAAACAGGTTCGCCGTCGCGATGGCCGAGAAACCTGCCGCCATCGGGAAGATCGGCGATCGCAATGCCTTTGGCGAGATCGGGTCCGCTCGCATCTGAATGACTGCCGGCCATTTTCTCCCTCCTTCAAAGGGGCGGCTGCCGGAGTGGTCAGGTGACGCTGGGCTTGCCCAGCGGGGCAGCTTCCTGGAGTTTTCCGCCTTTCCATCCGGCAGGCAAATGAATTCAGCCTGCTGTCGAATGCAATCTATTGAGATATGCGCGCCTGAAACCATGCGCTTACGATTTGGCAGCCGGGGCGTCAGCTGCCGTTAGGAGGATATGGCCCCTCGAAGTGGCCGCCGCTGGTGATCTTGGACATCCGATCGACGCAGCGGTCACTGGGGCGTTCCGGGAGACACCTCCTCCTTGCTGCATTCGACCGAAGAGATCGGAATTGGTGGGCGCGCAATCGCGTGTCGACGGCAGAGAAGGCGCTCATCGAAGATTTGCCATCTGGGAAGCTTCAGGTGCTCTGGAGGCCCTTGGATGTTGATGCGGCGATGGGCCAGACGTGTGAATGTCGGGAACCGGGCCGGACTCGGACTGTCTGCTTCTGGTGGCAAGTCGTCGGAAGACAGATCCGCCGTTGTCGACCTCTAGTTAGTCATTCAGACTTGTCCGTGCGCTACTTGAAACCGGACGCTGGCCGGATCGGGCAGCCCGATCTGGTCAGACTATCACCATTCCGAGTCCGCAATGGTAACAGCCAGCCACACACCCTCCGCTACATCCCCTGCGTGGGTAACGTCGGTGGGCTGTTAGGATGAGGCAGATAAGGCTTGCTGGCGCAGGTGGCATAGGCTTCGGGTACGGCATTCTGCGCGAGCGCAGAAGGATGCCTCTAGTGCGCGGCCCAGTCGTACCCGTGCCCCGAACGCTCGACCTCCAGCGCGAAATTTTCAGTAGACGCCGCCGCCTTGCTGGCAGCATAGGCCGAGAGCATTGGCAACGGCTTCAAAGTCACAGCTGATGACATATTGACGATCACGCCCGCGCTCAGCGACGCGACTGAAATCTAGCCTCTATCTTGATCGTCGGCCGATGATTTCATCGGTATTCGCCAAAAGCTTGCGGACCGCATTGCGCGCGGCATTTGGCTTCTGCAGCCGAATGCACTTCTCGATGTTCTCGTGAAGTTTCTGCGCGCGAAGCAGGCTGCTGTCTTCGCGGGTCACGTGAACAAACAGGTGGTTCAACGCGGATTCAATCAGGACACCGAGTGGTACCAAAAGGTCGTTGCCCGAGGCGCGCAGGACCGCCATGTGAAAACGTGTGTCGGCCTGTGTCCGCTGCTGCAGTGAAGCGGCATTGCCCATCTCGTGCAGCGCCTGGCTTATCTCTGCCATTTGCGCTTCGGTCCGGCGTTCGGCAGCCAGTGCCGTCGCTTCCGGCTCGATGATGTGGCGGAATTCCTGCACGGTCCTGAGAAAGCCCTCGCGATCCGGCGAGGCGGCGTACCAGCTCAGCACGTCGCGATCGAGCAGGTTCCAATGTTCCTTGGGCTCCACCCAGCTGCCGATCTTGGGGCGGGACGCAAGCAGGCTCTTGGCCATCAGCATCTTGATCGCCTCGCGCACCGCCGAGCGGCTGACGTCGAAGATCTCGGTCCACTTGGCCTCGTTCGGCAGGATCGTTCCAGGCGGGTAGTCGCCACGGACGATCCTGAGGCCGATCTCGCTGGCAAGTGAAGCGTGCACGCTCGACCCGGTGATGCGGGTGGCATTCGCCCGGCGGCTCGTAAGCGGCTTGTCCTCAACAGATACGCCGGTCTGGCTTGTTGGCACCTTTGATTTCCGCTCCGGCATATTCCCTCGTTCTTCCTGCTGTTGCCCGCCGGTAGCATGGTGCGCCACCCATTCTCTCTTTGTCAGTCGCCGTTGCGAAAGCTGTCAATCAGCCTGGGATACATATTTCCGCCAGCTGTGCTGGCTGCGAAAACCGAGAACCTCCTTGGCCTTGCGGTTGGAAAGCAGAGTCTCGAACTCGCCAAGTTCGTGCTTCAGCGGTACGCCAGGATAGAACCGGTCAATCAACTCCCTGGTCGGCAAATCTGACGAGGTGTCGTCATTGGCCGCATTGAAGACCTGATAGCCCAGACCATCCTTCTGGACCGCGAGATCGGTGATCTGCCCGAGGTCGCGGGCATCGATGTAGCTCCAGGCGATGCGCATGCGGAAACCCGGATCGGCAAACCATTTCGGAAACAGCTCGTACTCGTGCGGCTCGATGACATTGCCGATGCGCAAGGCATAGATGTCGAAGCCGCTGCGCAGGGCAAAGGCGCGCGCCGTCTTTTCATTGACGACCTTGGACAGGGCATAACTGTCCATCGGATCGACGTCATATTCCTCATCGAGCGGGAAGTGGCTGGGGTTCCGCGGTTCATTGGCGAAGACCAGCCCATAGGTCGTTTCACTCGATGCAATGACGATCTTGCGGATGCCGAGCTTCACCGCAGCCTCGATGACATTGTAGGTGCCGAGCGCGTTGATGCGGAACACCTCGTTGTCAGGGGTGAGCATGATGCGAGGAATGGCGGCGAAATGCACGACGGCATCGACCGGCTGGGGCCGCAGCGACGGATCAAACTCGTGCAGGCCCATATAGCTCGACAGCGCGTTGAAGACCTGGCCGCTGTCGGTGATGTCGGTGATCAGCGTCCGCACCTTGGGATTGTGGAGCGGCTTGCTGTCGAGATTGAGCACCTGATGCCCCTGGTCGATCAGGTACTGCACGACATGCCGTCCGGCCTTGCCGCTGCCGCCGGTGAACATGATCCGCTTTGACATTTTGTCCTCCACATTCTGCCAGATCGGTGGATATTGTCAGACAATATCATCGGTGACGACAGCGCTGTATTCAACCTGCGAACAGATGGGCACGAAAGATGGCAACGAGCACGAATGCAAGCGAGCAGATCGGTTTCATCGGCCTTGGCCTGATGGGGCACGGCATTGCCAGGAACATCGTCGAAAAGGGATATCCGCTGACCTTTCTCGGCCGCCAGAACCGCGGCCCGGCAGAGGACATGATCGCGCGCGGCGCCGTCGAGGTCTCGACCGCGGCCGAGGTCGCCGCCCGCTCGACCGTCATTTTCATCTGCGTTACTGGTTCACGCCAGGTCGAGGAAGTCATTCGCGGCACAAGGGGCCTCAAGGAAGGGCTGAAGCCGGGATCGGTGGTTGTCGACAGTTCGACTTCCGACCCCGTTTCGACGATGGTGCTGGCGGCCGAGCTTGCCGCCCTCGATGTCACACTGGTTGACGCGCCGCTGAGCCGCACGCCGAAAGAAGCGTGGGAAGGTACGCTCGACACGATGGTCGGCGCTTCCGACGCGATGTTCGCCAGGCTGTTACCGGTACTTGAAACCTGGGCAGGGCGTGTCGTCCATGTCGGCCAAACGGGCGATGGCCACCGCATGAAGCTGTTGAACAATTTCCTGTCGCTTGGCTATGCCGCGCTCTACTCCGAGGCGTTGGCGCTTGCAGGCAAGGTTGGCATTTCGCCCGCCCGTTTCGACAGCGTCATCCGCAACGGCCGCATGGATTGCGGTTTCTACCAGACCTTCATGCGTTGGACGCTGGAAGGCGACCGCGACGCCCACAAATTCTCGCTCGCCAACGCCGTCAAGGACCTGACCTATCTGGAATCGATGGCCGATTCCGTCGGCATGGCGAACCCGCTGGGCAATGCGGCCAAGAATTCGTTCGCAAGTGCCGTTGCCGCCGGCGGGGCCGAACTCTACGTGCCGATGCTGGCGACGCATGTCGGGCGCATCAACGGCGTCGACCTGACGCCACCGGAAAAGACCTGATTCAACCCGGCTTGGGACAGGCGCCTATCTTCCCGAACGGGCGATCACTTCGTCGGTATTTGCCAGCAGCCTGTGCACCGCGTTGCGCGCCGCCTTGGGGCGGCGCAGCCGGATGTTCTTCTCGATCGCTTCATGCAGGCTTTGGGCGTACGAGTCCTGGCCTTCACGCGTGACGAAGGCAAAGAGGTGGTAGAGCGCGGATTCGATCAGCACACCCAGCGGCACCAAAAGGTCGTTGCCAGATGCACGCAGTATGGCAAGGTGGAAGCGGGTGTCGGCCAGGGTGCATTCCTGCAATGATGTCGCTTGGCCCATTTCCCGGCAGCTCTGGCTGATCTCGTCCATCTGCGCTTCGCTGTGGCGTTCAGCGGCGAAGGCGGCAGCTTCCGGCTCGATGATGTGGCGGAACTCCTGCACGGTGCGCAGAAAGGTTTCGCGGTCGGGTGAGGCGGCATACCAGCTCAGCACATCACGATCGAGCAGGTTCCAGCGCTCCTTCGGTTCGACCCAGCTGCCCACCTTGGGGCGCGATGCCAGCAGGCTCTTTGCCATCAGCATCTTGATCGCCTCGCGCACCGCCGAACGGCTGACATCGAAGGTTTCAGACCACTTCGCCTCGTTGGGCAGAATGGTACCCGGTGGATAGTCGCCGCGCACGATCCTGAGACCGATCTCGCTGGCGAGCCAGGCGTGCACGCTCGAGCCGCTCATGCGCGCGGCGTTGGGGCGGCGCATCGCCGGTGGGCGGTCGGCGGCCGTTTCCTGAGGCCTTTTGGAAGTTCCGTCTGCCATAGACCGAGTTGATCTCGTCTCGACCAGTTCCGTTCTGATTGGTGTGCAGCAAAAGCCGGCGCGTGCGGCGGAACCGTCCGCGCTCCACGTCAACCCCATAGGCTTGTCGGAGCGCCGGTGAGCGGGCGCTCCGACCTGCAACCCCTACTTCTGAATGCAGGTATCGACCGTGTCCTTGGTGCATTCGTCGAGGCCGGTGAAGACCGGATCCTCGACCTTCTTGCCTTCGATCAGGTCGATCATCACTGTTGGTGCCTTGTAGCCCATTTCGAACGGCCGCTGGCCTACCAGCGCAGTGACAAGACCCTCCCTGGCGATTGCCACTTCGTCGCCGATCGTGTCGGCAGCGCCGATGACGAATTCGTTGCTGGCGATCTTGTCGGCCATCGGCTTGAACAGGTCGCGATAGGGCTGCGGTGCGCCAAACAGCGGCCAGCCGCCCATGATGCCGAAGGCGTCGAGGTCTGGATTGGCAGCCAGGATATCGGTCATCGCCTGGACGCCCTTGGCACCGTCGTCATTGGTAAAGACCGGGCAGCCGGCGACTTCGGTCCAGCCGCCCTCACCCTTCAATTCGGTCAGGCCCTTCTGACCGGTCAGCGTGTCGCGCATGCCCTGGGCACGGCGCAGAATGTTGTCGGCGCCTGGATTGCCTTCGATGGTGCAGATCTTGCCGCCATCGGGCTTGGCCTTCTTGATGTACTCGCCGATGCGAGCACCCATCAGGTAGTTGTCGGTGCCGAGATAGGTCTTGCGCAATGCCGCGTCTTCGGCGGCCAGGTCAGCGTCCAGCGTCATGACAGGAACCGTGGGGTTCGCGGTCTTGATCGTCTGGGCGATCAGCTTGGCGTTCGAAGGCGAAATGGCAATCGCAACGGTATCGGCCTTGCCTAGCATGTCTTGGACGATCTGCGCTTCGCCGGCCTCATCCGAGGTCGACGCCGGGCCAGTGTAGAAGCATTCATATTCCGAACTGGCGTTTTCCTTGTTCCACTTCTGGCAACCCTGGTTGATTGCTTCGAAGAACGGGTTGTCAAGGCCTTTGACGACGATGACGAGTTGCTTCTTGGCCAATGCATTTCCAGCACTGAGTGCCAGGACTGCTGTAGCAAGCAATAATGCCTTCCTCATTGTTTCCTCCCTTTTGAACAAGCGGGCACAGCGTGCCCGCGACGAAATCAACCCGGATACCAGACAGTGCGAGGATCATTTTCCGAACGCTCGTATTGCCAGGCCGAGTCGATGAGCATTTCCAGGTCGTATTTGGGTTGCCAGCCAAGCAGGTACTTGGCCTTGGCATTGTCCATCCAGTTCGAGTGGTACTGGCTCGGCATGTCGACGGAGCCGAGGTGACGGGTTCGGGCGAGATGGTCGGCGACCTCGCCATAATCGACCGGACGATCCATGCAGACGTTGAAGAGCTGTTGGTTGGCGCGCGGATTGTCGATCGCGGCCAGGATGGCTGACACCAGATCGTCGACGTGGACGAAGTTACGTTTCAGTGGCTGCCCGTCCGCGTCACGCAGCAGTGGCACGGTGCCTTCGCTGGCATAGCGCCTGGCGTCTGCCTCCGGCACCAGCTTCTTCCAGGCTGGGCCGCCAAAGACGTCGTCACCGAAGGACAGCGTGTACCGGAAGTCGTCCTTCTCCATGATCCAGGGTGCGCGCAGGCAGCACCAGTTGATGCCGTACTGGATGCCGAACTGCTCCAGCATGACCTCTTCGAGAACCTTCGACAGCGCATAGCTGCCGGGATAGGCCCGATGCCGTGCCGCTTCGGTGAGTGGCGCATCGTTGCGGTAGTAGAAATGGCCGATCGCGGCGTCGCCGCCGATGAGGATGAACTGTTGAGCGGTTGGACTTGGCCGAAACTCCTCGAGCAGCCAGAACAGTCCCTTGACTGTGACGTCCATGACGTCGCTTGGCGTTTCCTTGCATGTGGCGAGGTGCACGACGTGGGTGACGCCGACGAGGGCGTTGGCCACGACTTCGCGATCGGCGATCGAGCCGCGGGCCATCTCGACGCGGTCGGTTTCATCGCATGAGCGGTTGTGACAAAGCGCGCGGATGCGAGTGTTGGAAAATCGCGGATCGTCAAGCAGCCCGGCGATGAAGTGCTGCCCGACCTTGCCCGTTGTACCGGTAACAAGGATCAGCATGCTCTTCCTCCGATGCTTAGCTAATATCCGCGCGCCGTTGTCGTCAATTGCTATTTGTCCGACAAAACAGATTTTTGAGACATTTATGCCGAGTTCGCCTGACAATCGATTGACGCTGTCGAGACGTTTTGCATAAATGCAGTCTTGGCGCTTCATGGGAGGAAATTGGGAGCGTGAATTCGCAGAGCCAGACCGAGACGATTGCGGGACGGCTGCGAGGCTTGCATGTTTCGGGAGGCTAGAGGCTGGTGGCAGTTCTCGAACTCGCCAACATTTCCAAGCATTTCGGCGCCATCCAGGCGGTCAACGACGTTTCGTTCTCACTCGAGGCGGGACAGGTCGTCGGCCTGATGGGCGACAACGGCGCCGGCAAGTCGACCTTGGTCAAGATGATCGCCGGCAATTTTCGGCCGAGCCATGGCACCATGCGGCTCGACGGTTCCGAACTGATCATGCATCGCCCGGTGGAAGCGCGGCAGCATGGCATCGAGATCGTCCACCAGGATCTCGCACTGTGCAACAATCTGACGGCGGCGGCGAACGTCTTCCTTGGGCGCGAGCTGCGCCGCGGCTTCGGACCGCTGCGCGTGCTCGACTACAAGACGATGTACAAGCGGGCAGGCGAGATTTTCAGGGAACTGAAGTCCGAGACGCGGCCGCGCGACCTGGTACGGCAGATGTCGGGGGGGCAGCGGCAGGCGGTAGCCATTGCCCGGACCATGCTTTCCGAGGCAAAGATCGTGCTGATGGATGAGCCGACGGCGGCGATTTCGGTTCGCCAGGTGGCGGAAGTCCTCAACCTGATCCGCCAGTTGCGCGATCGCGGCATCGCAGTCGTGCTGATCAGCCACCGCATGCCTGATGTCTTCGCGGTGGCCGATCGGGTCATCGTCATGCGGCGCGGCAGGAAGGTTGCCGACAAGCCGATTGCCTTGAGTTCGCCGGAGGAGGTGACGGGGCTTATCACCGGTGCCATCGAACAGGTATAATCAATCCTGCCGGTCGCATCGGAACGAAACGAAGGTCGACGATGGCTATTACCCTTGACCAGACGATTTCGCAGAAACAGCAAAGCTGGCTGGCTACGGTTCTCGGCAGCCAGACCTTCTGGGTCCTCATCGCCGTCGTCCTCGCCTGCATCTTCCTGTCCTTCGCTACCGATTCATTCGCGACGACGAAAAACCTCTACAACATCACCCGAAACGTCACCTTCGTCGCGATCATCGCGCTCGGCATGACCCTGGTCATCATCACAGGCGGCATCGATCTCTCGGTCGGTTCGGTGCTGTGCCTGTGCAGCATGGTGCTGGCGGTGGTCATGCATGCCGGATACAGCATCGAGGTCGGCATTGCGGCGGCCATCGGCACTGCGCTGGTGATCGGGGCGTTCAACGGCATTTTGATCGCCTATCTCGACTTTCCACCATTCGTGGTCACGCTCGGCATGCTGTCGATCGCGCGCAGCCTAGCCATGGTCGCATCCAACAACACGGTTGTCTTCCAGTTCGGCCCCGACCACGACAAGCTTTTGGCGCTGGGAGGCGGCGCCTGGTTCTTCGGCATCGCCAATCCGGTGCTCTACATGATCGTTTTGGCGCTGCTCACCGGTTTTGTCCTGCGCTGGACCAGATTTGGCCGCTACGTCTTTGCCATTGGCGGCAATGAGCACGCAGCGACTCTGACCGGCGTTCCGGTACGAAAAATCAAGGTCGCGGTCTATATGATCTCGGCGCTGTCAGCTGGTATCGCCGGCATCATCCAGACAGGCTGGCTCGGCGCCGTCACCACCAACATTGGCGCCGGCATGGAACTCCAGGTGATTGCAGCCGCCGTCATCGGTGGCGCCAATCTGGCCGGCGGGGTGGGCACTGCCTTCGGTGCCATCATTGGCGCGGCGCTTATCGAAGTGATCCGCAACAGCCTCGGCCTTCTCGGCATCAATGCCTTCTGGCAAGGCACATTTATCGGCAGCGCCATCGTGCTTGCCGTGCTGTTCGACAGGATCCGAAATTTCCGACTGAGCGAATAGGGGTTCTGTGGGAACTGACCCTCTACTACCGACATGGCGCGCGTTGCCGAACTGGGGCCGGTCGCAGGCGGCCTGTCGGTGTATACTACGGCAAGTGCCTTAATACCTTCGACAAGCCGCCAATCGGATTTCGACATCAATCGGCGGTCATGCCGCCAAGCAATCGTTCTCCAACACGCCGCACGCAAGAAAAAGTACCGTCAAGTCGGCAGTTCATTGCCACGATTTGGGCTGCCCCAAGAGGGCGCGGCTAGGCAACCTTCGCTCCTTGGAACGGTCGACGTATCGCTTCGACGTCGTCGATAAGGTCTTAACCCTTTACGACAATGCCTTAGGTATCCACGCTGCGGCAGCCCTCTACCACCTCACAGGTGTCATTCGGGTATATTAGTCGCTTCTGGCAGAGCTGTTTCAATTGCTGTACGCTCTGCCACGGAGGAACGAGCGCTGGCGCAGCCGGCGCCATAGGCCGACGAATCTGGGAGGGTTCATGGTCGAAATCATCTCTAAGCGGGATGGCCCGCGGCGCGAGGATGTGCAGATCAAGCGATTGGTCGAGCAGAACCGCGCCACGATAACGCGCCTTGCCGACCAAATCAGTTCCGGTGCCTATTCCGCCAGCAAAGCTCCGCGCGAGGCGCCTAAGGTTCGGGGTCTGATCTTCCATCACGTCACCGTAGGCACCTCGCCCGCCGAGGCTGATCCGCACGTTCGGGTAAGCCTCAACGGGCGCGTCATCGTAGTCGATCAGACCTCCGGCAAGCAGCTTCACCACATTGGAGAAATTCGCGTCAGGAATGGCGTCGACGTCTTCGTTCTCGCCACCAGTGCCAACGGTTTCTTTTCCCCTTTAGACGGCGTCATTGCCGAGGCATTGTCCGAACTGGACGGCATGGCAATCGCCGGCGATGGCGGTGAAGAGCAACTTGCCGCCACGATTGGTGCCAGGTTGGGATTTCCCTGACATGCCAGGCAACAAGATCATGCAACAACTTGGGGCCCATGATGTGATCGCTGGATGAAAAAAGATACCGGCCAAGACGAAATCCAGGTCGCTGCCCGCCCTTCGCGCTCAAGGTCGGGCCCAGGAAGCATAGTCCCTGTTGGAGCGGACTATGACGAGCGCATCACGATGCGCGCATGGGAGACGTTGCTGTCAGGCGAAATCGGCGACGCACGCAATCGCTTTCCCGTTCGTTCACTGATCCACGATTCCTGGAGCCGCTGCGCCATTGGCGGGATCAATGCCCAGCAGGGTGAAGCTCCCATCAACAGCGGCAAGGATGAGATCGAACATCTCACCCGCGTCAACAACGACCTGCTCGCCGCCGCGCGCCGATCGTTCGCCACCATCGGCCGTCTTCTCGACGGGACAGGCGCGATGCTGGTTTTGGCCGATGGCGACGGAATGCTGATTGACGTAATCGGCGACAAGAAGACCATGCATGATGGCATGGATATCCACCTCGCCATTGGCGGCAAATGGACCGAGGACGTCGTCGGCACCAACGGCATCGGCACGGCACTGTGGACGGGCGAGCCCGTCTTCGTTCATGCCGCCGAGCACTTTTGCGCAGGCATAAAATCGTGGACCTGTGCCGGCTCGCCGATCCGCGACCCGTACGACGGAACAGTCATCGGCGTGGTCGACCTTTCCGGCCACCCCGACATCTTCCGCCCCCACAACACGGCGCTTGTCACCGCAGCCGCCCGCGAAATCGAAAAGGCTCTTGCCGACCATCAGAATGCCGAGCGCACGCGGCTGCTCGAAGCGTTTATCGCTTCCGCTCCGCACTACCGCCGTTCCGACGGCCTGATGATCGTCGATCGACGCGGCCGCACGATTTATTGCAACAATCTGCCGGACTACGCCGCCGGCAATCCGCTCCATGAGCAATTGCCACAAGGCCGGGGTTGGCGCCTGCAATTTCCAGAGGCGGACACCGTCGCGGCGCTGGCCAACGCCCTGCCCCAAGGCCTGCAGGCATGCAATATCAGCCCGCTCAATCTCGACGGCGATCTTCGCGGCGCAGCTCTTGTCTTTCCATCGGGCAGGATTGCGCGCCGCATACATCCCTCACGACCGGCAGCACTTCACCTGCGCGAAGCCGCGGCAGAGATCGTCGGGGAGAGCGATGCGCTGCTGGCAGCCATCGACGTCGCTTGCCGCGTTGCGCAATCGAAGGAAGTCACCTCGGTGCTGATCGAGGGAGAGACCGGTGTCGGCAAGGAGTTGTTCGCGCGCCTGGTCCACGCCGGCTGCCGACGCACACCCAACGACCCGTTCGTCGCCTTGAACTGCGGCGCCATCACAAGGGAACTGTTCGGCAGCGAATTGTTCGGCCACGTCGCCGGCGCTTTCACCGGCGCCAGCCGCGAGGGCAAGCCGGGCGTCTTCGAACTGGCCAATGGCGGCGTGCTCAGCCTCGACGAAATCGGCGAGATGCCGCTGGAGATCCAGCCCTTCCTGCTGCGCGTTCTGGAGGAACGGGTTGTCCACCGCCTCGGTGATAGCCGCGGCCGCCCGGTGGACGTGCGCCTGATCGCTTCGACAAATCGCGACCTCAAGCAGGAGGTCGCCGCCGGCCGCTTCCGGCGCGACCTCTACTACCGCATAGGCACCGTATCCATACATGTGCCGCCCCTGCGCGAGCGCGGTGACGACTTGCTCTTGCTGCTCGACCACTTCAATCGCAGGATTGCCGACCGGATCGGCGGCACGCTTCTGGAATTCTCCGACCCCGCGTTTGAAGCATTGCAGGCCTATCAATGGCCCGGCAACGTACGTGAGCTGCGCAACCTGGTCGAACGGCTGCATGTGCTTTCGCGTGGCAACCTGGTGGAGGTTGCGGACCTGCCCGAGGAGATAGCCTCGCCTCTGAAGCCTGAAATGCCTGCGAAAATCGCGGAATCAACTGCAGTGCCGGTCATCAGTTTCGAGGACGCCGAGCGTCAGGCAGTCCTATCCGCGCTGGCAGCCGAGGGCGGCAACCTCAGCCGCGTTGCGCAGAGGCTCGGCATTTCGCGCCCCACGCTGTACCGCAAGCTCGACCAGTTCGGCATTCGCCGCGGCTTCGTCTGACTGTCAGTCCAATCCGTGTCGGCAAAAAGAACCCCATGGCGTGAGCCATGGGGCGGGGGAAAAGCGGCGCGTAGCCGCACGCTCTCAGGCGGCTTGAGCGGTAGTGTCGCCGATAAGAATGGCGCGGTTGCGCAGCAGGAGGCCAGCTGCGGCCGCGCCAAGGCACGGGGCAACGATGTAAAGCCATAGCTGCGACATTGCGGTACCGCCGGCAAACAGCGCCGGCCCGAGCGAACGGGCTGGATTGACCGAGGCGCCTGAGACCACGATGCCGGCGAGATGGATCGCCACCAACGTCAGCCCGATCGCCAGTCCGGCAACCGGTCCGGCACTGCCCTGCGACGTTGCGTTCAGGATCACTGTGACGAACAGGAACGTTGCCACCAGTTCGAACAAAAAGGCCGAGACAACGGAATAGGCTGACCAGCCGTTCTGGGCAAAGCCGTTCGCCGCCACGTCGAAGCCGGAGACCTTGCCCTGCGCGATGACATAGAGAACGCCGGCGGCGACGATCGCCCCGAAACACTGGGCGATGACGTAGCCGACAAAATCACCCGTGCCGAGACACCCGGAGACCAGAAAGCCAAGGCTGACGGCAGGGTTGAGGTGTGCGCCGGAAATAGGGCCGATCGAATAGGCCATCGCCACAACCGACAGGCCGAAGGCAAGCGCCACGCCGAGTAGCCCGACTTCAGAGCGCATGAATAGAATGGTCGCGCAGCCGAAGAAGACCAGCGCGAAGGTACCGATGAATTCGCAGACGTATTTGTTCACTTTCCACTCCCTGGGTTGATTTGCCGGATCGGCCGTCTTTTTCTGTTGGGCCGACCGATCACGAGGACCTCGTGATCGTTTGCCTTCGATAAGCGCCTACGCGCGGCCGAGATTTTCGGCGCCGCCGCCCAGCGCCGGGCCGGCTGTCGGGTCTTCGTTCTCGGCTATGTCGCCGACGAGCGTTTCCGTCGTCAGGATAAGCACGGCGACCGACGCGGCATTCTTGAGCGCCGTGTAGGTGACCCGGACCGGATCGATGATCCCTGCTTCGTACATGTTCTGGAATTTGCCGAGGGCGGCGTTGTAACCGTATCCGCCATTGACCCGCGACACCTCCGCCACGACAGCTTCCGGGTCGCCGCCGGCATTGGCGACGATGCGCCAAAGTGGTCGCGTCAGGATCGACTTGACCAGGCGCACGCCCTCGGCGACATCGCCTTCCACCGCAGCGAGCACCTCGTCGAGCACCGGCGCGATCTGCGCGAGTGCAGAGCCGCCACCTGCAACGACGCCCTCTTCGGAGGCCGCTCTGACGGCGTGCAGGGAATCCTCGATCAGCTGGATGGTTCGCTTCTGCTCGACCGGGGTTACGCCGCCGGCATAGAGCACGGCCGTGCCGCCGGAGAGTTTTGCCAGACGTTCGCGCAGCTTGTCCTGTTCGATATTAGGCGGAGCCGCCTCGTATTGGCGCTGCACCTGGGCGCGCCGTGCCGCGATCGCTGCAATGTCGCCGCCGCCGCGGATGACCGAAGTATAACTTGCACTGGTCTTGACACGCTCGGCCGTGCCGAGGTCTTCCGCGGTGATGTCTTCGAGGCGTCCTCCAAGGTCACGCGCCATCACTTTGCCACCGGTGAGGATGGCGAGATCCTCCAGCATCGCCTTGCGCCAGTGACCGTATTCCGGCGGGTGGACCACGAGATACTTGCCCGGCCCGTTCTTGCCGAGCAGCGTGATCACCACCTCCGGTGACACTTCTTCCGCCACGATCAGCAACGGGCGGCCATCCTCGTCGGCAATGCGACGAACCGCATCCAGCGCCGCCGGATCCTTGATCTTGAGATCGGTCATCAGGATGTATGGCCGGTCGAGCACCGCCTCCATCCTCTCCTGGTCGGTGACCATGTGGTGGGAAAGATAGCCGCGCTCGAAGGACATGCCTTCGACCACTTCGAGAGTAGTCTCCGTCGTCACGCTGAAGTCGGTGGTAATGACGCCTTCGGCGCCCACGCGCTCGTAGGCCTCGGCCACCAGTGCGCCGAGTTTGGGGTCGGTGGCGGCGATATTGGCGACCGCCGCCAGATTGCCGTTGGCCTTGGCCGGCTTGGCCGAAGCCTTCAACGCTTCGACGACCCTCGTCACGGCAAGGTCGATGCCCTTGCACAGGTCGACGGACTTCGCGCCGCGCTCATTGGCCTCGACGCCCTTTTGGATCAGCGCATTGGCAAGCACGATCGCGGTTGTGGTGCCATCGCCAGCGACTTCGTTGGTCTGCATCGAAACTTCGCGCACCACCTGTGCGCCCATATTCTCGAAACGATCGTGGAGTTCGATCTCCGAAGCGATGCTGACGCCGTCACGGGTGACCATCGGCGTGCCGATCGGCCTGTCGATCATCGCATTCATGCCTTTCGGTCCGAGCGTCGGCTCGACAGCGGCCGCGAGTTGGAACACGCCGCGTGCAAGCGCACGTCGGGCATGGGAATTATGGATCATAATTTTAGGCATGACTCCTCCTTCCGCCTTACGGGCGGTTTGTTGATTAGGGGCCTCGTGCGAGGGAGGCCGTTGTCTCAGGTCAGCGTCGGTTGGGTTGTCCGTGCCTTGTCCGGAATCCGATCCAGGATGAAATCGACAAGGGTGGGTTCACCGTCGACGACATCCGTTTCCTTGTATCGCGTGTGCTTGAGCCCCCGGCACAAGGCGCCGTTGAACTCCATGTTGATGCGAACCCCGCGCAGTTCCGCGAGATAGGCGCTCAATGCCGAGGTCGGGATGCCAGCCCCTTCACAGGTCACGAAGACCGGATCCTCAGGCCGCCGCTCGGGAAAACGCTCGAGCAGCGCTGCGCGGTATCGCGGCTTTTGCCTCGCCGCCTCACCCGGCTCGAACCGGACGACATCGAGTGCTGCCAGGTCCATGCCGAGGATTTCCCGATCTGTCAGGCCGTGCTGCCGCAGGCCGCACAGCACCGCTTCCTGGCGCCGCTTGAAGGCCTTCATCCTGAAGGTCTCGCGCAGGCTTTCGAGATCCTGGTCGCCAGAAAGCTCGCCGAAGATCTGGCCAAACGTCTTGCCGGCCTCGATGCCACGATTGACCTCGTCGGCGAACATGTGGTCGTGCAGCCAGACGCGATAGGCCGGCGACCACGAGAGCCCGTCGAGCGCCTTACGGATGCCGTCGAGCATGAGATAGGCGAAGTTGGGTGAGCACCAGTAGGTCGGCAGGCGGAAGTCGACCTCCACGCTGCCGTCGCCCTTGACCTCGGCCCGCTCGACGAACCCCATCTCGGTGACGGGTTCGTCGAGTTCAGGATCGTTCACCTGTGCGAGAAGCCGCCGGAGTTCCTCCTCGCGGCTGATCGAAACGCCGGCGGTTGCCATGGCCCCTACTCCGCTGCGATGCTGAACGGAGAACGAGCGAAGGCCGCCTTCTTGGCCTCGATGTCGATGTCGTAGAGCCGGGCCGCGTTCAGGCCAAGGATCTTCTCCTTGATCTCAGGCGTGAGGTCGACGCCCCGTTCCTTCTTGATGTCTTCCGGCAGTTCGAAGGCCCAGAACTTCTCGACCAGCCAGCGCGGCGTCCAGATCGCGTAGTCGGAGCCGAACAGAATCTTCTCCGGGCCGGCCCAGAACAGCAGTTCGGAAATGACCTCGGCGAAATAGCGCGGGCGCGAGTGGATGAAGGGCAACGCCACGGCGAGGCCGCCATAGACATTGGTCTCCTGCACGGCGATCCAGCAGAAATCATCGAGGCGCGGCAGGCCGCAATGTTCGACGATCCAGTTCAGGTTCTGGAAATCGGTCGCCGCGTAGTCGACGTCATGGACGTCGAACGCATCCTTGTTGAGCGGGATGATTGTCGGCCCCTTGTGGACATGGATGTTCTTGATGCCAAGCTTCTCGCAGAGCTCGAAGCATTTGTAGGCCTCGGGGTCGTTGAGCCGCCATCCCTTGGAGGCGCCGTTCCACTCGGCTGTGTACATCTTCACGCCCTTGATGTCGTAGGTCTCCTTCATGAAGTGGATGTATTCGAGCGCCTTTTCGCCATCGCGCGGATCGAAGGAGCCGTTGACGATGAAGCGCTCAGGATAGCGCTTGGCCATTTCCGAATTGCGCTCGACGGTGTTGAAGCCATTCTTGTAGAAGTCCTTGAGGTAGGTCGACTGCACGATGGCGACGTCATCCGGACCGTCGATGAACAGGTCGCGGTAGAGGTCATCGGCGCTGTACTTCTCGAACTTGCTCTTCTCCCACAGCTGTTCCTTCGGGCTGAGCGCCGTGTGATATGCGTAGAAGCACTCGACGAACTGCTTGCCGTGGATGTTGCGCTGATTTTCCGGGCTGCCATCCCAGAAGTGGGTGTGGCCGTCGACGACGAAGATTTCCTTGCCTTCAGGTGTGATGAACATTGCTGCCTCCGCAAAAGTCGCGTTGATCGGGCCGGCGCGCCAGTGCCTGGCGCGCCGGATCTGCCGCGTTTCCTCAGATGTATTCGAAGACCTCGTCCATATCGCCGAACAGGATGACCTCGTTGTCGTCGATGCGAACCATCCGGCCGTAGTGGGTGGAGGTGTTGACCTCGAAGATTTCGGCCGTCATCTCGCGGCCGAGATATTCGCCGATTTCGTCCATCTTGAAGATCAGCTTGCCGTTGCCGTCGATGCGGATCATCGCCGGCTGGTAGGTGACTGTGACCCCGGGCTTCTTGCCCATGAACTCGGCAATCGCCCGCGCTTCGACGGAGTCGTTCATCGTAACCCCGCACTGATGCGAGATCGTCTGCTCGAAGGTGATGTCCTTCATCGACTTGAAGATGTTGGACTGTGAGGCGTCGCGTGCTGCAGTTGACATGGCAATTGCTCCTTGTTCAGCGCTTGAGGCCGAGTTCGCCGAGGATCTGGCCAATCCGTTCCTCGGACTGGGCACGAACGTCCGCGAAGGAAATCGGCTTGGAATGCGGCATCGACCAGATCGGCTGAAGGCCGATGGCTGCCTTGTCGGCGAGCGCGCTGTGCTTCTTGACCCAGCCCTGGAAGAGCTTCTTGTTGGCCGCGCCGTGCTTTTCGTCGTTGGCCAAGAGGTAGATGAGGTCGATCGTGTTCGCGAGATTGCGCTCGTAGTCGGCTTCCGCCGCCGAAATCACCGGCGGCGTGATGAAGTCGTGGTTGGCGGCAGCCGCTTGCATGAGGAAGCCGGAACGAAAGAGTTCGCCGACCAACGGCTCGAAGATGATGTTGATGGCGAAGTACTGCTCGAGATAGTCGGTCGCTCCCATAATGGTTTCGATCGCCTCACGCGTTCCCTGCCAGATGCCGTCCTCGAGCCAGTGCTTCTTGCCGAGCTCATCATCCCAACCGGCGATGTCCATGCCGATCTCGGCAAGGTAGAGCGTGATGTCTTGGGCGAGGCGCAGCTTGTAGGACGAGTTGGTCAGCGTCGCGTTGTTGATCATCTGGGTGTAGCCGTAGCGCTGTGCCTGCATCAGCGACGTGCCGAGGCCGAACTCGGCATGCTTCCAGGCACCCAGATGCGCCTGCAGGATCTTGACCCAGACCTTGTCGAAGGTTTTCGGTGCGCCAGCCCTGCGAGCGTTGGTGATGACGCTCTGGACCATCGTCTCTATCTTGGACTGGCGCTGGTAATGCGTGCGCTCCCATTCCTGGTCGGGCGCACGGAAGGCATGCCAGTTGGAACTCTGTGCAGCCGTGTTGTCCTTGATGTAGGCGCCCTTGCCATTGGAGAAGGAGATGATCCAGTCCTGGATCAGGTAGCGCTCAGGATCGGGCTGAACGTCGACGGTGACGTCCTCGTAGTGGGTGGCGCGCTGGCCTTTGGGGTCGAAGTACCGGTACTTCCGGCTGTCGGAGTCGGCGAAGATCGCCGCCCCGGCGGCCCCCGATCCCACTGAACTCGAAGTTGCTGGCATGGTCTCACTCCCTTGTTGCAGTTGCTCTGGTATTGTCCGGTTCCGGTCCGGCTCAGTGAGCCGATGTGCCGCCGGACGATGTGGTGAACTTGTCGAAGAAAATGCGCTCCAGTTCGAAGCCGTTCATGAACAGGACCGGCTGCAGCGCATCGATCATCGGCGGCGGGCCGCAGGCATAGACATCGCCCTGTCCGTCGACCGCGAGTTGCTTGAGCTTGGCGTCAACGCTCTCGTGCACGAAGCCACGCTCGCCATCCCACGCCTCACCGTTGACGTGCGAGAGAACCGGGATGAAATTGACATCTGCATGCTGGCCGACGAGTTCGGCGATCCTGTCGAGATAGAACAGGTCGTCGGGTGTACGGGCGCCGTAGAAGAAGTAGACCGGTCGCCTTTCGCCGCTCTTGAGGTGATCATTGAGGATCGACCAGACCGGCGACATGCCGGAGCCGGCGCCAACCAGGACTAGAGGTCCTTCGCGCTCTTCCCGCCGAAAGCAGGTTCCATAGGGTCCGACGACGGTGACCTCGGCTCCGACCTTGATGCCTCCGGAGTCGAGCTCTCCGGAGAACTTTCCTTCGGGGTATTTCTTGATGATGAAGGAAAGTTTTTGGGTTTGGTCCGGCGTATTTGCCATGGAGAACGAGCGCGTAATCGTCTCCCCTTTTTCCGTGGTGACCGTGATGTCGACATATTGCCCCGCCCAGAACTTTATCGGGGAGCCGAGCTCGATCTCGATGCCGCGAATGTCATGGGTCAGCCGCTCGATATGAGAGATCCGACCCGCGAATGTTTTCACGGCAATCGATTTCGCCAGAACCTCCTCGTCATAGTTGAGAAGTTCGACTTCCATGTCGGAGTAGGCGATCGCCCGGCACAGCAGGATGTGGCCGGTGTCCTTCTCCATGTCGTTCAGCGCGAAGGTCGAGTATTTGAGCATGTCGACTTCGCCGTCGAGCAGCACGCATTTGCAGGCTGAGCACTGTCCTTCCTTGCAGCCATGCGGCAGCGCAATGCCTTGGCGAAACGCCGCGTTCAGCACCGTCTCCCCGTTCTCGACCTCGAACTCGACGCCGACGGGCTCCAGGCGCACTGTGTGAGCGTCACTCATTAAACTAACCTCCCGATAGCGAGTATCTTCACTGGTGCTCTTGGTTTCTGACCGAGCGAGCCCTTGTAGCCGGCCGTCACCTTTCTCCAGTCGTCGGCGGGCGGATGGGCCCCTGTGACGGTGAAGACGGTTGCGGCGATTGCAGCCCAGGCCGCGATGGCGATGGGCAGGGCGAAGCGGGCGCGTGTCATGTCGACCACCAAGCGGTGGGCGGGCCGGCGGTGGCCGGCCCGCCTGACCGTCAATTGAACGGCGAGATGGTGAAGCCAGCGCGATACTCGGCGAGGTGCTTTTCGCGATCGGCCGGCGACATTGCGCGGAGCGCGTTCAACGGCGATCCGAGGGTGTGGCCGCGCACGTCATCGAGCGTCCACATCTCCTTCGGGTCGAAGCGCAGATGCGGCTGCGGGACAAGCGTCTTGCCATCGGAACGGACGAAGTTCAGGTCCTTGATCGCATCGGCCAGATCCCAGCCATCATAGAGCGTCTCCCACTCGCGCTTGCCGCTGAAGCGGCCCATCGCCGGCGTCGGCCGGCCCTGGTACTCGTCGGCGAAGGCCTCGACGGCCGTCCAGCGGTCGAGTTCATGGGCGAAGGTGTGCAGCTTACCGTCGATCTCATCGACCACCATGTCCTCGCGGATGAGGCAAGGCACGAGGCAGCTCCAGCAGCGGTGCGGATAGACGTAGCCGACGTCTTCGTTGAAGGTGATGATCTTTTCGCCGCGATGGCTGAGCTTGTCGTACCACTTCCAGAAGTCGCCGAACTGCGCGTACCAGCCCGGATACTTCTGTTCGAACCACTCGAAGTCCTTGTCGGTCTGGGCTTCGATGCGCCAGAAATTCACCGGCCAGCCGACCGCGAAGAACTGCGCGACCTTGTGGACGTAGAGCTTCTTGGTGATGCGGTTCCACGCTTCGTGGACGTCATCGTGATGGATCTTGATGCCGTACTTCTCCAGCGGCAGCATGTAGGTGCGGTAGTAGTCTTCGAAGATCCAGCGGTGCCACATCTCCGCATAGGACTCCTTGTCCTTGTCGCGGTTGGTGGTGCCGTATTCGATGAAGGTGCCGATCGCGGCGTCGACAATGGCGTGGTTCTGCCAGAAGGCGTAACGCAGGTCGCGCTCGAGCAGGAGATGGTTCTCCGGCTCCTTCAGCGCAGCCATCAGCAGCGAGTGACCATTGCCGATATGCCGGCTCTCGTCGGACTGAACCGACAGGAACACTGTCGGTAGCGCATAGTCGCCGTTGCGGGCGGCTTCCGAGGGCATTGCGACAAAGAGCGTGTTGGTGAAGGCGGTCTCGGCGACCACCGTCAGGTACATACAGGCCGAAGTCATCGTGTCGCCGGTGATGAAACCTTCACCGAACTGACGGCCAATCGTCGTGGCGTAGCACTTGCCGAAGGCTTCTTCCGTAATGTCGAAGCCGGCCGGATCGATGTAGTTCTCCATGTACCATTTCTTCAGATTCATCTGGATGGTCGAGTGACGGAACTCATCGACCATCTGCATGGTGAAGCCGGTACGCAGGTCTTCGCCGGGGGCCAGGCGCGCCACCATTGCCATGGAGCGGGCGGCCGAGATTTCCGGGAAGGGGATGATGGCGAGGAAAAGCTTCATCCACTCGACCCAACGCGGCTCGACGTTTCGGAACATGTCGCCGCGCAGTGCTGCGTCGAGCGCGCCGTAAACGCGATTGTCTTTTTCTTCCTGCATCGGGAAATAAGACCGCAGCACCTGCTTCATCGGATCGCGCGGTGCCTTGGCAATCTTGTAGTCCGTCGGAAACGTCATCGCTTCCTGGACGTAAGTCGGGTTCCAACCAAGGTCGGATATCTTCTTTGTCGCCTCGCCCACGGAGATGCCGCGTTGCGAGGTAATCTTGTTGAGCGTCAAAGACGTCATAGCAATAAGCCTCCACCAGGTTTGAGCCGCAGGTCACCTGACCCGGGCATGAAGCGGCGCTCTGCACCGCCAGCGAGATTTCGAGCGGCATGACAAAGGGATGCGCATTCAGGCGCGACCCGGGTCCGGCCGTTCAAGTGGATCGTGGCAAAGGTGCCGGAAGAGCCGTTCGGCAACCCGCTGACGCCGCCCGCATCATGGGCGTACTATCGCTCGGGACTGACCGAAACCTGCCTCCTCCATTCCTTCGTTCTTGTGGCACCGCGTCGATGCGGCGGGCTTCTTATGCGAAAGTACTATGCAAGGGGTGTGCCAACTCGGCGAAACGCCCGATGGGCCGCCTAAACGCGGCCCAGTGACTGCAGGCAAAGGATTGAGGCAACGAAAGTGTAACGTTATTTTACATACGTAATTTACATGTGTAACGAACGTTTATATTTCGCATTTGCAGTATCATTTGTTCGCAAACGCACAACAACCATCAATAGACATCAACCGTTATTTGGAATATCTAGACCGGATCGCGAGCAATGGCTCGCTGCTTCATCTGGAAATGACCATGACGGACAAGGATGGACTGCCGGAGCCGCTAGGCCACGATCAGGACGTGGCAACTGATCTGGTCCGCCTGATGCCGCGCGACCTGATCTTCACCATGCGGTTCCTCGGCGAAAGCCAGCATCGGCTGCAACGCCATTTCCAGGATTTCATCGAAAACGAATTGGGTTCAGCCGGCATGACCCCGCAGACCCATCCGATGATCCATTCGTTCATCGAACGCCATGCCATCATGCTGCGCGACTTCGTCTTTTCAGGTGTCTCGCTGTCGCGTCAGTTCCATGTCGATGAGATCGAGCGGCTCATCGGCGACACCACCTCGTTGCTTCGCGTCGACATCTGGGATGATCTCAAGAGCCACATCGAGGCGGCGGAAAAGCAGGTCAGGTCACAGGTTCCAGGTCTGCCAAATCTGCTGTCCAGATGGGAAAGCCCGACGTCCAACACTCCGGAAGACGGGCAATGACAAGCCTTTCAGTGCCGGACGCCGCCGCCTTGCCACGCGCCCGGCATCGACACGGGGCTTTCGCGCAGCGGCTTGTGGGCATCGGCCATCAGGCTGGCCAGCATATCCGGATCGAGGGCGGCGAGTGTGGCTTGCGCCTCCACCGTAGCGTCCCCGCCACCCTCTCCCGCCGCCCGTTCAATCGCAGCGAGGCAAGGATGTTCGCGTCCCAGTCTTGGTTCGGCAGCCGCGCGCAGAGCCTCGAAGAATGGCTTGCCGATCGTATCGAACATTCCGCCGCCTCACCTTCCACCGATCCGGGCCCGTCCTCGCATTCAGTTCGTAACGATAGGGGATTGCAATGAACGATCAAGTTCCCTCCGCGACCGAACTGCTCCAGCAGCGCCTGATGCTGGTCGGCGAGATTTCGACACTCAACGCGCAGGCGCTGAAGCTTCTCCAGTCGCTTGCCGGCACCGAGATGGAAATGCTGCGCATCGAGCTTGAAATCGGCAAAACGGGTGCCTCCGCCCAACTGGTGCGGGAATTGCATAAGGCAGGGAAGAACGCCGAGGCGATCCGGGCCACGCAGACCGAATGCGACGATCGGATTTCCGATGCCGAACGGGAGGTCGCCGAACTGGACCACCTGCTCGCGACGGCGCAACAGACCTGACGGGAGGAAGACATGAACCAGCAGACCATTCGCAACTTGACCCTGTTCGAGCTCCTGGCGCGCAGCTGGAAGCGCCCATCTCCTATCGCCGATGTCCGCTTCAGCGCCGACGGGACGGTCGTTGCGTTTTCCGGCACCGATGGCAGCGTGGCCATCGCGCCAACCACTGATACCGAGCCGCCTGAGGAGCGGATCAGGGTCAGTGCCGATCTCGGCCAAACGACGATCAGGCCGCGAAAGAACCCGCCCGCGCCAATCATCGCCGCCACCATTCGCAACGATGGCGATGCCCCTCTTGCAGCATATCGAGGGTCGGGATTTGTCTGCGGTGGCGGAACCGGCGACGTCCTGTGCCTGAGCCACTCGGGCGAGGTTGAGAGCACGTTGTTTAGGACAGAGAATGGCCCGATCATAGCGGTCGACCATTCCGAGCAGACCGGCATCACGGTCGCGACCGACGGCGACCATCTCTATCTTTCGCGCGGATCGGGCGACATTGCGCGCTATGGACGCGGCCCCGGTTCGCACATAGAGGCGCTCGCCATATCCCCGGACGGGAACCAGGTCGCCGCATCGTACGCCGACGGCCTGTCAATCTGGAGGCTCGAAAGCGGGGCGGCAGCACTGCAGGAAATCAGCCTGCCCTCGCGCCCGCATTCATTGCGATGGAAGGCTGATGGCACGACGCTTGCCTGCAGCCTTGAAAGCGGCGGCTTCGGCTTCGTCGACCTATCCGGCGGACACGTCGAGGTGATCCCCGACTTCCCTGCGACGGTGCGAACCCTGTCCTGGAGCGGCCCGGCAAACGCGCTGGTCGCCTCGGGTGCGTTCCGCATCGCGGCATGGTCTTCGGGAGCGCCGCGGACCGGCGACGGCCGCGCAGCGCTGGCGACCGGCCGCCCTGGCCTCGTGCTGGTCGAGGCCGTGGCTGCCCACCCGAAAACCGGGCTCGTGGCAGCCGGCTACGCCAATGGACAGATCGTGATTGCCCAGATCGGCGGGCGCGACGAAATGCTGGTCCGGCCCGCAGGCAGCCCGGTCACGGCAATGGCCTGGTCTGCGGACGGCAGCCACCTCGCTCTTGGTGACGCCAGCGGCACCGCCGCGCTCGTCACCTTCCCTCATCAGATGTTCAAGTAACACGCAACCAGGAGGAAACAATGCAAACCCAACTCACCACTGATGAACAGAGCAAGGACGAGTTCTTCCAGCAGCTCGCAAAACTATCCGAGGACATGGTGGCGAAGCATGGCAAGGATTTCAGCATGGGCGCGCTGGTGCTGGCGGCACGCTGGATCGCCGAAAACCGGATCGGCGAAAATCGGGCCGGCGAGGCCAAGTCGAACTAGAGCATCATCCCGAGCCGCAGGTCCGCGTCGCGAACAACGGCAACCGGTTTTCAGATGAGATCATGTTCCGGGAAGAAGTACAGAGCCTCGTTCCGATTCAATCGGAACGAAGCTCTGGGGCACCAGGCGGACTGGCGAACAGGTCATGCCCGAGCCTGCCGCCCGTCTGCACTCCCTGCCTGTTCCCTCTGATGGAGCAGGCAGACCGTCCGCAACATCGATGCGAGGTTCGATACGCCCTCATGGATTTCGACAGCTTCATCGTGCAGCGCAGAGATGAGCTTCGAGGTCGACAACCCCTCGCCTCGGGCGATCTCGTCGAGCACGTTCCAGAAGGCCGATTCAAGCCGGATGCTGGTCGAATGGCCGGCAATCCGGAGCGAGCGGCTCACCTGCTGGAATCGCTGCGGCGCCTGGGTTGCCAGGACTCTGCAGCATATTGGTCTCTCCCACCTGTGTCTTCCTCCCGTTGCAACACAGTCGTTGGGCGCGAGCGCTGTTGCCGGCTCGCCGGCGCGCCGTCGCCCGAGCGCTCCGCCGCCGGCCCTACATCCGGCAGCGGAACTGTCGATCTCTCGGCCAGGCCTGGAGCCGCGCCGGCAAACAACCTTACGGGATCAGCACGGCGCGGCCGTGGATCTTGCCGTTGTTGAGGTCGTGCAGCGCGCGGTTGGCATCGGCGAGCCGATACTCGACAGTCGTCAGTTCGACGAGGCCGCGGTCTGCAAGCGCCATCAATTCGACCAGCTCGGCCCAGGTGCCGACCAGGTTGCCGATGATGTTCTTCTCGGTAATCACCATGTCCACCGTGGGCACGCGGATGTCCTCGCCATAGCCAACAACATAATAGCTACCCATCGACCGCGTCATGGCGAGACCCTTGGTGGTGGTGCCGCGCTCGCCGACGAAGTCGATGACGGCCTCGGCACCTTGCCCCTCGGTCAAGGACAGGACAGCCTCGACCTGGTTGCCATCGGCAAGGACCAGCTTGTCGGCGCCGATCTTGGCAGCCAGAGCCAGCGAAGCTTCGGACTTGTCGACGACGATCACATCTGCCGCACACATCGCCTTCAGGCACTGGATGCCGATATGACCGAGGCCGCCGGCGCCGATGACGACACAGGCCTCGCCTGGCAGAAGATGGCGTGTCGCCTTCTTGACCGCACGGTAGGCCGTCAGGCCGGCGTCGGCATAAGGAGCGACTTCCTTGGGCGACAGCGTCTTCGGCAGCGGCACGATGTTGCGTTCGGAGGTGCACAGATACTCAGCATAACCGCCGTTGCAGTCGAGCCCGGGGAACTTGCCCGGCCCGTGCATGTCGAAGCCGCGCCGGCATGCCAGGCAGGTGCCGCCCGAAATCTTGGGATGAACGATCACCGGATCACCAACCTTGATGCCTTCCACTTCCTTGCCCACCGCCTCGACCCAGCCGGCATTCTCGTGGCCCATGATCAGCGGCAACAACTGGCTGCCGTTGGGATCCATATGCGGACGCCAGACGCCCTCGATGATGTGCAGGTCGGTTCGGCACACGCCGGCGCCGCCGATACGGACGATCACGTCGGTCGACTTGTTGATCTTCGGGTCGGGAACATCCTGAAGCGACACCCACTGGTCGGCCTTCAGGCTGTCGTCGTAGTTGGTCAGAACCTGCGCTTTCATCTTTCTCTCCCTTGCAGCCGGAAACCTTGGTCCGGCCGTCGCCAAGATGCGACGCAAGTCATGTGCCAACTGCACATCGGCAATAGAATCAATACGTTGTGCGAAAGGCACCGTTTCGCATCCGTCCATCGAATGAACGGTCGAACCGACAAACTGTTCAGTTTCTGGCTACCGCAAACCCGCAGTTCCGGCCGGGCCTTCTGGCCGGCAAAATCATCTGGGAAGAACCATGCAACACCTGTCCGGAATTGACCGCGCCCGCGCAGCGCTCGAACGAGGCGACCGCTTTCCCGCCGGCGCGCTGTCCCCGGCCGTTGCCGAAAGCTGGCTGCGCTGCCGCGACCTCGGCCTCGATCCACGCGCCACGCCGCAAGGCGGAGTGATCGCCTTTGTCGACGTCAATCGCCGGCGCGAGGCGAGTGCTGCCCTGCGGCGCCTGGCGCTCGCCGAAATGCAGCTCCTGCACTCCCAGATTGCCGGCTCGAATTTCATGATCGCGCTGGGAGACGCCGACGGCGTGGTACTCGACACGATCAGCGACCAGCGCTTTGCCGACAGCGCAGCCGGACGTTCGATCATCCCCGGAAGCGTCTGGAACGAAAGCGATCGCGGCACCAATGCGCTTGGCCTCGCCGCGTTGAGGCGCGAGCCGGTCGCCATCTATGGGCGCGAGCATTATTTTTCCTGTCACGGGCATCTGAGCTGCATGGCAGCGCCGATTCTCGATTCCGGCGGCCGCACTCTCGGATTGCTCGACGCGTCCTGCTCCGAAGAGGCACGCCAGCAGCACACGCATGCGCTGGTCAGGATGGCCGCCTCGCAGATCGAGAATGGCTTGATCTTCCAGGAGCGTGCGGAAAGCTTCATCTTCGCCTTCCATCCGCGAGTGGAGTATCTCGACACGTTGTCGGCAGGCCTTCTGGCCGTATCCAAGGACGGCGAGGTCTTGTCGCTCAACCGCCCCGCCACCAGCCTCCTTGCCGGGCTGTCGACAGCACTCGGCGTGCATTTCGACGCCTTGTTCGAAGCGGGTTTCGGCGCGGCGATGGACGGGCTTCTGAATGGCGGCGTCATTCGGATACGCGACCGCGCCGGCAGCTGCGTGTTCATGGTGTGCCGACAGATCGGCCAGCGCGGCACCATCGAAACGCCGTGCCGCAGCAGCACAGTGACAGCGTTGCTTGCCTCGCCAGGCGCGCCGAACTTCGTATGCGAGGATCACGAACTCAAGCGAGCAACGGCCGAGCTTGCAGAGGCCGTGGCGCTGCGCATGCCCGTCCACGTGACCGGTGAAACCGGCACCGGCAAGGAGTTGATGGCGCGGCATGTCCACGCCCTCAGCGGCCGCAAGGGTGAGTTCGTGGCACTGAACTGCGGTGCCGTGCCCGAGGCTCTTTTCATCGCGGAGATTTTCGGCCACGAGCGCGGCGCCTTCACCAATGCGCGTGCGGAGGGCGCACTGGGTCTTGCCCGCACGGCCGACCGCGGCACGCTGTTCCTGGATGAGGTCGCCGACATCCCGCCTTCTGCGCAGACGGCCCTGCTGCGATTCCTCGACAGCATGGAGCTACGCGCGGTCGGCGGCCAGAAGACGCACAAGGTCGACGTGCAGATCGTCTCGGCGACCAACCGCAACCTTGAGGAGATGGTCGCATCACGCGCTTTTCGCGCCGATCTGCTTTATCGTCTCAACGCCTATACCGTCCGCATGCCGCCGCTGCGATCTCGGTCGGATTTCGCCTTGGTCGTCCAGCATCTCATGCAGAAGATCGCGCCGGGTACTGCCATCACCGATGCCGCGATCGCGCGGCTGTCGCGGCGCAGCTGGCCGGGCAATATCCGCGAGCTGCATTCGGTCCTGCAGCGCGCGCTGGTGCGGCGGCATCTCGAATTCGTCGACGAGGAATCCTTCGCTGACCAGGAGAAGGCGGCCGAAGACTGTTGTGAAGATTGCCGCGACCATCCGCTGAGCCGGCACAAATGCCGCGAGATCAGAAGCGCGTTTCGCGCTGTGGGTGACAATGTTTCGAGGACTGCGCGGATGCTTGGCCTCTCCCGCACCACTGTCTACAAGCACGTCCGCTGACCTTTGGTAGCCGGCTACTACCCGTAGGGACAATGGCTCGCGCGGCCTAAGCTCGGAAGCCCCTGGATCGCTATGCGCCATCAAGGCTACGACAATGGAGTCCGACGACCATCGTCGAAGACGAGGAGCCGCGGTGCCTCGAGGCCGGCATACTCGTCGATCCACTTATTGAACGCCGAGCGGCCGCCCGCCACTTTTTTGCCTGATTGACGCTACGGAATGTCATCAACGCTTGCCCGCAAATAAGCAGGCGACAAAGGGAGAAAGTAATGAGAGCTCAGGCCTTCGACCGCTCCATATTCGTACGTGATGCAAGCAACTCGAATTCGTGAGATTGAGTGCATTGGCGATGCTCTGGCCTTCCTGGCCTCGTGGCCGGAAAGCAGGCGCGGACCGATCTATCAGTCCGCCTATCGTGCATGTCAGGCCGTGCGCGAGAACCGACTTCACCTCGACGGTGCTCGGAATGCCCTGCACTGCTTTGCGCGTTCGGCAGGCATCCTGGAACAGGCGCCCGTGTCAATCGAGCCATGGATGATCATGTCTCGAAACGGACGCGGCGGCATTCTTGCCTGAGGAACCCTGAAGCCAGTCGTCAACGATATTTGCAAAGAGGCTGTCGGCAATTCCTGTCGGCGGCGCAACCGCGTGGCAGTTCCGATCCGTGGGCACTAGGGAGCAGAAACGCTGCGGCACGCAGTACAAATCCGCGGAATTTCAATCTCTCCCAGCATGGTTTGCTTTCGGTTGGCAGGCGTTGACAGTTTCCAATTTCGCCCGGGAGGCCATCCCGTGGCAGGGACAAAACGCCGAGCGGTGATCGATGCCACGCGTTGAAAACACCGTCAGACGACAGCTAACGCCTGCGTAAGGTCGGCGACCAGGTCGTCGGGGTGCTCGACGCCGATCGACAGCCTTATTGTCGATTTCAAGAACGCCGATCCGTTCCCGGACGTCTTTGGGCACACCCGAATGGGTCATCGCGGCCGGGTGGCTCGCCAGTGATTCCGTGCCGCCGAGGCTCACGGCAAGCTTGAATATCTGCAAGGCATTGAGAAAGGCGAACGCTGCGGCCTGCCCACCGACAATGTCGAACGAGAACGTCGACCCGGCGCCTGTGCATTGTGTCTTGAAGACATTGGCAGCGGGGGTGCCTTCGCCGAGGAACGGCAGATAGGCCACCCTTGCGACCTTCGGATGCTCTGCCAGGAATTCGGCGGCGATGCGGGCGTTGGCGTTGGCCTTCTCCATACGAATGCTCAGCGTTTCCAGCGAGCGGCCGAGCATCCAGCAAGAGTGGGGATCGAGTTGCGTGCCAATCGCTCCCCTGAGTGCCTTGATCGGTTTGGTGACGGCCTTGCTGCCGAGGGCCGCCCCGGCGATCAGGTCTGAATGGCCGCCAACATATTTGGTCAGGGAATAGACCGAAATGTCGACACCGTGGTCGAGCGGGCGCTGGAACACCGGTCCGAGCAACGTGTTGTCGCACACGATGACTGGGCGATGGCCCTGTTTGGCGGCGATCTCATCGGCGATGCGTGCGACAGCCAAGAAATCGACCAGCGTGTTGGTCGGATTCGACGGCGTTTCGATAAAGATCACCGAGACGCGGCCTTGCTGGCAGCCTTCATCCGCCGCCGCGCGAATGGCGGCTTCATCAACACCGTCGGCGAAGCCAACAGCATGAATGCCGAAATTGGCCAAGGTTTTAGCAAACAGCGTTTCGGTGCCGCCATAAAGGGGCTGTGAATGCACGATGGCATCACCCGGACGCGCGAAGGCCAGCAAGGTGGTCGCGATCGCTGACATGCCGGACGAGAACAAGATGCAGGCCTCAGCACCTTCGTAAATGGCCAGGCGATCCTCGACGATTTCGCTGTTGGGATGATTGAAGCGCGAGTAGACGAGTCCGGCTCCGGTTCCGCTCGGCGGCTCCTTGCGGCCGGAGACGAAATCGAAGAAATCGCGCCCCTCTTCGGCTGATCTGAACACGAAGGTCGAGGTGAGGAACACCGGCGGCTTTACCGCTCCTTCCGACAGTTGCGGATCAAAGCCGTAACTCAGCATCAACGTTTCGGGATGCAGCCGATGGTTCCCGATGTGTGTCTTGGAAGGTCGTGGGGCGGTCATGGCGGTCCTCGAGCTTGAAGCCTCAGCCGCATTTTATATCAGTGCCGCAGCACTTTTGATGCCGGCACCGATCAACTCCTTGGCAATCGCCATGTCGACCATATGGACGAAGCTGACGAAGAGGTCCGCGCACTGGCCCGTCTGCATGACATGCTCGACATAGAGGCTCTGGGGCCACCTTGCATATCCGGCACAGGCGGGTCCAGCGCTAACGCCGACGGGCGTTCAGTGACGGTTCTCGACGTCGAGTTCGATCATGTCACCATTCTCGACGAGTGCCAGCCGGCCGCGGCCACAGGCGTCGCAAGCAGCACGACCGTGCCGAAAGCGGTACCGGACATGCGTGCATCGGGGACGCGGACCATGTGGCGCACGCCCTTCTCCAGCAGAAATGGGGCGCGAAGCCGTCCGTCCCTGCGGTTGCCGCATCTCCTGCGCTCGTCAGGCAAAAAATGCAGGATGATCAGCCGCCGCCGGCATCGAGCGGTTGAACTGCTGCCCCCGGGAATATCTTCTGGAGGTTGCCGGAAATGATCTTGTCGCCTTCCTTGATGCCGGTGGTCAGCGTCACGAGATCGCCGTCGGTGGGGCCCAGGGCGACGACGCGCTGTTCGACGAGGTTGTCCTTGCCGACGACATAGACATATTTGCCGAACTGGCTGGAGCCGAGGGCCGTCTGCGGCACCATCAGCGCGTTCGGCAATTCCCTGATGTGCAGGCGGATGCGGACATATTGGCCGGGCAGCAGCGACAGGTCGAGGTTGTCGATCGTCGCGCGGGCGGCAATGGTGCCGGTGTTGCGCTCCACGGCATTGTCGATGAAGGTCAGCTTGCCTTCACGCGGCTTGCTGTCGCTGCCGGGGATGATGACCTCGGTTTCGACAGTGCCATTGGCAAAGGCCTGCTGGATCTCGGCCAGTTCGGTCTCGCCAGGGTTGAAGGTGATGTAGATCGGCGAGAGCTGGACGAGATTGTTGAGCGGCGTGCCGGCTGAGCTGGTGACCAGCGTGCCTTCCGGCGCCTGGTTGCGTCCGAGGCGGCCGGCGAAGGGGGCACGGATCTCGGTGTTCTTCAGATTGATCTCGGCGGTCCGCAAGGCCGAACGTGATATGGCAAGTGCTGCTTCAGCCTGTCGCACCGCGCTCCGGCGTTGGTCGAAGCCGTCCTTGGCGAGATAGCCGTTGTCGGCGAGCTTGTTGCCGCGGGTGAGGCTCGACTTGAGGTATTCGAGCGATGCCTGGTCGCGCTCGATCTGCGCCTTGGCCTGATCAAGTGCTGCCTGATAGTCCGAGGCCTCGATGCGGTAGAGCAGGTCGCCCGCCTTGACGTCGGTGCCATCAGATACCGGCTGTGCCTGCAGATAGCCTGACGCCTTGGCGCGCAGCGTGACATTGCGGATGGCTTCGGTGCGCGCGGCATATTCGAGATAGATGGGAATTGTCTTCTTCACCACGCCGACCACCGGCACCGGCATGGCCTGGGGCGCCGGTGCCGATGGGGCGGCGCCGGCAGTCGTGCTGCCGACGTTCCAGCCAGCGAGGAGGTAGCCGCCCGCCACAGCCAAAGCGAGAAGGCTGCCGTTCAGACCGAGTTTGAAAATGCGCATCTGGATACTCCTGATTATTCGGCCGGCTCGACCGCCTGGGTGGGCAACGAGCGGCGCGCGAAACGTTCACGCCAGGTTTCGAGGACGACGTAGAAGATCGGAACGAAAGCGAGGGTCAGCACGGTTGCGATCAACATGCCGCCGAAGACGGTGGTGCCGATCGACTGCCGGCTTGCCGCGCCGGCGCCTGACGCCAGCATCAGCGGCACGACACCGAGGATGAAGGCGAAGGCCGTCATCAGGATCGGGCGCAGCCTGAGGCGCGCGGCTTCGACGGCCGCAGCGACGATTTCTACGCCTTCCTCGCGCCTGCGCTTGGCAAACTCGACGATCAGGATCGCATTCTTGGCGGCGAGGCCGATCAGCATGACGAAACCGATCTGCGAGTAGACGTCGACCTGCAGGCCGCGCACCCAGATCGCCAGCAATGCGCCGAGCAAGGCAAGCGGCACGGCGAGCAGCACGACGAAGGGCATCGACCAGCTTTCATACTGCATGGCCAGAACCAGGAAGCAGAAGACGATCGCGAGACCAAAGACGAGGTTGGCGATCGAGCCGGCCCGGATCTCCTGATAGGTGATGCCGGTCCATTCGAAGGAGAAGTCCCTGGGCAGGGCGGTTGCCGCGACACGCTCCATGGCAGCGACCGCCTGGCTCGAACTGTAGCCTTCGGCTGCCGCACCATTGACGAGTGCCGAGGGATAATTGTTGTAGTGGGTGACCGTTTCCGGTCCCGAAACCGCCTTCAGCGCGCCCAGCGTGCTGAGCGGTACCATGTCGCCTGTATTGCTGCGGACATAGAGCCGTGAAATGTCGGTGGCCTCAGCGCGCGCCTGCTGTTCGGCCTGAAGGGTGACGCGGAAGGTGCGGCCGAACAGGTTGAAGTCGTTGACATAGAGCGAGCCGAGATAGATCTGCAGCGTCGAGAAGATGTCGGGCAGGTTGAGGCCGAGCAGCTTCGCCTTGTTGCGATCGAGGTCGTAGGAATATTGCGGGGTCGAGGTGCTGAAGGTCGTGAACAGGGTGAACGGGTTCAATTCCGGCTGCTTGCGGGCCTCGGCAAGCAGGGCCTGCGTCGCCTCGTCGAGTGCCGTGGCACCGCGGCCGGTCAGGTCCTCGACCTGAAACTCGAAGCCGCCGGTCGCACCCAGACCCTGGATGGAGGGCGGGTCGAAGGCGAGAACCAGCGCTTCCGGAATCTGGATCAGCTTGCCCTGGGCGATGTTCTTGAGCTCGGTCGCACTTTCGCCGGCGCCGCGCTCGTCCCACGGCTTGAGCACGGCGAACTGGACGCCGGCATTCGACTGGTTGGCGAAGGTGAGGAAGGAGAAGCCGACGACGGAGCCGACGGATTCGACGCCGGGCAGCTCGCGGAGAATCGCCTCCGACTTCTTGGCCACCGCTGCCGTGCGTTCCACCGACGCACCGTCAGGCAATTGTAGGACGACGAAGAAGTAGCCCTGATCTTCGACCGGCAGGAAGGTGGAGGGAATGCGCTGGGACAAGGCGTAGGTTGCGTATAAGGCGAGCCCGAACAGGCCGATGAACGCCCAGCGCCAGCGGACGAAGCTGCGAATGCTGCCGGCATAGGCGTTCGACAGCCAGTGGAAACCGGCATTGAACCAGCGGAACAGGATGAATTTCGGCGCGCCGCGATGGCGCAGGAACACCGCACTCAAGGCCGGGCTGAGCGTCAGCGAGTTGAAGGCCGAGATGGCGAAGGAGATCGCAACCGTCAGCGCGAACTGGTTGTAGAGCTGGCCGGCGACACCAGGTATGAAAGCGACGGGGACGAAGACGGCGAGCAACACGCCCGTCGTCGCGATGATCGGGCCGGTGACCTCCTTCATCGCGATTTTTGTCGCTTCCAGAGGCGGATGGCCGTCTTCGAGCTGGCGTTCGACGTTCTCGACGACAACGATCGCGTCGTCGACGACCAGGCCGATCGCCAGCACCATGCCGAGCAGCGACAGCATGTTGAGCGAGAAGCCGAGCAGATACATCACCGTCAAGGTGGCGATCAGCGACACCGGAATCGCGATGATCGGGATGATGGTGGCGCGCCAGCTCTGAAGGAAAATGAAGACGACAAAGACGACGAGCAGCAGCGCCTCGACGAGCGTCTTGACCACGTCGTCCATGGCAGCGGAAACGAAGCGCGTCGTATCGTAGAACATGTTGTAGGACATGCCGGAGGGGAAGCGCTGCGACAGCTCGTCCATCTTGGCCTTGACACTGCTCTGCAGGTCGAGCGCGTTGGAGCCCGGGGCCTGAAGCACCGCGAGCACGACGCTGTCCTCGCCGTCGAGGCTGAAGGACGAGGAGTAGGACAGCGCGCCGAGTTCGATACGCGCCACGTCGCGCAAATGGATTGCGGCCTGCGTTTCCGGATCGACGCGAAGGATGATCTCGCCGAACTGCTTGGGGTCGCTCAGGCGGCCGACGGCACTGACCTGCATCTCGAACGGCGTTCCTGATGGCGCCGGCGACTGGCCGATCTTGCCGGCCGCGACCTGGATGTTCTGCTCCTGGATGACGTTCTGGACATCGACGGCGGTGACGCCGAGGCTCGCCATCTTGTCGGGGTCGAGCCAGACGCGCATGGAATAGCGGCGCTCGCCGAAGAACTGGACGTCGCCGACGCCGGGCAGACGCTTGATCGGGTCGAGGATCTGCAGATAGGCGTAGTTCGACAGCGTGGTGAAGTCGACCGACTTGTCAGGCGAACTGAGATTGACCAGCACGTTGAAGTTCGGGTTCTGCTTGATGACGGTAACGCCGGCCTGGTTGACCAGGGCGGGCAAAGAGGGGGCTGCCTGCGAGACGCGGTTCTGGACGTCCATGGCGGCGATGTCGACGTCATAACCGACCTGGAACGAGATGATGATGCGCGCCGACCCGTCGTTCGAGCTCGTCGAGGACATGTAGAGCATCCCGGGCACGCCGTTCAGCTGTTGCTCCAGCGGGGTCGTCACCGTATCGGCCACGACCTGCGCGCTGGCGCCGGGATAGTTGGCGGCGACCACGATCTGGGGCGGGGTGATGTCGGGAAACTGCGCGACGGGCAGAAGGAAGTAGGAGATGGCACCTGCCAGCACCATGATGATGGCGATCGCCGAAGCGAAGATCGGCCGCAGGATGAAGAAGTTGACCATGATGGCTCTCTCCGAGGCGGCTCGTGATGGTCGATGGCTGCCTTGGGGACGGCAACGAAAAACCGTTGCAGCACACGGAACCGTGCGCTGCTCCTGAACAACCCGATATTGACTTCAGAATGTGGATGTTACTATCTAGTAACAGGATAAATGTTACGGTTCGGTAACATTGTCAAGAGCGTTCCAGCGACAAGATTGGAAGCGAGGAAACGTTGATGACAGCTGCTGTCAGATGTCCACCACGGGAACGGATCATCGACGCTGCGCGCGACCTTTTCAGAAAGCATGGCATCAAGGGCATTGGTGTCGATGCCATCGCCGAGGCCGCAAGCAGCAACAAGATGACGCTCTACCGCCACTTCGGCTCGAAGGACGACCTGGTGTTTGTCTGCCTGCAGGAGGCAGCAAGCGAAGCTGATGCCTTCTGGGAGGGCATCAAGGCCGCCAATCCCGGTGATCCCAGGGCGCAACTGAGCGACTGGGTCCGCCGCGCCGGTGAATTCGTCACCGTCGAACATTGCAATTGCGAGCTTCTCGATGCCGCAGCCCAACTGGTCGAGATCGACCATCCCGCGCGGCAGTTCGTCGAGGACCTTCGCAGCCTTTACCGGGAGCGATTGATCGAGCTCTGCAGTGCCGCCGGCGCCGCCGACGCCGAACTGCTGGTCGATGCGTTGACACTTCTGGTCGAAGGCGCGCGGACGAACTGGCGCAGCGCCGGGCCAGGCGGCGCCGCGACGCGCTTCGTGAAGGTTGCGGATATGATCGTCGGCGATTTTTTGATCTAGCATGGCGGTATCCCGGCGCCGACGGCCGGCCGCCTGGAACCTCGCATCAGATGTCTGCTCCTGATGTGACGGTCCGAGAGGCGCGGTCATTTTCGGGTCTCAGCCGTCACCTCCGCTCTTGCGCGGCCGCCGATGGCGTGAATCCGGAGCCGCGGCCAGACTCTCTGCCTAGCCCGCCTGCTGGTCGCCCTCAAACGTCATTTTGGTCATTTGGCAGGAGCTGCTCGCTGAATACCGATGTGGTTGTTTCGGCGGCATCTGGCCGCCGCAGGCCTGAATGGCAGAGTGATCTCAACCGGACAAGCCTAGCCCTGCTGTCCTTCCGCGCCCGCCTTGTCGCTGAGGTCGAACATCCACAGACCGCCATCGTCGATGTGAGGCGGATGATAAGGACGGTCGGCCGGGATGGGCTCGAGTTGCACGCCGGTTTCGTCGGCCAGGTAATCATAGCCGATGGCCTGGTCGCGGCTGTCAGGATCGAGAAAGCTGTAGAGATCACGCCGCGCGCTGCGCCGCGCCGGGTCGATCATCTTCAGATGATAGAGATTGAGCCCGCTCTGCAACTCCCTGAAGCCGGCGTTCTTGGGGTACCACAAATCATGCAGGCCGGTGTCGGTCCGTTCGGCCGGGTCGAAGGCCCGGAACAGGCAATGGCGGATCTTGGTCCCCCAGATCCCGTCGACGCGGTAGCTCAGCGGTGCATAAAGCTCGCGGAAATTGAAACCCCAGGCGATGCGCCCCTTCTTCCTGGTCAGGTCCGACATCTCGGCTGCCACGGCGGTTTCAAAGCGTTCGTCGGGATCGACGGCCAGGATCCAGTCGGCGCCGGCCTGCCGCGCCGCCTCGAGCAGGCATCGCCGGCGCCCGACCTCGCTGCTGAACACGCCGGTCGAGGCACGGTCGTCGAAGGCCACCCAGCCGTCGACGAAGGGATCGATATTGGCGAGCAGGTCGGGGACCAGATGGGCGTCGAAGCGGTAGCTGAAGACGGCGATCACCCTTTGCTTGCGCCGCAACAGCGTCTTCCAGCGCGGCAGTTTCGGCTTGATTTCGCAGGAGATCATCGAGGGGCGGCCTGTCGCGCGGTGATGGCTGAGATGGCTGGATGTGGCCTGTCGGCAGACCATTGCGACACCAGCACGCCGCCGGCCTTGGCGGCCAAGGTGAGCCAGAAGATCGGCATCGACAGCCTGACATAGGTCAGGTCGCTGCCACTGAGGCCGGCGCGCGCAAGGGTTCGTGCCGGCCGCCACTGGCGCAACACGTCGCGGGCAATCCTTGGATGAGACTTGCCGAGGATCCGGCGCATGTCGCGGCCATAGCGGATGCCGCGCCGGAACTGGTCGACCATCAGCCGCATGAGCCGCGTTTCGTTGAGGTGGATGGTCTGGACGCTCGGCTCCCAGACGGGCTGCAGCTCAGGCGGCAGCCGTTTCAGGAACTCGGTGTCCTCGCTTGCCGGAACGGATTCGTCAAACCGGCCGAAGGCGTCGAACAGCGCGCGGTCGAACGAGGCGCCGAAGCGGATCGCCATGGTTTCAGGCAGGCCGGGCAGGCGCCGCATGAACATGCCGATATAGGCGGCACAGGCGACCAGGTTGCGCGGGTGGCTGTTGGCGATGGCGCTCGCCACCGCGCGCGCGCCGGAGCGGTGGCGGACCAGGCGCTGTTCCACCCAGCCGGGACAGGCGCGACAATCACTGGCAAGGAAGGCAATGAAGGGGGCCTTGGTGTTGTCGATGCCGCGATTGCGCGCCGCCCCGACATAAAGCCGTTCGGGATACTCGATGCAGGGGACGGTGATGCCTGCGCGCCTCAGCACGGCGTCGACATTGCCGCCGCCGGAATTCACCACGACGATCTCCGTCGGCAGGTCCTGGTCGAGCAACGAGCGCACGGCGCCGACGACGTCTTCCGACGCCTTGTAGCAAAGCACAATTGTTGCAAGTTCGATCTGTTCAGCAAGCACGCGCAATAAGCTCCGGGGGACAGCCTGGATAGGCCGCCCTTTTAGCCAAAACAGCGCAATCTGCAATAGGTATCGGACGCAACCTGAAATCAATCATTGGTTGTGGTACAGCGAGAAGCGACGCGTTCCCGTCGGGCCGCCGCGGCGCTCACAGGGCCTAAACCGGTTGCAAAGTCGCAGTGGTTTTGCGTTGCGCCTGCTGCTGCCGCGATGCAGGATGCGGTCGGTCGGCCTTTCTCAGGGAGCCTTTGCGTGGCGCGCTTCTTCTTTGGCATGAACCAGTCCCTGGATGGCTTTGTCGATCATGATCGTTTCCCCTACGCCCCGGGGCCGGAGCTCTATCGCCGGTTCGTCGACCAGACACAGAACCTCGCCGGCAGCCTCTATGGCCGCCGCCTCTACGAGACGATGCGCTACTGGGACGAGGATCAGCCCGGCTGGGATGCGGAAAAGCGCGCCTTTGCAGCGGCGTGGCGCAAGAACCCGAAATGGGTTGTCTCGCGGACGCTGAAGGCGGTCGGGCCCAATGCAAGACTGCTCGGCGCCGATACCGAAGCCGAAATCCGCCGGCTCAAGGGCGAACTGGAGGGCGAGGTGGAAGTCGGCGGCCCTGAACTGGCGCGTTGCCTGACAGCATGGGGCCTGATCGACGAATACAGGATCTACCTGCACCCGGTCGTGCTCGGCCACGGCACGCCCTTTTTCGCCGGCCCCCGGCCGCCGCTGCGCCTGACCGGCACCGAGCGCTTCGACGGCGACGTCATCCGGCTGAGCTATGTGCCGGCCTGACTGGGCGGCAGGTCAGTTGCCCGCGTTGGATGGCGCCGGGCGCAAAAGCCGCACATAATCAAGACACGCCCGAACCGTTGCCGAACCAGCAGAAGACAGCGTCAGGGCTCTGGATGATCGGAGACGCGCCATGGATATTCGGTCGCAGCTGGGCGAGCTGAGCGACGCTTTCAACGCGCATGATCTCGATCGCATCATGGCGCTTTTTGCCGATGATTGCGTTCTGGAGATGCCGAGGGGCAATGCGCCGTGGGGCGCACGGTTCGAGGGCAAACTGCAGGTAAGACAGGCACTGGCATCCCGCTTTGAAGGGCTGCCGGACGTTCACTACGGCAATACCGAGCATTTCGTCGATGCGGCCGCCGAAACCGGCATGTCGAAATGGACCCTGACGGGCACGACCCGCGACGGCGTTCGAAAGCAAGTCCGCGGCTGCGACTTCTACACTTTTCGCAACGGGAAAGTGATCCGCAAGGACTCTTACTGGAAGATTCTGGAGTGAAGCCGGCGGCGTGCCAAGTGCCACGCAGAGCCACCGCTGCCGAGCCCCGGCACCGCCCTGGACGTCCGGATCAAAGGGCAAGGGCGGGATATGTTCAGGATTTTCGCAACCCGGACACATCGAAGCTGCCTTGATGTGATGGCGAAAGGCAGCGGACCAGGGTCATGCCGTCGCGCAGTACAATCTTGGTGCCGTTTTTTACAATGGGATCGATGTGGAACGGGACTATGAAGAGGCGGCTCGCTGGTTCAGCAAGGCTGCGGCTCAAGGTGATGCTGACGCACAGGCACGCTTGAATTGGATGAAGGAAAGAGACCTGATCCGGTCGCAAGACACGCTGTAGTTCTTGTTGGGGCCTTCCGGGTCGATCAGGCGATCTTGGACCGCATCCTGACGGCACGCTCTCGGCAGCGCCGCGAACGAGTCTCCTGCCGACTACTGCGTCTGCCATTGCCAGGGGCAACAGGGACTGGAGTGGGGCCGTGGGCTGACAGTCCGGTTTCGAGCCTCTGATGTGGGATAGCTGCCGGCAAAAAAAGCGCGTCGATCCCAGAGACCGCTTCCGCCCCACAGACAGCAATAGCTGCCATTCCTCTCCCCCACCCCATTCTCGCCGAACCATGCATGGTTAAACGATCAGACAGCAACCCATCTCATTCGGCACCTGTACTGTAGTCGCAATTACGTACCGCAGAATGTCTGGAGGACGCGCTCTTCGTCTGCTGGTGGCCGCGCGTATTCCTCGATCTCGGGCTGCTCGTCGAACGGGCGCGCCAGGACGGCGAGCAAGCTCTGGAAAGGGCCAAAATCGCCTTCATCGGTGGCGGCGGCGATGGCAGCTTCGACACGGTGATTGCGTGCTATGTACTTCGGGTTCACCGTGCGCATCCGAGCAGCGCGGTCGGCTGCATTCTCCGGCTCGAGAGCCAGCCGTTCACGCCAGCGCGAAGCCCAGCTATCGAAAGCAGTAGGGTCGATGAAGTGGTTGCGCAATCGGCCGGCGCCGTCGACCTCATGAGCGAGATCGCGAAATGTAAGGGTGAAATCCGCCCCGTTGCGCGCCATCAGGTCAAGCAGTCCGGCAGCAAGGTCAAGGTCGCCCGGCTGTTCGGTAAACAGCCCGATCTTGTGACGGATGCCTTCATTAAACGCAGCCTCGTAGCGTGCCTGGAACGATCCGATCGCCGCTTTCGCCTGCTCAAAGCCTTCATCGTCTCCGCCTGCTTCGCTTCCCAAAATGGGCAGCAGCGCTTCGGCCAGTCGCGCCAGGTTCCAGACGGTGATGCGGGGCTGGTTTGCAAACGCGTAGCGGCCTTGATGGTCGATGGAACTGAACACAGTCGCCGGATGATAGGCATCCATGAACGCACATGGACCATAATCGATCGTCTCGCCAGAAATTGCGACGTTGTCGGTATTGAGGACGCCATGGATAAAGCCGACCAGCATCCATTGTGCCACCAGCTTCGCCTGCGCTGCTACAACGGCATTGAGGAACTCAAGGTAGCGACGGGGGATTTCGGCGAGATGCGGATAGTGCCGCGCAATTGCGTAGTCCGCCACCGCCCTCAGGCCGTCGATGTCTTCCCGTACGGCAAGGTACTGGAACGTGCCGACGCGGATGTGGCTCGCGGCAACGCGCGCTATCAGCGCCCCGGGAAGCCTGGTCTCGCGGTAGACGTGCTCGCCAGTGGCAACCAGCGATAGGGTTCGCGTGGTTGGGATGCCGAGTGCGTGCATCGCCTCGCTGACGATGTACTCGCGCATCATCGGTCCGAGCGCAGCGCGCCCATCGCCATTGCGGGAAAACCGGGTCGGACCGGAGCCCTTCAATTGAACGTCGCGCAATTGGCCGCTGGTATCGAGCAACTCTCCGACGAGGACGGCACGACCGTCGCCAAGCTGCGGCACGAAGTTGCCAAACTGGTGACCCGCATAGGCCTGGGCGATGGGGCGCACGTCAGCGGGGAAGCGGTTGCCGGCCAGCATTTCGATACCGTCATGGCTACGCAACCAGCCGATGTCGAGGCCTAGTTCCGTCGCCAGTGTTTCATTCAGTTCAACCAGACGCGGTGTCGCAACCGAGGATAGATCCGGACTGCTGTAAAGCCGTTCGGGGAGGTCGGCGGCATAAGTGTGTTGGAACCGGGGACTGCGCATGACATCTCGGGGCTTGTTCAGGTTACCAGCTAAATAAGGATGCCGCAGGTCGCGGACCAACAATTTGAGAGGGGCTGTTGGGTCGCAACCCAATCGCAGTTTTTGATATTGGACGTCCAGCCAGGAAGCTGCTGTCAGTTGTCGCCGTTAGTGCCATTCCATATCCAGAAGGAAGCGAACGGCCAAGGGTCTGATGGGTACTCTTGACCTAGTCCTCGTTCTGGGTCCCCAAGCGCGGGCCAACGACTCCGAAGTCAGCATCTCGCCAGTGTCAGCGAGGGCTGATAGTTCTGGGCTCTATGAACACGCTCGGTGTGATTTCAGATACTCACGGCCTTCTGCGTGAGGACGCTGTTGCGCTTCTCCAAGGCGTCGACCACATCGTCCATGCGGGTGACATTGGAAACCCCGCCATCATCGAGAGATTGGAGCGCGTTGCGCCGGTCTCGGCAATTCGCGGCAATGTCGATGTCGAGCCGTGGGCGTCTATGTTTCCAGATACCCTTCAAGTGACGCTGTTCGGGCAGAAGATATTCGTGATCCACGACCGAAAGGATATGACGTTTACTCCAGCAATGATGGGCATCAATCTCGTGATTTCTGGTCATTCTCATCGTGCCAGTATCGAGAGCTGCGATGGCGCTATTTATCTCAACCCGGGCAGTGCAGGCCCGCGCAGGTTCAGGTTGCCCATCACATTGGCAATGGTCCAGATCATCCACGGGCGATTGGTGCCCAAGATTCACGAGATTGCCTCAGATCTTCACTGAAGCCGTCAGCATGTCTGACAAGGGGCCGCAAGCAGACCCGCTTTTGCGCACGTTGTTCTACGCCAGGGCTCCCGCCCCTTGAGGCGACTTTACATCATCTCGAAAATCGGCGCAGATCGAACTGGCAAGGCAGAGATGGAGAACGCCAATTCACCGGAATGAGCTATTCAACGACATTGCGCGACGGCTGAATTCGCCGCCGAAACTACGCTGTCGCCGCCGTTTGCACGCTCACTCCCACTCTATTGTTCTTAACCCAGCTAGGTCATTGATCTAGCTGGGTTTTTTCTTATTTATGACCGCCAACACCGCCCCGAAGGCCATCAAAAAATTACGGTGTTGAATTTAAAGGGAAATTTTCGCGAATTTTTTTTCGTGGGTTCAGCATCAATCGAGACCAATCGCCTTTCCGGTCGACTTTCGTGCCGGTATCTCGTCCGCGCCAGTCTGAAAAAGTACCGTCAGCGCCCCTTCATCAGCATCTCCTCGAACAGGCGAATTCGAGGTTTACCAAACATCCTCCAACCACAGGAGGAAAGACATGAGTAAGAAGCCAAGCCGCGTACGCGTCCTGATGATGCCCTATCATGATGACGGTGACAAAGATCCAGTTGGATATTCGGGTCCCGCAACCGTCCTAACGGGCCTGCCGCGAACGATCAGGCGGCACGAGTTGCGGCTCATCGTGCCGCTCGCCGACAGCACCATTTACGAGATGGAGAAGCGCGGCGAATTCCCTCGCCGCTTCAATCTCACGCCGCGATGCGTTGTGTGGGATCTGGAAGAGGTCGAAGCATGGCTGGAGCAGCGCCGCCAGGCTTATATCGAGGGTCGCGCGAAGATCGCGCCGGGGCCCGACGTCCATCGGCGCAAGAGCCGCCCGGTTAAACGGACCGACGACCGGTCAATCTGAAACGGAGGACCATCGCGTCGGCACGGGTGCGATGGTCCACTCATCACGACGACAAGCCACCTAGCTCGAACCGCCTCCGTTCCTTCAAAGCCAAGTGTTCGCGCATTTCACCTGAAGGAAGGATCGAGAGGCACCCCGACGTTCCCTCGCTACGTTGGGTACCACCCCCTAACGGGAGGATTCTCATGTCGTACCGAACGGATGCTCGCGGAGTTCACGAAGGCGCTGACGACGCATGATGTCGAATGCGAAATCGTTTGTGCGCTTACCCATGACATCAAGCCGGGAGCGCTTCAGACATGGATTAGAGAACGACTGCCATGGGGCCGGGAGCGGACCGACAGCTTCGGCTCTCGGATTTTAGATAGCAGACCTTCAAGTCGGCGCGAGGATTGTCTTGACCTGACCCTGAGCTGCGGCTGTCCGATAGCCGGCATTCGTACCTTGTGAGAGTTGGCCTGGCCGCGCCGCCGCACACGACAGACAGACCTCGACAAAACGGACCGCCGCGAGCTGTCTCACTGATTGCGGTAATCAGCCAGCAAAGACAAGCAGCCGCTCGTCCGGCAGCTCCACACGCATCGAAGCACCCACTGCGATGCCGAGCCTGCGAACTGCGTTGATCGAGAAATCGGCAACCAGCTTGTGCTGGCCAAGTCGGTTGGCGACGAGCCGCGTCCGCCAGAAGGCGCCGAGGAACTCCATCTCGGTGACGGTGACGTCGATCAGATTGCCTGGGTTTATCGTCTCGTTGGCGCCGCCTGGGGCCTGGGGGGATAATATCTACGGGTCGAATGACCGCTACGGCCGCAGCTCCGGAAGGCAGCTCATGCGGCGCGCAATCTAATACGGCTCCGGCGATCGCCACCTCACGCGCCGACACGATCTCGACGGGAAACTTGTTGGTTTCCCCGATGAAGTCAGCGACAAACAGCGACCTTGGGTGGCGATATACCTCTATCGGCGTACCCACCTGCTCGATGACGCCCTGGTTCATCACCACAATGCGATCCGCCATCGACAACGCTTCTTCTTGATCGTGCGTGACCATGATCGTCGTCACGCCCAGTTTTCGCTGCAACTCCTTGATTTCGTGACGTAGATGCACCCGCACCTTTGCGTCGAGCGCCGAAAGCGGCTCATCAAGCAGCAACAAGCCCGGTGAGATTGCTATCGCGCGGGCCAAAGCGATGCGCTGCTGCTGGCCACCGGAGAGCTGTGCCGGATACTTCTTGGCTTGAGCGGACAGGCCGACAAGGTTCAGCAATTCGCCAACCCGCGCCGCGATCTCGGCGCGCGGACGCTTGGTGTTTTCCAGGCCGAAGGCGACGTTCTTCTCGATCGTCAGGTTAGGAAACAGCGCATAGGACTGGAAGACGATGCCATAGTCACGCTTGGAAGGTGGCAGTGTCGAGATGTCCTTGCCACCTTGCTGGATCGTCCCGCGAGACTGCAGGTCCAGACCGGCAATCGCGCGCAGCAGTGTCGTCTTGCCACAGCCGGAAGGACCCAGAAAGCAGATGAACTCACCCTGCTCTATGGCCAGCGAGACACCCTTGATGGCCTGGAACTCGCCGAACGACTTCCAGAGGTCCTTGATCTCCAGATAGACCGCAACCGTATCATTCCCGACTATGCTCACGAGCGCCCCGTTGTTTGCTCTGGCTACCGGCAAGCTCAGATGGCTCAGCGCACGGCTTCGCTGATCGTCCGTCCGAGCTGTTCGAGTTCCGCAGCTGCCAGTTTGCTTGTGTAGCGTGCTCTCAGGAAGCCATGCATTGCGCCTTCGACGCAGCGATACTGGACCGATACGCCCGCCGCCTCCAGCTTCCTGGCGTAGATTTCGCCCTCATCCATGAGAGGGTCATGATCGGCGGTGACGATATAGGCCGCAGGCAAGCGCGAATAGTCCGGGCAACGCAACGGCAGTGCATAATAGTCGTCAAGATCGTAGCGACCACCCAGATAGTCCTTCCAGAAACCCATCATCTGCGAGCGCTTCAGGAAAGGGTCGTTTTTGTTTTCAACATAGCTGCGCAGGTCGAAGTCAGTGTCCAGGCAAGGAAAGATCAGATATTGCAGACGCACGACGGGCCCATCCTTGTCCCGGGCCTTGAGGGCGCATGCGGCAGCCAGATTTCCGCCCGCGCTGTCACCGCCGATGACAATGCGTTCGGGGTCGATCCCCATCACGGCACCGTTCTGCGCAAGCCACTCGAGCGTGAAGTAGCAATCATCGAGAGCTGCCGGATACGGGTTTTCCGGCGCGAGGCGGTAGTTGACGCTGATGACTTGCAGGCCAGCCGTTTCGGCTATGCCGGCCGCATAGATGTCATGGGTGAAGACACTTCCGGAAACAAAGCCGCCGCCGTGAAAGAACAAGACTGCGCCGCCGCCTTCCTGCCAGCCGGCAGGTCGATAGATGCGGATGCCGATCTGCCGGCCCGGCGCCTCGATGAAGCGGTTGTGGATCGTCATGCCGGCTGCAAACCGCGTCGGAAAAGACTCCATCAGCGATTCACGAAACTCCCTGTGTCCAGCGGCGCTGTCGGGCGCTGCCATCCTGGAAAGAGTGCTGTTGACCTCGTCAACATAGGCCTGAATTCCATGCTCAAGCATGTCTTTGCTCCGTCTGTTGGGCGCGTGGAAGCGGCCGACGATGTCGACACAACCCGCGGTCTTGCTGGATATTGGTGGGTTGCGCCGAGGGCGGCGCAACATTTTGCAGGAAGCGGCGAGCCGTCTTAGGGCTTGGGTTCGGACTTGACGCCGAAGCGGTCCTGCCATTGCTTCAGCACGGCATCGCGGTGCTCGGCGGCCCAGCGGAAGTCATTGTTGATCATCAACTTGTCGGGCGCGTCGCGAAGACCTTCCACCGTCCCTTTCAGCTCTGGCCGGCCGATCACTTCCCAAAGCCCGGCATAGACCTTGTTGGCTTCGACGCCGACTGCCCAGTCCATGAACTTCTTCGCAGCTTCCGGCTGCTTCGACGACTTGAACATCGCTGCCGACGAAAGAGCCCAGCCGACACCTTCGGTGGGCATGACGACCTCGATCGGCGCGCCGCGCTTCTTGAGCTGCAGGGCCTCAGAGGAGAAGGAGATGCCTACGGGAAACTCACCGCTTGCCGCCTGGATGCACGGCTTGGATCCGGAATGCGTGTACATGGCGACATTGTCGTGAAGGCCGGTCATGAACGTCCAGGCCTTCTCTTCGCCCAGTGTCTGGAGCCATCCCGAGACCGAGATGTAGCCTGTGCCTGACGAACTGGGATTGGGCATGACGATCTTGCCCTTGAAGCGGGGATCGAGAAGATCTTCCCAGGACTTGGGCAAAGGCAAACCGGCCTTCTCCGCTTCGATCGTGTTGAAACAGATCGCGGCCATGTATGCGAATACACCAGACCAATGCGGCGGTGTCTGATTGTCCTTGAACTTAGGATCGAGGCCCTGATAGCCGGCCGGCTCGTAAGGCTGCAGTAAGCCTGCCTTGTCGAGCTGGATCACATTTTCCGAAGCAAGTGAAAAGACGATGTCCGCCGGAGTGTTCGCACCCTCGGCCAGAAGTTTCGCTGCAATCACCCCGGTCGAATCCCGCACCCATTTGATGGAGATTTCCGGGTTGGACGCGCGAAAACTCCGCTCATAGATCGGCAATTGTTCGGGTGCCACCGTGGTGTAAACGGTGATGGTTTCGGCGGCCTGTGCCGCCGTGCTCAGGGCCGGAGCGATCGCGAACAATCCTGCGACCAGCGCTGCCGAGATAGCTGTTTTCTCTTTTGACATCCTCAACTCCCATTGGTGGTTGGTCGTGCTTTTCTTGGTGGCGGTCTGGCCTTGCGAGCCGGCAGGCTCGGAACTGGCGCCAGAGACCCGTTCACCACAAAACGGTACTACCGATTTGCGACCGTTACAATGTGGTTTTTGATTATTTCTGGACAGTTCGGTAATTTTCGGTCATCTGTATGACCAATCGGGCTTCCGAAATGGCCGACTTGCATCGATAACGGGGAAATGCGCAATGAGCACTTTGGACGGAATGCCTGGGCTGTTTGAGAGCAGGAAAGCACGTGCCATGAGCACCGACGAACGGTTGATGCGCTGGATCTGCTGGGCCTTCGTCGCCTTTTTTCTCTGTGCCTATCTCATGCCTCTGGCAGCGCTTTTTTCAAAAAGCCTGATGACTTCGGACGGCCTGTTTGCAGGCGCGGCCAATTTCGCCACTTATCTGGCCACGCCGGCGCTCGGCAGCTCGATCACCAACAGCCTGCTGCTCGCGCTCACCGTATCGACGATCAGCACGGCGCTGGCCTTTGCCTATGCTTATGCCTTGACGCGCAGCTGCATGCCGATGAAGCCTCTGTTTCGCACGCTGGCGCTGTTTCCGCTTTTCGCACCCACCATGATGCCTGCGATTGCCCTGCAGTACCTGCTCGGCAATCAGGGCTTTGCGAAATGGCTGCTCGGCGGCTACAGCGTCTACGGTGCGATCGGCATCACCATTGGCCACGTCGTCCTGATATTTCCGGTGGCCCTTCTGATCTTGACGACCGCCCTGCGCACCGCCGACGCTCGCCTCTATGAGGCTGCGTGGTCCTTGAGGACCAGCAGGTTTCGCATCTTCTGGAACGTCACTCTGCCGGGGGTAAGATACGGCTTGCTCAGCGCATTTACCGCCGGTTTCACCATCTCGATCACCGATTTCAGCATCCCCAAGATCATCGGTGGTGAGTTCAACGTGCTGGCGACGGACATCTACAAGCAGGTCGTCGGCCAGCAGAATTTCGAGATGGGGGCGGTTGCGGGTGTCTTCCTGCTGATCCCGGCCGTGCTGGCATTCTGGGCAGATCGGTACATCACCCGCCGGCAGGCATCGACGCTGGGAGCGCGGACCGTGCCGCTTCAGCCAAAGGCCAGTCTCTATGGTGACGGTGCAGCGCTGCTCTACTGTTCGGTCATTGGCGGAATGTCGGTGCTGATGGTCGGCACCTGCGTTTACGCATCGCTGGTCGGCTTCTGGCCTTACGATTTGTCCTTCAGCCTGGCGCATTATGATCTCAGCGCGTCCAGCGGCCAGGGCTGGGAAGTCTATGTCAATTCGCTCATTCTGGCTTCGGCAACGGCAATCATCGGAACGGCCATCGTCTTTCTTGGGGCGTACCTGGTCGAAAAAGGTCAGAACAACACGGCGGTCCGCCAGCTTATCCACTTTTCGGCGACACTGCCGATGGCGATTCCCGGCCTCGTTCTGGGCCTGAGCTACATCTTTTTCTTTTCCAGTCCGCAGAACCCGCTGAATTTCTTCTACGGCACGATGGCGATCCTAGTCCTGAGTTCCATCATTCATTATTACCCGGTCTGCCACATCATCGCATTGACCGCTCTGAAGCAGATCGACCCGGAGTTCGAATCCGTATCGGCCTCCCTTCGCGCGCCCTTCTACAAGACGTTCTTGCGGGTGACCGTGCCGATCAGCCTGCCCGCGATACTGGAGATTTCGTCTTACCTGTTCATGCATGCCATGACGACGACATCGGCCGTCATCTTCATCTACACGACCGACACGATGTTATCTTCGATCGCGATCCTGAACATGGAGGAGTTCGGCTACACGCAGAGTGCGGCCGCGCTTTCGGTGCTGATATTCCTCAGCTCGTTGTCGATACGCTTCGTCTTCGATCGCCTCTCCAGGAGGCTGATGCTGCGCACGCAGCGCTGGCGCCTGGCATAGCGTCCGTCGCGGGCACAAGCTTGACCGAAATATGCCCGATCGGGCATACGAGACCAAACTGCAAAGGGTCGTGATATGAGTCTGACCGAACAGCGCTGGGACCGTATCCTTTCTGTCGCGGCCGAGCGTCAGAAAGTGACGGTGAATGACCTGGCGCTCGAACTCGATGTTTCGCGCGAGACCATCCGCCGCGACCTGTCACAGCTCGACGAACGTGGCCTGCTACAGAAGGTTCATGGCGGCGCCGTACATGTGCACTCCGCATCCGAAGGCGCTTTTCGCAAGCGCCAAGGGCAGAACGCCAAGGAAAAAAATACCATCGCCCAGCTGGTCAATGATCTGTTGAAGCCGGGCGAAAGTGTCATGATGAACGCGGGGACCACCGTCTATGCCGTGGCCAATGCCATTGCCAGCCGTGACGACCTGACAGTGATTACCAACTCGCTGGACATAGCATCACGGCTTCTGCACGGACATGGCGGCAACAGCGTCGTGCTCTTGGGGGGCAATCTCGGTCGGGATTCCCAGACCTATGGCGAAATGACCATGGAGGAAATCCGCCGCTTTAGGGTCGACCATGCCGTGCTGACCATCGGTGCCATGGACACGACCTCCATCTTCTTTGACTTCTCCATCGAGATTGCGTCGGTGGCGCGGGCGATGATGCAGCAGGCGCGGCAGACGACGATTGTCGCGGACAATCAGAAACTCGGCCGCACCGCTCTTGTTGAGCTCTGTAAGATCAAGGATCTCAGCAGGGTGGTGACGGATGCGCCGCCAAGCGCTGAAATGAGCCGGGCATTCGCCGAGGCAAAAGTGGACGTGATATTCCCGGACGGCAGCTAGAGTTCACTCGAGGCTATTCTCTTCTGTCGACATCATTGCGCGGCCCAGCCCAATAGCTCCTAGTCCCAAAGGGGCCGGAAGCGGACTGGCAGTTCTTCAGAAAAGCGGGCCATCAAGCGGGCGTTTGCGCACTGCCCAACAGCAATTATTGGTACGAGATCTTCGATCGGATCGTTGCCGGTCGGTCGTTCAATCACCAACCCTACGCTATATAGCGATAGCTGAAGTCTGGTCGCGGGGGACTACCCATCACACTGCTTGGGGTCACCCAGAAAATCACGCACTAATCACTTGTTCCTACTGCTTGCCGCAAGATAAGTATTTGTTCTAATTTCGTTCATATGCAATGGCGAGCGCTGATTTGACCACCGAACCGACATCGATCGACGTTGTTCGGGCATCACGCGACGGCCATCAATTTCATGAGGCGTGGGCGGCACGGATTGCGCTTGAGTTGCTGCCACCGGACACGAGCCTGGCCGCAATCGCGATCGAGGGGTTCGCGGTCGAGGACGCAGCGGAAGTCTCCGACGCCGCCCACGAGATTGCCGATCTGGTCCGCTATCGTGGCGGCCAAACGCTGGCCACCGCGCACCGGGTGGAGACGCTACAGTTCAAATATTCGATCGCTGCCGTCGATCGACCAATGCGCGCATCGGAAATGACGAAGACGTTGCGGAAATTTGCAAGCGCCGACGTCGACATTACCAAGGCGCGACGTGATGCGCCCAATCTGGCGCATTTCGAACTCGTCACGAATCGACCGATCGATGCGGACACACTCATAGCGCTTGCCGCGCTACGCGGCGGCGACCATCTTGAGGGACGCGCAGCGGATCAAGCAAGCCAGATTGCGGCTGCGACGGCTCTTACGGGGGCGGCGCTGCAGGCCTTTGCAAACAAGCTGACCCTCACTGGTGCTGGGGGCGAATTAGCGCGGGTCGAACACGTCAATCTTCGTACGCTAGCCTCCTGGTCCGGTGCGACCGATAATCTCAGCCATGCGCGGCTCGCCAATTTGCGCAGGCTCGTACGCGACCGCGCAGGCAGTCGGGGCCAGAGCGACAACCGGATCGGTCGGGTCGATGTGCTGGGCGCTCTCGATATCGCGCATGAGCGTGAGATCTATCCGGTCCGAGCTGCTTTTCCGGTTGTTGAAGCCCAGATCGAGCGGCCCGTTCTCGACGAGATTATCGATCTCGTGTTCGCCGACCCGCGAGCGCTGCTGATCCATGCGGTGGGCGGTGTCGGCAAGACGGTGCTCATGCAAGCCTTGGCGGACAAGCTCTCGGCGAACCATTGTGTCCTGCTATTCGATGGCTTTGGCGCCGGAATGTGGCGTGAGCCGTCCGATGGCCGGCATCTCCCGCGAAAGTCGCTGCCGCACCTCGCCAATCTGCTCGCCGCCAATGGCCTGTGTGACATCATGCTTCAATCAAGCTATGTCGAAGAGAGCCTCGCAGCACTGCGTGAACGGCTTGCGGCAAGTGTGGCGACGCTGCGCCAATTCGATGCCAATGCCAATGTCGTCCTCGTGCTCGACGCCATCGACCATTGCGGCATGCAAGCCAAACGAACCGGGACGGCATCGTTCGGCCATATGCTACTGCAGAGCCTCAACATCGCCAGCATTGCTGGGGTTAGGGTCGTTGCTTCATGCCGCACGCATCGCCGCCATGACGCGCAAGGCGACGCGCGGTGCCGCGAGTTCGCGGTACCGACCTTCTCCCGAGAAGAAACGGCAGCGCTGGTGCAGAAGCGCTACCCTTCGGCGACGTCGAACGATGTGACGGTCTTGCAACGCCGGTCGAACGGGAACCCGCGGTTGCTCGACCATCTTTTGCGGCGAGGCGCACCGTTCGATGTGGCGCAGCCGGGCCAATCGTCGGAAACGCTTGAACAGCTTCTTCGCGAACAGATCGGGGCCGCCGAGGAACAGGCCATCGATCGCGGCGCGACCGCGAGCGAGGCGCGCGGCCTGTTGGCCGGCATGGCCATGCTGCCGCCGCCGGTGCCGGTCGACGAGCTGGCGCCCGCCCTCGGACTTTCGCAATCGGACGTGGAAAGCTTCGTCACCGATCTGTTCCCTCTTATTGAACTTACCCCGACCCGGGCTGATCTTCCGCGATGAACCGACCGAGACGCTCGTGGTCGAAATGATCGGTGCCGATGTTGCGGCGCGCGCTGACCTGCTTGCGAGGCTCGATGCGCGGCAGGCGCACTCGATTTACGCTGCGCGCGCGCTGCCCGGGATCCTCGCTGAAGCAGGCGAGGTCGATGCGCTGGTCACCTTGGCGTTCGACGCGCGGGCAATGCCGAACCTCAGCCGAGTCGCGCATCGCTCCATTCGGCTCGCACGGCTCAGCGCAGCAATCTCGGCGTGCGCGACCGCCGATCGGGTCGATGACCTGACGAAACTTATGCTGGAGGCCGCTCGCATTTCGAGCGCGACCGAACGAAGCGATGCCTACCTGCGCGCGCACCCTGATCTGGTCGCCTTGAGCGGCGATGCGGAGGCGATCCGGCGATTCCGCGACGATCGATCGACTTGGGCGGGTCGTCGCCATGCGTCGTTGGCAATGCTCGACAGCTTTGGCGGGGACCAGCACGCTGCGGCACTGGAATCGGATCGCGCACTGACTTGGTTTGATTGGTCCTTGCGCGAGAAGCGTGAGGGTCGCGGGACCGATCGCCGCGATTCGGGTAGCCTCGAGGCAGATGCCATCTTTGTGCAGCTGTTGCGCGGCAATGCAGTCAGGATCGACCGCTGGCTGGCGAAGCTCGATGATCGCCACGCTTTCGGAATCGCGGAGAAGATGCTCGGATATGCTGATCGGCTCGGACGCCTCGGCACCGAAGGTGAACCCGCGCGGCAAGTCGTGCGCGATCTGACGCATTGCCGAACCGAATCACCCTCCGTGATCGCAGCCATTGCCTCGCGCCTTGAACTCGATCCGCAGGTTCGGCGAACCTTGTATCGGCGGCTTGCGAGTGTGAAGGCGGAGCCCGCCGAACTCGGCAGCTATCATGATTATCGCCGGGAAAACCAGCTGACAGACGGGCTGCTCGATGCTGCAGGCCAAGCCGTTGCGCTTGGCCTGGTACGCGATGCACAGCAGATCGTCGCGCATGCCGCGAGCCCAGCGCTCAGAGCCTATCAGCTAGATGATCCCTGGCCGCTCATTGGCGGCCAAGTTGCGCAACATCTAAAAATTGCCACGGTCGCTGCGGCAGCGCGACGGCGCAATACGCATGTGACGGACCTGCTACCGGGCGATATGGCGGAGCTCGTGCCGCTGACGGTGCGTCGACGTGGCCCTGTCGCGTTCGAGCGCAATCTCAGACAAAAAATCCAGGCTGCCAAGAACGAGCGCAAGAAACGTCCGGGCAAGCGGCCGATCGATGCGGAAGAGGCGCGGCGCTGGGAACAATGCTTGGCAACACGCCTTGCGCCACTGCCGCAATTCGTGGATCAAGTCGTTGCGATCCTCAAAAACCCCAATCCCGCACCTGCGATTGCAAATGCGTTGGCGGTTGCGACCACCGCAATCACATCGGCTGAAACCTACCCGTACCGGGATCAGCCACGCTTCTTAACGCGGCTCTACCTCGATGTCATTCGCTGGGCGGCATCATGCCGCGCGCCCTTGGACCAGGCAAGCGGGGCCGGACTGGCCGCGTTTCTAGAGGCATCGCAAACGCAGTTCGTCGCGGACTGGATCGGAATGATCGCCTTACTGGCGCGCACCCCAGCATCGCAGGCCTCGGCACTGCGGCTCGCCCGCTTGGCCGAACCGATCATTCGCGCAGACACCGACGTCTCGGCACAGATCCAGGGCTATGGTTCGCTGGCGCGGGCGCTGTTGCCGATCTCGGCGGAGGAGGCTCGGCCCTATTTCCGCATTGGCCTCGAACTGGCGGATGCGGTGGGGTCTGATGATCAGGAACGGATCGGCGATTTTGTTGAGTTCGCCGGGCAATATTCCGGTGAACCGTTGTCGCCGGAGACTGCGCACGCCTTTGTGCGGCTGGTCGAGCTCAATATCCCGGATGAGGCGGAGGCGTTCGACTGGCGCCGGTTCACAACCGCGCTGACCAACATCGCGGGATTGGCAGGTCTGGCACCGCTGGCGCGCATGGCCCATCGTGAGAAGATCGGGTTGGGATGGACCTTGCCGCCGATGCTCAAGGCGCTTGTCCTACGAAACCGACTGACGCCCGCGCTTGCCGCTGGTCTTATCGGTGTCGCGCAATTTGAAGCAACCTGGAACTGGTTTCCCCCTCAGGTTGCGCAGGTCATCTTACCGCGTCTTGCAAACCCTGCACGCGAACGCTTTGCGCAGGCCTTGCTCGTCGAGCTCGATCGTGATGATGGTGCGGCCGTTCGTTCCGAGGTCCTCGACCAGTACAAGCGCCTTTTCGATGCCGAGCTACCGAGCGACTCGCCAGTGCGCGCGCGGATTGACGCGTTTGTCGCCGCCAAGGTACGCCAATTTCGCTTGCCTGAGGCAACTGCGCTTGAGCGGCCGGGCGAAATGCCCGCATTTCTGAGAGATGTGACCACGGTTACGCCGGCCGCGCTACGTGCCGCGATCAACGAGGCGGCAGCGACGTTCAGCGGGAACCGACCGACAGACGGCTTCATCCTGCAGAACTTCGTGCCGTCAACGATCGACCCGGTACCCCGCATGGCCCTGCTGAATGCAGTCGCCGCTGATGACCTCCTGCGCTTCCAAGACAAGGTGTGGTTTCTAGAGGGTGCGCGCGAGCACTGGTATGGCACCTCGCGCGCACTGGATGAGGCGCTTGATGACACCGCGATCCGCGTCGCGTTGCGGCACATCGATGACGTCGTTCGATCGGGCGACAGCTGGCGGCGCCCCTTGGCGCAGATCTCCAATCTCGCGGGCGCCCAGCGCGACGATCTGGTTCGAGAGGTGCTCAAGGCGCTGCCGGTTCAAGGCGTGGATATCTCCAGCGACTTCTGGATGGCCGGCGCCATCATTCTGGCTAAGTCGGCTTCCGCGCAGGCGATTGGAGATGCGCTCGCTCGTTATGCCGCGCAATCAACCGCGCTCTTCCCGGACCCGATAGGCGATGGACCCTATTCGAGCAAGTTAGCGGTCGACGGCGGTGCGCCAGCCCTCGTTGCCGACCTGCTCTGGATGCGATTGGGGTCACCCGATGCCGGCGATCGCTGGCGAGCGGCGCACGCGGTCCGGGCGCTCTGTGCAGAAGGTGAGCATCAAATTCTTGCGCATTTGTTGAGCGGTATCGAGAGCAGATCGGCCGGCGCCTATCAAGATCAACCCCGGCCATTTTTTCATCTCCACGCTCGTACCTGGCTGCTCGCTGCGGTTGCTCGCATCGCCGCGGAGACGCCTGTGGCAGTCGCATCGCACCGCACCACCCTTGAGGCGATCGGCACGAGCAACGCCTTTCCCCATGTGCTGTGCCGCCATTTCGCGACGGCGGCGCTGCGTGCGCTGGCGGCAAGCGGTCACATCGCCAACGCCGCCTCATATGCCGCATGGCTCGATACGCTCAACCGACCCGGGCTTCCCCCGCAACGGCGCACCTCGCACCGACCCAGCTTCTACAGCGCGCGTCCTGACGACCGGCCGGAGCCGCAGCCGCGCTTCCACTTCGACTATGATTTCGACAAGTATCAGGTCGACTCTCTCGCCAGTGTGTTCGGTCTGGCCAAATGGGAAGTTTCCGACGCCGCCATTGCCTGGATCCGCCACTACGACACGACGGTCGGATCGATGTATGATGGACCGAGCAGTCGGTCGGGCGACGACCTGCGCTACGGGTCGAGCACCTTTCCGCCGGTAGACTTGCATGGTGGCCAGTTGGCGTGGCACGCCCTCCTGCTTGTCGCTGGCCAATTGGCACGTGAGCGTCCGGTGAGCGGCGAAGCGTGGGAGCGAGCACCTTGGGACAGCTGGCTGTCGGAGCGCTTGCTCTCGCGCGACGACGACCTCTGGTTGTCTGACGGGACCGATTTGTTCCCAGTCGAAATCGCCGAGCCAGTTTTGCGGTGCGAATCGAAAGCAGACGGCCGGGTGTTGGTGCCGCCGCATCCCCTCGACCTTCTCTCGCTCGCCAACTTCGATGACACGCTGATTACGCCAGAGCGCTTTCTGGTGAGTGCAAGCTGGGAGTCGTGTGACGGCCTCGATGTCACGATCGGATCGCAGTTGGTTGATCAAGCAAGAGCTCGTTCCGTTGCCCATGCGGTCTACTCGGCTGATCCCTTCTTCGCGTATCTTCCGGCCGACGACGAAGCAGAAGAGGCACATGATCGGCGCGGTCCGAGTGAGCGCACGTTACTGACGCGATGGCTATCGAGCGGCGAGCACAGTTACACCAAGCTCGACGGCCGCGACCCCTACGGCTTCGCCACGGCGCTGCAACGCGCACGCCCATCCGCGGCGACGGTGGCCAAGATGCGGCTCCAGCAGGCGGATCCGTTTGCTCGTCGTTGGATTGACCCGGCAGGCAAGACGATCTTCACCGCCGAGTCCTGGGGAATGCGCTCAGGTCGCGGACGGCATGAGACCGAATGCGGCGGCACGCGGCTTTCCGTTGATCGAGACGCGCTGGCGGCGATGCTGAAGGCGCAGGATCAGGCATTGCTGATGCTGATCAAGGTGCGTCGCTATGTTGAGAAGGATCCGAATAATGACCATTTTCGACACCAAATGCTGGCGGTGATCGTTCCGCCGGAGGAACCGCTCGAACTCGTGTTTACCGTTCCACCGCGATTACGAGCCGCCCTTTCGAAGCTCGAGCATTATGAGCGCGGCGAGTTCGCCGATCGCTTCGCAGCGGTGGAGGTGCTCGGCGTGCCCCGTCGACAATCCTGGCCGCGCGGCCGCGCGCGGCGCGCGAGACCGCTGGCCGGAAGCTGAGCACTGCATGCTGCAGATCAACACAGGGAAGCTCTTTGCGCGCGGCATGGGTCGGACCAACCAACTCCGCGGCGTGCTCTATTCCAACCTCGAACTCTGCTATGGCTATGACGTGGCGACAGCTGCTGGGACGCTGCGGGAAACCGACGGCATGCGCGGCAATCGCGCGATCGTCTATGAGATTGAAGAGCGTATCGAGCAGGCGGAAGTCGGCCCTGGCTTCCTGATCTCGCACACAATTGGCCCTTTCCTGACCGACTTTGCCGCTTTGGCGACATTTGGCCTGCGTGCGATCGTCTCTCCCGATCCAGCGGTGGTCGACCGGCTGACATCGAAGGCGCCGGGTCTTGCATCGTACGATCCGCCGAGCAAGTTCATCCGGCGATATTTCGATGAACGGATCGCACTGCAGGAAGTCGAGATCGCGCCCTTCAAGGAACTGGTCGATCAACTGCTCGCGCTGGATCGACGCCATTTTCTTGGCGCGATGCGCGCGATCCGGACTTTCGTAACCGCGCTGCACCGCATGCGCGATGATCTGGCGCTTGCGTATACGTTGCTCGTCTCAGCGGTGGAATCGCTCGCGCAGGAGTTCGATGGGTACACGACCAACTGGAAAGATGTCGACGAACGCAAGCGTATACCTGTGGACCGGGCTTTGGCAAAGGCGTCAAAGCGTACCGGAAGCGCAGTTCGCGAGGCTATACTTGGTTCGGAGCACGCGTCACTGGCACGGCGCTACCGTGCCTTTGTTCTCCATCATGTCGATCGCGACTATTTTCGCGCGCCGGACCTAATCGGAGGCGCTGCCATCGCTCGGCATGAATTAGGTGAGGCGCTGCGTCAGGCTTATGTGCTCCGCTCACGCTATGTCCACAATGTCCGCCAATTGCCGGACGCAATTACGCTGTCGGACAGCGATCGCGAAACGGCCGAGGTGGATCGTCGCCCGGTACTGAGCTTCCAGGGGCTAGTCCGCCTTACTCACCATGTGATCACCGCGTTTGTCGCCAGCGGTCCGACGACCACACACGAGCCTTATGATTATGCGCGTGAGCAAGCCGGGGTGGTCACGGTCCCGCTTGCCCCGGAGATGTGGGTCGGCATGCCGCTCATGAACGCGAAGCAAGCTCGACAACGGCTTGAAGGGCATCTTGAGCAGCTTGTGCCTGTGCTCATGAACACGCCAAACGCGACCGTAACGGATCTTCGACCGATCTTTCCCGACATGGAGCGGCTGGCAAAGTCCTGCGCCAAGCTGGAGCGCTGCCAGCTGCTGACGCTGTATGCACTATTTGCGCGTCTGCTTCCGAAGCATGATCGCTCCGCCAAGCTGGACGTTTTGATCGAGCAGCACATGGATCTCATCGGAGCGCCAAGCAGCGAGGCGCTCATCGCTCGTACGATCTTCGGCATGCTTGAGGGTTGGTCGATCGATGTGCATCGTGAGGCACTAGACAAGTATTTTGCTGCCCGCGTGAAGCCTTCAGGATTGCAGGCGCCGCGAATTTTGGAGGCGGCTATGTGTTTGGCGCTCGCTGAACGCTTTCGCGTAGCGCGTCGTTACGAGGAAGCGCGGGAATGGATCGGACTTGCCGTCGAAGTTTGCCCAGGACACGAAGCCATTCGCGATCTTGAGGAGCGGTTCTCGTATCGCAAGCGCGTTGACTGGCAGACCGCGTTGATGCCGCGTTTGGCGCTTCCTCGGACAGTAAAGCACAAGCGAGGCCCTTCGGCGATTGGTGATAGTTCCTCCGAGCCATAGCAAGTGAATTCTTGATCGAGGAGACGACTCGTCAGCCTTCGAAGTTGAGCTCTCGTGCGCGGGCAAACATGTCCGAGCTCGCGCAGTCTCAAGACGAACGACGCAGTCGTAACCAACGGCCGGTTTCAGGCAGTCAAAATGCGCGCCGGAACGGCCGAAATGGGGCGCGAAGCGGACGTCCAGCTGCGGCCGCGCGCCGGCTTTATAGAGCGCCCGGGTTTCGTCGTAGGCAAAACTCCGCTACCGGAGCTTGGTATCCGAGTACTCTCCGGAGGTGATGTGATGACTGAAGTATTGCTAAAGCCCAATAACCAGCTGATTGAGCTCACTGCCGATATCGTGGCGGCCTATGTTTCGAACAATCCAGTCCCGGCCGGAGAACTGCCTGGCTTGATTGCCCAAATCCATTCCAGCATCAGCAATCTTGGTGTGGCGGTAGCGCCGCCGGAAGAACCATTGACGCCGAGGATATCGATCAAGAAGTCCGTCACGCCCGACTATCTGATCAGCCTTGAGGACGGGAAGCGATACAAGACGCTGAAGCGTCACCTTACCATTCGCGGTCTGACGCCTGACCAGTATCGCGCCAAGTGGGGGCTGGCGGCGGATTATCCAATGGTTGCGCCTAGCTATTCGGCCCATCGATCACAAATGGCCAAGAGCCTTGGTCTTGGCCGCAAGCCGGCTGAAAAGATGCCGGTAAAGCGGGCTGGACGCAAGACGAAGGCGTAGCTGCGTCTCCCACGTACTCGGGTCCTCTCAGGATGCAGCACCACAGCCAGGTCGCTCGTTGGTGATCTAGGCGCCAGGCCGGAAATCGCGCCTGTTTGTCAGCGCCTGGCTTCGATAGTTCTGGTTCGAGTACAGATTCAGGGGAAATAGCCGGAACGCTGCCCGGCCAGGATTAGCTGGGCTGAAAGGCTAGGCATTCGCAAGTTGCGCTAGATCTCGCCTAAGACACGCTTGCGTTGGTTGACCTTGCGTTAGCTGTGACTAATTTGCGGGCAGGCTCCTGCCGCCCCCCCCAAGGCAACACACGAGCTTAGCGCCAGCTGCGGCTAACCCCCACCCCGCCCGGCTGCAGTTGGCGCGCCCTAGGCCCCTTAGCAAAATACATGTCGAGGCCCCCGGAAGGCGAGCGCCGACCTTGTTGCCAGAGCAACCCGGTTGCTCACGGCTTACTATCGGCCTAGCGGGTGCGAAGCTGCTTCGTGTCCGTCAAACGCTGGAACGCCGGACAAGGCGCGCGCCAGCTCCACCGCCGTTTTCGGGGATGAATTTGATGCCGGCTTTGACCAGGGCATTGATTATCTTGGCAATAGTATCAGGGCGACCACCAAAAACACCATCCTAAGCCGCCATTTGTATTTCCTTCGTGGTGTTGCTAGCTATCATAACCTGTCGAATACCTATCAACGACGGATGAGCAAGAATTAACCATCGTTAAAACATTTGTATATTTGCCAAACTCGTTAGATTTACCTTGGCGATAGCCGATGGATACGACCACGTACCGCTCGCCAAACAGCGAACTGATCAGGGGGTTAGTCAAAAATGGATGGTTCCAGCGAGCTATGACGCAGCAATCAGGATGCTCAGTCAGATACGTTGAGGCGTCTGACAGATCATTGAGGTCTTCAGGAAATTTCCCTCGCCTAGCCTCATCAAGGAGCGCTGTCGAGATTAAGTGAGTATCTGAATAAAATTCACAGGAACTGTAGCAATATCCATACAATTTTAACGAGTACAGCAATAGCGCTGAGAAGCCAGAAATTAAGAATGCGCTAATATAAAGCCATCTGGCCATGTACATAACTTCCTGCAATGCAGGCTGTATTTCTAGTCGCAAACCTGCGCCCAATCTTTTTGCTTCGCAATAGGTGAACGCGAAATATTGCGCCCCCGAGCCTTCAACGGATTGGGGTCATGCGACGGCTCTGTCATGGTGAGTATGGCGTGGTGCCTTTGAGTTTAGCTAGCATTCATCACCGCCGCTGCGGGAGGACGTCTTCGTCCGCCAGAGCGAGCGGTTGACAGCTCGGTCTGCGGTTAGACCGCGAGCATCGATGGTCTAGGGCATGCTTCAGTGCCGACGGCATCATCCTCAAAGCAATCGATTTTGCGGGACACGAACATGAGTTAATGCACGGCGAATAGGGATGACACTCGCATCTGGCGGCGCGGGCGCCGCACGAAGCGAAGCAGACGTGAGTATGTCCGCTTTCAAGGATAGGTCAGGACTTCCGGATGACCGAGATGGGGCGCAAAGCAGACCCGCCATTGTGCACGCTACTCTACTCCACGGCACTCCCGCCCCTTGAGGCGACTTTACATCATCTCGAAAAAAGGCGCAGATCGAACTGGCAAGGCAGAGTTGGAGAACACAAACTCAGAGGAATGAGCTATGCAACGACACTTCGCGACGGCGGAATTCACCACCGAAACTACGCTGTTGCCGCCGTCTGCACTCTCACTCCCACTCAATTGCCAAAAGCAGCCCTAAGCTTCTGATTTTGCAACGAATTTCTCCAGCAAGCGCAAGTAAATCCTGACAGTCGGGCCGTCAAATTGTTACGCTGTTGATTTCATTGAGGATTTGCCGAAAACTTTTTTTGTGAATATTCGGCGTCTGTCGACATCAATCGCCGAGTTTGCTCGCAAGTCCAGTTCCTCGCATCCAACGACTTGCAAGAAAAAGTACCGTCACTCCGAAACCTTACGCCCTTCCCTCTTCAAGGATGCCGGCCGGGACCTTACGCACCCGACCGGCCAGTCAGCGATCACTTGCTGGTGTTGATTGTGATGCGCTTGGCGTTCGCCCGCGCCCTTTCCGTCTTGGGCAGGGTCACGGTGAGAACGCCGTCCTTGAATGCCGCCTCCACCTTATCCTCATCGACTTCGCGACCGAGAGCAAGGCGCCGCTCGAAACGCCCATAATAGCGTTCGCTGAACTGACGATCTTTGTCTTCGGTTTCCGATTTCTTCTCGCCACGAAGTGTGAGAACACCGTCTTCAAGCAGAACCTCGACGTCGTTCTCGTCGAGCCCGGGCATTTCCGCGACCAACCGGATCTCCTTGTCATTCTCCGAGAGTTCGACGTTTGGCCAGGCGCCATTGCGAGCCGCCATGCGGCCAAGAACCGACGGTGTGTCAACCCCCCGGAACACCTCGTCGAACAGCCGGTTGACGTTGCGATGCAGCGACATGAACGGATCCATGTCTTCGCTGCGGTAGATCGTCGGAGCCTGGTTGTTGCCACGGTTCCATGGAATCAGGTCACGTACACTCATTGTCTTTTCCTTTCGCCTTTCCTGGTTGTCCTTTCTCGTTAGGTCGCGACGACACCCCACCCCAGATGGGGTGTCGCACTGGCCGGTTCAGGTAAGATCAGGCTGCTACGTTGCCTTCGATCCGCTTCGACGCAGACTTGTCAGCGTCGGCGTTAATCGCGATCCGTCGCGGCTTCATCTCCTCGGGAATTTCCTTCTTGAGGTCGATGATCAGCAGGCCGTTCTCGAGCTTGGCACCCATGACACTGACATGGTCGGCGAGTTCGAAACGACGGTCAAAGGTCCTCATCGCCAGTCCATGGTGGAGATACAAAACCTCGCCATTTTCTGTCTTCGAGCCGTTGATGACGAGCAGGTTCGGCTCATGGGTGATCGAAAGCTCGTCTTCTGCGAACCCAGCTACCGCAAGCGCGATGCGATAGGTGTCTTCACCGAGCTTGACGATGTCATAGGGCGGCCAATTGTCGGCCTGCGGTGAACTGGATTTCTCGAGCAGATCAAAAATCCGGTCGAAGCCGATGCTCGACCTATAGAAGGGAGAGAAGTCCATATTTGTTCTCATAGCTACATCCTCCTTGGAGCAACATAGGTACGAGGAAGCGCCAAGAAGCCTGGCGCTCCCTGACCGTGCCGGCCCTTTGCAGCGGCCGACGAATTATGAGTTGGGAAGCGATTTGCGCTACGTCAAGGGGCGAGCAATCGAGCCGACATTTTGACGGCGTGGTGGTGGATTCACAGGCCGAGGCGGCTGGAAAGCGCTCCGTCCAATGCCCATCTAGTTCGCTGGCGAATCGATGGAGGCAAGCAATGACCATGACGCGGGAAGACGTTGTCTCGGTCCTCGGATCGGTGGACGATACGATGATTGCAGAAGTGATCCTGTCGGGCGCTTCGCTCGATGAACTCAGGGAGGCGTCGGGTTGGGCTTTCGGCGACGACGCGTTGATGAGGCAAGGCCGCCCTCTGCCCGGAACGCGGGTAGCGGCACTGATTGACTTGATTGATCCCGACGACGAGATAGAGGGCCCGGCTGCACCGGGCCCCGGTGCTCAGTGAAATCGTAAACACCCCGTCCACTGCCTGCCATTCTGCAGGTTTGATCAGGCGGTGGTGGGCAACGCGCACGGAATGGAGCGCGCCTTCAAGTTCCTGTTCCCAGTATCTCAGGAAAACTTTCAGCGTCGGGAATTCCGGTGCCAGGTCGTATTCCTGCCAGACAAAAAGTTGCAACAACCGCGGGTAATCAGGAAGGTGATAATGAATCTCCGCGGTCGTGAGGCCGTAACCCTCCATCTGCAGCCGGAATTCTCTGCTGAGCACAAGCTTGTTCTCGGTCACCATCAAGCGTCCAATCTTTCCGGACGTTCGCGGTTGCCGCCCTGGTCGAATTTGGAGGCGACGTCGGCGCCGATTTCATCGAGCCGGCGAAGCGCATCCATGACGTCATCGAAAGTCATAGGGGACGCAACGCCTGGTGGCTTGCGCAGGGCCGGTATGGATTCGACTGCGCATGCATCCGATGCCCAAGAGGCAAGAATGGCGCGCTTTTCCTGAATGTCGAGTTGATCGTCCGTTATCACATCGTCGGGATGGCTGAAGAACCGGGCCGGGAAAAGCAGACGGTCCAGTGACAGATCCGTGGTTTCAGGGGCGATCGAGGGGATGATCGTCGGGACAGTTCGTTCCATCGATGGTCCTCCGTTACAAAAATCTCCTTTACGTTGACGTTCCGACGGGTCCCTGGGCGGATCATCGTCGGACAAAAATTTTGGAGGATTCGAACGAAATTTCAAGCCCCCTCAATCACGCATTCGCGGCGGATAGCTGCATGAATTCAGCGCGCTAGCACTCGGCATGCCCGAGTGCCAAAATTTTTGCAGCCACCTCTTGAAACGCAAAAGCACCTTACCCAGATCGATTGCGCACGATGCCGAAGAGGGTCGCGCACCCCGCGCCGGATCCGCTTCGGATGCGGCGCGGAGGAACCTCAAAAATCTGTTTGTCCATGAGGAGAACGACATGACGTTCCGTCCATTGCACGACCGTATTCTGGTCCGCCGCATCGAGGCCGAGGAAAAAACGGCCGGCGGCATCATCATCCCCGAGACCGCCAAGGAAAAGCCGCAGGAAGGCGAGGTCATCGCCGTTGGTCCGGGCGCCCGCGACGACAGCGGCCAGTTGCTGTCGCTCGACGTCAAGGTTGGCGACCGCATCCTGTTCGGCAAATGGTCCGGCACCGAGATCAGGCTCAACGGAGAGGATCTCCTGATCATGAAGGAGTCCGACGTTATGGGCGTGATCGATGCCGCGGCCCAGGCCAAGAAGGCCGCCTAAGGTGGCACCCGGCGTTTAAGAAGGAGCAAGAAAAATGGCTGCTAAGGAAGTCAAATTCCATACCGAAGCCCGCGAGAAGATGCTGCGCGGTGTCGACATTCTCGCCAACGCTGTGAAGGTCACGCTCGGTCCCAAGGGCCGCAACGTTGTGATCGACAAGTCGTTCGGCGCCCCTCGCATCACCAAGGACGGCGTCACCGTCGCCAAGGAGATCGAGCTGGATGACAAATTCGAGAACATGGGCGCGCAAATGGTGCGCGAGGTCGCGTCCAAGACCAGCGACATCGCCGGCGACGGGACCACAACGGCGACAGTGCTTGCCCAGGCGATTGTCAAGGAAGGCGCCAAAGCTGTCGCTTCCGGCATGAACCCGATGGACCTGAAGCGTGGCATCGACAAGGCGGTCGACGCCGTGGTCGCGGAACTCAAGGTCAATGCTCGCAAGGTCACCAAGAACGACGAGATCGCCCAGGTCGGAACCATCTCGGCCAATGGTGACGCCGAAATTGGCCGTTTCCTCGCCGAGGCGATGCAGAAAGTCGGCAACGAGGGTGTCATTACCGTCGAGGAGGCAAAAACCGCCGAAACCGAACTCGAAGTCGTCGAAGGCATGCAGTTCGATCGCGGTTACCTGTCCCCCTATTTCGTCACCAACCAGGACAAGATGCGCGTCGAGTTGGAAGAGCCTTATGTTCTGATCCACGAAAAGAAGCTGTCCAACCTGCAGGCTTTGCTTCCGGTGCTTGAGGCGGTCGTCCAGTCTTCCAAACCGCTGCTGATCATCGCAGAGGACGTCGAGGGCGAGGCGTTGGCTACCCTTGTCGTCAACAAGTTGCGAGGCGGCCTCAAGGTCGTTGCCGTCAAGGCGCCTGGCTTCGGTGATCGCCGCAAGGCGATGCTGGAAGACATCGCTATTCTGACCGGCGGCACGGCGATCTCGGAAGATCTCGGCATCAAGCTCGAAAACGTGACGGTGAACATGCTCGGCCGCGCCAAGAAGGTGGTTGTCGAGAAGGAAAACACCACCATCGTTGACGGCGCTGGCTCCAAGACCGAGATCCAGGGGCGTGTTGCCCAGATCAAGGCTCAGATCGAGGAGACCACCTCGGACTACGATCGTGAGAAGCTGCAGGAACGCCTGGCCAAGCTCGCCGGGGGCGTCGCCGTCATTCGCGTCGGCGGCTCGACCGAGGTCGAGGTGAAGGAGCGCAAGGATCGCGTCGATGACGCCATGCATGCCACCCGCGCCGCAGTTGAAGAAGGTGTGTTGCCGGGCGGCGGCGTTGCCTTGCTGCGCGCAGTAAAGGCGCTCGACAATGTCCAGGCCGATAATTCCGACCAGAAACATGGCGTCGAGATCGTGCGGCGCGCGCTCGAAGCGCCAGTGCGACAGATCGCGGAAAACGCTGGCGCCGAAGGCTCGGTCATCGTCGGCAAGCTGCGCGACAAGGCCGAGTTCGGCTATGGCTGGAACGCACAAACCAACGAGTTTGGCGACCTCTACACACAGGGCGTCATCGATCCGGTGAAGGTGGTGCGTACGGCCCTTCAGGACGCTGCGTCCGTCGCTGGCTTGCTGGTTACCACCGAGGCGATGGTGGCCGAGAAGCCCAAGAAGGACGCGCCGCTGCCAGCGATGCCGGGCGGTGGCATGGACTTCTAAGAAGACAGAGAGGCTGTGTCTGCGTCCATCCGGGCGCGGACACGGCCCCAGACGGGTGATGACATGGATGCGATCAACATCAACAAGATTGCGCCGCCGCAACGTGCGGCGACCGAACTGAATTATGAAGCCGATCTGAAAACCGTGCTGGAGCCAGTACTGACCGAGGTGCTCGACATGGCTGAGTCCGCAGGCTGGGACCGGCAGAAGGCAGCGTACACGGTGATGTTCTTGGCGGCGCGGCAGCTGTCCGACGCAAAAGCGAACCCGAAAACGGATGTTTGACGCGGTCGCAAACTGAAACTGGCGTTAGCCGGCAATCGAGAGGAACGGACAATATCGTCCGTTCACGGTAGACCCGCTGTCTTTGGGCACAAAACTGTTGCTCCTTTTGAATTTGCTAATGAAATATGGCGTCTCGTCGCAATCAACGTGGCATGCATCCCGCCAGCGAGCGGCTGACCGGTTAACTTCCGGAGACGCTGGCTAGCTTTCCCATTTGTGCGAGATTCCCGCCAGCGACCGGCGAAACGTTCGATGACGCGCATGATCGCTGTGACCACGAGGGCCATGCCGAAATACATGAACAGCAGCATCGTGTAGATCAGCGTGCTGTCCTGGGTGAAATTACGTATCTGTTCGGCACGGAAGGTCAGGTCGCCGAGGCTGATCAACGACACCAGCGCGGTGTCCTTGAGGTTGGGCTGCATAGGCTCTCTGCCATGTACAAGGCCGACTTCATGCCCTGGAGCAAAAGCTGGCATTGCGCCAAGCCTACGGGCCGGCTCTGCGGAACGCGCACCTGGCGACCCTGTGAGAGAATGGCGCTTAGCGATTGACGCAAACATGTCGGCATCGCGATACGCTCGATCGTAGATCGAGGGCGCGTAAGTGCAACTACCCTATGAGATCGCCGTTTCTGTTGGATGGATATGGTCCCAGCGCTAAAAGTAAGGATTGGAGGGATCACGATCCTTCACATCACAACCTTCCAGGAAGCATCTCAGTTTCTTGAGGAATGGGACACTGGTGCTCGCAACGCATTCTACTATCTCGCGGCAGATGCGCTTGCGGGGTTCGATGAGGGGATTGTACCGCCCGAAGTGGCACGACTGGCGTTCGAAACTTTCTGCCGCGAGGTCGGCATTCTCAGCGTTCAGCCGTGAATCGGAATTGATCTCCTCTGTCACTATTTTGACGAAATGACGTAAGGGAATACATGGCAGGCCCGCCGCAAGGACAAGAAGCGGGCCACGGGAGAACGTCATGAGAGCTCAGGTCTTTGGCCGAGCGGTGTTTGTCCGCGACGGCGCTCACATTCGCGAAATCCAAGACATTGCAGATGCGCTGGCGTTCATGTGCGCGTGGCCACCCAGTCGCCGCGCTCCGATCTATGAGTCGGCCCTTCGTGCATGTCAGGCAGCGCAAGCGGGGCAGTTTCACGCCGACGGCGCAAGCGATGCCATACGTGCCTTCGCACGTTCCGCGGGCATCCTGGAACAAACGCCCATTGCAATCGACCCATGGGTGATCGCTGCCCAAACCAGGCGCGGCGCACCTGTTTGATCAGAGCGCAGCAGGCTGAGATTGCGTTACCCCTTTGGGGAATCCTTCGACACTCGCCTGTCGCAGGAACTCTTCGGCGACTGATCAGTTACCGATCTGCTCTCGACACGAAGGAGCCGCGGAAACGCTGCTCGACTAGGCGGCAATGCGCGCGCACCCACAGCCAGGGAACGAATACCTTGGAGTAAGTCCGATGTTGCTGAATGGAAAGCTTGTCGAGCTGGATCAGCCAGCCACCTTCTACGAAAACCGCTTCAATCACGGGACGTTCTTCCCCCACCTCTCCCAAGCCGTCCGCCACGCCATATCAATCCCATCGGCAAGACACAGGGAAGCTGCGAGCATCGTCACTCAGTCAGGCGAGCAGTTTGGGTGGGCGGAAATCAGCTTGCTGAACGACCACATCCGCACCGCTGAGCCCAGACAACGGATGTAACCAGATAGGCATAGGAGGATCCTATGGAACAGTTCAAGATGGTACCATTTGAAGGATCGGTGACCGTGTTCTTTGCGGATTCGGTAATAGCATCTACGGCAAATGCCATGGTGCAGTCAGGTTATGGCGGGCCGGACGTTTTCTACATTCCTATCAAGGACATCTACTTCGAGTTTCTGACACCGATGAACAGGAAGGTTGATCGGCCGGGTTGGGGCGTTGCCAACTCATGGCGTGTGTCGGCCGCCGGCGAAGCTGCTCAGGACTTCATGTGGACTGTCGTGGATCCAGACGTTTCAGTGCTGACGGAACATGGCACCTTCAACCCCGAGATTGCTCGCATTGAAGCCACTTCCGCCGGAAACCGTGTTCAGATGCCGGCAATGGCCACCGACGACAGCTTGGTAAGGCACTTGGTTGAGACCTCCGACCTTTCGCCGCTACAAGCACAAGAACTTGTTCGTCGTCACGGGCACGATAGGGCCAAGCTCGAAGAGATTGCCAGGACGTTCAAAGCCGAAAGCTGACATCGACACCTGTTCACTGGCGCGCCAAAGATCGGAACCTCCCTGGTGGTGAGATGTTACCTCCTCATGTCCCAGCAATGGAGAAGCGTCATGATACGACGACTATCAGCTGCGGCCATTCTGGTCGCGATGACAGGTTCCGGCCTTTACGCAGAGACCATAGTGCTCGAACCTGAGCAGCAGACGATCGTAAGGGAGTATGTGATCGCCCACCCTGTCACACCCGTCCAGCCGCCCCCCGACTTCCAAGTAGTAGTGGGCGCAGTTGTGCCTGACATTGTCGAGATCACGCCTCTCGACGCGCCGGACCTAGGTGCAACTTACAGCTATGTGGTGATCGACCAGCAAACTGTCCTGGTCGACCCGGGCACGCGCAAGATCGTCCAGATCATCCAGTAGCGGGTGATGTCGGGGGCCCATCGAATAGGATGGGCCCTTCTTTTGGCATGCGGACAGCCTAGCGTGCCGGGTGTCCTTCGTTCCGGGCCAGCCATTTGCCCGCAATAGCTTCCTCCGGGTCCATCCATTTGTTGCCGCGGGTCCTGATCGAACCGAGTTGCGATTGCAGTTTCCCTGCAGACCAGGATTGGATCACCCCCGGATGAATGTAGCCCTTCCTGCAAACAGCTCGCGTGTTGCCGAGACGAAGCGCCACCTGATCGATGACCTCATTGGAAACAAGGGCGGCCGCTCGTTTGCCTGCTGGCAGAGAGCGGTCGGCAAACAGCGTCAGCGCCCTTACGGTGCCGCCCCAGGTTCGAAAGTCCTTCGATGAAAACGGCCCGCATGCAGCCTCGCGGATGTAGTCGTTGACTTCGTCGGAGTTGACGGCCGTTCGTTGGCCATTGTCGCCCACATACTGAAACAAGCTTTGGCCCGGCAGCTCCTGGATCTGTCGGATGACGCGCGACATCCGACGATCACTGAGCTTGACCAGCCATTCCCTGCCGGACTTGCCCTTGAAGGCGAATTTGAGCTTCGATCCTTCAATTTCGACATGGCGGTTGCGGAGCGTCGTCAGGCCGAAACTGCCGTTGTCGCGGGCATACATGGCGTTGCCGATCCGGATCATCGCATTGTCGAGCAGCCAAACGATCGCCGCGAGAACCTTATCGCGTGGAAGGCCGAGCCTTCCGAGGTCACGATTTATCCGTTTCCGCAGTCGTGGAAGTGCTTTGGCAAAGGAAGCGAGACTGGCAAACTTTGCCTGACCGCGGTTCTCCGACCATTTGGGGTGATACCGGTATTGCTTGCGGCCACGCTGATCGCGTCCGGTAGCCTGGATGTGTCCTTTGGCATCCCGGCATATCCACACATCCGTCCAGGCTGGGGGGATAGCAAGCGTATCGATCCGATGAATGACGGCAGCCTCCGTCAACCATTGCCCGCTGGCGTTCTTATAGCGGAACCCCTTGCCTGAACGGTGGCGTGAGAAGCCTGCTTCTCCGTCATTCACATATCGCAAAGAAGCGGCCGCCGCCGCGTCCTCCCTTGGGTGCTGAATCCGGTTGTCCACGCTGGCGCCAGGCCCCGCGGCCGGCAAACGCCGGCCGATCAGATCACATTGGAAGCTATTGCTCGCTATGCCGCCCGTGCTGCGGTCGTGGACTTGTTGATGGTCGTTACAGCCAGATTCGTCAGCTTGTTGTTGGTCGCTTTTTCCTGATCGAGGATTTCAGTCAGCAGCGTATGGGCTTCCTCGTGGCCGAGGTCCTTCGCCCATTCGCGAAGGGATCCATAACGCGAAATCTCGTAATGCTCGACAGCCTGGCAGGCGGCGAGAAGCCCCGCATCCAGCGCGGTGCTTGAGGCTTCCTTCATCAGTCCGTCGGCTTCTTTGATCAGGCCCTCAATCGCATCACACTTCTCGCCCGATGCTTTCTTCCCGATCGACTTGAAGACCTGCTCGAGCTTCTTAATTTGCCCCTTCGTTTCCTCGAGGTGATCCTCGGCCGCCTTTTTCAGCTTGGTGTCCTTTGCCGCCTTCGCCACTTTCGGGAGAGCCTTGGTGATCGCGTTTTCGGCGAAGTACATGTCCTCGAGGGTATGCTCGAAAATCTCAGCCAGCGTCTTCATGGTGGGAATCCTCCTGCCGGAATTGGCAGGTATGAATGGATCAGGCGGGCAGATGGTTCCCCTCCCCAGGCATCGTAGTGAACCTTCCGCGCATTGATGCGTTCCCGTCTCGCTGCGGGTGTGTCAACCGGGCCTGACGGTACGATGAACAGGAAGTCTTTTTCCCGGTTTCTCCTCCTGGCCAACGAAATGGCAGACGAGCATCTACCCCGTCCGACCCGTAGCACTCATCGGGTGCACGTTTGCAGCCCAGGGAACGATGGTGCTGACCCAGCGTTCGCAAGCCAACAACAAGGGGAAGTCTCATGTTGCGCCTCGTTGCCCTGCTACTGTTCGGATACTGCACGTACCGTATCGGCCGCGAGTTCATTGACAGCGTTCCGGACGAATTCGAGCTCGAGGGTGAGCCTCGCGCGCTGCTGCCGTCGCCAGAGCGACAAAAGCACGATGCCCACGTTGCCCGCAAAAGTCGGGCACTGCGGAAACGGCGCTAGGTCTCAGACGCTGTCGATCACTTTTTTCCTGTGCTGCAACCCCGACGCGCCGACGGCCATTTCGTATCACTGACTTCGGGAGGCTCAGATGGCCAGGCAGCCAACGTTCCACACTGTTTCGTGCAAGGAAGGGTGGAGGGTGAAGGAGGGCGGCGAGGTCCTATCCACCCATCTGACGCAAAAGGCAGGTTGGGCAGCAGCGATTAGGGCAAGCCGACTTACCCTCGCTCAAGGCAAGCGATGCAAGGCGATCCTTCACCGCATCGACGGGTCCATTCGGGAAGAACGCGCCTATGGGCGTGCGCTTCCATGAAAGCAGGATTCCCAATGCAGAAGTCCAATCTCGCCTATGCATTCATCGCCATTGTGGCGGCGGCCATCATCGGGCTGTTCACCGTCGGAGCGTTTGATGAGGCGAAAGACGGTCACACTCCGGCAAACGGCGCGTTGAGCTGAAGCTGGATTAGCCGCGCGATCACATTTGCATTCCGTTCGGAACGGATTGCCAGTTGAGGGGTTGGTCGAACTCACCAAACCAAGGAGTTAGTGATGGACCATACAAATCACGTACGTCTCACCGAGGCAGAGCTCACTCCCGACATCTTGGAGAACGCGACAGTCTATGGGCTCGATGACGAGGACATCGGATCGGTTTCGCACGTGCATGGCGCGGGTAGCACCGCCCAAGTCGTCATCGATGTCGGCGGTTTCCTCGGCATCGGCGCGAAACCGGTCGCGGTTCCCGCGAGCCAGTTGGATTTCATGCGGGACGAAGATGGCGAAGTTCACGCCGTAACCTCGTGGACGAAAGAGCAGCTCAAGGACATGCCTGAGCACATCGACTGACACGAAATGGAGGCTGCCATGCCGCGCGGTGACATGGACAAATACACCGACAAACAGAAGCGTAAGGCCGAGCACATCGAGGAAAGCTACAAGGAAAGCGGTGTGTCTACCGACGAAGCCGAGCGTCGAGCCTGGGCAACCGTCAACAAGGACTCCGGTGGCGGCAACAAGTCCGGTTCCGGCAGGGGCAAGCCGGACACCAATGTTTCCGCAAAGAAGGGCGGCCGCTTGGGTGGCGAAGCGGCCGCCCGGCGGCCCGCCGCGGCACGTTCTGCGTCGGCAAAGAAGGCCGCGGCTACGCGTAAGCGCAACGAGGTTCACTGAGTAATTGGAGACGGCGATGTCGGCGCAGGCAGAAGCGAAGAAGCAGCGGTCGATCCAGCGGAGGGTGGCAAAGGATGACCGCAGCGATCGGAAAATCGACGGCAAAGCCATGCAAGCGGGCGCCAGGCTCTATCCCGTGCCGCCTTACCCGAAACAGCAGCTCCCCAAACCCGGGCAAGAGGCGAAGGTTAAGCCCGCGCCTCTGTTCGATGCCCCCTATTACAAGGGCTCCGAAAAGCTCGCCGGCAAGGTGGCCCTGATCACAGGCGGAGATTCCGGTATAGGACGAGCCGTCGCTGTGCTCTATGCGCGCGAGGGCGCGGACATCGCCATTAACTACCTCAACGAGCACCAGGACGCGGAACGCACCCAGGAAGCAGTCGAAGCTGAAGGCAGGAGATGCATTCTCCTGCCTGGAGACGTAACCGACAGGACGATCTCCCGGAAAGTCGTTGCGGACACTATGAAGACGTTTGGTCGGCTCGACGTGCTCGTGAACAACGCCGCGTTCCAGGTTCATTCAAGCGATTTCGCCAACCTGACCGAAGAGCATTTCGACACGACGCTCAAGACCAACCTGTACGGTTACTTTCACATGAGCCAAGCGGCCATTGCGCATATGGAACCCGGCTCGGCGATCATCAACACCGGATCGGTGACCGGGATCCGTGGCAGCAAGGAACTCGTGGACTATTCGATGACCAAGGGTGGCATTCATGCTTTCACTCGGGCGCTTGCCGCCAACCTCATCGACCGCGGCATCCGCGTTAACGCGGTAGCTCCAGGACCTGTCTGGACACCATTGAATCCTTCGGACAAGGAGCCGGAAGACGTGTCCACGTTCGGTGCGAAGACTCCGATGAAGCGCCCGGCTCAGCCCGAAGAAATCGCGCCCGCCTACGTCTTCCTCGCCTCGCCACATTGTTCCAGCTACATCACTGGAGAGATCCTACCCATAATCGGCGGGTACTGAAGATCGTCCAGCGGCCGCTCCATTCAGGCGATAGGACGCATTTCGATACAACACGCGAGGTTACTGCCGCCTCAGCTGTAGTCTGATGTAGCCGTCGCGGGGGTAGGCAGCGTTTCAGGCAGCTGCGCACATTACTCCCGCGACAGCAGATGGGTCTTCAGGCGGGAAATTCTAGGTCGTGCGATCTCGGCCAAAGGGATCGCCAAGCACTGACTCCGTATGTAGGGCAGCAAGCCACTCACCATCTTGGCGAATCCAAGTCGTGGCATCGGCTGCCCTCAAAGTCAGTGGCTTGCCCTCAACTTCCATATCCTCGGTCACCGTATAGGCAACAACGGCGACATCCGTGGATGGGAACATCACCTTAATATCGTCGAGTTGGAAGGCCTTCAGTTGCCACAGGCTATCCCCTTGCCTCGCCATGCCACGATAATCGTCATGGGTGAGCATTGCCGTACCCTGAGCTCCCGCAACGATGGACTCGTCGGCCAGCATCGCTACCGAACCTTCGATGTCCTTATCCACCATTGCCCGCCAAAATTTTCGTTCCAGATCGATGATTTCTTGGGGGTCATGTTGTTCCATCGTTCGTCTCCTCGGGGTGGAGTATGATGAACTATGTGTTGAGCGGAAAAGTTCCCGGCCGGGCAGCCCGCCGTTGGACCGTTCTCCTATCGCCGTGGGATCGCCAGGAGAATTCTAGACTGCCCGGACGCTTTGCCTCGGCAGCGCTCGCGCTACTGAGAAATCCTGTCCGCTGAAACACAATGAGGCCAGAGGGAGATCGTCGTCGATGCGATATCCAACGCGCTCAAGCAGTCTGCTGCACGACCAGCGTTAGAACGTCATCCTCACTAAGCCCTGCTGCCACCACTTGGCTGGGGTCAAGTCCGGCCGAGGCCAACGTCAATACCGCCCGCCTTGACTGCCCGATTGTGTCCTGCATTCCCTTGAGATCGTCTGCGGAAGTTTGATCGATGATGTCCTCGACCTCATGCTTGGCAGGCAGCTCCAAGGTTTCCACCGCTCGGCGCTCGTCGGCGGAGATTTTCCGTCGCATGATCGTGAATGGCGCCGCAGCGATGGGGGCTACGCTGGACACCGAGGCGCGGGCGCAACTAACCCTCCGGCAGCAGATCGCGACCGATGTGGTGCGTCGCTATTTTGATGCGGGCTTCACCGTGGTCTACCAGGACATTCTCATCGGGCATGACCTTGTCGCTGCTGTCGAGCGCCTTTGCGACCTCAATCCGCGGGTGGTGGTGCTGGCCCCTTCGGTGGAAATATTGGCTCAGCGTGATAGAGAGCGGCCAAAGACCGGCTACTCCGATGGGTTCCCTCCCTCCGTCCTTGCCGGTGCCCTTGCCCGCGAGACGCCACGCATTGGTCATTGGATCGATTCCTCGGCTTTGGACGTGGAGCAGGTGGTAAACACCATACTCTGCGATTGAAGCCCGCCGGCCTGCGCTGTCGTCTTACGTGCTGTTGCGGTTGCAGAAGAGGATTTGAACCTCGACCGATGAGGCTGGCGAGCTAGCCTGCTCCGTAGACAGGAACCTTACTCGACACCGCAGGTTGCCGTACAAACTTGAAATCGCAACTCGCAAGCAAGCGCGAAACTTCCGCGGCCCCAATGACAACGTAGGCCGCCGAAAACAGGAGCTCTGCGGACAAGGACGGCAGCACTGAGCCAGTTGATGAGACCAACGAAAAGACGCGTCGCTCAGGCGGTAAAAATGCGCCAGGTTTGGCGACGCCCTGCGGCAGACGGCCTGGCTACCGGATGAAACGGGCCCGCTTTTGGCAATCTTGACGCCTGGATCGACCGGTCCATGATGTCCAGCCCGTGCTTTCACTCCAGCTTTGTGGTCTGCCAGGATGTGAAGCATCGCCAAATCCTTGGCGAAATCCCAGCCTTGGATGACTGCGTGGCTGCAAACGAGGTGGGTCTGCTCACTCCACAACTTGTGGAGTGTGCTGCCGATCTTCCTTAGGCACCGCCTCTATACGGGCGCGCTTGCTGTCAAAGGCTCCATGCCGCGCGATCATAGCGGCTTGCGGTTCGGGCGTTTCATAGGCCCACATGAAGTTTTCCGCCGCTTCGCCTACCGCATTGACACTCCAATAGCCGACGCTGCCGAGTTCCGTCTGAAAGGTCGTGGTGTTGGTTTTTGCGAGAAAAGAAAGTCGAAATAAATATCTTCAAACGGGATGAAGAACACCGAGTCCTTTCCCGGCTGCAACATCATCATCGCGTTCTTTGTCGACGCGATCATGGCATCTGAGAACGAAACGTTCACGGTTCCATCGAAAGGTTTAATCGTCGTTTGCACATCCATGGGGTCGGCCATCTGAATCATCCTCATTGTAATCGCGCGCGGCCCTCGTTTCGCGGTCGAGGACCATCATAAACCCTGGAACGGCCAAGACAGGGAAAGGTTCATGAGGCCCAAATTCATCTCAATCGTTCATCTTCGCTTCGGCCAGAATGCCTGCTTCACGGCAAAACAACTCAAACACCTCGCCCGCCTCATGGGGATCGATCGAACCCGCGGCTGCTGATTGAAGGCTGTTTGAGGCGAGATAAAAGAAGGGCCCTCGCCTGTTTGGCGGCCATGCGGCGAGGAATTCGAGCGCTTCGGCAAGGGAACTGATAACGCAGATCGCGAGATCGCTCTCCTTCACCCAAATATGTGACCTGAATTCCATCAAATCCAACGCGCGTAAAGAGATTTTGGTTGCGTCATTAGGCCTTCCAGATCGAACGGCTTTTGAACGTGCGCGCGGCCCTTGGCGTTGGCGGCGGGTGCACAACGCAAAGCCTACGTCCTCGGCGGCGGCGATCCCGCACCGGCGATCGTCACCTTCACGACCGAGATGGCCTCGGTGGCCGTCGAGTATCCTTGCGCCCCCAGGACCGGCGAGCGGAACAAATTGTAACAAAACGCGTTGGGGTCCGTTCAAGTGAGGCAGGAACGGAATGAATGAAGGACCGCAGGCGAGCGCCATCGCCTCTAAGGCACCGGAAATGTCCGGTGAAGATAGTCGGGACTTCGATTATCAGGATTTTTTCGAGAACGGGGCGGTCGCACTCCATCTGGTGAACGCAGATGGGGTGATTCTGCATGCCAACAGGGCTGAGCTTGACCTTCTGGGCTATCCAGCAGAGGACTACGTCGGCCGGCACGTTGCCGAATTCTATCCTGACAGGGCCGTGATCGACGACATTTTGGAACGGCTCGCGCGCGGCGAGCGGATCGCGAGATATCCGGCTCGATTGAGAGCCCACGACGGATCAATCAAGCATGTCGAGATCACGTCGAGCGGCCATCTTCGGGATGGCAATCTCATCAACACCAGATGCTTCACGGTTGACGTGACCGACCTTGAACGGACACGCACGGAGCTAAGGCAGCAAGACAATACCTATCACCAGATTCTCGACGGCCTTCCGGTTGCCATATACACGACCGATCGGCACGGGACGATCACCTACTATAACCGCGCCGCCGCCGAGCTTGCCGGTAGGGAGCCGGAGCTCCGGAAGGACAAATGGTGCGTGACGTTCAAGTTGTTCACTCCCGACGGCAAGGAATTGCCCCATGACGAGTGCCCGATGGCGATCGCGCTCAAGGAAAACCGGCCGGTTCGCAACCAGGAAGCCATAGCCCAGCGTCCAGACGGATCCTTCTTTCCGTTCCTGCCCTATCCGACACCGATACAGGATGAGGACGGCAATCTGATTGGTGCCGTCAACATGTTACTGGACTTGACCGACCGGCACCGAGCCGAAGAGACCAGCCAGCATCTGTCAGCAATTGTGGAGTCCACGTTCGACGCAATCGTCAGCAAAGACCTCAACGCCGTCATAAAGAGCTGGAACCATGGCGCCGAACGGCTATTCGGCTACACCGCCGACGAGGCGATAGGCAGGCCGGTTACCATGCTCATCCCAGATGACCACCAGGATGAGGAACCTCGCATCCTCGACCGCATTCGCCGTGGCGAGCGGGTGGAAACATACGAAACAATTCGTCAGCGTAAGGATGGCAGCCTGGTTCCTGTCTCGCTTACGGTCTCACCCGTACGCAACGCAAGCGGACAGATCATCGGCGCATCGAAAATTGCCCGGGATATCACCTCGGCAAGGGAAAACGAGCATCGGATTCGCTTGCTGATGCGCGAGGTCAACCATCGCGTCAAAAACCAGTACGCCGTCATCATTTCGATGATCCGCGAGACAAACAAGCGGGCGGAAACTCTAACCGAGTTTGAACGACAGCTTCGCGAGCGGATCATGGCTTTGTCGCGCTCGCACGACCTGCTCGTCTCCGAAGACTGGAAAGGCGCCACGGTTTTCGAACTCCTATTGGCACAGGCCAAACCATTCGGCAACGAAGAGCGAATTTCAATGTCCGGACCATCAGTCGTCCTCAGCCCCAACGCGGTCCAGTATCTCGGGATTGCATTCCACGAACTCGCGACAAACTCGGCGAAATACGGGGTGCTTTCTGGTGACGAGGGCCAGATTTCCGTCAGATGGAACATCACCGGCTCTGGCGCCTCCAAGCTATTTCACATGACCTGGGACGAAACAGACGGGCCGCAAGTTCAGACCATCGGACAAGGCGGCTTTGGAACCGTGGTGCTGAAGCGGGTGGCGCCTGCGGCAGTCGGCGGAAAAGGAGATCTCGAGCACGGCTCGCATGGAATCACTTGGAGCTTGCGGGCACCGTTGGCTGAGGTGGAAGCGTCTGTCGCGCACGAAGCCTAGAAACTTTGAGAGGCTCCTCACCGCCCTCGACATTTGCCACATTGCCCACGCTGCTCCGCAGGGCACTTGTCAATGAGGCTACCCGCCCGTTCCTCCTAAGGGCGGAGCAGCCCCCGGTTTGTTTGAGCACGGCGCCCAAGAGCACCGCCGCAGAGTGTCGGTACTCTTGAGCGCGCTGCTCAGAGGTCGCGGCGCTTCTGTTCTTCCTGCGTGAAGCGCGTCAAGCGCCATTTTCTCCATTAGAACAGCCCGCTCCCCGATTACCCGGAGTGCAACGCGGAAAGCCTCATCGACAGAACCCTCCTGCTCGTTAGCCAAAGCTTCGGCGGTGTAACGATGACCCACCTGACAGCGGAAACGTAGCGGCTGCCAGTGGCGTTAGTTCGCTGCGGCAGCAGCCGACCGTTTGAAAACGATAGCTACCCGGGTTCCCTCCGTGGCACTTGAGTTGACGTCGAATTCCGCCTTGGCATTCTCAGTCAGCGAGTGCGCAATCAGCGCCCCCAGCTTACCACGCTTGGGCCAGCTCTCCCCTTCAGGCAGCCCGATCCCGTCGTCCGCAACGACGACCCTGCAACCATCGCCGTTGACGATGCTGTGGAGGGTTATTGTGCCACCGTCACGCCCGCGGAAGGCATGTTTGAGCGAATTGGTCAGCAGCTCGTTTACCACCAGCCCTGTCGGCATGGCGACGTTGATTGAAACTGGATATGTATCCACCTTCATGTCGAGGCGAATGCCCTCGACCGCATGCGAGGTCATCACCGCTGACGCGATCTGGCTGAGATAGACGCCGAGATCGACCTCATCATTCTGCTCGTCAGCTGACAGCGTCTGGTAGAGGATCGCGAGTGCGTCGACGCGGCCTGCGAGTCTTTCGAAACGCTTCTGATCCGGCTCGGTGGCATTTCGGGTTTCCAGACGGATCAGCGCGGTGATCATCTGCAAATTGTTCTTCACACGATGCTGCAACTCGCGCAACAGCGTGTCCTTTTCGCGCATGCGCTCGTCGACCGTGCGCGGATCCTCAGTCTCGCCATGAGCGGACACGTCGACAAGCGCCACGAGCCGAAAGCAAATCTTGCCGTTGTCGTCCTCGATAAGATTGGAATAGACGTCGACAAGCGCCTGCTTGTCCTCGTCGCGCTCCATCCGAAAGGTGCCGACGAAATCGGCTTCCTCGATCACGGCCTCGGCCAGTGGCCGGTCCTTTTGCTGGTGGAGGCCGACGCCGGAAAGTGCGGACCAGTTTTGCCGGGTAAGGCCGGCCGCCGTCAGGCCCGAGAGTTTTTCAAATTCGGGATTGGCATAGACAACGCGCTCCTTCGCCTTAAGGTCCGAGACCGCTATGGCAATCGGCACCTGGTCGAGAAATTTCTTGAACTGTTCGCTTTCCAGCGCAGTGGCAAGGTCAGCTGTATCGAGCAGTTGCTCGACAGCCTCGGCTTTATCTGCATCGGATGTCATCTGCGGCGCCTGTTCTGGAAATGGGCGACATCAATACCAGCGATACGGTACTCCCGCTATTGCCAAAGCAAAAGGCGGCAAGGCCCCCGGTCAGGATTAGGAGGCCTGGTGTCGCGGAGCGGCAGGAGTGAAATGCAGTCTCTCGCGGTCGTAATTCAGTTCGACTTTTCCGTCGCATTGCAGGACAATCGTCCATGGGCCGAACGATTTAGTTGGTGCCAGCTTGGCTGAATACAACCGTTCCGTCGTCCTTGCGCACCTCCACCGCTACGATACCCTCCTGCTTTCTAGCGGAGAAGGCCGCCAGCGCGTGGTCCCGTGCGGCCTTCTCGGCGTCGAACGGCACTTTCTCCACAATGCCGTGTTTGCCGTACCAAATGAGCGTATAGGCCATTGTTGGGACGTTCCTTTTCAGTCGTTTTCTCCAGCGCGGTGGGCCGCTGGATTTGAAACATCCCGCGCATCAGTCTCACATTGCGTGACAGATTTGCTTCTGGCGGCGCCGATCTCAACTACTCTGAAAGCACCCTCGGTGCTTGCTTGGGGCACTGAGGCAGCGGCACTACCCAGCGCCCCCGTCTCGATTCGTCCTGGTGGCCGCCGCTGACAATGTTGCGAGCGCTTCAGCCTCAGATGATCCAAGAGGCCATCAAAAACTCGGCGCCCATTCAAAAATGCCAGCAACTCCTCACTGCTTGGCTCTTTCTCGCACGAGACGATGCCCCCTTAGGGGAACCGCACCTGGCAACCGAAGGACCCGCGGCTCGTTGTCAAGCCGCGGGTCTTCGGACTTATTTAGCTGCTGCCACAGGCGCCACCAACGGCGTGATGCGACGGACAGCAACGCGCCGATTTTGGCGGTTGGATTCCTCGGTGTTCACCTTGAGATACCGCTCCCCATACCCCTGTGGCGCCAAGTTCTCCGGTGGGATTGCGAAGCTGTTCGTGAGCGCCTCGGCGACCGCTTCTGCACGCCTGTCCGATAGGGCCAGGTTATCGAGGTCGGAACCCACGGCATCGGTGTGGCCTTCGATTAGGAAGGTTTCCGCCGGATTCTTCTCAAGCAGCCTTTCCATCGCCTTCGCGACACCTTCCAGCTTGACGACCTCGCTCTGAGGGATTTCCGCGGAACCAAACTCGAACGTCAGGGTGTCGAGATCGACGCGGCGGGCAATGTCACGGACACGAGCGGAGCGCTTGACCTCGTCGATCGAATAGAGCCTTTGCACTCGCTCTACCGGTGGTTTTTCAAGGAACTCATAGTAGTCATCCGGTTCCTGGACGTTCGCTGCCACCAGGATGTATTCGTTGGCCGGAATGGTTAGGTGGATCGGTCCCAAGTCAAGACCCGGATCGCGCCAGTCCCCGACTCGATCGTAATTGAGCTCATCGACGTAAACGAGCACGTATTCGCGGCCATCTGGGGTGATCCGGGAGCGGCGGATGACGTCGCCATATCGGTTGCGTATGGTAACAATCTGCGTCCCGTTCTCGCGCACGATCGTTTCGCGTGTCCGTCCGCGCGGCAGGTCCTCATAGTAGACCTCGCGCGCGCCCCGGCTCATACGCGGCCGGTCATTGCTCTCGACGATCACCTGATTGTTGATCTGGATGATGATGCGGTCGCCAATCTCACGCAGGACATCGACGCCTTCTGGCCTTTCCCGACGGCGCATATCTTGGTCGGACGCTCGCTCGACGCGAGTACCCTTTTCGACCGTGACTGGTTGGATTTCCGCCGGCTGTGCGGCTTCGGTGGCGGCCGCGTCGGATGCGGGCGGCGGAGCCTGATCCAGCTGTGGGGCCGGCTGAGCTGCCTTGTCCCCAGCCTGGCCCAGTTGGCCACCGCCTTCTTCCGCTGGGGCTTCCTTTTGGCTGTCAAGGAGCGGTGCTGGATTTGGATCAGCGGGCTTTTCGCCCGATTGCGGAGCTTGACCTCCAGTAGTCGGCTGCACAGGTTGGTTGGCCGGAGCCTCCGGAACTGATGGCCCAGCGGCAGGCTGCTCCGCTGGTGGCTGATCCGACGGAGCCGGTGCGGGTACCGCCGCAGGGACCTCTGGAACTGGTTGCTCAGCGGCAGGCTGCTCGGCCGGTGGCTGATCAGACCGGACCGGCGCGGGTTCGGCCGCAGGCGCCTCAGGCGCGGGCTGATCAGACGCCGGAGCTTCCGGCGACGGCGTTGCCGGCGCTTCAGGCGCAGGGTTTGTCTCCGGCACCGGGGCGGGCACCTGTTCAGCTGGAGCCCCTTGCCGCAGGCGCAATGCACACGCTTCCGCTGTCTCGCCCTCGAGGCAATCGGCTTGAACCACCATCTCCAGTGTTCTCGTCAAGTTCGGCGAGGCTGCCAACTCGTTGCCAATCGACATTGCACCCGATTGCGAAGAGGCCATCAGCAAGCTGAGTGCAGTCCCCGCCAGAATCCTGGGGTGGAATTTCATTATCAATCTCCAGCAAAAATAGGTCCCGTCCGTGTCGTAACATCTCTCAGACGCGATGGTTCCGCTGGACCGAGTAGGCATTCCTATCGAATTATTCTCTTTCAGCGCCGTTCCACCGAACACTGCTGCAGCCGCCGCCTGGGAGGCGCAGCGGTCGGGTGGTGATGCCTCCTCCTAAGAAACCGCAGAAGGTCCTGCTTTGACCGATTTCGAGGTATGGCGGCGCCACCTACAGCGCAGCACGGTTCACAGGCGGGTCAGGCCAAGCAAGCCTTTTGCCAATTTGCTCCCGGTAGCGGAATTCGTGCAGAAATCGAGCCTGCTTGAGAGGCCGCCCAGCTACCTTTGATACACCTGTAAGAAAAGGGGCCGCCAATGGCGGCCCCATAACCACTATCTTACAATGTAGACAATCTGGCGGGACTTAGCGTCCACCAGTACCGGCTGTCCGTTCACATAAACATACCGGTACTCGTAGTCGGGGATTTCTCGAAGCTCCACCGTCTCGGGCAGGCCTGCACCGACCACCACTTCGCCGTCTAGGTAGATGGGGTCGATCTTGTTTGTGGTGACATAGGTCCGCACCTTCTCCGGCGGATCGATTACTGTGCCCGCAGCACCTCCGGCAACAACACCGGCTGCGCCGCCAACTGCAGCGCCTACAGGCCCGGCAATCAGTGCGCCTGCTACGGCTCCCGTTACCCCACCCGCGACTGCCCCTGCATCCCCGCCGCCCTTGTCGGCCGGCTCAACAACCTTGACTCCTGAGTCAGCAGGACGCTCCGTCACGATAACTTGGGTGCCGCCGAAATCCCCGGTCAGGTAATCGGAGTAAACCCAACCTTCCCCGTTGGCGGTTGCCACCGAGCACCACTTGCCACTTTTGAGGCAGCCATTGAGGGTCGTCGACTTCCCTGCTCCGATCACGCCTATTACAGGGTGTTGGGGCCCCGGGCCAGCTCTGACATTTAGATCCGTTGTTGCCGAGACACTTGTCTGGGCGACTGAAATTCCCGAAAGCGCCAGTAGCGTTGCCGCAGCAGTAGCGGCGATTGCGAAATTGCTATTCATTTCAATTCTCCATTCGACGTCCCTTCCGCAAGAACGGAACGGGCTGACTTCCGTTCCGCAGAAATAAGAGCACTACCAAAAGACCCCGAGGCCAAAGACCACGGTGCCGCCGTACAGAATCAGGAGGGCTCTAGGGACAAGAAATTAGCCAGCCTTGCTCTGCCTCGACCGACCTTCGGCACTGGCGGCAATGGCTCGGTACTGATCAGAACGCCGGCAATTCTGGCGAAGCTGATAAAGGCCTGTCGTGCCTGTTCGACGGATATTTGCCCGGCGATTTGCCGCATTGCAGCTTCTCTCGGCGCAGGTGAACACCGGCGTGTCAGCGGCTCCGTCATCGACTCCTCCTCGTCTGAAGCACGGGCTGCCCGACCTTCCACTGTCGAAGCGCTCCAACCAGGCCGCTCATGCTAAGATGACTGGCGTAATGCGAGCCCCAGCCGCCTGATCCTGATAGCGCGATTGATCTCGCCGCCAAATATAAGGACCAGCGCTGCCAGATAGAGGAAGTACAACGCCGCGATCACCCCCGCGATCCCGGCATAATAGCTCGCATAGTTCCCAAAAATTGTCAGGTACCAGGAGAAGGCGATCGCCAACATCAACCAGACCAAGACGGTGAACAGCACCCCCGGCCACATGTTTGAAAATCGTGTTCGACGTGCTGGAAGAAAAACGTGGGCTGCGAACAGCGCGATCATCAAAATAATGGCCGCGGAGGGATATCGAACAATATCGAAGATGGAAAAGGCAGGCTGGATTCCAGGAAAAAGGCGATGAGCAATCAGACCAACAAGGGGAGCCGCTACCAGGAGAAAGGCGACGATGACGAAAGTCAGCCCGCCTCCAAGCACAACCAACACCTGAGTGACGAAGACGGCAAGCATGGAGCGGTCCTCTTTGACGTCGTAGGCGCGGTTGAGCCAGACGACAGGTGGATGTTCTAGACCATCTGCAGCAAAAACCCGCGTCGCTTGGTGGTCAGCTACCGGTTGATCGCCCTTTGAGACGAGAGCAAGGGCTGCGTGCGAGCGTGAGAAACGATCAGTTGGTTGTGCTCGGACTGTTGGGTCTCAATCGGATTTACTCTCCTGGTCTGCAGCGGCCATCCGAACAGCGAAATCGACGACCTCGTGCCCTGGGACTAAATCGTCGACCAGGGAACTAAAGGCCGTCGCCTGAGAACAGCGCTCACCATTCAACGCTCCGCCTTCAAGATCCTCGCCTCTCGCAACAATGACGCACGATCAGTGCCAACCATCTCGATCAGTTTTCGCGCCTGAGCCTCGGTGATACCCGTTTCCCTTGCCAGGAAACGGGTAAGAAAGTCTTCTTGCTCCTCCCTGTGTCCACGATCGCGCCGTTTCTCATCGGCGATGTAGGACGACTTGGGCTGCTCTACCGAACGGAGCGATGGGGCGTCGCCATCGCGTTGAACGCGTTGCACGTTGAGGCCAGCCTCATGCGCGGCTGCTAAAAATGCGCGGCGGGCATTTTCAACATCGTCCGCGGTAGACAGTGAGCCACTGCAGGCCTGCAGCGCGTCCCGGTAGCTTGAGCCGTGCTCCTCGGGCCACTTCTCCATCATAAAGATGGCAGCCTCGGAAGCACTGCGCAGCGTACGAGTATCGCCAGATGCCAACTGAACTGTCACTGGAATTCTGAAGAATGCATCGTGCATGGTGTCACCCCGTACCTGCCCAACTCAGCAAACGGCGTGCGACGTCATTCGTTCCACGGACAGTGTAGTGCAGTTTTGTAATCAGGTGGCCGGACGCTCACAATGATTCCGGCATGTTGTCCGGAGCTTACGTCCGATCGGCGCGGCGATGATGGGCCGGCCTCGATGAAAGGTTCTTCCTGACGCATCCATCGGTGACTTGAGACGTTGAGACTCACGTCAGCACGCTATCTATCGAAGTAGGTAGCCGACGATTGGCGCAATTTCGGAGATTCCCATGATTATTCCCAAAGGCGCCATCGTTGCAGTTGCTGACGGCGAGAGGCTCAACTTGTTTCGCAACTCAGGAGACGAAGCCAATCCAAAACTCACTGCTTCGGCAGTGGAAGACGTAACCAACAGTAACAAGGGGTCCGGGGCCCGTCATCAGAGCAGCTCCGGCAATCCAGACAACAGTCAAATTGACGAAGACAGTTTCGCAGCCGGGACTGCCGACATGCTCAACCGACAGGTTCTCGGCGGACAAATCTACAATCTGATCATCATCGCCGCTCCTCGAACGCTTGGGGAACTGCGTAAGCATTATCATCAGAAACTATCGGCGGTGCTTGTTGGCGAAATCGCCAAGGATCTCACGGGCCATTCGGCCCAGGAGATAGAGAAAGCAGTGGCCGGCGCCTAGACGCGCGAACAGGCCACCTACACCCCGCATATTCTCACGCCTGCGCTGATTGAAGTATCGCGCATGCTAACCTGAAAGATTCAATCATGACAAAAACCCTTTGGCTACTGGCCGCAGCAACGCTTTGCATCGCGGGGCCTGCGCATGCCGCCGACGGCGCCTTTCTGAAATCGCTCGCTGGGAGCTGGGTTGGCAAGGGCATGGTCAAAGTCGATGCTGATTCCCAGCCCATCAAGATCAACTGCAAATTTGCGTCTGACGCTACTGAGAGCTCGTTGTCACTTGATGGCAAATGTACAGGTTACGTGGTCTTCTCGCGAGCGATCGGCGCCGACGTCAAGACCAATGGCAAAACCTATACGGGCACATACACTGGATCGAGCACTGGCCCTGCCGGCCTCAGTGGCAAGCGCTCAGGTAACGCCTTGGTTCTTGGCATACACTGGGCGAAAGAAGTCAATGGCGACCGGGCAGCCCAGTTGAGGCTAGAAAAGGTTGGAGCCAATGGCATGCGTCTGACGACGATTGATGAGGACCCTGCGACCGGCAAAAGCATTGTAATCAGCAAGATTGACCTCAGCCGTTCCTAGTGTTTTTAATCGGTCAGGTTCGGGCGTTAAGATAGCGGCCGCGCCGTATCGCGGGCCGCAGCGGCTGTCATTAGGCGTCGTGCCAGACGCCGCCGCTACAATTCGGACACGGCGTAATGACCTGGTCGGCAGAGCTCTCGGTCATGGTCGCGCATCGAGCGCACGCCAGCCGGCCTTGTCGAGGCGACGTGTTGCCAGCATGTACCTTCCGGGGTTCGCTTACGTCCCAGGGAGGTTGGATGGAAAGCCCTGGCCGATTGGTGTCAGTTTCGAACTTGAACACTGAAATCGCGCCACTCGTTTCCAAGTATGCGCCGCGCACTTGTCCCAGATGCGCGACATCCTTCAATCGGAGCTGTTCAAAAAGCTCGTCATGTCCAAGATTCAGGGCTTGAAGCACGCGGTAAGCGATAACTCCATCTCGCACAACCTCGACGCTTTTTCCCTCGATCACGTCTTCCAGTACCGGGTTTCGTGCCACAAGATAGGCCAGCCCTTTGTCGAGCAGCACGACCAAGGTTATGACAACGAGGCCATGGACCAGCGGCACATCGGGATAAAACATTGCATCGCCGACGGCGGAGCCCAGCGCAATCACCAACAGGAACTCGACGAGCGACAGCTGTGCGATCGATCGACTTCCAATCCATCGGATCAGGATCAGCGTGTAGAGGTAAATTACGACTGTTCGGAAAGCTATTTCCAAGAGGAACAGAGGCGGCTCATCGCCCAAAAGCATCCGCCCCACATCGAATGCAATGACGGGTTCGTTCATGCAATCCCCCTTAGGGACCCCTTGCGGATCGCAAAGACTGGAGCATCCAGGGGTAACATTGAAAAAATCGATACTGCAGATGCCGCGTCAGCAGCTTGGTTGAACGCAACGTCACTAACTCTCACGTTGACTAGCTAGCGAGGTATTCTAATCCGAGCACCTCCAACGGTCATTCCAACGAGCCAAGGCGATGGCAAATGAGCCTTCATTTCCTCGCCTCTTTTCCGCTCAGCTTGCCTGCCCGCCGTGGTCCTTGCGATATACAGCCATTACCTAACTCGAGCAGCACGTCCTCCCGCCGCGATCTCGTGCCCGGATCCTCGGCGCTCCAGCAAGGTCAGCGACTGGAGCACCGACCTTGCCTAAACTAATCGTCCGCCCGGGGGATGTGATCGGAGGCTACGGTGCCTTTTCCACCTGCCCCCTGATTTCCCCATCGGGGAACTTCTGGGTATGGATGTTCAGGTACCATTTGCCCGCCTGCAGATCTGCCAGTTGCTGATCCGTTATGTCCGCCGTCCCACTGGCAACGGCCGCTGAAATGTCCACTACGGGATCCGCTTTTTCACCCGCTGCCGCAGGGCCGTGGAAATGCGCAGCTGTTGCGTCCCCGGTCAAACCGCTCGAGGTAACCGTCCATGACAGTTTCTTGGTAGTTGTATCCACCGTGACGTCTGCCGAGCCAGTGCCACTGCTGTCGGTCGGCGGAACCTCGCTCGCAGCCTTCAGATCAGCCTTGAATTTCATTGTCTCCGCATACAGAGGGCTGCTCAAGAATGCTGTTCCCAGTATCAATGCGACCGTAAGTTTCTTGAAAGGCGACATCATTTCCTCCCTAAGAGCGGCTCACCCTTAGAGCTCGCTTGTTCGGTAGAAACGCGAAGCGCACCGGGCAGTTCCGGAGATATTATGCTTTGGCCCTCGTTGGTGAGCAGAACTTTTGAAGCAGAGCGATTCCGTCACGCTGAGACGGGTTGGCAACGAGAAGGGCCCGCCCACCTTTCGGCAGCGGGGCAATATGCGGGTGCTATTGGTCAGGGTAGTTTGGCGTCTCCGCCCCAATGAAGGCGACGGTCGTCTCGCAAGTGAACGCAGATTGTCTCCCCATCGTCCATGACGGCCTGCAAACCTGATTGGCAGCGCGCGAACCTCACAACGTTTTCCGATGGAACCTTTTATCGTGCCGCGCGCTTTTGGTCTTGCTCCTTCACGCCTCCGTGAAGTGCAGCATGCGCACATAGATGCGCTCCCAAAAGGAAGCCCCGCTCCCGAAAGGAAACTCCCCATGCCCAAAGATAAGACACTCGAAGTGCTGTTTCACGACACTTTGAAAGACATCTACTATGCGGAAAAGAAGATCCTGAAGACGCTACCGAAGATGGCACGGGCCGCGCAGTCCCCCAAGCTCAAGGCGGCGTTCGAGAAGCATCGCGACGAAACCGAAGGACACGTCGAACGCCTGCAGCAGGTGTTTGAACTGATGGGCAAACGCGCGCAGGGCAAGACCTGTGATGCCATCGAAGGCATAGTCTCCGAAGGCGAAGAAATCATCGACAATTTCAAGGGCATGCCGGCGATCGACGCTGGTTTGATCTCGTCGGCCCAGGCCGTCGAGCACTACGAGATTACCCGGTATGGAACCCTGAAGCGCTGGGCTGAAGTGCTTGGGATGGGTGACGCGGCCAAGCTGCTCGGCCAGACGCTTGCCGAAGAATCGAAGACGGATGAAGCCCTGACCGGGCTGGCCGATTCCTTCGCCAACGACATGGCCAAAGCGGCCTGAACCTTCGCAGCCATCGGGGCAACGCCCCGATGGCTGCTTCAATTTCAAGTTTCATCTGACAGGAGGCCCCCATGGGTCGCGGTATCTTGCTCTGGCTGCTCGGCATTCCAATCCCGATCATCATCCTCATTCTTCTTTTCGTTCGGTAGGAGACTTCCATGCAAACCAACGTATCCCCCGTGGACGTTTCCACTCCGGTAGAATCCTCCGTTCCCGCCGTCAGCTGGGGCCCGGTCATTGCCGGTGCTTTCACTGCTGCGGCAATCACGCTCATCCTGATGCTGCTGGGCTCTGGGCTCGGCCTGACGATGATCTCGCCTTGGTCCAGCCAGGGCGTTTCCGTCACCACCTTCGCCGTCTCCACAGCCATTTGGCTGGTCGTGGTGCAATGGCTGTCGGCAGGGTTGGGCGGCTACCTGACCGGCCGGCTGCGCACCAAATGGGTCGGGATACATACCGACGAGGTGTATTTCCGCGACACCGCTCATGGCTTCCTCGCCTGGGCCCTGGCGACGCTTCTGGTCGCCGGCGTGCTCGGTTCGGCACTGTCCGCAGCCGTGGGTGGCGGAGTTCAGGCCGCATCGAACGTTGCATCGGGCGCGGCCATGGGCGCGGCCGCAAATGTAGGATCCCAGACAGCTGACAGTGCTACTTCCTACTTCGTCGACACGCTGTTCCGTCCGTCGGATCCAGCCAGGCTTGCCTCCGCCAATGCCGCTGATTCCGAACAAGCCACGATGCAGGCGTCTCGGATCCTGGTTGCGAGCGCGGCTTCCGGTGAGGTCTCGGCCGCGGATCGTACCTACCTGTCGCAGTTGGTTGCTGCCCGCACAGGCTTGTCGGAAACCGACGCTCAGGCGCGGGTCGATGCCATGATTGCCAGCGTCAACGACGCCAAGGTCAAGGCACAGGAAGCTGCAGACACAGCGCGCAAGGCCAGCGCCACATTCGCGCTCGTTGCAGCACTGTCGCTCGCCATTGGCGCGTTCATCGCCAGTGCCGCAGCCACATTGGGTGGCAAGCAGCGCGACGACGAAGAGACGGTCTACCTGTCGCCCCGATGAACTCGGACTGATCGGCCAAGACTTCGTTCTGCAGCAAGGCCTGTTGGGGTGGCATCCTCAGCGGGCCTTTTTCGTGCCTGCGAGGCTGGCAACTGAGCCGCGCGATTTATTGTGCAGTGCAGCAACGATAGGTGCTCATCGACGTTGTGGAAGGCGCGCTCTCCGGTTCGGACTGCGAAAACAGGACACCCCTCATGAGAAACCTATCTGACACGATCTCGCGCCTGGCCGCACGCCGCGTGCAAATGGTCGAGCCTCAGCGGCATAACGACCACCTGCTTTCGGATCTGGTCAACTTCGGCTCAAACCCTGGTGCCCTGCGAGCCAGAAGCTATGTTCCGGAGAACCTGCCCGGGTCAGCGCCGCTGGTCGTCGTGCTTCATGGCTGCACCCAGACCGCGGCTGGCTACGACAATGGCGCTGGCTGGTCCGCACTTGCCGACAGCCAAGGCTTCGCACTGCTGTTTCCAGAGCAGCAGCGCGCCAACAACCCCAATCTCTGCTTCAACTGGTTCGAGCCGGGCGACATGATCCGCAATGGCGGCGAGCCTCTCTCGATCCGGCAGATGATCGAGGCGATGGTCTTGGCCCACGGGCTGGATCGCAGTCGGATCTTCATCACGGGGCTTTCGGCTGGCGGCGCGATGACCTCGGTAATGCTGGCGACCTACCCGGAGGTCTTTGCGGGCGGCGCCATCATAGCCGGACTGCCCTATGGTACAGCCAATTCGATCCCCACGGCTTTCGACCGCATGCGGGGCCACGGCGGCCCCTCGGTGGCTCGGCTTCAGCAACTGCTGCGCGCAGCGTCGCCCCACACAGGCCCATGGCCCACGATATCCGTCTGGCACGGGTCATCCGACCAGATCGTCGCTGGATCGAACGCCGACGACATCATTGGGCAATGGCGGACCATTCACGGAATTCGCGGTGGGTCGACGCCATCCACGACCATAGTGGACGGCCACAGCCGTAGCGTTTGGAAAGACAGTTCAGGACGGGACGTCATGGAACAGTATCACATCAGGGGGATGGGGCACGGCACGCCGCTGGCTACAAACGGCATCGGGGCAACAGGTCCGTTCATGATCGACGCCGGCATCTCGTCAACGCAGCGCATCGCCCAATTTTGGCTAATCGCAGATCCGGAACGCGAGGTCTTGATACCCAATCAACGAGAAAGAGCTCCAGCTCCCGCCAAACCCGCTCCAGCAGACGGAATAAGGAAAACGATCGAAGATGCGCTTAGATCAGCAGGGATTCTGCGCTAACTTCCGGTCCCAACGGGCACCGAGCGCGCACCGGCAAAGAGAGAGCGGGCTATCGGGCCCGCTCTCTCGCTTTCCATAAGGCTTGGCTCAGCGAGCTTTGAGAGAAGGTTCTCGGCTCCACATCCGCAGTTTTCCCAGAGCCTTGACGAAGGCTGGCATATCCTGGGGCGTCGAGAGGCGAATGATGCCCTCGTCCAGCGCCTCGCTACCGCAGACCTTCTCCAGTAGCGCGTTGGCCGCCGTGACATGCCCGATGAACTTGCTGTGCACGAAGGCGTCGGAAACAAAATCGCGGACAGCCGGATCGTTGGCAATGGCCGCCGTTGCTTTCTCCGCAGGCAGTAGCGCGACTGCGTCATAGAGCACGGAAGGCGCGCCACCGATCATCTGATCAGCCGCGACGACACTGCCATCGCTCAACTTGGCACCACCGACTTTTGGCGCGATGATCTCGCAGCTGGCACCCGCTTTGGCAAGCGCGTCCTTTAGGGCGGAAAGCAGTTCTGCATCGGTGCCATCGGTGACAAGAATGCCGAGTTTTCGTCCTTCGAAACGCTCCGGTCCTTTGGCAAGAATGCTGAGTGAAGCTGCCGGCTCGAGATCCTGGCGCGTTGCCACCGCGGCATCAGCTGCCTTGGGCATCGCCTTGAGGCCCAGATCGGCGGCTACAGCGTTTGCCAGACCCCGATCGATGTTGAGCAGATGGGACACCATTCGCTCACGGATGACTGAGGTCTTGACCTTCGAAAGTTCAAAGGTCAGCGCCGCCGCGATATGGGCCTGCTCCGGCGGGGTCTGGCTCAGGTAAAATTGTCGTGCCTGGCTGTAGTGATCGGCAAAGCTTTCGGCGCGTATCCGCTGTTTGGGACCGTCCTCGAGGTCGGCAAACGAGCGGAACCCGGCTTGAGGAGATTCACGCGGCCCCTCGCCCCAGGAATTTGGCTGGTAGTTGGCGCGGCCGACCGGGTTGCGCATGGCCATGTGACCGTCCTGCTGGAAGTGATGGAACGGGCATTTGGGCGCGTTGATCGGGATATGGGTGAAATTGGTGCTGCCCAGCCTTTTGATCTGGGTGTCGAGATAGGAAAAGTTGCGGCCCTGCAGCAGCGGGTCGTTGGAGAAGTCGATGCCGGGCGGCACGTTCTGCGTCATGAACGCGACCTGCTCGGTCTCGGCAAAGAAATTGTCGGGCATGCGATCGAGCACCAGGCGGCCAACCGGGATCGGCGGCAACAGCTCTTCGGGAATGAGCTTGGTGGCGTCGAGCACGTCGAAGTCGAAACTGTCGGCGAAATCCTGGTCAAACAGCTGGACCTGCAGTTCCCACTCAGGGAAATTGCCTGCCTTGATCGCGTCCCAGAGGTCGCGGCGATGGAAATCGGGATCGGCGCCGTTGATCTTGACCGCCTCGTTCCAGACCACGGACTGGAGGCCAAGCTTCGGCTTCCAGTGGAACTTGACGAAGGTCGATTCATCCTTGGCGTTGACCATCCGGAACGTATGGACGCCGAAGCCTTCCATGAACCTGAACGAACGCGGGATCGCCCGATCGGACATGACCCACATGATCATGTGCATGCTCTCGGGCGTCAGCGAAATGAAGTCCCAGAAATTGTCGTGGGCCGATTGCGCCTGCGGAAAGCCACTATCCGGCTCGGGCTTCACCGCATGGATGATGTCCGGAAACTTGATCGCATCCTGGATGAAGAACACCGGAATGTTATTGCCCACGATGTCCCAGTTGCCCTCCTGGGTATAGAGCTTGACCGCGAAGCCGCGGACGTCGCGCGCCAGATCGACCGAGCCCTTGCTGCCGGCAACGGTGGAGAACCGGACAAAGGCTGGGGTCTTTTCCCCGGCACGCTGGAAGATGTCGGCGCGGGTGTATTTTGCCAATGACTTGTAGGTCTCGAAATAGCCATGTGCGCCATAGCCGCGGGCGTGGACCACGCGCTCGGGAATGCGCTCATGGTCGAAATGGAAGATCTTCTCGCGCAGGTGGAAGTCTTCGAGTGCCGTCGGTCCGCGTGAACCGATCTTCAGCGAGTTCTGGTCATCGGCGACCGGGCCACCCTGGGCGGTGGTGAGCACCGGGGTCGCGCCTTCGGCCAGCTGGTGCAACTCGCCGCCTTCGCCGCGCTGAAGTTTCTGATCATGGATCGTGGCAGGCTTGCCCGACGAGCGGTTCGTTGACTGGGCCATGGCTGGTTCCTTGGAGAGGGGGTGCGGTTCCGCACATCCTCATCAATGCCGCCGCGTCGGTGCGGTTCCATTTTGATTAATTAGTGCCCTCGCCCCCCATCCACAGCGTCAAGCTCATGGACTAAATCCGGCCGGTTGTGGAACCTTTCTTCCTCTCGGCGGTTCTCCTGTTGGCAATTTCACGGAGAAAATAATGAAAAATCTGATACTTAGCGCAGCGCTTCTCGCTGCCACGGGTTTCCATGCCCAGGCGCAAACCCAACCGTCAGCCGATCCTCAGACGCCGGCTGTTGCCACGCCTGACACTGTCAATCCGACGGCTCCGGTAGCCGGCGCCAACAGCTTCACCGAAGCGCAAGCCAAGGCCAAGATCGAAGAAGCGGGCTTTCAGAACGTGACGGCACTGATCAAAGCCGACACCGGAATCTGGCAGGGCAAGGCCACCAAGGACGGCAAGGCAATAGCCGTCTCGCTCGACTACCAGGGCAACGTCGTCGCCCAGTAATCGCGCCCAACAATCTCATCCCATCATTTCACGACGTAGAAGGAAGATCACAATGGTAAGTGTGACAGGACTGTTCGACAACTATTCCGACGCGCAAGCGGCGGTTGAAGAACTGCAGCAAGCCGGAATTTCGCATGACGACGTCAGTGTCGTGGCGAGCAACGCCGATGGCTCTTATGATGCGGACTCGTCGGAGACGGCCGAGGCAGCCGGCACCGGAGCGGGCATCGGCGCCCTGGTTGGCGGCACAGGCGGCTTGCTCACCGGCCTCGGCGTCATGGCAATTCCTGGGGTTGGCCCGGTGGTGGCAGCCGGGTGGCTGGCAGCGACCGCCGCAGGCGCTGCGGCCGGTGCATTGGCAGGTGGTGCTACTGGCGGCCTCATCGGGGCACTGACTGATTCCGGCATCCCCTCCGACGACGCCCATGTTTACGCCGAAGGTGTCCGACGGGGCGGCACGCTCGTGACGGCACGGGTCACTGAAGGCGCTGAAGAAGACACCGCAAGGTCCATTCTGCACAACGCCAATCGGGTCGATATCGGCCAGCGTCGGGCTGCATATGCTGACGATGGGTGGACTGCCTTCGATGAGACAGCCGACCCCTTCTCACCACAAGAGATTGACGAAGAACGCCGGCGTTACGCCTCACGCATCCCGCCGGTCGTTTAAGCCTGAAACGCTGCAGTCCGCTCTTCGACCGGCGCCAAAACCATAGAGATGCTGACGGCCCGATCCGGTATTCCGGTCGGGCCGCTTCGCTATGGTAGCACCCGCTTGCCTCGTGAGGGATCGAATAGTCCGAACGCGCGTTTTAACATTTTCTAATGCAGGAGGCCGACGTGCCAGACGACCCAAAGAAAACCAAGCAAGACCGCAAGCTCGTTTCAAGGCAGGAATATGAGATCGAGGAATTTGCGCGCAAGTATGACCTGATGCGCGGAGAAGCTGCAGCGATGATAAGGCGATACGGCCCGTCCCGTCGCAAACTTGACGCGATAATAACTCAGCGTCCTCGCGGGTAACAGATCAGCGCAGGTCTGCCTCAAGAGGCGTGCATGTCATGCATGGACGGCCCAACCCACCCGCGTTTGGCGTCGGCGAGACAGTGAGTTTTGTTTCTCGCTCTGGATTGTCACCGGGCACGCGAGTCACCTTCACCATCATAACAATTCTGCCAGGCGACGACGGCCAAACTCAATATCGGATCCGAAGTATGGACGAACCATTCTACCGGATCTCGCCGGAGTCATTCGACTTCGAAATTGCCCTCGGCGCCTTGCGCCGGATATCCCCATTGCCAACCGACTTTCGTGCGCTGGCACCAGGATTGATCACTGAGTTTTGTCCCGACGAGACGTACCCGGATGAGCTCGTGGATGCGTTGGTTAAGCTGTTGCAACCCAACCTCAAGCTATTCGTCGGTACGCCGCAGAATAGCCAGGTGTTGTTCGACATGCGATTCCCCGACAACAGGATATCTACGTCATCCAGCCAGCGATACGTATCCTTAACAGCCCGAAGTTTCAGCGTCACTCAGGTGATTGCTGGGTGTAGTCATTGAATTCTGCCTATCGTGTGCGCCTGTTGGCGTGGCAAGAAAATAGGCACCACAAACCCGCGCGGAAAACGGCCCCCCCGAAGGCTCAAGGCTCGAATGGTAAGTTCAATGAAAAAGGCCTGCCGGACGGGTACATCCTGGCAGGCCCGCTGCAGAGCATCGGCCGGAGGGGGGATGGCCATGCTCTCAAAGGCTAGAACTTTCATCGCCTTAATAAGTTCCAACCGCGATGCCGGAGGGCGACCTCGGCAGTACACTCTGCTAAGCGCCTGACGGTTCGGGTTGTTGCTGCCGTGCGCTCCAAACCCAAAACGCCTCGCTGTGACTGTCGTTCCTAAGTCGAGAATAGACCTGTCGGAACTCCGGCAGGTCTATTCGACAGCGGATGAGGGATCCGCAGACGTAATTTACTGAGCCGGGGCGGCTGGCGCTGCCGGAGCAGGTGCCGGTTCCGCTGGCGCAGCCGGTGCGGCGGTGGTCGGCGCTGCGGGTGCTGCAGGCGCCGCCGGAGCGGCGGGGGCAGCTGGTGCGGAGGGTGCTTCGATCTTCACATCGACATCTCTACTACCGCCCCAATTTCCTTGGGTGAAGACGAAAAATGCGACCACTGCGCCGATAATGACGATAATAGCAACCGCCCATCCTGCTCCGCCGCTTCCTCCAGAATTAACTACAGTGGGTCCATCGGCCATAACTTGGTTCCTCCGTTTCAAGTAAAAATAACGCCAGCCGTGAAAATGGCGGCGCAAATTCCGAATATTGGCGCAAGTATCCATCGCGCCTGATGCACGCTTTGGTCCATTAGGACCTCCTGAATTTATCTATGTATTTGAACGGCTTCTTGCGCGTTTGGTTCCACGGGCCCGGTGCCTAAGGAAATCACTGGCCTGCCCGAGAATGCCACAGAGCGTGGAAAAGCCCCGTCGGGTTGCCCGGCGGGGCTTCTAAGGGCGTGGAGAAAAGGAGTGAGCCACGCCGTGGCCTCTCAGAAACAAACGGACGAACCGATGTAAGGTTCCTTGTCAGCACGAGGCCTGCCGGTATCGCGGGCGACAACGGCAGGCCCGCTGCTTGGAACGCGGCTGAGGGGCACGCGCTCCGCTACCACAATCGCCCTACTGCGCCATGGTTCCGGACCATCGCGCTCTTACGCACAGCGCACCCGCTTCGGCCTTTGGCTAATTCAACTCTTGCCCATCACTGAATTTTAGCGCTGTCTAATATCGATTGAGGGATATTCCACCAGGAGCACTGCCATGAGGCATCGCGAGGTCCAGGAGCAGCTAAGGGTTGTCGGAATTTTGCTCAGCAAGAAAGGCGGTAGTTTTCGGGTCAACCATTTCGGGGGCGGACCTGACACTGCATACTTCGCTTCCGATTTAGAGGAGGCGCTTCGCATAGGCCTCTCCATGGCTAAACCAAAACATCTGCCCAAGACTTGGTGCTCTCGGCGCTAAGCCATGAAAGTGTGGGCCTCGCCACTTTTTCGGTAACAGGGGGATTGGGTGGTTGGCGATATGCCCCGGTGCGAGCTAGGCGAACGCTCATGAACCCTTTGCCTTCTCCATTGCCGCAATGGCGATTGCAGGCTTTGCGATCTGGCATCGCTCCTTCATCGGCTTGGCCATTGCGGCCGGCGCTAATGCGACAGCTATCTGGCTGATGTGGCCAAACCTCCAACCGACAAAAAGGCCCCGCCAGCCGAAGCCAGCGGGGCAGTACAGTAAGAGAATTGCCGACTTCCTGCAGTGCGCGGAATGTCGGAGAGCTCACCAATACGGCCGTGCTCCGTAGTAGTCATAGATCCGCCGATTGTTGTCGTCTGACCAATCGTATTCCGTATCGGCGGTGTATCGGGGGGCCTCTTCAAGCTCATCTTTAGTGATGTCGATCTGGAATCCCCCAAGGCCTTCATTGTAGCTGAGTTTGCTCCATGGCACAGGATAGTAGTCCTCGCCCATCCCAAGGAAGCCGCCGAAACCCAGCACAGCATGAGCCACTCGGCCGCCAACCTTCTCCAGCACCAACCGCTTCACTTCACCGATGTGAGCCTCATCAGGGCCATACACTTCCGTCCCGATGACCTTGTCGCTCTCGATCAGATTATTCATTTCTCGCTCCTGCGGATTCGAATGACGTACAGGATGCGCCAACGCGTCGTGGAGCGAGTGGTTCCGAGATCGCGCGGTAAACTCTTTCCTGACCTCAACCGACTGATCACGTGGAGGGGCGGACGGTACCGGGCTAGAATTTCAGCACTCTCTCACCGAACATTCCACCCCTGCAAACTGGCTGAGAATGCCGACGATCAGCCATATGACCAACCCGCCGACGGTCATGGTCGCGACGGCGAGTTTCATGGCGCGACAGGGCCAATGGGCCTCAGGGCCCGAGCCCATCTGAGTGATCGGCTCTCGCGGTTGCCGAAAATTCCTAGCACTCGGGTGGAGGGTTGCCGGCGTCTGTTCGATAGATGAAGTCGTGGAGGAGCCCCGCGCCCGGCGGAACGGTTTTGTCTCGGGAACGAACCCCTGTTGTAGGGAGGTAATCGGGCTGTTTAGGGAGGCGAAAATGACGACCGACCTGAAGTCGTCGCGGAGCCAAGTTGACTGTCGAAGACGTGCAGTTGATCTCCGTGGTTCTGGGTGCTCTCGTAACGACCAAATGGCTCCTGTCGGCCATTTGAGCGACATTCCAGGGCCACTATGGACTGACCTGTTCTACGTCGCAGTCGCGTTTGGTACGGCGAGCGGTATTTTCTGGTTGGCCGGCTATTAGGCAGGTAGCCTCGGTGGCAGCGCCGCCAGCTACATGTACCGAAGCACCGCACGACCAGCTGGGCCAGATGCCACGCGACACCGGTGGAGCCCGATCACCAGCGCCGCCCCACAGTTGGGAACCATTCTGCCCATTGCGATATCCTTGATTAGATGCGATTAATTTAGCGACCGCGGGGGCGTTGAGCTGGAGTTGCTTTGATGAGCGACCGACCCGTGAGCGCAGGTGGCCATGTCCTTGTGCGGCTTGAAGTAACCCACCGACTGAACGACGGCTATCTGATTGTGGCGAGACCTGGCGTCAGGCCGATAACCGTTCATGAGGACGACGTTCTATCAGTTGAGGCAGTGCCGGAGAGGCGCGCGAAGGCAAAGCCTTCCAGACTAACTGCGGTTGGGTAATCCACATCTTGACGATGGCAGAAGCTCGGTTCCTGGTCCTAAGGTCCGAGCTTGCCCACAAACCAGAACAGAGGGTGTGTGGCAGCGTGGCAACATTTGATGACCCAAATATCACTTCAAATATCGGTTTAAGTATACTCTTCAAGGATGTCTGTTATGTTTTAGCGGGGGCTAAAGTGGAGCGTTACCGTGAAAAAACTGTTCCTGACTTCCGCTTTCCTGCTCGGTCTTTCCGGCATCGCTTCGGCGGCCGATGCAGTCGTTCTTGAACCGACACCAGAAGCGAGCCTCGCTCCGGTTTTTACCTGGACCGGGGGTTACGTTGGCTTGCAGGCCGGCTACCTGTGGGGCGACGGACACAGTTCATATCCTACCGGAGCATTCGCAGACCCTGACATCGACGGTTGGCTTGTCGGCGGATACGTTGGCTACAACTATCAAATGGCCAACAATATCGTGCTAGGCATCGACGCCGATCTGGCATGGAGCAATGCAGACGGGTTTGGCGACGGAATGCTGGCGGGCGGGGTTCCAGTTGGGCCGGGCAGCGGTGATCTCTACGAACTAAACTGGTCCGGAGCCGCTCGTCTCAGAGTGGGCTACGCCATGGATCGGTTCCTCCCGTATCTTGCAGGCGGGCTAGCCTTTGGCGACGTTGACGTTACCCCGTTCACCGCTGGCGTTGCAGGCACTACGGTTGGAGACACCATGGTCGGATGGACTGTCGGCGCGGGCGTTGAATACGCATTCACCGACAATCTGATCGGTCGGGCGGAATATCGCTACACGGATTTTGGCGATTTCGACATTGCGCCCGGTGCTACGGCGGAATTGACGACACACGACGTTCGTCTCGGCATCGCGTACAAATTTTAACCGGGACGTTCCCTGCCCGGGCCGCAGCCTAGTGGCAGGAACATGCTCGTGCAGAAAGGCCTGCCGGACGGAACGTCACAGGCCTTTCTGCACGGGGCGTGAGCTGGAGGGGTATGGCCATGCCCCAGGAGGCTCCAGGTCTTGGCGGTCATCATGCATCAGGTGGTGCGCTTACGTGTCGCCGTGCGACCGCACGGGCAAGGATGGGAAAGTGCGCCTGAACTGTCCCCGACCAAGAGTGAGAGAAGGGCGGACAATCGATGACGGGTTGAGGTCGGAGGAGAGGCTTCCGGCGCCGTCATGGAGATTGTGCCATGAACACGCAAGTTCTCGGTGTTACTCACAAGGTCGATGGTAGCTTCAAAGTGGATGTGTCCCGCGGCGAGCGCATCGGCCGTGTCTCGTCGGAATGGTTCTCGCGGCCCGACGACGAGCGCTTTTTATCTCTGAACGAATTGGCACGCACGGTTCGCGCGCGGGCCGAAAGCAGCAGCACTCGCAACATCGAAAGTGAGAGCATCCGAGTCGAGGCGAGCCGTGGCGATCCGGAACGGCTGACGCTCATTCTCCCCGGCGCCGAAGCACCCGTCGCCCCAACGCACTGGAGTTTCGGACAACTGGCAAGCCTCGTCGGCGCGCCTGCGGCCTATCTGCGCCAACTCCCCGCATCGCTGGCCGGCATCAATCTGCAATACGGGCTGGCAACGCATCGCGCAGAGCAGCTCAAGACCCTTGAGACGGGCGACGGTCGCATCGAACTGCGGGCCGTCACCGGCCCGGACTACGGCCGCATCTACGACCACGAACTCATCGAGGCCGTCCAGCGTATCGCCGGCAACGGCACCGGCGACACCCGATGGAAGGTTCCCGGCGTGCTCGACTGGTCGACCGGCGTCTACAATCCCCGTGTCGACATCACCAAGGACACCACAACGCTTTACGCCTCGGACCGTGACGTCTTCATCTTCCTTGTAGACGATCTCAATCCGATCGAGGCAGGCAAGCTTCCGGATGGCTCGCCCGACCTCTATTTCCGTGGCTTCTATTGCTGGAACTCCGAAGTCGGCGCAAAAACGCTGGGAATTGCAAGCTTCTATCTCCGCGCCGTGTGCCAGAACCGCAACCTCTGGGGGGTCGAGGATTTCGAGGAGATCACCATCCGACACTCGAAATATGCCGCCTCCCGCTTTGCCCATGAGGCAGCACCCGATCTGCTCAATTTCGCCAACTCCTCGCCGATGCCCTTCATCAATCGCATCAAGGCATCGCGTGAACGGATCGTCGCGCGCATTGACGAGGACCGTACCGAATTCCTGCGCCGGCGCGGCTTCTCCAGGGCCGAGACGGCGAAAATCATCGATACTGTGCTAATCGAGGAAGGCCGCCCGCCCCAGAGCATTTTCGATTTCGTGCAGGGGATCACGGCCGTCGCGCGCGACAAAACCCATCAGGACGCCCGCCTCGATATGGAGGCGAAGGCCAAGAAAATGCTCGATCGAGCCGCCTGATCGTTACTGCAATCCCGGAGGCAAGGTCCCGCTCTCCTCCCCTTGTGTTTACGGGTTCGCCGGATGTGTGGTGCCGCCCTCCAGAGGAAAAGGGCGGCGCTTCGCTTCGTGACGGATTTCAGATCCGAGAGAGACGCTCTCGGGGTCCGTCGTGGAGAACCACCATGGCCAAAGCTGCCAAGAAGAAGTCCTCCGTCGCGATGATGATCGTCTTTTCGCAGTCGCGCGACATTCCGTTCAACCGGATATTCCTGTCGGACAGCAACGTGCGTGAGATCAACGTCGAAGAAGGTCTCGACGAACTCACCCATGATATCGACCGCCGCCAGGACATCCTGCAGGGTCTCAATGTCCGCGCCATTGTGGACGCCGACGGCAACGAGACGGCGATTTCGAGACACCGGCGGGTGGGCGCCGTTACAGGGCAATCGCGCGACTGGTGGAAGCCGGCCGCTTTCCGGCCGACGGTCCCGTCCCATGTCTCGTCAAGAAGGCCAACGCGAAGACATCCGCCGTCGATGACTCGCTGGCGGAAAACACTGTGCGCCTTGCCCTGCACCCTCTCGACCAGTTCAAGGCGTTCAAGCGCATGCTGGACGGTGGCATATCGAAAGAGGAAATCGCGGACGCCTATCGCACCACGCCGCGCTACATTTCCCAGCGCCTTCGTCTCGTTGCGGTTGCCCCATCCCTGCTCGAAGCGTATGCGCGCCAAGAAATGACGCTCGCGATGCTGGAGGCATTCACCGTCAATCCCGATCATGCGCGACAGGAGCAAGTCTGGGAGCGCATCTGCGGCTCCTGGCAGAAGGAGCCTTGGCAGATCCGCCGCCTACTCACCGACACGACGGTCCCAACGACTGACAAGCGTGTTCGCTGCATCGGCATCGATCCATACAAGGCTGCCGGCGGTATCGTCCTGCGAGATCTCTTCTCGGACGACGACAGCGGCTGGTTGGAGGACGTCCCTCTCCTCGACCGCCTCGTCGACGACATGCTGCAAGGCACTGCAACCGAACTGGCCAAACAGGGCTGGAAGTGGATCTCAGCATCCGTTGAGCTGCCTTATGGCCACGCCAACGGCCTACGTAAGTTGGCCGGCGTGACTGAGGCACTCAACGAAGAGGAGAGCTTAACCCGCGAAGCCTTGCGCAACGAACAAGAAAAGCTCGAAGCCGAATACAGCGAAGCCGACGACCTGCCCGACGCCGTCGACCAGCGGCTTGCCGAGATCGAAGCGGCACTCTCGGCCTTCGAGAATAGGCCTGTGAGGTTCGATCCCGCCGAGATCTCGCGCGCTGGGGTCTTCCTCAGCATCAATCGTGAAGGCGAGCTTGTGGTCGACCGTGGCTACATCAGGCCCGACGACGAGGCCCCGATCGTCTCCGACGGAGAAGAACACGGGGATGGCGACGAGGATCACGCCTTGCGAGAGGTCGACCGCGACGGGCCTCAGCGCACCGTCATCTCCATCGGCGGCCAATTGGTCGATAAGGAGGAAGTGGACGACGAGGTCATCAAACCCCTTCCCGAGGGCCTGGTCGGCGAACTTACCGCCCACCGCACGCTCGCGCTGCAGAACGCACTCGCCGGCAATCCCCATGTCGCAATGACGGCGCTGCTGCATCGCATGGTGATGGAGCGCTATCATTTTGCGGCTCCCACCGGATGCCTGGAAATCTCGGTGCGCCAAGCCTGCTTCTCGGCGCAGGGCAAAGATCTCAAGGAAACGCAATCGGCCAAGGCGGTCAGCGAGCGCTACGATGCCTGGAGGGCCGACCTGCCCTCAGACGAAAGCGCACTCTGGGATTGGATCGCCGCATGCAGTGACTCGAGCCGGATGGCTCTGCTCGCTCATTGCGTCAGCTACGGTGTCAACGCGATCCAGGAGCGCCCAAACCCTTATGGCGGTTCCGGCCCAACCCCGCACAGCCTCAGCTGCCGTCTCGCTGGCGCAGACCGCCTGGCGCGCGCTACCGGATTCGACATGGTGAGCGACGCCAACTGGAAGCCGACCGTCGAGAACTATCTCGGCCGGGTCACCAAGGCGCGGATCCTTGCAGCCGTCCGCGAAGGTGCAGGTGAGCGCGCCGCCTCGCTTATTCAGCATCTGAAGAAAGGCGACATGGCGCAGGAAGCTGAACTCCTTCTTAGCGATGCTGGATGGCTGCCCGAACCGCTGCAACTCCTCGCGACAGACGTCGAGGAATTGGCGGCAAACGGTGGCGCAACGGCTATCGGCGAAGATGACGACATGCATGACACTGGGACCGACGAGGTTCCTCCCATCGCGGCCGAATGAAGCCACCCTGCCCCCAATACCTGGCCCGCCGGCGACGGCGGGCCAAATCTTTTGAGGTCCATCATGGCTGAGACACCACGCGATCTCGCTGCTCGCCTGGCAGATCGGGCTGAGGCGGTGTGCCGGCACTATCTGTCAAATGGGCGTCGTCAAGGCCGCTACTGGCTTGTTGGCGATGTCCGAAACAGTCCCGGCCGCTCCATGTTCGTCCGTCTGAAGGGACCGGGATCAGGAAAAGGAGCTGCGGGAAAATGGACGGATGCCGCGACTGGCGAGCATGGTGATTTGCTCGACGTCATCCGCGAAAGTCTTTGTCTCGTCGACTTCAGGGACGTTTCCGAGGAGGCAAGGTCCTTCCTCTCCATGCCATATTCTGACCCGGGCAACTGGCTCGGCGGTCACATGCCAGCACCGCGGGGATCGACAGAGTCCGCATGCCGCCTCCTTGCCATGACGCAGCCTATCGGAGGAACCCTCGTCGAGGAATATTTGCGTAATCGCGGCATTACGGCCCTGGGCGAAACCGGTGCCCTCCGCTACCACCCACAATGCTACTACCGCGCAAACGACTACGCTCCGACCGAAACCTGGCCGGCGATGATCGCTGCCGTCACCGACCTTTCCGGCAAGCTGACGGGTGCACACCGCACGTGGCTCGATCCCAGCGGCTTCAGCGAAGCCGATCTAGGCCGAGCGCCTCTCTCTACGCCCCGGCGCGCCATGGGCAACCTGCTCGGTCACGCAGTCCGTTTCGGCGCAGGCAGCGAAGTCATGGTGGCCGGCGAAGGCATCGAAACGACATTGTCGGTCAAATCCGCGTTGCCTCATGTAGCTTCGATGGCGGCGCTTTCAGCCGCACACCTATCTGCAATCGTCTTTCCACACACGCTACGCCGACTCTATGTCGCTCGTGACAACGATCCGGCAGGCGACAATGCGATAGCAACACTGCTCGAGCGCACCGGTGTGGTCGGGATCGAGACTATCATCCTCACGCCTCGGCTTGGTGACTTCAACGAAGACCTCAGACTGCTCGGTCACGAGGCATTGACTTCACGGTTGAAGTTGCAGGTCGCTCCTCAGGACATCGCACGCTTCATGTCCTCGGCCGTTTGACCAGTACGGGATCGAGGGCGGGACCACGGCATCGTGCGCTGTCGCGTAGCGGACGCCAGCCTCACCACTGCGAGGCCACATCTACGGCCTTCGAAAGGGCGATCGGGCGTCAGTCGTGTCGGACAGGCAATGGCTTCGTCCGACGATTTTCCGGCGCGCCTCGACGAGGCGCTTTCCATCGCGAAACAAAATCGTCGGCCGTCGCCATCCTCCACTGCGTTCCGGCCTTCCACTGCGCTCCAGGTGCAGGTCCATCCCGGCCGACGCCTTCGTCGCCAAGAAGGCCGCGTTGGGCGTGGCCACGAGCGAAGGAAGACCTCCATGACCGAAGAGCACGACACGGCCAACGAGCCGCACCACACCTCCCCGACCGAACACGTCCTCCAGGAACTTCAGCTCTACGGCTACCGTCCCTTCGAGGATGAACCTGACCCACGTCCACTTCCCGAAGGCCACGTCGTCTCTGGCAGCGTTGCCGACATCTTCGACGCCCTTGTGGTGGCACTTTCCGATACCCGCCTCGAACCCGACCTCGAAGAACTACTCTGGGGCACGGTCAATCTCTTTCACCGCGCAGTCGGCCGAATTGAACGCGAGCTCGACGACAACGAAGTCGCCCAGCACCGCCTCCAGCGCGAACAGGACGGGTCCGAGGTGAAATCGGTCGAACTCGAACGCCTGACAGCACAGGGTCAAACCGTTCTAGAGAGGCGCAATGTTTTCGAGCTGATGCGCGACCAGGCAGCCGAACATTTCGAACGCTCCACCCACTCGATCTGGCGGCCGCGCACTGGCTCGATGGTCAATCATCGCAACCTTACCGCAGCGCTGATCGACAGCCGGGACTTCATTGCCGCCAAGCGGCGCAGCGAGAACGAGACACTCCTGCCGCCCGGCCCCAAAATTGCCTTCACTGGCGGGCTCGACTTCAACGACCATCACCTGATCTGGACCAAGCTCGACCAGGTCTATGCCAAGCATCCTGACATGGTGCTGTTGCATGGTGGAAGCCCGAAGGGCGCCGAACTCATTGCCGCCAAATGGGCCACCCATCGCAAGGTTCCGCAGATCGCCTTCAAGCCCGACTGGACCAAGCATGCCAAGGCAGCGCCGTTCAGACGCAACGACGCCATGCTCGAGGCGATGCCGATCGGCGTGATCTGTTTTCCGGGTACCGGAATTCAGGACAATCTCGCAGACAAGGCTCGCAAGCTCGGCATCCCCGTCATGAGATCCAGCGGCACATGAGTGCCGCTTTTGCCTTTCCCGATTACAAGACAAGTCCCATCTTGTTAGCCGCTCGAGTCGCGAGCTTCTTGGCCCCGCTATCATTTGGATGAATCTCATCATGCCAAAGTCGGCCGATGGTGTTTCGGAAATCCACGACCATCGCCCGACCTCCGCTCCCGCTGGCAACGCTTAGCAGCGCATCGTAGAAGCGGTCCACGAGGACCTTGACTATTTCGCGGGGCAAACGAGTGGCGGTGTCAAACCCCAACTCCTCAAACCTTCGCCCGAGATACTGCCCCCCGGGTTTTGGGATGGAATAGTCGTATCCATGCATGACAAGCTTGGTACGCTTCGGTGCACTCCACGTTATCGTCTCGCGAAGAACGGTGCGATAATCGCGGGCTACTCCACGGAGAAAGTAATCGAACTCATCCTTGACATAGGTTTTGGCGTCTTTGGAGCCGCTCCCTTCGCTATGCGGGCGCACAAAATTCTTCATGGCGTCGCCGCCAAAGAAGTCGACCCCGCCACCCGAAAAGACGAAGAAATCGAACGTTCCCGCGCTCAGCGGCTGCTTGTACTGCTTAGCCCCGAACGTCTCTCGAAACGTATCTCCAGGCCAGCCAATATTGTTTACATAGTACTTTTTCGCGATCACATCGACGAAGGTGTCAGGCTGCCCTGGGATATCTGTAAATATATTTACCCATGAATCGCCCTCAGCCAAGATCCTCTTCTTGGTCGAATATGCTCGATCGGGCTTGTCACTGAACGCCCTCTCGAAAATGGCTTGGTCAGAGGCATCTTGATGCTCTTTTTCAACACGCTTCTTGCGGCGGATCGTCAACATGAATGCGTGATCTGGGTGTGGAACTACCTCAACCCCTGATGCAATTATCTTCGCACGCTCTTCATCATAAGCAGCCATCGTTAATCCCCCCCAATTGTGAAATTCACGGCAAGTATATTGTCTCCAAATATTTGAGATGTGAAGCACCCATTCGGAACCAATCGGCACGTTGCTGGGTAGTTGCGCCCGTTCAACGGATGGTGGGCAGAACATTCTGAGCAGACCTCACCATCCTTCATCGTCATAGGTTTGCGCAAAGAGACCGCATAGAGTTCCTGCCATCAGCTGGAGTTCCAGAGGAGCCGCAGCCTCACCGGGCATTCTCGGTTATTTCGAGCGACGACAGCAGGGCAGCCACAGTCCCAGAGACTCGTGTGGTGTTGGCAAGTGGCGCGAACACGTTTGACGAAGCTTTGAAACGGCCGGAACCGCAGAGCTTCAAACGACGCGCAAGCGCAGTGTTGGCGGCGAGAGATCAGGATGGCACGAGGTTGCCAGAGCTCCCCCCTTGATCCATCAAACTGACGCGCACCAAAGCGGTCTCATCGATGGGTGCTTTTTGCCTGGGGCCGGCTTCGCCTGATCGCCTTCGGCGCAATGGCTTGTCGCGACTTTCTTCCCCTGCCGCTGCGCGCCATTCCTCGCGGGCAACAAAGTCACGCCAGCGCCATCCTCCGCGTCCGCTTCGGCCCCATGGGTGCGCCGTCGATCGCCTCCAGCCTGTCGATCACCATCGAGACCGCAATGGTGCGGCTCGAAACAGACTGGATCAAGGAGAACCACCATGGCTACCATCGGCACCTTCAAGAAGTCCGCCAACAACGAGTTCACCGGCGAAATCGTCACCCTCAGCGTTCAGGCCCGCAGCGTCCGCATCGTCCCTGAAACCCGCGCCACCGGCGACAACGCCCCCAGCCACCGGGTCTTCGTCGGCCGTGCCGACATCGGCGCCGCCTGGACCAAGCGCTCCAACGAGGGTCGCGACTACCTGGGCCTCAAGCTCGATGACCCGAGCTTCAATGCTCCCATCTTCGCCAACCTCTTCAACGACGAGGAAGGTGAAGGATACAGCCTCATCTGGTCTCGCCCGGGTCGCCGCAAAGGCGAGTAATGCCCCATCAAGCCCCGCCCGGATCATCCGGGCGGGTGCTTTCCGCTCAAAACAGCCAATGGCCAAATAGTCGCCTGGCGTCGGAGAAGATGGGTGCCGGCAATTTCCCGCTACCGATCAGCAACAAACTTTTTCAGAAGTTCGGACACGTCACAGGATAAGACGATTTCCGTCCCCAACCGTCCGGCGAAAGAGCAACCAGAGCTCTCAAAACCACAGCGGCGATAAAGCCGGAGCGCGCTGGAATTTTCCTCGTTGACGCTCAACGTTAAAGCGGAGCTCCGTGGACGATGCACAGCGATCCAAATCGCGGCAAGTGCGATAGCGGCGGTGCCGAAGCCCCTCCCCTGCGCCTTACGGCTGATGCGGAAGTTGTGCAGGCTGATTGAACCAGGGTTTCCCCAGTACGGCAGCGCTGGTCCCTCTCGCAGCATCAGGAACCCCACTGTCGCGCATTCCACCGTCACGATGAATGGATGGCACGAACTTAGTTCGGGCCGCCGCCTCAGCCTCTTGTAGATCGTGGCCATGCTGCCGCCGGCGAGATCTTCGTCGTGCTCATCCAGTTCGATGCCCGTCACCGAAGCAACCTCATCGACCTGGAGCAGTTTGAGAGCGATCTTCATGCGCCCGCACCGGCCAACGCGCTCGCGTTTCCAAGCCCGTAGGCAACGCGAGTGGACTGCAGTGCGCCTCCGTCGACATCGATGAGAAGAGCAACAATCCTGCCGTGAGGATGATCAAGGACCTCGCCAAGGCGGGTAACCGACCAGCCAAGCTGTTCCAGCCGTGCCGGCCAGAAGTCCTCACACACGACACTCAGCTTGGCTATCCCTAACCTCAGGCATGCTTCGAGAAGCCCGCACAATACGATGCCGGCTGCTTGTGACGATCCACCCGTCATTCGCAAAGATGGCACGATGAAAAATCGCGTCCATTCATAGAGATCGGCGTCTCTCGGCGGTGCACCTCTGGCAAGCATTGGGAAGACATCCGAAAGCAAATGCGGTTTCGTCGTCGGCACCAGACGAGACCCAGCGACTATGTTTTCGCTGCCGGCTATTCCGAGCAGGTAGATAGCGTCCCTGGTATCGAACGCGTCGATCTCCAATGGAATTGGCCTGTCGATTTCCTGCCATTTTCGGCCAATGACGTAGATTTCATATCGAATGCGAAAATAGCGTTCGAGATGATCCTGATACATCAGGCGGTTTGACCAATCGACGATATGAAGTTTGAACATGGTACGCACCAGAGGACGCGTACCCCAGCTGCCCAGGCTGGACTATTGCGGTTTTCTGGTATTGTCAGGGATAGATTTCGCCTCGCCGCACGGCTTCCATAGCCGCCTGGATCGTATTTACCGCGTCGCACTTATCTCTGACGTTGCTCAGATGTCGCTCGACCGTGAATCTCGAAATCCCAAGAATGCAAGCTACGTCCTCAGCTGCCTTGCCGGCTGCTATCCAGGTCAGCACTTCTCGCTCTCGATCAGTCAGGTTGATCTGAGGTGATTGCTCACCTCGGTCACGCAGCCGGCGAAGCGCGCGGTAGGCATGCACGCATACCGTTTCAAGGATTGGAATGTCTTCGGGCAAAACCTCGATACGTTCGCCCGCGGCGGTCACGACCGAAGGAGATCTTCGAGGCTCATGGACAGGAACGCACAAGCCATTCCTCAGTCCGAATTCTGCGGCCTCGCCCATGACCCGCAGTTGTCCAGTGGTCATCTCTTTGGGCGACAAGTCATGCCAGACAAAGGGCTGGCCAACCATGCGGCTGCGCGAAGCACAAGGATCTTGGGTGAAATGCTCGCTGGCCAGGTAATGCTTGAGCCATTCCACTGGCCAGCCGTCATAGAGGATTTCGCGCTGCCACGGCCCAATCTGCGGTGAAGGCAGGCCTGTTATGAGCAGATGACGAAAGCCGAAGGGGCGCAGGATGCCAAGCAGTTCTTTCAAAACGTCCGCTGGTGCAACTGCGGCGTCAATTCTCGCGAGCGCACCTGTGAGCCTTGCGAACACATCGGGGTTCATCACCCACGCTCCAAAACCGCTGAATATGCAACCAGCCCGCATCGATGATGGCAGGGCAGTTCAGCCTCGTCAGGCGAATTCAGCGTTTTGCATGCAGATTGCTAACTATAATTTTCATTTGTCGGCGCTTTGAAAGCTTTCGCCTAAATGCCCGCCTGAGGACCGCGCTATCTCGGTTCCGGCCTGGTTTCCGGATCCTTCAGAAGGTCCGCAGGCTCCACCTCCAGCACCGTGGCCAGCGCCTCCAACATGTCGAGCGTCGCATTGCGGCGCCCGGCTTCAGCACCGCTGAGGTAAGCTCGGGCGCAACCGGCGAGATGAGCCAATTGCTCTTGCGACAACCGCTGTTCCCGGCGCAGCCGCTGCAGATTCAGACCGAATATTTTGCGAAGGTTCATCGCGTGATCTTGCCGAATGTGCACTATAATGCAACGCACTATAGTGCACATTTTCGTTGACACGCGCGGCATATGCTGTTTGATCGGCTGCGGAAACCAGACCCGAGACAGGGACCCGGAGGCGTCCGGATAGTCGCTAGCAGCCTGATGCCACAAGCAGCGTTCGGAAGGCCTTCTCTCCAATCATGCCGCCCGACAGACCAATATTGCGTAGACGGAGCTTTCGACCACATGGCGACTATTTCCGGATACAGCTGCATCCGATGTGGCTCCGAACATGCAAGCGACATCAGGATAGATTCCAGAGGCTGTCCCAGGTGCGTTGAACAAGCCCCGGCAAACCTCCAGCCGATCTATACGCGCGGTGCAGATGCGGTTGACGACCAGGCCGAGGGGAGCGTTCTCCGCAGTTCCCTTTGGCGTTACGGATCATTTCTGCCGCGCCCTAGCGGTCCGGTGGTGTCCTTGGGAGAAGGTTTGACCCCACTGCTGCCAGCAGAGCGACTTGGGGAAGCTTTGGGCGTCCCTCAGCTCTTCATCAAGGATGAGGGGCGCAATCCGACCGGATCTCACAAGGATCGATTTTCCACAGTCGCGGTGTCGATGGCGCGCGGTCAAGGGGCAAGGGTGCTGGCGACGGCGTCATCAGGCAATGCCGGCGCATCGCTGGCGGCCTACGCAGCCAAGTCTGGGCTCGGCTGTGTTGTCGCGACATTTGCCGGAGCCGCTGGTCCGATGTTGTCGCAGATTCATGCCTATGGGGCTTCCGTGATCCCGATGGCCGACAAGAGCGACAGGTGGAAACTTCTTGAGAAGGCTGCCGATCGTCTCGGCTGGTTTGTTACCTCCCCCTATCAGCACCCCGTCGTCGGCAGTCACCCTCTTGGCATCGAAGGTTACAAAACGATCGCCTATGAGATTGCGGAGCAGGCGGACGGGCATCTGCCAGACTGGTGTGTGCTTCCCGTTTGCTATGGGGACGCCCTCGCAGGAGTAGCGGCCGGCTTCCACGACCTGCGTAGCAGGGGCAAAATCGCAAGAGTACCAAGGCTGGTTGCTGCTGAAGTGCATGGCTCGCTTTCAAAAGCCCTCGAGAATGGCTTTGACCGGATCGAGGAGCAGGAACCTTCCTTCGAAACAATTGCTCTCTCAATCGGCACGACGCGCAGCACATACCAGGCGGTGAAGGCACTGCGCGACACCGGGGGCCATGCTGTCTGCGTATCCAACGAGAAGCTCATCCGCATGCAAAAGACGTTGGCTGCCAGAGAAGGTCTTTTCGTAGAACTGGCTTCGGTCGCACCTCTGGTCGCAATCCAGGATTTACGCGATCGGCAGATCATAGTGCCGGGGGATCGGGTGGTGGCAGTGGTGACTGCCACCGGCCTGAAGGACCTCGACATTTCTGCCAATCCGGCTGCCACCCAAGCTCCATTTGAGAGTGTCGAGGCAGCGTGGCAGTGGGCAACGGGGAGACACGGCGCAGAACCGGCTGCTGCGTGAGACTTGATAGACTTCCGATTGCAGATGTTCAGCCGTGCCCGAGCGGCGGTGGCAAGGCGTGGTCCAGCAACCTCCTTGAACAATCGGACCGCTTCCCATCCCACGGGAGGTTCGATTGTGACATCGGCGCAGCAACTATCTCGTTTCCCGTCCCGCTGCCGGATCCTTCAGCAAATCCGCAGGTTCTACCTCCAGCACGGTCGCCAGCGCCTCCACCATGTCAAGAGTTGCATTGCGGCGCCCAGCTTCTGCCCCGCTGAGATAGGCCCGAGCGCAACCGGCAAGATGAGCCAGCTGCTCTTGCGACAACCCGCGTTTACGACGCAGTCGCTGCAGGTTCAGACCAAATGCATTGCGAAGGTTCATCGCGGGAATTTGCCGAACGTGCATTGAGCGGGGATGGCAACAAATTGTTCGCCGGCAATAATCCCCAGCAGCCACGACATATGGCGTCTGGGCAGCTCAACTGCCGCTAAGCGAATGTTCCGTCCAATAGGACCGCCACCAAGTTGGCGTGGAACCTGAATGGCAGTGGCTAAGTGGAACAGCTTCTTCCGAGCAGAACACGACCTGAGACTGGCCCGCTTTCGGTTGCGTTGTTTTAGCTTGTCACTAATGGCCGCGGAACTTCGTCCAGCAATCTCCTGGACCACTCGAACCGCGTCCATTCCCATTCGTCACGCGGCTCGATTGTAAAAAGGGTTTCGGGTTCGCGAACGGGAGGACACGGCCAACCTGGGAGTGCAGCCAACCATTTGTCGTCATAGACCGTGTTGGCATGACGATGTCCTTCATCGGGCATGATGACGGCGACGACTGAACCCGGGTTGGTTCGGCCGATCCATTCGCCGACGAGAGCCGCAGCTCCGCTCGTCGGCCCCATGAATATCCCCCGGTTGCGAAAGAGCGAATGGGCGGAATGATAGGCGGCATAGGCACCAACCCAGTGTACTTCGTCGACCAGATGATGCCGGACATTTGCCGGAAGGACGCTATTGCCCAGCCCGCGCAGCATTCGTTTGCCCAGGGGTTGCCCGAACAGCACGCTGCGATGCGTGTCGACAGCGACAATCTTCAGATGCGAATAAACCTGGCGCAGGAAAGTACCGGTCCCGCACAGCGAGCCGCCGGTGCCAATGCAACCGACAAGCCAATCAACCTGGCCCATCGAACGAACGAACAGTTCGGCTAGGCGGGCATAGGATTGCCAGTTACCCGGACTGTCGTACTGGCGCGTCCAGAAAGTGTCCGGCTCATTCTCCATGACCGCCCTGAGATGTGCCAATCTACCAGTCTGGCTCCCATCGCCGCGCTCGTCCGCAAGTGCGATCACCTTCGCGCCCAATCGTTCCAGCCTTTCCTGATACGTCTGATCGATTAGGGTCGCCGCGGTCACCAGCGTCAGCCGAAAACCACGTGCTGCGGCTAGAAGGGCTACGGCCATGCCGAACGTGCCCGAGGTTGTCTCGACAATGTGGGCGCCGGGCTTCAGCTCTCCCGACTTCTCGGCCTGGTCGAGGATGAAGCGAGCCGGCATCAGCTTCATCAAAGGGAACGCCGCCGCAACGACGTTTGAGCCAAGCCGAGCAAGACGCGGCGTTTCCAGCGCCCTGAAGTAGTCGACGTCAAAGGACATGGGCGGCCTCCTCCGCATTGATTGGGAAGATGCCGATGTCTTGGAACCCGCGGCTCCCCAACGCAGCGATGATTGTATGAATACTCTCGCGACTGGCTGATTGGGCATCGAGCATAAGCCCGAACAGGGATCCGCTATGCGCCACCTGGATCCCGTAAGCATGATGGTGAGCTGCGATATCAACGACGACATCGAAATATGGTTTGGGAAGGTGCCTCTGGCTGATACGCGCACTCATTGTCGCCGCCTGGCCAAGCAGGTGCGCATCCTGATAGCGCACGGAGCGTGCAACCATCCCTCGAAGAACGCGGAAGAGCTGGATTTCCTCGGAGCTGTACCGTGCCGGAACCAGTTCGAGCGTATCGACCCCAGCAGTAGCGTCTCCCTTGAAACCTACGAGGACAAATGGCGGCAACGAACCGCCGAAGTGCTCGAGCACCACCCCTTCCCGTTGCGCGAATAGCAACGCCTCAGTTTCAAACGCGATCGCGTCTGACGCAACTTCAGCGGCGACCGCCAACCGACTGCTCGTCGAGGGCAGCAATCTCGCGCCCAACGCGGCTGCCACCGCTCGCACTGAAGCGACGACATCGGCCGTGGAAGAGCCATAGCCATGCCCCACCGGAATATCGCTCTCGATCTTGAGACGCCCACCAAGGGAAGGATACCCGAGATGCGCCAGCGCCAGTTGCGCAGCACGTAATGCTTTTTCCCGGCTTGGCGGCTCGACGCCGAGATCGCCGCTCTCATCGAGCACAATCCACGCAGTGGACCGAAGACTATCAATTGGAAGGGTTACCAGGCCACGGTGCAAGCGCCCAAATTCATCCTCAAATACGCCCTGAAGGAGCTCGCCGTGATGGCCATATGCATGACCTTTTGCCGGCTTGGCCAGCATCGTACGTTCTGAATCGTTGGCGACAAGGGGCATAGACCCACCTCCGAACGACTGGTGCGGTTCGAATGATGGACTAAGGTTTCGGCGTGTCACTTCCTGGAAACAGGTATTGACCTCACTTGCGTCCGTTTTCCGCTCGAACACACAAGCTCGAAATCTTGGTGTCGATGCGGGAAATGCCTTTGAGCCATCCGAAGCGACGGACGCAGACCCAAAACAGCCCGGCCGCTCAGGTGGGGCACGAACTGCTCTGCGCCCCAACCAGGACGTTCAGGCAAACTTTGCCTTCGCTCAAAGGCGGACGTGACGGCTGAGACCCGTGAATGGTCGCTTCGCGCCCCATGACGGTCGTTCACGCCGAGTTAGCCAACTTCCATAACCGGACATCGCCTGCGATACATTTAGCGCCGTCCGGCGGCGATGACATTGCTACGGTGGTACGCTTGGATCCGGTAACCAGGAGGGGGACAGATGCACGATTACCGTGAGGCTATCAAAGGATATGTGGATCAAGAGGCGGTGCTATTTTTCTGCCTGTTCTCACGCATTGAGTTCGCGTTGAAGAGAGGCGGCTTCTTGAGGGGCCAGGTGGGTGACAAGGCTGAACCACATTGGGATGGCTTCGCGAACGCACTGGGGAATGATTTCTTTGACGAGCTGGCCAAAGCCCCTCAGGTGAGCATCTTTTTCAAACAGCAACCAAAGCGCCTAGTTGTCAAAGCCGCCAACGAGGTGGAGTTCGTCAAGCCAGCCGACATCAAGAACCTCCAGATGCTCTTCGAAGCCGTCCGATTGGTTCGCAACAATCTGTTCCACGGCGAGAAAGTCTATGTCAGCCAGCGCGACCTGGACCTCATGGAGGCATCGATATTCATTCTTAACGCCGCGATTAACGCCTGTTCTGAAAACGATCAGTGTAAGGCGGTGCCCGTCGCCTTCATGTTTGCGTCAGTGGCGGGATACCCATAGGTGATAGCTTTAGCGGCTGCCGTTCTGGTCGGCCGTTGGGCAATCCCGGCGGGGTTAGTTTCCCTAAATCAAACCGAACCTCCGTAATTCACCGATCTATTCATTTCGAATGAAGACAAGACGCGAAATTGTAGTACTGCTGCATTAGGGGGGACATCAAATGATACTTGCCGATAATGAGACCGCCGTCGATTACCTCTACTATGAGACGGTAGCAAAGACAGTCGTCACGCTGATAAGAGCAACGTCAGGTGAGCCCTTGACGATTGGGCTTCACGGGGACTGGGGTGCTGGTAAGTCTAGCACGCTGTTGATGATCGAAACCGCGTTCGGCGGTGATGACCGAACGCTTTGCGTTCGATTCAATGGATGGCTCTTTGAGGGTTACGAAGACGCCAAGGCGGTGCTGATCGAAACCATCGTCGCGGAGTTGTTGAAGAAGCGTTCGGGCATTACGAAAGTCGCCGATAAAGCAGCCGACGTTCTGAAGAGCGTGAACTGGTTCAAGGTTGCGCGCACGGTGGGTGGCGCGGCTCTAAGCTTCGCAACCGGCTTGCCCAATCAAGATATTGTTCAGGGCATTAGCAGCGTCGCCAAGGGCATCATTGCGAATCCGTCGGAAGTTTTGACGGGTGAGATGTTCAACAAAGTCCTTTCAGACGCAGCCGATCATTTCAAGGCGGTGTCTCCGGGCGAGACCGCTCCGCAACGCATGCATGAATTCCGCGAGGATTTTGCGGAACTTCTTGAACGTGCGGACATCGATCGGCTGATCGTGCTGATCGACGATCTCGATCGCTGCTTGCCGACCACAGCGATAGCGACCTTGGAAGCGATACGTCTATTTCTATTCGTCCCCAATGCGGCGTTCGTCATCGCAGCGGACGAGGGCATGATCGAATACGCGGTCCGCAACCATTTTCCTGACCTACCGGCTTCCACCGGGCCGAACAGCTACGCCCGCGGTTACCTGGAAAAATTGATTCAGGTGCCGTTCCGGATGCCCGCGCTCGGGTCTGCCGAGACGAAAGTTTATTTGACGCTGCTACTCTATCTGAGCAACGGCGTAGATCCGTCCTCAGCCCAGTTCGAGGCAGTCTTGCTGCAGGTGGCCTAATCCAGGGGTTCCTGGTATGTAATTAACAGCAACGCGAATTTCTGCCATAATTAGTTTCAATTCTATTTGAAATTATATTTGTACCTTACAGATACAGACCCACCTGCATTCCATCTAAAAGAAAATGTCTGAGATTCTGCAAGCATCCAGATAGAAATTGACTCCACGCCTGCTTTGTATAGAAGTCCATTTCTCTTAATTGACCAATTGGAGGATAGAAGAATATCACTCTTCATAGAATGCGTTTTCAAGAATGACGCACGAAACCCTCGCTGGATCAGCCAATCCTTCATACCTATGTGACCAAGGCTGGTAGCGAGGGCGTGCATACAGCCTATGGCTTGTTCATTTGACCGCACTGATTTCCATAGTATTTCCGTTTTGGCCGGATCGGCGTGACGAGTTATGGCTTCAGGAGGGCATGCCATAATATTTGCATCCGCTCGCCTAGCGTCGATTTTCGCCAGTTGAAGTGCATCATCACTCGTTTGCGTGCCAGGCGAGGAATGAAATCCGGCGAGAACTTGGCCTGCGGCCGCGGTCTGAAAAGCAGTAGTGCTTGGTGACTGCGCTAGCCCAGGTTCCGAGCCAACTGTCGCGCACAACAAGATTAGCAGAACTATTTCTCGAGGGCTCAGTGTATCGTTCTCCAGCTTGTTGGCGAGGCCATGAGTCGCGACCGTTAGTGTAACGTTCATGATATGGTGTATATGTCAAGCCTAAATAAGGAATCACGTGGATTAATAGTTGCGCTCTGCGTGGACATACTACATTTCCTAAATTATGCACCACAGCTAATGTTGGCGACATTCCGTAAAATTAGCGGGAAAACCAGATCAGGATTTCAAAGTGAGCAGGCCAATGGAGAAAATTTGATCGGGCGAATTGGCATGAAGGAACCCCAAGACAGTATGCCGATCCGTTGTCACGACGACGACGGACAGTTCAAGCAAGCTCTCTATGTCGAGCTGTTAAGCAGGTCTGTCTCGGCTCTCCAGTTCACGGAGATGGTCAATAGCCAAAACAACAGGATCGCAGCTGGCGTCGCTATTGCTGCACTTGGCGCAGCGGTGGCAGTGCGCGCCAACAACGATTGCGGGGGGCTGGAAGCCATCGCCAAGCTGTTATTAAGGGGCTGATTGGGATGCCTTCTACAATCAGTACGGTCAAATTGTCTGGGCTTGTCGAGAGATGGCCTCGGATCGCTTCACCTGCGACACGAGCTGCTCTGGCAAATCCCAGTCTCATTGGCAGTGGCCGTCAAAGTACGTCTGAGGAGGCGCTAGGCATGGCGCCTGGTGGTCTGCTTCCTCATCCAATCACCCAGAACCGGACCGACCGTAAACGGCCCCCGTCATCGCCGACGGCAATCGGGCCGTCAACGGTGATGATTCCTTCCTCCGTATAGGTAGCTTTGCCATTGGTTACGTCCGAATAGCTGGGAGGGGCAGCAGCCAGCTGCTGCCCCCGCCGATCAATCAAGCGTGGGCAGATCGAGACCCCGCACTTTCCAGGGGCATCTCGCCGTCCTGTACCAGGATGTCTTTCTTCCGAGCAAAGGCGGCGAAGACACCCCTGGCTGTCTCAGCGTCAATGTCTCCAGACAATGCAGCTTTACAGGCCTTGATTGCCGCTCGCTGCTCAGGACTATTCCCGCACCACTCCATCGCGAATTGAAAGGCATCGACGACGGTATTGAGTCGGCGAGGGAAGCCAAGCCCGACCCAAACACGGATGGGCTTTTCGAAAGATTGTGCGAGCATCGCGCGTCCTCCGCTTATGCACCGAGACCGCTTGCGCCAGCCTTTCCCCCTGTCATCCATGGCAGCGGGATGCTGACCTCTTCGAGAATGTTGGCGGATTTGGCGAAGCCGCAGAATGCTTGTCTAGCGGCGCCTAGGGGGTAGTTGCTATCAAAAGCTCGTTGACACGCGCGGAGAGCCTCTCGTAAATCGTGCCGCGTCGGTTCTTTGGCCATTCGTAGAGAAATTCGAGGGCGTCCTCCAGACAAGCTATTTCCTCGATAAGGCTGTTTCCGGACTTTACGAAAACAGGGCTGTCGAACATCCGATCGCTCATCAGATCCTCCAAGTCGAACGAAAGATTGCGGTTTTGAATAGGCCGACGCCGACAGCGGCAGCGACCCGCAATCGATATGTGTCGTCAGATTTCCGGTTTCAAGATCAGTTCGACTCAGGGGTCAGCAATGGAGCAATGTCGGGTGCAGCACCGCCGGCTTAGGCGATTTTCGCAAGAATTTGGGCATCGATACAGAAATCAAGAAATGCCTGGCGAGCTTCTGTGGTGAAAAGCGGCGAGGCCCGATCGGCAGCGAGTGCCCCCCAGCGTGCAAAATTCCCTCTTCCCGCCCTCCACGCTCCACGATGTATGAAATGAATGGCCGGGGTTGGTTCGAGACCTCGGTCATACTTGAATTGATGTCAGCTATCGCTTCTGGTCGGCGGAAGCTGCCTGTCCGCAAGCGGCCCCAGACCAGCCGTTCACCGCAATATCGCGAGGCGTCCGCAATAGCTGGATAGCAAACAGCAGAGCTAAGCCAATCCTTGAGCCAGCATCGGCAGACTGATAGCACTTGCGCGCGGAGGGCAGTCTGTCCGCAGGCCGGCGCAACTTTGGAAGACTTCAGCCGGGAGGCGCCGGCCAAGTTGGAGCGCCGCATGCAGGACCGCCTCCAACCGACAACTGATTGTGGTTGCCGCCTTTGAACGCTCCGGGGACCGTGCATGTCACTCGAACCTACATTAGTACGACTAATGTTCAGGCTGAGTTCAAACCCTTGCCGCCATTCCCCCCTAGCCTTGGCTGCTGAGCCCAGCGCCCGCGCTTTAGCCGCCAACCCCTCCAAGGTGGGCGCACCCTTTTGTGATTCTCGTTGTTTGCTCCACCCTTGCCCATCAGTTCATTTTAGTGCTGACTAACTTTGCTTTGGGGCATTCACGCAATGGCGGGGAGTACAGCCAATGAAATATCGCGAGGTGCAGGAGCAGCTAAGGCTTGTCGGCATCCTGATCAGCAAGAGAGGCGACAGCCTTCGGGTCAATCATTTTTCTGGGAGCCCCGAAACGGCATACGTAACATCAGATTTGGAAGAGGCACTTCGGGCCGGCCTCACCATGGCCAGACCGAAACATTTGCCCGCGAACTGGTGCGCGCAACGCCACGCATGAGTAATCGATGCCCGCCATCTCACGATGACGGGGCGCGAACGTTGTTGCTCATTCTCGGCCCAAATAGCCCTCGAATAGCCGATCGAATGGCTCAATTGGTTGAGGACGAAGGATACATAACGCAAGCCGCCATAGGTGGACCATTCGTCGGAGGTGATCAGGCCCGGTTCCCGCGGCGCGGCGCTATGCTGAACCTCCTTAGGTCACCTTGTTAACCGAGCGAATTGGCCGCGAATTTGCTTCGACCTCGTCCCGGCATTGCTGCTGTCGGACGGTCCGGGGTCTTTGCTTTATGCGCTGCGTCTTATGAGGTCGGTGTGAACAGGCGTATCCGGTACGGCCCTCCATTCACTGGTGCATTACCGCCATCCAGCTACGCTCAACCTTAGCCAGTTGTTTGAGACCGGCCGCGCGGCCTTAACCCCGGACCGCCGGCTTGGACGTGCTCCAATTGAATCTTACCCGCTCAAGCTCTGTCATAGTTCCTCTGGACTCCATCTAGTAGGTAGCTTGCTCAGCAACTTCACGACACATTTGTGTTTCGCTGTTGACAAAAGTCCGCTACCGAAACGGCATGACGGTTTGGCCCCGGAGGTGATGTGATGACTGAAGTATTGCTAAAGCCCAATAATCAGCTGATTGAGCTCACTGCCGATATCGTAGCGGCTTATGTTTCGAACAATCCCGTCCCGGCGGGAGAATTGCCTGGATTGATTGCCCAAATCCATTCCAGCATCAGCAATCTTGGCGCGCCGCTAGCGCCGGTCGAAGACCCATTGACACCGAGGATATCGATCAAGAAGTCCGTCACGCCCGACTACTTGGTCAGCCTTGAAGACGGCAAGCGATACAAGACGCTGAAGCGTCACCTCACCATTCGCGGTCTGACGCCTGACGAGTATCGCGCAAAGTGGGGGCTTGCCTCGGATTATCCAATGGTTGCGCCCAGCTATTCCGCCCGTCGATCACAGTTGGCCAAGAGCCTTGGTCTTGGCCGCAAGCCGGCTGAAAAGAAGCCGGTGAAGCGGGCTGGACGCAAGACGAAGGCGTAGCTGCGACTCCCACTTACGCGGGTCCCCTCAGGATGCAGCACGTCAGCCAGGTCGCTCGTTGATGATCTAGGCGCCAGGCCAGAAATCGCGCCTGATTGTCAGTGCCCGGCTAGTTCCGGTTCGAGTACAGATGTAGGGGAAATCACCGGAACGGTGACCGGCCAGGATTAGCGGGTCTGAAAGCCTAGGCATTCGCAAGTTGCGCTAAATGTCTCGTCAGACACGCTTGCGTTGGTTGACCTTGCGTTAGCTATGGCTAATTTGCGGGCAGGCTCCTGCCGCCCCCCAAGGCAACACATGAGCTTAGCGCCAGCTGCGGCTCACCCCCACCCCGCCCGGCCGCAGTTGGCGCGCATCTGGATGGATTAGGTGTGCTGACTACACCGGCCGATTTTTTGATAATCGAATCCCGTTGTCAGGTAGCAATTCCACACCAGCTCTTTCCAACGCTCCAGCCATACTTTTGAGGTTGTTCACGATGGGAATCCGAGCACCTCGTTCATAGTCTGCGACTGTCTGTCGAGATACATCTGCCGCCTGCGCCAAATCCTCTTGGCTCCAGCCAAGCATCGCTCGAGCGCCGCGGCACTGCTCCATCGTCAAAACTGGCGATTTCAACTAAACATTCCGATTGACATCAATCAATTTGTATAAGAACTTGCCCCTGAAGACGGCCGAGTAGTTGCTGGAACACCTACTCGGCCTGACCAAACCCAAGCTGGTTGGAGCTCGGATCATGGCTGATTCCGACAATACCACAGCTTTGCCTTTCGTCATCCAAGGGGGACGAAGGAAGAGCTGTGCTGTGGATGACGTTACGAGAAGTAACGACGCGACACGCGCCGAGCGTCTCCTTACGCCGGTCGACCCGTGTGTTGTTCTTCTGCAGGAGTGGGAGCAGGCCCACCACATGGCGGTGGTTTTGTGCCGACTACAGCAGCGCCTAGAGATCAGGATCAGGAACGCCCTGCGGACTGCCTCGGCCCATGGCGAAGCGGATGCCACATCAGCTGCTGAGGCAGTGGCACCTGTAGACCGTCAGACACGTTGGGACGAGTTCGACCAAGAAGTTGGATACTCGCGAGCTCGTGCCGCCGAGGCGCAGGCCGTTGAGGCTGAAGAAGAGATCCTCGACGCTGTTGCGGCCACTCCCGCCCAGTCACTCGCCGGCTTGGTCGCCAAACTGAAGATCATCGTCGGCGGTGGCGACAGCATGGGGGACACGTCGGCATTCCCCTGGCCGCAAATCCAGTCGGTTTTGGTGGATCTCAATGAACTGGGCGACGTGGAAGTGCTGCCGCGCTCAAAGGACGGCCGGCCCTACTCTGGCAGCGGCTGTGGCCTGGACGGTTCTGCCAATCGCGTTCGCCCGTCCATATCAGACGGCAACTTTGCCGTCGAAAGTCATCCACGGCGAAGCTGACCGCACGCAGGATCACGGGAGGTGAGACTGCGATGGGTGCGTGGCCACGTGCGGCGCCCCCACGTCGACCGCCGACGCAACCTTGTACAACAATGGGAGAGAGAGAATGAGCTTTAGAAGTCCTATACGCCTGCTGCTTGCATCCACGTGGAGCGCATTGGTCGCACTCATCGTCGTCATGCCTAGCGGTACGGCCATTGCCGAGACCACCAAGGAGCGCGTTCTGCGCGAGGGCAAGATCGTCATTGGCATCCACAACCGGACGCCATGGGGCTTTCGTGATGAAGCCACGGGTGAGGCAAAGGGATGGCATCCGGACCTATTGAGAGCTGCGTTCTCAGAACTTGGCGTCAAGGAGCTCGACATCAGGGTCACCGAGTTCGGCGCCCTGATCCCTGGGCTGCTGGCTGGCCGCTTTGACGCCGTGGCCTCCGGTCTTTCCATCACCCCGGAGCGATGCCGGCAGGTCGCCTTCGGTGCACCCGATCTGAAGGTGCATGACGCAGCCATCGTGCTCACTGGTAATCCAAAACAGATCCATGGCTTCGACGATATCGTCAGGCAGAAGATCATCATGGGTGCCGGCCGCGGCAGTGTGTCGGTCAGGAATGCAACTGCGGCTGGTGTGCCCGAAAGCAACATGCTGCTGTTCCCCGACATCGAGGCAAACATCTCGGCCCTGCGCTCGGGCCGCATCGATGTGACGGTGCTGTCGTCTCCCACCGCAATCGGGCTGTTTGCGAGCGGGAAGCTTCAGGGCCTGGAGAGTGCCAAACCCTTCGTGACGACAGACGAACAGGCAACTTATGCCGCTGTCGCCTTCCGCAGCGAGGACCAGGATCTGCGGGCACTCTGGGACGAACGGCTTGTTGCCCTGACGAAGGACGGCACGGTCACCAAGGTCATGGCCAGATATGGCTTTGGCGAGACCGAGATCGTGCCCGATACCGTGACCGTCGAGAAGCTGTGTGGCACGGCTGGTGCCGGCAAATGACCATCCTCGAGATATGGCTCGGTATCCTGCAGGGATTTCGCGTCACCGCTCTGGTGACGCTCTATGGCCTTGTCTTTGCCATTCCCTTCGGACTCATCTTCGGCGTTGCCCAATACATGACCACCGGCCCGGTGCGGTTCGTGGTGACCTCGGTCATCGAGTTCTGGCGCAGCTCCGCCGTCATCATCCTGCTCTTTGTGTTCTATTACGCTTTGCCCATCGCCGGTCTGGCACTGTCGGCGATGACCGTCAGTGCCATGGTGCTGGGGCTCAACATTGGTGGTTATGCCAGCCAGGCCGTGAGAGCCGGTCTGCAGGCACTGGACCGTGGCCAGAAGGAAGCTGGCCATGCGCTTGGACTGTCGCGCGCCACCATCCTGTTGCGCATTGAACTGCCCCAGGCGCTGGTGGCGATGAGCCCGACCTTCATCAACCAGCTCATCCAGCTGGTGAAGGCGACATCGCTTGTCTCGCTGGTCACGCTCACAGACATGACCTTCCGCGCCAAGGAGATCTCGCAGATCGAGTACGATCCGGTACCGATCTACACCTCGCTGCTGCTTGCCTACTTCATCGTCTGCTATCCGGTCGCCCTGTTCGGGCGCTGGGTGGAACGACGCATCAACCCGGCAAGGGAGGCGCGTCGTGCAGTTTGATTTAGCCTTTGCGCTTTCGATCGCGCCAACCATCCTTGGCGCCATCGGCATGACGTTGCTTGTCGCGGCAGTCAGCTGCGTCGGAGCCTCGGCAATCGGCTTCGGCTTCGAGCTCGTCCGCCGCTCCGGAGGCTGGGGCGGGCTGTTCGTCGGCTTTGTGATCGACTTCATCCGGGCGACGCCGGTGCTGGTCTGGCTCTACTGCCTGTATTTTATTCTGCCGTTCTACGGCATTCGCCTTGGCGCGCTTGCCACAGGCATGATCGGGCTCAGCCTCTATTACAGCGGTTATCTCGCGGAGGTGTTCAAGGCGGGCATCGATGCCATCCCCAATGGCCAGGCGGAGGCCGCAAGAGCACTGGGTCTCGGCAGGATCGATATGACCGTCTTTGTCATCGCCCCGCAGATGCTGCGCAACATCGCTGCACCCATGGGCAACTACTTCGTCTCTATCCTCAAGGCGACACCCTATCTCGCCGTGCTCGCGGTGCCGGAGATGCTGGGCCGTGCCTTTGACATCGCATCCGACACCTACCGCTACGCCGAGCCACTGACGGTGGCCGGCCTGATCTTCCTCGGCCTCGCACTCGTCATCTCGCAAGCCATCAAACGGCTCGAGATCAGGCTGCTTGGGCCGACAGCCAGGTAGCCGAGCGACCGGCAGCCCGCCGGCTGATCACGTCCTCACAAAACCAGACACTGAGATCGCTGCCTTCAAGCGAACTGTAGAGAGACCCCATGACCCATGCAGACGACAAACCTGCCGTCCAGATATCCTCGCTCAACAAGTGGTACAGCGCCTTCCATGTGTTGAAGGAGGTCAACCTCACCATTCCAAGCGGATCCCGCTTTGTGATCTGCGGACCCTCCGGTTCGGGAAAGTCCACCCTGATCCGCTGCCTGAACGGGCTTGAAGCCTACCAGCAGGGAACCGTGACGCTGGGCACCACCCGGCTGGGCGATAATGCCAGGGAGACAGCACTCGCCCGCCGGCAGACCGGAATGGTGTTCCAGAGCTTCAACCTGTTTCCGCATCTGACGGTATTGTCGAACTGTACGCTCGCCCTTCGCCGCGTCCTTCGCATGCCACGCAACGAAGCCGAGAGCCTGGCGCGGCATTTCCTGGAAAAGGTCCGCATTCCCGAACAGGCCAACAAGTATCCCGCACAGCTCTCAGGCGGACAGCAGCAGCGGGTGGCGATCGCGCGTGCGCTCTGCATGAACCCGCGCCTGATGCTGTTTGACGAACCAACCTCCGCGCTCGATCCCGAAATGGTCAAGGAGGTGCTCGACGTCATGACCGGACTGGCTCACGAGGGCATGACGATGATCTGCGTCACCCATGAGATGGGTTTTGCCCGCGAGGTTGCCGATCAGGTCGTGTTCATGGATCAGGGCAGTATTGTCGAACAGGCTTCGCCAGTAGCGTTCTTTTCGACACCCAACCATCCCCGCGCCCGGTCCTTCCTCAACACGCTGCTGCATTGAGATGAAGATGTCGCCGGCGGGCGAGACGCGCATCTGGACAACTCTTGACTTCGACCGGGATGGCAAGCAGCACGATTGGCTGCGATTGCCGTTTTCGACAGACCTGTCCGCCTATGGCGTCATCCCGATCCCGATCACCAACATCAGGAATGGGGCCGGGCCGACCGCACTTTTGATCGCCGGCAATCATGGCGATGAGTATGAGGGCCAGGTGGCACTGGGCAAGCTGGCCCGGCAGGTCGAAGCCCGCGACGTGCGCGGCCGTATCCTCATCCTGCCTGCGCTGAACTATCCCGCCGTCGTTGCGGGGCGACGCCTCTCCCCGCTCGACGAAGGCAATCTCAACCGGCTGTTCCCGGGCGAGGCTAACGGCACCCCAACCCAGATGATCGCCCACTATGTCAGCTCGGTTCTGCTTTCGATGGCCGACATCGTCATTGACCTGCATTCAGGCGGCAGATCCCTGTCGTATCTTTCCTGCTGCCTGATACGCGTTGGCAAAACGGGGGCCGACACCGCAAGGCTCATGGAACTCATGCAGGTCTTCGGCGCTCCCATCGGATCCATTAGCGACGGCAGCGGTGGCGGAGGGGCAACCACTCTTTCTGCAGTTGCCCAGGCTCTTGGCGTTCCAACCCTCACAACCGAGTTGGGAGGAGGCGGCACCTTCTCAAGTGCTGGCGAGGCCATCGCCAGCCAGGGTATCTACCGCGTCCTCAAGCACATCGGCGTCTTGCCCAATGCCGAAGCCAAACCGGCGTCGCCTGTCCGGCTGATGCGGGTCGCCGGGAGGGGCGCGTTCACCTATGCCCCCATTCATGGCATCTTCGAACCTGCTGTCGAACTCGGCGACTCTGTCGACACCGGTCAGACCGCAGGCTTCATTTTTCCTGTCGAAGGCTCCCAGAAGCCGCCCGAAGAAGTCTGCTTTTCTCAGCCAGGCCTCGTGGCCTGCCGCCGCGCGCCGGCCCTTGCCGCCCCCGGAGACTGCCTGTTCAAGCTCGTGACCGATGTCGGGGCGATGTGAGTGGCCAGCACATGACAAAGCCTCAAGATAAAACATGGTGGTCGGGCGGCGACTTCATCCCACGGCCCGCGTAAGCGCACAGCCCATCAATCACTTCCGGTCAATCCCGGTTTTTTCGGGATTCTCTCTGCTTTTCCACTGCTTTACGCGGATGGTCCGCAAATCGCAGGAGGATGCATGAAGCCGGATTCGTCTGAGTGGCGTAGCTCGCAGGCCTATGATTTCATAAGCAACGTGCCTCCAGATGCCCTCGCCTGGGAATTCCTCCGCCGCAATCCAGCCTATCAGCGTGAATTCGCAGACATGCAGCAACTCAACCCTACGCCGAATTCCCTCTCCCCGAACGAACTGCGGTCGCAGTGGGGGCTTCGATTTTCCAGCAAATCCTGATCGCCCGGCAACCAAGCAGCCGGTTTACTGGACACCCGAGGTCGATCCGGGTGTTATCCTGCTCATCAACACGCCGCCGCTGCTGGCAGACGACGCGGACGTCGTCGCCGCTTTGCCGCCGGCGGTTTCAATGCGTGACGAGCTCGGCGAGCATCTGCGTGCCATCTCGACAGCAAATAGCTGCCAGATCACGCTGCTTTACGGCACCGACTGCGCGCATCCTCTGGCTGCGATAGTACCCCTCGACGGCAAGGCCTCCGAACGGCTGTCATCCCTGGATAGATTTATCAGATCGTCCATGGGAAGCAGCGTTCCCGACAAACGGCTGACATCGTCGCAACGCACGCGCCTCGGCCATATGCTTCGCGCTCTCGACGGCCGAATCGAAGGCGCTTCCCATTTCGAAATAGCCCACGCCCTGTTCGGTCCCCGCTTCATCGTCGCTGAAGAGTGGCAGGATTCGCCATTTCGTTACACGACGCTGCGCCTGGTTCGCGATGGCCACAGAATGATTGACGGCGGCTACCGACAGCTCCTTCGGTTCCGGCGGCGCGAAGCCTGAATGCCAGTGCACATGTCCGGCGGCAATGTGCCTGTCCGTGCGAAATAGGCTCCATCCATTTCGCACCTGAACAACGCCGGAGCCCTTCTCCATCATCGCCCTTGTCCGCCGCTTTATCCCTGCGGCTCTCACAAACGCGATGGAGATATCCCGATGAACGGTCGAAACGCCGGCTTGCCACCGCGCTTTCTGCGCACCAAGGAAGCCGCTACGTTTCTAAGCCTGTCGGCAAGGACGCTCGAAAAACACCGCACCTACGGGACAGGCCCCGGCTATCGCAAGCTCGGCGGCCGGGTCGTCTACTCCATCGACGATCTCCAGGCCTGGGCAAATCGCGGAGCCATGACCTCAACCTCCGACCCGCGAGGTACCGTCCTGCCGGCCAAACGCCATTCTCTCATCCCCGCGGCACATGCCGGCCGATTGGCCCGCTGATCGCTCGGCTCTTCCCCTTGACGGCGCGTACTTGTCCACCTTCGGAGCGCGGACAGCTTGACCTGTTCCATGCGCTCCCCGGCGACTTCGCTCCCCGCGATGCACAGGATCTCATGGCCTATCCATTCTTTTCCCTCGCAAAATCCCGACGCACGGCACCCATCGATTTCAAGGCCGGTGGCGTAACGATCAGGGTGGAAGCCATACCAGATCATGGCATGGCAACGATCTGGGACGCAGACATTCTGATCTGGGCGGCCAGTCAGATCGTCAACGCCCGTGACGCCGGACTACGGACATCACGACTGATGGCTGCGACACCCTATGAAATCCTGACCTTTACCGGGCGCGGCGTCAGCTCACGCGACTATCAGCGCCTGAAATCCGCGCTTGATCGTCTGCAGTCGACCACAATCGCGACCTCCATCCGCCAGCCAGCCGAGGGCCGGCGCCATCGCTTCTCCTGGCTCAACGAATGGCAAGAGCGGACCGACCGGGATGGACGGCCAGTCGGCGTCGAACTGATCCTGCCGGATTGGTTCTATCGCGCGGTCCTAGATGATGCGCTCGTGCTAACCATCGACCGGACCTATTTCGATCTTACCGGGGGCCTCGAGCGTTGGCTTTACCGCATCGTGCGCAAGCATGGCGGACACCAGCAATACGGCTGGAGGTTCGATTTCGCCCATCTGCACCATAAGTCCGGCAGCCTCTCGCCGCTCAAGCACTTTGCATACGACCTGCGCGACATCGCCCGACGACAACCCCTGCCCGGCTACCGCCTCGGCATCGAACACCAGGTCGACGGTCCTGATGTCCTCACCTTCGTCGCCACCAATCCGGCCGCTTTCACCTCGCCACGCCCGGCTCGGAAACCATCAACCCGCTTCGGGGACAAGCTGTGAATATGCTCGTGCTATCGGGGACGACCCCAGTCGTGCCATCGGGGACCCGACCTTCGTGCTATCGGGGACCGGAATTGACGATTCCTCGTCGGATTCCAGTGCCTTGCGGCCGCCGTAACGTCTCTAACCCAGATTCTTTCAGAATCTTTCTAACGCACCCCTGCCTTCGCCGGCATGAGGATGACTGCCCCACAACTGCGGGGAGCTCGTCATGAACGCAGCGCTCCTCACCCATGTCGAACTTACCTTTGTCGAGAAGAGGATCGAGCATTGGATCCGCTTCGGTCGGGCAGCGCACGAACAACGTATCGATCGCCGCCGTCGCATCCTCTCCTTCCAGCCCGGCACGATCTTCGCCTTTGTCCGTTGGGCTTCCAATGACTTCGGCACAGTGATCTCACGGATCGACATTGTGCGTGCGGTCGCCCGCGGCGAAGCCTATCAGACGCTGCCATTCGTGCGTCCAGGCGGCGACATCCTGCTCAAGATCGACAGCTGGCCCAAAGTCGAGCGCGTGCTTCAGGCGATTGATGCGATTGAACGTCTCGGCATCGATCCCGAAGCCGTATCGCCCGATCACTGGCGACACATCCACAACCGAATGACAGCGGGCCAAGAGCCACGGGCGTACACGCTCGACCAGCATCGTGGCTTCCTTCTGCGCCTGAAAGCGAAGCCATGAGCCGCCTCGGCATCGTCCTGGCAACCGCACTCGCGGCGACGGGCATCGGCTATCCGGCGCTCACGCCGATGCCGATCAGGCTGATCTGGAATGTCTCGGCCAGTGCACCGATCGGCCTTTACTTGATCGACTTCGACAGTCCTCTCGAAGTCACTGATCTTGTCGCCGTCGACGCGCCGGAGCCGCTCGCGATCTTCTTCGCCGCGCGCAACTATCTGGCCAAAGGCGTTCCGCTCCTGAAGCGCGTTCGCGCGGTCTCCGGGCAAACCGTCTGCCGTTCGAACGTTCTCATCACAGTCGAGGGCATCGAGGCTGGCACCGCGCTCGAGCACGATCGCGCGGGCCGTACACTGCCGACATGGAGTGGATGCCTGCGCATCCCCGCTGACGAAATCTTCCTCATGAACTGGGAGGTCCGCGACAGCCTCGATGGTCGCTACTTCGGCCCCATGTCCATCGACCGCATCATCGGCCGCGCCATCCCTCTTTGGACCGACGAGGAGGGTGACGGTCGCTTCGAATGGCGCGCGTCAACGCGGTGAGCGCGCCATCGGCAGCGCACGTCTCGCCGCCGCCCCCTACCACCGCCGAACTAGCAAGGAGTTACCCATGCCACAGATCGGACTGTTCACGCGCGAAGGAGACAGCTACTCCGGCCGCATCTACACATTCACGCTCGACCTCGAACTCACCATCGTACCGGTCGAACCGGGCGACGGTGACAACACACCCGACTATCGCGTGCTGCGCGGCATCGATGACGGCCAGGAGGTCGGAGCAGGCTGGACACGCACCAGCGACAAGGCCGGGGAGTATGTTTCGTTGCAGCTCGACGACCCGACCTTCCACGAGCCGATCCGCGCACGCCTGTTCCGTAATAGTGACGACCCAACCGCATGGTCGTTGCACTGGAGCCGTCCACGCGACCGCAGCGAGACGGCTTGAGACATGCCCTGTCGCAACGTTCCAATCGCTTGTCGGCTGCGCCCAACGCGCAGCCGATTGGTCGCCCGACAGCGACAGCCGGTTCGCCGGTTCGCGCTTCGTCTTCTTTCCGGCCTCCTTTTGTCGGCCTGCTCGGTGGGCCCGTGCATCGCGCAAGCCAACGCGGTACATCAATCGGAGCCCAGTGATCCTTATGCCGCCCACATCGCCGAAGCTTCTCGACGCTTCGCAGTTCCGGCTGCCTGGATACGCGCCGTCATAGGCAAGGAAAGCGCGGGCGACGAGCGCGCCGTGTCCAGCGCCGGCGCGCTTGGTCTGATGCAGATCATGCCTGGCACTTGGTACGAGCTACGTGCTCGATGGCCGCTCGGACAGGACCCGTTCGATCCCCGCGACAACATCCTGGCGGGCACCGCCTATCTGCGTGAGATGCACGATCGCTTCGGATCGCCGGGGTTCCTCGCCGCATATAATGCCGGCCCGGCACGCTACGAAGCCTATCTCGCCGGACGCCCTTTGCCGGCCGAAACCCTGGCCTATGTCGAAACACTTTCCCCTCTGATCGGCGCCGGTCCGCTCGCGGAGCCGGCGTCGACGCCGGTGGCATCTGGCGGTGCGGCAACGCTGCCGTGGCCCAGCTCGCAGCTTTTCGTTCGAGCCGCCGCCGGCACTGGGCCGACGCCGTTCGAGCGCGAGAATAGTGCAGCCGCGGAGCGCTCCGTTATGCGCGATGCCGTTGCCATCAAGCCGCGCTCGGACGGCCTCTTCGCCGCGCGCACCGGTAAGGGAGACCCGTTTTGACTGTCGTCGTAGAATGGCGATGTCTGGCGGGCATCCGGCAGCGCTGGGCAAGGTACGGCGTTGGTGCTGGAGAAAACGACAGAGGACGGCGAGATAAAAGCGCATACCCGAAACGCGTTAAGCCATTGGCATGGCTTGCGTTTTCCGGTGCATGCAGGTCGGTCGCGGGCATATAGCCCGATTTTTTCCAATACTTTCAATGCTTCGACATGCACGACCAGCCTCCGGTCACAACCTCCGGCACAGTCATGAGAGAGGTTGACCGCGACTTCCTCATCAAGCCAGGCCGTATCCGTTCGACGAAGACGCCGAAGGCCAAGAGCTTCGTCAGTCAGGTCCTCGCCGCGGCCAAGCGCGCCGGTCACACCTCTGGCGGCGCTCCATCGGGCAAGCCGGCCCCCGGGCTCGGCCACTCCACCTTCGGACGCGGGCGCAACGTCTTCGGACGATCCCGCATCTTCTCCTCGCACCGCCGCGTCGTCATCAAGGCGCGTGTCGCTCGCCATCAGGGGCGGGCATTTCGTTCAGCACCGCTCACCGCCCATGTCTCCTATCTCAAGCGCGAAGGCGTCAGCCGAGATGGCGAGAAGGGCGTGATGTTCGACGCCAACACCGACCGTGCCGACGATCTCGCCTTCGCCAATCGCTGCAAGGACGACCGGCATCATTTCCGTTTCATCGTCTCGCCGGAGGACGCAGCCGAGATGACTGACCTCAAGGCCTTCACCCGAGATCTAGCGCGCCAGATGGAAGCCGATCTTGGTACGCGCCTCGACTGGATCGCCGTCGACCACTGGAACACAGACAACCCGCATGTGCATCTGCTCGTGCGCGGCGTCGACGAAGTCGGCGCCGACCTCGTCGTCTCTCGCGACTATATCAGCCGCGGCTTGCGCTCCCGCGCCGACGATCTCGTCGACATCGAGCTCGGCCCGAAGCCGGAGCACAAAATCCGAAGTGCACTTGAAAAGGAAATCACTGCCGAGCGTTGGACGCGGATCGACCGAGAGATTCAGCGCGCCGCCGATGAGACCGGCTATGTCGATCTCAGGCCAGACCGATCCGCCCCAGCTGATCCGGAACTACGTCGCCTCATGATCGGCAGGCTCCAGCATATCGAGAAGTTGGGGCTCGCCATCCGGGGCGATCCAGGACATTGGGTGGTTGGTCTCGAAGCCGAACGCACGCTGCGCGATCTCGGCATGCGTGGCGACATCATCAAAACGATGCACCGGGCCTTCACCGAGCGCGGCCATGATCGCAGCGTTGGCGATTATGTGATCGACGGCGGAGCCTCTGGCTCGCCCATCGTCGGGCGCCTCGTCGATCGCGGCCTCTACAACGAACTGACCGGCGAGGCATACGCCGTCATCGACGGGGTCGACGGACGCGCCCACCATGTCCGCTTCCGGGGGGTCGAGGCATTCGAACAGGCGCCCGCAAATGGTGGCATCGTCGAAGTCCGTCGCTTTGGAGGTACGGACGACCAACGCCCGACATTGGTGCTTGCGATGCGATCTGATCACGATCTTCAAGCGCAGATCACAGCGCCGGGTGCTACCTGGATCGATCATCGGCTTGTGGAGCGAGATGCCATATCGCTGTCGCAGGCCGGTTTTGGCCGCGAGGTACGCGAGGCCATGCAGGCGCGGGCCGAACTTCTCGCCGATCAAGGACTCGCCCGGCGCGACGGCCAGCGTATCATCATGCAACGCGAACTCCTCGCCACGCTTCGACGCCGCGAGCTCGAGGCCGTCGGCGAGAAGCTTTCGGCCGAGACCGGCTTGCCGCATGTGAAGACGCAAGCCGGGCAGCGCGTCGCGGGCGTCGTGCGCCAGCGCCTCGCCCTCTCCTCCGGCCGCTTCGCAATGATTGAAGACGGTCTCGGCTTCCAGCTCGTGCCCTGGTCGCGTGATCTCGACCGCAAGCTCGGACAGCAAGTCGCCGGCGTCGCGAAGGTGGCCGGCGGCATCGAACTGTCGGCCGGACGCAAGCGCGACCTCGGCCTCTGACAACGACGGAAAAGGATCACCCATGTCAGCCACCAAAATCCTCTGGGGCCAAATCACGGTGGTCTTCCTGATCGTGATCGCCACCACCTGGGCCGCAACCCAATATGTTGCCTGGCAGCTTGGGTACCAGGCACAACTCGGCACGCCCTGGTTCAGTCTCGGTGGTGTGCCGATCTACTATCCGCCCGCCTTCTTCTGGTGGTGGTATTTCTTCGACGCCTACGCGCCTGAAATCTTCAACGAGGCTGCATTTATTGCCGCCTCAGGCGGCTTCATTGCGATCGCCGTCGCCATCGGCATGTCGGTCTGGCGCGCTCGCGAGGCCAAGAATGTCCAGACCTACGGCTCCGCACGATGGGCCCAAAAGAACGAGGTGGAGGCCGCAGGGCTTTTCGGCTCAGACGGAGTCGTACTTGGCCGGTTCGACAACGACTATCTGCGCCATGACGGACCCGAGCATGTCCTGTGCTTTGCGCCGACACGTTCTGGTAAAGGCGTCGGCCTTGTGGTGCCTACGCTCCTGACCTGGCCGGGTTCGGCAATCGTTCACGACATCAAGGGTGAAAACTGGCAACTCACGGCCGGCTTCCGCGAAAAGCATGGTCGCGTGCTGCTCTTCGATCCGACCAATCCAAAATCAGCCGCCTACAATCCCCTGCTCGAGGTTCGTCGCGGTGATTGGGAGGTGCGCGACGTGCAGAACGTTGCCGATATCCTCGTCGACCCCGAAGGCTCACTCGACAAGCGCAACCACTGGGAAAAGACCAGCCACTCCCTTCTCGTCGGCGCGATCCTGCATGTCCTCTATGCCGAGGCGGAAAAAACACTCGCCGGCGTCGCAGCCTTTCTCTCCGATCCGCGCCGTCCGATTGAAGCGACACTCGCCGCGATGATGACGACGAGGCATCTCGGAGAGGCCGGCCCGCATCCCGTTGTCGCATCGACGGCACGCGAGCTCCTCAACAAATCCGACAACGAACGATCAGGCGTGCTGTCGACCGCCATGTCTTTCCTCGGCCTTTATCGCGATCCCGTCATCGCGGAAGTGACTGGGCGTTGCGAATGGCGCATCGCCGATCTCACCTCGGACGCAAGGCCGACAACGCTCTATCTGGTCGTCCCGCCCTCAGACATCTCCCGAACAAAGCCGCTGATCCGCCTCGTCCTCAACCAGATCGGCCGAAGGCTCACCGAAGACCTGCACGCCACGGAACGCAAGCACCGCGTCCTTATGATGCTCGACGAGTTCCCGGCGCTTGGCCGCCTCGATTTCTTCGAGTCCGCGCTTGCTTTCATGGCCGGCTACGGCATCAAGAGCTTTCTCATCGCCCAGTCGCTCAACCAGATCGAAAAGGCCTACGGGGCCAACAACTCGATCCTCGACAATTGCCATGTGCGCGTGAGTTTTGCGACCAATGACGAGCGGACAGCCAAGCGCGTGTCCGATGCTCTGGGCACAGCCACCGAAATGAAGGCGATGAAGAACTATGCCGGCCACAGGCTCTCGCCATGGCTTGGGCACCTGATGGTCTCGCGTTCGGAGACGGCTCGCCCCCTCCTCACCCCAGGCGAGGTTATGCAACTTCCACCATCCGAAGAAATCGTCATGATCGCCGGTACGCCGCCGATCCGGGCCAAGAAGGCACGCTACTATGAGGATGTCCGCTTCCGCGAGCGTGTCATGCAGCCGCCGGATCCATCCCAATTGGGCAGGACCCCTCGCAGCGACACTTGGTCGACAGTCCTGCCGCAGAAGGCCGATCCAGTGTCTTCAGCCGCTGAAGTATCTGACAGCGCCAATGCCGGCCTACGTCGCGAACCGGAGCTTCCCGAACATGTCGCTATCGCAAAGGAAACCGCGGACCAAAAGCCGGCCGAGGAGTTCGCGCATATCCTCGACGACGATCCGGAGGACACCGCTCGCCAGCGTCAGGCATTGCGGCGCCAGGTAACTGGTCTTGCGCGCCAGGTCGCACTCGACCCAGCCGATGGGATGGAGCTCTAAGGCCATGCGCGACCGTCTTAATCTTACCCTGCCAGTGGAGCTTATCGGCCGCATCAACGAGCTTGCCGACCGCAAGAAATTGCCCAGGTCGGCCATCGTGGAGGCGGCCGTCAGTTCGTTCCTGTCGCCCGATCACGCCGATGCGCGCGAAGCAGCCTTTGCACGCCGGCTCGACCGACTGTCCAGGCAGATCCAGCGGATGGAGCGCGATCTTGGCGTCACCGCGGAAACACTCGCCCTTTTTGTGCGCTTCTGGTTGTCGATCACCCCGCCACTCCCGCCGGAGGCGCAAGCCGCGGCTCAAGCCAAAGGCCGCGAGCGTTTCGACGGCTTCGTCCAAACGCTCGGCAAGCGGCTTCAGAAAGGTCAGAGTTTTCTGCGAGAGATTCCCGATGATGTTGAACAACGTCACACGACGGAATGAATGACGCGAAGCGCCCCTGTGGGTGTCACGCCGCAGCATCTGGTTTCGTCGTTCCGCAAGCACATCGGCGTCGCACCGGTGCGCTATCTCTGGCAAGTCAGGGCCTCGCGCGGCCACTTCCTGCTGCTGCAGACCGGCCTGCCGATCTCCGACATCGCCTATCAGTGCGGCTACAAGAACCCGTTCCACTTCTCCAGGCCGATATCCGACCAGTTCGGCATGTCTCCGCGCCAGGTTCGCGAAAACAAGGGCTACCGCATGGCAAACGACGTCGCAGAAGGCGCCGGCGACACCGCCTATCGCATGGCGCTTCCCGACACGACGGTGCTCCAGCCCGAGACGTCACCGACGACGACAGTTGAAATCCGGCCGGCTCAACGGCTCCCTGACAACGCCAGGGAGCCGACAGCGAACTTGCCAGACTCGAATGCCCGAAGCTGACCTCCAGGGCTTGCGACCGCCGCATGGGGGCAACCGGCATCGTTCATGGCTTCACGCTGCTGCGCGGGCTGAGTGGGCTCACCAAGGGACAGCATCATTGGCCCAGTTGAAGAATGCCGCACCGTTGATCACGCCGACGACGGCGATAGCAGAGCGACTTGCCGCCGCCGGTCGGCATCAGCACGAAGGCAATTGTTGCCTGCAATGACATGCTTGACGATCCGCGCCTGCGGTCCCCTGAACGCATCATAGCCGTAGACGGTCTTGACGATGTCGAGAGCGTGGCGGTCATCGGGCAGCTCGGAGAATCGTCTTGACCTCGTTCATAGCAGCTTCGCCGCTGACGATCATTGCCGCGCTTTTTTGTCGGTCTGCCTGTTGGCACCGGCTTGGTGTCACCAGCCTGTTCATCTGCGCCCCTGGGCAAGCCGCCACCCCAGGCGCCGGCCTTTTCTCCCGGTTCCCATTCCTTCCTGGAATACCGTTAGTCCCAGTCGCTATGCGCGATGCACCCTCGATGCTGATAGCGTGTCCCCATTCCCATTCGACCGACCCAACCGATCTACCTAACTGATCGACCCAAACTGATCGACAAAGTCCGATGCCATCGCTTCAAAAACTGATCGTCCTGAAGAGGATCTTCGCCGAATTGCTCGGCGCCTGCATGCGCGAACGGTATCATCCGGAACGGCACTATATGCGTGGCCCCGGCCCAGCCACCTTGAGCAAGGCGATGTCGGCCGACATTCCGTTTCGACATGGTCCGCGACAAGCCGAACAGGCCTAGCAGCCATTGATATCGAGCACCTCAAGCTGGGTCCCGAGCAGCCATTTCATGAGAAGTATCGCGGGTGGGCACTATCTCCCGATTGCTGAGATGTCGGTCAATGTGTTCGTGCTCCTTGCGATGGGCGCGGCGGTCGGCTTCCTGTCGGGCATGTTCGGGGTCGGTGGCGGTTTCCTGATCACGCCGCTTTTGATCTTCTACAACATCCCGCCTGCCATTGCGGTTGCCACCGGTGCCAACCAGGTCATCGCCTCGTCATTCTCCGGCGCACTCGCCCATCTCAAGCGCGGCACGCTCGACTTCAAGCTCGGCACCGTGCTGTTGATCGGCGGCATCGCCGGTTCCACCGCCGGCGGCTTTGTCTTTGCGCTGTTGCGCGCGCTTGGCCAGCTCGACCTGTTCATCTCGCTGCTCTACGTCGTGTTTTTGGGCACCGTCGGCGGGCTGATGCTGATCGAAAGCGTCAACGCGCTACGCCTGACCAAGGGTGGGGTGCCGCCGGCTTTGAAAAAATCGGGCCAGCACAACTGGATCCACCGCCTGCCCTTCAAGATGCGCTTCCGCACCTCGAAGCTGTTCGTCTCGGTCATCCCGGTGCTCGGCATCGGCGCCGGCATCGGCTTCCTCTCCGCCATCATGGGTGTCGGCGGCGGCTTCATCATGGTGCCGGCGCTGATCTACCTGCTCAAGGTGCCGACCAATGTCGTCGTCGGAACCTCGCTGTTCCAGATCGTCGTCGTCTCGGCCTTCACCACGCTTGTCCACTCCTCGACCAACCAGACCGTCGACATCGTGCTGGCGCTGGTCTTGATGGTCGGCGGCGTGGCTGGCGCCCAATACGGCGCCAAGGCTGGCCAGAAGCTGCGCGGCGAACAGCTGCGCGCGCTGCTCGCACTGCTGGTGCTGGCTGTGGCCTTGCGCCTCGGCTTCGACCTGTTCGTCAAGCCGCAGAACCTCTATTCGCTGACCGGCGTGAGCGGGCTTCTGTGATGCGGGTCGCGGCATGTCTCGCAGCCCTGATGCTCGCGGCAGCCCTTCCGGCGCGCGCCCAGGAAGCAGCCCATCCCGAAAGCATCCAGATCGGGCTCTCCACCGACCGCGTCGCCATCACCGCCGACTTCTCGGGCGCCGACCTCACCATCTTCGGCGCGCTCGAAAACGCCGACCCGCTGATCAACCGCCAGGGCCGCTACGACGTCTATGTCGTGCTCGAAGGCCCGGCCCGGCCTGTTGTCGTGCGGCGCAAGAGCCGCGTGCTCGGCATGTGGATCAACACCCAGTCCGAAACCTTCGTCAACGTGCCGGTGTCCTATTCGGTGGCGACCACCCGCCAGCCGCAGGACATCACCGATCCCAACAACTACCGCCAGCTGTCGCTGGGTGCCAACAACATCTACATGGAGCCCGAGGACAAGCGCGACAGCCCGCTGACCATCCAGGAGTTCACCGATGCGCTGCGCGAGCGCAAGCAGGCGATCGGGCTCTACTCCGACAATATCGGCGGCGTGCAGTTCCTGTCGCAGAGCCTGTTTCGCGCCACATTGCACCTTGCCCCCAACGTGCCCGTCGGCACCCACAAGGCACGCGCCTTCCTGTTTCGCAACGGCATCTTCATCAAGGAAACCTCCGCCCAGCTTGCCATCGTCAAATCCGGCTTCGAGCAGACCATCTACCGCTTCGCCACCGACCACGGCTTCGGCTACGGCCTGTTCGCCATCGGCCTCGCCATGCTCACCGGATGGCTCGGAAGAATCGTGTTTAGGAAGGATTGAAGGGGCGCGTCTGTCGAGCGCGCAACCGCGCGCCAGTGCCGCGATCGCCCTTAAAGCGTTTCCGCTTTTCGTCGAATCAAGCAATCTCTCTATCTTCTTGTTTCTGCGCAATTCCGGACGGAAGCCGCTTCCTGGAATTGCTTTAGCCGTTGGCGCGGATGAAGGCGTCGATTTCCGCCCGCGTCGGCATGGAAGGCGCCGTACCAGGCTTCTGCACCGAAAGTGCCGCCACCGCTGCGCTGAAGCGGACGGCATCGACCGGGCTGCTGCCTTCGGCAATCGCAACGGCGAAGCCGCCGTTGAACGCATCTCCTGCCCCCGTAGTGTCGACGACCTTGGTTACCTTGAAAGCCGGGACGAAATACGTGCCGGCCTCGCCGTGCAGCAGCGCCCCCTTGGCGCCCAAGGTGATGAGCGCGTTGCGGGCGCCACGCTTGACCAGGCTGGCTGCCGCCTGCAGGGCGCCCTCGTCCGTTGCCGTGTCGATCCCGGTCAAAGTCGCGGCTTCGGTCTCGTTTGGGGTGACGAAATCGCAATTGACGTAGATGGCGTCGTCGACCGGCAGCGCGGGCGCCGGATTGAGGATGGTGGTGACGCCGTGGCTGCGTGCCAAGCGAAGGCCCTCGATGGCCGTTTCGATGGGCTGCTCGAACTGGGTGACGAAGACCCTGGCGCCGCTGATCAGCCCTTCCGCGGCGCGGACATCGGCGGGGCTAAGGTTGGCAGCAGCACCGCTCTCGATGATGATCGCGTTGTCGCCTGTCCGCGAGGAGACGAAGATGAACGCCGCCCCCGTCGGAGCGGCTTCGTCGATCAGTACGTGCGACGTATTCACCCCATCCCGCGACCAGGTCTGCTTGGCCATTTCACCGAAAGAATCCTGCCCGACACGAGTGATCATGGCGGAACGTGCGCCGGCGCGTGCAGCGGCGATCACCTGGTTGGAGCCCTTGCCACCCGGCCCCATGGCAAACCCCTGGCCAAGCAGCGTCTCGCCGACGACGGGCAGCCGCTCGGCCTTGAAGGCCAGGTCGGCGACAAAGGTTCCAAGCACGACGATATCGGCACGATCCATCACATTGTCTCCCATACCAAACATGAAAATCAGCTGAGAAATCTGGCCGCAGCCAGCCGCAGGCATTGCTCGAACGCCTGATGGTCGGTGTACAGCGCCTTTGCCGCAACCTCGCGTGTCACGATGGCGCCGCCACGCGCCTCGATGCCGCCGTCGAGCATGAGATTGTCGATCATCTCGAAATCTTCGACGGCCAGTCCATCCGGCCCCCGAGGCCTGCCCTGAGCGTCGGCCTCGATGCGCCCCTCATAGAGCCCCGCGACCCGTGCATAGTGATCGCCAACCGTATTGGAAAACGCATAGGCCGGGCAGCCGCGGGCGCACATGAAGCCAAGCTCGAATGCCGTACCGATATCCGCCGCGATGCCCCGAAACGGTGTCAGATTGGCGATGATCATGTCGGCGCTCATCATCAGGCGCTCGTTGATCGAGCTGATGGCAAGCCCCTTCGCCCTTTTGGTGTCGGTCGCCGGCACTTCGAGATCGCCGGGAGAGACCGCGACGAAGCCGTAGCGCCTGGTCAACTCGATCTTGCGATCAAGCACTTCGCGCGCATTGGACAGGAAGACTTCGGGGCCGGCAAGATAGATTTTCATGAATGCTTGCTCTTGGACTGGAGATGATTTGCGCGACGTCAGGAGAGGAGGGATTTAGGGGAGTAAGGGAGTAGGTCAGTATGTTTTTGTGCTGCCCTATTCCCTTACTCCCCTACCGCCCTTACTGCTTCAATCGCCGTATGGGACCCAGACGTTCTTGACCTCTGTCGCGCGGCGGAGGAAGGCTTCGCCCTGGGCTGTCGGCCAGTCGAGGCTGCGGCCGTGACCGGTCCAGACGCGCTTGAGATTGCCGGTCGATTCAGCTTCAGCCTTGGCGCAGATATCGGCTTCGGCGACGACCCACAGGCCATCGACGTCGTCGTGCTTGGCGAGCACTGCCGTGAGTTCCGCCGTGTGGCCGGTGACGATGTTGATCGCGCCTGCCGGCACTTCGGAATATTCGATCACCTGATAGAGGTCGGTGGCGACAAGCGGTGCAGTGGTCGACGGCACCAGCACCACCGTGTTGCCCATGGCGAGTGCGGGGGGCGAGTAGCGAGATCAGACCGAGCAGCGGTGCTTCGTCTGAGGCAACGATGCCGATGACCCCGACAGGTTCGTGCAGCGCAAGCGTGACCGCACGTGCCGGCGGCTGGTGCATCCGACCCTCGAACTTGTCGGCCATGCCGGCATAATAGAACAGCCGCTCGATCGACAGTTCGACTTCCGCTTTCGCGACCTTGTGGCTGGCACCGGTGAGTTCGACGATGCGGGCAGCGAAGTCTTCAGTGCGTCCCGACAGGTTCTCGGCGAGGTAATAGAGCACCTGCGCCCGGTTGTAGGCGGTAGCCTCCGACCAGGCTTTGCAGGCTCTGGCTGCCCGAGACCGCGTCGCGGATGTCCTTGCGGCTGCCCAAACCGATCTCGCCCGCGAGCTTGCCCTTGGGCGTCAGAACGGCAATCGAATAGTTGCCGTCGGGGCGGACCTGCTTGCCTGCGATGAACAGCTTGGCGGTGCGGTCGATGCCGTTGCTTTCGCCATTGTCACGCGCGGCTTGCCTCGGTGCTGAAGCCTGCTTGATGGCCGGGCCATGCGGCTCGCTCGGCTCCAGATATTCCTCCAGCCCCTCGCGCCCACCCTCGCGGCCGAAGCCGCTCTCGCGGTAGCCGCCAAAGCCGCAAGATGCGTCGAACATGTTGGTGCCGTTGACCCAGACCACGCCGGCCTTGAGCTGTGGGGCGACATGCAGCGCGAGGTTGACGTTTTCGCTCCACACCGAGGCGGCAAGGCCATAACGCGTGTTGTTGGCGAGCTCGACCGCTTCTTCGGTGTTGCGGAAACTCATGGTGGCGAGCACCGGGCCGAACACCTCTTCCTGGGCGAGGATGTTGGCGGGTGCCACACCCGTCGCCAGCGTCGGCAGGTGGTAGTAGCCTGATGTTGGCACGTCCTGGTCGGGCTGCCAGCAGACCGCCCCCTGCCTCGCACCTTCCTCGACCAGGCGCCTGACGCGGTCGAGCTGGGTCTTGTCGACCAGCGGGCCGATGTCGGTGTTCTTGTCCAGAGGAGAACCGACCCGCAGCCGGCTCATGCGTGTCTTGACCTTGGCGATGAAGGCGTCGGCGACGCTCTCCTGCACCAGCAGCCGCGAGCCGGCGCAGCAGACCTGGCCCTGGTTGAACCAGATGCCGTCGACAAGCCCTTCGACGGCACTGTCGAGATCGGCGTCCTCGAAGACGATGAAGGCCGACTTGCCACCAAGTTCCAAGGACAGCTTCTTGCCCGAGCCGGCGGTCGCCTTGCGGATGATCTTGCCGACCTCGGACGAGCCGGTGAAGGCGATCTTGTCGATGCCGGGATGGTTGACGATGGCAGCCCCTGCCTCGGGTCCGCCCTGGACGATGTTGACCACGCCCCTGGGCACGCCGGCGCGTTCGCAGATCTCGGCAAACAGGATCGCCGTCAGCGGCGTGAACTCGGCCGGCTTCAAGACCACCGTGCAGCCGGTGGCCAGAGCAGGTGCGATCTTCCAGGCCAGCATCAAAAGCGGAAAGTTCCACGGGATGATCTGGCCGACGATACCGGCTGGCTTGCGGCCGGGAAACTCACGGTCGAGCGACTGGGCCCAGCCGGCATGGTGGATGAAGTGGCGGATCGCCAGCGGCACATCGATGTCGCGGCTTTCGCGGATCGGCTTGCCGTTGTCGAGGGATTCGAGCACCGCAAACAAGCGCTGGTGGCGCTGCATGGCGCGGCCGATGGCATAAAGCACCTTGGCGCGCTCGTAGCCTGAGGCAGTGCTCCACTTGGGCAGCGCCTTGCGGGCTGCGACTACCGCTGCCTCGATGTCGGCGGCACCGGCATCGGAGACTTTTGCCAAGAGCTTGCCGCTGGAGGGATCTTCGGTGTCAAAACTCTTGCCGTCGACAGCGGCGCGCCAGTCGCCCGCGATGAACAGCGACTTCGAGAAGTCGCGGCCAGCAAGCCAGGCATCGGCTTCGCTGCGAGCCTCGGGGGCTGGGGCATAATCCATGGCGTGGTATCGTTCGAGGATGTTCATGAGAGGCTCTCCCTTACCCTCCCCCTTGTGGGGAGGGTGGCCCGAAGGGCCGGGTGGGGGTCGTTGATCGGTTACACGGTGGAAACTAGGTCTGCTGTCGGGCTTCACCCCCACTCCGCGCCTGCGGCGCGACCCTCCCCACAAGGGGGAGGGTAGGGGGAAAGCCTCACGCCATGGCGTGGCGGTGATTGGCCGAGTAGCGGCCGCTGACATGGTGTTCGAGCTGGCGCTCGATGTCGGTCAACAGGCTCGACGCGCCGAAGCGGAACAGCTCGGGCTCGAGCCAAGGTCGGCCGAGCTCTTCCTTCATCAGCACCAGCCAGTCGAGCGAGACTTTTGCCGTCGAGATGCCGCCGGCCGGCTTGAAGCCGATGAGGTAGCCGGTCTGCTCATGATAGGCGCGGATCGCCCTGACCATGGCGAGGCCGACCGGCAGCGTCGCGTTGACGCTTTCCTTGCCGGTCGAGGTCTTAATGAAATCGGCGCCCGCCATCATCGCCACCATCGAGGCGAGCGTGACATTGCGCAGCGTCGCCAGATCGCCGGTGCCCAAAATGACCTTCAGATGCGCCTCGCCGCAGGCAGCGCGGAAGGCCTTGATCTCGTCATAGAGCTCCTGCCATTTGGCGCCAAACACCAGCCCGCGCGGGATGACGACGTCGATCTCGTCGGCGCCATCGGCAACCGAGGCCTCGATCTCGGCAATGCGGGTCGACAGCGGCGCGAGGCCATGCGGAAACGCCGTCGACACCGCAGCGACATGGATGCCGGTGCCCTTCACCGCCTCGACCGCTGTGGCGACAAACGGATGATAGACGCAGACCGCGGCCGGACGGATCACGGTGTCGCCCAGCCCCAGTGCTTCGACCAGATCGCGGCGCAGCGGGTAAACCGCCTTGGCGCAGAGCCGGCGCACACGCTCGTCGGTATCGTTGGAGTTCAGCGTCGTCAGATCCATCAGCGAGATCGACCTGAGCAGCCACGCCGCCTGGTTGTCGGCCTTGATCGAACGCCTTTTGGTCAGCGTGCCGACCCGGCGCTCCAGCGCCGAACGGTTGACGCTGCGCATCGATTCGACAAAGCCAAGATCCAGCGCCATGCCGGGATTGCGCGCAATGGCGTGCGTCTCGGCGGCATTCGCAGCCATCCGCGACGGCATGGGTGTAACAATGGCGGACATAGAAGCATCTCCAACCATCTCAGCGTCAGCCTCCAAGTGAGCCCAGGATCGTCCGGCGGAACAGCTGCGCATAACGTTCGCCATCGACCGCCAGCGCGACATCCACAGGCTGCCCGATGCTTGCGCCATTCAGCTCGGATTCGCCACGATGGGCGCGGCGGTCGACGATCGTCTGGCCGCGCGAGCGCGATCCGTCCGTACAGACGCTGACCGGGAACCGGCGTATCGTCAGGCCCTCCGGATCAACCACGGCGCAAACCGTACCGGCATCGCCCAATGCTGCGATGGTACCGGCAGGGATGCGTTTCTGGCCAGTATCCTTGATCGCCAGATGCCGGAAGAGCTTCGCGCACAACTGCGCCACCAGCCGGCTCGATCCTGCAAGTGTCGCGACATCGTCTTCCGACACGGCCGCGCTGTAGAAGACGTCAAGCCCGTACATCATCGTCGGAATGCCGCTGTCGACGACGATCGCCGCCGCTTCCGGATCGGCCCAGCTATTGAATTCGGCGACCGGCGTGGCGTTGCCGACGCTGGCGCTGCCGCCCATGAAGACGATCCGCTCGAGCCGGGCGGCCACTTCAGGATACATGCGAAGCAGAAGCGCCACATTGGTGAGCGGCGCCAGCGCAATCAGCGTCGGCGGTGTCGGGCTGGCCAGTATCTGCTGGCGCATGAGCTCGACGGCATGGATGTCGCTGCCGCCCTGCTCCGGGACGTCGAGCTCAAGCCCGGCGAGACCGTTATGGCCGTGGACATGGGCGGCATCGCGCGGGGCTGCGATCAGCGGACGGGAGGCGCCGCGGGCGACGGGAACGTGTCCTGCGCCGGCAATGGAAAGGACAGCACGGGTGTTGCGGTAGACGTTGTCGAGCGAGGCGTTGCCGGCAACACAGGTCACTGCCCGCAGGTTGATATCAGGGTGGAGTGCCGCAAATGACAGCGCCAGCGCGTCATCGACGCCGGTATCGACATCGATCAGAACTTCGACGAGATGTGCCATCACTCAGTGCTTTCCATTGCTTCAGCTACGTCCTCGATCAGCGGCTGGTCGAGGAAGTCTATGGTCAAGGTCTCAAACGACCGCCCGCGGTAGGCGAAGTCGGCAGGATAGGCGCTGGAAACCCTGTCGGCCGCATCCGCGCCGACATCGATCCCCCAGAACGACAGATGTGCGGCGGTCACGGGAATACGTGCCGACCCTACCCTCTGGCGGCCATGCAGCAAGACGATTTCGGCAGAATGGCCGTTCCTGTTGTGGAGAGCAAATCCGGCCTCGCATGTCCCCGAGGGCAGGACGGCATCGGCGACACAGACGACACGGTGGCCGAGTTGCACATGTTCGAAGCTCAGGCGCCCGTCCCTGACATAAAGCACGTAGCCGCCTTGTGCGTCGCCACTCGAGACCAGCACGCCGTCTTCGCCGGCGGCGCGATCGCGGAACGATGCAGTGACGACCATGGATCGTTCCGAACCCGCGATCATGCTGCTGATCGGCACATGGCTCTGGGCAGGGCGGAAGACCAGCCTGTTGCGTGACATCAGCCCGATAGGCGGCCGGGCGCGCAGCAGTTGCACCAGCGTGCGGTCATCGAGCGGCAGCACGTTGTTGGCCTCGGCTTCCTGCCACCAGCGGCCGATCATTTCCTTGAGCAAATCGGGCTCCTGCCCGGCGCAATCCTGCGATTCCGAAAAATCGCCCTCGGTGTCGTAGAGCCGCCAATTATCGTCTTCATAAGCATCGCCCTGGCGATGCTCGGTGACCGCCCGCCAGCCTTCATGCCAGATCGCGCGATGACCGAGGTTCTCCCAATATTGCGTGGCCCGCGGCGCCGGTGCATCGGCAGCCGCAAAGGTCGATGCGATGCTGCGGCCGTCACAGGGCAACGGATGGTCGAGGCCGGCCAAGGACATGATTGTCGGCGCGAGGTCGATGACATGCGAAAACTGCGTCCTGACTTCGCCTGTCGAGGCAATGCCGCCGGGCCACGACACCACCATCGGCGAGCGTACGCCGCCAAGATCGACATGCTGCTTGTAGCGGCGGAAGGGCGTGTTGCCCGCCATGGCCCAGCCTTGCGGATAGTGCGCGCCGCCGTGACGGGTGCCGATATGGTCGAGACGCTTGAGCTGTTCGTCGACACTCTGCGGCAGGCCGCTATAGGGTGCGTTGGTGTCGACCGCACCATCCTTGCCGCCTTCGCGGCTGGCGCCATTGTCGGAGAGCACGATGATCAGCGTGTTGTCGAGTTCACCCAGTCTTGCGAGCTCATCGACCAAGCGGCCGAGATGCAGGTCGGTGTGCTCGAGGAAGCCGGCATAGGCTGCCTGAAGATGTGTGTAGAGCAGTTTCTGATCGCCGGAGAGCGTGTTCCAGGCCGAAACCTCTTCGTTCCGCGGCGCGAGTTCGGTCTCGGCTGGTGCGATGCCAACCACCTTCTGGCGCTCCAGCCGGTCTTCCCGCGTTGCGTCCCAGCCCTTGGCGAAGACATCGACATAAGGTTCGATGAAGGAACGTGGTGCCTGGAACGGTGCATGGGTGGCGCCGAAGGCCAATTGCAGGAAGAAGGGCTCCTCGTCGCGGAAGACGGTGTGGTCGCGGACATAGGAGATCGCCCGGTCGACCAGGTCCTCGGTGAGGTGGTAATCGTCAGGAAATTCGCGATCGACCTGATGGTTGTCCTCGCACAGCTCGGGTGTCATCTGGTCGGTGCATCCGGGAAGGAAGCCATAGAACCGGTCGAAGCCGCGGCCGAGCGGCCAGTTGTGATAGGGTCCGGCCGGCGAAATCTCATGCGACGGCGTCAGGTGCCACTTGCCGACGAGGTAGCTGCCATAACCTTGCTCGCGCAGCATGGCCGGCAAAAGCGCCACGTCGCGGTCGATGCAGCCGCGCGAATTGGGGAAGCCGGTGTCGGTGTCGGACAGAAACCGCATGCCGACGGCGTGATGGTTGCGTCCGGTCAGCAGGCAGGTGCGCGTCGGCGAGCAGAGCGGGGTGACGTGAAAATTGGTATAGCGCAGCCCGCGTGCCGCCAACCGGTCGATTGTCGGCGTGTTGATCTCCGAGCCGAAGCAGCCGAAATCGGCCCAGCCGGTGTCGTCCAGGACAACAACGACGATGTTGGGCTTCTGTTGCTTGTGGTTGCGGCTCGTCGGCCACCAGGGCGTCGACTCCGCGACGGTGCGGCCGACATGGCCCGGAAACTTGTCATGTTTCATTGCAGTTCCTCGAAATCAGAAAGATCCGGCTGATGGCGCCGGCATGTCAGCTGTGCATCGAAAGCCAAGGTGGCTCGAGGCTGCGTCGACGGCGTTGGAGGTGCGCGCCGAGACGCGATAACGATTGCAGTGGCTGCGGTGGCAGAGATAGGAGCCGCCGCGCATCGCTTTCAGCTGAGGCTGGCTCGCCGACCAGCTGTCCGACGTCCATTCCCAGACATTGCCGACCATGTTGAACAGGCCGTAGCCGTTTGGCTCGAAGGCATCGGCAGGCGCTGTCGAGAGGAAGCCGTCCTCGGCCGTATTCTCCCGGGGGAAGCGCCCCTGCCAGATGTTGCAGCGGTGCCTGCCCTGCTCCAGGAGCTCGTTGCCCCAGGGATAGATCTTGTCTTCAAGCCCGCCTCTGGCAGCGATCTCCCATTCGCTCTCGTTCGGCAGCCGCTTGCCGCTCCAGAGCGCGTAGGCCGCAGCGTCGTTCCAGGAAACGTGCACGACCGGATGGTCGTCGCGGTCGCGCCAGTCGGTACCGACGCCGTCGGGCCTCGACCAGTTTGCGCCGCGCACCGGCAACCACCATTCCGGCGATCCGGTCTGCAGCGAAAGCACGTCCTTTTCAGCATGGGGATGAAGCTGGGCGTAAAAGACGAAGGACCAGCCGATCCGTTGCGCTTCGGTGACATAACCTGTTGCCTCAACGAAGCGGGCGAAGGCGCGGTTGGTCACCGCCGTCCTGTCGATCAGGAAGCCGGGGCTCGCGACCATCCGCCGGGGGCCTTCGCCGTCCTCGGCATAGGCTTCGGGTCCGTCATAGCCGATGCGCCGGATGCCGGCGGGGACAGCGACCATGCCGGAGATGTCTGCGCGACGAGGCGCTGGTGTGGCCGCATATGAAGGGGCCAGTTGCAGCTCGCTTTCCCGGACGGGTGAACAACACGACATCGAGGCATTTCCTGGTGATGCCTGGATTTTCAGCTCCAGGCGATGACCGGATTATTTGACAAAGCCCTGTCCGGAGCCAATACATTTAGGCTTGAAGGTAATTCCAATAGGTTATGAGTCAGGCTCCCGCGATGTCGTTCGAAGTCCCAAATCTGACGCTGCTCAAGCACTTCGTCACGGTCGCAGAGGACAAGGGAATATCAAAGGCTGCAAAGCGGCTGCGCATTTCCCAGCCGGCGCTCTCCAAGAACATCAAGCGGCTGGAGGAGATGCTCGGCACGCGCCTGTTCGAGCGTCATTCCGGCGGCGCGGACCTGACGCCGACCGGTCAGGCCTTCTTCAACCGGGCCCAGATCATCGGGCTCGAGTACGAACATGCGGTGCAGGAGATACGCAACCTTTTGTCCGAGCAGGATGCCACGATCAGGGTGGCGGCGGGCCCGATCTGGTCATCGACGATCCTGCCGCCGGCCGCCTCGCGCTTTCACCGGCGTTTTCCCAGGCATCGGCTTTCGGTGCAGACCGGACCCGTCGACCAGCTGATCGAGGATCTGCGGCTTGGGCGGGTCGACATCTTCGCTGGCGCGGTGATTGCCAAGAGCAGGCTGCCGGGCTTCACGTCGCGCCGGGTCGCCAAGGCGCAGATCGGCATCATGTGCGCCGAGCATCACCCTCTCGCCAAGGTGGAAGGACCAGTCGACCCCATGGAGCTGGTCAAATACCCGTTCGTCTCGTTCAACCTGAACAGGGACGTGCTGAAGATGCTGTCCGACTGGCTGAAGGACCGGGGGGCTCCCCCTGCCCGCTACCTGCTTGAAACCAGCTCGATCTTCACCTGTGCCGAGCTGGCACGCTCGGGCGACTATCTGTTCTTTGAATCGACGATGGTGGCCAGCAGCCCGATCGGACACGGTCTGAAGGTGCTCAAGACCGACAAGGAAATCTTCCAGTACGATCTGGGCTTCGTGTTCCGGGAGGGAATGGACCGTCTGCCCGCCCATAGCGGACTGATGAAGGCGATGGTCGAGGTGTTCGAAAACAAAGGCCTGCGCACCCCGCAGAGCGCCGCCGATTAGGCGGCGCTCCAAGAGGCGTCAGTCGATTTCGCCACTGGGGGGCACGATCTCGCGGTCATCGCCAAGTTCGATCACGAGCCGGTGCAACTTGCCGGTGAAGCGGAATTCGCCGTCGATCCCATCACAGACAGGCGGTAAGCCGCTGCGGCCGATAAACATCGGCGCCAGCGCAATGCGCAACAGGGTCTGGTGCTCGCGGTCGCCGGCTTGCCGCTCGCCGTTGACGAGAAGGGCACCGATGCCCTTGAGCAGACCGGTCTTGCGGTACTCGAAGCCGAGGGAAATCGAGCCGAATGCGGTCAGCGGCGCGGATGCCAGACGCATGATCTCGCCGACATGGTTGTAGCTATAGTTCAGCCTGCCGTCCTTGAGGTAGAGCACATAGCCGCTGCCATTGTTGCCATAACTGACAAGCGTGCCTTCCGAATGTTGGTCGATCGTCACCTCGGCAGTGATCCGGTGCGAGGTGTCCTGGGTCAGCGGTGCCGCTGACGACGGGATGGATTCGAGCTGCGGATAAAAGACGTAGCGGCTGCGCGACCGGATGGAGTCGGGCTTCGCCTTGGCACGGAAACGAACCTCCCGGTCGTCGAGAGGCATGACGTCGTACCGGCCGGCTTCCGCCCACCAGCGTTCCGTCATCTCGCGGAGCTTGGCCGGGTTCTCCCTGGCCAGATCGCGGGTCTCGTTGAAATCCTCGTCGAGCTTGTACAGCTCCCAGTCGTCGAGATCGAAATCGTCGCCGCGCCTGTGCTTGGTGACGGCTTTCCAGCCCTTGTGCCAGATGCCGCGGTGGCCGAACATCTCGAAATACTGCACGTCCTTGCGCGTATCCGCGTCAGGCGCATCGAATGTGTAGGCAAAGCTTGTGCCGTGCACCGGCATCTGGCCGACGCCCCTGTAGACGTCGGGGGCGGTGACGCCGCACACCTCGAGCACCGTCGGGGTGATGTCGACGACGTGATGGAACTGATGACGGATGGCGCCCTTGTCGGCGATGCGCCTGGGCCACGACACGATCATCGGGTCACGCACGCCGCCGCCATGGGTGAAGGACTTGAACAGGCGCAGCGGCGTGTTGCTGGCCTGGGCCCAGCCCCATGGGTAGTTGCTGTTGCTCCTGGGGCCGCCGATCTCGTCGATTTCGGCCAGGTTGCGTTCGAATGATTCCGGGATCTGGTTGAAGCGCCTGAGCACGTTGGTCGTGCCCTCGGGGCCGCAGTCGATCGATGCGCCATTGTCGGAGATGACGACGATCAGCGTGTCGTCCAGCTTGCCTGTCGTCTCCAGGAAATCGAGCAGCCGGCCCAGTTGCTCGTCGGTGTATTCGAGGAAGCCGGCATAGGCCTGCTGCAACCTGACAGCGACCTTCTTCCGGTCGGCAGAGAGCAGGTCCCAGTTCTCGACGCCGGGGGCGTCGGGCGGCAGTTCGGTCGACGCCGGCACCAGGCCCATCGCCTTCTGGCGTTCGAGCCGCCGCTGCCTGATAACGTCCCAGCCGCAGTCCCAGACGCCGTCGTAGCGGTCCATATAGGCCCTGGGGACCTGATGGGGAAAATGCCCTGATGAAAAGGCGAGGTTCAGGAAAAACGGCGTGTCCGGGGCGAGCGAGACATGCGTGCCGAGCATCGCCATCGCCTTGTCCACCAGGTCGGCGGTCAGGTGGTAGCCGTCTTCGGCCGACTTCGGCTGGGCAACCGGGTGATTGTCCTCGACGAGCTCGGGATGATACTGGTCGGTGCTGCCATTCATGAAGCCGTAGAAGCGATGAAAGCCGCGGCCGAGCGGCCACTGATCGAAGGGGCCGACGGCGGTGATCTCGTCGGTTTGCGCGACGTGCCACTTGCCGACCGCAAAATTGGCATAGCCCGCACTGCCCAACATTTCGGCGATCGTCGCTGCCCGATGCGAGATCGAGCCGCGCCCGTTGCGGTAGCCGAAATCGAAATTGGCCAGGCAGCGCATGCCGACGGCGTGATGGTTGCGCCCGGTCAGCAGGCTGGCCCGCGTCGGCGAGCACATGGTGGTGGTGTGGAAATTGCTGTAGCGCAACCCCGCCTGGGCAAGCCGGTCGAAATTGGGCGTGCGGATCTCCGAACCGAAGCAGCCCAGGTCGGCGAAACCGACATCGTCGAGAATGACGTAGATGACGCTGGGGCTGCCCGGCGCCGGCATGGGCCTGGCTTCAAACCAGCTGTCTGACTCGTGATAGGTGCGGCCGATACGGCCTGAATTTTGGTCGTTGGACATTGGGGCGCCTCGGAATTCGGATAAACCGGAGATGCCGCATCTCGCTCACCGACCATGCCGCATCGATCGGGACCCGGCGCCCTGGGGCAGGCCGGGTCTGTGGAGACTACATTGCCGCGCCGGGATCCCAGCGGATGATCCACTTCTCGAGCATCGAGACGATCGCGAAACCGGTGATGGCGATGACCGACGCGGTCAGGATCGTCGCAAACAGCCGCGGCGCGTTGAAGTCGAACATGCTCTGCAGCAGGAGATAACCGATGCCCTGGTTGGAGCCGATCCATTCGCCGACGATCGCGCCGAGCACGCACATCGTCACCGAAATCTTGAGCGCAGAGAAGATGTAGGGCAGCGCGCTGTAGATGCGGATGCGCAGGAAGACCTCGGTCTTGGAAGCCGACAGGACATGCATAAGTTCGAGCAGTTGCGGATTGACCGAGCGGAAACCGCGGACCGAATTGACCAGCGTCGGGAAGAAGCAGATCAGCGCCGCGATCACGATCTTGGGCTCGATTCCGTTGCCGAGGATGATCTTGAGCACCGGTGCAATCGCCACGATCGGGATCGTCTTGATCAGGATCGCGACGGGATAGAACATCTCCTCGACGACCTTGTTGTAGACGAAGGACACCGCCACCAGCAGGGCTATGGTGTTGCCCAGCAGAAAGCCCAGAAAGGCTTCGGTGATTGTTGGAACGGCCGCTTCCAAAAGCAGCGGCAGATCCCGGGAAAGCGCACCGGCAACGTCGGTCGGCGCGGGCACCAGATAGGACGGCACGCCAAACAGCGTGACGATGAGCTGCCACAGCACCAAGGTGAGCGAGAGACCCAGCACTGCCATGCCAAGCGCGCGCATAACTTCGGGGCTTGGGAGGATGCTCCAGATGCGCGGCAAGGGCGCGGCGGTTTCAATGGAACGATCAACGCTCATGGCTTATCCAGCTCCCAGCATGTCGCGCAGCCTGGCGACGTGACGGCCCAGTTCCGGGGCATCCTTCAGGGCAAGGTCGCGCTCTTCAGGAAGGTCGATTTCGAGAACTCCCCCGATCCTCGAGGGCCTTCGGCTCATCACCACGACGCGCTGCGATAGGAACACGGCCTCGTGCAGCGAGTGCGTGACAAAGACGATCGTCATCCCGCTCTGTTTCCAGATCCGCAATAGCTCGACGTTCAGCGTGTCGCGGACAAGCTCATCAAGCGCGCCGAAAGGCTCGTCCATGAGCAGGACCTTCGGCCGGGTCACCAGGGCGCGCGCGATCGACACCCGCTGGCGCATGCCACCCGACAGTTCCGACGGCAATGCGTCCTCGAAACCTTCCAGTTCGACCAGCTTCAGGGCCTCATACGGGTCCATGAAGTTGCCAGCCTTCGGATTGGCCCCGCCGACCTCGAAAGGCAGGCGGACATTGTCGATCACCTTGGCCCACGGCATCAGCACCGATTGCTGGAAGACCATGGAGAATGTGCGCGAGGCACGCGCTGCCGATGGCGTTCCGCCGAATATGGCAACCTTGCCTTCGGTCGGCGCAATGATGTCGGCGATGGTGCGCAGCAAGGTGGATTTGCCGCAGCCGGAATGCCCGATCAGGGAGACGAACTCGCCTTCGCGGACCGTCAGCGAGACGTTGTCGATGGCTCGCACCGCCCGCGAACTGCCGCCAAACGTCACCGCGACGTTGTCGATCTCGATGGCGTTGCGGGCCGAGGAGATACCGACGTCGCCGGGGTCGGCGGCCATTGTCGCCATCACGTTCACCGCTTCGTCCTTTGTGCTGCCGCGAGGATGCTGCCGTCGAACACGTCGTCCGCCGTCAGTTCGGATTTGATCTCGCCGATCTTGGCGTAGGTCTGCAGCGTCGCGTCCCAACGGTCCTTGCTGATATTGGCAAAACCGTGCTCGCGCGTTTCGTCGGTGTAGATGAAATCGGCCACGATCACCTTGAGCGAGGCGAGTTCCTTGTCCTTCTCGATCGCGCTCGACATCGAAGCAACCATGTCGATCGCTTCTTCGGGATGGTCGGCGGCATAGGCCCAGCCCTTGTCGCAGGCCTCGAGGAACTTCACCAGCATGTCGCTGTCGGAGCCGATCAGGTCGGTGCGGGCGATGTAGTAGTTGGACTGGAACTGCAGCCCGTTGTCCCAGATGCTCTGCGTGTTGTAGCCGCTGGGATGCTGCAGGATCGGCTGGTTCTGGGCGACATTGGTCGGCCAGGAAGCAACGACGTCGACCTGATCTTGCAGCAGGCCGGGAATCTGGGCCTGGATGAAGGTGATGTCCTCAAACTTCAGGCCATTGTGGTCGAGCACGGCCTTGACCTGGGCGGTGGCGCCTTGACCAGCGCCGATGCGCTTGCCCTTCCAGTCGGCAATCGACTTGATGTTGGATTCGCCGAGCGAATAGAAGGTCAGCGGCGCCTTCTGGAATGCTGCGCCAAAGGACTTGATCGGCAGTCCCTGGTTTGCGGCATACATGATCTCGGGTGCGTAGGCGGTAGCAATCTGCGCTACCCCGGAGAGCGTTTCCTGCACCGTGTTGGAGTTCGGTCCGCCGGGAAGGATCTCGACCTCGAGGCCCTTTTCAGCGAAAAACCCCTTCTTCAAGGCGACGATTTCGCCAGCGGCGGCTCCGTTGTAGAGCCAGGCGAGTTGCAGTTTGACCTGCTTCTGCTGCGCATGGGCGGGAACCACGCCTCCAAGCCCCAGCGCGGCAAGCGACATGATGCTGGCAGCTGCCAGAAGTGAACGTCGGCTGACCATCTATATCCTCCAATCAGACAAGACCAACGACCTAATTGCGATGAGGATAAACCGCGTGCAGCGGCTCCACACCATAACATGCTTCTGCGAACTCATTCCATGTGGTTATGGACCTACATGCGGAACGGGCATGGTCGGCAGCTGCCCTGCAAGGTCGCCGGCACAGCGAAATCCGAGATGGCTCGAGGTCGCGCCATGATGGTTGCCGGTCCGGGCCGCAACCCGATAACGGTTGCAATAGCTCGCATGGCACAGGTAAGAGCCGCCGCGCATCGCCATCAATCCGGTCGGCTCGCCCGACCAAGGCGACGCGGTCCATTCCCAGACATTGCCGAGCATGTTGTAGAGGCCGAAGCCGTTTGGCGGAAAGCTGCGCGCCGGCGCTGTTGCGAGATAGCCGTCCTCGGCGCTGTTGCTGAGCGGAAAGCGTCCTTGCCAGATGTTGCACATATGACGGCTGCCAGGGTGCAGCTCGTCGCCCCAGGCGTAGATCGCCCGCTCAAGCCCGCCACGCGCCGCGGCTTCCCATTCGACTTCCGTCGGCAATCGCTTGCCCGCGAAGCTCGCGAAGGCGACGGCATCGTTCCATGAGACATGAACGACAGGATGGTCGTGCCGGTCACGCCAGGTGGAACCCATGCCGTCTGGCTGATACCAGCAGGCGCCGCGAACCGGAGCCCACCGAGTCCGGCGCGCTGGCGTTGGCGTCCGTTGCAATCAACGCGTCAGGATGGATCTGGGCCATGAAGACGAACGACCAGCCCAGCCGCTCGGCCTCCGTCACGTAGCCGGTGGCGCCGACGAAGGCCGCAAAGGCCTGGTTGGTCACCGCAGTCTTGTCGAGCAGTAACGCCGGAAGTTCGACCGGGCGCACCGGTCCTTCGCCGTCGTCAGGATTGGCGATCGAACGATCCTCCCCCAGAAGCCAGCGCCCAGCCGGTATCAGCGCCATTTCAGGCTGGCTGCGGGCATCGAGCAATGCGGGCTCCGTCACCGGCCTGGTGACATGATCGTTCTGTGATCGGCCCGGAGAACAACACGTCATGGCGCTTTCCTGTCGAAAAATGGTTCGGCCGAGTTTGACTCTTTCATGATCCTGCGTAAAGGTAGGACGTCCTACCTCTTGGAGGAGAGAGCGATGTCGGGAACTGCCGCCGAACGTGTCATGCAGTATATTCGCCAGCAAAAGCTGGTCGCCGGCGACCGCTTGCCGGCGGAAATCGACATTTCCCGGATACTCGGCCTGAGCCGCAATTCACTGCGCGAGGCCTATGCCGACCTGATGGCCAAGGGCCTGCTCAAGAACAAGCATGGCGTCGGCACCTTCATCGCCAACCCACCGATCCTCAACGCCTTGACGGGCTCCGCCGGCTTCTGGAACCTGATCGAAAATGCCGGAATGAAGGCATCGTTCCGCGAGATCCAGCGCGATCAGGTCATCGCGCCTAAGGAGATCGCGGTCATCCTGGGCGTGGCAGCCGAGAAGCCAGTCCATCGTTTGCGCTGGCTGTTTTTGGCCAACGGTCAGCCCTGCATTCTCGTCGACCACTATCTTGCCCGCGGCGTACCGCCCGGCGCCTTCAACGAGAGCACGGAACACGACGCGCTCGCTGCCATTGCCCCGTTCACCGTCATCGACGGCGCATCACTCTCGACCCGCACCTCGGCGATCAATGCCACGGCCGACGTCGCCGAGCTGCTCGAGGTCAGCGAGGGGGACGCGCTTCTGTGGAGCATGGCGCTCGTACACTCAGGCAATGGCAGCGTGCCGTTGGCCTCGCGCTCCTGGATGGTGCCGCAGCTTCTCGCCAGCCATCAGATGATGGCGCTCGCACCCGTTCATTTTCAGGGCAGTTCAGCCCTTTCGCCGGAGGACGAACCGAAATGACCCGCTTCAAAAAGATTGTCCTGAGCCTCGCATCGGGCCTCATGCTCCTCTCGGCCGGGACGGCCGGGGCGCAGACCCTGGAGCCTGTGCGCTTCGGCGTCGATGCCTACACCACCGGCTCCCAGATCTGGGTCGCCAAGGAAAAAGGCTTTTTCGAAAAGGAAGGCATTGACGCCCAGATCACCACCTTCGCCACAGGCGTCGAAGCCATCGACGCACTGCTGATCGGTCGCGCCGACATGGCGGTCGGGCTCGATTTCCCGATCGTCTCGCGCATCCAGGGCGGCAAGCTTACCGTCCTTGCCGGCATCTTCCATTCCAAGCCTGGCTTCCACAAGCTGGTGGTCAGCAACGACATCAAGGACGCCAAGGACATTGCCGGCAAGAAGATCGGCATTGCCACCGGCACCGCCCAGCACCTGATCACCATGAAGTATCTCGAAGAGAACGGCATTGCCGAGGACAAGGTCGAGATCGTCGGCTTCACCAGCCTGCTCGAGATCGTCGCTTCGCTCCGCTCCGGCCGCATCGACGCGGCCTTCGTCTGGGCCGACGGCACGCAGAAATCGACCGACGGCGGCAACCACTATGTGCTGACCGACGATGCGGCAGCCAAGCGCAACAGCAGCGCCTACATCGCCGCACAGACCGAGTTCACCGAAAAGCATCCGGAACTGACTGTCGCGACGTTGCGTGCGCTCAATGCGGCAAGCCAGTTCATCGCAACCAACAAGGACGAGGCGGCAGCCCTGATCGCCAAGAACACCCGCGCACCGCGCGACACGGTGCGCGACCTGCTCAATTACAACGAATTCGCCCTGGCGCTGACCGACTATGAGCGCGCCGGCTTCAAGGAAGTCGCCGACTTCCTCGCCAGGACGAAAGCCCAGCCGGTCAGCTTCGAAACGGGCGTCAACCCGAAATTCCTTAAGGAAGCCGCCCCCGACCTGGTCAAGCTGAGCAACTGAGCGACCTGCGATGACAAACAATCAAACAAGCGCGGCCGCACCCGGAGGTGCCATGCCTGCGGTCGTCTTCGACAAGGTCGGCATGGCCTATCCCGGCCAGAAGGCGGGCAGCGAGCTGATCCTGGCCGACCTCTCCGTGACAGTCGGGCAAGGCGAATTCTTCGTGCTCGTCGGCCCCAGCGGCTCGGGCAAGTCGACATTGCTCAAGATCGTTGCCGGGACCGAAAAGCAAACCGAAGGCCGCGTGTTCGCCAATGGCGAAGCAATCGCCGGGCCCGACCGGCGGCGCGGCATGGTGTTCCAGTCGATCGAGGAGCCGCTGTTCCAGTGGCTCACCGTGGCCGAAAATATCGGCTTCGGCCCGAGCGTCGCGGGCAAGCCGCGCGCCGAATGCCGCGAGATGGCGCAGCGCTATATCGACCTCGTCGGCCTTCGCAGCCACGAGGAGAAATTCCCGCACGAGCTGTCCGGCGGCATGAAGCAGCGTGTGCAGATCGCCCGCACGCTGGCCGCCGAACCTGAACTGATCCTGTTCGACGAACCGTTTGCAGCGCTCGACGCGCTGACGCGCCGCGTCCTTCAGAAGGAGCTGACGCGAATCTGGCGCGAGACCGGCTGCACCATGGTCTATGTCACCCACGACATTCGCGAGGCCGTGCTGCTTGGCCAGCGTGTTGCCGTGATGAGCCGGGGCCCGCGCGCCAACATCACCCGCATCTACGACATCGACCTGCCCTATCCGCGCGATGACCTCGACAGCCGTTTCGCCGATGCGGTCAAGGCGATCGAGGGCGACATCGAAAGGGAGGCGGCTTCGCAATGGGAGCAAAACTGATGCCATCCTACGCCTGGTCGGCGCTCAGCGTCGCTATCGTCGTGATCTTCTGGCAGATGGCCTCGACCTGGCTGGTCGATCCCATGTTCCTGCCTGCACCGCTCGCCGTCCTCAACGGCGCTGGACAGATGCTGGCCGAGGGCACCCTCACCCAATCCATCCTCGTCTCGATGATGCGCATTCTCTCGGGCTGGTTTCTCGGCAGCGCCATTGCCATTCCGATCGGGCTGGCGGTCGGAGTCTCGCCGGTGGCGCGTCACCTGGTCGACCCGTTCATCCACTTCTTCCGCTTCGTTCCGGCCATTGCGCTGGTGACCTTGTTCATCATCTGGTTCGGCGTCGGCGAGATGTCGAAGATCATACTGATCGCCTATGCGACGGCCTTCATCGTGATGGTCAACACGGCCAGCGGCGTGTCCTCGATCTCGCAGGACAAGCTGAATGCCGCGCGCTGCCTTGGCGCCAATGAGCGGCAGGTGTTCTTCAAGGTGATGATCCCGGCCTCCCTGCCCTCGATCTATGTCGGCATGCGGCTGGCGCTCGCCTCGTCCTTCCTGGTCATCGCGGCCGCCGAGATGCTCGCCGCCGATGCCGGCCTCGGCTACATCATCTGGACCTCGCGCCTCTACTTCCAGGTCGACTGGATGTTCGCGGCGATCATCTCGCTCGGCCTTCTCGGCTTTGCCACTGATCGGCTGTGGCGGCTGCTCGGGCGGACGCTGCTCAAGCGCTACCTGCGCGGCGTCACCGGCTACTGATCCATCGGCCGGGCCGTCCTCTCGTCGCGGCCCGGCGACCATCTCACACGATCGGGGTAGAGTATGACTTCCGAATTTCGCGGACACATCGGCCGCACACACCACGAATCCGAGCGCGACTATGCCGACATTCCCGTCGGTCCCGCCGGCAAGCCGAACGTCATCTATGTCGTGCTCGACGACGTCGGCTACTCCGACCTCGGCTGTTTCGGCTCGTCCATCGACACGCCGAACTTCGATTCCCTGGCCGACAACGGCCTGCGCTACAGCAATTTCCACACCACCACATTGTGCTCGCCGACACGCGCCTGCCTGCTGACCGGGCGCAACCATCATTCGGTCGGCATGCGCTATCTGGCCAATGCCGACATGGGCTGGCCTTCCGGCCGCGGCGCGATCAGCCACCGCGCCGGCACGCTCGCCGAAATGCTCAAGCTGCAAGGCTACGCGACCTATGCGGTCGGCAAATGGCACCTTGCGCCGACCGAAAACGCCAATGCGGCCGGCCCCTTCGATCAGTGGCCGCTCGGCCGCGGCTTCGAGCGCTTCTATGGCTTCATGAATGGCAGCACCGACCAGTTCCATCCGGAACTCTGCCAGGACAACCAGCAGATTCCGCCGCCGGCGACGCCTGAACAGGGCTACCATCTGTCCGACGACCTTTCGGACCGCGCGGTGCGCTACATCGCCGACAAGATGGCGATCTGGCCGGACAAGCCGTTCTTCCTCTATCTCTGCTACGGCGCCGGACATTTCCCGCACCAGGCGCCCGCATCAACGCTGGCCAAATATCGCAGCCGCTTCGGCCATGGCTGGGACGAAGAACGCGTACAGAGGCTGGCCAAGCAGAAGGCGATGGGCCTCGTGCCGGAAAGCACCGAACTGCCGCCGCCAAATCCCGGCGTGCGCGCCTGGGCCGAGCTCTCGCCTGAAGAACGCGAGGTGTCGGAGCATATGCAGGAGGCCTATGCCGCCCTTCTGGGCCATACCGACGCCGCCTTCGGCAGGCTGCTCGACTTCCTCGAGCGTACCGGCATTCGCGACAACACGATCATCGTGCTGATATCGGACAATGGCGCGTCCACCGATTGTGATCCCGACGGTACGACCAATGTCCTGCGCTGGTTCAACCGCCTGCCTGAAGACTATGCCGTGTCGCGCGAGCGCCTGGCGGAAATCGGCACGGCGCGCAGTTCGGGTAATTATCCCTGGGGCTGGGCGCAGGCGTCGAACACGCCGCTCAAGCTCTACAAGAGCTTCACCCATGGCGGCGGCGTGCGTGACCCGATGATCTTCTCCTGGCCATCAGGCATATCAGACAAGGGCGAGGTGCGCAGCCAGTTCACCCATGTCACCGACATCACGCCGACAATCATGCAGCTCTGCGGCGTCAGCGCGCCCGAGAGCATCAACGGCGTGGCGCAGATGCCGATCCATGGCGAGAGTTTTGCCTATTCCTTCGCCGCGCCCGATGCGGCAACGGCCAAGCAGTCGCAATATTTCGAGATGTACGGCCATCGCAGCATCTGGCACCGCGGCTGGAAGGCTGTGACGCAGCACAAGGCCGGCAGCGACTTCGACAGCGAGCACTGGGAGCTCTACCACCTTGACGAGGATTTCTCCGAACTGCGCGACCTCTCCGGGGAAAGGCCGGAAAAGCTCGCCGAGATGAAGGAACGCTGGTGGGCGGAAGCAGGCCGCTACGGCGTGATGCCGCTCGACGACAGCGACGTGCTGTTCAAGCCGCCCTACAGGCCCGGCGCACCACGCTGGCGCAACGAATACAGCTACTTCCCGCCGATCTCGTCGATACCTGCGGAAGCGGCGCCGATGACGCAGGACGTCTCGCACCGCATATCGATCGAGATCGAGCGCACGAACAAAAACCAGGGCGGCGCGCTCGTCTGCTTCGGCAGCTGCCATGGCGGCTATGCCCTCGACATCATCGAGAACCGGCTGGTCTACACCTACAACTATGCCGGCTTCGAAGTCAGCCGCCTCGTCTCGGACCGGGAAATCCCGCTCGGCAAAACGACTGTCGCCTTCGAGTTCGAAAAGACCGGCACGCTGAAGGGATCCGGTCGCCTGACCGTGGAAGGTGAGCCGGCCGGAGAGCATGTGTTCGAGCGGACCCTCCTCAGGCTTTCGCTGTCACCGCTCACCTTCGGACGCAGCAACGCCGAGCCAGTCGATCCTGACAGGCAGACGAACCCGGATTTTTCGGGCCGGATCCTGCGTATCGACTACGCCATCGCAGACGATCGCGAGGTCGCGCCGGCAAGCGTGGATGTAGACTGACCAGCTAAGGGGCATAGCGCACCACGCAGTTCCTGCGCGGTCGCCTGCCCGACGCTACGGTCGAAGTGTGGCATCGATGTCCCAGATCTTGCTCTGCGCTGCGAATGAAAGGGGCGACCCGTGTGGAACTGGCTGGAAAGAAACTCATCAGGAAAATCCCCCACGACAGAGAGCGTTTCGGATTTATAGGCCCTCGGCCCATTTGACATCCGCCAAGACAGCAATGTTCTTCCAAGTTTCCTACAGATGATCCGGCAAGACTTGCGATCGCATCATGCGGCTGTCGACCACCAAAACGCTTGGTCATGAAACATACCCCCGCCATTCGCCTGTATTTTCACGCCACTCTACTACGCTCCCTGAAACCTGTTGAACCTGCCTGATTTCTGGCTCCCTTAATCATCCCCGATCAGGGTCGCGCAGCGCGCCACCCGCACCAGAACGGGGACGAAGTGGCGACTTCTCAACGACATTCCGAAGCATCCTTGCGCGGTGCGCGCATGCTACGCACCGCACTGGGCCCAGCGATCGCTGGATTCCTTGAAGATCCGTTGATCGTGGAGGTGATGCTCAATCCCGACGGACGGCTCTGGATCGACCGCCTCTCCGGCGGCCTTGAAGATACAGGTTGCACGCTTCTGGCGGCGGACGGAGAACGCATCATTCGCCTCGTCGCCCATCATGTCGGCGCCGAGGTACATCCTGGCAATCCACGCGTTTCGGCTGAGCTTCCCGAAACTGGAGAGCGGTTCGAAGGACTGCTGCCACCCGTCGTCGCAGCACCAGCCTTTGCGATCCGAAAGCCGGCCGTCGCTGTCTTCACCCTCGACGACTACGTCGCAGCCGGCGTCATGACAGCGCAGCAGGCAACTGCCCTGCGTCAGGCAGTCGCCGAGCGCGCCAACATTCTTGTCGCTGGTGGCACCTCGACCGGCAAGACCACGCTCACCAACGCCCTTCTTGCGGAAGTCGCCAAAACCTCTGATCGCGTCGTCCTGATCGAGGACACACGCGAGCTGCAATGCGCTGCGCCCAATCTCGTGGCCCTTCGCACCAAAGAAGGCGTCGTCTCCCTCGCCGATCTCGTTCGCGCGTCACTTCGACTGCGGCCCGACCGTATTCCCGTGGGCGAAGTGCGCGGCTCCGAAGCGCTCGATCTCCTGAAAGCCTGGGGCACCGGCCATCCCGGCGGCATCGGCACCATCCATGCCGGAACAGGCATCGGCGCCCTGCGGCGCCTCGAGCAACTCATCCAGGAAGTTGTTGTCACCGTCCCGCGCGCACTGATCGCGGAAACCATCGATCTCGTCGCGGTGCTTTCCGGGCGAGGTTCCGCCCGACGACTGGTCGAACTCGCTCGCGTCGAAGGGCTCGACCCCGGCGGCGATTACCGCATCGTCCCCATCACCTCCAACAACGAAGGAACCTCCGCATGACCCAACCCCTTTCCCGAGCCGGACGCCGAATCGCGGCATTTTGCTCGGTCACCATCCTTGCACTTGCGATTGCCCCTGCCGCACATGCCGCAGGCTCGTCCATGCCCTGGGAACAGCCACTGCAGCAGATCCTGCAGTCGATCGAAGGCCCGGTCGCCAAGATCATCGCCGTGATCATCATCATCGTGACCGGTCTGACGCTCGCTTTCGGCGACACCTCGGGCGGCTTCCGGCGTCTGATCCAGATCGTCTTCGGCCTCTCGATCGCCTTCGCCGCATCGAGCTTCTTCCTCAGCTTCTTTAGCTTCGGCGGCGGAGCGCTTGTCTGATGGAAGAACCAGTCCCAGGGTTCAGCGCACCTGTTCATCGGGCGCTTACGGAACACATCCTTCTCGGCGGCGCCCCGCGCTCGATCGCCATCCTGAACGGCACACTTGCTGCGGCCCTCGGGCTCGGCCTGCGGCTCTGGATCGTCGGGATCGCGCTGGGGTTGCTCGGCCATCTTGCCGCCGTCTGGGCCGCCAAGCGCGATCCGATGTTCGCCGATGTTGTGCGCAGGCATCTGCGCATGCCCGGCCACCTCAGGGCGTGAGGTAATCGCCATGATGAACCTTGCCGAATATCGAAACCGAAATGCCCGCCTCTCGGACTTCCTGCCTTGGGCTGCGCTCGTGCGTGAGGGCGTTATCCTCAACAAGGATGGCAGTCTCCAGCGCAGCGCCCGATTCCGCGGGCCGGATCTCGACAGCTCGGTCGCAGCTGAGTTGGTCAGCATCGCAAGCCGTCTTAACAACGCTTTCCGCCGCCTCGGCTCGGGCTGGGCGATCTTCGTCGAAGCCCAGCGTCATGCAGCCGGTGCCTATCCGGAAAGCACATTCGCAGACGCCGCCTCCGCCCTGGTCGATGCCGAACGCAAGGCCGGCTTCGAAGAGACCGGGGCCCACTACGAGTCCAGCTATTTCCTGACCTTCACCTATCTGCCACCGGCGGAGGACGCGGCGCGCGCAGAAGGCTGGCTCTACGAAGGCAAAGCCGAAAGCGGCGTCGATCCGCATGAGATCGTCGTCGGCTTCGTCGACCGCACCGACCGGGTGCTGCAACTCGTCGAAGGTTTCATGCCGGATTGCGCATGGCTCGACGATGTCGAGACGCTGTCTTATCTCCATGCCTGTGTTTCGACCGAACGCCATCGAGTGCGCGTTCCCGAGACGCCGATGCATCTTGACGCGTTGCTCGCGGACCGATCCCTTGCCGGCGGGCTCGAACCGCGTCTTGGCGACCAACATCTTCGCGTTCTCACCATCGTCGGCTTTCCGACCGCGACCACGCCTGGAATCCTCGACGAGCTCAATCGCCTCGCATTCCCCTATCGATGGTCGACCCGCGCCATCCTCCTCGACAAGACTGACGCTACGAAGCTTCTTACCAAGATCAGGCGGCAATGGTTCGCCAAGCGCAAGTCGATCGCAGCAATTCTCAAGGAGGTGATGACCAACGAGGCGGCTGCCTTGGTCGACACAGATGCGGCCAACAAAGCTGCCGACGCCGATCTCGCGCTGCAGGAACTGGGCGCCGACTATGCCGGACAGGCTTACGTCACAGCGACGCTCACTGTCTGGGACGCCGATCCGCGTGTCGCCGACGAGAAACTGAGGCTCGCCGAAAAGGTCATCCAGGGACGCGACTTCACATGCACGCCGGAGACCATAAATGCCGTTGACGCCTGGCTGGGTTCGCTGCCCGGTCACGTCTACGCCAATGTGCGGCAACCGCCGCTCTCCACCGTCAATCTAGCCCACATGATCCCGCTCTCGGCTGTATGGGCAGGACCGCAAGAAGATGAGCATTTCGCAGCGCCCCCTCTGCTGTTCGGCAAGGCCGAGGGCTCAACCCCGTTTCGCTTTTGCCTTCATGTCGGCGACGTCGGTCACACGCTGATCGTAGGTCCAACCGGGGCGGGAAAGTCAGTGCTGCTCGCCCTGATGGCACTGCAGTTCCGCCGCTATCGCCACTCGCAGGTCTTCGCCTTTGATTTCGGCGGCTCGATCCGCGCCGCCACACTCGCCATGGGCGGCGACTGGCATGATCTTGGTGGCGGCCTGAGTGGCGACATTGGCGAACCGGCCCAACTCCAGCCACTCGCGCGCATCCATCATGTGCCGGAGCGCGCCTGGGCAGCCGACTGGATTGTCTCAATCCTGGTCCGCGAGAGCGTATCCATTACGCCGGAGATCAAGGAGCATCTGTGGTCGGCGCTGACTTCTCTCGCCAGTGCTCCGCTCCACGAGCGCACGCTCACCGGCCTCAACGTCCTGCTCCAGTCAAATGACCTGAAACAGGCGCTACGCCCCTACTGTGTCGGAGGTCCTTATGGCCGGCTACTTGACGCCGAGTTCGAGCGGATCGGTGAGACATCGGTCCAAGCCTTCGAAACCGAAGGACTGGTCGGCACAGCTGCCGCGCCCGCAGTGCTTTCCTACCTCTTTCACCGCATCGAGGACCGGCTCGACGGCTCGCCTACACTCGTCATCATCGACGAAGGTTGGCTCGCACTCGACGATGATGGCTTCTCCGGCCAGATCCGGGAGTGGCTGAAGACCTTGCGGAAGAAGAACGCCAGCGTCATCTTCGCCACGCAATCTCTGGCGGACATCGACAGCTCGGCTATCGCGCCAGCCATCATCGAGAGCTGCCAGACCCGGCTATTGCTGCCGAACGAACGCGCAATCGAACCTCAGATCACCGCAATCTATCGTCGCTTTGGCCTCAACGATCGCCAGATCGAAATCCTGGCGCGCGCTACGCCTAAGCGCGACTACTATTGCCAGTCTCGGCGCGGCAACCGGCTCTTTGAACTCGGCCTTTCCGAAGTTGCTCTCGCGCTTTGCGCCGCATCTTCAAAAACCGACCAGACCCTGATTACGCAAATCCTCGGTGAACATGGCCGCGACCGCTTCCTCGCCGCCTGGCTCCACGCCCGCGGCGTCGCTTGGGCGGTCGACCTCATCCCCAACCTCACCAATCTCGTCCCTCTGCCTGAAAAGGAACCCACGCCATGACCGCCCAACCCTCGACCCTTCGCGCTGCCTTGATTGCGGCAACGGTTCTTTCCATTACCGGAGCGCTTTCGCCCATGCTGACGAGCCCAGCTCAGGCCTTCTTCGGCCGGATTGTCTACGATCCGACCAACTACGCGCAGAACGTGCTCACCGCAGCCCGAACGCTGGAGCAGATCAACAACCAGATAAAAAGCCTCCAGAATGAAGCGCAGATGCTCATCAACCAGGCGAGGAACCTGGCGAGCCTGCCATACTCGTCTCTCCAGCAGCTTCAGCAGTCGGTCCAAAAGACTCAAGCGTTTCTCAGCCAGGCGCAAAACATCGCCTTCGACGTCCAGCAGATCGACCAGATATTCCAGCAAAAATACGGCAGCGTGTCCTTGTCGGCCTCCGATCAAGAGCTCGTCGCCGACGCGCGTTCCCGTTGGCAAAACACCGTGGGCGGCTTGCAGGACGCCATGCGTGTCCAGGCAGGCGTCGTCGAAAACATCGAGACCAATCGTGCCCAGATGTCGGCACTGATCGGCCAGAGCCAGAATGCCGCCGGCGCGCTTCAGGCAACACAAGCCGGCAACCAGCTACTAGCGCTCCAGGCTCAGCAACTCGCCGACCTCACCGCTGTCATCGCCGCCAATGGCCGGGCGCAGGCGCTGACCGAGGCCGAACGCACAGCCGCGGCCGAACAGGGCCGCGAGCAGCGCCGCCGCTTCCTGACCCCGGGTGCCGGCTATCAGCCCGGCAATGCCCGCATGTTCAACAATGGCAACTGACGGTCACAGGAGAACATCATGGACGGCAAGATGCTGGCGCGCCTCGGCGCAGTCGTGTTCGTTGCTATCGCCATCACGGCGACAGCAATCGAATTGACCCGAAAAGAAGCAGTGCCTGCGACGGCGGCGGTGCTGGTTCTGCGGCCCGAGGCCGATGCGCTGCACGAGAGACAGCGCCGGTGCCAGCGGCTTGGACTGAAGGCGGCTGAAGACGCAGAATGCCTGCGCGTCTGGGCGGAAATCCGCGACCGCTTTCTTGGTCGCAGGCCCGTGCCTGCTGCTCCGCACATTCAGGAAATGCGGTGAAGCATGGGCGGCGCCGGCGTCATCGACAATTTCCTCGAGGTCTTCGCCCGCTACATCGACAGCGGATTTGGCCTTCTGGGCGGAGAAGTCGCCTTCATCGCCACCACGCTGATCGTCATTGACGTGACGCTGGCGGCTCTGTTTTGGAGCTGGGGCGCTGACGACGACATCATCGCACGGCTGGTCAAGAAGACTTCTGTTTGTCGGCGTCTTCGCCTACCTCATCTCCAACTGGAACAATCTGGCAAATATCGTCTTCGACAGTTTCGCGGGTCTCGGCCTCAAGGGCTCCGGCACGGGATTTTCGACGGCCGACCTGATGCGCCCCGGCAAGGTGGCACAAACCGGCCTGGATGCCGCCCGTCCGCTGCTTGAGTCCATCTCCGACCTGATGGGATGGGTGGCCTTCTTCGAGAACTTCATCCAGATCGCCTGCCTGCTCTTCGCATGGGCACTGGTCATCCTCGCCTTTTTCATTCTGGCAATTCAGCTCTTCGTCACACTTATCGAGTTCAAGCTGACCACGCTGGCCGGCTTCGTGCTGATCCCCTTCGGCCTGTTCGGCAAGACCGCCTTCATGGCCGAACGTGTGCTCGGAAACGTTGTCTCCTCCGGCATCAAAGTGCTGGTGCTCGCCGTGATCATCGGCATCGGCTCGACATTGTTCAGCCAGTTCACGCAAGGTTTCGGCGGCCAGACCCCGAGCATCGACGACGCGATGGCTGTCGTGCTCGCTGCCCTGTCGCTGCTGGGTCTCGGCATCTTCGGTCCCGGCATAGCGTCTGGGCTTGTCAGCGGTGGGCCCCAGCTTGGCGCTGGAGCGGCGGTGGGCACGGGTCTTGCCGCAGGTGGCATGACGCTGGCCGCTGCTGGAGCTGCCGGTCTTGCGGCGAAGGGCGGCGCTGCCGCTGTCTCGGCGGGCGCGGCAGCCGTCCGTGGCGGGGCATCCGCCGCTGGCGCGGCGTCTTCTGCCTATTCACTCGCATCCCTCGGTCAGTCCGGCGCGGCCGGCAGCGCCTCCGGACTGGGGGGCGTTGCACATGCCGCCGCCAACGCGGCGACATCGCCGCTCCGCAGGGCTGCCGCCAGCGTCAAGTCAAGCTTCGCCGACGGCGTCAAGGCCGGCTTCAGCGCGACCGGCGGCTCCTCGACCATGGGCTCGGTCGGAGGCGCCGTTGAACCTGCACCCGCTTCCATCAACCATGCTTCCAGCACGCCGCCCGGCTGGGCGCAGCGTATGCGCCGGTCCGGCCACATGGGTCATGCCGTCCAGACAACTGCGCATGCCGTTCGCTCCGGCGACAGCCATGCCTCCGCCTCTTCCGTCAACCTTCAGACAAGTGATCGTTCATGAACCTCTTCAGGCGACCCGCCGCGCATTACGGCAAGACACCTCAACCCGAGACCCCTTATCAAAAGGCCGCGCAGATCTGGGACGAACGCATCGGCTCGGCCCGCGTTCAGGCCAAGAACTGGCGCTACATGGCGTTTGGATCGCTGGTTCTTTCTGGCGTATTCGCTGCGGCACTCGTCTGGCAGTCGACGCGCGGGACCGTCGTGCCCTGGATCGTGCAAGTCGACAATCTCGGTCAGGCGCAAGCTGTCGTACCAGCTAGCGCCGACTATCGGCCAACCGATCCGCAGATCGCATGGCATCTTGCCCGCTTCATCGAACAGGTCCGCTCGATACCGGCTGACCCGATCATCGTCCGCCAGAATTGGCTGCGCGCCTATGACTGGACCACGGATCGTGGCGCGGCGGCCCTCAACGACTACGCTCGCACCAATGACCCATTCACCAAGGTCGGCAGGCAACAGATCGCAGTCGAAGTCTCCTCGGTGATCCGCGCCTCGCCGGACTCGTTTCGCGTCGCCTGGACCGAGCGCCACTACGAGAGCGGGAAGCTCGCCACGACCCAGCGCTGGACTGCAATCCTGACCAACGTGATCCAGCCGCCACGCGATGCCGAAAGGCTCCGCGCCAATCCGCTCGGCATCTATGTCAATGCCATCAACTGGTCGCAGGAGATGAGCCAATGAACCGGCCGGCGATCCGCAGAATGTCCCTTCGCAAATCCGTAGCTCCAGTCCTTTTGCTTTCCGTCATACTCGCGGGCTGCGCCACGAGCAAACCGCCTGTGATCAGCTACGACGCCGACGTGCCGCCCCTCCCGGCAATCCCCATGGCAGCGGCAGATGCCAAACCGAAACCTCTCCATATCCCGCCTGCCTGGACCCCGGCACGTGGCGGTAGCACCGCCTCGACACCGACAGCGCGTGTCGAAAATGCCAATGCAGCCGCGCGCGTCCAACCTCGCCGAGAAGGCTATTACAATGCGATCCAGATCTACCCCTGGAGCGAAGGTGCTCTCTACCAAGTCTACGCCGCTCCAGGACAGATCACCAATATCGCGCTCGAGCTCGGCGAGAGCCTGACCGGCGCAGGCCCGATCGCCGCCGGCGACACCGCTCGCTGGATCATCGGAGACACCGAGAGTGGTAGCGGGGTCAGCCGGCGTGTCCATGTGTTGGTTAAGCCCACGAGCGCCGACATCTCGACCAACCTCGTCATCACCACCGACCGGCGCACCTACATGATCGAGCTGCGTTCCGGCGAAAAGCCATATATGCCGGCGGTGGCCTGGGCCTATCCAAAGCAGCCAGCCGGACAGCGCCAGACCATTCCGGCAACACCCCTCATTCCGGCTGTCGCAGCGCGGAACCATCGCTACGGACTTAAGGGCGACAATCCACCTTGGCGGCCTGTCGCAGTCTATGACGACGGCCGGCGCGTCTTTGTCGAGTTTCCACGCGGCATCGTGCAGGGCGAAATGCCGCCACTGTTTATCATCGGCCCGGACGGCGAAGCCCAGATCGCTAATAACCGTATCTACCAACACATCCTGATCGTCGATCGCCTGTTCGGCGCGGCCGAGTTACGTCTTGGCGGCGGCGATCGGCAGCAGACCGTAAGGATTGTGCGCACTGATGGAAGACCATCGTCATGAGTGAGACAGACAATGTCGCTCCGATGCGCCTTCGCGCCGAAACACCGCGCATCACCCGCCTGTCGCCAAAGGTCATCGTCGGCGCCGGCGTCGTCGCCTTGCTCGGCATCGGCGGAGCGCTGATCTATGCGCTTCAGGCGCGCGTGCCCGGTGCCGACGACCAAGAGCTCTACTCGACCACCAATCGGCAACCGGCGGACGGTCTTGCCGGCCTGCCGCGCGACTATACCGGCCCGATCCTCGGGCCGGCGCTGCCGGGTGATCTCGGCCGGCCGATTCTCAACGCCCAAAACAGGGGGCAACCCGTCGTGCCGCCCGCGATCATGGCACCGGCTGTCGACGAGGCGGAACAGCGCCGGCGCGCTGAGGAAGAGGCTGCACGGACGAGCACCGTCTTTTTCCAGTCACGGGGAGGATCGGCCGCGACGGTCGGGACGGAAGAACCCGCGTCGGGCTTTCCGGGCGCTGGCCTGGGAAGCCAGCCTGGTGAGCAGACCGCACAGGACAAGCAACTGGCTTTCCTCAACGCCGCCGCCGACAGACGCACAGTGGCGCGCGACCGCGTCATGCCGCCGGCATCGCCCTTCGTTCTCCAGGCCGGCGCCGTCATCCCGGCAGCTCTCATCACTGGCATCAGGTCCGATCTACCCGGACAGGTCACCGCACAGGTCACTGAGAACATTTACGACAGCCCCACCGGACGCGCCCTGCTCGTGCCGCAGGGCACGCGGCTCATCGGGCAGTATGACAACAACGTCCAATTCGGCCAGCGCCGCGCACTCCTTGTCTGGAACAGGCTCATTTTTCCGACTGGCCGTTCCATTGTTCTCGAACGTCAGCCGGGCGCCGATGCGCAAGGCTATGCCGGGCTTGAGGACGGGGTCGACTATCATTGGTGGGATCTGGCCAAAGCCGCCGGTCTCTCCACGTTGCTTGCCGCTGGTGCAGAGTTGGCGATCGACGACGAGAACCGGCTATTGCGCGCAATCCGCGATGGAGCGCAGGACACGATCAATGACGCTGGCCAGCAGATCATCCGCAGACAGCTCAATGTTGCGCCGACGCTGACCATCCGGCCGGGGTTTCCAGTGCGCGTCATCGTCACGCGCGACTTGGTGCTTGAGCCCTATGGAGCAACGCAATGACCAAGCTGAAATTGGGCCCATCGCCGACGACAGACTCGTCAAAGTGACATTGGAGCTTCCAGCGTCGCTGCATCGCGATCTCATGTTTTTGACCATGTACGCGACGTAGCCGTTTTCGTCCCTTTCTCGGCTACAGATCCTTAAACCTGAAGGCCTGCCGGCGGACTCACTGGGCAGGCCTTTCTTTTATGTCGGCGTGATTACCTCGATCACAGTGGCGTGGCGCAGCTTCTCTTCGCCCTTCAGGTGCTTCGCGACGACGTTCAAGATCGGGTGCACCGGTACCGCAGCCTTGTTGCCGCCGCCTATCGGGGTGGCGAAGTGGCTTGTGTGCAGGAACTCAAGCGCCTGCCAGAGCTCGTCACGACGGTCTTGCCGGATAGCCGGGAGTGCCCTGCCGACATAGCGCAGGCTGGCGTCTGTTTCCTCGGCCAGCAGGAGTGAGGGTGCCGCACCGCGCTTGCGCTCATAGCCGATCACGACAAATTCCCCCGTGATATAGGCTTTCGTCTTCAGCCAGTCCTTGCTGTCACCTGATCGGTAGATGCTGGCCTTGCGCTTGGACCCGATGCCCTCGAGGTCCATCTTCTCGACGGCAGCGAAGAAGTCGACCCCGAGCCTTCGAACGATTGGCTGACCTGGACCGGAGAGATGGACCGAGGATCGCCAACGAGCTCGTGCAGTTGTTCCCGACGATCCTCGCAACGCTGCTTGCGCAAGTCGCTGCCGTCCAAACTCAGCAGATCGAATGCGTGGAAGACCAGACTGGCGCCCTCCCACCGGATTGCAGTGGCCAGCTTTTTGAAGTCCGATCGGCCGCTTTCATCCTGCACCACCATCTCGCCGTCGAGAATGGCATCGCGCGTGATCAACTCGCGCGACGCGGCAAGCACCGACGCGTACTTCGATGACCAATCATGCCCGTTGCGCGTGAAGGCGCGTGCCTGGCCGCCGGCCAGGTGGATCTGCGTGCGGTAGCCGTCATACTTGATTTCGTGGGTCCAGCGGTCGCCTTCTGGCCGCTTGTCGACCAGCGTCGGAATGCATGGCGGGATGAACGCGGACCGGCGCTGGTCCTTCATCGGTCAGCCGCAGTGAAAGCGGCCCGCCTGGTCTTTGCCAAGTCGGGCCGCCTGCATTGCGTGGTGAGTTTGGGCGTGGCAGCCGACGCAATACTCAACTCTCGGACTTAGGCCCTGCATCGACGTCGCACCTCACCGTGCAAGGCCTAATTTTGCTCTCGCGACGGTTGCAGGCAATAGCCCATTGGATAAGGGTGACCTAGCCAATTCGTGCACAATGCAGGCATTCAGTTGTCGGGAAGCTGGCCCAATCACGCTGAGTCTGGGGAATCCAAGCGCCTGATACGCCCTTTATCGATCCGGAATATTCCGCTTGCGCCGCCTTGCTTTTCGAAGTCGGTTTGCAACTCATCCCAAGAGCCTAGAAACTCACCGCAATCTGCGCAGGTGATTGCGGTGTCGGGGGCTGCATCCTGCGGGATCCTCAGCCTAATCGTCCCACAGAAGGGGCATTCCAGCTTATGATTGAGATAGCCTTCTGACATATCAACACACTCCCCGTGATGGTCGCGACGAGAGATCGAAATGCTGATGCAAGGGAGAGGGCCGCCCACCCCTGACAGCGGGGCAATTATACACCCTGCATTTGTTAGCGCTATATGACGGTAGGAGGTGTCATTCCATATCAGGCACTTCGCCCGCGCGGTAAAGTATCGTGGGTTCCCCATACTCGCCGATGGCAGGGTTGGCTTCCCGGCTCCATGCAATCACGCCGGCGTGCTGGCTCTCGATCGTCTTGGCTAAGCGCTTGGCAGCGTCTTCGCTCTGCATCTGGCGAGGATCGAATGCGGGTTTCAGGTCGCCTTCGTCGTCGCGGTTGAACGCGGCGACGACGATCAGCTTCGGCATCTTCTGCTGCGGGACGACGTGACCGGTATTCGACATCGAGGTAGCTCCTAGATCAACGACGCCTGCGATTGAGGTGAAACGATCTGGGTAGGCGGAAGATCCACTGTTGTAGCATGTCATCAGGCAACGGACGCTGCAGCTTGCTCGCCTCTGACCAGGGCGCCGTCAGCCATGTTTCAATCTCGTCTTGCGTCGTCAGGATGACCGGCATGGCCTTTTCGTGGATCGGGGCGACGACAGCGTTCGGGCTGGTGGTGAGGAAGGCATAGACCTCCCAGTCGAGCACGCCGTCACGAATGGTACGGGCGCCGCGCCAAGGCGTCCACAAACCCGCGAAAACGGCGAGCGGCTGGCTTTCGTTGAGCGCAAACCAGAAATTGCGATGTTTGCCGGTGAGAGGGTCCTTGTCGCCTTCGACTGGGCTCGGCTCGGCAAAGCTGGTGAACGGCACCACGCATCTGCTCTTGGCGTCGAGATGGGGTGCCCAGTGCTTGCTGTCCGTCCGTCGGATGTTGGTTACGCCTTTGTCGGGCTCCTTTTCCATCAGCGCCTTGAAGTCGACGGTCTGAGCCTTCGCCTCGAGCCTTGCCGCACGGGCCTTGGTCGCCTGGAATTGTACGTTCGAAGCAGTCGGCATGCCCCAGTTGAGCATCGCCAACTGCCGGCGCCCTTCGAAGTTGCGCACCACAGGCCCATTGCGGCCCGGATAGACGTCGATCGACGGTTCAAGGTTGCCGGCGATGTCGTCGAGCACCTTGGTCAGCGCGCGCAGTTCATCTTGCGAGGATGAGAAATTGTAGAGGTTGCACATGGGCCAAAACCTGCCGTGGGGTGCGCCCGGCGTCAATCGGGGACCGGCTTTCGGGCGATTGTGAAGCCGTCAGGACAGATGAGGCCTCTCTGGCATCGGTCGTTTGCCGTCGACAATATCGATGAACGCCTGGGCGGACTGGATAATCATCTCGGCCGCTGCCTTGGAGATCACATACTCGACCATGTTGTCGTCGATATCGATCATGCCGAACAGCCCGTAGATGACGCCGTCAGCCTTGAACGCATCGACATTAACGGCGATTAGACCAACAGGATCCGATTTCGGAACTGGTTTCCTGGGCATGTCTTGGCCTCTGCTTCTGTGGACATGGACGCGGGCCTCTACGGCTGCGCCGTGTACTTCTTTCCCTCGGCTTTGTGCTCATAGCAGAACCAATGCGGCGCCTGCTTGCCAGTTGCGAACCCCCAGCCACCGTCCTTTTTACAGCCGGGGTGCTCGCAATAATGCTCATAGATGCCGCCTGGTTTGCGTGGTGCGGTGTTTTGCTCGTCGCTCATGCCAATACGTTAGCGTGATGTGAATTGACTCCGCAAGGAGTTTGTTCCTATTTCGTTCTCATGCCACAGCCGAACCGAGCAACACCTTTTCCACTGTCCAAGCTGAACGATGCCCGCGATTTGGTCGAGGTTCGATGCGCCTATTGCAAGCGAGCCCACGTCTATTACCCGACGGACCTAATTCAGCTGTTCGGCGACGTCGACGTCGATTCTCTATCCGGCCGGATGAAGTGCGAGAGTGTCGCCGGGGGCCATGGTTTCCTCAAGGTCGAGCGCGTTTTCTCCGGCTCCAGGGAGATGGAGGGCAAGAAAATCCGCCGGCTTGTCGCCATCAAGATCCGGCGCGAGCCAGTCTGGCGGGAAGAATGACGTCCGCTAAGACGCGCGAGAATACAAAGCGCTGGCAGATTCGCCAGACCCAACCATATCAGGTCGCACTGCCCAACGACCTTTGCTGCATGGAGAACTACGACTTCCTCGAGCGGTATTGCAGGCGCTTCGAACCTCGTCCAAGAACGCAGCAGGTCATGGCGAAATGGCCGAACGGAAAGCAGGAGGACTATCGGCTCTATTGCTTCGCGAGCCGAGCCGACGCTGACGTTTTTGCCGCCGAATTCGAAGGCATTCACTTCGATCCTGCAAAGGACCGAGAGGGCGGCCGTGTTAACGGCGCCTGGCTACGAACCGATGAGTGGAAGCCGATCGAGCGTTGCGGGCCACTTCAGTTGCCGCGGTTCTTCCGCGAGTACGGCCGCTGATCACCCACACCACGATCGCTTCACCTTCGGGCGAGCTCAATGGTTCCCCGCGTAGGGTGGCGCTCGCGGTGCCGATCGCTACTTTGCTTTTGCGGCAATGATAGGGCTCGAAAATGCCTACCTCTATTCAGGCGCTATCCGGATCGCCGCTTCCATTGTGATCAAGAACGCCAAAATCTTGCGACTTCGCTCCGGCGCCTGCCTCCATGAAGCCTGCTGCGGCCAATCCTCGACGCAGCAATTCGCGTACTGCGGAAGCCCGGCTAGGCATTCTTCGTTGGAAACGGAAATCCTCGACGGCCGCCAGTTCCTCTGCATTGAGCATAATCTGCAGGCGTTCGCCTCTCTCAAGCTCAGGCATCGACACCACCATCTTTCGGCATGAATGTGCTGAATGAGTAAGTGGCTAAAATATGGGTCTTGCCTCAAACGTAGTCAAGACTGCCAGGGTCTAAATCGGCGCAGCATTTTCATTCGGCGTCCAACCCTAATTCTGGCCTCACCACCCATTTGCGGCATTCTACTAACTATATGATTTTATTAATTTAATTCTGGATTACTCTTGCCAGCAGCTCGTCCCCCAGCGATAATCGGGCTTCAAAAGGAGATATCCAGATGCGCCAGCTATCCCGAGATTTGATGAACAGGATATCGGCGGCCGTCGCAGCCGCCAGATCCTCGAGCCCGATCAACGTGGTTGAGATCGCGCAGGCGGTTCAGAGCGAGAACCCACAGGAGAATGTGGCCTTCGAGGATATCTTGAGTTACGTCCTCGATGTCGCGCAGTGCACCGGAGAGCCACTATTGTTTGAGCGGCAGCACAGCACTTCCGAAGGGGTCTACATGAACGGTGCCAGTTTGATCGATAGGTAGTCTCCGTACAGAGCATGGAGCCCGCACGCGGCCTAATCGCAGAACACGATTTGATGGCGGATTGGTTTTCCATCTGCTTCTGTCGAGCCGCCAGCGTTTCCCGCGCGGATTCCCGTGCGGCTTCCCAATCTGCTTTGCGGTCACGGTTGGACGGCTGGGACGCCTTCGAGGCCAAGGGCCTGCGGCGCTAGAACAACTTTTAAGCGGAGTGCGGAACAGACTGGTGTTGGCGATCGTTCTCAATCGCTGCAGGTTGGTATTCGCAGTTCCTCATTGGAGAAGCGTTCGTAAGACCGGGCCGAGCCATCCAGCTTCACCCACGTTACGGCTGGCAAGGACAAATTGATGCCTACGCGAGCAGTAAAGCGGAAAGAACCTGGATCCGATGAGCGTCGCGAACGGCGGCGGCTGCGCAGGGAGAAGCAGCGGGTAGAAAACACTGGGCGCGCCGAAAAAATGCACGCCGCTCGTTTAGCGGCGACGATACCTCTGGGTGTGAAGGGAGTGAATATTCCGGGCTTGACGGCATCCGCCTATGTTGGCTGCTCTGGGTGGTTCTACTGGAAATGGCGTGGGCAATTCTACCCGGAGGAGCTGCCCACCGGCGACTGGTTCAGTTACTACGCTGAGCAATTCGATACTGTCGAAATCAATGCATCCTTTTATTCGTGGCCAACCGTCGCCAATGTTAAAAGCTGGCTCCGACAACCCGGTAAGCGCAAGTTTGTCTATACGGTCAAAGTTTGTGAGCTGATCACTCATGTGAAAAAGTTTGAGAGCACCGAAACCCTCGTCAGGGATTTTGGAATGATCGCCGACATTCTCGGCGAGCGTATGGGCTGCTTTCTATTCCAGCTTCCGCCGAGTTACCGATTCACTGAGGCAAGGCTAAGCGAGATTCTTTGCCAACTCGATTCGACGCGGCGCAATGTTGTGGAGTTTCGCCACGCCAGTTGGTGGAATCAAACTGTTTACTCGGCCTTTCGTGACGCAGGCACGATCTTTTGCTCATGCAGCGGGCCGCGTCTGCCGGATGACTTAGTGCGCACAACCGATGAAATTTACCTTCGGCTCCACGGGCCAGATCGATGGTACCGCCATGATTATTCGGACGACGAGCTGACAATTTGGGCAGACAAAATCCGAACTAGCGGCGCTAAAAAAGCATGGGTCTACTTCAACAATGATTACGAAGGTTTTGCCCCAAAGAATGCCATGGCCATGCGGCGCTTGCTCGGAAAAGCTGTCCCTGCAGGATGAACCGCCCGTTTGAGCCGAGCTTTGGCGCTTGGCCCCATGATCGCTTCATTATTCGACGTTCAGGTTTCTGGGCGACGCATAATATGCATCGCGGCGGCCTAGCTCCTTTGGAACTAGATTCGCTTGAACTCGGAACCATAGCCCGGTGACTCGATTAAAGACCACATGGGTGGTTTCGGAGTGTGAGTGCTATGGTTGCGGCGCGCGCGAACTGGAAGGGCTTTATCAAGTTTGGGGAGGTTGCCTGTGCGGTGGCGCTTTACACGGCCGCCTCCTCATCCGAACGGATCGCCTTTAACACGCTTAATCGTACAACTGGAAACCGTGTCCGACGCGAATTCGTCGACATCGAAACCGGCAATCCGGTGGAGCGGGACGATCAGGTTAAAGGTTATGAGATTGAGAACGGCGATTATATTGTCCTCGAGCCCGAAGAGGTAGCAGCAGCGCTCCCAGAAAGCGACAAGACGCTAAAAATCGAGGCCTTCGTTCCTTGCAACGAGATCGACGACGTATATTTCGACAAGCCCTACTACTTGGCGCCGGACAAAATGGGCGCCGATGCTTTCAAGCTGCTGCGCGACGGCATGCGACAGGCCAAGGTTGCCGCACTCGCGCGCGCCGTCCTATTCCGCAGGCTTCGCACGGTTCTGATACGTCCCCATGGCAATGGCCTAATCGGGACGACGCTGAACTTCGACTATGAGGTGCGCTCTTCGAAAGAGGCTTTCGACGACATTCCGGAGATAAAGATCGAAGGCGAGATGTTGGAACTGGCCACACACATCATAAACACGAAAAAGGGTGAGTTCGATGCCAAGACTTTTGACGACCGTTATGACGCGGCCGTCGCCGAACTGGTCAAGGCGAAGATCGAAGGCAAGGCTCTGCCCAAGAAGAAGGCACCACCAGCCTCGAAGCAGAGCGATCTGTTGCAGGCTCTGCGGGAGAGCGCTGGGATAGCGTCCTCGAAAAAGCCGAAACGTGTCGCGGCAAAGGCCGATCCCGGCGCTAAGCAACCGAAGCGTGTCGCTGCCAGCGCCAACCGCGCCGCCTGATTGGAGGACGTGATGGCTGTGCGCCCGTACTGGAAAGGCTACCTGAAGCTCTCGCTGGTGACTTGTCCGGTGCAGATGATGCCCGCGATATCGGAAAGCGAAAAAGTCCGTTTCCACACGCTCAATCGCGAGACTCAAAATCGCGTCGTCAGCCACTATGTCGATGCCGTGACGGGCGAGGAAGTCAAGGACGAAGACGAGGTCAAGGGCTATCAGCGCGGCGAGAACGACTACATCATTCTCGAAGACGAGGAATTGGAAAACGTCGCCTTAGAAAGCACGAGGACCATCGATATCAATGTGTTCTCTCCACGCGATTCCATCGAGTGGATCTGGCTCGACTCGCCTTATTATCTGTCACCCAACGATCCGGTCGGCCAGGAGGCTTTCTCGGTCATCCGGGACGCCATGGCCGCGGAGGACATGGTGGGCATTTCGCGCCTGGTGATCTCACGGCGCGAGCGGGCAGTCATGCTCGAGCCTCGGGGAAAAGGTATCGTGCTCTGGACCCTGCGCTACGGCGACGAGGTACGGGATGAGGAAGCCTATTTCGGCGGGATCGATGACACGGCGTCCGATTCCGAGATGATGCCGCTCATCCTGCAGCTGATCAAGAAGCAGACCCGCCATTGGGACAGCGAACTGGTGTCCGATCCGGTGCAGAACAAGCTGCTGGAGATCATGGAGGCTAAGCGCAAGAAGACGAAGCGCGCGGCGAAAGCCAAGGCATCCGATGCGAAGGCTACGCCCAATAACGTCATCAACATAATGGACGCCCTTCGCAAATCCGTCGAAGGCGAGAAGCGGCCCGGCAAGCGTTAGCAATTTACATGCGGCGATCGTCCAAACCGGCGGCTGCGCTGCTCGCGACATCCGACCCTTCGATGCAGTCTCATCTGGTGCGCCGGCGTGATCCAAGGCAGCCCGACCTGCCGTTCGATCCCATGCCACAGCGGGTCAACCCTGGCTGGCAGGCCTCGTACAAAGGCTTGCGCGAAGTTCAAGACAATGTCGGTATTCGACATAAGCGATCAAGAGTCCTGATCAAACTGCCTGCTTCATTGACTTCGCCAATTGCTTGATCGCCGCTTCCAGCGGCCGGTGACCGTCATCATAGTCCTTCCAGGCCGTACTCTTGGCTAGCAGCGCTGGAACGGTGCGGACCGTGAAGCGCTTTGGATCGAGATCGGTCTTCACCTGGGTCCAGGTAAGCGGCATCGACACCGTCGCGCCGGGCCGCGCCCGGGGCGAGAGCGGCGACACTGCCGTCGCCATACGATCGTTGCGGAGATAGTCGAGGAAGATGCGGCCGTGGCGTTGGTTCTTCGCCATCTTCGTCAGGTAGAGTTCGGGATTGTCGCGCGCCATTTGCACGCAGACGTCGTGGGCGAAGCCCTTGGCCTCCGCCCACGTCAGCTTGTTGCGCTTGGCGACTGCAAGCGGCGTGACGACATGAAGCCCCTTTCCCCCGGTTGTCTTGCAAAAGCTGACGAGCCCGAAATGATCGAGGCGCTCGCGCATCTCCCGCGCGGCTTCGATGACCCTCGAGAATGGAACATCTGGACCAGGATCGAGGTCGAAAACGAGCCGCCCTGGCACCTCCGGCAGCTGTGGCGCGCAATTCCAGGGGTGCAGCTCCAGCGCGCCGATCTGCGCCACAGCGGCGAGACCTTCGACACGGTCGATCTGGAGATAGGGCTTTTTGTCGCCAAACACCGTCACCAGTTCCAGAAGGTTGGAGGTTCCTGGCATGGCGTGGCGCTGAAAGAACTGTTCGCCGCCAATCCCGTCCGGCGCGCGCAGGATCGAGCATGGCCGCCCCCTTATGTGCTCGATCAGCCACGAGCCGATCGCTTGGTGGTAACGGGCAAGATCTTCCTTGGTGACGGGTTTCCCGTCATTGGCATCAGGCCAGAGCTGCTTGTCGGGGTTCGAGATCAGCACGCCCATGACATCGATCTTGCCGCCACGACGGGAAGATTTCGATGATGTTGGCGCGGCCGGCTGCGAGACCTCCGTCTTGGTCGGCGAAGCCGGTTCCTCGGCTTCCACCTCCGCTGCCGGCTTGTCCTCGCGCAGGGCCTTGAAGGCGGCCTGACGAACGAGGCCGTCGGAGGTCCAACCGGCAAACTCGATCTCCGCTACAAGCTCCGGCTTGAGCCAGACCACGCCTGGCTCCTTCTTCGGCGCGCCGGCACCGGTAAAGGGTGATTTCGTAGCCTCGATTGCCTTCAGCTTCGGCAACAACTTCTCGACCTTGGCAGCGCCGTAGCCCGTGCCGACGCGACCCACATAGACGAAGCTGTCGCCACGATTGACGCCGACCAGAAGGGACCGGAATTTGCCAGCTGTCGTGGCATAGGCGCCGATGACGACCTCGTGACCTGCCCGGCACTTTGATTTTACCCATGTGTCCGTCCGGCCGGAGACGTAGGGCGCATCGCTGCGCTTGGAGACGATCCCCTCCAAGTTCAACCGGCAGGCCGAGCGCAGAACCGCCTCTCCGCCAGTCTCGAAATGCTCGACGAAGCGAAGACGGGCATCTTCGCCAGGGTCCGCAAGAAAAGTCTGCAATCGCGTCTTTCGGCCGGCCAATGGCAATGCGCGAAGGTCGTCACCGCCTTCGAACAGGAGATCGAAGGCGAAATACACAAGTGCGTCCGTCCTTCCTTCCGAAAGGGCCGCCTGAAGCGCCGCGAAATCCGGAGCCCCGGTTTCGTCCAGTGCGCATATCTCGCCATCGATGATCGCATCCGGCAGATTGGCGGCAGCTCGCGCGATCGCAGGATATTTCGACGTCCAGTCGAGGCCCTTGCGGGTCTTCAAGGTAGCCTCGCCATCAAGCACGCGCATCTGGATTCGATAGCCGTCGAACTTGATCTCGTGAATCCAACCGGCGGCCGACGGCGGCCGGGCCAAGGTCTCGCAAAGCTGCGGGGCAATGAAGCCGGGAAGATCGGCGGCCGTGACGGTGTCCGGCTTTTTTTTTCCGCGGGCTTTCCCCTTGCGTTCCTCGGCCGCGAGGCCGGTGCGGCTGTCCCAGACGGCATCGGCCTCCACGTTGCCGTCCTGGTGCATGAAGGGTTTGGGCCTGCGCCCTTTGCCGGCCGCTATCGCCTCCATCGTGCGGGCGGAGGCGACTGAGCGATCATTCACCTCAAGGATCGCTGCGCCATGCTCGTCCACGGCGAATTCATCGCGATGCTTGATCAGAAGCCAGTTGGTGCGCTTGCCTCCTTCCCGGTCGTTTGCCATCCGGACCAGCACAAAGCTGCCGTGCAGCCGCTCACCCTCAAGGGTGAACTTGAAATCGCCCTTCGCCAGCGCTTGTTCGGGACTTCTCTTTCCTTCCGGCTCCCAGTAGCCGCGATCCCAAAGCATAACTGTGCCGCCCCCGTACTGGCGTTTCGGGATCGTCCCTTCGAAATCGCCATAGTCGAGCGGGTGATCTTCCACCTCGATGGCGAGGCGCTTGTCACCAGGGTCGAGCGAAGGGCCACGGGTCACGGCCCAGGATTTGAAGACACCGTCGAGTTCCAGACGCAGGTCGTAGTGCAGCCGCGTGGCGTCATGTTTCTGTATGACGAACCGACGGCGGTTTGACGGTTTCACCGAACCAGCGCCACTCGGCTCTTTCGTCTGGCGGAAATCACGCTTGGCCTTGTAAGTGGTGAGCTTGTCGTTCCCCATCGGCGTCCTCAATCGATAACCCATTATCCATCAACCAGAATGCTGGTTGCGAGAAGATGTTCCGCCTCAACAGAGCCGGGCTTACCAACCGGGTCGCGATCTCGAACCGCCGGATGATCGCCTTTTCCGCTATGAGGATTATCGCCGCTCCGGCCGCGACCGGCAGCAGATGAAGACGCTCACGACCGACCAGTCCATCAGCAGCTTCCTGCTCCATGTACTGCCACGCGGCTCCCACCGCATCCGCCATTGAGGTCTGCTCGCCGGCTCCTGGCGCAAGTCCAGCCTCGTGCTTGCCCGCCAGTTGCTCGCGGTCGCGCCTCCCGTCCTCAACGATCCATCGGTAGAGACGACTTTCGCCCGCCCTGCCCCTGCTGCGGCGGAAGCATGATCGTCATCGAGGTGTTTACGGTGGAGCCAACCGCGCGGACCGCCGGGCAAACGGCGGCGAACCGGGAGAACGCCCCATGACCCGGCATGGCATAGTCCAGCCTTCTGCCGCAGGCAGCCTCCGGCTGCACGCGGCGATATCAATCTGGTGAGGTCGCTATGACGGACATATTCCAACACGTGAGAGAGGCCATCTGGGAGCTCTTCTGTGTGAGGCCGCGACCGTGATCTTGACGCGCACTCATGCGGAAAGTGGAGTTGCGAACCTGGGGCTCGAACTTCGTGAGAAACTCGGGTTCAAGCGAGCCGCTGTCGCCGTGCCAGCTATTGAGGCGGCGTCATCCTGGAGGCAGCCACTAGTGCCAAGGCCCCTAAGATGTCTTCCGCCTGTCCTCGTTCAGCACCTTGCACGCCTTAATCTCTTCGGCCGCCTCCAGAAGCATCTCCGAGACCTTTTCAGGCGGGAAGAGATCGATTGATGTGGCCATGACAGTCAGCTCAAATACGATGTCACCTTCGCCGGCGTCATTCGCTGGACTGTAGGAAGAGGTGATTTGCTCTCTGTATTCTCGAATGCTGGTCGCAGCACGCTGTAGCAGCCGGGCGGTTTCAGCTGGCGTCATTTTCGAAATCTCATTTGCGGCACGTATCAGTTCGGAGAATGAAGAAGGAAACGGCCTCTGTCATTTCCGGTACTCAAGCAACTCTGCTTCAATAATTTCTAGCGCGGCATCGTAGATCGATGCCAGCCCCGGCTCGTTCCCCTGATGTTCCTTGAGCAAAAAATAGGCATGCTCGTAGATTTCCCCGACTTCCTTGTCGGAGAGAAGGCCTTTGGCCCCGAGCATTCCGACTAGGGAGGCAAGCAGAGAGGAGGACACCAGTTCGCTGGCAGCTAATGCGTCAACACGAGGATCGTCGGACATCTCATGCCTCTCTTAGATGTGCTGGCGTAGTCGTGGGCTCGCTACACATCATCACGCAAATCCAGCCGGACACAATGCTGCAAGGCGTGCGGCTGGTCACCTCGTGAACATGAGTTTGGCGGATTCCAAGACCCCCTTCGGCAAGGCTTGCATCGCAGTCGCATTAAAGGGGAGATGTTCGAAGTACATGGCCGTCAATTGTGCCACCGCTTCCGCTTGGGCAAAGTCTCGCCGACGCTTGATGGGTTCGCGGTCTGCCCGCCGCGACACCCAAAGCTTATGCGCAGCAAAAAAACGAGGATCGGGTGTAACCATGCGCAGCGGCCCGCCCTTTTCGTCTATCGCGATTGCCTCGAACGGTGGTGCATTCTCTAGCCATGCCAGGCCTTCAATCCCGGCGGCAACCAACTCGTCGTCCGATTTCCCAACTGCGTCGCGATCCCGCTTCCAGGCTGGGCGCGCAACGGGTTTGATCAGGTCGACGAGATAGCCGTCGCGATTGACCGCCCTGAATGTTGATTTCGAACGCTCAAAGGATTTGTCGACCTTCCGCAACAGGTTGATCAGGGTGCCGTCCTCCACTTGATCGTCGGCCACGATCCTTAGCGACTGGCGTGCATCCATGAGAAGATCAATGTCCTCGGTTGTCGTGATGCCGGGATCGACGAACACGCCAGCTGCCGCTTCGTAGGCATAGATCGCATTGGTGCCAGCGATGCGTATGCCCACGCCAAGCAAGCCAGCGTTGTCCAGCGCCCTGATGATCCTGGCAGTGAGGAACGGGACGCGGCCTAATCGCAGAACGCGGTTGATCGCGGATTGGCGTTCGATCTGCTCCTGTCGAGCCGCGAGCGTTTCCCGCGCGGATTCCCGTGCGGCTTCCCAATCTGCTTTGTGTTTCTCCGTCTCAGGCGACCGACGCCCCTCGACCTTCTGGCGCCTGGCGCCAGAAGAGTCATAGTAGCTCCGCATCAGATGCTCGACGCCGCCGACAGTGTGCCAGACCAACGAGCCCCGATAGGTCTTGGCTTTCTGCTGAGCTTGCTGCAGCGTGGCAAAACGCTGGTCTGAATTGACCTTCTCGCGTCGCTGATCGTTGTTTAGCTCAAGAAAATCAATCATATCAACACATCGATGGCGATTTCGTACAAACTGTTGCAAGAGACCCTACGTGGTCCCCCGTAGCGTTGCAACAGTTTGGCCTTGATTGGCCCGAAACTGATGATGCTCATGAATCTGCTTATGAAACCAGCCGCCAAGCGCAGCATGTCCTTCCGATATGTGCGAGATTCCCGCCGCCTGTACGATACGCTTTTTTTCGTTCTTCTCCTCTCGACCACAATCGCCTTCAGTCAGTTCAGACGAAATCGAAAGGAGAGATCAATGGCACTACAGAGAGATATTGCGATCAAGCGGACCATTCGTCGCAAAGAACTCCGTCAGATTGTCCCGCTAGCCGACAGCACAATTTTCGAAATGGAGCAGCGGGGGCAATTTCCACGCCGCTTCGCTCTTACACCGAGATGCGTGGTCTGGGATCTCGCCGAGGTTGAGACGTGGCTGACAGCCCGCAGAGCCACGCCAGTCCAGCGCACACCAGCGCCGGATCTCACCAAGCGGCGATCGCATGCGCTAAAAGAGACGGATCAGGCTCGCTGACACTCACTTGGGGGGCGCACGCCCTGCCCTGTTCCGCTCCCGAACGGGATCACATCACCAAAGGCCATCCTGCTACCGATCGGGAGCAGGATGGCCTTCAAAATTGCCCCAGGCCATATCGAATGGCGTTCCGTCAGTTCCGGATCTCGGCAAGCGCCGACAGCAGTACATCAAAGAGATGGATCAGGTTCAAAGATGGGCATCGAGGCCGGAACTAAAACGGGCGTGTGCCGCCGACCTTCGATCCAGGCATCCACCATATCCGACCATTCCTGCATCATATGGCGGCGCTGCAGCTCATACTCGGCCTTGTTGTACACGCCTCGTGAAGAACGACCGTCCTCATGCGCGAGGCATTTTTCAATCCAGTCGCTGTTGAACCCCAGTTCATTGAGTAGCGTCGATCCCGTCCGCCTCAGATCGTGCACGGTGAAAGCCTCAAGAGGCAGACCGTCCTTCTTCGCTTGTTCGACGACCAGGTAGGTGACCCGGTTAAAGGTGGCTCGCGACATTGGAGCATCAGCATCGTAGCGTGATGGCAAGACATAACGAGAGTTGCCGGCGCAGGTCTTCAGCGCGATGAAGATGTCGAGCATCTGACGCGACAGGTACACATTGTGCGCCTTGGACCGTTTCATGCGCTCCTTCGGGATCGACCAGACGGCGTTCCCGAAATCGACCTCATCCCAAGTCGCATCCTGAAGCTCGCTCTTTCGAACCATGGTCAACAGAAAGAGCTTTATTCCCAACCGAATGGTCGGAAGGGTTGCGATCTTCTCAAGCGTCTTCAACATCACTCGGATCTCGGCCGGAGACAGCGAGCGATCGCGTGGCACGAAATGGGCGATTGAAGCGGGGCCAACATCGTCCGCGGGGTTAGAAACCTTCTCCCCGTGCAGGATGGCAAAGCTGTAAATCTGTTTTAGGATATCGCGGACATGAATTGCGGTCGCCGGTGCCCCGCGCTCGACAATCTTTTTGCAATGCGCGCGTAGATCGTCGGGCGTGATTTCGGTGAGCAGGCGGTTTCGCCAGATTGGCAACAAATCCCGCTCGAAGATTGAGCGACGCATCGCGCGCGTGCTCTCAGCCATAGGCGCGCCTTCCAGCCACTTCGCGCCGAACTCGCCGAAGCTCTTCGCTTCCTTCAGGCGCCGCTTGCCTCGCTGCTTTTCCAGCGCTGGAGACCGCCCCTCGCGAACCTCCCGCCGGGCATCGAGACAAAGCTCGCGCGCTCTCACAAGTGAGATTCCATCTCGACCGTACTTGCCGAGATAGACCGTCTCGCGCCGGCCATTGATCCTGTAATCCAGGCGAAACGAGACCGCGCCGCTAGGCATGACGCGCACATACATGCCGTCGCGGTCCGCCACTTTGTAGGCTTTGTCTTTTGGCCTCAATGACTTAAGAGCAACGTCCGTCAACATGCGCCCACTTCCTCCAGAAAGTACCGTCAGGGGTATTTCAGAGGTTCGCGGCGAATAAACTCATTTTAATTCAATGAGTTATGCGCCAAAAAGTACCGTCACGACCCTCAGGTCCTGTGACGGTACTTTCGAAAATCGGGGAACGCAATATGGGGGAGGTCCGTCAGAACGCACGACAGGCCCGTCTGCTGCCTGCCGATTGTTCTCGACAGGCAGAAACAGAATTTATTTTTTATTTCAATTAGTTAGATCGAACCATGGCGTATTTTTGGATACGCCCGGAGGGGCCTAAATCATTCCCACTCGATCGTGCCGGGCGGCTTCGAGGTGACGTCGTAGACGACACGGTTGATGCCGCGGACCTCGTTGATGATGCGGGTGGCGGCCTGGCCGAGGAAGTTCATGTCGTAGTGGTAGAAATCGGCGGTCATGCCGTCGACCGAAGTCACGGCACGCAGCGCGCAGACGAACTCGTAGGTGCGCCCGTCACCCATGACACCGACGGTCTGAACCGGCAGCAGCACGGCGAAAGCCTGCCAGATGGCGTCATAGAGGCCGGCCTTGCGGATCTCGTCGAGATAAATAGCATCGGCCTGGCGCAGGATGTCGAGCTTTTCGCGGGTCACGCCGCCGGGGCAGCGGATGGCGAGGCCGGGTCCCGGGAACGGATGGCGGCCGATGAAGCTGTCGGGCAGGCCGAGTTCCTTGCCAAGCACGCGCACCTCGTCCTTGAACAGCTCGCGCAGCGGCTCGACCAGCTTCATGTTCATGCGGTCGGGCAGACCGCCGACATTGTGGTGCGACTTGATGGTAACCGAAGGGCCGCCGGTGAAGGACACGCTTTCGATGACGTCGGGATAGAGCGTGCCCTGGGCAAGGAAATCCGCGCCGCCGAGCTTTTTCGCTTCTTCCTCGAAGACTTCGATGAACAGGCGACCAATGGTCTTGCGCTTGGTTTCGGGGTCGGCTTCGCCTTCGAGTGCGCCGATGAAGCGGTCGGCGGCATTAACGAGGATCAGCGGCAGATTATAGTGCTCGCGGAACATGGCGACGACGTCGGCCGCCTCGTTCTGGCGCATCAGGCCGTGGTCGACGAGAATGCAGGTGAGCTGGTCGCCGACGGCTTCGTGGATCAAAAGGGCTGCGACCGAAGAGTCGACGCCGCCCGAAAGCGCGCAGATGACCTTCTTGTCGCCGACCTGCTTGCGGATCGCCTCGACGGCATGCTCGCGATAGGCGCGCATGGTCCAATCGCTCTCGATGCCAGCAATCTTGTGGACGAAGTTGCGCAAAAGCTTCGCGCCATCTGGCGTGTGCACGACTTCGGGGTGGAACTGCACGGCGTAGAATTTGCGGGCTTCGTCGGCGATGGCTGCGAAGGGCGCACCATTCGAGGTGCCGATGACACGGAAGCCGGCGGGAATGGCGGTGACGCGGTCGCCGTGGCTCATCCAGACCTGGTGGCGAGTGCCCTTGGCCCAGACACCGTCGAACAAGGCGCTGTCGTCCTCGATCTCGAGATAGGCGCGGCCAAATTCGCGATGATGACCGGCCTCGACCTTGCCGCCGAGCTGGGCGCACATCGTCTGTTCGCCATAGCAGATACCGAGAACCGGAATGCCTGCAGCAAAGACGGCGTCAGGAGCGCGCGGGCTGCCGATGTCGACTGTCGAGTGCGGGCTGCCGGAGAGGATCACCGCTTTCGGGTTGATCCGCTTGAAGGCGTCGGCGGCCAGCTGGAAGGGGACGATCTCGGAATAGACGCCAGCTTCGCGGACGCGACGCGCAATCAACTGCGTCACCTGGCTGCCGAAGTCGATGATGAGGACGGTGTCGGGATGTTCAGCGTTCTTCATGGCGGGCGTTTAATGAAAGAATCAGTTCTGTGCAATGGGCTCGATTGCATGGGTGACAAGTGCGGCATGCAATGCGGTGCCAGCCGGGCCGGTCAGTCACTTGGGCTGCGGCTCGGCGAGGCCACGCAATGCCGCCATCAGGGCTTCGAACGGCCCCTGCCCCAGCCGTTCGCGGTAGCCGCGCTCGATCTCGAGCTTGATGCGGTCGCCGTCGCCAAGTGCCGCCAGGCCGCCCGCCGTGTAGTGGACAAGCTTGCCACGCTTGTCCTGGGGGTCGGGCAGCCGTTCGATGACGCCTTCGGCCTCGAGACCGTCGAGAAGCTGCTGCACCGCCTGCTTGGAGATGCCGGCCCGCTCGATCAATGCCACCTGGCGAATGCCCCGGCGCGGGATGTGGCCCAACAGGCTGGCGCGGGCCTCGCTGAACCAGCCGTGCCCTGCAGAACGCATCGCCTCGGCGAACTCGGCCTGCCAGGCACGGCTTGCCTGCCACAGCCGCCAGCCGACATGGTCGAGCAACGTCCCATTGTTATTTTCGTCAAGCTCCTTGACCATTTTTCCATTCACGCATAACGTCAAGTGACTTGACTATCTTGATAACCAATGGAGACGAAGATGGCAATTCTCGATCAAGCGGCGCTGTCGGTGCTGATCCCAGGCACAACCCATGTGCTCGACCGCAACGGCAAGGAGGCATACGTCTATTTCGAGACCGGCGACGTAGCGCACATGCTGCTCGAAGACGGCGAAAGCAGGAAAGGTGCCTGGAAACTGGTCGAAGGCGGCTATGCCGTCGACTGGGACAATGGGGTGACAGGCCGCTGGGCACTCGACCACGAAGCCGGTAGCGTGACCTACATCAACCGGGATCGCGACGTAAGGGTGAAGCTGCTCGGCATCTTGTTCGGCAACGCCAAGGGCCTGCCGCGTGGCACGAACTAGAGCCTCAGATCGCCACTGCCGATCGCCTGGCCCAGCAGGTGCACGGCATGGGCCAGCTTCTCGTCGACGACATGCAGATATTCGGTCCAGTCGTCGACATGGTGGATGTCGCTGGCGCCATCGGAAATGCCGCGCAGGCCGATGAGCGGCACGCCGAAGAGCTGGCAGGCGCGCAGGACTGCGAAGGTCTCCATGTCGACCATGTCTTCAGCTATGCTGTCGTAGGCAGCGCCTGAAATGATGGTGCCGCCGGTCGACAGGCTGGCCTCTTTGACACCGGGGATGTTCAACGGCAGCGGCACCGTGATTGGCAAGTCGAGAAAGGGTGTAGCACCCTTCTCGAAACCAAGGGCGGAGGCATCCATGTCACGATAGCTGACCGATGTCGCCTGATAGACCTCAGTCTGCTCCAGCCTGCGACTACCAGCTGAGCCGAGGCAGACGACGAGATCGGGCAAGGCATTGATGGCGGCAAGCTGTGCCAGCTCGGCACCGACCCTGATAGCTGCCTCGACCGGACCGACGCCGGTCATCAGGGGCATAAACAGCTTTTGCAGATGCGGGCCGTATTCGGCATCGACAGCCATGACAAACAGCACGTTGCGGCCGGCGAACTGGGTGTTGGGCATGAGCTCAGCCCTCGATGCCGTCACGGCCGGCAATCGCCATCATCGTGCCGGTCATGGTGGCGATCAGCTTGGCCTCGCCATCGGCCGAAATCGCATAGGCCTGGCCGTCGGCGACAACGATGGTGCGGCCGGGCTTGGTGACCGAGCCGCGAAACAGGAAGCGTTCGCCCTTGCCGGGTGCGAGCAGATTGACTTTGAACTCGATGGTCAGCACGCCCGCATTTTCCGGCATCAGCGAAAAGGCCGCATATCCGCAGGCGGAATCGAGCGCTGTCGAGATGACGCCGGCATGAAGAAAGCCGTGCTGCTGGGTCAGCTGAGCGGAAAACGGCATCTCGATCTCGATGATGCCGGGCGTGACCAGCGTGAGCTCGGCGCCGATGGTTCGCATCACGCTCTGGCGCGCAAACGAAGCCCTGACGCGCTCGTCATAATCGGGGGACGGTACGATCTTGGCTGCCATATCAGATATCCTCTTGGCTTTGCTTATCGCAAAGCCGGCAAATGCAGGCAATCGGAAATGCTGCAGCGCAAAATCATATCGATTGAGCCATCAGATCGAAGCGTCAAGCAGCGTGGCGAAGGCAAGCCGGGCTGGGTAGGGCACCAACAGCCAGGCAGCGACACGGTTGGTTTTCGCAACGGTTTTAACGAAGCTCAATATGGCATTTCGTTCCGTCACAAGGCGAAGCGAAATGATCCGCTGGCAGGTCAGGTCCGGCGCATGGCGGCGAAATAGAAGCCGTCGGTACCGCTTCTGGCCGGTGTCAGCGACAGGCCCTGGGCACCGAAGCGCACGGCATCGTCGCGACCTGGAAAATGCTTGGTCCACAGAGCTTGGTGATCCACGGCGGCAAAGCTGCGGTCGCGCTCAAGAAACGCCACAACCTGATCGGCATTCTCTTCGTCGAAGACCGAGCAGGTGATGTAGACGACAAGACCGCCCGGCTTCACATAGGTGCTGGCAGCATCGAGGATTGCCGATTGCTCGGCCTTGCGGACATCGAGCTGGCGCTGGGTCAGGCGCCATTTGGCGTCGGGCCGGCGCCGCCAGGTGCCGCTGCCGGTGCAAGGCGCGTCGATCAGCACGAGATCCATATGGCCGGTGAGGCCCGAGAGTTCGGACGGCTTGGTGACGACCTGGACGTTGCGGTTGTCGGAGCGGCGCAGACGGTCGAACATCGGCGCAAGGCGGGATTTTTCCGAATCGTGGGCGAGATCTGGCCCCGGTTTTCCATCGCCGCCGACAGCGCCAAGGTCTTGCCGCCAGCGCCGGCGCAGAAATCGAGCACCTGCATGCCGGGCAAGGCACCGGCCAGTTCGGCAGCCAGCTGCGAGCCCTCGTCCTGGATCTCGAACCAGCCCTTCTGGAAGGCCGGTTCGGCCTGAACGTTGGGATGGCGGCCACTGCCGTCGATCGGGGGGATGCGCACGCCATGCCGGGCAAGTGCCGTCGGCGCTGCCTGGGTGCCTTCGAGCTCGGCGATGACGCGGGCGCGATCAGCCTTCAGCGTGTTGGCCCTGATGTCGAGCGGCGGACGGGCGGCAAGGGCAGCACCTTCGGCGACCCACTCGTCGCCGAAGGCGCGTTCGAGCAGCGACGCGCACCAGTCCGGGCAGTCGGCGCGAACCGCGTCGGGTGCATCGTCAAGCTTGCGTTCGGCAATGGCGTCGAGTTCGGCGGTGCTGAGCGGCTCAGGTGCGAACTTGTCGCCGTCGAGCGTCTGGTTGAGCGCTTCGGCCGACTGGTCCCATTCGAGCAGCAGCGCGCCGAAGCCGAGCGCGCGCGAGGTCTCGTCGCCGAGCAGCCAGCCGGCGGAACGCTTGCGGCGCAGCGCATCATAGACAATGTTTCCGATCGCGGCGCGATCGCCGGCGCCGGCAAAACGGTGGGATAGTCCCCAATCCTTCAGTGCATCCGCGGCGGGCCTGTGCCGCCTCTCGATATCGTCGAGAACTTCAATGGCCGCAGCCAGTCTTCCGCCTAGTCGCATATTCGGTGATCCGTCTTCGGTTGACCCGTATCAGGTCTAGCTAAACAGCGATGACGAAATGCACAAGCGCCGGCCGGTGTTCACAGGGCAAAAACTTCCTCCAAACGGGTGCGGTACAAAATGAAACAGGCGCGGATCGCGCCGCGCCTGTCTCTTCCATTCGATTCCGGCTGGCTACTCGGCCGCCTGCAACGTCTCGGCAAGGTCGAAGCGGTCGGCGTTCATGACCTTGTTCCACGCCGCCACGAAATCCCTGGCGAACTTCGCGCCGGCATCGGACGAGCCATAGACCTCGGCCAGTGCGCGCAGTTGCGAGTGCGAGCCGAACAGAAGATCGACGCGGGTGGCGTACCACTTCACCTCCTGCGTGCTCCTGTCGCGGCCTTCGAACAGGTCCTTGGCATCCGACGTGGCCTTCCACTCCGTGCCCATGTCGAGCAGGTTGACGAAGAAGTCGTTGGTCAGGGTTTCGGGATTCGCGGTGAAAACGCCATGGGCCGAGTCGTCGGCATTGGCGCCGAGCACGCGCAGGCCGCCGACAAGCACCGTCAGCTCGGGTGCCGTCAACGTCAGCAGTTGCGCCCGGTCGACAAGGTTCTCCTCAGCACTCAGGCGCTGCCTGCCGTTGACATAGTTGCGGAAGCCGTCGGCGGACGGCTCGAGCGGTGTGAAGGAGTCGACATCGGTCTGCTCCTGCGAAGCATCCATGCGGCCCGGCGCGAACGGCACCTTCACCTCATGACCGGCATCCCTGGCCGCCTTCTCGATCGCGGCGGCACCGCCGAGAACGATCAGATCGGCGAGCGACACCTTCTTGTTGCCCGACTGCGCGGCGTTGAACTCGTTCTGGATCGCTCCGAGCTTCTCCAGCACCGAAGCCAGCTGCGCCGGCTGGTTGACAGCCCAATCCTTCTGCGGCGCAAGGCGGATGCGCGCGCCATTGGCGCCGCCGCGTTTGTCCGAGCCGCGGAAGGTCGAGGCCGAGGCCCAGGCGGTCGAAACCAGCTGCGACACCGACGCCACCGAGGCAAGGATCTTGGCCTTCAGGGCGGCAATGTCCTGCTCATCGACAAGGACGTGATCGACCGCAGGGATCGGATCCTGCCAGATCAGTTCTTCCTTCGGCACCAGCGGGCCGCGATAGCGGGCGAGCGGGCCCATGTCGCGGTGGGTGAGCTTGAACCAGGCGCGGGCGAAGGCGTCAGCGAACAGGTCCGGGTTCTCGAAGAAGCGGCGCGACACCTTCTCGTATTCCGGGTCGAAGCGCAGCGCGAGGTCGGTGGTCAGCATCGCCGGTGCGTGGCGCTTGGCTGCGTCATGCGCATCCGGCACGGTGCCGGCGCCCATATTGTGCTTGGGCGTCCACTGGTGCGCGCCGGCCGGGCTCTTGCTCAGCTCCCACTCGTAGCCGAGCAGGTTCCAGAAGAAGTTGTTGCTCCACTTGGTCGGCGTCGTGGTCCAGGTTACTTCCAGGCCGGAGCCGATGGTATCGCCGCCCTTGCCGGTGCCGAAGCTGTTTTGCCAGCCGAGGCCCTGCAGCTCGAGGTCGGCCGCCTCAGGTTCGACGCCGACATGAGCCGTGTCGCCAGCACCATGGGTTTTGCCGAAGGTGTGGCCGCCGGCGATCAGGGCGACGGTCTCCTCGTCATTCATCGCCATGCGCGCGAAGGTCTCGCGGATGTCGCGCGCGGCGGCAAGCGGATCCGGGTTGCCGTTCGGGCCTTCCGGGTTGACGTAAATCAGGCCCATTTGGACGGCGGCCAATGGACCTTCGAGCTCGCGGTCGCCGCTGTAGCGCTCGTCGGCCAACCACTTGCCTTCCTTGCCCCAGTAGATGTCCTGCTCTGGCTCCCAGACATCGGCGCGGCCGCCGGCGAAGCCGAAGGTCTTGAAGCCCATCGTTTCCAGCGCGACGTTGCCGGTCAGGATCATCAGGTCGGCCCAGGAAATCTTGCGGCCATATTTCTGCTTGATCGGCCACAGCAGGCGGCGGGCCTTGTCGAGGTTGACGTTGTCGGGCCAGCTGTTGAGCGGAGCGAAGCGCTGCTGCCCGGCTCCCGCACCGCCACGACCGTCGCCGATGCGGTAGGTGCCGGCGCTGTGCCAGGCCATGCGGATGAACAGCGGCCCGTAATGGCCGAAGTCAGCCGGCCACCAGTCCTGCGAATCCGTCATCAAGGCAGTGAGGTCCTTGATCACGGCATCGAGGTCGAGGCTCTCGAATTCCTTGGCGTAGTCGAACGCCTCGCCCATCGGGTCGGACAGGTTCGAATGCTGGTGCAGCACGGCAAGGTCCAGCTGGTTCGGCCACCAGTCGCGATTGGCCGTGCCGGTAGGCTTGTGCGCGACCGGGCATTTGCCAGCGTTGTTGTCAGGTTGAGTGTCCATGTTCGTCTCCGAAAATTTCTGTGTCATGGTGCCCAAGGTGCCTGGGCGGCAGTCAAGGAGCAGGCGGCTCTACGGAAGGTCCGGAGCGCGGATGCCCGCCACTTTCGGTTGGTTCTTGTCCGGTACGGGCGCACCAGCGCTGGTGATAATCGTCGGTTCTGTCATGGCTTGCGCCTCCCTCCTGGATAGAACTCGCTAGACCGTCATAAGTGCAAAACTGAATACTGTATGCCAAATTGATTGGAATAGTTCCAGTCTAGGACGCGTTTTCGATAAAGCCAAATTGCCTTTTCTAAGAACCTTGATAGCCTACGCTTATGATACGCCTGACGATCCGACAGATGGAATACTTCGCCGCCTTGGCGCAGACGCTACATTTCGGCCGCGCGGCGGAGTTCGCCGGCGTCAGCCAGCCAGCGCTTTCGGCGCAGATCGCGGAGATGGAAGAGCGGCTCGGCTGCGCGCTTTTCGAGCGCGGCGGCAAGGCGGTGAGGCTGACAGAGGACGCGCTGGAGCTGCGGCCGCGCATCGAAAACATCCTGGCCGAAATCCATGAGGTCGAGACAATGGCACGCCGTGGCAGGTTGGCGATGGAAGGCCGCCTGCGGCTTGGCATCATCCCGACGGTGGCGCCCTATCTTTTGCCGCACGTCCTGCCGGCGCTGAAGCACGAGTATCCCAGTCTGCGGCTCGAATTGCGCGAAGCCATTACCGGTGTTCTGGTCGACGATGCGGTCAACGGCCGGATCGACGCCTTCGTCGCGGCCCTGCCGCTCGACTATCCCGGCCTGACCTCGGAGGAGTTGTTTGCCGACCGCTTCTATCTGGCAGTGCCGGCGAACGATCCGGACTTCATCTCCCCGCCGGTGCCGCCGGAAAGCCCGGCACTGGAACGGCTGATGCTTTTAGAGGAGGGCCATTGCCTGCGCGAACAGGCGCTGGCTGTGTGCGGCAGTATCAAGCCGGTGGCGATGGCCAATTACGGCGCGACCAGCCTGACCACCCTCTTGCAGATGGTGGCACATGGGCTGGGCGTGACGTTGATACCGGAGATGGCGGCGGGGCCGGCCCACGACCAGCGCGACCTGAAGGTCGTGCCGTTTGCCGAACCGGTTCCGGAGCGCCGCATCTGCCTGGCCTGGCGCCGCAACAGCCCCCGGCACAATGAATGCCTGGAGCTTGCGCGAATTATCCGTGGACTGCAGCCGCTATTGCGGCATTGAACTCGGCCAAGGTTGCCTCGTCGGCGGCATTGCGGGCTTTCAGCGACTGCACCAGGCAGGCCTGCGAGCGCAAGATGACGCCGTCGGACAGTATCTTCAGATGATTGGCGCGCAACGTCGAACCAGTCGAAGTGATGTCGACGATGACATCGGCCGAACCCGCAGCAGGCGCGCCCTCGGTGGCACCGAGGCTTTCGACGATGCGGTAGACCTGGATGCCGTGCATCTGGGAGAAGAACTGCTGCGTCAGCCGCCAATATTTGGTGGCGATGCGCAGGCGCCTTCCATGGCGCTGGCGGAAGTCGGCGGCAACATCGTCGAGATCGGCCATGGTGTCGACGTCGAGCCAGATATCAGGCACGGCAACGACAACGTCGGCATGGCCGAAACCCAGGCGAGCAACGATCGCGGCCTTGCGCTCCCAGTCGGCAAGGTTTTCGCGGATCAGGTCTTCGCCCGTGATGCCGAGGTCGACATTGCCCTGGCCGATCTCGCCCGAAATCTCCGACGCCGAAAGAAAAGCGATCTCGATATCCGCCCTGCCCTCGATCGAGGCGCGATAGCGACGGTCGTCGTCGGGCAGGTTGACGGAGAAGCCGGCTTTGGCCAGCACGTCGAGCGCCTGCTCCTTGAGCCGGCCCTTGGAAGGGAGCGCGATCGATATCGCCATCAGTTGATCTCCCTCAAAGCTTCGATGCGGTCGAGCCAGACGGAGAAGCCGACGCCGGGAATGGGCTTGCCGGCGCCGAGCAGGGTCAGCAGCCGGTCATAGCGGCCGCCGCCGGCCAGCGGGCGATCGGCGTCGGGGCCGGAGATTTCGAAGACCAGGCCGGTGTAGTAGTCGAGCGGACGGCCGAAGGCAGCGTCGTAGCGGACTGAACCGGCGGCAAGGCCATGGTCTGATATAGCTTTGGCGCGGGCGGTGAAATTGTCGAGCGCGGCTCCCAGCGTCAGCCCGGCGCCGGCGGCAAACTCCTTCAGCGCAGCCGGTGCCTCGTCGAGCACAACGTCGATGGCAAGGAAACGCTCGAGCGCCTCGAAGGCATCGCTGGACAGGCGCACGCTGCGCAACTCGGCCTTTTCGATCAGGCGGCGGGCGATGTCGTTGGGTGTACGGCCGGCCGACGGCGACAGGCCAGCCTGGTCCATGCCAGTGGCGATATAGGTGGCAAGCGCATCGTGATCGCCTGAAGCAACCAGCGAGGCGGCAGGTTCGGCAAGCGCCGAGCTGCGCGTCGGCGCGGCGAGATCGCCAAGGGCCGCCGCCAAAAGCTCGGCCGAGCCGAAGGCGCGGGCAAGGCGCATGCGCCAGCCACGCGGCAGGCCAAGCGCTGCCAGGACTGCCTCGAAGATCGCCTGATCACCGACCGTGACGTTGAGATCACGCCCCGGCAGGCAGAGCGACAGCAGGGCGTGCGCATCGGCCACCGAGCGGGCGTCGGCGGCGGCTGTATTGGTGTCGCCGAGATCCTCGACGCCGGCCTGGAAGAACTCGTTGCCACCCTCGCGGCGCTGCCGAAATACTTCACCGAGATAGGAGTAGCGGCGTGGCGTGCCGGACTGGGTATGGATGTGGTCGAGGCAGACCGGGATGGTGAATTCCGGCCGCAGGCACAGCGACGCTCCCGTCTCACTTTCGGTCAGGAAGATGCGGCGCCGCAGGTCTTCGCCGGCCATGTCGAGAAAAGGGTCGGCCGGCTGCAGCACCGGCACGTCGACGGCATCGGCCCCGCGCGCGGCGAAGAGCTTGAGGATATCGGCTGCGATGGCCGGGTAACGCGCGTTCATGGCCTTACTGCTTTGCCCGCTCTTCCGCCTGCGCGGCCAGAATCTTCTTCACCTCGGCAACGAGGTCGGCCTCCGGCACGGTGATCTGGGCCGGACGCGCGGCGCGCCATTCGGCGTTGTCGGTGATGCCGGCCGACATTCGCGCGCCTTCGATCAGGTCCTTGATCTGGATTTCGCCCTTGGCACGTTCGTCGCCACCCTGGATGATGACGACACCCGAGCCCCTGCGGTCGGCATACTTGATCTGCGCCTTCATGCCGGCGCCGCCGAGATACATCTCGGCGCGGATTTTCGCTGCGCGCAGTTCGGCAACCATCTTCTGGTAGCGGCCGAGGCTTTCGGTGTCCTTGTCCATGACCAGCACGACGACCGGGGCGATCACGTCCGACGTATCGAGCTTGCCCAAGTTCTTCAGCGCCGTCATCAGGCGCGACACGCCGATGGAGAAGCCGGTGGCCGGTACCGGCTCGCCGCGGAAGCGCGAGACGAGGCCGTCATAACGGCCGCCGCCGCCGACCGAACCGAAACGCACGACCTGTCCGTCATCATTGGGGATTTCGGCCAGCAGTTCGGCCTCGTAGACGGGACCGGTGTAATATTCGAGGCCGCGCACGACGGACGGATCGATCTTGATGCGGCCGTCGTCATAGCCGGCAGCAGCGACCAGCGAGCCGATCTGCGCAAGTTCCTCGACACCTTCGGTGCCACGAACATTGCCGGAAACGATGGCGTTGAGGTTCCGAGCCGTGGTGTCGGAACTGGCCGCACCAGCTTCGGTGAACGCGATCACCGTATCGATTGCAGCAGCATCCAGCCCGGCACCCTTGGTGAAGTCGCCCTCGCCTTCCTTGCCGCCGTCCCAGCGCCCCTTGCCAAGCAGCAGGCGCACACCTTCGGCGCCAAATTTGTCGAGCTTGTCGATGGCGCGCAGCACCGTCAGGCGGCGGTTGCCATTCTCGTCGCCGCCGAGGCCGATGGCCTCGAGCACGCCGTCGAGCACCTTGCGGTTGTTGACGCGGATGACGTAGTCGCCGCGCTTGATGCCAAGCGCTTCCATCACGTCGGCCATCATCATGGTCATCTCGGCATCGGCCGCGACACCAGGCGTGCCGACGGTGTCGGCGTCGAACTGCATGAACTGGCGGAAACGGCCGGGACCGGGCTTTTCATTGCGGAACACCCAGCCGGAGCGATAGCTGCGGTAAGGCTTGGGCAGCTTCTCGTAGTTCTCGGCGACGAAACGCGCGGTCGGCGCGGTCAAATCGTAGCGCAGCGACAACCACTGCTCGTCATCGTCCTGGAAGGAGAATACACCCTCATTGGGCCGATCCTGGTCGGGCAGGAATTTGCCGAGCGCATCGGTATATTCGATCAGCGGCTGCTCGACGGGCTCGAAGCCGTAAAGCTCATAGACCTCGCGGATCGCGACCATCATCTTCTCGACAGCGCGGATGTCGTCCGCACTGCGGTCGACGAAACCACGCGGCAGCCGCGCTTTCATCTTTTCCGATTTGTCGGCCATGGTCGAATTCCGCACTTTTTCCAGATGTTTTGGCCGCGATCACGGCGCGGCGTGTCGTAACCGATATGGGATGGAGCGGCAAGCGTTTGGCGCGCCGCGGGGAAGCCGAAACATTTCCTCAATTTGACCGACATCGTGCCGATACAGCTGGCAACGACAAGGCGCAGCATTGAATGCCAGGACAAACACGATGCCGACGATCGCACAAGAACTCGACGAGACCGCAGCCCAGGCACCTCAGGCGCGGCGGGAAGATGCCGCCCCAAGGCGGGCGTCGTCGTTCGGGGATACGCTGCTGACGGTGGCACTCGTGCTCTATCCCGCACTTACCGCCGTCGGTGCGATCGCAGCCGGCCTGATGTTTTCCGCATAGGGCCCTCATTCGGCCCCGAAAGGGCACTGCCATGCCACGGATCGTTTCAACCACTGCCCTCAGTGCGCTGTCGCTTGCGGCCGGACTTGCCACGGCGAAGGCGTGTTCCCCCGGCGATGCCAAGCTCGCCGGACATTATTATCTCAACGGCGTGATGGAGGTCGGCTCCGAACTCCTGCTGAGGCCGAACGGCAGCTTCGAATTCATGCTCGCCTATGGCGCCAACGACCAGTACGGCAAGGGCTGCTGGGTCAAACGCGGCTCGACGGTCGAGGTGATCCCGGCCGGGCGCAGCGCTGCCTCGCGCCGACACACGCCCGACGACCGTGGTTTCGGCGGTCTGGTGCTGACCGTTTCCGGCCGGTCGCTGGTCTGGGACATCGCCGGCAGTGGGCACAAGGGACGATATGAGAAGTGAGCTGCTCTAGCCCGGCCGCTTGAACGCCTTGCGCTCGGCTTCGATCTTGCCGCGGCACATGCAGCCTTCGATGTGATCGTTGACCATGCCCATCGCCTGCATGAAGGCATAGACAGTAGTCGGGCCGACGAAGCTCCAGCCGCGCTTCTTCAATTCCTTGGAAATCCGTGTCGAGGTCGGCGTCGTCGGGTTGGCGATCAACGTGGGGTAATCAACGACCTTGGGCCGTTCGTCCGGGCTGGGCTCGAACTTCCAGAACCACGCCGCGAGCGATCCGGCCTCGTCGGCGAGTTCGCGAGCCCGTTTGGCATTGTTGATGGTCGAAACGATCTTGCCGCGATGGCGCACGATACCGGGATTGCCCAGTAGCCGCTCGATGTCGGTTTCGCCATAGTCGGCGACCGTGTCGAAGTCGAAGCCGGAAAATGCTTCGCGAAAGCTCTCGCGCTTGCGCAGGATCGTCAGCCAAGACAAGCCGGACTGGAACCCTTCGAGGCAGATCTTTTCGAACAGCCTGACGTCGTTGGCGACCGGGCGGCCCCATTCATTGTCATGGTAATGCAGATAATCGGGCAGCGTGCCCGGCCAGAAGCAGCGTGTCGCCCCATCCGCGCCGACCATCAAGCCGGTCTTTTTCTCGTCCATGTCCATTCCGTTCGTTAACAGCAAGAAGTGCTGATTTACGCGTGCTTTACCAGACTCCTGAACCGGCCGGTAACCACACCGAAAGCTTTCCTGACAATCTCGCATTTTAAGCAACCCGATTCATGTTTCGGTGGGAAGGCCCGGACAACATGGCCCTGAAAAGGGAATGGGCCGTGCCCTGCCCCGCTGACGATCGAGTTGAGAGCACGTCATGAGAAAACCTCTGATCCTACTGGCATCGGCTGCCATGCTGGCCGAGCTTATCTCGCCTGCACTGGCCTATGACCGCTACGCCGAGCGCCCGCCAGTTGTTGTGAGCCCCGACCTTTCGGCACCCTGGGTGCTGCAACTTGGCCGCAACCCCGGAGAAGTGATGCCCCGGCAGCAGCGGCGCCAGCCACACGTCCAGGTCCAAGTCAGGCCGGCGGCGCCACGCAGCGCCCCGCGTGTGGCCCAGCGCCAGAAAGCACAGCCGGACCGGGTGCAAACTGCGGCACTGCGCGCGCCGGAGAAGCGCTCGGTCAAGCCGCAGATCAACCCGATCTACCTGCCGCAGACGGTCGCCTATGACGGCGGCGAGAAGGCAGGCACGATCATCATCGATACCAACGAGAACTTCCTCTACCTCGTGGAGGCGGACGGCCAGGCGCGGCGCTACGGCGTCGGCACCGGCAAGCCGGGCTTCGAATGGTCGGGCACGCACAAGGTGACGTCGAAGCGCGAATGGCCGGAATGGCGTCCGCCGGCGGAGATGATCGCACGCGAACGCGCCAAAGGTCGCGTGCTGCCGGCGATGATGACCGGCGGTCCCGAGAACCCGCTCGGCGCGCGCGCGCTTTATCTCGGCTCGACGCTCTACCGCATCCACGGCACCAACCAGCCATGGACCATTGGCGGGGCGGTGTCGTCAGGCTGCATCCGCATGCGCAACGAAGACGTCATGGATCTCTACGAACGCGTCGCCGTCGGCACCACGGTCGTCGTCAGATAATTCATCCGGTTACGGGGGCGGAGCCGGTCGCAAGACCTGGTTCCCAAGCAAAAGGGCAGCGCGGCGGAAGACCGAGCTGCCCTTTTCGCATTCCGCGAGATCGTTCGAGAACCCGTTTCTTGCTAGGTTTCAGGAAAAATTGTTTAACATGGATGAAATTTTATCGGTTCAACCCTTTTCATCCCGGACGTGGCGAAGTATCCCGGTTCTATCCCAAGCCGATGGCCTGCGAAGGAAAACACATGCCGCCGCTCGATGACAACCGCTATCTCAAGGGCGGCCCCGTGGCCGCTCGCATCATCGCCGAAGTCCGCGCCGCCGCCCAGCAGGCGACCGATGAAGGATTCCGCCCCGAGCTTGTTTCGATCACCGTCGGCGACGTCGCCGCGGTGGATGTCGTACGTCCGCAACCAGCGCGCCAAGGCAGAACTTGCCGGCATCGACTTCGAAGAGCGGCGTTTTCCGGCGGAGCTGACCGCCGGTGAGCTGGAAGCCGCCATCCACGGCATGAACGCCGATCCGCGCATCACCGGCATCATCATCCAGCGACCGGTGCCGGCGCACATCCCGATCAAGGCGATCCAGGCGGCGGTGCATCCGCTCAAGGACGTCGAAGGCATGCATCCGGCCTCGATCGGCAACATCGTCTACAACCAGCTCGACCTGGCACCGTGCACGGCTGCCGCTTCGGTCGAGCTGCTGAAGGCCACCGGGCTCGATCTCAAGGGCCTGGAGGTCGTTGTCGTGGGGCACTCGGAGATCGTCGGCAAGCCAATCGCCTTCCTGCTGATGAGCGAAGGCGCAACCGTGACGGTATGTCATCACATGACGCGTTCGCTGGCGGCGCATGCTCGCCGCGCCGACGCGCTGTTCGTCGCGGTCGGCAAACCACGCCTGATCAAGGCCGACATGGTCAAGCCAGGTGCCGCGGTCATCGACATTGGCATCAATGCCGAAACACTGCCGGATGGTTCAAGCCGCATCGTCGGTGATGTCGACACCGAAAGCGTCAAGGAAGTGGCGTCGTGGATCACGCCGGTGCCGGGTGGCGTCGGCCCGGTGACGGTGGCGATCCTGTTGCGCAACACGATGGTGGCGCTCAACCGCCAGCGCGCGGTCTACCGCGCGACATTCGGAACGGCCGAAGCAACGCTGGCGGCCGAATAAGATCCGTCGCCGTCTCTAACCGCTGGCTCCAGTCTACAGCCTCCAGGTGCCGTCCTGGACCTGCGGCGTCGCCGGGTTGGCAACCATCTGCAATCCATTGGAGACGACGATCGGCGTGCCATCTGGCACGCGCTCGTAGAGATCGATGACGTCCTGATTGATCAGGCGCACGCAACCCGACGAAACCGACTTGCCGATGGATGCCCATTCGGGTGAGCCGTGCAGGCGGTAGAGCGTGTCCTTGCCGTCCTGGAAAATATACAGCGCACGCGCGCCGAGCGGGTTCTGCACGCTTGGCTGCATGCCGCCCTCCCACTCGTTCTTGCCCGGGATCTGGCGGGCACGGTACTTTTCCAGCTCGGGCTGGCGGTCGATCATCTCGTTGGGCGGGAACCAGCGCGGCCAGGTCTGCTTCCATTCGATGACGCCGCGGCCGGCCCATTCGAAGCCGGCGCGGCCGAGGCCGACGCCGTAGCGGATCGCCTCGCCATTGTCGGCAACGACATAGAGGAAATGGCCTGATGTATCGATGACCACCGTGCCGGGCGCCTCGCCGGTCGGATCCTGCACGACCTGGCGATAATAGCGCGGGTCGACCTTCTGGAAGGGAACGGCGGGAATGTCATAACCATTGTCGTTCAGCGCCGCATACATCATGCGCGGATCGCCGAAGGACGGATCATTGTTCAGGGTTGGCGGCGGTGGCGCTGCGGGGAATGCCTGCACCGGGGCAGAGCGCTCGCTGCGCGTCGTCGAGCATGCGGACAAGACCGCCGAGGCTGCGCCGGTAGCGGCCAGGGCCAGCAACCTGCGGCGGGTGAATGTCGACATAGAGGCTTCCAATGCGTTTTTCGATTTGCTGCAACGCACGAAGCCTTCGCATGTTCCACCCGCCCAGTTCAATCCCGGACGGCGCAGGCGGCGGTCAACTCTGGTTGTAGTCGCTGCGCATCGGCTGCCACATCGAGATGTCACGCGGAGCGGCCAGCAATTCCTCGAGCGCGGCATGCCATTCCTCGCGATAGGGCCGCTTGAGCTGCACGTCGAGCACGTCCTGGTGATCGGCCCAGGTCTCTTGCAGCAGGAAATGGTTGGTATCGCCCGGGTCGCTGTTCAGCGTCGCACTGACGAACATCGGCTCATGGCGCATGGCATCGAGCACGCCGTTGAGCAGCTTGAGAAAGCGCGTGCGCTGCTCGGGGCGGACGGTGAAGCCGATGATGTAGGTAACGCTCATTTCCAATTTCCTCCTGATGGCTGGGCAAGACGCCGACCGCATGACGAGGAAAGTGCCAGAGCTGCGCGCAGCTTCAATGACCTTAGAGGTAATAGCTTCGATTTACTGCTGCGCAGGATCTGGCCCCTGCTCACTCGGCTGCCTGCAATGTCATCGCGGGTAGCTCGGCGGGCTTTTCGCCGCCATAGGCCCAGTCGAGCAGCTTGACCGTATGGACCACCGGAATGTTCGCCGCCGAGGCGATCTGGGTGATGCAGCCGATATTGCCGGTGGCGACAAGCGCGGCGCCCGTCGCCTCGATGTTTTTGACCTTGCGATCACGCAGGCGCGCCGAAATCTCCGGCTGCATGATGTTGTAGGTGCCGGCCGAGCCACAGCACAGATGCCCCTCGCGCGGTTCCTTGACGACGAAGCCGGCGCGGGTCAGCAATTCCTTGGGCTGGCGCGTGATCTTCTGGCCATGCTGCATCGAGCACGCCGAATGATAGGCGACGGTCAGGCCCGGCTTGCGCTGGGGCTCAGGCAGGTCCAGCGTCGCCAGATACTCGGTGACGTCCTTGGCCAGTGCCGAGACCCGCGCGGCCTTCTCGGCATAGGCCGGATCGAGCCGGAGCATGAAGCCGTAGTCCTTGATGGTGGTGCCACAACCCGAGGCGGTGATGACGATGGCGTCGAGACCATCTTGCTCGATCTCGCGCATCCAGGCGTCGACATTCTGCCGCGCCTGATCAAGTGCTGCGCCTTCGCGGCCCATGTGATGGACCAGCGCGCCGCAGCAGCCTTCGCCCCTGGGCACCACCACCTCGATGCCGAGCCGGTTGAGCAGCGACACCGTCGCCTCATTGATGCCGGGCTCAAGCACTGGCTGAGCGCAGCCGGTGAGGATGGCGACGCGGCCAAGCTTCGTGCCCTTGGCGGCATGGCTGCCGGGCGAAGCCATGGCCGATGCGGCCGGCACCGAGGCCGGCGCCAGCCGCAGCATGGCCGCGAACGGCTTCAGCGCGGCAATCTTGTCGAAGGCGCCGGCGAAGGGGCGGCCAAGGCGGGCCAGTTTCAGCGCTGCGCGGAACCGAGTGGGATATGGCAGCACGGCGGCCAGAACTCCGCGTGTGAAACGGTTCATCAGCGGGCGGCGATAGGTCTTTTCGATATGGACGCGGGCGTGGTCGACGAGGTGCATGTAGTTCACGCCAGACGGGCATGTGGTCATGCAGGCAAGGCAGGACAGGCAGCGGTCGATGTGGGTGACGATTTCCTTGTCGGCCGGGCGGCTGTTTTCCAGCATGTCCTTGATCAGGTAGATGCGGCCGCGCGGACTATCGAGTTCGTTGCCGAGAGTCACATAGGTCGGGCAGGTCGCCGTGCAGAAGCCGCAATGCACGCATTTGCGCAGGATCTTCTCCGATTCCGCGACATGCGGATCGGCAAGCTGGGCGGTGGTGAAATTGGTCTGCACGGCGTTATGACACTCTTGTCAGGTGGCTAGATCAGCCAGCTCTCGGGGTTCTTGATCGGCTCGCTGCGTCCTAACGCCTGCAGGCCCATGATGCAGCGGACGATGAACCAGACAGCGACTGCGAACATCAGGATGAAGCCGATGAACACCATCATAAGCACTAAGGAAGCCAGCGCGTAGAGTAGGCCGATCCAGAAGGTGCGGATCAGCCAGGTGTAGTGGGATTCGATGAACCCGCCCGCCTTGCCACGGTTGATGTAGGCGAGGACGATGCCGACTATGCCGCTGATGCCGATCACCAGACCGGCGAGGTAGAGGATATAGATGACCTGGACGTTGGTCTGGCCGGGCTCGAGCCAACGGTCGGTCTGGCGCGGCGTGATGGGCGGTGGTGTCTCGCTCATGAGATGACTCCCTCGGTTGCACCCCTAGAAGTAGCAGAGTCGGGCGAATGCACCATGCGGCCGGGGTTGAGGATGTTCTTCGGGTCGAACTCCGCCTTGAGGCGTGTGGAAAGTGCGGCGAGTGCTGCAGGTTGCGGCTCGAAGACCGGGGCTGCAGCGCGCCAGTCCGGAGCGGCGCGGACCAGCGTGGCATGACCGCCGCCGAATTTCCGGATCAATGCGCGCAGCAATTCCGCTTCGGGTTCGCCCTCCATGCGCAGCCAGATCAGGCCGCCCTGCCAGTCGTAGAAGGCGTCGGCTGCAGCCTGCATGCGCAGGGCCAGAACCATGTGGTGGGCGTTGGCCGGCGGCATAGAAATGCGCCAGACCGGCTTGTCGCTGCTGTCGGCAAAAGGCCTGATATCGCGGACGTCGCGCCACAGCGTGCGCGATGCCTCCTCAGTGACCTCCTCGATGGCACCGGCGTTGCCGAGCAGTTGCCGGAGCTGGCCGAGGCGATAGGCGACGGATGGGCCGAAGCCTTCGACACGTAGCAGCGTGGCCGGGTCGCCGCCGAGTCTGCCGTCGAGGACGCGGCCGGCCATGCGTTCGGGCAGATGTGCCGCCGACGACACCTCGGCGCTGGAGCCCATGGCGATCGACATGGCTGCCGTGGCATTGTCGTCGAGCAAGCCGCGGATGATCAGCGTGGTCTCGGTTTCGGCTGCCGGCAGCACCTTGAAGGTAACGTCGGTGAGCACCGCCAGCGTGCCCCAGGAGCCAGCCATGACCTTGGACAGGTCGTAGCCGGTGACGTTCTTGACAACGCGGCCGCCCGACTTGAAGGCTTCGCCGCGCCCGGAAACGGCGTTGATGCCAAGGATGTGGTCACGCGCGGCACCGGCCTTGAGCCGGCGCGGTCCGGCGAGATTGGCCGCCAACACGCCGCCGATGGTGCCGCGCCCTGGCGCCTGGCCAAGCAGCGGACCGTAGTCCATCGGCTCGAAATCGAGCCGCTGGCCATTGTCGGCGAGCAGCTTCTCGATCTCAACCAGCGGCGTGCCCGCCTTTGCCGACAGCACCAGTTCGGCCGGTTCGTAGAGCGTGACGCCTGTGAGCTGCGACAGGTCAAGCGTGTGTTCGCATTGCAGCGGGCGGCCGATGCCGCGCTTGGAGCCATGGCCGACAATTTCCAGCGGCGCTTCTTCGGCCAGCGCCCATTGGACGGCAGCAAGGACGTCGGCCGATGTGGCGGGGGTGAAGGTGGTCATGGTGTTTCTGTCACCCCTCTCCGCCTCGCTGCGCTCGGCACTTGTCCCCAGCGGGGTGAGGAATACGATCTGAAAGCGAGCCCATCACAGCCGGTGCTCCCGCAGCTTTTCGAGGGCAGCAGCTCCGCGCGGCGACAATCGGTAGCCGACGTCGAGGCTCTCGGTCAGGCCAAGTTCCTTGAGCTTGCGCACGTCCTGCTTGAACTTGAGTTTCTCGACGCCGAGGCGTTCGGCGAGGAGTGCAGCAGCCATTTCGGGGTTCTGGCCGATCAGGCGCAGGATCGAGGGGAAGTAGCCGGGTGAAGCACTGTCCCATCGCTCGAAGCGGGCGGCGAGCGCATGCCAGTCGGCATCACTGAGGTCAGCCACGTCGCGCAGCGCCAGCCTGTTATCAGCCTCGATGCCGTCGAGGGAAATGCGATAGAGGCTGCGACCGGTGCCGGCGCGGAGATCTGCGGCCAGTGCGGCACGGTCGGCAAAACCGGCGGCACGGGCATCGGCATCGGAAAGCGCGGCCTCGTCAACGATATCCACCGAGCCGATGCGGACAACCCCGGCGGCGGTGCGCAGGCCGGTGCCCGCCTTGACCGCCGGCCTCTGCCAGCGCCGGAAGGCGAGCGTGATGTCGCCGCGCGCAATACCGTCGAGGATGGATTGTTCGAGCAGCATCGCTCAAAACCTCGGAATGTCGGGAAACGCCACCAAGCCGCGGTGGACATGCATGCGGCCGAGTTCGGCGCAGCGGCGCAGTTGCGGGAAAACCTTGCCGGGGTTGAGCAGGTGATTGGGATCGAAGGCGCATTTGACCCGCATCTGCTGGTCGAGATCGATCTCGTTGAACATTTCGGGCATCAAATCGCGCTTTTCGACACCGACGCCGTGCTCTCCGGTCAAGACGCCGCCAACTTTGACGCACAGGCGCAGGATGTCGGCGCCGAAGGACTCGGCCTTCTCGAGTTCGCCCGGCACATTGGCATCGTAGAGGATCAATGGGTGCAGATTGCCGTCGCCGGCATGGAAGACATTGGCGACGCCAAGGCCATATTGCTCCGACAATTCGCGCATGCCGGCGAGCACACGCGGCAGCTCCTTGCGCGGGATGGTGCCGTCCATGCAGTAATAGTCAGGAGAGATGCGGCCGACGGCTGGGAATGCCGCCTTGCGGCCGGCCCAGAAGGTCAGCCGCTCCTGCTCGGACTGGGAGATGCGGCAGGTGGTGGCGCCGTTGGCATTGGCGATCGCCTCGACAAGGCCGATCAGATGGTCGACCTCGATGCCGGGACCATCCAGCTCGACGATCAGCAACGCCTCGACATCGAGCGGATAGCCGGCATTGACGAAATCTTCCGCCGCGTGGATCGCCGGCCGGTCCATCATTTCCATGCCGCCGGGAATGATGCCGGCGCCGATGATGTCGGCGACACACTGGCCGCCCTGCTCGCTTGTGGGGAAGCCGATGAGCAGCGCCCGCGCCGTCTCCGGCTTCTTGAGAATGCGCACGGTGACCTCGGTGACGACGCCGAGCAGCCCCTCGGAGCCGATCATGACGCCAAGCAAGTCATAGCCCTCGGCATCGAGATGCTTGCCGCCGAGGCGCACGACCTCGCCACTCATCAGCACCATTTCGATGCCGAGCACGTTGTTGGCGGTGAGGCCGTATTTCAGGCAGTGCACGCCGCCGGAATTTTCCGCGACGTTGCCGCCGATCGAGCAAGCGATCTGCGATGACGGGTCGGGCGCATAATAGAAACCGTCCTGCTCGACAGCATGGGTGATGCCAAGATTGGTGACGCCCGGCTGGGCGGTGACGGTGCGGTTGGGATAGTCGATTTCGATAATGCGGTTGAAGCGGCTCATCACCAGAAGCACGGCGTCTTCGAGCGGCAGCGCGCCGCCCGACAGCGACGTGCCCGAACCGCGTGGTACAACGCGGATGTTGCGGTCGTTGCAATATTTGAGCAGGCGCGACACCTGAGCGACGGTTTCGGGCAGGACGACGACCATCGGCAACTGGCGGTAAGCGGTGAGGCCGTCGCTTTCGAAAGCCCGCATCTCGTTGACGGCGTCGACCACGCCCTCGCCCGGGACGATGATGCGCATGTCGGCGACGATCTCGTCACGCCGGATCAGCGTCGCCGCATCGGGCTTGGGCATCGATATGCCGGACATCGGTCACCTGAGATCGGTCAACTGGTAAAAAGCTTTTACCAGTAGTGCCGGCGCTCTGTAAACCGGGAGCGATCAACGGGCAGATGGGTATCCAATCCGGGTTCACGTAGCGTCAATGTGCCGCTGGTGGGATCGTCCTGCCCGTTTGAGCAGGGCGAGATCGGAAAATTACTCGCCCGGAGGCGCCTTGGGCTCTTCATGGGCACGGCGCACCCGGCGCACACCCCACCACACAAGCAGGATCGCCAACGGCACCGAAGCAGCGGTGACGACCTCCGGAGCGAAGAAATGATCCACCGTCGAGGCGCCCTTGGCGACATAGCCGATGAGGCCGACGACATAATAGGACACGGCGGCAACCGACAGGCCTTCGACCGTCTGCTGCAGGCGCAATTGCAGGCGGGCGCGATTGTTCATCGAGGCGAGCAGGTCGCGGTTTTGCCTTTCGACCTCGACGTCGACCCAGGTGCGCAGCAGCGTGGTGGCGCGGGTGAGCTTGCGCGACAGGTTGGCCTGGCGCTCCTCGACCGAACGGCAGGTGCGCATGGCAGGCGCAACGCGGCGCTTGAGGAAACCAGCCCAGGTGTCGTAACCCGCGACGACCTCCTCTTCGAGCGCTTCCAGGCGCTCGCGCACGATGCCATCATAGGCGCGGCTGGCGCCAAACCGATAGAGGCTGGAGGCCGCGTCCGCTTCCAGCTCGGCGGCAAGCTCGGTGAGATCGGCGAGCAAGGCCTGGCTGTCGCGGGTCTCGGTCGCCTTCATCTCGCGGGTGGCGACAGCGAGCCTGTCTTCGATACGACGCACGCGGCTCGACAGCGACAGTGCCATCGGCAGGCCGAGCATGGCCAAGGTGCGATAGGTCTCGATGTCGATCAGCCGCTGCAACAGCGCGCCCGTTCGTGCCGGAGTCAGTCCGCGGTCGAGGACAAGAATGCGGGTCAGGCCATCGCCATCCTGGCGGAAATCGGTGACGATGCCAGCCGCACCGCCCTCGACCAGCGAATAGCACAGGCTGGTGGGATCGAAAGTCGCGATCAGCTTTTCGTTTGCCGGCGTCCACTTGCGGATCTCGAGGCGGATGCCCGAGATGACCGTGCCGGGCGGGCTGAAACCGTTGCCAAACGGCGAATCCTCCTGCGAACGGTCGCTCTCGCTGAGCGGGCCTTCCCACAGATAGGTCGAAAACTCGGTGTGACGCTCCCAGCGCAAGGAGCCCTGGCCCCATTTCATGGCATGATGCCGGGCTTGACGATCGGGCGCGGCGATGCCGAGGCGGCGCGACAGTTCGGAAAGCACCGCCTGGTCGACGGCGGAGCCGCCCTCGGTCATGAACGAAAGCTGGACGATTACGCGCGGGCTTTCGACGAGCGGATGCGGGCGCGAGTGCACCTCGCCCAAGGCACCGGGACGCCCCTCATGCGCAGGGAAACCCATGACGCTGCCAGTCGAACGCGGCAGGAATTCGAGAGAGGACGGGTCTACTGTCACCAATGGCTCCATATGTGCCCGGAATTTTTTGGCTCTAGGTAAATTCGTTGCAACAGGCAAACACCAACTTTAGCGCCGGCTGATGAGCGCCCATCGGCACGAGCTGACCGAATTCGCCCAGATTGGATAAATAATTTGACCAGTTGCTGACGAGGCTCTTATCTTCGGGGCCCTAACAAAGGCGTTGGACAGGACCTTGAGCGACATCTTTTCCAGGATCGAGCATTCGCGCACAGCCGACGAGGTGGTGCAGCAGATCGAGAGCCTGATCCTCGAAGGCGTGTTGCGCGCCGGCGATCGCCTGCCTGGCGAACGCGAGATGGCCAAGCAGTTCGACGTGTCGCGGCCGATCCTGCGCGATGCGCTGAAGACGCTCGAAGGCCGGGGGCTGATGGTGACCCGCCATGGTGGCGGCACCCATGTCGCCGACGTCATCGGCCAGGTGTTTTCCAAGCCGGTGATGGAGCTCATCGTCAACCACCGCAAGGCGGCAGCCGACTATCTCGAATATCGCCGCGAGATCGAAGGGCTGGCGGCCGAATATGCGGCGCGGCGGGCAACCGCCGAGGATCTGGCGCTGCTCGACCGCATCATGGCGAAGATGGAAGCAGCGCATGCGCGCGCCGACGCCGCCGAGGAAGCGGAAATCGACGTCGAGTTCCATCATGCCGTCGGCGAATGCGCCCACAACATCATCCTGCTGCACACGTTGCGCTCCTGCTACCGGCTGCTGTCGGACGGTGTTTTCCAGAACCGGCTGGTGGTGTTCACCGTGACCGGAACGCGCGACGTGCTGCTTGAACAGCACCAGGCGATCCATCGCGCGGTCGTGGCTGGCGACCCGGCCAGCGCCCGCAAGGCAGCGATGGACCACATCACCTATCTCGAACGCGCCATGGCCGAGGCCGAGCGCAGCGGCGACTGGCAGCGCATTTCGCGCCTGCGGCTAAGGCAGCGTAGCGACAGCGGCGAAACGGGTCGGAAGCCATGACTGGCGTGCATTATCTCGACGCCAAGGGCCCCGAAGGCATGCGCGTCTATGCCATCGGCGACATCCATGGCCATCTCGAACTGCTGACAGAGATGCACGCGCGGATCGCCCAAGAGATCGCGCGCGACAAGCCTGAGGATTGGCGCATCGTCCATCTTGGCGATCTTGTCGACCGGGGACCAAATTCCCGGGGCGTGATCGACTTCCTGATCGCAGCCGCGAAGCACGATAGCCGCAACATCGTTTTGACAGGCAATCACGACGTCGGGTTTCTGGACTTTCTCGCCGAGCCCGATCCCGAAAGCCTGTTTGCGCGGCATGGGGGACGCGAGACAGCCATGTCGTATGGCGTGGACCTGAAAACCAGCGATGCCGCCGGGCTGTGGCACAGCCACCGCGCGCTGGCGGCAGCCGTGCCCGACAGCCATTTGCGCTTCCTGCGCACGCTGCCGCGTTCCATATCGTTCGGTGATTTCTTCTTCTGCCACGCCGGCATCAGACCCGGCATCGCGCTGGAAAATCAGGATCCGGACGATCTGATCTGGATCCGCAACGAATTCCTCAACCATCCGGGGCTGCACCCGAAAGTTGTCGTGCATGGGCACACGCCACAGGCAGAGCCCGAGGTGATGGCCAACCGGGTCAATGTCGACACCGGCGTTTATTATTCAGGCGCGCTGACCGCGCTCGTCGTCGACGGCACGGAAAAACGATTGATCTCGGTGGAAGTGCCTGGCGTTAGCGGGCGGCGGTGACGCCGTAGCCGTCGACCGCGTGATGGTCGGCCGCGGCATCCGCGGCATAAATCCCAAAGCCGCCGAGCACGATTGCCGACAGCATGGCGAAGGACAGGAGCGCTGCTTTCAAGGGAGTCATCTCAGGTTGAGCTTCCTGTATCCTGCACGAGCAGAGTTACGAATAAGTTTCCGAAAAGTTTAAGCGGCACCGCAGTCGCGCGGCATCACGGCCGTGCTTCTAGGGTGGTTCTGTATCGGGCTTGTGTCGCGCTGCACTCAGAGATGGTTCATTCGCGATACCATCGCCAGCTGGCGCCGGGCTGTCTTTAGAAAGGCTTTCAGGCACAATCCAGCCGGCAAATCGCTATGCACAGCGGATTTTGTTCGACGTGCCAAAAATGTCACGTAACTGACGGTTATCCGGTCAAATGGCGGCGACCCAGGCGCGTGCCAGCGCCAGGCCGACGGCGTCGGCTTCGGGGCCGTGGCGGGCGGCTTCGGCTTCGTGCCGCTCGGGCCAGTCGGGATGGCGCCTTGAGATCGTCTCGGCAAAGGCCTCGCTCCATCCGCGCACCATCGGCTGGTCTGCCTCGAAATGGAACTGGATGCCGTAACCGGCGCGACCGACACGGAAGGCCTGGTTGCCGGTCACCGAACTGCCGGCAAGCCGCACCGCATCCTCTGGCAAGGTGAAGGTGTCGTCGTGCCACTGGAAGATCGGAAAGCGCTGGGGCAGATCGCTGAAGACGAGATCGTCCTGGGCTTCATCGGTCAGCGTGATGCCGTGCCAACCAAACTCGGTCGAGCCGCCGATGCGGTTGTGACCGCCAAAGGCCCGCGCCAAAAGCTGGCCACCGAGGCAGATGCCGAGCACCGCCTTGTCCTTTTCGACAAAATCGCGGGCGAGTTCGAGCAGAGCCGGAAAGTAGGGCGAGTGCGCATCGTCGCGCGCATTCTGGCCGCCACCGAGCATGATCATCGCGTCATGACCATCGGCATCGGCAGGCAAGGCATCGCCGAGATAGGCGTTGCACTGATCGACCACTGCCTCGACCTCGGCAAGGGCGGAACCGACCTGGCCAAGGCCGGTATCGGCAAAATTCTGGACGATCAGAACGCGCATCTTGGCCTTTCCGCAGCCACAGTGACAATGTTGCGGCGAGCCCTATCATGCGCCGCGCGACGCAGCCAAGAAGGAACAGCTATGCCACTGCAGAACCGGGTCGATCCTTTCGGCGAGATCCATCCCGATCCGGCGCGCGGCATGTTCACTGGCAATCGCGGCATTCTCCACGACCCGGCGACAAAGACGCTGCTGAATAAGCGCTGGGCGACAAAAGCCTGGATCACCTGTGCGCTGCATTTCAAGGATGCCCGTCGCGTGCCCATGGGGCGCAATCGCCCCGGCGGCCTGACGGGATGGACGGAGCTGTTCTTTCTCGACGAGGTGACCGCGCTCGCGGCCGGGCATCGCCCCTGTTTCTACTGTCGGCGCGAGCGGGCCAAGGCCTACAGCGCGGCCTATGCACACGCGTTTGGCGCTGACGATCCAAAGGTTGGCGAGATCGACGCCAAGCTGCATGCCGAGCGGCTGGCGTCGGGCGGCAAGGCGATCGAAGTCGACCGGCACGGGCTTTCGCTGCTGCCGGACGGCGCGATGGTTTCCGACGGCGAGGCCGACTACGCCATCCACCGCGGCCGTGCCTTGCGTTGGTCATTCGCGGGTTACAGCCAAGGCCTTGGCTTCGACGACTTCGGCACGCGTGAAATGTGCGTCGTCACGCCTGCGACCACGCTGGCCGTGCTGCGGCAAGGTTTTGAACCGGAGTGGCACCCGAGTGCGGCGCGCGCATAGGCCACCGCACGCCATGTCCGCCCCCTTAGATGCAAAGTACACAACTTGAACATTTGGGATTGACCAGTAGGCCCGACATCCCGCCCTTGACCGCGGCAGCGGGGTGCCGCATTCCTCGCCGATGCGCGCAAACTACAAGATGCAGCGGCTTTTCGTTCTGGACGACCTCGCCAAGGGCGCGGACTTCGACGCCAGCCCGCAACAGAGCCACTATCTCGGCAACGTGCTTCGCCTCGGCGAAGGCGCGGAAGTCCTGCTGTTCAATGGTCGTGACGGCGAATGGTCAGCCAGGATTGCGGCCAGGACCAAGAAGGCCGTGCGGCTCGAAGTGTTGGAGCAACAGCGGCCGCAGCCTGCACACCCCGATCTCGTTTACTGCTTTGCTCCGCTGAAGGTCGGCCGGCTCGACTATCTCGTGCAAAAGGCGGTCGAGATGGGCGCGGGCACGCTGGTGCCTGTGATCACCCAGCACACGCAGTTGGCGAAGCCAGGCATTGAGCGGCTGCGGGCCAATGCGGTCGAGGCTGCCGAGCAATGCGGCATCCTTGCCATTCCCGAAGTGAGCGACACGGTGAGGCTGGAGCAGCTTCTCAGCGGTTGGGACAAGGAGCGGCGGCTGATCTTCTGCGACGAAGACGCCTCGACCAACAATCCGATGGCCGCACTGCAGGGGATAAAGGAGCGCAAGCTGGCCCTGCTGGTCGGACCGGAAGGCGGCTTTTCCGATGTCGAGCGGCGCATGCTGCGCGCCCTGCCCTTTGTGACCGCCATTCCACTCGGATCGCGCATCCTGCGTGCCGACACGGCGGCGGTGGCAGCGCTCGCCGTGATCCAGGCGACCATCGGCGACTGGTAGTCAGGCGAGCACCTTGCCCGGCCACGGATTGAGGTCGTCGCGCAGCCAGATCAGCGTGTCGAGCCAGAAATCGGGCGCATGGCGGCTGTGGAACAGGCCGAAATGGCCGATCTCCTTCTTGTCGAAATCCGCAGGCGAAAGCAGGACCTGGGTCGTGCTTTCGCCTGCGTAGTAGGCCAGCGCCCGCCGGACAGCCTGCGGCGTGCCGAGTTCGTCATCGGTGACGCTGACGGCGAGTATGGATGCAGCGACGGCAGCGAAGCGTCGCAACACGTTTTCCCGCTCATCTTCGGGATGGCTCAGTTCCATGCGGGCGCGACGAAAGCTCCATTCGTTGGCTACGCCGGATGGAAGATCCTCGAGCCAGCCGAGCCTCTGGCCGGGGAAATAGCCGCAGAACGCAGTGAGCGCAGGCATGGCGACGTGCCATTTGAGAAACAGCCGCAGGCGCCGCTCGGGCGCATAGTCGCGCCAGAACGCATATTGGGCACCAACGGTGAGCATACGTCCGATTGCGGGCGCCGATTCCGCCAGCCCAGGCAGGACACCGCCGATGCTGTGTCCGACGACCATCAAGGAAGCGCTGGGATCAAGGCGGATCGCCAGGCGCAGCACCGCTTCGAAATCGCGCTCGCCCCAGTCGCGCCAGCGATAGCCGCAGCGGCGCATGTTCGCCGGCCGGGATGCGCCGATACCGCGATAGTCGTAGGTGACGACATCGAAGCCGTGCCCGGCGAGGAAGGCGGCGTAGCGATGGTAGTAGCGCGCGAGCACCCCGGTCGCCGGGTTGACGATAACCGTGCCGGCCTTTTCGCCGCGCGCATGCGGCCAGATATGGCCACGCAGCGCCACGCCATCGCGGCAGGCGATCTCGACCGTTCTGACATCGACGGCTGAAACGGCAATGGACATCGACAGGCCTCGCTGTTGCGGATACCTGAAGCTGTAGCGAATGCCCGCTTTTCGTTACACTCACTAGTCGGTATACATGATCGATGAAATCGACAGAGATTCCAACGCGCGAGCGGATCGTCACCGCAGCCTCGAAGCTGTTTTACAGCGAAGGCATCAGGGGCGTCAGCGTCGATGCGGTGGCCGAAAAGGCAGGGTTGACCAAGCGGACGCTGTATTATCACTTCGCCAGCAAGGACGATCTGGTCGCCGCCTATCTCGACGCACGCGACCAACCCAACCTCAAACTGTTCCAGCGCTGGTTCGCGGAAGCCGAAGGCGGTGTGGCCGGCAAGGTGCGGAACATTTTCACCAACCTGGCCAAATCGGCGCGCCACCCCAGCTGGAAGGGTTGCGGTTTCCTCAGGACCGCCGCAGAGCTTGCCAACATGCCCGGCCATCCGGCGGTCAAGCTCGGCATCGCCCACAAGAAGCGCGTCGAGGCGTGGCTGACGTCAGTTTTTGCGGCGGAAGGGACCCAGGCACCGGAGATGCTGGCGCGGCAGGTCATCCTGCTTGTGGACGGCTCCTTTGCCGTCGTTCTGCTCAACCGCGATCCCTCCTACATGGAAACCGCAGGCGAGGCGGCGGCAGCGCTTGTCGAGGCCGCGATGGCGTATGCAAAACCGACAATTGCGCCCTAAATGGAAGGTGCAGTCCGCAACGGGACAATTCCAAGCATCAACATTTCACTATCGCCCCCGGAATCGATCAATTCCTGTTGACGAAGGCTCAGGATTTTTCGCTTGATCGGCGAGCGCTCGATCGTCCATCAAGCGCCCGCGGTCCTTCCGCCTTCAGGAGAAGCATACATGGCGCGCGACACCACCGATTTCCGGCCTATCGAAGGGATGGACGAACTCGTCGACTATCTCGCAGCCGGCAACAAGCCGCGCGACAAGTGGCGGATCGGCACCGAGCACGAGAAGTTCCCGTTCTATGTCGATGGCAACGCGCCGGTTCCTTATGGCGGTGACCGCGGCATCCGCGCCCTGCTCGAAGGCATGCAGAAGACGCTCGGCTGGGATCCGATCATCGACGCCGGCCGCATCATCGGTCTCGTCGAGCCGACTGGCCAGGGCGCGATCTCGCTCGAGCCGGGCGGACAGTTCGAGCTTTCCGGTGCGCCGCTGGAAACGATCCACCAGACCTGTCGCGAGGGCAACGCCCATCTGGCGCAAGTGCGCGAGATTGCCGAACCGCTCGGCATCCGCTTCCTCGGCCTCGGCGGCAGCCCGAAATGGACGCTGGCCGAGACGCCGCGCATGCCCAAATCGCGCTACGACATCATGACCGCCTACATGCCCAAGGTAGGTACCAAGGGCCTCGACATGATGTACAGGACCTGCACCATCCAGGTGAATCTCGACTTCGAAAGCGAAGCCGACATGCGCCGCAAGATGCAGGTATCGCTCAAGCTGCAGCCGCTTTCGACGGCACTTTTCGCCAACTCGCCCTTCACCGACGGCCGTGCCAACGGCATGCAGAGCTGGCGCGGCGATATCTGGCGCGACACCGACAACCAGCGTTCGGGCCTGCTCGAATTCTGCTTTTCGCCAGAATTCGGCTTCGCCGACTATGTCGAGTGGGCGCTCGACGTGCCAATGTATTTCGTCATCCGCGACGACCAGTATCGCGACATGACGCACATCACTTTCCGCCAGTTCATGGCCGGTGCCGCGCGCAACGAAATCCCCGACGGCATGCCGACGATGGGCGACTGGGCCAACCATTTGTCGACGCTGTTTCCCGATGTGCGCCTCAAACGCTTCCTCGAAATGCGTGGTGCCGACGGCGGCCCGTGGCGCCGCATCTGCGCTTTGCCGGCCTTCTGGGTTGGACTGCTTTATGATCCCGCTGCCCTTGATGCCGCCGAAGAACTCACCAGGAACTGGACCTACGCCGAAGTGCTGGCAATGCGCGACGCGGTGCCAGAGCTAGGTATCGCGGCACCGTTCCGCAACGCCACGCTGCGCGAGGTCGGCCGCGAGGTGCTGACCATCTCGCGCCAGGGGCTGGTCAATCGCGGCCGCAAGAACCGCGAAGGATTCGACGAGGCCGGCTTCCTCAACACGCTCGACGAGGTGATCGCGCGCGGCACGACGAGTGCCGAGGAAATGCTCAACGCCTACAACACGCGCTGGGGTGGTTCGATCGAGCCGGCGTTCCTGGAATACGCCTACTAGACCTTTCGAAAGCCCCTTCAACCGGTTGCGAAAAGGCACTACGCTCCCTCCTCGGTGAATGTCCCGAGGAGGAAAAAATGCTGCCACTGTTCGAGATGCTGGCCAATGCCCAGAACGGCAACGGCATGGAAGCGCTGTCGCGCCAGTTCGGGCTGAGCCAGCAGCAGACACAATCGGCCATCGAAGCACTGATGCCGGCGTTCAGCCAGGGGCTGAAGCGCAATGCCTCCGACCCCTATGGCGTCGGCTCGTTCCTGCAGGCGATGGCGAGCGGCCAGCACGCCAAATATTTCGAGGACGCCAGCCGCGCCTTCTCGCCCCAGGGCGTCGACGAAGGCAACGGCATCCTTGGCCACCTGTTCGGCTCGAAGGACTTGTCGCGGGCCGTTGCCGGCCAGGCGGCACAGGCGACGGGCATCGGCCAGGACGTACTCAAGCAGATGCTGCCGGTGATCGCATCGATGATCATGGGTGGGCTGTTCAAGCAGTCGACCGGACAGATGCAGGCAGCCGGCGGCTTCGGCGGCGGCAACAACCCGCTCGGTGAGATCATCGAGCAGATGATGCGCCAATCTGGTGGAATGGGCGGTGGCGGCATGATGGGCGGTGGAGCGGCCCCTCAGCAGGCACCGCGACAGACCCAGGCACCCGACCCGTTCGACAACCCGTTCGGCAAGGTGCTCAAGGACATGTTCGGCGGCGGACAGGCGCAGCCTTCGCCGCGCCAACAGGCGCCGCAGCAGAATCCCTTTGGCGACAACCCGCTCGGCAAGATCTTCGAAGAGATGCTCGGCGGTGGCCAGGCAGCGGCACCGGAGCCGCAGGCCCGGCAGCGCCCGCAGGAGCAGGCCGCACCCAGCGGCCAGCCGAAAAACCCCTATGACGACCTGTTCGGCAAGATGTTCGAAACCGGACGCCAGCAGCGCGACGAATACCAGAAGGGTGTCGAATCGATCTTCGACCAGTTCAGCAAGGGCATGGACAGGCATCGCTGACCTGCGGTCAGGATCGATCCTCGATGCGATCTTCTACGCCTGAGACTTCAAAGGGTGGCAGCGGGATCAGATCGACGGCGCCTGCCCTGGCCAATTGCCTCGGGCACTACGACGAGCATGCACCGATGCTGGGCCTCGACGCGCATTTCCAATGCGTGTGGACCAACGCCATCCCCGGGGATCATTTCGGGCCGGTCGCGGTCGTGCCGGACGGCTGCGTCGATCTGTTGTGGAAGGACGAACGGCTGGTGGTCGTCGGGCCTGACATCGTTGCCGCCACCCCCGTGTTGCGCGGCGGAACGACGGTGCTCGGCATACGCTTCCGTCCGGGTGCGGCACACAGATGGCTCCGCACGCCGATGAGCGCGATCGTCGGTCAGGCGGTTGATCTTGCTGATATCTGGGACCCGCCTGTGGCCCGCGAACTTTGCCAACGGATCGGCGAGGCCTCAACCGTCGAACGACAGGCTGCCGTCCTGCAGCAACTGCTGCTGCGGCGGCTTCCGGAACTCGAGCGCCCGGCGCAAGACGCAGGCGAGATTTTTGCGGCAATGGCATCGGGGGCGGATGAAGTCGGTGGCAGGATTTCGTCGCTGGTGGATCGGCTTGATATCAGCGAGCGCACATTGAGGCGCCGCAGCCACAACTATTTCGGATATGGACCGAAGACGCTGGACCGCATCCTGCGTTTCCAGAACTTTCTTTCCCTGGTGCGCTCGCAGGGCAAGCAGCACATGGCCGGCCTGGCCTATGAGGCCGGTTATGCCGACCAGGCGCATCTCGGCCGCGAGATCCAGACGCTTTGCGGCATGACCGCAGGAAGCTTCGTACGCCAGATCAATGGCTAATGGCCGTTTCGTTCAAGATTTCCGCCGCTGCAATCGGCATCGGCTGATATCCCACGAAACACAGGAGATTTGCCATGGGTACAAGCGGAAACGATCGACGGATCGACAACATCGAATTCAATGTCAGCGACATCGCGCGGTCGCGTGAATTCTATGGCAAGGCCTTCGGCTGGAGCTTCACCGACTATGGTTCGACCTATTGCGAGTTCACCGACGGCCGCCTGACCGGAGGACTTACGACAACCGGCCCGGTCAGATCAGGCGGACCGCTGGTGATCCTTTATGCCGACGATCTCGCCGCAACACAAAGCCGGCTGGAAGCCGCAGGCGCCAGGATCGTCAAGCCGGTGTTCGAATTTCCCGGCGGAAGGCGTTTCCATTTCGAAGATCCCGACGGCTACGAACTGGCCGTGTGGTCGGCGAATTGAGATGGCAACGATGGCCGAAAGCCTCGGCTTTACCCTTCTGGGCGGCGTGTTCGTCTGGGCTGGTGCCGAGCACTTCTGGAATTTCCGCAAGGTCACTGGCTACCTGACCGAAAAGGGGTTTCCCGCGGCGGCAATTCTGCTCGGCTTAGGCTCGATCGTCGAAATCATCGCCGGCCTGTGCCTGGCGATCGGCGTGATGCGTGCTTACGCGGCAACGGCCCTGATCCTGTTCACCATCGCTGCGACGCTGATGGCGCTCAACTTCTGGCGTTACTCAGGCGCAGAAAGACAAGGGTTGCGGTCGGCATTCATCATCAATTTCGCAGTTGTTGGCGGGCTCATCCTCGCCGCAACAGCGTAGGCAGCACGCCGCGGCAAATCTGATGTGGGTTCCAGAAGGGAGCGCACCCAAGGCATGAAAAAGCCCGGTCCTTGGGAGGACCGGGCAACGTGCAGGCGAGGCCGGCGGGGACCGGCTGGGAGTGGGGAGCCTGCAAAACAGGATTCGGTTAGGCGACGCGGCGGGCCATGGTCTCGATGTTTTCGCTGCGCAGTTGCCTGATCGAACGAAGACGCGCCGTCGGGTCGCTGGCAAACGGCAGATCGACAGCGACATGCAGATCACCGCGCGTCAGCCCGACATCGGCGAGTTCGGTGTCGGTCATCTCGCCGAGGCGGTAGAAGGCGCGGCGGTTTTTCCAGGCACGCACGAGATCGGCGGTGTAGTTGACGATACGCATCGCATTCACCGGCCGAGCCGCAGAATGCGTCGTCTCAGTGCAATGGTCAAGCGTGGTCATATCTACCTCCATTTGGGACAAACGGGTCCCATCCGGTCGACGCTCCTTGCCGCCGCACCGGTTCCGATTCACATGCTTCATGTGGACAATGCGAGATTGCCATCGGCGTATTGATTAATCCAACGAATGTTTCTAATCTTTACCATCAATGTTCATGATGGAAACGTCGATGGCCGCTCCGCTCGATCTTGACCAGCTCCACACCTTCATCTCCATCGTCGACACCGGCAGCTTCACCCGCGCCGCCGACGAGGTGCACCGCACGCAGTCGGCGGTATCGATGCAGATGCGCCGTCTCGAGGACCGCATCGGCAAGGCTCTCTTCGAAAAAGAAGGGCGCATGAACAAGCTGACCGAGGAAGGCGAGCGGCTGCTGACCTATGCCAGGCGGCTGCTGCACCTGAACCGCGAGACGCTGGCCGCCTTCGACGACAAGGCGCTGGAGGGCACGGTCCGCATCGGCGTGCCGGACGATTATGCCGACCGCTTCCTGCCCGAGATCATGGCGCGGTTTTCGCGCTCCAATCCGCGCGTCGAGTTGTCGGTGCTGTGCGAGCCCACCGTCAATCTCGCCGACCAGATCCGTCGCGGCAATCTCGACATAGCACTTGTGACCCAGTGCGAAGATACACGCCCGAGCGAAATCGTGCGCAACGAGCCGCTGCTGTGGGTCTCGTCGGCCAGCCACATGGTGCATGAGGAAACCATCCTGCCGATGGCCTTCGGCCGCCCGACCTGCCAGTGGCGGCAGATGGCGACCGAACTGCTCGATGCCAGCGGCCGCGAGTACCGCGTGCTGTTCACCAGCTGGTCGGCCAACGTCATCACCGCCGCCGTTCTGGCTGGGCTCGCCGTATCGGTGTTGCCCGAATGCGCGCTGCGGCCGGGAATGCGCGTGCTTGGCGAAGCCGACGGCTTCGGCGCGCTACCCGACTGCAAGATCGGCATATTGCGCGGCCATTCCAGCCGGCCGGAGATCGTCGATGCGCTTGCGCGACATATCTCGGAAAGCCTCGACAACATCTCGGTGCCGCTGACGGAAGAGGGTGGCACGTTCGATTTCGCGGCCCTTGCCGCCGCGCGCGGCCGTCGGCTCAAGCCGAACCACATCATGCCGGGATGGTAGGCCGCAACTGAGCGGCAAAGCTTGACGAGGAGGGCCACCCGGCCCTCAATCGCGCCATGAACGAACTTGCCACCGAATCACGTACCAACGCTGCCGAATATACCGTCAGTGAAATTTCCGGCGCGCTGAAGCGCACCGTCGAGGACGTGTTCGGCAATGTGCGCGTACGCGGCGAAATCTCCGGCTATCGCGGGCCGCATTCATCGGGACACGCCTATTTCTCGCTGAAGGACGACCGCGCCCGCATCGAAGCGGTGGTTTGGAAAGGCACGATGAGCCGGCTGAAATTCCGTCCCGAAGAAGGGATGGAGGTGATCGCCACCGGCAAGCTGACGACCTATCCCGGTTCGTCGAAGTATCAGATCGTCATCGACAGCCTGGAGCCGGCAGGCGCCGGCGCACTGATGGCGCTGCTCGAGGAACGCAAGCGCAAGCTCGCCGCCGAGGGCCTGTTCGACGACAGCCGCAAGCAACTGTTGCCGTTCATGCCGCTGGTGATCGGGGTGGTGACCTCGCCGACCGGTGCGGTCATCCGCGACATCATCCACCGCATCAAGGATCGCTTTCCGCTGCATGTCCTGGTCTGGCCGGTGCGCGTGCAGGGCGAGACGTCAGGCGCGGAAGTGGCCGCAGCCGTCAACGGCTTCAACGAACTGCCTGAGCTTGGCCCCATTCGCCGCCCCGACCTTCTGATCGTGGCGCGTGGCGGCGGCAGCCTCGAAGACCTCTGGGGTTTCAACGACGAAGCGTTGATCCGTGCGGTCGCCGCATCGCATATCCCTGTCATCTCGGCCGTCGGCCACGAAACCGACTGGACATTGATCGACCTTGCCGCCGACAGGCGGGCGCCGACGCCAACGGGTGCAGCCGAGCTTGCCGTGCCGGTCAAGGCCGATCTTGAAGCGACACTCGCCAATCTCGGCGCACGGCTGCGCGGTGCCGTTTCACGCATGATCGACCGGCGCAGCCAGGCTGTAAGGGCAGCAGCACGTGCCTTGCCGACACCCGACCAGTTGCTGGCGCTGCCGCGCCGCCGTTTCGACGAGGCGACGAGCCGGCTCGGCCGGGCGCTGACCGTTGCCACCGAGCGCAAGCGCGCCCGGCTGTCGGCGGTGCGCTTGTCGCCGGCGACGCTATCGCGACGGATCGGCGAGACGCGGCGCCATCTCGACCGTGACATGTTGCGCGCTGATGCTGCCCTGCGAGGCATGGTGCGCGAAAAGCGCATCCGCTTCGACCGCACAAAGGGGCGACTCTCGCCGGAACCGCTGGTTCGGCGCCAGGAGGCCAATCGCCAACAGCTCGCCGGGCTGGAACGGCGTGGCACGCTGGCCGTTGGCCGATGGCTCGAGCGGGCAAGGACAAGCCTGTCGCAGGCCGACAGGCTGATGGCGACACTGTCGCACAAGGCGGTGCTGGCACGCGGGTTCGCGCTGGTGCGCGACGCCGATGGTGCCGTGCTCAAGCGTGCCGGCGAAGTGGCTACGGGTGCTGCGCTGTCGATAGAATTCGCCGACGGCACCGCGAATGCGGTCGCCACCAGTGGCGACGCCAAGCCGAAGCCGGTGGCCAAGCCCGTCACCAAGGTGAAAGAACCCGGCAATCAGGGCAGCCTGTTCTAAGTCAGTTGAGGTTCAGTCGCCCGTTGGCGACGAGATTACTGGTGCCACCAGCGGTGAAATGAACGGTGCGCTCCACGAGCCGCCGACGAAAAACGCTGTCGGCGGCACTGCAGGCGCTACCGGGGCCGTTGTTGTCGATGTCGACGCCGTGGTCTCCTTGGCTTCGATCGCGCCCGACAGTGCAAGCCCGCGCCCGACATAAGGCACGATGCCGGTCAGCCAGATGCGGCTTGTGGGCGTACGTGCCTCGGCCTTGTCGATCCTGGCAACGCCATTGGAAATCGTCGCCTTGAGCTCGACCCCGTCGACGGGCAATGTACCGCCGGACACTTCGTCGAGCGAGAAAAAGCCGCGGTCGGTGGCGCGCTTGAGAAATGCTTGCAGGTCGAGCCCGGCAATGGCACCGACGCCGAAAGTAGCGGCGACGGAACCGTTGGCGTTCTGAAGCAGCGTGTTCCAACTCAGGCCTGGCCCCTGCAGGATGACCGACACGGTGCCGCGGCCGATGGGCACGATGTGGCTCATGCCGGCGGCCGCGCCAAAGGCGCCGCCGTCGATATCAGAGGCCAGAAGCCGCATCTCGGCCTGCGTACCACCTGGCTTGCGGTCAAAGCGGATGCTGGCCTGGACATTGCCGCCGAAGGCTTCGGCATCGGAGATGTCGAACGCCGCCAGGCCGCCCTTGACCTGCGCGGTTGCAGCGACCTCGGCGAGCGCGATGGAACCGGCCGTCGCCTTGGTCGCCGATAGCCTCAGATCCAGATTTATACGGTCGGAAAAGCTGGTATCGATCTCAGTCGTGGCCGCATTGTTTGTCGGCACCATCGGGGCAAAGGACGAGGCAAACGTCATCAAATCGAGCGTGTCGAAGGCGAGTGTGCCGGAAACCGATGGCACCGGCCCATCAAGCGACAGGTCGAGGATGCCCATGCCGGGATTGCCGTCGAGGGTGACCTGCGCGTTTTCGATCTTCAGGCGAGATAGGTTGCCGCTGACCTTGGAAGCGAGTGAAATCGAGCCAACCGGGCTCCCCGGCAGGATGCCCGGCCGCGACCATTCCAGCATCCGCCGCAAGGAAGGTGCTGCGATCTTGGCCTGGCCGTCGACATGCGCGTCGGCACCCATGTTGATGGTGCCGTCGAACGAGGCTTCGACAGGCGCCGATTTCAGCGAAGCGACGATCGGCGCCATGCCACCGGCAAACAGCATCAGGGGGCGCGGCGAAGACAGTTCGAGCGCAATCTGTTCGCCATGCCAGACGCCAGTGGCGGTCAGCGTTCCAGCCTTGTTAAGCGCTGGCAGGCTGGCCTTGCCGGTGAGGTCGCTGAGAAGCTCGTCCTCGCCCTCGTCGGAAACCGCGACGACGCGCCCGTCGACGAATTCGACAGCGCCGAACTCGTCCGATGGCAGCGCGCTGAGGTCGGGCTCCACCGGATTCGACGCCACTGTGGCGCGGGCGCGTTCGATGGCGCGACTGAGACGCCCGCCCTGCGAGTGCGGCATCTCAAGTCCGCCATTGGCAAGGCGCTTCAAGCGCAGCGTCGGCCTGACGAAATGCGCGTCGGAAAAATCGACATTGCCGCTCAGCGCGGAAAGCGCGGACAGTTCGATCTCGACGCGTTCAGCTTCGATGACCGGCGAGCCCTGCTCGTCCTCCCAGTCGGTCAGCGTCACATCGGTAAGGGTGGCGCGGAAAACCGGCCAGATCTCGATGTCGGGGGTGCCCTCGATCGAAACGCGGAAACCGCTCCACGCGCTCATCTCGAAGGCGATGCGATCCTTGACGATCTGAGTGGAAGCAATGAACGGCACCGCGGCAACCGTTGCAGCGATCAGGACAACAAGTCCGATGATCGCCCAGATGCTGCGCTTGAACAGTGGTGATGGCATGCTGCCCTTGTGCCGCCCGTGCTGCGCCGTTGTGGCTACCGGGTGTAACCGAGTAACGCGGCATTTCAAGTCTTTGTGGCCATGCGATGACGTTTGCGCACAGCGCAATGGCGCTAATCGACATTTCCTTGATCTGCTGCAGTGCGACATGCATAAGCATGCGCGTTCTGGGAGAGATGCCGATGACTAGTGAAAAGCCGCTTTGGACGCCCTCGTCAACGCAGGTGGCGCAAGCGCCTCTCACGGCGTTCATGGCGCAGGCATCGGCGCGCGCCGGGCAGGAGTTCTCCAGCTATGCCGAGTTGCACGCCTGGTCGATCGCCGACCGCGCTGCGTTCTGGGATCTGGTCTGGGATTTCTGCGGCGTCATCGGCCAAAAGGGCGACCGCGTACTCGTCGATGGCGACAAGATGCCGGGCGCGGCGTTCTTCCCCGATGCCAAGCTGAACTTCGCCGAGAACCTGCTGCGCGGGTCTGGCCCCGGCGAGGCCATCGTCTTCCGCGGCGAAGACAAGGTCGAGCGGCGACTGTCGTGGGATGAATTGTCGGCGCTTGTGTCGCGGCTGCAGCAACTGTTCGTTTCGCTCGGCGTCAAGCAAGGCGACCGCATCGCAGCGATGATGCCCAACATGCCCGAAACGGTGGCCACGATGCTGGCGACGGCGTCGATCGGGGCGGTGTGGTCGTCATGCTCACCCGATTTCGGCGAACAGGGCGTGCTCGACCGCTTCGGCCAGATCGAGCCGAAGCTGTTCATCGTGCCCGACGGCTACTGGTACGCCACAAAACGCATCGACGTCAGCGAGAAGGTCGCGGCCGTCGCCAAGCGGCTGCCAAGTGCTGCCAAGGTGCTGGTCGTCGATTATCTCGGCGACGCCAGGCAGGTGGCGTCGGGCATCGCCAAGGCCGAGGCGCTGGATGACGCGCTGGCGCCATTCGCGGCAAAGCCGGTGACCTTCGAACCGCTGCCGTTTTCGCACCCGCTCTACATCCTGTTTTCCTCAGGCACGACCGGCATTCCCAAATGCATCGTGCATTCCGCCGGCGGCACGCTGATCCAGCATCTCAAGGAGCAGCGCCTGCATGCCGGACTGAAATCCGGCGATCGCTTCTTCTACTTCACCACTTGCGGCTGGATGATGTGGAACTGGCTGGTCTCTGGCCTGGCCTCGGAAGCGACGCTGCTGCTCTATGACGGCTCGCCATTCCATCCCGACGGCAATGTGCTGTTCGATTTCGCCCAGGCCGAGAAGATGACCTATTTCGGTACCTCGGCGAAGTTCATCGATTCCGTGCGCAAGGCTGACCTGAGGCCGATCGACAGCCACGATCTGTCTTCGGTGCGCACCATCTCGTCGACCGGCTCGCCTCTGTCGCCGGAGGGTTTTGCCTTCGTCTATGACGGCATCAAGAAGGACGTCCATCTCGCCTCGATCTCGGGCGGCACCGACATCGTCTCGTGCTTTGTGCTTGGCGTGCCGACCGAACCAGTGTGGACCGGCGAGATCCAGGGCGCGGGCCTCGGCCTCGCCGTCGATGTCTGGGATGACAATGGCCAACCGGTGCGCCAGGAAAAGGGCGAGCTGGTCTGTGCCAAGGCGTTTCCGGCGATGCCGATCGGCTTTTGGAACGATGCCGACGGCAAGAAGTACCATGCCGCCTATTTCGAGCGTTTCGACAATGCCTGGTGCCATGGCGACTTCGCCGAATGGACCCGACATGGCGGCATGATCATCCACGGTCGCTCGGATGCGACGCTCAATCCCGGGGGGTGCGCATCGGCACCGCCGAGATCTACAACCAGGTCGAGCAGATGGACGAGATCGCCGAGGCGATCTGCATCGGCCAGGACTGGGACGATGATGTGCGGGTGGTGCTGTTCGTCCGCCTCGCACCTGATGTCAGCCTCGACGACGGATTGGAAAAGCGCATCCGCGCCAAGATCAAGACCGGCGCCAGCCCGCGCCACGTGCCGGCCAGGATCGTCGCCGTCACCGACATCCCGCGTACCAAGTCGGGCAAGATCACCGAACTTGCCGTCCGCGATATCGTCCATGGCCGCCCCGTCAAGAACAAGGAAGCGCTGGCAAATCCCGAGGCGCTGGAGCTTTATCGCGACGTTCCGGCGCTGCAAAAATGAACGTGCCAAACTGACATGCTTAACAAGATGTGAAGTCTAAATTTACCTAGACTTCAGGAGTGGTACACTTTCGTAAATTTTTCACCATCTGGGTAAGGAGCTGTTAAGGTTCGACCCCGATAGTCGCTGTCAACTTGAGGGAGAAATCCCTTTCCTCATCCCTGAGGATTGCCAGTTTAGCTCAAGTCCCCGTTGAAACAGCATCTACCTTCAAGGCGCCCCTGTGGCGCCTTTTCTTTAGCTTGAACTAAAAAGAACTTAGAGCGACGCCTCGGCATCGCGCACCAGGGCACCGGAAAGCAGCACCACCGGCACCATGGCGGTGATGATGATGACGATCGCCGCAACCGCGCCCTCCTCCGGCACGCCGCGCGAGGCGTTTTCATAGACATGGGTGGCGAGCGTGCTGAAGCCGAACGGCCGCAGCAGAATTGTCGCCGACAGCTCCTTGACGGTGTCGACAAAGACCAGCACGGCCGCCGTCAGGATGGCCGGCTTGAGCAGCGGCAGCAGCACGCTCGTGGCACTTTGCGTTGGTGTCTTGCCCAGGCTCCGTGCCGCCTCGTCGAGGCTGCCCGGCAGCTTTTCCATGCCGGAGCGGACAGCACCTTCGGCAAGGGCGACGAAGCGGATGGTGCAGGCAAGAATGACTGCCGCCGCCGACCCGGTGAGCAGAAGCCCGGTGGAAAAACCAAACCAGGCACGGGCGAAGGCGTCGAGTGAATTGTCGAAGCGTGCCAGCACAAACAGCAGGCCGAGACCGAGAATGCCGCCGGGGAGTGCATAGCCGACCGAAGCCAGCCGTACGGTCGTGGCCATGGCCCGGGTCTTGGACAGGCGTTGGGCGTTGAGCAGGAACAGCGCGATGGCGACCGTGATGGCTGCGGTCAGCGACGCGGTCATCAGGCTGTTGAGGAAGGCGCGCGCCACTTCCGGCGAGGCGAACTGATCGAGCCTGCGCGATGCATACTGGCCGAAGATGGTGATCGGCACGCCGAAGCCACTGAGGATCGGCAGCGCCACACAGACCGGCATGATGAAGCACCGCCAACCTTTGAGTGAGACCCGCGGCGGATGGATCTTGAGATGGGTGCCACGGCCGGCGTGGAAGCGCTGGCGCCGGCGCGCCCATTGTTCGGCGACGAGCAACAGCAAGACCAGCACCAGCATCAACAGCGCGATCTGCGCCCCGCCCTCCAGGCTGCCACGGTTGAGCCATGTGGTGTAGACCGCAACCGTCAATGTGCGGACACCGAAATATTCGGCGGCACCGATATCGTTGATCGTTTCCATCAGCACCAGGGCAACGCCAGCGACGATGGCCGGGCGCGCCACTGGAAGAAGCACACGCCAGAACACGCGCGCGGGCCGCGCACCCAGCGTGCGCGCCACATCGGCGATGTTGCGCCCCTGCATGAGGAAGACGATGCGGGTTGTCAGGTAGACATAGGGGTAGAGCACCGAGGCGAGCACGAAGGCCGTGCCCCAGGTCGAGCGAATGTCAGGAAACCAGTAGTCGCGAATGGTCTGGAAGCCAAAAATCTCGCGGACAAGGCTCTGCACCGGGCCTTGATAATGGAAGAACTCGCCGAAGGCATAGGCCGCGAGATAGGGCGGCACGGCAAGCGGCAACACCAGCGCCCAGGACAGGATGCGGCGGAGGGGGAAATCATAAGCAACGACGGCCCAGGCGCAGGCCACACCCGCCATCGAAGTCAGCGCCGCGACCATGGCAAGCAGCGCGAGTGTCGTGCTGACAGCGCCAGGTAGCACATTCGCGATCAGATGCGGCCAGTCCTCGCCGGTGCCGGACAGTGCGACGAAGACAAGCGACAGGACCGGCAGGATGACGACAATGCCGACAGCAAGCGCCAGTGTGCCAATCAGGGGATGGCGCAGACGTTTGACGGGCAAGGCTCGGGCGCTCGCGGCTGACACCGCGCTTGAAATCCCCGAACTTGTTCCGCCTGTCGTCGGCAAGGCACTTCCCCGTCCTTTGTGCCCACATCGTGCTTTCCGAAAATCGATGATAATTTTCAGGCCGATGCGCTCATGCAGAAAAGCCGGACCGATCGCCCGGCCCGGCTCTTCCTCAGGTCATGTACCGGACTATCAGCTGCTCGGGCCGTCGTCGAGACCGACGCGGTCGACCATCTCGGATGCAGCCTTGCGGCCCTTGGCGATATCGACCAGCGGCAACGTGTCTGCCTTCAGCTCGCCAAATGCCTTGACCGTCTCGGACGGCTCGAGGCCCGGCTCGACCGGATATTCATAGTTCTTTTCGGCGTAGACCTGCTGCGCCTTGTGGCTGGCCAGGAAGCGGATCAGCTTGACGGCGTTGTCACGGTTCGGCGCGTTCTTGGCGAGAGCGGCACCCGAGATGTTGACGTGGGTCAGGCCGTTCTCGAAGGTCGGGAACAGCACGTTGATGGCGTTGCCCCATTCCTTTTCCTTGGGGTCCTTCTCGTTGTTGCGCATCAGGCCGACATAGTAGGTGTTGCCGATGGCGATATCGCACTCGCCGGCAGCAATGGCGCCAGCCTGCGGACGATCGCCGCCGTCGGGCTTCTTGGCGAGATTGGCCTTCAGGCCCTTCATCCACTCTTCAGTCTTTTCCGGACCCCAATGGGCGATCGCTGCCGAGAACAGAGCCAGATTGTAGTCATGCTGGCCCGAACGCATGCAGATCTTGCCCTTCCACTTGGGATCGGCGAGGTCGGCATAGGTGATCGCCGTGTCCTTGACGCGTTCCTTCGAGGCATAGATCACGCGGGCGCGCTTGGTGACGCCGAACCAGTTACCATCAGGATCACGATATTCGGCCGGCAGCAGCTTGTTGATTTCTTCGTCGACCAGCGGCTGGGTGACGCCCTTGGACTGGGCCGAGGTCAGGCGAGCGATGTCGACGGTCATGATGACGTCGGCGGGAGAGTTCTGGCCTTCTGCGAGAACGCGTTCCTCAAGACCCTTGTCGAGGAACAGGACCTCGGTCTTGATGCCGGTCTCGGCCGTGAAGGCGTCGAGAACCGGCTTGATCAAGTCAGGCTGGCGATAGGTGTAGACGTTCACGACACCATCGGCGAGCGCCGACGTGGTGAAGAGCGCAGCAACCGCAAGCGCACCGCCTGCAATGGCCGACCTGGCGTTTTTCATCTTCATTTTTCTCTCCTGGCCAAAGGGGGCAAAGTCCCTTGAGGAACAAATGGCAGTCTCGATTTCGAGACTGCCTCCCCTATGGTCATCGTGACTCTGGCGGTCAAGTTTAAAGGTCAATCTTATCAATAGTTTAGAATTATTCTAAACTGGATTGTTTCGCACCGGATTCAATGACTTGTTCGACAAATCCTAACAAGCGCAGGGCTTGTTCACGAAAATGTGCGAAAATGCCGCACCCTGCTAACAACCGTCTACTCGGCGAGGACCCGCGTCGAGGGGAAAGTCACCTCGACCAAAGTGCCCTCGCCCGGCGTCGAGGCGATGGCGAAACGGGCACGATTGGCCTCGACCATCGCCTTGGTCAGCGGCAGGCCAAGGCCGGTGCCGTCGCCGCGCGCACGCTTCAGCGAATTGATCTGCTTGAATGGCTTCAGCGCCTGCTCGATCTCGGCCTGGCTCATGCCGATGCCGGTGTCGCGCACCCGCATGACGATGTCACCCGAGGTTTCGTAGGCGGTTGAGACAATGACCTGGCCACCGGCCTGGGTGTAGCGCACGGCATTGGACAGCACGTTGAGCGCGATCTGGCGGATGCTGCGCCGGTCGGCGACGATTTCTGGCAGGCGCGAGGCAAAGCTCGAACGGATGATCACCCGTTCGCGATTGGCCTGCGGCTGCATCATTGCAACAGTCTCGGCCAGCGTATCGTTGAGTGACACGGCCTCATAGTCCATCTCCTGCTGCCCGGCTTCGATCTTGGAGATATCGAGCAGGTCGTTGACCAGCGACAGTACGTGATTGCCCGAGCGGTTGATGTCGCGCAGATAGTCGCGATAGCGGTCATTGGCGACCGGGCCGAACTTCTCGTCGACCATCAGTTCGGAAAAACCGATGATGGCGTTGAGCGGCGTGCGGATCTCGTGGCTGATGCGGGCGAGGAAATCGGTCTTCTGCGACGACGAGCGCTCGGCCACGGCCCGCGCCTGGGTCAACTCCTCCTCGGCGCGCTTCCACTGGGTGATATCGCGGACCACGGCGCAAAAGCCGCTGTCGTTGGGCAGGCGGCCGATGGTCATGAACAGCGGGATGAAACGGCCTTGCGCCTCACGCCCAATGACCTCGCGGCCATCGTTGAGTACGCTGGCCACGCCATGTTCCGAAAGCCCGACGAGATAGTCGCGCGCGGCGCGCTGGCTCTCGATGGCAAACAGCGAATAGAACGGCTTGCCGGTGACATCGTCGCTGTCAAAGCCGAACAAGGCTTCGGCCGGACGGCTGATCGAACGAATGGTGCCGTCGCGGTCGATGAGCACCACACCATCGGTGGCCGTATCGATGATCGTGCGCATCTCGGCGAGACGCTCTTCGAGTTCAACCACCTGCTCGGCGGCATCCTCGACGTCGTCGCCAGCGCTGATGCGGCGCACGACCAGCATCAAAGCCTTGCCATCCTGCCATGGCACGGATCGAAGCACGGCCTCGATCGGAAATTCCTCGCCGTCGCGGGTTTTCAATCTGAGGTCATGGTCCGAGCCCGGCTCGTTGCCGTAGCTCTCGGCGAACAACGCGTCGAGCCCACCGGCCAGCGCGAGTTCGTCAACCGAGCCGTAGCCGGTCAGGTCGAGGAACTCGGCATTGGCATAATGCAGCACATCGCCGGCATGGATCAGCACCGGAACCGGCAGCTGCTCGAGAATCGGCGCATCGACAGGCGTATCGCGCCCGGCGGCGAAGGAAGGAATGACGTCTTCGGCGCGCAGCGGCGGCTTTTCGGGCTCATCGCGCTCGATAGTGCCCTGTTCGACAGCGGGATCGACCGGCCGTACGGACGACAGCGTCACGACCTCGGCGCTCTCGACAACACGCTGCTCAACGGATGTCGGCACAGTCGTCTCGGGCTCAGCCGCTTCAACTGCCTTAGGCGCCTCCGACTCATCGATCACAGGCCCATACTCGGCGACTTCTGCGGCAGCAGCTTCCGAATAGGCCGCGATCTCGGCCGATGCGGCCTCGCCATTTTTCTCTCCGGCGGGCTTATCCGCGCCCGGCGCTTCGCTTGCACTTGCCTCCGCGGCCTGCTGCCTTGCTGCGACGATCTCGCTTGCCCGCTTGAGCTTTTCGCCGATCTCGCGAAAGGCACTGCGCTCGACACTGGAAAGGCCCTTGCCATTGGCAGGCTCCTCGGCAGCTGTCGGCCGATGTTCGGCAAGGCGGATCACCTTGTCGGAAAAGCGCCGATCATGCGTACGATCGATCTCCAATGCCGGCACTTCGCCGGCGAAAGGGTCTCCACTCTCGGCTGCTTCCGCAGGCAGCTTGGGCTCGACGGAAAGCGGCTCGGGGCGCTCGGCTGCAGCTTGGCTTGCTTCGGGTGGTGTTACGGCGACGACGGTGGGTACGGCTGCAACGGGCTCGACGAAGGCGGGCGCCACAGCGGCGGGTTCGGCGGCAGAGGGTTTCTCGGCTGCGCCAGTGGCTTCCTCTGCTTCTTCAGGATGCTTGCCGTTAGGGACCAGCGCCAGTCCGATGCGCTCATGATCGATGACCGCCTCCCCCGGGCGTGCCACGCCAAAGCCTCGAAATCCTTCAAAACTGCGGTCGCGGCCATAGACCGGCAAGGCCGCGAGGTCGACCGGGATACGCCGGTCGGAGCCGGCGACCGGCCACAGCACCGAACGGCCGGACCAGGTGTCGCGGCGCTGCAGCAGGCCGGCGATCTCACCCGAGGGGTCGAGTTCGAAGGTGTTCGATACGTCCTGGAAGCGGCGTCCGACAACATCCGCCGCATGCTCGCCGACAACGGCGGCGAATTCCGGCGAGATCGCGCTGAAGCGGCCGTCAGCGTCGGTACGCCAGACGAAACGAACCGGCGCTGCCGAGCGGTCTGCTGCCGGCTTGGCCTGCGATGGCTGCGATGGCTGCGATGGCTGCGATGGCTGCGATGGCTGCGATGGCTGCGATGGTGTCGGCTGAGCAGTCACAGGCGCGTCAACAGCGGTAGCCGGCTCTTCCAAGGGCTGTGAGGTCGCGCTCGATTCTATTGATTCCGCAACTGGCTCCAGCGGAACAACCGGCTCTTCAGCTACTGGGGTTTCGATAGTCTCAGCCTCGACCGGCGTAGCAGTCGGCTTGGCGGTCATCGCCCGAACGGTGGCGCCGGCCTGGCTTTCGCGCTCTTCGGGGCTGAAATACCAATGATCGTGCTCGGCATGGTTCTGTGACGATGCCTTCACTTCATCGCGCGGCGCGCCATGCAATGCATCGGCGCGCAAGGCGCTTGTCGAGGGCGTATCCAGCTCCTCGCCGGCGGCGGCGTCCTCCACTGCCTCAAGGCGTTCGTCGACGACGACCAGCAGGTGCCGCGCCGGCTCATCGGTCAGCCGCGCCAGTCCGGCGGGCAGATAGCCACCAGCCGCGGGAATCGCCCGCTTGATGATGCGGTCGCGCTCACGCCCCACTGCCGACACCAGTGCTGCCAGCGTCGAGGTGGCGATGCCAAGTCCGGCGAAGCCGTCGGTGGCGGCCTCGACCTCGCCACGGCCATCGACGAAAGCCAGGAAATGTCCCTGTTCGGTGAAACCGCTGATGGCGTTCGCAGCGATATCCTTGGCCCCACGCGAGCTGGCCTGTGCTGCGGGCACGGCAAGCATGATGGCGGTTGCGCCGTCTGGCAGCCGGACCGAACTGGCAACGAAAGCGACGGCACTGCTGGTCATGCCCGACGCCACACGCACCATGATCGAACGGTCGCGGCCGATTTCGGGGAAACCAGAGGTGGCAGCGATCTGGCGGCGCGCTGGCAGGCTCAGGCGCGAAGGTGCGCCGATCACCGCATCGATGTCGTCATAACCAAGCACGGCAGCACCGGGACCATTGGCCCACAGGACGTCCTCGAGGTCGACCGACAGCACGACGATAGCGTCGCCAGCAGCGAAACGCTGCCTGACACGGTCGATCACCGCGACGTCGATAAAGGAATAGGCTGCTGACGGCATTCACATAACCCGCAAGGCACGCATTCTCGCAATTAACGCTTTGTTAATAAAAGCCGTCATCGCCAAGGTCTAGCAAACAGGTGTCATACAGCGAGATTATTCTCGTCACGTGGTTAACCCGCAAAAGCCCGAAATGGTGCACTGCAACATAGATATTGCAACGCACAATGAAATGCCCTATATGAGACATGCGAATAAACGAGACGGGCAACAACACCCCGTCCAGTCCACAGGGTGAGACAATGTCCAAGACCAAGACCGCAGAATTCGCAGACAACATTGAAATGCCGAGCTTCGACGTTTCCAAGGCCACCGACCAGTTCCGCGTCTTCGCCGAAAAGGGCGTCGAGCAGTCCAAGGAAGCTTACACCAAGCTCAAGACCGGTGCCGAAGAAGCCCAGAAGACCATCGAGACCAGCTACGAGACCGCCCGCAGCGTGACCAACGAGCTGTCGCTCAAGGCGATTGCCGCGCTCCGCACCAATGCCGAAGCCGGTTTCTCGCATCTCGAAGCTCTCGCCGGCGCCAAGACGCTGTCGGAGATCGTCGAACTGCAGACCTCTTATCTGCGCAGCCGCGTTGAGCAGACCGTCGAGCAGGCCAAGGAATTCCAGGCCGTTGCCTCGAAGGCTGCCGAAGACGTTTCGAAGCCGGTCAAGACTGCTTTCGAAAAGGCGCTGAAAGACCTCAAGGCTGCTTAGTGCATGACCCCGAAAATCGGCTTCGATTTTCGGAAGGATCATGCGCCAAGTCCAAGAGGACGCGCGGCGCTGTAACAGCGCCTGAACAAGATACCCGGCGGGCGGTTCCTCCTCCCTCTGCCTGCCGGGCGAAGCGGCCAGCACCTCCTCCCGCTGGTCACAAAAAGGGAAAAGGCCGGCACCTCCTCCCGCCGGCCTTTTTCTTTTTTTGCGATGCCCGAAACGCCGGATATCAAGGACTTCCCACAGGCCGCGCAAATCGCCGCAGTGGAATATGCGCAAAGCTCTTGAAATGCGTCCGAAGAGTCCGTATTGACGCCGCACCAACAGGTACGCGGTTGTAGCTCAGTTGGTTAGAGCGCCGGATTGTGGATCCGGAGGTCGGTGGTTCGAGCCCACCCAACCGTACCAACTTCCCCCAAAGACAGATCGATATGCACGGCACCGCCCGGATACTTCCGGCTTGCGATGTGGTCCTTGCACGCCCCACTGGATTTAGCGCGAACGGGCCGCGTTCGAATCAATCAGATTTCCAACAATCCACGACTGGGCAGTCGCAACGCAAAACGGCGCGCTTCTGATGAAGCGCGCCGTTTTGCTGCCCCGAAAGGGACGAATTGTCAGCCGTAGTGGTGAGGCCTGTTACTGGCAGGGCGCCAGATAGGTCACCGGCTTGCCGTAGCGGTCGTACATCGGTCGGCCACGGTTGTCGTACTGGTGATAGCGGCATTCGCCGGGTGCCGTGCCCGCACCAATCATTGCGCCGGCCAGGCCGCCGATGACCGCGCCCGCAACGGTCGCACCGGTGTTGCCGCCAATGGCCTGGCCGACGAGGGCACCGCCCACCGCGCCGACGGCACCGCCACCAACGGCACGTTCCTGCGGGGTGTTACAGGCCGTAGCGGCCAATGCGACGAAAGACAAAGCTGCAGCCGTAACCAAAAAACGCGTCATCAACCCTACTCCTTGAGACTATCGCCACAACGCTATCATGGCGACTTTTGCTTATCCAGTAGCATATCCTTGGAAACTCTCGCCTTTTCGGCCGCTCCAGGAGCCTTTCATTTCCATCCGCGTCACTTGTCGCCGCCGTTGCTGGCGACGGACCACGCCAGCTCACCCCCGCTGCGCCGCCTGTTCGTCGCGCAGGCGCTGGACCTCCCGGCGCTTGTTGACCAGCGACGCGGCAATGACGCCGACGGCGACGATGGCGATCAGGATGGTACAAGCAGCATTGATCTCGGGCGTCACGCCGAGCCGCACCTGGCTGTAGATCTTCATCGGCAAGGTCGTTGCGCCCGGGCCTGAAGTGAAGCTCGAAATTACCAGGTCGTCGATGGAGAGCGTGAAGGCCAGCATCCAGCCCGAGATGATCGCCGGCAAAATGACGGGCAAGGTGATCTGGAAGAAGGTCTTGACCGGTGGCGCGCCGAGATCCATCGCGGCTTCTTCAAGCGAACGGTCGAAGGTGACCAGACGCGACTGCACCACGACCGCGACAAAGCACATCGAGAAGGTGATGTGCGCCAGCGTCAACGTGAAGAAGCCACGATCGAGCCCGACGGCGACGAACAGCAACAGCAACGACAGGCCGGTGATGACCTCGGGCATGACCAGCGGCGCAAACACCATGCCGGAAAACAGCACCCGGCCCCGGAACCGGGTGTAGCGGGTCAGCGCCAGGGCTGCGAGCGTGCCGAGCACGGTGGCGAGCGTCGCCGAGATCAGGCCGACACGGATCGTCACCCAGGCCGCATCCATCAGGCCCTGATTGTGGAACAGCGAGACATACCATTTGGTCGAGAAGCCGCCCCAGACGGTGACGAGCTTGGACTCGTTGAAGGAGAAGATGACCAGCAAAACGATGGGCAGATAGAGAAAGGCAAAGCCCAGGACGATCGCCGTGATGTTGAAGCGGCTCCAGCTCGAATTCATCTCAGCGCCCCTGTTCCTGGGCACGTGCCTGCGCCTGCTGGAAGAACATGATCGGCACGACCAACAGCAGAAGCAGGATGACGGCCACCGCCGATGAGACCGGCCAGTCGCGATTGGCGAAGAACTCGTTCCACAGCGTCTTGCCGATCATGAGCGTTTGCGAGCCGCCGAGCAGGTCGGGAATGACGAATTCGCCGACGGCCGGAATGAACACCAGCAGGCAGCCGGCGATGACGCCAGGCAGCGACAGCGGGAACGTGATCTTCCAGAACGCCGAGATCGGCGGGCAGCCTAGGTCCTGCGCCGCCTCGATCAGCGAATAGTCCATTTTCTCCAGCGCCGAATAGAGCGGCAGGATCATGAACGGCAGGTAGGAATAGACGATGCCGATGAAGATTGCCGTATGGGTGTTGAGGATCACCAGCGGCTGGTCGATGACGCCGGTGGCGAGCAACAGCTGGTTGAGCAGCCCTTCGGGCTTGAGGATGCCGATCCAGGCATAGACGCGGATCAGGAAGCTGGTCCAGAACGGCAGGATCACCAGCATCAGCAGCGTCGGCCGTATTGTCGCCGGCGCCCGCGCCATGCCGTAGGCGATGGGGTAGCCGACAAGCAGCGCGAGAAACGTCGAAATTCCCGCAATGATCACGCTCGAGACATAGGCGTTGAAGTAGAGCGCGTCCTGCGTCAGCCAGAGGTAGTTGTCGAAGCTGAACTCACTGATCTGCGACAACAGCCCGGAAAAGCCGTCGGCAAGGCCAAGGGTCGGCGTGTAGGGCGGCATGGCGATCGCCGTCGTCGACAGCGATATCTTGAACACGATGAAGAACGGGATGAGGAAGAAAAACAGCAGCCAGAGATAAGGAATGAGGATGACGAGGCGGTCAGTGATGGCTGAAAGAGGATGTTTCATCTCTCCCACCTATCGCGTCAGAACGACGCCAGCGTCGTTGCGGAAGGAGATCCATGCCTTGTCGTCCCAGCTCAGCGGATCCTCGGTGGCGCGGGTTGCGTTGAGCGAGCTCGCCTTGACCACCTGGCCATTGCCGAGCTGGACGTGGAAGATGGTCATGTCGCCGAGATAGGCGATGTCGTAGATCTCGCCTTCCATGACATTGTCGCCGGTTTCCGGCTTCTTCGACGAAACCTTGATCTTTTCCGGCCGGATGGCGAAGGCGACCTCGCTGCCCGCCGGCGCATCGCCGGCATTGGCGGTGCGGATGGTGACGCCATTGGCGCTGGCGATTGTCGCGCCCGCGCCGTCGCGGTCGGCGACCTTGCCTTCGAACATGTTGATGTTGCCAACGAAGTCGGCGACGAAGCGCGAGCCCGGAGCCTCGTAGACCTCGGCCGGTGTCGCCACCTGCATCACCTCGCCCTTGTCGAGGATGGCGATGCGGTCGGCCATGGTCATGGCCTCTTCCTGATCGTGGGTAACGACGACAAAGGTCAGCCCCAGCGTCTGCTGCAGGTCCATCAGTTCGAACTGCGTTTCCTCGCGCAGCTTCTTGTCGAGCGCGCCGAGCGGCTCGTCGAGCAACAGCACCTTGGGCCTCTTGGCAACGGCACGCGCAAGCGCGACGCGCTGGCGCTGGCCACCCGACAGCTGGTGCGGCTTGCGCTTGGCGAACTGGCCAAGCTTGACCAGCTTGAGCATGTCGGCGACGCGCTGTTCGATCTCGGCCTTCGGCATGCCATCCTGCTTGAGGCCGAAGCCGATATTCTGCTCGACCGTCATGTGCGGGAACAGAGCGTAGGACTGGAACATCATGTTGACCGGCCGCCGGTAGGGCGGGATGCCGCGCAGGTCCTGGCCATCGAGCATGATCTGGCCGGAGGTCGGCTCCTCGAAGCCGGCGAGCATGCGCAGCAGCGTCGACTTTCCGCAGCCCGAGGCGCCGAGCAGCGCGAAGAACTCACGCTCGTAGATCGACAGCGACAGGTTGTTGACGGCGGTGAAGTCACCAAACCTTTTGGTGACGTTCTTGAATTGAATGTAGGGCTTGGCGTCTGGCTTGTTCCAGGGCGCAAACTCCCTGCGGATATTGCCGAGCGATTTCATGTCCCTGTCCCACCTGCCCCTGATGCGAAGCCCGGCACCGATGGCGCCGGGCTCGTATGGTTGAAATTATTGTCCGGTGACGATCTTGGTCCAGCTGCGGGTCACCGCGCGCTGGGTCTTGGGATCGTAGGGCGGCACGGTGAAGAGCTTGGCGAGCGTCGCTTCGTCAGGATAGATCGCCGGATCGCTCGTGATCTCCTTGTCGATGAATTGCTGCGATGCCTTGTTGCCGTTGGCGTAGAAGATGTAGTTCGAGGCCTTGGCCGCGACTTCCGGCTTCAGCATGTAGTTGATGAACTCATGCGCCTCGGCAACGTGCTGGGCATCGGCCGGGATCGCCATCTGGTCGAACCACATCTCGGCACCTTCCTTGGGGATGACGTAGTCGACGACGACGCCCTGGTCCGCCTCGGCGGCGCGGTCGCGCGCCTGGAAGACGTCGCCCGACCAGCCGACGGCCAGGCAGATGTCGCCATTGGCGAGCGCGTTGATGTATTCCGACGAATGGAACTTGCGGATCGACGGCCGCACCGCGAGCAAGGTCTCTTCCGCCTTGGACAGGTCACCCAGTTCGGTCGACTGCGGCTTGAGCCCGAGATAGTTCAGCATGGTCGGGAAGATGTCGGTTGGCGAATCCAGCACGTAGACGCCGCAGTCGGCCAGCTTGGCCAATTGTTCGGGCTTGAAGACCACATCCCAGCTGTCGATCTTGTCGATGCCGAGCGCTTCCTTGATCTTCTTCTGGTTGTAGCCGATGCCGACCGTGCCCCACATGTAGTTGACCGAGTACTCGTTGCCCGGATCGTAGGCGGCGGTGCGCGAACTGACCACGTCCCACACATTTACAAGGTTGGACAGCTTGGACTTGTCGAGCTTCTGGTAGACGCCGGCCTGGATCTGACGTGCCAGGAAGGGGCTGGCCGTCGGGACGACCACGTCGTAGCCGCTGCCGCCAGCGAGCAGCTTGGTTTCAAGGATCTCGTTGGAATCGTAAACGTCGTAGACGACCTTGATGCCGGTTTCCTTGGTGAAGTCTTCGATGATCGTGGAGTCGATATAGTCCGACCAGTTGTAGACGTTGACGACCCGTTCCTGGGCGGTGGCTGAGGTCGCAACAAATGCGGCGAAGGCTGACGCGGCGGTCAGCCAAAGCGCTCTACGTTTCATGGCAGTCTCCTTTCGTGGACGTGCCCGTCCCGGCAGCATCCTGATCCTGTACAAAAATCGAATGATGAAGGTAGCGCGCTCCCGCCGGCTTGCAGCTCGGCGCAAACGTTATGGCGATTTACAGCTGCGGACACCGAAGCCCCGGCAGTGGAACCTGGCAAGATACGCCTGTGTTGTTGTTACCCTCGGGGTCAGCCTGCCCGCCGGACGGTAGTATTGTCAATGGTAAACAAAATATTGCTCAATCAGGCATCGGAACGCCCGTGACGCCCGGCCTTTGGGGCCGCACCTGGCGCCTGAATTCCAGCATCAAATGCACCAGCAAAGCTATGAAAATGACAGCTCCGCCAATGATGGTGCGCAGCGACGGCACTTCGGAATGGACGAGCCATACCCAGATTGGACCCAGCATCGGCTCGAACGTTCCGATCAGCGCGGCAACGGCGGCCGGAATCAACCTTGCACCAGTGGCAAAGAAGGCAAGGCCGAGGCCGAGATTGACGACGCCGAACGCAAACAGGAAAGCCATGTCGCGCGGCGAGACGGCAAATGCCGAAGCCTGCGAGGCGGCAAAGGCTGCAGCAATGATGGTGCCGAGACAGGTGGCGGGCGTCATGCGCACATGCGAGAAACGGCGGGTGATGACGGTGGCGATCGAAAAGACCACCGCGATCAGCAAGGCAAGACCGTCGCCGATCGGCGAGACTTCGCCGTTGAACGATTCCGAGACCATGATAGCGACGCCCGAGATGACCGCGAAAATCGCCACCCAGGTGGCGGTGGCAACGCGTTCGCGAAACAGCACCCAGGCAAACAACGCCGCTAGCAGCGGCACGCCAGCCTGCATCAACAGGATGTTGGCGACAGTCGTATAGGCAAGGGCAACGACGAACGAGGTCGAGGCCGTGGCGAAACAGAGCGCCACCAGCAGCCCGGGCAGTCCCATGCCACGGAACAGCTGCAGCGTCCCGCGCAATCCGTCACGCCAGGCCATGAAGGCCAGCAGGAATGCGGCCGCCCAGAGCGAGCGCCAGAACACCACGGTCCAGATGTCAGAAATCTCGATGAAGCGCCCGATGGCGCCACCAAGGCTCCACATCAGCGCCGACAGGAACACCAGGGCAATGCCAAGACGCTCGTCCCGCCGCGAAACCTGCGGGGCGATGACGTTCGATAGCGAGACTGCCGGGTCTGTCATGGCGCCAGTATCGATGACCTTGGAGCAGCTGGATGTGCTCAAAACGACGAGAAGAGGTCCATTTCGCTACCTCATTGGGCAAGGCCCGGCGTGATCCAGCCGATGGCGATGGTTGTGGCAAAGCCAGTCTCGCCGCGCCCGCGACGGCAGCGCTGTCCGAAGATTTCACGACGGCGACTTTCCGCTTGACCTCAATATTAGTTGAGGTTTTACAGAGATGGCTCCGAACGAACGCGAATATGGAGCCACTCCCAAAATGCCTCAGAATATCAAGCTCGCCATCATCTATGGCAGCGCCCGCGAAGGCCGCTTCTGCGACACCGTCGTCAACTGGGTCGCGACGGAGGTTCGCGGCCATCAGCAATTCGCCATCGACATGATCGACCCGCGCGACCTTGCCAACGGTCGTGGAGATGTCGCACGCCGCCTGGGCGAGGCCGACGCGTTCATCGTGGTGACGCCCGAATACAATCATGGCTACACCGCCGATCTCAAAGCACTGATCGACGCCCACAGCATCGAATGGCAAGCCAAGCCGCTGGCGTTCGTTTCGTATGGCGGCATCTCGGGCGGTTTGCGCGCCATTGAGCAGTTGCGCCTGGTCTTCGCCGAACTTCACGTCGTGGCGATCCGCGACACTGTGAGCTTTGCCTTCGCCTCGAGGCGGTTCGATCAGTCAGGCGCGTTGATCGAACCGCGAGATACACGCAAGGCGATGTCGGTTTTGCTCGCCCGTCTGCAGTGGTGGGCGATCAATCTGCGCGCCGCACGGGCCAGCACACCTTACCTCGAGGTGGCGGCATGAGCGCGCTCCAGCAAATTCAGGTCGCGGGGGCGACGCCCATCCCCGACCCGCATACCGGCCGCAACGCAACGCTGCTGTTGATCAGCACGCTGACCATCATGTCGGGCGCGACCATCTCGCCGTCGCTGCCGGCGATCGAAAGTCATTTCGCCGGCAGCGACAATGTCGAGATCCTGACAAGGCTCGTTCTGACGCTGCCGGCACTGTTCATCGTCATCTGCGCTCCCTTCGCCGGCGGGCTTGCTGATCGCCTCGGCCGACGGCCGCTATTGATCGCCGCAACACTGCTCTATGGATTGAGCGGCATGTCGGGACTGATCACCGACAGCCTGGCTGGGCTTCTTGTCGGGCGCGCGCTGCTCGGCGTTGCTGTCGCCGGCGTCATGACGACCGCAACCGCTCTTGTCGGCGACTATTTCAGCGGCCCTGCGCGCGACCACTTTATGGGCTATCAGTCGGCTTTCGTCGGCATTGGCGGCCTAGTGTTCCTGACCGGCGGCGGCATGCTCGCCGAACTGCACTGGCGCGCGCCCTTCGCTGTCTACGGACTGTCGCTGCTGCTGATTCCAGCGGTGGTGGCATTCATCGACGAGCCGGTTCGCAGCCACCTGTCCACGCCCACCGGTCCCACGCCGGTTTCAGCTGGCACCGTCTGGCTCGCCGTATCCGCCGTTTACATCGCAGCGGTGTTCAACAGCGTCGCGTTTTACCTGATCCCGACGCAGCTGCCATTCCATCTCAACGCCATGGGCATCGGCTCGCCGACACTGGCCGGCCTCGCGATAGGACTTGGCAACCTGATCGGGGCGGCCGTCGCATTGTTTTATGCGCGCCTGCGCGCCAGGCTTGGGGTGATCGGCGTGTTCGGCCTGGCCTTTGGCCTGATGGCGACAGGCTATGTTCTGCTCGGACTGGCGAGTTCGCTTGTCATGGTCCTGTCCGCGGCCAGCGTCGTTGGCCTGGGCCTCGGCATGGTCATGCCCAACATCGCGGCCGCGGCGATGGCTGCCGCAGCACCCGAAATGCGCGGACGCATCGCCGGCGGCATGACGGCCAGCATTTTCGCCGGCCACTTCATCTCGCCCTTCGTCAGCCAGCCGATGATCGCAGCGTTCGGCTTTGCCAACACCTACATCTACACCGGGCTCATTGTCGGCAGCATCGCAATCCCTGGCGGAGCACTGGCAATCCACCGCACGCGCAACAACAGGGCAAAAGAAACGGGCTTCTGAACCATCAGCCAGCCCGTTTCAGCCACCAAGGCGAGGTCAGTCGCGTCAGCTACTCGCTTTGTTTCGCCAGCCTCAGCACTTCCGACATGACGGCATCATCGCCAGCGGCATAGCTGGCGAAAGTCTGGGCAACTGGAACAGCAGGCAACAAGGAGCCCGCCACCCAATCCGGGACAGCACATGGTGGCTGAGCGTGCAGCGTTCAATTACCTGGCACATCAACCCGCGCGCCCTGCCCCGACGTGAGGAAACGGATCGGCAAGGTTTGCCCCCGATAAGGGCGGCCAAATTCTTGAATCTGCGCATCGACATTCCGAAAACGATCCCAATTTTCGGCCGACGCGCAAGGAACCGACCATGCTGACAGTACTCAACTGCCTCGTCACCGAACATGACTACCGCTTTGTCGCCGCAGCATTGACCATCTGCGCGCTGGGCTGCGTGGTATCGATGCGATTGTTCGCCCGCGCGCGCAATGTCAGGCGCGCCAAGCACGCGGCGTTCATATTCATGGCTGGCGTCGCCGGCGGCATGACGATCTGGACGACGCATTTCCTGGCGATGCTTGGCTTCATCCCCAATGTCGAACACGGTTTCGAGCCGAACTTCACCGTGTTGTCGCTGGCCTTTGCGATCACCACCTCGATGGCCGGCTTCCTGATTGCCGCCAGCCGCGAACGCGGCTGGATGATCGAAACCGGCGGCGCCATTATCGGCATCGGCATCGCGCTGATGCACTTTACCGGCATGCGTGGCTTCGTCGTTGCCGGAACAATTTCTTACGATCCCGCCTTCGTTGCCTTTTCGATCCTGGCCGGTGCGGCACTCGGAATGGTCGCGACCAATCGCGTGGCGCGGGGAACCACCCGCCACAGCCAGCATGTCGGCATGGCCGCCCTTATCCTGGGGATCGGCATGATGCATTTCACCGCCATGGGCGCGGTGCAGATCACGCCTGACCCGCGCGTGATCGTCCCCGGCCAGCTGATGTCCGACAGCGTGCTGGCGATCCTCGTTATTGTGGTCACAGTGCTTGTGGTGGTGCTCGGCGCCGTCACCCACCTTGCCGAGGAACAAGGCCAGCAGGATGCCGTCGCGCATTTCAAGCACCTTGCCATGCACGATCCACTGACCGGCCTGCCCAATCGCGCCGCGGTTCGCGACGAACTTCCGATGCGGCTGAAGCAGGCCGGCGGCACCTCGTTGGCGATCCTTGCCATCGACCTCAACCGCTTCAAGGAAATCAACGACGTCTACGGCCATGCGGCGGGCGATGCCGTGCTGATCCAGACCACGGCACGCATGCGCGCCGCGCAGATCGGCGGTGAGTTCTTTGCCCGCATCGGCGGCGACGAGTTCATTGCCGTCAAGCCGTTCACCCGCGAGAACGAAGTCGAGGAATTCGCGGCCCGCATCAGCGATGCCTTCTCGCGCCCCAACGAACTGGGCAAGGGGCGCTTCTCGACCAGCGCCAGCATCGGCATTTCGGTCTATCCGAAGGATGGCGACAGCGTCGATGAACTGACGACGCGCGCTGACCTGGCCATGTACCGCTCCAAGAAGCTGCAGGACGGCAGCTGGTGCTGGTATGATGCCGATGCCGACGAGGACGGCCGCCGCCGCGGCCAGATCGCCATCGGCCTGCGCAGCGCCATCGCCGACGGTGCGCTGCGACTGGTATTCCAGCCACAGATTTCGATGAAGCAGCGCGAACTGCTCGGCTTCGAAGCGCTGCTACGCTGGAGCAGCAGCGCACTTGGCGAGGTTTCGCCAGCCGACTTCATTCCCGTGGCCGAGCAGACCGGCATCATCGTCGAGATCGGCGACTGGGTGCTGCTGCAGGCCTGCCAAGAGGCGAGGCAATGGCCAGCACCCGTAGGCATTGCGGTCAACGTCTCGCCGGTACAGCTGATGCGACCCAATTTCGCCGAGCGGCTGACCGAAATCCTTGATGAGACAGGACTGGAGCCGGCGCGGCTCGAGATCGAGATCACCGAAACCATGCTGATCGACAATCCCGGCCAAGCACTGCTTGTGTTGCGCAAGATCAAGGCGCTCGGGGTCCGCGTCGCCATGGACGATTTCGGCACCGGCTATTCGTCACTGTCGACGCTGTTTTCGTTCCCCTTCGACAAGATCAAGGTCGATCGCAGCTTCCTCAATGCGCTGGGCCGGCAGGCGCAGGCGACCAGCGTCATCGAAACGGTCATCGAACTCGGCCACAAATTGTCGATCCCGGTGCTGGCCGAAGGCGTCGAGACCGATTTCCAGGCAGCGTTCCTCAAGGACCGGCGCTGCGACGAAGCACAAGGCTTCCTCTATGGCCGCCCGGTGGACTCTTCCACCGCGCATGCACTCGCCCAGACCGGCGCCTGGCAAGACGACGCCGGAGCGCTTGGCAAGCTGAGCGCTTGATCAGGCGCTTACTGGAAATCGAAGGCCGAGAGCCCCGTCACCATCTCGTCGCCGCCGAGCGGGGGCATCACCGGCGGCTCGGTCGTCAGGCGGAGCCGCGGATCCTGCGCCAAACCCAAGCGAGAGGCAGAAAGAGAAGTACGCCGAACTTCTTCAAAAACACCAAGGCAACCACCAGCAGCCCGGTCTTGGCCACCACCTTGCCAGCAATCAACCCACCGACACCGACCGCCGCAACCTTGTCAGCACTTGGAACATAATCCGAATAGCGTTTTCCCGGATCGAAGCTGACCGCGTTCAACACATCCGTCAGGCTGCCGTTGACCTCAGGCAGTTGATCCATCGAGGCGATGTAACTCATTACCAGCACGCCCTCACGGTTGAGGAAGCGAACATCGTAGTTCAGTGTATTCCTTTCGGCGTTGCCGAATTTCAGCTCCTTCGCCCAATAGAGCCGCTTATTCTCAGCATCATACTTCGGTGGCTGCGCCCAGCCCAGCAGAGTGATGGGTTCGTAGCCAGCCTTCGTCCGCTCTTCGTTTCCGGCCAGCGTGTCGGATTTCATGGACGTCAGCAATTCATCGTAATCGATGGAGGCGGCATCCTCGTCATTGACGTAGCCGATCAGATCCGGCCGCAGCTCTATGCCCCAGGTGTCCGACAAGGGCGAAGCCTTGCCGGGAAAGATCATGCCGGCGGCCTGGGTAGCCGAGTCGGGTGGGTTGCCCCAGGCTTCGGTCAGGATGGCGCGCGCATCTTCGGAATTGACGAAGTAGAACTTGTCCTTGAGGTCGAGATTGACGCCATTGGGCAGTTCCACCGAGCCTGTGACCGGCTCGATCTTGTCGAGGAACGACCGGCCCTTCTCGGTATAAGCTGCATAGTCGGAAAAGTACTCGGATGCTTTTTCGGCCTGCACCGGCGATACCAGCGCGCACGCCAAAGCAGCAGCCGTCACCAAAGCAAGATATCTGGTCACCTGCGCCCCACCCCTCGCTGCCCGCCACAACCAGCAGATGAAATCTAATCTAGGGCTCCAGATCGAATGGGCGCAAGTGATTTCTCACTACCCGCTGTTACTGGAAATCGAAGGCTGACAGACCCGTTACCATCTCGTCGAGGCCAAGCGGCCTGGTGATCGGCGGTTCGGCACGCGACAGGCAGCCCGAGCGCTCGCACAGCCGGCAGGCCGGGCCGACCGGCGTGGCCGCCACCAACCCAGGCTTGGCGCCGACGGCTGCTGCCGGCAGGGCGGCGCCGTAGACGATCTCGTCGCGAAAGGCGATGTCGCAGCCAAGCAGGATCGCCGTGCGCCGCGGTCGCTCGCTGAAAGCCCCTTGCGGTCCTTCAAGCGTACGGGCGACGCAGAGAAACTCGGCACCATCCGGCATCTCGACCGCCTCGACAAAGATCTGGCCCGGCTGAGTGAAAGCGGCATGTACCGGCAGCTTGGGGCAGCCGCCGCCGAAGCGGCTTTGCGGAAAACCTTGCGCGCCCGCCTTGCGGAAACGGTTGCCGGCATTGTCGACCTCGAGCATGAAAAACGGCACCGCCGACGCACCGGAGCGCTGCAGCATGGTCAGCCGATTGGCCGCCTGCTCGAACGACACGCCGAAGCGCGAGCGCAGCACGTCGACATCGTAGCGCGCACGCTGGGCGGCCGAGTGGAACACCTGATAAGGCATCATCAGCGCATGCGCGGCGTAACGGCCAAGCTCGAAACGGGCGAGCCGCCTCGCCTCGTCCGACGCAAGCTTCAGAGCCTGGAGTTCGGCGGCGACAGCGACCTGCATGCGGATCAGGCTCGCTTCCATCGCCACTTCACGCAACTGGTCGAACGGCGACAGACGTTCGGACAGGAACAGCCGCTGTGAATGCCTGTCATAGCGGCGGCGCCAGTTGGGCATGGTGGCGACCGGCAGCACCTTGACGACGATGCCATGCTCGCGCCTGAGCCAGCCCTTCAGCGCACCAAACAGATCATCGCCGGGATCAAGCAGCGAGGTGAAGGCCTCGGCCTCCTCTTCCAGCGAGGTGAAATGATTGGGTCGACGCTCGAACACCTCATGCACTTCGTCGATCGGCAGGCGCGCGCCCGACAAGGCGGTGGTGTGCCCTTCGCGGGCCAGCAGCTCAGTGAGATCGGACAGGCGCTCGGCCTGTTCGCGATAGGCGCGGAACAGCTTGATCACCGCCGCCGCCGCATTGGGTGCTGCCTCGGCGATCTCCACCAGTTCCTGATCGCCTGGCAATTCGCCGGCCAAAAGCGGATCGGCGAAGACCTCGCGCAGGGCGGCGATCGAGCCCCTCGCCTCGCCCTGCAACTCCTCGGGATCGATCTTGTAGACCGAGGCCAGCTTGAGGATGAGCTGCACCGTCAGCGGCCGCTGATTGCGCTCGATGAGGTTGAGATAGGACGGCGAAATGCCGAGCCCCTCGGCCATCGCCGTCTGGGTCAGGCCCTTCTGGTTGCGGATGCGCCTGATGCGCGGCCCGGCGAAGATTTTCTGCTCGGCCATCGTCTGGTTATCCCTCCACCCAGAGGTAGTAAGGCAAAAACAGGCACACGAGCCCAAAGGCGCTAAACCCCAATTGAGCGGTCGCCATCCGAGACGTTGAAGACAGCGATGTCACAAAGGATGACAGTCCGACCGCTGCGAAGCCCGCTCCGGCTAGCATCAGGAGGCCATTTTGCAGATTACCCTGCAAGAGGCCCGGCAGCGTCAGTACGAACAACGCGCAGTTAAACAGAGCCGCCTGAAGCACAACCGCAATCGTCCCTGGTAGTCCGACTGCTGTCTGCGATCGCGGATCGGCTTCCGCGTTTTCGGCATTCCTGCGCGAAAGGAGCCAACTGAACTCGCGGAGGCAGAGGCAGACAATAAGAAACTGGCAGACTGCCGCTAGCGCGAGAAGAATCAACCCCGGCAGTGGCATCGTGCCCAACCTTTCCATTCGAACCCGACTTTTACATCATTTTACAACGAAAGTAGGGGTTTCGACCTGCCCAGCCTTTTACATTCTTTACAAATTTACAGCGACCCTTTGTCAAACGCAACACAGGTTTTCCCTATTCTCACCTACAAATTGTTGAATTTTCTGGCTGCTTTGGCCCTGCGATGTCAAACAAGTCACATAGAAATCGCCGCAACAACCCAAGACGCGGTGACCGCCCCAAGCCTCAAGTGACCAGACGGAGTCGACAATGACTGATTTTTACAACCTCGTCCCTTCAGCCCCGGATGGCCGCTTCGATGGCATCGAGCGCCCCTACTCGCCGGAGGACGTGAAGCGGCTGCGCGGCTCCGTCCAGATCAAGCAGACCTTGGCCGAAATGGGCGCCAACCGCCTGTGGAAGCTCATCCACGAGGAGAACTTCGTCAACGCACTCGGCGCCATGTCTGGCAACCAGGCGATGCAGCAGGTCCGCGCCGGCCTGAAGGCAATCTACCTCTCGGGCTGGCAGGTTGCGGCCGACGCCAACACCGCCTCGGCGATGTATCCCGACCAGTCGCTTTACCCGGCCAACGCCGCACCTGAACTGGTCAAGCGCATCAACCGCACGCTGCAGCGCGCCGACCAGATCGAAACCTCGGAAGGCAAGGGCCTGTCTGTTGACACCTGGTTCGCGCCGATCGTGGCTGACGCCGAAGCCGGCTTCGGTGGCCCGCTCAACGCCTTCGAGATCATGAAGGCCTTCATCGAGGCGGGTGCTGCTGGCGTCCACTTCGAAGACCAGCTCGCTTCGGAAAAGAAGTGCGGCCATCTCGGCGGCAAGGTGCTGATCCCAACCGCGGCCCACATCCGCAACCTGAACGCCGCGCGTCTCGCCGCCGACGTGATGGGCACCTCGACGCTGATCGTCGCCCGTACCGACGCCGAAGCCGCCAAGCTTTTGACGTCCGACATCGACGAACGTGACCAACCCTTCGTCGACTACGACGCAGGCCGGACCGTGGAAGGCTTCTACCAGGTGCGCAACGGCATCGATCCCTGCATCGCCCGTGCCATCGCCTACGCACCGTTCTGCGACCTGATCTGGATGGAAACCGGCAAGCCGGACCTCGAGCAGGCCAGGAAGTTCGCCGAGGCCGTGCATAAGGCGCATCCGGGCAAGAAGCTGGCCTACAACTGCTCGCCGTCGTTCAACTGGAAGAAGAACCTCGACGACGCGACGATCGCCAAGTTCCAGCGTGAACTGGGTGCGATGGGCTACAAGTTCCAGTTCATCACGCTGGCTGGTTTCCACCAACTGAACTTCGGCATGTTCGAACTGGCCCGCGGCTACAAGGATCGCCAGATGGCGGCCTATTCGGAGTTGCAGGAGGCGGAATTCGCCGCCGAGGTCAACGGCTACACCGCGACCAAGCACCAGCGCGAGGTCGGCACAGGTTACTTCGACGCCGTGTCGATGGCGATCACCGGCGGCAAGTCGTCGACGACCGCAATGCATGAATCGACCGAGCACGAGCAGTTCCGCCCGGCCGCCGAATAGGCCCGGCGCAACCGACAAATCCGGAGGCATGAGCCTCCGGACACTGCCAGAGGAAACGCCCCGCAAGGGCAAGGCAACACTCCGAGGAGAACCACAATGGCACCGCGCACCCGCGTCAAGGAACGAGCCGAAGAACAGGCGACGACCATGAGCGCCGACCAGCAGGCCGTGATCCGCATCGTCGCCAACGACCTGCACCGCCTCAACCAGTCGGTCATGAAAGCAGTCGAGGCCGGCGTGTCGGTGGAACTGGTCCGCTCGGCCCGTCACCATGGCGGCGACGGCAACTGGGGTGACCTGTTGATCCCCGTTATCGTGACCCAGCAGCCGCACGGCTGACAAGCATTCCCTGTGCCCCCACGGATCCCGTCCGCAGCCCCTGCTGCGGGCGGGGTTTGTTTTTTGCGGCATTGCTCAAGGGATTACGATCAACTGTCGAAATTCTATCGACTACGACTAAAGTCGAATGCCGTTTCCAGCGTATTACTTGACACGTCCCGCAGTTGACGCGAACGTAAGGAACCGAACGCAACCACGCATTGAACAGACGCCCCCCAGCTGTCGGCTAAGCCAATGAAATGGAATGACCCAGATTCGGGCTGCAGTCCGGATGAGAGTGCGCGCACTCCCGATCGCCACGTCGCCGATCTTACAAAAGTGCTTGTCGTTGGCCGCTCGCCGATCAATCGCGTCGTCGTCGCCAAGATCGTCGAACGCTCCGGGCTCAAGACGATCTCGGAAGCACCCGACGCGGCCATGGCCATGCTGCGCAAGATGGCGCCAGGCACCATCATTCTCGATGGCGGCAGCGACAACAAGGATTGCGACGAGTTGATGCAGTCGATCCTGTCACTGAGGCTGGCATCAGGTACCAACCTGCCGTCGGTCATCCTGTTGTCCAATCGCCCCGGCACGCCAGAAAGCCTGTCGCTGTCCAGCGCCGTCGACATCGTCGTCGCCAAGCCGATCACGCCGGAGCGGCTGCAACCCGTCGTCGAAAAGCTTTTAGGCCGCTGCTGACTGTCAGCCGAGACTTTTCAGCAGTCCTGACAGTTCGCCGAGATGCTGGAGCTTGCGGAAACGCTCGGCTGCCGTTGGCTCGTCGACATGCTCGTAGACCCAAGTCAGGTCGTGGGGAATGTAGACGCCCCAGCTGCCGGCCTCGAGCGCCGGCACAACGTCCGACTTGAGCGAATTGCCGATCATCATGCCGCGCGCCGCACCGTCGCCATGGCGGGCGAAAATGCGCTCATAGGTTGGCCGCGACTTGTCGCTGACGATCTCGACGGCATTGAAGAAATCGCCGAGGCCTGACTGCGCCAGCTTGCGTTCCTGGTCGAACAGATCGCCCTTGGTGATCAGCACCAGGCGATAACGCCCGGCGAGTGCTTCGAGCGTGTCGTGGACATGCGGCAGGGTCTCGATCGGGTGGCTCAGCATCTCGCGGCCGGCGGCGAGGATCTTTTCGATCACCGAAGCTGCCACCCGGCCTTCCGTCACCTCGATCGCGGTTTCGATCATCGACAAGGTGAAACCCTTGATGCCGAAACCGTAGGTGCCAAGGTTGCGCTTTTCGGCTTCGAGCAGGCGCGACTTCAGCTGCTCTTCTTCGCCATGTTCGGCAAGCAATTCGGCGAAATGCTTTTCCGTCATGCGGAAGAACTGTTCATTCTGCCACAGCGTGTCGTCGGCATCGAATCCGATGGTGGAAAGGTGGGTCGAGGTGGAGGTCATCGCGCTCGTCTAGTTCAGAAATCGGCCCAAAACCAGCATTTTGATGCCTGCAGGCCGTCAGAATCGCTTGTCAGCCCCCCTTTTCTTCCTTCGAGGGGGACGGCTATACTCAACAATCTGCAACGACAATCTGGTGAATGATGCCGCCTGCCAAGAAGGAAGTCCGTCCGACCACTCGGGGGGCTCGCGCCCGCACGCCCGCATATGTCAAAAACAAGCGTGGCGTACGGAACTGGAAGGAAACCGCCGACTGGCTGGAATGGCGGGGCATCGAAGACATTGAGTGCATCACGCCCGACCAGGCCGGCGTCGCCCGCGGCAAGATGATGCCATCGAGCAAGTTCACCTCCAACACCGCGCTGGCGCTGCCATCCGCACCGTTCATGATGACGATCTCCGGCGGCTACCCCGAAGACGGCAACGGCTTCGCCTATCCCGAGGATGACGGCGACCTGAAGCTGGTGCCCGATCTTTCGACGCTTGCCGTAGTGCCATGGGAAGACGACCCGACCGCGCAGGTGATCTGCGACCTCGTCCACCAGGACGGCCGCCATGTCGAATTCACACCGCGCAACGTGCTGAAGCGCGTGGTCGCAGCCTACGACAAGCTCGGCCTCAAGCCCGTGGTCGCGCCCGAAATCGAATTCTACCTGGTGCGCAAGAACCCCGACCCGGATTATCCGCTGACCCCGCCGGTCGGACGCTCGGGCCGCCCGATCGGCGGCGGTGCCGGCTATTCGATCGCCGGCGTCAACGAATTCGACGAACTCATCGACGACATTTACCACTTCTCCGAGGCGCAGGGCCTGGAGATCGACACACTGATCCACGAGGAAGGTGCCGGTCAGCTCGAAATCAACCTCCGCCATGGCGACCCGATCGAACTGGCCGACCAAGTGTTCATGTTCAAGCGCACCATCCGCGAGGCGGCGTTGAAGCATGACATCTATGCCACCTTCATGGCCAAACCGATCCAGGGCCAGCCGGGTTCGGCAATGCACATCCACCAGTCGATCATCGACAAGAAGACCGGCCACAACATCTTTGCCGCCGAAGACGGCACGGAAACCGACGCGTTCTTCCACTTCATCGGCGGCATGCAAAAGCACGTGCCGAACGCGCTGGTGATGTTTGCGCCTTATGTGAACTCGTATCGCCGGCTGACGCAGGCGGCCTCGGCGCCGGTCAACAACAAATGGGGCTACGACAACCGCACCACCGCCTTCCGTGTGCCGCGTTCCGATCCGGGCGGCCGCCGCGTCGAAAACCGCATCCCCTCGTCGGATGCCAATCCTTACCTGGCGCTGGCGGCATCGCTTGCCTGTGGGCTGATCGGCCTCAAGAACAAGCTGCCGGCGGAAGCGCCGGTGCTGACGACCGCCAACGAGGACGAGATCGACCTGCCGCGTGGCCTGCTCGAGGCCGTCGACCTGTTTGAGGGCGACAAAGAGCTGACGTCGCTGTTGGGGCAGTCATTTGCGACCACCTATGCGGCGATCAAGCGGGCGGAGTTCGAAACCTTCATGGAAGTCATCAGCCCCTGGGAGCGGGAGTATCTGCTGCTGAACGTGTAGGGCAAGTGAGTGAGTAGGGAATGGTGAGTAGTGAGTAGAAAACGAACTTCTACACTACTCACTACTCACTACTCACTACTCACCATTCGCTTCCATCCGCTCAAAGATTACCGGAGCCTTCTCCGCATCATGCCCTACTTCTCCCCTATCTCGCCCGGCCTATCCTGGTACGAAGACACCGCCGGCCCACGACCGGAATACCCTGTCCTCGACGGCGACCGGCAGGCCGACGTCGTCATCATCGGTGGCGGTTTCACCGGGCTTTCAGCGGCAACGCATCTCGCCAAGGCCGGCACCAATGTCGTGCTGATCGAGGCGCATCGCTTCGGCGACGGTGCTTCGGGGCGCAATGGCGGCCAGCTTGGCACCGGCCAGCGGGCCTGGGCCGAAGAGCTCGAAGGCGAGCTTGGCTTCACACGCGCCAAGGCGCTGTTCGATCTGGCCGAGGAAGCCAAGGCACATCTGCTCGATTTCACCGCCGCCAACGGCATCGACATCGACTACATGCCGGGCCAGATGTCGGTGGCGCACAAGCCGCGTTATGTCGACGATTACAAGGCCCATGCCGAGATCATGGCGAGCCGTTTCAACTACCCGCACGTCAGCTTCATGGACGCGCAAGAAACTGCCGAACGGCTCGGTTCGACGCATTATTACGGCGGCACGCGCGACACCGGCACCGGCCATATCCATCCGCTCAAGCTGGTGATCGGCACGGCGCGCGTGGCTGCCGCCGCAGGCGCCCACATCTTCGAAAACACGCAGTCGACCGGCATCATCTCGCAGGGCGGCAAGGTGGTGGTGACGACGCCGCGCGGCACCATCACCGCGCAGAAATGCCTGATCGCCGTTAATGCCTATGGCGGCAAGCTGGAGCCGGTGAGTGCTTCGCACATCATGCCGATCGGCTCGTTCATCGGCGCCACCGTGCCGCTGGGCGTGGATTCGAAGGTCATCCCGGGTGGCGAGTCGGTCGACGATTCTCGCTTCGTGGTGCGCTACTTCCGCAAGTCGCGGGATGGGCGGCTTTTGTTCGGCGGGCGCGAGATCTATGGCGTCAACGACCCCAAGGACATCCACATCCACATTCGCAGGCAGATCACCGAGATCTATCCTGAGCTGAAGGATGTCGAGATCACCCATGGCTGGGGCGGTTATGTCGGCATCACCGTGCCACGCAAGCCATTCGTGCGCGAGGTGATGCCGAACGTCATCTCGATGGGCGGCTATTCCGGCCACGGCGTGATGCTGTCGAATTTCTTCGGCAAGCTTTATGCCGAGACGGTGGCCGGCAACCGTGACCGGCTCAAGCTGATCGAGGAGTTGAAGATACCGCCCTTCCCCGGAGGCCGGCGCTTCCGCGCGCCGCTTTTGTTCCTCGCCCTCAACTGGTTTGCGCTGAGGGACAGGATCTAGCGCCATGGTCGGACGAAACGGCCTATATTCCAGCGCCCGCCATGATGCCCAACCTGCCGACCGCTGAGGTGTAGGCCAAATCCAAGCCGTGAGCCCGGTCGCCATCACCCCGCCGCAGTGATCATCAACTGATCTGTCTTGCTACATCCGGTTTGCCGCCGACCGACGCCTGCCCTTGCCACAGCGGCAGTTGCAACCTGATGCGGGCACCGCGCCACGGACCTACAAGGATTTCGACGCCGCCGCCATGCAACCGGGCAATTTCGCGGGCAAGGTTGAGCCCAAGGCCAGCGCCGCTGTTGCGCGGGCGCAAGCGATAGAACGGCTGGAAGACGCGCTCATGTTCGTCGTCGGGAATGCCCGGGCCTTCGTCGTGGATTTCCAGCCCGCCCCTGGCGTCCACCACCACCGAAATGATGCCCTCGCCGCCGCCATGGTCGATGGCGTTGCGCAGAAGATTGGTGACGGCCTGCTGGATCTGCGACGGCTGGATGTTGACCAGCACGCTCGACGCAGCCGGCTCGAAGGAAAAGTCGTAGCCGGCGGCAAGCGCCAACGGCGCGAAATCGGCGGCGAGATGGCGCGCGAATTCGACGAGGTCGACGACCTCGCGGGCGCCAGCCGACTGGTCGAGTACCTGCCGGTCGAGCAGTTGCTGCGCCAGATGCGACAGACGCTCGATGTCCTTCAGCAGCCGCGCGCTTTCGGGATCCTCGCGCAGCAGTTCGGCGCGGGTGCGCAGGATGGCGATCGGGGTGCGCAGTTCGTGCGCCGCGTCGGTCAGGAAACGGTTGCGCTGGTCATAACCTTGGCCGAGGCGCGACAGCGCATTGTTGAAGGCCTGCACCATCGGCTCGATCTCGGTCGGCACGTTGGCGGTTGGCAGTTGCACGCCACGGTTGTCGATATCGATGCGGCCGGCCTGCGTAGCAGTGGCGACAAGACCGGCAAGCGCCCGGCGGACCACCGTCGGCGTGACAACGAGGGTCGTCCCGCCCATGACGATGAAGAAGGGCGCGAGAAACGCCACGATGATCAGCGCAACCGTCGGGCCGATCTTCATCCACTCGATCTGTCCGTCGGCGTTGCGGGTTCCGTCGAGACTGAGCTGGAATGTAACGTCGACGCCGTTCGTTTCGGTACGGGACAGAATTGTCGAGGTCAGTATCTGGACCGGGCCGGCGGCGGTTTGCCGATTGGCCAGAATTGAATCGGGCCGAACGTCAAAGACCGGGAAACGCAGGAACGCATATTCGACGCCCCACGGGATCTTGAGGTCTTCCCCGGCATAAGCGTCCGGTATCTTGCCCAGCCGCAAGGTCTTGCCCGCCTGGTCACGAACGACCAGCCAAAGATTGGGATAGTTCTCCCGCGCCGCAAGCATCTCCTTGGTGTCACGCAAGACAATGTCGCCGTTGGCATCCCTGCTTACGGCGCCTGCTACCGCCTCCACGGCGGTTTCGTTGTCGCTGAGCAGCCGCGGCTCAAGCAGGAACAAGACCAGCCAGATGAGACCGACGAAGGCGAACAAGGTCGCGGCCTGAAGCAGGATCAGCCTGCGCACGAGCTGCCATTGCAGCGAAGTGGGGCGCAGCTTCTTCATGCCACGGCGCGCAAGAGGTAGCCGAGATTGCGGATCGCCCTGATCTCGACGCCGGCAGCGACATCGTCGAGCTTGCGGCGCAGGCGCGAGACATGGGAATCGAGCGCGTTGGAACCGATCTCGTCGTCCATGGCGTAAACCGACTCCTCGAGCGTGGCGCGCAGGACCGTGCGGCCGGGCCGGCGCAGCAATGCTTCCAGAGCGAGTTGCTCGCGCCGCAGCAGTTCCAGCGGCTTGTCGCCGACGCTCGCCTCGCGATGGTGGAAATCATAGGTGAGCCGGCCGACCACCGTCTGCTCGGATCGCAAGGCGACGGGGCGGCGATGCAACGCGCGCAAACGAGCCATCAACTCTTCCATGGCAAACGGCTTGACCAGATAGTCGTCGGCGCCGGCATCGAGACCGGCGACACGATCATTGAGGCCGCCGAGCGCGGTCAGCATCAGGATCGGCGCGTCGACGCGCAGCGCGCGCAGTTTGGGGATCAGGTCGAGACCTTCGCCATCCGACACGCGGCGATCGAGCACCACCGCGTCATAGGGCCCGAACTCGGCCGCCGCTTCGGCATCCGCGAGCGTGGCGACGTGATCGACGATGACGTTTCGACGTGCTAGCGCCGACTTCAGCACCGAGGCCATCTCCGGCTCGTCCTCGAGCAGCAAAATGCGCATGCACGTATTCCCTCGATCAGTCTTCAGGCCGTCATGACCGAAACCGGTGGCGGCATTGCCAGCCACCGGGACGGCAAGACCTTGATGTCGTTACTCGCATTCCAGCTTCGGCTTGCGGAAGTTGGTGATGTACCAGCGACCCTCGGACCTGGTGGCGTAGAATGTGTAGAAGCATTCCTGCTCCTCGACATAGCCCGGAGTCGTCGTCTCCTCATAGCGCGTGCCGCGCCTGGTGTCGCGGTACTCGCCGCTCGTCGAGCCGGCAACTGCGTTCGTCGATATCTTGCGCCATTGGTAGGCGCGTTCGCCACGGCCAAGCTCAAGCACGGCAACCGGCGGGCCATAGTCGATGATGACCGACTCAAGCGGCTGGCCGACATAGCCTTTCATGACATCCGACTGGCAGCCGGCGAGGAAAGCCGTGGCGGCCACAACAACGATGCCGACAGCGCGGCGGGCAGTGCTGAGAGACATGTCTGATCCCAGGTTGAACGATGTTCCCGGGCAGCTACGCCGCCAAGATTGCATCTACATTGCAGGACGAACAGGAGAGCCTCGGCGCGTTGCGGCGCCATGACGATTTCCGGGAACCTTTTCATGCAAGCCGCATCCAATGGTTCGAAGCCGCCGCAACATGCGGAGGCATCGACCAAGGAGAAGCCCGATGAAACTGGTAGCCGCCGCACTTTCTCTTGTGCTCGCCAGCGCCTTGCCTGCGCTCGCCCACGATGTCCCCGCCGATGTCGCCAAATCACCGCCAGCCGGCGCCTTCAAGGCGGTCAGCAGTCTGGTCAAGCTGCCCGACTTCCTGCCTGGCATGGGGCAGCTTTTCGTCGATCCGGCAACGCTGCCGGCAGGGCCGTTCCTCGCCTATGACCATGATGGCAAGCTGGTCAGCACCATCTACATGCTGCCGATCAAGGATCTCAATCCCGACAAGCGTTTCGACGACCTCGCCGCACCGGGCGGCAATGTCGACCACGTCAGCGTCTACTACAATGCCGGCCACCCCGGGGTTGAAGAGCCGCATGCCCATGTCGTGCTGTGGCATGTGGCCAAGGCCGACGAGGCACGGGTGGCGAAATGATCGTTACGCGCCGACAAATGATCGAAGCCGGCGGGGGGATTTTTCCTCGCCGCGCTTCTTGCCCGGAAAGCATTTGCCGCAAGCAGTGACACTGTCGATGTCGAAATGCATGGCAAGGACGATGGCGCGCATGTCTGGTTCGATCCCGTCGGCATCCACATCAAGCCTGGCCAGACCATCCGCTGGACCAACCGCGACGCGGGCAATTCGCATACGGTGACGGCGTATCACCCCAAAATCTTCGAGCGGCCGCTGCGCATCCCGGCAAACGCCAAACCCTGGGATTCGGACTATCTGCTGCCTGGCCAATCCTTCTCGGTGACGCTGACGGTGGCAGGGGTGTATGACTATTATTGCGTGCCGCATGAGCACGCCGGCATGATTGGGCGGATAGTGGTCGGCATACCGCCTGCTCCAGTCGAAACGGCGGCAGCGCCAGACCAGACGCTGACACAACTGCCTGATATCGCACTGAACGGGTTTCCGCCGGTGGACGAAATCATCGCCAAGGGCATCGTCCACCGCATGTGAACGACGGGCCGGAGAATGGAGGCGACAACATGCGACTGGCGATCCTGCGGCAACAGGTCGATCTCGACGGACACCGCGACGAGGAACTGGTGGCGCTCGCGCGCCAAGGCGGCGAGAACGCCATCCGCGCGCTCATCAAACGCAACAATCAGCGGCTGTTCCGTGTCGCCCGCGCCATCATGCGAAACGACGCGGATGCCGAGGACGTGGTGCAGGAAGCTTATGTCAGGGCCTTCACCAGGCTCGACAGCTTCAAGGGCGATGCACTGTTTTCGACCTGGCTGACGCGGATCGCGCTCAACGAGGCGCTCACGCGCATCCGCAAGCGGCGGCCAGTCGCCGAATTTGAGGAACTCGATATCGCTGCCGCAGCCAACGGAGGCCAGGTAATCATGTTTCCGACATCGCTGACCCCACCCGGTGCCGACGCCGAATTCGCGCGCGGGCAAGCGCGGGCATTGCTCGAACAGTCAATCGACGAATTGCCGGAAACGTTCCGCCTTGTCTTCATCTTGCGCGACGTCGAGGAGATGAGCATCGAAGAGACGGCAGCCCAACTCTCGCTCAAGCCCGAGACGGTCAAGACACGCCTGTTCAGGGCACGCCGGCTGATGCGCACAGCCATCGAAAAAAGGCTGTCGGCGGGTTTTGCCGAATTGTTCCCGTTCAACGGCTGGCGTTGCGAACGCATGGCCGACAGTGTGGTCGAGCGGCTGCGCGCGGGAGCCTAGATTTTCCTGACGATGACGCTGCCGGCGGAATAGCCGGCGCCGAAGGAGCAGATGACGCCGAGGCTGCCTGCTGGCAGGTCGTCGGAGAATTTCGAAAACGCGATGATCGAACCGGCCGACGAGGTGTTGGCATAATCCTGTAGCACATTGGGCTGCTCCTCGCGGCTCGGCTCGCGGCCAAGCACGCGCGAGCCGATCAGGTCGTTCATGCCCTTGTTGGCCTGGTGCAGCCACAGGCGCGACAGATCAGCAGGCTCGATGCCCTGCTCGGCAAGGTGGCCGAGCATCAGTTCGGCCACCATCGGCACCACCTGCTTGAAGACCTTGCGGCCCTCCTGGTGGAACTGCATATCGCGGCGGTCGGACATGTGGCCTTCGCGGGTGCGGCGCAGGAAACCGTTGTTGTTGCGGATGTTGTTGGAGAACTCGGTGAGGCAACGCGTCGCCAGCACCTCGTAGGCATTGTCCGCCTTCACCTCGTCGGCGCGCTGCAGGACGACGGCGGTGCAGACATCGCCGAAGATGAAGTGGCAGTCGCGGTCGCGCCATTCCTGGTGGCCGGAGGTGATCTCGGGATTGACCATCAGGATCGCACGGGCCGAGCCGGTGCGGATCATGTCAGCGGCAAGCTGGATGCCGAAGGTCGCCGAGGAACAGGCGACGTTCATGTCGAAGGCAAAGCCCTTGATGCCGAGCGCCTGCTGCACCTCGATGGCAACCGCCGGATAGGCGCGCTCGTGGTTGGAGGCAGCACAGATGACGGCGTCGATGTCATCGGCGGTCAACCCTGCCTTGTTCATCGCCTCGTCGGCCGCCTTGACCGAAATTTCGGCCATCAGTGACAGCTCGTCTTCGGCGCGCTCCGGCAGCACGGGGTGCATGATGCCAGGGTCGAGAATGCCGAACTTCGAGATGACATGGCGGCGCTCGATGCCGGATGCCTTGACGATGAACTCTTCCGACGACATCGCCATCGGCTCGCGCTCGCCAGCCTCGATGGCGTCGGCGTGCAGCTTGTTCTGGCGGTGGGCGTACTCGTTGTAGGAGGCCACCAACTCAGCGTTGGTGATGATTTCCTCCGGCGTGAAGATGCCGGTACCGCTGATCGCAACCCTGTGCATGGCGTTTCCCGTTGGTTTTGAGCCATTGGAATAGGGTTCGGGCAGCGGCGGTCAAGCTTTGCGACCACAATTTCAGGTCGACAGCGCGATTACCTCGCGGAACAATCGCTCAAATGCAGCGCCCACCGTCGACTTCCATGGCCACGCCGGTGATCAGCGAGGCTTCGTCGGAGACAAGGAACAAGGCGGCGTTGGCGATGTCGAGCGGCGTCGAGAAACGGCCGAGCGGGATCGACGCTTTGAATTTCTCGCGGATCTCGGGTGTGTCCTTGCCCATGAATTTCTCCAGCATGCCGGTCTCGCCGGCGACCGGGCACAGGCAATTGACGCGGATGTTCTTCGGCGCCAGTTCGACGCCCATCGACTTGGTGGCGGTGATCGCCCAACCTTTCGAGGCGTTGTACCAGGTCAAGCCGGGACGCGGGCGCAGGCCGGCGGTCGATGCCGTGGTCAGGATCGAACCGCCGCCCTGGCGCTCCATGATCGGCACGACGGCGCGGGCAGCGTGGTAGATCGCCTTCATGTTGACGGCGGTGATCAGGTCGAAGACGTCTTCCTCGACATCGACAAGGTCGCCGTTGCGGTGGGTATAGCCTGCATTGTTGACCATGATGTCGATGCGGCCGAAGGCACTCTTGGCAGCGTAGACGAGTTCGTCGAATTCGGCGCGTAGCGACACATCGGTGGTGACGGCAATCGCATTATTGCCGATCTCGGACGCGACGCGCTCGGCCTCCCTGGTGTTGAGGTCGGCGACCACGACCTTGGCACCTTCCTCGGCGAAGCGTTTGGCCATGCCCTCGCCAAAACCGGCCGCAGCCCCGGTGATGATCGCAACCTTGTCTTTCAGACGCATCGTCTTTCCGCCCTGTCGATTTTCTTCCTGATCGATCTAGCCGCCGCCACACGCCACCGCAAGGCAGAGTAGCCGATGCATCGGGCCAGCGGCTTCCTCTTGGATTTCCAAACGCCTACGCCTTATGTTGGGCCGGTATGATCGCTATGTCGAAAACGAAACTGTGACACCGAGGCACTGGCGCTTTTAAATCGATTAGCATATATCGGTCGTCGACATCACGACCGTCTTGAAAACGGATAGAACATGACCAGCCAGATCATCCCCGTCGATCCCTTCGACTTCATCATTTTCGGGGGCACCGGCGATCTGTCGGAACGCAAACTACTGCCGGCGCTCTATCATCGTCAGCGCGACCACCAGTTTTCCGAGCCGACCCGCATCATCGGCGCGTCGCGCACCAAGATGGACGACAAGGAATTTCGCGCCTTCGCCAAGAAGGCGATCTCCGACCACGTCAAGCCGGAATATATCGAGGAAAAGGAGCTCGCGACCTTCCTCGACCGGCTGAGCTACGTCACCATCGACGCCAAGTCGGGCGACGGCTTTGCCGAGTTGACGACTTCGGTGGGCGACAGCAAGCGCATCCGCGTCTTCTATCTCGCTGTGGCGCCCAGCCTGTTCGGCGACATCTCCGACCACCTCAAGGCAAACAAGCTGGTCACTCCGGATTCGCGCATCGTCGTCGAGAAGCCGATCGGCCGCGACCTCGAGTCGGCCAAGGCGCTGAACGACATCATCGGCGACGATTTCGGCGAGCACCAGATCTTCCGCATCGACCATTATCTCGGCAAGGAGACGGTGCAGAACCTGATGGCGCTGCGCTTTGCCAACGCGCTCTACGAGCCGTTGTGGAACTCGGCCCATATCGACCACGTCCAGATCACCGTCGCCGAAACCGTCGGCCTCGAGGACCGCGTCACCTATTACGACAAGGCCGGTGCTTTGCGCGACATGGTGCAGAACCACATGCTTCAGCTGCTCTGCCTCGTCGCCATGGAGGCTCCCGCTTCGATGGAGGCGAATGCGGTTCGAGACGAGAAGCTCAAGGTTCTCAATGCATTGAAGCGCGTCAACGGCAATGAGGCGCCAAAGCAGACAGTGCGCGGCCAGTATCGCGCCGGAGCCTCCGCCGGCGGACCGGTCAAAGGCTACATCGAAGAACTCGGCGCCGACAGCAACACCGAGACCTTCGTTGCGATCAAGGCCGAGATCGCCAACTGGCGCTGGGCCGGCGTGCCGTTCTACCTGCGCACCGGCAAGCGGCTGGCATCGCGCGTCTCCGAGATCGTCATCGAGTTCAAGCCGATCCCGCATTCGATCTTCGGCGAGAGCGCCGGGCCAATCTTCAACAACCAGCTGGTGATCCGCCTGCAGCCCGACGAGGGCGTCAAGCAGTTCATCATGATCAAGGATCCAGGTCCGGGGGGCATGCGCCTGCGCCAGATCCCGCTCGATATGAGCTTTGCCCAATCCTTCGACGGTCGTGCGCCCGACGCCTATGAGCGGCTGATCATGGATGTCGTGCGTGGCAACCAGACGCTGTTCATGCGCCGCGACGAGGTCGAGGCGGCATGGAAATGGATCGACCCGATCCAGCACGCCTGGGAAGGCAGCCGTCAGGAGGCCCAGGGCTATACCGCCGGCACCTGGGGCCCGTCGGCTTCGATCGCCCTGATCGAACGCGACGGCCGCACCTGGCACGAGAGCAATTGAGCGCCATGGCTGGCATAGCGCCCCACTGGAACGAGTTTGCGACCCGGGAAGAACTGGCATCGGCTCTCGCGAGTACCGTCGCCGACGCGTTGAAGGCCGCGATCTCGCGCCGCGGCGAAGCCTTTTTCGCCGTATCGGGCGGCACGACTCCCGGCCGCTTCTTCGCAGCATTGTCGCGGCAGGTTCTCGACTGGAGCAAGGTCACGGTGACGCTCGTTGACGAGCGCTTCGTGCCTGAAAGCTCGCCGCGTTCGAATGCAGCGCTGGCCAAGGCGAACCTGTTGCAGAACGAGGCGACCGCCGCACGCTTCGCGCCGCTGTTCCATGAGGCCACAACCGTTGAACGGGGCGCAGACGCGGCGGATGCGGAGATCCGCGCCCTGCCCTGGCCGCTCGATGCGGCGATCCTCGGCATGGGCGGCGACGGCCACACCGCCTCGTTCTTCCCAGACGCGCAAGGCCTGAGCGCCCTGCTCGATCCGGCATCGAACCGGATCGTCATGCCAGTGCATTCGGGAACCGCCGGCGAACCGCGGCTGACGCTGACGCTGCCGGTATTGGTCGGTGCCGGGCTTGTGGTCGTCCACATCGAAGGCGCGGAGAAGCGCAACGTCATCGAGGCGGCCTTGGCGGCGGACAAAGCATTGCCGATCTGCACCGTGCTCGACCGGGCGCCGCGCGCCGCCGAGATTTACTGGGCGCCCTGAGACGGGCGCTCGTGCCGTGCCCGGCGTCCGCAAAGGTGCTGTGACGCGTTGAACAGGCATGATCTCTGGGATCATGCGCCAGCCCGAAGCTCCTCCCGGTTCGGGCACCGAGTTGAAAGGACCAAGGCCATGACCACCAGGAACGATATCCAAGCCATCACCGAGCGTATCCGCGAACGCTCGAAGGTCAGCCGCGAGATCTATCTCGGCCGTGTCGATGATGCCGCCGGCAAGACGGCCAACCGGGGCGTGCTGTCCTGTGGCAACCTCGCGCATGGCTTCGCCGTCTGCAGCCCGTCGGAAAAGGTGGCGCTTGGCGGCGACAAGGTCGCCAATATCGGCATCATCACCTCCTACAACGACATGCTGTCGGCGCATCAGCCGTTCGAGACCTACCCGCAGCTGATCAAGGATGCCGCACGCGAGGCAGGCGGCATCGCCCAGGTGGCCGGTGGTGTGCCGGCGATGTGCGACGGTGTCACCCAGGGTCAGCCGGGCATGGAGCTGTCGTTGTTTTCGCGCGACGTCATCGCCATGTCGGCTGCCATCGGCCTCAGCCACAACATGTTCGATGCGGCGGTCTATCTCGGCGTCTGCGACAAGATCGTGCCGGGTCTTGTGATAGCAGCCCTTACCTTCGGCCATCTGCCGGCGATCTTCGTGCCGGCCGGGCCAATGACGTCGGGCCTGCCCAATGACGAGAAAGCCAAGATCCGCCAGCTTTATGCCGAGGGCAAGGTCGGTCGTGCCGAGTTGCTCGAAGCGGAATCGAAGTCTTATCACGGCCCGGGAACCTGCACTTTCTATGGTACCGCCAACTCCAACCAGATGCTGATGGAGATCATGGGCCTGCACACGCCCGGCGCGTCCTTCGTCAATCCGGGCACGCCGCTGCGCGACGCACTGACCCGCGAGGCGGCCAAGCGCGCGCTGGCGATCACGGCGCTCGGCAACGAATACATTCCCGTGGGCCGCATGATCGACGAGCGCTCGGTGGTCAATGGCGTCGTTGGCCTGCACGCCACCGGCGGGTCGACCAACCATACCATTCACCTGATCGCCATGGCGGCAGCCGCCGGCATCCGGCTGACCTGGCAGGACATTTCGGACCTGTCGGACGCGGTGCCGCTTCTGGCGCGCGTCTATCCGAACGGACTTTCGGACGTGAACCACTTCCAGGCAGCCGGCGGCATGGGCTTCCTGATCCGAGAGCTGCTCGACGTCGGCCTGCTGCATGAGGACGTGCGAACCGTCTGGGGTGAAGGCCTGCGCCCTTATGCGGTCGAGGCCAAACTGGGTGCCGATGGCTCGGTGGTGCGCGAGGCGGCCCCCAAGATAAGCGGCGACGAGAAGGTGCTGGCGCCGGCAGCCAAGGCATTCCAGCCGAGCGGCGGCCTCAAGGTGCTCGGCGGCAATCTCGGCCATGCCATCATCAAGACTTCGGCGGTGAAACCCGAGCGACGCATCATCGAAGCGCCTGCTGTGGTGTTCGACAGCCAGCAAGGCCTGAACGACGCCTTCAAGGCCGGGCTGCTCGACCGCGACTTCGTCGCTGTCATCCGCTTCCAGGGCCCCAAGGCCAACGGCATGCCCGAACTGCACAAGCTGACCACCGTGCTCGGCATCCTGCAGGACCGCGGCCACAAGGTCGCGCTCGTCACTGACGGCCGCATGTCGGGCGCGTCGGGCAAGGTGCCGGCGGCGATCCACGTGACCCCGGAAGCGCTCGAAGGCGGGCCGATCGGCCGCGTCCATGACGGCGACATCGTCAGGCTCGACGCCGAGGAAGGCACGCTGGAAGTGCTGGTCCCGGCCGGAGATCTGGCGCTGCGCCCTGCTCCGGTCTGCGACCTCTCCGGCAACGAATATGGCATGGGCCGCGAGCTGTTCGCCGGCTTCCGCCAGATGGCCGGCCGCGCCGACCACGGCGCGAGCGTGTTCGGGACGGCCTAGCCAGAAGCTGTGCAAGACAAGGGCGGCGCATCCTCGCCCTTGGTCAGGTCGTAGAGGTCGGCGTTGTCGCCCTTGGTCCACCAGACATAGTGCTGGCCGGCGTATTTGGCGCCGGAACCGCTGAGCACCGTCACGGCTACGATCGTCTCGTCGCCGATCGTGAGCACGGCAAGCGAATTGTCGCCGGCGTTGATGTATTCGGCCTTCACATCGCGGTCGCCGCATCTGTAGACGACTGCACTGCGCTCGACCGGCGCGTTGCCCGGCAACTCCAGCGTCACGGCCGAAGCCGTTGCGGCACTGGTCGCTACGGCGAGAATGATCGCAGTGAAGGTCAGGCGCATGACAGTCTCCCGAGTTGCTCGCTGGGCAGACGATAGCATGAGCCAAATGCCTGCCGAAACCGAAGCCGCGGCAGGCATGTGACAGATGCTAGGCGCCGTTCTTTGCCACGTCGGCGAAGAAGCCATCCGGGCTCTCGACCTCGACCAGGCGTTTCTTCTCGATCAACCAGAAGCGGTTGCCGACGGCGCGGACGAAGCTGCGGTCGTGCGACACCAGCAGGCAGCTCGCCTCGTGCTTCAGCAATTCGTCCTCCAGCGTCTCTTGCCCGTCAATGTCGAGATGGTTGGTCGGCTCGTCGAGCAGGTAGAGGTTGGGATAGGTCAGCCTCAGCACCAGCATGCCGAGCCGAGCCTTCTGACCGCCTGAAAGACGGCCGATCGGGTTCGACTGCATGTCGACAACAATGCCGGCGCCGGCAAGCAAGGTGCGGGCGCGCTGCTCGCCGAGTTCGAAGCGGCGCGTCAGGACGCCCAGCGGCGTATCCTTGTCGGTGAGGTCGGAGAGACCCTGGTCGCCATAACCCAGCACCAGCGACGGTGTCGCCTTGATGCCGTCGACGGCGTCATCCGGCTGGGCGATGGCGCGTCTCAGCATGTTGACCAGCCGTGTCTTGCCGGTGCCGTTGCGGCCGAGCAGGACGACGCGGTCGCCCTGGCGAAGCCACAGCCTGCCGGTCCTGAACAGCAGCGTGCCGTCTGGTGTGGTGACGGGCGCATCTTCGAGCGTCACCAGCACCTTGGCGTGCGTGCCACGGTTGGCGAGTTTGATCGTACCAGCCGACCGCTCCAGATGGGCGGGACGCGCGCTCTCTTCGATGCGCTCGGCCCGTTCCTTCAATTGCTTGGTCTTCACCACCAGCAGGTCGCTACCCGAATTGATGCCGATGTTGTTGAGCTTGGCCGCCTGCCGCCGCAACTGCTGCGCGGTCTTCATGTCCTTCTCGAAACGGCGCGCCTCGGACGCGTCGATCTCGTCAAGCGCGTCCCGCGCCCTGGAATAGGGCAGCGAAAACACCTGCGAATTTTCCGGGCGCAGGAACAGCGTCTTGTTGGTTACAGCATCGAGGAAGGCGCGGTCGTGGCTGCAGATCACCACCGGCACATCGCGCGGCAGCGCATTCAGCCACCCTTCGAGCTGGCTGATGCGGGCAAGGTCGAGATGGTTGGTCGGCTCGTCGAGCAGCAGCATGTCCGGCTCGGTCACCCAGGCGCGCGCCAGCATGGCCAGCCTTTGCCAGCCACCGCTCAGCTTCGACAATGGGCGCTGGCGCAGTTCCTCAGGCACATCAAGATCGTCGAGCACGATGTCGACGCGCCAGCTTTCGCTGTCCGCCTGATCCTGTGGCAAGGCCTGCAGCACCGCATCATAGAATGCCAAACCGCTTAGGCTGGCTGGCACGTCCTGTTCGACATGGCCAACCCGCAAGCCGCGCGCACGGGTGATGTCGCCCGCCGTCGGTTCGAAAGCGCCGGTGATCGAGCGCAGCAGCGTGGACTTGCCGCGGCCATTGGCAGCGACGATGCCAAGCCGATCGCCTGGCTCGATGGAAAGGTTGAGATTGGAAAAGAGCGGAGCACCAAGCGTTACGCCAAGCGACCTCAGATTGATCAATGCCATGTCAGTTCTCTGGTCTGTCCAGACCGTCGCCCGCATTCGATCTAGCGGGGAACCAGGTCCGGTGAGTTATCCAGATGCGGTCGAGCACGAGGCACAACGCCGCATCACCACCAAGGGCAGACCGGGAGAGAGATACGCTGGATTGGTCCCGCAACTACTTTCCAAAAATCGAAGCCGATTTTTGGGTCGATGCGGTTGGCGCGTCGTCCGAGGTCAGCCCTGCAAACGCATTTGCAGGGCGTGGACAGGGCCGCGCTGACGGTGGTGACGAAAAAACGTGTACACGCAGCCCTCCTTCGTTGTTCGAGTTGCGCGACCTGAATAGCCGCGCTTGCCGCAAGTTGCAATCCTACTGGATGGTGACTTCGCTGCGTTCGCCGGCGTGGACGGTGGCAGTGCCTTCCTTCTTGCCGCCATTGGCCTCGCGGTCAACCTCTACGACATAGTCGCCGGCGGGCAAGGTGGTCTGGTGCTTCTCGTCGTAGGCCAGCCCGAAGTCCTTGCGATTGCCCTGGATGTCCTTCTTGGCCGAAAACACCTTGATCGTCTTGGCGCCCGGGGCGCTGATGGCCAAGACGCCGGCGTCGAGGATCGCCGTCACATCGCCACGTTCGCCGACCCTGACATTGAAGGGTTGCTCGGTTTCGGCCTGGTCCATCTTCACCACAGCAACATAGTCGCCGGCTGGAAGATCGAACTTGGAATCCGGCCCGAAGGCGTAGGTCACCTGTTCGCGGCTACCGTCGATCTTCTTCTTGGCCTTGAACACCTTGACGTCGAGCCCGGACGCATCGACCTTCTCGCTGCCTGCCGCATACAGCGCGTTGACCACGGCATGGCCGACGCCGACGATAACGTCCTTCTCCACAGTCTGGCCAGCGACCAACTGAACCGTCTCGTTGGCCTCGCCCTGGCCGATGCTGACCTTCACCTTCTGCTCACCGGCCGGCAGGACAACCTTGGTCTGGCCGTAATAGGTCGCGGGATGGTCGCCGCCGGGGAAATCGATCACGACAGCGGCGCCATCGACGATGTCGGCGCCCTCGCTGGGACGCGGGCGTACGATCAGCGTACCGGCGTTGAGCACAAAGAGTGGCTTGTAGGCCTGGCCGGCTTCCACCTTAAGTGGCTGCTCGACAGCTGCTTCGCCAAGCGTCGCGCGGATGACATAGGCGCCGGCTTCCAGCGAGCCCTTGTAGTTGTTGTATTCGGTGGTGACGCGCTCGCCCTTGGTGCCGTCGGCATTGGCCTTGTAGATTTCCCAGGCGTTGCCGGCATCCGTCAAGGGTGCTGCGCCTTCGGCCAGCGTCAGCTCGGGGATGAAGTTGAACTCCGGCTTGGCCGGTTCTGGCGCCGGCTCGGGGGCAGGTGCGGGTGCCGCAACGGTCTGGACCAAAGCGTCTTCGAGGCCCTTGGCGTCGGTGGCCTGGATATATTTGCCGCCGGTGTTTTCGGCGAGGCAAGCGACCTGCTTGCCCTCCTCGGCGGTGAGCCCGAAGCCAACGACATGGGCGGTGAAATCGACGCCCGACTGCTCAAGTTCCTTGCCGAGCGCGCAAGGATCGGCGTTGCACGTCTCGAGTTCCGTCGGTGATGAGAATGACCGTCGCCTTGTCCTCGGTGTATTTGAGGTCTTCGGCGGCCTGCTTGACGGCAGCCGACAGCGGTGTCTTGCCGAGGAACTTCATGCTGTCGGCAGCAGCCGTAATGGCGCTTGCCGAGCCGGCGGCGGGCGGAACGACCAGTTCGATGTCGGTGCAGCTGCCCTTTTCGCGATGACCATAGGCCATCAGGCCGAGCTCGGTGTCGGCTGATATGGTGGTCAGCACCGAGCGCAGCGCCTCGCGAGCGATCTCCAGCTTGGGTTTGCCGTCGATCTGGCCCCACATTGACCCGGACGCGTCGAGCACGATGATGGCGCGGTCGGCGGCATTTGCCGCCGCTACTGGCGACAGCATCAGGACAGACGCCAGGATGCCTCGTGTAAACGCCTTCATGCTGCCCCTCGCCGATTCAGTTGAATGCCGCGAAGCTAAACAACGGTCCTTGGACTGACAACCCTGAAGCCGATCAATAGGTGGTGCGGCGCTCTTCGCTTGGTGGCCGGCCGAACTGCAGCCGGTAGCTCTGGGCAAAATAGGAATGCGAGGTGAAGCCGGTGGCGATCGCCACATCGAGGATCGGCATGTTGGTCTGGCGCAGCAGTTCCCGTGCCCGCTCAAGCCTGAGCCGCATGTAATAACGCCCCGGCGTGACATTGAGGTGGCGCAAAAACAGGCGCTCGACCTGCCGGACGGACAGCCCGGCAGTCTTGGCCAATTGCACCGCCGACAGCGGCTCGTCGAGATGATCGGCCATCAGTTCGACGATGCGCTTGAGCTTGTCGGACTTGCCGGTGAGATCGCGCTCGGGGCCGACACGCTGGCGGTCGCCGGCCGAACGGATGCGCTCATGCTGGAACTGGTTGGCGACCTCATTGGCAAGGTTGGCGCCGAAGTCGCGCTTGATGATTTCGAGCATCAGGTCGATCGAGGTGGTGACGCCGGCACAGGTATAGCGCTTGCGGTCGATCTCGAAGACATTGTTGGTGCACTCGATATCGGGAAACTTCTCCATGAAACCGGCACGGTTTTCCCAATGGATGGTGCAGCGGTAGCCATCGAGCTGGCCGGCTTCGGCCAACAGGTAAGAGCCGACCGAAAGCGCTCCCAGTGCTGCGCCGCGCCGGCCCCAGGAGCGGAGTGCGCCAAGCACCTTGCTCTTGCCGGGAAATTCGGTGGCGACACCGACGCAGACAAACATGATGTCCACCGCCGGCACGTCGGCGACGGAATAGTCGACCTTGAGCGGCAAGCCATTCGAGGCAATCACCGCCTCGCCGTCGGCCGAAACCGTGGTCCAGCCATAGACGTCGCGGCCAAGCAGGCGGTTGGCCGACCGGCAGGTGTCGATTGCCGCCACCAGCGAGAACATCGAGAACTTGTCGACCAGCAGGAAAGCGAACTGGCGGCCTTCGGGGTGGGGCTCTGACATGGAGGCCAAATCTACAGAACGCGCCGGTTTGGGCAAGGAAGCGGCGCCGGTTTCAACAACGCCGCGTTCATTCAAAACCCCGGCTGTTTGAGGCCGGCGTGGCGATAGGCCGACACCAGCGTATTGGCCATCAGCATGGCGATTGTCATCGGCCCGACACCGCCGGGAACCGGCGTGATGGCACCGGCACTCTTTTCAGCCGAGGCGAACTCGACATCGCCGACCAGCCTGGACTTGCCTTCGCCCTTGTCGGGCGCCGGGATGCGGTTGATGCCGACATCGATGACGGTGGCACCTGGCTTGACCCAGTCGCCCTTGACCATTTCCGGCCGGCCAACGGCTGCGACCAGAATGTCGGCGGTGCGGCAAAGCGCCGGCAGATCCCTGGTGCGGCTATGGGCAATCGTCACGGTGGCATTGGCTGCCAGCAGGAGATTGGCCATCGGCTTGCCAACAATGTTGGAGCGGCCGACAACGACGGCGTTGAGGCCCGACAGGTCCTTGCCGTGCTTGCGCTCGATCAACAGCATCGAGCCGAACGGCGTGCAAGGCACCAGCGCCGTGTCGAGTTCGCCGGTGGCGAGCTTGCCGACATTGATGAAGTGGAAGCCATCGACATCCTTGTCGGGCGCGATCGTCTGGATGATCTTGCCGCCATCGATATGGCCGGGCAGCGGCAGCTGAACGAGAATGCCATGGATCGCGGGATCGGCATTGAGCGCTTCGACCAGGGCGACGAGATCGGCTTCGGAGGTTTCGGCGGCGAGCGTATGCTGGACCGAGTGGAAGCCGCATTCCTTGGCGGTGCGCGACTTGTTGGCGACATAGACCTTGCTTGCCGGATCCTCACCGACGATGACCACGGCCAGGCCCGGCGTCACGCCATGCGTGGCAAGGTTGGCCGCCGACTTCTTGACGCCTTCGACGACCTCGGCTGCGACACTCTTTCCGTCAATGATCTCAGCCATGGCCTACTCCGTCTGCTGCTTCTTTCGAAGCGGCATTGTCATCAAATTTTCGACCCGCAACCTCGCCATTGCGGCGTCCGGTGCCGTAAACTCGAAACCGCGTGGGAGAATTTCAGAAGTAGCGGCGTGAGCGCCGCTCCCTGAGCAGGTTCAACTCCTTGCGAACCTCGCGCAGGCTTTCGCTGATCTCGTCGATCTGGTTTTGCGGCGCGGGTGCTTCGGCCTGCGTCGGCTGCGGGGTCTGCGGTGGCGCAGGCGGCCAAGGGTAGTAGCCCGCCGGTTGCTGCGCCGGCGGATACGGATACGGCGTGGCGTAACCCGGCTGCGGCGTCGCTGCATAGCCCGGCTGCGGATGAGGCGAATAGGACGGCACGAAGCCGCCTTGCGGAAGCTGCTGCGCAGGTTGCGTCTGCATCGGCTGCGGCGGCCATGATTGTGGCTGCATTGGCGGTGCAGGCATCACCGGCTCGGCAGCGGCATGATCAGCCGGGCCAGGCTGCAGTGCAGGAGCCGTTTCAGCCTTTGGCGCAGGTGCCTCGCCGCGATTGTCTGGCTGCTTGTTTGCCGTTGCCTGTTCGCGACGTGGCCGGGGCCTTGAGCGACCGCGCCGGTTGGCAGTGTCGCGCAGACTCTGAAGTGCCCCGCGCAGCGCTCCGATACCCACACCAGAGGCGAAGCCGAGCAGCATACCGCCCAGCGAGATCATCGCCCGCGACGGACCTGTCGACTGCAGCGGGGGCGATGCCGGCGATATGATGGCCACATTGCCCGAATTGATATCCTTCTGCTCGCTGGTCTCGCGAGCCCTGAGCAGGTACCCCTCATAGACGGCGCGCTTGGCGGTAACGTCGCGCTCGAGTTCGCGAAGCGTGACCATCTCGCCGCCGACGTCGCCCTGGCGGATCTTGAGCTGGGCCAGCCGCGCGGCAAGCTCCTGCTCGGTCTGCACGGCGCGCTTGAGTTCGACCTGGATGGAAGCCGCGACCCGGCGCAGTTCTGTGGCGATGCGTTCGCGCGCGCCGCTCAATTGGGCTTCGACCGCCAGGCGCTCCGGGTGGCGCGGGCCGAGCCTGACCGCAGCCCGGTCGGCTTCCTGGGTAAGCGCTGCATATTGCGCGCGCAGTTCGGTGATCGCGGGCGAGCTGATCGCCTCGGGCAAGGCGCCGGAAAGCACCGAGTCGATGCCGAGGTCACGCGTAGACGCAGCGCGCGCATTGAGTTCGAGCGTGCGGGCGCGGGCCGCCGTCAGCTGGTCGTTGACCCGCTGGATCTCGTCATCGGTGATCAGTCGGCCCTGCGGATTGATAAGCTCGTTCTCGGCCTTGAAGGTCTCGACCTTGCGTTCGGCGGCTTCCAGCGACTTGCGCATTTCGTCGAGGCGGGCATTGAGTTCGTCGGTCGCACGTCCGGCAGTGCCCGATTGCAGCTCGCCAAAGGTCTGCATGAAGACCTGGGTCATCGTGTTGGCGATGAGCGCCGACTTCTCGGCATCCTCCGTCTTCGCCCCGATCGAGATGACGAAGGTGTTGACGTCCCTTTGGATGGTCAACGCCTCATAAAGGTGTTCCGCTGCCAGCGAGTGGCGCCGCCCGGGGTCATCGCTTGCGGCCTTGTCGTTGGAAGAGATCAGCGAACGAATAAACCCGCCGACACTGAAGCCGCCGCCAGCCGTTCCGTTGAATTCTGGATCTTCGGCCAGGTTGAGCTTGTCGACGACCTTGACCAGCACCGAGCCGGAGGTCAGCCTGCGCACCTGGGTTTCGACCACCGCCAAGGTCGCATCCGACGGTAGATCGCCGACGGTCAGCTCCTTGTCCGAAAGCCTCAGATTGCGTGGATCGACGATCATCTCGGTCCACGCTTCGTATTTCTTGGGCGTCGACAGCGCGAGGGCCACGCCAAGAAGCGCCCCGGCGAGCGTCGTCGAGGCGATCAAAAGCTTGGAACGGGTAATGCCGCCAATGACCGCCATCGGGTCGATCAGCGGCTTCCAGCGGACATCATCGTGGTCACTGGGCTCGTCGAACGCCGCGGCAGGCGCCGCGGGCTGAACCATCGCCGGCGCCGCAGGCGTGGAGGGGTCGAGCATCCTGTCGCGCCAGTTGCCGGTCATCGATGACGAAACCGGTGCCGGCTTGTCGCTGGGCGTTTCCGGCGCAGCGCTGCTCGGGGCCCTTTCGTCGATCGATTGCGCCGGTGCTACGGGTGTCGTTTCGGCCAGTTGCTCGCGCGCGGCACGTTCGGCCTCGCGCCGAAAACGCGCCATGCGATGGCGCGTCGCGGGATCCTGGAAATCTTCTTGCCCGTCGTTTTCCGTGGACATCGACAGCAGCGAAGAGCCCCGCTGCTTCGGAGCAGCGTCGTCCCGGTCCAGCGCAAGCAACGAGCGCTTGCGCCTCCAGTCGTCGCGGTTTCCAGATTCGGCCATGGTTCGAGCTGCTTCCAAAAGTCCAGGCCGGATCAGCTGTCCGGTCGTTAACCCACGCTAAACAGACATGGGAAACAAAAGGTTAATTCCTACTTTGCGGCAGCATATAGAGGTTCTGCGCAGAACGGCACATTAAGCTTTGAGTTTTATCGTTCAACTGGATCATGACCAAGGCGAACGACATACCGCGCAGGCCATTGCGCGACCGGATCGGCAGTTTCGTGACGCAGCGGCGCGCGATTCTGCGCGACTACTTCTCGGCGATCAGCGGCTCGGCCGGACGGCTGGTCTTTTCGCTGATCTATTTCATCGCACTCGCAAACACGCTCTCGATCGCCGATTTCGGCCTTTTCGCCACGGCTTCCGCCGCAGGCGTCATGCTGTCGCGAACGCTGGCCTTCGGCTTCATCTCCGCACTTTACCGCACGGCGACAATCCGGCCGCGGCTGATCGGCAGCTATACCGCGGGCTTCCTGCTGCTTGCCGTACTGTCGTTGCCGCTGCTCGTCGCCGCCTCCGCGCTGACTTGGTTCCTGTTTTTTTCGACCACCTTGCCCGCCGGTATTTTTGCCGCCGTCATCTTCGCCGAGGCACTGTTGTGGCGGCCGGTCGAAGTGGCGATGATCGTCAACAACGGGCTTGGACGCTTCGGCCGCGCGGCGGTGCTGGCAATCCTGACCACGGCGATCAGGGCTGCCGCCGCGGCGCTGTTCGTCTTGTGGCCGAGCCACACGGTCGAGGCCTGGGCCGGGTTCTACATTGCCTCAAATCTCGTTTCCCTGGCCTTGGCTTTCGGCGTCTTCTACCCACGCCAGCGACTCAGGCTGACGCCAGACCTGTATTGGCGGCGGCTTTCGGATTCGATCTATGTCGCCGGCGCGGAAGTGCTGTTTTACCTGCAGATGGAGTTCGACAAGCTGCTGGTGCTGGCCATGGGCGGTCCGCATCTCGCCGGCATCTATGCCATCGTCATGCGTCTGGTCGACCTCACCGCCATTCCGATCCGCACCTTCTCGATGATGCTGGTGCAACGCATGATGCGCGCACCTGGGATGCTGGAGAAGTTCAAGATCAAGGCCGGCATCGAAGGCGGCATCCTGATCGTTTCCACCTCCGCCTTGCTGTTTTTGGCGGTGGTGCTGCACTTCTACCCCAACTTCCTCGGGCGCAATGTTTCGGAGGCTGCGCCGCTGATCGGGCTGGCGCTGTTCGTGCCGGCCTTGCGCAACCTCGTCGAGTATCACGCCGAACTGCTGTTCGCGCGTGGCCAGACGCTGATCCGCGCCGGCAGCCTTGCCATGCAGGCCGCATTGAAAGCCGCGCTGTTGTCGATGTTGCTGCTGCGGATCGCCGACACCGAGACACTGATATGGTCGCTGAACGGCATGTTCGCGCTGCTCTATCTCGCATCGGCAGCGGTGACCTATACGGCGCTGCGGCGGCCGGCCAAGGCAGTCTAGGCCTCAGGCGACGACAAGCCTGCGGATACGGCCAAGATCGGTACCGATAAACGACTGCATGCCGATCGCCACCTGCTCCGGTGACATCTCGGCGACAAAGGTCTCGAATTGCGCATCGGTGAGCGGCGTGCCGGTCCAGTGGACCCGGCAGAACTCCTGCGAGCCGACATAGTGCCCCGCCCCGGCCACGACCTCATCGACGAAGCGGCCGTAGATCATGCATTCGGAGAACTTGCGCCGTGCGCAAACCGCTTCGACCCAGTGCCGCCCACTGACCTTTTCGATGCGGGCGAGCATGTCGCGCACGGACGACCGGCGCCAGGCGATCAGCGTCGAGATGTAGTCGTGCGGTGAAATTTCGGGCGCAGCGATGCCAAGCACAGCGGCGGCATTCGCGGACCAGATACGATGGTTGTCGTGGCCGGGGTTGAGCAAAGCATTGTCGCGCCGGAACAGGCGCAGTTCGCCATCGCGCCAGAACCAAGCGCAATCGAACGGCCTGAGGAAAGCCACGTCGGAATCGACATAAACGAGCGTCTCCTGCTCGATCCGTTCGGCGATGGCCATGCGCCGCAATTGCTGTACATGCCAGCCGCGCAGCGGCGGTGCCTTGAGGCTCAGCCAGATGCGGCGTTTGAACAGGCTTGTCGGGTCGGGAATGTCGCGCAGCCAGGACGGCAACAGCTCGCGCTCGTCGATGACGGTGCGGCGATTGCTTTCGAGTTGCCGAAACAGCGCCACGTCTCGATGCTCGACCAACAGATAATGATGCGAGGCACCAGCGACATGGCGGTCGACGGTCTCGCACAGCAGGCGGCAGCGCTCGAAATCGGCAGCGTAACTCGCCGTCACCAGCGCCGCATCCGGGGCCGACATGCTCTTCGCGTTCAAGAGCGCTTCCCTCCGCCTCGCCCGCCGAGTTTCTGTCGCAGCACGCGAAACAGAAACAGCGGATTGCCGACGACATAGCGACGCCACAACCGACCAGGCTCGATGAGCAGGCGGAACAGCCATTCGAGGCGAAGCTGGCGCATCCACTCGGGCGCACGCGGAACCGACCCGCTGAGGAAATCGAGCAGCGCACCGACCGCGATCGGCAGCGTACAATGTTTGGGCCCCATGTTGCGCGCGATCCACAATTCCTGGCGCGGCACGCCCATGGCGACAAGCAATATGTCGGGGCGCAGGTCGCCAATGGCCGCGACGATTTCAGGCTCTTGCTCAGCCGTAAAGAACCCGTCATGAACAACAACGATGTTGTGATGCGGGGCAATCTGGCTCAAGCGCTCGGCCGCGCGCTCGGCATTGGCACGCTTGGCGCCAAGCAGCGCAACCGTCAGCGGCCGGCTACTCGCTTCCAGCAGGGCAGGCACGAAATCCGTGCCGTTGAGGTTGTCGGGAAATGGTGCGCCATAAAGCCAGCGCGCGGCGATATCGACACCAATGCCGTCGGCGAGAACCAGGAAGTCGTTGAGCGCCGCCGCGAATGCCTTGTCGGAACAAGCGATATTGGCATTGTGGGCGTTGAGGAAACTGACCTTGGTGAAGGTCCTTTCCTTGATCAGTTGCGACAGCAGCGAGATCGCCTCGTCGCGCCGCAGGCTGGCGACCTTGATGCCGAGAATGCTGCGGTAGGTTGTGGCCGCTTTCGGGATCGTCATGCTCACGCAGCCACCTCGTGTGCGCCCGCACCAAGCTTGGCGAGGCCAAGCGCCACCGCCCGGTCGAGGGCTGATATCTGCCGGCGGTGGAAATCCGAACCATCAACGTCGGCGACCTTCTGATCGACGATTCGTTCAAGCGCCTTGGCGAAGGCTACGGGATCGTCGGTCATGGTGCAATTGTCCGGCTTGTAGGCGATGCCGCGCAGCGAATGCGCGGTTGCCACCGAAGGCAAGCCCAGTTCGAAGGTCTCGATGGTCTTGAGCTGGACACCACTGCCCGACGTACTGACGAGCGGAATGACAGCCGCGCCACGCACGAAGGCCTGGGCATCGGGCACCCGGCCAACGAACTTGACGCCGGGATGGGGCGAGGACACGCCAGCCGGGACGCTGCCGGCGATATGGATCCGGAAATCGTTGCGCAGATGCGGCACGACCTTGGCGAGGAACCAGTCGAGACCGATGCGGTTCGGCTCCCAGGTCCAGGTACCGATCAGGGCCGCGTCGCAGTCGATGGCGCGCTTGCCATGGCTGGCTGAAAGCTCCGAGCGAGTGACCAGCGGCAGGGCCACCGAACGCGTGTCGGAGGCAACGCCCAACTCCGCGCGGTCCTCTTCGGCCAGGGTAAAGACGAAGCTCGCATTGCGGCACAAACGCTTTTCGATGACTTCGAGCAGTCTTGCCTCACGGCGAAACAGCAGGCGCTGAAAAGCACCGTTGGCGGCGCGCGAATTTTCCGCCGCCGAGCGAAACTCGACATTGTGCGCAACGAAGATCGAGGGCCGGTCCTGAAAGATGCTTTCGAACGCAGCGGCCATCTGTACCGAATTGAGGATGTAGCCGTCGAACGGCCCTGCCGCCTCGATCGCCTGCCGCACCGTTTCATCGGAGACGATACGCAGCTTGGCCGAGGCGAATGTCAGCCCCGACGCAATCGCGCTTGCCAGCCAGGCAAGCTTGAGCTGCAAGGGCGCCGCATCGGTGCGCACGTCGAGCGAGCCGAGCAAGATGGTGTTTTCGGCATCGGACGGCGCCTTGCCGGGCCAGCCAAAGCCAAGCACGGTCACGCGAACGCCGGCCCGGCGAAGCGCATCGATGATCGCCTGGTTGGCGATCTCGTAGCCCGAAGATAGTGCTCCGTCAGGCACGATGGATGTGGCAAACAGCAAATGCATCACGACAAGTTCCTGCCTATGCCCTAGCAGTGCGCGGTGAAGTCTTCATTAAGCAATTTCAGCCGGTTGTGGAACTTGTCCGCCAATCGGCCGTTGGCTGATCGGTTGTTTAACTGACCGTTATGGCGCGCGTGATAGGGACGAGGCATCAACAACCGGCGTCTTTTCATGAATGCTCTACCTCCGCTCCAGTCCGTGACCATTGCCGGCACTTCGCCTGCTCTGGCGGTGGACGACGTCGAGGTGGTGGTCACGCTGCCGACTTTTCGCCGGCCGCAGCAATTGCTGGCAACGCTCGATTCGCTGGCCAAACAAAAGACCGCGCGCAGCTTCGCAGTGATCGTCATGGAGAATGATGACGAAGGCACCGAAGGCAAACGCGCAGCCTTGCCGCTGTTTGAAAGCGGTGCGATGACCGGGCTGGTCATCGTCGCGCATGAGCGCGGCAACTGCAGCGCCTACAATGCCGGCTGGCACACAGCCTTGCTGCGCTTTCCGAATTTCACCCGGCTGCTGGTCGTCGACGACGACGAACTGGCCGATCCCCTGTGGCTCGACACCATGTGCACGGCTGCAGAACGCCTCGGCGTCGACATCGTCGGCGGACCGCAGGTACCGGTGTTCGCCGATCCGGCACACCAGGTCTGGGCGACACATCCGGTCTTTGCGCCACCCTATGGCGTCACCGGTCCGGTCGGTGCGCTGTACTCCTCCGGAAACCTCCTGGTCAGCCGGAACGTACTTTTGGCCATGGGCCCACCCTTCCTCGACCTGCGCTTCAACTTCATGGGCGGCGGCGATTCGGATTTCCTGAGCCGCTCGGCGCAGAAAGGCTTCAAGCTCGGCTGGTGCGCGGAAGCGAAACTGTTCGAGACGGTTCCGGCACGGCGCACCGAGGCCGACTGGATCCGCGCGCGTGGTTTGCGCAACGGCGTTATCTCGACCCTGGTCGCCAAGAAGAAATATGCCGGCACGCCGTTTGCCAATACGCGCGTCTTTCTGAAAAGCCTGGCACTGCTTGCCGCCTCGCCGTTGCGCGCGCTGAAGCGGCTCGCCGCCACCGGCTCGCCGTCTGTAGCCGTGTACCCGATCCATGTGGCACTTGGCCGTGTGATGGCCGAGTTTGGTTATGCCAATGAGCAATATCGCCAGCCTGAAAAGAACTGACACGGCGCCGCTGTCGGCGGCGTTCACCGCATCAGGCATCGCCACCGCGATCGCGGCGATGGTGTTGACCATCGTCATCGTGTCGTTCAGGCCGTTCCAGCCGGCTGGCGCCGTCACCGTCGAGGGGGGCGACATCGTCAACCAGCTCGGCTTCGGATCGCTTGGCGCTTTCGCCATCTTTTCGCTGGCGACGATGGCCAGTCCGGGCCGGCTTCGCGCCATTGCCGGGCTGCCCTGGGCCGTGTTGTTGTGCTTCTTCCTGATCTCCGTCGGTGAAGCGGCCGACCCTGGCGCGGCGTTCCGGGCGGCAAGTTTCACGCTCATCGGCATCATCGCCATGGCAACCGTGCTCGCATTGCCGCGTGATGGCGATTCGTTCTCGACTGTGCTGGTCGTCGCCGGCTTCTTCGTCGTGGGGCTGAGCTATGCCGGCGTCTTCCTGTATCCCAGCGTGGCAATCCACGGCGCCGATGGCTTCGAACCCGAGCATTCCGGCTTGTGGCGCGGCGCCTTCAGCCACAAGAACATCGCTGCACCAGTCATGGCCTGCTTCAGTTTCGCCGGCATCTATCTGATCCGCCGACACTGGCGCTGGTCGGGTTACGTCCTGCTGGCGATGTCCATGTTCTTCATGATCCACACCGGGTCGAAGACAACGGCCGGGCTGGTACCGCTGTCGATCATGCTGGTGCTGCTGCCCGGTCTGGTCGGCATGCGGCTCGGCACACCGGTGCTGTTTGCGCTGGCCGTCATCGGTACGGCATTGGCCACGCTGGGCATCGTCTTCATCGAGCCGCTGAAGCAGCTGGCGGCACACCATTTCCCCGAACTCACCTATACCGGGCGCACGACGGTCTGGGCTTTTGCCGGCGAGATGATCGCGCAGAAACCCTGGTTCGGATATGGCTACGAAAGCTTCTGGCGCACGCCTCTGGTGACCGGCATCGGCCATGCCTTCGACCAGGGCTGGGACATCCGTTTCATCGTCCACGGCCACAACGGCTACATCGACATCGCGGTGACCATGGGCCTGCCTGCGCTTGCCGTCGCCGTCTATGTCTTCCTGATCGCACCGCTGCGTGACTACATGCGCATCCCGCTCTACAAGGAAAATGTCTTCCTCGGCGATTTCTTCATGATGGTGGTGCTGTTCACCGCGCTCAACGCCTTCCTCGAAAGCTTCTTCTTCCGCCGCATCGACCCGGTCTGGATGTTCTTCGTCCTGGGCGTTCTGGGGCTGAGGATGGTGTCGCGCATGGTGGTCCACAAGTCGAGCGCCTGACGCCAGGCTCTTGATCCGGCCCAGGGAGCGAGACATGCTCGCGCCATGGTCGCCGTTGTTTCCAGACGCTGGATGCTCGCCCAGACGCTCGGCGTCGGCTTCACCGCGTTGCTCCCGGTTCGGGCGGCGCGAAGTGCCAAATGGCCGAAGATCGACGCGACGTTTCTTTTTGCCGCCGACATCCACGCCTGCCGCATGGCCAGCGGCCTGAGCCCGCATTGCCAGGCAGAAGGCAAGACCGACGAGAACCTGCGCCGGCATATCGCAGCGCTGAACGGGGTCGGCGCCTTCGCATGGCCGCGCGAGATCGGCGGAGTGGCGAGCGGGTTGGCGAGCGCTGGCCAAAGGATCGACCGGCCGCTTGGCTTGGTGATCGGCGGCGACATGACCGACGATGGCGGCGGACAGGTGACGCAACCGCATGAAGGCACGCAGCTTCTGCAGTTCAGCCAGCGCTATCAGGAAGGCAACGGCCCCGACCGGGTGCATGTGCCTGTCTATGTCGGGCTCGGCAATCACGACCTCGACCAGGATGGTCCGCCGCCGCATGTCGACTGGTATCGGCGCGAGATGCGCGACTATGTCGAGATCAACCACCGCCCAAGCGTATTCTTCAAGCCGCCGGTGCCTGCCAGCAACTATGACGCGCCGTCCGATTGCTATTCATGGGACTGGGGCGGGCTGCACCTTGTCCAGATGCACAGATTTGCTGGTGACACCTCCAGGGGCGCCGTCAGCGCGCTCGGCTGGCTGAAACAGGATCTCAAAACCTTCGCCGGCGATGGCCGACCGGTGATCCTGTTCCAGCACTATGGCTGGGACCGTTTCTCGATCGAGAGATGGGACCCGGATGCCCACAGGTTCGACGATTCCGGCAGCGGCCAGCCGCACTGGTGGAGCGACGACGACCGGCACGCACTGCTTGAGGTGATCGACGGCACTAACGTGATTGGCGTCTTCCATGGCCACCAGCACGAGACTGCGATGATCTACAAGCGCGACAGGCTCGACCTGTTCAAACCGAAGGCAGCCTTCATGGGCGGCTTTGCCGTGGTCCGCGTGACCGACACCTTCATGGATGTTGCGCTGGTGGAAGCCGGCCCGCACGGCAGCGTCATCTTCACCAACGCCTTCAGCAAGGTTCTGGATCACACACGCTGAAGTGGCGTTGCACCCTTCCGCCTGGCTCCAAGACGGTCTATGTCAGTTGTGTTCGGAGGGCTTTGCATGACCATCAGACTGATCCTCGCCGGCTGCGGCAACATGGGCTACGCCATGCTCACGGGCTGGCTCAATTCGGGCAAGCTCGCGCCCGAGGAAACCTTCGTGGTCGAACCCAATGCCGAGCTTCGCGCCCGCGCCGCCGACCTCGGCAGCCGGGTCGCCTCGGAAGTCGGTGGCATACCGGCCGATGCCGCCCCCGAAATCATCGTCATTGCCGTCAAGCCGCAGGTCATTCGCGAAGTAACCGCCGGCTATCGCCGCTTCGGAAATAGCCGCACGACATTCGTCAGCGTTGCCGCGGGCACGCCGGTCGCCACCTTCGCCGACATCCTCGGCAGCCACACGCCGATTGCGCGCTGCATGCCCAACACGCCGGCGGCCATCGGCAAGGGCATGATGGTGGTCTATTCCAACGAGCACGTCACCGAAGCGGCCAAGGACATCGTCGGCGACCTTTTGTCGGCAAGCGGCGAGGTCGCGACCATCGCCGACGAGGGCCTGATGGATGCGGTGACGGCGGTGTCCGGTTCGGGCCCGGCCTACATCTTCCATTTCATCGAGTGCCTGACCGCTGCGGCCGAAAACGCCGGGCTGCCGTCAAACACCGCCTCCCTTCTTGCGATGCAGACAGTGTACGGGGCAGCGAGCCTTGCCGCTGAAAGCCGCGAAGATCCCGCCGTGCTGCGGCGCCAGGTAACCAGCCCCAACGGCACGACTGCGGCGGCACTTGGCGTCCTGATGGGCGAGGATCGTCTCAAGATTCTGCTGACGGAGGCCGTCGAGGCGGCCCGGCTGCGCTCGATCGAGCTCGGCAAGTAAGCTATTTCGTGTCAGCTTCGGCTTGCAGCGCTTTGATATGAGGCGCCGCGGCCTCGTTGACCGCACGCTCCATGTCGCGGAACCGGCGAACGACGTCTTCGCCGACTGAGGTAAGCTCGGCACCGCCGCCGTGTTTACCGCCGGTCTTGGCTGCAACCAGCGGCTTGCCGAACATATCCTTCATCTCTTCGACCAGATCCCAGGCGCGCTTGTAGGACATTTCCATGGCGCGCGCCGCCGCCGAGATCGAGCCGGTGGCGGCGATTTGTTCGAGAAGTTCGACCTTGCCCGGACCGAGACGGCCCTTGGGGTCGAGATACAGTCGCAAGGTCAGAGATGGCATCGGCTACTCCAGTCAGTCGCTGGTTAGCACAAGCGGAGCCCCCGGAGAAAGATTGGCGCGATCGAATGCAACCGTCTTGATGACGGCAAAGACTTGGCGGCCGACACTGAGCTGAAGTGTTTCCAAGGACTGGCGGGTGATGCGCGAGACGAGCATGTCGCCGTGGCAATCGAGCCTAAGGTCGATCTGCGCACCGTTGACCTTGCCGATCTCGGCGATCCGCCCCGGCAGGATGTTGAGCGCGCTCAGCCCTTGCGGCCGCTCGGTGGCGATCATCACGTCGCGCGCCCTGATGCGGACGCGAACCTTGGACCCCACCGACAAGGCAATGCTCGGCACGCGCATTTCGCCGGCAGCGGCGCCCAGCACGGTCATGCCGAATATCTCATCATGGCGCAGGACGGTCATGTCGAGCACGGCACCGCCCTCGCCCACCTCTTCCGGCGGCAACAAGTCGAGGCGCTGCATGATCTCGATTGTCGGTCCGGACGCGGCAACCTTGCCTTCGGCCATCACCACGATGTCGGTGGCGAGCCGCGCCACCTCTGATATGGAGTGGCTGACATAGACGATCGGGATTTTGGTCTCGTCGCGCAGACGTTCAAGATACGGCATGATCTCGGACTTGCGGGCATCGTCGAGCGAAGCCAGCGGCTCGTCCATCAGCAGCAGCCTTGGACTCGCCAGAAGCGCACGGCCAATGGCGACGCGCTGCTTTTCGCCACCCGAAAGCAGCGCCGGACGCCGCGCCAGCAGATGGCCGATGCCGAGCATCTCGACGACCCGGTCGAACTCGGCGTAACGCTCGGTCCGCGGCGTGAACCAGCGGCCATAGAGCAGGTTCGAACGCACGTTGAGGTGCGGAAACAGCCGCGCGTCCTGGAAAACGAAACCGAGCCGGCGCCCATGAGCCGGCACGAACATGCGCGCCGCCGTATCGACCAGCGTCCTGTCGCCGATGATGACGCGGCCGGCGTCGGGGCGGATCAGGCCGGCGATGATGTTGATGAGCGAGGTCTTGCCCGAACCGGACGGCCCGAACAAGGCGGTCAGCTGGCCAGCACTTTCGAAGCTGGCTTCAAGGTTCAGCGCGCCGAGGCGGTGATGGACATCGACGAGCAGTGTCATCCGACATCCATGCGTTGGCCGATGCGGCGGGCGAACATCTCGGAAACGACAAGCGCGATCATCGAAATGGCGATCGAGATCAGCGTCAGCCGCAGCGCGCCGGCGTCGCCGCCCGGCACCTGGGTGAAGGTGTAGATTGCCGATGGCAGGGTCTGGGTCTCGCCGGGGATGTTGGAGACGAAGGTGATGGTGGCGCCGAACTCGCCCATCGCCTTGGCAAAGGACAGGATCATGCCGGCGACGACGCCTGGCAGGATCAAAGGCAGCGTCACGGTCAGGAAGACCCAGAGCGGGTTCGCGCCCAACGTGCCGGCAGCCGATTCAAGGCGCCGGTCGACCGCCTCGATGGACAGGCGGATAGCGCGCACCATCAGCGGAAAGCCCATGATCGCACAGGCAAGGGCGGCACCGGTCCAGCGGAAGGAAAAGACGATGCCGAAATATTCGTCGAGGAACGAGCCGATGGGGCCGCGCCGGCCAAAGCTCAGAAGCAGCAGGTAGCCGGTGACAACGGGAGGAAGGACGAGCGGCAAGTGGACGACGCCGTTGAGCAACGACTTGCCCCAGAAATTGCCGCGCGCGAGCAAAAGGGCAATGGCAATGCCGAAAGGCAGGCTGGCAGCCATCGCCCACAGCCCGACCTTGATCGACAGGTGGACCGCATTCCATTCGTCAGGAGTGAGGTCCAGCCATGTCATGCGTCAGTCTGAATGCCTTTAGTTGGAAGCGACGGGCGCAAGCATAGTGAAACCTTGCGCTTCGAACAGCTCCCTAGCCTTGGCGGACTGAAGATATTTCACATACGCTTCCGCGTCCGTGTTCTTCGAGCCCGCCGTCACGCCAACCGGATAGACGATGGGAGGATGCGTCTCTTCCGGGAAAATGCCGACGATCTTGACGCCCGGCTCGGCGGTCGCGTCGGTCTGGTAGACGATGCCGAGCGGCGCTTCGCCCGTCGACACGAGCTTGAGTGCCGCGCGCACGTTTTCAGCCTGGGCGATCTTGCCTTCGACCGACGACCAGACGCCGAGCTTCTCGAGCGCGGCCTTGCCGTACTTGCCGGCAGGCACGGCCTTGACGTCGCCCATGGCGAGGCGGCCTTCGCCGAGCAGTCCGGCGAGGTCGAAATTCGCCGCGATATCGGCCTTGGCGGCCGAATCCTTCGGCGCCACCAGCACAATGCGATTGCCGAGCAGCTTCACTTCCGAGCCATCCTTGATGAGCTTCTTTTCGGAAAGATACTTCATCCAGTCGAGGTCGGCGGAGATGAACACGTCGGCAGGCGCACCGCCTTCGATCTGCTTGGCGAGCGCCGAACTCGCGGCATAGGACGCGGTCGCGGACTTGCCGCCCTCGGCCTTCCAGGCCGCATCGACGGCGTCGAGCGCATTCTTCAGGCTGGCGGCGGCAAACACCACGACATCACCGTCGGCGCGCGCTGCCGGCAGGCCGAGTGCGAGCACCGCGGCCAGGCCACCAACCATTGCGGCGAACCGCACCCCAAATCCCCTACGCGTAAGCATCCTCATTCCTCCGTCGTTGCCGGCCGCCTGGCCGAGATTCGTTATATTCATACGGATATAACAAAAGGCAGGCAACCACCCGACCGGGTGGTTTTGAACGAAACAGTTGCGATGGTTTCGATGCCAATCGCGCCTTTGCCTGGCATGGCAATCCGGGGAAGACTGGACCACCGCATCATGTCATATGTGGCCGCCTAACCATGGGACATCTGGTTCTGGCACGCTGCGGCCGGCGCGGTTCGTCCCTCCCGCCCCACTGTCGACGAGACCTCCCCACATGGCCGGCATATCAACCTACGAAATCATCTGGCTCGCCATTGCTCTTCTGGGCGCCGGCGCCATCACCGGCCTTCTCGCCGGCGTCTTCGGTGTCGGCGGCGGCACGGTCATCGTGCCGGTGCTCTACGAACTGTTCCAGTCCGTCGGCGTGCCGGAAGAAGTACGCATGCCTTTGTGCGTCGGTACTTCGCTGGCGATCATCATTCCGACGTCGATCCGCTCGTTCAATGCGCATCGGGCCAAAGGCGCGGTCGACATGGCCATTCTCAAGCAGTGGGCGATCCCTGTCATCGTCGGCGTCGCCATGGGCAGTTTCATTGCCCGCTACGCACCGGCCGACCTGTTCAAGGCGGTGTTCGTCGTCGTTGCCGGCATTTCGGCGATCCGGCTGCTGTTCGGCAAGGATTCCTGGCGGCTCGGGCTCGACATGCCCGGCAAGCTGGTCATGAACATCTATGGCTGGGTCATCGGCGTGCTGTCGAGCCTGATGGGCATCGGCGGCGGCCAGCTCTCCAACCTGTTCATGACCTTCTACGGCCGGCCGATCCACCAGGCGGTCGCCACCTCGTCAGGCCTCGGCGTGCTGATCTCGATCCCCGGCGCGCTCGGCTACATCTATGCCGGCTGGCCGCGCGCCGCCGAATATCCCGATGTCGCCGCCCTGCAGTTTCCGCTATCGCTCGGCTATGTCTCGCTGGTCGGCATGATCCTGTTCGTTCCGACCAGCGTGCTGACCGCTCCGCTCGGAGCAAAACTAGCCCATGCGTTGTCGAAGCGAAAGCTGGAGGTCGCCTTCGGTATCTTCTTGCTTCTGATCAGCCTGCGTTTCCTGATCAGCCTGATTGGCTGAACAAACGCCCGGCACTGCCGGGCGTTCTCGTTTTCGCAGCTCCGATGGCTCGGATCAGGCCCGCTCGAGCGCGACCGCAATGCCTTGGCCGACGCCAATGCACATGGTGGCAAGCGCCAGCCTGCCGCCGCGCAGGCCGAGCTCAAGCGCGGCAGTACCGGCGATGCGGGCGCCCGACATGCCAAGCGGGTGGCCCAGTGCGATGGCGCCACCATTCGGGTTCACGTGCTCCGCATCCCAGGCGATGCCAAGGTCGCGCAGCACGGCAAGGGCTTGGGAGGCGAAGGCTTCATTGAGTTCGATGACGTCGAAATCGGAAGGCTGAATGCCCAGTCGGGCGCACAGCTTCTTCGTCGCCGGCGCCGGGCCAATGCCCATGATGCGTGGGGCAATACCGGAAGCCGCACCGCCTAGCACACGCGCAATCGGCGTCAGGCCATGCTTCTTCACCGCCGCCTCGGAGGCGACGATCAACGCTGCTGCACCGTCGTTGACGCCCGAAGCGTTGCCGGCCGTCACCGTGCCGCCTTGGCGGAACGGTGTCGGCAGCTTGGCCAGCGTCTCGATTGACGTGCCGGCGCGCGGATGCTCGTCCTTTGAAACGACGATGGCGTCGCCCTTGCGCTGCGGGATGGTCACCGGCGTGATCTCCTTGCCGAGACGGCCATTGTCCTGAGCGGCGACGGCCTTGTTTTGGCTGCGAACCGCGAAAGCGTCCTGGTCGGCACGGGTGACGGCAAAGTCCTCCGCCACGTTTTCGCCGGTCTCCGGCATCGAATCGACGCCGTACTGCGTCTTCATCAGCGGATTGACGAAGCGCCAGCCGATGGTGGTGTCATGGATCTCGGCATGGCGCGAGAACGCAGCGTCGGCCTTGGGCATGACGAAAGGCGCGCGGCTCATGCTTTCGACGCCGCCTGATATCATCAGATCGGCTTCGCCTGATTTGATCGCCCGGGCAGCCGCAATCAATGCGTCCATGCCAGAACCGCAAAGGCGGTTGATCGTCGTGCCCGAGACGTCCTGCGGTAGGCCGGCCAAAGCAGCGACATGCGGGCAACGTTGCGGTTGTCCTCGCCGGCCTGGTTGGCGCAGCCGAAAACGACGTCGTCGACGGCGGCCCAATCGACGGACACATTGCGCTCCATCAATGCCTTGAGCGGAACAGCCCCCAGATCGTCGGCGCGGACCGACGACAAGGCACCGCCGAAGCGGCCGATCGGCGTGCGGATGTAGTCGCAGATATAGGCCTCAGCCATCCCTTGATCCTCGCTTTGCGCCAGCCGCCTCGCCCTTGTGGGCGGCGTCGGTGCGTGCCTTGAGGTCGCGCAGCGTCTTCAGCTCCAGTTCGGTCGGCGCAGGTGTTTGCTCGAGCGTGTCGGCAAATTTCACCGTCCAGCCGCAGGTCTCCTGCACCTTGTCAGGGGGCACACCCGGATGCAGCGAAACCACGGTGAACTCCTTGGTGTCAGGGTCCGGCTTCCAGATCGCCAGATCGGTGATCAAAAGTGTCGGACCCTTGGTGTCGATGCCGAGACGCTGGCGATGGTCGCCGCCATCGCCATGGCCGAAGGAGGTGTAGAAGTCGATCTTGTCGACCATGCCGCGCTTGGTCTGCACCATGGTGATGTAGATTTCCTTCGACGACGTCGCGATCTCCGGTGCGCCGCCGCCGCCCGGCAGGCGGGTCCTGGGGTGGGCGTAGTCGCCGATGACAGTTGTGTTGATGTTGCCGAACTTGTCGAGCTGGGCGGCACCGAGGAAGCCGATCGAAATGCGCCCGCCCTGCAACCAGTAGCGGAACATCTCCGGCACTGAAACGGTGGTGACGGCGGTGTCGCACAATTCGCCGTCGCCGATCGACAGCGGCAGCACGTCGGGCGCTGTGCCGATGGTGCCCGATTCGTAGATCAGCGTGATGTCGGGCGCATGCGTCAGCCGCGCGACATTGCAGGCGGCCGACGGCGCGCCGATGCCGACGAAGCAGACGTCGTCGCCTTTCAGGGCGCGCGAGGCGGCAATGGTCATCATCTCATTGGGGGTGAAGCCAATTTCGCTCATGCCACGCTCCTCAGCTGTTCGACACGGGCGGCAAAATCATCGGCGCTCTTTTCGATGACGTTGTTTTGCATCCACGCGCGGAAGCGGTCGCGGTCGGCTGATATCTCGTCCCATTCGAGATAAGACGCGTTGTCCCTGACATAATAGCCATGGGCGTAGGATGGGTGCGCCCCGCCCGGCACGACTGAAATCGCCGTGACCGACCAGTTCGGCAGCACGGTCAGGTTGGGGTGCAGGTCGTCAAAATTGTCGACCACTTCCTCGACGGTGACCACGGCGCGCTTGGCGGCCAGGGCTGCTTCCTTCTGGATGCCGATGATGCCTTCGACCAGCACGTCGCCGCGTCTGTTGGCCTTCTGGGCATGGATGAAGGTGACGTCGGGCCGAACCGACGGAACGGCGGCCAGCACCTCGCCGGTAAACGGACAGGTCACCGACCTGATGTTCGGGTTGACTTTGGCGAGCTCGGCACCGCGATAACCGCGGAAGATGGCGCAAGGCAGGCCGGCCGCTCCCGCCTCATAGGCGTTGGCCATGGCCGCGTGGCTATGCTCCTCGATCTCCAGCGGATGCGGAAAACCGTTCTCGACGGCGTCGCGCAGACGGCGCAGCAGGCCAACGCCGGGGTTGCCGGCGTAGGAGAAGACCACCTTCCTGGCCATGCCCATGCCGATCATCTGGTCGTAGATCAGGTCGGGCGTCATGCGGACCAGCGTCAGGTCCTTGAGACCCTGGCGGATCGCCTCATGCGCGGCCGCAGTGGGAATGAGATGCGTGAACCCTTCGAAGGCCACTGTGTCGCCGTTGTTGAGATTGTCGGCGACCGCCTGCGACAGGGGGAGAAATTTGGTCATCGCGTTTCGTCCCGTTTGTCCAAAGTTCACCCAAAAGTTCGTATTGCGAACATTTGTTTTATATGCGATACATTTTTGAGCCAAGATGATGCCGGAGTCAATGAGATGACTCCGCGGCGACGCCATTCCCGAGGGATCTGCCATGAGCGACGAACAACCCGTCCGCGATCACGTCGCTTCGCTGGAGCGCGGGCTCGCCGTCATGGAGATCCTGGCTGCCAATCCAGCCGGCCTGACGCTGACCGAAACCGCTGACAAGGCCGGCCTAACCCGCGCCGGCGCCCGGCGCTTCCTGCTGACGCTGGTAGCAACTGGCTATGCCGTACAGGCGGGACGGAATTTTTCTCTATCACCAAGGCTTCTGGCGCAGGCCCGCATCTGGCTGCATGGCGTTCCGCTCTGGACCTTCGCCGAACCCTTCATGCGCGAGACCGCAGCCAAGCTGCACGAATCCTGTTCGGCGGCGATCCTGTCGGGCGAAGACATGGTCTATGTCGCGCGCGTGCCCGGGCCACGAATCATCGGCGTCGACCTGCAGGTCGGGGCGCACCTTCCCGCCCACTGTACAGCGATGGGGCGCGTTCTGCTTTCAGGTCTGAACGACGCGGATCTTGAGGCGTTCATGACGGGCGCTGGCATTGCCCAGCGCACCCCCAGGACGATCACCGACCGGACAAAGCTGGTTGAGATCGTCAAAGATGTTGGCCGCAGCGGCTTTGCCATTGTCGATGAAGAGCTGGAGATCGGCCTGCGCTCGATCGCTGTGCCGCTGCGCGACCGCTCCAATGCCATCGTCGCCGCGATCAACGTCTCGACGCAGACCTCGCGCCACACGCCGGCTCAGATGGAAGCAGAACTCCTGCCGATCCTTCGGCAGGTGGCGGCACGGATCAGCGATTTCTTCGTCGTGCAGTGATCAGGCGGCTTCGGCGAGACCGTTGCGCTTGGCATTCAGCCGGATGACGGCCCGGATCGGCAGGTGATCGGAGGCGATGCGCGCCAGCGCCGTATCGTGCGCCTCGAGCTCGGTGAGCAGGCTGTGCGGCCTGGCCATGACACGGTCGAGCGCCAGCACCGGGAAGCGCGAAGGAAAACTCGGAACGATCGCATGCGTCGGCCCGAAAGCCGGCTCCAGGCTGCGCAGCGACGAGCGCTTGCCCAGCCGCCATTCGTTGAGGTCGCCGACAAGCACCGTCGGTCTGTCGCTGTGCAGTTCGGCGGCGGTCAACAGCGTGCCAGCCTGCAGCTTGCGCGAGTGGCGCAACAGGCCGAAATGCGCCGCGATGATCCTAAGCGGCCCTGCTTCGAGCTCGAGATCGACAACCACAGCACCGCGCGGCTCGGCCCCCGGCAGCACGATCTGCCGCGCCGAACTGACCGATCCCTTGCGAAACAGCACGACATTGCCGTGCCAGCCATGGCTCTTGCGCCGGCCGGCAAGCGGCACCGGAACAAGCCCGGTCTCGCGCTCGACGGCATCGAGGTCGAGCAACCCGGCACGGTCGCCAAAGCGCTGGTCGGCCTCCTGCAACGCGATGATGTCGGCGCCGATCTCGGAAATCACCTGCATCGTGCGTTGCGGGTCGAAACGGCGATCGAGCCCGACACATTTGTGGACGTTGTAGGACGCGACGACGATTTCGCTGTGAGTGCCGGCTTCGGCGGTCAACGACCTGCCTTGCAGCTCAAACATCGAGGACGGGTGCGCCGCACCTGCTCCAGCGGGAATCTCAAAGCCTAGTCTGCTAGCCATCACTCGTCTGGAATCTCTGGGAAATTCGTGTTCAGTTGCGGCAGGCGTATGTGCCAACTGTAGCCTATATGGTCGAGCTATTCGAGGTTTACCACATGCGTCACGATAGCCTTCCACCGAAATGCTACCGTGAGGATATGGTTCCCTCCAAAGCCGATTGGCCGCCTGCCGCATGAAACTCATCGCAATTGCCATCGCTGTCGTGGGGATCCTGGTCCTCGCGTCGCTGTTGGCGGTCTATGCATATGGCCGCTTCGCCAAGCGCGCCCAGGGCACACCCTCCAGTGCATTGCCGACCGAAGAAGATGAAACCCAGTTCGACCGGCTGGTGGCCCCGCTTCTGCACAACCATCCGGACCAGAGCGGGCTGGCGCTGCTTTCATCCAACCTGCACGCCTTTGCCATCAGGGCCTACACGGCACGCCATGCCCAGCGCAGCCTCGACCTGCAATATTACTATTGGAAGGACGACCTGACCGGCAGCCTGCTCGCCAGGGAAATCCTCGGCGCCGCCGACCGCGGCGTGCGGGTGCGGCTGATCCTCGACGACATCAACGCCAAGGGCTACGACCCCAACTATCTCGCCCTCGACAGCCATCCCAACATCGAAGTCCGCCTGTTCAACCCGAGCTGGGCACGGGCCTTTGGCCTGCAGCGCGGGCTGGAGCTGGTGCTGCGCGCGGTGCGCACGACACGGCGCATGCACAACAAGGCATGGATCGCCGACGGCAGGCTGGCCATCGTCGGCGGGCGCAATGTCGGCGACGCCTATTTCGATGCCTCGGAGGACGCCAACTTTCGCGACATGGACCTTTTGCTCGTCGGCCCCGTGGTCGGCCAAACCGAAGCCATCTTCGACCGCTTCTGGAACAGCGAGGCGGTGTTGCCGATCCGCCATGTCACCGGCATGGCCAAGGGCGACCTGCCAGCGTTGCGCACCCGCCTCGAACACACGGCAACGACCGGCCTGGCGGAGCCCTACATCCATCGCGTTGCCGACGAGAGCCGGCAATGGTCGTCGTCGGGCATGGGAAAGCTGCGCTGGACCAGCGAGGCGACTGTTGCTTCCGATCCACCCGAAAAGGCATCAGGCGGAGGCCAGGATAGCTGGCTGATGACGGCCATCAGGCCGATCCTGACTTCGGCGCAACGACAATTGCGCATTGTCTCGCCCTATTTCATTCCCGGCGAGAACGGCACCCGCGAGCTGACCACGCTGGCCCGGAACGGGGTTGCGGTGACCGTGCTGACCAATTCGCTGGCCGCCACCGACGTCGCCGCCGTCCACGGCGCCTATGTCCGCTATCGCAAGCCACTGCTCAAAAGCGGCATCGACATCTACGAGTTGAAGCCGGACGAGGACCGCACCGACATGTCGCTGTTCGGCTCGAAGGGTGCGAGCCTGCACACCAAGGCGTTCATCGCCGACGGAGCGGCGGGCTTCGTTGGCTCGTTCAACTTCGACCCGCGCTCGGCCGCGCTCAACACCGAAATGGGCGTGCTGTTCAAGCAAGAGGAACTCGCAAGTGAAGTCGAGGCGGTGATATCGGCGCAGATCTCGCCGCGCAGCAGCTTCAGGCTTTCGCTGCACGGCGACAGACTGACCTGGACTGACAGGGCTGCCAACGCTCCACGCGAACTCAGGCACGAACCGCAGGCCAGCCTGCGGCGGCGGCTGGTGGCCAAGGTCATCAGCTATCTGCCGATCGAATCGCAGCTGTAGGCCAAACGCCGAGCCACGTACGAACAGGCGATTCGTAGCGATTTCTCTTACAAATACCGACAGATATCTACAGCTCGCCAGTTTTCAGCGGCTCGGCGCAAGTAATTCGAATCGGCACGGTAGATGCGCCGATTATGCAATGCAGGCGCAATGCGGCGCGCTCTTTAGATCGCTCCGCCGGCTCCGGGATTTCACGGAACCGGCAGAATCGGTCTGAAGGAGCGCCCCCGTGCGACATGAATGGAAACCGGAGCTGGACCAGCGCGGCGCACTGCCCGTCCGGTCATCGCCGCTACGCGCCGCGACGCGTCAATCGGTTTTCCTTCAGACACTCAGCCTCGGCGCCCGCATCTCGCTGAAGCGCTCGGCCGTGTTTTGCCTGCGATTCGCCTGCCGCCCGGTCAGCACCTTCAGCTGGATCAAATTCCTCGACGATTTTTCCCGCCAGCAGATGCTCGCCGGTCCGCATGACGACCTGCTGCGCAAGTCGCTGGATGTCTTTTTCATCACGGGAATCCCAAGCCCGGCTCGCCTCGAGCTGATGACCGAGCATTTCCGGATCGCGGCGGAACTGCTGCGGCACGACGATCTCGCAACCCTTTGGCGCGGCGAACGCCTCGACATGGGCGCTGTCAGCGGGCGCCACGAAGACTACAGCATGCAGATGCTGCTGGCCGACCATTGCGGCTGCCGCCATGAGGGCGTCTTCGCCATCAAGCTGGCGCGGGCGAGCGACGACTACACATTGTGGACAGCCAGCTTCGTCTTTGTCCGTGGCCAAGACGGCACGGCAAGCCTGGCGATCGGCGGCATGCAAGGGCCCAAAGGGGCGGAAGCGAAGCGCTCGGTCATATCAGCTACCCGATGCCTGGGTGGCCTGCGGCCCAAGGATGCCATGCTGCTTGCCCTGCACGGGCTGGTGTCACCGGCCAACCCGCCACACATCATGGCCGTCTCCAACGCCACACATGTCATCAACCAGCGCCGGCGCAAGCGCCGCCGGCTGATGCAGGCCGACCTCGACGGATACTGGACAGAACGCGGCGGCATGCCAGCCGAACCGTTCGGCTTCCGGCTGCCTGCGCCATCGGCGCCTCAAAGCGACAGCCCGAACCGACGCGAACAGAGCAAGCGCGCGTTCTGGGAAGCCGGTGCGCGGGTTTGCCGGACGTTCAGCCGAATTCAAGCCTTGAGATAGACCCGCAAACGGGCCGAAGCTCGCCCTGACACAGGTTCAAGCTCAGCATTCCACGGCATGGCGCGAAATGGCGGCAGCCATGGGCTGATTTGCGTCGAGCGTTTGCGTCTGAAGCGGTGACTAACGAACCTATCTGGCCCAATTCAAACGCATTCGGATCATTTTGTGTCGGCTACACATCCGCAATGCGCCTTGTGCGCAGCGTCGTTGCGCCACGCCGGCAGCAGAATCTGCACTTAACTCTTTGATTCTGATCGGGGAGAATGGTGCTGCCAGAGAGGATTGAACTCTCGACCTCTCCCTTACCAAGGGAGTGCTCTACCACTGAGCTACGGCAGCAACTGTGAACGGGGCGGCTTGTGCCACATGATTCCCGGGAGCGCAAGTTATCAGTTGCGCCAAATCGTGTATCATTTTCCACAGGCCCGCTTACGCCACAATACTGGCCATTTCCGTTGCCAAGCCGCTATGAACGATCGACAAGCGGGGACCACCACATGTCGTCGAAACCAAAGATGCCCTCAAGCGGTGCCGACAAGCGCCAGGAGCGGCTCGCAGCCGAGTTGCGCGCCAACCTGATGAAACGCAAGGCGCAGGCGCGCTCGCGACGCACCGGAGAAGCCGATACGAGGCCGGAAGGCCTTGCCGCGGCCGAGGGTGAGACGGAGAAACCCGAGAAAGCCTGACCGGCAACGGCAGGCGCTTGGCGCCAACGACCGTAAAAACCGGCTTTCTTGAACCTGAAAGCGCGATGGTCTAGACGGGCGGCAAGAAAATTTCTCGCCAGAACCGGGATCGCCCGGAGAAACGACGGCCAATGGATCGCATCAGAATTGTCGGCGGCAACGAGCTGACCGGAACCATCCCGATCTCGGGCGCGAAGAACGCAGCCCTTCCCCTGATGATCGCCTCGCTGCTCACCGACGATACGCTGACGCTCGAAAACGTGCCGCATCTGGCCGATGTCGAACAGCTGATCCGCATTCTCGGCAATCACGGCGTCGACTACTCCGTCTCCGGCCGCCGCGAGCGCCAGGGCGAAGGCTATTCGCGCACCATCAGCTTTACCGCGCGTAACATCGTCGACACCACGGCTCCTTACGAGTTGGTCTCCAAGATGCGCGCCAGCTTCTGGGTCATCGGCCCGCTGCTTGCCCGCATGGGCGAGGCCAAGGTGTCGTTGCCCGGCGGTTGTGCCATCGGCACACGGCCGGTCGACCTGTTCATCGACGGCCTGCAGGCGCTTAGCGCCAAGATCGAGGTCGAAAACGGCTACATCCTGGCCTCGGCCAAGAACCGCCTCACCGGCAACCGTTACACCTTCCCCAAGATCTCGGTCGGCGCGACCCATGTGCTGATGATGGCAGCAACGCTCGCCCGCGGCGAGACGGTGCTCGAAAACGCCGCGCGTGAGCCCGAGGTCGTCAACCTTGCCGAGTGCCTCAATGCCATGGGCGCCAGGATCACCGGCCAGGGCACTTCGACGATCACCATCGAAGGCGTCGATTCGTTGTCGGGTGCGCGCCACCGCGTCATCCCCGACCGCATCGAGACCGGCACCTACGCCATGGCGGTCGCCATGACCGGCGGTGACGTGCTGCTCGAAGGCGCGCGTGCCGACCTTTTGCAGGGCGCGCTCGATATCGTGTCCCAGACCGGGGCCGAAATCATCCAGACCAATTCCGGCATCCGCGTGCTGCGCAACGGCTCGGGCATTTCGCCGGTCGACGTCACCACCGAGCCCTTCCCCGGCTTCCCCACCGACCTGCAGGCGCAGTTCATGGGCCTGATGACGATGTCGAAGGGCAAGTCGAAGATCACCGAAACGATCTTCGAAAACCGCTTCATGCATGTGCAGGAACTCGCCCGCCTTGGCGCGCACATCACGCTGTCGGGCCAGACGGCGATCGTCGAGGGTGTTTCCAAGCTCAAGGGTGCGCCGGTCATGGCAACCGATCTGCGCGCCTCGGTGTCGCTGGTCATCGCCGGCCTCGCCGCCGAGGGCGAGACGGTGGTCAACCGCGTCTACCATCTCGACCGCGGCTTCGAGCGCCTCGAAGAAAAGCTGTCGCGTTGCGGCGCGGTGATCGAGCGCATCAGCGGCTGAGTTAAGGAATGGGGCAGTAAGGCAGCAGGGCAATAAGTGACTTCCGCCCCAATGCCTTACTGCCCTAGTCCCTTACTGCCCTACTTGCCCTCACGCGCGGTTGCGCGCTGCACCAAGACCGCCTAACAAAGCCGGACGCATCACCTTTCCGCACAGGCAGCCGACCGGACATGAACCTGCTCAAACTAGTCGCCCTCGACGAAGAAGATCTGGAGATCGTTTCGGCGCATGTGCAGGATGCGGTGATCAAGGTCGTCGACCTCGCTTTCGATGCCCCCGCCAAGCGTTTTGCGCTGGCGATGAACCGTTTCGCCTGGGAAACCAAGACCGGCTTCTTCCGACCCAAATACGAGCGGCGCAGGTCGATCCTGCATTTCGACCGCGTGCTGTCGGCCCAGTTGCAGGGCATCTCCCGGACCAAAAGCGACGACGTGCTGGAGCTTCTGGCCATCGGCTTCGCCCAGGACGAGGGTCCTGCCGGCACCATCGAGCTGTTGTTTTCCGGCGACGCCGCGATCCGGCTCGAGGTCGAGGTCATCGAGGCGCGACTGACCGACACCGGGGCTGCCTGGCAGGCCTCCTCTCGCCCCATTCACAAGACCTGAGCATTCCAGACGATGGCCATCACGCTTAGCCAATCCGACGCCGACTTCGAGAAGCGCTTCGCCGCCTTCCTGACGACCAAGCGCGAGGTCTCTCCCGACGTCGATGCGACGGTGCGCGCCATCATCGACGACGTGCGCACGCGCGGCGACGCGGCCCTGATCGACTACACCCGGAAATTCGACCGTGCCGACCTGTCGACGCTCGGCATTGCCGTGACCCGCGCCGACATCGACCAGGCCTACATCGACGCCGACCCCGAGACTGTCGAGGCGCTGCGCTTTGCCCGCGACCGCATCCGCTCGCACCATGCCCGCCAGATGCCCAAGGACGACCGCTATGTCGACCCGATCGGCGTCGAGCTTGGCTCGCGCTGGACCGCCGTCGAGGCGGTCGGGCTCTATGTGCCCGGCGGCACGGCGAGCTATCCGAGTTCGGTGCTGATGAATGCCGTGCCGGCGCAGGTTGCCGGCGTCGAGCGCATCGTCATCGTCGTGCCTGCCACCGGCGGCGTCATCAATCCGCTGGTGCTGGTCGCAGCCGATTTGGCCGGTGTATCTGAAATCTACCGTGTCGGCGGCGCCCAGGCGATTGCCGCCCTTGCCTATGGCACCGAGACCATCCGCCCCGTCGCCAAGATCGTCGGACCCGGCAACGCCTATGTCGCGGCTGCCAAGCGCCAGGTGTTCGGCACTGTCGGTATCGACATGATCGCCGGCCCATCGGAAGTGCTGATCGTTGCCGACAGTGACAACGATCCCGACTGGCTCGCCGCCGATCTGCTCGCCCAGGCCGAACATGACGTTTCGGCGCAATCAATCCTGATCACCGATGACGCCGCCTTCGGCAAATCGGTGGAACAAGCGGTCGAGCGCCAGATCAAGCTGCTGCCCCGCGCCGCGACGGCTGCCGCCAGTTGGCGCGACTTTGGCGCGGTGATCCTGGTCGACGACTTCGATGTGGCCATGCCATTGGTCAACCGCATCGCCGCAGAACACCTCGAGCTCGCCATTGCCGATCCGGAAGCCATGCTGCCAAAAGTGCGCAATGCCGGTGCGATCTTTGTCGGCAAGCATACGCCCGAAGTCATCGGCGACTATGTCGGCGGCTCCAACCACGTGCTGCCGACGGCACGCTCGGCGCGCTTCTCCTCGGGGCTGACGGTGCTCGACTTCGTCAAGCGCAGCTCGATCCTCAAGCTTGGCCCTGATCAGCTGCGCGCGCTGGCGCCGGCGGCGATCGCCTTGGCCAAGGCCGAAGGGCTCGACGCCCATGCGCGCTCCGTCGCCATCAGATTGAACATGTAGGCGCGATGTCCGACAAAGGCCACGCACGCTCCCGCCTGGTCGACGTCGAACTCGACGAATCGATCGGCCGTTCGACGCCCGACGTCGAGCATGAACGCGCGGTGGCGATCTTCGACCTGATCGAAGAGAACAGCTTTCATCCGATCAATGACGACGGCCATGGGCCCTATCGGCTCAAGCTGTCGCTTGTCGACGCCCGGCTGGTCTTCGCCATCTCGCGAGAGCATGGCGAAGCGGTGGTCACCCACATCCTGTCGCTGACGCCGTTCCGCCGCATCGTGAAGGACTACTTCATGATCTGCGAAAGCTATTACGAGGCGATTCGCTCTTCGACGCCGAGCCAGATCGAGGCGATCGACATGGGCAGGCGCGGCCTGCACAACGAAGGTTCGCAGACGCTGCTCGACCGCCTCTCCGGCAAGATCGAGATCGATTTCGACACCGCGCGGCGCCTCTTCACGCTGATCTGCGTGCTTCACTGGCGCGGATGACATATGGCGGCAAACGGTTCGTCTCCGCGCTCTATCCTGTTCATGTGCCGAATGAATTCGGTCCGCTCGCCGATGGCCGAGGCGATCGCCCGTCACAGTCTGCCGGCTTCGACCTTCGTGACCTCGGCGGGTGTACGCGCCGGCGACCGCGACCCGTTCGTCGATGCCGTGCTCGCCGAGGAAGGCATGGCGCTGAACGAGCACCAGCCGCGCACCATCGATGATCTCGAAGACGACTATTTCGACCTGATCGTGACACTCGCGCCCGAGGCCCATCACGCCGCGCTCGAGTTCACCCGCTCGATGGCTGTCGACGTCGAATACTGGCCGACACCCGATCCGACCGCGATCACCGGCACGCGCGATCAGATCATGCATGCCTATCGCGATGTGCGTGAGCGGTTGAAGCTCAGAATGGCCAAAAGATTTACTGCCCAGGCGCAAGCAAACGACGCCGATTAAGCGTGTTCACAAAGCGTGGAATATCATATAGGTTCCGCGAAAATTCCGGCCAGGTCGCCGGAAAGTCATCCAAACCAAAGGTACCGAATGCCGAAGGAAGAAGTCCTCGAGTTTCCGGGCGTCGTAACGGAATTGTTGCCGAATGCGATGTTCCGGGTCAAGCTCGAAAACGAACACGAAATCATCGCCCACACCGCCGGTCGCATGCGCAAGAATCGCATCCGCGTCCTCACCGGCGACAAGGTCCTCGTCGAAATGACGCCTTACGACCTGACCAAGGGCCGTATCACCTACCGCTTCAAGTAAGCCGCGCACAGCCCATCAGGCGCTCAGCCGGTCTCAGCTTACAGGATTTTGGATTGAGCGATCTGCAAAAGCTTGTGCTTGCCTCGGGTTCGCCCCGCCGCGTCGAGCTGTTGCAGCAGGCCGGCATCGAGCCCGACCGGCTGTTCCCGGCAGATGTCGACGAGCGCCCGATGCGGGCCGAGCACCCACGCTCGCTGGCCAAGCGCCTGTCGGTGACCAAGGCCCAGAAGGCGCACGACGTCCTGTCCAAGGAAGCCGAGCCGGCTTCCGGTTTCATCCTTGCCGCCGACACTGTTGTCGCCGTCGGCCGCCGCATCCTGCCCAAGGCGGAGACATCGGATGAGGCGCTGCATTGCCTGCAGCTGCTTTCGGGCCGCTCGCACCGGGTCTATACCGGCCTCGCGCTGGTGACTCCCACCGGCAAGCTGCGCCAGCGCCTGGTCGAGACGCGCGTGCGTTTCAAGCGCCTGTCGAAGCAGGACATGGAAAACTACCTCGCCTCGGGCGAATGGCGCGGCAAGGCCGGTGGCTATGGCATCCAGGGCCTCGCCGGCACCTTCGTGGTCAAGCTCGTCGGCTCCTACACCAATGTCGTGGGCCTGCCGCTCTACGAGACGACGTCTTTGCTTTCGGGCGAAGGCTATCAGGTCCAGCTCAACTGGCAGGCTGGTGTGCGCGTATGACCGACAAGCCCAACGCCGTCGTAACACCCTTGCGCGCCAAGATCGCCTGCCCCGAATGCGGCAAGCCTTCGGCGCGCGACAGCTATCCGTTTTGTTCGCCGCGCTGCAAGGCCGTCGACCTCAACCGCTGGCTTTCAGGCAGCTACGCCATTCCCGTCCGCGACGACGAAGACGAGGATTCCAACGCAAACGGCGAAGCCGGCTGACAACGCTGAGCGGCCTTCGCAGCTTACGCAACGGCCTGTGATTTCTTTCAAGAAAAACACGTCGCAGGCGCTGGACAGCGGCAAATCTCGTGTTATAACCCACCCGCTTTCGAGGGTGCAGCGCACCACTCAAGGCTTCCGGGTCAAGGCTCTTGCTCGATCCTGGAACTAGGCCCAGATAGCTCAGTTGGTAGAGCAGCGGATTGAAAATCCGCGTGTCCGTGGTTCGAATCCGCGTCTGGGCACCACCTAACTCTCCGAAAAGTTCGAGTTTTCTAACTGCCCGAGTGGCCTCGGTGCCAGACGCGATAGCACAGTCTCAGCGCGGCCTTGCCAGCACCCTGAGAGCGGGCCTGCGAACCGAAGCTCATCCCCATGACATGGTTCGATTGGCCAGGCTCGTCAGCGCCACTGACGATTGCCGCATTGCACAATCGGCGCCGGCGCGCAAAATAGCGCATGGCCGCCAAACCACTCGCCGTTCTTGTGATTGACGAAAATCGCATCCGCGCCTCGATCATCGAGGCGGGGCTGCGCGAGGCCGGCCATGACGAGGTGACGCTCGTCCACGACGTTTCCGGCATCGCCCGGCGCATCGCCGAAATCAATCCCGATGTCATCGTCATCGATCTCGAAAACCCCAACCGCGACATGCTGGAAAACATGTTCCAGCTCTCACGAGCGGTGAAGCGGCCGATTGCCATGTTTGTCGACCGCTCCGACAGCGCCTCGATCGAGGCAGCGGTTGATGCCGGCGTTTCGGCCTATGTCGTCGACGGGCTGAAGCGCGAGCGGGTCAAGCCGATCCTCGACATGGCGGTCAGCCGCTTCAACGCCTTTTCGCGCCTGTCGCGGGAACTGGAAGAGGCGCGCAGCGAACTCGAGGACCGCAAGGTGGTCGACCGGGCGAAAGGCATCCTGATGAAGTCGCGCGGGATCCCGGAGGCCGAGGCCTATGCGCTCATGCGCAAGGCGGCGATGAACCAGAACCGCAAGATTTCGGAGATCGCGCAGAGCCTGGTGACTGCCGCTGGCCTGCTTGGAGACGACGCATGAGCGACGCCCGTTTCGAGATATCAGCCGGTTTCCTGCCCCTGCTCGACAGCGCTCTGCTCGTTGCAGCAAGAGAGAAAGACTTTGCCACGGACGAAGGCATCGAGCTCAATCTCGTCCGTGAAACCTCATGGGCCAATATCCGCGACCGGCTCGCCGTCGGCCACTTCCAGGTAGCACATATGCTGGCGCCGATGCCGATCGCCTGCAATCTCGGCCTGACGCCGCTGGCTGCGAGCACCATCGTGCCGATGGCGCTGGGCCTCGGCGGCAACGCCATCACCGTGTCGAAGGCGCTGTGGCAACACATGGTCGCGCATGGCGCGACGGCTGACCTTTCGCCACGCGCGGCCGGCGATGCGCTGAGGGCCGTCGTGGCGGAGCGCGCGCGTGCCGGTGCTGCGCCGTTGCGCTTTGGCGTCGTGCATCCCTACTCCGGCCACAACTACGAACTCCGTTACTGGCTCGCAGCCTGTGGCATCGAACCCGATCGCGACATCGAGATCGTGATCCTGCCGCCGCCGCTGATGGCCGATGCGCTGGGCTCTGGCGCGCTCGACGGTTTTTGTGCCGGCGAGCCTTGGAACACCGCTGCGGTGATGCTCGGCCACGGCCGGATCGCAACCGTGAAGGCCAGGATCTGGCGCTCCAGTCCCGAGAAAGTCCTGGGCGCCGACGCGCGCTGGGCCGAGACCAATGCCGATGCGCTGGCGGCATTGCTGCGTGCCATCTACCGCGCCGCGCAATGGTGCGCCGAACCCGCCAATCACGCCGAGTTGGCGCAGATACTTTCAGCGCCCGCCTATGTCGGAAGGCCGGCATTATGGATGCGGCCGGCCCTTTCGGGTCATCTCGGCATAACCGATGGCATCTCGGTCGAGGTCGACGACTTTTTCGTGCCGCAGGCCAAGGCAGCGACCTTCCCATGGAAAAGCCATGCACTGTGGTTCTACAGCCAGATGGTGCGCTGGGGACAGGTCGGACATTCGGTCGCCAATGCGGCGATCGCGCGCGAAACCTACCGCCCCGACCTCTACCGAGCCGCACTGAAGCCGCTCGGCGTGGCCTTGCCCGGAGCCAACGCCAAGGTCGAAGGCGCGCTCCAGACTGCAACTCCGGTCGGTTCTGCCGGCGCCAGCCTGGTGCTCGGTCCGGACGGCTTCTTCGACGGCAGCCTGTTCGATCCCGACGATCTCGATGGATACATCGCTGCCCAGAAAAGCCCAACTGGATACTGACCTCCCGCTGAGCAGTTCTTGTGCGATGCACAATAAATGGGCACGACCTGCTAGCGACTGGTCATCTGTTGATCGCTGCCAGTCCGGCGACCGAAGCCCTCGCTTCCATATAAGCATCTGAAAATAAACGAACTCCATGTGCTGGCGCAAACTGGCACGGCTTGTGCATTGCAATAGACGAGGCCACCGCATCGGCCCGAAACTCGATTCGAGTTTCGGTGAGCACGATGCGGCACTCCGAAGGCCAGACATATCGGCGTCCAATGGCGGGCGTCTCAGGCAAAGCTGCCGACCAGTTGACCGCGATCCCGGATGTACGGACGCGCGACCCTGGCCGGCAGCTTTTTTGTTTTCGCGATCCAGATCAGCGCGGCGCCTCCCACGCCGCCCAACGGAGCCGACAATGACTGCAACCATCCCAGCCGCGCCCAGCCAGAACAATGCTCCGGCGCGGGCGCTTGCCATCTCCACCCTCGCTTTCACCGTTTGCTTTGCCGTGTGGACGATCTTTTCGATCATCGGCGTGCGCATCAAGCAGGAGCTCGGCCTCTCCGAAACCCAGTTCGGGCTGCTGATCGGCACCCCGATCCTGACCGGCTCGCTCGTGCGCATCGTGCTCGGCGTCTGGACCGACCGTTTCGGCGGGCGCCTCGTCTACACCGCCACCATGCTGGCGGCAGCCATCGCCACCTTCCTGCTCGCCTTCGCCCAGACCTACACGCAGATGCTGATCGCCGCCCTCGGTGTCGGCCTCGCCGGCGGTTCCTTCGCCGTCGGTGTCGCCTATGTCTCGCGCTTCTTTCCGGCGGGCAAGCAAGGCACCGCGCTTGGCATCTTCGGCGTCGGCAATGTCGGCGCCGCCGTCACCAAGTTCCTGGCCCCCCTTCGTCCTGCTCGCCGGCGGCTGGCAGGACGTGGCGTTGATCTGGGCCGCCTGCCTCGGCTTCATGGCCTTCATCTTCTGGTTCGCCAGCGAAGACGATCCCATCATCCGCCAGCGCCGGATCCATGGCGGCCAGCCGAAGAATTTCTGGAACGAATTCGCGCCGCTCAGGAATGTCCAGGTCTGGCGCTTCGGCCTCTATTACTTCTTCTCGTTCGGCGCCTTCGTCGCGCTGGCGCTGTGGCTGCCGCGCTATCTCATCGGCGTCTACGGCTTCGACATCGTCACCGCCGGCATGATCGGCGCTGCCTATTCGATCCCGGCCAGCATCTTCCGCGCCTATGGCGGCGTGCTGTCCGACCGGATCGGCGCGCGCACGGTGATGTACTGGACCTTCGGCGTCTCGGCGATCGCCACGCTGATCCTGTCACTGCCAACGGCCGACTATGTCGTGCACGGCATCAGCGGCCCGATGTCCTTCCACTTCGAAGTCGGCCCGGTCGCCTTCATGGTCGTCGCATTCGTGCTCGGCTTCTTCATGAGCCTGGGCAAGGCCGCCGTCTACAAGCACATCCCGGCCTATTATCCCGACAATGTCGGCGCGGTCGGCGGCCTCGTCGGCATGATTGGCGGGCTCGGCGGTTTCATCCTGCCCATCGCCTTCGGCGCGCTCAACGACCTCACCGGCCTGTGGTCGAGCTGCTTCATGCTGCTGTTCGCCCTCGTCGTCGCCTCGCTGGTCTGGATGCACCTGTCGATCCGCAAGATGTCGCACGAAAGCGCCGACGAGACGCTCACCTTCGCCACCCAGTGAAACGGACAAGGACCAACGTCATGACCGAGAGACTTGTCATCATCGGCAACGGCATGGCCCCCGGGCGCATGCTGGAGCACCTGCTGGAGGCGGCACCCGACCGCTACCAGGTCACCATCTTCAACGCCGAGCCGCGCGTGAACTACGACCGCATCATGCTGTCGCCGGTCCTGTCGGGCGAGAAGGGTTATGAAGAGATCATCATCCATGGCGACGGCTGGTACATCAAGCACGGCATCACGCTCTACAAGGGGCATAGGATCGTCGCCATCGACCGCGGCGCCAAGACTGTCACGTCAGATCATGGCGTGACCGAGCCCTATGACAAGCTGGTCATCGCCACCGGCTCGGTGCCGTTCATCATCCCGGTGCCGGGCAACGACATGGCCGGCGTGCTGAGCTACCGCGACCTCGACGACGTCAACGCCATGCTGCTCGCGGCACAGGCGCGGGCCAAGGCGGTCGTCATCGGTGGCGGCCTGCTCGGCCTCGAAGCCGCCGCCGGCCTGCAGGCGCGCGGCATGGATGTGACGGTGCTGCACGTCATGCCGACGCTGATGGAGCGCCAGCTCGATCCGGCCGCCGGTTACCTCCTGCAGAAGGCGGTCGAGGCGCGCGGCATCAAGGTCATGACCAAGGCCAACACCAAGGCCATCGTCGGCAACGGCAAGGTCGAGGGCGTAGAGCTTGCCGACGGCACCATCGTCCCGGCGACACTGGTGGTGATGGCGGTCGGCATCCGGCCCAATGCTTCGATCGCCAAGGACGCCGGCATCGCCACCAATCGCGGCATCGTCGTCGATCACGGCATGCACACCTCCGATCCCGACATCCTGGCGCTCGGCGAATGCGCCGAGGTCGGCGGCCAGGTCTATGGCCTGGTGGCACCGCTCTACGAGATGGCGCGCGTTGCAGCCAGCCATCTCGCCGGCGACGAAACGGTGGGCTTCGTCCACTCCGACACGCCGACCAAGCTCAAGGTCACCGGCATCGAGCTTTATTCGCTCGGCGACTTCGCCGATGGCGACGACCGCGAGGAGATCGTGCTGCGCGATGCCGCGGCCGGGGTCTACAAGCGGCTGGTTTTGCAGGACAACCGCGTCATCGGCACCGTGCTTTACGGCGAGACCGGCGACGGCGCCTGGTTCAACGACCTCAAGAAGAAGCAGACCGACATCTCGGAGATGCGCGATACGCTGATCTTCGGCCAGGCCTATCAGGGAGGGTCGCCGCTGGACCCTATGGCGGCCGTTGCGGCACTGGCGGATGATGCGGAAATCTGCGGCTGCAACGGCGTCTGCAAGGGCAAGATCACGTCCGCCATCACCGCGAAGGGGCTGACCTCGCTCGACGATGTGCGGGCGCATACCAAGGCGTCCGCTTCCTGCGGTTCCTGCACCGGGCTTGTCGAGCAGCTGATGTCGCTGACGCTCGGCGACAGCTACAACCCCACAGCCGTGCAGCCGATGTGCAAATGCACCGACCTCGGCCATGACGACGTGCGCCGGCTGATCAAGGCCAAGGGGCTGAAGACCATCCCCGAAGTGATGCAGGAGCTGCAGTGGAAAACCTCCTGCGGCTGCGCCAAATGCCGGCCGGCGCTCAACTACTACCTCGTCTGCGACTGGCCCGACGAATATGCCGACGACTACCAGTCGCGTTTCATCAATGAGCGTGTCCACGCCAACATCCAGAAGGACGGTACCTATTCGGTGGTGCCGCGCATGTGGGGCGGGGTGACCAATGCCAATGAGCTGCGCGCCATCGCCGATGTCGTCGACAAGTTCGAGATCCCGCTGGTCAAGGTCACAGGCGGCCAGCGCATCGACATGCTGGGCATCAGGAAGGAAGACCTGCCGGCGGTCTGGTCCGATCTCGGCAAGGCCGGCTTCGTCTCGGGCCATGCCTATGCCAAGGGCCTGCGCACGGTGAAGACCTGTGTCGGCTCGGACTGGTGCCGGTTCGGGACACAGGATTCGACCGGGCTTGGCATCCGCATCGAGAAGTTCATGTGGGGCTCGTGGACGCCGGCCAAGCTCAAGATGGCGGTGTCGGGTTGTCCGCGCAATTGCGCCGAGGCGACCTGCAAGGATGTCGGCGTGATCTGCGTCGACAGCGGCTTCGAGATCCACTTCGCCGGTGCTGCGGGCCTCGACATCAAGGGCACCGAGGTGCTCGGCCTGGTCAAATCAGAGGACGAGGCGCTCGAGGTCATCGTCGCGCTGACGCAGATGTATCGCGAGCAGGGTCGCTACCTCGAACGCATCTACAAATGGGCCAAGCGCGTCGGCGTTGCCGAGATCAAGCGCCAGATCCTCGACGATGGCGACAAGCGCACGGCCTATTACGAGCGCTTCGTCTTCAGCCAGAAATTCGCCCAGGTCGATCCGTGGTCGGAGCGCGTCTCCGGTAAGGACAAGCACGAGTTCCAGCCGATGGCCTCGGTCAGTTTCGCGGAGGCAGCGGAATGAGTGAGATGGACTGGATCGCGATCGGCGCCATCGCCGACATCCCCCTGCGCGGCGCGCGCTGCGTGAACACGCCTCAGGGCAAGATCGGGGTGTTCCGCACTGCCGAAGACCAGGTCTTCGCCATCGAGGACCATTGCCCGCACAAGGGCGGGCCACTGAGCCAGGGCATTGTCCATGGAACTGCGGTGACCTGCCCGTTGCACAACTGGGTGTTTTCGCTCGAAACCGGCAAGGCGCTCGGTGCCGACGAAGGTTCGGTCAGGACCATTCCGCTCAAGGTCGAGGATGGGCGACTGTTCATTGCCCTCGACGTTGTCGCGTCCAAGGCGGCCTGACCATGGAAAATGCACGCGAGGTGAGGACCACCTGCCCCTATTGCGGGGTGGGTTGCGGCGTGCGGGCGCGGGTCGCCGCGGACGGCACGACGTCCGTGCGTGGCGACCCCGGCCACCCCGCCAATGCGGGCAAGCTGTGTTCCAAGGGATCTGCGCTCGGCGAAACGCTTGGCCTCGACGGCCGCGTGCTGCACCCCGAAATCGCCGGCCGCCGCGCCGGCTGGGAGGAGGCGCTCGATCTCGTCGCCAGGAAATTTTCCGACACCATTGCGGAACATGGCGCTGATGCCGTCGCCTTCTACGTCTCGGGTCAATTGCTGACCGAGGACTACTACGTCGCCAACAAGCTGATGAAGGGTTTTGTCGGCTCGGCCAACATCGATACCAATTCGCGGCTGTGCATGGCCTCGAGCGTTGCCGGCCACAAGCGCGCTTTCGGCGAAGACATCGTGCCTGGTATCTACCAGGACTTTGACCAGGCCGACCTGGTCGTGCTGGTCGGCTCCAACACCGCCTGGTGCCACCCGATCCTTTACCAGCGCCTGCTTGCCGCTCGCGCCGAGCGCGGAACGAAGATCGTTGTCGTCGATCCACGCCGCACGGCAACCGCTGCGGAATGCGACCTGCACCTGCAGCTCAAGCCGGGTACGGACGTGCTCTTGTTCAACGGCCTGCTGGCGCAACTGGCGCGCAGCGGCGCCTTGGACAAGGCTTACATCGCTGCCCATACCAGCGGCTTCGACGCGGCGGTCAGCCTTGCAACGGCCGACGCGCCCGCGGTGAAGCGTGTCGCAGAAGGCTGCGACCTGAACCCTGTTGACGTTGCCGCCTTCTATGACTGGTTCGCCACGACCGGGCGTGCCGTCACCGTCTACAGCCAGGGCGTCAACCAGTCGGCGCATGGTACCGACAAGGTCAACGCGATCCTCAACTGCCACCTGGCGACAGGACGTATCGGCAGGCCGGGCATGGGACCGTTTTCGGTGACCGGCCAGCCCAACGCCATGGGCGGCCGCGAGGTCGGTGGCCTCGCCAACCAGCTTGCCGCCCATATGGGCTTCGAGGATCCGTCGGCCGCCGACCGCGTCGGCCGTTTCTGGGCAGCGCCTGATATCGCCCGCAAGCCCGGGCTCAAGGCCGTCGACATGTTCGAGGCAGCAGCCGACAGGCGCATCAAGGCGCTCTGGGTGATGGGCACCAACCCGGCCGTCAGCATGCCCGATGCCGGCAAGGTGCGCACGGCATTGAAGGCCTGCGACTTCGTTGCGGTGTCGGACGTCACCCGCACCGACACCAGTCACTTCGCCGACGTGCTGCTGCCCGCCGCTGCCTGGGGCGAGAAGGACGGCACGGTGACCAATTCCGAGCGCCTGATATCGCGCCAGCGCCCATTCGTGCCGATGCCCGGTGAGACGCGCCCGGACTGGTGGATCGTCGCCGAAGTCGCGCGGCGCATGGGTTTTGCGTCTGCGTTCGATTATGCGAACCCGGCTGCGATCTTTCGCGAGCACGCCGCCCTTTCCGGCTTTGAGAACGACGGCGCCCGCCTGTTCGACATCGGTAGTCTCGCCGACCTCACTGATGACGAATATGACGCTCTTGCACCTTTGCACTGGCCGCTGCCCTCTGGCGCTTCCGCTGACGCCCAACGCCTGCTCGGCGACGGTCGGTTTCCCACCGCCGATCGTCGCGCCCGTTTTGTGCCGGTCCGCCAGGAAGGCGCAGCACTGCCGGTCGATGCCGCCTATCCGCTTGTCCTCAACACCGGCCGCCTGCGCGACCAGTGGCACACCATGACCCGCACCGGACGGGTGCCACGGTTGATGGCCAATTCGCCGGAGCCAGCGCTTGAGTTGAACGCCGCCGACGCTGTTGCATTGGGGGTCGCCGACGGCGACCTCGCTCGCATCGAAAGCCGCTACGGCGGCGCCCGCGCCAAGGTGCTGGTCAGCGATGGCCAACGTCGGGGCGAGGCGTTCCTGCCGATGCACTGGAGCGGTCGCTTTGCTGCCAACGCTTCGGCCGGTCCGTTGTCGGCGCCGGTCACCGATCCGTTTTCCGGCCAACCGGAACTCAAGCACGTTCCGGTGCGAATTTCCCGCGAGCCGATCGCCTGGGCCGGCGTTTTGATGACCCGCCGCGATATCAGGCCGACCGGCTTCGTGCATTGGAGCCGGGCAGCGGTCGCCGGCGGCTGGGTCTACGAACTGTCGGGCACCGAACCGCCCGAGCAAGGCATATTGCTTGCGCGTCGCCTGGTCGACGTGGTGCCGGCCGACCAGCTGCTCGAATACACCGACCGGCGGACATCGACCTTTCGTGCTGCCGCAACCGATAGCGAGGGCAGGCTCACAGAGGCGTTGCTCGTGGCACCGCACGGCCACTTGCCCGAACGGGACTGGCTGCTGTTGCTGCTCGCCTCGGCCGAGCCGCTTACGCCGCTCGACCGCCGCGCACTGCTGTCGGGACGCGCGCCTGTCCCCGTGCCATCCGTCGGCCGCATCGTCTGTTCCTGCTTCAATGTCGGCGTGAACCAGCTCGCCACGGCGATCTCGGGCGGCACTACGAGCATCGACGAGATCGGCAAGCTGCTGAAAGCCGGTACCAATTGCGGCTCCTGCCGTTCCGAGATCAGGGCGATGCTCGACGCCGACCGGCTTCAGGCAGCTGAGTAACTCCAACAAGCAACACAATCAAAAGATTGGCCGATTGCATCGAGCCTGCTCGCCACGACCCAGCTGAACATCGGAAGAGCCCTGGAGTCAGCCACCGACGAACCTCCGCTTCGTGACCGCAAGCACGCCATCGGCGCTCAAGCGGTGCAGTCGCGTTGACCAAAGCGCCATCAGTCTTGGCAAACACTGATCGCCACGCCGCATGTGCAACCGAAATACTTCCCGTCACTGGACGGTTGATCGGGATCTTTTAACAAAAACCTACTTGCCCGCGCCACAAACTCTTCAAATTTACATGCAATTCATCTTTGTTCTGCATCTTCTTTCCCCTGGGAGAACTTCTTGGACCGAATTGGGGGGATCGGCATGTCGGCGAGCGCTCGGGCGAGCACGGAACACCAGAAGCTCGCGCATGGACTGATGCACAAGACCAAGGCGTCTTATGCGGCAGCGCTGATGCTGATCGCATCGCTGGCGACCGCAAGTTTCTTCCTGTTGAGTTCGGTCATATCGGCGAATGTGCAGAAGACCGCGCTGATCGAGCTCGGTGCGCGCCAGCAGATGCTGTCGCAACGCATATTGCTGACCGCAACCGAGGCCTATACGGCCGACGCGCAGTGGCTGCGCACCCAGGCGCGCCAGAACCTCAAGGCAGCGCTCACGGCCTTCCTAGCCAACGAACAGCTGTTACAGGCCGGATCGGATGACAGCAACTCGCCGCTTCACCAACTGGAGCTTTCCGAGGAAGCAACCCGGCTCTTCGAAGAAGCCCCTGGCCAGATCGAGGCGTCGACGCGGATCCTCGCACACACGGTCAACGCCTTCCTTGCCGAGCTGCCGGATTCGGTGGCGACAGACATGCCAGCCGACGTCACCGCGCATTTCGCAGCACTCAGGCTCTACATCGCCGAAAAGGCCAGGCGCGAATACGAGACGTTGACCCGCCTGTTCTCGTCGGAGGCCGCCGAGAAAGGCGCGGCCGTCGAAAAGATCCACCTGACCGTCTTTGTCCTCACCTTGCTGCTGCTGCTGGCCGAGGCCGTGCTGATCTTCAGGCCGCTGGTGCGCCGGGTCGTGTCCTGCACCAGCGAGTTGCTCAGGGCGCGCGACCAGATGACCTTCGCCGCCAACCATGATGCGCTGACCGGCCTCTACAACCGGGCATTCCTCAACGACTACATGGACACAGCCCTTGCCGCTGCCCGGCGCAAGGGCGAGAAGATGGCGGTCATCCACCTCGACCTCGACCACTTCAAGGCCATCAACGATACGCTTGGCCATGCCGCCGGCGACGCCGTGCTGATCGAGACCGCCAAGCGCATTTTGGCCAGCGTGCGCGATTCCGACGTCTGCGTGCGCCTAGGCGGCGACGAGTTCACCATCATCCTGACCGATGTCGGTTCGGAAGCGGATGCCGTGGAAGTGGCGGCACGGATCACCGCCGGCCTCAAGCAACCGCTGGAATTCGCCGGGACCTTGCTGAAACCCAGCGCAAGCGCTGGCGTGGCGCTGTTCCACGACGCCAACAGCACGATCAGCGATCTGATCGTCAACGCCGACCTTGCACTCTATCGCGCCAAGGCGGAGGGCCGCGGTGGTTACCAGCTGTTTGCTGCAACGTTGCGCGACAAGTTCGAGGAAAAGGCCACTCTCGAGCGCGAACTGCGCGAGGCCATCGCCAACCAGGCATTCGCGGTTCATTTCCAGCCACAGGTCTCGCTCCCGAGCGGCAAGGTGATCGGCGTCGAAGCACTTGTGCGCTGGGAGGTCGGCGGCAGGAACATTGCGCCAGGCGAGTTCCTTCCGGCGGCGGAAAAGGCCGGGCTGATGCCGGCGATCGGCCGCACCGTCTTTGCCAAGGCGATCCACACGGGTGCTCAATGGCATCGTTCCGGCCTCGATTTCGGCCGGCTCTCGCTCAACGTCTCGGCCCAGGAATTGCGTGAGGCGGATTTCGCCAACCACCTGCTCGACCTGCTCAAGAAGGAAGGCCTTCCGACGCGTCTGGTGGCACTGGAAATCGTCGAGTCGGTCATGCTCGACGACGAAAACTGCGGCATCGGGCTGACGTTGAAGCGCCTGCGCAAGGCTGGCATCCGCATGGAGCTGGACGATTTCGGCACCGGCTATGCCTCGCTGTCGCATATCAGCGCCAACGAGGTCGATCGGCTGAAGATCGACCGCCGTTTCGTCCGCGACATCCACAACAACCCCGCCAACTCCAAGATCGTCAAGGCGATCATTGAGCTGGCGCGCGGCCTGGGCATATCGATCGTCGCCGAAGGTGCCGAAACCGAAGTCGAACTGTCGTGGCTGCACGAGCTCGGATGCCCCGCCGTCCAAGGCTATGGCATCGCCTTCCCGATGCCGGGCAATCAGGCGGAGGCGTGGCTTGCCACGCGCAATGGCACGCCACAGCGGGCCGGCAAGAGCCACGTCGCGTAAACCGCAGGGCGGCCGGCGGTCATTCCTGCATTGTTGATCCAAATCAAGGCACGGCTTTTGCAAAGGGATCAGTTTCGGGCGTGTCCAGCCTGGAGAAATGACATGCCGACCGAAACGATCATTATTGTTGCCGCCGTCCTCGCCGCCTTCGGTTTCTTCGCCGCAGCACTTGCCTATGCCAGCCTGACGTCGGAACCGGTGCGCAACAAGAGGTGACGACTGCGGGGCCGCAGCCTTCCGGCCAGCCTCGTCAGAGACGGGCGTCGCCCAATGTCACTTGCGCGACGCCGACATAGGGGTTGGCGTGCAAGGCCAGTATCCACAGGCTGACGCTCGCCGTCACGGCGAAGATCAGGATCGCCTTCCTGCCCGCATGCGGCCTGTCGGCGTGGACAGCGCCAACGACGATAGCCGACAGCATCGTCAGGAAAAGCACCAGATACCATTTGAGCTGATTGACCGAGCTTGTGCCGATGGCGAGCCGCGAATTGCGGGCGTCCTGCAGTTCGTCGAAATCCTGCACCATTTGGCCGATGACAGGATCAGGGTAGCCGGCCTTCGCCAGGCCGATCAGGACGAGGCGGATGCCCTGCAAAGCCTGCTCGACCACTGGCTCGGGCGATCGGTTCCCGTTTTGCCATTCCGCCGAGACAACCGCATGCTTGTAGGCCTCAAGGCCGGCCAGCAGCTCGGTGGAGGCGAGTGCCTCGGGCTTTGCCATGCCGGCAAGCCGCATCATCGAAGATCGTTCCTCGCTTGCCACCTGGCTGGCGCGCGCATTGACCGACCATACGTCAGCCGCGGTGAAGCCAAGCGACAGGGCCCAGGCCGTGGTGATCGTGCCGACGAAGGCGGCAACCGGCATGGTCAGCGGGTTGCCGGCCGCCTGCCTGGCGAAGATCGCGAGGAACGCCGTACCCAGGAAAAAGGCGATGGCCCCGACAACGATAAAGGGAAGCGTCATCAGGACAGGCGACCAGGCAAATATGTCCACGACGCTTCCCCCTGAACTCACCACCATCCGTGAACGTGAATAAGCCAATTCCCTCGATCCTCAAACAAAAAGCCCCGCAAACGCGGGGCTTTCGCATGAATGTCGCTGGAAATCAGCCGTTACGACCTTGGGCGTTCCTTCTTGGGATCGTAGTGGGCGAAAGGCACGACACGGGCTGGCAGGCGCTTCTGGTGGCCGTCGAGCTTGCCGATCTCGACCTCGGTGCCGACATTGGCATGCGTGGCATCGATACGGGCGAGCGCGATGTTCTTTTTCAGCACCGGCGAACGCATCGACGAGGTGACGATACCGATCTGGGCGCGGCCGATATGGACGCAATCGCCATGGCCGACGTCGACGTTCGAGTCGATGTCGAGACCGACAAGCTTGTGGATCGGGTTGTCCTTGCGCCGGATCAGTGCTTCGCGGCCGATGAAGTCGTCGGTCTTGGTCTTGAGCGGCACGGTGAAACCGATGCCGGCCTCGAACGGGTCGGTCTGGTCGGAGAACTCGTAATTGGCAAAGATCAGGCCGGCCTCGATGCGCACCATGTCGAGTGCGGCAAAACCCATAGGCTTGAGCCCATGCGGCTGGCCGGCGTCCCAGACCGCGTCGAAAACCTCGTCGGCATCGCGCGGATGGCACCAGACCTCGTAGCCAAGCTCGCCGGTGTAGCCGGTGCGCGACACCACCACAGGAACACCCTGGGCGTCGCCGATGCGGCCAATGGTGAAGCGGAACCATTCGAGCTCGGCAAGCGCCGGCTGGTGCGGTGGCGTCCAGATGATCTCCTTGAGGAGATCGCGGCTGTTGGGGCCTTGCACCGCGATGTTGTGCATCTGGTCGGTCGACGAGCGCACCAGAACCTTGAGGCCGAGTTTTTCAGCGACCTCGCGCAGCCACACGCCGGAATAGTCGTCGCCGCAGATCCAGCGGAAATTGTCCTTGCCCAGCCTGAGCAGCGTGCCGTCGTCGATCATGCCACCATGCTCGTAACACATGGCGGTGTAGACGACCTGGCCGACACCGAGCTTCTTGACGTCGCGGGTCAGCGTGTACTGCAGCAGGGCTTCTGCGTCAGGACCCGTCACCTCGAACTTGCGCAGGGCGGACAGGTCCATCACCACGGCCTTTTGGCGGCAGGCCCAATATTCCTCGATCGGGCCTTCCTTGGCGAAGTCCTGCGGCAGCCAGAAGCCCTTGTATTCGACGAAATTGCGGGTGTGCTTGGCAAAGCTTTGGTGGAAGGCGGTCTCACGGGTCATTTTGGCTTCGGCCTCCGGGGTCGTGCGTCTGGCGATCGCGCGCTGGAACTTGTTCTGGCCGGAATAGGTCCGGACGTGAATGTCGGTGAGGTTCCAGCCATTGGCTGGCGTGGTGTCATCTGGGCAGGCCGATGAGACGCAGACGATGTCGGTCAGCGCCCTGAGCAGCACATAGTCGCCGGGCCTGGACCACGGCTCGTCTGAGAACATCACGCCATGCGCGTCGATGCCGGTGTTGAAGAAGAAGTTGACCGCCATCCAGCCGGCACGGGCGTTGACCCCATGCGGGACAAGCGCGCCGTTAAAATTCTCCGAGCAGTTGATGTGGCCGGGATAACCGATGTCGTCATAATATTTGGCGTAGCAGGCGAGTGCGAAGGCGTCGTGCCGGCCGCAGGTGTCCTGCACGACCTCGACCAGCGGCTCGAAATCCTGGTCGAAATATTTCGCATGCAGCCCGGGCATCGGATAGGCATGGCCCATCAGCGAGCGGGTGGCAGTGACATCGAGCGCGAGGTCCCTGCCCTTGTCGAGCTTGCGTGCCGAAAAGCACTGGAAGTCCGTGCACTGGCGGCCATCGACATCGATGATCTGGATGTAGTCGCCGGCTTTGACGAAATAGGACTCCGCCGTCTTCGACTTGACCCGGAGATCGAGCACCGGATCGGCGAGCGGATCGGCAAGGTCCGACTTGCCGGCGGGGCGGCCAGCCGCACTGATCGTCGACCGCTTGACCATGACCACCAGCGGCGTCGACGTGTCGTGACTGTCGATGGCCATCGGGCCACCTGGCGCGGCCACCACCAGCGAACCCGGACGGGCAACGGTGAAACTTTGCTCAGTGCCGGCTGGCGTTGCGCCATCGAAGAAGCGCACCGCCTCGACACGGCCAAGATCGAGCTTGTGCCGCGCCAACCCGGCACGGAAAGCACGCAAACTGTCGTCACCATCGACAAGCAGCGCCTTCAGCCCCGCCGCATCGCTGTTGGTGCGCGTACCCAGGATAGCTGGATCGGCCCTGCCCTGCGCGTCGAAGGCCACCAGCTCGCAAGCCTGGCCGCCCTCGGCATTGCGGACGCTTACGGTGTCGCCGGCTTCGATGTCGATCAGCACCGCACCGCGACCCGGCACGTGATACCGTTCCATGCCCGGTACAAGCAGCCCAGGCTGCAAAATGAGACTAGGGCGCGGCGGGCCCGCCGCAATTTCGGGGTAGGCTGAAATCGTCATCACCACCTCGTCCAAATTTGCCTGTGTGTAAAAATATTTCAGTATGAAGAATACTCGAATTTGCCATGCCCGCAAGGCTTCGTTTCGTCGCATTGCCAGAAAATGAGGCGAGGTGACCGACCGACAGGCAGCCTCTCGACGATATCAGGGAACATAGGCCCCTGCCCGTCGGGCGATTGTTCCGGCCCATTCAACCGTGTTACTGGACCAGATTCGATAAATATTTCAAACTTGGACTGGGCTGCGGTAGGATTCGTCCGGCGCCCGTGGCCAAAGGCAGAGCTGACATGCAAGGTCGCGAAATGAAGGTTGAAACCGGCCAACTCACATCGCAAATCATTGCGTCCTACTCGGTAGGCGCGACGGTACAGACCGTTCTCGATCGCCTGTTTGCAAAGATAAGGTCGGAGGAATACCCGCTGGACACGCGCCTTCCCTCGGAACGGGCGCTGGCTTCGGAGATGGGGGTAGCCCGCAATACCGTGCGTGAGGCGCTTGATGTGCTGGAAGACCGCAAGGTCATCAAGCGGCGTCCCGGCAGTGGCAGTTTCGTCACCTACCGCTCGGAAGAGGTGCCGGAGCGGGCAGACAGTTCGGTCGCGCTGGAAACCAGCCCGCTGGACCACCTTGTCGTGCGCGGCATCCTGGAACCGGAAATGGTTCGCCTCGCGGTCATCAACATGACGCCGCGCGAGGTCTGGGAACTGGAACAACTCATGTCAAAGATCGAAAGCGTGCATACCGACGTTGCCGCTTTCGTCAAATGCGAAGAGGACATCTATCGCAAGATCGCCGAGGGAACGCACAATCCCTTGCTGGCATCCTGCTACAATCTGGCGATCGAGGCCTGCAGGGTGAGCTTCCGCACCACGCAGCTTCGCCGGCACCTGTCCCCGAAGCGGATCCTCGAATATCAACAGCGCTACAATGCGCTGTTCAATGCGATTGCCTCTCGCGACGTGGAGCGATCTGTCGAGTTCATCAAGCTGCATTTGGTCGAGGAGCAGAAGCTACTTTTGCAGGATTGATTCCGGTGTCCTTGCCTGCAGGGCGGTTCCATTCCCGCTCGATCGCAGGCGTTGCTCCCAAAGCTGCCCCAAATCCGACATCTCCCGCTTGAGAAGTCCGCCATGGCGTTTCAACCAGCGTGGAATTGAGCCGAAAGCGGCAATCTTCGCCTTGCCGTTTCTCAGCGTCACCACCGGCCAGTCTCCGACCAGCGCGTTGTCGATCCCGAACATGCTCTCGCCCCACCAATGGGCCGGGCCGAAGGCGTGGGTGACGTGACCAAGCTGCTTCATTGCAGCCAGCACGGATGCGGGATTGACGCTGTTGGATTTCTCGACCGCCGCATGCCAGATATCCAGGATGGCGACATATTCCCAGCTCACCGCAGTCCAGGTGCCAGGGAAGCGACTGTTGTATTCGTCGAAGAAGCCCTTCGGCTGGTTGAAGAAGAACGTCTTGTCGGTCAGCCTCTCATCGTCGAAATCCGGAAACTGGAAGACGAAGCCTTCCATGAATTCGACAGACGTTCGTGCGACGAGCCGATCGTAATAGTCGAGCGTGCAGGAAATGATCTGCCCCTTGAAGCCTTGGGCATGAGCATACTCGGTCATCGCATGGACCATGGGCGTATAGCTGGTGCACCAGCATAGAATATCGGCGTTCGAATCCAGCATTGGGCGCACGATTTCGGCAGCATCGGTCGTGGCAGGATCGTACTGGACTTCCTTGGCGATCCCCAAATTGGCCGCCTTGAAGGCCGCGCGATAGGTCGCAAGCGAGGGCAGGCCAAGCGCATCGGTCTGGCTGCAGATCGCCACCGTCCGCAGTTCCGGCCTTGCCTGCGCCAGCCACTCCACACCCGTCACATTGAAGATCGGATGCAGTTCACTGGGCGCGATCAGGTATGGCGTATCAGGCGACAGGTCGCTCGGCAGCAGGGTGGAGGTCAGGACTTTGCGCTGTCTCAGATAATCCCTGATCTCGGCCAGCGTATCTCCGCCCAGCGTCATCAGCAGCTTGATGTCATGCCGTTCTATGAGATGGCGCGCGCCCTCCGCGGCCCGCCCGGCATCGTAGCCGCAATCAAACTCCATGATCTTGATCGGATAGCGGCGCCCGTTGATCAGCAACCCGCCGGTCCTGTTCAGCCAGTCCTCCCAGATCCGGCAGCCATGCAATCCGGGCAGGCCCCAAAACTCCACTTGACCGCTAAGCGGTGCCAGGAAATCCAATGGTCACGGCGTCCGGCATGCCGACGGACAGCCGCGGCAGGACACTGGAAACTGCTAGTCGATGGGCAAAGCTGGAATTCGGCATGTCTGTGAATACCACCAAAAACAGGGCGCTTCATCCCAACGGCGCGAAATTTTCCTTCCTCACAGGAAACACGTCGTTGACAAATTGGTATAATGGCAGGCAACATAACTGAACCAGAGGAACCAATAACGAAATTTGGTCTATACCAAAAGGAGGAAACCATGACAGCCAAGCGTGTCGCCGTGATCGGTGCCGGACCGTCGGGTCTGGCGCAGTTGAGGGCATTCCAATCGGCCGCGGCGAAGGGCGCGGACATCCCGGAAGTTGTCTGCTTCGAGAAGCAGGCCAATTGGGGTGGCCTGTGGAACTACACCTGGCGCACCGGACTCGACCAATATGGCGAGCCGGTACATGGTTCGATGTACCGCTATCTCTGGTCGAACGGCCCCAAGGAGGGCCTGGAGTTCGCCGACTATTCCTTCGAGGAGCATTTCGGCAAGCAGATCGCCTCCTATCCGCCGCGCGCAGTGCTGTTCGACTACATCGAGGGCCGCGTCAACAAGGCCGGCGTGCGCAAGTGGATCCGCTTCGAGACGGTCGTGCGCATGGTGACCTGGAACGAACAGACCAAGAAGTTCACCGTCACCGTCCAGGACCTGCCCAAGGATCACTGCTACTCCGAGGAATTCGACAACGTCATCGTCGCATCGGGCCACTTCTCGACCCCGAATGTGCCCGAGTTCCCCGGCTTCGACCGCTTCAATGGCCGCATCCTGCACGCCCACGACTTCCGCGATGCCCGCGAGTTCACTGGCAAGGACATCCTGATCGTCGGCACCAGCTATTCGGCCGAGGACATCGGCTCGCAGTGCTGGAAATACGGCGCCAAGTCGATCACCAACTGCTACCGCACCGCGCCGATGGGCTTCAAATGGCCCGACAACTGGGAAGAGCGGCCGCTGCTGGAAAAGGTCGAGATCAACACCGCGACCTTCAAGGATGGCTCGACCAAGCGCATCGACGCGATCATCCTGTGCACCGGCTACAAGCACCACTTCCCGTTCCTGCCTGACGACCTGCGGCTCAGGACCGCCAACCGGCTGGCGACAGCCGACCTCTACAAGGGCGTTGCCTATGTCCACAATCCGGCGCTGTTCTATCTCGGCATGCAGGACCAGTGGTTCACCTTCAACATGTTCGACGCGCAGGCATGGTGGACGCGTGACGTCATCCTCGACCGCATCAAGGTGCCAGCGACCAAGCAGGCGATGATCGCCGACGTCGAGGACCGCGTTGTTCGCGAGGATGCCGGCAAGGACTCCCATGACGCGATCGAATACCAGGGCGAATACGTCAAGGAGCTGATTGCCGAAACCGACTATCCGAGCTTTGACGTCGACGGCGCCAACGAGGCCTTCTTCGAGTGGAAGGAACACAAGAAGAAAGGCATCATGGAGTTCCGCAATCACTCCTACAAATCGGTCATCACCGGCACCATGGCGCCGGCCCATCACACGCCGTGGAAGGACGCACTCGACGACTCGCTCGAATCCTACCTCAGCACCGCCGAAGCGGCGGAGTGAAGGCCGGCCCATCTGGGCCGCGCGACTTTCCTGACATGAAACGCCGCCCCGGCCGGGGCGGCATCGCTTTTGCGTGCCATCACGGCGGCAGCGTGACGATGAGGTTGCGCGGGAGTGTGTCCGGCTGCCCGGTTTCATCTTTCAAAGCGAGCACCGCCAGGGTAGGTCATCGGGACAAATCCCGTCGCCGCCTCGCTCTGCCTGTTCGACAAACTCAAGCCGCCTCGCTGCCATTTTCAGGGCGGAGAGGAACCCTATTCCTGTGCGGGAGTATCCCGAGCGATTGGCGACGAAGAGGCGTGCGAGGCGCTGCGGTGGTCTGACGTGACGCGAACGCGGATGGGCTCGCCCTCGAAGGGGCTGAGCCCAGTTGGCCGAACGCTATTGCGAACTCAAGCTCGGGCCGCGGTTCTTTTCGCTGGCATAAAGCGCCACCGCCATCGCCCGGTTACGGACGTCGAGCTTGTCGTAGAGATTCTTGAGGTGGTACTTGACGGTGTTCTCGGAAATCCCGGTACGCGCCGCAATCTGCAGGTTGGTCCAGCCATCGGCCAGCACCGACAGAAGCTCGCGCTCGCGTGTCGTCAGCCGTGACAGCGGCGTGTCGTTGATCTTGGACACATCCATGTAGGGAATGCAGATCCGGCCGTGGGCGACTGCGACAAGCGTGTCGAACAGAATTGCCGGGTCGTCGAACTGGTAGCAGAATCCCTGCACGCCAAGACGCACGCATTGCTTGAGGATCGAGATGTCGTGGTCGTTGGAGAAGATCACCACACGGGCATGAAGCGAGCGCCGCTGCATTTCGGCCAGCACCTCGCCGGAATCCATGTCCTGCAGTCGCCAGCCCAGCACCGCAATGTCGAAGAGAGGATCTGTCGCCGAGGCCGCCTCCAGGAAGGCCTTGCCGGTCTGCACGCTTTCGGCCAGCTCGAAGCGGCTGTCCCGCGTCAACATGTCGCCAAGGGCTGCGACCACCAGCGGATTGCGCTCGGCGATCAGGACCCTGAACCCGTTTTCTTTCGCCACCGGCATCACCTCAATCCCGATGCCATGGCGCTGACCCTTCCATTCGGCGTTCATATTCCTCCCGCCTATGTTCGTGCACGCACCTCTTGCCGACGTCTCCTGCAATGGGCCGATCCTCCTCCGGTCTCGACCGAGATCGACCTCTTGAACGCAATTCATATCATGAATGATTTTTTCATTCCAGTGGATGCGGCATTTTTGCTGCCGAACTGACGGCCAAGCCGGCAAACAGCACAAAACCCGCCCTTCCCACCCGTCCGGGTAGGTTGCAACTGTCCAGAGAGAGACTGGCGAATTGGCCGATATTCCAACCGGAACGATCCTGATGACGTTTGGGCTGACGCTGCGACAAAATAGCTTGACGGCGCATCGAATTCGGACAAACTTCACTTTGAGGAAAAAAAGAAGCCTTAGCGGAAACTGCCGCCGTGCCATGAAAACCGGAAAAGCCGGACTGGGACGACGGGCATTCTCAATCAATGGGGAACTGAACCATGAGCGCTGTTACGGACATCAGTCCGGCGGATACCGCCGGCCAACTACACAGGACAATCGACTGGCGAGGCGCCTTCTGGGTTGCCAGCGGCGTGCCGCCTCTTGTCTTGTTCTCTATCGGCGGCATTGCCGGCACCGCCGGCAACATTGCCTTCGCGATCTGGATCTTCTCCATGCTGATGGGGTTCATCCAGTCCTTTACCTATGCCGAGATTGCCGGCCTGTTCCCGAACAAGTCGGGCGGCGCCTCGGTCTATGGCGCCACCGCCTGGCTGCGCTATTCCAAGTTCGTCGCGCCGCTGTCGGTGTGGTGCAACTGGTTCGCCTGGTCGCCGGTGCTGTCGCTCGGCTGTTCGATTGCCGCCGCCTACATCCTCAACGCGCTGGCGCCGATCCCGGGCTTCACCGAAACCTCGCCTGAAGTGCTGCAGTATCTCGCGGCCAATGTCGGCACGACTGCCGCCGACGCCGTCGCTGCGGTCACCGCCGCCGCGACCCCCGGCATCCGCACCTGGACGCTGTACAGCCATTCTCTGGGTCCGGTTGGCTTCTCGCTCAACGCCACCTTCTGGATCGGCGCTGTCTTGATGCTGATCACCTTCGCCATCCAGCATCGTGGCATTCTTGGTACCGCCGCCGTGCAGAAGGCCGTCGGCCTGCTGGTCATCGTACCGCTGCTCATCGTGGGCGTCGTGCCGATCCTGACCGGCCAGATCAACTGGGACAACTACTCGCCCTTCGTGCCGCTGGCCGCTGCCTATGCGCCTGAGCCCGGCGCGTGGAACGTCGGCGGCTGGACGCTGGTTCTCGGTGGCATGTTCATCGCCGCGTGGTCGACCTACGGCTTTGAAACCGCGGTCTGCTACACCCGCGAGTTCAAGAACCCGGCAACCGATACCTTCAAGGCCATCTTCTATTCCGGCCTGCTGTGCATGTTGCTGTTCATGATCGTTCCCTTCACCTTCCAGGGTGTTCTGGGCCTAAACGGCATGCTGGCAACCCCGATCGTCGATGGTTCCGGTGTCGCCGATGCGCTTGCCAGCATGGTCGGCGGCGGCGGGCTGGTGAAGAGCCTGCTGGTCATGCTGATGATCCTCGCCCTTTTGCTCGCCATCATGACGGCAATGGCCGGCTCGTCGCGCACGCTGTACCAGGGCTCGGTCGACGGCTGGCTGCCGCGCTATCTCAGCCACGTCAACGGCCATGGCGCCCCGACCCGGGCGATGTGGACCGACCTCGTCGCCAATCTTTTTGTCCTGGCCATCGCCTCGGCAGACGCGACGAGCTTCTTCTTCATCCTCGCCGTGTCGAACTGCGGCTACATCATCTTCAACTTCCTCAACCTGAACTCCGGCTGGATCCACCGCATGGACAACGGTCACATCAAGCGGCCGTGGCGCGCTCCGACCTGGCTGATCACGGTTGGCGCGCTGTTCGCCTACGTCAACGCCATCTTCATGGGCGCCGGCGCCAAGGTCTGGAACCCGATGGCCCTGTGGGCCGGCCTGTTCACCGCAGCCTTGATCATCCCGGTGTTCTGCTACCGCCATTACGTCCAGGACGGCGGCAAGTTCCCCGAGCACATGCTCGAGGACCTCGGCATGCAGCAGAGCGACCTGAAAGTGAAGAAGGCCGGCATCCTGCCCTACCTGACGCTCATAGCCGGTCTCGCAGTGGTGCTGATTTCCAACTGGTTCTTCGTGCTCTGACACGCTGAACCCGACAACCGATCCCGCGCCGTCCAGTGACAGCGCGGGATTTTTTTTCGACAAGTCTGGGGAATGACCGATGAGTGCACTGACGACTGACGAGGCCGGCGACGGCCAGCTTCAACGAACGATCGACTGGCGCGGCGCCTTCTGGGTGGCCAGCGGCGTGCCGGCGCTTGTTCTGTTCTCGATCGGCGGCATCGCCGGCACCACGGGTACCCCAGCCTTCCTGATCTGGACCGCCTCGATCATCCTCGGCCTGATCCAGTCCTTCACCTATGCCGAGATCGCCGGCCTGTTTCCGTCCAAGTCGGGCGGCGCTTCGGTCTATGGCGCCACCGCCTGGCTGCGCTATTCCAAGTTCATCGCGCCACTGTCGGTGTGGTGCAACTGGCTCGCCTGGACGCCGGTGCTGTCGCTCGGCTGCTCGATCGCCGCGGCCTATATCCTCAACGCGCTGGCGCCGATCCCCGGCTTCACCGAAGCCTCGCCCGAGGTGCTGCAATACATGGCGGCCAATGTCGGGACGAGTGCTGCCGACGCCGTTGCCGCGCTGACCACGGCGGCGACGCCCGCGATCCGCAGCTGGACGCTTTATCACGGCACGCTCGGCCCGGTCAGCTTCTCGCTCAACTCGGTGTTCTTCATCGGCGTGATCCTGATGCTGGTGACCTTCGCCATCCAGCACCGCGGCATCCTCGGCACTGCCAACGTCCAGAAATACATCGGCCTGGTGGTGATCGTACCGATGCTGATCGTCGGCATCGTTCCGATCATTACCGGCCAAATCAACTGGGACAATTATTCGCCGCTGGTGCCGCTGGCCGCCGCCTATTCGCCCGAGCCGGGCGCATGGAACGTCGCCGGCTGGACACTGGTCTTTGGTGGCATGTTCATCGCCGCCTGGTCGGCCTACGCCTTCGAGACGGCGATCTGCTACACCTCGGAGTTCAAGAACCCCGGCCGCGATACCGTGCGGGCGATCTTCTATTCCGGCCTGCTCTGCCTGGCGCTCTACACGCTGGTGCCCTTCACCTTCCAGGGCGTACTTGGCCTCAACGGCATGCTGGCCACGCCGATCGTTGACGGTTCTGGCGTCGCAGAAGCAATGGCCAGGATGGTCGGCGGCGCCGGCTTCGTCACCTCGATCATGGTGATGCTGATGATCTTGGCACTGCTGCTGTCGATCATGACGGCAATGGCAGGCTCCTCGCGTACGCTTTACCAGGGTTCCGTCGACGGTTGGCTGCCGCGCTATCTCAGCCACGTCAACAGCCACGGCGCGCCGACCCGCGCCATGTGGACCGACCTGATCTTCAACGTCTTCCTGCTCGCCATCGCCGCTGCGGATGCCACCAGTTTCTTCTTCGTGCTGTCGGTGTCGAACTGCGGCTACATCATCTTCAACTTCCTCAACCTCAACTCCGGCTGGATCCACCGCATCGACAACGGCCACATCCACCGGCCGTGGAAGGCACCGACGATCCTGATCGCGGTTGGCGCGCTGCTGTCTTACGTCAACGCCATGTTCATGGGCGCCGGCGCCAAGGTCTGGAACCCCTGGGCGCTGTGGGCCGGTTTCATCGCCGCAGCCCTGATCATCCCGGTGTTCTGCTACCGCCACTACATCCAGGACGGCGGCAAGTTCCCGGTGCACATGCTCGACGACCTCGGCATCACCCAGGAAGACCTCAAGAACCGCAAGGCCGGCATCCTGCCCTATCTGACGCTGATCGCCGGCGTCGCCGTAGTGATCCTCGCCAACTGGTTCTTCGTCATCTGACAGGCAATGACCATCCTTATGGGGATCATCCCTTTGGGCGAGGCCGGCGCAAGCCGGCCTTTCCTTTTGCGCTTATGCCCCGACACCGCCGCCGGCCATTCACCGGGGAAAAAAGCGCCGGGCTAATATTTCTTTCCATGAAAGATTTTTGCATCAAGGTTGACTTTCGGTCCATTCGGCTGCTATAGATTCAGTCGGGAAAATTCAGCGCAAAAAGCTGTCCGGATGATGTATCCGGGGCTGAGAACCAATGGCTTATGCCATGGGATCGCACGCGCACGCCTGGGAGGAATGGCACAGCATGACGACGGTAATCGACGGCAAGGTCGCCGCAGCCGATGTGGTAGCGAAGGTCAGGACCGCTGCCGAGAAGCTGATCGCCGAGACCGGGGTTGTTCCGGGCATCGCGGTGGTCATCGTCGGCCATGACCCGGCAAGCCAGGTCTATGTCGCTTCCAAGGGCAAGAAGGCCAAGGAATGCGGTTTTCATTCGATCGAACATGCGCTGCCGTCCGACACCTCTGAAGCTGATCTGGTCGCGCTGGTGCAGAAACTCAACGCCGATCCCAAGATCCACGGCATCCTCGTCCAGTTGCCCCTGCCCGACCATGTCGACGCCGGCAAGATCATCCAGACGATCTCGGCCGACAAGGATGTCGACGGCTTCCATTTCACCAATGTCGGCAAGCTCGGTACCGGCGAACTCGACACCGCCTTCGTGCCCTGCACGCCCGCCGGCTCGATGCTTCTGATCGAGCGTGCGCTTGGCCGCGACCTGTCGGGCCTTAATGCAGTCGTTGTCGGGCGCTCCAACATCGTCGGCAAGCCGATGGCCAATCTACTGCTCAATGCCAACGCCACTGTCACCATCGCCCACAGCCGCACCAAGGACCTGCCGGCCTTGTGCCGCAGCGCCGACATCCTGGTGGCAGCGGTCGGGCGTCCTGAAATGATCAAGGGCGACTGGGTCAAGCCTGGCGCCACTGTCATCGATGTCGGCATCAACCGCCTCGACGGCGGCGCCAACGGCAAGTCCAGGCTTGTCGGCGACGTCGACTATGCCAGTGCAGCCGAACAGGCTGGCGCCATCACGCCGGTACCCGGCGGCGTCGGGCCGATGACGATTGCACTTCTGATGGCCAATACGGTCGTCTCAGCCTGCCGTGCGGCAGGCCAGTCAGCACCTCGTTTTTAATCTGGGAGCCTAGGGCTCCGCGGAAATCGAACCAAACTCAAGGGAAGAGAGTCATGGCCGAATTCAAGACCGACATCGAGATCGCGCGTGCGGCGAAGAAGAAGCAGATCCAGGAGGTCGGTGCCAAGATCGGCATTCCGAGCGAGCATCTGCTGCCTTATGGCCACGACAAGGCGAAGATCTCGGCCGAGTTCATCGCCAATGCGCGCAAGAACAAGGACGGCAAGCTGATCCTGGTCACCGCGATCAACCCGACGCCAGCCGGCGAAGGCAAGACCACGACCACGGTGGGCCTGGGTGACGGCCTCAACCGCATCGGCAAGAAGGCGATCGTGTGTATCCGCGAAGCCTCGCTCGGGCCGAACTTCGGCGTCAAGGGCGGTGCTGCCGGTGGCGGTTATGCCCAGGTCGTGCCGATGGAGGACATGAACCTCCACTTCACCGGCGACTTCCACGCCATCACCACCGCGCATAACCTTCTGTCGGCGCTGATCGACAACCACATCTACTGGGGCAACGAGCTCGGCATCGACACCCGCCGTGTCGTCTGGCGCCGGGTGATGGACATGAACGACCGGGCGCTGCGCGAGATCAACTGCTCGCTCGGCGGTGTTGCCAACGGCTTTCCGCGCGAGGCCGGCTTCGACATCACGGTGGCGTCCGAAGTCATGGCGATCCTGTGCCTGGCGACCGACCTGAAGGACCTGGAAAAGCGTCTGGGCGACATCATCGTTGCCTATCGCCGCGACAAGACGGCGGTCTATGCCCGTGACCTCAAGGCCGACGGCGCGATGGCGGTGCTGCTCAAGGATGCGGTCCAGCCGAACCTGGTGCAGACGCTGGAAAACAACCCCGCCTTCGTCCATGGCGGCCCGTTCGCCAATATCGCCCATGGCTGCAACTCGGTGGTCGCGACCACCACCGCCCTCAAGCTTGCCGACTATGTCGTCACCGAAGCCGGCTTCGGCGCTGACCTGGGTGCCGAGAAGTTCTTCGACATCAAGTGCCGCAAGGCTGGCCTCAAGCCTGCCGCTGCGGTCATCGTTGCGACGGTGCGCGCGATGAAGATGAATGGCGGCATCAAGAAGGAAGAGCTCGGCAAGGAAAATGTCGATGCGGTGAAGAAGGGCTGCGCCAATCTTGGCCGCCACATCGAGAATGTGAAGCAGTTCGGCGTGCCGGTGGTGGTGGCGATGAACCACTTCGTCTCCGATACCGACGCCGAGATCTCGGCGATGAAGGACTATGTCGCTTCGATGGGTGCCGAGGCGATCCTGTGCAAGCACTGGGCCAAGGGTTCGGCCGGCATCGAGGAGCTCGCCCACAAGGTGGTGCAGCTCGCTGAGAGTGGTGCTTCGCAGTTCTCGCCGCTTTACCCCGACGAGATGAAGCTGTTCGACAAGATCGACACCATCGTCAAGCGCATCTACCGCGGCTCGGAGGCGATCGCCGACAAGTCGGTGCGCGACCAGTTGCACCAGTGGGAAGCCGCCGGCTACGGCCATTTGCCGGTATGCATGGCCAAGACGCAGTATTCGTTCTCGACCGACCCCAACCTGCGTGGCGCCCCTGTCGACCATGTCGTGCCGGTGCGCGAGGTCAGGCTTGCCGCCGGTGCCGGCTTCATCGTCGCCATCTGCGGTGAGATCATGACCATGCCCGGCCTGCCCAAGGCACCGTCGTCGGAAAAGATCTTCCTCAACGAACAGGGCCAGATCGAAGGACTGTTCTGAGGCGAAAGTTCTCTCCCAAGGCGCTCCAATCCACCCCTCCTGTCCCCCAGGCCCGGAGCGCCCTTTAAGGCCTGGCACCTCATGTGCCAGGCTTTTTTTTGCCACCTGCCGGGCCGCGCTCATGCGGCATGGTCTGGCTGTGCCGAACGTCTCGGCGAAAGGCAAAAAGTTGCCTAGCAGTAAAATTTCTTGCACTTGGATATTGCCCTAGCGGCAATTTTGAGTTCAAATGCCCTCAACAATGTCCGCCTCAAGGCAAGGCCGAGGGCGGAGAACAATATGGAGGAGTACCGGAAATGACAGCTTCATGGCGTTTTTCGACGTTGGGTGATCGCCACCGCGCGCTGGGTTCCAAACTGGAAGACTGGAGCGGCATGGGCACGGCCTGGTCTTACGACAAGGACGCCGACGAGGAGTACCTGGCGATCCGCACCAAGGCCGGCCTGATGGACGTCTCGGGCCTCAAGAAGGTCCACATCACCGGCGCACACGCCTCGCACCTGATCGACCTGTGCACCACCCGCGACGTCGAGAAGATCTACCCCGGCAAGTCGGTCTATGCCTGCATGCTCAACGACGCCGGCAAGTTCACCGACGACTGCGTCATTTACCGCATCTCGACCAACTCCTGGATGGTCGTGCACGGCTCGGGCTCGGGCCATGAGGAACTGACCCGCGCCTCGATCGGCCGCGATGTCTCGGTCCGCTTCGACGACAATCTGCACGATCTGTCGCTGCAGGGCCCGCTCGCCGTCGACTACCTCGCCAAGCACGTGCCTGGCATCCGCGACCTCAACTACTTCCACCACATGCAGACCCAGCTGTTCGGCCTGCCGGTGATGATCTCGCGCACCGGCTACACCGGCGAGCGCGGCTACGAAATCTTCTGCCGCGGCCAGGACGCTGGCAAGATCTGGGACACCATCGTTGCCGAAGGCAAGTCGATGGGCATCATCCCGACACGCTTCACCACGCTCGACATGCTGCGCGTCGAGAGCTACCTTCTGTTCTACCCGTACGACAACTCGCAGAAGTACCCGTTCGCAAATGAAGGCCCTGGCGATACGTTGTGGGAGCTCGGCCTCGACTTCACCGTCAGCCCCGGCAAGACCGGCTTCCGCGGCGCCGAAGAGCACTACCGCCTCAAGGGCAAGGAACGCTTCAAGATATTCGGCGTGCTGCTCGACAGCGACAAGGCAGCTGACGAAGGTGCCGAGATCTACCGCGACGGCAAGAAGGTCGGTGTCGTGACCTGTGCGATGTATTCGCCGCTGGTCAAGAAATCGATGGGCATCGCCCGTCTCGACGTCGATTGCGCCATCGTCGGCACGCCGCTCGAGATCCGCAACGCCAGCGGCACGGTCAAGGCAACGGCACAGTCGCTGCCGTTCGACGACCCGAAGAAGCTCAAGCGGACTGCAAAGGGCTGAAACCTTGGACAGCGCACCGGTGAAGACGATCCTCAGTCGCCCGGTCTACGGAACATTGTCACCGCAGGCCGGCAAGAGCCATCTTCTCGTAGCGGACGCCGAAGGGGCGTCCGCGATCCTGGACCTGGCGAAAAAGACGCCTGACGACTTCTTCGCCAACGCCCACATCATGTTCATACCGGGCCGGACCGGAGACAGCTTTCAGGCGTCGCTGAAGGCGTTGAAGCCGGCCCAGTATTACGAGGGTCCCTCGATCGCGAGTGCACTGCCGCGGCTGCGGCAGACGCTTGCCAACGCCCATATGGGCCTGCGCATGTATCTCGCCGGCACCGAAGGGCTGATCGGCCAGATGATGCAGGCAGCGCTCGAAGCCGGCATCGACCATGCGTCGATCCAGACCGAGCACCGCGGCTCGTGGGCGCGCCGCATCCAGTGCGTCCACTGCAAGGGCATCACCGAGAACGTCACCACCCAGCCGGCGACCTGCTCGCATTGCGGCCTGCTGCTGCTGGTACGCGATCACTACTCCAGGCGCCTGGCAGCCTTCCAGGGCGTCTGCATCAATGCCGAGGATCCGACCGAGGTCCCTCAGAAAGAGGAGATTTTCCGGTGAGCGCGGGAACAACCAAGCTGAACGTCACCGTGACCGAAGTGGTCGCGGTCAATGAACTGGTCAAGCGGTTCCATTTCGAACGCAGCGACGGCGGCAACCTGCCGACCTTCTCCGGCGGCGCCCATGTCGTCGTCGAAATGCGCGACGGCGACGTAACCAGGCTCAACCCCTATTCGCTGATGAGTTCGCCAATCAGCACGCGCGACTACACCATCTCGGTACGCCGCGACGATGTCGGCCGCGGCGGCTCGCTGTTCATGCACAACCGCGTCAAGCGCGGCATGGACATGGTCATCAGCTATCCGGTGAACCTGTTTTCGCTCGACCTGCGCGCCAAAAAGCACCTGATGATCGCCGGCGGCATCGGCATCACGCCGTTCCTCGCCCAGACAGCACAGCTAGCGGCGTCGGGCGGCAATTTCGAACTGCACTACACTTGCCGCTCCGAAGCACTCGGCAGCTACACCGAGGTGCTGCGCGAGCGTTATGGCAACCGGGTCAACCTCTATTACGACGAGCATAACGAGCGCATCCCGCTCGACCGGCTGCTCGCCACGCAACCACTGGGCACGCATATCTATGTCTGCGGCCCCGCCGGCATGATCCGCTGGGTGCGCGATACGGCAGCAGCCCATGGCTGGCCGGACGAGACGGTGCATTTCGAGCATTTTGCGGCCCCGCAACCGGGGGCGCCGTTCGACGTCAAGCTGGCGGTCAGCGGCCTGGAAATCCGGGTCGGCGAACAGCAGAGCCTGCTCGAAGCGATCGAGGCGGCGGGCGTCGACCCGCCCTATCTGTGCCGCGGCGGCGTCTGCGGACAGTGCGAGACCAACGTCATCTCCTATGACGGTACGTTCAAGCACAACGACCACTGGCTGAGTGATGAGGAGCACTGCTCAGGCAAGAAGATCATGCCATGCGTCTCGCGTTTCGAGGGCCGCTCGCTGGTTCTGGAACGGTAGAACATCCCGGGGCGTGCACCGCTCTGGAAGAGGGAGGAATTGATGGGAATTAACTTCAGGAAAGAAACGTTCCGCGACGATTTTACCTTCAGGAACAGTCCGGAACAGGTCAGGCGGTTTCCCTTCCCCTATCACGAAGACGCCTACATGTACTCGGTCAACATCGAGCCGCATGTGACCGGCCCCGAAGGCAGCGTGTTCGAACACCTGATCGATGTCGACGAGCATTATGTCTCCGAGATGCAGGACCGCGCCATGGTGCTGGCGGAAGATCCGCTGCGCTGCCAGTCGCTGCCGCACATGACGCTGGCCGGCTGGGACCTGCTCGAACTGCTGATGACCGAGATGGCGGAAAGCTATCCCGAGCACTTCACGCTGACGCGCGATGGCGACCGCTGGCGCTGGATCAATCGCCCGCTTGGCATCGACGACACCTTTACCTTCGGCGACGTCTCGACCCTGCCCTACGGGCCGATGGAATACATCACCCGGCAGAGCCAGGGCGACTACTGCATCCTCGACCAGCGCGACGGCAATCTGTGGATGGATGCCGGCATGATCACCACCCAGGCCGACTGGTCGCTCGATTTCGACATCGGCATGAACTTCTTCGAATGGCATGCACCGGTGCCGCTGGCGCATGAAAAGGGCATCTTCACCCGTGCCCTGAAATTCCTGACCAACATCCAGCAGGGCAAGCCGGCGCGGCGCCTCAACTGGACCATGACGATCAACCCGCGCCTCGATACCAGCCCGGAAAACTTCCACAAATGGGGCGGCGACCGGCTGACAGTGACGCCGGAGAATGTCGGCCAGAAGGTACATCTGCGCGTCGAGCTGCAGAGCTTCTGGCGGCTGCCGCGCTCCAACGCGCTGGTCTTCCCGATCCGCTGCTACCTGCTCAAGATGGACGAACTGGTGACCGTGCCGAAATGGGCGCGCCGCTTCCACCGCGTGCTGCGCGATCTGCCGGTCGAACTCGCCGAATACAAGGGCCTGACCCGCTATCGCCAGACCACCGTCGAGTGGCTGTCGAAATATGACGACGGCGCACCAACCTCGCCCGGCTTCAGCCCGGATTAGGACCTGAAGGAATTGGAGTACCATAGCGCCGCGTGTCCCTGGATACGCGGCGCTATATGCTTATGTAGGCAAGTCACTTTCCTTCGTCCGCCTTGCCGACACAGGCGCCTGCCTTCGGTCGCCGGCAAAGAAAGCCCCGCCATTCCGCGATAGCTCGCTTTCGGTAAAGGCCCGCAGGATGCTGCCTTGCCCGTTAGCCGCCGCGCGGAATGCTTCGTCGAATTGCACCGCAAGTTCACTATCTTGCTTGTGCAGCAGACGTGGGACCCACTTGCCCTTTCCTGACCATACGCCTCGACCCAGCAACGTGAGATCGGCAAGCGGCTGATAAAGGCTGGCCGAGATCGCACGGATTTCGGCCGCGGTGCGATCGCCGCGCAAGTCCTCCATGAGATCCGTTATGATGTAGCGAAGCTCTTTGCTTCGCGCATCGGCCAGCGAACCCGGTCCCCTCAGCATACGCTCGGCCGCGTCTTGCTTGAGGGCTTGTGCCAGCCCTTCATCGTCTCCGACCTGCTGTCCCTCGGCCACCATATGAGCCAGAACGGGGTGGCCGTTGCGCGCATCCTCGTCCATGAACCATGCCAGTGTCGAAGGGTCATGGACAAAGGCTTCGACAGGGAAGCCCCCTTGAACGAATGGCTCCCGCCATGCGGCGTCCAAGCGATCGAAGACAACGACCAAATCGACATCCGATGACGTCGTGCCTTGCCCGCGCATGATCGACCCCGCCACAAACGCGCAGGCGGCCCCGGAATATCGCTGCCTCACGATCTCCCTGGCGATTTCCAATACGCCTTCTGCCGCAGGTTGCACAACCTCTCCTTGTTCGAAAATCGAATCTCAAGGAATAGACGTCATGCGCAGAGGTGGATCAAGGCCGGCAGCTCAGTCGCCACTCGACCCTTGCGGATAGGAGATGATGGAGAGGTAGCGGATCGGCAGCCGCGTCAGCTCTTCCGGGCCGTGCGGGGCATCGGCGTCGAAGAACAGGCTGTCGCCCGGTGTCATGCGATAGAGGTTGCTGCCGTGGCGGTAAACGACCTCGCCCTCCAGCATGTAGAGGAACTCCATGCCCTCATGCTGGAACATCGGAAACACGTCGGAATCTTCCGACAGCGTGATCAGATAGGGCTCGACCACGACACCGGCGGTGTTTGAGCCGATATGGCCAAGCAGGTTGTATTGGTGGCCGGCGCGGGTGCCGCGGCGTTCGACGTCGACACCTTCACCGGACTTGACGAAGACCGCGTTGCGCTCCTCCTCGAAGCGCCGGAAAAACGCCGTCAGCGGCACGCCGAGCGCGCGCGACAATGACTGCAGCGTGGTCAGCGACGGCGAGGTGATGCCGTTTTCGATCTTGGACAGCATGCCGAGCGAAATGTTGGTCATCGCCGCGAGGTCGGCGACAGTGATGCCGAGCTTCTTGCGGAAGGCGCGGACCTCGTGGCCGAGCGCCACTTCCAGCACTTTTTCGGGCGTGTCGCGGACCGCGTGCGGGTCCTGGTGGAGCGGCGATGGCTGCGCTTTCGCCGCTATTGCGGCTGAAGCCCTCTTGCCGTCGGCAGTCAAAACGGCTGACAAACGGTCTTCTTTCACGCAGCTATCCCTCGTTGCAAAAACTCACAAATCCACCAGTTCACCCATGGTAAAATTTCTTTACAAAAGATTCAAGAGCCTGCCGATCAAACTGTAGGCAAAATGCATACCGAAACGGCAGGCTGCAGCGAAAAACCATTCCGCAGCAAAGCCTTGTCACCGTTGCGAGGCACGATCAGCTGACCAGACCCGGCTCGCTGATTTGATTAGGCCCCTCCCCCCATTCGATTGATTTACAGCGGCACCGGAGCGCGCGAGACTCCCGGCTCGTGCAATCGAATGTTGCAAGATGCATCAGCGGAGGAACTGCCATGAGGTCTGCCAGTTTCGCCAGTGGCGCCATTGTCGCCCTGGCTCTCGTCTGGAGTGCCGGCCCAACCATCAATACCGCCAGGGCTGAGGAGCCCAGCAAGGCGGAACTCGACGCCGCGCGCCAGGCCTTGGAAAAGTACCAGGATCCATACGTAGCTATCCGCGACCTCTATCTTTCGACGGTGGGCTGCGTCCACTACAGCGGCGAAAAGATCGAAGGACGGATGGAGTATCCAAAAGGCGCGATGGGCGTCCACTTCGTCAATCTCACCGTGAAGGGGCCGCCCGACCCCAGCAAGCCCAATGTACTTATCTACGAACCTGACGCTGACGGAAAACTTCACCTTGTCGCGGTCGAGTGGCTTGTTCCGCTGGACGCGGCAAAGGAGCGGCCAACAGTGCTAGGCCAGCCTTTCCAGGGCCCGATGGAAGGCCACGAACCCTTGATCCCCAAGGAGTTCGTCCACTACGACCTGCACGCCTGGCTGTTCAAGGACAATCCGAACGGGATGTTCAGCCCGACAAATCCCGATGTAAAATGCGACGGCTACCCGTTCAGCCTGCTGGAGGAGCCGACCAAGATGGTGCATCATTGAGGACTGGCGCCGTCAAGGCGACCTGTAGCGCCGCCGCATTCAGCCTGACTGCGCGGTCGCAATCGGTGCCTCGATCTCTGCCCGCCCCACCAGCGCGCCATGATGGCCGATGACAGCGGCCGCAACGTCGGCGGCGAAGCCCGCCGCCGCGTGGTGGTCGCCGGTCTGCAGGTAGTTGGCGAGGAAGGCGCCGTTGAAGCCGTCGCCGGCGCCAGTTGTGTCCAGCACCTTCGTTGCCGTGGCTGCGGCAACGAAGGACTGCTCGCCATCGAAGCTCAGCGTAATGCCTTCCGCGCCGTTCTTGACGACCAGCTTGCTTGCGCCCGCGGCACGATAACGCGCGATCGTCGCCTCGACCGAGGCATCGCCAAAATGCGTTGCCTCGTCCTCGAAACTCGGCATGACCAGGGATGAGGCTGCAGCACCTGATGTGATCGTCCGACGCATGGTCTCGGCATCGTCCCACAATCGCGGCCGGATGTTGGGATCGAAGGCCACGAGCTTTCCGGCTGCCTTGGCACGGCCGAGTTCGCCCAGGAGCGTTGCGACCGCCTCGGGTGCGAGGATCGCCAGCGTGATGCCGGAAAAGAAGATCACCTCCGAGGCGTCGATGGCCCCGCGCAGGGCATCGCTATCGTCGGCCAAAAGCCGCGCCGCCGAAGCCGAGCGCCAGTAGGAAAAGCTGCGCTCGCCTTCCTTGAGATGGATCATGTAGAGGCCGGGGCTGCGGCCCGGCACGCGGCGGATGAAGCCGGTACCGACGCCTGTGCCTTCAATGAAGGCCAGCATCTCTTCCGAGATCGTGTCTGTGCCGACAGCGGTGAAATAGTCGACCGGCCTTGCCTCGGGCAGGAAGGCCCTGACGTAATAGGCCGTATTGAAGCTGTCGCCGGCAAAACCCTGCTTGAGCAGCCCGCCCTCGGCCTGCCTGAGTTCGACCATGCACTCGCCGATTGCTAGAACGCGTCCCGCCATGCCCCTACGGCCAATCCTGATTTCTGTGGTTGTCCGCGAGCTTGATCGTCAGCGCTGGCCGGCGGCCCGGATGCCGGCGTGTTCGTCGTCAGCCGTGTGGCCGAGACGGCTCGACAGGTCGGCGGCAGCGTCGAGCAGCGTCTTGAGATAGCTCGCGTGGTTCTTGAGGCCATCCTCGCGCGGCGCCACCAAGCACAGTGTCGCTACGCAGATGCGATCGGCCTGGTAGACCGGCACGGCAAAGCAGTGGGTGAAGGTCTCGACCGCGCTGTTGAAGGTGTAGTAGCCGACGCGTGCCGCCTCGCGCACCTCTGATATGAACACCGCCGGGTCAAGCCACTGGCCGTTGGGCAGACGGAAATCGTCCTTCGGAATGAAATCGAGGATTTCCTGATCGCTCATATGCCCAACCAGCAGGCGGCCGGATGCCGTCCACGGGATCGACACCGGATCGCCGACATTCGACGAGATGCGGAACGGGCGCAGCCCCTCCTTCATCTGCGCAACCGTGTATTTGTTGCCTTCGAGCAGGCACATCTGCGCCGTCTCGCGCGTCTCCTCGGCAATGTGGGTGAGCAGCTTGTCACATTCGCGCATCAGGTCGAACTGCTCGGAATAAGCAACGCCGAGGAAATAGAGCTTGCGGCCGAGGAAGACCCGGCCATCCTCGCCGCGATACTCCAGGATGCCCTGGCGCATCAGCAGATTGACCAGTTCGTAGACCGAGGAACGCGGCGCGCCGATGCCTTGCGCGATCTCGTTGGGGCGCAGCGGCTGGCGCTTGAGGCGCAGGAAGTTCAGGATCTCGAAGGCGCGATCGAGACCGCGCGCGCGCCTGTTGACCATGTCGTCCGATACGTCGTCCATGTGCCGCCTCTTCCGGCAAATCGCCGGCAAAAACCTTATTCCGTCACGGCGCCTTGTAGGCGACGCAGTCGATTTCGACTTTGCAATCGACCATCATACTCGACTGTACGCAAGCGCGGGCCGGCGGATGGTCACCGAAATACTCGGCATAGACGCCATTGAACGACCAGAAGTCGCGGGGGTCGTCGAGCCAGACGCCGACGCGCACGATGTGCTCCAGCCCATAACCGGCCTCCTCGAGAATGGCGATGACGTTTTCCATCGTCTTGCGCGTCTCGGCAATGATGCCGCCGCCGACGATCTCGCCGTTCTCCATGGCGACCTGGCCGGACACGTAGAGCCAGCCATTGGCCTCGACGGCACGGGCGAAAGGCAATGCCTGCTTGCCCGCCCCGGTCTGGCCGGTGCCGTAGCGCTTGATCGTCATGTCTATTCTCCGAATGCTAGTTGAAGGTTGAAGTCTTGAGGAATTCCGCGAGCCGCTCGGTCTGCGGCTTCAAGAACATCTCGCGCGGGTTGCCCTCTTCGCCGATGCGGCCCTGGTTCATGAAGATGACGCGCGACGACACCTCATAGGCAAAGCGCATCTCGTGGGTAACGAGCAGCATGCTCATGCCGTCTCGAGCGAGGTCCTTGATGACCTGCAGCACCTCGTTGACCAGTTCGGGGTCGAGTGCTGAGGTCACCTCGTCGAACAGCATCAGCTTGGGGTTCATGGCAATCGCACGCGCAATCGCCACGCGCTGCTGCTGGCCGCCGGAGAGCTGACTCGGGAAGCGGTCGCGGCGTTCGGCCAGGCCGACGCGGTCGAGCCATTTTTCGGCGAGGCCGCGCGCCTCGTCGCGGCGCATGCCCTTGACCTTGACTAGGCCAAGCATGACGTTTTCGGCCGCACTCATATGCGGAAACAGGTTGAACTGCTGGAAGGCCATGCCGGTCATCGCGCGCTGGCGGGCGATTTCCTTTTCCTTCTTGCGGCGACGGGTGCCGCCCGTCGTCTCATAGCCGATCTCTTCACCGTCGATGCAGATCGAGCCGCCCTGGAATTCCTCCAGCATATTGATGCAGCGCAGCATGGTGGTCTTGCCGGAGCCTGAAGAGCCGATGATCGAGATGACGTCGCCCTGCGCCATGGTGCAGTCGACACCCTTGAGCACTTCGACTTCGCCGTAGCGTTTGTGCAGGTCGCGGATTTCGAGAAGGTTGCCGGTCATGGTTGCGGCCTCACGAGGGGATCGAGGTTTTGCGCTCAACGTAGCGGCCGAAACGCTCGATGCCGTAGTTGACGACGAAATAGAGGAAGCCCGCGAAGAAATAGAATTCGAGGCTCATGAAGGTGCGCGAGATCAGTTCCTGTGTCCTGAGCAGCAGTTCGGCGACGCCGATGATCGACAGAAGCGTCGAGGCCTTGACCATCTCGGCGGCGGTATTGACCCAGGCCGGCAGCACCTGGCGCAGCGCCTGCGGCCCGAGCACATAGGCAAAGGTCTGAGGGAAAGTCAGGCCGATCGCCTTTGCCGCCTCGGTCTGACCCTTGGGGATCGACTGCAGCGCACCGCGCACGATCTCGCCGACATGCGACGAACAAAACACCGCAAGCGCCAGCACGCCGGCCTGGAACGGGCCGAGGTCGATGCCGATGGTGCCGAGCACATAGTAGCTCGCCAGAACCAGCACCAGCACCGGGGTGCCGCGGATGAAGTCGGTATAGCCGCGCACCAGCCAGCGCAGCGGTCTGTTGCCATAGGTGAGCGCGAGACCGACGCCGATGCCCAAAATGGTGCCGACCAGGATTGCCAGGACCGAGATGGAGACGGTGACGCCGATGCCCTTGAGGATCGGGATGCGGGCGAGCCACAGCGTTTCAAAGAATGTCACGAGTTCCATGGCGATCACCGGGGAATGGACATGCGCCGCTCGAGCTGGCGCAGCAGGGCTGCGAGCACCGAGCAGGTGACGACGTAAAGACAACTGGCGACGATCCATGTCTCAATGACGCGGAAGGTCTCGACGTTGATCTTGCGCGCCTCGAAAGTCAGCTCCGGCACGGCGATGGCTGCGGCCAGCGAGGTGTCCTTGAACAGCGAGATCAGCGTGCTCGACAGCGACGGCAAGACGTTGCGCAGCATCAGCGGCATGACGATCGAGTTGCGGATCTGCGACTGCGTCAAGCCGATGGCGAGCCCCGCCTCCTTCAACCCGTTGGGCACGGCGAGCAGGCCGCCGCGGAACACTTCGGCGAGATAGGCGCCCGAATAGAGCGCCAGCGTCGCCACGAAGCTTTCGATCTTGCCAAGGCGAATGCCGAGTTGAGGCAGCGCGAAAAAGGTGAACAGCACCAGCACCAGTATCGGCGTGTTGCGGATGATGGTGACGTAAATGCGCGCGGGATGGCGCAGGGCGCCTTGCTTTGACAACAGACCGAAGGCGGTGATCAGACCAAGCACGCAACCGATGGCAATCGCCACGAAGGCGAGCCCCAGGCTGAGAGCCAGGCCCCAGAGCAGTTGGTCGAAGCTGCGCCAGACCGCCGAGAAATTGAGCGTGTAACCCATGGTGCCGTCAGGTTCCGATCAGAAGAATTGGCGCGGCCGTCTTGGCCAGGGGCCGCGCCACTTTTGGCGAGCTTACTTGTACTCGACCGGGAAGCCGATCTGCGGCGGCGCCAGTTCCTTGCCAAACCAGGTCTTGTAGGAATTGGCGTAGAAATCGAACTCGACGCCGGTCATCGCCTCATGCAGGGCGGTGTTGACGAAGTTCAGCCAGTCGTGGTCGCCACGCTTGACGCCGCAGGCATAGGTCTGCGGGTTCCAGCCATAGCCGGCATCCTTGTAGCGGTCGGGGTTCTGCTTCATGTACCAGGCCAGCGAAGACTGGTCGGTGGCCACCGCGTCGGCGCGGCCAGATTCCAGCGCCTGATAGATCAGGTCGACGGATTCATACTGGTCGACCTTCGCCTCTGGCAGTGCGGCATGCACCATCGCCTCGGCATAGACGTTCTGCAGCACCGAGATTGTGACGCCCGAGCCGGCGCCCTTCAGCGCCGCATAGTCGGCATATTTGCTGTCGCCCTTCAGCATCAGCCCGACGCCCTCGCGATAGTAGGGAATGGTGAAGGCGATCTGCTGGGCGCGCTCGCCGGTCACGGTCATGAACTGGCAGGTCAGGTCGACCTTGTCGGTGGTAATGTTGGGGATGCGGGCATCCGACGACTGGTTGACGTATTCAATCTTGTCGGGGTCGCCAAACAGCGCCTTGGCAACGATGCGGCCCATGTCGACGTCAAAGCCCTGCAGCTTGTCGTCGGCGCTCTTGAAATGCCACGGCGCATTGGTGCTGCCAGTGCCGAGCACCAGATGCCCACGCGCCAGAACCTCATCGAGCCTGCTTTGCTTTTCCTGCGCACCGGCAGGCATTGCGCTCATCAGCGCGAGTGCGGCCACGGCCGCTGACAGATACGCCTTCATCTCACCGATCCTCCCTGGAAAGATATTTCCTCTGTCCATTATTGTGGACATATGTCCTTAATAACGGATTGACGTATCAAAGTGCACGCGGCATTATTTGTCAAGCGCTTCGGAGACAGGGCCGACGCTTCGTTTTTGGAGGCAGAGGCATGTTCGACAAAATCCAGACACCCGCGGTGCTGGTGGATATCGATGTGGCCAGGCGCAACATCGAGCGCTTCCAGGCCTATGCCGATAGCCACGGGCTCAAGGTCCGGCCACACATCAAGACGCACAAGCTGCCGGCCATCGCCGAGTTGCAGCTCGACGCCGGTGCTGTCGGCATCACCTGCCAGAAGGTTTCGGAAGCGACAGCGATGGTCGCCGGCAGCGACCGCATCAGCGACGTGCTGATCACCTACAACATCCTCGGCGAAGACAAGCTGGCCGGGCTTTTGGAGCTGTCGCGCAAGGTGCGGCTGGCTGTCGTCGCCGACAACGCAACCGTGGTCGACGGGCTGTCGGCGGCCTTTACGGCTGCAGCTGCAACGCTCAATGTCTTTGTCGAATGCAATACCGGTGCCGACCGTTGCGGCGTCGCCTCACCCGAGGCAGCAGCCGACCTGGCATCATATATCGCCGCCGCGCCCGGCCTGCATTTTGCCGGGCTGATGACCTATCCGCCGGTCGGCGGCGCGGCCAAGGTCCAGGCTTTCATGACCGAAGCCAAGACGTTGATCGAGGCGAAAGGCATCGCAGTGCCAGCCATCACCACGGGCGGCTCGCCCGACCTGATGTCGGCACATCTGGCGCCAATCGCCACCGAGTACCGGCCCGGCACCTATGTCTACAACGACCGCTCGCTGGTCACGCGTGGCGTCGCCGCATGGGAAGACTGCGCGCTGACGGTGCTCGCAACCGTCGTCTCGGTGCCTGCGCCCGACCGCGCCATCATCGATGCCGGCTCAAAGACGCTGACCTCCGACCTGCTCGGCCTCACCGGACACGGCCATGTGCTCGGCCGGCCCGACATATCAATCGACCAGCTGTCCGAGGAACACGGCCGGCTCAGGACCGACGGCGACATCAACCTGACCGTCGGCCAGCGCATCCGCATCGTGCCTAATCATGCCTGTGTCGTCACCAACATGGTCGATGGCGTTTACGTCTACGGCAAGGACAAGGCGCCGGAGCTGTGGCCGGTGCCGGCGCGCGGCAAGATCGTCTGAACCGCGCTGCCAAGAAAAGGCCTCCCGAACCCGGGAAGCTTGTTTGTTTTTCTGGCCGACGTCGATTAGCGGACGACCAGCACCGGTACCTGGCTGTTGGTCAAGACGTCCACGGTCTGGCTGCCGAGGATGAGGCGTCCGAGGCCGCGACGGCCATGCGAAGCCATGACGATCAGGTCGCAGCCGTGATCTTTGGCGATCTGGTTGATCGCTTCGGCCGCCCACATCTCCTCGACATGGACAGCTTCGGCATTGACGCCGAGCTTTTCCGCCTGGGCCATGGCGGCATCCAGCACCTTGGCGCCATACGCCTCGCCGGCCCTCTGGTAGGCAACGATGTCCTCGGCGGTGGCGACCGGGCCATACATGCCGGCCGAAGCGAAGATCGGCGCCGGCTCCGAAACGTTCAGCACTGTCACCTTGGCACCCAGCCCCTTGGCCAGGCTCAAGCCATGATCGAGGCCCTTTTGCGCCAGCTCGGAACCGTCGGTGGCGATGAGAATATGTGCATACATCAGGCTGTCTCCATGAGCTTGGCATCGATTCAAGCCACCAGAGTCAACAGGACGCCACGCCGGGTCAAGGCAAAGCCGTGCCAAATCGAATGGGGCAGCGCCCGCGGACAGCCGGAAATCGCTTGACCGTTATATCGGCCTAAACATAACAATGCGCCCATCGTTATATTTGACTGAATATATCCACCTTCATCATTTACCCGGACAAATGCCATGAAACGCCGTCATTTTCTGCTTTCGCTCGCAACCATGGCTACGGCCCTCAACGGCTTTGCCACGCTGGCAATGGCCGAGGAGCGCATCTTCACCGATGCCGCCGGCCGCAAGGTGGCGCTACCCGCAAAAATCACCCGCGTCATGGCAGCCGGCCCGCCTGCTTCGGTACTGCTCTACTCGGTGGCGCCGGAAAAGCTCGTCGGCTGGGTGCGCGAGTTCAAGGACAGCGAGAAGGATTTCATCGCGGCCCCCTACCGCGACCTGCCGGTGCACGGCCGCCTGACCGGCAAGGGCAACACCGCCAATCTCGAAGCCGTCCTGGCAATGAAGCCCGATGTCATCCTCGACGTCGGCACGGTCGATGCGACCTATGCCTCGCTCGCCGACAAGGTGCAGGAACAGACCGGCATTCCTTACGTGCTCATCGACGGCACCTTCGCCAATTCGCCGCAGTCGCTGCGCCAGATCGGCGAATTGCTGGACGAAAAGGAACGGGCCGAAAAGCTCGCCGCCTACACCGAAGCGGCGATGCAGCGCCTCGACAAGGTCGTCGCCGGCATTGCCAGCGACCAGCGACCACGCGTCTATTATGGCCGCGGGCCCGAGGGACTGGAAACTGGCCTCGCCGGTTCGATCAACATGGAAGTGCTCGGCGCCGTCGGCGCGACCAATGTCGCCGAAGCCGCCGGCAAGGGCGGGCTCGCCAACGTCTCGCTCGAACAGGTTCTGTCTTGGAATCCGGATGTCATCCTGACGCTCGACCAGACGTTTCAGAAGTCGGTGCTGTCAGATCCGTCCTGGGCCAACATCAAGGCGGTGAAGGATGGTCGCGTGTTCCGCGCCCCATCCCTGCCCTTCGGCTGGTTCGACGCACCTCCCGGTATCAACCGTGCCATCGGTGTCGCCTGGCTGACGTCGGCGCTCTACCCCGGCAAGTCCGAAATCGACCTCAAGGCCGAGACGCGCGACTTCTACAAGCTGTTCTACCATGTCGATCTCTCCGATGAGCAACTCGGCAAACTGCTTGCCGACACCGGACCGAAGTCCTGAGGCTCGACCGGAAGCCGATCGCTTGTCGCACCACCGCAACCTTCTGTGCGCCGGGCCGATCTCGATCGGCGCGCTGGCGGTACTGCTCGTGGCCGTTGTTCTGGCCGCTATCCTGACCGGAAAGTATCCGGTGACACTGGGCGACATCCTTGCCGTCGTTGTCTCCAAGGCGACCGGCAGCCCGAGTGGCGTTGCCCCGAACGTCGAAACGGTGATCTGGAACGTGCGGCTGCCGCGGGTCGGCGCCGGCATCCTCGTCGGCGCATCGCTCGCCGCCGCCGGCGCCGTCTATCAGGGCCTGTTCCGCAACCCGCTGGTCTCGCCTGATATCCTGGGGGTTTCCGCCGGCGCCAGCTTCGGCGCCGTTACCGGCATCTTCCTGTCGCTGTCGGTGCTCGCCATCCAGGGCCTCGCCTTTGTCGGTGGCCTAGCGGCAGTCGCGCTCGTCTACGCCATCGGCTCGGTGGTGCGTGAGCGCGACCCGATCCTCGTTCTGGTGCTCGCCGGTGTCGCCATCGGCGCGCTGCTCGGTGCCTGCGTGTCGCTGCTCAAGGTCCTGGCCGATCCCTACAACCAGTTGCCGGCCATCACCTTCTGGCTGCTTGGCAGTCTCGCGAGCATCAACCGCGCCGACCTTCTGTCCATCCTGCCCGCCGTCATTGTCGCTCTGGTGCCGATGGCGTCGTTGCGCTGGCGCATGAATCTGATGACGCTCGACGACGAGGAGGCGCGCGCGCTGGGCGTCGAAACACGCTGGATCCGCATCGTCATCGTCGCTGCAGCGACCCTGATGACTGCCGCCGCCGTCTCTGTCTCGGGTATCGTCGGCTGGATCGGCCTTCTGGTGCCACATGTCGCCCGCATGTTCGTCGGTCCCGATTTTTCGCGACTCTTGCCGACCTCGATGTTGATCGGTGCTGCCTACATGGTCGGCGTCGATACGCTCGCCCGCAGCATCGCTGCAATCGAAGTGCCGCTCGGTATCCTCACGGCAGCCATAGGCGCGCCGTTCTTCCTCTATCTGCTTTTGACGACCGGGCGAGGCTGGCAATGATGCTTCAGGCAACCGATCTCGCCTTCGGTTATGGTCGCGCCAAGGTCGGCCAGGGTGTCACGCTGTCTGTCGACCGTGGCGAAGTGCTGTGCCTGCTCGGGCCCAATGGCTGTGGCAAGACCACTTTGTTCAGGACCCTGCTCGGCCTGCTGCCACGCCAGGGCGGCAGCCTTGAGCTCGGCGGCAAGGACATATCAAGCTTTTCGCGGGCGCAGTTCGCGCGCCGCATCGCCTATGTCCCGCAAGCCACCGGCGCCTACTTTCCGTTCTCGGTGTTCGACGTCGTGCTGATGGGCCGTGCCAGCCGTATCGATACCTTCGCCTCGCCGACGATGGCCGATCGGGCGAAAACGCAAGACGCGCTGGTGGTGCTCGGCATCGGCCACCTCGCCGCCCGGCCCTTCACCGACATCAGCGGCGGCGAGAAGCAGATGACGCTGATCGCTCGTGCGCTCGCCCAGGAGCCCGAGCTGATCGTCATGGACGAGCCGACGGCAAGCCTCGATTTCGGCAACCAGGCGCGGGTGCTCACCCGCATCTCCAGCTTCGCCGCTTCCGGCATGGCAGTGGTCATTTCCACCCACGACCCAAGCCATGCCTTTGCCTGTGCCAGCCGCGTCGCGTTGATGCAATCAGGCGCGCTTGTCGCCATGGGAAAACCCGCCGACGTGCTGACACCCCAATCGCTGCAAGCTCTCTATGGCGTCGGAGTTGCAGTGGCCTATCTCGAACAGGTTGGACGCCACGTCTGCACCCCAACCCTCAACGAAAGGAACACGCCATGAAGGTCAGCGCCCGCAACCAGATCAAAGGCAAGATCGTCGAAGTGACCAAGGGTGCGACCACCTCGCATGTCCGCATCGACATCGGCGGGGCCATCGTCACCGCTGCCATCACCAACGAGGCCGTCGACGACCTCAAGCTCGCTGTCGGCAAGGACGCCTATGCCGTCATCAAGGCCTCCGACGTCATGGTGGCGGTCGACTGAGCATGGACCGTGAAAACGAAATCCGCGACGGCGAAGCCGCCGTCGCGCTACCAGCCCAACATGACGCCGGCGTCTACTTCATCGGTCGCATCCACACGCCATGGACGTCACGTCTGATGACCCCGCGCCAAGGCCGCGCCGACGGCCCGATCTGCCACATCGAGATCTTCGAACCGTGGCAGGCCGCCGTCGACGGTGTCGAACAATTCGCCCGCCTCGAAGTGCTCTACTGGTTGCACCAGTCACGACGCGATCTCGTCCGCCAGAGCCCGGCCAATGACGGGACGTCGCGCGGCACCTTTGCCTTGCGCTCGCCGGTGCGGCCCAACCCGATCGGCACTCAGATCGTCGAACTGGTCGGCGTCGAGGGCAACGTTCTTACCGTGCGCGGTATGGACTGTCTCGACGGCACGCCGCTGGTCGATCTCAAGCCCGACCGGAGCTTGTTCAAGCCGATCGCCCCGCCGCAGCCCGGCGATTTCGAGACCGGCTAGAGCATGATCCCGAAAAGTGGGAACCGGTTTTCGGCAAAGATCATGCTCCAACAGGAAGTTAGAGGATCCTTTTGCCGAAGGCGGACATGACGAAGCTGACGGTTTCGCCGGCAATGCGCGGCTCGGTATCCACGCGCAATCCCGAGACATCCATCGACAGCATGCCACCCGACAGGGCTATCGCCTCCATCGCCTGGTGCGTCTCGCGCACCGTCATGCCACCGGAACCGCCGGTCCAGCCGGGCATCTCGGTGACCGAGGGCGAGTAGCTGACGTGGAAACCGACAGTGCCCGCAGAGGCGATGCGGATCGCCTCGCGCATCACCTCGCGCATGCCGGAGCCATCGATCTCGGCCATGGTGAAGGCGGTGACGCGCGAATCCTTGAGGATGCGCACCTCGGCCGGATCGGCCTCGCGCAAGCCGACAAGCACCACGTTTTCCGGCGACAGCTGCGGCTGCAGGGCGCCGGGCTTGTGGTCGAGGCCGAGCGCACGCGCCAGAACTGAACGTTCCGGCGCTTCGACCGCATCTTCGCCTTCCGGCATCAGGGCGGCGATGGAATCGATCCAGATCAAGCCCAGGGAATGCGTCGCCTCGGCTGCGGCGGCGAGCGCTTCGGACGCCGTATGCCTGTCGGCTCCGACATGCAGCCGCAGCAAGCCTGCCGGCGGGTGCTCGGCGTCGGCGATCTCGACGACGTCGAACTGCATCTGTTCGAGCCGCGAACCGACAGACTGTTTTGCCAGCACCGGCCCCGCCTCTGCGTCGGCGATGATCGACACCATGCGCCGGCCGGTAAAACCGGCGATGTCGTGCATCGGCGCCTTCTCGACATATTCCGAGGTCATCGCCGTCAGCAGCGCACCATAATTCATGTGGAAGCTGACGCGGTCGCCAACGACGAGCGGCGGCTCGGCATCGGTGATATCGAGCACGAGATGGTCGCTCGACGCACCCAGCACCCGCACGCCGGGATTGATCGGCACTAGGCCCTCGATCATCGTGTCCTCGCGGCCGATATTGGCGATGCCGCGCAGCCGGTCGCCTTCGTCGACGAACACCGGCTGGTTGCCGAAAGCGTCGTAGCCGGACTCGCCGATCGGCAGCGACGGCTTGAGCTTGACCTCGATCAGGTCGCCGGTGAGCCTGAAGGCGTTGAACTCCAATTCCTTCCAGGGCTCCTCCCTGAAGGTCTCGTAGCCACCCTGCAGGATCGCCTCGCCGATGCGCAGATTGTTGATGCCGGCAGGCAGCTTGTTTTCCAGCAGCAACGGCAGCGACGACGAATTGCCGCCCGATACCCAGTCGAGGCTGATGCCGGCGAGCCGCTCGACCTTGTAGGCATAAGCGACGAGCTGGTTGAGGTTGTCCTCCGTCGGCATGATGGCGCCGAAGCAGGTCAGGTTGGTGCCGAGGCCGGCGATGCGCACGCCCGGCAGTTCGAGCACGCGCTCGACGGTCGGCAACAGGTCGTTCGGCCAGATGCCCTCGCGCAGGTCGCCGAGATCGACCATCAGCATGATGTCGTGGACACGGCCGATGCGCTGGGCGATGCGCGACAGCTCGCGGATGATCTCCAGCTCCGACTGCAGGCTGATGTCGACTGTGCGCACCACCTCCTCGACACGGGCGATCGGGGGGCTGCGCAGCAGCATGATCGGGCAGCCGATGCCGCTTTCGCGCAGGCGGCGGATGTTTTCAAAACGCGACTCGGCCAAACCCGAAACACCGCCGCGCAGCATGGCACGCGCCACCTGCGGCAAACCGCAGCTGCCTTTGGTGACGCCGAATACCTTGATGCCTGAAAGTGCTGCGCGTTCGACGACTGCGCGCGCATTGCGCTCGATGCGCCCGAGATCGATGGCGACTTGTGGTCCAGACATGCCTCAGCCCTTATAGACCAGTCCCTGCGGATCAATTTCAGGCTTGCGACCCGCCACAAGGTCGGCAAGGAATTTGCCGGAACCGCAGGCCATGGTCCAGCCGACATGGCCATGGCCAGTGTCGAGATAGAGGTTTTGGAAGCGCGCGCGGCCGATCACCGGCACCGAGCCTGGCATCATCGGCCTCAAACCCGCCCAGACCTCGGCCTTGCGCGGGTTGAAGGCACCAGGGAAAAGCTCTTGCCCCGCCTTGAACAGGCGGGCGAAATCCTGGGGCTTGTGGCTGCGATCGAAGCCGGCGAATTCGGCGGTCGCAGCCAATCGCAGACGGTTGCCGAGGCGCGAATAGGCGATGAGATCGTCCTCGTCGGCGCCGCCCATCGTCGGCCCCTTGTCGGGATCGTCGAGCGGTACGGTCGCGGTGTAGCCCTTGACCGGGTAGACCGGCAGGTCGATGCCGTGGCGGCGGCCAAGCAGCCCGCTTTCCGGCCCCATGGCAATGACCACCGCATCGGCCATGACAATGCCCGCTGGCGTTTTCACGCCGCTGACACGATCGCCGTCGATCACCAGCTCTTCGACATTGGTGCCGAACATGAACTTCACGCCGAGCCGCTCGGTGGCATGGGCTGCCAGGCTTTCGACGAACATCCGGGAATCGCCGGTCTGGTCGATCGGCGAATAGACACCACCTGATATGCTGTCCTTGGCGGCAGCCAGACCGGGCTCCAGATCGACCATGCGGTTGCGGTCGACGATTTCGATCGGCAGGCCGTGCTCGGCCAGGAAGCGGTAGTTCTCGCTGCCTTCGTCAAGGCTCTTTTGCGAGCGGAAGAAATACAGGATGCCCTTGCGGCGTTCGTCGTAGCTGAGACCGGTTTCTGCCGAAATCTCGTTGATGCACTGGCGCGAATAGAGCGCGAGCCTGAGCTTGACCTCGCTGTTGGCGCGCAGCCGCGCGGTCGTGCACTGGAACAGGAAGCGCAGGCTCCAGGCATAGAAATAGGGATCGAGCCTCAGCCTGACCTTGATGCCAAGGTCGGGCGTGTAGAGCGAGCGGATGAAGGTCTTGAGCGCTGCCGGCGAGGCCCAAGCGGTGGCGTCGCCCGGCGAGACGAGACCGGCATTGGAATAGCTGGTGCCGCGCGCCGCTGCCGGATGCCGTTCGACGACTGTGACCTCATGGCCGTCGCGGGCCAGATAATAGGCGGCCGCCGTTCCGACCACACCCGCGCCCAGAACCAATATCTTCATGCTGCCACCCCTCAGAGCATCGCGCAGCGCCCCCAGGCACGCGGAAAGGATGCTCCAACTCTCTTGCGGGCATCGCAACAGCCGAATTCGGGCCGATGCACCAGGCTCTGGCGGGAACCCCTTCACCGTGCGGGGTCAGGCCCCGCACTCACCCATAGCGTCTGTCGCTGGAAGTTTCGAGAGAAAGCAGCGGATATCCACCACCTGTCGCTTATATAACGGAAGAGTTCTTGCGGCTCAGCTGCCGCTCCCAGTTGAGCGCATCGCCGACGATGGCATCGAGATCGTCATGCCTGGGCGCCCAGCCGAGTTCGCCGCGCGCCAGATCCGAATTGGCGACGACGGAGGCCGCGTCGCCCGGACGACGGGCCGTCTTTTCGACGGTGAAGTCGGCGCCATGAACACGCCGGACGCTGTCGATGACCTCAAGCACCGAATAGCCATGACCGTAACCGCAATTGGCGACGAGGTTGCCGCCACCAGCGCGCAGGCGAGCGAGCGCCAGCCGATGCGCGGCGACAAGGTCGGAGACGTGGATGTAGTCGCGCACGCAGGTGCCGTCGGGTGTGGCATAGTCGTTGCCGAAAACCTGCATCGAGCGGCGTTTGCCAAGCGCTGTTTCGCAAGCGACCTTGATGAGGTGCGTCGCGCCCTTGGTCGACTGGCCCGTACGCCCCTTGGGATCGGCACCGGCGACATTGAAATAGCGCAGCGCAGTGTAGGTCAGCGGGTGGGCCGCGGCGGCATCGCGCAGCATCCATTCGCTCATCAGCTTGGACAGGCCATAGGGCGATTCCGGCGCAAGCCGGGCGTCTTCGACCACCGGCTGGATGCCGGCCGCGCCATAGACGGCCGCCGTCGACGAGAAGATGAAATGCTTCACGCCGCAGCTCACCGCGGTCTCGATCAGGCTGCGGGTCTTGCAGGTGTTGTTCTCGTAATAACCGAGCGGGTCGGCGACAGATTCCGGCACCACGATCGAACCGGCGAAATGGATGATCGCGTCGACGCCATGGTCGCGGATCAGCTTGCCAACCAGTTCCTTGTCGGAGACATCCCCCGTTACGAGCTTGGCCTCGGGCGCAACGGCCCAGTCGAAACCTGTCGACAGCCGGTCGAGCACGACGACCTGCTCGCCGGCATCGAGCAGTTCCCAGACCATGTGGCTGCCGATGTAACCGGCCCCGCCCGTCACCAAAACCGCCATAGCAACACTCCGCATCAAATCCCGTCCGGCCCTGTGTAGCGCGACAATACCGGTAAATGCGAGATAGGACTTTCGTCACCCGATCACGTTGACCATTCGGTCGCAGCGCAATTTGATCCACATCAAGGGACGTTTCGGCGATCCGTGGTCGTTTGAAGCGTCGAGGGCGTGGCATTTTGACCAAAAACGGTCGATGGACGCCGAACCGGCCGTTGATTATGCTCACGGTTGAAAAATTGGGACGTCCAGATGAACTACCAGCGGTTTTTCGAAGAAGCGATCGACCAAATTCATGCCGAGCGCCGTTATCGCGTGTTCGCCGATCTTGAGCGCATCGTCGGCAAGTTCCCGCGCGCCATCTGGCGCTCCAACGGCAAGGCCGAAGAAATCACGGTCTGGTGCTCGAACGACTATCTCGGCATGGGCCAGCACCCTGACGTGGTGGCTGCGATGCAGAAGGCCGCCGGCAATATGGGCACCGGCGCAGGCGGCACGCGCAACATCTCCGGCAACAACCATCCTCTGGTCGAACTCGAGCACGAACTCGCCGACCTGCACGGCAAGGAAGCTGGCCTCGTCTTCACCTCCGGTTTCGTCTCCAACGAAGCGGCGATCTCGACCATCGCCAAGCTTCTGCCGAACTGCCTGATCCTTTCCGACGAACTCAACCACGCTTCGATGATCGAGGGCGTTCGCCGCTCCGGCGCCGAAAAGAAGGTGTTTCGCCACAACGACGTCGGCCATCTTGAAAGCCTGCTGCAAGCGGCCGGCCGCGAGCGCGCCAAGCTGATCGTATTCGAAAGCGTCTATTCGATGGACGGCGACATCGCACCGATCGCCGAGATCGCCGACCTCGCCGAGAAATACAACGCCATGACCTATATCGACGAGGTCCATGCGGTCGGCATGTATGGCCCGCGCGGCGGCGGCATCACCGAACGCGAGGGCCTTGCCCATCGCATCGATATCATCGAGGGCACGCTGGCCAAGGCATTCGGCACGCTGGGCGGCTACATCACCGCGACCCGTTCGGTGGTTGACGCCGTCCGGTCCTACGCACCGGGCTTCATCTTCACCACGGCACTGCCGCCGGCGATCGCCGCCGCGACCACCGCGTCGATCCGGCACCTGAAGAACTCGCAAGCCGAGCGCGACGCGCAGCAGCGCCAGGCGACGCAGGCCAAGCTGATGCTCGCCGACGCCGGGCTGCCTGTCATGGAGTCGCCCACGCATATCGTGCCGATCCTTGTCGGCGATCCCGAGCTTTGCAAGATGGCCAGCGACCGCCTGCTTGGCGTGCACGGCATCTACATCCAGCCAATCAACTACCCGACAGTGCCGCGCGGCACCGAACGCCTGCGCATCACGCCGACGCCGTTCCACACCGACGCGCTGATCGCCGAGCTCAAGGAAGCTTTGGTCGAGACCTGGAATGCACTGGGCATTCCCTATCGCACCGAGGGCCACACCGAAGTCGCCAAGAGCGAGCGCATCGTTTCGTTGCTGGTGCCGCAATCGGGCGGCTGAGCAGTCATACCGGCTCCTAAAATGGCCCGAAAACCGGCAGCGGTTTTCGGGCCATTTCATTTGGGCAACTTGCGTCCCGCCCTCAACCGCTACTGCGCATTGATCCACGTCGCCAAGCGGTGCGACGCCTCCTCGATCTGGTCGAGGCGACGGTGGAAGCACAGGCGTAGAAACCCTTCGCCACCGGCTGAAAAAGCCGTGCCGGGCGCGACGCCGACGGCCACCTTGTCGACGATATCGAAGGCCGCGGCTTCAGCGTTCTTCATCCCGTCGACGGAGAAGAACAGGTAGAAGGCGCCCGGCGGCACGCTGAAGCGCACCTTGCCGGTCTCGCCCAAGATCTTGCAGACGATATCGCGCGCCTGTTGCGCGCGCTCGACCTGCGAGGCGATGAAGGCGTCGCCCTCGTCGAGCGCGGCAATGCCGCCACGCTGCATGAACTGCGCCACGCCAGAGCTCGAATACTGGACCAGGTTCTCGAAGGTGCGGCTCAATGACGGGTGCGTCTTGAGCCAGCCGATGCGCCAGCCGGTCATCGCCCAGTTTTTGGAAAAGGTGTTGACGAAAAGGATCTTGTCCTCTGCAACCATGATGTCCATGAACGACGCGGCCCGGCTACCGCCGTAATGGAACAGCGCATAGATCTCGTCGGCGATGATCCACAGGTCGTGCCTGCGCGCCAGCTCGAGGATCGCCTGCAGCGTCTCGCGGTCGGCGGTCCAGCCGGTCGGGTTGGACGGCGTGTTGACAAAGATCGCCTTGCTGCGCGGGGTGATGGCAGCAGCGATCTTCTCGATGTCGCAGCTCCAGCCATTGTCGGTCATGTCGAGCAGCACCGGCACCGGCTTGATGCCGGCGATACCGGCGGCGCCGGCGAAGTTCGGCCAGGCAGGCGCGAGATAGACGGCTTCGTCACCGGCACCCGCCGTCACCTGCAACGCCATGGTGATGGCCTGCATGCCACCGACAGTGACGATGAACTCGTTGGCGCCGAACTCCATGCCGAAATGGCGCTTGTGGTAGCGCGAGATCGCCTGGCGCAGTTCCGGGATGCCGGCCTGCCAGGTGTAGAACGTCTCGCCATTGGCAAGCCCGCGCGCGGCTGCATCGCTGATGAAGGCTGGCGTCGGCATGTCGCCTTCGCCGGACCACAGCGGGATGAGGCCGGCGCGGTCGCGCCCATAATTGGCAACAGCCTCGATGCCGCTCATCGGCGCGAGGCGGGCCTCGGGGCGAACTGTGTCGATGAGGCTCATGATCGTCCCAGGTTGCGAGTTGCTGCTTGAGGCTAGTCCTATCGCGCCCTGGCAAACGAAAAAACCCCCGGCGGTCCAGCCAGCCGGGGGTTTTCGGGATGCCAGCGCTGGCCGGTTACTTCTTGGCAAGCAAGTCGCGGATTTCGGTCAGCAGCGCGACGTCGGCGGGCGGAGGACCAGCCGGCTCGGCGGCCTTCTGCTTCTCCAGACGCTTGCGCATGGTGTTCACGCCCTTGACCATCAAGAAGATGATCCAGGCGAGGATCAGGAAGTTAATGACCACAGTGATGAAGTTACCGTATGCGAAGACCGGTCCCTGTTTCTTCGCCTCTTCCAGCGAAGTCGCCGTCACCGCATCCGAAAGCGGGAGGAAATAGTTCGAGAAATCCGCACTTCCAGCCATGCCGATGATCGGCATTATGATGTCGCCGACCAGGGATGAGACGATCAGACCGAAGGCGCCGCCGATGATCACGCCAACCGCGAGGTCCATCACATTGCCCTTGGCAATGAATTCCTGGAATTCCTTAAGCATGAAACCCTCCTTGTACGATCTGCGGAAAGGCGAATCGTTCCCCACCATCCGTCGCCGAGCACTTCACCATAGCAAAAACCGCCGGTTGCAAAACCCGTCAATATCGACACGCGCCAGACAAGCTTCCGCACCGCGCACAAGCGTCTAGGCGACAAGGATAATAGACTTGCCGTCGCAGCTGTGATTGCCTCAGTGCAAAGGCAACAGAACGTTCCGAGGGAGTGAGAGTCTAGAGTGCAGGGGCTGGCCGTCGTCCTCATCGCCATTGCCTATGTCACGCTGCTGTTCGCCATCGCGAGCATCGGCGACCGCCGGGCCGCGAACTGGGGGCCGGGCCGGCCACGCCCGTTCATCTATGCGCTCAGCCTCGCCATCTACTGTACGTCGTGGACCTTCTTCGGCTCGGTCGGGCTTGCGTCCGAGCGCGGGCTCGAATTCCTTGCCATCTATATCGGCCCGGTGCTGGTGTTCATGTTCGGCTTCCCGCTGCTCAGCCGCATCATCAAGCTGGCCAAGGCAGAAAAGATCACCTCGATCGCCGACTTTCTCGGCGCGCGCTACGGCAAGAGTTTCGCCGTCGCCTCGATCGCCACCCTGATCGCCACTGTTGGCGCCATCCCCTATATCGCGCTGCAGCTGAAGGCGATCTCAGGTTCGGTCAGCCTGATGGTCGAGCACTATACCGGCTCGCCGCCGTCGTTCGATCCGTTCGTCAGCGACATCTCGCTGATCGTGGCACTGCTTCTGGCTCTGTTTGCGACCTTGTTCGGCACCCGCCATGCTGACGCCACCGAGCATCAGAACGGCCTTGTGCTGGCGGTCGCGGTCGAGTCGATCGTCAAGCTCGTCGCCTTCCTCGCCGTCGGCCTGTTCGTCACCTTCGCCCTGTTCGATGGTCCCGGCGACATGCTGCAGAGTTTCGCCGCCACCGAGCAGGTCGGCGACGCCATGAGCTACAGCACCTCGCTCGGCACCTGGCTGGTGGTGACCATCATCAGCGGCTTCGCCATCATCATGCTGCCGCGTCAGTTCTACGTCATGATCGTCGAGAACCGCAGCGAGAGCGAGCTGCGTACCGCGACCTGGGTCTTCCCGGCCTATCTGGTGGCGATCAACCTGTTTGTACTGCCGATCGCCTTCGCCGGGCTTTCCACCGTCGGCACCGCGACCACCAGCGATCTCTACGTTTTGTCGTTACCGCTGCTCAAGGGCCAGGACCTGCTCGCCATGATCGCCTTCATCGGTGGTCTGTCGGCGGCCACCGCCATGGTCATCGTTGCCAGTGTTGCGCTGTCGATCATGATCTCCAACGACCTCGTCATCCCGATCTTCGTGCGCCGCCTGATCAAGTTCAAGTCCGGCGACACCGAAGACTGGTCGGCGATCATCCTGAACATCCGCCGCGCCTCGATCTTCATCATCCTGTTCGTCGCCTTCCTCTATTACCGCGAAAGCACCACCAACACGCGGCTGGCCTCGATCGGCCTGATGTCGTTTGCCGCGATCGCCCAGTTCGCGCCGTCGTTCATCGGCGGGCTGATCTGGCGCCGCGCCAACGCAAGGGGCGCAGCACTCGGCATGGCCGCCGGCATCGCTGTCTGGTGCTACACGCTGATGCTGCCGACGCTTGCCGCACCCGACACGGCGATCCTCACGCAAGGGCTGTTCGGCATCGATGCGCTCAGGCCCCAGGCGCTGTTCGGCACCTCGGCCGAACCGCTCAATCACGGCGTGTTGTGGAGCCTCGCCATCAACACGCTGTTCTTCGTCTTCGGCTCGCTGTCGCGGGCGTCGGTGCCGCTCGAACGCATCCAGGCCTCGATCTTCGTGCCGCGCGATTCAAGCCCGATGCCTAGCCTGCGCCGCTTCCGCACCACCATCACGGTCAACGACCTCAAGGACACCATCTCCAGATATCTCGGCGTCGAGCGTACCGAGCGTTCGTTCCAGACCTTCCAGAACGAGAGCGGCAGCAAGCTCAACGGCAATGACCCGGCCGGCATGGACGTCATCCGCTTTTCCGAACAGTTGATGGCAAGTGCGGTCGGCTCTTCGTCGGCGCGGCTGATCCTGTCCTTGCTGTTCAAGCGCTCCGACAACTCCTCCAAGGACACGTTTCGCCTGCTCGACGACGCCACCGAAGCGCTGCAGCACAACCGCGACCTGTTGCAGATCGCGCTCGACCAGATGGAACAGGGCATCACCGTCTTCGATCAGGATTTCCGCCTGATCTGCTGGAACCGCCAGTACCGCTCGCTGTTCGACCTACCCGACGACATGGGCCAGGTTGGCGTTTCGATCGACCGCATCCTCGGCTATCTCGTGGCGCGCGGCGACATTCCGCCGACCTCGCGCCTGACCACGCTCGACCGCCTGACCAGATTCGGCGGCCCCTGGCAGATCGAGCTCAAGACCAGCGGCAGGATCATCGAGATGAGTTCCAACCCGATGCCCGACGGCGGCATCGTTGCGACCTACACCGACATTTCGGCGCGGGTCGCCGCCGACCTCGCGCTCAAGCGCGCCAACGAGTCGCTGGAACAGCGGGTCAAGAGCCGCACAGCCGAACTGACCCGCGTCAACGAAGAGCTGGCTCAGGCGCAGATGCTTGCCGAAGAAGCCAATCTGGGCAAGACGCGCTTCCTGGCGGCTGCCGGCCACGACATCCTGCAGCCACTCAACGCCGCCCGGCTCTACTGCTCGTCGCTGATCGAAAAGGCTGGCAAGGGCAATGCCGGGCAGGCCGCGCGCAACATCGAATCCTCACTGGAATCGGTCGAAACCATCCTTGGTGCCGTGCTCGACATCTCGCGGCTCGACGCCGGCGCCATGAAGCCCGCCGAAACCGTGTTCCGCCTCGATGGCCTTCTGCGCCAGATCGGCACCGACTTCCTGCCCATGGCTCGCGCCAAGGACCTCAAGCTGGTAATCGTGCCGTCGACACTGGCTGTCGACACCGACCGCAACCTGCTGCGGCGACTGATCCAGAACCTCGTTTCCAACGCCATCAAATACACCCGCAGCGGGCGCATTGTCGTTGGCGTCCGGCGTCGTGGCGACCTTGCAGAAATCCAGGTGATCGACAGCGGCATCGGCATCGCCGCAGACAAGCTCGGCACCGTGTTCCACGAATTCACCCGTCTCGACGACGGTATTCGCGAAGCGCAGGGGCTGGGGCTCGGCCTGTCGATCGTCGACCGCATCGCGCGCGTGCTGAAGCTCGAGATCCAGATCGAATCGCACAAGGGCCAAGGCACGCGCTTTTCGGTGATCCTGCCTGTCACCACCGCCAAGGAACTGCCGGCGGCGACCACCGCCCGGCCGCGCATCCAGGCTGCCGCTGCGCTCAATGGACTGACCGTTGTCTGCATCGACAACGATGCCCGCATCCTCGAAGGCATGCGGCTGTTGCTCGAAGGCTGGGGCTGCGAAGTCAGAACCTATTCGGGAACGGCGGCGTTCAGCGCCGGCGAGCCTGACGGGCCAGCGCCCGAAATCATCCTGGCCGACTATCATCTCGACGGCGAAAACGGCCTCGACGTCATCCGCGCGCTGCGCACGGGCTATGGCGAAGCAACACCTGCCGTGCTGATCACCGCCGACCGTTCCAACGAAGTGCGCGCCGCCGCCGACCAGATCGACGTCGCCGTGCTCAACAAGCCGCTCAAGCCGGCCGTGCTGCGTTCGATGATGAATAGGATGCGGCGCATGGCCCACGCCGCGGAGTGAGACTTTACGTCCCGAACATGGTCGTTGCCGAAAGCCGGCATCCACTTTTCGGGAACATGCTCATGCCGCCGGGCGCGGTTCGCCGCCGATCTTCGACAACAAGATGACCGCCTGAGTGCGGCTGTCGACGCCGAGTTTCTGCAGGATCGCCGAAACATGCGCCTTGATCGTCGCTTCCGACACGCCAAGCTCGTAGGCGATCTGCTTGTTGAGCAGGCCCTCGGCCAGCATGCCGAGCACGCGTGTCTGCTGCGGCGTCAGCGACTGCAGCCGCTTGATCAGGTCGGAGATCTCAGGGTCGCGTTCAACGCCGAGATCGATGTCGCCGGGCGCCGAAATCTCGCCTGACAGCACCGCTTCGATGGCGCTGCGGATATTTTCCATGCTCGCCGATTTCGAAATGAAGCCGGAGGCGCCGAGTTCGAGCGCGCGGCGGATCGTTTCGGGATCGTCATGGGCCGATACGATGACCACAGGTACCGTCGCGTGGATGCCGCGCAGCGAGATCAGGCCGGAAAGCCCGGAGGCGCCGGGCATAGACAGGTCGAGCAGGACGATGTCGATGTCTTCGTTGGCGGCAACGATCGCCTTGACGCTTTCGAAGTCGCCGGCTTCCAGAACGCTCGACACATCGGCGAGCCCGGCGATGGCTTGCTTGAGAGCGCCGCGGAAAAGCGGATGGTCGTCCGCGATGACGAACTTGTGGCCTGCTGGCAAATATCCCTCCCGAGGTCCCGACTGTCTGTACGCCTTGGACCGTCGGGCGCGATTATGCGGCCCGGTGGCGTCTTTTCAAGCAGTTAAAACAGATCGGCGAAGGAGACGGCCCATTCATGCTCAACTTTCAGGCGACGGACGCGATTTCCGCTCAAGTCTTGTTCGGTGCCGGCGCTGGCTGGGGCGCCTGCTCTTCCTTTTCCATGTCCTTGACGATGCCCATGAAGCTGCGGAAGAAGCGCTCCATATAGCCCATGCTCTTCTGGAATTCTTCTTCCGTCGGCAATGTCGATTCCAGTTTCTGGGTCAGCGAGTTCTCGAGCTTAACCACCCGGTCCTCGATCGCCTTGACTTCGCCTTGCAGGCGCCCGATCTCGTCCTGCAGCGCCGAGCGTTCGTCGGCGGCAAGCTTGCACACCAGCTGGTTGTCGCGTTCCTCGCAGATCGACATCTCACCAGTCTGCGTATCCATCCGGACATAACCCGTGTCGGTCTTTTCCATCTGGTAGCGCTGCGTTTCGGCGGCCGATGCCGGCCCAGCGCTCAGGCCGGCAATCACGGGAACAAACATCCAAAGGCGCATGACTGTCTCCATTCGCGGACGGTGCGCATTGTCGCGCCGCAATAGGCCCAAATTGCGGTGGGGCAAACAATGCCACTCTTTCCCGCATCATGCTTTCAGCCTATAGCGCCCATATGACGAAAACCATCTACAAGATCTGCCCCGAACCGATGTGGCGGCAAGCCGAACGGAGCGGGATTTTCGAAGGCGCGCCGATCGACCTCGCCGACGGCTTCATCCATTTCTCGACCGCCGAGCAGGCCGTCGAGACGGCCGCGAAACATTTCGCCGGGCAGGACAATCTGCTGCTCGTCGCCATCGACGCGGAGCGCCTCGGCCCGGCGCTCAAATACGAAGTCTCGCGTGGCGGCGCGCTGTTTCCGCATCTTTACGCGCCGCTTGAGACCAGTGCTGCCAAATGGGTTCGCCCCCTGCCACTGAAGGCCGACGGCGCCCACGATTTTCCGGAGCTTGAAGCATGAGCGCATTCGACCGTCTGGGCCGACATCTGCTGTTCAGCTTTGATGCCGAGACAGCGCACGGCATGTCGATCAAGGCGCTGCGCTGCGGCCTGCCAGTCGGCGGCCGCGCCCCGCGCGACGCCCGCTTGCGGGTTAAGGTCGCCGGTCTCGACGTCCCCAACCCGCTCGGCATGGCCGCCGGCTACGACAAGAACGGCGAAGTACCCGACGCTTTGCTCGGCCTCGGTTTCGGCTTTGCCGAGGTTGGCACGGTCACACCGCTGGCGCAGGCGGGCAATCCCAAGCCGCGCATCTTCCGCCTCGTCGAGGACGACGCCGTCATCAACCGGCTCGGCTTCAACAATGAAGGCCATGATGCCTGTGAGAAGCGGCTGATCGCCCGCACGGGCCGGCCCGGCATCGTTGGCGTCAACATCGGCGCCAACAAGGACAGCACAAACCGCATCGGCGACTATGTCAGCGGCGTGAAGCGTTTCGCTCGCCATGCCTCGTATCTCACCGTCAACATCTCCTCGCCCAACACGCCCGGCCTGCGCAACATGCAGGCACGTGAGCAGCTGGCCGAGTTGCTGGCCAGCGTCATGATCGCCCGCGCGGAAGCCGGCCATCAGGTTCCGATTTTCCTCAAGATCGCGCCGGACCTGCATGAGGCGGAGCTGGAGGACATCGCCGCCGAAGTGACCGAAAAGGGCATCGACGGCGTCATCGTTTCCAATACCACGATCGCCCGGCCGACACTGCGCAGCCCGACACATACCGGCGAGACGGGAGGCCTGTCGGGCAAGCCGCTGTTTGAACGTTCGACCGCTGTGCTCGCGCGCATGCGCAAGTTGCTCGGCCCGCAGCGCGCCATCATTGGCGTCGGTGGCGTGGATTCAACCGAGACGGCGCTGGAAAAGATCCGCGCCGGCGCCGACCTCGTCCAGCTCTACACCGGCATGGTCTATGCCGGCCCGTCGCTGCCGGCGCGCATCGTGCGTGGCATGTCCGAGTTTGCGGCCCGTGAAGGGCTCAACGGCATCTCCGAACTGCGCGACAGCAAGCTCGATCAGTGGGCGGCGGCATCGCTCTGAAACGTCGCGCGCGCCCGCGGCTTGAGGATCGCCAGCAGGCACAGGCCGCGCACGATCAGCAGCAGGTGGAGTGCCGCCCATAGCCCGGCATTGCCGTAGGTCGAAGGCAGCACCAGCAGTGCTGCGACAAACACCAGCAGCGAAATCACCATCATGTTGCGCATGTCGCGCGACCAGGCGGCGCCGATGAAGATGCCATCCATCTGGAAGGCGAGCACGCCGCTCAGCGCGGTGAACGCCGCCCAAGGCAGGAAGGCGATCGCTGCAGCACGGACGTCCTCGGCTGTCGAGATCAGGGCGATCAGGTCGGCACCGAAGATCAGCAGCGCCGCCGTCATGCTGCCGGCCAGCGCAAAGCCCCAGATCGAGCAGAGATAGACCGCCTTGCGAAATGCCGGCTCGTAGCGCGCGCCAACGGCACGGCCGGCAAGCTGTTCGGCGGCGGCGGCGAAGCCGTCGAGGAAAAAGCCGGCGGCAATGAAGAAGTTCATCAGCACCGCATTGGCCGCAAGCGTCACCGTGCCGAACTGGGCGCCCTGGCGCGTGAACAGCGCGAAGGCGACGAGCAGCGACAGCGACCTGATCATGATGTCGCGGTTGAGCACGAACAGCCGCCGGAACGCGGCCGCATCGAAGACGCGCTGACGCGCCAGTTTCGGCTCGCGGCCAAAGCGCCGCAAGAGAACCGCAATGCCGATGAGCATGCCGGCCGCCTCGCCGGCAACCGCAGCCCAGGCAACACCTTCGACGCCCCAGCCGAAGTGTAATCCGAGCATGATCGAAAGCACGATGTTGACGCCGTTGAGCGTCGCTTGCAGGAACAACGCGAAGCTGCCCTCGCCCCGCCCGAGGATGTAGCCGAGGATGGCGTAGTTGATCAGCGCGAAGGGCGCGCCAAGCATGCGGATGCGGACGTAATGGTCGAGTGTTTCGCTGACGCGCGGCTCGGCCGACATGAACCACTGCCCGGCAAGCGAGGTCAGCGGTGCCGTCAGCGCCAGCACGATGCCGGCGATCAATGCGATCACCACGGCGCGCCAGAAGATCGCCTGCTCTTCGGCCGCGTCGCCACGGCCGAACGCCTGGGCCACCAGTGCCGTCGTACCGGCGCGGAGAAAGTTGAAGCTGGTGAAGACCACATCGAAGGCAACGGCGCCCGCTGCAAGCCCACCGAGCAGGGCAGCGTCGCCGAACTGCCCGACAACGCCGGTGCCGACAAGGCCGATGAAGGGTGTGGTCAGGTAGGCCAGGGTCATTGGTACGGCAATCGCCAGCACCGAGCGGTTGGTGACGGAAAAAGGCGTCACGCGGCCCTCTGGCGATGCGTATTCCAACGAAAGTCCTCCCAGTTGCCGAATCTCCCGTTCGGGCACATGCCCCCGTTTCCCCAGCGCCCGCAACCATTTAAGTTGCGACTCCAATCGATTTTGCTCCCCTGGTTCAGTACTCCTCCATGCCGCTTCAGATCGTCAGCCACCCCGACTATGACGCCGGCTTTGCGGCCGACCACCGCTTTCCGATGGGCAAATACACCCAGTTGATGGCGCGGCTCGAGACCCTCGGCCTGACGGGCGGGCTCAACCGGCCCGAGGTCATCGCGCCGCGGCATCTGCGCCTGGCCCATGACGCGAACTATGTCGATCAGGTGCTGACCTGCACTGTGCCGCCCCACATCGAGCGCGAGATCGGCTTTTCCGTCTGCGAGCGCGTGTCGCGCCGTGCCCAGTTGGCAGCCGGCGGCACCTTGCTCGCCGCGCATCTGGCGCTTGGCCACGGCATCGCCTGCAACGCCGCCGGCGGCAGCCACCATGCCCGGCGCGCCCAGGGTGCCGGCTTCTGCACCTTCAACGACGTTGCGGTCGCAGCCCTTGCGCTGCTCGAAGACAGGCTGGTCGAAAACATCCTGGTGGTCGATCTCGACGTGCACCAGGGCGACGGCACCGCCGAGATCCTCGCCGGCAACCCCAACGTCTTCACCTTCTCGATGCATGCCGAGAAGAACTATCCAATACGCAAGGTCGCCTCCAGCCTCGACATCGGCCTGCCTGACAAGATCGGCGACCAAGCATATCTCGAGACCCTCGCCGGCGCGCTGACGCGGCTGCCAGATCACAGCGGCTGGGACATCGTCTTTTACAATGCCGGTGTCGATCCTCATCGCGAGGATCGGCTCGGCCGTCTTGCGCTGAGCGACGACGGTTTGCGCCGGCGCGAACGCCTCGTCATCGAGCATTTTCGCGCGGCCGACGTGCCGCTGTGCGGCGTGATCGGCGGTGGCTATGCGACCGACGTCGCGGCACTTGCGGCGCGCCACGCGATCCTGTTCGAAACGGCAAGCGCCTTTGCCTGAGCATGATCTGGAAAGACCATGCTCAACGGGGAAGATCGTTATTTGCGGTAGCTGAACAGCCTGAGGATGATGAAGGCCGGCACGACGATTGCCGCACCCAGCAGGAAATAACCGAGGAAGCGGTCGATGGCGCGGAAGCCCATGCGCCAGATGTCGACAAAGAAATCGCGAATGCCGTAGAGCACATCGAAAGGTGACCAGCCGAAGGCGCTCATGACGATGCCGACGAGGAAGGAGATGACCAGGAGCTTGATGAACACCCTGAGCGGGGTGTCTCCGAGAAAACGCGCCAATCCGGACAAGTTCAGTCTCCTGCAATTCTAGCCTGACAGGGATATCGTGATAACTCCGCACGCATCAAGGTGCGGCCCAGCCATTTCCGCGCAACGCACAACCTGCGCGTCATATGGCCGGCTGATATTTCACGCGGCACGATACCTCCGCGTTGACTATTTGGAAAACATTCTCAGGTGATGAGCACCTTCTGATGGATCGTTGGCCGCTGGGCTGACGCGCATGGTCGGGAGTTGAGCGCACGGTGGGGATCGACAAAAAATGGCGAGGACAGCGCGGTCTCAATAGCTATCTCGTGGCCTTGGCGCTCGCCTGTCTGGTGCCTGTCGTTGCAGTGTCGGGTATCGCCGTTTGGTCCGCCGGAACGGCCTATAAGGACTCGGCCGTCGCGCGATTGAACGACACCGCGCGGACGCTCGCCAATGCCATCGAGGGTGAACTGGACAGCCGCTTTGGCACCATGGCTGTCCTGGCCCAGCACCGCGAAACAGACATAACTGCGCTTGGCGAGGCGGACCTGGCCGGGTTCGGCGCCGACAGCACCGTGATGACGGTCTCCAGCGATCGCATCCAGGCCTTGCGCGCCAGGTCGCGTGCGGCAGCCGACGCCGCGCTCTCGGCCATCAGCGGGCGCGCAAACGTCGTCTCCAACGTGCTCACCACCGACAACAAGCCGCGCCTGGTGCTGGCCGTTCCGGCACCGGCCACCGAGCGCGGCGCAGCGGCATTCGTCATGTCGACCTCGCCGCAGGAATTGATCCTGACCTTGCAGCGCGGCAAGCGCTCGCTGACCGACATATTGGTGGCTGTGACCGACGGCAACGGCCGCATCCTGGCGCGTTCCCGCGATGCCGACCGCTTCATCGGCCAGGTCGCGCCGGATTGGCCGAAGCTCAAGGCGCTTGGCACCGACGCTGGACTGTTCGAGGCCAAGACCATCGAGGGTTTGCCGATCGTCCTGTCGTTCCAGAAGCTGGCGGGAACTCCGGGCTGGGTGATCATCGTCGGCGAGTCGACAAGCGTCTTCGATGCGCGCTGGCGCGACCCGATGCTGAATCTGCTGCTTGGGGCAGCCGCCAGCGTCCTGCTGGCCATTTGCGCCGCGATCTGGCTCGGCGCCCGCATCCTGCAGCCGGTCCAGGCCCTGGCGCGCTACAGCAATGCCATAGCGGACGGAAAGGAAACGGATACGGCTTCCGTAACGCCATCGTCCATTCGCGAATTCGAGACCCTGCGCGAGAGCTTCGCGCGCGCCGAGGGCTCGCTGCGCAACGAAAAGCGGCGCTATCGCACCATAGCCGAAACCGGCGCCATCGTGCTCTGGCGACGCGACGGCGACGGCGGCGCTGGCCTCGCCACGGGTTGGGAACAACTGACCGGCAGGCCGGAAAGCGAGGTCGAAGGCCAGGAATGGACCAGCGCCATCCATCCCGAAGACCGCCCCAACACAACGGCGGCCTGGAGCAAGGCGCTTGCGGAAGCCAAGCCGCTGGATGTCGAGTTTCGCCTCAAGGTCAGCGACGGACGCTGGCTGTGGGTTCGCTCGCAAGGCTCGCCGGTGCTCGACCAGGACGGACGGATCATCGAGTGGGTCGGGCTTCTCGAGGATATAGACGAGCGTAAACGTGCCCAGGCCGACATCGCCCACCTGGCGCACCATGACACCCTGACAGGCCTGGGCAATCGCACCTTGTTTCGCCAGCAACTCGAAGAGGCGCTGGCCAATGCCCGAGATGGCAAGGCCGGCGCGTTGCTGTGCCTCGACCTCGACCTTTTCAAACAGGTCAACGACACACTTGGCCATCCGGTTGGCGATGCGCTGCTTTGCGCGGTTGCCGACAGGTTACGCGGCTGTGTCGCCGAGGTAGATTGCCTCGTGCGCCTCGGTGGCGACGAGTTCGCCGTCATCCAGAACGAGCGCCTGCAGCCCGATGCGGCGGTATCGCTTGGCTGCAGCATCGTCGAGGCGCTCTGCGCCCCTTATGAGATTGGCGGCCACGCCATTACCATTGGCGCCAGCGTCGGCGTTACCTTGATTGGCGATGGTGCCGATAGCGGCACCTACTTCAAGCGCGCCGACGAGGCCCTCTACCGCGCCAAGCAGGAAGGCCGCGGACGCGTCTGCTTCTTCGATCAACACGATCTGCTGGTCGGCATGGCGCAGCTCGCTGCAAGAGGCGGCGCGGCGCATCCGACGAAGGAGACGGCTGAACGCAACAACGGCCGCGCCTAGGCCAGGTACCCGTTCGAACTCAGGAGGCGGCCGCCACGGTGGCGCTGGCAGCGTCGACGTTGCCCTCCCTTTCCAGCCGCTGCGCGGTCATCAGGTCTCGGAAGTAGGCGACCGTTCGCTGCAAACCAACTTGCAACGGCGTTGTTGGCTGCCAGCCCAGCCCGGCGGCCAGGGTGATGTCTGGCCTTCGCTGCCTCGGGTCGTCTTCGGGCAGCGGGAAAAACGCCAGCCGCGACGTGCTGCCGGTCTTCGACAGCACGGCATTGGCCAGCTCGACCATCGAGTACTCCTCGGGATTGCCCAGATTGACGGGACCGGTGAAATCCTTGGGCGAGGCCATCAGCTTGATCAGGCCGTCGACAAGATCGTCGACATAACAGAACGAGCGCGTCTGCGCGCCGTCGCCAAAGATCGAGATGCTCTCGCCTTTCAGGGCCTGGATGATGAAGTTCGACACGACGCGCCCGTCGTTGGGCTGCATCCTCGGCCCATAGGTGTTGAAGATCCGGGCGACCTTGATCTCCAGACCGTGCTGGCGCCGGTAGTCGAAGAACAGCGTTTCGGCGCAGCGCTTGCCTTCGTCGTAACAGGAGCGCGGCCCGATCGGATTGACGTTGCCCCAGTAGGTCTCGTCCTGGGGGTGGATGGCCGGGTCGCCATAGACTTCCGATGTCGACGCCTGAAGTACCCTGGCACCGAGACGCTTGGCGAGGCCGAGCATGTTGATGGCGCCGAGCACGCTGGTCTTGGTGGTCTGGACCGGATCGCGCTGGTAGTGGATCGGCGATGCCGGACAGGCCAGATTGTAGATCTCGTCGACATCGACATGCAACGGCACGCAAACATCGTGTTCGATCAGCTCGAAGCGGGGATGGGCATCGAGATGCGCGACATTGCTGCGTGCCCCGGTGTAGAAATTGTCGACACACAAGACGTGCGCCCCAGCTTCCAGCAGCCGCTCGCAGAGATAGGAGCCAACAAAGCCGGCTCCGCCTGTTACCAGTATCCGCTTTTCCGGATGCACGTAGGCCTCTGCTTTCGCTATAGACATCAGGTCCATGCAATGTCTTGCATGTTTCTACAAGCTCACCATTTCCAGGCCAATAGGCGCGACCGAATGAACTACTTCGACGGCAAGGCCTTCAGTTGGGATTGGACGTCCCGTCACATTCCCGTCTGGGAACAGCATTTGCGCGACCGATCGGACGAGCCTGTGAAGGTTCTGGAAATCGGTTCGTTCGAAGGCCGCTCGGCGGTGTTTTTCCTGCAGTTCCTGCCAAACTGTCACCTCACCTGCATCGACACATTCGAAGGCAGTATCGAGCACAAAACAGTCGGTGCGCGCCATCACACCGACATGGCCGACGTCGAGGCCCGTTTTGACGCCAACACGCGGCCATTTGCCCATCGGCTCGAAAAGCTGAAGGCCTTCTCGATCGACGCCTTGTCGGAGTTGCAGCGCGCAGCCCGGCGTTTCGACATCGTCTATGTCGATGGCGACCATCACGCGGCAGCCGCCTTCGCCGATGCCCAGCAAAGCTGGGACCTGCTTGTGTCAGGCGGCATCATGATCCTCGACGACTATCAATGGCAGCCCACCAAGCCCGCGACCGAGCGCCCGAAAGCTGGCATCGACGCCTTTCTCCTAGCCAGGGCCGGAGAGTACGAGTTCCTGCACCAGGACTACCAGGTGATCATCCGCAAGACCCGAGCTCCGGATCCGCATGCGGGGTCTGATTTCACCATCGGCGGACGCAGCGTCAACGAACTGTCAGGCGCGGCGATCAAGCCGCCGCTGGTCAGCTTCGTCGTCATCTCCTGGAATTATGCCCGCTACGTCGGCGCCACGATCGACTCCATCAAGGCGCAGGACTACGCGAATTTCGAGTGCCTGGTCATCGACAACGGCTCAACCGACGACAGTGCCGAGGTGATTGCCAGGCATGTCGCTGGCGACAGCCGCTTCACGGTCGAGAACCTGCCGGAAAACCTGGGCCAGCTCGGCGCGGCCTTCTGGTCGCTGGACAAGATCAAGGGCGGCTTTGTCACCTTCGTCGACGCCGACGATGTGCTGCTGTCGACCTACGCTTCAATGCATGTCCAGGCTCACTTGGCGCTTCGGCAGAGCGTTGCCTTCACATCCTCGAGCGTCGCGGAGATGGACGCGCTCGGAAACATCCTGGCCGCCGCCGGCGGCAGCGTCACCATCAACAGCCAGACACGAAACTTGCACCCCGAGGCGTCAACACTGCGCCTGCCGACTGTCTCGCACCAGGTATTCCAGCATCTGTCCGCGCGGACAGTGCTTGTCCCGAAGTCGGCGACCGGCTGGCACTGGAGCCCTGGCACGGCAAACATGTATCGTGCATCTCAACTGCGGCTGGTCCGGCGCGGCGGCGAGCCCAGATATATGCGTTCGGCGGACGGCTACTTCAACTTCATGTGCCATGGATTTGGCGGCAGCGCGCTCATCGATATCGTCCTGTCGGGCTACAGGTTACACGGCGAAAACGCGTTCTCGAACCATGAAAGCTCACCTTGGCTTCGGTCTGGAACACCGGAGTACTATCGGCTCGCCCACGAAGCGACGCTGACGGACATCGATTTTCTCATGGCCAACGCAGTCAGATATGTCTGGATGCTCGACGGTGGCTTCTGGTCAGTGCTGGACCTCATCACCCGCGAAACACCCAAACGGCTGCGCAGGTTCTACGGCGACCCAAAGGTGTTCGAGATATTCTTGGCCAACGCGCCAAAGCTCGCAGTCCAGTTCCGTTCGCGCGTATTCTGCCGCGAAATCCTCGCGCGCTACTCCGGCAGCCAGGCCCGCAAGATCCTGCGCGCCGGCTTCGGCGGCAAGCTCAAGCCACGTGCCTATGGCGAGATGGCGCTGTCCCGGCTCCGGAGAGCACGCGCGATACTGCAGAAACGAAAATAGCAGCGTTCAGCCAGAGCATCGAATTGCGTGCGCGGTCGCGTGGACACCTCGTTTCCCGATTGCCGTTCAGCAACGCTGATGCTAACCAGATGCCCGCGCGGGTATGATGTAATGGTAGCCTGTCAGCTTCCCAAGCTGAACGCGCGGGTTCGATTCCCGCTACCCGCTCCAGCTTTTCCAAAAAGACATTGCGCCTCATCTGAACATCGCCGGGGCTGGCGGTTTTACAGCCAGTCTTACGGTACCCCAGAAACAAAAAAGGCCGGACGCAAAGCGCGCCCGGCCTGGTTTCTCAGCCTTTACCCTCAATCGGCGCCGTAGATGTCGAAGTCGAAATACTTGGCGTTGATCTTGGCGTAGGTGCCGTCCTTGACGATGGCGTCGATGGCCGCGTTGAGCTTATCGCGCAGGGCCTCATTGCCCAGATGCACGGCAATGCCGGTCTCGGACTCGGTGCCCTTGAGATCGCCGATCATCTTGCAGCAATCCTGGCCGGTGGTCTTCATCCAGTCGACCAGCACGAACTTGTCGGCCACAACCGCATCGAGACGGCCGTTGGTCAGGTCGGCCACGGCCTCATCCTGCGTCGGATAGAGCTTCACGTCGGCGCCTGCCTTGGCGTAGTGGTCCTCGGCATAGATGCTCTGGGTGGTCGACGCCTGGGCGCCCACCGTCTTGCCCTTGAGCGCATCAGGCTCCGGCGAGGTCAGGTCGGAGGTCTTTGCCGCGATCAGCGCCAGCGGCGTTGTGTAGTACTTGTTGGTGAACAGCACCTGCTTCTTGCGCTCGTCGGTGATGGTCATCGAGGCAACGATGGCGTCGAACTTGCCACCCTGCAGCGCCGGGATGATGCCGTCCCAATCCTGGGCGGCGATCTCGCACTCGACTTTCATCTGGGCGCACAGCGCGTTGGCGACATCGACGTCGAAGCCGATCAGCTTGCCGTCGGCGGTCAGGCTGTTGAAGGGCGGGTAAGCACCTTCGGTGGCGATCTTAAGTTTTGCGGCATCCTGCGCCCAAGTTGCGCCAGCGGTCGACAACAGCGCTGCCAGCGACGCAGCGCATGCGAATTTCCACGAAATCTGCATGGTCCTCTCCATTTGCCAGGCGCCCTTATGCGAGCGTCCTGGCTCCAGCCAAGCACAGCGGCCGGAAATGGACAAGCAGACTGAGGTCTGCGCACCATGACGTAAGGTCAGTCCATGCGAAAATGCTTGGAAAGCTTCAGCCCCTGGGCCTGGTAGTTGGAACCGAGATCAGTGCCATAGAGCGCCTTGGGGCGCGCCAGCATATGCTCGTAGACCAGGCGGCCGACGACCTGGCCGTGCTCGAGGATGAAGGGGACTTCGTGGCTGCGCACCTCGAGCACGGCGCGGCTGCCGGTGCCGCCAGCGCTGGAATGGCCAAAACCGGGATCGAAGAAGCCGGCATAGTGGACGCGGAATTCGCCAACCAACGGATCGAACGGCGTCATCTCGGCAGCGTAGAGCGGCGGCACATGCACCGCCTCGCGCGAGACCAGGATGTAGAACTCGTCGGGATCGAGCACCAGTTCCTCGGCACCGTGATTGTAGATCGGCTCCCAGAAATCGACGACCTTCTGGGCGGCGCGCTTGTCGACGTCGACGAGGCCGGTGTGGTGCTTGCCGCGGTAGCCGACAATGCTGCCCGGCGCACCGGCAAGGTCGATGGAGAGCGCTATGCCGCCGCCTGAAATGTTCGGCGGGTCGATGGCCACCAGACGGTCGGACAGATGCAGCGCATGCAATTCGGCTTCTGACAGCAGCGCATTGCCCTTGCGGAAACGGATCTGCGACAGGCGCGAGCCCTTGCGCGCGACGATCGGGAAGGTGCGCGGGCTGACTTCGAGATAGAGCGGGCCGGCATAGCCGGCGGGGATCTTGTCGAACTCCTGGCCGCGGTCGGTCATCACGCGGGTGAAGATGTCAAGGCGGCCGGTCGAGCTCTTCGGGTTGGCCGAGGCCGAAATCTCGGCCGGCAGCGCGAGGCTTTCGAGCAGCGGCACGATATAGACACAGCCTGTTTCCAGCACCGCACCGTTGGTCAGGTCGATCTCGTGCAGCTTGAGCCGGTCGAGCTTTTCCGAGACCAGCGAATTGGGGCCCGGCAGGAAGCTGGCGCGGGTGCGGAATGCCGTTGCGCCCAGCCTGAGATCCAGGCTCGCCGGCTGGATCTGGCCGACGTCGAGCGGCGGCGCCGTGAGCGCGCCCGACGCAAACAGCGCCGCGATATCCTGGTCCGGAAGTATGCCCGACTGCCGCAATTGCCTCACTCCTCTGCAGCGCCACCAGCCCAAATGGTGAGCCAAGGCCGCTGGATCCCGACCATGTTCGGGGTCATGTGCGTGGCCCAAAACGTTTAGTCGACCCCGCGATTGACGCAAGCAGGCTGCGGGTCTAAAGGACATTTATCCCGTGGTGATTTGGCCGGTCGGCTTGCAGCCACGTTAAACAAGTCGCTAAAGGGCCGTCGATGGACCGGTTGCGACTTCGCGACCGGTTTTTTTGTATTTGGATTTGGCTATGAGCTCCGAAAAGCAGCGTAACTGGAAACCCCAGACCACCCTCGTCCATGGCGGAACCCTCCGCTCCGGCTTCGGCGAAACCTCGGAATCGATCTTCCTCACCCAAGGCTATGTCTATGACAGCGCCGAAAGTGCCGAAGCCCGCTTCAAAGGAGAGAGCCCGGGTTTCATCTATTCGCGCTACGCCAACCCCACCGTCGACATGTTCGAAAAGCGCATGTGCGCGCTCGAGGGCGCGGAAGACGCACGCGCCACGGCCTCGGGCATGGCAGCGGTCACGGCCGCCATCCTGTGCGGCCTGAAAGCCGGCGACCATATCGTTGCCGCCCGCGCGCTGTTCGGCTCCTGCCGCTGGGTGGTCGAGACGCTGGCGCCGAAATACGGCATCGAGGCGACGCTGGTTGACGGTACGCTGATCGAGAACTGGGAAAAGGCGGTCCAGCCCAACACCAAGCTGTTTTTCCTGGAAAGCCCGACCAACCCGACGCTCGAAGTCGTCGACATTGCAGCGGTCGCAGCCCTTGCCAATTCGATCGGCGCGCGGCTTGTCGTCGACAACGTCTTCGCCACCCCGATGCAGCAGAAGCCACTCGAACTCGGCGCCCATATCGTTGTCTATTCGGCGACCAAGCACATTGACGGCCAGGGCCGCTGCCTCGGCGGCGTGATCCTGTCGGACAAGAAGTGGATCGACGAGAATCTGCACGACTATTTCCGCCACACCGGTCCGAGCCTGTCGCCTTTCAACGCCTGGACGCTGCTCAAGGGCCTCGAAACCCTGCCACTGCGCGTGCGCCAGCAGACCGAGTCCGCCGGCAAGATCGCCGACTTCCTGGCCGAAAGTCCTGAAGTGTCGCGCCTGATCTATCCGGGCCGGGCCGACCACCCGCAGGCCGACATCGTCAAGAAGCAGATGTCGGGCGGTTCGACCTTGATCTGCTTCGACGTCAAGGGCGGCAAGAAGGCGGCCTTCGCCTTCGAAAACGCGCTCAATATCATCCTGATCTCGAACAATCTCGGCGACTCGAAGAGCCTGATCACCCATCCGGCGACGACGACGCACAAGAACCTCACCGACGAGGCTCGCGCCGAACTCGGTATCGACGACGGCACACTGCGCCTGTCGGTCGGCCTGGAAGACGCCGACGACCTGCTCAACGACATCGGCGATGCGTTGAAGGCGGCCCGCTAAGCCTACAGATGTACGGCGCTCCGCATGCCGGAGCGCCGCCCGCCTCAATCCGTCTTACGGCAGCTTGGTTTCGTAGACGTAGAGCTTGGTCTCGTTGTCTTCCGGGGCCGCCGTCAGGCGCAGGCCCGTCTCGGTCTTTTCGATCAGCACCGGATTGCCGGCGATCGACTTGCCTTTTTCCGTCCAGATCTGGATCGGCATCTGAAACAGCGGGCGGCCATCCTTGAGATCGACTGTTTCGATGCCGCCGAGGCGGAAGACCTGCCCGTCAGGACCCGGGCGGTATTCGGTGAGGCCGGTGCAGACGGCCTGGCCCGGCTTGGCCAGCGCGCAATCCTGATAGTCGATGTAGTGCGAGGGATTGAGCGTGCGTGTCTTCTCCGGGTCGAGCGCCGCATCCGGCACCGTCAGATCCTCCGTGACCTTCCAGTTGTAGAAGCGGCGCGACCCCCAGCTGACGGCGTGCAGCATGCCGTTTTCGGGATCGGAGACGATACCGCCAATGTGGTCGGGGAAACGGAAGACTTCGGTCGCCTCCAGGGTTTCCGGATCGACGCGGTAGATGATCGACTTGCTGTTCGGCCGGTATTCAGCCACCGGCACCCACAGCCAGCGACCGTCATAGTCGATGCCGCCCGGATGGTAGATCGCACCGTCGCCGAGCTTGACCTGGCCGACAAGCTTGCCGCTTGCATCGAGCTTGAACAGATGGCCGGCACCCTTGCCCTCGTCGCGGTCGAGCCCGTTCTGCGGTGCCTCGAACTTCTTGGTCCGTTCGATGATCTCGACGGACGACATGAACAGCGCATCGCCGACACGCGCGAAGCCCTGGGGGTGGAAGGTGTCGAACTCCAGCCTGGGAGATTTGACCAGCTGCCACTCGGTGCCCCTGGTCAGCTTTTCGATGCCGCTTGCCAGATCGTTCGCATGGGCAACTGTGCCGGCAAGGCAGGCCGAGGCGAAAAGAAGGGCGATGAGACGTTTCATGGCTGAGATTCCTTGTCGTTGGATGACGCAGAAACTGGCCTTGTGGCATGACAGCGGGGTGACGCCGATGCGTCGTTGACGTGAAATCCGCCACAGCCTCATCACAATTGGTGTGAATTCGTCTAACGCCAGTTGACCCGCCGCCCTGCGCGGCGGACTCTGTCGTCGTGCAGGCCAAGGAGCGCAGCATATGTATCGCGCAATCACCCGCAACATCGCGGTCGAGGTCGAGCCGTTTTACCTGGAGGAGCGTTCCGAGCCCTCGGAAAACCGCTATGTCTGGGGCTATCGCGTCACCATCGAAAACAACTCGGACGAGTTCGTCCAGCTTTTGGCGCGCTACTGGCACATCACCGACGCCACTGGCCGGGTCGAGGAAGTCCAGGGCCCAGGCGTCGTCGGCGACCAGCCAGAACTCAATCCAGGCGACAGCTATCAATATGCGTCGGGCTGCCCGCTCTCAACGCCATCGGGAATCATGGTCGGGCGCTACACCATGCGCACCGAAGCAGGCGAGATGTTCGACATCGCCATTCCCGCCTTTTCACTGGATCTACCCGGCGCGCGTCACAGGCTGAACTAGAGCATGAGCCCGAAAACCGGGCGCCGGTTTTCAAGGCCGTGCTCCGGTAGCCAGATGGAGTTACTGGACCGGTGCGAACTCGGCGGGATCGAACTCGTAGGACTTGGAGCAGAACTCGCAAGCGACCCGGATAACGCCGTCTTCGACGCTCTCGGTGATTTCCTCGGCCGTGAAGCCCTGCAGGATACCCTTGATCTTCTGGCTCGAGCACGAGCATTCGTCGGCAACACGCACACCCTCGTAGACGACTGCGCCATGTTCGTGAAACAGGCGGTAGAGAAGCCGCTCGGTGCCAACTGTCGGGTCGATCAACTCGGTCGGCTCGATGGTTCCGACCAGCGCCAGGAGTTCCTGCCAGGAATTGTCGTCGGGGTGTGCTGCCACATCGCGCTCGTCGCCGTCGCCGCCATGGATGTCGGCCACGCGCCGGCGCTCGGGTGAGTCAGGCAGGAACTGCGCCAGAAGGCCACCGGCGCGCCAATGCTCGCGCGGGCCGCCTTCGGCCGGAAGCACAAGCTTTGCCACCGAAAGCCTTACCTCGGTCGGGATCTGCTCCGACTGGCGGAAATAGGCGCGCGCCGCCTCTTCGAGCGTGATGCCGTTGAGCTCGACGATGCCCTGGTAGCGTGTGGTGTGCTCGCCCTGGTCAATGGTCAGCGCCAGGACGCCGCTGCCCAGAAGGTCTTCGGGCGCGGTCATGCCGGCCTCGATCGCCGCATCGACCCGGTCGGCATCGTAGCGCGCATAGGCGCGCAGCGAATGCGGCGTGGTGAAATCGGCGACCAGCATGTCCACCGGCCCGTCGGTGCGGGTCTGGAAGATGAACTTGCCTTCGAACTTCAACGATGTACCGAGCAGCACCGTGACCACGCAGGCCTCGGCCAGAAGCCTGGCCACCGGTTCCGGATAGTCGTGCCGTTCAAGAATCTGGTCGAGCAGCGGGCCAAGCTGGACGGTGCGGCCGCGCACGTCGAGCGGCTCCACCGCGAATGGAACAACATGGTCGTCACCGGCGAACCCATATTCGCCGAGCTTGCGTTCGATCTCAGCCACTGGAACTTATCCCGTAAAATGGTTTCCGCGACCTATCGGCCTGCCGAGGGTCGCAGAATAACGTGCAAATGTGTGATCCCGCACCAGATAGGAGCGGCTGATCAGGCATTCAAGCGCCCAGGCACCAGGCGAGCACGGCCTTCTGGGCGTGGAGCCGGTTTTCCGCCTCGTCGAAGACCACCGAGTTGGGGCCGTCGATGACCTCGTCAGTCACTTCCTCGCCGCGATGGGCCGGCAGGCAGTGCATGAACAGGGCGTCGGGCTTGGCGTGCTTCATCAGGTCGGCATTGACCTGATAGGGCAGGAACACGTTGTGGCCGCGGGCGCGATGCTCCTGGCCCATCGACACCCAGCAGTCGGTGACGATCGCATCGACGTTGCGCACCGCATCCTCGGCCGAACGGGTGATCATGACCTTGCCGCCATTGGCGCGCGACCAGTCGATGTACTTCTCTTCCGGTTCGCTGCCTTCAGGCACCGCGATATTGACATTGAAGCTGAAGCGGGCCGAGGCCTCGAGCAGCGAATGCAGCACGTTGTTGCCGTCGCCGGTCCAGGCAAAGGTCTTGCCGCGCACCGGCCCGCGATGTTCCTCGAACGTCAGGATGTCGGCCATCAGCTGGCACGGGTGGGTGTCGTCGGTCAGGCCGTTGATGACGGGAATGGTCGCGTTTTCGGTCAGCTCGATCAGCCGGTCATGCGCCGTGGTACGGATCATGATCGCATCGACATAGCGCGACAGCACCTTGGCGGTGTCGGCGATCGACTCCGAACGACCAAGCTGCATCTCGGTGCCGGTCAGCATGATGGTTTCGCCGCCGAGCTGGCGCATGCCGACGTCGAACGAGATGCGCGTGCGGGTCGACGGCTTGTCGAAGATCATTGCCAGCACCTTGCCCTCCAGCGGCTTCGATCGTTCGCCGGCTTTCAGGCGCGCCTTGCGTGCCGCCGCGTCGTCGAAAATCCCGCGAAGGTCGCTCCCGGAAAGTGCCGAGAGGTCGGTGAAATGGCGAATCCCGCTGGTCATGTAACTTCCTTGGGTTCAGCCGCCGCTGGCGGCGGCCTTGGAGAGGCTGGCAGCTCCGGCGCGAACGCGCGCTAGCGCCTCTTGGATGTCCGCGTCGCTGGTCGTCAGCGGCGGCAGCAGGCGGATCACATTGTCGCCCGCCGGCACCGCAAGCAGCTTCTGGTCACGCAACGCCATGTTCACCTTGGTGTTGGGCATGGTGCATTTGAGACCAAGCATCAGGCCGGAGCCACGGATGCCTTCGATCACGTCGGGGAATTCGTCGGCGACGGCGGCGAGACCCTGCTTGATCAGCAGCGCCTTGCGGCTAACTTCGTCAAGGAAGCCTTCTTCGAGTACGACGTCGAGCACGGCGTTGCCGACCGCCATGGCGAGCGGATTGCCGCCAAAGGTCGTGCCATGGACGCCAGCGGTCATCGCGCTGGCAGCCTCTTCGGTGGCAAGGCAGGCGCCCATCGGGAAACCGCCGCCGATGCCCTTGGCGATCGCCATCAGGTCGGGATTCACGCCGGCCCATTCATGGGCAAACAGCTTGCCGGTCCGGCCGATGCCGCACTGGACCTCATCGAAAATCAGCAGCAGGCCGTGCTTGTCGCACAGCTGGCGCAGGCGCTTCAGCGACTGCGTCGGGGAACGGGCGGATGCCGCCTTCGCCCTGCACGGGCTCGAGCAGGATCGCCGCCGTCTCGGGGCCGATCAGCTTCTCTGCCGCATCGATGTCATCGAAGGCGACCTGATCGAAGCCTTCGACCTTCGGACCGAAACCCTCGAGGTATTTGGCCTGGCCGCCGGCGGCGATGGTCGCCAGCGTACGGCCGTGGAAGGCGCCCTCGAAGGTGATGACGCGGTAGCGCTCGGGATGGCCGTTGACATACTGGTAGCGGCGGGCGGTCTTGATCGCGCATTCGAGCGCTTCCGCACCGGAATTGGTGAAGAAGATGCGGTCGGCGAAGGAGTTCTCGGCAAGGCGCTCGCCCAGCCGGCTCTGGCCGGGGATCTGGTACAGGTTGGAGACGTGCCACAGCTTGGCGGCCTGTTCGGTCAGCGCCTCGACGAGATGCGGATGGCTGTGGCCCAACGAATTGACCGCGATGCCACCAGCAAAATCGAGATATCGCTCGCCGTTCTCGGTGATCAGCCAAGAGCCCTCACCTCGCTCGAAAGCCAAAGGTGCACGAGCAAACGTCTCGAAAAGCGCCGATCCGCTCATTATATGTCTCTCCGAACCCGGAAAAAATCAAAAAGCCGCCTCAGAGCGGCGGCCTGCGGCTATATCAGGTTTTTCTGCCATGAAGTCAACGAAAACGTCGCTTAGGGCGATGCAATCCAACCCACTCGTTGCCATGTAGCCACGTTACGTCGGCAAGTTGGGGAAAACCGTAAAAACCGAATCGCAAAGCCCCCGCGACTCTTGTCACGGACTCGGCGCATCGGTAATTGTAATTGAGAAATAACTAGATTTCGTGCGGCGGACATATTCACCGAATAGATGTGGTGTCCACCCGGCTTGCCGGGACGGAAAACGATTCCGAATTCTGCGCGTTAAATCAGGAGCACTGTCTCATGAACTGGACTGACGAGCGGGTCGAACTTCTCAGGAAATTGTGGTCTGAAGGTCTGAGCGCGAGCCAGATTGCAGCACAATTGGGTGGCGTGAGCCGCAATGCCGTCATCGGCAAGGTTCACCGCCTGAAGCTGTCGAGCCGCGGCCGCGCCACGGCGGCACCGGCGCGCCAAAAGAAGACGACGCAGGCAACGACCGCGACCAAATCGGTGCAGCGCACCGTGACCGCAACGCGTACCGTGACCGCCAGCATCGGCGCCACGGCGCTGCAGGCGCAGTTCGACGTCGAGCCGGTTGCACGGCACTACATCCGCCCGGTGGAGAATGTCGTGGTGCCGATCTCGCGCCGCCTGCAACTGGTCCAGCTCAGCGAGCGGACCTGCAAATGGCCGAACGGCGATCCGCTGAGCGAAGACTTCAGCTTCTGCGGCAACGAAGCCGGCGAGAGCGGGCCTTATTGCGGCTACCACTCGAAGATCGCCTTCCAGCCGGCTTCGGAGCGTCGCCGCTCGCGCTGAGCGAATAGCGAATAGCGAATAGCGAATAGTACAAATTGGAAGGGCCTCGGATCGCAAGTGTTCCGGGGCCCTTTCTCTATTCGCTACTCACTATTCGCTATTTCGCCCTTTCACAGCCAACCGTTCTTCTTGAACCGCCAATAGAGGATCGAGCAGATGGTCACGATAGCCACCAGCACGGTCGGATAGCCGTATTCGAAATGCAGCTCCGGCATGTCGTTGAAGTTCATGCCGTAGATGCCGGCGAGCGCGGTCGGCACCGCCAGGATCGCCGCCCAGGAGGCCAGCTTCTTGGCGATTGCGGTTTCCTGGCTCTGCCCGACCAGCAGGCTCGCCTCGAAGGCAAAGGCCAGCACCTCGCGCAGATTGTCGACCTTCTCCAGCACCGTGCGGATGTGGTCGGTGACGTCACGAAACAACGGATGCATCGCCGGGCGCAATTGCGGCAGATCGGCGCTGGTCAGGCGGCGGCAGACCTCGACAAGCGGTCCCGCGGCATTGCGCAGGCGCAGCAGGTCGCGGCGCAGCATATAGAGCCGCTCGATGTCCTTCGACGTCATCGGCCTAGCCAGCACGCCGTCCTCGATGACATCGACCTCCTCTTCGATCTGCTCAAGCACCGGCATGTAGTTGTCGACGATGAAATCGAGGATCGCGTAGAGAATGAAGTCTTCGCCCTTGGCCAGCGCCGACGGGCAGGATTCCCAGTGCTGGCGGACCGCCGCATAGGACGTAGAGACGCCGTGGCGGACGCTGACGATGTAGCCCTTGCCGACGAACATGTGCGTTTCGCCGAAATTGACCCGGCCCTGCACCAGCTGGGCCGTGCGCGCGACGATGAACAGCGCATCGCCATATTGCTCGATCTTCGGGCGCTGGTGGGGGTGCTCGGCATCCTCGATGGCGAGGTCGTGCAGGTTGAACTGTCGCTGCACCCTGAGCAGCAACTCGCGGTCCGGCTCCAACAGGCCGATCCAGACGACGTGGCCTTCCTTGGCCGCCCAGTTGCCGGCTTCTTCAATGGGGATATCGGCGATGCGGCGGCCGCCGAAATAGACGCTGGACGCGACGACGCCGCCTTCCAGCTCGGGGTCCTTGTCGAACTTCCTGGCAAGTTCGGTCATACTGCACCCCTGCGAAGCTTGAGCCTCGCCTGATCAGATCGTCAGTCTAAACCTTCCACGGCGCAGGCAGAAGCCCGTTTGCCCGGGCTCATCCAGCCTTGCCTTCGCCCGACAACGTCACGCGATGGCTCTTGTCTTCCTTCGGCCGTTCGGGCGGCATCTGTTCGCCGGTGACGATGTAGTAGATCGTCTCGGCAATGTTGGTGGCATGGTCGCCGATGCGCTCGATGTTCTTGGCGACAAAACAGCAGGTGCGTGCACGGCGTGATGTTGCGCGGATCTTCCATCATGTAGGTCAAAAGCTCGCGGAACAGCGAGGTGTACATGGCGTCGATCTGCTCATCGCGATCACGCACGAAGCCGATGCGCTCGACCGAGCGCGAGGCATAGACGTCGAGCACTTCCTTGAGCTGGGTCAGCGCCAATTCCGCCAGCGCCTCAAGGCCGCGGAACAGGCTGTTCGGCTGCCGACCTTCGGCCACCGCCGATACACGCTTGGCGATGTTCTTGCCGAGATCGCCGACGCGTTCGAGGTCGGCCGAGATGCGGATCGCGCCGATGATTTCGCGCAGGTCGGTGGCCATCGGCTGGCGCCTGGCGATGATCAGGATCGCCTTGTCGTCGATCTCGCGCTGGGCTTCGTCGAGCACGACGTCGTCCTGGATCACCCTTTGGCCAAGAGCCGGGTCGGCATTGACGAGTGCGGCGATCGCCTGGTCGACCATGCGCTCGGCCTGGCCGCCCATCGCGGCGATCTTCCTCGCCAGGAACTTCAGTTCGTCGTCGTAGGCACTGACAATGTGTTGTGACTGCATGGCCGAATTTTCTTTCGTCGGTCCCCGTTCGGGAATCGTGATCCTGAATCTAGCGCTTTACGCTAGCCGCATGACGGAAAAAAGAAACCGCAGAAGCATTTAGCGAAATCCGCATTGGCAGCGCCGCCAATATACAATTTTGCCGGCTTCGGCGCGATCACCGCGTGCGATGGGCCAGCCGATAGCTGTAAAAACTGCCGACTACGAGCGGCACCAGGAAGGCTGCAAGCAGCGCAACGATCAGCCAGGTCGGGTGCTGAACCACTATTGCGCAAGCGACGAGCACGATACCGCCGGCAACGAACAACATGCCGGTGAGCCGTTGCGTGGCACGCCAGAGGGCGGGGTCGTTCATGATCCATGGCAAGCGCACGCCGGCGATGGCATTGGGCTGCGTCTTGGGCATGATATTGCCCAGCAGCATCAGCATGACGCCGAGGGACAGCGTGATGACGCGCACCATCTGGTCGGGATAACCAAGGCCGATCAGGACAATCGAGCCCTGGATCGCCAGCATCAGCCCCGTCATGGCCGGTATGAGCGTCGCAAAGGCATGCTTGCTCGACGCCATTTGCTCCGGGGCCACGCGGCCGCCAATGAAAGCGAGCAGCAGCGACAACGCTACCACTGCCGCCGGCGCCAAAAGCAGGGCCGTGTTGCGCGGCCAGAACGCGTCTGGTTCACCGCTCGGCCCCCAGTGGATCGGCAACAGCATCTCGGCTGGCACCAGTAGATAGCCGGCGAGCGTGACGGCGACGAGGGCCGCGACAAGCGCGAGGTTGACGCGCGAAAACAAAGCCTGGTTCATGTTTCCTGGTCCTTCAGGCTGAGAAGCCCAGACAGGGCCTCTTCAAGGATCGACGTGTTGAGATGGTAGATCAGGCTCGTGCCACGCCGTTCGACGGCGACCAGCGCGGCCTCCTTCAATTTGTTGAAATGCACCGACAATGTCGGCTTGGTCAGGTCGAAATGCCGGGCCAGTTCGCCAGCACTCAGCGGCCCGCTCTTGAGCAGCGCCAGGATCTTGCGCCTGACCGGATGTGAAAGAGCCTCGAAGACCGCGTTGATGCCCATCTGGCCACCGCTGATTTGTGTCGAATGGCTTTAATTAGACAATCGTCTAATTAGAGTCAAGACGAATGATTTCAGCACAATGCGTCACCTGCATCCAAGGCTGATGATCGGGCTTGGTTCGTGGCGAGACGGCTCGCCGTTCAGGTGGCGGGAAAATGCACGGTGAAGGCTGCGCCCTCGCCCAGCTTGGAGCGGATCGACAGCCGCGCGCCATGCCGGGTCAGGATGTGCTTGACGATCGACAGGCCGAGGCCGGTGCCTTTCTGGGCGCGGCTGGTCTCGACATCGACGCGGTAGAAACGCTCGGTGACGCGCGGAATATGCTCGTCCGGAATGCCCGGACCGAAATCACGGACGGTGACCTCGAGCTCGGCGTCGCTGCCTTGCCCCGTCCGCTGCATCGTCACCTGCACGCGTCCTCCCGACTGGCCGTACTTGCAGGCGTTTTCGAGCAGGTTCTGGAACACCTGGAACAGTTCGTCGCGATCGCCGCGAACCTCGAATGGCCCGTCGGCGAAATCGCGCTCGATCACCACGCCCGTCTCGCCAGCCAGCGGGCCCAGCGAGGCGATGACGGCTTCCACCGTCTGGCGCAAATCGACGCGAACACCGGGCTTGAGATAGGGCTTCATCTCCAGCCGTGACAGCGACAACAGATCATCGATCAGGCGCGCCATGCGCCCGGTCTGGTTCTGCATGATCTGCAGGAACTGGTCGCGCGCATTGGGGTCGTTGCGGGCCGGGCCGCGCAACGTCTCGACGAAGCCGGCGATGGAAGCGAGCGGCGTACGCAGTTCATGGCTGGCGTTGGCAATGAAGTCGGCGCGCATGCGGTCGATGCGGCGCGCCTCGCTCTGGTCCTTGAAGGCAAGCACGAACAGTCCCGTGCCGCGCCCCACGGCCGAGGCGGCAACGCGATAGACGCGCTCGAACGGCACGCGTTCGACATAGTCGGTCGTCTGGCCGTTGCCCTCGCCGGCCAGCACCGCCTCGATCAGCGCCTGCATCTCGGGGGCGCGGAATTTCAGCAGCAGCGGCAATTCGGGCCTGATCGCGCCGAAGGCGGTTTCGGCGGCGGCGTTGGCGTGCACCACCGTGCCGTCGCGATCGAAGATGATCAGCGGATCGGCGACCGCCGCCGCCAGCTTTTCGCCCGACAGCCGGTCAAGCGGCGAGCGATCGACCCGCGCGCTGGCGTCCGCGAGCCGGCGTGCCGCTGGCGTGCGTGGCGCAACGAATGCGAACAGCACCAACGCGGCAATGGCCGCAAGCGCGAAGGCAGTGGAGGTGCCACCGAAGGCATGAACGGCGACAACGGCGAGGATCGCGGCGGCGAGCATCCAGCGGTTCTGGTACAGCCGGCCGGCCCTGAGCCGTGCCGTCCGCCTTGCCTTCGTCTGCGTGGTGGTCTCTGCCATGCGAAAATTTCCGACGCGACAGCGCCTTCAAGAAGCCTCTGGACCGCTCCCAAGCCACCCAATAGCATGACTTGCCGAGCTGGAAAGGTGCCGAGGTCATGAAAAAAGACAAGGAAAGCAAGAAGGACAACGCCGCCGGCGCGGCGGTGAAGGTGGATGCCGTGCCAAAAGTCGGCCCTGTCGAGATCAAGATCGGCAAGGACGAGCGCAGCTTCGACATCAACGACCCAACCTTGCCGGACTGGATCGACAAGAAGGCGCTGACGTCGGGCCATTACCCTTATGACGACAAGCTGCCGCAAAAGGAATACGAGCAGACGCTCGAACGGCTGCAGATTGAACTGGTCAAGCTTCAGGCCTGGATGCAGGCCGCCGGCAAGCGCGTGCTGGTCCTGTTCGAGGGGCGCGACGCCGCCGGCAAGGGCGGCACCATCGCTGCCGTGCGCGAATACATGAACCCGCGTACTGCGCGCAATGTCGCGCTGACCAAGCCGACAGAAACCGAGCGCGGCCAATGGTACTATCAGCGCTACGTCGCCCAGTTCCCGACATCGGGCGAGTTCGTCACCTTTGACCGCTCCTGGTACAACCGCGCCGGCGTCGAGCCGGTGATGGGCTTTTGCACGCCCGAGCAGCATCGGCAGTTTCTCGATGAGACGCCAAGCTTTGAGAAGATGGTCGTCAACGAGGGCATCCATTTCTTCAAGTTCTGGCTCGACATCAGCCAGGAGATGCAGCTCAAACGCTTCCACGACCGGCGCCACAGCCTGCTCAAAAGCTGGAAATTCTCGCCGATGGACATCGCCGGCATCAGCAAGTGGGACGACTACACCACCGCGCTCAATCTGATGGTCGAAAAGACCCACACCCAGCATGCGCCATGGATCGTCGTCCAGGCCAACGACAAAAGGCGCAGCCGCATCGCCGTCATCCGCCATATCCTGCGCGCACTGCCCTATGAAGGGCGCGATCTCGACGCAGTCGGCAGGCCCGACGGCAAGATCATCGCCGAGGGCATGAAGTTCCTGAAGGACTAGAAGGCCCGCGCCGTGCGATGCGGCGTCTTCGCCCAATGGTGCGGACGCCGCCACTGCTCGATGAAGGCGCACCATGCGGCCCATGACAACATGGTCCAATACACCGGCGTGAACAGGCACAGAAGCCACAGCGCTCTTTCGGCGCAAGCACCAGCCAGCCCAGGAACAAGAAGCAGAAACAGCCCAGTATCACGCTTGTTATGGCGAGGGCGACAAGCCGCGTCTGCCAAACGCCCCATGGCTGACCAGGGGGCAGGCCGGATGCAGAAAAAGCGGGGCGGATGGTCGCGTGACTGGAGTCGAGCGCAACCATCACGCACCCACGGCCTGCGAGCCGCAAATTTGGATACTACGACAGTAATCGAACCAAGCCACGCCAGCTGCATCAAACAGCTCGCACGCGAACGTGCATCCTCCCCAAGGCGACCGGTCCAGTTCCATTGCAACACCCCCATGCTGCAATTCCCCACGGCAATTATGCATATCGGGATCGCCGAGGCCATGCCCCGAATGGGTGAGACGCCGACTAATTAAGACAAATTGTCATACTCCGTCGCGAGCTTGCGATGCCTGTCGTGCATAGCCACACAATCGCTTTGCCTGACGGCAATCGTGACGTTAAAGCTTCTGCTGGACAACCATGTCGCGCGGCCATCTGGTCGCACGGCGCAAGTGAAATTGCGTCTCGCCCCTCAAGGCGCTACGCGAGTCGAGGGCCGGAGCGCAGCCATGAACCCCGCACCGCTGATGTTAGCGATCGTCATGTCGCTCGCAGCACTGCTCGGCCCGGCCAAATCGGCCGAACCGCAGGTGCCTATGCTGTGGGACAGCAAGGAACGGTTGCCAAAGCCGGACCTTTCAACGCTGCCACGCCTGCGCTTCCTGACCACGACCGATTTCCCCCCTTTCAACTTCATCGACAAGAGCGGCCGGCTGTCGGGTTTCCATGTCGATCTCGCCCGTTCCATCTGTGCCGAACTGGGTATCGCCGAGAAGTGTCAGATCCAGGCCCTGCCCTGGGCCGAACTTGAGAGCGCGCTGAACAAGGGTGAAGGCGAAGCGCTGATCGCGGGCGTGCCGGCAACGGCCGAGACGCGCGAGAAATATGCCTTCTCGCGACCCTATCTCCAGTTCCCGGCGCGCTTCATCATGAAGAAGACGCAGGCCGTCACCGAGCCGCTCGTCGACAAGCTCAGGGACAAGCGTGTCGGCGTGCTGGCCGGCTCGGCGCATGAGCGGGTGCTCAGGGACTATTTCGGCAATCTCAAGGTCGTCACCTACGCCAAGCCGGATTGGCTCAACGCCGATCTCAAGGACGGCAAGCTCGACGCCGTCTTCGGCGACGGCATGCGCTTGTCGTTCTGGCTTAGCGGCACGGATGCCGCCGGCTGCTGCCGCTTTGCCGGTGGGCCTTATCTGGCGCCTGAATATCTCGGAACCGGGCTGGCGATCGCGGCCAAGCCGGACAATGCCGCTCTCGCTGCAGCCTTCGACTACGCGCTGCACGAGATCTCGGCCAAGGGCACCTTCGCCGAGCTTTATCTCAGGTATTTCCCGGTCAGCTTCTTCTGACCGAAGGCCCGGCCTTCTCAGGTCAGCGTGCGGTGGCGCGCCTTGGTGGCGCGCTCGATCGCCGCGACCGTCAAGGCATCGACGCTCAAATTCTGGCGCAGGCGCTGCAGGATGCGCACCTCCTCCATCCGCATTTCAAGATCGACCGATGCCACCTCGAAGGCCGCGGCATAGGCCGTCTCGTGCAACCGCTCGGGAATGACCCGCCTTGCCGTGTCGAGGACATCGTCGAGGCCGTTGTCGGCATGCAGCATCAGTTGGCAATCCTGGGCCACCGCGATCAGCCGCCTGTGGTCGAAATCCATGAAGACCGGCCATGTCTTGACCACCTCGCCGATCCGCGCCAGCTCGACATCGGTCATGTCGCGGTCGGAAGCTGACGTCGTGACCATCAGGTAGATCAGCGCCTCGTGGGCGGTCGGCAAGGGCATGGAGTTCTCCAGAGCGTTGAATGCTATTGGAACTTAGGAACGTGAACCCGCCGGTGCAACGAAAAATGGCCGGAATCGTTGACGCCCGCGGCATGCGCGCATAGAGCATGCCCTCTTCGGCGGAAATTCCGTCCAACGAAAAGGGCTCTCGACATGACGAGATCAAACATCATCGATCTCAACCCCGAACTCCTCGCGGCAGCGGCTGAAAGCAAAGCCTGGCCGTTCGAGGAGGCCAAAAAGATTGTCGAGCGCTACAAAGGCAAGGAATTCCCTGACACCGTGCTGTTCGAGACCGGCTACGGCCCATCTGGCCTGCCGCATATCGGCACCTTCGGTGAAGTCGCGCGCACCACGATGGTGCGCCACGCCTTCCGCGTGCTGACCGAAGACAAGGTCAAGACCAGGCTTCTGTGCTTCTCCGACGACATGGACGGCATGCGCAAGATTCCGGAAAACGTGCCGGACCGCGCGTTCCTCGAGCCGCATCTGCACAAGCCGCTGACATCAGTGCCCAATCCCTTCGGCGGCGACTATGCCAGCTTTGGCGACCACAACAACGCGATGCTGTGCCGCTTCCTCGACACCTTCGGTTTCGACTATGATTTCGCCAGCGCGACCGAGTACTACAAGGCAGGCAAGTTCGACGCCATGCTGCTGCGCGCCGCCGAGCGCTACGACCAGATCATGGCGGTGATGCTGCCGACGCTCGGCGAAGAACGCCAGGCGACCTACAGCCCGTTCCTGCCGATTTCGCCGAAGAGCGGCCGCGTGCTTTACGTGCCGATGAAGCATGTCGACGCCAAGGCCGGTACCATCACCTTCGACGACGAAGGCACCGAAACGACGCTGTCGGTCACCGGCGGCAAGGTCAAGCTGCAGTGGAAGCCGGATTTCGGCATGCGCTGGGCAGCGCTCGGCGTCGACTTCGAAATGTTCGGCAAGGATCACCAGACCAATGCGGTGATCTACGACCGCATCTGCAACCTCCTCGGCGGCCACGCGCCTGAGCATTTTGTCTACGAACTGTTCCTCGACGAGAACGGCCAGAAGATCTCGAAGTCGAAGGGTAATGGCCTCACCATCGACGAGTGGCTGACCTATGCGCCGACCGAGAGCCTCGGCCTCTATATGTTCCAGCGGCCGCGCCAGGCCAAAAAGCTCTATTTCGACGTCATCCCGCGCGCCGTGGACGAGTATTACACCTTCCTGTCCGCCTATGGCAGGCAGGAGTGGAAGGAGCGGCTGGGTAACCCGGTCTGGCACATGCATGACGGCAACCCGCCTGTCGTCGACATGCCGGTGCCGTTCTCGATGCTGCTCAACCTCGTCAGCGCCTCCAACGCGCATGACAAGGCGGTGCTGTGGGGCTTCATCTCGCGCCACGCCCCTGGTGTTACGCCCGAGACGCATCCCGAGCTCGACAAGCTGACTGGCTATGCCGTCCGCTACTTCGACGACTTCGTGAAGCCGACAAAGACCTTCCGCGCCGCCGACGATGTCGAACGCGAAGCGCTGGAGACACTCGAAAAAACGCTGAGCGCTCTGCCGGCAGGTGCCGATGGCGAAGCGATCCAGAATGCCGCGCTCAACGTCGCCCGCCAGATCGAACGCTACCAGGATCATTCCAAGAAGAGCCCCGAAGGCGGTCCAGGTGTTTCGGGCGCCTTCTTCCAGATGATCTACCAGGTGCTGATCGGCCAGGAACGCGGGCCACGCTTCGGCTCGTTCGCCGCGCTCTATGGCATCGCCGAAACCCGTGCGCTGATCACCAAGGCGCGGGAAGGCAAGCTGGCTGCGTAAATGCCAGATGCCGGCTCGACTGTCGCTTTCCGCTTCGGGCCGGCGCAAGCCTCTGATTTCGAGCGCCTGTTCGACATCAGGCTGCTGGCGATGCGCGACAGCCTCGAACGCATCGGTCGGTTCGATCCGGACCGGGCGCGCAAGCGCTTTAACGAAAGCTTCCGACCCGGGCATACACGGCTGATGTTTGACGCAGGCGGTCAACTGCTCGGCTGCGTCGCCTTCGGCCCGCACGACGGCGCGCTGCTGCTCGAACATTTTTATCTTTTGCCGAAGGCACAAGGCCAAGGCATTGGTGGCGCGGTGCTGCGGCGGCTGCTGGACGAAGCCGATGCAGCCGGCCTGGCTGTCCGGCTCGATGTTCTGCGCGGCAGCGACGCCAGGCGCTTCTATGACCGCCACGGCTTTGTCGAAACGCATCGCGACGCATTCGACATCTACATGGAACGACCGCCGTTCGGCGCCTGAGCGTTTACTGGATCGGCGTCTCAACCGCCGGCTCAACAGGCGGCGCCTCGACTTCGGGCAAGCTCGTCCCGGTCGGTGTGAGCGTCATTTCAATGCGTGTGGGCGCCGGCCCGTAAATACCTTTCTTCTCGGCCTCGGCCTTCTGGCCGGCCTCGGCATAGGGGCCGCCGGCGTCGGCCTTGGCCCAGCCATTGGCGACCAGCCATTCGCCGACATCCTGCTTGCCTACACGGCAGCGGGCGACGACGACGCCGCGCTCGGCATCGGGCGGCACGTCGCACACCACCGCACGTGAGCGCAGAAAGCCGCGAAACGCCGTCCGCGCCCGCGTGCCGCAGTTCCATTCCTTGCCCTCGAACGAGCAGCTTTCGCCTGCATCCACCGGGGTCACGCCCGATATCGCGACGCTGAAGCCCTTGGCCTCGATCAACCCGGCAGCCGACGCCACGGGCTGGAACAATGTGGTGCCGTCCCAATCGTCAGGCATCTTCGGCTTGGGCGGCAGTGCCAGGCTGAGTTCGCTCAGCGGCGGGCGCGGCGGCTCGCGCACGAGGTCGCCTTGCTCGACCGGCGGCGGGACGACTTCTTCGGGTGCGACCGGACGCGATGCGGCCTCGGTGTCGGACGCCTGCGGCTCGGTCAGTTCGACCGCTGAAGTGCTGCCTTCTTCAGGCGGCAGCACTTCCGGGATGTCGTTCTCGTCGATGACGTCGATGGATGGCGCTTCGATCGCGGCCAGGCGCTGCCCGCCCATGGTCACCAGCACAATGGCAATGCCGAAACCGGCGGCGGCGATGGCTATGGCTGCCGGGCGCATCGGCCTTACTGGCTCGCCCAGACGATGCGCGCGACCCATTCGACTTCGTGGGTCTGGAAACGCCTGATCGGATGCTCGGGGTTGAGCGACACCAGTTCGATGATGCCTTGCGTCTGGCGTTCGAGCACCTTGGCCATGACCTCGCCCGAGATCGTCTTGACCACGACGCGGTCGCCCTTGCGCACCATGGCGCCAGGCTCGACGATCAAGACGTCGCCGTTGCGGTAGAGCGGCAGCATCGAGTCGCCCTGGACCTCGAGCGCGTAGGAACTCTCGGTGGCGCGCGCCGGAAGCTCGATCAGGTCCCAGCCCTGCCCTGCGGGGAAACCGGCGTCGTCGAAGAAGCCGCCGGCGCCGGCCTGCGCAAAGCCGAGCAGCGGCACGCCGGCCGCCCGTTCTCGCACCTTGGCCCTGCCGACCGTCCTCGCTGGTTCGACAAAGCCCAAAAACTCCTCGAGCGAGGAATTGGTGGCCTCGATGATCTTGGCGAGCGACTCCGTCGAAGGCCAGCGCGGCCGCCCGTCGACGGACTGGCGCTTGGATTTGTTGAACGCTGTCGAGTCGAGCCCGGCCTTCTTGGCGAGGCCCGACGCCGAAAGCGAATAGCGCTCGGCGAGAGCGTCGATCGCGGCCCAGACACGTTCATGCGAGAGCATGGCGCTCCCCTTAGGACAGGAAAAAATACCTTTCGGCATTTAACCACGACTGTCGCCATTGTCCACCGCCAATGCGGGCGGACAGCACGCCGACGCCGGTGCGCCACGTAGCAATGAACGTGCAACCTGATGAAAAAAATCAGCCCGCCAGTGCGGCCATCGCCGCCGGCAGGCCCTTCCTCAAATCCTCTGCATTCATGACGGGGATCATGTCGACGCTGGCGTTGAAGCCAAAGAAAAAGCGTTCGGCGACCATCGGCATGTCGGACGCATGGGCCATGTCGATGAAGATGAACGCCGTGCGCCGCCCGCCTTCGGCGGTGAAATAGGCTGCCTCGGGCTTGAGGTCGGCCATGGCACGCTCGATGGCCTTAGGCAGCGTGCCGTCCTTTATCGCCCTGTTGCCATCTTCGGTGGGGATAGAAACCTTCAGCATCATGCGCATGGCGATCACTCCTCCCAATGCACAATCGTTCAGGCTTTATTGATTTAGCACTTTCTAATGTTAATCAGAAGAGGCGTCAGGCCTTCGACTTGGCCAGTGTCCGCAGGCCCTTGTGCGAGGCGATGAAGATCTCCTCTTCCGGGCTCACGGCGCGCGGCGTGGCATCAACGCCAAGCTGCCGCATCAGATCGCTGATCTCGACAAAGCGCCTGTTGTCGCGATCATAAACGCCAGCGCTGGTCATGATCAGGGCCGCGGTCTCGCCATTGTCGAGCACGAAGCGGTGCTTGCCGATCACCTCGGAGCCGTTCCAGGTCTCGATCGAGGACACCACCTCGAAGCGCTTCCACAGCCTGATTTCACGCACAAACACCGTCTGAAGGCCGCCGAGCATCGGCGCCCAGCCGCGCTTGCGGGCGAGTTCGATCAGGCCGCTGCGCATGAAGATGTCGATGCGGCCAACATCGGCCAGCATCATGTAGCGCGCGTTGTTGAGATGCATGTTGAAGTCGATGTCGGTCGGCAAGCAGCGGAACGACAGCCGGCCTTCATCGCCAAAACGGTAAGGGCCGCGACGAGATTTCGTCGCGGCCATACGAGCCAGTCTTGCCCAGACGTACATTCTCGCCTCAGGCCGCCTTCTTTTCTTCGACCTTGGCGTAGGGGTCGAAGCGCTGGTAGAAGCTCTCGCCCTTCTCGGCCATATCGAGCAGAAGCTTGGGCGCCTTGAACTCGGCACCGTATTTCTTCTGCAGCTCCTTGGCGATCTTGACGAACTTCTTGGCACCGATGCCGTCGATGTAGGACAGCGCACCGCCGGTGTAGGGCGCAAAGCCGAAGGCCAGGATCGAGCCGACATCCGCCTCGCGCGGATCGGTGACGATGCCTTCTTCCATCACCCGCGCCGCTTCGAGCGCGATGACGGACAGCAGGCGCTGCTTGAGCTCCTCGACGTCGACCTTTTCCGGTGCGAGCTGCGGATAGAGGTCCTTGAGGCCCGGCCACAGCTTCTTCTTCGCCGGCTTCGCCGGGTAGTCGTAGAAGCCCTTGGTGTTCTTGCGTCCGAGACGACCATGTGTATCGACCATGGTGTTGATCAGCGTCATCTGGCGCGGATCGACGGCCTTTTCGCCGAGATCCCTGATCGTCTGCTTCATGATCTTCTGGGCGAGGTCGACCGCCGTCTCGTCGGTCAGCGCCAGCGGGCCAACCGGCATGCCGGCAGCCTTGGCGGCGTTTTCGATCATCGCCGCCGGCACGCCTTCGATCAGCATCTTGAAGGCTTCCGACATGTAGCGCAGCACGCAGCGGTTGACGTAGAAGCCGCGCGTGTCGTTGACGACGATCGGCGTCTTCTTAATCGCACGCACGAAGTCCATTGCCACCGCCAGCGCCTTGTCGCCTGTTTTCTTGCCCATGATGATCTCGACCAGCATCATCTTGTCGACCGGCGAGAAGAAGTGGATGCCGATAAAGTTCTTCGGCCGCACCGAATTCTTGGCCAGCGAGGTGATCGGAATGGTCGAGGTGTTGGAGGCAAATACCGCCGACGCCTTGAGCACGGCCTCGGCCTTTTCGGTAGCGCCCTTCTTGACTTCGGAATCCTCGAACACCGCCTCGACCACCAGGTCGCAGCCATTGAGGTCGGCGTAGTCGGCCGTCGGCGTGATCAGCGACAACAGCTTTTCGCGCTCTTCTGCCTTGACCCGGCCCTTCTTGACCTGCTCGGAGATCAGGCTGTCGCAATGGGCCTTGCCCTTCTCCGCCAATTCCAAGTCGCGGTCGAGCAGAACCACCGGAATGCCGGCCTTGGCGGTAACATAGGCGATGCCCGCACCCATGAAGCCGGCACCGAGGATGCCGATCTTCTTGAACTTTGTGTCGGCAATGCCTTCGGGGCGGCGGGCGCCCTTGTTCAGCTCCTGCAGCGACACGAACAGCGAGCGGATCATCGCCGCCGCTTCCTTGGTCTGCATGATCTCGGTGAAGTAGCGCTGCTCGATGCGCAGGCCGGTGTCGAACGGCACCAGCAGGCCCTCATAGACCGACTTCAGGATCGCGGTCGCAGCCGGATAATTGCCATAGGTCTCACGGCGCAGGATGGCGATTGCCGGCGGCCAGAGATTGGCGCCCGCCGCTGAATAGACCGGGCCGCCGGGCAGCTTGAAGCCCTTCTCGTCCCACGGCTGGACCGGCTTCAAGCCGTTCTTGATCATCGCCTTGGCGGTTTCGATCAGCTTCTTGGGCTCGGCGATCTCGTGGATCAGGCCCATGCTCTTGGCCTTCTGAGGCGAAAGCGTCTGGCCCGATGTCAGCATCTGCAGCGCCTGCTGCGTGTCGGTCAGCCTCGGCACGCGCTGGGTGCCGCCGGCGCCCGGGAAGATGCCGACCTTGACTTCCGGCAGGGCCATCTTGACCTTGTCTGAGTCAGCTGCGACGCGGCCATGGCAAGCCAAAGACAGCTCGAAAGCGCCGCCCATGCAGGTGCCGTTGATCGCCGAAACCCACGGTTTTCCAGACGTTTCAAGCTTGCGCCACAGGCTGCCCATGCGGCCGGCATTGTCGAACAGCAGCTTGGCTGCCTTCTCCGGATCCTTGGCCTTTTCCTTGGCGTAGAGCTTGAGCATCTTCTGCAGCATTGTCAGGTCGGCGCCGCCGGAGAAGGTCTCCTTGCCCGAGGTGATGACAGCACCCTTGATGCCGGCATCCGCCACCACCTGGTCGATGATCTTGTCGAGCTCGTTCATCACCTCTTCGGTGAAGACGTTCATCGAGCGGTCGGGCATGTTCCAGGTGACGAGTGCGATACCATCGGCATCAACGTCGACCGTAAAGTTCGTGTAGGTCATGTCTGTCTCCTTCCGGCCGAAATCAAACGCGTTCGATGATCGTTGCGGTGCCCATGCCGGCGCCGATGCACAGCGTCACAAGCGCCGTGTTCAGGTCGCGGCGCTCGAGTTCGTCGAGCACGGTGCCGAGAATCATCGCGCCGGTGGCGCCGAGCGGGTGGCCCATGGCAATGGCGCCGCCATTGACGTTGATCCTGTCGTGCGGGATTTCGAAGGCCTGCATGTAGCGCAGCACCACCGAGGCGAAGGCCTCGTTGAGCTCGAACAGATCGATGTCGGAGATCTTCATCTTGGCGCGCTTCAAAAGCTTCTCGGTGACGTCGACCGGACCAGTCAGCATCATCGCCGGCTCGGAGCCGATATTGGAGAAGGCACGGATACGAGCGCGCGGCTTGAGGCCAAGCGTCTTGCCTGCCTTCTTGGAGCCGAGCAGCACGGCGGCTGCACCATCGACGATGCCGGACGAGTTGCCGGCATGGTGGACGTGGTTGATCTCTTCGAGTTCGGGATAGCGTTGCACCGCGACCGCGTCGAAGCCGCCCATCTCGCCCGGCATGACGAAGGACGGGTTGAGCTGGCCGAGCGACTGCATGTCGGTCGTCGGGCGCATGTGCTCGTCATGGTCGAGGATGGTCAGGCCGTTCTGGTCCTTCACCGGCACGACCGACTTCTTGAAATAGCCCTTCTCCCACGCCTTGGCGGCGCGCTTCTGGCTCTCGACCGCATAGCCATCGACGTCGTCACGGCTGAAACCATATTTGGTGGCGATCAGATCGGCGGATACGCCCTGCGGCATGAACCAGGCCGGCATGCCGACCGAAGGATCCATGAACCAGGCGCCGCCCGACATGCCCATGCCGACACGCGACATCGACTCGACACCACCGGCAATGACGATCTCGTCCGCCCCTTGCGCGATTTTGGCGGCGCCGAAGTTGATGGCGTCGAGACCGGAAGCGCAAAAGCGCGAGATCTGCATGCCCGGCGCCTTGTTGTCGTAGCCAGCCTCGAAGGCGGCCGAGCGCGGGATCACCGAGCCTGCTTCGCCGACCGGGTCGACGCAGCCGAAGATGATGTCGTCGACCTGGGCGGTGTCGAGCCCGTTGCGGTCGCGCAGCGCTTCAAGCACCTTGGCGCCAAGGCGTACCGCCGGCACTTCATGCAGCGATCCGTCCTTCTTGCCCTTGCCGCGCGGTGTGCGCACGGCGTCATAGACAAAAGCGTCAGCCATTTTTCTGCTCCTTGGTTTCCGGACCGGCTGCTCAGAGCGAGCGCGCGATCAGCAACTTCATGATCTCGTTGGTGCCGCCATAGATGCGCTGCACGCGAGCGTCGCGATACATGCGGGCGATCGGGTATTCATTCATATAACCATAGCCGCCGAACAATTGCAGGCATTCGTCGACGATCTTGCATTGCAGGTCCGACAGCCAATACTTGGCCATCGAAGCAGTTACCGGATCGAGCCCGCCAGAAATGTGACGAGCAACGCAGTCATTGTAGAAGACGCGCCCGATCGTCGCCTCGGTCTTGAGCTCGGCCAGCTTGAACTGGGTGTTCTGGAAGTCGAGGATCGCCTTGCCGAAGGCCTTGCGGTCCTTGACGTAGTCGATGGTCTCGGCCAGCGCGCGCTCGATCATGGCGATGGCGCCGGTACCGATCTGCAACCGCTCCTGTGGCAGCTGCTGCATCAGTTGGACGAAGCCCTGCCCTTCCTCGGAACCCAGCAGGTTGGAAGTCGGCACGCGCACGTCGTTGAAGAACAGCTCCGACGTGTCGTTGGCCTTCAGTCCGATCTTGTCGAGGTTGCGGCCGCGCTCGAAACCATCGACCTCGTCGGTCTCGACGACGATCAGCGAGGTACCCTTGGCACCCCTGGACGGGTCGGTCTTGGTCACGACGATGATCAGGTTGGCGTGCTGGCCATTGGTGATGAAGGTCTTGGAGCCGTTGATGCGGTAATGGTTGCCATCCTTCTCGGCGCGCGTCTTGACGCCTTGCAGGTCGGAGCCGGCACCCGGCTCGGTCATGGCGATGGCGCCGATCAGCTCGCCGGTCGCCATCTTGGGCAACCACCTCTTCTTCTGCTCTTCCGAGCCATAGTGAAGGATGTAGGGTGCCACGATCGAATTGTGCAGGGCGATGCCGAAGCCGTCGACGCCGACATGGCCGATCGCCTCGATGATCGCGCTTTCATGGGCGAAAGTGCCGCCCGAACCGCCATACTCCTCCGGCATCGAAGCACAGAGCAGGCCGGCGGCGCCGGCCTTTTCCCAGCTGGCGCGGTCGACCATCTCGTTTTTCTCGAACGCGTCATAGTGCGGCAGGATTTCTTCCGACATGAAGCGGTGCGCCATGTCGTAGAGCATCGCCACATCGTCCGCCGCCCAGGTGGGTTTGGGCAGGCTCAGAACCTCTGATGGAATTGTCGCCACGATCTCCTCCGCGTTTCGACGCCGCACCTAGAAGGACGGCCGAAAACGGCCGCCCGTATCCTTGATCAGAACGCCTCCGCGGCAAGCTCCATCATCGTCGCCGAACCGGTCGACAGACGGGCAAGATGCGCCGAGGTCTCGGGCATGACGCGCTCCATGAAGTAGCGGCCGGTGACCAGCTTGGTCTCGTAGAATTCAGCCGAGCCGTTGGCGCCGGTCGCCAGCTTGTCCTGCGCCGTCTTGACCATCCGGCCCCACATGTAGCCGAGCGCGACGAGGCCGAAGAGATGCATATAGTCGGTCGAGGCGGCACCGGCATTGTCCGGATTGGCCATGCCATTCTGCACCAGCCACATGGTCGCGGCCTGGAGGTCGTTGAGACCCTTCTTCAGCCCCTTGGTGTAAGGCGCCATCTGCTCGTCGCCGCGATTGGCCTCGCAGAACTCGCCGACTTCCTTGAAGAAGGCCTGCACCGCGCGGCCACCATTGAGGCCGAGCTTGCGGCCGACAAGGTCGAGCGCCTGCACGCCATTGGCGCCCTCATAGATCATGGCGATGCGGGCATCGCGCACGAACTGGCTCATGCCGTGCTCTTCGATGTAACCGTGGCCGCCAAACACCTGCTGCGCCATGACGGCATGCTCGAAACCCTTGTCGGTGAGCACGCCCTTCACCACCGGCGTCATCAGCCCCATGTGGTCGTCGGCAGCCTGGCGCTCGGCGCCGTCTTCGGAGCGGTGGGCGACGTCGGAGTTGATCGCGGTCCACAGCACCAGCGCCCGGCCGGCCTCGTTGAAGGCCTTCATGGTCATCAGCTTGCGGCGGATGTCGGGTGGACGATGATCGGATCAGCCTTCTTTTCGGGCGCCTTCGGCCCGGTCAGCGAACGGCCCTGGATGCGGTCCTTGGCGTAGGCGACGGCGTTCTGGTAGGCGACTTCCGAGACGGCGAGGCCCTGCAGGCCGACGCCGAGACGCGCTTCGTTCATCATCGTGAACATCGCCTTCAGGCCGCCATTGGCTTCGCCGAGCAGGTAGCCCTCGGCCTCGTCATAGTTCATGACGCAGGTCGAATTGCCGTGGATGCCCATCTTCTCTTCGATCGAGCCGCACGACACCGCATTGCGCGTGCCGGGGTTGCCCGAAGCGTCGAGATTGAACTTCGGCACGATGAACAGCGAGATGCCCTTCACGCCTTCGGGCGCGCCCTCGATGCGGGCCAGCACCAGGTGGATGATGTTATCCGACATGTCGTGTTCGCCGGCCGAGATGAAGATCTTCTGGCCCGAAATCTTGTAAGAGCCGTCGCCGTTCGGCACCGCCTTCGAGCGCAGCAGGCCGAGGTCGGTGCCGCAATGCGGCTCGGTCAGGTTCATGGTGCCGGTCCAGGCGCCCTCGACCATCTTGGGCAGCCAGGTCGCCTTCTGCTCGTCCGTGCCGTGGACGAGCACGGCTGCGATCGCGCCCTGGGTCAGGCCGGGATACATCATCAGCGCCATGTTGGCCGCCGACATGTATTCGCCGACCGCCGAGTGAACCGTGTAGGGCAGGCCCTGGCCGCCAAATTCAGCAGGCACCGCCAAGCCCATCCAGCCGCCCTCGCGATACTGGTCGAACGCTTCCTTGAAACCCTTGGGCGTGGTCACAGAGCCGTCGTCGTTGCGGACACAGCCTTCCATGTCGCCGACCCGATTGAGCGGATGCATGACGTTTTCCGAGAGCTTGGCGCCTTCGGCCAGGATCGCTTCAAGCACGTCGGGGCTGGCGTCGGAAAAGCCGGCAAGGTTGCTATAGCGCTCGTAGCCGAGCACGTCGTTGAGCACAAAAAGGGTGTCTTGGACCGGCGCGCGGAATATCGGCATTGCTCTTCCTCCAGCAAATGTGAGCCGGTTCCGGCCAGACGGTATGCGACGGGGAACCGCTTGTCGAACGGCGATTAGCAAAAATTGACGTTTGCGTAAACGTCAATTTTTGCAATTCCGCCTGCCATTCGATTTTTCCGTGGATTCAGGTGGTTTTGGAGCTGCGTCACCGGCTCTTGCGACGGCAAGAACAGATCGCGCAGGTGCAAATTCAGCTGATCGAGGACGCAGTCCCGACTATCTCCTGGAAATTGATGCGGGTGCACGGCGCTCACGATGTTGCCTGTTTCTGGACCGGCGCTGACGTCGTGACCTTCACGGCATGGATTCCCGACACTCTCCGCTCCCTGCGGTCGCTCGCGAACTCGGGAATGACGGGTCGTGGTCGCAGGTCTGCTCAGCCGACCTTCGACCCTCCCCAGATTGCCGTTTCCGCCAATCGCTGAAATGGAGACTTGCGAAGGCTTCCCCTGCAATTCGTCATTCCCGACCTCGTGAGCGAGCAACGCCAGCGGAGAGTGTCGGGAACTCATGCCGTGACAGCGTCGAGACCGGTCGGCGCAGACTTAGCTCCTGCCTATGTCCGGCCAAGAGACGGAAGCGATGCATCTACATGTTCGCCCCCGCGGAGAGGCTGCAGTCAGTGTGACGTCCGGCCTCCCCGAGCGCCAGCCGCCCATCAGACGGGGACCCACCGAAAAACAACCCGCCGCCCGAACCCCAAAACGCAAAACGACCCGGCGCAGTCACCCGCGCCGGGTCGTTTCAGAAAGCGAAGTCGCCTGATTAGCTGGCGGCACTTGCCTGCACGGCAGTGCGCTCGGCCAATAGCTGGCGAACGACGGTCATGTGGTTGTTCAGCTCGCCAATCGCCTCGTCGAGCAGCTGGCGCTGCTTCTGGAGGCGGCCGAGCTGCTTGTCCGACTTGTCGAGGGTCAGGCGCAATTGCTTGGCGTTGGTGCCGGTCGGATCGTAAAGGTCGATCATCTGCTTGACGTCACGCAGCGAGAAACCGACTTTCCTGCCGAGCAGGATCAGCTTCAGCCGCGCACGGTCGCGACGGGTGTAAAGGCGCGTTGCGCCCTCACGCTTGGGGTTCAACAACCCCTTGTCTTCGTAAAAGCGCAACGTCCGCAAGGTGACGCCATACTTCTTTGCCATTTCGCCGATGCGGACATAGTCCTCGCCGGAGAGATTGTTTTCATTGGCCGCAACGTCGGCGACCGACACAAGCTTCATCATCTACTCTGCTATCCCCAATTGCGAGCAAGGCGGCGGAGCCGGCCGGTGCTCTGATGGAAGCCGCAGGGGGCGGGGCTTCCGATCGTGGTTTCTATGTAAATGCTTCCAAAGACGGCGATCTGTACACGTCTTACGTTTACGTAAATGCTATAACGATACCGCCTACCCTACGCAAGGGAAATCTGGCCGATTTCACCGCCAAGGCGGTTACAGAACGTCGCAGTTTCTTAAGTTTGGTTAAGAGCTTGTTTACCACGTTGAGGGAAATGTACCCGTGCCGGTTCCCCCGTGGTCATCATGTATCGAATTGTTCACGGTTTCGGAGGGCGGCGAAAAGCCCCGGAAGCCAAGTTCCGTGGCCTCTCGCAGCCTCCGTTCCCGGCAAGGATTTGAGACTTCTGGTTCCGACACCAGCACTCTGGCCAACGGGCGTTTCGATGAACAGCAAGCGGTCCTATCTCGACTCCCTGAACGAAGGCAGGCAGCGCCGCCCGCATGCGTCGCTCGACCAGCTCAACCGTTCCTTGGAAAACCTCGAGGCGCGGCTCGAACGCGCCCGCGAGGAAAGTGCTGAATCCTACCGCTCACCGCCGCCGCGCCAGGCACCGCCAGCCGGCTACGCGCCGCGCGGCGAATATGGCCGCAGCGCACCTTACGAACGGCCCTACCAGACCATCGCCCGCGACATCGACCGCGCCCGCGGTCAGGAGGACGGCGTCGCCGCTGTCGGCAAGATCGCCGGTGAACTTCGCGCGCTGCGCGAAGAGATGCGCCACCAGATGAGCACCGGGTTGCAGCGCGAATTCGACCTGCTGCGCAAGGACATCGACCGCGCCAGCCAGGCCGGTGCCGCCGGCGGCCAGGCCGTCGAGCTCGGACTTGAGCTGGAGCGGCTGTCGGGCGCCATCCACTCGCTCGCCGAACGCAGCGACGACAAGAGCGTCAATACGCTGCGCCTCGAACTCGAACAGGTCCGCCGCTCGCTGGGCGAACTGGCGCGCGAGGAGACCGTGCTTTCGGTCGATCGCCGCTGGGACGATTTCGACCGCCGCTGGGTCGAGTTCTCCGACCGGATGTCGGCCGATGTCCGCCAGCGTCCCGAGGACCCGGCTCTTGCCGCTCTTGCCGGCCGCCTCGAACAGATCAACGACGCCGTCAACAGCCTGCCCGAATCGCTGTCGCTGCGTTCCATCGAAGACAAGGTCCGCACCCTTGCCAGCGCCGTCGACCAGTTCGTGCGCCAGCGCGACAGCCATGGCGACGAGATGTTCAGCCTCATCGACGAGCGCCTCGATGAAATCTCGCGCGCCATCGTCGCTTCGACGGTCGCGGCGCAAACGCCGCATTTCAATCCCGAACCGTTCGAGCGGATCGAGGTGCGCATCGCGGCCCTTGCCCACCAGATCGAAGAGATCACCGCCGAACAGCCGACCGCCGAGATCATCGACCGCCTCAATGTGCTTTCCGAGCGCGTCGACGACATCGCCCTGCGCAGCGACATTCCCGAGCAGGCCGTCGAGCGCCTGACCCGTCAGATCTCGCTGATCGCCGACAAGATCGAACGCACGCCCCAGGCACCAGACGCCGGCCTCATCTTCCAGGGCATCGAGCAGCGCTTCGACGCGCTGGCCGACGTCTTCGAGCGCCGCCAGGGTGACGCCTTCGAACACGGCAATGTGCTGTTCCGCGATCTCGAGCGCCGCCTCGAGGATCTCGGCGACCGTCTCGACCGCCAGGCCTCCCAGCCCGCCGCCGATCAGTCCGGCATCATGGAAGCCATCGACGCCCGCTTCACGGCTTTTGCCCAGCGGCTCGAGAGCAACCGCCAGCCTGATCCGGCCACCGAGCTTGCGATGCGCGGCCTCGAAGCCCGCCTCGAAGACATCTCCGGCCGCCTCGAAATGTCGGCGGCCCAGGTATCGAGCATCGACCCCGACCTGATCCGCGGCCTTGAGGCCCAGGTCAGCGAGTTGTCGAACCATCTGGCACGGCCCGGCTCGCCGCTGCCCGAATTCGAAGACATCCGTCCGCGCCTCGACGAGATCGAGCGCTCCATATCAGGCAATCATCACGCGCTTGTCGAAGCGGCCCGACAGGCCGCCGAAAATGCCGTGCGCACCTTCTCGGGCTCAAGCACCGAGACTGCCGCCGTCGCCGGTCTGGCGCAGGATCTGAAAGCACTGGAAGCGCTGACCCGTCGTTCCGACGAACGCAACGGCAAGACCTTCGAGGCGATCCATGACACGCTGCTGAAGATCGTCGACCGGCTCGGCTCGATCGAAACCAACGAAGCGCCGGCGCCCGTCGAGGCACCGCCGGCTTCCGTCGCCGAGCTGCTGTCGACCACCATGCTTTCGCCGGCACCGAAGCTCTCGCTCAGCGAAACGCCGGCGCTCGATTCGGAAGCACCGGCACCGCTGCCCGAGGCCAGCCACACCTTCGGCCGCCGCGCCAGCGACCGGCCAAACGAAGATGAACGCCCTGCCCGCAGCCCGGCCCAGGCCGCCGCCGAGGCTGCCGCCGCGGTCGCGGCCCTCGACGGCGTCCGCACTGAGAAAAAGGAGCAGAAGCCGGCCAGGACCTCGATGTTCAGCGGGCTTGCCCGCGCCTTTACCAGCAAGAAGGACAAGCAGCAGCCCGCCATTGCCGAAGCCGCCGAGCCGGTGGTCGAGACGCCGTCGCAGTCCGTCATGCTCGATGCGCCGCTCGATCCCAAGATCGCCAACCGTCCGCTGGAGCCCGGCTCCGGCGCGCCAGACCTCAACGCCATCATGCGCCGCGTCCGCGACGAACGTGGCGAGACGGTGCGTGCCAACGAGCCCGACGCGTCGAAATCCGACTTCATCGCGGCCGCCCGCCGCGCCGCCCAGGCTGCCGCGGCCGAAGCCGATGCGGCCAAGCGCAGCTCCGATCTCAAGGGCCCGGTGCGCGCGCTGCGCATCGGCGATCTCATCAAGTCGCGCCGCAAGTCGGTGCTGATGGCCGTTGGCGCGGTGATGCTGGCGCTCGCCGGCATGCAGCTCGGCAAGGCGTTCCTCAGCGACCCGATCGAAACGGCAGGCGTCACTGTGGCACCTGCCGTGTCGCAGCCGGCCAAGGTCGCCGCAACAGCGCCAGTAAAGCCCGTCGAACTCGCCGCACTTCCGGTTCGCAATGTCGACAAGCCGGAGGTCGCCAGCGCCCCACTCGTCGAGCCCGAGCAGATGGCTGACACGTCGATGAACTCGGTGCCCGCCGGTGCCGCCCTCGACCAGACCAGTACGCAGTCGATCCCGGCTCAGCCGGTCACCATCGAAACGATCAAGCCGTCGGTCACCCCGGCCGCCTTCATGCCGGAAACCGTCGGTCCGGAAGCGCTGCGCCAGGCAGCCAATGCCGGCGACGCCAAGGCGCTGTACGAGATGGGGTCGCGTTATGCCGAGGCCCGCGGCACCAATGCCGATATGAAGGCTGCTGCCCAGTGGTATGAAAAGGCGGCCGAGCTCGGCTTCGCGCCGGCGCAGTACCGTATCGGCAACATGTACGAGAAGGGCACCGGCGTCGACCGCGACGCCGCCAAGGCCAAGACCTGGTACCAGCTCGCCGCTGCCCAGGGCAACGCCAGCGCCATGCACAATCTTGCGGTGCTGTTCGCCATGGGCGCCGATGGCACTGTCGACAACGACTCGGCCAATCGCTGGTTCGTAAGTGCTGCCGAACTCGGCATCAAGGACAGCCAGTTCAATCTCGGCATCCTCGCCGCCAAGGGGGTCGGGATGAAGCAGAACCTCGAAGAGTCCTACAAGTGGTTCGCTGTCGTCGCCAAGCAGGGTGACAACGATGCCGCCGCCAAGCGCGACGAGATCGCCAAGGCGCTCAACCCCGAACAGCTCAAGCGCGCCAAGGAAACGACGGCACTCTGGCAGCCCAAGCCACTCGACCCCGCTTCCAACTCGGTCGAGGTACCTGCAGCCTGGGAAGATGCGCCTGCCGCCAACATCGACATGAAGAAGGCCGTCCACAACATCCAGGCGATCCTCAACAAGAACGGCTACGAAGCCGGCAAGCCCGACGGCATGATGGGCCAGAAGACCAAGGATGCGATCATGGCGTTCCAAAAGGACAATGCGCTGGCGCCCACCGGCAATGTCGACGCCCCCCTGGTCGAGGCGCTGCTGGCGCGCAAATAGTTCACCATGACAGGCTTTCAGTAGCCCGCCTTTACCGGCGGGTTAACTGATTGAGTTATTTTTCGTTTTGTGCTCGGCGAAGTTTGACTTCGCCGCAATGTCGGCGCAAGTACCCGGTAGCCAACAAGCTCCCAGGGATGGGCGTCGGCAACAATTCGATTTGCAGAGTCTGACGGGTGGGCATCTATCTCCCGATTGCGGAAATGTCGGTCAATGTGTTCGTGCTCCTGGCGATGGGCGCGGCGGTCGGCTTCCTGTCGGGCATGTTCGGGGTCGGTGGCGGTTTCCTGATCACGCCGCTTTTGATCTTCTACAACATCCCGCCTGCCATCGCGGTTGCCACCGGTGCCAACCAGGTCATCGCCTCGTCATTCTCGGGCGCACTCGCCCATCTCAAGCGCGGCACGCTCGACTTCAAGCTCGGCACCGTGCTGTTGATCGGCGGCATCGCCGGTTCCGCCGCCGGCGGCTTTGTCTTTGCGCTGTTGCGCGCACTCGGCCAGCTCGACCTGTTCATCTCGCTGCTCTACGTCGTCTTTTTGGGCACCGTCGGTGGGCTGATGCTGATCGAAAGCGTCAATGCCTTGCGCCTGACCAAGGGCGGGGTGCCGCCGGCGCTGAAGAAATCGGGCCAGCACAACTGGATCCACCGCCTGCCCTTCAAGATGCGCTTCCGCACCTCGAAGCTGTTTGTCTCGGTCATCCCCGTGCTCGGCATCGGTGCCGGCATCGGTTTCCTCTCCGCCATCATGGGCGTTGGCGGCGGCTTCATCATGGTGCCGGCACTGATCTACCTGCTCAAGGTTCCGACCAATGTCGTCGTCGGCACCTCGCTGTTCCAGATCGTCGTCGTCTCGGCCTTCACCACTTTGGTGCATTCCTCGACCAACCAGACCGTCGACATCATCCTGGCGCTGGTGCTGATGGTCGGCGGCGTTGCCGGTGCGCAATATGGCGCCAAGGCCGGCCAGAAGCTGCGCGGCGAACAGCTGCGCGCCCTTTTGGCGCTGCTGGTGCTGGCGGTGGCCTTGCGCCTTGGCTTCGACCTGTTCGTCAAGCCGCAGAACCTCTATTCGCTGACCGGCGTGAGCGGGCTGTTGTGATGCGGGCGGCGGCATGTCTGGCAGCGCTGGTCCTGGCTGCAGCACTTCCGGCGCGCGCCCAGGAAGCAGCCCACCCCGAAAGCATCCAGATCGGGCTCTCCACCGACCGCGTCGCCATCACCGCCGACTTCTCGGGCGCCGACCTCACCATCTTCGGCGCGCTCGAAAACGCCGACCCGCTGATCAACCGCCAGGGCCGCTACGACGTCTATGTCGTGCTCGAAGGCCCGGCCCGGCCTGTTGTCGTGCGGCGCAAGAGCCGCGTGCTCGGCATGTGGATCAACACCCAGTCCGAAACCTTCGTCAACGTGCCGGTGTCCTATTCGGTGGCGACCACCCGCCAGCCGCAGGACATCACCGATCCCAACAACTACCGCCAGCTGTCGCTGGGTGCCAACAACATCTACATGGAGCCCGAAGACAAGCGCGACAGCCCGCTGACCATCCAGGAGTTCACCGATGCGCTGCGCGAGCGCAAGCAGGCGATCGGGCTCTACTCCGACAATATCGGCGGCGTGCAGTTCCTGTCGCAGAGCCTGTTTCGCGCCACATTGCACCTTGCCCCCAACGTGCCCGTCGGCACCCACAAGGCACGCGCCTTCCTGTTTCGCAACGGCATCTTCATCAAGGAAACCTCCGCCCAGCTTGCCATCGTCAAATCCGGCTTCGAGCAGACCATCTACCGCTTCGCCACCGACCACGGCTTCGGCTACGGCCTGTTCGCCATCGGCCTTGCCATGTTCACCGGATGGCTCGGAAGAATCGTCTTCAGGAAGGACTGAGGAGGTCGACGGCGTCAACCGCTTTTGGTGGCTCGCCGTTGCGGCATGCGCTTGCCCTGCTCTGCTCTGCGATCGGCCTGATCTTCCACGTCCAACGTTGATCGGCCTCTAGAGGGGAAAGCGAAATCCTGCACCGCTACAAGTATCGTCATCAAAAGGCTTGGCGACGGTGTGAAGTGAAGGCGTAAGCGCACGTCCCGACAGCCGAAGACAGCGACTACCCCGGCCTCAGCAACGACCCGGCAATCGGATAAACGCGACTGGCACCGATCATGTAGGCGGTCGGCGCGCCATTGCGGAACATGCCCTTGTAGGCGCGGTCGAGCACGTTGAGCGAACCGGTGAACGCGCCGAATGCCGGCATCACCAGCCGCGCGCCGTCGCTGGCAAAGCAGCGGCGCCGTACCGAACGGCTGCGCTGGACGATGCGGGCGCAAGGATGCAAGTGGCCCGCGACTTCGCCCTCGGCATGGCCCTTCGACGGCTCATGGCGAAACACCAGACCGCCGACGGCGAGTTCCTGCACGGTCTCGCCGGGCAGGTCGTCGGGCGCGTCGGGATCGTGATTGCCGGCGACCCAGAACCAGTCGCGCCCCTTCATCATGCCTAAGAGGCTGTCGCGAAAAGGCTCCGGCAGGCGGGCGGCACCCTCGCCGTCATGAAAGCTGTCACCAAGGCTGACGATGGTTCTCGGCGCGTAATCCTCGACGACCGAAGCCAGCCGCAAAAGCGTCGCCGCCGTGTCGTAAGGCGGGATCAGCCGGCCGCGGCGGGCAAAGGACGAGCCCTTTTCGAGATGCAGGTCGGAAACGACGAGAAGGTCGAGCTCGGGAAAATGCAGTGCTGCGCGCTGGTCGCAGACCGCGCGCACGCCTGAAATGGCGATCGTCTCGCAACCGGCAGCCTTACCCAATTCGCGCGCCGCAATGTTCATGCGCTTCCCATTGCCTCTTCGATCAGGTCTGCCGCCTCGAGCAGCAGCGTATCGTTGGCCTCGCCATTGACCGATTCCCTGCCGATCTCAAGCATCACCGGCACCGCCAACGGCGAAATCTGGTCGAGCATCTTATGAACGATTCGGCCATGAATGCGCGAGAGCATCTCGGCCAGCCTCCTGACATCGAGCAGGCCGGATGCCGCATCGGCGCGCGTCGCCTTGAGCAGGATGTGGTCGGGCTCATGGCTGCGCAAGACGTCGTAAATGAGGTCGGCCGAAACAGTGACCTGCCGCCCATTCTTTTCCTGGCCGGGAAAGCGTTTCTCGATCAAGCCTGAAATGACGGCGCAATTGCGGAAGGTGCGCTTGAGCAGCCAGCTGTCGGAGAGCCAGGCCTCGAGATCGTCGCCCAGCATGTCCTCGTCGAACAGTTCGGCAAGCGCGGGCTGCCTGTTCTTGAACATCGCACCGAGATCGCCGAGCGCCCAGATGGCGAGCGAATAGTCGGTGGCGACGAAGCCGAGCGGCCGGGCGCCGGCGCGCTCCAGCCGCCGCGTCAAAAGCATGCCGAGTGTCTGGTGCGCCAGCCGGCCTTCGAAGGGATAAGCCACCATGTAGTGGCGCTCGCCGCGCGGAAAGGTCTCGACCAGCAGATCCTCGCGCCTCGGCAGGATCGATTTCAGCTGCTGCATGCGCAGCCAATCCGACACCTGATCGGGCAGCGCCTTCCAGCGCGCCGGATCGGCCAGCATGCCGCGCACCTGGTCGGCGAGATAGGTCGAAAGCGGAAACTTGCCGCCGGCATAAGATGGCACCAGTACGTTGCCGCCGCCGCCGGTCGAGACGTAGCACTCGTTTTCGCGGATGCCCTCGAAGCGCAGCACCTTGCCGGCGAAGATGAACATGTCGCCGATCGACAGTGTCTCGACGAAATACTCCTCGATCTTGCCGAGCACCGGCCCGCCGCGCAAGGCCAGCGACTGGGCGCTGCCAGCACCCGATTTGCCCTTGGCGCGGGTGTAGCGAACATTCAGCATCGGCGCCTCGATGATGGTGCCGACGTTGAGTCTGTACTGCTGGGCGATGCGCGGATGCGAGACCCGCCAGGTGCCGTCCTTGGTCAGCCGGATGCGGGCGTAGCGCTCATAGCTGCGCAGCGCGTAGCCGCCGGTGGCGACGAAATCGACGACGCGGTCGAAACTTTCGCGGTCGAGCCCTGCATAGGGTGCAGCCCCCCTCACCTCGGCGAACAGCTCGTCGGCACGGAACGGCTCGCCGCAAGCGCAGCCGAGCACATGCTGGGCCAAAACGTCGAGCGCACCCTCGAGCAGCGGCGGGGTGTCCTGGGCGCCGAGATAGTTGGCCTCCAGTGCCGCCCGGCACTCCAGCACCTCGAAGCGGTTGGCCGGCACCAGGATCGCCCGGCTCGGCTCGTCCATCCGGTGGTTGGCGCGGCCGATACGCTGGGCCAGCCGGCTCGCGCCCTTCGGCGCCCCGACATGGACGACAAGGTCGACGTCGCCCCAGTCGATGCCGAGGTCGAGCGTCGAGGTGGCAACGACGGCGCGCAGCACGTTGTCGGCCATCGCCTTCTCGACCTTGCGGCGCTGGCCGACGTCGAGCGAACCATGGTGCAGAGCTATCGGCAGGTTGTCGTCGTTGACGCGCCAAAGCTCCTGGAACAGCAGCTCCGCCTGGCTGCGGGTGTTGACGAACAACAGCGTCGTCTTGTGCTTGCGGATCGCCTCATAGACATCGGGAATGGCGTAACGGGCCGAATGACCCGACCATGGCACGCGCTCCTCGGAATCGAGGATCGATATCTCGGGCTTGGCGCCGCCCGACACCGTGATCAGTTCGGCCATCTCGCCTGTCGGGTTCTGGTTGACCAGCCAGCGCCTGAGTTCATCCGGCTCGGCCACCGTCGCCGACAGGCCGATCGCCTGCAGGTGGGGCACGAATTTCCTGAGACGCGCCAGCCCAAGCGACAACAGATGGCCGCGCTTGGAGGTCACCAGCGAATGCAGCTCGTCGAGTACGATGTAACGCAGGTCGGAGAAAAAGCGCTCGGCATCCGGCGATGCGATCAGCAGCGCAAGCTGCTCAGGCGTCGTCAACAGGATCTCGGGCGGTGACAGCTTCTGACGCGCGCGCTTGTGCTGTGGCGTGTCGCCAGTGCGCGTCTCCATCGTGATCGGCAAGCCGATCTCGGCGACCGGCTTGCCGAGGTTGCGCTCGATGTCGACCGCCAGCGCCTTGAGCGGCGAGATATAGAGCGTATGCACGCCGCGATGCGCCTCGCCCGGGCGTTTCTTCGGGCGCATGGCAAGATCGGTCAGTGCCGGCAGGAAACCGGCCAGCGTCTTGCCGGCACCCGTCGGCGCGATCAAAAGCACCGAATTGCCTTGCTGCGCCGTCGCCAGCAAGTCGAGCTGGTGGGCACGCGGCGACCAGCCACGCTCGGCGAACCATCGCACGAATGGCTCCGGCAGCATGGCGGCAGTCGAATTCGGCTCCAGGCGCGCTTGGCTCGTCACGCCCCAGACCTAGCGCGCGCGCGCCGCCGCGCCAAGCGGAATCTGGAACAAAAAGGGATCAAGAATGGGTCCAGCGCGACGGCTCCAGCGTCTCGTTCCGTCGCACCCCCCTCTGGCCTGCCGGCCATATCCCCCACAAGCAGGGAGATCACGCCTGCATCGGCATGATCGTCAATCACCAACATTGCAACGCTGATCTTGGGAACTCGCAGGATGAGCGACGCCGGCGACGCGACCAATCTCCCTCCTGTGGGCGCCGGCAGGCCAGAGGGGGTGGGGAAGGATCGCGATGCAACAGACTTGCATCCCAGGTACCGCCGTATCAGATGAGCAGCCCAAACCGAGAGCCGCCCATGCCCGACACAGCCTCCCACGAAGCCCGCATTGCCGAACTGGAACGGCTCGTCCGCGAGCTCCAGCAGCAGCTTGAAGCGCTGCAAAAACAAACGGGCATCACTGCGAAGCCGGCAGAAAAGCCGCTGCGCTCGCGCGGCATGCTCGGCAGCCCAAGCAGCAGCCGCCAGCGCTAGGCCGCGCGCTCCGTCACCACGATCAGCCCCTCGACCGGCTCGCGGCGATCCTGGCGGATCACCGCGTGCTCGAGCAAAACCAGCCTCAGACCGGCAGCCATGATCAGCCCATGCACATAGGCTTCGGAATGGGCATAGCGGCGCGATTCCTGCAGCTCGAAGACACCCTCGCCGGCAAGACGCTCGACCGAAAAGGCAAACAATCCGCCCGGTGCCAGCATCTTCATCACGCTCGCAAACACCTTATCGAGCGCGCCGAGATACATGAACACGTCGGCGGCGGTAACAAGGTCGGCCGTCTCGCCGGCAAATTCCAGCTCCTGCAGATCGGCCTTGTCGAGCCTGTCATAGACACCCTTGTCGCGCGCCTTGCGCAGCATCTCGGCCGAGATGTCGTAGCCGTCGAGGCGTTGCGCCACCGGCCTGAGCTTGACGCCCATCAGCCCGGTGCCGCAGCCGAGATCGACGGCATGGCCGAACTGCCGCCGGCCGGTTGCGGCGATTGCCGCCGTCAACAGTTCCGGCACGCGGTAATGCAGCGTCTCGACCAGCGCGTGGTCGAATTTTTCCGCATACTGGTCAAACAGCATCTCGACAAAGGCGCTCGGCGGACAGTCGGCGGCGGGGACTGCGCCGATCAGCTGCAGCTTGAGCGCCGCACCCGGCCGATCGGTGGGCTCGAGCTTCAGCGACATGCGCCAGGCTTCGGCAGCGGCTTCCATCTGCCCGGCGGCTTGCTGCATCTCACCGAGGCGAAACCAGCCCATCGCCCATTTCGGCGCGATTTCCAGCGCCCCCAGCATCAGCTCGGCAGCGGCCGCATGGTCGCCCGAGCCGAACAGCATTTCGGCATAGTCTGCCCGCCGGTCGGCCAGCAGGTCGTTGGAAGAGAGCTGCAGCGGCGTCAAGCGCAAAATCCACAAAAAGGAGGGTGGCGCGCATTACTGCCAAAGCGGGCTTCCACGCAAGCGGCAAATGCCTATCTTGTGGCAATGCGGCCCAGCGACCTGCTCCATTCCCGCCCCGAGGGGCTCTATTGCCCATCGGGCGATTTCTACATCGACCCGGTGCGGGCGGTGGAACGGGCGCTGATCACGCATGGCCATTCCGACCACGCCCGCCCCGGCCACGCCAAGGTTCTGGCGACGCGCGAGACGCTCGACATCATGGCGATCCGCTGCGGGCCGGATTTCGCTGGTGCCACCCAGGCGATGCCGCTTGGCGACAAGATCAAGCTCGGCGATGTCACCGTGTCGTTCCATCCGGCCGGCCATGTGCTCGGCTCGGCGCAGATCGCGGTCGAGCGCAATGGCATGCGCATCGTCGCCTCGGGCGACTACAAGCGCGCCAGGGACCCGACCTGCGCCGCCTTCGAGGTCGTGCCCTGCGACGTCTTCATTTCCGAAGCCACTTTCGCCCTGCCGGTCTTCCGCCACCCCGATGCATCGGACGAGATCGGCAAGCTGCTCAAATCGATCCGGCAGTTTCCCGAGCGCGCCCATCTTGTCGGCGCCTATGCGCTCGGCAAGGCGCAGCGGGTGATGCGGCTGCTGCGCGACAGCGGCTACGACAAGCCGATCTATATCCATGGCGCGCTGACGCGGCTGAGCGAATATTATCAGAGCCAGGGCGTCGATCTTGGCGACCTCCAACCCGCGACCGTCGAGGATGGCGACAGAAGCGATTTCGCCGGTGCCATCATCGTCGCCCCGTCATCGACCTTCGCCGACCGCTGGGCGCGGCGCTTCCCCGACCCGCTCGCCGCCTTTGCCTCGGGCTGGATGCGCATCCGCCAGCGCGCCAGGCAAGGTGGCGTCGAACTGCCGCTCATCATCTCCGACCATGCCGACTGGGACGAGCTGACCGAAACGATCAAGGACACCGGCGCCGGCGAGGTCTGGGTCACCCATGGCCGCGAGGAGGCGCTGGTGCGCTGGTGCGAACTCAACGGGATATCAGCCCGGCCGCTGCATCTTGTCGGCTACGAGGACGAGGGCGATTGATGGCCGCCATCGTATTCCTTCGCACACACTCCTGCCCGGTCGCGGGCGGCAGGACTGCCGGGCCCGCGAGACAGCACCCCCCTCTGTTCTGCCGGACATCTCCTCCGCAAGGGGGGAGATCAGCCGTCATCACCGCCTTCACCAATCGCCACCGTCGCAGGACGAGCGCCAACAGCGGAGCTGCCAATCTCCCCCCTTGCGGCGGAGATGGCCGGCAGGCCAGAGGGGGGTGGGACGGAACTCGCCCTTCGCGGGAAGCCCCCGCCCCATGAACCGCTTCGCCGAGCTCCTCGACCGTCTCGTGCTGACGCCATCGCGCAACGGCAAGCTGAAGCTCATCACCGATCATTTCCGTTCGGTCGAAGATCCCGACCGCGGGCTGGCGCTCGCCGCACTGACCGGCGAGCTCGACATTGCCTCCGTCAAGCCGGCCATGTTGCGCCAGCTCGTCTCCGAGCGCATAGATTCCATCCTTTTCGGCTATTCCTACGACTATGTCGGCGACCTCGCCGAGACCGTGTCGCTGGTCTGGCCCGAGACGCCGGGCAGCCGGCCCAACCACGCCATCACGCTCGCCGAAGTGGTCGAGAAACTTCAGTCAGCCAGCCGCTCCGACGGTCCAGCCGTGCTTGCCCGCCTGCTTGACCAGGCCGGTGTCTCGGCCCGCTTCGCCATCATCAAGCTCGTCACCGGCGGCCTGCGCATCGGCGTCTCCGCCCGCCTCGCCAAGCAGGCGCTGGCCGATCTCGGCCCGGTCGACGTGTCCGAGATTGAAGAGCTGTGGCATGGCCTCGCTCCGCCTTATATCGGCCTGTTCGCCTGGCTGGAGGGCAAGGCCCCGAAGCCGGAGAAGGCCGCAAGGGCATTGTTCAGGCCGGTCATGCTGTCCAATCCGGTTGGCGACGGCGATCTCGCAAAGCTCGATCCGACCGACTACGCGGCCGAATGGAAATGGGACGGCATCCGCGTCCAGGCGGTATCGGAAGGCGGCATCCGCCGGCTCTATTCGCGCACCGGCGACGATGTCTCAGGCGCCTTCCCCGATGTCGTCGCGGCGATGGACTTCGATGCCACGCTTGACGGCGAACTGCTCGTCGGCGTGCCGCGCGAGGCGACCGGCACTTTCTCCGACCTGCAGCAGCGGCTCAACCGCAAGACCGTGTCAGTCAAGATGCAGGACCGTTATCCCGCCTTCGTGCGCTGCTACGACCTGCTCCAGCACGGCGGCGAAGACCTGCGCGCGGTGCCGTTCACCGAGCGCCGCGCGCGCCTCGAAACATTCATCGCCACGCTCGACCCCGACCGTTTCGACCTGTCGCCGCTCATTGCCTTCGACAGATGGGAGCAGCTCGAGAAAATGCGCAGCACTCCGCCGCATCCGATCATCGAGGGCGTCATGCTGAAGCGCCTCGACTCGCCCTATCTCGCCGGTCGCCCCAAGGGTCCGTGGTTCAAGTGGAAACGCGATCCGCACACGGTCGACGCGGTGCTGATGTATGCCCAGCGCGGCCATGGCAAACGCTCGAGCTTCTATTCGGACTACACTTTTGGCGTCTGGTCGGGCGTGGAAGGCCAAGAGGAGCTGGTGCCGGTGGGAAAAGCCTATTTCGGCTTTACCGACGAAGAGCTCAAACAGATCGACAAATTCGTCCGCGACAACACCATCGAGCGCTTCGGCCCGGTGCGCTCGGTGCGCGCCGACAGGGCACACGGGCTGGTGCTGGAAGTCGCGTTCGAGGGCCTCAACCGCTCGACGCGCCACAAGTCGGGCGTCGCCATGCGAATTCCCACGGATATCGCGCCTGCGCTGGGACAAGCCGCCCGCCGAAGCCGACCGCATCGAAACGCTGCAGGCGCTGCTCGACTAGCGCATCGGCCCGAAAATCGGGACCGATTTTCGGAAATCACTATGCCTAGATTGAATCTATTAGAGTGCCCTTTGTGCATCGGATGCACAGCCGCTATTCGGTCACCGACACCCTGATCTCGTAGATGTCGACCGCCTTGCCTTCCTTGGCCAGGTCCGAATTGATGGCGATGGTGCCGGCAGCGCCGGGCTGCTTGTCGGGCACGTCCATCTCGAACAGGTATTCGCCGCGCTGGTAGCCGACGAGATAACGCTTGCGACCGCAGTCACCGAGCTCGCCGAAATTGCAATCGACGGCCATCTGCGTTTCCTTGCCGTCCTCGGCGCGGGCGACGATGTCGAACACGGCATGCTTGCCGGCGATCTGCTCGAGCACACCCTGGCCGACATCGAAGCTGACCGCCGAGCCGGTGCTGCCAGAGCGGATGCGCAGGAAGCTGCCGGTGTCGTCCTTGGCAACTTCGGCCGAGGTGCCGCTCGGCGCGCTGACGTCAGTCGGGTCGGTCGGCGTGAACACGGTGATCCAGTTGCGCGCCTGGTCGACCTGGCCCGGCCGTGCCGGCCCGGCATCGGTGGGCGAAAAATCCTCACTCTCGAGCTGCTTCGGCGGGTTGTGCACCGAGGTGTCGATCTCTTCGGCCGATTTAAACTGGTCGGTCTGCACCGCCCACCAGGCGCCGATGCCGCCCATGGCGAGCAGGGTGACGGCAAAAAACATCGCCGCATAAGGCCGCCGTCTTTCGGCACGCGCGCTGGCCCGGTCGGCCGCCCGCCGTTCCGCCCGGCTGCGCTTTTCGGTGATCTCGGTAGGCGGCCCGCCGGGCAAGGTCGCATCGGGCATGATGTCGGGCACGACGGGTGTCACACCTGCCGCCGGGTTGCCGATCGAAACGGACGGAGCCCTGGCCGCGCCATTGCCGTTGAGCGATATTTCCGGTGCCGATGCCGCATCCGCCGCGCCCAGCGAGACCGCGGGCGCCGCCGGCATGAATTCCGATTCGATCTCGGTGATCTTGGCCTGCAGCGACTTGCGGCGGTTGATCGCCGCTTCGACGGTCATCGCCGGATTGGCCTTGAGCGCGCGGTCGAGCGCGCCAAACGCGGCGCGATAGACCTTTTCGCGAAACTCGCGGTTCTCGGGATCGCCTTTTTCGAAAGCGTTCCGGATCGCCTTTTCGATCGAATCCAATCGATGCTCCTCGCAACGGCGCCTGTGTTGCCAGATGGTTAGCGGCAGAAAAGGCATCAATCAACGGCGCTGTTAGCGAATTGTCGGCCAAAACGGGGTGCAATGCGCCTTGGGGCCGGCAAAACAACCGAAGCGACGACCACACCCCGTCCATTGTCGAGACGATGCGATCTGCTATATGGAGTGACGTTTACGGAAACGTCAAAAATCGAGAGCCGGGAGAGACGAGCGTGGCGCTGCCTGAAATCCTCAAGAAGAACTTGCGTGTTCCCGTCGTCGGCGCGCCGCTGTTCATCATCTCACATCCGCCGCTGGTGCTGGCCCAATGCAAGGCCGGCATCGTCGGCTCGTTCCCGGCGCTGAACGCCCGCCCCGAAGCCCAGCTCGACGAGTGGCTGGCCATGATCACAGAAGACCTCGCCGCTCATGACGCCGCCAAGCCGGACCGCCCGGCCGCGCCCTTTGCCGTCAACCAGATCGTCCACAAGTCCAACAAGCGGCTCGAACATGATTTGCGCCTGTGTGTGAAGTACAAGGTGCCGATCGTCATTTCGTCGCTCGGCGCGGTCGAGGAGGTCAACCAGGCCGTCCATTCCTATGGCGGCATCGTGCTGCACGACATCATCCACGACCGCCACGCCCGCAAGGCGATCAAGATGGGGGCTGACGGACTGATCGCGGTCGCCGCCGGTGCCGGCGGCCATGCCGGCACGCTGTCGCCGTTTGCCCTGATCCAGGAGATCCGCCAGTGGTTCGACGGCGCGCTGCTGCTGTCGGGCGCCATCGCCAATGGCGGCGCGGTGCTCGCGGCCCAGGCCATGGGCGCCGATCTCGCCTATATCGGCTCGCCCTTCATCGCCACCGAAGAGGCCCGCGCGGCCGACGCCTACAAGCAGATGATCGTCGAATCCAAGGCCGCCGACATCGTCTATTCCAACCTGTTCACTGGCATCCACGGCAACTATCTCAAGGGCTCTGTCCGCGCCGCCGGCATGGATCCGGACAACCTCGCCGTCTCCGATCCCACCCACATGGATTTCGAGGGCGACAACAAATACAAGGCCTGGAAGGACATCTGGGGCTGCGGCCAGGGCATCGGCGCTGTCGACAAGGTCGTGCCGGTGGCCGAACTGGTCGAGCGCCTGGCTGGCGAATACGCCGCCGCCAAGGCCCGCCTCGCCGGCTGAAGTCACTGACCGCTGCGGCACGTAACTGGACGTCCAGGCCGTCGACGCTTTCGCCTCCGCGCAATGTGGGTGCCCGGACCTTCCGGGGCCCCCAACGCCTCCTGACTACTTCCGCTGGGGGGCGCCCCTCGACTTTGCGCGATGTGGGCGGCTCCGAGCCGACATCCCGTGCCGGGCTGTGGCCTTACGCCACGACACGCGGCGACTTCTTCGCCTCTTGTCAAAACCCTGCAAAGGCCGCTTGAAATCCGCGCGCAATGAAGTTATCACGCGCTCACTGTCTCGCGCCCTTCGGGTCGCGAAGCCTGGAAGCCGCTTTAGCTCAGTTGGTAGAGCACATCATTCGTAATGATGGGGTCAGGTGTTCGAGTCACCTAAGCGGCACCAAACTTCCAAATAAAACCAATCACTTGCAGTTGAGCACCGCTCCAAACGAACTCGCTCGGAGAACGTTGGGACACCTTTTCTGGGGATGGCACTTGTCGCCATATTCCCTCAATACGAGAAGATCATCTCGCACATTTTTGGCGTGCCTGCCGCTTTCGCCATCTCGCAATCGACGGCTTACTATTTCTTCTTCCGCAACAAGCGCCTTCCTTCGAGCACGGAATACTGGCGATTGGCAGCTACTGCACGGTTATCAGCGTCGGGTGGGCGATTGCATTGCTCTTACTGTCCGATTCCGGATTGGCCGACATGTCAGCAAGCTTCATCGTCTTCTTGATGGCCATGGTCATCGGCGCGCAGTTCGCTCTGCTTGCCATCTCCTTCTCGAGCTGGGTTGGCCGGAGGCTTTTGGCCATAGGGCAGCCGATGCGCGTGACAATCTCGTCCAGTAGGTGCGTCAGCGTGCGGTCGTCCCCTGTCCGCCGCATACTGCTTCCGCATCCCGCACTTTTCGCACGAGACAACGACCCTTTTTGGAAGGGAATTCATCGGCGTGGTATTCGGCGCGTCGAGCGCTATTCTCTGGCAGATTGGCTACTAAGGCTTGGAAACCTGCATGGCGGGGCTACCGGACGATAGTTTTGCAGACATCGCTCGTCTCATAGAGAGTGCCGGCACCCCATTTCCGACTTCGCATATCCGACGCATGGTTCTGCGCGCAACGTCCGTATACGAGGCCACCGAGGAGATTGCCCATCTGATCGAACGATTGAACTTCAGCCTCGATATTCTGGAAATCGTCCTCGCAGAAATCGGTGACGGCCCGAACTTCAATCGGCTCAACGCCCTCGACGATCTCCGCAAACTCGAAGCCGCGTGCGATCGGCAGCGGCAGTCTTTTATTCGATAGATAAAGGTGAGCAGCAGCCTCTAGAGGCAAAGCGCAAGGAATGGCAGGCCTGGTTAGCCAGCGAAGGGTGGACAAAAGGTCGGTGTCTTGCTGGACCAACGCTCAGCTCAAGTTGAGTTAGAACCTACTTGAACAACCGTACGTTCAATGCAAAGAGAGCCGTGGGGCTAAGCATGAACTGCATTGGGCAATGGGGAAATGTCGGAAGTTGTAAATGCGGTCTGGATCGGCCGCAAATTGGGCCCCGTGCACGCTGCGTGCCTGAGGTCTTTTTTAAAGCATGGGTATGGGGTTCTACTTCATACTTTTGAACGTCCAGAAGACACACCGGATGGTGTTGAGATCTTCGACGCCCATCAGTTGATGAAACCGGAGGAAATCGTGCAGCATCGGGCATCCGGCAGCTACGCGTTGGCTTCGGACATCTACCGCTATCGAATCCAAAGGGAAGGCATGGGACTGTACGTCGATGCGGACATGTACTGTCTTCGCCCTTTTCCGGTTTCTGATTGCGTGCTCGGCTGGGAGTCAGATAACTATCTCGGAAGTGCAGTACTTAAGTTTCCGCAACAGAGCAAGTTTCTTGCTGCTGTGATTGAATCTGCGGAAAATCCACACTTCATCCCCCCGTGGATGTCATCTGGACGACGTCGCACGCTTGCAGCGCGGCGGTTACTCGGTCGGCCGAAGCATGTGAGCAGAATGCCTTGGGGCACTATCGGCCCACACCTCATTACCTATTGGGCAAAGAAGCTCAACGCTTTGCGCCAAGCTTCTCCGATCGATTATTTTTACCCGCTGCATTACGAGCAAACGAAACTGCTGATGCAGCCAGGTTTGTCGGTTGAGGATATCGCGTCGCCGCGCTCATACCTTATGCATCTCTGGAGTTCGCAGCTCGGAGATGTCGACCCGACGCCGGGAACACCGCTTGCGGAAATCATCCGCACGTAATGGCCACTGGCAGCCCTCAACATGAGAGGGCTGCCTAGTCTTCTATCGCTGCCACGCTTGCAGCAAGAGCCTCGTCAGTCATTCCCCTGATTTGGCCCTGTGCCGCGAGGACCTGGGCCTGCCAATCTCCGCGTCGCAGGTTGTCGACGGCTTCGTGAATTGTTTCGGGACCGACATTCTCAGCGCGAAACACAAACGGCCAACCAGTTTTCCCAACCACTGCCGCAACCTTCGCCCCGCCGGGAACCTGGTCAATAGCGATGACCGGCTTGCCCGCTGCTAATGCCAAAAGCGCGCCATGCATCCGGGTGGTCAACACGATATCAGAGGCGGCGAGCTGTGCATTGATCGTCGCCGGGGTGTTTTTCGCCGACAACACCGTATCGATTGAGATTGGCTGGAACCCGTTTTGGCGAACGACGTCTTGAAACACCGTTTCCGCCAGCTGAGCCATGCCCTTGCGAGCATCGCCATATTCGCCTTGAGGCCCTCGGAGACACACGCCGACGGTGCTGAAGGTTGTTCCCCGTTGGGCAGGCGCAACAAACTCTGCGATTGCCAGGTCAAAGTAGGACCTGTCGGCGCCATCGCGGGCAACAATGCGGTCGAACCGCCCATTCATCGTCGACTGGTTCGTGAGCACACTAACGCCAACTGCTACTTTCTTGGCTCGTGCATGGATGGAGAGCAGATCGCGAAGCTCGCGGTTATCTGTGACCGGACCACATACGAAGACCAGTTTTTGAGCTGGCTGGATTGAATAAATGTCATCGACCGACAGGTGATCGGGCAATCGCAAGTCGGTGTGCGAAACGACTGCATGTTCGATTCCGCCACGCGCAAGTCGAGCCGACAGATTGTTCACAGCCATCAGATCGCCAAGCGTCGGGCCGCCTTTGTAACCGTAGCTTCCCCACCAGAACAAAAGCAGCGGTGGAGCCTCCACGGTCTTCGCCGTTAGGTGCTTTCGCTCAAACGATACCCACGCCGTCCTGAGAGACATCTCTTCGCCCTGTTGCCCGGAGCGGGTATATCTATCGAAGATACGCGATGCCAGAGCGTAGCCGACACGGTCCAAAGCGAAATTCGAAGACGTTTGAAGGGGCCTGGCGCGCCTGAACCGGGCTTCAGGCCAGAGTTGAAACGATAGCTTCAGGCGGCGTCAGCAGATTGGCGCGCGCCTGACGAAGCCGTTTTGAGACGGCACTGTGACGGTCTTTGCGCATTGCGCGGGAGAATTAACGCCACGCGTGTTTTCCATGCGCTGCGGAAACAAAAAATTGATCGGCAAAAGCTGTGTTCCATGCACAAACCAGGGACGAACAGCGCCGCATCAATCTATCGATCTAGTTGACCCAGACGATTGATGAGCGAGTATTACCGAGGGCAAAAGATAAAAAATTGGGCGGTGCTTGGCATGGCAAATCAACTATCTTACTCACAGCGCGAGGCCCGGGACGCATTGCTTCGCCGACGCGAGAGTTATTTCGCGATACAAAAAATTCTTTCACGGCCTTCGCGCGACGAAGAAGGTGGCAATCTGGAATGCGTCCACTGCCACAATCGCTTCACCGGCGTGACGGCGGCTGCCTGGAAATTCGGACTTTGCGACAATTGCCTGCACCACGACTGAATGCGGAAGACAGGTTCCCGCGACGCTGCGCTTGGCGCAACGACGGCGAACCTGTCCATTGGCGCCCAGTCGGTGACCGCGCCAGCCTTCATCGCTGACATGGCCCCACATTTGTCGGCCGGGCGATCTGCCCATCTCCTGTGATCTGGCCGCCGTTGCATCTGCCGTCGCAACAGGCCGTGCCCAACTGGCGGCTCGCCCGCCACACGCATATTTCGAGCCAATCCCGAACTTGACTTGACCATGCATTAGAAACTGCGCAACCTCGCTCGAAATGGAGGAGGTGGCTCGATCGCCAAGACGCGTTCCGGGCCACGACGGGGAGCAAGCATGTCCGACCAGACCGCGGAGTCGTCCGCCACCCACGCCGTTATGCGTCAGCCGCTGCTGGCGCGTATCGACTGGCTCAATGTCAGCGGCCTCGCCTTCTACCATCTCGTGGCACTTTATGCCTTGCTGCCGTGGTTCTTCAGCTGGACCGGTGTCATCCTCTGCATTGCCGGCATCTATGTCTTCGGCACGCTGGGCATCAATCTCTGTTACCATCGCCTGCTCACCCATCGCGGCTTCACCTGCCCGAAATGGCTGGAGCACGGGCTGGCGATCATCGCCGTCTGCGCCTTCCAGGACACGCCGGCGCGCTGGGTGGCCGTGCATCGCCGCCATCATGAACATGCCGACGAGGAGCCCGACCCGCACAGCCCGGTCATCAACTTCCTCTGGGCCCATGTCGGCTGGCTGATGGTCAGATCGCCCGACATGGAGCGCATGCAGATCTACGGACGCTACGCCAAGGACATCGTCCGCGACCCGTTCTACCGCAAGCTCGACAAGCCGCATGTCTATCTCGGCATCATCCTGGCCTCGTGGGCGGCATTTTTCGGCGGCGGCGTGGCCGCCAGCCTGATCGCCGGGCAGGCGACAGGCGAAGCCCTGCAGTTCGGCCTCAGCCTGCTGGTCTGGGGCGTGTTCCTGCGCACCGTCATTACCTGGCACATCACCTGGTCGGTCAATTCGGTCACCCATGTCTGGGGTTACCGCAACTACGAAACCAGCGACGACAGCACCAACAACATGATCGTCGGTCTGCTCAGCAATGGCGAGGGCTGGCACAACAACCACCATGCCGACCCGCGCTCGGCGCGCCACGGCCACCACTGGTGGGAATTCGATGTGACCTACCTGTCGATCCGGCTGCTTGGACTGCTCGGACTGGCCGACAAGATCGCCGAGCCACGGCGGCATACTGACTGACGTCCCAAAGAAATCGCCGGCGAAGCAGCGCTTGCCGGCGATCTCTAGAAGCTTTGGGCCGCTTTGCTACGCCTGTTTGACCAGCCTCAGCAGCACCAGCAGGATCACCGCACCGATCGTCGCGTGGATGATGGCGGCGATGATGCCCGAGCCAAGGCTGATGCCGATGGCCGGAAACAGCCAACCGGCAATCAGCGCGCCAACGATGCCGACGACGATGTTGCCGATCAGGCCGAAGCCATAACCCTTGACGAGTTGGCCTGCGAGCCAGCCGGCGACCGCACCGACGATGAGGAAGATAAGAAGGCTTTCGATACCCATATGATCTCTCCTGATTTCGCGCATCGGCCCGGAACCCCGCTCAGGTTTTCGGAAAGCTCGATACGCTGGTTCAACGATGGTGCGCGTCCAGCTGGACCCGCGGCAGTGCAGGATCAGGCGGTGGCCGTGGTCTGGTCTTCGACGGCGGCACCTGGTGCGTTCTTCTTGATCGACTCGATCGCCTTCAGCGCCGATGCCTTGGCCGCGTAGCCTTCCGAACCGAACATCACCTCGCCGTTGGACGCCCTGAAGCGGAAGCGGAACTCGCCGCCCTTGTCCTTGTAGACCTCGAATTTGTACATCGCCTTGCCTCATGTTGCCGGCCCACGACTCACGCCGGTAGCGGAATCGTCGCATGACCCGCCGGGCGAAGTCCATCGTCCCGCGATTTGGGCTTTCAGCCGTCACGGTCGGTCAGGCAGATGTGGCAGCAGCCGGAGCCGTGGCCCGGCGTCCAGGTGACATTGTCGAAGCGCACGCCGGTCGCCTCGAACAGGCCGCGATCGAAGGCACCGGCGATCCGGCACAAGGTCGCCAGCCTGTCATCGCCGACGCCGGCATCGACCCAGGCGTCCTTCAGCGGGCAACGCTTGACCTTGAAGGCGATGTGGTGGTCGCTGCGCTCGACATCGGTCGGATACATCCGCCCGCCATCGGGGCTGACAGCCAGGAACGCCTCGCCGATGGCACGCGCGTCGTTCGGTCCGAACTGGGCGAAGGCCACTTCGGCGACCTCGCGGCCGCGCTTTTCGATCGCCCGCACCAGGATCTCCTCGGCCTTGTCGTCGCCCAGATCGACAGCCAGTTCGTCCAGCATCAGCCGGTACAGGTCGGCGCGGTTGCGAAAGGCCGCGTCGAGTTCGGCGGCAAGTTTCTCCGCCCTTGCGGCATGTTCGGTCACGAAACGGTCTCCTTGGTAACAGGCAGTTCGGGCGTGGCCGCCACCAGCGCCTTGCCGGTCGCGGAAGCAGGGCTTGCGATCACCGCCCGCGCCGCGCCCTGTTCGACGATCTTGCCGCCATCAATGATGGCGATGCGGTGGGCGACGGCACGCACCGCGCCCAGGTCGTGCGAGATGAAAAGATAAGCGATACCCTCGTCTTTTTGCAGACCGGCGAGCAGGCGCAGGATATCGGCGCGCACCAAAACATCGAGCGCCGATACCGCCTCGTCGAGCACGATCAGCGCCGGTTTGGTGGCAAGGGCACGTGCTATCGCGACGCGCTGGCGCTGGCCGCCCGAGATTTCGTGCACGGCGCGCCCGGCAAGCTCGGCGGCAAGCCCGACGCGCTCCAGCAACGTTGCAATCGCCGTTGGCCGCCCGCCCCTGTCGACAATGCCATGGATGCGCAGCGGATCGTCAAGCAGCCGCGCAACCGTCGCGCGCGGATTGAATGCTGCCAGCGGATCCTGGAACACCATCTGCAGCCTTGCTCGCGTCGCCCGGAGCGCACCACCTCTTAGCCGCAGCAGATCCTCGCCCTCGAAGCGTATGCTGCCGGCGTCGGCTTCGATCAGCCGGAGCAGGATGCGCGCCACCGTCGACTTGCCGCTGCCTGAGGGCCCAACAAGTGCCAGTGTCTCGCCCGCGGCGATGGAAAAGCCGACACCGTCGAGTGCGGCAAAGCCCTTGCCGCCGCGCGAAAAACGCTTCGACAGGCCCGCGACCTCAAGCAACGCCGGGCTCATGCGTCGAGCCCCAGATGCGCGTCGAGCAGCGCGCGGGTGTAGTCGCTCACCGGTGCCGCGATCATCTCACCCGTCATCCCTGCCTCGACCAGACGGCCATGCCGGAACACGGCAATGTTGTCGGCGAGGTTGGCCGCCAATGCGATGTCATGGCTGACGAACAACAGCGCCATGCCGTCCTCGTCGACCAGGCCGCGGATCAGCGAAACGATCTCGGCCTGGACGATGGTGTCGAGCGCGCTCGTCGCCTCGTCGGCGATCAAGAGCCTTGGCCCGGCGGCAATCGCTGCGGCAATCGCCACGCGCTGTTTCTGACCGCCGGAAAGCTGGTGCGGATAGGCCTTGGCCAGCAATGCCGGCTCCGGCAGTTTGACCCGGTCGAGCAGTTCGACAGCCAATCTGCGCGCCGCCGGCCAGGCCATGTCGAGATTGACACGGACCACCTCGGCGACCTGAGCGCCGACCGAAATGACAGGATCGAGGCTCGATCCCGGATCCTGGAAAACAAAGCCGATGTCGCGGCCGTTTCGCGCCACACGTCCGAGTTCCGGCCAAGCAATGCTGCCTTCAACCGTCGCCGCCGGCGGCAGCAGCCCGGCGATAGCACGCGCCAGCGTGCTCTTGCCCGAACCGCTCTCACCGATGATCGCCAGGCGTTCGCCGGCGTCGAGATCGAGGTCAACACCCTCGAGAGCCAGGACATCATTGTCGTAGCGGACGCCAAGTCCGCGCACATGGAGCAGCGGCATCAGGCGTTCCCCCGCCTGGTGGCCGCGCTTTCGACGATGCCTTCGCCGGCGAGATAGACGCCGAGTACGGCGAGCACCAGGGCGATGCCGGGGATGATGGAGAGGAATGGCGCCGAACGCAGCACCGCCCTGCCCTCCGCAATCATGCCGCCCCAGGTGACGCGGTTGGGATCGCCCAATCCAAGGAAGGACAGCGCCGCCTCGGTCAGGATCGCGGCGGCGACGATCACCGACGACAGCGCCAGCACCGGCGGCAGCGCGTTGGGCAGCACCTCGCGGAAGGCGATTTCGAGCGGACGCATGCCGATGACCCGCGCGCTGGCGACATAATCGCGCTCGCGGATCGACAGCACTTCGGCCCGCGCGATGCGCGCCGGCCCGGTCCAGGCGCTGAGCGCGATCGCCGCAACGACGACCCCGAGCGAAGGTCCGACGACACTGACCAGCGCCAGCGACAACAGGAACCCCGGCACGGTCTGGAACGCGTCGGTGATGCGCATCAGCACCTCGTCGACAAGCCCGCCAGCGAAGCCGGCGACAGTGCCGACCACGCTGCCGACCAGGATCGAGGCGGTCGCCGCCGCAAGCCCGACGGCCAGCGAGGTGCGCGCGCCATGGAACAGCCCGGCCAGCACGTCGCGGCCGAGCCTGTCGGTGCCGAGTGGCAACGCCCAGTCCTGAAACGGCCGCAACAAAGGCGCCCCGGCAATCGACAGCGGATCGCGCGGAAACAGCACCGGTGCCAACAGGGCCATCAGCACCAGGCAACCGAGAATGACGAAGCCGGCCACGGCCTCGGGCGAGCGGGTCAGGCGGCGCAGCGTCATGCACCGGCCTCGCTGGCACCAACGCGCGGATCAAGCGCGGCATAGGCGATATCGACCAGCAGGTTGATGACGATCACCAGCACGGCGCTGACCAGTATGATGCCGATCAGCAGCGGCGTGTCGCGCGCGCCCACCGCCTCCTGTGCCAGCCGGCCGAGGCCAGGCACCGAAAACACGCTTTCGATCACGACACTGCCGCCGAGCATCGCCGCCGATTGCAGGCCGAGCATGGTGACCAGCGGCAGAAGCGCGTTGCGCGCGACATGGCGCCAGACGATACGCCTGCGGCCGATGCCCCGGGCACGCGCCGCAAGGGTAAAGTCCATGCGCCAGACCTCGGCCATGCCGGCGCGCATCATCCTGAGGTAAAGCGCGAGATAGATGATGCCGAGGCTCGTCACCGGCAGCACCAGATGGCGCGCAATATCGAGCCCGCGCGAAAGGCCAGTCTTGCCCGAGGCGATGGTTTCCATGCCGGCGAGCGGCAGCCAGCGCAGCTGCACCGAAAAGACGATCGTCAGAACCAAAGCCAGCCAGAAGCCGGGCACGGCATACAACGCCAGCGAGCCGATCGACAGGAAGCGGTCGCGAAAACCTCCCGGCCGCGAGCCCGCGACGATGCCGAGCGCGGTGCCGAGGAAGAACGAAAGTGCCGTGGCACTGCCCATCAACAGCAGCGTGTTGGGCAACCGCTCCAGCACCACCGATAGCACCGGCCGCGACAGGGCGACGGAGTGACCGAGGTCGAGATGCAAGAGCGCCCAGAGATAGGCGGCAAGCCGCGTCGCCGGCGAGGCATCGAGCCCCCAGCTCTGGCGCAGCGCCTCGATCATGCCGGCGTCGCCGCCAACGGAAACGATGTAGGCGTCGACAGCATCGCCGGGCGCTGTCTCGAGCAACAGGAACGAGCCGACGACAACGATCAGCAGCACCGGAATGCTGCCGACCAGCCGGCGCCGGAGGAGGCGAAATGCGCGGTTCATGCGCGTCCTGCCCTCGCCCTTGTGGGGAGAGAGCCCCTGGCGGGCGGGTCGTTCCTTCTCACCCCCCTCTGGCCTGCCGGCCATCTCCCCCTCAAGGGGGGAGATCGGCTGTCATCGAAGCAGCGTCTTTCCGTCAGCGTTGCAGATACGCGCGCCAAGACCCCCACCGGCCGATCTCCTGCCTTGAGGGGGAGATGGCCGGCAGGCCAGAGGGGGGCAACGTAAGGCACCACAAATGTGAAGGGCATGCTCAATAACGGGTCATCATCCCAACTGGAGAGATGATGTCACGTTTCGACATAGGTGTCCGCCCAGTTCGAAACCGCCCAGCGCGGGTTGTTGGCAACGTTCTTGACCGTGTCGCGGGCAACGGTGATGAAGCCCCATTCGGCGACGTTGATCAGCGGCAGCTCCTCGACCACCTTCTTCTGGAACTCGTTGTAGAGCTCCGTGCGTGCCTTGGCGTCGAGCGTCTCCGCCGCCTTGGCGATCAGCGCGTCGAGCGCCTCGTTCTTGTAGCCGCCCTGGTTGGAGAACGGTACGCCGTCGGGAATGCCCGACTGCACCAGGATCGTCGTCGAGATCGCCGGGTCGCCACGGAACACCGGCGGGGCGATGGCAAGGTCGAAGGCGTGGTCGGTGTAGACCGCCTTCTGATGCGCGGCCGAGTCGTTGTTGACCAGTTCGGCATCGATACCGACAGCCGCCAGCGCCTGGCGCAGATAGTCACCAAACTGCTTGGTCTCGTTGAAATAGGGTGCCGGCAGAAGCTTCAGGGCAAAGCGCTTGCCGTCGTCCTTCTTGGGATATCCAGCCTCGTCGAGCAGCGCATTGGCCTTGGCGACGTCGAAGCCATAGGCCGGCACATCTGATGTGTAGAACTGCTTGTCGTTCTGCGGCACCGGCCCAGTCGCCGGCTTGGCGTAGCCAAGGAAGATCGTCTTGACGACGAAATCCTTGTCGATGGCATGCGCGATCGCCTGGCGCACTTTGAGGTCGGCCAGCTCCTTGCGGCGATGGTTGATTTCGACCACCAGCTGATAGGTCAGCGCCTCGTAGCCCTCGGTGATGACCTTGATGCCCGGCACCTTGGAAATTCGTTCGAGGTCGGCCAGCGGTACCGCCGAAAACGCCGCCAGCTGGATCTCCTCGGCTTCCAGCGCGCCGGCCGCCGCGGCACGGTCGGGCAGCACGCGGTAGATGATCTCATCGAGCGCCGGCTCGCTTTCGCCCCAGTATTTGTCGTAACGCTCGAGCCGGTAAAATTCGCCGGCCTTGTGCTCGGCGAACTTGAATGGCCCGGTGCCAACAGGCGCGTTGTTGGCCGGGTTTGCGGCAATGTCGCTGCCCTCGTAGACGTGCCTGGGCACCACAGACGTCAGCGCCGGCAGCGCATTCTTGACCAGTTGCAGCGGCGTCGGCTTGGAGAACTTGAAGATTGCCGTGTGCGCGTCAGGGGTGTCGACCGCCTCGAGGTTCTTGAACACGACGCGGCCAAGATTTTGCAGCGGCTTCCAGATGCTGAGCGCCGAGAACGCCACGTCAGCGGAGGTGAAGGGCTTGCCGTCGTGCCAGGTCACGCCCTGGCGCAGCTTGAAGGTCACCGACAACCCGTCATCCGATCCTTCCCAGCTTGTCGCAAGCCTGGGCTCAAGCCCGCCCTCGCCATCGAACGAAGCTTCGGCCAGCGGCTCGACGACCTTGCTCGAAACGAAGAACACGCCGTTGGAGGCAACGATCGCCGGGTTCAGGTTGCGCGGCTCGGAATCAGCCGCCACGACAAGGCGCCCGCCCTTTTTCGCTTGGGTCCAGCCAATCGATGGCAGCGCCGTCGAGGCCAGCAGGAAAGCCGACCCGGCCAGCACCTTGCGCCTGGAAATTTTGAAACCCGCCATGTCAGCCTCCATGCCCTCGGCACGGCGACATCGCCGGCCCGCCTGGTGCATGACCCCGAAAATCGGAATCGATTTTCAGAAAGGATCATGCACCGATCCAACTTCACAGCGTCCGTTGCGCGTCCAAATGGACGCGCGGCGCTGTAGTCATGGCCGGGATTATGATCCGGGAATGCCGATTTGCGAGAGACGAAATTGGCTTTTTGGGGTGCTGGCCCAAAACATTGTGCTCCTTGAGCACCGCAACGCCCGCGTGATCGCCTCTCAAATGCGTCGGCCCGGAAACCGTTTCCGATTTCCGGGCCGAAGCAGCGAACAGTCAGTCGACGTCAGGTCGCCGTTCAGGCGGCCTTCTTCTTGGCCAGGCGGGCGCGGATGCTTTCGACGTCAGCGCGTGGCGTCGCCGCAAACAGCGTCTTGGTGTAGCTGTGCTTGGGGTCGGCGAAGACCTCGTCGCGGCTGCCATATTCGACCGCCTCGCCGAAATACATCACCATCACCTCGTCGGCGATGTAGCGCACCACACTGAGGTCGTGGCTGATGAAGACGTAGGTCAGCTGGAACTCGTCCTGCAGGTCGGCAAGCAGGTTCAGCACCTGGGCCTGCACCGACAGGTCGAGCGCCGAGACGGGCTCATCCAGCACCAGCAGCTTCGGGTTCAGCATCAGGGCACGCGCGATGGCGATGCGCTGGCGCTGGCCACCTGAGAACATGTGCGGATAGCGGTTGTAATGCTTGTCTTCGAGGCCAACCTTCTTCAGCAGCGCCATCGCCCGGTCGCGGCGTTCGTCGGCCGGCGTGTTGGTGTTGATGACCAGCGGCTCGGTCAGGATGTCGCCGATCTTCTGGCGCGGGTTGAGCGAACCATAAGGGTTCTGGAAGACGATCTGCACCTTGCGGCGCATCTCCGGCGTGAGATCCCCCTTGGCGATGTCGACCTTGTTGCCTTCGAGCAGCAAGTCGCCCGACGTCGCCGGGTCGATCAGCGTCAGGATGCGGCCGAGCGTGGACTTGCCGCAGCCGCTTTCGCCGACGATCGCCAGCGTCTTGCCCTTCTCGACCTGGAAGCTCACGCCCTTGACGGCATGAACGGTCTTGGCCTTCTTCAGAAAGCTGCCGGGCACATGGTAGTCGCGCACGATGTTGCGCGCTTCGAGAATGACGCTCATCGTGCAGCCCCTTCCACCTGGTCGTCGACGAAGAGTTCGGAGATCGTCGGCAGCCGGTCGCCCGTCGCATTGTCGGGCAATGCCGCCAGCAGCGCGCGCGTGTAGTTGCTCTTCGGATTCTCGAACAGCGTCAGCACGTCGGCTTCTTCCATCTTGCGGCCCTTGTACTGCACGACCACGCGGTCGGCGGTCTCGGCCACGACGCCCATGTTGTGGGTGATCATGATCAGGCCCATGCCATGGTCGGCCTGCAGCTTCATCAGCAGATCGAGGATCTGCTTCTGGATCGTCACGTCGAGTGCTGTGGTCGGCTCGTCGGCGATGAGCAGCTTCGGGTTGCAGGCGATCGCGATGGCGATCATCACGCGCTGGCACTGGCCGCCCGACATCTGGTGCGGGTAGGAACCAAGGCGCTCCGCCGGATCGGCAATGCCGACCGACTGGAACAGTTCGATCGCGCGCTTGCGGCGGGCGGACTTGTCGAGGCCCATGTGCACGCGCAGCACTTCCTCGATCTGGAAGCCGACGGTGAAGCACGGGTTGAGGCTCGCCACCGGCTCCTGGAAGATCATGGCAATGTCCTTGCCGATGATCTTGCGCCGTTCGTTGGCGGGCATCGCCAGCAGGTCGCGGCCGTTGAACGTCAGCTTGTCGGCGGTGACATTGGCCGTCCAGGGCAAAAGCCCCATCGCCGCCAGCATCGACACCGACTTGCCCGAACCGGATTCGCCGACGATGGCAAGAACCTCGCGCTCGTGGACCTTCATCGACACGCCGTTGACCGCCCGGAACGGACCGGAGGCCGTCTGGAACTCGACGACAAGGTTTTCGATTTCGAGAAGCGCCATGTCAGGACCTCTTCAGCTTGGGATCGAGCGCATCGCGCAGGCCATCGCCCATCAGGTTGATCGCCAGCACGGTGATGAGGATCGCCACGCCCGGAAGCGTCACCACCCACCACTTGCTCTGGATGAACTCGCGGGCCTCGGCCAGCATGGTGCCCCATTCCGGCGTCGGCGGCTGCGCACCCATGCCGAGGAAGCCCAGTGCCGCGGCGTCGAGAATGGCGGACGAAAACGACAGCGTCGCCTGGACGATCAGCGGTGCCATGCAGTTCGGCAGGATGGTCTTGAACATCAGCCGGGTATGGCTGGCGCCGGCGACCTTGGCGGCAACGACGTAGTCGCGGGACTTTTCGCTCATCACGGCCGCGCGCGCCAGGCGCACGAAATGCGGCTGGTAGACGAGCGAAATCGCGATCATCGCGTTGACCAGGCCCGGCCCGAGGATGGCCACCAGCACGAGGGCAAGCAGCAGCGACGGGAATGCGAGAATGATGTCCATCACCCGCATGATGGCGGTGTCGACCCAGCCGCGGAAATAGCCGGCAATGACGCCGAAGACAACGCCGACGACAAGCGACAGCGTCGTCACGATGACGCCGACGAACAGCGAGAACTGGGTGCCGTAGATCAGGCGCGAAAGCATGTCGCGGCCGACCGCGTCAGTGCCGAGCAGGAAGCCGGCGCGGCCGCCCTCCTGCCAGACCGGCGGAACCAGAACCGCGTCGCGGTATTGCTGGGTCGGATCGTGCGGCGCGATCAGCGGCGCGAAGATCGCCACCAACACGAGAAAGATGAAGAACACGAGGCCGATGACGGCGCCGCGGTTTTCGGAAAAGTAGTACCAGAATTCGGCCAATCGCGCCCGGCGGGACGGATCGGTCGAGACGGCGCTGGTTGCAGCAGCTTGTGACATGACGCCCTCCTAGTGCCGGATACGCGGATTGATGAGACCGTAGAGCAGGTCCACGGCAAGGTTCACCAGCATGATGACCGCGGCGATCATCAGCAGGCCGCCCTGGATGACCGCATAGTCGCGCCGCGACACGGAATCGACCATCCACTTGCCGATACCCGGCCAGGAGAAGATCGTCTCTGTCAGGATCGCGCCGGCAAGCATCACGCCGACCTGCAGGCCGATCGTGGTGACGACCGGGATCATGGCGTTGCGCAGCGCATGGACGCCGACGACACGGAAGGTCGACAGGCCCTTGGCACGCGCGGTGCGGACATAATCCTCCGACAGCACTTCCAGCATCGCCGAGCGCGTCTGGCGCGCAATGACAGCGAGCGGAATGGTGCCCAGCACGATGGTCGGCAGGATCAGGTGGCTGACGGCCGACTTGAAAGCGCCGGCCTGGCCTGAGAGCAACGAGTCGATCAGCATGAAGCCGGTGACGGGCGGGAAATAGAACATCAGCGAGATGCGACCAGAGACGGGCGTCCAGCCGAGCATGCCTGATATCAGCATGATCAGCAGCAAGCCCCACCAGAAGATCGGCATCGAGAAGCCGACGAGTGCCGTTCCCATCATCGCCTGGTCGGCGAAGGAGCCGCGCTTGATCGCAGCGATGATGCCAGCGGGAACGCCGAGCACGATGGCGAAGATGATGGCGCAGAGCGAAAGCTCGACGGTCGCCGGGAACAGTTCGAAGAACTGGTCGACAACCGGCCGCTTGGTGACGATCGACGTGCCGAAATCGCCGCGCACCACGCCCCAGAGATAGTCGAGGTACTGGATGACGATGGGCCGGTCGAAGCCGAGCTGGGCGGAGATTTCCGCGTGCCGTTCGGGCGACATGACGCGTTCGCCTGACAGCAGAGCGACAGGATCGCCAGGCAGCAGTCGGATGAACGAGAATGCGATGATGGAGACACCGACGAATGTCGGGATAAGGACGGCGAGCCGTCCCAACAGGAACCGGAGCATGTCGAACCTTTAAGTGAATGTTCCGAGAAAAGGTAAGGGTAGCACAAAATGTGCATTGGGGCGCTTGTGATCCAAGCGCCCCAACCCAAGGCTGGCCTGTTTAGGCAACCTTACTCCGTGATGTCAACACCGTCGAAAGCGAAGTCGCCGAGCGGGCTCTGAACGAAGCCTTCGACGCCCTTGCGCATCGGAACGATCGACAGCGAGTGGTCGATGGTTGCCCAGGGAGCATCCTTCTTGAACACGACCTGCGCCTGCTCGTAGAGCTTGGTGCGCTCGGCAATGTCGGAGGTCTCCTTGGCCTTGGTCACCAGGTCGTCGAACTCCTTGTTGCACCACTGGGCGCGGTTGTTGCCGCCGACGGCGTCGCAACCAAGCAGGGTGTCGAGGAAGTTGTCCGGATCGCCATTGTCGCCGGTCCAGCCGAGCATGACGGCGCCGTCACGATCCTTGGCCTTCGACTTGTCGAGGTACTCGGCCCACTCGTAGGAGACGATCTCGACCGTGACGCCAACCTTGGCGAAATCGGACTGGATCAGCTCCGCCGCGCGGCGGGCGTTGAGCATGTAGGGACGCGAAACCGGCATCGCCCAGACCTTCATCTTGAGGTCCTTGACGCCAGCGGCTTCAAGACCCTTCTTCGATGCTTCCGGATCATACTTATCGTCTTCGACGGCCTTGTTGTACGACCACATGGTCGGCGGGATCGGGTTGGTTGCAGGCGTTGCAGCACCCTGGAACACCGCGTCGACGATGGCCTGCTTGTTGATGGCCTGGTTGAGCGCCTTGCGGACTTCCGGCTTGTCGAACGGAGCCTGGGTGGTGTTGTAGGCGAGGTAGGCGACGTTCAGGCCAGCCTGCTCCACGACCTTCAGGTTCGAGTCAGCCTTCATCGCGGCCACGTCGGCAGCGTTCGGGAACGGCATCAGGTGGCATTCGCCGGCCTTCAGCTTCTGATAGCGAACCGACGCGTCAGGGGTGATCGCGAAGACGAGGTCGTCGATCTTCTGCTTGCCGCCCCAGTAATCCGGGTTGGCCTTGTAGCGGATGATGGCGTCCTGCTGGTAGGCGACGAACGCGAACGGACCGGTGCCGAGCGGCTGCTGGTTCATCTGGTTCATCTTGCCGTCAGCCTGCAGCTTGTCGGCATATTCCTTCGACACGATCGAAGCGAACGGCATCGCGATGTTGGCGAGGAACGGCGCTTCCTTGCGCGTCAGGGAGATCTTGACGGTCAGGTCGTCGACCTTCTCGACCGACTTGATCACTTCCGGGAAGCCCATGCCGGCAGCGTATTCCCACGAAGCGCCGGTCACGTACTTGTTCCAGGGATTGTCAGCCTTCAGCTGGCGCTCGAACGAGAACACGACGTCGTCGGCGTTGAAGTCACGGCTCGGCGTGAAGAACTCGGTGGTCTGGTACTTGACGCCCGGACGCAGCTTGAAAGTGTACTCCAGGCCATCGTCGGAAACCGTGTAGCTCTCGGCCAGGCCCGGCTCGGTCTCGGTGGTGCCCTTCTTGAACTCAAGCAGGCGGTTGTAGACAGTGTGCGCGGCGGCGTCGAAGGTCGTACCGGCGGTGTAGAGGCCTGGATCAAAGCCTTCCGGCGAACCTTCCGAGCAGTACACGAACGTCTTTGCGCTCGCCGCACCGCTGAGGACGGTTGCAGCCAGCAACGCGGCCGCAAAGGTCGTTTTTTTCAACATTGAACACTCCCTATGATTTTTCCCAAGCCCTACCCGTCAGGCTCGCAGGCGCGCATATAAGCACCGTTTATCCAGCTTTGGAACTCCCCGCCTACCTGCCCTTTGGTAAGCAGAATAATTTACCCACAGATGACTTCGAAATAGTCGAAAATTGGCGTTTTCCATTGCCGGAACCGGCATTTGCACTTCGCGTTAGATTCGGTGGCGCCAAGTTTTATCATCGCGGCGGACGGCAATTCGAACGCTCTTGCTGGTCCATCTGGATATAACTGCGAATCCTAAAATTCGTTCTGCGAGGTGACGTTGGGTGATACTTGCCGTTAACGTCATGTCGCAATACAAACAACTACAACATGCCCCGACGCGGCACTGTTCTTGCGGCGCTGCGACGTGGACGAGGGCGAAAGCCGGCGGACTATCAACGCCGGAAACAAGAACAACCAGGGAGGCTGCATTGGCTAAATCGACCGGCAAGGCAAGCATGGCAAAGACCGCAACCACGAAGGCGGCCGCCAAGCCAGCCGATGCGACCAGGCCCGAAACCAAACCCGCAGCGAAGGCCGCCGTAGCCAAAGCAGCGCCTGCCAGGACAGCGGCGGCGAAAGCCGCGCCGGTCAAGGCCGCAGCCGTGGCGCCAGCCAAGGCGACCGCTTCGCCCAAGGCCCAGTCAACCAAACCTGCCGCCAAGCCTGCAACCAAGGCACCGGCCAACAAGGCCGAGGCAAAGCCCGCCGCCGCCAAGGCCGCCGCGACTGTGAAGGCCGCGCCATCCAAGCCGGCCCCGGTCAAGGCAGCAGCAACGAAACCCGCGGCCAAGGCCGCGCCCGTGAAGTCCGAAGCCGCAAAGCCAGCCGCGCCGAAGCCGGCACCAAGGACTGCCCCGGCCAAGGCGAAGTCGGTCCCCGCCGCCAAGGTCGCGGCCACGCAACCCAAGCCCGCAGCAGCCGCGCCGGCCAAGATCGCCGAAATGCCGAAGCCAGCTGCCAAGGCAAAGGCTCCGACCGCCAAGGCCAAGCCTGCCGCCAAGGCACCGGCGGCGAAGGCAGCACCCGCGGCCAAGGCTGCCGCACCTGCCAAGGCAGTCAAGTCCGGCGCCAAGCCGTGGCTGAAGAGCTACCCGGCCAACGTTCCGGCCGAAATGCCGCCGCTCGCCCACAGCTCGATCGGCGATCTCCTCACCGAAGCCTGCCGTCAATATGCCGGCCGCCCGGCCTTCTCATGCATGGGCAAGTCGCTGAGCTATGGCGAACTCGAGCGCATGTCGACCGCCTTCGCCGCATGGTTGCAGTCGAAGGGCCTGGCCAAGGGCGCGCGCGTCGCGATCATGATGCCCAACGTGCTGCAATATCCGGTCGCGATGATGGCGATCCTGCGCGCCGGCTACACGGTGGTGAACGTCAACCCGCTCTACACGCCGCGCGAGCTCGAGCACCAGCTCAAGGACTCGGGCGCCGAAGCCATCATCATCCTCGAAAACTTCGCCACCACGCTGCAGGCCGTCGTCGCCAGGACCCAGGTCAGGCACGTCGTCGTTGCCTCGATGGGCGAGATGCTCGGGCTCAAGGGCCTGCTGGTCAATCTCGTCGTGCGCAAGGTCAAGAAGCTGGTGCCGGCCTGGTCGCTGCCCGGCCACGTCAAGTTCCTGACCGCGATGAAGGAAGGCTCCGGCCTCAGCTTCAAGCCGGTCGCGGTCAAGGCCGACGACATCGCCTTCCTGCAATATACCGGCGGCACGACAGGCGTCTCGAAGGGCGCGATGCTGATCCACTCCAACGTGCTGGCCAACGTCGCCCAGTTGGCACTGTGGGTCGAGGACGCCTACACCGTGCGGCCGAAGCCGCCGCATCTGACCTTCGTCTGCGCGCTGCCGCTCTATCATATCTTCGCGCTCACGGTGAACGCGCTGATGGGCATGCAGCAGGGCGCGCTCAACGTGCTGATCCCCAACCCGCGCGACATCCCCGGCTTCGTCAAGGAGCTGGGCAAGTTCAAGTTCAACATCTTCCCCGGCCTCAACACGCTGTTCAACGCGCTGACCAACAATGAAGACTTCCGCAAGCTCGACTTCAGCGGCCTGATCCTCAGCTTGGGCGGCGGCATGGCGGTGCAAAGGCCGGTCGCCGAGCGCTGGAAGAAGGCGACGGGCAACCACATCACCGAGGGCTATGGCCTGTCGGAAACCTCGCCGGTGGCAACCGCCAACAAGTGTTCGTCGCCCGATTTCACCGGCACCATCGGCCTGCCCCTGCCCTCGACCGAAATCGCCATCCGCGGCGAGGACGACAACGACATGCCGCTCGGCGAGGTCGGCGAGATCTGCATCAGGGGACCGCAGGTGATGGCCGGCTACTGGAACCGCCCCGACGAGACCGCCAAGGTGATGACCTCGGACGGCTACTTCAAGTCCGGTGACATGGGCTTCATGGACGAGCGTGGTTTCACCAAGATCGTCGACCGTAAGAAGGACATGATCCTGGTCTCGGGCTTCAACGTCTATCCGAACGAACTCGAAGACGTTGTCGCCCAGCATCCCGGCGTGCTCGAGGTCGCGGCCATCGGCGTGCCGGACGAGCATTCGGGCGAAGTGCCAAAACTGTTCGTCGTGCGCAAGGACCCCAACCTCACCGTCGAGACGCTGATTGCCTACTGCCGCGAAAACCTGACCGGCTACAAGCGACCGAAATACATCGAGTTCCGCACCGAATTGCCGAAAACCAATGTCGGCAAGATCCTCAGGCGCGAACTCAGGGGGTAAGTCTCCGCCCTATCCTGAACATCAATCGGCCACCGTGGAATAATTCTCCACGGTGGCCGATTTGTTTGAGGCGCGCGTTTGATCGGCCATGCCCTTCTCTACGTCCGACAAGGCTGGCTTCAGGTCGTTCGAGCCGTGGCAAAATTCGGTCGCATCATGAAGCCAACTTTCGTGAGCGACATTTGCGACAGCCGGCCTTTGGACAGCCTGAGGGCGACCGGCGCCACTACTCCAGAACCACGACGGCTTCGACCTCGAAGAGCATGGGGTCAATCGCAAGCTTGGGAACCGGGACCAGCGTCTGCGCCGGCAGCGTCTCACCAAACATTTCCTTGACGTTCTGGGTCAACACCCCAAGCTTGGACATATCGTGATCGACCACGAAGACCGTGAGCTTGGCGACCTGATCCGGCCTGGCCCCGAGCGCATCAAGCGCGGCGCGCAAGTTCGCGTAGGCCTGCTTAACCTGGGCAGCGAAGTCGGGCGACAGGGCCCCCGTGCTGTCTTGGCCGCCCTGCCCGGAGATGTAGGCCACCCTTGAATTGTTGGGCACAATCACCGCCGTGCTGTAGCCATTCGGCGACGGGTCGTGGAGGTTTGGTGGATTGACGATGGTCAACTTGCGATCAGTCTCATTCGCTGTCGTTGCAGTGGGAACTCCCATGGTCATGACGATTAGCCCTCCGATAAGCAGATGCTTGATTGCGCGTGACATTGTTTTCTCTCGGCTCCGCGGGCTGCGAGCAACGTACCCTCGCGGCCGGCATGATCGAACTTTGAGCCATCGCCATGCGATGGCTCGTACGATGTCCGAGTCATCGTATGGTACAGTGTACTAGTCAACTGCCCAGCATCGACATTGCTGACGTTGGCTGCCAAAATCGCGGTTGCGACCAGCGAGGAAACGAATGGCAGCCAAAGGTAGCGGCACCCGGAGCAAACGGTCCCGACGGCCACTCCAGCCCGTGCAGGAGCCGCGCAGTGAACCGCCGCTCTCGCGAGAACGCATCGTGGCGACTGCGGTCGAATTGCTGGATGCCCAGGGACGTGACGGATTGACGATGCGTCGGCTGGCCGATCGCCTCGGCTCGGGCGTGATGAGCCTGTATTGGCACGTCGACAACAAAGAGGATGTCTTTGACCTGGCGCTCGACTTGGCGCTCGAATATCGCGGACCGCCTGGGACGGCTGAGCCTCAGGGCTGGCGCGGAGAAGTCTTTCATATGCTCGAAGACTGGCGCGCCAGCATGCTGCGCCATCCCTGGTCGGCATCGCTGTTGCCGCGCCGGGCGCTCGGCCCGAACATCCTCGGTCGCCTGGAACTGCTGAGCAAGACACTGTCCGCAGCCGGCGTAGCGGACGCAGATCTGAACGCCGCGATATGGTCGCTCTGGAACTATGTGATGGGCGCCACCATCACCCGCGCGAATTTCGACCTCTCGGATGACGACAAGGCCGCCGCACAGCAGCGCCTTACGCGCCTCAGCGAACGCTACCCGACAATCGAACGCTCCCGCCTGCTGCTGGACAACGATTGGGACGGCGCTTTCCGGAAAGGCCTCGACTTCCTGCTCGATGGCCTCGCTCCAAGGTAATGAATGTTCCCCAAAAGGGGGAGAGCGGACGTTTGCTCATACGTCACGGGGCATTGACAGTCCCATACCCAATTGGCTATGCGTTATCTCATAGTCATTTGGGTATGAGTTATGACCGAACCTCAGGACGCGATCTTTCGCGCGCTTTCCGATCCGACACGCCGCGGCCTGTTCGAGCGTCTCTGCCGCAATGGTGACACCACCGTCGTCGGTCTCCTGGGCGAGGCCGGCGTATCGCAGCCGGTTGTGTCCAAGCACCTCAAGATCCTGAAGGCCGCTGGGCTGGTGCGTGACCGGCATGAAGGCCGCTACACCTATTACAGCGCCGAGCGCGACGCGCTCAGGACGCTGACCGACTGGACGACAGAGATGTCCGGTTTCTGGAGCGACCGATTCGACGATCTCGACAATTTACTCAAGAGGATGGACCAATGACCGAAACAATGGAAACCACGCGCTCGGTCGTGGTCGAACGCGACTTTCCCTATCCGCCCGAAAAGCTCTGGCGCGCTTTGACCCAGCCGCATCTCATCGCCGAATGGCTGATGAACAACGATTTCAGCCCTGTGGCCGGCCGCCGCTTCACGCTCTCCGCCGACTGGGGCCAGGTCGATTGCGAGGTCGAGACCGTCGAGGAGCACCGGGCGCTGTCCTATCGCTGGGACACCAAGGACCTCCGGAGCATCGTCACCTGGACGCTCGCCCCCACCCCATCGGGCACAAGCCTGCGCATGGAGCAGCGCGGCTTCACCACTGCCCAGAAGGCCTACTTCCAGGGTGCATCGGTCGGCTGGCCGCGCTTCTTCGACCAACTGGGCAACGTCGTCGCCAAGCTCGACTGACCGCAGCGACGCCATCGATTTCAGGGAGTATTGCAATGAACCAAGCGATCCGCATCATCCATCGCTTGACCTCGCTCCTGTTCAGCCTGATCGTCGCATCGATCTTTGCCGGCATGGCCATCACCACCCTGCCCGAGTGGTTCTACTATCTGCCCCTGCCCCCGCTCGCCGTGCTTCTGCCGACCGGGCTCTACATGTTCTTCCTGCCCTATCTGAGCGGGCAGCGGGATGGTGTGCCAGCTTCCAAGGGCCAAGCCTGATGGGGAAAGACCCAGCACCCAAGCTGCTTTCCGGCGGCAATCCGCAGATCGCGAAGGGTTATGGCGACGCCGTCGTCCAGTCCTACATCGACGCCATGCCCGGTTGGAAACAGGACATCGGGCGCCGCCTCGATGCCCTCATCACCGGGGCGGTTCCTGGTGTCGCCAAGGCGGTGAAGTGGAACTCGCCCTTCTACGGCACCGAGAAGGACATCTGGTTCCTCGGCTTCCACTGCCTGACCAAATACGTCAAGGTCGCCTTCTTCAAGGGTGCGTCGCTCACCCCGCTCCCGCCCGGCACGTCGAAGCAGGCCGACGTGCGCTATCTCGACATCTACGAAGACTGCCCGTTCGACGAGCAGCAGTTCTCGGACTGGGTCAGGCACGCCAGCGCCCTGCCCGGGGTGAAGATGTGAAACGCACCAGCCTGACAGGCGCTGCTTATTCAGCAGGGCCTCAGCAGCTCAAGAACGGCGATTGCGTCAATGGAGGCGACGACTCGACCAGGATCGTCAGCCGCGTCGTGCCGCCTCGATTGCAGCGACGTCGATCTTCCTCATATCCATCATCGCGGCAAAGGCGCGCTTGGCTTCACCGCCGCCAATGGCCAGCGCCTCGGTCAGCACGCGTGGCGTGATCTGCCAGTTGACGCCCCACTTGTCCTTGCACCAGCCGCAGGCGCTTTCCTGACCACCATTGCCGACGATGGCGTTCCAGTAGCGGTCGGTCTCCGCCTGATCGTCGGTGGCGATCTGGAACGAGAAGGCTTCGTTGTGCTGGAACGCGGGACCTCCGTTGAGGCCGAGGCAAGGGATGCCGGCGACGGTGAATTCCACCGTCAGCACGTCGCCCTCCTTGCCGGACGGGTAGTCGCCGGGAGCTCGATGGGCCGCTTTCACGGCACTGTTGGGAAAAATCTCGGCATAGAAGCGGGCGGCAGCCTCGGCGTCCTTGTCGTACCACAGGCAGATCGTGTTCTTGGCAATTGTCATCGCGCATACCCTTCGCTTTGAAACCAAAATTTCGGCCGTGTTTTCCGCCCACTTCCGAAATAGGCAGCCAACCGTTTTTGTCCACCCCCCGGAAAGCGACGGCCTCACCCGTTCGCAAAGGGCAGCTTACCTTAACGTCGCTGTCCGCTTTGGGTCGAGAGCCGACGATTCCCGGGGTTCATTGCAGCTATCACCGCTCCAGCGAGCACCTTCTGCCAGCAATGTGCGAAAGCGCGTCGAAGCAAGAGCGGACAGCCTTGCCCGCGGAAATCACCTCTTGCGCGCCACGATGTAGGGACGGGCCTCATTGGCCTTGGTTGCGTGGGCCTCAGTGGCGAGAATGTCGAAGCCGGCAGCAGATAGGAACTGGCTCAGTTCCGCCACGCGAAAGACGTTGGCATAGGGCGCCTTGCCGATCGCCCGCATCGCGGGCAACAAGGCAAGGCGGATGAGCAGATTCATCTCCCCGACACAAGGGGTTTTGGAGATGAACAGGCCATCGGCTGCCAGCAGGCCATGAATGCGGCGCAGCGTGCCAGGCAGGTCGCGGACGAGATGGAGATAGTTGAACCCGAGCACCGCGTCGAACTGCCCGACCCCGGGCTCAAGCGTCTCCGCGGTCGCGGTGCGGAAGGATAGCCCAGGCTTCGGGTCGACGGCGTGTTTCACCTCGGCTATCGCGATCATTTCAGATGAGATGTCCGTCGCAAGGTAGCTTTTCACGTCACCTGCAAGCAGCAGTGCCGTTGTTCCCGTTCCGCAGCCCAGCTCCAGCACCCGGGCGCGAGGTCCCATCAACGCGCGGGTCCGGTCCAGCGTGCGCTCATATCCGACCCGATCCGCAATCGCGGCCGTGGCATACTTCCGGGACGTCCGGTCCCAGAAACGGGCGTCGCTTGCCGTGCTCACAACGGGGTACTCCTTTGCTAAGCGCCGAGAAACTCGCCCGAACGGCGTGACGTCAGCAAGTCGCCCGGCTCACGCTTTCATCAGGGCCCCGGCAATCACGAACGTAGCAATGCCTGTTTGTTGCTTCTTGCGAACTCGCAGGATGGGCGCCGCCGGGGACGTGACTAATCTCCCCAGCTGTGGGGGAGATAGGCGGCAGGCCAGAGGAGAAATGTAGGATGCTACCTTGCCGCCGCCCCCCGCAGCGCGAGAAATCCTACGCTCCGCCCACCTTCTCGCCGAAGGTCGAGAAAAACTGGCCGGCCAGCTTCTTCGAGGTCGAGGTGATCAGGCGGCTGCCGAGCTGGGCGATCTTGCCGCCGACATCGGCCTTGGCCTCGTATTTGAGGATCGTCGCATCGGGCCCGTCCTCGGTCAGCGTGACGTCGGCGCCGCCCTTGGCGAAGCCGGCGATGCCGCCCTTGCCTTCGCCAACGATGGTATAGGAGTGCGGCGGCTTGAGGTTCTTCAGCGTCACCTCGCCGGTGAAGGTCGCCTTGATCGGCCCGATCTTGAGCACCACCTTGGCGGCCATCTCGGTCGGCGAACTCATCTCCAGGCTCTCGCAGCCAGGGATGCTGTCCTTGAGCACGGCGGGATCGTTGAGCGCCTGCCACACCACGCCGATGGGTGCCGCGATCTTTTCTTCGCCTTCGATCACCAGGGCCATGCGTTATCCTCCCGAATGCCTATCCTTGAGGGGTAACGCAGCGTCCGGCGCTTGTCCATTGCGGCGCCCGGATCAGGCCTTGCGGCCGATCGGGGTCAGGCCTTGCGGCCGATCGGGATGATCTCGTCCATGCCGGGCGTATAGGGCGCGCCGTGCCAGTTGCCGAGCCAACGGTCGACGACAAGCCCGGCCTCGGCCATCATCGCGGCGAGCGGTTCCTTCTCGCAAAAGGCAATGCGCGACCGGGCATGGAACTGCCGCCCGTCAATCGGGATGCGGTAGAACGTGTCGTAGGTGACGATGCCCGTCGCCTCGTCCTGGACGGCGTCGTTCCAGGCCTCGACGGCGCCGAAGGTCGGGTGCTCGATTGTGCGCCGCGAATCGTCAGGCCCCCATTCCAGCCATTCCCTGGCCAGCGGATTGCGGGTGTCGAAGATGAAGCGGCCGCCCGGCGCGAGATGGGCGGCAATGGTGTCGAGCGCGGCGCGCTGGTCCTCGGCTGTCAGGAACACCTGGAAGGCGTGGCCGGTCAGCAGCACAAGGTCGAAGCTCTTGCCGAGGCGCAGCGAACGCGCATCGCCTTCGACCCACTCGACGTGGTCGCCGCCGGGGCGCTTGCGAGCGACATCGAGCATGGCTGGCGCCGGGTCGGCGCCTGTGACGGCACGGCCGTGCGCCAGCATCACCGTCAGCGCGCCGGTGCCGCAGCCGAGATCGAGCACGCTGCGGGCAGCGCCGACGAACTGCATGATGAAGTCGACGTCCTCACCGCCTTCGTTCTCAAGGTCGTAGAACTGGACAAGCTCGGGGTCGATGTAGAGGCGGTCGTCAATCAAGGCACTGCTGCTCCCATGCTGGCGGCGTATTCATACCATCGCAACGCGGCGAGAAAAGCCTCGCATGCCGGACCAGCTGCCGGGCGAAAGTTGCGCCACACGATGTCTGGTGCCGCATCCCGCAAGCTGCATCCTTCGTCGCCCTTGCAGCGATTTGGTCCTTGCCATAACGATGCAGGTCCGGATTTCGGGAGGAATTGATGGCCGGCCAAAAGACGACGAAGAAGCTCCGTTCGCAGGAGTGGTTCGACAATCCCGACAATCCCGGCATGACTGCGCTCTATCTCGAGCGCTACCTGAATTTCGGCCTGACGCGCGAGGAACTGCAGTCGGGCAAGCCGCTGATCGGCATTGCCCAGACCGGCTCGGACCTGTCGCCGTGCAACCGCCACCACATCGAACTGGCCAAGCGGGTGCGCGACGGCATCGTTGCCGCCGGCGGCGTGCCGTTCGAGTTTCCCTGCCACCCGATCCAGGAAACGGGCAAGCGCCCGACCGCCTCGCTCGACCGCAACCTCGCTTATCTCAGCCTCGTCGAGGTGCTCTACGGCTACCCGCTCGACGGCGTGGTGCTGACCGTCGGCTGCGACAAGACCACGCCGGCGCTGCTGATGGCAGCGGCCACCGTCAACATCCCGGCGATCGCACTTTCGGTCGGCCCGATGCTCAACGGCTGGCACAAGGGCGAGCGCACCGGCTCGGGTACCATCGTATGGAAGTCACGCGAAAAGCTGTCGTCCGGCGAGATCGACTACGACCAGTTCATGGACATCGTTGCTTCGTCGGCGCCCTCGGTTGGCTACTGCAACACCATGGGCACGGCCACAACGATGAACAGCCTGGCCGAGGCACTGGGCATGCAATTGCCCGGTGCAGCGGCGATCCCCGCGCCCTACCGCGAGCGCGGCCAGATCTCTTACGAAACCGGCAAGCGCATCGTCGACATGGTGCGCGAAGACCTGAAGCCGTCAGACATCATGACCCGCGAAGCCTTCGAAAACGCCATCGTCATCAATTCGGCGATCGGCGGCTCAACCAATGCGCCGATCCATCTCAACGCGATCGCCCGCCATCTCGGCGTGCCGCTGAACAATGACGACTGGCAGAAGGTCGGCCACCATGTGCCGCTGCTGGTCAACCTGCAGCCAGCCGGCGAATATCTCGGCGAGGACTATCACCATGCCGGCGGCGTGCCGGCCGTCGTCGCCGAACTGATGAAGGCAGGGCTGCTGCCGCATCCGGACGCGATCACCGCCAACGGCAAGACCATGGGCGAGAATTGCGCTGCCGCCGAAAACATGGACCCCAAGGTCATCCGGTCGGTGGCGGACCCGCTCAAGAAGGATGCCGGCTTCATCAACCTCAAGGGCAATCTGTTCGACAGCGCGATCATGAAGACCAGCGTGATCTCGCCTGAGTTCCGCGACCGCTACCTGTCGAACCCACGGGATCCCGAAGCCTTCGAAGGCACCGCAAAAGTGTTCGACGGGCCGGAGGATTATCACGCCCGTATCGACGACCCGGCCGAAAACATCGACGAGAACACGGTGCTGTTCATGCGCGGTGCCGGACCCGTCGGCTACCCCGGCGGCGCCGAGGTGGTCAACATGCAGCCACCAGCCTACCTGCTCAAGCGCGGCATCCACTCGTTGCCTTGTATCGGCGACGGCCGCCAGTCGGGCACGTCGGGTTCGCCGTCGATCCTCAACGCTTCGCCGGAGGCTGCTGTCGGCGGCGGGCTGGCGCTGCTGAAATCGGGCGACCGGGTGCGCATCGATCTCAGGAAAGGCACTGCCGACATACTCGTCACCGACGACGAAATCACCCGTCGCCGCGCCGAGCTGCAGAATAATGGCGGCTACCAGTTCCCGGCGCACCAGACGCCGTGGCAGGAAATCCAGCGCTCGATGGTCGACCAGCTGTCGGAAGGCATGGTGCTGAAGCCGGCGGTGAAGTACCAGCGCGTCGCCCAGACCAAGGGCATCCCGCGCGACAATCACTAGAGAAACCAAGGCGCAAGCGCCTCGGTCAGTGGAGCAACGACAGCAACTGCCCCATTCGGGCGGCGCGTAGACGCGCCGTCGCAGATTGGCTGTGCCAGGATTTCGGCCAGCACCGTGCGCCGATGGGCCTCGGCGCGCGCGGCGTAGTGGCCGAAATGCTGCGTCGCAGCGGCCGCGCCGACTCCGAGGGCCAGGGCCATGGCAACCGCCGCAGCCCATCGCACCCCGCGATGCCAGCTTGACGCCGCGTTCAGCATGCGGCGCCAGGCGGCAATCCCAGCGATGATCAGCGCTCCCAGGGCGCAACACATCGGCGTCGCTCCTTGGTCAGGCGTGCTTGCCACAGCCGCAGTCGGCCGGATGGTAGCGACCGGTCGGCTCGACCATGCCGCCCTTGCCGTACATGTCGTGCGGGCGGACCCAGTCGGCGAGCAGGTGGAACGGCCCGTTTTCGTTACGGCCCTTCGGCATCACGTCGAGAAAGCCGTAAGTGCCGAGGAACTGTTCGCCGCCGCGGCCAAAGGTCGAGTAGGTGTGGAAGATCAGGCCGTCATCATCCTTGTAGAAGACGCTGTCGCCGGACAGATCTTCGATCTCGAAATCGAGCGGCGCGAAATTGTAGACCGCGCGTTTCGCCGCCAGTTGTTCGGGGGTGTAGGAGACGTTGAAGTCGTAGTTGAAGTCGCTGCCGAACGACGAGACGAAGCGGGCGCGCCAGCCCATGCGTCGTTTCAGGGCCTCGATCTCAGCCAATGGTGCACGCGCTACCGCAACGTAGCTGACATCGTGGTTTTCGAGATGCACGATCACGCTGTCGGCGTTGTCGAGTTCGAACGAGCAGCCGACGCAATGATGCACCTGCCCCGGGCCCATCATGAAATGCTTGATGAACAGCTGGCTGCGGCCCTGGAACAGGTCGGACAGCGAGAGCCTGCCCTCGGGTCCGTCGAAAAAGTACTGCTTGTCGATCCTGACCCAGGGCAGTTTGCGCCGCTCGGCGCTCAACTCGTCACGCGCCCTGGTCATCGCCTTTTCTTTGGCCAGCAGCGCACGGCGCGCCGCCACCCACTCGTCTCGAGTTACGATTTCGTGTTGCATAATGCTCTCCATCGTTTGGACACAGGTTTCCCGCCGGCCGCGGGATTGCGGCCGGTATGCTTCGCTTTGAACTGTCAGTGTCAGGGCTAGAGGTAGGAGGTCACCTCAGGTGGCCGGTCCCAGGCGTCGTTCTTGCCGTCCTCATAGATGACTGGCACGGCAGCCAGGTCCTCGGGCGATACGTCATCTAGGCAGGCAATGTTGACGGCGTGGAAGTCGCCACCCATCATTTCGAAACTCGCCGAAGCGAACGGATGAACGCCGCAGCGGCTGCAGAAAGTGTGGCGGATGGCGGTCTCGCCGAAGCGGTACTCGGTCAACGCGTCGGCGCCAGAGGTGAGGCGAAAACCGGCGGGACGGGCAAAGTTCTTCCAGAAGCGGGTCTTGGCACACCACGAACAGTTGCAGCGAAAGCTGGACGTCCACCAGACGCCGTCGAGTTCGGGCTTGGAGCGCTGGCCCGCGGGCGCCAGATCAAGCTGGCATTCGAAATGCACCGCCCCGCAATGGCAGCTGCCATGATAGGCCTTCATCATCGTCCATTCTCCCAGGCATGGCGCATCGATCCGAAGATCGGTGACGATCTTCGGCGAGCGCAGGATTCATCAGACACGTAACGAATGCCGAACTTGGCGCGCGAAGATTCAGACCACGGGACGGCCAGCGAGAGCGTCGGCCAGGCGATCGAGGCATTCACCCCAGCCACCCATGTGCGAGTCGCGGGTTTCGATATCGAGGAAAGGCTCCTGCCGGAAGGTCAGCCGGGTGCCTGTGCCTTCGGCCGCGAGCGTCACCGTCACCAGCGTCTGCCAGTCAGGGTCGTGATCCCAGGCGAAGGTGAAGACGATCCGCTCATTTTCGACGATCTCGCGGAAGGTGCCGGTCATGCCGTCCTGGACATCGCCATGGATCAGCAGATGGTAGCTGCCGCCCTTGCGGAACTCGAGCTTGTTGCAGCTCGACGTAAAGCCCTTCGGCCCCCACCAGCGCGTCAGATGTTCGGGGCTCGACCACATCCTGAAGACGAGCGCTGGCGGAGCGTCGAAAACGCGCGATAACTCAAGCGAAAGCGACTGTGCGGCGACGGTGTCAGTTCTTGCGGTCATCGGGACCTCCCTTCGGTTTGGCTGTCTGCAATTCCTTCAGATAGTCGGCCATGCGGTCAAAGCTCGCATCCCAGAAGCGGCGGTAATGCTCGACCCAGTTGGCGATGTCCTTGAGTGGCGCGGCCTCCAGCCGGCACGGCCGCCACTGCGCCTCGCGGCCGCGGCTGATCAGCCCGGCACGCTCCAGCACCTTCAAATGACGCGAAATGGCCGGCAGGCTCATGGCGAACGGTTCGGCGAGTTCGTTGACCGTCGCCTCGCCCTGGGCGAGCCGGGCAAGGATGGCGCGCCGCGTCGGGTCGGCGAGCGAGGAGAAGGTGGCGTCGAGGCGATCGTCCATCATCTTATTTAGCATTCTTGTTAATTAACTTGTTTGCTAAATACGACTGAAAGAGCGCCCTGTCAAGTGTGCTGATACGGACGGAATAGAACCGGGGTCCGCACGTTCTCCCGCCATCACGCAGGAGATCCCGATGTTTTCATTGTCGCCCAAGCCGCGCTCGATCCGCTTCTTATGCCGCCCCGAAGATGACGGCGTCATCCCGCCACCGGTACCGGCCAAGACCTTCCTGCCGGACTGGTTTCGCAAATTGCCAGCGGTCGACCCGGCCAAGCTTTCGACCGGCGACAGCGGGTTGACCATCAAGCGTTGCATGCCGTTTCTCGACGCGATGACGGCAGGCTGGATCATCAGGCTGCCGGCGACGGTGCGGATGGAAATCTCGGACGGTGGCAAGAGCGTGGACACGGCCTGGGACTTCGACCGTGCGCTGGTCAGCAATCACGGTGCGCACCAGGTTGCAGGCAACCCACGCCAGCCCGCCCCGCCGTGCAAGTTCCACAACTACTGGACCGTCCGCACGCCGCCGGGCTGGAGCTGCCTGTTCGTGCAGCCGCTCAACCGGCCAAATGGCATTTTCGACCTGGTCTCGGGCGTTGTCGACACCGACACCTACACGGCCGAGGTCCACTTTCCATTCTTCGCCACCGGCGCCGATGGCCTGCACATCATCGAAAAAGGTGCGCCGCTGGTGCAGGTCATTCCTTTCGAACGCAAGGCGCTTGAGCTCGTTGCCGACATTCGTGCCGAAGGCCAGGACGAAGGGCAGGATCGTCGCCGCGTCTTCCGCAACACCATCGCCTCCGATGGCTGGTACAGGAAGGTGGCGCGGGCGCTGCGCTAGATCGGTTGCAGCCAAAACGAAAGGGCCGGTGGAAGTTTCCACCAGCCCTTTTTGCTTGATGCCATGGCTGCGATCAGTCGTCGTCCGACGACGAATTCGAAGAACTGTTCGAACTTGAATTGGACGACGAGTTGGAGCTGGAATTCGAGCTGGAGTTGCCTGACGAGTTGGACGAGCTGTTGGAGCTCGAGTTGTTCGAAGAGTTCGACGAACGGTTGGAACTCGAATTTTTCGACGAGTTGCTGTTCGAATTCGACCAGCTCGAACCGCCCGACTTGCCGCCCGATATGACCGTCTTGAAGAACTTCGAAATGTCGTCGTCGGCATGGGCAGTGGTATGCGCCGCCGGCGCTGCGAGCAGCATTGTGCCAAGGATGGCGAACATCTTTTTCATCTGTCATCTCCTGTTGGACAATCTTGGCGATTGCCGGGGAGGAACGGCAGAGGACGACGGCTATTCCATCCGCTGGAGAAAAAACTGACCGAGGCGAGCCACCCATCTTTGAAATCCGCCACCGAGCGACTAACTGGAAACCAAAGGAACTGATGTCCCATGGCCAAACGGCGTTCTTCCCTCGGCTTTCTCGGCATGTTCGGCCGTTCGAGCGACCTGCGCGAACTGGACGCGGCCTTGCGCACATTCGACCTGCATCCCGCGCTGGTGCCGGAGGGCGTCAAGCTCACCATCGTCAACCTGATGAAGGATCACTGGCCAAACGATCCGCCATCCCAGGCGTACCCGCCGGTGGCGCAATTGTTCGGCTATTGCATCGCCGGCCCGGAGGTCTTCGCGCAGGCCAATGGGCCCGACCTTATGCTGGAGGCAGAGCAGCGCATCGAAGCCGCACTTGAAGCCGGCGACGGTTTCGATGCCGAGATCGTCCTGCTCGCCCTGCATGCCAAGCTGATCAACCCCGACGTCGTCGAGCGTTTCGAGCTGAGCACCGGTTAGCGGCGAGCCGTCCTAGCCGCCCATACCGGAGCGCGGCAGCTTGATCAGTTCGCCGAAACGGGCGCGCAGCTTGTCGTCGGTCGTTCTTGCGACATGGCGCGGGAAACGTTCGGCCAGGATGCGTTTCTTCTCGACGACCGCCTTGCCCAGCAGGTCGGGTTTGCCCTTCTCGATCCACTCCTTGGGCGAGAAGCGGTCGGCGACGGCAGGATAGAAATACTCGGTCTGCATCAATCTCAGCGTCTGTTCGTTGCCGAGATAATGGCCTGGACCGTTGAGACAGACCTCGGAGATGGTGGCGATCGACAGCGCTTCTTCGGTGACCTCGATGCCGCGCACGCAGCGCAGGCATTGGCCCAGCATGTCGTTGTCGATGATCAGGCTTTCGAGGCAAAAGCCGAGCAGCGAGGCATGCATGCCGGCGGACTCATAGACCAGATTGAGGCCCGACAGACCGGCCATGACGTTGGTGATGCCCTTCTCGTAGCCGGACTGGATGTCGGGCAGCTTGGAGTCGGCCATGCCGGCAGCCGAACCACCTGGCAGGTCGTAGAACTGCGCCATCTGGGCGCAGGCCGAGGTCAGCAGCGCCTGTTCGGCCGAGCCGCCGGACATCGCACCGGTGCGCAGATCCGACACGAACGGCCAGGTGCCGAAGATGGCGGGATGGCCTGGCTTCAATGCGTTGACATAAACGAGGCCGGCCAGCACTTCGGCGACCGCCTGGACAACGGCGCCGGCAATCGCCGCCGGTGCGGTCGCGCCCGCCTGCCCCGCCGACAACAGCAGGATCGGGATGCCGCCTTCGACGCAGGCTTCGAGCACGCCACAGGCGTCCTCGGCGAACTTCATCGGCGGCACGACGAAACAGTTGGAATTGGACACGAAGGGCCGGGCGCGGAAATTCGCCTCGCCGCCAGCGATCTCGTAGAGCATCTCCAAGGCAGGGGCGACGTTCTCGCGCACGGTGAAGCTGGTGCCGACATGCTTCGACGTGCCCGACACGCAGGCATAAAGCGTGTTGAAATCCATATCGAGCGGATCGGGAATGTCGCGCGGCACCATCGGACGCTGGAAGAAATGGATATTGTCGAGACCGTCAACGATGCGGGCGGCATCGTAGATGTCCTGCAGCAGGCTTTCGCGGTACTCGCGCTTTTCGACATCGACGAGATGCACGGCGGCACCGGCTGTGCCGTAATGCACGCGTTTGCCCTGGATCAGCATGTCATGCTTGGGGTCCTGGCCGCAAAGCGTGAAGTTGCGGGCAGCATTCTCGATCGTCGACAGGACCAGCGCGCGGGGAAAGCGGATGCGGCCGTCATCGCTGTAGGTCGCACCGACCCGTTTCAGCGCCTCGATGCAACTCGGTATGGCGTTGGCGAAGCCGACGGTTTCGAGCAGCGTCAGCACCGCTTCGTGGATGCGTTCGAGATCGCTCTGGGCCAAAGCCTTGAAGCGGCCACCTTCGAGGCCGGCACGGATGGGGCGGATGTCATCGGCGAGCGGAGCGGCACGCATCGCCCGCCTGGCTTCCCGACCGCCGGAGCGGCGCGAGCGTTGCTCCGCCGACAGGTCATGACTTTCGATGGCAACTGACATGCAGGTCCTCCGAATTCTTGTGAGGCTGGCCCGCAGTGATTATGCCACCGTCGTGTCGCCTCGTTCCCTTTGCGCGACTATGCAACGTCCATTGGCCCAGACTATGGGCCAGCAGATTCCGCCGGATATGCCAGAGCACTCATATATGCCAGCGGCACGGAGGGGCCGCCGGTAAAGGGATCACGCGGCCGCGGGACGACGTCCGGCGGCAGTCGCCAGTTCGCGGATTTCCGGGCTCGATGTGCTGCAGGGCAATCGAGGAAATACCTAGCCGCATGAAGCGTGTAGGCTTGTCGGAATGCTCGAAGAAACGCTCGCCCGGCTCGATGATGACGCTGCGTGCGGCAGCTGCCGCCGCAAGCCCGCGCGAGTCGGTGCCGCGTGGCCCTTCGAGCCACAGCGAAGTACCGCCAGCCGAGTCCGTCGACTGCCAGTCTGGCAGAAAAGCGGAGATCGCCTGGACCAATCGCTTGCGCCTCTCGGTAAAGGCCGTCGACAGGCGTCGTACCAGCGCCTCGTGGTGGCCGAGCGACAGGAACAGCGCGACCGCACGCTGGTTGTTGGCCGGCGGATGACGCAGCATGAAACGGCGCAGGGCCCGCAATTCGGCGATGAGATCCGCCGAGGCGACGATGTAGCCAAGGCGCAGGCCAGGCGCCAGCGTCTTCGACATCGAGCCGACATAGACGACGCGGCCCGAGCGATCGAGGCTCTTCAGCGCCTGCTGCGGCGCCTCGTCGAGCAACTGGCTGTCGTAGCCGTCCTCGATGATGATCTGGTTGTTGCGCGTGGCACGGGCAAGCAGGTCCTGCCGGCGCTCGGCGCTGAGCGGCACCATCGTCGGGCACTGGTGGCTCGGCGTGACGAAGACAAAGCCGGTATCCGACGGGATCGCCTGGGTGACGATGCCCGAATGGTCGACCGGAACCGGCTCGATGTCGGCACCGGCGAGGCGGAAGATCGAGCGCGCATCCGGATAGCCCGGGTCTTCCATGGCAACCTTTGAGCCCTTGGTCATCAAGAGCGTGGCCAGCATGTAGAGCGCGTTCTGGGCGCCAAGGGTGACGATGATCTCATCGGGATTGGCAAAGATGCCGCGACGCGGCAGCAGCCGCGCCTGGATCTGCTCGATCAGCAGCGGGTCGTCGCGGTCGACCATGTCGGCCGCCCAGTTGCGGATCTCGAGCACGGCCAGCGCCATGCGGTTGCATTCGCGCCATTCGGCGGTCGGAAACAGCGTCGGATCGAACTGGCCGTAGACGAAGGGATAGGACGACTTGATCCAGTTATCGAGCTTGGCCGGCGGCTGCATGTCGGAGGCAGCGATCTGGCGGCGCGCCTTCCAATCGATTTCATTGGCCTGATCGGGGCTCTTCTGCTGCGGCTTGGCCGGTGTCGCCAGCACTTCGGGATTGACGAAGTGGCCGCGACGCTCGCGCGCCACGAGGAAGCCCTGGTCGACGAGTTGCTGGAACGCCAGCACCACTGTGCCGCGCGCAACGCCGAGCTTTTCGGCGAGGATGCGGCACGAAGGCAGCGGCATCGAGGCCGCGATCTGGCGGTCGAGAATGGCGGCGACGATCGCCTGCCTGATCTGGGCCTGTAGCGTCTGACCTGATTCCGCCGAAATACGGAACAAGCCTGACCAGATCGCCGTGTCGTTTCGCTGTGGCATGGGGACGTTTCCTGCATGTCCAGTCTTTTTGACTTTGCTGGACCATAGAAAGCTATCCTTGGCACAAGCAGTTGCACCAATCAATTTTTCTAATCCTATAGATTTATGCCAGTGAACCTTTCCAGCGCCGGTTGTAAAAGCGAGCAGTTGAATCGATTGAAATTTGCCGCGATAGTCCGCCGCAACGCCTCTCAATGAGTTCCAAGGTCTGCTAGGATGATGTTGTAGGCGATGCGGGCAGAGCAAAATTCCGGAGTTCCCAGGTGATCGACCAACCCTTCCACGCAGCGCTGACCGCGCTTCGCAACCACCATCAGGACGCACCGAAGAACTTGCGGGCGGCATTTGCCTCCGACCCGAAGCGGTTCCAGCATTTTTCCGCCGAGGACGACGATCTTTTGCTCGACTGGTCGAAATGCGCTGTCGACGCCACCACCATGGCGCTGCTGGCAAAGCTGGCGCAGGCTGTCGATCTCGAAGGCAAGCGCGCGGCGATGTTTGCGGGTGCGCGCATCAATGTGACCGAAGACCGCGCGGTGCTGCACACGGCATTGCGCAGCCCGCCGGGCGCGGCAGTGATGCTCGACGGCCACGACGTGACATCAGACGTGCATGCCGTGCTCGACGCGATGTCGGCTTTCGCCGATGACGTCCGCTCGGGCAAGGCGGGGGGCGCCACCGGCAAGAAGATCACCGACATCGTCAATATCGGCATCGGCGGCTCCGACCTTGGCCCGGCCATGGCAACGCTGGCGCTGGCGCCGTACCATGACGGGCCGCGCGCGCATTTCGTCTCCAACATCGACGGCGCCCATATCCACGACACGCTGAAGGGGCTCGACGCCGGGACCACGCTGTTCATCATCGCGTCGAAGACCTTCACGACAGTCGAAACCATGACCAATGCCGCCACCGCCAGGCGCTGGGTCGAGGAGAAGCTGGGTGCCAAGGCGGTGGGCAGCCATTTCGCCGCCGTGTCGACGGCGCTCGACAAGGTTGCCGCCTTCGGCATCGAGCCTACGCGCGTGTTCGGCTTCTGGGACTGGGTCGGCGGGCGCTACTCCTTGTGGTCGGCGATCGGCCTGCCGATCATGATTGCCATAGGCCCGAAGAATTTCCGCGAATTCCTGGCCGGCGCACACGCCATGGACAGGCACTTCGTCGAGGCGCCGCTGCTCAAGAACATTCCCGTGCTGATGGGGCTGGTCGGCTTCTGGCACCGGGCGGTGTGCAACTATCCGGCCCGCGCCGTCATTCCTTACGACCAGCGCCTGTCGCGCCTGCCGGCCTATCTGCAGCAGCTCGACATGGAATCGAACGGCAAGAGCGTGACGATATCAGGCGGCGGCGTGGTGACGCCGACAGGTCCGCTGGTGTGGGGCGAACCCGGCACCAACGGCCAGCACGCCTTTTTCCAGCTGCTGCACCAGGGCACCGATTTCATCCCGGTCGAATTCCTGGCGGCGGCCGAAGGCCATGAGCCCGACCTTAAGGAACATCACGACCTGCTGCTCGCCAATTGCCTGGCGCAATCGGAAGCGCTGATGAAGGGCCGGACGCTGGAAGAGGCGCGGCGGCAGATGCTGACCAAGGGCATCAAGCCCGAAGAGGTCGACAAGATCGCGCCGCACCGCGTTTTCTCGGGCAATCGCCCGTCGGTGACCCTCCTCTACCGCAAGCTCGATCCGCATATGCTTGGCCGCCTGATCGCGCTTTACGAGCACCGCGTCTTCGTCGAAGCGCAGCTGTTCGGCATCAACGCCTTCGACCAATGGGGCGTCGAACTGGGCAAGGAACTGGCGACGGGACTGCTGCCTGTCGTGGATGGGCGAGAAAATGCCGCGCGTCATGACTCCTCGACAGCCGGCCTCGTGGAGCATATCCACCGCCTCAGAGCGCCACGCGACAATTAGGCCGCGGACGGCGCGCCAGGCATGCACCTGCGCATCGGCCCTTTCGCCGGTGCGCAAGGTCGGAGGAGTGAGTGATTTGCGGGGCATCAAGGGCATACTTTTCGACAAGGACGGAACCCTTGTCGATTTCCAGGCGACGTGGTTTGCCATCGGCGAAATGATGGCGCTGAGGGCGGCGGATGGCGACCAGGCGCGGGCAAATGCGCTGATGGAAGCTGCCGGCTACGATTTCGGGGCCCATTGCTTCAAGGCCGATTCGGTGTTCGCTGCGGGCACCAACGCCGACATCGTCGAGCTTTGGTATCCTTCCGCCAGCACCGCCGAGCGAGTGGCGATGGTCAAGCATTTCGACGAGGTGACGGCGGAGGAAGGTGCTGCCAAGGCCGTGGCGCTGCCGGGCAGCAAGGACGCGCTGGCAAGCCTGCACAGCGCAGGCTTCCGGCTCGGCGTCGCCACCAACGATTCGACCGGCGGGGCGGAAAAGACGCTGCTGTCGCTCGGCGTCGCCCAGATGTTCGATGCCGCCTATGGCTACGATGCGGTCGCCAACCCCAAGCCGGCGCCGGATGCGATCCACGCCTTTTCCGACCTCACCGGCCTCAAGCCGTCGGAGATCGCGATGGTCGGCGACAACCGCCACGACCTCGAAATGGCGAAAGCTGGCGGCGCACTGGCAATCGCCGTGCTGTCGGGCACCGGCACGCGGGAATCGCTGACGCCGATGGCCGACGTGGTGCTCGATTCGATTGCCGACCTGCCGGCATTCCTCGCATCCAACAACAGCTGAGTCGGGTGGCTGCCAAAGCCCGGGAGTTCCCATGGCATCGGAGATCATCGTTCGCCGGGCGACCGGCGAAGACCTGCCCGAGCTCATTCAGCTTTACCGGCACCTCGTTCCCGGCGACGAGCCGCTCGACGACGGCAAGGCCCGTGCTATCTGGGAGCGGTTCTCGCGCCTCGAAGACGCGTCGATATTTCTCGCGGTGCGCAGCACAACCCTCGTCGCCACCTGCACGCTTGTCGTCATCCCGAATTTCGTCCGCAGCGGCGCATCCTATGCACTGATCGAGAACGTCGTGACACACGCCGATTTTCGCGGCCACGGCTATGGCAAAGCGGTGCTCGCCCATGCTGTCGAAACGGCTTGGGCGCTGGGTTGCTACAAGGTGATGCTGCTGACCGGCTCGAAAGACCCGGCAACGCTTGGCTTCTACCGAAATGCCGGCTTTCAGACGACCAAGACCGGCTTCGAGATGCGAAGGCTGCCGCCAAGAGAGAGCTGAGGCTCGCGGCACTTACGACCAGGGAGCGTCACGTCACGCCCCCGTATCCCCCCACGAGGGGGGCGTGAAAGAACTTTACCTCTAGGCAGTCGCGCACCGCATTCGAATACCGCGCAGCGACGGAAAACGCCCCTATTCGAACACGATGGTCGGCACAGCCGCCTCGGATGCACCCTTCTCTTCCTGGATCCGCTCCCAGACCTTGGTCGCGATGTCACGATAGATCTTGGCTTCGGCGCCCTCCGGTTTCGACACCGTGACCGGCGTGCCGGCGTCGGAGCTTTCGCGGATGCCCATTTCCAGCGGCACTTCGCCGAGGAAGGTGACGCCAAGGCGCTCAGCTTCCTTCCTCGCGCCGCCATGGCCGAAAATGTCGTAGCGCTTGCCGGTGTCGGGGGCGATGAAATAGCTCATGTTCTCGACGATGCCGAGCAGCGGCACATCGACCTTTTTGAACATGTTCAGGCCCTTGCGGGCGTCGATCAGGGCGAGGTCCTGCGGCGTCGAGACGATGACGGCACCGGCCAGCGGCACCTGCTGCGCCATGGTCAGCTGGGCGTCGCCAGTGCCGGGCGGCATGTCGACGACGAGCACGTCGAGCGGGCCCCATTCGACCTCGCGCAGCATCTGGGTCAGCGCCGACATGACCATCGGGCCGCGCCAGATCATCGGCGTCTCCTCGTCGACGAGGAAACCCATCGACATCACCTTGAGGCCGTAGTTCTGCATCGGCTTGAGGATCTTGCCGTCGACGGTCTCGGGGCGGCCATGGATGTTGAGCAGGCGCGGCATTGACGGGCCGTAGATGTCGGCATCGAGCACGCCGACCTTGAGGCCATTGGCGGCTAGACCGAGCGCGATGTTGACGGCGGTCGTCGACTTGCCGACGCCGCCCTTGCCGGAAGCGACAGCGATGATCGCGTCGATGCCCGGCACGCCGCGCTTGCCCTGGCTTTGCGAGGCAGGTGCAGGCGGAACGGGGCGCGCAGCCGGTGCAGGCGCCGGACGGGGTGCTGCCGGCTTTGATGGCACCGGCGCTTCCATGCCGCCGCCCTTCTTTTCGGCGGTCAGCGCCACGACGGCGCCATTGACGCCGGGAATCGCTTTCACGACACGCTCGGCTGCGGCGCGCAGCGGCTCCATCTCCTGGGCGCGCGCGGCCGGAACGGTGATCGAGAAGAACACCTTGCCGTCGGCGATGAAGATGTCGGAAACCAATCCGAGATCGACGATGTTGCCTGAGAAATCCGGGCCGTTGACCGTCTTGAGACGCTCCACAACGATTTCTTTGGTGACTGTCATGTGTCGAACCTGCTGCTGCCTGTTGGGCATCAGATAATGCAGTTTGCCGCAAGAACCAAGCTACCCGAAATGGCAGCGGCCCCTGCCCGATGGGAAAGCCAGCCGAACGCCCCATATTGTCGGGCAAAGAAATTTTCGCCCGCATGTAGGATCGGCGCTGGCTGCATCGTCCTTGGGGCATACGAAGCGAAATCATCTTGGAGAACAGCGATGAAATTCGTCAACTATCTCTTGTTCAACGGAAACTGCCGCGAAGCTTTCGAGTTCTATGCCAAAGTATTCGACGGCGAGATCGTCGGCATGCTTACTCACCGCGAAACGCCCGCCAGCAAAGACGTCTCCGAGGAATGGCAAGACAAGATCATCAATGCCCAGCTCGTCATCGGCGACCAGTCGATCATGGCCTCCGACGCACCACCACAATACCGGACGGAGATGTCGGGATTTTCGGTGTCGGTCGATACCAACGACCTGGCCAGGGCCGAAACCATCTTCGCTGCGCTTGCCGATGGCGGCACCGTCAACATGCCGTTCAGCCCGACCTTCTGGGCCAAGGGTTTCGGCATGGTGAAGGACAAATTCGGTACGCCGTGGATGATCAGCAGTGGCAACGCCGGCGAATAAGCAGCACAAAAGATCTTACGAGGAAAACATGACGCATTCAGCCATTGAAACTCCTGCCATTTCGAACGCAGCACTTTGGACCGGCCGCGTGCTGAGCGGCGCCCTGATCGCATTCCTGGTCTTTGACGCGGTGATCAAGCTCGTGCCGCTGCAGGTGGTGGTCGAAACCACCGCTGCACTCGGCTTTCCACCTGAATTGGCCCGGACCCTCGGCGTACTGACGCTTGTCTGCACGGCACTCTACGCCTGGCCGCGGACCGCGATCCTCGGTGCGATTCTCCTGACCGGCTATCTCGGCGGTGCGATCGCCATCCACCTGCGCGTCGGCAACCCGATGTTTTCGCACACCATGTTCGGCGTCTATCTCGGGCTGATGGCCTGGGGCGGGCTCTACCTGCGTGACCCGCGCCTGCAGGCGCTGATCCCCTTCCGCCGCTGATCCAGCCGTTTCAGGAGACGACCATGCCAATTCTTGCCATCATCTTCGGACTTGTCGTGCTTGCGATCCTTGTCGTCCTGGCGATCGCCGCGACCAAGCCAGCCACTTTCACCATTCAGCGAAGGACCGATATCGACGCCGCGCCGGAGGCCATCTTTCCGCTGATCAACGACTTCCACAACTGGCGCGACTGGTCGCCATGGGAAGCGCTCGACCCCGACCTCAAGCGCAAGATGAGCGGTGCGGAGTCCGGCCGCGGCGCGGTCTACGAATGGGAAGGCAACAAAAAGGTCGGCAGTGGCCGGATGGAGATCACCGAGGTGACGGCACCAAACAAGGTGGTCATCAAGCTCGACTTCCTGAAGCCGTTCGAAGCGCACAATGTGGCTCGCTTCACCATGGCGCCACAGGGCGGCAAAACGCGCCTGAACTGGGAAATGACAGGTCCATCGCCCTTCATGTCCAAGGTGATGCAAGTGTTCATGAACTTCGACAAGATGGTCGGCAAGGACTTCGAAAAGGGCCTCGCCAACCTCAAGGCGATCGCCGAGCGGAAACGCCTTGCCGGCTCATGAACTTGCCGATCTGACGCGCAGCAAGACCTGTCACCCCACCGGGGCGGCACTATCGCTAGCTGAAAGCAGGGCTTCACCTGAAAGCGGGGGCAAACAAAGAGGAGACTGACATGCTTGGTCAAATCAATGCCGTTGCCAATCTGGCCGTCAAGGATCTCGGACGCGCCAAATCCTTCTACGAGGGCACGCTCGGCCTCAAGGAGGTCGAGCATATGGGCGCGGAGGTGTCGGTGCTGAAGAGCGGCGATACCATGATCAATGTCTACCGCTCGGATTATGCCGGAACCAACAAGGCGACGGCTGTCACCTGGGCCGTGGGCGACAAGATCGAGCGAATGGTCGAGGAGCTGAAGTCGAAAGGCGTACATTTCGAACATTACGACATGCCCGATGTCAGGCTCGAAGGCGACGTCCACGTCTTCGGCGAGCTCAAGGTCGCCTGGTTCAAGGATCCCGACGGCAATATCCTCAACCTCATCAACCAATGATTTTGATGCGGTAGTCCATTGTGAAGACTGGCTAATCCGGTCGGCGCCGGATAGCCTTCCGGCATGATAGACAAGCTTGAGTTCTTCATCGCACTCGCAAGGGAGCAACATTTCGGCCGCGCCGCAGAGGAATGCGGCGTCACCCAGCCGACGCTGTCCGCCGGCATAAAGCAGCTCGAGGACATATTGGGCGTGATGCTGGTGCAGCGCGGTTCGCGCTTCCAGGGCTTGACGCCGGAAGGCCGGCAGGTGCTGGACTGGGCGCGCCGCATCGTCGGCGACACCCGCGCCATGCGCGAGGAAATGCGCGCCGCCCGCCATGGCCTTTCCGGGCGTATCCGCATTGCCGCCATCCCGACAGCGCTCGCCATGGTGCCTAGGCTGACGACGCCGTTCCGCGAAAAGCATCCCGGCGTCACCTTCTCGATCCTGTCGCGCACTTCGATCGAGGTTTTGTCGCTGCTCGGCAATTTCGAGATCGACGCGGGAATCACCTATCTCGACAACGAGCCGCTCGGCCGGGTGACCAGCGTGCCGCTTTACGCCGAGCGTTACCAACTGATCACGGCGGTGGGGAACGAATATTCCGATCGCGACAAGGTGACATGGGAAGAGGTCAGCACGCTGCCGCTGTGCCTTTTGACCCCTGACATGCAGAACCGCCGCATCATCGACCAGCATCTCGCCGACGCCGGCGTGCAGGTGCGGCCGACACTCGAATCGAACTCGATGATCGTGCTGTTTTCACATATCAGGACCGGCAAATGGTCGTCGATCATGCCGCTCAACCTGGCGGAAACGTTCGGTTTTGCCGAACCGATCCGGGCCATTCCGATCGTCGAGCCGGATGCCAGCCACACCGTCGGGCTCGTCGTGGCGCGGCGTGATCCCAACACCACGCTGGTCCAGGCGCTGCTTGACGAAGCCATGACGCTGGCAGGCGATTTCCGCCGCAAGGCGTGAGCTATGATGCCCCTGCTTTCGTCCACTCGATAGAAAATTTTTATCATGTGACGAAACAGCTTTATTGATTCCGGCCCCAAAGATCGGGTTCAATAGGGATATAGCGCCCAAGTCAGGCGCCAGTGTCAGGGAGGGCGCTGCGTGGTCATGCAGCCAGCAAGTACCGAACTCACCGCGCGAACCGCCGCGGTGATCAGCGAATTGAAGAACCTCGAGGGTCCGCTGATCCCGATCCTTCATGGCGTCCAGGAGGAGTTTGGCTATGTTCCGCAGGAAACGCTGCCGATCATCGCGGAAGCGCTGAACCTGTCGCGTGCCGAAGTGCACGGCGTCTTCACCTTCTACCACGATTTCCGCCACCACCCGGCCGGCCGGCATGTGCTCAAGGTCTGCCAGGCCGAAGCCTGCCAGTCGATGGGCAGCGACGCGATCGCCGCCCAGATCAAGCAGAAGCTCGGCATCGGCTTCCACGAGACAAGCAAGGACGGCGCCGTGACACTGGAGCCGATCTACTGCCTCGGCCTGTGCGCCTGTGCGCCAGCGGCGATGCTCGACGGCGAAGTGATCGGCCGGCTCGATGCCGACAAGATCGATGAAATTGCCGAGGAGATCCGCTCATGAGCGTGACGATCTACACTCCCGGCGATTCGGGTTCGCTGTCGCTCGGCGCCGAAAAGGTCGCCAAGGCGGTCGAAAAAGAAATTGCAGCGCGCGGCATCGACGCCAAAATCGTGCGCAACGGCTCGCGCGGCCTGTACTGGCTCGAACCGATGGTTGAAGTGGCGACGGAAGCAGGCCGCGTCGCCTACGGCCCTGTGACGGCCAAGGACGTCGCCTCGCTGTTTGACGCAGGCCTTGTCTCAGGCGGCCAGCACAAGCTGTCGCTCGGCGACCCGGAAAAGCTGCCTTTCATCGCCAAGCAGACGCGCCTGACCTTTGCCCGTTGCGGCATCACCGATCCGGTGTCACTGGAAGATTACGAAGCGCATGGCGGCCTCGTCGGCTTGCGCAAGGCTGTGGCCATGGCGCCCGCCGACATCGTCAAGCAGGTCACCGAGTCCGGCCTGCGCGGTCGCGGCGGTGCGGGTTTCCCGACCGGCATCAAGTGGAAGACCGTCCTCGATACGCCAGGCGAGCAGAAATACATCGTCTGCAACGCCGACGAAGGCGACTCGGCTACCTTCGCTGACCGCATGATCATGGAAGGCGACCCCTTCGTGCTGATCGAAGGCATGGCGATCGCTGGCCTCGCGACCCACGCCACCAAGGGCTACGTCTACATCCGCTCGGAATATCCGCACGCCATCGCGGTGATGGAAAAGGCGGTCAAGGTGGCGCGGCGCGCCGGCGTGCTCGGCAACAGCGTTCTCGGATCCTCCCAAGGCTTCGACATCGAGATCCGCTCGGGTGCTGGCGCCTATGTCTGCGGCGAAGAGACCTCGCTGCTCAACAGCCTCGAAGGCAAGCGCGGCGTGGTGCGCGCCAAGCCGCCGCTGCCGGCGATCCAGGGCCTGTTCGGCAAACCGACCGTCATCAACAACGTCATTTCGCTCGCCTCCGTGCCCATCGTCATGGACAAGGGCGCCCAGTACTACAAGGACTTCGGCATGGGCCGCTCGCGCGGCACCATCCCGATCCAGATCGCCGGCAACGTCAAGCATGGCGGCCTGTTCGAAGTGGCCTTCGGCCTGACGCTCGGCGAGATCGTCGACGAGATCGGCGGCGGCACCGCGACTGGCCGTCCGGTCAAGGCGGTACAGGTCGGCGGCCCGCTTGGCGCCTACTTCCCGCGCGCGCTGTTCGACACGCCGTTCGACTACGAAGAATTTGCCAAGCGCGACGGCCTGATCGGCCATGCCGGCATCACTGTCTTCGACGACAGCGCCGACATGCTGAAGCAGGCACGCTTTGCCATGGAATTCTGCGCCATCGAAAGCTGCGGCAAGTGCACGCCCTGCCGCATCGGCTCGACGCGTGGCGTCGAGACGCTCGACAAGCTCAAGCAGAACATCGAGCCGGAAAAGCAGCTCGCGCTGGTGACCGACCTCTGCAACACGATGAAGTTTGGTTCGCTGTGCGCGCTTGGCGGCTTCACGCCCTACCCCGTGATGAGCGCCATCAACCATTTCCCCGAAGATTTCCGGCCGGCAGCGGTCGCCCAGGCAGCGGAATAGGAGACAACATCATGGGTCTCATTCAAGAAATCGACTTCGGCACCCCTGCCTCCAAGTCTGAAAAGCAGATCACGCTGACCGTCGACGGCTTCGAGGTCACAGTGCCGGAAGGCACCTCGATCATGCGCGCCTCGATGGAAGCGGGCATCGCCATTCCGAAACTCTGCGCCACCGACATGGTCGACGCCTTCGGTTCGTGCCGGCTTTGCCTGGTCGAGATCGAAGGCCGCAACGGCACGCCGTCGTCCTGCACGACGCCTGTCATGCCCGGCATGGTGGTCCACACCCAGACCGGCCGTCTCAAGGACATCCGCAAGGGCGTGATGGAGCTCTATATCTCCGACCACCCGCTCGATTGCCTGACCTGTGCTGCCAATGGCGACTGCGAATTGCAGGACATGGCCGGCGCTGTCGGCCTGCGCGACGTGCGCTATGGCTATGAAGGCGACAACCACGTTCGCGCCAAGAACGACGGCGTCGAAAACTTCAAGTGGATGGCCAAGGACGAGTCCAACCCCTACTTCACCTACGACCCCTCCAAGTGCATCGTCTGCTCACGCTGCGTCCGTGCCTGTGAAGAGGTGCAAGGTACCTTCGCGCTGACCATCGAAGGCCGTGGCTTCGGCTCTCGCGTGTCGCCGGGCGCACATGAACTGTTCCTCGACAGCGAGTGCGTGTCCTGTGGTGCCTGTGTGCAGGCCTGCCCGACGGCGACGCTGACGGAAAAGTCGGTCATCCAGATCGGCCAGCCTGAGCATTCCGTCGTCACCACCTGCGCCTATTGCGGCGTCGGCTGCTCGTTCAAGGCCGAAATGCGCGGCGACGAGCTGGTGCGCATGGTGCCGTGGAAGGACGGCAAGGCCAATCGCGGCCACTCCTGCGTCAAGGGCCGCTTTGCCTACGGCTATGCCACGCACAAGGAGCGCATCCTCAACCCGATGATCCGCGAGAAGATCTCCGATCCGTGGCGCGAAGTGTCATGGGAAGAGGCGCTGACGCATACCGCCAAGGAATTCCGCCGCATCCAGTATCAGTACGGCCGTGGCGCCATCGGCGGCATCACCTCGTCGCGCTGCACCAACGAAGAAACTTTCCTCGTCCAGAAGCTGATCCGCCAGGGTTTCGGCAACAACAACGTCGACACCTGCGCCCGTGTCTGCCATTCGCCGACCGGCTACGGCCTCGGCCAGACCTATGGCACGTCGGCCGGCACCCAGGACTTCGACTCGGTCGAAGACACCGACGTCGCGCTGATCATCGGCGCCAACCCGGCCTCGGCTCACCCGGTGTTCGCTTCGCGCCTGAAGAAGCGTCTGCGCGCCGGCGCCAAGCTGATCGTCATCGATCCGCGCCGCACCGAGATGGTGAAGTCGGCCCATATCGAGGCTGAGCACCACCTCGCACTGAAGCCGGGCACCAACGTTGCGGTGGTCACCGCAATCGCGCATGTCATCGTCACCGAAGGCCTGTTCGACGAGAAGTTCATCCGCGAGCGCTGCGACTGGTCGGAATTCCAGGATTACGCCGAATTCGTCTCCGACCCGCGCCACAGCCCCGAGGAAGTCGAGAAGCTTTCGGGCGTTCCGGCCGAGACGATCCGCGGCGCTGCCCGCCTCTATGCCACCGGCGGCAACGGCGCGATCTATTATGGCCTCGGCGTCACCGAGCACAGCCAGGGTTCGACGACGGTCATCGGCATCGCCAACCTCGCCATGCTGACCGGCAACATCGGCCGCAAGGGCGTCGGCGTGAACCCGCTGCGCGGCCAGAACAACGTTCAGGGCGCCTGCGACATGGGCTCGTTCCCGCACGAACTGCCGGGCTACCGCCACATTTCGGGCGACGCCGTGCGCGACATCTATGACAGCCTGTGGGGCGTCAAGCTCGACAATGAGCCGGGCCTGCGCATCCCCAACATGCTCGATGCCGCCGTCGACGGCACCTTCAAGGGCATCTACATCCAGGGCGAGGACATCCTGCAGTCGGACCCCGACACCAAGCACGTCTCGGCAGGTCTCGAAGCCATGGAATGCGTCGTCGTGCAGGACCTGTTCCTCAACGAGACCGCCAACTACGCCCACGTCTTCCTGCCCGGCTCGACCTTCCTCGAGAAGGACGGCACCTTCACCAACGCCGAGCGCCGCATCAACCGCGTGCGCAAGGTCATGGCACCGAAGAACGGTCTCGCCGACTGGGAAGTGACGCAGCGCCTCGCCCAGGCGATGGGCCTGAACTGGAACTACCAGCATCCGTCCGAGATCATGGACGAGGTCGCCAAGACGACGCCGAGCTTCGCCAACGTCTCCTACGAGTTCCTGGAGAAAATGGGCTCGGTACAGTGGCCGTGCAACGAGAAGGCTCCGGAAGGCACGCCGATCATGCACATCGACGGCTTCGTCCGTGGCAAGGGCAAGTTCATCCGCACCGAATATGTCGCGACCGACGAAAAGACCGGCCCGCGCTTCCCGCTGCTTTTGACCACCGGCCGCATCCTCAGCCAGTACAATGTCGGCGCGCAGACCCGGCGCACCGAAAACGTCGCCTGGCATGCCGAAGACTTGCTGGAAATCCACCCGCACGATGCCGAAAATCGTGGCCTGCGCGATGGCGACTGGGTGCGGCTGCAGAGCCGGGCCGGCGAAACGACGCTCAGGGCACAGATCACCGACAGGGTGTCGCCGGGCGTGGTCTACACCACCTTCCACCACCCCGACACGCAGGCCAACGTCATCACCACCGACTTCTCGGACTGGGCAACCAACTGTCCGGAGTACAAGGTGACAGCGGTTCAGGTCGGCGCCTCCAACGGGCCGTCGGAATGGCAGAAGGGCTACAACGAGCAGGCGCAGCAGAGCCGCCGCATCGCCGGCCATCTGGAAGCCGCGGAGTAGGATCGTGCACAGGACGCAAGCCTTGCCTTCTCCCCGTTCACGGGGGAAGCTGGCCTGAAAGGCCGGATGAGGGGCTGTGCCAGCCTCGACAGGTTTGCGCTGCCCCTCATCTGCCTGCCGGCATCTTCTCCCCGTAAACGGGGAGAAGAACGATGACCGACCGCCCCGCCATCACCCAGACAAGCCGTCTCGCCCGCCGGGCGAGCGGCACGACGGTGGCCAACCGCATGGTGCCGGAAGAGACGCCGATCGCGCTGTCTTACGGCGGCACCACCCATGCGGTGATGATGGCGAGCCCGGCCGACTTCGAAGATTTCGCGCTCGGCTTCTCGCTGACCGAAGGCATCATCGGCTCGGTTGATGAAATCGAGTCGATCGAGGTTCAGGACGTCGAGGCCGGCATCGATATCCAGATCAGGCTCAAGGACAAGGCCAACAAGCGCTTCGAGCAGCGCCGCCGCCGCCTCGCCGGCCCTGTCGGCTGTGGCCTGTGCGGCATCGAATCCATCGAAGAAGCGATGCGCTCGGTCGACGACGTACACCAGCCGAAACTAGGGCTTTCAGCTGATGACATCGTTCAGGCGGTGAAGCTCTTGTCCAAAGTCCAGCCGCTGCACGCCGAAACCGGCGCGGTCCACGCCGCCGGCTTCTATGTGCCCGGCAAGGGCATTGTCGCGGCGCGCGAGGACGTCGGCCGCCACAATGCGCTCGACAAGCTTGCCGGCGCGCTCGACAAGGCCCACATCGACGGCGGCTCGGGCGCCGTGGTGGTGACCAGCCGGGTGTCGGTGGAAATGGTGCAGAAGACGGCGGCCATCGGCGCGCCCTTCATCATTGCCGTGTCGGCGCCGACAGCCTTGGCCATCCGCACCGCCGAACAGGCCGGCATGACGCTGATCGCGCTCGTGCGTGGCGACGATTTCGACATCTTCACCCATCCAGACCGCGTCAGTACCGGAGCCGCCAAAAATGTCGCATGAAGAGCACAAGATGGGGACGAAGGAAAAGCTCGTCTACATGGCGAACCAGATCGCGACCTTCTTCGAAACCAAGCCGCATGACGAGGGTGTGGCCGGTGTCGCCAAGCACATCAACGATTTCTGGGATCCGCGCATGCGGCGCCAGTTCTTCGAGATGTTCGATGAAGGCGGCAAGGGCATGAAGCCACTGGTGATCGAAGCGGCCGCCACGATCCGCCGCCCCAGGCAGGACGCGGCCTGAGCGCAGCAGCGGGGCCAGGCGAAGGCCCCTCACCTTCCAGCCTGAAACCTGCTATCTTAGCCATTCCTGATGCAAGTCGCAGGCGGAATGGCTGTGCCAAGGCCGATCGCTACTCGATATGCGCGCAGCGGTGACGTCCGGATCGCCTATCAGGTGGTTGGCCAGGGTCCGCTCGACCTTGTCTTTGTTCCCGGTTTCATCTCCAATCTCGACCTGCACTGGGAAGACGAGGGCTACAGCCGGCTGTTGTCGCGCCTCTCCGCCTTCTCCCGGCTGATCCTGTTCGACAAGCGTGGCACCGGCCTCTCCGACCGTGTCGACGCGCACGCGCTACCCAGCCTCGAAACACGCATGGACGACGTGCGCGCCGTGATGGATGCGGCGGGCTCCAGCCGTGCTGCGATCCTCGGCGCTTCGGAAGGCGCGCCGATGGCAATCCTGTTTGCCGCCACCTACCCCGAGCGAACGCGTTCGCTGGTGCTTTATGCCGGCTACGCCCAGTTCCACAAATGGGTGATGGACCCAACGCGGTTGCAGGCCTTCATCGATGCGGCCGAGACAAACTGGGGCACAGGTGCTACGCTTCAGAACTTCGCCCCGGGGCGGCTCGACGATATCAGGTTCGCCGCCTGGTGGGCGCGTTTCGAGCGGCTGTCGGCGAGCCCGACCGCGGCGGCGGCACTTGCCCGCATGAACGCCGAAATCGACGTGCGCGGCGCCCTCGCCAGCATCCGGGCGCCAACGCTGCTGATTCACCGCCGCAACGACGCGCGGGTCGACCCCGAGGCCAGCCGCTATCTCGCACAGAAGATACCAGGGGCGCGGCTCGTAGAGATCCCCGGGCGCGACCATCCGATCTGGACCGGCGACGTCAACCGGGTCGCCGACCTGATCGAGGAATTCCTGACCGGCACGCATGCACCACCCGACACCGAGCGTGTGCTGGCGGCCCTTCTGGTGACGCGGATCTCGGATACGGCGCGTCTGGGCGACCGGATGTGGAGCGAACGCAGCCAGCGTTTCCAGGAAGCTTTACGCCTGCTTGTCGTCCGTCATGGCGGCCGCTTGGCCGACCAGTATGGCGACATCGCGATTTCGCGTTTCGACGGGCCGGCGCGCGCCATCCGCTGTGCGGCGGCACTGCGCGACACAGCCCAGGGCATCGGCATTGCCAGCGCCCAGGGCGTGCATGTCGGCGAGATCGAGGCGCGGGGCCCGCCTTCGGGCCTGACTGTACGCGTCGCCGTCAAGATCGCCGAGCATGCCGGGCGCGGCGGCATACTCGCATCGCGCCTTGTCGCCGAAATCGCTACTGGTTCGGGCGTGCATTTCGTTGATGCCGGTCGCATGGCGCTCGACGAGTTCGACGGCCCCCTGACACTTGTCGAGGCGACGTCGGAACAACACCTCGAACCGGCGTGCCGAAGCCGAGCGATCGCGGTTGAACCTTCAGCCCTGACGGCGCGTGAGAATGAAGTCGTGGCGCTGATTGCCGACGGCAAGAGCAATGCGGCGATCGCCGCCGAACTCAGCCTCAGCGAACACACGGTGAAGCGCCATGTCGCCAACATCCTGATGAAGCTTGACCTGCCATCACGGGCGGCGGCGGCGGCTTTCGCGGTCCGTCAGACTGGCCCGGACGGGCCATAGGACCAGTGGCCTGTTCGGGCGAAGCGGTGATGCGGCGCCCGGGACTACAGTTTTCCCATGCAGGCAGGCGGAAACAGCGCCTCGAACCTGCCAATGGAGGAAGACATGACCAAGGCAAGTGGAATGCTCACCACGCTGGCGATGGCCGCAGGTTTCGCCGCGCTGGTCGTTTCGAATGCTGTCGCCGAAGACAGCTCGGCTGCGGCAACCTACAAGGACATCGAAGCCACGCTCGGCTCGGTGCCCAGCTTCTTCAAGGCGTTTCCGGAGTCGGGCATTTCAGGCGCCTGGGCCGAGTTCAAGGGCATACAGCTCAATCCCAAGACCGAGTTGAACGGCAAGACCAAGGAGTTGGTCGGCCTGGCCGTCGCTGCCCAGATTCCGTGCGGATATTGCATCTATTTCCACACCGCGGCCGCCAAGGCCAATGGCGCGACGGACGAAGAGATCCGCGAGGCGGTGGCGATGGCGGCTGTCGTTCGCCACTGGTCGACGGTGCTGAACGGCATGCAGGTCGACTTCCCACAGTTCAAGCAAGAGGTCGACACGGCGATGGCCGCCGCCAAGGCGAAGTCGCAATAGCTTCCCGGTTCCGGTCTGGAACCACCACCAACACAGGGCCGCCCGAAGGCCGGCCGACAGGAGGATAAAATGCTTGCCACCAAGGAAGCCGTCACCGGTGCCTCGATCAAGAAGGCGATCGAAGGCCGTGACGGCCCGATGCTCTCCAGCTTTTATGCCGACGACGCGCTGGTGCGGGTCATCGACCGCAACAACCCGCCCAGCAAGCCGCGCGAAATCCGCGGGCGAGCGGCGATCACCACCTTCTGGGACGATATCTGCAGCCGCGCGATGAGCCATCGTGTCGACCTAACGATTGCGCAAGGCGACAATCTCGCTTTCTCGCAGGACTGTGCCTACCCCGACGGCACCAAGGTTTTCTGTGCGGCCATGCTGGAACTCAAGGACGGCAAGATCGCGCGGCAAACCGTCGTGCAGGCCTGGGACGAGTGATCGAATGCAGGCGAATGGTCGCCTGCAAGATGGGAGGAAGCCATGTTCGTCGCACGCTGGAAGATCGATGCCCGCTTCGGGCACAAGCAAAGCGCCATCGATCTGTTGCGCCAATGGGAACGGGAAATCGGTCCGCAGGCCGGGACCGACAAGATGGCGATGCAGATCCTGACCGGGTCGATCGGCGCCAAGGAAGCCACCGTCGAGGTCAACCACACAGTCGAAAGCCTGGCGCAGATCGAAGAGATGTTCGCCAAGATCTCCAAGATCGACGCCCACGCCCAATGGGGAAAGAAGCTCGAGCCTTTCGTGGTCTCAGGCTCGTCCTACTGGAACTTCTATCGGGTGATCCAGGACTAGACCGGCTCCTGCCTGCGGCGGGCTACCGCCGCAGGCCTAGGGATGCGTTTCGCCCGAGGGATGGTCCTTGGCCGTCCCTCGGGTACTGTGCCGCAGGCCGATGAGAAAGATGATCTCGGCGACAACGACGATGGCGATGATGCGGAAACCGATCGTCACCGGGTCGTGGTCGCTGTCGCGCATCAAATAGCCGCCGATCAGGAAGGCGGCATTCCAGATGAAGGCACCGGTCATCGTGGCGAGCGCGAAGGGCACGAACGACAGCCTGAGGACACCCGCTTCGAGCGCGAGATAGGTCCGCGCCACCGGCACGAGCTGGGCGATCAGCGAAGCTCGGAAGTTGTTGCGGCGATAGGCCTGCGTCAGCCTCTGATAGGTCGCGTGCTTGAGGAAGATGTACTTGCCGAACCGCTTGACCGCTGCGTCGGCGCGGTCAGGCCCCAGCCAGTTGCCACCGCTGTACCAGATCATCGATCCCAGGGTCGAGCCGAGCGTTGTCGCCAGCATCAGCGCGACAAGCATCGGCACATCGGGTGCTGCCGTCATGCCGAGAAACAGCAGCAGCACATGTGACGGTGGGATCGGCGAAATCTTTTCGGTGAAGGCAAGACATGCCGCGCCGAGCAGACCGAAGCCCAGGATCGATGGAATCATGCAAAACGCCAGTCATAACTCTTTGCCGGCTTCATCCTGGTGATCCGATAGACAGCCGCCGGCGGCAGATTGCGGAAAGTATGGCCAATGCGTGTCACTTCGAGATCGAGCCTGTCGAGCAGCGGCTGTTCAATAGGGCATCGGAAGCCGTAAGTGAACATATACATCGCCCCGTCGGGCCTGACATTGGCAAAAACGCCTTCGAGGATGGCCAACGTCTGGCGCGGCGGGATTGCCAGGAACGGCAGGCCGCTGATGGCGGCACCGGCGACCGGGCCGTCATAGATCGGCCGGTAGCGCAGTTCGGCCGCATCCATCTCCAGTACACGGGATTTGGGGAACCGGTGCCTGAGCAAATGGGCGAAATCGGAGTTGAACTCGATCAGCGTCATGTCGCTTTCCTTGACGCCGCGCGCCAGCATGGCGCGGGTGAACGGCCCGGTGCCGGCGCCAAGCTCGAGAACCGGTCCGGTGTCGGGACCAAGCTCTTGGGTCATCAGCGTCGCCAGGCTGGTGCTGGACGGCGTGATGGACGCGACCTTGAGTGGTGCGGTGGCCCATGCCATGAGAAAGGATAAAGTGTCATTTGCGGCCATTGCGAACCTCTTTCGAAATCGTCTGCCAGCGAATCGGTCGCCGGCCTTTAGCGAAAGCTGTTTGAGGCCACTGGATTACACATGCATTGCGTGAAAAGCACAGAACCAGTCATTTTGGCCGCTGCACCCGTTCGCCGTCTTCATTTCGCAATGCTTCTGCAATGTTGGGGGAATAGCCGGGCGGCACCGAGGGGCCCTTCGAGGAAACAAATGCGCATATTGCTTGTGGAAGACGAGCCAGAACTGGCGTCGGCTTTGAAAACGGCGTTGCGGCGATATGACATGGTCGTGGATCACGCGGCATCGCTTCTGGAGGCTGGCGATTTTGCCGCCAGCGAGAACTACGACGCAATCCTGCTCGACCGTCAATTGCCGGACGGCGACGGCCTGACGCTGGTGCCGAAGATCCGGGCGCGCGGCAACGCGACGCCGGTGCTGGTGCTGACTGCGCGCAGCGATACCTCCGACAAGGTCGACGGGCTCGACATGGGCGCTGACGACTATCTGGCCAAGCCCTTCGCCTTCGAGGAACTGCTGGCGCGTCTGCGCGCCCTGCTGCGCCGGCCGGCCAATGTACAGACGCAGGTTATCCGCGCCGGCGACCTGGCCTTCGATCTCGGCCATCGCGAGGTTCTGGTCCGCGGCGATCCGCTGACCTTGCCGCGCCGCGAGCTGCTGGTGCTGGAAGCGCTGTTGCGGCGGACGGGCCGCATGGTGCAGCGTTCGTCGCTGATGGAAGCGGTGTTCGGCCTCGACGACGAAATCCAGTCCAATGCGCTCGACACGCATGTGTCGCGGCTTCGTCGCAAGCTGGCGGAAGCTGACGCCAAGGTCGAAATCAATGGCGTGCGCGGCGTCGGCTACCTCCTGCGCGAGATTTCATGACCATTCAGAAGATCATCCGCCTGCTGGGGCGTTTCTTCCGCCCGATCTCGCTGAAATGGCGGCTGGTGTGGCGTCTGGTGATCCTGCAGGTGATCCTGCTGACGCTGCTGATCGGCATGATCCTCGGCGCCCTGATCGTCACCGGCGTCATCCCGGAGAATTACGAGGGCCGGGCGGTCGACGTGCTGCGCAAGGTGGTGCGCCGGGACGATGCCGGCGAGCTTGTGCTCAAGAACACAGCGCGCCTGCAGGATCTGCGCGAGGAAGTGCCCGACCTCTGGTTCGTGTTGCGCGACGAACAGGGGCACATGCTGAAGGAAGGCACGATCCCGCCCGAATTCACCCGCATGGCCGCCGCGCTCGATCATATCGACAACGCCAAGCTGGTCTGGAAGAAGGGCTCGACCCTGCCCGCCGCGACCGTGCAGTGGTATGACACTAGCGCTGGAAAAGTGCAGATATTCACCGGCGCGCAAGGTCGTTTCAGGGTTTCGGCGCTGCTCGACGTGACACCGGAACTGTTCCTGGAGATCATCCTGCCCATCGGCGGCGTGATGGCGGTGGCAACGCTGCTGGTGATCCCGCTCGTGGTGCGCAGTGCCTTCCGCGGCCTGCGCCAGGCCGCAGTATTGGCCGAGCGGATCGACATCGACGAACGCGGGGTGCGGCTGCCGGTGGAGCGCATCCCTTCGGAGATCGCGCCGCTGGTGAGGGCGGTCAACGGCGCGCTCGACCGCCTTGACAAGGGTTATGAACGGCACAAACGCTTCCTAATCGACGCAGCGCATGAACTGCGCACGCCGGTCGCCATCCTCAACACCCGCATCACCTCGCTGCCGGCAACACCCGAACGGGCGCGGCTTTTGCAAGATACGGCGCGGCTATCGACGCTGACCGACCAGTTGCTCGACATCCAGCGCCTCGGCCGGCAGACGCAACAATTCACCCGTTTCGATCTCGTGGCGGTGGCGCGCGGGGTCGTCGTCGATCTGGCGCCAATGGCCTTCGCAGCCGGCTACGAAATGTCGTTCGAGCCGGCACGCGGCGAGCTGTTCGCCAATGGCGACCGAACCGCCGTCGAGCGCGCGATCACCAATCTGGTGCAGAACGCGATCGAACATGGCGGCAATGCTGGCCGGATCACCATCGGCGTCAACAGCCCGGCCACCATCGAGGTTTCGGACGAAGGCGACGGCGTGCCGGCAGCGGAGCGGGAAAAGATCTTCGAGCCGTTTTATCGGCTGCGCCCGCGCGGCCATGGTGCGGGCCTCGGCCTCAATCTGGTGCACGAAATCATGCAGATCCATGGCGGCCGGATCGAGCTCGCCGGCAGCGACAGGAAGGGCGCCTGCTTCAGGCTGGTCTTCGCACAGGCCTAAGTCCTGGCCTGGCCCGCGATGGTGAGTTGCGCTCCGGCGTCGCTGAGCGCCTGGGCCAGGTCTTCGGACGGCTGCCTGTCGGTGACGAGTTCGCTAAAGCCGGAGAAGCCGCAGACCTGGACAAGCCCCTGACGACCGAACTTGCTGTGGTCGGTGACGACGACCGAGCGCTGGCCACGTGCCAGCACCACGCGGGCGAACTCGGCTTCCTCGAGATTGTAGTCCATCACCCCATTGGCGGCGTCGACAGCACCGGCCGAGATCACCGCATGGCTGACGGCGAAGCGGCTGACAAACTCGATCGCCGACACGCCGAAGGCAGCACCGCTGTCGCTGCGCAATTCACCGCCGGCCATATAGACCTTGTTGCCGTTCACTGTTGCCAGCGTGCGGGCGATGTCGGAAGAATTGGTGACGACGGTCAGCCGGCGGTGGCCGAGCAGTTCACGTGCGAGATAGCTGGTGGTGGTGCCGGTATCGAGCATGACCGACTCACCGTCATGGATGGTGGCGGCGACTGCCTTGGCGATGGCGCGCTTGGCTTCGGCATTGTCGCGCATGCGCCGTTCGAAAGGCGCCTCGCCCACCACCGACGGCAGGCCGATGGAACCATGCATCTTGAGGATCGAACCGGCGGAGGTCAGCGGCTTGACGTCGCGGCGCACGGTTTCGAGCGACACACCGAGCTTGTCGGCAAGGTCGGCGATGGTGATCGTGCCCTCGTCATTGAGCAGGCGCAGGATCTCACTATGACGCTTGGAATGGTTCATCGTTCGGCCCTGGTCGAATGGCGGCATGGCCGCAACTGAGGAAAATCCTGCCCGAGTCTACCGCAGTATCGCGAAACTTCTCAACAGATACGGTCAGAAAAACAACAAAAACCACAAACTCACATTGACATCGGCGCTTCCGCTGCGTGAGACTACCACCCAAAAAGCCTACAGCGCCGCGCGTCCAGTAGGACGCGCAAAGGACGCTGTAGAACTTTGAATCGGTGCATGCCTCTTGCCAAAAATCGATTCCGATTTTCGGGGGCATGCACGGGGCGCGACAACGGGGAACGCGCCGTCCACAGCGTGGAGGGGCTGGATGACAACAAGCGAGGACCGCATCCGTGCCTTGCCGCTGTGGAGCGGGACGGTGACGATCGCGCCTCTGAAGGGCGGCATCAGCAATGAAAGCTGGGTAGTCTCAGACGCATCGGGCCGCCATGTCGTGCGCTTTGGCAAGGATTTCCCGTTCCACCACGTCTTCCGCGACCGCGAGGTGATGGTGGCCAAGGCCGCCTATGAGGCGGGCTTTGCACCGGAGCTGCAATATGCCGAGCCGGGTGTGATGGTAACCGAATTCCTCGGCGCCAGGACCTATGGCGCCGACGACGTGCGGGCCAATGCCGCCAACATCGCCCAGCTCATCCGCCGCTTCCACGACGAGATGCCCCGCCACGTGTCGGGGCCCGGCTTCATGTTCTGGGCTTTCCACGTCATTCGCGATTATGCCCGCACGCTTGCCGCCGGCAACAGCCGCATGACAGCGGAACTTCCGCGCTATCTCGCATTGGCGGACAGGCTTGAAAAAGCGCAGGCGCCATTGCCTGTTATCTTCAGCCACAACGACCTGTTGCCGGCCAACTTCCTCGACGACGGCGGCAGGCTGTGGCTGATCGATTTCGAATATGCCGGCTTTTCGACCGCGATGTTCGACCTTGCCGGCACCGCTTCCAATGCGGGCATGACGTTGGAGGAGTCCGACGAACTGCTAAGCGTCTATTTCGGTGGCAAGCCGGACCAGGCGATCCGCCGCTCGCACACGGCGATGCAATGCGCCTCGCTGCTGCGCGAGGCGATGTGGAGCATGGTGTCGGAACTCCATCTCTCCGCCCCCGGCGTCGACTATGTCGCCTACACCGCCGAGAATCTCGAGAAGCTCGAGGTCGCGCTCGAAACCTATCGCACGCAATACGGAAAGCTCTGATCATGGCCCTCCCCTCACATGCCCAGATCGTCGTCATCGGCGGCGGCATCATCGGCTGCTCGACGGCCTATCACCTCGCCCGCGACCACAAGGCCGACGTCATCCTGCTCGAACAAGGCAAGCTGACCTCTGGTTCAACCTGGCATGCCGCGGGGTTGGTGGGCCAGTTGCGCTCGTCGGCGTCGATCACGCGCGTGCTCAAATATTCGGTCGATCTCTACAAGGGGCTGGAGGCCGAGACCGGGCTTGCCACCGGCTGGAAGATGACCGGTTGCCTGCGGCTCGCCACCAACCAGGACCGCTGGACCGAATACAAGAGGCTGGCGACCACGGCCAAGAGCTTCGGCATGGACATGCAGTTGGTGTCGCCCGAAGAGGTCAAGCGCATGTGGCCCCTGATGGAAACCTCGGATCTCGTCGGCGCTTCATGGCTGCCGACGGACGGCCAGGCGAGCCCCTCCGACATCACCCAGTCGCTGGCCAAGGGCGCGCGCATGCACGGCGCGAAACTGTTCGAGAATGTGCGCGTGACCGGCTTCGAGATGAAGGACGGCCGCATCCTGAGTGTGAAGACCGACCAGGGCGACGTCACCTGCGACAAGGTGGTGAACTGCGCCGGACAGTGGGCACGGCAGGTCGGCGCCATGGCCGGCATCAACGTGCCGCTGCAGCCGGTCAAGCACCAGTACATCATCACCGAGAAGGTGCCGGGGCTTTCGACCGATGCGCCGACGCTGCGCGATCCCGACCGGCGCACCTATTTCAAGGAGGAGGTCGGCGGGCTGGTCATGGGCGGCTATGAGCCGAACCCGCAAGGATGGACCACGGGCGACGTGCCCAATGACTGGGAGTTCCGCCTGTTCGACGACGACTATGACCATTTCGAGCAGCATATGATGCAGGCCATCGCGCGTGTTCCCGCTTTGGAGACCGTCGGCGTCAAGCAGATGATCAACGGCCCGGAGAGTTTTACCCCCGACGGCAATTTCATCCTCGGTTCGGCGCCCGAGTGCTCCAACATGTTCGTCGGCGCCGGCTTCAATGCCTTCGGCATCGCCTCGGGCGGCGGCGCCGGCTGGGTGCTGGCGCAGTGGGTGGTCGATGGCGAAGCGCCTCTCGACCTGTGGGTCGTCGACATCAGGCGCTTCTCGAACCTGCACCGCGATCGCAATTGGGTGTCGGACCGCACGCTCGAAGCCTATGGCAAGCACTACACCATCGGCTTTCCGCATGAGGAGTATCAGAGCGGGCGGCCCCATATCGTCTCGCCGCTCTATGAGCGGCTGAAACAGCTTGGCGCCGTATTCGGCTCCAAGCTCGGATGGGAGCGGCCGAACTGGTTCGCGCCTGCGGGCACGGAAGCAAAGGACGTCTATTCGATGGGCCGGCAGAACTGGTTCACACCGGTCGGCGACGAGCACCGCCATGTTCGCGAAGCAGTCGGCGTGTTCGACCAGTCGTCCTTCGCCAAATACGAGATGACGGGCAAGGATGCGCAGAAGGCGCTCGACTTCATCTGCGCCAACGACGTGTCCAAGCCGGCGGGGCGACTGACCTACACGCAGTTGCTCAACACGCGCGGCGGCATCGAGGCCGACCTCACCGTGGCGCGGCTCGCTGATGACAGGTTCTACATCGTCACCGGCACCGGCTTCCGGACGCATGACCTCGCCTGGATCAGCGACCATATCCCATCAGGGCTGGACACCAAGCTGGTAGACGTCACCGAGCAGTATGGCACGCTGTCGCTGATGGGGCCGAGTGCAAGGAAGGTACTAGAGGCTGCCACGAACGCCGATGTCTCAAACGCCGGCTTCCCGTTCGGCCATGTCAGGGAACTCGCCATAGCGGGAACGCTGGTCAGGGCGCTGCGCGTCACCTATGTCGGCGAACTTGGCTGGGAACTGCATGTGCCGATCGCGGCCACCGGCGAGGTGTTCGACGCGCTGATGGCAGCAGGCAAGCCGCACGGCATCCGCCCCGTCGGCTATCGTGCGCTGGAATCGCTGCGCCTGGAAAAGGGTTACCGTGCCTGGGGCTCCGACATCACGCCCAACGACACGCCATTCGAGGCCGGGCTGGGCTGGGCGGTGAAGCTCAGGAAGGACACCGATTTCCTCGGGCGAAAGGCGCTGGAAAAGCTCAGCGGCGCAGCGCTGACCAAGCGGCTCACGGGCTTCACCGTCGACGACAAGGATGTGGTGCTGGTCGGGCGTGAGACGATCCTGCGCGACGGCCAGCCGGTCGGCTATCTCACCAGCGGCGGCTATGGCTACACGATTGGCAAAAACATCGGCTATGGCTATGTCCGCAACGCGGCCGGGGTCAGCGACGCCTTCCTCAAATCGGGTACCTATCAGCTTGTCGTGGCGACGGAAAGGGTACCCGCCACAATCCATCTCGAGCCAATGTTCGACCCGACAGCTGCCAGGGTGAAGGCCTGAGCAGCGCTGCCGCTCGCCAAAAAGCCATGATCTGCCTTATCAACGGTCGGCCAAAGACGGCGACCAGACAAGGACTTGATCATGGCAAAGCGGATGATGGGCATGGCGACGAAGGCTGCGGCTTTGGGTGGCCTGTTTTTCCTGGCCGCCTGCCAGACCGGTTCGAACGTAGCCGGCGATGGTGCTGGCGCTTCGGCATCGGGCATCGCCTATCTCCAGACCATCCGCTCGGAGCATGGCCTGCCGCCGCTCCGCCCCGATTCCACGCTGGAACGCGCCGCGCTGCAGCAGGCAGCCTATATGGCGCGCAGCGGCAAGATGGAGCACACCACCGGCTGGGGCAAGGATTTCGCCGCGCGCATGGACGACAATGGCGTCGCTGGTGCGGCGGCCGAAAACATCGCCCATGGCGGCATGGAGCCGGCCAAGCTGTTTTCGATGTGGATGAATTCGGCTGGCCATCGCCGCAACATGCTCGACCCCCGCTTCGGCAAATTCGGCCTCGCCTATGTGCGCGAGGCCAAGGGCAGCGACAGGCGCTACTGGGCGCTCGTGCTGGGGCGGTAGCTTCGGCCTTCGATGGGCAGATTTCTTGACCGTCGGCAGGTCTCATTTCCGAGACGGTGACGAAGGCGCCGACGGGTTCAGGCACCTCAAACAGCCAGCCAATTGCAGGCCAGCACCGGCAGCCGGATGAGGGTCGACCAGATCAGTGAACGCTGGTCGGGACCGTTTCAGGCTCGGCCTTGTCCACCACCTTCTGACGGTGGAAGATGAACAGGCCGGCAAGGACGATGATCGCCGAACCGACAAGCCCCTGCGCATCGGGGTAGTCGCCGAAGAAGGCGATGCCCATGACCACCGCCCACAGAAGCAGCGTGTATTGCAGCGGTGCCAGAAGCGAGGCCGGCGCCAGCTTGAGCGCGCGCGTGATCATCAGATGCGCAGCACACGAGACGACGCCGAGCAGCAGCATCGCCGACCAGTCGAGCGCACTCGGCGTGCGCCAGTCGGCCACCGCCAGCACGCCGCCAGCGGCAAGGGCACCCAGCGTCTGCCAGGTAACCAGCGTGGTGTCGTTGGTGGCGCGCAGCTTGCGGCTGAGGATCAGCGTGACCGCGAAGGACAGACTGCCGACGATGGCAAACAGCGACGGCCAGGACAATGAAGCGGTCGATGGGCGCAGTGCGATGACCACACCACAGAAGCCGAGCACGATGGCGATCCAGCGGCGCCAGCCGACCTTTTCGCCAAGGAAGAAATGCGAAAGTGCGGCGATGTAGATCGGGCCGGCCATATAAAAGGTCATGACGTCGGCCAGCGGCAGATAGGCGACGGCGGCATAGAAAAACCCGGTATCGGCAGTGGCAAGGACGACGCGCAACACCTGCAGGCCGGGGCGCTCGACCTTGGTCAAGGGCCCGACGCCTTGCTTGGCAATCATCGGGCCGAGGATGATGAAAGCGCCGATCGAGCGGATGAACAGCACCTGCCCGACGGAGAAGCTGGTGACCAGCCATTTGCCCATGGCGTCGTTGAGCGCGAACATGAAGTCGCCCAGCAACATGAGCAGAATGCCCGCAAGAACCAGATTGTTCTTCGGGAGGGCCAAGGCTTGTCGAAATGTCATGGTGCCATCCGCCGGGCAACCCGCCCGGATGACGGCTATTTATGCCCTTGAAACGTCGATGGCGAGACCTATCTGGCCTGGACCATGCGTTGCTGCGTCGCAGCGCGACAAAGCTGCTATTTGGGCGCGACGACAACCGGCCGATAGACCACGATCGGCCTTGTCATTGGCCAGTCGTCGAGGTCGCTGCGGCGGCGGAATTCGGCGCGCCGGTCGAGCTCGATGCGCTGCAGGCATTCGGCGAAGGCGTCGTTGCGCTTGGCGAAGCCATAGGAGCGGCACTTTGCTTCGTCGAGCGTGCGCTGTTCTTCCGACGACACGCAGCCACCAAGCAGAGCGACCATGAAGAGCAAGCAAACCGTCCTCAACACCATGGCACTATTCCTTCCGCCAATCGCGCGAATCTTGAGTGCGATTGTAGATTTTATTGTGACATCCGGCCAGACGCTGTCGGGCGTCAGTCCGCCTGCTGCGGCACCACATGGCGGCGGTTGATCGTAGCCGGACGGCCTTTGATCGACAACGCCGTATCGCGCTTGGGGCGCTCGGCAACGACTTTGCCCCTGGCGATGACGCACAGCCGCTCAGCACGCAGGCGCACCGCCTCGATCGGGTTGCCGGCATCGAGCACGACGAGGCTCGCCGTCTTGCCAACTGCAAGGCCGAGATGGTCGAGCCCCATGATCTCGGCATTGACCCTGGTGACCATGTCGAAGCAGCGGCGCATGTCAGCGGGGCTCGACATCTGGGCGACGTGCAGGCCCATGAAGGCGACGTCGAGCATGTCGGCGGTGCCGAGCGAATACCAGGGATCGAGCACACAATCCTGGCCCCAGCCGACACGGATGCCGGCCTTAAGCATCTCGGGCACGCGGGTCATGCCGCGACGCTTGGGGTAGGTGTCGTGGCGGCCCTGCAGCATGATGTTGATCAGCGGATTGGGAATGGCCGACACGCCGGCTTCTGATATCAGCGGCAGCAGCTTGGAGACGTAGTAATTGTCCATCGAATGCATCGATGTCAGATGCGAGCCGGCCACCCTGCCCTGCAGGCTGAGACGCTGGGTCTCATAAGCCAGCTGCTCGATGTGCCGCGACAGCGGATCGTCGGTCTCGTCGCAGTGCAGGTCGACCATCAGGCCACGCTCGGCGGCGATTTCACAGAGCTCGGTCACCGACCGGGTGCCGTCGGCCATGGTACGCTCGAAATGCGGAATGCCACCAACGACATCGACGCCCATGTCGAGGGCGCGAATTGTATTCGTGCGGGCTGTAGGCGAGCGGTAGAGGCCGTCCTGCGGGAAGGCGACGAGCTGGAGGTCGATATAGGGCGCGATCTCCTTCTTGACCTCGAGCAGGGCCTCGACGGCAAGCAGGCGGTCGTCGCAGGTGTCGACATGGGTGCGGATGGCGAGCAGGCCCATCGACACGGCCCAGTCGCAATAGGCGAGCGCGCGCTCCTTGACCGCCTCATGGGTCAACAGCGGCTTGAGTTCGCCCCACAGCGAGATGCCTTCGAGCAGCGTGCCCGAGGCATTGATGCGGGGCAGGCCGTAAGACAGCGTAGCATCCATATGGAAATGCGGATCGACGAAGGGCTGGGAGACGAGGTTGCCGGAGGCATCGACGACAGTCTTGGCCGCAGCTTCGATCTTCGGCTCAATCGCGGCGATCTTGTCGCCCTTGATGCCGATGTCGGCAACGGTTCCATCTGATAGCGTGCCGCCCTTGACGATCAGGTCGAAACTCATCTCTCGCCTTTCTGATAGGGGATCATCAGCGCCTTGGGATAGGTGGCGCGGCGCGCCACCAGGATCAGCGCCAGGATCGATAGTGCATAAGGCATCATCAGGAACACCTGATAGGGCACGAGGCCGCCGGACAGCTGCTGCAGCCGGACCTGGTAGGCATCGAAAGCGGCAAACAGGATGGCGCCAAGCAAGGCCTTGCCCGGCCGCCACGAGCCGAAAACCACCAGTGCTATGCAGATCCAGCCGCGGCCGTTGATCATCTCGAAAAAGAACGAGTTGAACGCCGACATGGTCAGGAAGGCACCGCCGACCGCCATCAGCGCGCTGCCGACCATGACTGCGCCCATGCGGATGGCGGTGACGGAGATGCCTTGCGCCTCGACCGCCGAGGGGTTTTCGCCTGCGGCGCGGACGGCAAGGCCGACCGGCGTGCGGTAGAGAACCCAGGCGACCACGGCGACAGTGATGAAGGCGAAATAGGTCAGCGGCGTCTGCGAAAACAGCGCCTCGCCGAGCACCGGGATGCCAGACAGGCCGGGGATCGGCAACGGCTGGAACGGTTCGATCTTGGGCGGCGATGTCACTTCGGGCAGTGCCAGGCGATAGGTGAAATAGGTGAGACTTGTGGCGAGCAGGGTGACGCCGATGCCGACGACATGCTGCGACAGGCCAAGCGGCACGGTCAGCGTGGCATGCAGCAGGCCAAACATCGCGCCGGCAAGGGCAGCCACCAGCACGCCGGTCCACAGGTCACCACCGGCATAGACGGTGAACCAGCCGGCGAAGGCGCCAGCGGTCATGATGCCTTCAATGCCGAGATTGAGCACGCCAGCGCGCTCGCAGATCAGTTCGCCCATCGTGGCGAAAATCAGCGGCGAGGCGATGCGGATGGCAGCGACCCAGAACGAGGCGGTGAAGAGGATGTCGAGGGCGTCCATCAAAAGCATCCTCGCACCATGTGAAACGCCCCTCTCCACCTCGCTGCGCTCGGCACCTCTCCCCAGAGCGGCGAGGAAGCGCAGTTGCGACGCCTCTCCAGCTTGGGTTCCTCGCCCCTTTGGGGAGAGGTGGCCCGAAGGGCCGAAGAGAGGTTATTGTTGGGCCGCATCACCTCCACCTCACCTTGAACCGCGTGAGCAAGATCGCCACCACCATGGTCAGCAGCGAGGTGGCAACCATGACATCGGCGATGTAGCTCGGCACCTTGGCTGTGCGGCTCATGGCGTCGGCGCCGACGAATATACCAGCGACAAAAATGGCGGAGGCGATGACCCCAAGCGGATTGAGCATCGCCAGCATGGCGACAACAATGCCCGAATAGCCATAGCCCGGCGACAGGTCGAGCGTCAGATTGCCCTTGAGACCCGAAACTTCGGAGAAACCCGCCAGGGCAGCAAGACCGCCTGACAGCAGTGCTGTCTTCATCAGCGCGCGGTTGACCGGGATGCCGACGAAGCGCGCGCCTTCCGGATTGTGGCCGACGGCGCGCATCTCGTAGCCGAGCACCGTCTTCTTCATGATGACCCAGACGACGATCGCCGAAACGATGGCGACAACGAAGCCATAGTGCAGCCGTTTGCCCTGGATGATGCGCGGCAGTTGCGCATCGGCGATGACCTTCTGCGATTGCGGCCAGCCAAGGCCCATCGGATCCTTGAGCACGCCTTCCAGCAGCATCGAGACGAACAGCAGCACGATGAAGTTGAGCAGCAGCGTGGTCACCACCTCGTCGACGCCGAAGCGGGTCTTGAGGATAGCCGGCCCAAGCAGCAGCAGCCCGCCGGCAAGCATCGCCGCCAGCATGATGATGGGAATGAGGATCACCGAGGGCAGCGGCAAGGCGCCGGTGCCGAGCACGACTGTGACGATGCCGCCGACATAGAGCTGCGCCTCAGCGCCAATGTTCCACAGCTTGGCTCGGAAGGCGACCGCGACGGCGAGACCGGTGAAGATCAGCGGAGTGGCGCGGGTCAGCGTCTCAAGCAGGGCGAACTGCGAGCCGGCGGCACCCTTGGCGACGAGGTAAAAGACCGATAGCGGCGAAGCACCGGCGGCAAGCACCAGCAGCGAAGTCAGAACCAGCGTGGCTACGATGGCCGCCAACGGAAACAGCAAGGTGAACGCAAGCGACGGCGCAGGTTTGGGCTCAAGCCGCATGATCGCTGCGCTCCCCGCCGTGTCCGGCCATCAGTTCCCCCAGCTCGCGAATGCTGCGCTCGCCACGAGCAGAGGGGCTCGACAGCCGGCCCTTGGACATCACGACGATACGGTCGGACAGCGCCAAAATCTCTTCGAGGTCCTCGGAAATCAGCAGGATCGCAGCCCCCCTTTGCCGTGCGGCAATCAGCATGCGGTGGACATAGGCCACAGCGCCGACATCAAGGCCGCGCGTCGGCTGGCTGGCCAGGATGACCGACGGCTCGGGATCGAGCGCACGGCCTAGGATCAGCTTTTGCATGTTGCCGCCCGACAGCAGGCGGATGCGCGCCTCGGGAGACGGGCATTTGACATCGTAGTCGGCGATGATCTGTTCGGCGAAACCGCGCGCCGCGTTCCAATCGAGGAACCCCATGCGGCTGAAGCGCGGGCTGGCATAACGTTCGGCAATGACATTTTCCGTCACACTCATGTCGCCGATGGTGCCGACCGCGTGGCGGTCCTCGGGGATGCGGGCAATGCCGTGACCGAGCGCTACCTTGGGCGACCAGTCGCCAATTTGCGTTCCGCCGATTGCGATCGTTCCGCCGGTGGGGCGTTCGGTACCGGCGAGCAAAGCGGCAAGCGCCGCCTGTCCATTGCCTGAGACGCCGGCAAGGCCCGTGATCTCACCGGCGCGCAAGGTGAGCGACACGCCGTCGAGTGCCGCGCCATTGCGGCGAGCGGTGGAGACGACATCGAGTACGAGAAGCGCTGCGCCCGGCTCGACCGGCACGACCTCTGCCGGCTTGACCTCCTGGCCAACCATCAGCGCCGCAAGCTCCTTGCGGTCGGTCGCGTCTGTAGCGCGTTCGCCGGCAAGACGACCTGACCGCAGCACCAGCACGCGGTCGCTGACGGCCATGACCTCATGCAGCTTGTGCGAGATGAAGATGATCGACAGCCCCTTGGCGACGAGCAGCTTGAGCGTGCGGAACAGCGCATCGGTCTCGGCCGGCGTCAGCACCGCCGTCGGCTCGTCCAGGATCAGGATGCGGGCGTCGCGGTAAAGTGCCTTGAGGATTTCGACACGCTGGCGCTCGCCCACCGACAAGGCGGAAACGGTCGCAGCTGGATCGACGGCCAGGCCGAAATCAGCCGAAAGCTGCTCGATGCGCCGGCGTGCGGCGGCCCGGTCGAGACGCGGACGCCACAGGCTCTGGGTGCCGAGCGCGATGTTTTCCAGCACCGTCATATTGTCGGCCAAGGTGAAATGCTGGTGTACCATGCCGATGCCGGCGTTGAGTGCGGCACGCGGATCGCCTGGCGGCAGCGGCTTGCCAAACGCCTCGACCGCACCCTCGTCAGCAACATAGTGGCCAAACAGGATGTTCATCAGCGTCGTCTTGCCAGCGCCATTCTCACCCAGCAGCGCGATGACCTCGCCACGCTTGAGCTCAAAGGAAATGGCGTCGTTGGCCACGAGCGGGCCGAACCGCTTGGTGATGCCGGAGAGGCGCAGGACGGGGGAGGCAGAGGCAATGGACATGGGATGGCCGCGGCGATGGAGGTCCCTTCTCCCCGTTCACGGGGAGAAGGTGGCCCGAAGGGCCGGATGAGGGGCAGCGCCAACTTCCGAGAGGTAGAGCCACCCCTCATCTGCCTGCTGGCATCTTCTCCCCGTGAACGGGAGAAGAGCGCTGTCATCAACTCGACTTCGGCTCGGCGTCGTTGATCTCGACGGTGAATGAGCCGTCCTTGATCGCCTTTTCCTTCTCCGCGACCTTGGCCTTGATCTCGGCGGGCACCTTGCCGTCGAAGGTGCCAAGCGGGGCGAGCGAGCAGCCGCCGGCCTTCATGAAGGAATAGACGCCATAGTCGTCGGCCTTGAAGGTGCCGGCCTTGACCTCGGCGATCGCCTTGTCGAGCGTCGGCTCGAAGTGCCACAGCGCCGAAGCAACGACGGTATCAGGGTAATCGGCCTGGGTGTCGATGACGTTGCCGATCGCGAGCACCTTCTTTTCCTTGGCAGCGTCCGAGACACCGAAACGCTCGGCGTAGAGCAGGTCGGCACCGCCGTCGATCTGGGCGAAGGCGGTCTCCTTGGCCTTGGGCGGGTCGAACCAGGAGCCGATGAAGGCGACCTGGAACTTGGTGTCGGGCGCTGATTCCTTCACACCCGCCATGAAGGCGTTCATCAGCCGGTTGACCTCGGGGATCGGATAGCCGCCGACCATGCCGATGTTCTTCGACTTGGTCATCGCGCCGGCAACGATGCCGGAGAGGTAGGAAGCGTCCTGGATGTAGTTGTCGAAGACCGAGAAGTTCGGCACGGCAGCGTCCGGCTTGAAGCTCGAGCCCATCAGGAAGGCAACGTCGGGATAGTCCTTGGCGACGGCGCGGGCGGCGTCCTCGACACCGAACACTTCGCCGAGGATCAGCTTGTGGCCGGCCTCGGCATATTCGCGCATGACGCGCTCATAGTCGTTGTTGGCGGTGTTTTCCGAATAGACATATTCGATGTCGCCACGTTCCTTGGCGGCGTTGGCCGCCTTATGGATACGGCTGACCCACTGCTGCTCGACCGGCACAGTGTAGACGGCGGCAACCTTGATCGGATCCGCCGCAAACAGGCGCACCGGCAGGCCCGCAACAGCAACGGCTGCGGATGCACCCGCCGCCTTGATCAAGGCACGACGAGACAAGCCGAAATCGTTTGAATTTCTTGGCATTCTTTCCACCTCTGGCTGGTTTTGGTCTTCTTTGGCGAAGGCGACTTTTTATCGTTTGGTCAACGGTATGCGAAATCGCAGATAGCGGCAATCCGCGCCATTTCACTGTCCACCGTGCCATTACGGGCTGCGACAGTACGCCTGATGCCTCCGATCAACAGCGGTTCCCCTTCGCTGACAGGTGCTTTATATAGGCCGGCGCGGGGGATTGCGGCCCAAGGGACCCATTGATTTGCTTCGATTTTTTCGTCCGACGCAGAATCATCTGCTGATCTGGAGACTGATCAGGGAGTCATTCCGCCAGCATGCGCTTGGCTATGGCATCGCCATCATTGCGATGCTGGTGGTGGCCGGCATGACGGCGGCCAGCGCCTGGATCATGCAGGACATCACCAACGAGTTCGTCATCGGCAAGGACATCAACCGCGTCTACATGATCGCGGCCATGGTGGCGGGCATCTTCACCCTCAAGGGTATCGCCACCTTCGTGCAGGCGTTCTTCCTGAGCCGCGTCGGCAACTCCATCATCGCCGAACGCCAGCGCAACATCTACGACCGCATCCTGGCGCAAGGTATTTCCTTTTATCACTCGATCCCGTCATCAGACCTGATCACCCGCGTCACCCACAATGCGCAGGCAGCCCGGGTGGTGCTTGATGTCATCGTCACCTCGTTCGTGCGCGACCTGTTTTCGCTGCTCGGCCTGGTCGCGGTGATGATCTACCAGCAGCCAATGATGTCGCTGGTCGCCTTCATCGTCGGGCCGATCGCCATATTCGGCGTCAACCAGATCCTGCGCCGGGTGCGCAAGATCATGGAGGCCGAGTTCATGTCGCTGGCCCAGATCGTCCAGGTGATGCAGGAAACGACGGTGGGCGTGCGCATCGTCAAGTCGTTCAACCTCGAGCAGGTGATGCGCGGCCGCATGCATCGTGCCGTCTCCGATGTTGAAAAGCGCGCCAACGCGATCGCAGCGCTCGAAGCCGGTACGAGCCCGATCATGGAAACGCTGGCTGGCCTTGCCATCGCCGGCGTAGTTCTGGTCAGCGGCTATCTGGTTGTCCAGGGCGGCCAGACGCCGGGCAGCATCATGTCGTTCATCACCGCACTTCTGCTCGCCTACGAGCCCGCCAAGCGGCTGGCGCGTTTCCGCGTCTCGCTGGAAGCAGGCCTCGTCGGCGTGCGCATGATGTATGAACTTTCCGACCGACCGCTGACGCTCGCCGAAAAGCCAGGTGCCGAAGCACTGGTGCCAGGCACCGGCAAGATCGAGCTCAAGGACGTCAGCTTCTCTTATGCCGATGGCGAGCCAGTCCTGCGCGATCTCGATCTCGTTTTCCCGCCCGGCAAGATGACAGCACTTGTCGGCCCGTCCGGCAGCGGCAAGTCGACGATCATGAACCTGATCATGCGCATGTATGATCCTGACAGCGGTCAGGTGCTGTTCGACGGGCAGGACATTGCCCATGCGACGCTGCATTCGGTGCGCGACCGCATCGCCTATGTCAGCCAGGACACGTTCCTATTCACCGGCACGATCATGCACAACATCCGTCTTGGCCGCGAAGGCGCCAGCGACGATGAAGTGATCGAAGCCGCCAAGGCCGCCAACGCCCACGACTTCATCATGTCGCTCAAGCATGGCTACGACACCCAGGTCGGCGAAAACGGCGCCCTGCTTTCGGGCGGGCAAAAGCAGCGCCTGTCCATCGCTCGCGCCATCCTGCGCGACGCCAACGTTCTGCTGCTCGACGAAGCGACCAGCGCGCTCGACGCCGAGTCCGAGGCACTGTTCCGCGAGGCGCTGGAGAAGCTGTCGGCAGGGCGCACGACGATCGCCATCGCGCACCGGCTGTCGACCGTGCACCAGGCAGACAACATCGTGGTGATGCAGGACGGCAAGGTCGCCGAGCAGGGCCGCCATGTCGACCTGATCGAAGCCGAGGGCCTCTATCGCAGGCTCTATGAATTCCAGCTGATGCGCTGAGCCAAAGCCAACCAGCAACGAAATGCCAAAACCGCGACCGCAACCCGGGCGCGGCTTTTTGCTGGTCCGCAGTGCGGTTACAGCCTCAGTCGATGCGGATGAACACACCCTTGGTGTTGAGATATTCGTCGAGGTGCTCGCCACCACCCTCACGACCGTAGCCGCTCATCTTGTAGCCACCAAAAGGCACCGCCGGATCAATGGCATGGTAGGTGTTGACCCACACCGAGCCGGCATGCAGCCGCCGCGACAGCTGGTGCGCGGTTGCGAGGTCGCGGGTGAAAACACCAGCGGCGAGACCGTAAGGCGTATCGTTGGCGCGCCGCACCACCTCGTCGAGCGTATCGAAGGGCAGCGCCGAAATGACGGGGCCGAAAATCTCCTCGCGCGCAATGCGCATGGTGTCGGAGACGCCAGCAAAGACGGTGGGCGCGACGAAATTGCCGGCAGCGAACACACCATCGGCGAGCCTGCCACCTCCGGCGACGAGGCGAGCGCCCTCCTCGGTTCCGGCGCGCAGGTAACCCTCGACGCGTTGGAGCTGTCGTGGCGAAATCAGCGGGCCGATCTCGGTCGCGGGGTCGATGCCATTGCCGATGCGCAAGGCGCCGGCATAGGCGGCAAGGCGCGCGACGAACTCGTCATGAATGGGCCGCGCGACGAACAGCCTGGAGCCGGCGATGCAGATCTGGCCGGAATTGGCGAAAACCGACATCGCCGCCACAGGCACAGCGCGCTCGATATCGGCGTCGGCGCAGACAATGACCGGCGACTTGCCGCCAAGTTCCAGCGACACACGCTTGAGGTTGCCGGCCGAGGCGCGGACGATGCTCTGGCCGGTGGCGGTCGAGCCGGTGAAGACGATCTTGTCGACGCCCATATGCTCGGCAAGCGCAGCACCTGCTTCGAGGCCCGTGCCGGTGACGATGTTGACGACACCGTCGGGCACGCCAGCCTCGGCCATCAGCTCGGCGATCAAAAGCGGTGTCAGCGGCGCTTCCTCCGACGGCTTCAACACCACGGTACAACCCGTCGCCAAGGCTGGACCGATCTTCCACACCGAGGCGGCAGTCGGCGCATTCCAGGGAATGATGGCGCCGACGACACCGACGGGCTCCTTGCGGGTGTAGGAGACGATGTCGCCGGCCAGCGAGTTCTCGATGGTCTGGCCGTGCAGCGCCGTCGCCATGCCAGCGTAATAGCGCAACATACCAAGGACGCGGTTGGCGTTGCCGCGCGCCCGGACGATCGGCAGGCCCATGTCGGTGGTGTCGGAGACGCAGATTTCTTCCCAGTGGTGCTCGAACAGATCGGCGATCTTCAGCAGCAGTTTCTGCCGCTCATGCGGCTTGAAACGGCTCCATGGCCCATCGAATGCATTGCGTGCGGCCGCAACCGCGCGCTCGATGTCGCGCTTGCCGGCGCGCGGCACCGTGGCGATGACCGCGCCGGTGGCGGGATTGCGCGTTTCCATCGTCTCGCCGGACGCCGCCTCCACCCACGCGCCGCCAATGAACATCCGGCGATGGCTGCCGTCGAGCACATGGCGGATGGGGGGTGATGGTCATGACTTGGCCCTCCGTTGGCGCAGCCATGGGCACAGGCGCCCGAGGCTTTGCCGACCCGTAAAGCTAGGCCGGAGATATCAAGCCATTCAAGTCATTGAGATGAGGCCAGCCGCCAAATGTCAGGCGATGGCGGTGCGCTCGAAGTCGCCGGTGTTGCGATCCATGACCCACAACTCGCCCGCCGAAATATCGAACCAGGCGCCGAAAAGCTCCAGGCGCCCTTTCTGCTCGAGAATCTTCACGCATGGGAAAGTGCGCAGATTGGCAATCGAGTAGCGGATCGAGATCCGCTCGAGCGCGGTCTGGCGTTCGGTCTGGGTCATCATCGTGTTGCCGGTCACCGTCTCGGCGGCCGGTGCAACCAAGCTCATCCACTTGCCGATGAAATCGCCCGGCGACAATGGTGCGGCATTGGGATCGAGCGCCGAGCGGATGCCGCCGCAACGGCCATGGCCCATGACGATGATGTTCTTGACCTTGAGCGCCTGCACCGCGAATTCCAATGCAGCCGAGGTGGAATGGAATTCGCCATCCGGCGAATAGGGCGGCACGAGATTGGCGACGTTGCGGACGACAAAAAGCTCGCCAGGGCCGGAATCGAAGATGGTTTCGGGCGCAGCGCGGGAGTCGCAGCAGGCTATGACCATGGTTTCGGGCGACTGGCCTTCACGCGCCAGGGACTTGTAACGGTCCGTCTCGGCCGCATAGCGACCGGACATGAAGTTGCGATAACCGGCGAGCAGAGTCTCGGGCAAGTGCGACATAAGCTTGGCCTTAAACAAAAATAGCCGTCGCCGCAAATGCAAATGCGTCAGTTCCCCAACGTCGGTTCAGCGGGGTGCGCGGGTGCCCTGCCCGGCCAGCAGCCGTTCAGGCCGATGCTTTACCACGATGCTGGTTGGGCTATGCTGCCGTAGGGGCATTTTTGCCTGCAATGGCCTGGATTGCGCACCGCCAGGCGGCAATCTTGTGGGTATTGTCGTTCCGCCCCTGCTACAAGGAGAGTGAAATGCGCCTGCTCCTTTTCGCCTTCTCGATCGCCATTGTCGCAATCACCTCCGCCAGCGGGCCAGTGTCCGTCACCCGCGCCCAGGCTCAGGAATGCAGTGGCGAAAACTGCCCGCAGCCGAGCGGCCAAGGCACGGACTGCGAACACAAGAAGGAAAACACCGTCAGCTGAGCGGCTAGCTGAGAAGGGCGTTATCCGGCATCCCTTCACACCGTCCAATTTGCGACCAGGTCGACTTCGGCGTCGCTGAATCCGAACCGCGCCATCATCACACGATGTTTGTCGGAGCCGAGGAACGCTGCCAACGCTTGATCGACAGCGCAACGCAGCTGGTTGTCGTCCAGGCCGAAGGCAAACGACCCAAGGCGGGAGGTTTTCATCCGGGGGAACGATGATCAAGTACAACTCGGCATCCGGATGCTGTTCGATGAACCCCACATACCTCGTCCGGCGAAGGCGCGCAGTACAGGGTGGACTGAAAGGCCGGCGACGCTTTCATGATTGGACGGCTTGGTCACGGGCATCTTCTGTTTTGCCTGTTTGGCAGTTGGTGCCTTGATGGCCGCGCGAGATTACATTGGCCTCGTTGGTCGGATGACGGCACTAGGATCGAGACGACGAAGTCACCCGTCACATCCACGGCCGGTATGCCTTCACGCTGGCGCGCATTCCGTTGTGGATGTACTGCCGGGCGGGATCGTCGGGATGCCGAAGGAAATGGAACTCCCTGGTGGCCGACATGTAGGAATGCGCCCCGACTTTCCTGAACATGTCGGAGAGGCTGGCCGCGCCGTGCGGCGTTTTTTGTCCGAACCAGTTGGCTTCGTCCTGAGGTGACGATATCTCGTCGACAACAAGCTCGTTAGTTGAGGCGGGCCGTACCAGAATGGTCGAGTTCAGGCGCAGATAACGGCCCGAAAGTTCCGCGTTGGCCGGCAAGCGCCACGCGCCATACGCCTCCAGGGCGTCGCGTCGCCGTTTGATGGTCGCACGTCCAGTGCCGTTGCGCAGGCCGGTCAACATCGACTCCGCCAACTGGCCTGCTTGTGAAGCGGCCCAGACGGCATTGGTCGAAACGACGACCGTCTCGGGCCCACCGTCGGCGAGGCGAACCGCGCAGGCCTGGCCGGATGTCGTGCCGTCATGCCCCCAGGCGAGACTGCCATCCGCGAGCCGGTAGCGCGCCATCCCCATGCCCCATCCCTCGTACCGCCAGCCGATTGTCCGGGTGAGTTGGCCATCGCTGTGGAGCGGTTCCAGACCGAGCCTTCGCCGCACCGGCTTCATCAGCCTGGCCAGGTCCAGTGCCGTGGCCACCAGCCCTCCGCCCGGCGACAGCGCCAGAGGCGCATACCATCGGGTTGCCGCCAGGGGCGCGCCGCCCGGCTCCGCAGGCTTGCGGTAACCGGTCGCCGACGGCTGCAAGAGGATGTCTTCGGGACGCGCCGAAATGGAATGCTCGCCGAGATATCGAGCGACCGTATCGCGAACGGTTTCCTCCCAGCAGGTTCCCGCCAACAGATCGACCAGATAGCCCGCCAGGACGAAGGCCGGCCCCGAATATGAAAACAGCTCGCCGGGACGGGCGATGAGCGGCGTCGCGGCAATAGCCCGGGCCGCTTGCCGGCGGGCGCAATCTCCCCGGCCAAGATCCACCCACCATTGGGAATCGAGACCGCTGGCGTGGGAAAGCAAGTGCCGGACGGTGATATCGTGAAATGCCCGCTCGTTGCTGGCCTCCAGATCCGGGGCGAGTTCCACCACGGGCGTGTCGACGGAGAGCCCCTTATCCGCCAGAATTTCCAGCAGTACGAAGGCGGTGATGACCTTGGATACTGAACCGAGCTGGAACGCGGTTTCCACGGTCACCGGCGTTCGGGTGCGAAGGTCGGCTACACCACGGTTGAAGCAACGGATTTCACGACCATCGTCGATCGCCACCGACACACCTGGGGCTCCGGTCTGCTCAAGCCACGCCGTCAATTCGTCAAGCATGTCTGGTCACCCTGTTTCGGAATTTCGTTGAATTCGTGCCTGTTCATTGCAAACAGGCGTCGGCCTGATCCAGTTCAATGTGGCGAGCACAGGCCACCAGACCCGACAACGGCACCGTGATCCCGTGCAGCATCACCGAGCGTCGCCAGCCCTCGGGCGACCTCTCCACCGGAACCGAGAGACTGTCGAAGTCGTAGATGTTCGATATGGCGGTGAACCGCCCGCCCACTGCGGACAGTTCCCGCGGCGTGCCAGCGTCCTTGCGGATATCTGGCCGGGGAATGCTTGGCGTAAGCAGGATATCGAGCCCCGCTGCATGGGCCTGATCGAGCAGCCGCTGTTGATGGCCGACAAGCCGTCGCCTCGCCGCCGCCGCGTCTTTTGGTTCTATCGCCGCGCCCGCCCGCATGACGCGATAGACAGCCGGATCGTAGATCTCGGGATGCTCCGCCATCAGCGGTTGGTGGAATTTCCAATTTTCAAAGCTCATGACGAGAAAGAAATCGTCCTGTGCCTCTTGCGTCATCCACATGGGCGTCGACACCACTTTGTGGCCCATCTCCGCAAGCCGAGACATCGACGACCGCAGGGCGGACTCGGCTGCGGGATCTATGCCGCCCCATGAGACGCCTGGAACGCCGATGGTTGGCCGTTCCTTGTCAAAAATTGCCCGGTCGTCTGGCTCGACATGCAAGGAGGGACATCTTGCCAGGATCAGCGCGATATCGTCCGCGCTGCGCGCGATGAGACCAGTGCTTTGTCCCGACAGCGAACCATTGATCTGCCCCGCATCTGAAATCGATCCCTTTCGCGGGCGCAACCCTGCGACCCCAGCCAAGGCGGCGGGATGCCTCACCGAACCCGCGGCGTCACTGCCCAAGGCGAGGCGCGTGAACCCGGCGGCGACCGCGACAGCCCCGCCGACCGTCGAGCCTCCGGCAAAATACGTCGTTCCGCGGATGCTCTGCGTCTGCGCCGGCCCAGCACTTGAGCAGAACTGATTTGTCGCCTGTTTGGCCATGATGACAGCACCGGCATCCTGGAGTGCGGTCACCGCGGGGCTCTGTGGCAACCCAAGCAACTGCCCGACATCGGCCTGTGTGCCAGCCTTCGTCGGCAATCCGGAAACGACGATGGTGTCCTTCACCCCAACAGGGAGTCCAAAGAGCGACGGCTTCTTGGGAGCCGGACGGGATCCGATCCGATCGAGCTCGGAAGCCAGCCAGTCCCAGCTTGGCTCGCACATGGAATGATAGAAGGCGTCCCGGCTTTCGACGTCCGTGGACAACATCAGGTAGCGCTCGCGCAGCTGTTCGGGCTGAGTGGTCGCCTGCTCCAAAAGAGAGTGGAGAGGAGTGTCAAAGAACATCCAGATATTCCCTCAATTGCCTACCGGGCGCGATCAGTCCGCCAAGCTCCAGCGCGTCCGACCATCGCTTCACCTGATCCAGTTGGAGAGTGCTTGAGGCGGCCCACAGGTCGAGGCTCCGATGCAGCTCGACAACCGCCAGCAGCCGCCCTGGGCTTACATCTGGAAAAAAGGGAGCCAGGGCACGCGCGATCGTTTCCGTCGTCTCGGCTCGCAGCCATTTCAGGCTGTGGTCCAATGCCTGGGCGAAGCGCCGCAACAGCTCGCGCCTTGGCTCGATACTTCGCCGGTCCATCATGTAGACGCTCCATGGCAGCCGGCCTGCCTGCCGGCTCACCGGCAATGCGATACGCAGGTCGTCACGCAGGGCTGTATCGCCATCAATGAAAAGAACATCGCCGACGCCGCGGACAAACTCGCTGATCGCGTCTTCCGCGGTGTAGCCAACAATCGGTTTGACCTCCCCCAGGGAGATGCCGCTGTTGTTGAGCGCATAGGCGAATGCCGCCCAAGCCGTGGGCGTCTGGCCGGGATGAACGACAATGGCCTTACCCCGCAAGTCGGACCATTGCGGATGCCACGAGCAGTCCGCCCGCTGGGCGAGTACGTGCCGTGTCTGCTGATTGCTCTGCGCGACGACGACGGGGCTCACGCCCGTTTCGGCCAACCTGACGCCGTAAAGGCAGGTGCCTAGCAGGAGATCGACTTCGCCGCGATTGACGGCTCCAACGGTATCTTCGCAGCTGCCGTTGTTCCTGTAGAACTCGAGATGAATCGACTGTTCAGAGAACAGTCCGGTGGAAATCCCCGCGTATTGAGGCGCATACATGACGTCTTGCGCGCAAGAGATCCTCAATGTGTCCACTTGTTCATTCCGCACGTCGTCTTGAGTTAAAATGATGCACCAATGACCGTGGACCGCGCGACGTGCATCGGAGGGCGCGGTGGCCCATGCGGTGGGCGTGGTTCCATGGCCAACTTGCAAACTGTCGCCACCCCCGGGTTGCCCCGAAGTGGCGACAGTCGTCTTGCGGTCTCGGGAGAGAGACCCAGGGGTAAGCTGCCCGTTCAGACGAAGCGAACGCGTCGCCAAGATCGTGATAGGCCATTGCCATACCTGTCGGCCGCCAGCATGGTCAGCGCCGCGATCTCACGCGTGTCGCCGATGGATCAATCGATCCCGCCGGCGTTGCCGGCCGGCTCCGGCTGGTTCACCACGATGTCGTCGATGATGACATCGGGATATCCATAGTGCTCGGCAATGGCTTTGAGGGTTCCCTCCGCCTTCGTCGCCTTCAGCGCGATCTCGAGCGCCTTGGTCAACTCGGATTCGGATTTCAGTACGGCGAAGCCACCATTGGCGAGCTTCCACCCCCGCGGGCTGTTTTCCGGCTTGATGATGCGGAACTGGCCGCCGTTTTCCTTGCTGTTGAGGATCGTCGTCGCCGACACCAGGCCGGTGATCTCGGAGTCGACCGAGCCACTCTTCACCGCCAGCAGTGCGGCGTTGGGATCGGGGTAGGTCCTGACGTCGATCTTCTCCTTGCCGGCCGCCTGGCATTTGGGCTGCAGCTTCTCCTCCACCCAGGGGCCAAACACGTCGCCATTGATGCGGCTCACCGACTTGCCGCAGAGATCCATGAGGCCGTTGATCGACTTGTCGCCTTCGCGGGTCAGAACGACGAGGCCGAGTGTGGTGTAGTTGATGAAGTTGAGGATCTGCTCGCGCTTCTTGTTGTCGCCCATGCCTGCGGCGATCATGTCGGCCTTGCCGGCCTGGAGGCTTGGAATGGTGCCTTCGAACTTGATGTTGTCGAAGGTGACCTTGACGCCCATCTTGGCGGCGACGGTCTTGACGACGTCGATCTCGATGCCCGTCAGCTCGTTCTTGTCGTCGAAGAACATCCACGGCGCATAGGGCGCCGAGACGACGAGGCGGAGCGTGCCGTTGAACTTGGCGGGAACCAGCGATGCGGCTGCTTCATCCTTGGTGATTGTCTTGCCGAGAACGACCTGGTCCGTCCCAGACTGGGCGAGCGCCGTGCTTGCGAAGGCCGTGCAGGCGAGTGCGCCGGCGACGAAGGAGGCGAGTAGTTTCGTCGTGGTATGCATTACGTGTTCCTCTCTGTTGGGCTGCTAAAGAAGTCTGCGTAGGAATTCCCGGGTGCGCTCATGCTTGGGATCGAGCAGGACCTCGCCCGGCAGGCCCTGTTCGACTATCTCTCCGTCGGCCATGAAGATGACGCGGTCGCAGACCTCGCGTGCGAAGCCGATCTCATGGGTGACGACGATCATGGTCATGCCCTCCTGCGCCAGCGTCCGCATGACCTCGAGCACGTCGCCGACCAGTTCGGGATCGAGGGCGCTGGTGGGTTCGTCGAAGAGCATCACGCGCGGCTTCATGGCGAGCGCACGGGCGATCGCGATGCGCTGCTGCTGGCCGCCCGAGAGCTGCATCGGGTAGTGATCAGCCCAATCGCCGAGGCCGACCAGGCCTAGCAATAGCCTGGCATCCCGCTCCACCTCGGCGCGGGGGAGCTTGAGGACGCGGATCGGCCCTTCCATGATGTTTTCCAGCGCCGTCATGTGCTGGAACAGGTTGAAGCCCTGAAACACCATGCCGATGCTGCGGCGCTGGTAGGAGAGGACCTTGTCGGATACCTCGTGCAGCTCGCCATGCCTCACGGCGTAGCCGACCGGTTCGCCGGCAACCAGGACGCAGCCGCTGTCCTGGCCTTCCAGATGGTTCATGCAACGCAGCAGCGTGCTCTTGCCCGAGCCGCTCGGCCCGATCAGCGCGACGACTTCGCCCTCGGCCACGTCGAGATCGATGCGCTTGAGAACAACCTTGTGGCCGTAGGATTTGGTCAGGGTCCTGACGCTGACGAGTGGATGTGAGGTCATGGGATCAGCTCCTTTCGCCACCAGCGGTGACGCTGCGCAGGCGCATGTTCCAAAGGCCCCGGAGGCGGCTTTGCTGGCGAGGGGAACGGGTGCGGGCCACGGATTGGCCGAACCGCCGCTCGAGCCATGTTTGCGGAATGGTGAGAAGGGAGACCAGGATCAGGTACCAGATGCTGGCCACGATCAGCAGCGGGATGATCTGGAACGTCTGCGAATAGACGTTCTGCAGATTTGTCATGAGATCGTTGCCGGCAATGACGGAGACGAGCGAGGTGCCCTTCAGCATGGCGATCACCTCGTTGCCCATTGGCGGGATGATCACTCTGAGAGCCTGAGGCATCACCACCCGGCGAAACGCCTGAAGCCGCGTCATGCCGACGGATCTCGCCGCCTCGACCTGGCCTCTTGGAACGGAGAGGATACCGCTTCTGACGATTTCGGCCGAATAGGCAGCCGCGTTCAGCGACAGGGCCAGAATTGCCGCGACCATCGGGGTGACGACGTCAGAGGTCGGAAAGGAAAAGATGGTGCCAATGCCCGGAAGGCTGAGCGAGATGTCGGGCGTAAAGATGCCGAGATAACCCCAGAAGATGAGCTGCACGAGCAGCGGCGTGCCTCTGAAGATGGAGATGTACAATCGCGCCAGAGTTGAAAGCACGATGTTGTCCGACAAGTGCATCATCGCCAGGATGATCGCGCCGGCGATACCGGCCACCATCGATATGGCCGTCAGGTACAGGGTTACGCCGACACCCCTGAGCGTTACGTCCTTGAAGAGATATTCCAGGATAACGGCGCGGTCGACGACCGGGTTCTCGAGAAATCTCCATAGCAAGAACGCAAAAATGGCGATGCACGCGACGGCGGCCACCGGCGTCCACGGCTGAGGCCGAGGGATGAGGCGCGCATCGTCGGGCAGGATGGGAAGCTCCCATCCTTGCGAATGCGGTTTGCGATCGATTGCCGTCTCTTGACGGAGATACTTTGACGGCCGCGGCAGATTCATCATGCGAAGGCCCTTTCCCCTGTCGACGGCGAGTTCGCGAGTGGCGGACAACCCGGGATTTTGTCAGTCATGGTTTTTGAATCTGCGGCCGCTCTTTCGAGACCGGCCTGACTGCGGGCAAAGATCGACCCGCCAGCGCCTGCCCGTGGCAGGCGCCCCATATGAGGCATTGAAGCATCTCGACCCTCCCAGCCGATGTTGCGTCGTTGGCTTTGTTAGTAGCCGAATATGTATATACAAGCAAGCAATTTTCGATACAATCGTGTATACAATTATTTTTTGACGCAAAGAAAAACATTCCAACTTGCCGACCGGGGCGCCCGCCTGAGCCCTCGTCGGAGTTCAGCCGGCTATTGGCAGTTTGATGGCAAATCACATAAAAATTGGCCTTCCTGCAAGCAGAACAGGCCGCGAGCCCGACCGCCGGCGCCAAAAGTGACGTCGGCTTTTCGTTGAATTATTGTATACAATAATGAACGGAAAATGCCCTGCCATGCCTGATCAAACCAGCATGACATGGCGGAGGCGGCGATTGCGCTTTGCCCTTTGGCAAGACGTCCAACAGCAGGAATTGAGCAGCGGGAGCATATGCGCCTGACCCCGCCGCGCTAATGATCGACTTGAGCTGGGCAATCTCTGCCCTTACGAGCCGCTCAGGTGAATTGTGCTTCAACCTGAATTTGGGCCAGGCGTTCCACTTCACTGTAGGTGATGGCGAGCTCAGCTTGATGGTCGCCGACGACCCGAACTTCGAGCGAGGCGAGCAGTTCGGCTGTCGTGTAGGCACGCACCACGAAGATTGCATCAAAGCCGAATTTTTTCCGATACGCCGCCAACATGTCGAGCAACCTACCTTGCTGATAAGCGGTCATACGGCCTAGGCGCTCGGATCGAGCCTCGTCCGCGACGATCTCGGCCGATTTGATGGCGGGATCGAGCGGGGTGTAGTGCTTCAGAAGTTCGAATTTCTCGGCGTCGCCAGCCGCCCGGAACTGCTGGCGTAGCGCGGAGAATATGGTCTGGCTGTCGACCAGTGTGCCGGATGCCTCCTCATAGGCGCGCCCGGCAAGCGCCGCGCCGCCGCGGAAGCAATTGGCGAACTTTTCGACAAAACTCGCCTTGTCGAACCTGGCCTGGGTCGTCGCTGGTATCGGATTGTTTTGCATTTCGTTGGAAGCCCTGAGGACGTTTTGGAGACGCTGCGGATTCTTGCTGCTCGGTGAAGCGACCGCGCGAGCAGCTTCACCCATGAGTTTGGTCATCGAAGCGGTTTGGATTGATAAGCTTGATCCGCATGCTCTCCCCAATACGCCATGATCTGGATACAATCATCGAATGCCATTCCATGCGGCCGATCGCTCGCGCGAAAGTCGTCCTCGCCCGGCAATCCATTCGGCATCACGCTGCTTTGGAGCAGCACACCTTCAGAACCATGAGACTCAATCTGTTATGCGGTACGCCGCTGCTTGAGTTCGCCAGGCGCAGGGCTGTGTCAGCCCAGTTTAGTATACAATTATATAGCAGTATCGTATACACGCCAACGGAAGTATGTCTATACAAAAAAAGACAAGCTTCCGATTTTCCGACTCTGCGAAACGGCAACGGTTGCGCGCCAACTGGTGTATGGCCCGTCTCATCAGCCTTGGACGTGTGAGATTGACAAAAGCGCATATGACCGGAGTTCGACCACTCCGTGATACTTATGCGCGCGCTCGTCCAATCCGTGACAGCAATCGGCAATTGCGACACAACCACGATGACCGCTCATCCGCCCCGATCGGAAATTGTGGGTCAACGGTCATGCTAATTTCAGTCACCAATTTCTGCCGGAACGCTGAATGAAGCGGTACGACTCGGAACGCATGACGTTATCGACTTCTGGCGACACCATAGTGTGGTTATGGCCCGGTTCGCCGGAGAAAACGATCAACGGGCGCTAGAAGTCGCACGCAAGGTGGTTAGGACCAAGCCGGGCTTCATTCGGGGAGCTGGGAGCCGACAAGATGCCCCAAGCCTCGAGAAATTTTCGCCCTTTGGTCGCCGAGCGTCATTTGGAAATCGCCGCCGATTGGCGGCGCTACCAATTGGCGGCGTTACCGATGTCGCCTAGGGCGTCACGCCACTGAGGCCGGCGGTGTTGGCTCACCGAGGGACAGCATCAGACGGTTCGCCCAGTTGAAGAATGCGGCACCGTTGATCACGTCGACGATCGCCACGTCGTCCAGACCGGCTCGGCGCAGCTCGTCGATATGGCTTTCCGTGAAACCCTGGGGCGTCTTTGTCAGGGCAGCAGAAGCGTCAATGATCGCATTCCAGCTCGGATCGATATCCGTGTAGATGCCCTCTTCGAGGAGCTTCTGAACATCTTCGTCGCGCTTGGAATGCTGATAGGCGAAGCGCGAATGAACGGAGGCGCAGAAGATGCACCCGTTGGTGCGGGACGCGGCGGTCGCTGCGATCTCGCGTTCGGCCCGCGGCAGGCCGCTCTTGGTGTTGTAGAAGATGTCCTTGTCGGTCCTGGTGCGCGCGCCGAGGATATCCGGGTCTCGCGCCAGCAGCATGAAATAGGGTGACTTGGCGCGGGAGGGATCGACCAGACCGGCATGGTGGCGTGATGTCAGCTCGTCCTCGGCCAGCGGCTGCAGCCAGGGAACCCAGCCGAGTTCATCGCGGGTGAAGACATTCGGTTCGATGTTGTCGGGATAGGTGATTGCTTGATCGGTCATGTCGTTGATCCCTGTCATTCCGCTGCGTCGAGGCGGTCGGCGGCAAACTTCCTGTCGAGCACACGCAGGCCGGCCACCACCCTGATCTGAAAGGCAAGGAAGGCAATGATCTGCGACAGCGTGACGATGCCGGTCACACTCCAGCCGGCGTCGAGCAGCGCCTGAAGCGCTACCGGGCTGGCATCGCGCGGGTGCAGCACCAGCAGATGCGCATGTTCGAGCCCGGCCGCGAGCTTTGTACCCAGGACCTCGCGGCTCGCTTCGGCGACGCGGTAGGACGGGCCGGTCACATTCTCCCGCGTCAGCGGCCCGGCGGGATAGGCACCGTAGGGACCGCTGGCCTTGCCCTGCCGCACCTCATGCGCGATGGCGCTCGCCAGCGCCTTGGACGGCTTTTCTGCGTCGAACTTGTCGAGATAGTGCTTCGTGACCCTGTCGTCGCCATGCAGTCCGACGACGAAACTCGCGATCGCAAAGCGGTCGCGGACAGAAACCTCGCTCTGGTCGTCCGGGTCGAACAGCGCGACATAGCTCTTCTGTGCGTGGTCGCGGGCCTCGACGCGGTCATAGCGGATGAGATCGAGCCTGGAGCCGACAACAATGCCGGCAAGCTCGTCGATGATATCGGGGTTGCTCATGGTTCTGGCCTCCGTTCAGGCAACGAGTTTCGGGGAGTGTGGTATCGACCTGCCCCAGCCGAGCGCAGGCGCAACCTTCTGGGCGGTGAGTTCGATCGAGCGCAGCGTGCGCTCATGGCCGGGGTCGACCGAATGGACCTGGAACACGACGTCGGTGACACGCCTGAGGCTGGTGTCGGCCGACAGGCTGGCGATCACTGCATCGGGCGAGCCCGCATGGGTGTCGAATGCGGTCGCGAGCTCCTCGACGCTGTCGCCCGGCGCGGTGTGGCCGGTGGCGATGAAATGATCGCGCACCCGGCGCAGCCCCTTCTCTACAAGCTGCAGGGCTTCCGAATGGCTGTCGGCCACAAAGGCTGCGTGAGCCCAGAATGCGCGGGGCGACACCCTCAGGCAGTGCTGCCAGATAGGCGTCGATGATCGGGTTCTGCACCTCGTCCAACGCAGCGCTCGGATTGTCCTTGGGGCGTGGTTGCGTCCGCGACAGCATGAGGCCATCGCCGGCGAGACCGGCACGACGACCGCCTTCGATCGAGAAGGTTGCCTGCCAGATCCGGCCGGCAAGCGCCGGGGCGGCCGGATACAGCGTGTCGTCACCGGCGAACGGCTTGCCCGCAAAAGCGCTTCGCAAAACTTGGAGATGCACATCGAGCAGCTCGCCGCGCCTGATACTGTCCAGTCCGAAGGCGGTGAAGGATGAGGGCGTTCCGCCCGAACCGACGCCCAGCTCGAGCCGTCCGCCCGAGATGAGGTCGAGCACGGCGGCGTCCTCGGCGACACGCAGTGCATTTTCCAGCGGCAGCGTGATGATCCCGGTGCCGAGCCGGATGGTGCGGGTGCGGGCGGCCACATTGGCAAGCAGGATCAGCGGCGACGGCAGCCCGCCTTCGGCGGCGCGGAAATGATGCTGCGCCACCCAGGCCGCGTCGAAACCCTCTCGTTCGGCGGTGAGTATCTGTTCGGTTGCGAAACGGTAGCGGTCGGCCGGCGATGCCTCCTCGAGCAGGCGGGTGAAAAACCCGAGCCTTTTCCTCTCGGTCATGAAGCAGTTCCTTCAATTGGCCGGACTGCGCGGGCGAGGAAGCCTGCTCCAGACTTCAGCTTGCTGCCCGGGATCGCGGCGATGAGTTCGCATGTGTAGTCGTGCGCCGGGCGCTCGAAGACATCTTCGATGCTGCCCTGCTCGACCTGCTTGCCGTCGCGCAGCACCGACACGGTGTCGGCGATCTGCCTGACCACGGCGAGGTCGTGCGAGACGAACAGATAAGTCAGGCCGAGCGAGCGCTGGAGTTCGTCGAGAAGCTCCAGGATCTGCGCCTGGACCGTGACGTCGAGCGCCGACACCGCCTCGTCGAGCACAAGGATTTCAGGGTTCAGGATGATTGCCCGGGCGATGGCCACGCGCTGCCGCTGTCCGCCTGATAGGGCCGCCGGCAGCCGGGCTAGCGATGCCTCCGGCAGCCCGACCCGCTTGAGGATCGCATGGACGCGCTCCCTGCGCTCGGCCTTGGGCACCGGATCGAAGTTGAGCAGCGGCTCCTCGACGATGTCGAAGATACTCTGGCGTGGATCGAGCGATGCGAACGGATTCTGGTAGACGAGCTGGATGCGCCGACGAAACTGACGCAACTGCTCGCCGCGCAGCGACGACACATCCTGGCCATCGACGACGATGCGACCGGATTCAAGCTTCTGGAAACCTGAAATGGCGCGCACCGTCGTCGTCTTGCCCGAGCCGGATTCACCAACCAAGGCGTGGGTGGTTCCCCGCGCGACGTCGAAGGAAACACCGTCGACGGCACAGAGCTGCCGGCCGCCCGACAGCGGGAAATGCTGGACCAGATTCTCGACCACGATGGCCGGCTCGGCGTTTGCCCGGAGCTCGTTCCGCGCGGTCTTCGGCGTGGCAAAAGCCGGCGCGTCGTTGAGCAACTGCCTCGTATAGGCCGACTTCGGCGCGGCGAGCACGTCGGCCACGGTCCCCGTCTCCTGGATCTGACCGCCCTGCAGCACCACGATCCGATCGGCCCTGTCGGCAGCAACACCGAGGTCATGGGTGACAAGCAAAACCGATGTGCCGGACTCGGCCCGCAATTCGTCGATCAGGTCGAGTACCCGGCGCTGGACGGTGACGTCGAGCGCGCTGGTCGGTTCGTCGGCGATGATCAAGGCCGGCCGGAGTGCGACCGCGATGGCGATCAGCACGCGCTGGCGCATGCCGCCCGAAAGCTGATGCGGATACTGCCTGGCCCTGAGCTCGGGCTGCTGCAGCCCGACGCGATCGAGCAGTTCGATGACGCGCTCGTCGATCGCGCGCCGGTCGCCCCAACGATGCACCTTGAGGATTTCGCGGACCTGGTCGCCGATTGTCTTGACGGGATTGAGCGAGCTGACCGGATCCTGCGAGATCAGGCTCACCACCTTGCCGCGGATCGTGTCCAGGCGCTTGTCGGCCCAGCCTGAAATGCTGGTGCCGTTCAGCCTGATGTCGCCGGCCTCGACGCGACCGTTTTCGGGCAACAGCCCGATCACCGCATGCGCCGTCGTCGACTTGCCGGAGCCGGATTCGCCGACCAGCGCCACCACTTCGCCCGGCTGCACCGAAAACGAGATGCCGTGGACGACAGTTTCGCGGCGCGTCCCATGGCCATAGGAAACGACCAGCTTGTCGACTTCGAGCACAGGGGCCGCAGCATCGGCCGGCGCCGCCTTGCTGGCCAGTTTCAACTCGGTCATGCCCGGCTCCCGCCGAAGGAGCGGCTGATGCGATTGGCTGACAGCACGACCAGCACCACGACGATCCCAGGTGCCGTCGTCAGCCACCATGCTGTGGAAACGTAGTTGCGGCCTTCGGCGATCAGCAGGCCCCATTCCGGCGTCGGCGGCGGCGCGCCATAGCCGAGGAAGCCAAGTGTCGAGATGTTGAGGATGGCATTGCCGAACTGCAGCGCGGCAAAGGCGATGACCGACGTCAGCGAGTTGGGCAGGACATGGCGGAACAGCACCGATGTGAAGCTGCCGCCGCTGCCGAAGGCGGCCTCGACATAGTCGCTGCGGCGCACGCGGACCACTTCGGACCGAGCCAGCCGGGCGAAGCTGCCGATGGAGGCGGCGCCTACGGCAATGGCCGCGTTCACGGTGCCGAAGCCGAGCAGGATGATGATGGTGAGCGACAAAAGCAGGCTCGGGATCGACAGCAGCACGTCGACGATGCGCATGACGACATCCTCGACACGCCCGCCGGCGGCGGCAGCGACCACGCCAAGGGCGGTGCCGATGACGAGGCCGACGCCGACAGCGGCAAAAGCGCCGCTGAGCGAATGGACCGCGCCATAGACGATGCGTGCATAAACGTCGCGACCGAGCGCATCCGTGCCCAGAAGATGCTGCGCGCTCGGCCCGGTGAGCTTTTCGGCAGCCACGCCTTCGGTGCCGCTATAGCCGGTGAACAGCCCGGGCAGCAGTGCCCACATAACGACGATCGAGATGACCAGCCAGGCCAGAACCAGGCTGGGCTGGAGCCGTTTCAACCGTTCGGCAAAGTCTTCGCGATCGTAGGCCGCATTTGCGTCTCGGGGCTCCAGGCCGCCGACGGCGCCCAGTGAATCGATGATGGTCATGCGCTGGCTCCTGCGGGATTGCGAAGACGGGGATCGAAGACCGGGTAGAGAAGATCGACGATCAGGTTTGTGAGCACGAAGCCGGCAGCGGAAATCAGCACGATCGCCTGGAGGACAGTGACGTCCTGGGTGTTGACCGACAGGTAGGTCAGTGCGCCGATGCCGTTGAGGCCGAACACGGTTTCGGTGATGACTGCACCTGCGACGAGCTCGCCGAACAGCACACCGCCGATGGTCAGAACGGGCAGGATGGCGTTGCCCGCGACATGGCTCACCAGCACGCGCCTGTGGCTGGCACCCTTGGCCCGGGCCACTGCCACGAACGGACGCGTGCGCACCTCGTCGATGCTGCGGATGAGGATCTGCGCCAGCGGCGCCGAAATCGGCACGGCGATGGCCAATACCGGCAGCACCAGCATTTCCACCGGTCCGGGATTGATGACCGAGATCAGCTTCAGCCGGAACGAAAAGACCTGGATCAGGGCAATGCCCAGCCAGAAGACGGGGATCGAGATGAATAGCGACGGCAGCGAATGGAGCGTATTGCGCAACCACGCGCTACGACTGACGGTCGCGACATAGGCGATTGCACCGGCGACCAGCACCGACACGACAAGGGCAATCGCTGCCAGCCGCAAGGTCGTCGGCAAGGTGGTTGCCAGCAGCGACGTCACCGGCACGCCGGCGCGGACCGAATAGCCGAAATCCCCTGACAGCACCGACCCGAGGGTCGACAGATATTGCTGCCAGATAGGGGCGTCGGCGCCGTAGGCGATACGGATTTCGGCAAGCTGCTCGGGGCTGAGGCCAAGTTCCGGATTGAGGAACTTGATCAGCACGCCGTCGGCCGGCAACAGCTGCAGCAACACGAAGCTGACGGTGAAGGCCGCCCAGAGGACGAGAACGGCCTGGCCTATCCGGCCGATGACATATCGCGACATGAAGGATCTCCGTCGAAGCGATCAGGAGAATGATCCCGTCTCACCGGAGACGGGACCATTCGGACCTCAGTCGCGCGGCGACAGCCAGACGCGATAGAAGGACGGACGCCCGACCGCCTCGAAGGCGACATCATGAACGTTGGGCGCGCCGGCAAAGGCCTGTGGTTCCTCGAAGATCGGGATCGCATAGGCCTGGTCGAGCACATAGGCCTGAACCTCGCCTGATATCGCCAGCCGCTTGTCGCGGTTCGGCTCGGAGGCGAGCGCCTCGAGCAGGCCGTTGAGCTTGTCGTCGACGAAGCTCTGGACCTTGTCGCTGACGCCGCCCTTCTGCTGCAGCACGTTGCGATTCCTCGGGTAGTACTGGCTCTTGATGACATCGGGATCGGCGCGGCCGACCATCGCCGGCGCCACCGGGGTCTTCAGCGGATCGAGGTTGTCGGCTGCGGCACTGCCGGAATCGCCGGCGAGCACGGAGAGTTTCACGCCGACCTTGTTCCACTGCTGGGCGATCAGCTGCAGCGTTTCCTTGTTCTGCGGTTGCGGCAGCGATTCATAGGCTGTCAGCACCAGTTCCTTGCCGTCCTTGGCGCGCACGCCGTTGGCGCCCAGCGCCCAGCCCGCTTCGTCGAGCAGCTTGCCGGCAAGGGCCGGGTCATAGGCGAGCTTCGCCGATTGGTCGACATAACCCTGGGCCGCCTTGGCGATGATCGACGTCGCCTGCGGATAATTGGCCGAGAACAGCGTCTCGACGATCTCCTTGGCATTGGTGGCGTGCAGCAGCGCCTGGCGCACCTTGACGTCGGCAACAAGCTGATTGTCCGGCCGGAAGACGACCGAATTGTTCACGCCGCGGGTGCCGGGTGCGTAGATCTTGTAGTCGGCCGCCTCGACCTGCTTTTCGTCATAAGCCTGGACCTGGCGGATGAAGTCGGCCTGGCCGGCCAGCAGCGCGCCGATGCGCACGCTGTCCTCCGGCGTGATCAGGTATTTGATCTCGTCGAGCAGCGCCCTGCCCTGATGTTTCAGCTTGGCCGGTCCCCAGGCATAGTCGTCGCGTGCCTTGAGCACCAGTTCGCGTCCGAGCACTTCGCTTTCGACGACGAACGGCCGGAGCCGATGATCTTGGTCGCGTCACCGAGCTGCTCGAAGGGCAGTTCCAGCGTCTTCGGCGACACCAGTCCCGAGCCGATCACCGACGTGCCCTGCAGGAAGCCCGGCGACGGCGCCTTGAAGTGGAACTTCACCGTCAGCGGATCGACAACCTCGCTGCGGTCGTAATTGTTGATGACCTCCGAAACCGGCAGCTTCAGCTCCTTGTTGCCCTTGCCGAAGGTGTCGAAGTTCCGGGCCACGGCGACAGCATCCAGTGGCGTGCCGTCGGAGAAGGTGACGCCAGGACGCAGCTTGAAGGTGTATTCGGTGGCGGTGTCGTTGACCGTCCAGGATTCGGCGACCCAGGGCTCGATCTCGAGGGTGTCGGGATTCTGGTAGGTCAGCTTGTCGGTGATCTGGTTCAGCACCCCGCCATTGGGGTAGAAGCCGCCCGCCGGCGGGTAGAGGTTGGTGTGCGCCTGCTGCTCGAGATAGACCAGCGTGCCGCCTTTCACCGGCGTGTCCGACTGTGCGAACCCGTGGGCCGCAAAGCCGAGCGATGTCGCTGCCATCAATCCGATCAGCGTGAGTTTGAGTGTCGAGCGTCGTGTGTGCGACATAGCCATCCCCTTGATAACGACCGGAAATCGATAACCCTTGGGAGGATCGGGATCGCACCGGTCTGCCTGTTTGCTGTCAAAAGGATAGGCGTGGTGGCTGCTTGGATGACAGGAATTGAGTTCCATCGCGGTCATCAGACGGGAATTAATTCTACTTAGTTGATAGAAATCCTAGAATTTCTTGGGAGAGCTTCCCATGGCCAAAGGCCGAGAATGCGAGCGACGCATTGTTATCTTTTACTCATTAAAAGATTGAAATAATAAATTTGTCTAAACTAATCGCTCGTGCTCTCTTTCCCGCCATAACAAGAATGCGGGAACAAGCTGTGCGCGATATTCCAACGGCATCGATGTCAGACCTTATCTCTGGACGGTCCTTTGCACTTACCGGGGGAGCTGTCATTCAGGCAGATGGTTCGCAAGCGGTCAGCGACATCATCGTTGGGGCGGATGGGCGCTTTGTCGCAATCGGGCCGCTTCTGGACACCAAGTCCTGCAGCGCCTGCGTCGACATTACCGGCATGCTGGTTTCGCCCGGCTTCCTCGATGCGCACCAGCACCTCGACAAGACCGGAGTGCTGCCGTTCACTCCCAATCCTTCCGGTACGCTCCAAGGCGCCCGCGAGGCCTTCGCCAGATATGCCCGAACCGCCGGTCCCGACGACATCCGTAAGCGGGCGACGCGCACCATCAGGCGGTGTCTTTCCCGCGGCACGACGGCCATTCGCAGCCATGTCAACGTCGACAAGGATGCGGGCTTCCATGGCATCGAGACGCTGGCAGGCATCCGCGACGGGGCAAAAGACGACATCACTCTCCAGCTCGTCGCCTTCATGACACCGCATCCCGGCCAGGACTTCGATTGGCTGGCTGAGAACATCGACGGCGCGGTGGCGCTCGCCGATGCAGTGGGTGGCACACCTGCTGTCTCCGAAGACCCGCCACGTTACCTCGACATGTTGTTTTCTGCCGCCGTGAAGGCGGGAAAACCGGTCGATCTGCACCTCGACGAACACCTCAAGGCCGATGTGCACCTGCTGGATGCCGCGCTCGAACGGGTCGAGCGCTTCGGCATGCAGGGCCGCACGGTGTTCAGCCACGTCTCCGTGCTGAGCGCCCTGCCCCGCAAGGAATTCCAGCGTATCGCCGAACGTCTTCTGGCGCTTGATGTCGGCGTCGTCACATTGCCGGCCGCGAACCTCTACCTGCAGGGCCGCGACGCCGAGATGCTGCCGCCGCGCGGCCTGACGCGCGTCGCCGAGCTCTACCGCGCCGGCGTCACCATCGCCACAGCGTCCGACAATATCCAGGACCCGTTCGTACCGACCGGCTCGGGCGACATGCTGGAAATCGCGCGCTGGACGCTGCTCGCCGGCCATCTTCGCGGCGACGAGCTCGCAGCCGCCCACCGCATGATCACCACGGCCCCGGCCCGCCTGATGGGCCTCGGCAAGGAGCACGGCCTCAAGGCTGGCGCCCGCGCCGACTTCATCGTCACCGACTGCATCGACACCGACACGCTGGTTGCCGGCGGGCCGGATCGGGCCTTCGTCTTCTCGAAGGGGCGTCTCGTCTCGCAGAGCGCGACCGACACCATTGCCATGATGGAGGATGCATAACCGAGCGGCGACTCCGGGGGGATTGGACGTCAATCTAATGGGAGGAATGAAATGAAGAAGACCGTAGTTTCACGTCGTTCGCTGCTTGCATCCACTCTCGCACTCACCGTCGCCGGCATGGTCTGGCAGGACCGCGCCCATGCCGAAGACTTCAAGATGGGCCTGCTCGTGCCCGGTAGCGTGGCGGAAGAAGGCTGGAATCGGATCGCCTACGACGCGCTGAAGCGGGTCGAAAAGGAACTCGGCGCCCAGGTCAGCTACGTCGAACTGCCCGACAACCCGGCAGCCTTCGAAAAGGCGTTCCGCGACTATGCGAGCCACGGCTATCAGGTCGTCCTGGGCCACGGCTTCCAGTTCCAGGACGCTGCCCTGACGACGGCGGAGGATTTTCCCGAGACCGTCTTTCTCGTCTCGTCAAGCTATGTGCATGAAGGCAACGTCATCGGCCTCAACACCGATGCCAGCCAGCCCTTCTATCTGATGGGCATGATCGCCGCGAAGATGGGCAAGGGCGCGGGCCTCATCGGGGGCATGGAAATACCCCCGATCGCGCATGCCTTCGAGGGCTTCCGGAAAGGTGCCGAGAGCGTGAACCCGGATTTCCCCGTGTCCACGGTCTTCATCAACAGCTTCACCGATGCGAGTGCTGCCAAGGAAGCCGCCGTGAGCATGATGTCCCAGGGCGCCGACTTCGTCGTTCCCAACGCGAATGCCGCGGGACTGGGCGTCATCCAGGCCGCGCAGGAAGCGGGCACGCAGTCCGGCACTTTCAGCGTCTACAGCGACTATACGGAGGTCGCCCCCAAGAACATCCTCGGCACGTTCATCGCCGATTACGGTCAAGGCATCGTGCGCATCGTCTCGGGCATTCGGGACGGCACCGTGCCGCAAAGCAATGTCGACTTCGGCCTGAAGGATAAGGACGTCATCAAGTTCACCTTCAACGACGAAGCCGCCAGATCGATACCGCAGGACCTGCGCAAGCACCTGGAGGAGGTGAGTGCGAAGATCGTAGCGGGCGAGATCCAGACACGCGCGAAATAAGCGCGGTTCCTGCGAACTATCAAATGGGAGGAATGCAATGAGACTTTCAAGAAGGACGTTCCTGGAAGGAGTGGCGGCGCTGTCCATCGCCGTTTCCGTTCCGGCAATGGGGTATGCCGAAGACTTCAAGATGGGCCTTCTCGTGCCCGGCAGCGTTTCGGAAGAAGGATGGAACCGGATCGGCTTCAATGCGCTGAAGGGCGTCGAAGCGCAGCTCGGCGCAAAGATCAGCTATGTCGAACTGCAGCAGAACCCGGCCTCGTTTGAAAAGGCGTTCCGCGACTATGCCAGCCAGGGCTACAAGGTCATCCTCGGCCACGGCTTCGAGTTCCAGGACGCCGCGCTCGAAGTCGCGCTCGATTATCCGGACACCTATTTCCTGATCTCGTCGAGCAGCATCCATGAAGGCAATGTCATCGGCCTCAACACCGATACCAGCCAGCCCTTCTACCTCATGGGCGTCATCGCAGCGAAGATGGGCAAAAAGGCCGGTCTCGTCGGCGGCATGGAAATCCCGCCGATCCAGCAGGCCTTCGCCGGCTTCAAGAACGGCGCCAAGAGCGTCAATCCGGACTTCCCGATCAGCGAGGCCTATATCGGCAACTTCACCGATACGACCGCCGCCAAGGAAGCGGCCCTCAGCATGATCTCGCAGGGTGCCGATTTCGTCGTACCGAACGCCTCGGGCGCCACCGTCGGCGGCTACCAGGCGATCTCGGAATCCGGCCCCGACGTGCGATCCTTCTCGATCTTCAGCGACTTCACGCAGGTCGCGCCCAACAACATTCTCGGCCTCTACGTCGCCGATTATGCGCAGGGTGTTGTGGAGGTCGTGCGCTCGATCAAGGACGGCAGCCCGCCAACGGAAAACGTGATCTTCGGCCTCAAGGACCCTAAGGTCATGTCCTTCACCTTCCGCGATGACGGCCCGATCTCGGTGCCGGAAGACATCCGCGCCGAAGTCAAGGCGATCAGCGACAAGATCGCTGCCGGCGAGATCAAAACCGGCGCTGAGTAGCCGGCATGCGCTGCGGCCGCCCCATCCGGCCGCAGCGTATCATTGCACGCCACACCAACATCCGGACCGATTCATGGAACAGGTAAACCAGGGGCGTGAGAACGTGTATCCTCAAGCAGCCCAAGCCCTCTACCGGACGCTCTCGCAAGCCGCGATCAGCGCCGTGACCCCTGTCGCGGCGGTGCTGGTGGCGCTCGCCTTCGGCGCCGCCCTCCTGTGGCTGAACGGCTTCGACGGGACCGACGTGGTCACGGTGATGATCTTCGGCTCCTTCCAGGACGCGCGCTCGGTCGCCGAAATCCTCTTGAAGGCAACGCCCCTCATCCTTATCGGCGCGGGGCTTTGCGTCGCCTTCCGGTGCAGCATCTGGAACATCGGCGCCGAGGGACAGCTTTACGTCGGCGCGATCGCCGCCACCTATGTCGGCACCAGCATCGACGGGCTTTCCGTCTGGGTGCATGCGCCGCTGGTCATGCTGGCGGGCGCCGTGGCGGGTGCTGCCTGGGCCGGCATTGCCGGCTATCTCAAGGTCCGCTTCCGGGCGAGCGAGATCGTCACGACGATCATGCTCAACTACATCGCCATCATCCTGACGAGCTATCTCGTCACCGGGCCGATGAAGGATGCGAGCGCTGCCTATCCGCAATCGGCCCGCCTCGTGCGAGAAGCCTGGACGCCGCGCATTGTCTCGGACATGCGGCTGCACGTCGGCATCCTCGTCGCGGTGGTGCTGGCGGTGGCGCTCTATATCTTCCTGCAGAAAAGCAGCCGAGGTTTTGCGCTTCGCGTCGTCGGCCTCAATCCGCATGCGGCGCGTTATGCCGGCATGGATGTGCGTCGCAATGTGATGATCGCCATCTGTATCAGCGGGGCGCTTGCGGGACTTGCCGGCGCTTTCGAGGTGGCGGGCGTCACGCACCGGCTCTACCAGAACATCTCGCCGGGCTACGGTTTCGAGGGCATCGCGGTGGCGCTGCTTGCCAACAACAATCCCTTGGCGGCGATCATCTCGGGCGGGCTCTTCGCGACGCTCCGATCCGGTTCGGAAGTGCTCCAGATCACCTCGCAAGTGCCGCAGGTCCTCGTGCTTGTCATCCAGGGCATGGTCATCCTGTCGGTCGTCGCCTTCGCGAAGTTCCGCGACATCCTCAGGATCGTGGCTTGAAAGAATGGAAACTCCCGCAAAGCACACAGCAGCTTTGCGGGAAAACAAAACTTGGGCGACATCCCTGAAGGGCCTGTTCAATGGACGACATGATGTTTCTCACCTTCCTCGCGACGCTGGCCGGCGCTGCCTGGCGGCTTGCGACCCCACTGATCTTCGCCTCGATCGGCGAGGTCTTTTCCGAGCGCGCCGGCGTTCTCAACATCGGGCTGGAAGGCACCATGCTCGTCGGCGCTTTTTGTGGTTTCGCCGCCGCCTTTGCGACTGGCAGCGTCTTGCTGGGGCTCATCGCGGGCATCGCGGGGGGGATGCTGTTTGGGCTGATCTTCGCCTTCTTCACCATTACCATCAAGGCGGACCAGATCGTCGTCGGCGCAGCACTCAACCTGCTCGGCATGGGGCTCACGGCCTTCCTGTTTTCGGACCTACTACGTCTCGACCGGCAAGGGCATCGAGATCGCCCAGCCTGTCCATATCCCCTGGCTCAGCGACCTGCCTTTCCTCGGCGAAGCCTTCTTCCGACAGAACCTCATCGTCTACTCGACGATCCTCGTCGCGATCCTCGCCACGCTTGTCCTCTACCGCACCTCCTTTGGCCTGACGCTGCGTGCGGTCGGCGAACACCCCAAGGCCGTGGACGTCGCCGGCCGCAACGTCGCGGGCTACCGCTATGCGGCGGTGCTGGTCGGCACGGGGCTTGCGGGGCTCGGCGGGGCGTTCCTGACGCTTGGCCATTCGAACCAGTTCGTCGAGGGCATCACCTCGGGGCGCGGCTTCATCGCGCTTGCCGTGGTGGTCTTCGCGCGCTGGTCGCCGATCGGGGCCTTCTTCGTCTCGCTGCTGTTCGGCCTGTTTTATGCCCTGCAGCTCATGCTCCAGGCCCAGGCGTCCATCGTCGTGCCCTACCAGCTCCTGCAGGCGCTTCCCTACATCATGACGATCATCACGCTGGTCGTGGTCCGCGGCAAGGGTTCAGCTCCAAGCAAGCTCGGCCAGCCCTACGAGATGAGGTAATCGACATGTCCGCAAAACCTTTCCTGCGCATCGACAATATCCGCAAACGCTTCGGCTCCATCGTCGCCAGCGACGGCGTCTCCTTGGAGATCGAAGAGGGCGAGATCCACGCGCTGCTCGGCGAGAACGGTGCGGGCAAGAGCGTGCTGATGAGCATGATCTGCGGCATGGTGCGGCCCGACGAGGGCGAAATCGTCTACCGGGGCCAGTCCGTGCGCTTCAACAGCCCGCGCGAGGCGATCCGCCAGCGCATCGGGATGGTGCACCAGCATTTCATGCTCGTGCCCAATCTCACGGTCGCGGAAAACTATATCCTCGGCCAGGGATCAGCCCTCCGGGTCATCAACGACATGGACAAGGTGCATGCCAAGATCCGCGAACTTTCGGATCGCTATGCGCTGGACGTGCGCCCGGACGCGGTCATCGAGGACTTGTCGGTCGGCGAGCAGCAGCGCGTCGAAATCCTGAAAGTCCTGTTCCACGGCATCGATCTTCTCATCCTCGACGAGCCAACAGCGGTTCTGACGCCGCAGGAAACCGACCGGCTGCTCGCGCTGATGGGCGATCTCGTCAAGGATGGAAAGACAGTGGTCTTCATTTCGCACAAGCTCGACGAGGTGATGCGCGTCAGCAACCGCATCAGCGTCATGCGCGACGGGCGCCTGGTGCAAACCGTCAACGTTGCCGACACGGATGCCCGTGGCCTTGCCCGCATGATGGTTGGCCGCGACGTGGGCATGGAGCTGCCGCGCGGCGCCGCAGCGCCCGGTCGCATCGTGCTGTCGGTCGAGAACCTTACCTGCCGCAGCGAGACCGGCCTGCCTGCGGTGCGCAGCGTCAGCCTCGATGTGCGCAGTGGCGAGATTGTCGGTATTGCCGGCGTTTCTGGCAACGGACAGACCGAACTCTCGCTTGCCCTTTGCGGCCTGCTGCCCGTCGATTCAGGCCGCGTCGTGCTGAATGGCCAAGACATCACCGGGCTTGATCCCGCCCGCATCAATGCCAGCAGCTTCGCCCATATCCCCGAGGATAGGCACAAGCATGGTGTTGTACTGCAGCTCTCGCTCAGTGAGAACACGATCCTCCAGCGTTACAACGAAAGGCCTTTCGCCACCCGCGGCATGCTCAATCGCCGCCCCATCAGGGAGCATACTCGCGACCTGATCAGACGTTTCCGCATCAAATCCCGTGACGCAGACCAGCAGATCAGCGAACTTTCCGGCGGCAACCAGCAGAAGCTGGTCGTGGCACGAGAACTTGCCCGCAATCCCGATTTCATCCTCGTCAATCAGCTCGCCCGCGGTATCGATATTGGCGCCATGGAATTCGTCATGGAGGAGATGCTGAAACAGCGCGACGCTGGCCGCGCCATCCTGCTCATCTCCACCGAACTCGAGGAACTCTTCGCGATCTGCGACCGCATCCTCGTGATGTTTCACGGCGAAATTCTCGGCGAACTACCGCCGGACCGCAATCGCTTGGACGAACTTGGCCTGCTGATGGCGGGCCAGACGGCGAATGTAGTACAACCGACACTTGCCAGCTAGACAGGAAGGCCCCCTGCATCGTTCGATGGCACCAAACCATTAGATATGCATAACGGACCATCTATAGGCGGCTGGTCGCGAAAGGTGGGTGGCTCGATATGAATATAACGCTGCGGCAACTCAGGGCTTTCATAGCGGTGGCTGAATTCGGACAGTTCAATCTTGCCGCCAGCAGCCTCCACCTCACCCAGTCTGCCGTCAGCATAATCATTCGAGATCTGGAAACGGAGATCGGCGTACGCCTGTTTGACCGCCACACCCGGATGGTTTCGCTCACCCTCGTGGGCCAGGAATTCCTGCCGCAGGCCCGCAAGATACTGAAAGACCTGGAACTTGCGGTTGGCGACATGCGCGACAACGCCTCGTTGAAGCGCGGCCAGGTGACGATCGCTGCCGCAATCGTGCTCGCCGCCACCATTGTGCCGCCTATCATCGCAGCGTTCGTGAGCATGCATCCCGAAATCCTGGTCAGCATCCGCGACATGCCGGAAGAGGCAATCAGCCCGGCGCTCAAGCGCAACGAGGTCGATATCGCCATCGGCACGCTCTCAGAAGACGATCCCGAAATCACCGCTACGCCTCTCATGCGCGACAAGCTCATGCTGGTCTGCCGGGAAGACCATCGTTTCGCCAGGCAAAAATCCGTGCGCTGGGCCGAGCTGAAGGACGAGAACTCTCATTACACTCGCTGCCGCGAATCCGCTTCGGAGCATTGTCGAGCACAACCTCATCCGTGTTGTGCCCAATTTCCAGCCAAAATACGAAGTGCGCTTCTCGACCACCGCCATCAGCATGATCTCCGCCGGCATGGGCGTGGCCGTCTTGCCGGAGAATTCCAGCCAACTGGCGTCGGCGGTGCGCGTCACCACCGTGGATCTCGTCGACCCGACCGTAATGCGCAATGTCTCCCTGTTGCAACGGCGTCATCACAGCCTGTCACCGGCAGCAGAACATTTGAAAGCGGCCTTCGTGGCGGCGATGCCAACTGAAAATGCTGGCGCAGGCACGCTCGCTCACACTTAGCTGTGCGATCCAACCGCACTCATCTGGTTTTCGGCGAGTTTGCGGCTTGCCTGGACCTGTCAGGATGCACTGAACATTACGAGCTCGCGGCTCTTGAGCGCGCTGATGGTCTCTTCGGCGACACCTTTCGGCGGCTGACTTGCCGGAAACCAGCGTGCCTCATCCAATTGGCCAGAGGCTGTCACGCGCGGATCTCCGGAAATGATTGAAACTGCATAGGTGATCGAAAGTGTGTGGTTGCCACCAACGTTATCAAACTGGTCATTTATGAAAACTGCCGAGACTGGCCATGTGAGGATTCCCAGATCGTCGTGAAGGCATCGAACAATCGCCATGGCGCAGCTTTCTCCGCGCCGTATTTGGCGACCCGGCATCTGCCATAGGCAGTCAGCAGAATTCTTGGACCTGACCAACAGGATGCTGCCACGCTCATTCCTGATGAGTGCGCGAGAAGTCAGTTCGATGCGATTTGACAAAGGCGCCGCCGCGCCTTGGGGACATGCACCTGGGATGCTGCCGTTTGCTCTTGGAATGGAAACGCTCTTCATCAATTCGCCTTTCAACTGATGGCTGGCAATGCGGGCCGAGCAGGATAAGGAGCCGGCGACGCCAGGGAGCGTAGTGGGAACCCCTGAATGCGCCGCCGGCCTACGCCGGGCTTTGGGAACACGCTGGGCAAGCTGGGAGGCTTGAGGCCCGCGAAAAGCCCGGACGTATCGCTAGTCGACCACCGCGCTTGTGATGCATTCGCTTGCGTGCATGGGGTCGAAGCACTTGTTGATCTCTTTGAGCGCAAGCGTGTGGGCGATCATCGGGTCGGTCTGGACCTTGCCCTTCATGTCGAGCAGTCTTGCCTGCGCAAGGTCAGCGACGACCGAAAGGGCAAGCGAATTTGCGTCTGTCGCCTTGTCGAAGATGCCGATTGGCGCCTTGATCCGGGCCAGCGTGGTCTCGCCGTGACCGCGTTTGCGCAAGGCCTCACAACGTTTAGCGTGGGTACGGCGACTTCCCAGGGCGCCAATGTAGAAGGCGGGTGAGGCGAGAGCGGCCTCGAGCAGCGGCAATTCGCGGTCGATGTCATGGAAGAGGAGCACGACGGCCGTGTCAGCGTCCAGCTGGTCCGGCGATGGAGTTTGGCCGCGCTCGATCTTGACGACTTCGTAGCCGGATATTTCCGCCACACGCGCCACCGCGCCAGTCTCCAGGGGCGTGCCGGCAACAAGCATGCGCTGCCTTGGGCGGTAGGCTCGGACAAATTCCTCCCCTTCCCAGCCACTCACGCCCTCGCCCGGTTCGAAGAAAAGAGCCTGCCTGCCAGGATGGTACCGGAGACGCCCAGCTGCGCGGCGGTGCAGCGCGGCAAGCATATGGCGGAGCGCGGTGGCATCGCGCAGGACGTGGATAGCCAGCGTGATCCCGCCGCCACAGGGCAGCACGATGTCGAAGAAGGGCGAACCTTCGCCGAGGCGAAGCTTGCGGTCGATGCCTTTTTGGAGCGCGATCACGGCGTCAGCAGCGACGGCCGCTTCGGTGCAGCCGCCGGAGACGAAGCCGCAATAAAGGCCGTCATCGCGCACTACCATCTGCGCGCCGATGGCGCGGGCAGCGCCGCCGCGAATTTCAACGAGCGTGATGAGGGCGGCGGCCTGGCCCTGTTTGAGCGCTTCCGCGGCGAAGGCCAGGATGTCGATCGCATCGTCCGAGAGGAAGGCAGCACTGGGTTCTGGCGTGAGCATTTTCGGCTCGCTGGCAATGCGGGCGGCCATATCATTCCCCTCCCTGCGTTCCCGGCCAGCGGCGCACAATGCCGGGGTCGAGATCGAAAAGGTCGAGCACCCGTCCCACTGTGTGGTCGACCATTTCTTCAAGGCTTTGCGGCTTGGCGTAAAAGGCCGGAACGGGCGGATAGATGATGCCACCCATTTCGGTGACCTGCGCCATGTTGCGGATATGGCCAAGATGGAGCGGTGTCTCGCGCAGCATCAAGACGAGGCGGCGACGTTCCTTCAGCACGACGTCGGCGGCGCGGGAAAGCAGATTGTCGGTCGTACCAGTCGCAATTTCCGCCATGGTCTTCACCGAACACGGGGCGACGATCATGCCGAGCGTCTTGTAGGAGCCGGAAGAGCAGACGGCACCGATATCCTTGTTGGAATGGGTGACCGTGGCCAGCGCCTCAAGGTCCTGCTTGGTGAAATCCGCCTCGGCAGTAAGCGTGATGCAGGCGGCGCGCGACATGATCAGGTGCGTCTCGATTTCGAGGTCGCGCAGCACTTCAAGGATGCGCTTGCCGTAGACCACGCCGGAAGCGCCCGAAATGCCGATGATCATGCGTCTTGGCCGCGTCGTCATGGCCTATCCCACACTTTTGAGGAGTGCTGCAGCGCGGGCGGAGGCCTCGTCGCTGATGCGGGCACGGACGCCGTGGAAGTTCGGGCCGCGTGTCGCGTCGAGGCCCATGCGCGAGGTGGTGCCGATACCGCTCGCCGAAGGGTCGAGCGCGTTGCCCGGCAGGCCCTCGATGATGACCACATCCTTGTGCGGCTGGAAATGGGTGGCAAGCGCCCAGAGCACTTCGCTATCGCGGGTGATGTCGACATCGGCATCCACCACCACGACGGTCTTGAGGTACTGGTCCCAGCCGAGCAGGCCGAGCATGACCTGGCGCGCCTCGCCCTCGCGCGTCTGGTTCATCGCGATATAGGCGTGGAAATGGGTGCCGGAGGAGGGGTAGTGCACGGCGGTGATCGACGGGAAACGCGCCTTCAGCTTTTCCACTACCTCTGCCTCGCGCGGTACGCGGCCGAGATTGAGATGCTCGGCCGAATTGCCACCGGCGACGGAGATGAGGATCGGATCGCGCCGGCGCATGATGGTTTCGACGGTGAAGAGGTTGTTGGTCGAACGATCGGAGGAATAGCCGGTGAACTCGCCGAACGGCCCCTCCTCCACATGGGCCTCGGGATCGAGCACGCCCTCCAGCACGATCTCGGCATGGGCTGGAACGCGGATGCCGTATTTTGGCGTGCGCACGACCTGCAGGGGTTCGCCCATCAGGCCGCCGGCGACATCGCGCTCGTCCTCGCCGAAGGCAAGGCGGGCGGAGGCGGCGATCATGAACAGCGGATGGCCGCCAATCACCATGGCGACCGGCATCGGCTCGCCCTTCTCCTTCGCCATGTTCATCAGGCGCCAGAGATGGCCGCGCGAATGCAGCGAGGTCGCGAGCGAATTCTTCGAATGGATCATCGCGCGGTGATAGCTGAGATTGCCGGCCCCGGTTTCCGGGTGCTCGCCGATGATGATGCCACTGGTGATGTATTTCGCGCGGTCGGTGTCGAAATGCTTCAGCATCGGCAACGCGTGCAGGTCGACGGCATCGCCGGAAATGATTTCTTCCGTGATCGGGCCGCTTTCCAACATCTCCGGCGCGAACGGCCGGTTGGAGCGGGCCTGATACGCCTCATGCAGCCTTTCTGCGGTGGAGCCGAGCAGGCGGGCGATGCGGTCACGCGAGGCAAAGATGTTGCAGACGACCTCACTGCCGATGCCGGTGACATCCTTGAGATGCAGCATCGGATGTTGACCCTTGTCTGCCAGATTCCAGATCAGCGCGGTTGCGTCCTGATCGTCCGAGACCGGCCCGTCGATGGTGATGACGTCCTCGGGATGCTGGTCCCGGTAGTCGGCCAGGAAGCGGCGGACGTCTTGCTTGTGGTAGTGGGTCATGTCTCGGCCTCGATGCTGCGGGGGGAGAGCGGCGCCCCGGAGGGCGCCGCCCTGGTCAATCACGCGAACTCCAGATGCCTGCCGGTGGCGCGGTCGACGCCGGCGTAGGAATCCTTGAGGCGTGCCTGGGCATCCTTCATGTCACGCGGCGGCGGCGACGGGTCGATGCCGACGAGCTTGGCGATGTTGTTGCCGAGATAGCCCTCCAGATCGTCCTCGGAGAGGTTGATGCCGTGCGGCGGGTCCTTGCAAAGCACTTCCAGTTCACGCAGCCACATACCCGGATCGTTCGGCGGGCTGTCCGTGCCGAAGACGATCTTGTTCTTCGGCAACTGCTGGGCGAACTCCACGATACGCGACTGAAAACACCAGCCGGATTCGCAGTAGACGTTCGGCGTATCCATCGCCATCCAGAAGGATTCGAACGAGTAGTTGCCGCCCGTCTGGATACCGAAATGGCCGATGATGAAGTTGACCATCGGGAACTCACGGATGATCGGGTAGAACATCGTCGGGATGGTGTACGGGCCGTCGCCGGTGTGGATCAGCACCACCACGCCGAGTTCGGCGCATTTCTTCATCGCCGGGCGCAGCCAGTCGAGTGCGCGGTCGGGGCGGTAGCCGTGCATGTTGGCATGCAGCTTCAGCATCTTGAAGCCGTATTCCTTGACGTGGAATTCCAGCTCCGCCGCACCGTTTTCAGGGCCCCAGCGCGGGTTGTAGTTGAAGTTGCCGATGAAGCGGTCCGGGTATGTCTGGCAAAGCTCGGCGCAATAGGCCATGTAGTCGCGAATGCCGTCGCGGCCCTTGCGGTTGCCGTCGCGGTAGCCGGTATTGCCGGGCGGCGGCTGGATGAAGCCCATGTCGATCCGGCGCGGCTTGCCGTTGATCATGTAGGGGCCGTCCATCAGTTTCAGCATGCGCTCACCCGTGAAGGGCGAACCGGTATGACGCCATGCCTCGTCCACGAGGTTCGTCGGGTGAAGATGGGTATCGATGATCATAGTTCGCTCCGTTCAGTTTTACGCGGCGAGCGCAACGCCGTGCTGGCGCAGATACGCTTCGGCTTCCTCGACGCTCGCCGGCGGCTTGGTCGGCTCGAGACCGATCATGCGGGCGGTGTTGTTGCCGAGGTAATCCTCCAGCGTATCCTCATCGAGGTTGAGGCCCTGCGGCGGCTCGTGACAGAGGACTTCCAGAAGGTTGATCCACATGCCTGGTTCGTTCGGCGGCGTATCGGAGCCGAACAGGATCTTGTGCTTGGGCAGGACCTTGGCGAACTCGACGATGCGCGACTGCAGGCACCAGCCGGATTCGACGTAGACGCTCGGCGTGTCGAGCGCCATCTGCATCGGTTCGAACACGTAGACGCCGCCGGTCTGAACGCCGAAATGCGCGAGGATGAAGTTCACTTCCGGGAACTCGCGGATGATCGGGTAGAACTCCGTCGGGATCGAGTACGGACCGTCGCCGGTATGCACCTTCACCATCAGGCCGAGCTCGGCGCATTTCTTCATGGCTGGACGCAGCCAGTCGAGCGCGCGGTCGGGGCGGTAGGCATGCATATTCGCCTGCAGCTGCACCATCTTGAAATCGAACTCCTTGGCGTAGCGTTCGATTTCTTCGGCACCGTTCTGCGTGCCATAGCGCGGGTTGTAGACGAAGCAGCCAAGGAAACGGTCCGGGTGCTCCGTCACCATCTTTTCCGTATAGGCCATGTACTGGCGGATGGCGGCCTTGCCTTCCAGGTCCATGACTTCATGCGTGTAGATGGTGTTGCCTTGCGGCGGCTGGATGAAGGCTTTGTCAATGCGGCGCGGCTTGCCGTTCACATAGTACGGGCCGTCCATCATCTTCAAAAGCTTGTCGCCGGTGAACGGCGGTCCGTCGTGGCGCCAAGCCAGGTCCACCAGATCGGTGGGGTAGCAGCTTAGATCAATGATCATCCTTGTTCTCCTGTCGTAGAGGGTCCGGTCGATGCGGGGCCGCGCGATGAACCCCAGGCCGGCGAAAAGCCGACATGGAAGCGCGATCTCAGGGAATGCCGATGACAGGGAAGGAAAGTCGGTGCGGATGCCGCAGGGCGGCTGCAACCGACAGGTGTTCCTTTCGCAGTGAGCATCGACATCGCGGCCTCATCGTCCAACAGACGGTGAGCAATTGTCGGCGCTTCTACTCGCCTTTGAAGAAACCATAAGACCGACCTTATGTCAACAGACAAATTCGCTAACCTATTATTTTTAAAGGATTTTTCTTAGGATCAGCGTCGACCGCCCGCGCGCTGGAGATTGCGCGGACGGGTTCACACAGGGGGCTTGGGCAGACGGTCTATGACGGGAGAAGTGCTGCTAGGCGGCCAGGCATGCGCGCAAGTTCCTGTCTATGCCGTCACGGTCGAGATTGCGGCCGATGAAGACGAACTTCGACTTCCGCGTGTCCTCGCCCCAGCTGTGATCCGGGCGGAAATCGACCAGCTTGTGCACCGCCTGGAGCACGAAGAAGCGCTCGTCATTGGCCACCGAAACAATGCCCTTGGTACGGAAGATGTCGTCGCCGCGCTCGCCGAGATAATCCTTCAGGAAGGTGGCGAGCTTCTCGCCGTCGAAGGAGTGCGGGTAGACGAAGGAGTGGGATTTCACCGTCGCGTCATGGCTGTGCGGGCGCAGGACCGATGCTTGGCCGTGGCCGTGGTCATGATGGTGCCCGTGGTCATGGTCCGGGTGGTCGCAGGCCGCATCGTGGCATTCGTCGTGGTGATGGCCATGTGCGTCGTGGTCGTCGTCCATGTCGATGTCGAGTATTTCCGCCCGCTCGCGCACATAGGACGGACGGAACCCGTTGACACCGAGGATGTTGGAAAGATCGACCACACCGTAGCTGGAACGCAGGATGGGCGCTGTCTGGTTGAGCTTGCGCAGCGATGCCTCCAGCGAGTTGAGCGCCTCTTCGCCGGCAAGGTCGATCTTGTTGACGATGATACGGTCGGCCGCGACGATCTGGTTGACCGCCTGGTTGTCGCTGCCGTCTAGCACGGGATCGTAGAGGTGCTGGTCGATATGCATGGCATCGACCAGCGTGACGATGGCGTCCAGCTCGACCTCGTCGGCGACGCTGCGGTCGACGAAAAAGGCGGTGGCGACGGGGGTCGGGTCCGCCAAGCCCGAAGTCTCGACGATGATGTGGTCGAACTTGTCCTTGTGGCTCAACAGCTTCTTCATCACGTCGATGAGGTCGTTGCGCACGTCGACGAAGCAGCAGATGCAGCCGTTCTGCATCTGGAAGATTTCCTCATCGGAGGCGAGCACTAGGTCGCTGTCGACGTCGACTTCGCCAAACTCGTTCTCGATCACCGCGATGCGGTGGCCGTGGCGTTCGGTAAGGATGTAGTTGAGCAGCGTCGTCTTTCCCGATCCGAGGAACCCGGTGAGGATCGTGATGGGGAGTTTCTGGCTCACGGGTTCGATATGCATGTTCATGCGCCCTTCTCCCTCAAGGCTTTCAGGATGTCTTCCGGGGTGATCGGATAGTGGCGGAAACGGACGCCGATGGCATCGTGGATGGCATTGGCGATGGCCGGGCCGATGGCGATGATCGGATCTTCGCCGACGCCCTTGGCACCCCAGGGGCCACCCGGATCGGGTGCGGCTTCGAGGATGATCGTCTCGATATCAGGCATGTCCATGGAGAGTGGCATCTTGTAGTCGACGAGGCCGGCGTTGAGCGACCGGCCGGTCTTCTTGTCGATGATGTAGTCTTCAGTCAGCGTGTGGCCGATGCCCTGCTGGATGCCGCCCTCGATCTGGCCTTGTGCGGCGATCGGATGGATGACCCGGCCGACATCGTGCACCGGTATGACGCGCTTGACCTCGACGATGCCGGTTTCCGTATCGACATGCACCTCAGCGAAATGGGCGGCGAAGGAATAGGATTTCGTCGGCTCGTAGGTACCGTTCGCCACGATATTGGCGGCGGGAATGCCACGCGAAGGCCCCATCGCCTCGGCGACCGTCATGAACCGGCCGGGATCGGTGATGACGAAGACCTTGCCTTCGGAAAGGTCGATCTCGGCCGGCGAGACCTGCAGCTTCATCGCCGCGCGATCGAGAACAGCCGCGCGCACCTTGCCGGCGGCCATCTTGGCAGCCGTGCCGACGAGATAGGTCGTATGGCTGGCAAACGCGCCGATGTCCCACGGCACCACATCCGTATCGCCATGGACGGTGCCGACATCCTCGAAGCGCACGCCGAGTTCTTCCGCAACGATCTGCGCCAGCGCGGTGTGCGCGCCGGTGCCGAGGCCGGCGGCCCCGGTGAGCAGGGTCACGGTGCCGTCCTCATTGACCTTCACCGTGGCGTTGCCCTGTTCCTTGATGCCGGGATAGGCGGAGGAACCGTGCATTTCGCAGCCGATACCCCAGCCGGTGCGCATGTGGGGGCGCTTGGGATCCGGCGTACGGTCACGGCTGCGCAGCTTTTTCCAATCGAGCACGTCGATGCCATGCTGGAGGCAGATTTCAAGGCCGTGACCGAGGATCGGGTGGCCCGACGGCGCGATATCTCCAGCGCGGACCACGTTCTTAAGTTTCAGCTCCGCCGGGTCCATGCCCAGCAGCTCGGCCGCCTCGTCCATCTGGATGTCGAGTGCATAATAGCTCTGCACCACGCCATAGCCGCGGAAAGCGCCGTTGATCGGCGTGTTGGTGTAGACGCAGCGCCCTTCGAGCCGCACGTTGTCGCAGCGATAGAGCGAGGTGGCGGCCGTCGTGCCGACGATGGTGACGCCCGGACCATGCGAGCCGTAGGCGCCGGAATCGTAGACCAGCTTCATGTCACGCGCGACGAGCGTGCCGTCGTTCTTGAAACCCTGTTTCAGCCAGATCCTGCACGGGTGGCGCGAGCGGCCGGCGACGAAGGTCTCGTGGCGGGTGAACTCCATCTTCACCGGCCGGCGCGTTTCTTTCGCAAGCAGCGCGCAGAGGAATTCGTGCTGGAACAGGTCCTGCTTGGCCCCGAAGCCGCCGCCCATATGGTCGACGAGCACGCGCACCTTGGTGAGCGGCAGGCCGAGCACTTCGGCAAGGATGCCGCGCACCATGAAGGAGGTCTGGGTGGAGGTCCAGAAGGTCAGCTTGTTGGAGCCGTCCCAATCCGCGATACAGACATTCGGCTCCATATAGGCCGGATGCGGCCGCCCGCCGGAAAAGATGCCTTCGAGCACGAAATCCGCCTGGGCAAAAGCGACGTCCACATCGCCGCGATTGACGCGCACCGGATCGAGCACCAGGTTGCCGCCAGGGCCGACGTCGTGAATGAGCGGCGCACCCTGCTGGGCTGCATCTTCCGGCTCGAAGACGGCCGGCAATGGCTCGTATTCGACGTCGATCAGGTCGAGCGCCTCGTCGGCGATCTCCTCGCTGATGGCGGCGACGGCGGCGACGCCCTCGCCCCAGAAGCGCACCTTGTCATCGAGGATATACTGGTCCTTGGTGCAAGAAGCCGAGCGCGGATGCGGAGAGCCGTAATGCAGCACGCGCGGCACGTTCTCATGGGTCAGCACAGCCTTGACGCCGGGATAGGCGAGCGCCTTGCTGACATCGATGCTCTTGATGCGGGCATGCGCGATGGTGGCGCGCTTGATCTTGCCGTGCAGCATGCCCGACAATTTGACGTCGCCGGTATACTCGGCCTCGCCCGTCACCTTTTCGAGCACGTCGTCGCGGCGAACGCTCTTGCCGACGATCTTGAAATCGCGCTGTTCGATCGGGGTCGTCACATTCATGATCTTGCTGCCTCCATCTCGATCGCGGCGGATTTGATCGCGTCGAAAATCTTGGTGTAGCCGGTGCAGCGGCAGATATTGCCGCTAAGGCCGAAGCGGATGTCGTCGTCCGTCGGTCGCGGATTGTCGTCGAGCAGCTTCTTGGCCATCATCAGGATGCCTGGCGTACAGAAGCCGCATTGCGAGGCGCCGTGGCGCATGAAGGCATCCTGCAACGGATGCAGCGTATCGACGCCCGGCTGAAGCCCCTCCACCGTCTCGACCGAGCGGCCTTCGGCCTCCACCGCAAGCATCAGACAGGCATTGACCGGCTCGCCATCGACAATGACAGTGCAGGCACCGCAATCGCCGACGTCGCAGCCCTTCTTGGTGCCGGTAAGGCCGACATCGTCGCGCAGCGCATCGAGCAGCGAGCGGCAGCCATCCACCGTCATGTCGCGCGGCTCGCCATTAATGGTGAGTTCAACGATCCGTTTCATGCGAAAGCTTCCAATGCCTGTTTGATGGCGCGACCCGTCAGCACACCGACCATGTCGCGGCGGTAATCAGCGCTGGCGCGCACGTTGCTGATCGGCGTGCACTCTTCCATCGCCTTGTTGGCGGCGTTCTTGACTGTTGCCGCGTCGAGCGACGTGCCGCGCAGCATGGCCTCGGCTTCGGGGGCGCGCAGCACGGTTGCTCCGACCGCCCCGAGCGCGATGCGGATGTCGTTGCAGAGACCATCTTCCATGGTGAGGCTGACAGCGACGCCGACGGTGGAGAGTTCCATTGCCTTGCGGCGGCCGTGCTTGAGATAGGCCTTGCCGGAGTTGTCGCTGGCGGGCGGCACGGTGATGCCGGTGACGATCTCGCCCTTGGCCAGCACCGTCTTGCCGGGGCCGGTGAAAAATTCGGCAAGCGGCACGACGCGCATGTTGGTGCGGCTGTAGATGTGGATGAATGCGCCATCGGCAATCAGCGGTGGGATCGTATCGGCCGACGGCGAGGCACGACAGACATTGCCTGCCACCGTTGCACGGTTGCGCACCTGGATGGAGCCGAGCGAGGCGAAGGCCGCATGCAGGTTCGGATAACGCTGGCGCACCAGGGCCAGGCGCTCCAGCCGGCCCACGGTCACCAGCGCGCCGAAAGTCAGGCCGCGCGTTTCGTCATAGGTGATGTCGGACAGGCCCGGGATCTGCTTGATGTCGACGACGTTGCGCACCCGGCGCAGCCGTTCGCGGATTTCGACCAGAAGGTCCGTACCACCGTTGAACAAAAAGGTGTCATCACCGAGATCGGTGAGAAGACGGGACGCCTGCTCCAGCGTGTCCGCCCGATGGTATTCAAAGCGCCTCATGGCATTCCTCTTGGATTCTGGCCGCTTGGCCTCTCGGGCTGCGCGGCTCGGGGCTCCGGCGGCCAAGGCCGCCGGACTAATGCAGTGCTGTTCAGGCGAGGTCGGCAGCCGGCGTATGGTTCTGCAGCTCGCTCACCTCAGGCTCTTTCGCGGGCACGCCGTTGAAGAGGATGTTGAGGAGTGCAGCCGCAAACGTGCCGACGAGCACGCCACTGTGCAGGAACTTTTCGACTGCGGCCGGAAGCTGGGCGAAGATGTTGTCGGCCACGACCGGCACCATGGCGAGGCCGACGCTGACCGCGACGATGTAAAGGTTGCGGCGGTTTGCGACGAAATCCACCTTCGCCAGGATCTTCACACCCGTTGCCGAGACCATGCCGAACATGACGATAGCGGCACCGCCAACGACGTAGCTTGGGATCGATGCGCTGATGAAGGCAACCTTCGGCAGCGAACCGAGCAGGATCAGGATGACGCCGCCCGCCGCGACCACGAAGCGGCTCAAGACGCCGGTGATCTGGAGCAGGCCGACATTCTGCGCGTAGGTCGTGTAGGTGAAGGTGTTGAGCAGGCCACCGATGATGTTGCCCACGCCGTCGGTTCTGAGGCCGCGGGTAAGCTCAGCCTGGGTGATCTTGCGTCCAGCCATGTCGCCGACCGCCAGGAATTGCCCGGTCGATTCGATCATCATGACGGTCATGACCGCACACAGAGACAGGATCGACCAGAATTCAAAGACCGGCCAGCCGAAGGCGAGCGGGTGGATGATGCGCACCCAGCCGGCGTCCGCAACGCCATGGAAATCAACCTTGCCGAATGCGATCGCGATGGCAAAGCCGATGCCGATGCCCATCAGCACCGCAAGGTTGGACAAGAAGCCCTTGAGAACCCGTGTGAGCAGCAGGATCGACAGCAACACGACGGCTGCAACGGCGAGCGCGAAGGGTGCGCCATAGGCGGGGTTCGGGATCATGCCTTCCGGCCCCCGGATCATCGGCTGGCCACCGGCGGCCCAGTTCACGCCGACGCGCATCAGCGAAAGGCCGATGACCAGCATGACCGTACCGGTGACGACCGGTGGGAAGAACCGCACCCAGCGTCCGAAGAAGGGAGCGGCGATGATGGTGAAGACACCGGAGCCGATGACCGCGCCGATGACACCGGGCATGCCAAGGTCCGGATTGTTGCCCGTCGCGATGATCGAGGGAACGGCAGTGAACGAGATGCCCATCATGATCGGCAGCCTGATGCCGACATGGCGGCCGAAACCGAGCGCCTGGATGAGGGTGACGATGCCGCAACAAAACAGATCCGCGCTGACCAGCATCGCGATCTGATCCTTGGGCAAATGCAGCGCACTGCCGACGATGAGCGGTACGGCGACAGCGCCGGCATACATGACGAGAACGTGTTGCAGTCCTAGAGCGAAAAGGCTCGGAATCGGGTACTTCTTCTCGACGGGATCCGTCGTCTCAAGATTGGGCATTCGCTATCCTCCCAGCGAATAGTGTTCCGGCGCGGTGGGGGGCATCTTGGCCTCATGTTTTGTCACCGCACGCCGTACAAGGGGGATCATGCGGCTGGCCAAATCAGCAAACAATCGGCACAATCATATTTATTCATCTAACAACTGAATGAATGGATCGGAATGGACGTCACGCTGAAACAGCTTCGCGCCTTTGTCACCGTAGCCAATCTCGGGCAGTTCACGCTGGCCGCCGACAAGCTCGGCTCGTCGCAATCGGCCATCAGCACGCTGGTGCGGCAGCTGGAACAAAATCTCAATCTTCGTCTCTTCGACCGGCACACCCGCCTGCTGCGCCTCACCCAGGCGGGCATGGACATTCTGCCCATCGCAGCCCGCGCCGTTGCCGATATCGAAGGCATGGTGGAGAGCTCGCGGGAACTGAATGCGCTGCGGCGCGGCAAGGTCACGATGGCCGCCGGCACGGTTCAGGCCGCCCTGATGCTGCCGCAACTCGTCAACGCCTTCACCAAGCTCTACAGCGAGATCACCGTCGAGTTGCACGATGTCGCGGAGAAGACCGTACTGGAGCAGGTCGCCAGCGGTTTGGTGGACCTCGGAACTCGGTACGGTGCCGGAAGACGATTCAGAACTCGTCGGCACGCGGCTCTCCACCGACGAGTTCTTGGTGGTACTCCATGCCGATGACCCGCTGGTGAAACGTCCCGAACTACGCTGGACCGACCTTGCCAACTGCAGGCTGATCGGCCCGCAGCGCGGCAACCCGATCCGCGACCGGCTGGAAAACGAACTGGCGCGCAACGGCATCGTGCTGCCGCTCGACAAGTCGATGCAAGAAGTGGCGCTGCCGCTGACCATCATCGGCATGGTCGAAGGCGGTCTCGGCGTCGCGATCATGACCTCGGCGGTCACGCGCCTTGCGACCTCCATGGGCCTCGTCGTGCGCACACCGACCGAGCCGCACATCAAGCGCGAGGTCAGCCTGATCCAGAAACGGACACGTTCCCTCTCGCCTGCCGCACGATGCTTCCGCGATTTTCTGCTGAAGTCAGTTCATTGACCCGCGACCTGTTCGGCGCCATCTGACGTTTCTTTCGCGACCTTCTCTATCGCAGGACCGCGGTGCGCCCGAGCGTCATGCGGAAATGGCTCGCCGCCCATCGGGCGCGTCGCCAACCTGATGGTCGGGGTCAACCCGTGGGCCGTAACATCGCTAGACGTCGAGATGGGGGCGCAAGCGGAACGGCAGCTTCCGGGGGCAAATGGTAGGAGCTGACATCCAAGTTGGACACTTCACCATTGCTGGACCAATGCCGGCAGGACGACTATTCAGAAGGCACCGTCTTGCGGGAAAGCGAAGAGCCGGAGCATTGCCAGCCGACACTTTCTCCTACGTTTCCCAATTGGCGCCATAGCCAAGATCGGGATCCACTTTTCGGCAAACCTCTAGTCGTTTGCAGGGAGCCCTAGACCCGCCCATTGGTCGCGGGGGATCGTAGCTCCGACGCGGAAGGACAACGACAGGATTGTCGTCGCGTCGGTGTCGACCTCGCATCGGAAGCGCAGAGCGTGCCATGCAGTTCGCGTGCGGAAGGCAGCCTCCGGGACGTCAAGGACATTGCCCTGCTTTAGCGGAACAAGTGGCACCAGGTCGGGGGAATAGGAAGCGCCGACCAATTGCCGCTGCAACGCGCTGGCGCAGAGTTTGGCGGCCCGCTGGTCGCGCGGCACGCCGGCCATTGAGGTCGTCGCCAACGCATCGCCGGTAGCACCTTGCGATTGGGGCTTTCGAACACCCGGCAATCCCGAATAGGGCTGCGATGCGGCAACCTCCGCATTCTTGGAATTCCCCCTGGTACTGCCGTTTCCGGGTTTCGCGATCTTCGCAAGGCTGGGCTCCGACGCATTCGCGGGTCTGGGCTGTGGCGCCTTGGCCAAGGCGGGAAGCGCTATCTCACCGTCGTTGCCGGCAGCACCCAACGGCATTGGTGCCGCCGCTGTCTGCTTGTCGGCACCGTCCATCAGGCCCTGTTGTTTGTCGGTTGCCTGCTTGCCTGTGTCCTGGTTCGAGGCGGCGTCGTGCTCCTGGGCGGCCTTGGTATCCTTTGCCGCGGCTGCCTGCTTTTCGGCGTCGCTGGCTGCATCCGGCGGCATCTCGGAAGGCGGCTTCACATCGTCACCCTTCGCCTGTGAAGGCGAGGTCCCTTGAACGCTGCTTTCTTCCTGAGATTTGCCGGAGCCGGCATCCTTGTCCCCGAACCGGAAAACAGGTTTCAGGACCTCGATTTGCGCCGGCTTGGGTGGTCGACTCTCCGACGCCGGCAGTTGCTTCGACTTCGGCTCCGCAGGCTTTTCGGCAGCGGGGTCCTTTGGCGGAGGAGCAGGTTTCGGCTTCGGCTGTTCCGGCGGAGGCACGAGCGTGACGTTGACCGCCTCCTCCTGTTGCTCCTGAGCAAGCCTCGGCTGGCTGTAGGCCACCAGGACCGTGATGAGCAGCCCATGCAGGATCAGCGAGGTGGGCAAGGCCCACTGCAAGTCCCGACGTCGGTTCCTAGTCTCATCCTCCATGTTGACCGATGTGCAGCGAAAAAGAGGCGGCATCAAGCATGATCGTCGGTGTCGCGCAAAATCACCGTTGCCAGCAAGGCTTGCAAAGAAGCCTGTTCAGCTCCCGTCTCAGGAGACTCGTTGGAGGGAACGACGACCATGCTGTCGTCGCTTCCGGCTTGATGCCGCCCGCCTGTTTGCGTGCCTGCTGATCTTGCGCGATGAACTCCGCCGGCAACGTTGCCCAATGCCGCGTGATCGAAGTGCTGGCCGTTTCAGCGCTTAGTCTGGCGTGACCGGCAAGGCACGTTTGTGCGCTGTCGCCACGTGGGTCGTGAGGATTCGCTGGCGGGCTGGTTCGGCAACCGACTTACCTTCCAGAAAGTCGTCGATGTCGTCGTATGTAACGCCGTACACGTCTTCATCTGGCCGTAGCGGTGCATCGCTTTCAAGGTCAGCGGTGGGCACCTTGTCGATCAGTTCCTGCGGCGCACCAAGATGTGCGGAGATCGCACGCACGCGCCGCTTTGTGAGACCTGAAAGCGGCAGAACATCGGCCGCGCCGTCGCCGAACTTGGTGAAGAACCCCATCAGCGCTTCGGCTGCATGATCGGTCCCGATCACTATGCCGCGCACAGCGCCGGCCAACGCATACTGCGCAATCATGCGCTGGCGAGCCTTGATGTTGCCTAGATGAAAATCCAGCCGCGCCAGCTCGAAGAGATCACCTGCCTCACGACGGACTTCCGCCAACATGGCGTCGACGGCCGGCTTGATGTTGATCGTCACGGTGCGGTCGGGGCCAATCACATCGAGCGCCGTCCGCGCGTCGGCTTCATCGGCCTGGATACCGTATGGCAGGCGCACGGCGATAAACTGCGCCTCGTGGCCGTGGTCGCGCAGGCGCCGCACGGCGGCCTGCGCGAGCATCGCAGCAGTCAAGGAGTCAACGCCACCGCTGATCCCAAGGACATAGGCGCGCATCGCGGATGCCCTGAGATAGTCGGCCAGAAACGTGATGCGCCGCTCGGTCTCCGCACCAACGTCGAAGACCGAAGCCACCCTGAGGGTCCGGATGATATCAGCCTGTAGGTCAAGCACGATGGTCGCTCCCCGTTTTGGCGCGGTAATACCAGCTTTTGGAGAAAAAAGGTTCCGCTTGCGAGGTAGTTCGCAAAGCGCGGGTGGCAGTATCGATGCCCTCCCTTGACGAGAGGCATTGCCAACATTCCGAACTTTCTTTCACCTGCCGAACGACGCCAGCTCTGATGGGATGCCGGCGCCGCTTGTTCCAGTCAGTATGGAAACCGTCGAGGCTCATAAGCCGGTATTCGAGAGTGCTCAGACCAACACGTCGCCGTCACGGGCGACCACGCGTCCGCCCGAGATCACCAGACGGCGCGGCGGACAACGGATCAGTGCGTCAGAGACATTCTCGGCATCGACCAGCACGATGTCTGCTCGCGATCCCGCAACGAGGTCATGCACATCACGTCCGACGAAATGCGCACCGCCCTTGGTTGCCAGTTCCACCGCGGCAAGAAGCTTGTCGTCGTGGCGCAGCCCGCTCAACCGTGCGAACTGATGCGCGACGCGCAGCATGTCGCCGTCGCCGAAGGGCGACCACAAATCGCGGGTGCCATCGGTACCAAGCCCGAGAGGCACTGACCGTTGTTGCATCTGCTGCCAGGGAAGCGGCGCCGTCCCGCCCATGGCAACCGTCGTCCACGACACACCCGCTTCGGCGAGCTTTTCGACGATCTCCTCCTGGACATTCTGGGGCAACGTGCCGAGCACGAAACCGTGCGAGATGGTAACGCGCCCCTGCAGGCCGGCATCGATCGTGCGCCGCATGACCTGCCGAAACTCGTAGACGCCGAGTGAGCCAAACTCGTGCAGGTGGAAGTCGAGCCCGACGTCACGCTTCACAGCGATGTCGAAGAGACCGTCCAGCACAGCTTCGACATTGCCGTCGATCGTGCCCGGGTCGAGGCCACCGATGTTGTCGGCGCCAGCTTTTGCGGCCTCGTCGAGCAGTTGCATCACGCCGGGGCGGCGCAACACGCCGTCCTGCGGGAAAGCGACGGTCTCGACCTGGATGGCATCGCCAAGCTCGGCCTTCGCAGCCTCGACACACTCCAGCCCACGCAGGCCGACACCCAGATCAACGTCAACATGGGTGCGGGTCGCCGTCGTGCCGTTGCGAATGAACTGGCGCAGCACGGCAGCGCTCGATGCCACATTCGGTACGCCATACTTGTCGCGCTGGGCGCGCTCATTGGCGATCCAGCCTTCGACAGTCGGACGATCGGAGTATGTGTAACCAACCCAGGGCTTGCCCCACCAACTCTTGTCGATATGCGCGTGGGTGTTGACGAAACCCGGCATGGCAAGCAGGCCGCCGCCATCGACGCCGCCTGCTTCAGGCCTTGTGGCCGGACGGACACCGGCAATCCGGTCACCCTCGATGAGGATGTCCACCGGATCGGCGCCCCACGGGCGTACGTTGGACAGCGCGTAACTCTTGTCTTTCATGATGTTAGTCCTTGAATTGTAGTCGTGTGTCCGGGCTGGGCCAAAACTCAGTGGACTCGGCGTAGGAACGCCGCTGTGCGCTCGTGCTTGGGGTTGTCGAGTACGTCGCGAGCCGGCCCGTCCTCGAGGACGCGGCCCTGGTCCATGAACACCACTCGGTCGGCGACCTCGCGGGCAAAACCGATCTCGTGTGTGACGACGAGCATGGTCATGCCCTCCTCGGCCACTTTGCGCATGGTGGTAAGCACCTCGCCGACGAGCTCAGGGTCGAGCGCGCTGGTCGGCTCGTCGAACATCATCAGCCGCGGCTCCATCGCCAGCGCCCGGGCGATTGCCACTCGCTGCTGCTGGCCACCCGAGAGCTGGCTCGGATACGCATCCGCGCGATCGGACATCCCGACGAGGGCGAGGAGATGCCGCGCCTTGTCGACACTCTCTTTGCGCGGATGCTTCAGGATTTTCACCGGGCCGTAGACGACGTTCTCCAGAGCGGTCATGTTGCCGAATAGATTGAAGTGCTGAAACACCATCCCAATGTGTTGGCGCGCCTTGGCGACTGCCTGCTCATGCTGTTCATAGAGTACGCCGCCCCTCAGCTCGTAGCCGATGCGTTCGCCCGCCACTTCGATCACGCCACCGTCAACGGGATCCAGATGATTGATGCAGCGCAGCAGTGTGCTTTTGCCCGAGCCGGAAGGGCCCAGGACGCATACGATCTCACCTTTGCGGACTGCAATGTCGACGCCACGCAGGACATGGTTTTCGCCGAGCCATTTGTTGACGCCCTCGACCTTGAGCATCGTGTTTGTCATCGCTGCACCCATCACGCGGTCCCCCCATTCACGGCGACGGCCACACTTGTGGTCGCCGGACGTTGCTTCTTCCGGCGGGCCAAGCGCGATCCTGGCTGGGTTACATTGAAATGCTTTTCCAGGAAGTGCTGCCCGATGCTGGCGACGGTGACCAGGATCAGGTACCAGAGCACCGCAACGATCAGCAGCGGCAGGATCTTGAAGTTCTGGCCATAGACCAGCTGCGCCCTGGTGAGCAGGTCGCTGCCGCCGATGACCGAGACCAGCGACGTCGCCTTGAGCATGCCGATGAACTGATTGCCCGTGGGCGGGATGATCACGCGAATGCTCTGTGGCAAGACGATCTTGCGAAGCGCCTCGCCGCGGGTCAGTCCGAGGCTCATCCCCGCATCCATCTGGCCGGCCGGTACCGACAGCATGCCACCGCGGATGACCTCCGCCATGTAGCCGGACTCGGCCAACGATAGAGCAATCAGGCCGGCTGAAAATCCTGATATGAGGCTGTTCGTGCTGTACCCGAAGATGGTCGGAAACAGGACCGCGAGGTTGTACCACAGCAGAACCTGCACGAGCATCGGAACGCCGCGGAAGAACCAGACATACACACGCCCGATGACGCTCGCGACCTTGTTCTGGCTCTGGATCATCAACGCGATGACCAGCGCGAGCACGATGGAGATCAGCATCGCGAGCACGGACAGCTGGATCGTCACCCCGACGCCGCCGAGAATGACCGGATGGAACATGAACTGAGCAGCCACGCCCCACTCCATGTTCGGATTGGCCGCCTGGGAAGCTGTGAACATCGCCAGCAGCGCGACGACGATCAGCGCGGAGACAATCTGCCCGTACTTCATGCGTTGCTTGGCGCGCAGAGGCGTGGACTGTGCTACGGGCTCTTCGCCCGGCCGCCGCACATAGTGTGCAACGGCCGGGCTGACCTCGTCTTGTTCAGAGCCCTCGAAGTTGAGAGTCGACATGAGAGTCAGTCCTTCGCCAGATTGACCCCGTAGTCTTCAAGTTTGATGACTTCGACCTTCCAATCGGCAAGAATCTTGTCATATGTGCCGTCTTCGTGGATGGCCTTGAGTGCCGCCACGAAGCCGTCGCGCAGCGCGCTCTCCTCCTTGTTGAAAGTCATCCCAAGATAGACCTTCGGCTCGAAGTCGATCGGCAGCGAATCGAGGGTGTCCCCGGTTTCGCGGGTGAGGACAGACACAGCAAGGTCGGGCCAGATCATCGCGTCAACCCGGCCGGAGGTCAGGGCGAGGTTCTTGTCGCTGCTGTTTGGGTAAGAGACCAGCTTCGTCGGCTCCTTGCCTTCGGCGGTGCAGGCAGCGGCCATCAGGTCGACCAGGCGCTGCGCATCGCTGCCCTTGACGTCGCCGATTGTGATGCCGCAACCGCCATTCACCGCGCCAGTTATCCCCTTGGGATTGCCCTTGGCGATCATGAACACCGAGCCGGCGAGCTGATAGTCGATGAAGTCGACTTTCTCCTGGCGGTTCTTGCGGTCCGTCATGCCCGCGATCGCGGCATCGAACTTCTTGCTCTGCATGCCGATAAGGATCTGGTCGAAGGGGACTTTGTCCCACTGGACCGGCAAGCCCAGCTTGGCTGCCATCGCCTCCATGAGGTCAACGTTGTAGCCCTTGATGTCGGACTCGCCGATCGGCGTGAAGTTCGCGGGCTCGAAGTCGGGCTGGGTTGCAATCACCAGCCCCCCCTTTTCGCGATATTTCTCAGGCACTAGATTTGCCAGCGGCGCGCTTGCGTTGAACCCGGCCTCTGCGGCCGCGGCTGGGCCATGGGCGGCACCGCCGAGCAGGGTCAAGCTCGCTGCTGCCGCACCAACCATCATGCAGACACGATGCTTCCAAGGGTATGACATTGCTATTTCTCCTCCGTTTATTGCGACCGATAAACCGTGGGCCTCCTCCGGCCGCACGTCGGTCAGGGTTCGTGCTACGATCGGCTTACGGTCTCGGCTGTGATCTCGGGCGCGCGGCGGTACGCGTGGCGCGGACCCTGAAATACCCTGTGTCGGAGCGTGCTCTGTTCATGCAGTTCAATCTGTCCGAGATGGCCAAAGCGTTTGCAGTCGGCAGTCCTCAGTAGCCGCACTTTAGAGCATTTGAAAATTAAATAGCTGGATGATATCCATTCTAAAATTCAATGCCAAAGGACGCACCGCTCGTGTTCGACCCTCGCCTTCTGCGTGCCTTCGTCGGCATCCTCGACACCGGAAGCTTCACCCGGGCCGCAGAGCAGCTGCACCTGACGCAATCCACGATCAGCCAGCAGCTCGCCCGGCTGGAGGAGACTGTTGGGCATGCGCTTGTCGATCGGGATGCAAGACCAATCTGCGCCACGGCCTCGGGCGAGCGCCTGCAAGGCTACGCCCGACGCATCCTCACGCTGCAGCAGGAGGCTCAAGCGGCACTGGGTGATCCAGCGGGCTTGACGGCCATCCGCATTGGCCTGGCCGAAGACATCTTCGATGGTCCGATGGCGACGCTGTTCCGCGACTTTGCGCGGGGGCGCCGCGAGATCAGGATGGACGTGACCTCGGGGTTGAGCCGCGATCTGACCCGGCGTTTTCGGGACGGCGAATTCGACATTGCCGTGGTCAAGGAGCCCGCACCGAGTGCCGATGCACGCGCGTCATTCCCTGAGCCGATGGGCTGGTTCGAGGCAATGGATGCCGAACACGATTGGCCGGACCCGATGCCGCTGGTGGTCTTCTCCCCGGGCGGCCTATATCGAGACCAGATGTTCGAGCGTATTGAGCGGGAGCGGCGGCGTTGGTACGTCGCCTTCTCAAGCAGCAGCCTTCCGAACATCCTTGTTGCTGTCGAAGCTGGATTTGGCATCACGCTCCTGCCCGTCGCAACCACGCCGGGCCGACGGATCAGGGGCTACACACCTTTCGGTACCGAGCCGCCGATCGCCGTCTCCATTTACGCCTGGGAGCAGACCGGCCCGGTCAAGGAACTTGTCGAATGGATGTCTGCCGTGCTGGGGCTACGCGGAGGCATGTCCAACGCCGTCGTTCACCGCTGATCAGCACAAGTGATCGACAAGGCGGCCTTGACCCCGCAAGCACGGCTCCCGCTGGAGCGTAGGCGTTTCGATCTCGCCGACAGGCTCAGGAGTAGGGGTATGGAGCTTTGGCTCGATCCTCGACACTGCGGATGTTGCTCGAACGGCCTTGGCGGAGAATATCGTATTGGCACCGGGCAACGTCTTCAGCCTGGCCCAGAGCTTGGACGAACGCGCCTTCAAGGTGCTTCGCTCACCCGACGAACGCTAGATTAGACACCGCCCCGTCGGGCTCAGCCAGCAACCTGTAAAAGGCGGTAACGGAGCCAGTAGCGGACTGGCAGCCTTGCGCTGAAGCAATTGGCAGGCGGACGTTCCGCTGGCCTCCGTTCCGTTAGGCAGCGTGCGGTCTGCTACGGGATGCCAAAGGCAAACTTGCCTTGGGTGAGCGCTAGACCTTCGACTTGCGCCAGCCGGCCCACCAAGCTTCCCATTGCGAGCACTACCAGCGCTCGCCGCGCCAGGTTCACTCCCGTCTCGAGGTAATAGGACTGGCCAGGCATATGATGGATATGCTCGCCGCGTTCATTGATCTTGCCCTTGATGTTGCAGCCCGCTTTGTCACCGGCGGACGGCACTGAGGTCGAGCCGAAGGAATGAACGCGTGGTCGGGCTGTCGTCGATCGCCAGATAGACGACCAGTGTCACGCTCAGCAGTGTCGTCAGCAGCCAGCTCAACAGCTCTTCTGAGAAGGCTTGGGCGCCAGAGCTCAAATGTCGATGCCCGCCACCTCGCCCAAGGCTGAAGCCAAGGGTGGGGCGCAACAGAGAACTGGATTTCCGTCGTTGATGGCGTCGCCGCTGAAGTAGTCGCTGCAGGCAGCGCCCGCCTCTCGTGCGATCAGGATGGCAGCGCCGACGTCCCAGCAGTTGATGTGCAATTCGACGAAGCCGTCGGAGGTGCCGGTCGCGACGCGGCAGATGCCGAGCGCGCCTGAGCCCATGCGCTTGATCGAAGCGCCCGCCGATATCCCGCTTTCGATTAGCGACAGATAGCGCCCGGCAGGCACTCGAGCCGACCACCCGCATTCGATGGCCGCCTTGGAAAGATCGGACTGCGCAGAGACCCTGATGTTTGATCCATTGAGGAAAGCACCTTCGCCGCTCCTGGCGGTAAAGGTCTGATCGAGCGCCGGCGCCAGGATTATCCCGATCTCCGGTTCTCCACGGCGCAGAAATGCGATGGAAACACACCAGTTTGGATCGCCATGGGCGAAGTTCGCCGTGCCGTCGATCGGATCGATCACCCAAAGGCAATCGGAATATGCCCCACCCATTTCTTCGCCAAGGATCGAATCTTGCGGAAACAGCTCAGCAAGCCTCTCCCGGATCAACGCCTCCACCGCGCCGTCGGCGACCGTCAGCCAGTCCTGCGCGCCCTTCATCGACACATCGAGCTTGTCGCGATTCTGGAAATATCCAAGGGCCAAATCAGCGGCCTCATGCGCAACGCCGAGCGCGGCATAGTAGCGTAGATTGGTGGTCATCGGTCTGGACATGGCGTTCAAGGTTCATCCCTCTCCAAATTGATCGACTGCGCGCCTGGACGCAGGTTTCAGACCGCGGCGCTTATGCGCCGCTCTTCATTGGAAAACAGGGAGACGTCGTCGTCGCGCACTTTGAGCTTGATGTTGTCACCCCGCCTGAAGGTTCTTCGCGACAGGTCCAGGGCGATGACGGGATTGGCGCCGGCGATGCAATGCAGCAGCTTCTGCGCGCCGATGTCCTCGACGAAGTCGATCGTGGCGTCGAGTTCAGCATCCGAAACGACGAGATTTTCGGCGCGTATGCCGACGGCCACAGGTTGGTTGTCGGCCAATCCAGCACCGGAACGGGGCCTAGACAGAGACCAGCCGTTCGCCAGCGCAATGCTGTCGGAACCCGATACCCGCCCCTGGATGATGTTCATGGGCGGTGTTCCGACGAACCCGGCGACGAACAGGTCCGCAGGGGTGTGATAGATAGCGGATGGACTGCCGATCTGCGCGATGGTTCCCTTGTTCATCACGATGATCTTGTCCGCGAGTGTCATGGCCTCGACCTGATCGTGGGTCACGAAAATGCTCGTCGCGCCCAGCCGGTCATGCAACTTGCGCAGCTCCGTGCGCATCGTGGTGCGCAGCTTGGCGTCAAGATTGGACAAAGGCTCGTCAAACAGGAAGACGTTGGGTTCGCGGGCGATTGCCCGGGCGATCGCGACACGCTGCCTTTGCCCGCCCGAGAGCTGACCGGGCTTGCGGTCGAGCAACTGGTCCAGTTCCAGCAGCGTCGCAACTTCCCTGACTTTCGCGGCACGCTGGGACGCTGGCATGCGCGCCACGCGCAAGCCGTACTCGATGTTGCCGCGAACCGTCAGGTGCGGGTACAGCGCGTAGTTCTGAAACACCATCGCGCAGCCGCGGTCCTTGGGCGGCAAATGGTCGACCCGACGCCCTGCAATGTGGATCTCGCCACCTGTCGCCTCTTCCAGGCCGGCGATCATGCGCAACGTCGTTGATTTGCCGCAGCCCGACGGCCCAAGAATCACGACGAATTCGCCCTGCTTCACCTCGGCGGATATACCGTGGATCGTCTTGGCGGTGCCGAAGGCCTTTTCCAGATTTCGCAATTCAACATACGCCATGGGCTGTCTCCTGCTGCAAATCGGCCCGACCTGCCGGTCGGGGCTCCAGATTGATGTTGTGGATCACGAAGTCGGGCCCTTCGACCAACAGGATGGAATAGCCTACCGTGCCCATTGGGTTGCTGCGATACACAGGCCGGTCAAAGACCGGCATCGAAGGGCTGACCAGGGACGGAATGCAGAGGGCCGGAACCCCGGCCACGCTCCCGCCAACCGGCATGTGACAATGACCGAAAAACACAGCGCGGATCTTCGAACTGTGCCGAGCGATGCAGCGGTGGAGGTCGGCGCGATCGGACAAGCCTTCCAGATCGAAGGCCGGCACGCCGATGCTGATCGGGGGATGGTGCATCAGGACGAACCCCGGGGCGTGCGAGTGGGCAAGCGACCTTTCAAGATCTTCGAGACGTCCATTGCCGAGGCTGCCCGCGACCTGCCCATCTTCGAGCGTATCGAGCAGGTGAAACGGAATGCCACCCGGTTCGACCGTTCCCTGGACATATCCCTGGCCGCCGAAGACCTCGCGGTAGGCAACGCGGCTGTCGTGGTTGCCCATCAGGAAATGAACCGGGACGGGAAAGCCCTTCACCGCCGCAGCCAACGCGCCGTACTCACGAGGCCCGCCATCGTGGGTCAGATCGCCAAGGACGAACAGAGCGGCAGCATCGGCGTGATTGGCCGCCACGTCGGCCAGCGCCGAAGACAGCTGGGCAACGGGATCGCGGCCGCACGCCATCCGTCCAGGCATTAGGTGGGCATCGCTGAAAAGAACGATTTTCATGAAAAAAGCCGCCGGGTGGTGTCCCTGACCGTCAGCTGCACGGGGATGCGGGCGCGGATCGGCGGCAGATCAGGATCATCGAGGCGGGCCTTCAGCACGCCAATCACTTCGCCCACCACGCGGCTGACCGGATAGTTCACCGTCGTGAGCCTGTAGGTTCTGCGCTCGGCGGCGGGAACATTGTTGAAGCCGACCACGGAAAGGGCGTCAGGAACGGCGATCCCCAAGGCCTTGGCCGCCTCGATGACGCTGAACGCCAGGCGATCCGTGGCACAGAACACCGCATCAGGAGGATGGGGGGAGCCGAGCATTGCGGCGGCGGCTTCGAAGACGTCATTGTCCGTGCGCGTGGCAACCTTGACCCATTCCGCCGGGATTCCCGCGGCACCGCTGGTCGAGCAGAAGGCGTCGCCGCGTTCTTGGTCCGCCGGGCTTGGGGCGTCGAAACCGAAATAGCAGGGACGCTGGCAACCGGTCCTCAGGAGGAGCTCGGCAACCTGCCGCCCTCCATCAGCATTGTCGGCGCTGACGCAATCGATACCTTCCTCGTCGACGAACCGTCCGGCGAGGATGACCGGCACCCCTCCCCGCACCAGGGCCTGCGTCGCCTCAATAGGCATCGTGCCGGCGGCGATGATCACAGCGTCCGACTGATCGTCGAGCGCCTGATAAACGCCACCGCTGTTCTGCTTTTGCTTGCTTGCGGGCGCAACGACGAGCTTGTGCCCCATATCTGCCAGCCCTTCCGCCAATTGCTCGAGAAACAAGGCGTCGAAAGTGTCCCACATACGCCCGGTCACGAGGGTGACGGTCTGCGATCGCTGGCTGGCAAGGCCACGCGCGACCAGCGAAGGGCGATAGCCCAGGCGATCGGCCACTTCCAGGATGCTGTCACGCTTTTCTTTCGCGAGACTGCCATTGGAGAACGCCCTCGATACGGCCGAGATCGACACGCCAGCTTCCCGGGCAACATCTTTGATTGTGGTGCGCTTCATGAGATCGACATAAGACGGCAAAGCAATATTTGCAAGCGCTTTCAACGCTGCCTGGCGACATACAGCGTCCAATTCCGGCTCTTTTCACTGATCTTGTCGCAAAATTCCGCTTGGAATCCTTCACGGCTGCAGATATGGTCCAGTCGCATTGAAAGCGTTTTCAATCAAGTGTGGCGTCAGGGAGGACCCTCGCATGAAAAACATACTGAGCGGGCTTGCGCTCGTATTGATGCTGCCTGCATCGACGTCCTGGGCGGACAAGCTGGTCATAGCAGGACGTGACGGCGCCTATGGCCAGGCGCTCAAGATCGCGGCCGCGGCGTATCGGGAAAAGCATCCCGACGTCGAGTTCGAGCAGCTTGAACTGAATGGCTCCGGCCTGCTCGAAAAGGTCACCATCGCGATGCGTGAGAAGTCGTCGGCCTACGACGTCATCATGCTCGACGATCCCTGGGCGCCTGAATTCATGTCGAAGGGCTGGCTTGCCAATCTGGATACCTTGGGCGGCGGTGTGGACGACGACTTCGTTGCCACCACGCGCAATGTCGCCCGCCACCCCGTCGGCACCGGCGCCTACTTTGCAGTACCGTTCGTCGGCAATGTCGAAATGTTTGCCTACAACAAGGATATCCTCGCCCAGCATGGCCTGGCGGCGCCACAGAAGTGGACCGACGTGCTGGCAGCCGCGAAGACAATCTCCGAAAGCGGCAAGGGTCCATCCGGCCTGGTGTTCCGGGGCAAGAAGGCCAACCCGATCGTCACCGGCTTCCTTCCCATTCTCTGGGCCTATGGCGGAGACGTCATCAACGCCGACGGGCAGGCGGTCCTGGACAGCCAAAACGCAAATGCCGCGCTTGGCATGTTCCTCGAGCTTGCCAAATACGCACCGAAGGGCGTCGAGACCTATGACGCGACGGAGGTGCGCGACGCACTCCAGCAGGGCAGCACCGCGATATCCATCGAGGTCTGGCCTGCCTGGGTCCCATCGATGGACGACCCGAAGACTTCCAAGGTGCCCGGTCAGGTGGAAGTCATGCCGGCGCCCGGCCAGAATGCCGGCTCCACACCGATGCTAGGGTCATGGCTTGTGGCCGTGCCGGAAAGCTCCGCCAACAAGGAGCGCGCGCGCGATTTCATCAATTTCCTGACGTCCGCGTCGATGCAGAAGCGTCTGGCCCTCGAGACAGGCAATCCGCCGACACGCGCCAGCGTTTACGCGGATCCGGAAATTCTCGCCGCCTATCGTTGGTATCCGGCCCAGTACGCGGCCCTGCAGATCGCAAAGCCGCGCCCGCGGACCGAGAAATGGGCAAAGATCGAGGCGATCATCGGAGATTATCTGCAGCTTGCCCTGATTGGCGAGATGAAGCCCGCAGACGCCCTCGCCGAGGCCAATCAGCGCATCGCTGACGCCATCGCCAACTAACTCAAATCGATGAGGCGCAGCAGGTTCGCCTGCTGCGTAATTCCTTTCATGAAGTCCAATAGCAGCAGCTCAGCTTTCCTGATGATCCTGCCAGCGTCTGTCTTGCTGGCGGCTCTCACGGCCTATCCTTTGGGTCGGGGCCTTGCCTTGTCCTTCTTCGCCACGGAATACGGCTTTGAAGACGCGCGTTTCGTCGGGGTCCAGAATTACGTTCGCCTTGGCTCGGACAGATTCTTCCGGACGGCGATTTCCAACACGGTCTGGTTCACGATTCTTGCCACCGTTGCCGAGGTCGCGCTGGGACTGGCCCTGGCCTTGCTCGTCAACCGGCGCTTTCCCGGCCGCGCGGTGGTGATCACCCTGCTGATCGCGCCATTCGTCCTGTCGACGATGGTGGTGACGGCAATCTGGAGCGCCTGGTTTCACTATGACTACGGCTATCTGAACAACGTCGTTGCCGCTGTTGGCCTTGACCGCGTTGCCTGGCTGTCCAGCCCGCGCATTGCACTGTACTCGATCGTGCTGGTTGACGTGTGGCAGACCGTTCCATTCGTGTTCCTGATCCTGTTGGCAGGCCTGCAGTCGATCGACAAGGAAATCTACGAAGCCGCGCGGATGGACGGTGCCGGTCCGGTGCACGTGCTCATGACCGTGACCATTCCGCTCCTGATGCCGCACATCGCCCTGGCCGCGCTGCTGCGGTCGATCGACAGCTTCAAGATCTTCGACAAGGTCTTCGCGCTGACCGGCGGCGGGCCAGGTCAGTCGACGGAAACGCTGTCCGTCTACCTCTACCGTCTCGGGTTCAAGTTTTCCGAAATCGGCATGGCGTCGGCAGTCGCGATGATCATGGTGGTGCTGGCAGGAATGCTGGCCTGCATCTATGCGGCGAAGATCTTGAAGGAAGGCCGAAATGCGTAAGCTGCACTCGCCATTGGTCTATGTGGTGACGGCCGTCATGCTGCTGCCGATCATCTGGATGGCGGCGACATCGTTCAAGCCGCCGATGGAGTACGTATCGACATCCGTGGCACTGCTGCCGGATGCCCCTACCCTTGCGCACTACCAGGAATTGCTCGGCCGCGACGACGTTGCCGGCAAGATCCTCAACAGCCTGGTCGTGACGCTCGGCGCTGCGGCACTATCGCTCGCCGTAGGCTTTCCCGCGGCTTATGCCCTGGTGCGGATGCAGTTGCCCAAGCGGCTCGACGCAGGGTTCCTGATGTTTGTCCTGCTGGTGAAGCTCGCCCCGCCGCTGGTCCTGGCAATCCCGCTCTATCAGGTATTGCGGAGCGTGAACCTGCTCGACACGCATGCCGGCCTGATCTTCGTCTATCAGGTCTACACCTTGCCTTTTGCGATTTGGATGCTGATCGGGTTCGTCCGCGACGTCTCTCCAAGCTATGAGGAAGCTGCGATGATGGACGGCGCCGGCCTGCTGCGCCGACTGCTGACCATCGTCCTGCCAATCATGGCACCTGGCATAGCGGCAACGCTGGTCCTGCTGATCATCATCAGTTGGAACGAGTTCGCCTACGCGATGCTGTTCATCCAGACACCGTCGAAGTTCACGCTGCCGACCTTCATCGCGACGCTGATCACCGAGGACGAAACGTTCTGGGGGCGCCTCACTGCAATCGGACTCATTGCGTCCGTTCCGATCCTCTTCATCCTGGCGTTCTTCCAGAAATACTTGGTGCGAGGGCTGGCTGGAGGCCTCAAGTAAACCTTCCGCGGGTCGCGCGAACAGCGCCTGAACACAGGGTGGCAATTGCGGCAAGCAGACTGCCGAAGCCTTGGTGCGACGCGATGGAATCAAACCGGGTCGGAGGGTGGAGACGGCCTGGCTCGGCCGAGCACACGGACGGGTTGTTGGGGACGCATCCGGCCTGCAATGTTTTAACTGCGAGATTGTCGAAGGCTTGTCCGGCGCGTTCATAGTGCATTCGCCCCGCCAAGGTCCTAATCGGGGGCCGTCAGCGGATGGTCCGCTTCGAAAGGCAAATTGGTTGCAGCGGACCTTCGGCAAGCGACCCATCGGGCTCGTCTCCCATTGGCAGTTCAACGAGACGACCAATGCTCACCTGCAACTATCAGCCGCCAACCAGCTACACTGGTCGCTCGACTGAAAATCATACGCGGCAAAGGATATCCAATGCGGCCCTGTGGAGCTCGCCGTTCGCCGCCATCAGCACTGTTGCGTATCTCCGAGCGTCCTTGATCGGCTGCCCGTCCCAGTCGGTCACGATGCCGCCCGCAGCCTGCACGATGGGCATTTGCGGGAGGATGTCATAGTCGAAAACATCGCTTTCGATGAGAAGATCGATGCCGCCAAGTGCGAGAAGACCCGCAGCGTAGCAGTCGTGCGACAGCCGGGTGAAGCGGACACTGGCGGCAAGCGCCGAGAACCGGTCATGGCGTGGCCGGTCGAACTGTTCGAGCGCCGACGTGTAGAGGATCGCCTGATCGAGCGCGGTCCTTTCGCTGGTGCGGATCGGCTCCCCGCTAAGGATGGCCATGCCCCCCGCCCCGACCCAGCGTTCGCCCGTGATCGGCTGGTTGATCATGCCGAGCACCGGCTCGCCCCGATGGAGGAGCGCGATCTGCGTGCCGAAGGCAAGCGAACCGGAGACGAAGGATTTCGTGCCGTCGATCGGATCAAGCACCCAGACCCATTCGGCGTCGGTGCGGCAGGCGCCCAACTCCTCGCCCCTGATGCCGTGGTCGGGAAACTCAGCTTCGATCATCCGCCGCATCACGGCCTCGGCATCGCGATCGGCAACGGTGACGGGGCTGGCATCGGCCTTGGCGTCGATGGCGATACGCGTGCGGAAATGCGGGCGGATCACTTGGGCGGCGGCATCCGCCATCGCATGAGCGAGCGCCAGGCAGGCGGGGGGACAGGCGGGGCCTTGGTTCATTCTTGGGTCCTTTCAGCTTCGGCGGCGATCTCATCCAGCATCGCCCTGACGGTTTCGACCTGCCGATGGGCGGCTAGGGCCTCCTGTTGCAACCGCGCCGAGAGGTCGTCGGTTCCAAGGTCGGTGAAACTGGCGGAGCGGGCCGGAATGAACGGGTCGGGCTCTTCGGCGGTGAAGCGCAGGGCGGGAGCGAAATAGCCCTCCTCCTCCTCCAGCCCGAAGGCCAGGATCTGCGGCCGGCCCTCGCCCAGAAGCAGCAGGTCCACGAACATCGCCTGCATCGGCAGGTGGCCGCCACCCGACTGGCAGGCCAGATGCGCCCAGCCGCCACGATCCGGCATCACCAGGCAATCCTTGACATGCACTTCGGTGACATGGGGCGCCTGTGCGGCGAGCGCCGGCAGCGGCATTTCATAGGCATTGATCATGTTGGCGAAATCAAACAGCAGGCTGAGGCGAGGATTGGCGACGGCCTGCAGGATGCGGATCAGCTCATCCGACTTGAGGTCCTCGTGCTGCTCGAGCGTGAAACGCAGTTTTCCCTCGGGGTCGAGGGTGGTCAACCGGCGGAGGTCGGCGATCGTCCAGGCGATGATGTCGGAAACGCGTCCCTCATAACGCGGATAGCAGCGCAACGAGGTGGCACCGGTGGCAAGAGCGATCCGCACGGCGTCTCCGAGCCCGTCCGCCTCCGTCGTGCTGGTCTCGACATGCAGTTCCAGCCCAAGATGGCTTATCGCTGTTCCGTAGGCGCGTAGCGCCGCATCGCGCATGCGGGCAAGACTTGCGCCTTCGCCGTCCTCGACATGGATCTTCAGCCCGCAAAGCCCCTGCTCCTTGGTGAATTCGGCAAGGTGCAGCGGCGTCATGCCGCCGAAGCGCATGTTGAGATGAAAGGCATAGGCATGGGCGAAGAGCGGCGCGCTCCTTGCACGTGCGGCAAGCCGGGCGCGGCTTTGCATCGGAAGCTGTGCAATACGTGCCCGCCAGTCGGCGAACTGCGCCGTATTCCAAGGCATGTCGATCAATGTGCCAGCTCCTTCGCTGGTGATTTCAAGGCTTCGAGACCCATCAGGCGGCGAGCACCAGAAGGTCGCGCTGCGACATGCTGATATCGACCGTCGCTCCGATCGAAGGGGGCGGCCTGTCGGCCTGGTTGAACGTGTCGAGCGCGATTGAGCCGCCGCCTTCCACCGAGACGCGGACACGGATCACCGGCCCGAGGAAATGCACCTCAGTGATCCGACCCGGCAGGACGATGTCGCCTCCCCCGCGCCCGAGCGCCACCGTCTCAGGCCGGAGCGCCAGGCTGATACGCTCCCCGGCGCGGCCCGGCGGCGCTCTGTCCAGCGTCACCGGCACACCGGCCAGCCGGATGTGGCCAGCTGCGGAATCGATCAGATCGGCGTCGATAAGGTTCAGGGTGCCGACGAACTCGGCGACAAAACGCGTCGCCGGCCGGTTGTAGATTTCGAACGGCGTACCGACCTGGTCGGCGACGCCCTGGTGCATGACAACGACGCGGTCCGACATGGACAGCGCCTCCTCCTGGTCATGGGTTACGAAGATCGTGGTGATGCCGAGGTCACGCTGGATACGGCGGATTTCCTCGCGCAGGCTGACGCGGATCTTCGCATCGAGCGCCGACAGCGGCTCGTCGAGCAACAGCACCTGCGGCCGCGGCGCGAGCGCGCGGGCCAGCGCCACGCGCTGCTGCTGGCCGCCGGAGAGCTGGAAGGGATAGCGGCTGCCGAGTTGTGGCAGGCCGATCAGCTCCAGCATTTCGGCAACCCGCCGTGCTATCTCCGCCTTGCCTTCCCCGGCCACCTTGAGGCCGAAGCCGATGTTGTCCGCCACCGTCAGGTTCGGGAAAAGTGCATAGGCTTGAAACACCATCCCGATCTTGCGCCGGTTGGCCGGCAGGCCCGTGACGTCGCGTCCGTCGATGCTGGTGGCGCCCGATGTCGGCGTCTCGAAGCCGGCAACCATGCGCAGCACGGTGGTCTTGCCGCAGCCGGATGGGCCGAGGAAAGAAACGAACTCGCCCTTCTCGATGCCGAGGGTGAAGTCCTTCACGACGCGATGCGCGCCAAAGGATTTTTGCAGATGGCGAATATCGAGGAAGGACACGGGTCAGCGCCTCGCAGTGGAGAATTTGGAAAAGCGGGTGAAAAGCTGGATCAGCCCCATGCAGGCCCAGGTGATGGCGAAAGCGACGACGGCGAGTGCCGAAGGCTCGTAGGCCCGGTTACCGCCCATCCAGACCATGTAGGGACCGAAGGAATTGACGTTCAGCAGGGCGGCGAAGACATATTCGCCAATGACGATGGCGAAGGTCAAAAAGGCCCCCGACAGAACCGAGACGAAGACGTTCGGCAGGATCACAACCGCAAGGATGCGTGCCCAGCCGGCACCGAGCGACTGCGCTGCCTCGGTGAGGCTGGCGATGTCGATGGCGCGCAGGCCCGTATCCACCGAGCGGTACATGTAGGGCAGCGACAGCACCGCATAGCCACAGAGCAGCAGGATGTTCGTCCCCCACCAGCTCCCCGTCAGCGGCAGCACGGACGAGGTGTTGTAGATGCGGATGTAGCCGAAGACGATGACGATGGGCGGGATGACCAGAGGAAGCAACGTTATGAACTCGATGGCCGGCCGAAGGCCTGGAAAGCGCAAGCGTACGAAATAGGCGGTCGGCACGACGAGCAGGATGCCGAGGACGATGGTCAGCAAAGCCAGCGCGACCGAATAGCCGAAGGTCTGCTGGAACTGCGGATCGGCGAGCACGATGCGATAGGCTTCGAACGAATAGACGCCACGCTGCATGCGCATCGAGAAATCGAACATGCCGACCAGCGGCAGCAGGAAATAGAGCCCGGCGAACGCGACGGCGAGCCAGGACCACAGCTGCTTTCCTGTCATTTGAGCCACCTTTCGGCACGCATGCGCAGGAGGATGTAGATGCCGTTGGCGATGGCCGTCAGCACGATCATGGCAAAGGCGATGGCGTAGCCAAGATGCGGATCGTTGAGCACGTCGCCGCGGATCTGCGCGAAGAGCACGATCGGCGCGATTGACAGCGAGGAACCGGTGAGCGCAATGGCGGTGGCGACGGCACCGAAGGCATTGGCGAAGAGCAGCGCCAGCGTGCCGAGCAGCGAGGGCCACAGCACCGGCAGCGCCACCATGCGCCAATATTGGGCGCCGGAAGCCCCAAGGCTTTCGGCAGCTTCGCGCCATTCACGTTTCAAGCCTTCCAGCGCCGGCGTGATGATCAGCACCATCAGTGGAATCTGGAAATAGAGATAGGTGAGCGCGAGGCCGAGGAACGAGACGATGTTGAAGCCGCTGCCGTAGAGATTGATGCCGAACCAGTGGCGCAACAGCATGGTGACGAAGCCGAGGCGTCCGAGCGTCGCGATGAAGGCGAAGGCGAGCGGTACGCCGGCGAAATTGGAGGCAACACCGGAAAAGGTCAGGATGGCATTGCGCAACGGGCGCGGCAGGCCACCGAGGGTGATGGCGGCGGCAATGAGGAAGCCGAAAAGGCAGCCGAGCACCGCCGTCAGCAGGCTGAGCTCGATCGAGATCCAGAAGGCTGAGCGGATGGAGGGCGAGAGCAGCTTGCCGACGTTCTCCAGCGTGACCTGCCCCTGCGGATTGCGAAAGGCGCCAACAACGATGTTGAGCGTCGGCAAGATCAGGAACAGGAGGGCGAAGAGGAAGAAGGGGGCAACCCCGAACCAGCTGAGCACCTGCCTCGGCTGCCGCACCGATGGCAGAGATAGGGCGATTGTCGTCATCCGATTGTTCCCAACGGGCGCGATGGCGAAAGGCCCGCCGCAAGCGGGCCTTCCTACCGTGTACGCGGCTTACTTAATGTTGGCGCCGACGACCTTGTCCCATCCCCCTGTGATGGCCGTCTTGTTGGCGTCCAGTTCCTCGACGGCCGGGAAGATCGCCTTTTCATAGGCTTCGGCCGGCGGCAGCTTGTCGAGCAGGTCCTGGGGGAACTTTCCGGCCTTCAGCATGGCGGCAAAGCGCGCCGGATGGCAGTAGCCTTTCAGCCAGCCGGTCTGGCCCTCGTCGGAATAGAGATATTCCATCCAGAGCTTTGCTGCGTTCGGATGAGGCGCATAGGCCGAGATCGCCTGGACATAGACACCGGCCACCACGCCGCTCTTGGGCACTACGACTTCCATCGGCGGATTGCCGTTCAACGCATCGCGCCAGGCAAGCAGGTTGTAGTCCCAGGCGGCGACGATCGGCGTCTGGCCCTGTGCGATCGTGCCGGCCTTGCCGAGCACCGGCACGAAGTTGCCGGCCTTATTCAGCTCAGCAAACAGTTCCAGACCCTTGGCGCCGGATTCGGCACCGGGTTTGGCACCGCGCGAGATACCCGCCGACATCAGCGCCAGGATTGCCTGCGCCGAGGAACGCGGATCACCGGTGAGCGCCACCGCACCGGAATATTCGGGCTTGGAAAGGTCCGACCAGTCGGCTGGCGCCGTCGCCAGCAGGTCCTTGTTCACGCCGAAGGCCATGACGCCATAGTAGTCGCCATACCAGTAGCCGCTCGCGTCCTTGATGTTATCGGGGATCTCGTCCCAGGTGGCCACCTTGTGAGGCTGCAATAAGCCTTCCTTGGCAGCAGTCGGCGCAAAGGCGAGACCCAGGTCGACGACGTCGGGGGCCTGCGAGCCAGTGTTGCCCTTGTTGGCGCGGATCGCCTCCAACTCATCGGCCGTGCCGGCATCGGGGTTCAACTCATTGACCGTGATGCCAGGATACTTCGCCTTGAAGCTGGCGATGACCTCGCCGTAATTGCACCAGTCATGCGGCAGGGCGATGACCGTCAGCATGCCTTCCTTGGTCGCGGCGTCGACGAGGTCCTGTGCCGGCTCTGCCCGAGCAACAGCCGGCAAGGCCGCCGCGAGGGCGAGCGCGGAAACGAATGCGCGCGAGATGAAGCGGTTCATGAAGTCCTCCTGTTGACCGTCAGCGACGGTTCGTGGGCGATGGCTGCGTTGATCCTTGCGTCCGGCCGTCGGCCCTGCCGTTCGCGCCGATTCCCCTGGCACCTGTCTGCGTCCTTTGGGGGCTGCATCGGTGCGTTCTCGTGTAGGTAGAGCATGTAACAATTGGACAACAATAAAACGTCCATTATCATGCATTTGACTAGACCAATTTTAGGACATTACCTTGGCCAAGCAGTTCGAGGGCCCGATCCTGCCCTTCCTTCGCCTCGAAGGTTCCGCTTCGCTGCCGAAGTTCCGGCAGGTGCAGGACCAATTGCGCACGGCGATCCTGCGCGGGCACTTGCGCGCAGGCACGCGTCTGCCGGCAAGCCGCATCCTGGCCCAGGAGTTGGGGCTGTCGCGCCAGACGCTGGTTCGCGTCTTGGAAAACCTGAAGGCGGAGGGGTATCTGGAGGCGCGACAAGGCGCCGGCACGTTCGTTTCGACCGCCCTGCCCCGCCAGCAGCCACAGCCCGGTGCCGCACAACCACTGGGCGATGCACCGCCGCGGCTGTCGCAGATCGGTACCCTGGCGGGTGGAGTGTCGGCCGAGATCGGCAAGATGGAGCATCGGCCCTTCCTGCCCAACCAGCCGGCGCTCGACCGTTTTCCCTTCGCCCAATGGCGCAAATGCTGGAATTCAGTGACGCGCGGCGGCAAGGCAGCCATGGGCTATGGCGATGTCGCGGGTGAACTGGTGCTGCGACAGCGGATCGCCGAGTACCTCGCCCTGCACCGGCGTGATCCCTGTGACCCCGAGCAGATCGTCATTACGCCAGGAGGACACGCCGCCTTCACGCTGGCGGCGCTGGCGCTCGCCGATCCCGGCGACGGTATCTGGTTCGAGGATCCCGGCCCTGTCACCACCAGCAACCTTTTCCGCACGCTTGGCCTGAACCTGTGCCCCGTGGATGTAGATGCCGATGGCATGGATGTCGCCGGTGCCATGGCGCGCCACCCCGATGTGCGTCTCGCCTTCGTCATGCCCTCGCGACACCATCCGCTCGGGGTGACGCTCTCGCTGGCGCGCCGGCTTGCACTTTTGGAATGGGCACGGACAAACGATGCCTGGATCATCGAGGACGACTATGACAGCGAGTTCCGCTATGACGGCGCGCCGCTGCCCTCGATGCGCTCCATCGACAGCCACGGCCGTGTGATCTATGCGGGCAGCTTCAGCAAGGCGCTCTATCCGGGCATTCGCATCGGCTATCTCGTGCTGCCTCCGGCGCTCGTCGGCGCGTTCCGCAACCTTGCCGGCCTCATCCATCGCAGCGTGCCGGTGGAAAGCCAGCTCGTACTGGCCGAATTCATCGGGGGCGGGCATTTCGCCAGCCATCTGCGCCGCATGCGCAGCCTCTATGCCGAGCGCCGCGAAGCCTTCAAGGAGGCCGGTCATGCAGCTCTCGCCGGCCTTGCCCGCATCGACTGTTCCGAAAGCGGGCTCAATGCGCTCGCCTGGCTGGACGGCGGGCGAGAGGATCGGGCCGCCCATCGCGCAGCAATCGAGGCCGGGCTGCAATGCTATCCGCTGTCCGACTATGCGATCGGCCCGGCAGCCCGGGCCAATGCGCTCATCCTCGGTTATGCGGGTGTTCCGGCAGAGCGCATGAAGCCCTATCTCGGTCGTCTCGCCGAGGCACTCGCCCGGCTGTGATGCCGCTGCGATATGACCAAGGCAAACAAGCAGGGGAAGCGGGCTCGCAGCCCGCGAAGGAAGGCCTCCATGAAGAGAGCCCGATCGTGCGGCTCCTCCGGTTCGTCACGATCCTGTCGGCAGACCACATAGCCAATTCCACGTTCCACCATCCCCGCCTCCCGGCCAACTCAATGTTGGACGACGCGCATGGGATTGCCGCTACGCTGGCTGACCCCGACGCCGGGGGCAAGGCCCACCGGCGCATTGGAAGCGGCGAGCAGCGGTTTTCCGCGCACGATGTCGGAAGCCCGTTCGGCAAGCATGATGGTCGGCGCATTGAGGTTGGCGTTCGGCTCCGAGGGGAACACCGAGCTGTCGATGACACGGAGCCCTTCGAGGCCGCGAACCTTGAGGTTGCTGTCGACGACGGCCATCTCGTCCTCGCCCATGCGGCAGGAGCCGCAAGGGTGGTAGGTGCTTTCCATCGTCTCGCGGACCCAGGCGTCGATCTCGTCATTGCCGCGCACATCCTTGCCGGGGGCAATCTCCTCGCCACGGAACCTGTCGAAGGCCGGCTGTGCGACGATTTCGCGGGTCAGCCGCAGGCAACGACGAAAGCCCTCGCGGTCCTCCTCTCGGTCGAGATAATTGAAGAGAATGTCGGGTTGCTCGTGCGCCTCGGGTGAGCGCAGGCGCACATGGCCGCGGCTTTTCGGCTTGTTCGGTCCGGTCAGCACCATGAAGCCGTGGCCGTCGAGCGGCTTCTTGCCATCATAGCGCATGGCAGCGGGCAGAAAGTGGAACTGAATATCCGGCCATTCGAGCGCGGCATCGGAGCGGATGAAACCGCCGCTCTCGAAATGGTTGGAGACCGAAAGTCCCTTCTTGAACAGCAGCCATTCCGCGCCGATCAGGGCGCGGCTCAAGAGCCCCATCTTGCCGTTGAGCGTTATCGGCTCCTTGCAGGCGTATTGGATGTAGACCTCGGAATGGTCCTGGAGGTTCTCGCCGACGCCGGGCAGATCGTGCAGCACCTCGACACCCGCCTGCCGCAGCATCGCCGCCGGGCCGATACCGGAGCGTTGCAAAAGATGCGGCGAGCCGATTGGGCCGGAGGAAATAAGGACCTCTCGGCTCGCCTTGGCCACGACGCGTTCGCCGCCGAGTTCATACTCGACGCCGGCGGCGCGCTTACCTTCGAGCAGCACGCGCCGCGTCATGGCATGGGTGATGACGGTGAGCTTCGGTCGGCTCATCGCCGGTTTCAGATAGGCATTGGCCGTGGACCAGCGTACGCCGTCCTTGACGGTCATGTGCATCGGGCCGAAACCTTCCTGCATATGGCCGTTCGGATCTTCCGTCGTGATGTAGCCTGCCTCGTGGCCGGCATCGACGAAGGCCTTGTAGAGCGGGTTCTTCATCTTGTTGCCGGCATTGGTGGCGAGCGGGCCGGTGGCGCCGCGATAGGCGTCGCCCCCGTCCTGCCAGCTTTCGGCGCGCTGGAAATAGGGCAGGCAATTGGCGTAGCGCCAGCCGCGCGCCCCCAGTTCCTCCCACTCATCGAAGTCGCGGGCGTGGCCGCGCATATAGACGAGCCCGTTGATCGAGGAGGAGCCGCCGATGACCTTGCCGCGCGGACAATGGACCCGGCGGCCGTCGAGACCCGGCTCAGGCAGGGTCATGTATTTCCAGTTGTACTTGGTGCCGTTCATCGGGATGGACAGCGCCGTCGGCATCTGGATGAAGACGGACTTGTCGCTACCGCCATATTCCAGGACCAGCACCTTCGTGGCCGGATCTTCCGAGAGGCGGTTGGCGAGCACGCAGCCGGCCGATCCGGCGCCGATGATGATGTAGTCGTAGGTCTCGGTCATGGCGGTCATCCAGAGGTTAAGGATAGAGCCCCCAGCCGCGCCCGCGGGCAAACAGCCGGGTCAGGACATAGTGGACGCAGCCGGCAGCAAGGCAGGAGGGCACAGAGGCGGTCAGGTACTTGAAGGCCGGAACGCTCGCCAGCGTCTGCGGATTGAAGATCATCACATAGACGATGAAGCCGATGGCAAGGGCTGCGAGTCCGATCGGGTTGAAACCCGCGCAGAAGCGGTAGGGACCGTTTTCCTGCGGGCCATGCAGGCTGCGCATGTCCAGCTTCTGGCCGCGCAGGAAGAAATAATCGGCGATGCCGATGCCGGCGAGCGCGGAATTGAGCGCCGATGTCCAGACCAGGAAGATGAAGAAGCCGTCATACATCTGCGGATAGAAGATCACGAGGCCGAGCGGGATCAGGCAGAACAGGAAGAGGATCGTGCCCCAGGAAATGGCGCGCACGGATGCCGTTCCCACCTGCCTGAGACCGACGATGGAGGTGTAGAGGATGTTCGCCATCGAGGTCATGTTGGCGAAGGCAACAAAGAGCAGGGCGATGATGCCGATCATCGGGCCGGCGATCCTGGTCATCCAGATCGTCGGATCGCTTTCACCAAGGGCCACGGCGGCGAGCAGGCCGACGATTTCACCGAGAGCGGCGGCGCCGAAGATGCCCAGGATGTTCGGCCAGAAGGCGGTGCGCTCGTTCTTGGTGAGGCGCGCGAGGTTGCCGATATAGGGCCACCAGGAGAAGCCGGCGGCAAGGTTGACCTCGACGGCGATGATGAAGTTGAGCGTGTCGTCCTCAAAGGGCGGTGCAAGCGCCGGCATCGCCAGGAGTTCGGTGAAGGAACGGTTCTGGAGGATGAGGTAGAGCATCACGATCATCAGGATCACCAGCGCGGGCGAGACGACCATGTTGAAGAACTTGATCGAGGTCGGCCCCTTGGCGACGATGAACCAGGTGACGAGGATGGCGCCGACGGCGGCGATGACCATCTTGATGCCAGTCGGATTGGCCGCCTCGCCCGCGCTCAGCGCGGCGAGGCCATCGATCGAGCGGCCGAACATCATGGCCAGCACGGCAAGCCAACCCATGGTCAGCACGACGACGGCAAGCACATAGACGACGCGACTGCCGTTGTAGCCGAACTGGCTGCGCAGCGCGACAAACTGCTCGATACCATAGCGGCCGGAGAGCGGCGTCGTGGCGAGCGCCGTCAGCACGACTCCGACGATGTTGCCGATGACGATGGCCGCTATGCCTTCCTTCGGCCCGACGAAGAGGCCGATGGCGCCACCGATCAGGAAGGCCCAGGTGGCGATGGCGAGCGCCGAGTTGGCGTAGGTGAATTCCCAGAAGCCCCAGAGCCTTTCAGAGGGGAGAAGCGGCGCATCACCGCGTTCAGCGGCCTCACGATTGCGAGTGGCTTCCTGGCGTTCGGCTGCAGCGGTCGCAAGTCCCGCATTGACAACGTGATCGGTCATCTCACGCCCCCCAGATCCAGAATCCGACGACCAGCACGAGCGTCAGGACGGTCATGCCGGCATAGTCGAGCGTGGTCATCACACCCTCGAAGCGGCCGCCAGCCTCGATGTCCTCATAGATGCGGGCACGCCGCTCGAGTTCTTGCTGCCAGGCGATATCGGTTTCCATTGTCGTTCCCCTTTCGCGTCGCGCCTTCGGCGTCTGTCCGCGATGAATGCGGCTCCATCAGCCGCCGATCTTGCCAACCGGCCGCCCATGGGCGACGGCCGGAGAAATGCTCATCGGGCGCCGAGCCTCATGGCAGGGTGATCCACACGGCCTTCGTCTCCATCAGGTAGTCCAGCTGCTCGGGGCCAAGGTCCTTGCCAAAGCCCGAGGCCTTGAACCCGCCGAAAGGCATGGAAGGATCGATCGTGCTGTGGGCATTGACGTAGATCGAACCCGCATGCAGGCGCGGGATCAGCCCGTGCACCCGCGACAGGTCGTTCGAGTAGATCGCAGCCGCCAGGCCGAACGGCGTGTCATTGGCCAGGGCTACCGCATCATCGAGGTCGTCGAAGGCGTCGGTCACCAGCACGGGACCGAAAATCTCCTCGCGTACGATCGTCATTTCGGGCTTGCAGCGCGCGAAGATGGCCGGCTCGATGAAGTGGCCTGGCCGGTCAAGGCTCGCGCCGCCATGGATCAGCTCGGCGCCTTCCCTGCGGCCGGCCTCGATGTAGGACGAGACCACCTTCTTCTGCTGCGCCGAGACCAGCGGGCCGATATAGCAATCGCGGTCGAGGCCGGGCGCGATCTTCAGCGTTCGCGTGACGGCGACAAGTTCGTCGAGGAAAGCGTCATGCACCGAGCGCTGGACATAGACGCGCGTGCCGGCGTCACAAACCTGCCCGGAATTGAAGAACACGCCGTTCACCACAGCCTTGGCCGCGCTCGCGAGGTCGGCATCGTCGAGAACAAGCACCGGCGACTTGCCGCCCAGTTCCAGCGTGACATGCTTGAGATTGCCGACGGCGGTACGGCCGACCTCCTGACCGACTGGCGTCGAGCCGGTGAAGGTCACCTTGTCGATACCGGGATGGGTCGACATGGCGGCGCCGATCACGCTGCCCCGGCCCGTCACGATGTTGACGACGCCATCCGGGATGCCGGCCTCCTGCACCAATTCGGCAAAGCGCAGGGTGGAAAGCGAGGTCAGTTCGGCCGGCTTGACGATGACCGTGCAGCCGACCGCCAGTGCTGCCGCGAGTTTCCAGGCCATGGTCTGGAGCGGAAAGTTCCACGGCACGATGGCCGCGACGACACCCAGCGGTTCCTTGCGGGTGTAGGCGAGATAGTTGCCAGGAATGGAAGGCTCGACGGTGCGCCCGTGCAGCTTGGTAGGCCAGCCGGCGAAATAGCGGAACGTATCAACCGTGCCCTGGATGTCGATCTCGCGGGCGAAGGTCACCGACTTGCCCATGTCGATCGCCTCGATTTCCGCCAGTTCGTCGGCATGCAGCTCGATCAGATCGGCAAGGCGGTGCAGCAGGCGCTCGCGCTCGAGCGGCTTGAGGCGGCGCCAGGCCCCGCCATCAAACTGACGTCGAGCGGCCAGGACAGCCCGGTCGAGATCCTCTGTCGTGCCGGAAGGGGCGCGGCTGACCAGCCCGCCGGTCGAGGGTTCGTAAATGTCGAAGGTCGCACCGTTGCTGCTATCGACCCAGGCGCCGTCGATGAACATCTTTTGCGGTTTCGCCAGAAACCGCCGCGTCGCGTCGCTGACACCGTAGTGGTCGAGATAATTGCGGACGTTTTCGTCCATGGGCTTCCTCCTCCTCAGCCGAACGTCGTAAGCGCGCTGGCTCTCCTAAGTTCTTCGGTCAGCGTTGTTTTGACCTGGCATGCATGACGCGGCCGATAAGGTTCATCAGAACCTGCGCGGCCAGGATCGCGGTGCCGCCGGTATGGTCGTAATCAGGTGCCACCTCGACCAGATCGATGCCGACGATGGTGCCGCGCTTGGCGAGTGCGGCCAGGATCTCCAGCACCTCGTAATAGATAAAGCCGCCATGCGAGGGCGTGCCGGTGCCCGGCGCGATTGAGGGATCGAAACCGTCGATATCGATGGTGACGTAGTAGCGCGCGCCGGCGGGCACGCGTTCGGCGACGGCAGCACTTCCAAGGGCACGGATCTGGCGGACCGAGAGGATGTCGGAGCCCATCTTGCGAGCGTCTTCGTAACCCTCCTTCGCGGTGGACGAGACGTTGCGGATGCCGAGTTGCGACAGGCCACTGACATAGGGCTTTTCCGCCGCGCGCCGCATTGGATTGCCGTGGCCGTAACGCACGCCATGGCGCTCGTCGACGAAGTCGAGATGGGCGTCGATCTGCACGATGTGGATCGGGCCGTTCTCGGCGCAGTCATCGGAGAATGCGTTGACGCAGGGAATGTTGACGGAATGGTCGCCGCCGAGCACCACCGGCAGTGCGCCGGCTGCCAGGATCTTGCGCACGCCGAATTCGATGTTGGCGTGGCTCTTCATCGTATCGGTGTGCACGATGTCGGCGTCACCGATGTCGATGATGGAGACTTCGCCGCTCGGAAGGTAGGTGACGTCGTCCTCATGGTCATAGGCACCGCCGTGACCGAAGGAAAACAGCGTCGAGGCTTCGCGGATCGAGCGCGGCCCAAAGCGCGTTCCGGCGCGCCACTGCGTACCGCAGTCGAAGGGCGCGCCGAGGATCGCCACGTCAGCATCAATGGCATCCCAGTCCGGCTGATAGGGATATTTGCCGAACGTGCAGATGCCGACAAACGGCAGGTTCAGGCGCCCGGTTTCATAGGAATTGCTGGCCATATACCCTCCTCCAAAGGTCGGAGGAGTGTGCCAAATGCCGATACGTTTAAAAGCATCTATGATTGGATGTTTACTTGTGCATTAATCAATGAATGATCAACAAGGTTCGCCACCGCGTCCTCAACCTTTCGCTTGGCGATGCGGAACTCAGGCTGCTGCGTGTCTTCGCCTCCGTCGTGCAGCACGGCGGCTTTTCCGCCGCGCAATCGGCGCTCGGCATGACCCAGGCGACGATCTCCACCCATATGCGTCACCTGGAGGAACGGCTGAACTTGCGCCTGTGCAGCCGCGGGCGCGGCGGCTTCCTGCTCACTGACGAGGGGCGGCTGGTCTATGACGCAGCACTCGAACTCTTTGGATCGCTCGAAAAATTCCAGAGCCGCATCGGCGAGGCGCAGGGGGAACTGACCGGCAATCTCAGCTTCGGCACCGTCGATGCCATGATCACCAACCGTGACCTCGACCTGCAGGGAGCACTGGCAGCCTTCCACCACGCGGCCCCGCGCGTTCATCTGGAAATCGACGTCGCAGCACCGCAGGTGCTGCACCAGGGCCTGCTGAACGGGGCCTATCAGATCGTATTGATGCCGTCGGTCGGCAGCGTCACGCCGCATTTCCGAACCCAGCCGGCCTTCTCGGAAGTCCAGAAGCTCTACTGTGCCGAAAGCCACGCGCTTTTTGCCATCCCCGACGCCGACCTTACCGACGAGCGCCTCGCCGCTCAGCCCTTCGCCGGTCGCACCTATATGCTGAACGAGACGATCTGCGGTGTGAACTTCACCTGGGCGGCGGCAACGCCTCACATGGAAGGCACGCTGCTCCTCCTCCTCTCTGGCGCCTATATTGGCTTCCTGCCCGACCACTATGCCGACGAATGGGTTCGTACCGGCCGTCTTCGCGTGCTGGCGCCCGAGCGTATGGTCTTCGAGGATATGTTCCACATAGCCTATCCGCGCAACAAACCTTCACGCGCAGCCGAAACCCTGGCGCAGACCATCACGGATTCCGTGCGCAAGCCGCACTGACATCATCCTCGATCCCGCCTTTCAGCATCACCGCCCTGCCCCTGGATCTTGTGCCGCCGTCCTTCGGAGGCGCTGAACAAACGCGGCTTGACTCCATTCGGAACGCCTCATATTAAGTTGTAGGCCTAACCCTACAATTGGATGCCATATCCCAGTCGCTTCCACCTTCAACTGCTGCATTGCCGCTGGCCGATCTGCCGGCGCGCGACGTCGCCGTTCGCCGCCTGCATCATCCCGGCCGCTGGATCAGCGGTGGCATCGTGCTTCTGCTGCTCGCCGTCATCGGCCGTGCCTTTGCTGTCGGGCAGATCCAATGGCCGGTGGTCGGAGAGTTCCTGACGGCAGGCGTCATCGTGACCGGCTTCGGCTGGACGCTGCTGATCTCGGCCGTGGCATTGGCGCTCGGCGTGGCGCTCGGCTTCGCCTTCGGCATCATGCGGCTGTCGGCAAATCCGATCCTGCGTTTTGCCGCCTGGCTCTATGTCTGGGTGTTCCGCGGCACACCCGTTCTGCTGCAGTTGCTCATCTGGTTCAACATCGCGCTGGTCTTCCCGCGTCTCTACATTCCCGGCCTGGTCGACGCACGCATGGTCGACGTGGTGACACCTTTCGTCGCCGCCGTGCTCGGGCTCGGCGTCAATGAGGGCTCTTACCTGACGGAAGTGGTGCGCGGCGGTATCGCCTCGGTTGACCGTGGCCAGACAGAAGCGGCCCATACGCTTGGCATGACGCCTGGGCAGACGATGCGTCGCATCATCCTGCCGCAGACGCTGCGGCTGATCCTGCCGGTGCTTGGCAACAGCGCCATCGGCATGTTGAAGTTCTCCTCACTCGCCGCGACCATCGCCATGGGCGAGATGCTGAACGCTGCGCAGCGCATCTATTTCATCAATGGCGCGGTCATCGAATTGCTGTTCGTCTGCGCCGCCTGGTACCTCGCCGGAACCACCGTCCTCTCCATCGGCCAGTATTACCTCGAACGTCATTTTGGCCGCGATGCCACGGCCGCTGCCGGTCAACGCAGCTGGTTCAAAGGCTGGGCGCGCCGGGCTGTCGCCAGGGGGCAAGCATGAGTCTCGCGGTCAAGGCGGTCGGAATCCGCAAGAGTTTTGGCGAACACGAGGTCCTCAAGGGTCTCGACCTGGACGTCGCCTATGGCGAGGTGCTCTGCATCCTCGGCCCTTCCGGCAGCGGAAAGAGCACGTTCCTGCGCTGCATCAACCATCTGGAAACGCCCAACGGCGGCTATGTCTGGGTCGACGGCGCCATCATGGGCTACCGATACGCCAACGGCACCCTGCAGGAATTGCCGGTCAAGCATCTGCGCGCCCAGCAAAGCCAGCTCGGCATGGTGTTCCAGCATTTCAACCTGTTCGCCCACCGCACGGTGCTTGGCAACGTCATCGAAGGGCCGATGGTGGTGCGCGGCCTCAAGCGCGCCGAGGCGGAGGCCCGAGCCATGGAGCTGCTGGAGCAGGTCGGCATGGCTGGCAAGGCCTTGGCCTATCCCTCCCAGCTGTCCGGCGGCCAGAAGCAGCGCGTGGCAATCGCCCGGGCGCTCGCCATGGAGCCGCGCGTCATGCTGTTCGACGAGCCGACCAGCGCGCTCGACCCGGAACTCGTCGGCGAGGTGCTGGAGGTGATGCGCGCACTGGCCCGCGGCGGCACCACCATGATCGTCGTTACCCATGAGATCGGCTTTGCCCGCGAGGTAGCCGACCGCGTCGTGGTGATGATCGACGGCGAAATCCGCGAAATGGGGGTGCCGGGCGACGTGCTTAGCAACCCCGCCGATCCACGCGTGCGCTCGTTCCTGAGCCGCGTGCTCGCCTGACCCTTTCAGTCCAACACATGGGAGTACGGACAGTGAAGAAAATGCTACCGATGGTTTTGGGGCTCGCCTCGGCCACCTTCATCAGCCTGGCAGGCGCGGCTCACGCCGCCGGCGACGGAAAGCTGGCAGCCGCCCTGCCCGAGGCCGTGCGTTCGGCCGGCAAGCTCAACGTCACGATCAGCCTTGCCTACCCGCCGATGGAATACAGCGATGCCGGCTCGACTGACCTGAAGGGCTTCGACATCGATCTCGCCAAGGCCATCGCCGAACGCCTCGGCCTGACGGCTGAATTCCAGAACGTCGAGTTTCCGCAGCTCATCCCGCAGGTCGTCACCGGCCGCTCGGACCTGATCATGACGGCGTTTTCCGACAAGGTCGAACGCCAGACCCAGCTCGATTTCATCGACTACTTCAAGACCGGCAACGTCTTCTATTCGAGCGCCGACCATCAGGGCGAAATCAAGACCGAGACCGACCTCTGCGGCACGACGGTGGCCGTGGCGACAGGCACGAGCTGGGTCACCTGGGCCGAAGAGCTTGGCAAATCCATCTGCCCGGCGGACAAGCTGATCACCGTCATCCAGATCCCGACCCAGGCCGAGCACATCATGCAGATCCGCCAGGGCCGCGCCCAGGCATCGGTCATCGGTCTCGAGGGCCTGCTCGACCTGATGAAGCAGGAGCCGGGCAAGTTCTACCAGATCGGCCAGGTCGGTGACGTCAACCACTACGGCATCGCCTTTGCCAAGGCGAACGGCGAATTGCGTGATGCCGTGTTGGCCACGCTCGACGCTCTGAAGGCCGACGGAACTTATGCACAGATCCTCGACCGCCACGGCTTGAAAGAGGCCGGCGTGGAAGAGTTCAAGATAAACGGATCCACGAAATAACGGTACCGCGCCGGAGCCGCCCTTGACCCAACCTTCCACACCAGATGCTGCAATGACGGGTGAACGCCCCGACGACAGGCTGTCGCGCTTTCGCCTCGATCAATATTCGAGCGAACAGCTCTACCGGCAGCTCTATCGGGCGCTGCGCGCCGCCATATTGAGCGGCGATTTCTCCGAGGGGGAAGCCATTCCTTCGGAGAACCAGCTGCGCGACCAGTTCGGCATCGCCCGAACGACGGTGCGCAATGCGATGGCGCTTCTGGTGTCGGAAGGACTGGTTCAACAGGTGCGAGGCCGGGGCACGATCGTCTCGCACCGGCCGATCAGCCACAACATCTGGAACTTTGGCAGCTTCACTGAACTGGCACGCCGGCAAGGCCTGCGACCGGTGACGCAGACGCTGGAGCATCGGGTGGAAAACGGCGAGCTCCTTCTGGTGCGCGCCCGCGGCCTCGCCAATGGCGAGACGATCAACTGGCTGAACGTCGACACGTCCCAGCTCGACCTCGCGCTTTATCCCGGCATCGAGGCCTACGATTTCGCGGCGCAATCGCTCTACGCGGTTTTGCGCCGCGATTATGACCGCCATCCACTGCGCTCGGAACTGCTGCTCACCGTCGTGCCGCCGTCCGATCGACTGCGGACGGTTTTCGGCCCGGCACCTGCAGTGCCTGGCTACCTTTGCGCCAGCGGGGACGTACTCGACGCCGACGACCGATTGGTCGAGCGCACGTCGATCGTCTACTCGCCGGCTGTCCAGATGAAATTCGCTACCCGCTGGGGACGCGATACCGCGCCTGCCTGAGGGCGGCGCGCAGGAGAAGAAGAGATGAGCCGTCTTAGTCAGACATTCACCACCGTAAAGCCGATCCTCGGCATGCTGCACCTTGCCGGTGACGGCGCCGCGGCAAAACTTGTCCAGGCCGAGGAAGAAGCCCGCATCATGGCAGGCGAAGGCGTCGACGGGCTGGTGGTGGAGAACTATTTCGGCGAGGCCGATGACGTCGAGCGTGTGCTCGATCGCCTGTGCGGCCTCGATCTCGGCGCCAAGATCGGCGTCAACGTGCTGCGCGACGACGCGCGTGCCTTCGCGCTGGCAAAGCGCTACCCGGTTGCCTTCATCCAGGTCGATTCCGTCGCCGGCCACCTACTGCCGGAGGCCGACGGCCCTTTCGCCACGGGCCTCGCAGAAAGACGGGCAAGCGTTTCCGCCCTGCTGCTCGGCGGCGTACGCTTCAAATACCAGCCGGTACTTTCAGGCCGGCCCGAGGACGAGGACGTGCGCATCGGTGCATCCCGCTGCGACGGTCTGGTCGTGACATCGGATGCCACCGGGCAGCCAACGGACATGGACAAGGTGGCGCGCTTCCGCGCCGCCACCGGCGGCACTGTACCGCTCCTCATCGGTGCCGGCCTGACCGAGTCAAATGCCGCCGAGCAGCTCGCCTCGGCCGATGGCGCCGTGGTCGGCAGCTGGTTCAAGCACGACCACAAGGATACCGGCCGCGTCGAGGCACCTCATGTCGCCCGCCTGATGCACGCCGTCCGCTCCCTCAGGAGCGCTGCATGAACGTGCCGGACGCAGTCGTCGCCCAGCCGGTGACGCCAGAGAATTTTGCGCTCTACGGCAAGGTCTATGATCTCACGGGCGACGCAGAGTCCACTGTCATCTGGACCGCCGGCGACGGCTGGGACGACGGGTTCACCCGCGCCCCGCTGATCGATGGTGCGGGACACCTCGGCATCACCCGTGGTGGCGGCGCGCCATGGTCATGTGCGGCGATGGAGCGGCATCCAGGAACGGAGGAGGCAATTTTCTGCGCCGCCGAGCCCGTCATTCTCGCTGTCGCTCCCGCCTCGGTAGCCGGCGCTCCGCACCGCGACGACATCGAGGCCTTCGTGATCGCCCCTGGCCAGGCCGTGGTGATGCACCGCAATGTCTGGCACGACGCCTGCCGGGGCCTTTCTGGCCCGGCGCCCTATTACTGGATGGCAGTCTGCGGCCTCGGCGAGAGCCCATGGGTGCCGGTCGAAGGCGGACCGCGCCAGGTGCAGGCTGCGCAAGGACGGCGCCTATGACCACCTTCTTCATCGGCGACGTTGCGCTCGACGAATATTACGTCGCCGATCGCTGGCCGGGCCGGGCCGACAAGGGCATGGTCCGGGAGCTGCCGGCCGAGATCGGCGGCTCCATCGCCAATGCCGCCGTCGTGCACGCCGCGCTCGGCGGCGACACCCAGTTCATCTCGCTGCTCAATGACGGCCCGCTGTCGCGCCGGCTGATCGAAGACCTCCGGCAAAATGGCGTCGGCGTCGATCATATGCTGATCGATCCCGCAATTGCGGAGTCGCGCAACCTGATCTTCCTGATCGACGGCGAGCATGTCGTGCTGACCGTGGAGATGGGCGAGCAGCCGATGTGGCTGGCTCCGGCAACGTTGGCGGCCTTGCGCCAGCCGGGCTTGCTCTACACGACGCTCTATCGCGTCCGCCGGCTGCATGCCCAGACGCAACAGGGACTGCTCAAGCAGGCAGACCTCGTCGCCGACCTGCGGCACCACGGTCGCCGCGCCATCTTCGACCTCGACGTCGGCGGCTGCACGCCCGAGGACATGCCCTATCTTGCCGGTGCTGCGGTCGTCATCTTCAACCAGGTCGGCTTCCGCGCCGCCTTCGGCCATGACGATGTCTCCCGCATCGGCGATTGGATACGCGATCACCAGATCGGCTGGGTTGTGCGCACGCTGGCCGCTGATGGCGCCGAGGCATATGCCGGCCAAACCCGCCTGCAGGCAGCCGGCTACCCAGTCGACGTGGTCGACGTGACCGGTGCCGGCGACACATTCGGCGGCGCGCTGACCTGGTGCCTGACACAGGGCCGGCCCTTCGCCGATGCACTGGATTTCTCCATCGCCGCCGCCTCCCGCTCGGTCACCATCCACGGCCCGCGCGGCGGCAAGGCCGACGCGGACGCTGTGCATGCATGGCGTGACGAAAACCGCCGAGGCTAATGCAGAACGTCGGGTGCATGGCCGAAAGCAGACTGGCAGCTTCCGGCCGAAGACCCTTGATTGCACACACTGAGGTCGGCGTGGCCTGCTCTCGTCAGGTATGAGACAACCATCTGGGTGCTGATGGTTGCTGTCCGGGATCCGTGAAACCTGCCAGCGACGGCGCCATCGAAAGGTGGTCCCGTAGTTTCCACTTCCAGGTAGGAGCTGGTGGACCGGCACTACCTTCCCGGCCAATCCACCAGCAGGCGACAGCGAAACCGGCGACGGGCTGCTCTTGGTGCAGGTGGCCTCGACGGCGAAGCGACAGCGCGGCGCAAAGCTGCAATCTTAGGCGAGTCAGCCCGGGAGGCGCCCACGGAACAACGTGGTGCCGTCCGTCAGGCGCGACCTCGAGATGTCAAGCAATCCAGCCTCGGTCATCCACGCACGATACTGACCTTCAGTGTACGCCTCGCCGTGCCGGTAGAGGTTCAGGAAGGTGAGGTTCAGAAAGACACCCTCAGGCGGGCCAAGGCGGTCGTCATCGACGACACCCCACCCGGCAATTGCGATCTCGCCTCCGGGTGCGAGACAACGCGCCGCGTTCAGGATCGAACGGCGCGCCTGATCAGGCGGAAGCACCTGGACGACGGCCTTCAGGATCGCTAGATCGTGCCGGCCGATCGATGGCGCGACAGTGATGTCGCCCTCTTCGACAACCACGTCGTCGGCACCATATTCCGACAGGATATCTGGCGCGACCGCTGCGACCGTCGGGAGTTCCATCAGCGTTGCCGCAATCTGCGGCCGCTGCTCGCGAAGACCGACAAGAATGGTGCCTGCGCCCCCCACCGATGTCGATCGCCGAACCGACCCCCGAGAGGTCAATCTCTTGGGCCAGCTGTCGGCCGAAAATCACCCCGCCCGGTGCGAGCATGCGGCTGAAGGCCGCCGCGGACGCTGGGCCAGCTTCGGAAAAGTCGTGCAGCGCAGCCGGCCGGTTCTGTCGCAGCGACTCTGCGGTCAAAAGGTCGGCGCCCCAGAGCTCGCGCAGCAGCGCATGATCGCCGCCACGATAGCTCGGCTTGGACGCGTCGAGGAAGGCCGAAGCTTCGGCGCCGTTGCGAAACTGGCCATCCTCGACTTCGAGCAGACCGATGCTGGCGAGTGCGTAGAGCAGCCGCGACAGACGATCGGGCGCGACGTTGAGCGCGGCCCCAAGGCTGTCGGCAGTCACCGCGCTGCCACCAAGTCGGGTGAAGATGCCAAGGTCAAGTCCGGCGCGAAGCGCCAAAGCGGGGGGCACCGCTGCGATCAGCTTTTCGATCCGATCAGAACCCACCATGCCATATCCCCTTGCGCGATCCAGGCCCTTGCGCGATCCAGGACCGACTTTGAAGCAGTTCGCGAGATCGGATTCAACCGGGGCAGTCTGCGGGCAGAGCAATACGCGAGTGGCTGCGCTACTTCTCTCGCTTTTCGATCTTCAGGTTTGGGAGGTCGGGTCGCTTGGATTTCACCCCGGCTTCCTTCAAGGCCGTGTATCCCACCTTTTTGAGGAGCTTCTCTGTTTTGGCGCGCTCCTTGTCGAGGGCGCTCTCACCTTTGACCTTGGGCATCCGTCCTCCATTTGGTTCGTTGTCGTTCGCCAGCAAACAAGATTGCCAGCGCTATCGCGCGCGATGTCAGCATTGAGGCCGCGGCAGGGATCACGTCAATGACCGAAATCAGGCGCCTTGCCGAACTGGTCTAGATCTGCCGGTCTGTTGGCGGTCGGGCGACGCATACTAAGGCATGTGCCTTAATGTTCTTGACTCGCGTCATCAACCTGCATTACTAAGGCACATGCCTTACCATTCAACCCCTCTCGACCTCGCCTTTCACGCCCTCAGCGACCCGACCCGCCGCGCGGTGGTGTCGCGGCTGGCCGGGGGCGAGGTGCCGGTCAGCGCCCTGGCCGCGCCGTTCGACATGGCCCTGCCCTCCTTCGCCCAGCACCTCAAGGTGCTGGAGGAGTGCGGGCTGATCGAAAGCGAGAAGCGCGGGCGCAGCCGCTGGTGCCGGCTGGTGCCGGCGCGCTTCTACGAGGCGGCGGACTGGATGGAAGCGGAGCGCCGGCGTTGGGCCGAGCGGCTGGATCGGCTGGAAGTCTATTTGGACAAGACCGAAGAGGAGGATGAAGCACATGGCAAACCTGTTTGAGACCTGGTCGCTCGATCGCGAGATCGTGCTGGTCAAGCTGCTCAACCACCCACGCGACAAGGTCTTTGCCGCCTGGATGAACCCCAAGGCGCTGGCGCAATGGTACGGCCCAGCCGGTCTGAGCATCGAAAACCACGAGGCCGATATCCGCGAGGGCGGGGTCTGGCGGTTCGACATGGTGGGCGTGTTCGAGGGCCGTGAGCAGCGCTTCCCGAACCTCATGCGTTTTTTGGAGATCGTGCCGAACGAGCGGATCGTGATCGACTATGGTACGCCCGACCCAGACGACCCCGACCGTTTCCGCGTCACAGTGACCTTCGATGAGCAGAGCGACGGCAAGACGGTGCTGACCATGCGCCAACTCCACCCCACCGCCAAGCGGCGTCAGGTGGTCATCGGCTTTGGCGCGGTGGAATACGGGCTGCAGACGCTGGATGGCCTCGCCGCCTGGCTGGACGGCTGATCATTTGGCCACTCGGTTGCCGCGCGCGCCTTGACGGGCCACACCCGATGTCTGCTTTCCGGCGGCCGCTATCTCGATCTGAACGACAGCATAGGGGGCGCAAAGCCGACATCTCAAAAGGGACATGGAGCCGGCGCGGCTTCATTCCTCGTTGGATGCCTACCTGAAATCTGCCGATCGGCGATCAGATCAAAACATGGAGAGGTTGAGCCGGATGCGGCTATCCCACAAGGAAGCCTCTATGACGCGCCTGCTCACTCTTGTTGGGAAGGGGCTGCTGAAGACCCGACCCGCGCGAACGTCTCGTCGATTTGAAGTTACAACGCGACGAACTGACCACCGACATCGCCGAATTGCAAAAGCGCATCACCAGCGGTGACCCATCATCACACTGGGGAGATCGACCCGGCTCTGCTGTGCGACAGGCGGTCCTACGGAACCCCAGCATTGAAGCAGGCTTATGTACGGCTGAAAATGAAGGAGGTCAGTGGAAGGACAAGGAAATCCGCATTGCACGCTCAAAGGCTGTTCTTGCCAGAGCTGCCTTCACAAGGTCTGGCTAAAACCCCGCCTTCGGTTCTCTCTTTTGTTCGAAAATGGCGCGCCCGAAAGGATTCGAACCTCTGACCCCCAGATTCGTAGTCTGGTGCTCTATCCAGCTGAGCTACGGGCGCGCAACGGGCCATCAAGGAAACGGCCGGGACGCTCCGATCAATCGACCGCAGCGACCGGCGCTAACTAGCCGCTGACATGGCGAATTGCAAGCCGCCGCCTTCAAACTTTTCTGGGAAAACCTGCCGGCGTCCCGCGACGCTGCCGGGACAAAGCGGCAAATCCACTGGCGCCGGGCTCCTGAGCCGGCACATATTGGAACTTGGGACAGCGGCCGCAAGCCCGACGTCTTGAGAACGGGGCCTTGGCGGCAACGTCACAATGGCGAAGACGAGCCGGCGTTTCAGCGGATGGCCTGGCAGACCTCCCGAACGCAACCTCGTGCGGCCAACGACGCGCTGGATCAGCGCCGCGCCGCGGGTGCCAGAACAATGAGACGCAGCACATTGCGAAACAGGGCATCCGCTTCGGAACCGGGCCACCTGGCGGCGGCCAGCAAAGATCAGGGGAGATCTTACGGCCCTTGAAGCTGTGCGCGATCACGATCGACGTGTATGCTGTTGTCGAAACGTCGCTTTTCTCACAGCAAGGGCCTCGTCATGTCAAACAAGCCCAAAGAAAGCCTCGATCGCCGCGACTTCATGATCGCGTCCATTGCCACGGTCGGCGCGTCGGCTGCTCTCGCGGCCCATGTTGGCACGGCGACCGCCCAAGACGCAGCGGTACCCTCTGCCGGCGCGGCGTCGGCGGCACCGTCAGCAACGGTCTATACCGGCGATGTGATCCAGGGGAAGAAAGTCGTCAGCGCGCTTGACGTCAACGACCTGGAGCCCGGCAAGAAGCACCTGTTGTACTTTCAGGGTGTACAGATGCCCACCGGACAGCACTGGTATGTGTCCGTGACGGTCGCCAAAGGGGCCAAGCCCGGCAAGCGCGTCGTCCTGACCAGTGGCGTGCATGGCGACGAGATGAGCTCCGTGCATACGGTTCAGATGGTGATGGACCAGCTCGAGCCGGCCGAGATGTCGGGCACGGTGATGGCGGTCACTGATGTGTCCCGCCCGGCAATCGAAGGCATGCAGCGCAGATGGCCCAATTTCGGCAGGGGCAACGACCTGATCGACATGAACAGGGAATGGCCCGGCAACGAGAACGGCGCCACCGCGCCCAGCCGGCACGCCGGGCTGCTGTTCAACCGGCTGCTGCGGCCGAACGCCGACGCCGCGATCGACTTCCACACCGGGACAACCGGGTTCGATGTCACCGCATTCAACATCGGCGGCACGGATGTGCCCGAAATCAAGGCGATGCTGGAACTCTATCCAGTCGGCCAGATCTTCGACAGTCATGTCTATCCCGGTGTCCTGCACAACGCATTCGTCGACGCCGGCATTCCGGCCTTTTGCCCCGAGATCGGTGCTGCGCGTGTGCTGGACCTCGAGATGATCTCGCTGTTCGTCGAAGGAACGATGAACGTCCTCAAGCATCATGGCATCGTGGCCGGACCGATGGGGCGCACGGGCAAGGACGTGGATGTCTTTGTCGGCAACAGCGCGTTCCCGATCCTGGCGACCCATGGCGGGCTCGTCGAGCATCTGGTCAAGCTCAACGACAAGGTCGAAGCCGGACAGAAGGTGGCGGTCCAGCGCAACAGCTTCGGCGAAGTGGTTACGGAATATACAAGCGGCGTGGCTGGAGAGGTGACGGGACAGCGCAGCGACGCAATGTCCGAGCCCGGCAATCCTTTGGTATTCATCCTCTTCAACAAGGCGCCGCCGGAGGGCGTCGAGGTCTATCCCGAGTAACGCGTTAGAGCGCGGAACTGCTGCCGCATGTCCATGACGAAAGCCCGGACACGGGCGGTGCGCCGGAAATCGCGGTGATACAGTACCCAGACATCCTTGTCCGACGGCTCCTGCAGCCCGGGCAGCTGGATCAAGTCCAGGATGGCAGCGCCGACCATGACCGGCAGTTCCACCACCCCCAATGCCGGCGCATGCCGCGACCAGGCCCGTCGATTGGCCGTCCACCTTGGCGACGACACGTCCCTGCGGAAATAACGCTGAGCCACTGCGGCCTGCGCCAAATTGCCTGTCTGGCGTCAGTCAATTGCTGGCAAGGGCCCTGCTGTCCACCGCGCCTTGCCTCGCGGAACCGAAGCGCGCCCACAGACATCCAGTTCGGTCATCCAGTTCGGTGAAATACAGAGGGAAGTTGGCGCGCCCATGAGGACGAAACCGGGAAACTGCTACGCGAGCGGCAGGCGGGCGAAAACGGCAATTTATATCATAATATCAATCTATTATCGGCGCATTGGTTTGCGCCTGGCATGCATTCTGCTATGATTTCGCTGTTGCCGCTTCGGCACTTCTCCGACGTGAGGAGCCCCATGACAGCACAAACACCCGAGAGAATACTCATCGATGGTAAGCCGCATTTGTTACATGCACTGCCGCTCTATCGCCTGCTTGCTTCCCGCCGGACTAAAATAGAAGCTCCCGACGTCTGGACGACGGCCTGTCATCGTCAGTACGTGGGCACTTGGGATATTGTCGATGGTAAGTTGTGGCTCGTCGGTTTGAGTACTTATGGCGACAAGGAGCTGCCGCTCTCGGATGCCATGCGCACTTGGTTTTTGCGGCTCGTGCCAGCGAACGGATTTCCAGTATGCGCCGAGTGGTTCAGCGGTCACCTTCGCATCCCGACAGGACCAAGGCTCGTGTGGGGCTTCCACGGCGGGTCATCGTGGTTCACCCGAGAGCGCGTCATCACTTGCCGGCGAGGCAGGATCGTTCGCGACCGCGAGGTCGATACATTGGCAATGCTGGAATGGGCATTGCGCCGATGCGACGGTTTGAAGCAAAGTCTTGATCCAGAGAACAGACTCGGGGAGCCGCTGGCCTGGATTACCGACGACGACTACGAGCACCTGCGCGGAGACTGGTGGCCGCCTGAATGGGAGGGTCAGCGCACTCCGACCACTCCTGGTTCTTAGTCGTCCGTGGCACATGGTTTAGGCGCCGATGAGCCCTAGGGGGCAAGACCTACTCCGAAACTTCATTGGGTTGGTGGCGCGGCAAAGTCCGACGCAGCACAAAAATGACCAAGCTGTGACCAGGATCGGAGACTTGCGGCGTTGCAGCTTAGAATTGGCGCGCCCGAAAGGATTCGAACCTCTGACCCCCCAGATTCGTAGTCTGGTGCTCTATCCAGCTGAGCTACGGGCGCGCATCAGGCCGAGTGAACGGCCAACACGCTGCGGTCAATCGACTGCAGCGACCGGCGCTACCTAGCGGCTCGAATTGTGAAATGCAAGCCGCTGCCGGCAAAGTTTTTTACAATCAGGCCGGACGGCGCATGCCCTGACGCGCCTCGTCGAGGCGAACCGGCTGATCGGGGATGGTGACGGCGAACACCGTGCGTCCGCCAGCACTCTCGACGAGCTCCAACTGCCCGCCATGGGCGCGCACCAGTTCATAGGCGATGGCGAGGCCGAGACCGGTGCCGCCGCTGCGGGCCGAACCGCGGAAGGCGGCAAACAGGTTCTCGCGCGCCTTTTGCGGCAGGCCGGGGCCGGTATCGGCAACGAGGATGCGACTGACGCTGCCTTCGCGCTCGGCATAGACCGTCAAACGATTGACGATGGCGCTGTCGGCAGCACCGGCCATCGCCTGCACGGCGTTGCGGCACAGATTGGTCAGTACCCTGAACAACTGGTCGGGATCGGCCTCGATCTCAAATTCGGTGTCGACGGCGTTGAAGAACTCGATGCCCGAATCGGGTTCGAGGCCGAGCAGGCCGTGCACGTCGTCGACAAGCTGGCTGAGCCGCAGGCGTCGGCGCGCCGGCGCTGGTTCCTGGGCGCGGCCATAAGACAGCACGTTTTCCGAATAGGCTACGGCGCGATCGAGCGTGCGCAGCAATTTCGGCGCAAAGGCCTGCACGGCCGGGTCCTTGACCATGCGCAGGCGGTCGGACATCAGCTGTGCCGACGCCAGGATGTTGCGCATGTCGTGATTGATCTTCGACACCGCCAGGCCGAGGTCGGCCAGATGCTTCTGCTCGTGCAGCATTCGCTGCAGATGCGTCTGCATCGCCGCCAGTTCGCGCTCGGCCAGGCCGATCTCGTCGGAACGGGCTTCGGGAACGATGACCCCGGCGGGATTGTCCGGGGCATCGGAGAAGGTCAGCATCGAGCGCGTCATGGCACGGATCGGCTTGATCATGATGCGATCGATGGCGGCATAGACAAGAGCTGCGGTGAACAGCGAAATCAGAAGCGAAACGAACACGATGTAGCGCGCATTGGCCAGCATGGCCCGGTGCAGCCGGTAATCAGGGATGACGAGCTCGAACTCCTTGGCACTCTCGCCGACCCGGCCGTAGACGCGCAGCATGCGGTTGCCGCCGAACAGCAGCGTGTCGATGGCGGCCGGCATCGAGTCCAGCACGCCTTCCTTGGCGATGTCGATATGCTCGTCGACCTCGGGCGGCATGTCGGCAACGACCAGCAGGCGGGAGACGCCGCCATCGCGCACGGCAATCGCCTTGGCGCCGATCGCCGCCAGCACGTCGTTCTGGGCAGCGCGCGACAATGACGTCGGGTCGCCCTGCACCAGAATTGTCGCAACGGCGGCCGCCGTGGCCAAGCGTTCCTCGAGCCAGCGAATGCGGAAGCTTGCGACCGAGGGCAGGAAGAACAGAACTTCGGCGAAAAGTACAAAAGCGATGGTCAAGAGCAGCAGCTTTGCCGAGAGGCCGCGCGAAAGCGGAACCGAACGGTCCGCCTGTTTTCCGGCATATGCACCGGTATCGGCTGCTTCAGTCATGCTGTTCTTTGCTGCGAGGCCAATTCGAGAATGATGCGCTTCGGACTAAAATGAGTACGAACTGCCTTGCATCCCCTTTGTTGCAAAGATAGGCGATCACAACGCAGTTGCAAATTCCGCACTGCAAAATGTCACTGCCGCCGCCCAGTCCCCTGTCGCCTGCTGACAGCATAATCAACCTTCGGTAGCGCCAGGGTCGGCGGATTGACTTCGCGACACCTTCTTTCTATAAGCCCGCACACGCTCGGGACCCGCTTCCGTCGCGGTTTTTGATCGCGTCGAAGCAAGCTGAGCCAAGCTCCTGTTACAGTGTGACAGAATCAAGAAGGGCCGCACCCCGCGGTATAAAAACAAATGAAGCGTACCTATCAGCCTTCCAAACTCGTCCGTAAGCGCCGTCATGGTTTCCGTGCTCGCATGGCTACCAAGGGCGGTCGTGGCGTCGTCGCAGCTCGCCGCAACCGCGGCCGCAAGCGGCTCTCCGCCTAAGCCATAGGCGGGAACCTTGCCCGCTGACGGCAAGCCAGAGGGGTCTGCTCCGCATGGACGCGGCCCCGAACGGCTTCTGAAAAGAAAACAGTTTCTGGCCGTCCGCCGCGGTGACAAGCGGCGCGGGCGGTTTTTTCTCGTCGAGGTTCTGGATCGCGACGACAGTGCGGGGCCGCGCGTCGGCTATACCGTCACCAAGAAGGTCGGCAACGCGGTTGTCCGCAATCGTGTCAAACGGCGCCTCAGGGAAGCCGTTCGTACACATGCCGCAGGTGACATGGCCGCCGGCAAAGACTATGTGATCGTCGGGCGCGAAGATGTGCTCACCGCCCCTTTCGGCCAGATCACGGCCGAACTTTCTCGGCGCATTCGCGGAACGCGATAAGGGCTTTCGATGGAAAACAACCGTAATTTCTTTATCACCATCGCCTTGTCGGTGCTGATCCTGACGCTCTGGCAGGTGTTCTACATGAACCCCCGCGTCGAAACGCAGCGGGAAGCCGCGCGAATCGAAGCCGAGCGCGTGGCCGAGCAGCAGAAGGCCGCGCAGCCGGCGGGCACGACGCCTGGCACCGGAACGCCGGCAGCACCGCAAGCCGGCATCCCCGGCGCGCCGACGACCCAGGTCGCCGTCGCCGACCGTGCCCAGGCGATTGCCGCTTCGGGCCGCATCGCGCTCGACACGCCGAGCCTGAAGGGTTCGATCAACCTGACCGGCGCGCGGATCGACGATATCAGCCTCAAGCACTACCGCGTCGCCGTCGATCCGAATTCGCCTGTCATCGAGCTGTTGAACCCGCAGGCCCTGCCGTCCGGCTTCTATGGCGAGATCGGCTTCGTCGGCAGCGAAGCGACAGGCCCAGTGCCCGGCCCCGACACCGTCTGGACGGCCGAGAGCAACGCCACGCTGACGCCGGCCACGCCGGTGACGCTGACCTACACCAACGACAAGGGCCTGACCTTCAAGCGGACCATCGCTGTCGACCAGAACTACATGTTCACGGTGACCGACACGGTGACCAACGCCGGCGCCGCCGATGTTGCGCTGTCGAACTACGGCCGCCTTACCCGCTTCGACAAGCCGCTGCATGCCTCGACCTACGTGCTGCACGAAGGCCTGATCGGCGTGACCGGCACCGAAGGCCTGCAGGAGCTCAAGTACTCGACCATCGAAAGCGACAAGCAGGTCCTGCCCGGCAAGTCGACCGACGGCTGGCTCGGCATCACCGACAAGTACTGGGCCGCATCGCTGATCCCCTCGGGCAAGCAGCCGTTCCAGCCGCGCTTCTCCTATTTCGAAGACGGCCGCCCGCGCTACCAGGCCGATTATATGACCGATCCGATCACTGTCGCAGCCGGTCAGTCGGCAACTGTCGAGACACTGGTTTTCGCCGGCGCCAAGGAAGTGGCCAAGATCAACGCTTATGAGAAGGACCGCCAGATCAGGCAGTTCAACCTGCTGATCGACTGGGGCTGGTTCTACTTCATCACCAAGCCGATGTTCTGGCTGATCGACACGCTTTACAAATTCCTCGGCAATTTCGGCCTGGCGATCCTCGCCACCACCGTCATCGTCAAGGCCATCTTCTTCCCGCTCGCCAACAAGTCGTACAAGTCGATGGCGAACATGAAGATGGTACAGCCCAAGATGCTGGAGATCCGCGAGAAATACGCGGATGACAAGATGAAGCAGCAGCAGGCGATGATGGAGCTGTACAAGACCGAGAAGATCAATCCGCTGGCCGGCTGCTGGCCTGTGCTGATCCAGATCCCGGTGTTCTTCGCGCTCTACAAGGTGCTCTACGTCACCATCGAAATGCGCCATGCGCCGTTCTTCGGCTGGATCCACGATCTGGCGGCACCCGATCCGACGTCGCTGTTCAATCTGTTCGGCCTGCTGCCTTGGGGCGTGCCCGCCTTCCTGATGATCGGCGTCTGGCCGTTGATCATGGGCGTGACCATGTTCCTGCAGATGCGCATGAACCCAACACCTCCGGATCCGACCCAGGCGATGATCTTCACCTGGATGCCGATCCTGTTCACCTTCATGCTGGCGTCGTTCCCGGCGGGCCTCGTCATCTACTGGGCGTGGAACAACTCGCTGTCGATCTTGCAGCAGGGCGTGATCATGAAGCGCCAGGGCGCCAAGATCGAGCTGTGGGACAATCTGGTGGCGTTGTTCAAGAAAAAACCAACGCCGGCAGAATAGCCGGACATCCGAGACACAACGAAAAAGCCCCGGAAATTCCGGGGCTTTTTGCTTTTCGCGGATTTTGCGGTTTTTTCAACTGGGAGCTGAAACTATTGCCCCGACAGCAGCGTAGCTGAGCGATGCCTCTCAAGCATCAGCTTGCGGGGTGACGGTTTCTGACCATCCCCCCGGTCAGAATTGAACCGTCTCGGCAAAGGCCGGGGTTCCGCAAGCCCTTGTGGAACCCCGGTTTGCAATCCGGTCCGGCGACCGACCCCTACATTGGAAAAAACCAGACAGCGAAGATCTATGCCTGACGATGTCTTCGTCGCGGATCGCGCTATACTGTCATTTCATACGCATCCACACGGACGATAAACCATGCTCGGACCGAACCCCGCGATCAAGCACCCGATACCGATGCATAAGCGCGTCGGCTTCCTAAAATCCCTTGTCGACGCCGAAAACATCGAGATCGGCGACTTCACCTATTACGACGACCCAGAAGGGCCGGACCTGTTCCAGCAGAAATGCGTGCTGCATCACTACCCGTTCATCGGCGACAAGCTGATCATCGGAAAGTTCTGCGCCATCGCCGAGGGCGCGCGTTTCATCATGAACGGCGCCAACCACGCCATGTCTGGATTTTCGACCTTTCCGTTCAACATTTTCGGCCATGGCTGGGAGGACGGCTTCGACGTTTCCACCTGGCAGCAGGAGGTGCGCGGCGACACGGTGCTTGGCAATGACGTGTGGATCGGCATGGAAGCGGTGATCCTGCCGGGGGTTCATATCGGCCACGGCGCCATCGTTGCTGCGAAATCGGTTGTCAGCAGGCACGTACCGCCTTATGCGATCGTAGCCGGCAATCCTTCCGTCGTGGTCAAGAAGCGTTTCGACGACAAGACCATCGAACGGCTTTTGACGATTGCCTGGTGGGATTGGCCGGTGGACAAGATCGGCCGCAACCTCAATGCCATTCGCGGCTCGGATATTTCTCTGCTGGAGGCAGCGGCTTGAACCAATACACGACCAACGGCCCGGTGGATGCCGAGCTTTTCAAGCGCCCATGGATCTTCATCCGTGGCGTGCCCGCCATGAAGTTCTTGCCGCCCGAAGGGCCGCCGGAGATCGCCTTCGCCGGCCGTTCGAATGTCGGCAAGTCGTCGCTGATCAACGCGCTGGTTCGCCATGGCGGGCTGGCACGCACTTCGAACACACCGGGGCGCACGCAAGAACTCAACTATTTCGTGCCCGACGGCTATTCCGGCGAAGCCGGCGACCTGCCGCCGATGGCCCTGGTCGACATGCCCGGCTACGGCTACGCCCAGGCGCCGAAGGAACAGGTCGACCAGTGGACCAAGCTGGTGTTTGACTATCTGCGCGGCCGGGTGACGCTCAAGCGCGTCTACCTGCTGATCGATTCCCGCCACGGCATCAAGAAGAACGACGAAGAGGTTCTGACCCTGCTCGACAAGGCGGCGATCTCCTACCAGATCGTCCTGACCAAGACCGACAAGATCAAGGCCGCCGGCGTGCAGCCGCTGATCGAAGACACGCTGTTGAAGATCAAGAAGCGCGCCGCCGCCTTCCCAACCGTACTGGCGACGTCGTCGGAAAAGAACGAAGGCCTGGACGAACTGCGGGCAGCGATCGCGCTGGTGGTCAACGGCGGCTGAATAACAGCCGCCGCCGGGCGCTTGCGGGGGCGATCCGCATCATGCCTGCGTCACCTCGTGGACGAGCTGATAATAGGCCGGCGTCACGCTCTCGATCAGCGGTCCGACCTTGGCGATATGCTCGGTGAAACCTTGCGTCTGATGCACGCGCTGGTGATCGACAACCGTGTCGAAGGTGCTGATCATGATCGCCGTGTCGCCATCGATCGCCCGGTGCAGCCGGCTGCCGCGCCAGCCCGGCACATTGCCTATCGAACGATCCAGGTTGATCTTCTGCAGGGCGATGAACTCGTCCAGCTTGCCCGGCTTCAGGGTGAAGATGTTGACGAACGCCACCGGGCCGTTCTGTTCATTCTCTGCGTTCTGGCTCATTGCCGCTCTCCTTTTCGATTCTGGTTCTCGTGAGAGCGCATTCATGCAACCTCAATATATCTTGAGGTCAAGAGAAATTTTTGGAAAACGATCAGGCGGCAGCCGGCCGGAACGCCAGGGCCAGCCCGTTGATGCAATGGCGCTTGCCGGTCGGCGGCGGGCCATCGTCAAAAATGTGACCGAAATGGCCGCCGCAGCGGCGGCAATGCACTTCGGTGCGGGTCATCAGCAGCGACGTATCGACATTGGTGCCGATCGCATTGGGCAACGCGTCCCAGAAGCTCGGCCAGCCGGTGCCGGAATCGAACTTGGTGTCGGACGAATAGGCGGCGAGGTCGCAGCCGGCGCAGTTGAACGTGCCCTTACGGTGCTCGTTGAGCAGCGGGCTCGACCCTGGCGGCTCGGTGTCCTCCTGGCGCAGCACGGCAAACGCCGCGGGAGAGAGGATTGCCCGCCACTGGGCATCTGTCTTGGTGACTTCGAAGTTTTCAGCCAATGCCGGGGCGGCGATGGTCAATCGCCTCGAGACGACAAAGCCGGCAAGAACGGCGATCGCGGCACTGCCCAGCAGGAATGTACGGCGGTCCATGGCATTTCTCCTGGCCGACCATAGGCCGGCAGCAAATCACGGCGAAATCAACAGGGCTTGAGGGTCTGGCGCGTAAGCCGACGGGCCGGCGCACAACAAACCACGCCCCGCAACGGTGACCGTTGCGGGGCGCGTTGCCGATTGCGCGAGCCTCAGGGAGCGACAGCGTCGCACAACCACACTGCCCCCCGGGCTTACATCTTGGGCAGCAGAACCTTGTCGATGACATGGATGACGCCGTTCGACTGCTCGACATCGGCGATCGTCACATTGGCGACATTGCCGTTCTCGTCAGTCACGGTGACCTTGCCACCATCGGCCTTCAGCGTCAGTTCGCAACCACCAACGGTCTTGGCCTTGTGGGCACCGCCATCATCCGCGACCATCTTGGTGACATCGCCGGCCATCGCCTTGGCGCCGACCACATGGCAGGTCAGGATCTTGGTCAGCTTGTCCTTGTTTTCAGGCTTGAGCAGGGTTTCGACCGTGCCGGCCGGAAGTGCCGCAAACGCCTCGTTGGTCGGCGCGAAGACCGTGAACGGGCCTTTGCCCTGCAGCGTCTCTACCAGACCGGCCGCCTTCACTGCAGCGACGAGCGTGGTGTGGTCCTTGGAGTTGACCGCGTTCTCGACGATGTTCTTGTCGGCGAACATCGCAGCACCGCCAACCATCGGGTTTTCGGCATAGGCAAAGGTTGCAAGAGCGGAGAAAGCACCGGCGAGCAAAACGAGAGAGATCTTACGCATATTGTAACTCCTTGGGTTGTTTCCCTAGATGGAAAGGCACAAGGAATTACGACGATGAGATTATATAGTTTCACTTTCGTGCGTGAAATATCTCACTTACTTCAATATAATCTTTGCCAAACCTTATAGGTACGAACGGCATTGAGATAAAGTTTCAGCCCAGTTCGAATTCAGGCAATTTTTCTCTGGATTAGATGTCGCGCAGGTCGCCAGCGGCAACAACCGGTCCGGTCGGCTGACCGGTCGGCGAGCCGCCCGTCGGCTCGAGGCTGACGGCAAGCACGGCACCGGCAGCGAGCTTGGCGCGGATGTCTTCCTTGACTGGCATCTTCATGGTCGTGCCCGCAGGGATGACGCCCATCGAAACCGGCGGGTTGCTACCTTCGATCATCCAGAGCTCGAAGTCCTTGCCGGCACCACGTTCGCCCGCGACATGTGAAAGGCCGACTTCGCCGGAAGCAGCGTCGTACATGACCATGTACTTGACGTCGCTGCCGTCAGCGGCAAGCGATGCAACCATGCGCTCCTGCGGCAACTCGGCGGGCGGGTTGACGTAGGGGACAGCGACATAAAGGGCGAGCGCGGCGACAGCTGCCGTTGCCAGGCCACGCCAGAAGGCGAGGCTGGCCCACAAACCGGCAGAGCCTTGCGAGCTGGGCGCCGACGACGTCGCGGTCCCCGAGAACAGCCTGCGGTCGATCGCCGGCTTGACCGAGGCCGGAGGCTCGATCTCCGGGTAGGCCGCAGCAAGGGGAGAGAAATGCACTTCCCACTGGTCGACCATGCGGGCGAAACCAGGCTCGCCATCGATGCGGGTGCTGGCTTGACGCCGCTCGTCGGCAGGCAGGACGCCGAGAACGTATTCGGCGGCGACCAGATCGTCGCCTCCACGTTCCTGTCCATTGTCTTGCGCGAGCGTCATCTTTCCAGACATTCCCTAAGTTTGAGCAGGCTGCGGCGCAGCCAGGTACGCATGGTGTTGAGCGGCACGCCGTGGCGTTCCGCGAGTTCGTTATAACTCTCTCCCTTGAGATAGGCGCCGCGGACCGCAGCAGCCTTGTCCTTCTCCAGTTCCTCCAGGCAGCCATGGATGCGCTCGGCTTCGCCGCCCGCCACTGCTGCAGCCTCTGGCCCCGGCCCCGGGTCCGCAACCTCGAGCGCCTCGTCGATCGCGAGAGGCGCCTGACGCCGCGCCCGAATGCGATCGATCGCATGGTTGCGGGCGATTGCTACAAGCCACGAGATGGGGCTGAGATCAGAAACTGCGAAGCGGTCCGCTTTCGTCCAGATCTTGACGAAGACCTCTTGCAGCGCTTCCTCGGCATCTGCCCTGTCGTTCAATACACGCAGGCAGACCCCGAAAAGTTTCGCGCTCGTCTGCCGGTAGAGCAAATCGAAGGCCGCACGATCCTTCATCGAGGTCCGAACAATCAGCTTGGTGATGTCCTGCGGCGTCATGTTCGCCAAGTTACGTCGCGCAAAACTATTTGCAACTCCTGTTTAGGTTGTCGAGCGACATACAACCCTTTCCCCCTGCGCGCCGGCAAAACAGCATGCGCGCCAAACCATCGAACCATTTGCCCCCTGCCCGGTTTCCGGCTAAGACCGCGCCGACCTTTTCCACCTATCCGGGACCATGCCGATGACGACGAATGTCGCCGCCACCGCCGAAATGCAGGCTGCCCTGCTCTCCGCGGCCTTGCCCTACATGCAGCGCTACGAAAACAAGACCGTCGTGGTGAAATATGGCGGCCACGCCATGGGCAATGTCGAGCTCGGCCGTGCCTTCGCCCGCGACATCGCATTGCTCAAGCAGTCGGGCGTCAACCCGATCGTCGTGCATGGCGGCGGCCCGCAGATCGGCGCCATGCTGTCCAAGATGGGCATCGAATCGAAGTTCGAAGGCGGCCTGCGCGTCACCGACCAGAAGACGGTCGAGATCGTCGAGATGGTGCTGGCCGGGTCGATCAACAAAGAGATCGTCGCCCTCATCAACGCCGAAGGCGAATGGGCGATCGGCCTGTGCGGCAAGGACGGCAACATGGTCTTCGCCGAAAAGGCCAAGAAGACCATGGTCGACCCCGACAGCAACATCGAGAAGGTGATTGATCTCGGCTTCGTCGGCGAGCCGGTCGAAGTCGACCGCACGCTGCTCGACCTTCTGGCCCGTTCCGAAATGATCCCGGTGCTGGCGCCTGTCGCGCCGGGGCGCGACGGCCACACCTACAACATCAACGCCGACACTTTCGCCGGTGCGATTGCAGGTGCTGTGAAGGCTTCGCGGCTGCTGTTTTTGACCGACGTGCCCGGCGTACTCGACAAGGACAAGAAGCTGATCGACGAACTGACGGTCGCCGACGCCAAGGCGCTGATCAAGGATGGCACGATTTCGGGCGGCATGATCCCCAAGGTCGAGACCTGCATCGAGGCGATCGAGCGCGGTGTCGAGGGAGTCGTCATCCTCAACGGCAAGACGCCGCATTCGGTGCTGCTCGAGCTGTTCACCGAGCACGGTGCGGGCACGCTGATCGTTCCGTAAGGAGCTGCCGCAATTCCTGCCCAATGGGCAAAGACGGGCCGGCTTTTGCCGGCCTTGTCGTTTCAAGAACAGGCCTCATATTCACGAAGCATTGAAGCGGCACAGCTTTCATTTTTCCCGCATTGACGCACACTGATTTCCGGGTTCCTCGGACGACGAACAATGCTGGCTGCGCTGGCGCTGATCCTGTGCACGAGTTGCGAACTGCCTGTCGCGCCGATCATCGGCGTGGATGATCGGACAGTGGATATCGAACTGGTGCTGGCCGTCGACGTTTCGAGTTCGATGGACGAAGGCGAGTTCGCGCTTCAGCGCGCCGGCTACGTCAAGGCGTTGCGCCACCCCGACTTCATCAATGCCGTCCTGGCGGGTTCGAGGGGCCGGATTGCGGTCACCTATTTCGAGTGGGCGGGGACCGTGCGGCCAGAATCGGTCATTCCCTGGCAGATCATCGACGGCGCGGTGAGCGCCGATGCCTTCGCAGCCGCGCTCGCCGTCAAGCCCATTGGCGGATCCGGCGGCACTTCGATCTCGAACGCCGTAGCGTTCGGTGCGAACCTGCTGGAGCAAAATCTCTTCCGGGGCGAAAAGAAGGTCATCGACGTCTCAGGCGACGGACCGAACAACCTCGGTGCACCGGTGGAGGTCGCCCGCAACAATGCGGTTGCAAAAGGCATCGTCATCAACGGCCTGCCGATCCTCGTCCGGCCGACCGGAAGCCTCGAAGACATCGATCGCTACTACGCCGAATGCGTGACCGGCGGACCCGGCTCGTTCGTGCTGCCCATTCACCTGGCATCGGAGTTCATCACAGCTATCCGCCGCAAGCTGGTCCTCGAAGTCAGCGGCGTCACCGATGCGCCAGACGTCCTGAAGATCCAGGCGACTGAACCCGTCAACTGCCTCGTCGGCGAGCGTTACCGGCTCGTCTATCCAGAACCGTAGCCGCTGCCCTAGCCTCGCAAATGCGCGAGCGGCACATGGCCAGGGCCCTTGATGTTCTGCAGCACCAACTGGGTGTGCACATCGCGCACACCCGACAGACGCATCAGCCGGTGCATGACGAAGGCGTTGAGGTCATCGACGTTGGGCACCATGACGTGCAGCAGGAAGTCGTAGTCGCCGGTCATCGTCCAGCAGGCCGAGACCTCGTCCATCCGCTGCACGGCGGCAATGAATTTTTCCGGCGAATCGTCGCTATGGCTGACCAGCCTGACCTGGACGAAGACCTCGACCATCAGGCCAACCGCGCGGCGGCCGATGCGAGCGGAAAACCCCTTGATGACACCGGCTTCCTGCAGCGCCTCGAAGCGGCGCGCGCACGGCGTGTTGGACAAGCCAATCTCCTGCGCGATCTCGGAAACCGGCTTGCGCCCGTCACGCTGGAGGATGTCGAGCATCCTGATCTCGAACTCGTCAAACTGAGGCATTTCCACCATCCACTTCGTTCATTTGGGTGAATGTACCTCAAATCGCGACCAAATGCGCGCAAAGAGGTGAATTCCGCTCGACCTCAGCGCTTATCATTCCTCATCGAAGCTGTTTCCGGGGAGGATCGGACCATGAGCGTGAGTGTTCAAGACTATGCACAGGAATGTGCGGCCCAAGGGCTGCGCGGCGACTACAGCGTCTGCCGGGCGGATTTCACCGTCGAACAGAAATACGACTACAGTCCGGCCGAGCAGGATGTGTGGCGTACGCTTTGCGACCGCCAGACCAAGCTGACCCAGCGGCTGGCGCACAAATCCTATCTCGACGGCATGTCGGCCCTCGGTCTGGTCGACCGCATTCCGGATTTCCATGACGTCAGCGAAAAGCTGCGCAAGCTCTCCGGCTGGGAGATCGTGGCGGTACCCGGCCTGATCCCAGCGCAGCCCTTCTTCGACCATCTGGCCAACCGCCGCTTCCCCGTGACCAACTGGCTGAGGACGCGCGACGAGCTCGACTACATCGTCGAGCCCGACATGTTCCACGATTTCTTCGGCCATGTGCCGGTGCTAAGCCAGCCGGTGTTCGGCGATTTCATGCAGATGTATGGCGAGAAGGCGACCGATCTCATCGCGCTTGGCGGCGACGAGATGATCACCCGGCTCTATTGGTACACAGCCGAATACGGGCTGATGCAGGAACCCGGCCAGCCGCTCAAGGCATTCGGCGCCGGCCTGATGTCGTCTTTCACCGAGTTGCAGTTCGCGGTCGAAAGTCCCGATGCGCACCAGGTGCCCTTCGACATCGAGACGGTGATGCGCACGACCTATGAGATCGACAAGTTCCAGCGCGCCTATTTCGTGCTGCCGTCGTTCGACACGCTAAAGGATGCGTTCCAGAACAGCGATCTGGCCGGCATCATCAAGCGCTGGAAAGCCGAGCCGCCGCGCGATCCCGCGACGATCTAAAGGCTCAGCCTACGGCAAGCAGCACCAGGATGCCGCCGACAATCAGCACGCAACCGGCCATTTCGAGCCGGTTGATGCGCTCGCGGAAGAAGAAGACGCTCGACGCGAAGGTGAACAGCATCTCGATCTGGGCGAGCGACTTGACGATCGCCGCCTGCTGCAACGTCATCGCCATGAACCAGCCGAATGAGGCGGAGGCGCCGACAAGACCGGTGAATAGTGCCGGGCGCCAGGCCTTGGCGATGCGAGGCAACTCGTCGCGCTCCTTCCACAGGATCCAGACCAGCATCAACACCGTCTGGAAGACGATGACGACGGCAAGCGTGACTGCCGCCTGCATCATGAAATTCGGCCCGCCGAGCGCCAGCGACGCGGCGCGATAGGCGACCGCCGAAATGCCGAAAAACGTGCCCGAGGCCAACCCGATCAGCGCATTGCGGCTGAGCACCGAGGTTACCAGCGTACGCGCGGTGAACGTCGTGTGGGCGACCGAGATCAGCATCACGCCGAAGACGCTGATGGCGATGGCAGCGATTGCGCCCGCCGTCGCGCGCTCGCCGAGAAACAACAGCCCGAACAGGGCCGCCTGCGCCGGTTCGGTGCGCGAATAGGCAGTACCGACGGCAAAGTTCCGGAACGAGAACAGGTGGATCAACAGGAAGGTGGCGGCGATCTGGCCAAGGCCGCCGACCACCGCCCAGATGAAGAACGTCCTGTTCAGGGCCGGGAGTTGGTAGCCGACTACGAAATGCAGCACGCCGACAAAAGCGAGCGCGAAGGGGAAGCCAAAACCGAAGCGGACGAATGTGGCACCGGTCGTGCCCATCACGCCTTTCAGGTGCTTCTGTACCACCGACCGCAGGTTCTGCAGGAAGGCGGCAGCAATGGTGATGGGAATCCACAATGGCATATTGGTTCAGTATCGGCTGGAAAGCGGCCGGAGCGGCCGCACTTGCGCGTCTACAGCATCGCCCTGAAATTCGGAATCGATTTTCAGGGCGATGCGTCGATTCAGACGAACGGCGAACCCGGCCGAACGCGCATTCGTCCCGCTACATCTCCACGGGAACCGGCTGCCTGTCGTCGACATTTTGGCCCCGGCTGCCTTGCGGCGTTGCCGGCTTGAGGAAAATGACCATCGCCGCGACGAGGGCGAATGCCGCCATTTCATAGATAAGCGCGTGCTCCATGGCGGAGATAAAGGCCATGTGCGGATGCTCGCTCACCCTGCCGTCCAGGGTCGAAAAGAAGATCTGCCCCGTCACGGCAATGCCGAGGGCAGCACCTATCTGCTGGAAGGCCTGCACCGCCCCCGATCCCGAACCGGCATCGCGTGGCGGCACCGTCGAAAGTACGGTCTGGAACAGCGACGAGATGGCTATGCCCATGCCGAAGCCGCACATCAGCAGCGGCAGGACAAAATGCCAGTGATCGACGGCATCGCCGACGCCGGCGACGACGAAACGCAACCAGCCCATGCCAATGCCCATGACCAGCGCACCGGCGACGATGCGCCGCTGCGGCCAGCGGCTGCCCAGCCGCCCCGAGATGACCGAGGCGATCAGCACGCCTAAAGGAAATGGCACTGTCGTCAACCCGGACTGCAACGGCGTCAGCCCGAACCCGGTCTGCAGGAATACGGCCAGGACCAGGAAGAAGCCCGCAACGCCGGAGAAGAACGTCATGGTCATCACGGAGCCGAGCAGGAAATTGCCGTTGGTCATCAGAGCTACCGGCAGCAATTGGCTCTGCTCGCGTTTCGCCCGTGTCTTTTGATGCAGGAAGAAACCGACCATGGCGATGACGGACAGGCCGATCATTGCAAAGGTCCACACCGGCCAGCCATAGGCATGGCCCTCAATGAGGGGAAATACCAGCAGGAAGACTGCAGCGCTGGCGATCAGGATGCCGACCGGATCCTGGGTCAGTTCAGGCCGGCCAGGCATATCGGGAATGAGTGCCCGGCCGGCAATGACAGCCAGAATCCCGACCGGAATGTTGACCAAAAAGATCGGCCGCCAGTCGAGGCCAAACAGGTCGGCGCTGATCAGCATGCCACCGGCGAGCGGGCCGGCGACAGAGGCGAGGCCCGCGGACAGACCGAACAGTGAAAAGGCGAAACCACGTTCCTGCGGCGGAAAGATCACCTGGGTGATCGCCAGGACCTGCGGCATCATCATGGCGCCAGCCAGTCCCTGAAGGACGCGCGCGACGATCAAAGTCGTCATGGTCGGCGCCAGCCCGCACAGCGCCGAAAAGACAGTGAAACTCGCGACACCGACCAGAAACAGGCGCTTGCGGCCGACCACGTCGCCGAGCCGGCCAAACGGCAGCAGGCCGAGCGCGAAGGCCAGGACATAGGCTGCCACCACCCATTCGATCTGGCTGCTCGTCGCGCCAAGGCCGGACTGCAGGCGCGGCAGCGCGACGTTGACGATGGTCACGTCGATCAGGTTCATGAACCCGGCCAGAAGCAGGATCGCCATCGCAATCCAACGCTTGGGATAGGCGTCCTCCGGCGTTGCTGGCGAGCTATGGGAAAATGTCATTTCCGGTTCCTTTAACTGCGAAAGCTGAGCAATGCAGCTATCCGCTTATGACATCGCGTCCTGCATGCGGACAGATGTCGTTCTGAATCGCCTGATTTCGACAGGCTCAGAAAAATACTGCACCAGCCATTTCGGCAACATCCGAGAACTACGTGTCGATCTAGAGCGAATCGTTCAGCTTTCTACGCCAGGGCCTAGGTTTGGCGCCGACACGATCGAAATGAACAGCGTTTTCTTGCAGGCACTACGTCGTGCCTAGCAGCATTGGTGATCGCCAGAGCGAAAAAGGACGGCGGCAAATGCCGTCGTCCCAAAGCAAGCCATGCAGGATTCGAGCGCCGTCAGGCCGCTTCTGAAACACCCATGTCGAAGATAGCGCGGTTGCGCCCGCGGCGCTTGGCCTCGTAGAGGCGCTTGTCGGCGGCGCGCATCAGTTCCGAAACATTGGCTTCGGACTCGCATTTGGTGCCGCCGATGCTGACCGTCAGCGGGACGGCAGGCTCGTCATTGGGTTGGAAGCGCAGGCGCTCCACTTCGCTGCGAATACGCTCGGCGACGAGCTTGGCCTCGTCTTCCGAAGCACCGACCAGGAAGGCGCCAAATTCCTCGCCGCCGATGCGGCCAAGGATGTCGCCGCTACGCACGCCGCGGGTGATCGCGGCAGCGATCTGCAGCAGGGCCTGGTCGCCGGTCAGGTGGCCGAAGCTGTCATTGATCTGCTTGAAGTGGTCGGCATCGATGATCAGCAGGGCGCCACGGTCCGACTTGCGTCGTGAACCGTCGAGCGCGGCAAAGAAATTCTCGCGGTTGAGCATGCCGGTCATTTCGTCGCGACTCGCCTTTTCCGAAAGGCGGCGATGGGCGGCGGCAAGCTGGGCGTGGGCCCGCATCAGGTCGTCATGGGCGACTTTCAACTTCTGGCCCTGCAGGAAGGTGAAGAATCCCAGCGGCGTTGCGATGAACAGCGGGCAAACGAAGCACATCAGCCAGCCAATAGCGCCAACTGTTCCGCCAAGGGCCGGCACGATCGTCAAGACCAATGCAAGCGAACCCAAGATCGAAATCAAGGTCACGGCGGCTGTTTTCAGAATGACGCTTTTCATTTCAACTCCCTGCCGGCTTTGAAATGCCAGCATCAACTGAAGGTCATCTTTCATCGGTAGTTAAAATTTGACCTATCTTGGCGAATTTGGCCACAGGCCGAATCTCTCCGCCTGCCGAATTTGGCCATTGTCGGATGCGAGGCTGGCCTGATGCAGCCGCTTCCAAAATTCTCGAACCGTGCCATAAGGGGCGTTATGACCGATATTCCCGATCCCGCCCGCTTCGACCACGTCACCGACTGGGTCTTCGACCTCGACAACACGCTGTATCCGCACCATTCGAATCTGTTTTCGCAGATCGACGTGAAGATGACGGGTTATGTCGCGGAGCTTTTGACGCTGTCGCGCGAGGACGCGCGCAAGCTGCAAAAAGAGCTCTACCTGGAATACGGCACGACGCTGAACGGGCTGATGCAGCGCCACAACATCGATCCCGACGCGTTCCTCGAACATGTCCACGACATCGACTATTCCTGGCTGGTTCCAGACCCAGTGCTGGGCGCCGCCATCCGCCAGTTGCCGGGGCGCAAGTTCATCTTCACCAACGGCAACCGCAGCCACGCCGAGCGCACCGCGCGCCAGTTGGGCATCCTTGATCATTTCGACGACATCTTCGATATCGTCGCTGCCGGTTTGACACCCAAGCCGGCACGCCAGCCCTACGAGACCTTCGCCGCGCTGCACAAGGTCACCGGCGCCAACGCGGTGATGTTCGAGGACCTGGCGCGCAATCTCTCGGTGCCTAAATCGCTCGGTATGACCACGGTGCTGATCGTGCCGCGCAACTTCGAGCCGACCTTCTCCGAGATCTGGGAAAGCGACCCGACCCACGAGGACGACGTCGACTTCGTCACCGACGATCTCGCGACCTTCCTGACGACGATCGTCGAGGCCAACGCCGCTTGAGCCGCTTCACTTCCGTCGAGGCGCGGATCGATGCGGCGGCACATGCCGTGCTCGACCGCTTGCCCCGCGGAGGCTTCTACGGGACGCTTGTCGAGTTCCTTGTCTTCGGGCTGAAGCAGGCCTGGGCCTGCCTGTTCGGCGGCGCCATGCTGGCGCTGATCATGGCGACCAAGCTGTGGTGGCCGCACGAATCGGGGCTGGCGCGCTACGACTTCCTGTTCGTCTCGGCGGTTGCCATCCAATTGGCCATGCTGGCTTTGCGGCTGGAAAAGCCATCCGAGGCCAAGGTCATCCTGATCTTCCACATCGTCGGAACAGTGATGGAGATCTTCAAGACTTCGGCCGGCTCGTGGGTCTATCCGGAAGAGAACTTCTTCCGCCTCGGCGGCGTGCCGTTGTTTTCCGGCTTCATGTATGCGGCGGTTGGCTCCTACCTCGCCCGCGTCAGCCGCATCTTCGACATGCGCTACACCTTCTATCCGCCGCTATGGGCGACGGTGCTTTTGTGCGCAGCGATCTATGTCAACTTCTTCGCCCACCATTTCATCATCGACATCCGCTATGGACTGTTTGCCATCACGGCAGTGCTCTACTTCCGCACTGTCGTGCACTACCGCGTCTTCCGCTTTCGCCATCGCATGCCGCTGCTGCTCGGCTTCCTTTTGGTCGCACTGTTCATCTGGTTCGCCGAAAACATCGGCACCTGGTCGCGCGCCTGGATCTATCCCGGCCAGCACGACGGATGGACGCCGGTTTCGATCCAGAAGCTCGGCGCCTGGTATCTGTTGATGATCATTTCATTCGTGCTGGTGACGCTGGTCCACCGGCCGAGGCCGATGGACGCCGGCTCAAAGGCTGTAGAATTTGGCGATGATGTCCCAGGCCTCGTCGGCGGTGTCGACAAAGTCGATGATGTCCTGGTCACCCGGCGTGATGGTGCCCTGGTCGGCGAGGAAATCGAGATCGATCGCCCGCTCCCAAAATGACTTGCCAAACAGGATGACCGGCACGCGCTCCATGCGTCCGGTCTGAATCAGCGTCAACGTCTCGAAGAACTCATCCATCGTGCCGAAACCGCCGGGGAATACGGCGACAGCCTTGGCGCGCATGACGAAATGCATCTTGCGGATGGCGAAATAGTGAAAATTGAAACACAGCTCCGGCGTCACATAGGCATTGGGCGCCTGCTCGTGCGGCAAAACGATGTTGAGACCGATGGAGGGTGCTCCGACATCGTCGGCGCCGCGGTTGCCCGCTTCCATGACGCCGGGACCACCCCCGGTGACGACGACGAACTCACGATAATAGGACGCGGCAGAATGCTGCGAGCAGAGGCGGGCAAACTTGCGCGCTTCCTCGTAGTAGCGGCTGTTGGCCTCGAGGTTCTTGCGCTGCGTCTCGTTTTTCGCCGCCCAGGCTTCGCCGCCCGGTTCCGGGATGCGCGCGCCGCCGAACAGGATGACCGTCGAGCGGATACCGCGTTCGGCGAGGATCATCTCGGTCTTGAGCAGTTCGAGCTGCAGCCGCACCGGGCGCAGGTCGCGCTGGGTCATGAAGTCTTCGTCGTTCCAGGCCAGCCTGTAGGTCGAGGCGCGTGTCTGCGGCGTATCGGGCACGCTCTTGGAACGCTCCAGATCCTCGTCGGAGTGCGGCAGCGGCGTCCAGCCAGCCTTGTCCATTGGATTCATTATATGCTCGACCTCAAATTTCGTTGCCCGCGACATTCCGCGGCGTCACCGCGATTGACCCCCAGATAAGCCTGAAATAGGGTCCGCGCGATTTTATGCCAGCTTAGAAGCCTTAACCTTAACGGCACGTAACGGAGATGTTTATGTCGAAGCCCGATCTCGCCAGCCTGGAAAAGACCATCGATCGGGCGTTCGAGGAACGTGACGGCATTTCGACGTCAACCCGAGGCGAAGTCCGCGAAGCCATCGAGATCGCGCTCGACCTTTTGGACAAGGGCACTGCGCGTGTCGCGCAGCGTCAGGACGATGGCAAATGGCAGGTCAACCAGTGGCTCAAGAAGGCGGTGCTGCTGTCGTTCCGCCTCAACCCGATGGAGCTGATTTCGGGTGCGCCCGGCGGCGCCTCGTGGTGGGACAAGGTGCCGTCCAAGTTCGACGGCTGGGGCGCTGTCGACTTCGAAAAGGCCGGCTTCCGCGCCGTGCCTTCGGCCGTCGTGCGCAAGTCGGCCTTCGTTGCCCCAGGTGCGGTGCTGATGCCGTCCTTCGTCAATGTCGGCGCCTATGTCGACACCGGCACGATGGTCGACACCTGGGCCTCGGTCGGCTCCTGTGCCCAGATCGGCAAGAACGTGCATCTGTCCGGCGGCGTCGGCATTGGCGGCGTGCTCGAGCCGATGCAGGCCGGCCCGACGATCATCGAGGACAATTGCTTCATCGGCGCGCGTTCGGAAGTCGTCGAGGGCTGCATCGTGCGCGAAGGCTCGGTGCTCGGCATGGGCGTGTTCATCGGCCAGTCGACCAAGATCGTCGACCGCGCCACTGGCGAGGTGTTCTACGGCGAAGTGCCGGCCAATTCGGTGGTCGTCGCAGGCTCCCTGCCCGGCAAGCCGCTGCCCAATGGCGATGCCGGCCCGAGCCTCTACTGCGCCGTCATCGTCAAGCGTGTCGATGCCAAGACCCGTTCCAAGACCTCGATCAACGAATTGCTCAGAGATTGATCTTTCCCTGAATCCGAAGCAACGTCGGGCTGGCGCGCGAGGTGCGCGCCAGTATTTCAGCTTCGGAGGGGTGACATGGACTGGAAATATCTTCTGACCAGCTTCGATGGTCGCATCAACCGCGCCAAGTTCTGGGCCGGCATCGGCGTCATGATCGCCATCAGCATCGTCGCCAAGCTGCTCGACATGATGCTCGGGCTCGACATCGGCGATTCGGGCGCCGGCGTCATCAGCATCATCGTCACGATCGGGATGATCTATTTCGCGCTGGCAATCTATGCCAAACGCTGGCATGACCGCGACAAGTCGGGCTGGTGGAGCCTGATCGCACTCGTGCCCGTCATCGGCGCCATCTGGATCCTGGTCGAACTTGGCATCCTCGAAGGCACCAGGGGCGCCAACCAATTCGGACCGGACCCTCTTGCCTGACAAATCCCAGCTTTTCTGGTTGTTCTTTCGCTTCTCGGGTCGCGTCAACCGCGCGGCCTATCTGCTCGGCTTCCTGTTCATGCTGGTGGTGATGTCGTTCCCGCTCTACCAGTTCATGCGCGTGCACCCGGAAAGCGGCGCAGCCCAGGTCTGGTCGGTGCTGTTTGGTCTGACCTTCCTGATCTTCCTGTGGGCGCATATCGCCTTCAGCGTCAAACGCCTGCACGATTTCGACAAGCCCGGCCTGTTCGCCGTAGCGCTGTTCATCCCGGTGGTTTCGATCTTTGCCTTCATCGCGCTGTGTTTGTTCCCGGGCACGCCTGGACCGAACCAGTTCGGCAATCATACCAACGCGCCACAATAACCGCAGGCGAAGGGCCGGGGGGCGATGTCCTACAGAACGCTCGACCCAGCCAAGATCATCGCAACGGCCGAAACGCTGAGCCAGCGCATCACCGAGCGCTTTCCCGATGCCGGGCTGGCTCGCGTGAGCCAGGAACTGGTTCGACTGGCAGGTGACCTCGCCGCTTCGGCAAAAGCACTGGAGCAGCCGATCTGGTGGCTGCGAATCTTGATCGGCCTTGCCATCGCCACCGGTACCGGCGTTTTCCTGTTCATCGGCACGATCCTGTCGTTCGATCGCATTTCGACCGGGGCCTTCGACTTTGTGCAAGGCATCGAGGCTTCGCTCAACACGCTGATCCTCGCTGCGCTGGGCTTCCTCGCGCTGATCCGCACCGAAGAACACATCAAGCGCAAGCGAACGTTCAGGCAGTTGCACGGGCTGCGCTCGCTGATCCACGTCATCGACATGCACCAGCTGACCAAGGATCCTGCTGCATTGTCGGACAGCTTTAGTCCGACCGCGCATTCGCCAGCGCGGATCACCAAGGCCGCCGACCTCGCACGCTATCTCGACTACTGCTCCGAGATGCTGTCGCTGACCGGCAAGCTCGCCGCTTTGTTCGCGCAATCGGTCAATGACGACGTGGTGATGAAGACGGTCAACGACATCGAAGAGCTCGGCTCGAACCTGTCGCGCAAGATCTGGCAGAAGATCACGATGATCGAAACGGCCCGCCGCTAGATCTGCTCAGGCTTCAACCTGGGCGAACCCTTGCCCCTGGCTTCGGCATCACGCACCAGCGCGACGATACGCTGGGTTTGTGCTGCGCCTGTGCCGGCCTTGCGTGCGAGCCCAAGGATGACGCCTTGCAGAGCGTCGATCTCGGTCGGCCGGCGCCGCTCGAGGTCCTCCCACATCGACGACCGTGCCATCGGGTCTATCGCCAGCATGCGCCGCGCCAGGCGCAGGAACAGCCAGTCAGGCACGCGCAGCACGGTTGGCAGCAGCGCAGGCGGCACCGCCGCCACTTTGGCCGGTACGATGCCATTTGCCTTCATCGCCGCCAGCGCCTCGTCGATCTGCCCGGCTAGGATGCGCCGCCATCTGGCATCAGCCAATTGTGCCGCCAGGGGTAGACCGGACAGCGCGACAAGGGCGTTGTTGAGGTTCATCAAGAGCTTGCCCCACTGGACAGCCGGCATGTCGGCGTGGGTCGCAACCGCAAAGCCCTCAACGTCGAGCAGCTTGCGCAGGCTCTCGTCACCCGCTTCGATCAGCACCGTGCCGGCACTGGCGCGGTGAACATGCAGCGGCAACTCGCCTGCTGCCGACTGGACGACGTTGAACGGCACCATGCCGGCGACAACCCGGCGTCGGCCGAGTGCAGCCCGGAGCCGGGCGACGTTGTCGATGCCGTTCTGCAGGCTGACGACGACGGCACTTTCCGGCGTGTGCCGGGCGACAAGCTCGGCCATGGCGGCGGTGTCGCTGCTCTTCACCGCAACCAGCACGACATCGGCGTGCGAAAGCACCGAGGGGTCGACCGTGAGCGGGATGGCACCATCGCCTAGCAGGCGATCAAAGCCATCGATATCGCTGACCCGCAGGCCGCCGGCATTGATCGCGTCAGCGACGCGAGACCGAGCCAACAGGGTCACTTCACGCCCGGCCAGCGCCAGGCACGCCCCGGCGTGGCAACCAATGCTGCCGGCGCCTGCAATGACGATAGACTGATGGTCCTTGGCCATAGGCCCTCCCGCAGCCTCCTATAAGCAACGGCAGCCCCCGCCTGACAATGCTCCAGAACATGGCATCGTCTAACGTCGACATGCGCTGAGCAGCGCCTCAGGCAGACTTTCTGATCTTGCTTGCGGCGATGGTCCGGTCGCGGCCGCCGGCTTTCGCTTCCAGCAGGGCGGCATCGGCGCGCGTCACAAGTGTCTCGACCGAACCGCCCGTGGGCGAAGCTGCCACGCCTACGGATACGGAGACCGCGCCGAGAACCTGGCCGGCATGGGAGAGTGCGACGCCGCCGATCTTGTCGCGCAGCATGTCGGCAAGCGCCACGGCGTCCGCCTCGCCAAAGGACGGCAGAAGTGCCGTAAACTCTTCGCCGCCGAAGCGGAAGGCATCGCCAGCAGACGCGCAGGCTTCGCGCAGGGACTGCCCGACGAATTGCATGACGAGATCGCCCGCGTCATGGCCGAACTGGTCGTTGAAGCGCTTGAAATGGTCGATGTCGATCATCAGGCAGGCGAGCGGCTCGTCCCTGCGGTCCCGGGCGTGCCGCCGCAGCGTCTCGTCGAGGAACCGACGGTTGAACAGGCCGGTGAGCGGATCGCTCACGGCAAGTGCGGTCAGCTTTTCTTGCAATTGTAGATTGGCAATGGCGAGGCCGACATTCTCGGCGATCAGTTCGAGATAAAGCCGCGGCCCTGCCGGCTCGAGCGCGCCATCTTCGCGCTCTTCGAGATAGAGCAGCCCGATCATGTCGCCTTGGGCCGTGAGCGGAACACAGAGCGTCGCCACCCCTGGCGGATCTACATGCTGGCACGGAACGTCAGCGCCATTGACGCCACTATGATGCGAGCGTCCGCGCCGCAGGCCCCAGCATGCGGTGGCTGGAAACTCCGACGCGGAATGTTCCGGATCAAGCCACAGGCCGACGCGTGCCAATGCTGTCTTGCCTTCGTTGAGGACATAAAGGCCGCCGGCAAGCTCAGGGAAAATCTGGGGCGCAAAGCGCACGATCACATCAGTCAGTTCCACCTGGTCACGGCATGCCTGCACGCGGTGCATCATCTGGAGGATGAGGTCTTTCATATGCTGGTCGGCAAACCGTTCGGCGTCGAGCTTTTCGCGCTCGATCAGGTTTGTACGGAAGCCCTCGATCGCGTCGCTCATCTCGCCGATTTCGTCGGCCCGACGATGGATCGGGAGCTCGACGCTGTAATCCTGCCTGGCCAGCCGGCTGACGATCCCGGTCATGTGGCGCAGCGGCGTCGCCACCCGTCGGCTGAGAACGAAATAGAGCACCGCCAGAAACAGCGCCCCTGTGGTCGCCAGCATGATCTTGGCGACAAGGCTCCACCAGTTGCTGCGCTCGCGAGCCGCATCGAGTGTTGCAGTCGTGCGCGCCGCGGTCAGGTCGCGAAGATGGGCGACCGTCTGAAGCAGCACATTCTGGACCCTTTCGTGCTCGGCGCCGAAGAGGGCCTCCTGCGCGGCCGCCTTGTTGCCATTCTGGTACGCTTCGATGGCGGCGGCTTCGATCTTGTCCAATTCCTCCGCCTGGCCATCGATCGCCTGTATCGCCGCCACCTCCGCCGGCGCTGGATCGCGTGCCGCCAGTTCCGACGTGACAACCTCCAGCCGCCGTTCCGCAACCTCTTGCGTGCGGAATGCCTGGAGATGACGCTCCTCGCCACGCATCACGTAAAGTCTCGCCTCGTCGCTGCGGACTTCAGCGCCAAGGGCGAGTTCTTCGGTCAGTGTGTCGAGTGTCAGATGTTCTTCGGCCGCAGCACGCTCCTGGAGGGCGCTGTTGGACGACAGGATGAACGAAACGCCGGAAAGCGCCGTCAGGACGACAGTGATGCCGTAGGCCCAATGGGTGATCGTGGCGATTCTCATGCCTCGACAATAGCAGTCGCTGATTGCAGGAGACTTAAGAACAGGCTTAAAATCGCTGGTGTCGTCGGCCGCCGCTACCGCAGGCGCTCGACCGCGCCGTGGCCTTTCCGCAGGGCGGCTCGAGTTCACGTCACGCTTTTGCGAAGCTGGAGGCCGAGGTCGCTGGTACAATCGACCGTCGTGACAGGAACCGGCGATTCGATTATCGCTGTCGCCATGAAGCTGCCTACAGATCCCGCCGAGAACCTCGCCGCCCTCATCCGCTGCCCGTCGGTTACGCCAGCCGAGGGTGGTGCGCTGACGGCACTTGAGACCATGCTGAAGCCGCTCGGCTTCGCTGTCGACCGCCCGACCTTCTCCGAGGACGGCACGCCCGACATCGAGAACCTCTATGCCCGTCGCTCGGGCAATGGGCCGCATCTGATGTTTGCCGGCCATACCGACGTCGTGCCGGTCGGCGACGAGGCGGCCTGGACGCATCCGCCCTTCTCCGGAGCGGTCGCCAATGGCGAGATGTACGGGCGCGGCGCGGTCGACATGAAGGGCGGCATCGCCTGCTTCGTTGCCGCTGTCGCCCGCCACGTCGCGGCAAATGGCGGTCCCAAGGGCTCGGTTTCGCTGCTGATCACCGGCGACGAGGAAGGCCCCTCGATCAACGGTACGGTGAAGCTGCTCGAATGGGCTGCGGCGCGCGGCGAGAAGTGGGATGCCTCGCTGGTCGGCGAGCCGACAAATCCCGACGCGCTCGGCGACATGATCAAGATCGGCCGCCGCGGCTCGCTGTCGGCGACGATCACCGTCCATGGCCGCCAGGGCCACGTCGCCTATCCGCATCTGGCCGACAATCCCGTGCGCGGGCTGATGACGCTGGTCGATGCGCTGCTCAACCCGGTTTTCGACAAGGGCACCAAGGATTTCCAGCCGTCCAACCTCGAAGTCACCACCTTCGATGTCGGCAATGCGGCCACCAACGTCATTGCGGCCAAGGCAACGGCGACATTCAACATCCGCTACAACGACAGCTGGACCGACGAGACACTGCAGGCGGAGATTCACAACCGCCTGGACAAGGCGAGTGGGCGCAAGAAGTACCGCGCCGGGCGCAAGGAACCGATCGAGTTCGAGCTCATCTGGCGTGATCGGCCAAGCCATGTCTTCCTGACCCGCAACGACAAGCTGATCGACGCGCTGGCCGGTTCCATCAAGACGGTCACCGGCCGCCAGCCCAAGCTGTCGACCACCGGCGGCACATCAGATGCGCGCTTCATCAAGAACTATTGTCCGGTTGTCGAATTCGGCCTGGTGGGCAAGACCATGCATATGGTCGACGAGCGCGTGCCGCTTGCCGAACTGGAGATGCTGACACAGGTCTACCAGCAGTTCCTCGCAGACTGGTTCGGGTGACGAAAAGCCGTCATGCTGGCAACCGACGACATCGAGCAAAATCTTGCGGGCGCCTGGCGGCTGATGCTGGGCAAGGCCGATGGCCTGCGCCTGCTCGATCTCAGTGCAGATGGCTTCTGGAACTCATTCTTCGCCATTGTGATTGCGATACCGGCGCTGATCGTCGGCTGGGTCGGGGTTTCAAACGAGGTTGCACTGCAAACGGCAACCTTCGCCGGGCGCTTCGGCATCGTCGTGCGGCTGGCCACGGTCGACATCGGCGCCTGGGTATTGCCGCTGATCGCGCTTGCGCTTGTGGCGCCGCGCGCCGGCATCGGCGACCGCTTCGTCCACTATGTGGTCGCCAGCAACTGGACGTCGGCGATCATCGCCTGGCTGATGTTGCCGGCAGCCCTTTCGCGCATGCTGTTTCCGGCTGCGGAGAACTTCACCAACCTGCTGTCGTTGGCAGTCTTCGGCTTGGCGATGGTGTTCACCTGGCGCATGACCAATGCGACGATCGGCAAAGGTGCCGCCATCGGATCGGCCGTCTTCACCGGCATGTTCTTCGTTTCCCTGCTCGTGCTGTTTTCGCTGCAGGCGCTGCTCGGGATCGAACTCCAGAGCTGATCAGCCCAACGGGCAGCGGGCACGCCGACCTCAGCGCCAGGCAGCCGCGGCGGCAACCAGCATCAGCACAGCTGCGACGACAGCCGAAGCGGCAAAGCCGTAACTGGCGTAGAGCGGGCCGAAAGCGGTGGTGCCGACCGACACGGCGAGATAGGTCACCGCGCTGTTCAGCCCCATGATGGTGCCACGCCTGCCAGGGTCGAGCATCGACAGGCGCATGACCAGCACGTTCAGCCCGAAATGGTTGCCCAGCCCCCACAAGGCCATGGTGGCGATCAGCACGGCAAAATTGCCTGCAACGGCTGATATCAGCACATAGATTACCGCCACGCCGAGATAGGCGATCGGCATGACACGCCGGGCACCGAGCCGGTCGACGATGCCGTCGAGCAGTGCCGCGGCACCGAAACCGATGCCGTAGGAAATGGCCGCCAGGCCGTTGGCGCTGACCGGCCGGCCGAGCGCCTGGTGCAGATGATCACCCAGATAGCCATAGACACTGTAGAACGCCGTCATGAAGGCACCGCAGGCAATCAGCAGCGGCACGATTCCAGGCGTTGCCAGCGCCCCCAGCGGCGCGGGCGCGACACCTCCGGCAGGCTTGTCGTCCGCAGACATCGCTGAAATCGCCACAAGCGCGATGGCAGCGAGCAGTGCCACTGCTGCAAATACCGCGCGCCAGTGAAAGAGGTCGGCGAGCACCGCCGACAGCGATACGCCGGCAACCATGGACAGCGTCCAGCCGGTCAGCACCACGCCGATGGTTCCACTTTCCCGACCTGGCGGCGCAATCGCGGCGGCGCTGGCATAGATCGCCGGCAGTGCGATGCCAGCAGCGATGCCGGCGATCAATTGTGCTGCGACCAGCACGATGACCTGAGGTGCCGCAGCACTCGCCACAAGGGCTACGGCCAGCAGCGCCAGCGCGCATTGCAGCATGCGCTTGGCGCCGAAGCGGTCGATGTAGCGGGCGAGGAACAGGGCGCTCGCCGCGGTGCCCAATCCGAATGCCGACGCGGCCGTCATGACCATGGGCACGGAACTGCCGAAGCCGACCGCCACCTCGGGCGCGATCGGTCCGAGGACCAGCGAATTGGAGCCGATGACGGCAATGCAGCCCGTCAGCAGATAGGCGGCCCTGGGGATGCGGGCCACGGGTTCGGCAAGGGCAGGTAACAATTGATCATAGTTCGACATGAGCGCATATTCGCCGAATGATATTCAGCTTCAACGGAGAATTTCCCGATGGATGAAGAAACAGACACCATTCGGCAGAACCGTTTGCCGGAGCGCACGGTCGACGCGGCCGACCGAAGGCTGTTAGGCGTCCTGGTCGAGGACGCGACAGTCTCCTACGCCGAGCTGGGCGAAAAAGCCGGCCTGTCGGCGCCGGCAGCACACGAGCGGGTCAAGCGCTTGCGCCGGTCAGGCGCCATCCGCCAGACCGTGGCGATGCCGGATCCCAAGGCGATGGGCAAGCCCTTGCTGGCCTTCGTCCATGTCGACACAAGGGGCTGGGGCAAGACACCCGAACTGATGGCCGTTTCGTCGTTTCCTGAGGTCGAGGAGATACACACCGTTGCCGGCGACGCCTGCCTGCTGCTCAAGGTGCGGACCGAGGACACGCGCGCGCTCGAAGGGCTTCTTGCGCGCCTCTACGACACGCCGGGCGTAACCTCGACACGCAGCTATGTCGTGCTGTCGACCTATCTGGAACGGCCAGTGCAGCCCGGCATCACCCAGGACTGGCCGGCGCCCAAACACATGGCGCAGCCGCTTTACTAGGATCGTGGCTTAATAGTCGACGCCGCTGAGATAGAGCCCGTCGGGCGGGGCGACCTGGCCGCAGGCCGCACGATCGCGCGCCTCCAGCGCTGCCTGGAGGTCGCTAGCACTCCAGCCGCCCTCGCCGACACGCTTCAGGCTGCCGACCATCGAGCGGACCTGATTGTGCAGGAACGAGCGCGCCGACGTCCTGACCTCGATCACGTCGTCAATACGCGTCACGTCGAGTTGGGCGAGCGTCCGCAGCGGACTGTTGGCCTGGCACTGGGTCGAGCGGAAAGTGGTGAAGTCGTGCCGGCCGAGCAAGAGCTTGGCGGCCTCGGCCATGGCCTCGTGGTCGAGGCGCTTGGGCACCCACCAGACCTTGCCGCGCTCAAGGGCAGCAGGCGCCCGGCGATTGAGGATGCGGTAGATGTAATGACGTCCTTTAGCCGAGAAGCGGGCATCGAACTCATCAGGCACCTGCTGTGCCACAAGCACCGCCACCGTCTCGCCCGCGGCCTGCAGATGCGCGTTGACGGCGTCGCGAACCTTGTCGTTGGCCCAAGCCTTGGTCAGGTCGGCATGGGCCACCTGCGCGGTGGCGTGCACGCCGGCATCGGTGCGGCCGGCACCGCGCAACGAGATCTCGTCGCCAGAAAATTTCAGGATCGCCTGCTCGATCGCCGCCTGTACCGTGTGCAGGCCGGCCTGCCGCTGCCATCCGGCATAGGCGCGACCGTCATATTCGAGATCGAGTCGATAGCGCGGCATGTGCTGCAAGAACTCCGGCCGCGTTACGCGGCCAGAGCCGTACCGAACGCCGAGGCGTAGACCAGCTTGCCGGTCTCGGGTGCATCGCCCCAGGCCAGCGCCTGCAGCGCCTCGCACTGGTAATCGCTCTCGAACTTCGCCGCGCGATCATGCGCATAACCGAAGCGGCCGTAATAGGCCGGATCGCCAAGCACCACGGCCAGCGTCTCGCCGGCATCCTTGAGGCGGATATGGGCTTCGCGGATCAGCGCGCCGCCGATGCCGGTGCCGTGGAAATCGGGCTCGACTGCCAGCGGTGCAAGCGCGACCGCCGGAACGGTCTTGCCGCCGTTCTGGACATAGAGCCTGGAAAACAGGATATGGCCGACAACGTCGCCATCCTCTTCGGCCACCAGTTCGACGACCGCGTCGCCTTCGGCGACCAGTGCGTCGACGAGACCAGCCTCGGCCTGCTGCCCGAAGGCGTGTTCTTCAACGAGGCGGATCGCCTCGCGGTCGCGGGGCGTAGCCGCCCGGATCGACATCATGCTCATGACAACTTCATTCCTTTTTCGATCTTGGCACCGCGCAGGAATTCATCCGCGGTGACGGGTTTTCCTCCCGCCCTTTGTACCTCGACCAGCCTGACGGCAGCTTCGCCGCAGGCAATCTCCAACCGGTCGTCGAGAACCGTTCCCGGCTCTCCTTGTCCAGCGGCACGTTGCGAGCGCAATATTTTCAAGCGCTCGGCTCGTCCGCCGATTTCGATTTCGCACCACGCGCCGGGAAATGGCGACAGGCCGCGGATATTGTTGTCGACCGCCGTTGCCGGCAAGGTCCAATCGATCCGCGTCTCCGCTTTATCGATTTTTTTGGCGTAGGTCACGCCTTCGCTGGCCTGGGACGCCGTTTCCAGCCTGCCCGCTTCGAGTTCCGCCAGTGCTTGTACCATCAGCGAAGCACCCACCGCCATCAGACGATCGTGCAACGCGCCAGCTGTCATGTCGGGTCCAATCGCGACTTTTTCAAGTCGCGCCACCGGTCCGGTGTCCAACCCCTCTTCCATCCGCATGATCATCATGCCGGTTTCAGCGTCGCCCGCCATGATGGCGCGCTGGATCGGAGCCGCCCCGCGCCAGCGCGGCAGAAGCGAGGCATGGCCGTTGTAGCAGCCGAGTCGCGTGCCCTCTAGAATGGCCTTTGGCAACAGCAGGCCGTAAGCGACAACCACGGCGACATCCGCCTTGAGGTCGGCAAACGCGGCCTGCTCGGCCGCGCTTTTCAGCGACAGCGGCGTGCGCACCTCGATGCCAAGGCGCTCGGCTTCGCGCTGCACCGGCGACGGTGTCAGCTCAAGCCCGCGGCGGCCGGCGGCGCGTGGCGGCTGGCTGTAGACGGCAACGACCTCGTGCCCGGCCTCTGATATCGCGCGCAGCGTCGGCACGGAAAAATCCGGCGTTCCCATGAAGATGACACGAAGGCTCATTCGGCTCTGGCTATCCCGCAACGCCCCGGATGGCGTCGGCCGTCCGTTCAGGCGATAGCTTCAAACGGGTTTACGTGCCTAAGGTCAAGCCCGTCGGGATCTCACCCCACCATGCGGCTCGGCGGACGGTCCTTGGCGAGCTTCTTGAACTTCTTCATCACCATGTCGCGCTTGAGCTTGGAGATGTAGTCGATGAACAGCACGCCGTTCAAATGGTCGATCTCATGCTGCAGGCAGGTGGCGAGCAGGCCATCTGCTTCCACTTCCTGCGCTTTGCCATGCTCGTCGAGATACTTGACTCGCACCGTCGCCGGGCGTTCGACCTCGGCGTAATAGTCGGGGATCGACAGGCAGCCCTCTTCATAGATCGAACGGTCGTCGCCGCTCGCCAGAATCTCGGGATTGATGACGATGCGCGGCGCCGGCTCCTCGCCCTCCTTGGCAAGGTCGATCACCAGCATGCGGAGCGGCTCGCCAACCTGGATCGCAGCGAGGCCAATGCCAGGCGCGTCATACATGGTGTCGAGCATGTCGCGCGCGAACTTGCGCACACCGTCGTCGATGCGTTCGACCGGCTTGGATTGCTCGCGCAGGAGCGGATCGGGAAGAAGGATGAGCGGCTTGATCGTCATGCGCATCAACTAAGATGCCGGACGAAAACCGTCAACTGGTCTGACGCGGCGATGTTCCCGCTTTGATCTGACCCTTCAGTGCGAATCGGTTATGGTGCGCGCCATGAACGAGCTTTCCGGCATCTTGTCAGCCCCCATTGCCCAGCTTGGCGCCACCATCATCACGCTCGGCCAGGCGCTTGGATTCGCAGCCTTGCTGTTTGTCGCCCTGGTCGCCGTCCTGATGATCGCGCTGTGGCGCTCGGCCAGGGCACGCGCTGTCGCTGCGGCCGAAGCCGCCGACCACGCCCGCGATGCCGAGGCGCGCATGGCCGGCATCCTGCAGGCGCAAGCGGAGATGCAGGGCCGGCTCGGCACCGTCGCCGACATCTTCGGCGCGCGCCAGGCAGAACTGACCCAGTCGCTCGGCCAGCGCCTCGACGCGATGACCGGCCGCATCGGCCAGACCATGGTCGAGCAGACCAAGTCGACGCATGACAGCCTGGCCAAGCTGCAGGAGCGGCTGGCCGTCATCGACACTGCCCAGGGCAACATCCAGTCGCTCGCCGGCCAGGTCGTGCAGTTGCAGGCGATCTTGTCCAACAAGCAGACGCGCGGCGCCTTTGGCCAATCGCGCATGGAAACGATCGTTGCCGACGGCCTGCCCCTTGGCGCCTACGAATTCCAGGCGACACTGTCGAACAACAACCGCCCGGACTGCCTGGTCAAGATGCCGAACGGCGCGCCGTCACTGGTGATCGACGCCAAGTTCCCGCTCGAGGCCTGGAACGCCATCCGCGCAGCAGCCGATGTCGAGGGTGCCGCGGATGCACAAAAGTATGCCGCCCAGGCCTTCCGGCGCGACCTTGAGGTCCACATCAAGGCGATCTCGGAGAAATATCTGATATCGGGCGAGACGCAGGACACCGCCTTCATGTTCGTGCCCTCGGAATCGATCTTCGCCGAGATCCACGAGAATTTCGAATCGCTGGTGCATCGCGCTCACCGCGCCCGCATCGTCATCGTCTCGCCGTCGCTTTTGATGCTGTCGATCCAGGTCATCCAGGCGATCCTCAAGGATGCCCGCATGCGCGAACAGGCCCACCTGATCCAGGGCGAGGTCATCCGCCTGATGGAAGACGTCGGCCGCCTCGACGAGCGCGTGCGCAAGCTGCAGACGCATTTCGGCCAGGCCAGCAGGGACATCGACGACATCCTGGTGTCGTCGTCCAAGGTCACCAAGCGCGGCGAAAAGATCGAGGCGCTGGAGTTCGGCGCGTCGCATCCCGGCGAGGCGGACGAAGCCGCGAAACCTCAAGCACCAAACGCCCGTGTCGCCGATTCCAAGACCGGCCAGCTCAGGCTGCGGGTGGTCGAGGAGAGCGACTAGGACTGCCTCTCGACCGTCTCCATGCTGTCGAACTCGGGCAGCCAGTGCAGCGCCGAGCGGTGCCAAACCTGCTTGCGCGGCACCAGTTGCTCGCGCTGGTCGGAAGTGCCCGTCCTGAGGCCATAGACTTTCGGTCCGTCGCCGACGGAGGTGGCAAACAGATGCGACCCGCATTCGGCGCAAAAGCCCTGCGCCCGCTTGTTGCCGCTCTCGCCAACCTTGACGTAAATCTTCGGCGTACCCGAAAACGCGATCTTGTCCTCCGCTACCGGAACCGTGACGCGGAAGGCCGTTCCGGTCAGCTTCTGGCAATCGGTGCAATGGCAGATCGCCGTCTTTTCGGGGTCAACCTCGGCCTTGTAGGTGATGGCGCCACAGTGGCACCCGCCCTCGATCTTCATGAAATGCCTCCTCGTCGGAAATGGTGATGTCGGCGGCATCCTAGTTCATTTCGGGTGCGGCCGTCCCGCCTTGCGGGTTCACGATTCGCTCCCGCCGCTCCTGCCAGTGTTGCGCTGTCTGCGGCTTGACGAAAACGGCCGTCACTTCCGGCACCTCGGCCTTGAGCTTGGCCTCCAGCCGCTCGACGCAGGTCTCGATCTCGGCGGCCGAGATATGATCGACGAAATCGAGGCTGAGGCCGGCGACGATCTGCTCCGGCCCCATGTGCACGGTCAGCACGCCATTGGCCTTCTCGACGGCCGGATCGGCCTGGGCGATCGCCAGGACCTTGGCTTGCACATCCGGCAGCGCCGGTTCGCCCATCAGCAGCCCCTTGCTCTCACGTGCCAGGAACACCGCGGTAGCGGCCAGAATCAGGCTGATGCCGATCGAGGCGGCACCATCGAGCCAGGGCTGTTCGAAATATTGCGCGGCTGAAATGCCAATGAAGGCGATCACCAGGCCAAGCAGTGCCGCGCTATCTTCGAACAGCACGGTATAGACGCTCGGATCCTTGCTGCGGCGGACGGCCTGGATGTAGCCCAGCGTGCCCTTGCTACGGCGGAATTCCTTGAGCGCGACCAGCCACGAGCCGGCCTCGAACACCAGGCACAATCCAAGCACGACATAGTTGATCAGCGGATTTTCGATCGGCTCGGGGGCAAGCATGTGGATGATGCCTTCGTAGAAGGCGACCCCGGCACCGAGCGCGAAGACCAAAAGAGCGACGATGAAGCTCCAGAAGTAGAGCTCGCGGCCGTGGCCGAACGGGTGCATCAGGTCCGCCGGCTGGGCGGCACGATGGAGGCCGTAGAGCAGCAACAGGCCGTTGCCGGTATCGACGAGCGAATGTACACCTTCCGACAGCATCGCCGAGCTGCCGGTGAAGGCCGCGGCAACGAACTTGGTGACGGCGATGAGCAGATTGCCCGCTATCGCCGCGAAGATCACAAGCTTCGAACCGGAATGTGCCGCCATCTCTCCCTCGCCTTCTCAGACTGTAGCGGGGACAATTTCGCACTCAAGCATTTTCGCCCGGCGCCAGACCCACAGCCGACACCCTCAATAGCCCTCTTGCAAGCGAGCCAACTTCGCGTTTCACTTCGCGTCTCAGCAGCGGGAGAAACGAATCATGGCCAAAGGTGCGATGAAAGCCGGGAAAGAAGCCCGGAAACCCAAAAAGGATGCCAAGAAGCCAGCGCCAGCGCCGGCATTCAAGGCACCTCCGGTGCAAGCGACCAAGATCAAGGACAAGTAAGTCCCTCCTGGTTTCGCGCCAATCTACGGCGCCCGGTCTCGGCCGGGCGCAAGGTTGAACTCTTCTCCGAAAAATCCTATCTATCCGGGCGCAAGGACGACCTTGCGCTTTCCCAATAAAAACCCGGCCGGGACGACCCGCCATCCCAATGGAGCACTCCATGGCTTGGACTTATCTGTTTTTCGCGGGGATTTTCGAGATCGGCTGGGCTATCGGCCTGAAATACACCGACGGCTTTACCAAGCCGATGCCAACTATCCTCACCATCGCTTCGATGATCGTCAGCCTCGGTCTGCTCGGCCTGGCTTTGAAGACGCTGCCTGTCGGCACCGCCTATGCGATCTGGACCGGCATCGGCACGGTTGGTACCGCGATGCTTGGCATCTGGCTGCTGGGCGAGCCGGCAACGGCGCTTCGCCTCGCCTGCATCGGCCTGATTGTCTCCGGCATCGTCGGCCTCAAGCTCGTCGCCTGATCACCAGCCAACGTCCAACGGCCTGCCCGAAACGGGCGGGCCGCACCCGTCCTCCTTGCAAATCTCTCATGCCTGTCGGGATCGATTCCGATTTCCGCAGCCATGTATCAGACGCGCGAAAGCGATCCGCGCCCGGGGCTTGGCAATACCCCCGGTCGCGAATCGCTAGCGATGTGAATTTGCTATCGAGCCCGATTACCGGGCCGATGAGTCATTCAAGCGAATTTGGCTAATTAAGCCTGCGTGCTCAGCCGTAGTTGGCCGAGGGCGGCATCCGCTTGCCGCGCGCCTTGCGCGCAGCGTAGCGCGCATCGCGCTTGGCCTTGCGCTCAGCCTCGTCGGAGAGCACGCGGCTGATACGGTCGGCCTCTTCGGCCTCGCGCGCCTTGGCATCCGCCTGTGCGGCCTCTTCGGCGGCCAGTCGTTCGGCTTCAGCCTTGGCTTCGCGCTCGGCCTTCTCAGCCGCTTCGCGAGCCAGGCGTTCCTGCCTCAGCTTTTCCTTCTCGGCTTCGCGGATGGCGCGAGCCTCTAGGATGGCCTTGCGTTCGGCCTGGCGTGCCACGACCGCTGGGTCGTCGGCTGCCGGGCGTGCCTTGTACTTTTCGAGGAGAGCTTTCTTTGCGTCATTGGCAGCATTGCGCCGCTCGAAGACGTCTTTTTCCCTGTAGATTGCCAATTTGATTTCCCTGGAGTCACTTCGCGCCGTTTACATACGCGCGCGAAGGCATAGTTCAAGCGCCAAAAAGGCATGTCTCCCATGAATTCGCGCGATGTTGCGGATAGGAAACGCTCTTTGACGCCAATCTCGATATGGATTGTTCACTAGACCGCATCTGGCGGCTTTGTGGAGCGATGGCTACCTGTAGCACGAATAACAGCGACAGGACCAGCGATCATGGAACTTGGCCTCTACACTTTTGCAGACGTTAGCCCAGAGCCGAGCCCCGGTGCCATCGGAGCGCATCAGCGGTTGCGCAATCTCATCGAAGAAATCGAACTGGCTGACCAGGTCGGGCTCGACGTTTTCGGCCTCGGCGAGCATCACCGCCCCGACTATGCCGCCTCCGCGCCCGTGTTGGCGCTTGCCGCCGCGGCAGAGCGCACCAAGCGCATCCGGCTGTCCAGCGCCGTCACCGTTTTGTCCTCCGACGACCCAGTGCGCGTGTTCCAGCAGTTCGCCACCCTCGATCTGCTCTCCAACGGCCGCGCCGAGATCATGGCAGGGCGCGGCTCGTTCATCGAATCGTTCCCGCTGTTTGGCTACAATCTCGAGGACTATGACGAGCTGTTCGCCGAAAAGCTCGATCTGCTCCTGGCATTGCGCGACAGCGAACGCGTGACCTGGACCGGCACGCATCGCGCGCCGATCAGCGATCGTGGCGTCTATCCCCGTCCCTATCAGGACAATCTGCCGATCTGGATCGCCATTGGCGGCACGCCGCAGTCGGCGGCACGCGCCGGTGTGCTTGGCCTGCCCCTGGCGCTTGCCATCATCGGTGGCGAACCGGCGCGATTCGCGCCGCTGTTCGATATCTATCGCGAGGCGGCACGCCGCGGCGGCCAGGATCCGGCCAAGCTCGCGACCAGCATCAACGTGCATGGTTTTGTCGGCGAAACCACCGAGCAGGCGGCCGACGATTTCTACGGGCCACAGGCCGAAGTGATGAACCGCATCGGCCGCGAGCGCGGCTGGGGTCCGACATCTCGGGCGCATTTCGACCAGTCGCGTTCGCCCAGCGGCGCGCTGTTTGTCGGCAACCCGGAAGTGGTGGCGGAAAAGATCGTCGCGCAGCACAAGATCTTCAACAACGACCGCTTCCTGCTGCAGATGGCGATCGGCCTGATGCCGCACGACAAGATCATGAAGGCGATCGAGCTCTACGGCACCAAGGTCGCACCGCAGGTGCGCAAGGAATTGGGCACTGACATATCGCAGCCCGGTGCGGCTGCCTGACAAGACAGGCCGCAGGATGATCTCATCTTGCGGCCCGCACCGCATTTCTGATTAGGCCAGCCTTTGCGGCGGGCAATCAGCGTCCCTATATCGGAACGGCAACCGGTAGACCCGCCATGGCCGATTTCGATCTCAGCGCCTATTTCCAGCGTATTGGCTATGCCGGCCCAGGCGAGCCTACGCTTGATGCCCTGCGGGCACTGCACCTGCTGCATCCGCAAGCCATACCCTTCGAGAACCTCGACCCTTTCCTGCATCGCCCGGTCGACCTCGACCCGGCAGTTGTGCAGCGCAAACTGGTGGCAAGCGGGCGCGGCGGCTACTGCTTCGAGCACAACCTGCTGTTCATGGAAGCATTGAAAGGGCTCGGCTTCAGCGTGTCGGGCCTTGCCGCCCGCGTCCTGTGGGGCCAGCCCGAGGACGCCATCACAGCGCGCGGCCACATGCTGCTCAAGGTCGAACTCGACGGACAGACTTGGCTCGTCGACGTCGGCTTTGGCGGGCTGACCCAGACCGCGCCGCTTTTGTTTCAGCTCGGGCGCGAACAGGCAACGCCACACGAAACCTTCCGCATCATCGAAACCGACGGCCATTTCCGCACCCAGGCGAACACCGGCGGCGAATGGCGCACGCTCTACCGCTTCGACCTGCAGGAGCAATATCCGGTCGACTATTCCGTCTCCAACTATTTCCTGTCGACCAATCCGGCCTCACATTTCCGCATCAACCTGATCGCTGCGCGCGCCTTGCCCGAGGGGCGGCTGGCGCTCGCCAACAACAGGCTGTCGCACTATCACGCCGGCGGCCGCGTCGAGCGCCGCGAACTCGCGAACGCCACCGAACTGGCTGACATCATCACCACACAATTCGGCATCGACATCCCCGATGCGGATGCCTTCAGCGCCTTGGCGCGCGAGAAAATCTTCCAGGAGAAGCCATGACCACCCTGTCCGTGCTCGATCTGTCACCGGTCATCGAAGGCAGCACCGCTGGTCAATCCCTGCGCAATACGCTCGATCTCGCCCGCCACGCCGAGAAACTCGGCTTCCACCGCTACTGGCTGGCCGAACACCACAACATGGCCGGCATCGCCAGCGCCGCGACATCAGTGGTCATCGCGCACGTTGCTGCGGGCACCAGTACGATTCGTGTCGGCGCCGGCGGCATCATGTTGCCCAACCATGCGCCTCTTGTGATCGCCGAGCAGTTCGGCACGCTGGCCGCCCTTCACCCAGGCCGCATCGACCTCGGCATCGGCCGCGCGCCCGGCACCGACATGCTCACCGCACGGGCGCTGCGTCGCAATCTCGAAGCCGGGGTCGACAATTTTCCGCAGGATGTCGTCGAGCTCATGGGATACTTCGAGCCGGCGACGCCGGAACAACGCATCCGCGCGGTGCCCGGCGAAGGCGAACAGGTCGAGGTCTGGGTGCTCGGCTCAAGCCTCTATGGCGCCCAGCTCGCCGCCATGCTCGGCCTTCCCTACGCCTTTGCCTCGCATTTCGCTCCGTCAGAACTCGACCATGCGCTCGAGATCTATCGCTCGCGCTTCCAGCCCTCGGAACGGCTGGCCAAGCCTTATGTCATGGCCGGCATCAACATCGTGGCAGCCGACACGGACGCCGAGGCAAAGCTGCTGTTTAGCTCGGTACAGCAGGCTTTCGTCAATTTGCGCAGCGGCCGGCCGGGTCGCCTGCCGGCTCCGCTCGAAGGTTATGAGCGCGAACTTGATCCGGTCGCCCGTCAGATGCTGTCGCAGACGCTCGCCTGCGCGGTTGTCGGTTCACCTGAAACGGTGCGACGCGGCGTCGAGGCGTTCATCGCCCGCACCGGTGCGGACGAACTGATGGTCACGGCGCAGGTGTTCGACCACACCGCACGCAAGCGCTCCTACGAGATTTTGGCTGAGGTTGGCGCTGGCCTGTCGAAGGCGGCGTGAGCGCACCTGCCTTCTCCCTTGTGGGACAAGGTGACCGAGCAAAACGAGGTCGGATGGGGGTGTTGGGCGGAGCGCCATGCTGCCCCCTCATCCGCCTTAACTCCGTCAGGTACCTTCTTCCACAGGGGAGAAAGACGGACGTCTGCTGGTTACCGCATCGCCTCGACGATGGCTTTGTCCGGGAAACACGTCGCGGCCTGGCCATTCTTGGCCTGCCAGTCGCCGATCGAGCGTCGGGTCTTGAACCCAGGCAGTCCGTCGGCGCCGCCGACGTCGTAACCGAGCTTTTCCAGACCCCGCTGCATCGAGGCGACATCGGAGCGATAGAGCCCATCGACCTTGCCCCAGGCGCCGGTGAAACGCTTGTCGCCTGACGCAATGCGGTCGGCGCCGTGGCCGATGAACAGGGCGTAGACGTCACTCTCGTTGTATTCCTTGAGCACGTAGAAGTTGGGCGTGACAATGAAGGCCGGACCGTTGCGCCCCGCCGGCATCATCAGGAAACCTTCGGCGCGCGCCTCGTTTTGCGGGAACGGCTTGCCGCCGGCGCGAGTGATGCCCAAAGCCGTCCAGTCGGCGATCTTCTTGCCCCGGTCCGGGCCTTCGAGCGCGCAAGAGACATTGCCGGGCAGCGTCACCTCAAAACCCCAGTCGCGGCCCTTCACCCAGCCATAGTGGACGAGATAGTTGGCGATCGAGGCCAGCGTGTCGGGTGTCGAGTTCCAGATGTCGGCGCGGCCGTCACCGTCGAAATCGACAGCATGCTCGAGGAACGACGTCGGCAGGAATTGCGGCTGCCCGAGCGCACCGGCCCAGGACGAACGCATGGCCTTGCGGCTGACCAGCCCGCGCTCGACCATTTCAAGGCCGGCGAGCAGCTCCTTGCGGAACATGTCCTTGCGGGTGGCAAGAAACGCCTTCGTGCCCAGCACCTCGAAGGCATCATAGGGCATCTTCGCCGCACCGAAGCCGGACTCGCGCCCCCAGATGGCGAGCACCACACCCGCGGGCACGCCGAAACGTTTCTCGATCGCGGCAAGCGTCTTGGCGTTGGCCCCGGCGCGCGAGCGTCCGCCTGCGGTCACCGCGCCCAGCGTCTTCTCAGCGAAATAATTACCCGGTGAGCCGAACTCGGCCTGATGCTGCGTCTTCGGCGTCTTGGGCTTTTCGCCCGGCAAAACGAGGTCGGGCAGCTTGAGATTCGGCGAAACGCCTGAAAAAGCCGCGTCGAATGTTGCCTTGGAGATGCCCTTGGCCTTGGCTTCCGGCCACAGGTCCTTGATGAGCCAGACCTGGAACTGGTCGTCGATCTTGGCGGCGGAGGCGGGGATGGCGAATGCGAACAACGCTGCGGCAAGGGCGGCGAGAATTGAAAGCAGCGAAGAAAGTCTTTTCATCCAACCTCCCTGCCGGGCAATTGCGTCAAAACACGGTCCGTGATTTGAGCGCCGCCGACAGCGTGCCTTCGTCGAGATAATCGAGTTCGCCGCCGACCGGCACGCCATGGGCCAGCCGCGTGACCTTGATGTCGAAACCGGAGAGCTGGTCGGTGAGATAATGCGCCGTGGTCTGGCCCTCGACAGTGGCGTTGACGGCGAGGATGACCTCGCTGACGCCGCCTTCGGCAATCCGCGTTACCAGTTGCTTGATGGTGAGCTGGTCCGGGCCAATGCCGTCGAGCGGCGACAGCGTGCCGCCGAGCACGTGGAAACGCGCGTTCATGGCGCCGGCCCGTTCCAGTGCCCACAGGTCGGAGACGTCCTCGACAACAATGATGGTGGTCGGGTCACGGCGCGGGTCGATGCAGATCATGCACGGATCCGAGGTATCGACATTGCCGCAGGTCGAGCACACCCGCACCTTGTCGACCGCCTCGCCCATGGCGGCCGCCAGCGGCGCGAGCAGCTGCTCTTTTTTCTTGATCAGATGAAGTGCGGCGCGGCGGGCCGAGCGCGGCCCAAGCCCCGGCACCTTGGCCAGGAGCTGGATCAGGCGTTCGATCTCGGGACCAGCGATTCGCTTCGACATGGAAGCGATATAAAACGAGTAGGCAATGGTGAGTAGCGAATAGTGAAGACCGAGGCAAACTGACCGCCCCATTCCCTAATCGTTACTCTCACTCCTGCATCGGCCGATCCTGGCTGGCGATGAGCGCACCGATGGCGTCGGCGTCCGCTGGTGTTGCCTGGAACGACATCGCACTGGCCAGCGCCGCATCGGAACCGGCGGAAGCGACAGTGGTCGGCGCCTCGACCACACCGGGTAGCGTTGGCTGCCCGGCTGAGGCGACCATCGTTTCGGGCTCCATGACCGCCGGCAGCTTGCGCCTGCTGCGCTTCTCGTAGAAGGCATTGCCGCCGGCCACGGTCGTGTAGTGCATGTTCTTGTAGGGGAATTTCAGCCCGGCGGTATGGAAGAACATCACGTCGTCCTTCACCTTGGGATGGCGTTCGCCCTTGAGCACGGCGTCGGCAGCGGCCTGGACATCGGGCAGCGCCTGGGAATTCATCGGCCGCGACAGTACGCCGGGGGCGAACTGGCCTTTCTGGCCGACGACACCGCAGACTGTCTCGCCATACTCGCCCGATTTGAGCCGGTTCATGACGACGCTGCCGACGGCGACAAGGCCGTCGCGGCTTGAGCGGTTGGATTCGAAGAACATCGCCCGCGCCAGGCATTCTTTGTCCTTCGCCGTATAGGCGTAGGAACTCGAGCGTATTGAGCTCGTGGTGACCCCGTCAGCGAGCTTGCTGGTGGTGCAGCCGGAAACGACAAACGGTGAGGCAATGACGCCGACGAAGATCGGCATCTTCCATTTATTGGCGATCAAAAGCGCCCCTCTTCTAAGCCCGCCACGTCCCCAGATTGCAGCAACAATGAGCCCGTTTCGGGCAAAATGATGACCATGTGGTTAAAACTGCGTCTTTGCCGGGCTCGCCTCGGCAACGCCCGGTCGCTATGGTCGGGCCAAAGACACGAAACCGGCACGCCGTGCGGCGGCCAAAGAGCGCGAGGAAAAGACCGTGAAAGCTGTCCTGTTCGAACAGTTTGGGCAGCCGCCAAGGGTGCAGAACGTTGCCGATCCGACGCCTTCTTCGGGCGGCGTCGTCATCAAGGTCGAGGCGACAGGCCTGTGCCGCAGCGACTGGCACGGCTGGATGGGGCATGACGCCGACATCGTGCTGCCGCACGTACCCGGGCACGAGCTCGCCGGCACGATCTCGGCGCTTGGCAGCCAGGTCACGCGGTGGCGCATCGGCGACCGCGTCACCGTGCCCTTCGTCGGTGGCTGCGGCCATTGCTTCGAATGCAACTCGGGCAATCATCAGGTCTGCGAACACCAGTTCCAGCCCGGCTTCACCGCCTGGGGTTCATTCGCCGAATATGTCGCTGTCGATTTCGCCGACACCAATCTGGTGCGGCTGCCCGAAACACTCGACTTCGCCACCGCCGCCAGTCTCGGCTGCCGCTTCGTCACCTCGTTCCGCGCGGTTGTCGACCAGGGTTGTGTCAAGCCGGGCGAATGGGTTGCCGTGCATGGCTGCGGCGGTGTCGGGCTGTCGGCGATCATGATCGCGTCAGCCGCGGGGGCCAATGTCATTGCCATCGACCTCGCCGATGACAAGCTGGAATTTGCCCGCAAGATCGGGGCGATAGCCACGATCAATGCCTCCAGCACCAATGACGTTGTCGGTGCTGTCAGGGAGATCACCAGGGGTGGCGCGCATCTGTCGCTCGACGCGCTCGGCCACCCCACGACCTGCTTCAATTCGATCGCCAATCTTCGCCGGCGCGGCCGCCATGTCCAGGTCGGGCTGATGCTCGGCGACCACCATCACCCCAAGATCCCGATGGACAAGGTGATCGCCCACGAGCTCGAAATCCTCGGCAGCCACGGCATGCAGGCGTTCCGCTACCAGGCGATGATGGAGATGATCGAGACCGGCAAACTCAAGCCCCAGATGCTGGTCGGCAAACATCTCAGCCTCGACGAAGCCCCCGGCGCGCTGATGGCGATGGACAAGTTCGAGGGGCTGGGGATCAGCGTGGTGACCCGGTTCTAGCGAGTAGTTTGACGGGCGAAGGCGCCTGAACTTCAAGCGCTACCTCACTACTCCCTGCTCCCTATTCGCTTACTGGTTCAGAACGGCAGCTTCATGCCGGGCGGGATCGGCAGGCCGGCGGTCAGCGCCTTGGTCTTTTCCTGCATCGTCGCCTCGACCTTGGCCTTGGCATCATTATGCGCGGCAACGATCAGGTCCTCGAGGATCTCGCCCTCGCCGTCCCTGAGCAGCGACGGATCGATCTTCACCGACTTCATTTCCGACTTGCCCGAGAGCGTCACGACGACCATGCCACCGCCGGACTGGCCTGTGGCTTCGATCTGGGCGACCTCTTCCTGCATGGCCTGCAACTTGGCCTGCATTTCCTTCGCCTTGCCCATCAGGCCAAGCAGATCCTTCATGGTCGTGTTCCTTTCATCTCAAAACGGGTCGTCATCGTCGTTGTCGATGCCCGGATCGGGCGGCAACTCGGTGTCGATGTCCAGATCGGGCGCATCAGGCGCTGTCGGCAGGCGCACATCGATGATCTTGGCGCCGGGGAAGCGCGACAGGATCGCAGCCACCGTCGGGTCGGCCTTGGCATCGGTAAGTGCGACCTCGCGCTTGTTGGCCTCGATCTCGGCGAGCGTCGGCCCGCCCTCCTCGCGCGACAGGGAAACCATCCAGTGTCGGCCGGTCCAGATCTTCAGCTTGGTCGTCAGGTCGTTGAGGAAAGTGCGCGGCGCATCTGATGTCAGGCTGCATTCGATGTGGCCGGGCTCGATGCGCACCGGGCGCACGGCGCGGCGGATCAACACCTTGAACGCCATTTCCCGGTTCGCTTCAGCCAGGTTCGCCAATTCGGCGATCGTACGCACAGGCACGGCATCAGCAACGGGTTCCGGCGCCGGCGTCGGCGCAACGAAGGCCGCGGGCGCACTTTCCACCAGGCGCATCGCCTGGCCACCGCCATTGCTGACCGGCATGCGCGCCTGCGACACGGCCGAGGCACCAGCCCCCGCCATTGCCGGCACCGGGTGCCATGCCGCCATTTCGTGGTCCAGGCGACGGCTGCGACGGCGCGTCGCCCAGCGATTTCAGCGCTTCGTCGAGCGTTGGCAGGTCGGCGGCGTGCGCCAGCCTGATCAACACCATTTCGGCGGCACTGACCGGCCTGTTGGATGACTGCACCTCGGGAATGCCCTTCAGCAGCATCTGCCAGGCGCGCGACAGCACGCGCACCGACAGGCTCTGGGCGAACTCGACACCGCGCTTGCGTTCGTCTTCCGACAGCGAGGCGTCGTCGGCAGCCGACGGCACGAAGCGCAGGCGCGTGACCAGATGGGTGAACTCGGCAAGGTCGTTGAGTACTGCGACGGGATCTGCGCCGGTGTCGTACTGGGCGCGCAACTCGCCGAGCGCTGCGGCGATGTCGCCCTTCATGATGTTTTCGAACAGGTCGACGACACGGGCGCGGTCGGCAAGGCCGAGCATGGCGCGCACCGCCTCTGATGTCACCTTGCCGCCGCCATGCGCGATGGCCTGGTCGAGGATCGACAGCGAATCGCGTGCCGAGCCTTCGGCGGCACGCGCCACCATCGCCAGCGCGTCGTCTTCGACCTCGATGCCTTCCTGCGCCGAAATGCTGCGCAGGTGGCCGACAAGCTTGCCGGCATCGATGCGGCGCAGGTCGAAGCGCTGGCAGCGCGACAGCACGGTGATCGGGACCTTGCGGATTTCAGTGGTGGCGAAGATGAACTTCACATGCGGAGGCGGCTCTTCCAGCGTCTTGAGCAGGCCGTTGAAGGCCTGCGTCGAGAGCATATGCACCTCGTCGATGATGTAGACTTTGTAGCGCGCCGAAACGGGCGCATAACGGACGCGATCGATGATGTCGCGGATGTCGTCGATGCCGGTGTGCGAGGCGGCGTCCATCTCGATGACGTCGACATGGCGGCCTTCCATGATCGCCTGGCAATGTTCGCCAAGCACGGTCAGGTCGACCGAGGGACGGTCGATGTCCGATGTCTTGTAATTGAGCGCGCGGGCGAGAATGCGGGCGGTGGTGGTCTTGCCGACACCGCGAACGCCGGTCAGCATCCAGGCTTGGGCGATACGTCCGGAGGAAAAGGCGTTGGTCAGCGTCTGGACCATCGGCTCCTGGCCGACGAGTGCTGTGAAATCCGCAGGCCGGTACTTGCGCGCGAGAACGCGGTAGGCCTTGCTCTTTTCGGTTTGTCCGGCTTCGCTCATCCGCCCCGTCGCCCGTTCGTATTGGCGCCCCTGCCTCGGCCGCAACGGGCCGATTCCGCGAAACGAGTTTCGCCCGCACGGCGCAACGCCGTCAATGACGCGGAGAAGGGCGAAGAGGCGGGAGGCTGGAACAATGACCCGTTCCGGGCTCGTTAGGGCTGCTTCCTTCCGGACCTGACCCGGTTGGCGAGTGGATCGTCCACCACCAACCTCCCAACCCCCATATCGGCAATTGCCGCACCAATTGCAAGAGCCAAGGGTGACATGTCCGCAGGAGAGAATCAGGCAACGCCGAAATTCAGCGCCCAGAGATAGGCGGCCGTCGCAGCGATACCCAGGCCGGTGCGCAGCGCATGCAACGTTCCCCAATGTACGATCAGCCGGCGGGATGCGGCGCCGCCTTCCTCGTTCGGTATCGCCTCGAGCCGCTTGTTGGTCGGCATGATGCCGAGCATCGTGTAGGGCCAGTTGGCAAGCATCAGCACGGCGCCGACGCCCCATCGCCAGTCGGCCGTCAGCCAGGCGGCGAGCAGGCCAAGCAAACCGGAGACGACAGCAAGGCTTGCCTGCATGGTGAAACCGGCAGCATAGCTCGGCTTCCACTGCGCGAGCAGGTTCTTGTCATCTAGGCCAAGCCGCGCGGGTTGCTCGGCGAAATTGATGTAGAATGCCGCGCCGGCAAAGGCGGCCGCGAGAACGAGGGCGATCTGACCGGCAAACATCGCGTATCTCCACTGGGAGTTCGACCTATAACATATCGTCGCAACGCCAGTGCGTGTCAGCACGTCCCAAGCATGGCTTCGGGCCTGCCTATTTCAATGATTCGCTTGCAGCCACGGCAGCCACACTCTAGCCTTCGCCTAAACAAGGGAAACGCAAATGATGTCGGGGCTCAAGGCCGGGTTTACGCTGGATTCGCGTCTCGACGCCGACAGCGAACCGCTGATGTGGCTCGGCCTTTGCGAATTGCGCATCATGAACGACCGGCGCTGGCCCTGGCTGGTGCTGGTGCCGCAGCGCCCCGGCGTCGAGGAAATCCATGACCTGACCCCGCTCGACCAGGCAATGCTGACCTTCGAGAGCAACATGGTGGCGCATGCGCTGAAGCAATCCACCGGCTGCGCCAAGATCAACAGTGGTGCGCTTGGCAACATCGTGCGCCAGCTGCACTTCCATATCGTCGCCCGCTCGGAGGGCGATCCCGGCTGGCCAGGCCCGGTCTGGGGCCATGGCGTGCGCGAGCCCTATCGCCGCGACGATCTCCACCGGTTTGCCGAGCGCATCAAGACCGCCCTATAAAGCGGCGACCAATCCGGACCGAGTTTCAGATGCCTTTCAGCCTGTTTAACGCACCGCCGCGTGAAGCCAGCCATTTCCTCGGCTTCGCCGGCAACATCATCGACCGCCAATCGGAAAAGCGCAGTGACGATTCAGCACGGCTGGCGCTAGCCGAACCCGACGCAAGGCTGCTTCTGGTCGCGTCAGGGCGGCTGGTGCTCGATTTCAGCGACACTTCGCCCACCCCTTATTTCACGCTCGCGGCGGCCGAGGCACTCGGCGCCCAGACCGGCGAGGCGATCCTGCTCGGCCGCGCAGATGACATCGCCATGCTGGCCCTGCCCATCACTGCCGAACAGGAAGTCCTGCCGGAGCACCTGAAGGCCATCGACTTCCGCTCGATCCTGGCGCAACGCCTGACCGACGAGGCCGGGCTCGGCGCCCTGGCGCAGGGCGCAGCACTGCTTGCCTGGAACGCCAGCCACCGCTTCTGCGGTCGCTGCGGCGCTGAAACCGAGATGCGCGCCGGCGGCTACAAGCGGCGCTGCACGGGATGCGGTACCGAACATTTTCCCCGCACCGACCCTGTCGCCATCATGCTGACCGTGTCGGGCGACAAGTGCCTGATGGGGCGAGGCCGGCATTTCGCGCCCGGCGTCTATTCGGCGCTTGCCGGCTTCATCGAGCCGGGCGAAACCATCGAGGCGGCGGTGCGGCGCGAAACGCTTGAGGAAGCAGGCATCCGGCTTGGCCGCGTCGTCTACCATTCGAGCCAGCCCTGGCCGTTCCCCTATTCACTGATGATCGGCTGTTACGGCGAGGCGCTCAACGAGGACATCTCCATCGACGCCGACGAACTGGAGGACTGCCGCTGGTTCCCGCGCGATGAAGTCCTGCAAATGCTCGACGGCACACATCCGGGCGCACTTAGAGTACCGCCGGGCCATGCCATCGCCCACCAGCTCATCCGCACCTGGGCAGACGCAGAGTGACGCCGGAGACGACCCTCGACGCCTTCCGCTCAGCAATCGTCCGGGCCTTTGCTGAACTCGAAGACGCAAGTTTCACACTGCTCGCCCCGGGCTGGCACAGCAACGCTGTCGACGTCGACGACCGGCTGGTGTTCAAGTTCCCGCGTCACGAAGCGGCCGAACAGGCGCTTTCAAGGGAAGCCCGGCTGCTCGCCCTTGTCCGCCCGGGCGTCACCATGCCGGTGCCGGACCTGACATTACATGGCGGCCCGCCTGTATTTTCCCGCCACGACAAGCTCAGGGGCGAACATCTTCTGACAGTGCGTTATGAAGCATTGCCCGACCGTGCCCGCCACGAGCTGGCCGAGAAGCTGGCGCTGTTTTACGCCGAGCTCCACCGGCTCGACCAACCCGCGATGGAAGCTGCCGGCGCCGGGCCGATCGAAGCCTGGATCGAGCCGGACGCGATACTTCGGCGTAGCTGGCCAGTATTGCCGGAACATCTGCGGGCCTACGCGGACCGCACCATCGCCGCATGGCAGAACCTGCCGCCCGATCCACACGGCACGACATATGGCTTCTTCGACGGCCACGGCTGGAACATGGCGTTCGACCATTCAGCCCAACGACTCAACGGGATCTATGATTTTGCCGATTCAGGCTTCGGCGACCTGCAGCAGGAATTCATCTACTCGAACTTCATCGCGCCCGACCTGACGGCGCGGATCGTCGCCGCATATGAGATGCTGACCGGCCGCCACCTCGACCGGCAACGCATCGAGCTGCTCAGCAGCGTGCTCAGGCTGTCGGAGCTGGCCAGTGCGGCTGACGATCCCGAGCATCTGCCTGCGATGCTCGGCTATGTCGCCAACTGGGCTACGCGAGAAGCCTAGTCGCCGTTGTTCTGCGTGCCACGGAATTCATTCGGCCTCGTAGACGCCGAGGATGCGCACCTCGCGGGTGAAGAAGCGCAGCTCCTCCAGTGCGAGCGCCACTAGGCGATCGTCGGGATGCCCCTCGATATCCGAGTAGAACTGGGTCGCGGTGAACTCGCCACCGAGCTGGTAGCTTTCCAGCTTGGTCATGTTGACGCCGTTGGTGGCGAAACCGCCCATCGCCTTGTAGAGCGCTGCCGGTACGTTGCGAACGCGGAAGACAAACGTCGTCATCATCTTGGTGTCGGGATTGCTGCGCTCGGCCCAGCTCTTGCCTTTCGACAAAACGACGAAGCGGGTGACGTTGTTTTCGGTGTCCTCGACATTTTCTTCGAGAATATCGAGACCATAGAGCGAAGAGGCCAGCCGTGGCGCGAGTGCCGCCATCGTCGGGTCCTTGACCTCGGAGACGAACTTGGCGGCACCGGCGGTGTCGCCGGCGACCACCGGCTTCCAGCTGTTCTTGCGGATGTATTTGCGGCACTGGCCGAGCGCGTGGATGTGGCTGTGCACCGTCTTGATCTCCGAGCGCTTGACGCCCGGCAGCACCATCAGCTGGAAATGGATCGGCAGGAAGTATTCGCCGACGATGTGCAGCTTGGATTCCGGCAGCAAATGGTGGATGTCGGCGACGCGGCCGGCGATGGTGTTTTCGATCGGGATCATCGCCAGATCGGCCTTGCCGGTCTCGACCGCGTTGAATGCGTCCTCAAAGGTCGGGCAAGGCAACGGCTCCATATCGGGATAAACGTTGCGGCAGGCGGTGTCGGAATTGGCACCCTGCTCGCCCTGGAAGGCGATCTTTTTGGTCGTGGTCGGCATGGTTGACCTGTCTTTGTCTATTTCGAGAGGAGTTCGCGAGCGCGTTCGAGATGTTCCGGCGTGTCGACGCCCAACGGCACCGTGTCGACGATTTCGACGTCGATGCGCATACCGGCTTCCAGCGCGCGCAGCTGTTCGAGACGCTCGCGCCTTTCGAGCGGCGACGGGCCAAGCCCGACAAAACGCTCGAGCGCGGCACGGCGGTAAACATAAAGCCCGACATGATGATAGAGCGGGCCGTCGCCCCAAGGCGCCGTCGCACGGGTGAAATAGAGCGCCCTCATCCGCTGCGCCGACAGCGGCGAGCCAATGATCTTGGGAACGTTGGGATCGACCTTTTCCTCGTGGCGGGTGATTTCCACGCCGAGCGTGGAAATGTCGACTGTCGCTTCATCAAGCGGCCGCAGTGCGGCCTGGATGATCGCCGGGTCGATCGTCGGCAGGTCGCCCTGCACATTGACGATTGTGTCGACCGTGCCCTTCGGGTCGAGCGTGGTCAGCGCCTCGAAAATGCGGTCCGAACCCGACTCATGATCGACGCGGGTCATCACCGCTTCGAAGCCATGCGCCCTCACCGTTTCTGCCACGATCTCGGTGTCTGTCGCCACCACGACGCGGCCAAGCCCGCTTTCCGACGCGCGGGCCGCGACATGGACGATCATCGGGCGGCCGGCGATATCGGCCAACGGCTTGCCAGGCAAGCGCGTCGAGGCCATGCGGGCGGGGATCAGGATTAGGGTGGACATGGCTGGCGTGACTGTTTCTAAATGGCGTTGGAAAGTGGCAAAAGGTCTCACTGGAAGGGCCCTTATAGGTGTTGCAACCGGCAAGCAAAAGACCTAGTTTCCGCGCGATTTCACCCGGCCTGCCGGGGCGATAGACGATACCGACGAACGGCAGCGGTCGCAGAGGATGGCGATCGGCCGGATAAGGGAGCCAGGGGCGTATGGACTCATTTGAAGTGAACAAGATACTCGGCGGCCTGCTGGGTACTGCCTTTGTGGTGTTCTCGATCTCGCTGGTGTCGGACTCGATCTTCGCAGCTCCGGTTCCCGAAAAGCCGGGCTTTGCCATCGAGGCCGCTGAAGAAGGCGGCGCAGGTGCCGGCGGCGGTGAAGCCGCTCCGGCTGTCGTTCCGATCGCGCAGCTGCTGGCAAGCGCCAACGCCGAAGCCGGTGCTGCCATATTCAAAAAGTGCACCGCCTGCCATTCCATCGAAAAGGGCGGCCCCAACAAGGTCGGTCCGGATCTCTGGGGCGTGGTGAACCGTCCGATCGCCTCACATGAAGGCTTCGCCTATTCGGGCCCGATCAAGGAATTCTCCGAAGGTGGCAAGGTCGTCTGGGACTTCGAGCATCTCAACCACTTCCTGACCTCACCCAAGGGCTACATCAAGGGCACCGCGATGGGCTTCGCCGGCATCAAGAAGGATGACGAGCGCGCAAACCTGATCGCCTACCTGAATTCGCAGTCGGATAGCCCGGCACCGTTGCCCGCAGCTGATGCGGCTCCGGCCGCAACACCTGCTGCAGCTCCAGCCGAAGGCGCTGCACCGGCGACCGCTCACTAAGCGATTTGTAATCTTCGCATCTTGAAAAAGCCGGGTTTAGCCCGGCTTTTTTATTGCCTGGCGCAAACATGAGGCGACAATCGTCTAACAGTGGTTTCCATGCGCCGGGAATGAATTAGAGTGTCGCAAAGCACCGGGCGAAGGGGATTTTCATGAAGGCTTGCCTGACCAGGTTTCTTGCCGTTGCGGCTCTCGCCGCGGCGGCTCTGTCCGGCGCGGCCGCTTCCGCCACTGCCCAGGAATGGCAGACCAGCTCGTCGTTGAACGGCACTTCGAAATACGGCCAGGATTTCAAGCAATACGACTACGTCAACCCGAACGCCCCCAAGGGCGGGACGTTGAATTCGACGGTCGGCGGCACCTTCGACAGCTTCAATCCGTATATCGTCAAAGGCGCGTCGGCCGCCGGCTTCTCCTATTTCGGCGGCGGCCTGCTCTATGAAACGCTGATGGAGCAATCGCTCGACGAACCCAGCACCAGCCATCCCATGATCGCCGATGCCTACAAGTTTCCGGCCGATTACTCTTCCGCGACGTATCGGCTCGACCCGCGCGCCAAGTGGCACGACGGCAAGCCGATCACCACGGACGATGTCATCTGGTCGTTCAATTTCCTGAAGGCAAACAGCCCGCAATACGGCCAGTACTACACCAACGTGAAGGAGGCCGTCGCAACTTCGGACCGCGAGGTCGAGTTCCGTTTCGACCAGAAGGGCAACCGCGAGCTTCCCAAGATCATGGGCGATCTGGTGGTCCTGCCGAAGCACTGGTGGGAGGGTACCGACGCCTCGGGCAAGAAGCGCGACATCACCCGTCCGACGCTCGAAATCCCGCTCGGCTCCGGTCCCTACAAGGTCGAGAGCTTCAAGCCGGGCACGGAGATCGTCTGGAGTCGTGTACCCGACCATTGGGGGGCCACCGTCGGGGTCAATGTCGGACGCAACAACTTCGACAAGCGCCGCTACTCCTACTTCCTCGACGACAGCGCCGAATGGCAGGCCTTCACCAAAGGCGGGATTCAGGACATCAAGGCTGAAAACAGTTCGCGACGCTGGTCGACCCAATACACGTTCCCTGCCTTCCAGGCCGGCGACGTCATCAAGCGGGTGTTCGAGACGACATCCGGCGAGCCGTTTCAAGGCTACGCGCTCAACCTGCGTCGGCCCCAGTTTCAGGATCGCCGCGTCAGGCAGGCGCTGACGCTGGCCTACAATTTCGAATACATGAACCGCACGCTGTTTTTCGGGCTCAACACCCGAACCAGCAGCTATTTCCAGGGCCAGGATCTGGCCTCCAGCGGCCTGCCTACCGGCAAGGAACTGGAGCTGCTCACACCCTTCAAGGACAAGCTGCCGCCCGAGCTTTTCACCGAGGCGTTCAAGCTGCCGGTCTACGATACACCGCAGGCTGAGCGGCAGTATCTGCGCCAGGCAGTCGCGCTGCTTGCCGAAGCCGGCTGGCGCGCCAGCGGCGGCAAGCTGATGAACGAGAAGACCGGCGAGCAGTTCAAGATCGAGTTCCTCGGCAAGGACACCACCGACGAAGTTATTGCCAGCCCCTTCATCGACAGCCTGCGCAGGCTTGGCATAGACGCGACCCTGCGCATGGTCGACACCAGCCAGTACATCAACCGGATCAATGAATTCGACTTCGACGTGACGACGACAACGCTCAACCAGTCGTCCTCGCCCGGCAACGAGCAGCGCGACTTCTGGAGTTCGAAATCGGCCGCCAAGCCGGGTTCGCGCAACATCATGGGCATCAACGATCCTATTGTCGACGCGCTGGTCGAACGAGTCATCTTCGCTACCGATCGTGATGACCTGCTTGCCGCAACCCATGCGCTCGACCGGGTGCTGTTGTGGAACTACTATGTCGTTCCGCAGTACCACCGGGCGGTCGTCTGGCTGGCCTACTGGAACAAGTTCGGCATTCCTGAAAGGCAGCCGAGCTTCATCGGTGCCGACATCGATTCCTGGTGGATCGACAAGGACAAGGAAGCCGCGCTGGCGGCCAAATACAAGTGAGCCCGCGCCCGACCCGCCGCGATTTCCTGGCGCTCGGCGTTGCCGCTGTCGCAGCGCCATTGCTGCCGGGACGCGCCTTTGCAGCGAGCCCGACAGGCACGGGCCTGCATGGCCTGTCGGCCTTCGGCGACCTCAAATACGGCCCCGACTTCACGCATTTCGACTTCGTCAATGTCGACGCGCCCAAGGGCGGCACCTTCAACTTCTCGCCGCCCAACTGGGTTTTCAACCAGAGCCCGCTGACCTTCAACACGCTGAACACCTTCGTTGCCCGTGGCGACGCCCCACCGCGCATGGGGCTGTGCTACGATTCGCTGATGACGTCGGCGCTCGACGAGCCGGACGCGATCTACGGCCTGCTGGCGAAGTCGGTGACCATTTCGGACGACCGCAACAGCTTCGATTTCGCGCTTCGGCCCGAGGCGCGGTTCCATGACGGCACGCCGGTCACCGCCGAAGATGCGGCCTACGCTTTCGAGCTGTTCAAGAAGGATGGCCACCCGAGCCTTCTCCTGCCGCTCAGCCACCTGACCGAAGCCAAGGCGCTCGATGCCCATACGCTGCGGCTCAGCTTCGACGGCAAGCAGTCCGACCGGACGTTCCTCGACATCGCAACCTTTCCCATCCCGGCCAAAGCCTTCTTCGAGGCCAATCCCTTCGACGCTTCGCAGCTCAAGCAGCCGCTGGGATCCGGGCCCTACAAGGTCGGCCGCGTCTCCCCGGGCCAGACCGTCGAGTTCGAGCGGGTGGCCGACTATCGGGGCCGCGACCTGCCGGTCAATCGTGGCCTCTACAATTTCGATCGTATCCGCATCGAGTTCTACCAGGACAGGCAAGCCGGATTCGAGGCCTTCAAGAAGGGCGATATTCTCTTCCGCCAGGAATTCACCTCGCGCGTCTGGGCAACGGGCTACGATTTCCCCGCGCTCAAGGCAGGCAAGGTGGTCAAGCGCGAATTCCCCAGCGAGAAGCGGCCGACGATGCAGGCGACGGCGCTCAACCAGCGGCGCGAGCGTTTCCGCGACCCGCGCGTGCGCCGGGCCGTTGCGCTGTGTTTCGACTTCGAATGGACCAACCGCAACCTGTTCTACAGCGCCTACCAGCGTTCGCAATCGACCTTCGAGAAGTCGCCCTATCGCGCCGAGGGCCTGCCCTCGCCCGCTGAACTGGCACTGCTTGAACCTTTCCGCGGCCGCGTTCCCGACGAAGCTTTCGGCGAGGCGGTGCTGCAGCCGCCATCCGACGGCTCTGGTCGCGACCGCAAGCTGCTCGGGCAGGCAACGAAGCTGCTTGCCGAGGCAGGCTGGGCGCGCAAGGACGGCAGCCTGCGCAATGCCAGGGGCGAGGCTTTGACACTGGAAGTGCTTGTCGATGACGACACGTTCGTCAGGGTGTTTTCGCCCTGGATCGAGAACATGCGGGCAATCGGCATCGACGCATCCGCGCGGATGGTCGACTCGACACAATATCAGGCGCGACAGACGAGCTTCGACTTCGATGCGATCGTCATGGCCGTGTCCTTTTCGGCAACACCCAGCCGCGACGAGATCGACGGGCTGTTCCATTCGCGCGCGGCCGGCATGCAGGGCTCGACCAATCTGCCCGGTACGGCCGACCCTGCCATCGACGCGCTGATCGACGCCGTGGGTGCGGCCAAGGACCGCGATACGCTGACGGTTGCCATGCGCGCACTGGATCGGGTCTTGCGCGCCCGGCAAGACTGGATTCCAAATTGGTTTTCGGCGAATCACCGCGCCGCCTTCTGGGATATGTTCGGCTACAAGGAGCCGAAGCCGGATTTCGGCTTCCCAGTCGAGGTCATGTGGTGGTTCGACAAGGACAAGGCTGCACGTATTGGCAAGACCTGAGATTTCTTCATATGACACCACGCTCCGTGTGAGGGGCCTCGCCTGATGGGCGCTTATATCCTCCGCCGCCTCCTGTTGATGATCCCGACCCTGTTCGGCATCATGGCGATCTCGTTTGCCGTCATCCAGTTCGCGCCGGGCGGCCCGGTCGAGCAGGTCATCGCCAAGCTGACGGGCCAGGGCGGCGACGCAGGCGACCGCCTCTCCGGCGGCGGCAGCGGCGATGCCGCCGGCAACACCTTCGATGCCGCGGGCGGCGAAGGCTCGTCCAAGTATCGCGGCGCCCAAGGCCTCGACCCGGAATTCATCGCCAAGCTCGAAAAGCAGTTCGGCTTCGACAAGCCGCCGCTCGAGCGCTTCGGCATGATGCTGTGGAACTACATCCGCTTCGATTTCGGCGAGAGCTATTTCCGCGACGTCTCGGTGCTCGACCTGATCCTCGAAAAGATGCCGGTGTCGATCTCGCTCGGCATCTGGATCACGCTTCTGTCCTACCTGATCTCGATCCCGCTCGGCATCCGCAAGGCGGTCAAGGACGGCTCGACTTTCGACATCTGGACCAGTGGCGTCATCATCATCGGCTACGCCATCCCGGCCTTCCTGTTCGCCATCCTGCTGATGGTGCTGTTTGCCGGTGGGTCGTTCTTCGACTGGTTCCCGCTGCGCGGCCTGACCTCGGAGAATTTCGATCAGCTGTCGCTCGGTGGCAAAGCGCTCGACTATCTCTGGCATCTCGCGCTGCCGCTGACCGCGCTGGTGCTGTCGGCCTTCGCCACAACCACGCTCCTGACCAAGAACTCGTTCCTCGACGAGATCCGCAAGCAATATGTCGTCACCGCCCGTGCCAAGGGCCTGTCGCAGCGCCAGGTGCTCTACGGCCACGTCTTCCGCAACGCCATGCTGATCGTCATCGCCGGTTTCCCCGGTGCCTTCATCTCGGCCTTCTTCACGGGATCGCTGCTCATCGAAAACATCTTCTCGCTCGACGGGCTCGGCCTGCTCGGCTTCCGCTCGGTGCTCGACCGCGACTACCCGGTGGTCTTCGCCAATCTCTACATCTTCTCGCTGCTCGGGCTGTTCGTCGGCCTGCTCTCCGACCTGCTCTATACCTGGATCGATCCTCGCATCGATTTCGAGCGGAGGGATGTCTGATGTCGGCGGTCGATAGCGTCGCCGTGGCGGTCAAGCGGCCGTGGCTCTCACCGATCAACAAGCGGCGCTGGCTGAGCTTCAAGGCCAACCGTCGCGGCTACTGGTCGTTGTGGATCTTTCTCGTCCTGTTCGTGCTGTCGCTGTTTTCCGAACTGATCGCCAATGACAGGCCGCTGCTGATCCGCTTCAAGGGCGAGTTCTATTCGCCGATCGTCAGCAACTATGAAGAAAGTACATTCCTCGGCGATGAGGGCTTCCTGCCGGTTACCGACTACCGCATCTCGGTGGTGCAAGAGGCGATCGCCGCCAATGGCTGGGTGATCTGGCCGCCGATCCGCTACTCCTACCGCACCACCAACAACGAGATCCCCGAGGCGGCACCCGCCAAGCCGTCCTGGATGTATGCCAAGGACGTGCGCTGCCAGCGCTATCCCGCGGGGGTCGACGACCCCAACTGCACGGTCGGCAACTGGAACTGGCTCGGCACCGACGACCAGGCCCGCGATGTGCTGGCCCGCGTCATCTACGGCTTCCGCGTCTCGGTGCTGTTCGGCCTGATCCTGACCGCCGGCTCGGCGCTGATCGGCGTCACCGCCGGCGCGATGCAGGGCTATTTCGGCGGCTGGACCGACCTGCTGTTCCAGCGCTTCATCGAAATCTGGTCGGCGATCCCGGTGCTCTATTTGCTGTTGATCGTCGCCGCCATCCTGCCGCCGGGCTTCTTCATCCTGCTCGGGCTGATGCTCTTGTTTTCCTGGGTGGCGCTGGTCGGCGTGGTACGGGCCGAGTTCCTGCGCGCCCGCAATTTCGAATACGTCAACGCCGCCCGCGCGCTCGGCGTGCCCAACCGCACGATCATCTTCCGCCACCTGTTGCCCAACGCCATGGTGGCGACGCTGACCTTCCTGCCGTTCATCCTCAACAGCTCGATCTCGACGCTGACCTCGCTCGACTTCCTCGGTTTCGGCCTGCCGCCCGGCTCGGCCTCACTCGGCGAACTGCTCAAGCAGGGCCAGCGCAACCTCAATGCGCCATGGCTCGGCTTGTCCGGCTTCGTGGTCATCTCGCTGATGCTGTCGCTGCTGATTTTCGTCGGCGAAGCGACCCGCGACGCCTTCGACCCAAGGAAGACGTTCAAGTGAGCGACGCCCCTCTCCTTTCGGTCCAGGACCTGTCGGTCGCCTTCAGCCAGGGCGGCGCGACGACGATTGCCGTCGACCACATCTCCTTCGACATCGCCAAGGGCGAGACGGTGGCGCTTGTCGGCGAATCGGGTTCCGGCAAGTCGGTATCGGCCTTGTCGGTGCTCAAGCTCCTGCCCTATCCGCCGGCAAGCCACCCGTCGGGCAAGATGATGTTTGGCGGCCAGGACCTGCTGGCGCTCGACGAAAATGCATTGCGCAAGGTGCGCGGCAACAAGATCACCATGATCTTCCAGGAGCCGATGACCTCGCTCAACCCGCTGCACACGATCGAGCACCAGATCGTCGAGGTGCTGTCGCTGCATCAGGGCATGCGCGACAAGCAGGCCAAGGCGCGCACGCTCGAACTGCTTGAGGAAGTCGGCATCCGTGATCCCAAGAAGCGGCTCGACGCCTATCCGCACCAGCTCTCAGGCGGCCAGCGCCAGCGCGTGATGATCGCCATGGCACTCGCCAACGAACCCGAGCTGTTGATCGCCGACGAGCCAACGACTGCGCTCGACGTCACGGTCCAGGCGCAGATCCTCGAGCTGCTCGCCAAGCTGAAAGCCCGCAAGGGCATGTCGATGCTGTTCATCACCCATGACCTCGGCATCGTCCGACGTATCGCCGACCGCGTCTGCGTCATGACCAAGGGCCAGATCGTCGAGACCGGGCCGACGAAGGAGATCTTCGCCAACCCGCAGCACAGCTACACGCGCCATCTGCTCGCAGCCGAACCGAAGGGCAAGCCGCCGGTCGTCGATGCCTCGGCCAAGACTGTGATGTCGGGTTCAGACGTCAAGGTGTGGTTCCCGATCAAGCAGGGTTTCTTCCGCAAGACCGTCGACCATGTGAAGGCCGTCGACGGCATCGATGTTGCCGTGCGCGCCGGCCAGACCGTCGGTGTGGTCGGCGAATCCGGCTCGGGCAAGACCACGCTGGGGCTGGCGCTGACCCGCATGATCTCGTCGCAAGGCCGGATCGACTTCGACGGCCGCGAGATCGACAAGTTCAGCTTCAGCGCCATGCGGCCGCTGCGGCGCGAGATGCAAATCGTGTTCCAGGACCCGTTCGGCTCGCTCAGCCCACGCATGTCGGTCGCCGACATCATCGAAGAGGGTCTCAAGATCCACGAGCCCGCTCTCAAGGCCGCCGAGCGCGATCGCAAGGTTGTCGACGTGCTGCGCGAGGTCGGCCTCGATCCCGAGACGCGCTTCCGCTATCCGCACGAATTCTCCGGCGGCCAGCGCCAGCGCATCGCCATTGCCCGCGCCATGGTGCTCAAGCCGCGCTTTGTCATGCTCGACGAGCCGACCTCGGCGCTCGACATGAGCGTGCAGGCGCAGGTTGTCGACCTGTTGCGCTCGCTGCAGGCCAAGCACGACCTTGCCTATCTGTTCATCAGCCACGATCTCAAGGTGGTGCGCGCGCTGGCCAATGAGGTCATCGTGATGCGCAACGGCAAGGTGGTGGAAGCGGTCCGTCCGAACAGATTTTCGAGCGTCCGCAAACCGACTACACTCGGGCGCTGATCTCGGCGGCATTCAGGATCGAAACCGCGCCGACCGGCGTGGTCAGCGAATAGCAGGACTTCAAGGGAAGAGCATGTCGACCAAGGGCAAGATCCTTCTTTCGATCACCGGGTTCAATCCGCAGCGCTGGTACGAATTGCTGTCGGCGGAGCGCGACGTCGTGCTCGAACCCGATGGCGCGGCCGACCCTTCGATCGAATATGCCGTGGTGTGGAAGCAGAAGCCTGGCACGCTCGCCAAGCTGCCGAACCTCAAGGCGATCTTTTCGATCGGCGCCGGCGTCGACCATGTCTTTGCCGACCCCGGCCTGCCCGAGGTGCCGATCGTGCGCGTGGTCGCCGACAATCTCAGCCAGCATATGACCGAATATGTGATGTGGCGGGTGCTCGACCATCACCGTCAGGGTCAGCTCTACCGCGCCCAGCAGACCAAGAAGGCCTGGCACGAGCCGCCGCAGCGGCCGGCAGAGGACATTTCGGTCGGCATCATGGGCATGGGCAATCTCGGCCGCGCCGCAGCCGACGTGCTCAAGGCCGTCGGCTTCCGCATCAATGGCTGGAGCCGCAGGCCGCAGGAGGTCGCTGGCGTCACCACCTTCAGCGGCGATGCCGGGCTGGTGCCGTTCCTCAATGCAACCGACATTCTCGTCGTGCTGCTGCCGCTGACGGAAGCGACCAAGGGCATCATCAACTATGGCCTGCTCAAGGAACTGCGCCGGCGCAACGGCCTCGGCGGTGCCGTGCTGATCAATGCCGGGCGTGGCAGATTGCAGCGCGACGCCGACATTCTGCGCGCGCTCGACGACGGTACGCTGAAGGAAGCGAGCCTCGACGTGTTCGAGGTCGAGCCGCTGCCCAAGACGAGCCCGATGTGGAATCACCCAAGGTGTTCGTCACCCCGCATGCTGCGGCGACCTCCGACCCGGCGCATCTGGTGGCACCCATGCTCAAGCAGATGGATGCCTTCGAGCGCGGCGAACCGCTGGAGAATATCGTCGACCGCAACGCGGGGTATTAAGGCCGTCTGAAGCCGGTCGGGCCGCCATAGAGGTAGCCGATGCGGTCGATGGCTTCGCGCAGGCCCTCGCGGGCGACGGTCATGGTGTGGCCGTTGGCATGGATCATGTTCTCGCCGTCGGTCATGATGGCGACATGGCCTTTCCAGAAGACGAGGTCGCCGCGCCTGAGCTGTGAAAAATCCGCGCCCGCATCGACCGGTGTGCCGAGCGAAGCTTCCTGCATGTCCGAATCGCGCAACACATTGCGCCCTGTCATGCGCATCGACAGCTGGACCAGGCCGGAGCAATCGATGCCGAAGGCGCTGAAGCCGCCCCAGAGATAGGGCGTGTCGATCAGCCGTTCCGCAACTAAAACGAAGTCGTTGGCCTTGGTGTCTACCGGCGCCAGGTGCTGGGTAACCAGCGCTTCGCCCGACGCCAGCAGGCCGTAGCGCGTGCCGCGCGTCTCGGCGAAGCCGGTGATGGCGACACACGAACCGATGGACAGTTGGCCACTGCGCGGAAACTTCATGTCTGGGCCGGGATAGACGAAGGTGCGCTGGGCGGTGACGACATGTGTCGGCTCAGCTCCACGCGGGGCAAGATCGCCCGCCGAGACATAACCGACATAACCGTCGCGCTCGGCCTGGAGCCAGGCAAACCCTTCGTTCTCCTCGAAGACCAGGACCTCGTCGCCATAGAGAAGCTGGGTGTTGAGGCCGGCATCGGGACGCGGCGCCTTGCGCACGTCGGCGACGGGTACGGAAATGCGCGTCGGGCGGCCGGCGACAAAGCGCTCGGCGGCGACCTCGCCTTGAAGGCGGGCGTCGGCAAGGTCTGGACGGAAGGCGTGAAGGCGGCTGTCGCGGGCGGTCAAATCGGAAGCTCCATGGCTTTGGCGATGATAGCATCGCCCAAACGCTCGACATAGAGCGCACCTTCGACGGTGCGCCGGATCAGGACGTTACGCTTGTCACTCTCGTCGCGGTGGCGCGACACCAGCTTGAGCGCGCCCATGGTGTCGAGCGCGCGGGTGATGACCGGCTTGCTGACACCGAGCCGGGCCGCAAGCCCACGTATCGTATGCGGCGGCGGGTCGAGATAGATGGTGAGCAGGATCGCCATCTGGCGCAGCGTCAGGTCGGGCGCGTCGTCACGCACCTCGGACAGGGAAAACTGCTGCAGCAGTCTCAGCGACTGGCTCGGACGCAATGCGATCGGCATGACGCCAGCATCCACGCTAATTGTTTCGGTTCCGTTTCAGTCAAGAAGGAATTTACGGCGAAGGCAAGGCGGCCCAAGACATAACGCCCTCTCCGCCTCGCCCCTTCGACGAGCTCCAGGGCTCGACACCCCTCCCCGCAATGCGGGGGCGAGGAACTTGCGCCAGCCTCAGCCAAAGCGCGCCGAAATCACCTTCTCCAGCGCGCGGATGGCTTGCGCCTCGCCGCCGGTCGGGCCGTGCGGGCGGTCGGCGGGGTTCCAGGCGAAGATGTCGAAATGCGCCCAGCTGGACGTCTTTTCGACAAAGCGCTTGAGGAACAAAGCAGCGGTGATTGAACCGGCGAAGCCGTCCGTCGTGACGTTGTTCATGTCGGCGATCTTCGACGACAGTTTCGAATCATAGGGCTTCCACAACGGCATGCGCCAGATCGGATCCTCGACGGCAACGGATGCCGCGGCGAGTTCGGCGGCGAGCGCTTCGTCGTCAGTGTAGAACGGCGGCAGGTCGGGGCCGAGCGCCACACGCGCGGCACCCGTCAGCGTCGCCATGTCGATCAGCATTTCGGGCTGTTCTTCATCGGCAAGGGCCAGCGCATCGGCGAGCACCAGCCGGCCCTCGGCATCGGTGTTGCCGATTTCGACCGTGATGCCCTTGCGGCTTTGCAGCACGTCGCCGGGGCGGAAGGCGTTGGCGGAGATCGAATTCTCGACCGCCGGGATGAGCACGCGCAGCCTGACATTGAGCTTGGCCGCCATGATCATCGCGGCGAGGCCAAGCACGTTGGCAGCGCCGCCCATGTCCTTCTTCATCAACAGCATGCTCGACGCCGGCTTGATGTCGAGGCCGCCGGTATCGAAGCACACGCCCTTGCCGACAAGCGTGACCTTGGGCGCATCGTTCGGGCCCCAATTCAGGTCGACGAGGCGCGGCGCATCGTCGGAGGCGCGGCCAACCGCATGGATCATCGGAAAATTATGCTTGAGCAGGTCGTCGCCAAGCGTGACCCTGACCTCGGCGCCGTGGGCGCTAGCCAGCTTCCTGACCGCAGCCTCCAACGCCGACGGCCCCATGTCGTTTGTCGGCGTGTTGACGAGGTCGCGGACGAGGAACACCGACTCGACGATGCGGTTCAGCCTGATAGCGTCGACACCTGCGGGCACGGCAAGGCCAAGCTCCCGGCCCGGCTTCTTGCCGTAGCGGGTGAAGGCGTAGCCGCCGAGAGCGGTGCCAAGCGCGGCCAGTTCGGGCTGTGCCGGCGCGCTGGCGAAATGCCAGTTGCCTGCGGGCAGGTTGCGCGCGAGCGTACCGAAAGCAAGTCCGCTGTCGCCCTGGCCGGTGCCGAACAGCGCGCCTGCCAGCCTGCCGTCAGTGCCGGGGATTGCCAGCACCTTGCCCACCTCGCCGGCGAAACCGTTGGCATTGGCCCAGGCCAGGATTTCGGCGGAGAGCCCGGCATTTTCGAGACCGCCCTTGGCGACGAGGTGAATCGGCAAGGCGTCGGAGGGCTTTTGCTCGAACAGTTCGACCGGCATATCGGCTTCCTTCAGTCTCGGATGGAACAGCGTTTCAGCGCGTTCTTAACCATCCGTTAGGGTTAACAGAATATTTCTCCAAAGCGGGGAAATGGCCGGAGAATGGCCACGCGGACGAATGGAGACCCGTCGCCGATGTTGACCAATCGCTCGATGAACGCAACGGGAAAACGCCTTGTCAGGGCGGCATTGCTGACGCTGCTGATGGCAAGCGTTGCCGGCTGCGGCGCCTCCAGGATGACCACCGGTTCGATCGGCCGCGGCAAATCGGTCGACACCATGTCGACCGGCGCCATTGGTGGCTCCGCCGACCAGATCGGCCGCACCTATGCCAGCGACCCCAACAACAAGCCGGTGGCAATGCAATACGCCTCGGTGCTGCAGATGAAGGGCCAGACTGACCAGTCGCTGGCGGTGATGCGCAAGCTCGCCATCGGTTATCCCAAGGACCGCGACGTGCTTGCCGCCTATGGCAAGGCCCTCGCCGCTTCGGGCGAGTTGGAACCGGCACTTGATGCCGTGCGCCGCGCCCAGACGCCTGAATATCCGGACTGGAAGCTGGTGTCGGCGGAAGCTGCGATCCTCGACCAGCTTGGCCAGACACAAGAAGCGCGCGGCCTCTATCGCAAGGCGCTCGACCTCAAGCCGAACGAGCCGACGATCCTGTCCAATCTCGGCATGTCCTATGTGCTCGAAGGCGACCTGAAGTCGGCCGAGACCTATCTGCGTTCGGCGGCGTCACAGCCCGGCGCCGACAGCCGCGTGCGCCAGAATCTGGCCCTGGCGGTCGGGTTGCAGGGCCGCTTCGACGAGGCCGAGCAGATCGCCAGCCAGGAGCTTTCGCCCGAGCAGGCGCAGGCCAATGTCAGCTATCTCAGGGGCATGCTGGCGCAGCAGAACGCCTGGAACCAGATCAAGGCCAACGACAAGCCAAAGAAGAATTGACCGGCCCGTCTGCTTGAAATGAAAAAAGCCGCGTCGTGACGCGGCTTTTTTGTTTGTCCGTATCAGGCCTTATTCGCTGCTCGACTGCTTCGCGTCGCCGAAAATGCCACGCTCGCTGACTTGCATGCCGGCCGGGCCGAGGATGACAGCAAACAGTACCGGCAGGAAAAACAGGATCATCGGCACGGTCAGCTTGGGCGGCAAGGCTGCCGCCTTCTTTTCGGCGGCGTTCATGCGCATGTCGCGGCTTTCGGCCGCCAGCACGCGCAGCGCATGGGCCACAGGCGTGCCGTAACGTTCGGCCTGGATCAGTGCCTGGGTGACGGACTTGACCGAATCGAGACCGGTGCGGGAGGCCAGGTTCTCATAGGCCTGGCGGCGTTCGGTGAGATAAGACAGCTCGGCATTGGTGAGCACGAACTCCTCGGCAAGATCGACAGACTGGGCACCGATCTCGTCGGCGACCTTGCGCAGCGCAGCTTCGACCGACATGCCAGACTCGACGCAGATCAGCATCAGGTCGAGCGCGTCAGGCCAGGCCGCCTGGATCGACTGCTTGCGCTTGGTGGCGCGGTTGGTGACATAAAGCACCGGTGCGTAGAAGCCGGCATAAGCCAGCACCACGCAGACGAAAAGCTTCATGAAAAACGGCTTTTCCGCAAATCCGCCAAGCACGAAGACATAGAACGCACCAAGTGCCAGGCCAATGAAGGGAAGAACGAGACGAAAGAACAGGAACCGGGTCAGCGGGTTCTGGCCGCGGAAGCCGGCGATCTTGAGCTTGATGAGCGTCGCCTCGTCAACCAGGGCGCGACGCAGGTCCAGCCGTTCGACGATGTTGCGCATGCCGATCGACTGCTGCTCGCGCAGGCCCTTGTGGCGGCGGTCGGCTTCCGCAGCGAGACGGATGCGCTGCTTGGCCCGCAGTTCGTCGCGTTCGAGCGCCACAGCCTTCATCCGCCCCTTGAGCGGATTGCCGCTCAGCGAAGGCAAGACGGTAAAGACGGTGGCGAACACCGCGACCGCGACGAGCAACGCGATGAGGAAGGACGGATCGGTGAGCGATTTGACGATCTGGTCTGTCACGGTCCTAAACCTCGAAATTCATCATCTTGCGCATCACGAAGATGCCGATCGCCATCCACACGCCGGAGACGCCGAGAATGAGGTTGCCGGTACTCGTGGTGAACAGCGGCATGATGTAGTTCGGGCTTGAGAGGTAGACGAGCAAAGCAACGATGATCGGCAACGATCCGATGATGGCGGCCGAGGCCTTGGCTTCCATCGACAGCGCCTGGATCTTGGCTTTCATCTTCTTGCGGTCGCGCAGCACCCGCGACAGGTTGCCGAGCGCTTCGGAAAGATTGCCGCCGGCCTGGCTCTGAATCTGGATGACGATGCCGAAAAAGCCGGCCTCGGGGCACGGCATCGTCTCGGTCATGCGCAAGGCGGCTTCCGGGATCGAGACGCCGACCTGCTGGGCTTCGACCAGGCGCCGGAATTCACCGCGAACCGGCTCGGGCGATTCCGAAGCAATGAGGCGGATGCCGTCATTGAGGGGCAGGCCGGACTTCACCGCGCGGACGATGATGTCGAGCGCATTGGGGAACTCTTCGAGGAACTGCTTGACGCGGCGGCTGCGACGGAAGGAGACAAACCACCTGGGCAAACCAATGCTACCGGCAAGCAGCGCGCCGGGCAAAATGATCAGCGGCGCGCCGGCAATAAACAGCAAGCCAGTGACAATCACTCCACAGATGGCCGAATAGACATAAAAGCGCTCGATCGTGACCAACATGCCGGCCTGGCGAATCTGGACGCGCAGCGGCGGCTTCTTGATGTTGCGGTCCTTGGCCTTCTGCTTTTCCTCGAGCTCCTTGATCGTGTCCTGGACAGACTTGCGCCGCTTGGCGACTTCGGCGACCCGGTCGCGCGAGGCCTTGACCACCGACCGATCGGAATCGGTCTGCCGGACGGACGCAATGCGCCGATTTGTATTGCTCTGGGTCTCGATGCGGTTGAACAAAAAGGCATAGGCCACCGCGCCGGCGCTCAGACCGGCAAGGGCGATGAAGATCAGCATCATGGCGTCGAGGCCGAACATGGCGCGTCAGATCCTCATCTTGTGCATATCAGTCCGCTGCCTTTTCCATGGCTTCGAGAGCAGTCGCCAGACGCGCCTCCTCACCATAATAGCGGGCGCGATCCCAGAAGTTCGGTCGTCCGATGCCGGTGGAGACATGCTGGCCAATCAGCCGGCCATTCTGGTCTTCGCCCTTGATGTTGTAGAGCACCAGGTCCTGCGTGATGATGACATCGCCTTCCATGCCGATCACCTCGGTGATGTGGGTGATGCGGCGAGAACCGTCGCGCAGGCGCGCCGCCTGGATGATGATGTCGACGGAGCCGACGACGATCTCGCGCACGGTCTTTTGCGGCAGCGAATAACCACCCATGGCAATCATCGCCTCGATACGGTTGAGGCATTCGCGCGGGCTGTTGGAGTGGATGGTGCCCATCGAGCCGTCATGGCCGGTGTTCATCGCCTGCAGCAGATCGAAGACCTCAGGTCCGCGCACTTCGCCGACGATGATGCGCTCGGGGCGCATGCGCAGGCAGTTCTTGACGAGATCGCGCATCGTCACCTCGCCCTCGCCTTCCAGATTGGCCGGGCGCGTTTCGAGGCGGACCACATGTGGCTGCTGCAGCTGCAGTTCGGCCGAGTCTTCGCAGGTGATGACGCGTTCATCGCGGTCGATATAGTTGGTCAGGCAGTTGAGCAGCGTCGTCTTGCCCGAACCCGTACCGCCGGAGATGATGATATTGCACCGGACACGGCCGATGATCTTCAGCACTTCCGCGCCATGCGGCGAGATCGCACCAAACTTGACGAGCTGATCGAGTGTCAGCTTGTCCTTCTTGAACTTGCGGATGGTCAGCGCAGCGCCATCGATCGACAGCGGCGGTGCGATGACGTTGACGCGGGAGCCGTCCGGCAGGCGCGCATCGCAGATCGGCGAGGATTCATCGACCCGGCGGCCGACCTGGCTGACGATGCGCTGGCAGATGTTGAGCAGCTGCTGGTTGTCGCGGAAGCGGATGGAGGTCTGCTCGACCTTGCCGTTGACCTCGATGTAGACGTTCTTGGCGCCGTTGACCATGATGTCGGCGATTTCATCGCGCGCCAGCAGCGGCTCAAGCGGACCGTAGCCGAGCACGTCGTTGCAGATGTCTTCGAGCAGTTCTTCCTGCTCGGAGATCGACATCGCGAAATTCTTGATCGCGATGATGTCGTTGACGATGTCGCGGATTTCCTCACGCGCACTGTCGGGGTCGAGCTTGGCAAGCTGCGACAGATCGATGGTGTCGATCAGCGCCGAAAACACCTGGCTTTTGGTGTCGTAGTAGCTTTCGCTGCGTTCGCGCTGCGCCTTGCGTGGCTCGGGTGCAAAGGACGGCGATGTCTCGAAGGTACGGCGTGGCGCAGCTGCCGGAGCGGCAGGCGAAGGCGTCGCGGGGCGCGGCGCGACCAGCGTGTCGCCAGCCTGGGGCGCCACGGGCGGGGGCGTTGCGAGCGGCCGGAATCCCGGTGGGGCGCGGTTACCGTCGTCGTTGCCTCTCTTACCGAACATGATCGACTAACACCTCCGCCGCACTGGCGTCACTTCTTGCGGGCCTTGAGCCGATTGAGAATTCCGCCGAGACCGGACGTCTTCTTGGCTTTGGCCTCGGACCTTCCGGTCAGGACATGGGCGATCTCGTTGATCGTCTGGACGATCGCGTTCTTGGCGTCCATCTCGCCGAGCATGCGGCCATTATTGGCGGCGTTGCCAAACAACAGCGCGTCGAACGGGATGACTGCCATCGGGGTGATGCCAAGCGGCTCGGAGAAATCGGCAGGCGATATCTCCGGGCGTTTCGGCACCCCTGCCTGATTGAGGACCAATCTGGGTGGCGGATCGTTGGGTCGAAGCCGCTTCAGCATGTCGACCAAGTTCTTGGTGTTGCGCAGGTTGGCCAGTTCCGGCGTCGCGGTAATGACCACCTCGTCGGCGCGGATCAGCGTGTTCTTGCTCCAGCCGCTCCAGATATGGGGAACGTCGAGCACAAGCATCGGTGAGCTGCGCTGCGCAGTGTCGATGATCGAGGCGAAGGCCTCGGGGTCGAAATCATAGACACGCTCCAGCGTCGACGGTGCGGCAAGCAGCGACAGATGCTCGGAACATTGGGCAAGCAGGCGGTCGAGATAGACCTCGTCGACCCGCTCGGGGGCGAACACCGCTTCGGCGATGCCTTGCGCGGGATCCTGGTCGAAGTTGATGTTGGCCGTGCCGAAAGCGAGATCAAGGTCGGCGACAACGACCTCGGATTTGAACAAGGTCGACATCGCCCAGGCGACATTATGGGCGATGGTGGAAGAACCGACACCGCCCTTGGCGCCGATAAAGGCGATCGAGCGGCCGATAGGTTCGGCGTCGGGATCGACGAAAATCGAGGAAATGACGCTGACGACATCCGCTGTCGAAACCGGCGCCACCACATATTCGGAGATGCCCGAGCGGATCAGCTCGCGATAAAGCGCGACGTCATTGTAGTGGCCGATGACCACGACCTTGGAACTCGGATCGCAATATTCAGACAGCCGATGCAGCGTCTCGAGCAAGGTCTTTGGCTCGCCACGCGATTCGAGAATGATCAGGTTGGGCGTCGGTGTACCGCTGTAAACTTCGATCGCGGTTTCGATGCCCCCCATATGGACCTGAAGATGGGCCTTGGCCATGCGGCGGTCCTCGCCGGCGCGCTGGATCGGCCCTGCGACGCTATCTGTCTCGCAGAATGCCTGGATCGAGATGCGCGGCACCGGCCTCAATGTCTGCATGACATCGAGATCCTGCTGCGACAGCTCGTCGCTGCCGGGCTGGGAGTCGTAGGCGAGATTGCTCATGTCGAACTGCCTCCAATTCCCATCAGTAGGTCGTTTCTGGCTGCCAAGCGGCTGGTGGCTTTCGATACTGATCGATCACGACATTTCGATTCTCGGCATCAATCTCGGTTTGCTTGCGCGGTCCGAGCAGGTCAGCCGGGTTGGCGATCTGCGCGGCGAGATTGTTCTGATAGGAACAGCCGAAATTGGCGTAGTGCTTGTTGTCGGTGGTGTCGGCGACATCCGCCGGCCAGCTGCCGCAACGGTTGGTCTGAGCCCGCATCGCCGAATAGGTGGCCCGGATCGGCGAAGACGCCTCGGGGTATTCCGACTGATAGCTGGTGATCGCAATACGGTTCTTCGGAACGCCCGCCTTCATCGCGATGGTCATCAATCCACGTGCGGCCTTGGAGGCCGCGGCATCGTTTGCGCCCCCCACGGGGGTCATGATTGTCAGCGTCGACGCCGCCTGGCGATCATAGTTCTGCAGGAACCCCTCGAAGGTGACCTTCTGACCCTGGGTGACACCACGATCACCGACGCCGACGGGAATGTCGATGGTCTGGTTCTTTTCGGCGATGACGATCGGATGATTGGTGCGATAGTCGTCGGGGATCGAACCGACAGTGACGCTGTCGCGATTGGCGCAGCCAGCCAAAAGCGCAACCGTGGCCATGGCAAGAAGCCTCAACCGGTTGCGGTTGGCGCTGCGCTTGACGATTGCCTGAGACATGCCCCTATCCCCGCTCATTTGTAGATGAAGCCGACGACGCCGTGGTAACGGCCCATGGGCTTGTCTGTTTTCATGGTGCCGTAGACGCGGTTGACGCGGCCGAGGAACATGCCGGCGCCATCGCTGGTGGCGTTGAAATTGTCATCCGGCTTGGCGAGTTCGTTGCGAGCGGTCGGGCGGGCCAGATATGGCGTGACAATGATGACCAGCTCGGTTTCGTTGCGGATGAAATCGCGACTGCGAAACAGCGTGCCAAGGATCGGCACCTTTGACAGACCTGGCACGCCGCCCATGACCTGCTTGACGTCGTCGCGAACAAGTCCGGCAATCATCATCGACCCACCAGAGGGAAGTTCAACTGTCGTGTCGGCAAGACGCTTGCGTAGCGATGGCAGCGTCGGACCGCCGCCGCCAAGGCCTGACGATTCGTTTGTCGGCTCGGAAACCGACGTGCGAACCTTCAAACTGATACGCCCCGCCGAAAGGACAACCGGCTTGAAGTCAAGGCTGATGCCGTATTCTACTTGCTCGTAAACGAGGCCACCTGGATCGGTAACACCTTTGTCATCACGCTTCGCAGCCTCCACCTTCCGCAGCATGTTGAATTCACCACCAACGCGAAAGGACGCCTGCTCGCCGGAAACAGCTGTCAAAATCGGTTCGGCCAGTGTCTTCATCACACCGGCCTGTTCCATCGCGTTGATCGAGGCACCTAGGCCATTCTTTGCGAAACTGAACGTGCCGGCGCTGCCTACCAAGGGTGCGCCAAGACCACCTGGAATGGCGTTTTCTATGCCCCAGTTGATGCCATTGGAGTTGCCCGAACCGATCATGTTGACGCCAAGCTGCTTCATCACATTGCGGCTGACCTCAGCCACAGTGACCTTGAGCATCACCTGATCGTCGCCGATGATCTGGAGCAGATTGACGATCTTGCTTTTCTGGCGGGTCTGATCGGGATTGTTGATGTCGACGCCGCCATTGTCGGAGCCGCCGGTAGCTGTCTGCGAATACTGACCGGTCGTCGCCTCACCGCCGGTGACGAAGATCGTCGCCAGGTCGACCGCGCGCTTGGCATCAAGAGGGGTGTCGACAGTGCCGGTCAGCACGACGTTGTCATTCAACAGTTCGACCTTGATGTCGGCGCCCGGAATGAAGCGCTTGATATAGTCCTCGAGGCCGGCGACATCTCGCTCGACTGCGAGATCGAGGCTGACAATCTGCTCGCCATTCGGGCCGAAGACGAAGATGTTGGTTTCGCCGACCGCCTTGCCAAAGAGATAGATGCGGCGGGCCGTGCGCGTAACCGCGTCGGCCACAGCAGGGTTGGCTACCAGAATGTCATAAGCATCGCTCGGGAGGTCTATGACAACCGACTTGTTGAGGCCAAGCTTGACGCGCTGGATGCTGGCGGTATTCGAACTGACCTGTGCCCGCGAAGCGGCGGAGACCGGGGCGAGGTGAGGAATGACAGCGCCTGCGGCAAGGATGCCGAGGGCAGCGGTGGCGGTGGCCCAAAATCTGATGCAGGACCTCATTTCCGTGCTCCCGATTCAGAAATCTCGCCGGATTTGATGAGCCGCACGGTGCCGCGCTTGCCACTGCCCGAAACCAGATAATCGGCTTCAGCGAGGTTCTTTTGCTGCGTATCGGCAACAGAGCGCAGCGCCAGTGTGAGCCGGTCGGCCATCTGTTGCGCAACCGTGATGATCTCGGCCTGCTGTGCCGTAAGCTCCAGCGTCGCGGTTTCGCCAACCTTGACCTTCTTGCCCTCCTCGTCCTCCTGGATGGCCTGGTCGATGGCCAACACGCGGATATTGCTGAGGATGGTTTCAGTGGTGAAGCCACTGCCGGATTTTGCCGCATCCGAGCGGCGCGTCATGATGACGTCGACATAGTCGTTGGGCAGGATGAAGCCGCCAGCAGACGTATCGGCGGAGATCGTCGTGGCGACGGCTCGCATTCCGGCCGGCAGCACGGCGGACATGAAGCTCTGGCCTTCGCCGATCAGCTTGGACTTGCGCAGCGGTTCGCCGCTGTACATCGCAAGACGAGCAACCGAGCCCTTGAATTTCTCAAGCGCTTCAGGCTCGGCATTTCGGGTGATGAAATTGGGGTTGATGCCGTCACTGGGCCAGGGCTGCCAGCTGATGTTGTTTTCCACCGTAGCGCCCATCGGCACATCGCCGGTCAGCACCAGGACATCGGTCAGGGCGATTTGAGGCTGCTGGGGGCCGGATTCAACGATGACCTCGGCGGGCGGCGGCGCCGACATGTTCTTTGCGACGAAACCGGCGCCGCCTGCGGCAGCGACCGCTACGCCCAGTATCATCAATCGCGATGCAGCCATTTGTCCGAAACCTCGCCCTGGCACCCCATCAAGCCAAGCCGGACTTTGCATAGGCAATCGTCAACTTATGGTTAATGCAGTCCTTACGAGCGTGATTAATTGTTTCTTACGCAGGCCTGCTGGCCATGCAGTTATTGTGCCGCCAAACGCTCGACCGCCCAGACCACCAGCGGCGACGCGGGATAGGTGACAAGCCCGCCGAGCCCGAGTGCGATCCCGTAAGGCACGCCGCCCGCATCCTTGGAAAAATTCCTGAGAAACATGTTCTGCCCGGTGATGTGCGACAGTGCCGAGCTGCGGAAGGACAGGATCGCAAGCGTCAACAGGCCACCAAGGATCGCCGAAGTGAGAAGATACTGCATCAACGGCGCTCCGAACCCCATCCAGACACCGGTGGCAGCGATCAGCTTGGCGTCACCGCCGCCCATGCCGCCAAGTGCGAAGAGCGCGAATGTGATGGTCAGCAGCAAAGCGCCCGTGGCCAAATGCGTACCGATCCCGACCCAGCCCATGCCAGTCAGAGGCGCAACGATGAGGAACACGCCGAGCAACAGCAACGGCACACGGTTGGCGATGGTCATCGACATCGTATCGGAGACGGCCGAATAGACCATGCAAAAGGGGAAAACGACAAAGATCAGTGCTTCAAGCATGGCCAGGTGCTCGCGATCCAGAACATCTATCAATCTAACATCTCGGCGTTAAGCTTCGATGAAGTTAGCGGCAACATCTCCGGCAGCCGCAGAAAGCAAAAAGGCCACCCATGCGGGCAGCCTTCTTACGTAATTTGCCGACAAAAGCGCCGCAAAAGGCCTCAGGCCAAAATCACGGGGCCGGCACAGCCGAAAGGGTCGTAGCGACATTCGTGAACTTCGCGGCCAACTGCGTGCCAACGGCGGTAGCGCCGGTGATGATGGCGAGGGCGATAAGGGCGGCGATCAGACCGTATTCGATGGCGGTCGCGCCGGATTCGTCCTTCACAAAACGTGCGATGAGGTTAGACATTGAAAGCTCCTTGCTCCGTGTTACAGCACTTCCGCCAACATTTCTTTGTCGTCGATCGGATGACTGCAACCTAGCGGGGAGCTCTTTCAATCGACTTAATAAACAGCCTTACCGAAACCTTTCGCCGCGGCTTGGCTTCGTGTGGTTAACCGCAAACTAAGCCAGGCCCAACAATTGTCGGTGATCCAGCCGCTCAGAAGTCGCGGCTGTTTGCTGTTGCAGCTTGGGCATGCGAGCACGTCAGCGCGGTGCCGTTTCGCCCTGCGGTTGTCCTGGCCAGGCGCTTAACCGTTGGTTCACCAAAGTCGTTCATCTTCCATTGAACAGTTGACCGATACCGACAGCCGCCAAGGGGGCGCCTATCATGGCCAAGCCAAACCTATATGTCCTGGGAGCCTGCACCTGGCTGGCATCGCTTGCCGCTGCAACACATACATATGCGGGCGCGGGTATCGAAGTGACGATGAACCAGGCCAAGATCGTGCGGCTTACCCGCCCGGCCGACACCATCGTGGTTGGCAACTCGTCCATCGCCGATGCTGCGATCCAGGACGCCTCGACCATCGTGCTCACCGGCAAGGGTTTCGGCGTCACCAACCTTGTCGTGCTCGATGCCGAAGGCAGCCCGATCGTCGACGAGCAGGTGACTGTCATCCGCCATGACGCCTCGTCCGTGCGGATCTACCGGCGCTCGGAGGTCCAGACACTTTCATGCACGCCCTATTGCGAGAGTTCCTACAAGAGTGACGCCGAGCGGATGTCCGAGAGCGAGATGAACGCCAGCCAATAGTTTGGCGCATGAGTTCATCAGGCATGGTCAACGGCCGGTAAACCGAGCATGCGCAATTTTCCGGATCATTCAAACCGGGCTTCAAGAGCTTTCCCTTATACGTCGGCCTGAACCACTCGAGGCGGTCGGGACATGAGCAAAGCAGCGGCTGCAGAAAGCAATGATGTGAACGGACCGAAGCGAGGCTTCCTTGCCCGTTTCATGCGGGACCAGAGCGGCAGTACGGCGATCGAGTTCGTCATACTGGCAATACCGTTTTCGTTGCTGGTCTTCGCCATTCTGGAAAGCTGCATCGCCTTTGCCGGCCAGCAGGTGTTGTCCAACGCCGCCGACGATGTCGCCAGGCAACTGCGCACAGGGCAGGTCAGGGCGGCGACTGTTACGAAAGTCTCCTTGGAGAAGATGATCTGCGACAAGCTGGAGATCCTTGTTGCCAAGGGCTGCCCCGAGCTGGTCGTCGATCTGCGCAGCTATCCAACCTTTGCCGATGCGGCAAAGGTAAAGATCAAGCTGACAAGCGACAAGGATATCGACACGACGGGTTTCGCGGTGACGCCAGGTCCGTCAATGTCCAAGAACATGCTGCAGGTCTTCTACAGATGGCCTGTCATCACCGACTTCATGCGGGCGTCGATGTCGAACCTCAAGGGCGGCAAGTTTTTGCAATATGCGACCGTCACCTGGCAGAACGAGCCGTTTAACGACTGACTGGACTGGCCGGCCGTCAAAGACCGTGGCCTGGGAAAGGGGCAACATGTCTGTCTGCGCGAGATCCATGCTGGAGCGATGGCGGTCTTGCGCGCGCGCCCTGATCAGTGACAAGCGCGGCATTGCGGCGGTCGAATTCGCCTTGATCGCGCCGCTGCTTTTTTCGCTCTATTTCGTGACCATGGAAGTCTCGCAAGCGATCGAGACCAACAAGAAGGTCAGCCGCGCCGGATCGATGATCGCCGATCTGATCACCCAACAGCAGACCATCACCAGCACTGAAGTCGACGCGGTAATGAGCATCGGTGAGTCTATCCTGCAGCCCTACAATCGCAGTACTGGCAAGATCATCGTCACCGCGATCGAGATCACCGACGAAGCGACACCAAAAGTGCAAGTCGTTTGGTCACGCAAGCTCGTCAACGGCGTGGCGAGCGTGGATGCTGTGAAAGGGACCGCCACGACGGTGCCGCCCGCTCTCAAGATCAAGGGCACGTTCCTCATTCGCGTCGAAAGCGACCTCGAATACAAGCCGGTCATTACGTGGGCGGCGCAAAGCAAGCCTGTGCTTGGGCTTGCCGCCGCTTTCGACGGCATTTCGATGTCCGAGTCCTATTATCTACGTCCACGCATGAGCCAGAGCGTTCCCTGCACGGGCTGCTGAACGCTAAGCCTGCCCGAACATCAAACTGTGGATTTGCATCGCGACCCCTGTCAGCTGCCTTTCACCGGATAATTGCCAATACCGGCGACTGATCTTATGTCTGGCAGACTGGCAACCGAGAACCCATTGTAGATGGCGCGTGCATTCCTGTTCGTCCTGGATTCCTTCGGCATCGGCGGAGCGGCGGACGCCGCGCGCTTTGGCGACGTCGGATCGGACACCTTCGGACATATCGCGCGCGCCTGCGCTGAAGGCCGCGCTGACCGCGAAGGGCTACGCGCCGGCCCGCTCGACGTTCCCAACATGGCATCGCTCGGACTTGGCCGCGCGGCGAAAGTGGCGAGCGGCTTCGATTTCGCCGGCGGCACGCCGCTGCGCGCTGATGCCTTTCATGGTGCAGCCCAGGAAATCTCGAGCGGCAAGGACACACCATCTGGCCATTGGGAAATCGCAGCCCTGCCGGTGACCTTCGACTGGGGTTATTTCCCGCAGACCGTTCCGACATTTCCTGCTTCACTGACCAAGGCGATCATCCACGAGGGCAAGGTCCCAGGCATTTTGGGCGACTGCCACGCCGGAGGCATCGAGATCATCGAACGCTTCGGCGAAGAGCATATCAGGACTGGAAAGCCGATCTGCTACACCTCGGTGGATTCCGTGCTGCAGATCGCCGCGCACGAGACCCATTTCGGGCTGGAGCGGCTCTATGAACTGTGCCAGGTCGTCCGCCGCCTCGTCGACCCGCTGAACATCGGCCGGGTCATCGCCCGTCCCTTCCTCGGCGAGAGCAAAGAGACGTTCCTGCGCACGCCCAACCGCCGCGACTACGCCACCCCCCCGCCAGAGGCGACGCTACTCGACAGGCTGACCGCGCGCGGCAGCAAGGTCATCGGCATCGGCAAGATCGGCGATATTTTTGCCCATCGCGGCATCAGCGAAATCCGCAAGGGCGTCGGCAACATGGCGATGTTCGACAAGGCGCTCGGCGCCATGGACGATGCCCGCGACGGCGATCTGGTCTTCGCCAATTTCGTCGACTTCGATACCGAGTTCGGCCACCGCCGCGACGTGCCGGGTTATGCTGCTGCTTTGGAAGCATTTGACAAACGCCTGCCGGAAGCATTCGCGCAGCTCAAGCCGGGTGACCTGCTCATCCTCACCGCCGACCACGGCAACGATCCGAGCTGGCCTGGTACCGACCACACGCGCGAGCGCATTCCGGTGATCGGTATTGCCCAGGGCCTTCCCGGCGGCGATGTTGGCCTGAGGCCAACCTTCGCCGACATCGGCGAGACCGTGGCCGAACATCTCAGCCTGGCGCCCGGGCGCCACGGCAACTCCTTCCTCGAAACGATCGCCAGCCATGCCTGAATTGCCCGAAGTCGAAACCGTCCGGCGTGGACTGCAGCCGGTGCTGGAAGGCGCGCGCATCGAGCGCGTCGAGACGCGCCGGCCGAATTTGCGCTACCCCTTCCCCGAGCAGTTCGGCGAGCGCCTGGCGGGCAGAAAGATCACCTCGCTTGGCCGGCGCGCCAAATATCTGATCGCCGACGTCGAGGACGCCCCGCTGTTGATCTGCCATCTCGGCATGTCCGGCTCGTTCCGCGTCGAAACCGACGAGGACGCGGCGACACCGGGCAGCTTCCATCACGAACGGTCGAAGTCGGAGACGCATGACCACGTCGTCTTTCACGTTGCCGATGCCAAGGGCGTGCCGGCGCGTGTCGTCTTCAACGACCCCAGGCGGTTCGGCTTCATGCTGTTTGCCGAGCGCAACGGCGTGGAACATCCGATGCTGTCGGGTCTCGGCGTCGAGCCGACCGGCAACACGCTCGACGGCGCGCTTCTTGCCCAGCTGTTCGAAGGCAAGAAGACACCGCTCAAGGCGGCCCTGCTCGACCAGCGACTGATCGCCGGCCTCGGCAACATCTATGTCGCAGAAGCGCTGTGGCGCGCCAGGCTTTCCCCCACGCGGGCCGCCGGCACCATCGCCGGCACCGGCAAGGTCGCGCGGGAGCGGGCAACGCTGCTTGCGACCTCCGTGCGAGAGGTGATTGCCGATGCGATCGCCGCAGGAGGGTCTTCGCTGCGCGACTACGTCCACACCGACGGCTCGCTGGGTTACTTCCAGCACTCCTTCTCCGTCTATGACCGCGAGGGCGAACCCTGCCCGCACAGCGGCTGTGCCGGCCATATTGAGCGCATCGTGCAGAGCGGGCGCTCAACCTTCTATTGCCGCCAGTGCCAGCGCTGAGCTAGAGCAAAGCCTCATTGGTAGCGCTGCGAGACAGGGAGAGCCGCAAGATGGCCTATGAAACGATCATCGTGGAAACACGCGGCAAGGTCGGGCTGATCACGCTCAACCGACCGAAGGCGCTCAATGCGCTGAACTCGCAAGTGCTCGCCGAACTCCTGGCAGCCACCGGCAGCTTCGAAGCGGACCAGGGCGTCGGCGCCATTGTCATCACCGGCTCGGAAAAGGCCTTCGCGGCCGGCGCCGATATCAAGGAGATGCAGGCCAAGAGCTATGTCGACGCCTATATGGAAGACTTCTTCTCCGGCTGGGAGGCCTTCGCCCGCAACCGCAAGCCGATGATCGCCGCGGTCGCCGGCTACGCGCTGGGCGGCGGCTGCGAGCTCGCCATGATGTGCGACTTCATCATCGCCGCCGACTCTGCCAAGTTCGGCCAGCCCGAGATCACACTTGGCGTCATGCCCGGCATGGGCGGCTCGCAACGACTCACCCGTTTCGTCGGCAAGTCGAAGGCAATGGACATGTGCCTGACCGGCCGGATGATGGATGCGGCCGAGGCCGAGCGCTCCGGCCTCGTCTCGCGAGTCGTGCCGGCGGCCGACCTGATGGAAGAAGCGATGAAGGCGGCGGCCAAGATCGCCGACTTCTCCTTGCCGGCAGTCATGATGTGCAAGGAAGCGGTCAATCGTTCTTATGAAGTAACGCTTGCCGAAGGCCTGCGCTTCGAGCGCCGCGTGTTTCATTCGATGTTCTCGCTCGACGACCAGAAGGAAGGCATGGCCGCCTTTGCCGAGAAAAGGACTGCGAATTTCCACAACCGCTGACCTGAATCGCGTTGACGTTGGAAGCAAGCTGAACTATAAGCCGCACCAACTGAGGCGCCCCTAGGGACGCCCGACTGATTTTTGCGCTCTGCGGGAAGCCGCTCGCGCCCACCTAGAGATCAAAGAGAGGCACCATGGCCAATACCTCCTCGGCCAAGAAGGCAACGCGCAAGATCGCCCGCCGCGCAGCGGTCAACAAGAACCGCCGCTCACGCGTCCGGACTTATGTCCGCCAGGTCGAAGAGGCTCTGGCCTCGGGTGACAAGGCAAAGGCAGAGGCCGCCTTCAACGCCGCCCAGCCGGAACTGATGCGCGCCGCCACCAAGGGCGTCCTGCACAAGAACACCGCCTCGCGCAAGGTTTCGCGTCTGGCACAGCGGCTCAAGGCGCTTTCCGCCTAAGCCCTGCAAGCAATTGGATTTCTGATCAACCCGGCCTCACCAGCCGGGTTTTTCTTTTGCCGGCAGTTGGCCGAAAAAGCCGCCCCATGGGCCGCTGGAGCATGCCCTTAGAGGGCCAAGATCTTTGCCGGCATATGCGGCTATTCTGATAACTACAACTGTCGGAAGCAGGCCTACAACCAGACTCACCGTGTCAGAAATTCCCCTGTGATTTCATGGGCTTGTGCACGGTCATCCACAGCTTGTTCAAGCTGCCCGCAGGGCTCGGGGGACAAGTTGGTGTCAAGCGGATTCTTTTAAAATTATTTCGGGCGGGGTGCGGTTTTTTTCGATCCCCGGAAAAGGGTTTGAATCACAACGGCTTTGTCCGTTTGAAGGGGACCCGCAAGCTTTGAATCCGACGCCGAGGTAAGCAGATTCATTAAAAACGGGTTAGACTCGGCCTTGCCCTGTCCACAGCGATTTTTGTAAGGTCTTTTTATCGAAGGGACGGGCACCTAGCCCTCAGCCAAGCCAAAAAATCGGCGGCGTTCTCGGCGTGGATGGAATCCGCGTCCGGGGGAGGTATGCCCAATTCGATATATATACTTGGGGCGTGTGGGGATACACGGCATGGTGACTTTGCATTGCACCGGCGACTTCGCCGGATGGCTACGCATTTGCCTGGAGTTGCAGCCCCCGCGGCTCCAGCCAGAAGACAGCGTAAAGCGCGCTGACGACTGGCAACGACAGCGCCACATGTCCGTTCGGACGTGCAAGGACGCTGCAGCACAATGAAACTGTGCGCGGACCCTTCCGAAGATCGGTGTCGATCTCCGGAGGCCATGCACTGGGGGCTACAGCCGGAAGCGGCCAGCATCCTGAATGAAATACCGGTGGAGATGCGAGCGGCGCATCCCCATACGGCAACGAGGACCGAAGGTTAGGGATTGCGACAATGCAAAGCGGCATCGAAAGGGAAGCAAATGCGGGCTTTCTTTTTACCGGCGAACTGATCGAGGGCAACGCAGTGGCAGCAACCAGCGCCGCAGAGAAGAATTTTGACCGGGTCAAGACGCAGCTTCAGGTTCGCCTGGGCAGCGAGGTCTTCTCGAGCTGGTTTGGCCGCATGAAGCTTGCGGAAACATCCAAGGGCGTCGTGCGCCTTTCGGTGCCGACCGCTTTCTTGCGTTCCTGGATCAACAGCCATTATCTCGACCTCATTTCCGAGCTGTGGCGCCAGGAAGAGCCGGAGCTTCTGAAGCTTGAGATCATCATCCGTACGGCGACCCGCATGGCGCGTCCCGGCGTGGAAACCGAAGCCGCATCGCTGCGCAAGCCGGTGCGCCAGGCGCAGACGGCCCTTGCCACCAGCACGGCGGCGGCCGGGCGTACGGCTGAACGCCCCGCCCCAACGCGCAATGGCACCGCAGACCAGGAGTTCAAGCAGAACGTCCTCGGCTCGCCGCTCGACCCGCGTTATACTTTCCAGTCCTTCGTCGAAGGCCCTTCCAACCGCGTGGCGCTCGCTGCGGCGCGTGCGGTGGCGGAATCGAACTCGCGCTTCAACCCACTGTTCCTCCATGCCACCGTTGGCCTCGGCAAGACGCACCTGCTTCAGGCGATCGCGGCTGAGTCGCTGCGCCAGAACCCGAAGTCGCGCGTCGTCTACCTGACTGCCGAATACTTCATGTGGCGTTTTGCGACCGCGATCCGCGACAACAACGCGCTGACCCTCAAGGAGCAGCTGCGCGACATCGACCTGCTGATCATCGACGACATGCAGTTCCTGCAAGGCAAGTCGATCCAGCACGAGTTCTGCCATCTCATCAACATGCTGCTCGATTCGGCCAAGCAGGTGGTGGTTGCCGCTGACCGTCCGCCGGCGGAGCTGGAATCGCTCGAGCCACGTGTGCGTTCGCGCCTCAATGGCGGCGTGGCGCTCGAAATGTCGGCGCCGGACTTCGGCATGCGCCTTGGCATGCTCAAGCTGCGCTTTGCCGGCGCCAAGAACGAAGACCCAAACCTTGCCATGGATGAGGAGATCCTCACCCATGTCGCCCGCACCGTCACCGGCTCGGGCCGCGAGCTTGAAGGCGCCTTCAACCAGCTGATCTTCCGCCAGTCGTTCGAACCGCAGCTGTCGATCGAGCGCATCGACGAGATCCTCGGCCACATCTATCGCTCGGGCGAACCCAAGCGCGTGCGCATCGAAGACATCCAGCGCATCGTCGCCCGCCACTACAACGTGTCGAAGACCGAGCTTCTGTCGAACCGCCGCACTCGCACCATCGTCAAGCCGCGCCAGATCGCGATGTATCTGGCCAAGGTGATGACGCCGCGCTCGCTGCCCGAGATCGGCCGGCGTTTTGGCGGCCGCGACCACACCACCGTGCTGCATGCGGTGCGCAAGATCGAGGACCTGTCGGGTGGCGACAACACGCTGGCCCAGGAGCTCGAACTGCTGAGAAGGCTGATCAACGACCAGGCCTGATGGTTTGTCGGCGCAGGCGACAGTTTGACGCCTGAGACTTATCCCCAGAACGCCCGTGCAACGGCCTTGGAGTCGCTGCGCGGGCTTGCCTTTCCATAGTTTTTACTGTCAGACTCAGCACAATTCCGATCGTGTTGCGGGCTTTCCCGGGCGCATTCGAGCCCGCGAACCCGCACCTTCAAAGAAGCGAGCCTGTTTCGTCATGCGTGTTATCCTGGAACGCTCCAACCTGTTGAAGTCGCTGAACCACGTGCACCGCGTGGTCGAACGGCGGAACACGATTCCGATCCTGTCCAACGTGCTGCTGCAGGCCAATGGCGCGAGCCTCGAACTGAAAGCGACCGATCTCGATCTCGAGATTGCGGAAGCGACGCCGGCGAGCGTCGAACAGGGCGGCGCCACCACGGTTCCGGCGCACCTGCTCTACGACATCGTGCGCAAGCTGCCCGATGGCGCGGAAGTGATGCTGAAGACCGACGAGGACGGCAACGCCATGTCGGTGGTGTCGGGCCGCTCGAGCTTCCGCCTGCAGTGCCTGCCGCAGTCGGATTTCCCCGAGCTTTCGGCCGGCACGTTTTCCCATATCTTCCGGCTCGAGGCCAACGCGCTGAAGGGCCTGATCGACAAGACCCAGTTCGCCATCTCCACCGAAGAGACACGCTATTATCTCAACGGCATCTACCTGCACACGCATGAAAGCGGCGGCAAGCTGATGCTGCGCGCGGTTGCCACCGACGGCCACCGCCTGGCGCGTGCCGAGGTCGAGGCGCCGGCCGGCTCCGAGGGCATGCCGGGCATCATCATCCCGCGCAAGACCGTGTCCGAGTTGCAGAAGCTGATCGACGATCCGGATGTCGCGGTGACGACCGAGATTTCCGATACCAAGATGCGCCTGACCATCGGCGGCGTGATCCTGACCTCCAAGCTGATCGACGGCACCTTCCCCGACTATCAGCGTGTCATTCCGAGCGGCAACGACAAGAAGCTGATCATCGACCGCCAGAGCTTTGCCGCGGCCGTTGACCGTGTGTCGACGATCTCGTCGGAACGCGGCCGCGCGGTGAAGCTGTCGATCGCCGACGGGCTGGTGACGCTCGCCGTCAACAACCCCGATTCGGGCAGTGCTGTCGAAGAACTTGCCGCTGACTATTCGTCGGACCCCATCGAGATCGGCTTCAACGCCAAATACCTGCTCGACGTCGCCGCTCAGCTCAAGGGCAGCGAAGCCCGCTTCATGCTGGCGGATGCCGGTTCGCCCACGCTCATCCACGACACAGCCGACGAGAACGCTCTCTACGTGCTGATGCCGATGCGCGTGTAGCGCGCGCAACCCAATGCAAGAGCCGGATACGGGGGGAGAGCGGAAACGCATCCCCTCGACGTTTATCAGTAAGCTTACACTTACGGACTTCCGCAATTACAACTCGCTGTCGCTCGACCTCAGGCCGGGCGCGGTGGTGTTCACCGGCGAGAACGGCGCCGGCAAAACCAACCTGCTCGAGGCGATCTCGTTGCTCACGCCCGGGCGCGGCCTGCGCCGCGCGCCTTATCCCGATGTCGCCCGCGAGGGCAGCGCGGGCAGCTTTGCCGTGCATGCCGCAATCAAAGGACCGATCGGCGATGCCGAGATTGGCACCGGCACAGCACCAGAAGCCATGGGCGAAGCAGGACGGCGCGTCCGCATCAACGGTGCTGCCGCCAAGGCCGACCACATGCTCGAATGGCTGCGCGTGGTGTGGCTGACACCGTCGATGGACGCGCTGTTCACCGGCCCCGCCGGCGACCGCAGGCGCTTCCTCGACCGGCTGGTGCTGGCGATCGATCCGGCGCACGGCCAGCGCGCGCTCGATTATGAAAAGGCGATGCGCGGCCGCAACCGTCTGCTTGCCGAGGACCGTCGCGACAACGCCTGGTTCGACGCGATCGAGATCCAGATGGCCGAGACAGGAGCGGCGATCGCCGCTGCGCGTGTCGAGATGGTGCGGCTTTTGACGGCGATGATCGGGCGGATGCCTGAGACCGGCCCTTTCCCGCAGGCCGAACTGAGCCTCGCCGGAAGCCTCGAACAAAGTATCGGCGACATGCCGGCGGTGGAGCTGGAAGAGCGATTCCGGCAAGCGCTGGCCGACGGGCGCGAGCGCGATCGTGCGTCCGGACGCACGCTTGATGGCCCACATCGCTCGGACCTTTTGGTGCGTCACAAGCCGAAATCCATGCCGGCGGAGCTGTGTTCGACCGGCGAGCAGAAGGCGTTGTTGATCGGCATCGTCATTTCGCATGCACGGCTGACCGGCGAGATGGCGGGCGCAGCACCCATCCTTCTGCTCGACGAGATCGCCGCCCATCTCGATGCCGGCCGCCGCGCGGCACTGTTTTCGATCCTTGAAGAGCTGAATTGCCAGGCCTTCATGACCGGCACCGAAGCGAGCCTGTTTTCGAGCCTTATCGGACGGGCACAGTTTTTGACTGTCGACCATGGCAGCGTCAGCGCCACCGTTTTCCCGGACAGGGTGGACCGATAGATCCCGCCACTACCGGACTGACAAGCAGAACTGGCGGCGATATGGTTGTGCCATGAACCAGGCAGCACCGCTTTCCCCGGAAGAACTCGAACGCTATGCGCGCCATATCGTGCTGCCGGAGATCGGCGGTCCGGGCCAGCAGAAGCTCAAGCGCGCGCGCGTATTGGTGATCGGCGCCGGCGGTCTCGGCGCACCGGTGCTGGAATATCTTGCGGCAGCGGGCGTCGGTACGCTCGGCATCGTCGACGACGATCATGTCTCGCTGTCCAATTTGCAGCGCCAGGTGATCCACGATACCCAGTCGGTCGGTTTGTCCAAGGCGGAGAGCGCAAAGGCGGCGATTGCCCGCATCAACCCGCATGTGACGGTCGAACTGCACAAGCTCAGGCTGACGACCGAAAATGCTGCCGAGTTGATCGCCGGTTACGATCTGGTGATCGACGGTTCTGACAATTTCGAGACGCGTTATGCGGTTGCCGATGCCAGTGCCGCAGTGAAGCGGCCGCTGGTGCATGCCGCTGTCGGGCGCTTCGACGGCTCGATCACCGTGCTGAAGCCGTTCGAGACGGGTGCCGACGGCCGCCGCAACCCCGGATATCGCGACCTGTTCCCCGAACCGCCGCCGGCGGGCCTGGTGCCGTCTTGTGCCCAGGCCGGCGTGCTCGGTGCCCTGACCGGTGTCATGGGAACCTTGCAGGCGATGGAGGCGATCAAGCTGATCACCGGCGTCGGCGAGCCGCTTGTCGGCCGGTTGCTGCTTTACGATGCGCTCGCAGCGCGTTTCGACACCGTGCGTTACAAAGCCTCGTGAGCCATGACCGCTGACGTGACCATTGCCCGCCTGCCCCAGGATTTTGACCGCTGGGCTGAACTGCTCGACCTGATCATGCGCTCCTTCGCCTATATGGACGGCGTCATCGACCCGCCATCGTCGGCGCATCGGCTGACGCTGGCCAATCTGCTGGACAAGGCCAGGGACGAAGTCTGCTTCATCGCCATGCTTGAAGGGCGGCTCGTCGGCTGCATCTTCGCCGCCGAACGGGCCGAGGTGTTTTATGTCGGCAAGCTGGCAGTCGACGACAGCGCGCGCGGCGCGGGCATCGGCCGGGCACTGATGGTCGCAGCCGAGCGTTACGCCATCGAACAGGGCAAACCAGTGCTCGAACTGCAGACGCGGATCGAGCTCGCTGCCAACCACACGACCTTCGCGCGGATGGGTTTCGTCGAGTTCGAGCGTACTGCACATGAGGGCTTCGACCGTCCGACCTCGATCACCTTTCGAAAGATGCTCGGTTGAGCCTCGCACTCACAAATGACGAGCGGCGAATCGCCAGCGGCAGCGATGGCGCGGCGATGGCGATGCGCATCGTCGCCGAAAGTGCCGCCCTGCTCGGCGCGCCCAGGCTGATCCCGATTGCCTCGGCGCATATCGACGGCGCGCTCTACCATGGCGATTCGGGTACGCTGTTCGCCGAGAGGCTGGTCGAGGGCCGCGCCCACGTTGCCGTGCGTTCGACACTCAATGTCGGCGCGCTCGATCTCATGGGCTGCTCGCGCGTGCGCCTGGAAGAGCCGCAACGCTCCATGGCGCGGCGGATGATGGAAGCCTACCGCAAGCTCGGTTGCGAGCCGAGCTGGACCTGCGCGCCCTATCAGGCCGGCCACCGGCCCGCTTTCGGCGCTGATGTCGCCTGGGGCGAATCGAATGCGGTGGTGTTCTGCAATTCGGTGCTCGGCGCGCGCACCAACCGTTATGGCGATTTCCTCGACATCGCCTGCGCGATATCGGGCCGTGCGCCCGACTATGGTCTGCACCGCCAGGAGAACCGCCTGGCGAATCTGGTCTTCGACGTCTCGGCCCTACCCCGGGCATTCCTCGCTTCCGAAATCGCCTGGCCGGTGCTCGGCAGCCTCTATGGCCGCGAGGTTGGCGACGCCATCGGCGTGGTGACAGGCGTGACCCAAAGTCCCGGCGAGGACGCGCTCAAGGCGTTCGGCGCGGCGGCCGCCTCGTCGGGTGCTGTCGGGCTGTTCCATTTATCTGGCGTGACACCGGAAGCACCCGATGCCAAGACGGCGCTGGGCGGCCTCGACGCGGAAACAACGATCCGGGTGACGCCACAGATGGTCGCTTCTGCCCAGGCCAGGCTATCGACCGCCGAAGGCACAGAGCGAATCGACGCCGTCGCCATCGGCAGCCCGCATCTGTCGCTGGCCGAATTCGACTCGCTGGAGCGGCTGATATCGGGGCGACGGCTCAGCGTGCCGATCCATGCCTGCACCGGGCGACATGTCCTGACCGAGCTCGACCGCAACGGGCGGCGCAAGGCGCTGGAGGTCCTGGGCGTGGTCGTCGTCGCCGACACCTGCGTGGTGGTGACGCCGATCCTGCCTGACCGCACAAACGGCGTGCTGATGACCAATTCGGGGAAGTTCGCGCAATACGCGCCTGCCAACACCGGCTACGCCGTGCTTTATGGCTCGCTTGCCGATTGCGTCGAAAGTGCCGTTCTTGGTCGACCGGTGTTTGCGAGGCTCAGCTCATGAACACGCGCGCCGAAATCCTGGTTCCTGGCAGGACGGGCGAAGGCCCGGGCCTTATCCTGTCGGCACCTATCAGCTTCTGGGGCGGGGTTGATCCCAAATCCGGGCGCATCGCCGATGTGCGCCATCCCGAATGCGGCCAGGGCATATCAGGAAAGGTGCTGTTTTTGCCCGGTACCATCGGCTCGTCTTCGGCATCGGCGGTGTTGATGGAACTGGTCCATGCCGGCCATGCGCCGGCAGCGCTGGTGCTGCACGAGCCCGACGCCATCCTGCTGCTCGGGCTGATCGTGGCGCGCGAGATGGGCTGGGAAACGCCGGTGGCGGTGAAGCTTGGGCGGGAAGCTTTCGCGGCCTTCAACGGCAAGCAAGTGCGTGTCGGCGTTGATGGCGACATCCGTATTTCTGGTTAGATTGACGCTGCCTCACCCTTACCCTCTCCCCGTAAACGGGGCGACGAGGGCATAGACGTTGCCGCTTGTCCCTTCTCCCCGTTTACGGGGAGAAGGTGCCGGCAGGCGGATGAGGGGCAACGCAAACCTGATACGAAAGAACCTCAGGTCCTGAGCGGCAGCACGCGGTCAGGCGGGCGGTGCCCGTCGACATGAGCGCGGATGTTGATGATGACCTTCTCGCCCATGTCGATGCGGCCCTCGATGGTGGCCGAGCCCATATGCGGCATCAGCACTACCTTGCCCTTGGCAGCGAGCTTGAGCAGCTTGTGGTTGACCGCCGGCTCATGCTCGAAGACGTCGAGGGCTGCGCCGGCAAGCTTGCCGTCCTGCAGCATCTTGACCAAAGCGTCCTCGTCGATGATGTCGCCGCGGGCGATGTTGACCAGATAGGCGTGCGGTTGCATCAGCGCGAGCCTGCGGCCCGACAGCAGATGGAAGGTCGCCGGCGTCGAGGGGCAGTTGATCGAGATGATGTCCATGCGGGCGAGCATCTGGTCGAGGCTCTCCCAATAGGTCGCCTCCAGCTCGTCTTCGACCGACTGCAGCACGCGGTGGCGATTGTGGTAGTGGATCGACAGGCCGAAAGCCTTGGCGCGGCGGGCAACGGCGGTGCCGATACGGCCCATGCCGACGATGCCGAGACGCTTGCCGCCGATGCGGCGGCCGAGCATCCAGGTCGGCGACCAGCCGGCCCATTTCTTGTCACTGGTGAGAACGCTGGCGCCTTCGGTCAGGCGGCGCGGCACGGCGAGCATCAACGCCATGGCCATGTCGGCGGTGTCTTCGGTCAAGACGTTCGGCGTGTTGGTGACGGTAATGCCGCGCTTGGAAGCCGCGGTAACGTCGATCTTGTCGACGCCGTTGCCGAAATTGGCGATCAGCTTGAGATTGGGTCCGGCCTGCTCGATCAGGGCGGCATCGATGGTGTCGGTGACCGTCGGCACCAGAACGTCGGCCTCTTTGACCGCCGCGACCAGTTCCGGCTGGCTCATCGGCCGGTCGTCGACGTTGAGCCGCGCGTCGAAGAGTTCGCGCATGCGCGTCTCGACCTGGTCGGGCAGCTTGCGCGTAATGACGACGAGAGGCTTTTTTCGACCGGCCATTCTATCCTCGACGAAGATCTCGTTGAGACCTCTTTAACCAAGACCGGCGAAACTGCAATCCGATCCATGAGTGGTAATCTGTGTAACAAGCAGTGCCGCCGAAGACAAAGAAAAAAGGGTGCCCGCCCCAAGGGCGCCAAGTTCAAACAGAGGTTACGGAAGTGTCTGGTTTTGCGTCGCTCCGTCTGGCCGTCAGCGCAGCACTGATCGGCCTTGCTTTCGTTTCGCCTGATGCCGGCTTCGTCGGCCCTGCCATGGCCGCCCAGAACGGAACGCTCGGCCCGAGCGGGCTGCCGCTGCCGCGATTCGTCAGCCTCAAGTCGGGCAAGGTCAATTCCCGCATCGGCCCTGGCGTCAATTATCCGGTCGACTGGCTTTACCTGAAGCCGGGCCTGCCGATGGAAATCATCCAGGAATATGACAACTGGCGCCGCGTGCGCGATTCCGAAGGTGCGGAGGGCTGGATCAACCAGTCGCTGCTATCGGGTCACCGCACGGCAATGACAGCCCCCTGGCAACGCGGCAAGCCGGCGCAGCTCAACCTGCTCGCCAAGCCCGAACAGGGCGCGCGTACCGTTGCCATCATCGACCCCGGCGTCATCGGCTCGATCAAGCAGTGCAATGGCGATTGGTGCGAAATGAGTTTCGCCGGCACGAGCGGCTGGCTCAACCAGTCTCAGGTCTGGGGTGCCTATCCAGGCGAAAGCATCGAGAACTGATGACCTGCAGCGCCGCGCGTCCCCTGGGACGGCCAACGGGCGCCAAGAATCCAGCTGTCAGGATTGCGCGGGCTTAGGCCGGGCGCTTGGGCCTGAGCCTCACCACGATATCGACATTGGCGATTTCCATGCCTTCCGGAGGCTCCGGCAGGTTGGTGACCGTGACGGGGCCCGATTCGATATCGAATACCCGGTTTTCGCCTTCGATGAAGAAGTGGTGGTGGTCGGAGGTGTTGGTGTCGAAATAGGTCTTTGAGCCTTCGACAGCCAGGATGCGCAAAAGGCCCGACTCGGTGAACTGGTGCAGCGCATTGTAGACGGTCGCCAGCGACACCGGCACCCCGGCCGACAGGGCCTCCTCGTGCAGCTCTTCAGCCGAGAGGTGCCGATCGCCCTTGGCAAACAGGAGTTCGGCCAACGCGATGCGCTGACGCGTGGGCCTGAGCCCCGCATCGCGGACACGCGTTTCCACAGCAATGCTAGCCTTGTGGGAATCCACTCGTTGCCTCGTCGAAGTTAGCCTTCGCCCCAATTGTAGCCTGTAAACGTGCCAAAAACTGGATAGGCAGCCGGCAAGCTAAGCCTGACATATATTCTGTCACTCAAATGCGATCAATAGCGCGCATTGACCCACACGGATGGGCACGTTAATCGCAATCGCCGGTTTCCGGCTGCAAACAGTCTGTGCTAGTGAGAGCACACAAGAAGGGCGTGGCACCGCCCGAAACGTTGACGGGGAAGGTGTTCATGGCCGATCAGAAATCCAGCTACGGCTACGAGGAATTGCTGGCCTGTGCCCGCGGCGAGCTGTTCGGACCCGGCAATGCCCAGCTGCCTGCTCCGCCGATGCTGATGTTCGATCGCATCACCGAGATCAGCGAGACCGGCGGCGAGTTCGACAAGGGCTTCGTTCGCGCCGAATTCGACATCAGGCCGGACCTGTGGTTCTTCCCCTGCCACTTCATCGGCAACCCCATCATGCCGGGCTGCCTCGGTCTCGACGCCATGTGGCAGCTGACCGGCTTCTTCCTCGGCTGGCTCGGCGAGTCCGGCAAGGGCATGGCGCTCTCGACTGGCGAGGTGAAGTTCAAGGGCATGGTCACGCCTTCGGTCAAGAAGGTCGAATACGGCATCGACTTCAAGCGCGTCATGCGCGGCCGCCTGGTCCTGGGCATCGCCGATGGCTGGTTGAAGGCCGATGGCGAACCTATCTACAAGGCCACCGACCTCAAGGTCGGGCTCTCGAAGCAGGAAGCCGCAGCCTAAGGGCTGCCGGACATTCTGAAAGGAAATCTGAATGAGACGGGTCGTCGTAACTGGCCTTGGAATCGTGTCGTCCATCGGCAACAACGCTTCCGAAGTGCAAGCCTCGCTGCGTGACGCCAAGTCCGGCATCAGCTTCTCCGAATCCTTCGCCGAACATGGCTTCAAGTGCCAGGTCTGGGGTTCGCCGAACCTCGACACGACCGAGCTTGTCGACCGCCGCGCCGCCCGCTTCCTGTCGCAGGGCGGCATGTGGAACCACGTCGCCATGAAGCAGGCGATTGCCGACAGCAGTCTCGAAGAGAGCGATATTTCAGGCAACGAACGCACCGGCATCATCATGGGGTCGGGCGGTCCGTCGACGCGCACGATCGTCGAAGCGTCGGAAATCACGCTCAAAAACAACAGCCCCAAGCGCATCGGGCCGTTCGCGGTGCCGAAGGCGATGTCGTCGACGGCGTCGGCGACGCTCGCCACCTGGTTCAAGATCCACGGCGTCAACTATTCGATCTCGTCGGCCTGCTCGACCTCGGCGCATTGCATCGGCAACGCAGCTGAGATGATCCAGTGGGGCAAGCAAGACATCATGTTCGCCGGTGGCCACGAGGACCTCGACTGGACGATGTCGAACCTGTTCGACGCGATGGGCGCGATGTCGTCCAAGTACAACGACCGCGCTTCGGTCGCTTCGCGCGCCTATGACCTCAACCGCGACGGCTTCGTCATCGCCGGCGGCGCGGGTGTGCTGGTGCTGGAAGAACTCGAGCATGCCAAGGCGCGCGGCGCTAGGATCTATTGCGAACTCGTCGGCTACGGCGCGACCTCGGACGGCTACGACATGGTCGCCCCGTCGGGCGAAGGCGCGATGCGCTGCATGCGCCAGGCGCTGGCGACGGTGAAGGGATCGGTCGACTACATCAACACCCACGGCACTTCGACGCCGGTGGGCGACAGCAAGGAAATGGGCGCCATCCGCGAGGTGTTCGCCGGCAACCTGCCCAACATCACCTCGACCAAGTCGCTGACCGGCCACTCGCTGGGTGCGGCCGGCGTGCAGGAATCGATCTACTCGATCCTGATGATGCAGGGTGGCTTCATCGGCGAAAGCGCCCATATCGAAGAGCTGGATCCTGAATTCGAAGGCATGCCGATCGTGCGCAAGCGCATCGACAATGCCAAGATAGATACCGTGCTGTCGAACTCCTTCGGCTTCGGCGGCACCAACGCCACGCTCGTTTTCCAGCGCCATTCCGCATAGGGACCCTGACATGGATGGATTGATGAAGGGCAAGCGCGGGCTCATCATGGGTGTCGCGAACGACCACTCGATTGCCTGGGGCATTGCCCAGAAGCTTGCTGAGCACGGTGCCGAGCTCGCCTTCACCTATCAGGGCGAGGCCTTCGGACGCCGCGTCAAGCCGCTGGCCGAGAAGGTCGGGGCCTCGATCCTGGTGCCTTGCGATGTCGAAGACAGCGCGTCCGTCGCCGCGGCCTTCGAGACATTGAAGGAAAAGTGGGGCGGCATCGACTTCCTGGTCCACGCCATCGGCTTCTCCGACAAGAACGAGCTCAAGGGCCTCTACGCCGACACCACGCGCGAGAACTTCGTGCGCACCATGGTGATCTCGTGCTTCTCCTTCACCGAGGTCGCCAAGCACGCGGCAGCGCTGATGAACGAAGGCGGCTCGATGATCACGCTGACCTATGCAGGCTCGGTGCGCGTCATGCCGAACTACAACGTCATGGGCGTCGCCAAGGCCGGGCTTGAGGCCAGTGTGCGTTATCTCGCCAACGACTACGGTCCGCGCGGCATCCGCATCAACGGCATCTCGGCCGGCCCGGTGCGCACACTGGCGGGCGCTGGCATCGCCGATGCACGCCACATGTTCTCCTACCAGCAGCGCAACTCGCCGCTGCGCCGCACCGTGACCCTCGACGAGGTCGGCGGCTCGGCGCTGTATCTGCTGTCCGACCTGTCGTCGGGCGTCACCGGCGAGATCCATTACGTCGATTCCGGCTATCACATCGTCTCGATGCCGACGCTGGACGAGCTCAAGCAGATGGATGGCGGGCGCGATTAGTGCATGACCCCGAAAATCGAAACGATTTTCGGGGTCATGCGCAGATTCAGAACTGTTACAGCGTCTTTTGCGCGTCCAGGAGGACGCGCGGCGCTGTAACAAACCGTCTGCTGGTAAAATTGTAGACAATCGTCACAATCGATCTTAACGAGCGAATCGGTAGAAATGCCACGCAAGTTAGGAAAATCAGCATGCCTGCCGTCAGGAACCCCCGTCGAAGCCCAACGTTTCGGCTTATCACCATCGCCGCTTCAGGCATGGGCAGCTTCGTGCTGGGCATGTGGGGCCTGAAACTTGGCCTTGGCGAGAATGTCGGCGGCCTGTCGGGCGATACGATCAGCGCGGTCATCGCGGCACTTTGCGCACTGGCAGCCTCGATCGCTGCGATGTCGTTCTTCGCCGGCGTCGATGAATCCGCCGACTACGTCTTCAACGAGACCTTCTACGACAAGCTGACCGGGCTACTGGCGCGGCCGGCGATGGTCGGCAAGATCGCCGAAGCTGCGTCCGCCACCGCCCGCACCGGCAAGCCGATGTTCCTGATCGACATCGATATCGACCGCTTCAAGCAGATCAACGACGCCATCGGCTACAGCAATGGCGACGCCCTGATCCGCGCCTTCACCGCCCGGCTCAAGGCGGCCCTGCCCCGCGACATGGTCATCGGCCGCATCGGCGCCGGCGAATTCGCCATTCTCTATCCCGACCAGATGTTGCGCTGCTCGCTCGAGACGCTCATCGAACGCCTGATCCACGACCTGATGCGGCCTTACCAGTTGCAGTCCCACCAGCAGTCGGTCAACGTCTCGGTCGGCGTCGTTGCCATGCCCAAGGACGGCTACGACCCGGTCGTGCTTTTGCGCCGCTCTAATCTTGCGCTGCAGAATGCACGCGCCAGCGGCATCGGCGACTGGGCTGTGTTCCAGCCCGAAATGGGCAAGGTTGCCGACCATCGCCAATGGGTGGAATCGGAACTGCATGGCGCCTTCCAGCGCGGCGACTTCGACCTGCATTACCAGCCGCAACTCGACCTGACGTCAGGTCGCGTCGTCGGCTACGAGGCACTGATCCGCTGGCACCACCCCGAGCGCGGCATGATCCCGCCGGTCGAGTTCATCTCGGTCGCTGAAGAGACCGGCATGATCGCACCGATCGGCGAGTGGGTACTGCGCAAGGCCTGTACCGATGCACGCCTGCTACCGGAAGACTGCTTCGTTGCGGTCAACATTTCGCCGGTTCAGTTCATGACCCGCGACTTCGTCGGCATGGTCGAGCGGATCATCAAGGAAACCGGCATCGAGCCCAAGCGGCTCGAACTGGAACTGACCGAGTCGGCGATGATGCAGGACCGCGACCGCGCCGCCCTGATCCTCAAGCAGCTGACGGCAATGGGCATCTCGGTGGCGGTCGACGATTTCGGCACCGGCTACTCGAACCTCGCCTATCTGATCGACTTCTCGTTCCACAAGCTCAAGATCGACCGCTCCTTCGTCAGCCGCATGGAAACCGACAGCAATTCGGGCGCCGTGGTGTCGACGATCGTCGGCCTGTCGCGGGCGCTCGGCGTGCGTACGATCGCCGAGGGCGTCGAGACGGAAAACCAGGCGACCCTGCTCAGGGCCGCCGGTTGCCAGGAAGTGCAGGGCTATTTCTTCGGCCGCCCGGCGCCGCTCAGCCTCGGCGACCCGGCGTTGACGCAGGGCACCGAAGGCATTGCCAGCGTGCACTGACCGTCAGCGCTTGGCGGAATAGACCCTGAAGGCACTGTCGACGGCGATTTCTTCGACCGACGAAAAGGCCTGCGCCAGCACCGGCATATAGGGCAGATGGCGGTTGGCCACCATGAACAGGCGCCCGCCCGGCTTGAGCGCTGCGGCTGCCGCCTTGATCATGCGCTGGCCGATCTCCGGGTCCGCGTCACGATCCTGGTGGAAGGGCGGGTTCATCACCACCATGTCGTAGCGCCGTTCGACCGGCTCCTTGGCGAGGTCTTGCCAATGGAAAGCAGGCGCGACCGGAGCAACGGGCAGGTTGGCCTTGGCCGCTTCAAGTGCATCGAAGTCGGCCTCGAACAGGTCGAGCGCCTTGAGGTCCTTGGCACGCGTGACCACCTCGGCGGCGACATAACCCCAGCCGGCGCAGAAGTCGGCGACCTTGCCCTTGATGTCAGCAGGCAGATTGTCGGCCAGTAGGCGCGAGCCAGCATCGACGCGTTCGAACGAGAACATGCCGGGCGCGGTGTGGAAACGGCCCTCGACCAGCATGTCGGGATTGTCGGCCCGCAAGGCTACAGCGGCCGTGTCCATTTGGGCGGTGCGGCGAAACCACAGCGCGGTGCCGTGATATTTCGGCAGGTGGTCCTCGATCTCGAGCAGACCGCCGAGCCGCTTGCGCAGGCTGGCGATGCCATCGTCCTTGCCGCCGGCGACGACGATCAGCCCGCCTGGCGCCGTACGCTCGATCGCCTCGGCGACACGCAGCTCGTTCAGTCCGCGATGGCGCCCGGCCAGCACCAGCGTGATGTCGAAGCCGTCTTCCTCGGCACGCGCCGTAACATCGTGCCCAGCGGCCGCCAGAGCCAGCACATGCGGCCGGAAGCCCTGAACCAGCGAGAGCCTGGCATCGAAGCCCTGGGGCTTCCTGAAGCCCGGCTCGGCCCCGATGAACAGGGCACGCGTGCCCTGCCCCGGCATCGCCAGAAGCTCGGCCTCAAAGGGATAGAACAGCGTCTTCAGTGCATCGCGTGGCATGGTGTCTTCCGGGTGTGTCTGGGCGTTCGATCAGGAGCCAGTCTTAGCAGCCGCCAAGTCTCTCGCTTACTCGTTCTTTGCCTGACCGCCAACCTTGGCAAGAAGCAAACCTGGCAATTGTCCGCGCAGAGATGTCACCTCCGGTTGGCCGGATGTGACGAACTCCAGGACGGAGTCGTGGAAAGCGAATACAAAATGACGGTCAGCTGCAAACATCCTGTCCGAATGGCTCCGATGTAAACGATTGGCCGCCGTCATTTCAGCGATCCACTCTGAGTCCAGCACCTCATAAGCTTCGTAGGCCGTGAGCCCCAACGGCGCATAACGATGCCCGATCAGTGCCTCGTCGTTGGGATAACCGAACTTGAGGGCGCGATACGAATCGGCGCTGACAATCGCGCAAGTCTCGAACGAACCATCACCGGAACGAGGCTGCAGGTAGTAACCGAAGAGCAGGCGCTCTTCATCGGCGACAACCATTGGCGCGGGAGGCCCCGGAGTCGCAGTCCGGAACATCAATCCGTCTCAGACTTGGCTTGCGGTCACCCATGATCCCCCCAATGTAAAAAGGGGCGCGGCCATGTGGCCGCGCCCCTTCCATTATTGCATCAAGCAGCAGCTCAAGCGGCGGTTTCTTCGCCTTCGGCCTTCTTGTCGCGAGCAATTTCCTTGCCCGTTTCCTGGTCGACGACCTTCATCGACAGACGGACCTTGCCGCGCTCGTCGAAGCCCATCAGCTTGACCCAGACCTTGTCGCCTTCCTTGACCACATCCGAGGTCTTGGCAACGCGGTCGTTGGCAAGCTGCGAGATGTGGACGAGGCCGTCGCGCGGGCCGAAGAAGTTGACGAAGGCGCCGAAGTCCGCGGTCTTGACGACCGTGCCTTCGTAGATCTCGCCGACTTCCGGCTCAGCCACGATGGTGTGGATCCACTTCTTGGCCGCCTCGATCTCCTTGGCGTTCGACGAAGCGATCTTGACCGTGCCGTCGTCTTCGATGTTGATCTTGGCGCCGGTCTTTTCGACGATCTCGCGGATGACCTTGCCGCCCGAACCGATGACTTCACGGATCTTGTCGGTCGGGATGTGCATGACCTCGATGCGCGGAGCGAACTCGCCGAGTTCCTTGCGGCCTTCCGACAGAGCCTTGGCCATTTCGCCGAGGATGTGCAGGCGGCCGTCCTTGGCCTGGCCGAGCGCGATGTTCATGATCTCTTCGGTGATACCGTCGATCTTGATGTCCATCTGCAGCGCAGTGATGCCGTTGGTCGTGCCGGCAACCTTGAAGTCCATGTCGCCGAGGTGATCCTCGTCGCCCAGGATGTCGGACAGGACGGCGAAACGCTCGCCTTCCTTGATCAGGCCCATGGCGATGCCGGCAACCGGCTTCTGCAGCGGAACGCCCGCATCCATCAGCGCCAGCGAGGTGCCGCAGACGGTGGCCATCGACGACGAGCCGTTCGAACTCGGTGATCTCGGAGACGACGCGCAGCGTGTAGGGGAACTGCTCGGCAACCGGCAGCATCGGGCGCACTGCGCGCCAAGCGAGCTTGCCGTGGCCGATTTCGCGGCGGCCAGGCGAACCCATGCGACCGGTTTCACCAACCGAGTAGGGCGGGAAGTTGTAGTGAAGGAGGAACTTCTCCTTGTACATGCCGGTCAGCGAGTCGACATACTGCTCGTCTTCGCCGGTACCGAGCGTGGCAACGACCAGCGCCTGGGTCTCGCCGCGGGTGAACAGCGACGAACCGTGGGTGCGCGGCAGGACGCCAACTTCGGAGACGATCTGGCGAACGGTGCTGAGGTCACGGCCGTCGATGCGCGAACCGGTGTCGAGGATGTTCCAGCGCACGATCTTGGCCTGGAGTTCCTTGAACACGGTGGCGACCTTGTCGGCCGACCACTTCGGAGCTTCGTCGCCTTCAGCAGCGAAGGCGGCCTTGACCTTGGACTTGACCGCGTCGACGGCGGTGTAGCGGGCCTGCTTGTCAGTGATCTTGTAGGCGTCACGCAGTTCGCCTTCGACGATCTTCAGCATCTCTGCTTCAAGTTCGGAATAGTCAGGCGCGGTGAAATCGCGCGGATCCTTGGCAGCCACTTCAGCCAGCTTGATGATGGCGTCGATGACCGGCTGGAAGCCGCGGTGACCGAACATGACGGCGCCGAGCATGATGTCTTCAGCCAGTTCCTTGGCTTCCGACTCGACCATCAGCACGGCGGCATCGGTGCCGGCGACGACGAGGTCGAGCTTCGATTCCTGCATCTCGTCGATGTGCGGGTTGAGCACGTATTCGCCGTTGATGTAGCCGACGCGCGCGCCGCCGATCGGGCCCATGAAAGGCACGCCCGAGAGCGTCAGGGCAGCCGAGGTGGCAACGATCGACAGGATATCAGGATCATTTTCGAGGTCGTGCTGGACAACCGTGATGACGACCTGGGTATCGTTCTTGTAGCCGGCTGCGAAGAGCGGGCGGATCGGGCGGTCGATCAGGCGGGAGACCAGCGTCTCCTTCTCGCTCGGACGGCCTTCACGCTTGAAGTAGCCGCCGGGGATCTTGCCGGCTGCGTAGGTCTTTTCCTGGTAGTTGACGGTCAGCGGGAAGAAGTCGAAGCCCGGCTTCGGCTCCTTGGCCGAAACGACGGTGGCGAGCACGACGGTCTCGCCGTAGGTGGCGAGCACGGCGGCATCAGCCTGACGCGCGATCTTGCCGGTCTCGAGGATGAGCGGACGGCCGCCCCATTCGATTTCAACTTTGTGGTGATTGAACATGTTCTGTCCTTCGTGGCGGGAAAGGCCCACGCCGCATTCCGGCGCGCCAATTCCCTGGCTTGTTCGACGCGCCGTTAGGGAAAACCGTCTGGTCTTCCGCACGCGCCTTGGCTTCGGTTTGGCCAGCCACGGGCAAGACAACAAGAAGCTCGGTGGAATATGTGGGCCGCAAAGCGGCTGACCGAACGTCCTGCAATCCTGCCCCATGACCGTCCATGGGCGGTTCGGGCGCTTCGCTGTGGCGCTCCGGAACCTTTTTCAACGCGACCGCACCCCTGTGGCGCGATCGGGCCAATGGACCATCAAAAAGGATGGCCCGAATGCGCGACCGGCGGGCTCTCGCAGGGAGAGCCCGCCGGCCAATTCATCAGCGGCGCAGACCGAGCTTCTCGATCAGCGTCTGATAGCGTGCGTCGTCCTTGCGCTTGAGGTAGTCAAGCAGCGAGCGACGCAGGGAAACGAGCGCCAGAAGGCCACGACGGGAGTGGTTGTCCTTCTTGTGGTCCTTGAAGTGCTCGGTCAGGTTCTTGATGCGCTCGGAGAGGATGGCAACCTGGACTTCCGGCGAACCGGTGTCGCCCTTGGCGGTTGCGAATTCAGTCATCAATTCCGACTTGCGCTCGGCAGTAATCGACATCGTGTTTTTCCTTTCGATCTGGAGGAAACGGGACGCCCTCGGCCGGGATGTCGTCCAGCTGGGGCCAATGAACAAGGCACTCAAAAGCGCAATGTTGCGGCGCATATAGTGGAATTTGGCAACAAAAGCCAGTCCCATTCGCAAGCCGGCTCGGAGACGCCGCTCAGAGCCATTTCCGCCAGCGGAAATACAGCACCAGCGAGATTGCCACCAGGGCCATGAAACCAAGCGCTGCGGGATAGCCATAAGGCGACAGCAACTCGGGCATGTTCCACGGCGAGGTCGTGGGGTCGAAGTTCATGCCCCAAATGCCGGCGAGAAAGGTCAGCGGAATGAAGATCGCCGAGACGATCGTCAGGACGCTGATGATCTCGTTGGTCCGCGATTGCGACAGCGACAGCTGCATCTCGATCAGGCCGATCATCGTTTCGCGCTGGGATTCGACGGTTTCAGCCAACCTGATCGAATGGTCGAGCGTGTCGTTGAAATAGACCTTTGTTTCAGCCGAGATGAAATCTGCGTCCGAGCGGATCAGGGTGCTCAGCGCATCGCGCAATGGCATGATCGTGCGCTTGAGCTGACTGGTAGCCCGGCGCAGGCCGTGCAGCTGACTGATGTGCTGCTTCCTGGGGGCGGCCAGCAGTTCGTCCTCGATGGCGTCGACCTTGTCGCCTGTCGCGTCGACGATCGGGAAGTAGCTGTCGACCACTGCGTCGATCAGTGCGTAGGCGAGGTAGTCGGCCTTGCGATGGCGCAGACGGCTCGGATTGGACGTGCGGATGCGCTGGCGCACCGGCTCGAACGGATCACCCTCGCGCTCCTGGAAGGTGACGACGAATTTGTCGCCGAAGAAGAAGGAAATCTGCTCGTAACGGCTGGTTTTCGCGTCGTCGATCATGCTGAGCACGAAGAAGGCGTGATCGTCAAAGAAGTCGGCCTTGGGCCGCTGGCCGGTGTTGACCACATCTTCCAGCGCCAACGTATGCAGGCCGAAAATCCTGCCGATCTCCTCGATCAGGCCGACATTGGCGAGGCCAACGCAATCGAGCCAGATCAACGGCCATCCGTCGCAAGCCGCTTCGACGTCGTCGAGGCTGGCATTGTCGACGAACTCGCAGGCTTCGGGCGAGATCAGCGTCATGTTGAGCGCCGACTGGCGCGCCGACGGATCGGCGATCAGCGTACCGGGCGACGCCCCGACAGGCGCGCGCACGCGCTGGTGATGGCCACGATTGCCGGTGGTTTCAGCCAGTGCCATTGCGTCTCGTCCGCGGAATCATGTCTGCGATCCAATCGGAAACGACACCGGCATACAAGTGTCAGGCAGTGAACACCCGCTTGGGCTTGAACATGCCCTGCTCGATGGCACCGATGGCAACGAGCTTGCCGCGCGCGGTGGCGCAGGCCTCTTCGGCTTCCACCGGCGCATCGCGACCGCGCACGATGACGGGATTGCCGAGCCTGATCTTGTTGGCTGCCTCGTCGGTCACCGCAACCTGCGGCAGGCAGTCGAGCGCAGCCGAAGTGTCAACCACGAATTCATCGATGGCGGTGAAGTCCCACTTGCCCTCTTCACCATCCGGCTGACCGGCGGTGCGAGCGGCCTCGAGTTCGGCGATGGTGACGAAGTCCTCTGATGTGAACGGATCGACTTCGGTGCGACGAAGCTCCGAGATATGGCCAAAGCAGCCGAGATCGCGGCCCATGTCGCGGGCCAACGAGCGGACATAGGTGCCCTTGCCGCAATCGATCTCGAACACGGTGCGACCGGCGCTGTTTTCGATGATTTCGAGGCGGCCGATTTCGACCTCGCGCGCTGGGATATCGACCGTCGCACCCTCGCGGGCAAGGTCATAGGCACGCTCGCCGGCGATCTTGATCGCTGAGAACTGCGGCGGCGTCTGCATGATGACGCCGGTGTAATTCGGCATGACGGCACGGATCTCTTCTTCGGACGGACGCTTGTCCGAGGTCTTGGTCACCGGACCTTCGAGGTCGTCGGTCGAGCGCTCTTCGCCCCACGACACGGTGAAGCGATACACCTTGGCGCCGTCCATGACGTAAGGCACGGTCTTGGTGGCTTCGCCGAGCGCGATCGGCAGCATGCCGGATGCGAGCGGGTCGAGCGTTCCGGCATGTCCGGCCTTTTCGGCATTGAACAGCCATTTGATCTTGGAGACGGCCTCGGTCGAGCCCATGCCCACAGGTTTGTCCAGCACCAGCCAGCCGGAGACGGGCCGGCCTTTCTTCTTGCCGCGACGCGACATGTCAGTCTTCCTTGTCTTCTTCGCCGCCGAGGTCGCGCACCACTTCGGGTGAACGCAGCAGATCGTTGATCTTGGCGAAATTGTCGTAACTGGTGTCCAGCCGGAAACGGAATTCCGGCATGTATTTCATCTGCCGCAAGGCAAAGGAAACGCGGCCACGGATGAACTTGGCGTATTTGTTGAGTGCCTCGATGACGGCATCGGGGTCCTTGGCGCCGAGCGGCGACACAAAAGCAGTGGCGATCTTGAGGTCAGGCGACATGCGCACTTCGGTGATCGAAATCACCGCCGTTTCGACCACCGGATCGATGATCTCGCCGCGCTGGAGCGTTTCGGAAAGTGCGTGACGCACCTGCTCGCCGACGCGAAGCTGACGCTGGGATGGGCCGGAACTCTGAAAACGCGACATGGTCCTGAAAATCCATATGTCGCAGGAGGCGGAATGGGACCGCACTTCCTGCTGCACGAAAACGGACGGTGGCTGAACGGCCACCGTCCAAACGATTAGGCAGATGCCAGAGGCTTAGAGCCTCCGGGTCACCATCTCCACGCGGAAGCACTCGATGACATCGCCAGCGCGCATGTCTTCGTAGTTCTGGAAGGCCATACCGCATTCCTGGCCAACCGGCACTTCGGAGACTTCGTCCTTGAAACGCTTGAGCGTCTTGAGCGTGCCTTCGTGGATGACAACGTTGTCGCGGATCAGGCGGACGCCTGCGCCACGTTCGACCTTGCCTTCGGTGACACGGCAGCCCGCGACCTTGCCGGTCTTCGTAATGTTGAAGACTTCGAGGATCTCGGCGTTGCCGATGAAGGTTTCGCGACGTTCCGGCGACAGCAGGCCCGACATCGCATCCTTAACGTCATCCACGAGGTTGTAGATGATGTTGTAGTAACGGATCTCGATCCCGGACTGTTCAGCGGCGTGACGCGCCTGCGCATTGGCGCGGACGTTGAAGCCGATGATCGCCGCACCCGAAGTTTCGGCGAGCGTGACGTCGCTTTCGGTGATGGCGCCGGCGCCCGAATGGACGATGCGGGCACGCACCTCGTCGGTGCCGAGCTTGTCGAGCGCTGCAATGATCGCTTCGACCGAACCCTGCACGTCACCCTTGATGATGAGCGGGAACTCTTTCAGGCCGGACGACTGCAGCTGCGACATCATCTGCTCGAGCGAACCGCGCTGCGTGGCGTGCTTGGCGACAGCCTTGTCGCGCGCCAGACGCTGGCGGTACTCGGTGATCTCGCGGGCACGGGCCTCGTTGTTGACCACCGCGAAGCGGTCGCCAGCCTGAGGCGTGCCCTGAAGGCCGAGAATCTCGACCGGCATCGCCGGCGGAGCTTCTTCGAGACGGTTGCCACGATCGTCGACCAGAGCACGGACGCGGCCCCACTGGTCGCCGGCGACGAGAATGTCGCCCGGCAGCAGCGTACCGGTCTGGACCAGCACGGTCGCAACCGGACCACGGCCCTTGTCGAGCTTTGCTTCGATGACGACACCCTCGGCCGTACGGTCGGGGTTGGCCTTGAGGTCGAGAACTTCTGCCTGCAGCAGGATCGCCTCGAGCAGCTTGTCGAGATTGGTGCCGTTCTTCGCCGAAACCTCGACGTCGAGCACTTCACCGCCCATCGATTCCACGAAGACTTCGTGGCGCAGCAGCTCGGTACGGACCTTCTGCGCGTCCGCCGACGGCTTGTCGATCTTGTTGATCGCAACAATGATCGGCACGCCGGCAGCCTTGGCATGGCTGATCGACTCGATGGTCTGCGGCATGACGGAGTCGTCGGCCGCCACCACCAGGATCGCGATGTCGGTCGCCTGGGCACCACGGGCACGCATCGCCGTGAAGGCGGCGTGGCCGGGGGTGTCGATGAAGGTGATCTTCTGACCGTTCTTCTCGACCTGATAGGCGCCGATGTGCTGGGTGATGCCGCCGGCTTCGCCGGAAACGACGTTGGCCTGGCGGATGGCGTCGAGCAGCGAGGTCTTGCCGTGATCGACGTGGCCCATGATGGTGACGACAGGCGGACGCGTAACCAGCGTCTCGCTGTGATCGGCGATGTCGAACAGGCCTTCTTCGATGTCGGACTCAGCGACGCGGCGAACCGTGTGGCCAAATTCGGAAGCGACCAGCTCGGCCGTATCGGCGTCGATGACGTCGCCCGGCTTCATCATCTGGCCTTGCTTCATGAAGAACTTGACGACCTCGACGGCGCGTTCGGACATGCGCTGGGCCAGTTCCTGAATGGTGATGGTCTCAGGAAGAATGACCTCACGCACGATCTTCTCGCGCGTCTCTTGATGCATCGCACGCTTGAACTTCTCCTGGCGGCGACGCATCGCCGACAGCGAACGAGAGCGCGCATCACCATCCACGGAAGACAGCGCCGTGTTGAGCGTCAGCTTGCCGCGACGACGGTCGTCCTCGGTCTTGGTCTTGGCCGGACGGGCAACCTCTGGGGTCGCGATGCGGCGGATCGGCGTTGCAGCGGCAGCACCGGGACCAACGCGGCCCTTCGGCTTGGCTTCGACCTCGTCCGGCACATTGGCCTCAAGCGCTGCAGCAGGCGCACGGCGACGGGCTTCGTCTTCGGCGCGACGGCGCGATTCTGCCTCGGTCTTGAGACGGGCCTCTTCCTCTGCCTGGCGGCGGGCGGAATCCTCGCGCTCCTTGCGGCGGCGCTCTTCTTCCTCGAGACGACGACGTGCGTCCTCGACAGCGCGCAGGCGGTCTTCCTGTTCACGCACAACAGAGCCTTCAAGCGCGCGACGACGCGCTTCCATCTCGCTGCGCGACAATGAATTCAGCACCATGCCCGAACGCTCGGGCTGACGAGCAGGCCTGGGCGCCTCTCTCGCAACAGGGGCGGCCGGAGCGGGAGCTGCCACGACCGGAGCTGGTGCAACCGGCGCCATTGCTACCGGAGCCGATGCAACCGGAGCCGCCACGACAGGTGCTGCCGCGACCGGTGCTACCGGCGCAGGCGCTACGGGCTGGGGCTTGGGTGCAAAGACCGTCGCCGCTGTCGGTGTGGGCTCGTGCTTGTCGCCGGGCATGGAGAACTTACGCTTCTTCGTCTCCACGACGACCTGCTTTGTGCGGCCGTGCGAGAAGTTCTGGCGTACGGTTCCCTGCTCCGATCCCGGGCGCTTCAGCGTCAAGGTCTTCTTCGGAGTGACGCTCAACGTGTTGTCATCGCCCGATTTAGTGTCGCTCATTCCATATCCTCTGCGGCATCATCGTCGTAGGCAATCGCCGCAATCATTGCCAGATCATCCGGGGATCCGCCCCGATATCGGTCAAGCGCAACCATGCGCTTCGCGACCGCCTTGCCCGCTTCTCCCGCGAGGACGGCAGCATGTATCACATTTGTTGCCCCCAATGCCAAACTCAATTCGGCTTCCGAAAAAAGTTTATAGGCAGGCGTTGCAGGCCCGCCGATATGCACTGTGGCCTTGCGGGCCTGGGTGATCTTGCGGACGCCGTCTTCGGCGCCCTCATAAGCATGGAGTACGAAAAGCGCCTTGCCGGCGCGGACCGTCGAGTCGACCTTGGCAGCACCTAGTGCCACCAGACCGGCCTTCCGGGCAAGCCCGAGCGCGCCAAGCGCCGATCTGACGAGCAGATTGTCGACCATGGCGCCCAATTCGGGCGGCACGACGACCTGCGCCTTGAAGGCGCGGGCGAACATGCCCTTGGCCTCAGCCTTGTCGATATGTAGGCGGTCGGCCGTCACCCAGCAACCGCGGCCGGGCAGATTTCTCTTGAGGTCCGGAAAAACGGTCGAATCCGGGCCGACGACGAAACGGATCAGATCATCCGGTTCGGCGCTTTTGCGCGTGACGATGCAGGTGCGATCGTTCATCTCGTCCAAGGGGTTCTCCGGCCGGCCTCACGTCACTCACCGGCGACGTCGGCTGGCTCTTCCTCGGACACAACTTCGTCCTCGGAAATCCAACCAACCATGCGTCGGGCAGCAACGACCATCTGTTCTGCATCGGTGCGCGACACGCCGTAGTCGGCCAGCACGCCTGGGAAGAACTTGGTCTCTCCGTCCTTGCGTTCCTTCCAGCCGACGAGATCGTCGGCCGCATAGCCGGCGAAGTCCTCGACCGTCTTCACACCATCATTGCCGAGCGCCACCAGCATTGCGGTGGTGATGCCGGGGATCTCGCGCAGCTCGTCCTGAACGCCGAGCGCCTGACGCTTCTCGTCGTGTTCGGCTTCGATCTTGCCGAGATATTCGCGGGCGCGGGTCTGGATTTCGGACGCCGTGTCCTCGTCGAAGCCGTCGATCGATGCGATTTCGTCGGCATCGACATAAGCGACTTCCTCGACCGAGGTGAAGCCTTCGGAAGCCAGCACCTGGCCGACCATCTCGTCGACGTCGAGCGATTCCATGAACAGCGTGGAACGTTCGACGAATTCCTTCTGGCGGCGCTCCGACTCTTCCTGCTCGGTGAGGATGTCGATATCCCAGCCGGTCAGCTGCGAAGCCAGACGCACGTTCTGGCCGCGGCGGCCGATGGCCAGCGACAGCTGATCATCCGGAACCACGACTTCGATGCGCTCTGCGTCTTCGTCAAGAACGACCTTGGCGACTTCAGCCGGCTGCAGCGCGTTGACGATGAAGGAGGCGGCCGAAGGCGACCACGGAATGATGTCGATCTTTTCGCCCTGAAGCTCGCCGACGACGGCCTGGACGCGCGAACCACGCATACCGACGCAGGCGCCGACCGGATCGATCGAGCTGTCACGCGAGATGACGGCGATCTTGGCGCGCGAACCGGGATCGCGGGCAACCGACTTGATCTCGATGATGCCGTCATAGATCTCGGGCACTTCCATGGTGAACAGCTTCGCCATGAACTGCGGATGGGTACGCGACAGGAAGATCTGCGGGCCACGCTGTTCACGGCGCACGTCGTAGACATAAGCGCGGACGCGGTCGCCGTACTTGTAGTTTTCGCGGGGGATCAGCTCGTCGCGGCGGATGATCGCCTCGCCACGGCCGAGATCGACGATGACGTTGCCGTATTCGACGCGCTTGACCGTGCCATTGACGATCTCGCCGATGCGATCCTTGTATTCGTCATACTGGCGATCGCGCTCGGCTTCACGCACCTTCTGGACGATGACCTGCTTGGCCGACTGGGCGGCGATGCGGCCGAAATCCATCGGCGGCAGCTGTTCGGCGATGAAGTCGCCGAGCTGGGCGTCGGGATTGCGCTCGCGCGCCGAGCTCAGCGCGATCTGGATGGCGTAGTCATCGACCTTCTCGACGACTTCCATCAGGCGCTGCAGCTTCATCTCACCCGTAGTGGGGTTGATGTCGGCGCGGATGTTGGTCTCTTGACCATAGCGCGAGCGCGCTGCCTTCTGGATCGCGTCGGCCATGGCGGCGATGACGATCGACTTGTCGATCGACTTCTCGCGGGCGACCGCGTCGGCGATCTGCAGCAGTTCGAGCCTGTTGGCGCTTACAACCATTGTCTTTCTCCCGGAGCGTCCGGCCGGATCGGGTCCAGCCGCGCGGCTCTATCAATCTTCCGTTTCGGTTTCTTCGTCTTCCGGCGCATCTTCGTCTTCGCCGCGACGCTTCCGTGCTTCCTTGCGCGCCTGATTGTCCTTGCTCAGGGCATCGCGAATGAGATCGTCGGTGAGGATCAGCCGCGCCTCGGAAATCGCCTCGAAAGGCACGCGCACGGTCGGCTCCTCGCCGTAGGCAGCCTGGTCACGCTGGAGCAGGATGCCTTCTTCGTCAGCCTCGGCGATCTTGCCGCGGAAGCGCTTGCGGTCGGCAACCATGACCGAGGTCTCCATCTTGACGATGTGACCGATCCAGTTGCCGAAATCCGACTTGCGGACCAGCGGCCGGTCGATGCCCGGCGACGACACTTCGAGATGATACGCCTTTTCGATCGGATCATCGACATCGAGAGCAGGCGAAACCGCACGGCTCACTTCTTCGCAATCCTGGACGGTCATGGTGCCGTCTTCGCGCTCGGCCATGATCTGCAGCGTCAACCCGCTCTGCCCCGAAAGGCGAATGCGAACGAGGCGGAAGCCGATCGCGCGAAGGACGGGCTGAACGATCAGGGCGATGCGGGCGTCGATGCCGGTTTCGCGGATGATGCGGTCGTCGCCTGTCTGTTCGACTGCGTTTTCGGTCATAGAATCTCCAGACGGTCGGCAGGTAACAAAAAGAGCGGGACCGGGTGGACCCACTCTTCGTCATACCGACCAAGAATTTGAGGCTGATATAGCCGAAGGCGACGCGCCTTTCAAGTCCTGTGGCCGGTTGCGTCCACTGCCACTGATTTAGTCGACCATTGCAGCAGATGCATGGCAAGCATGCGCTGAGACCCCTACCGGATTCCCTGACGGCACCTATATTTGCTGCGTTGCACAAAAACGATGATGCAACGCGAAAAAGGACACCGAGATGAACACCCGCAAGCAATTTGGACGCATTGGCGAACTGGTCCGCACCTTTGGTAGCGCCGTTGCCGCGGCCGCTGCTGTCGAGCGCGGTCACCGTCCGAACAACCAGGACCTGGTCATGCTAGGCATCGATCCCCGCCACTTCGACCGTATCCGCCGGTTCTAAGGCTTCTGTTTCAGGGTAGAGAGCGCACACCGCTGCCCACGTCATTGGCGTAGGCCGAGACGTCGGCCAAGTGGGCCGTGCTCCGGAGCGGCAGGTTATTTTGGCCGTCGCTCTGTCCCTGGCAGTTTCCGCCTCCCCTGAGAGGCAAAGAAAAAGCCGAGGCCGGAAATCCGGGCCTCGGCTTTTTTGTTTCAGGACCGACCAGTCTCAGTCTTCGTTGGCGCCAAGCTGAGCCAGCACCTTGCCGCGGCCACGGGCGCGCAAATAGAGCGGCAGCAGCACCGCGGTGGCCGCAAGCAACAGCAGAATGACCGCAATCGGCGATCCCAGCAGGATCGACGGGTCGCCCTGGCTGATCGCCAGCGCGCGACGCAACTGCTGCTCGGCCATTGGCCCCAGAATCAACCCCACCACCACAGGTGCTATCGGATAACCGAAGCGGCGCAGGCCGTAGCCGAGCAGGCCGAATGCCAGAAGCATGCCGAGTTCGAATGTCGACGGGTTGGCGCCGATAGTGCCAAGCGTCGCGAACAGCAAGATGCCCGAGTAGAGCCAGGGCAGCGGGATGGTCAGGAGCCTGACCCAGACGCCGATCAGCGGCAGGTTGAGCACCAGCAGCATCAGGTTTGCAACCAGCAAGGAGGCGATCAGGCCCCAGACCAGCTGCGGGTTGGTGGCGAAGAGCAGCGGGCCCGGCTGCAGGCCGAACTGCTGGAAGCCAGCGAGCATGATCGCGGCGGTCGCCGTGGTCGGCAGGCCGAGCGTCAGCAGCGGCACCAGCGTGCCGGCAGCCGACGCATTGTTGGCCGCTTCCGGTCCAGCGACGCCTTCGATCGCGCCATGGCCGAACTCTTCGGGCTTCTTGGCCAGGTTCTTTTCCACCGAATACGACAGGAAGGTACCGATTTCAGCACCGCCAGCCGGCATGGCGCCGATCGGGAAACCGATCGCGGTGCCACGCAGCCATGGCTTCCATGACCGGCTCCAGTCTTCGCGCGTCATCCAGACCGATCCCTTGATCGCCTGGATGGTCGAATCGCCGCCCTTACTGGCGGCAACGCTGAGCGCTTCGCCGACGGCGAACAACGCCACCGCAAGCGTCGTCACCTCGATGCCGTCGAGCAGGTCGGGGATGCCGAAGGCCAGGCGCGCCTGGCCAGTCTGCAGGTCGATACCGATCAGGCCGAGCCCCAGGCCGATGAACAGCGCGGTCAGACCGCGCAGCGTCGAGTCGCCGAAGGCAGCGGAGACGGTCATGAAGGCCAGGATCATCAGCGCGAAATACTCGGCCGGGCCGAACGACAGCGCCATCTTGACGACTGTCGGTGCGATGAAGGCGAGGCCGATGGTGGCGATCAGGCCGGCGACGAACGAGCCGATGGCGGCCGTCGCCAAAGCAGGTCCGCCGCGCCCGGCGCGCGCCATCTTGTTACCTTCGAGCGCCGTGACGATCGAGGCACTTTCGCCAGGCGTGTTGAGCAGGATCGACGTCGTCGAGCCGCCATACATGCCGCCGTAATAGATGCCGGCAAACATGATCAGCGACCCCGCGGGATCAAGCTTGTAGGTGACGGGCAGCAGCAGGGCGACGGTAAGTGCCGGGCCGATGCCGGGAAGAACGCCGACAGCCGTGCCGAGCGTCACGCCGATCAGCGCATACAGCATGTTCATCGGCTCAAGAGCCGTGAGCAATCCCTGCGCGAGCAGACCAAAGGTATCCATTTAGAGCCGAGCTCCCTTGATAATCGCTCAGAACAGCAGGTGTTCGAGCGGGCCGGCGGGCAGCGAGAGCTGCAGTCCCTTGGCGAAAATGACCCAGACGACGAACGAAAGCACGATGCCGATGGGGATCGTCTTCCACAACGGCCCGCGGCCGAATGCGCGTGCTGTCGCGGCGAAGAGCAATCCGGTGGCGATCGAGAAGCCGGCCGCCTTGAGCAGCAGCATCTGCGCGGCAAGACCGCCGACGATCCACAGGATCGGGCTGATTTCTTGTTTCTCGCGCTCGGGAAAATCGCCACGCCAGGCTTCGAAGACCGTCCAGATCGACAGGCCGAAGAACGCCACTGATATCACATAGGGAAACGTCGTCGGGCCGACCCGGGCATAGTTGGCGCCGGCGCCATGGCTGGCGGTGCTCCAGGCGATGACGACCGAAACCACCATGAGCAGGGCGGCGATGGCAAGCGCCGCCCAATCGGGGCGGCGCCTTTCTTGCTGCTGGTTGTCCAGGCTCATTTCACCAGGCCGATGTCTTTCAGGATCGCGGACGTCGCCTCGGTGTCCTTCTTCAGCTGGGCTGCGAAGTCGTCGCCGGCGAGGTAGGTGTTGGCCCAGCCCTTGTCAGCGAGGATCTTCGTCCACGAGGCCGAAGTCACCATCTTCTCGACGTCGGCGAGCACAGCTGCCTTCTGCTCGGCCGAGATGCCGGGAGCAGCAGCGACCATGCGCCAGTTCTGGATCGAGACGTCAACGCCGCCTTCCTTGAAGGTCGGGGCGTCGATGCCCTCGACCTTGGCATCGGACGAGATGCCGATGATGCGCAGCGTGCCGGCCTTGATCTGCTCGGCGAATTCGCCGTAGCCGGAAATGCCGACGGTCACCTGGCCGCCGAGGATGGCAGCGAGTGCTTCGCCACCGCCGGAGTAGGCGATGTAGTTGACCTTGGTCGGGTCGACGCCGGTTGCCTTGGCAATCAGGCCCGCCGTGATGTGGTCGGTGCCGCCGGCCGAGCCGCCGCCCCAGGAAACCGCACCCGGATCAGCCTTGAGCTTGGCAACGAGGCCAGCCATGTCCTTGATGTCGGAGGCGGCCGGGACGACCAGCGCTTCGTATTCGCCGGTCAAGCGGGCGATCGGGGTGACCTGGTCGAGCGTGACGGGCGAGGCGTTGGTCAGGATGGCGCCGACCATGACGTAGCCGCCGACGATGAGCTGGGCCGGGTCGCCGCTGGCCTGGTTGACGAACTGGGCGAGGCCGATGGTGCCGCCGGCGCCCGGAACGTTGTTGACCTGGACCGAGCTGGAGATCTTCTCGTCCTGGAGCGCGGTCTGCATCGAACGCGCGGTCTGGTCCCAACCGCCGCCGGGGGCTGCAGGTGCCATGATCTTGTAGTCGGCCGCGGCGGCCGGCAGGGCAAGCGCGCCCGCGATGATGGATGCCAATACGAACTGCTTCATTGCTGTTCCTCCCTTGCCCACGCGCGCGGGGCAAAATGCTTTTTCAGTTTCGAAGCCCGCGCCTGAGGCAGCGTCTCGGAACCTGGGGAGAAGGAACTGGCCGGCTTAAGGGCCTGCCATGACAGCAGCGTTTCCCGGCTCCTCTGCGCAGCGGTGAGAACCGCCGTCGGGTAGCCTTAGCGGAAACGTGTTCGAAGTCCTCCCGAACTTTCCGAGCCTCGCCGCCTCCAACGGATGGGCCAAAACTTCCCTATCGCAGCAACCTGACATCAGACTGACACCGATGCAACAGCTTGGGTACATCCTGACGTCAAGGGTTGCGCAGGGCCTCGTTCCAGCGCTCGATGACACGGCTACGCTTGACCTGGTCGAGATAGACCATCAGGCCGGGACTGACCGGCACCGGACGCAATTGGCCGCCGAGCACCTCCTGCATCCGGTTGGCGGTGTTCTCGCCCGACACCTCCGGATTGACGGCGGCGATCTGCAATTCGCGCGCCATCACCGTCTGACCTTCGGCCGACATGAAATATTCGAGATAGCGGCGGCCGAGGTCGGGCGACTTGGCCGCCGCCGGCACCAGGCCGATGCGCGACATCACCACCGTGTAGTCCTTGGGCAGGACGATGCCGACATCGGGATTACGCGCCGCCCAGTCGGCGGCATAGGAGCCGAGGATGTTGTAGCCAAGCACGAAACGGCCGTCGGCGATGCGCTCCAGGATCGCGCCGCTTGTCGAATACAGCTTCACCCCTGCCGCCCCCATGGCGCGGATCACCGACCAGATGTCGGGGTACTGCTCCTGGTCGCGCGCCATGAACATGAAGCCGACGCCGGAGCGCTCGATGTCGTAGGTGGCGATCCGGCCATAGACCTTGTCGCCCTGGGTCTTGAGATAGTCGACGAACTGGCCGCGCGTCGCCGGTGGCGGGGCGTCCCTGAAGCTCGGCTTGTGGTAGACGAACACCGCCGGCTCGTAGGTCAGCGCATAGGCGGTGTCGCGCCAGTTGGCCCAGCGCGGCCAGCGCTCTGATAGAGGCAACCGGCTTTCCTGGGCATAGCCGTCATTGGCGAGCTTGACCTGAAGGTCCATGGCCGAGGAAAAGGCGATGTCGGCGGTGCCCTTGCCGGCGTCGGTCTCGGCGACGACGCGGTCGTAGATGTCGACGGTCTGGAGATCTTCGTACCTGACGGCGACGCCGGGATTGGCTTTCTGGAAACCTTCGATCATCGGCTTGGCCAACGGCGCGTCGAGCGAGGAATAGACGACAAGCGTACGCGCATCCGAAGCGCCGTTGAGCGCCGGGAAGACGGTGACTTCGGCCCGGGCGGGCACTGAAAGGCAAAGCAGAGCGGTGAGGATGGCCAGGCGCATGATCGCCGGACCATGCAACAGCAACGCCTGCGGCACAACGGCGAAGCACTGATGATACACATGAGGGGCACTGGACCTTTGCCTGGCGAATAGGCATCGTCCTGATGGGGCGGGCAAGGAGAATACGGGTGCGCATTCTGGTGGTGGAGGACAACGCGACGCTGGCCGGCGGGCTGGCGGCAGTGCTCAAGGGCAGCGGCTATGCCGTCGATGTCGTCGGCGATGGCGCCTCCGCCGTGGCGGTGCTGGCTACCGAGCGTTTCGACCTCGTTATTCTCGACCTCAACCTGCCCGAAATGGACGGCCTCGACGTTTTGCGTACCATGCGCGGACGCCAGCATGACGCCGCCGTGCTGATCCTGTCGGCGCGGCATTCGCTCGACGAGCGGGTCAAGGGGCTTGACCTCGGTGCTGACGACTACATGGTCAAGCCGTTCGACGTCGGCGAACTGGAGGCCCGGGTACGCACGCTGTTGCGCCGCCGCGCCGGGCTCAAGGCAGCGACAGTCACCTTCGGCGAGGTGGCGCTCGACCTCAATACACGCAGCTTCTCGTCGCGTGGGGCGGCCATCGACATTCCGGCACGCGAGCTGGCGCTGCTCGAAACGCTGTTCATGCGCGCCGGCAAGGTTGTCGCCAAGCAGGCGATCATCGAATCGCTGGCCGGCTTCGACGAGGATTTGAGCGCCAACGCCATCGAGCAATATGTCAGCCGCCTGCGCAAGCGCCTCGCCCCTTACGGCCTGACGGTACGGACGGCGCGCGGCATCGGCTACTATCTCGAAAAGATCCTAAGCCGCTGATGGCACGGACCAGACCCTATTCGCTGCGCAGCCGGCTGCTGCTGTGGCTGCTGGTGCCGCTGGTCACTATCGGCCTGATCGCGCTCGCCGACACCTATCGCGAAGCTGTCGATACCGCCAACGCCGTCTCCGATCGCGTGCTGGCCGGCTCGGCCCTGGCGATTGCCGAGCGCGTCGTGGTGGCCGAAGACGGCACGCTCGAAGTCGACATTCCTTACGTGGCGCTCGAAATGCTGACCTCGGCGGCACAGGACCGCGTTTTCTACCGCGTCGACGGGCCCGACGGTTTCATCACCGGCTATCAGGCGCTGCCGGTCATCGAGGGGCTTGAGCAGGAGGAAAGCGGTTATGCCGACGCCAATTTCCGCGGCGAGCCGATCCGGCTGACCTCGCTGTCTCGCGCCGCCTCGACGGGCGCAACCTCGATACCGTTCGTCGTCACCATTGCCGAGACGACGATCGCCCGCACCCAGCTGGCGCAGACGATCCTGCTGCGCTCGGCGCTCAGGCTCGCCATCCTGATCGGCAGCGCCGCCGCCATCGTCTGGCTCGCCGTCACCTTCTCGCTTCGTCCGCTCTACCGGCTGCGCGACGCGATTGCCGAACGCAATCCCGACGACCTGCATCCGATCGAGCAGTCGGTACCGAAGGAGGTGCGCGGGCTTGTCGACACCGTCAATTCCTTCATGGGCCGGCTCGGATCGGCGCTCGGCGCGATGCGGCATTTCACCGGCAATGCCAGCCACCAGCTGCGCACGCCGCTGACCATCATCCGCACCCAACTGGCGCTTGCCTCGCGCGCGCACTCGCTCGAGGAGGCACGCCGCGCAGCCCGCATCGGCGACGAGGCGGTGGCCCATGCCGAGCGCGTCATCGCCCAGTTGCTGCTGCTTGCCAAGGTCGATGAAGCGGCATCCGACAGGCTCAAGAACCTCGGCGCGGTCAATCTGACCGAACTTGCCCAGCAGCTCACCGCCGACCGGGTCACCCAGGCCCATGCCGCCGGCATCGACCTCGGCTTCGAGGGTGAAGAGGCACTGTATGTGCGCGGCGAACCGATAATGCTCAGCGAAATGATCCGCAACCTGATCGAAAACGTGCTCGCTTATGCCGGCAATGGCGCGGAGGCGACCGTGAAGGTGCTCGACAGCGGCCCGGACGTGGTGCTGGAGGTCGAAGACACGGGGCCCGGCATTCCGGCGGGAGAGCTTGAAAGCGTGCGCCAGCGTTTCGTGCGTGGGCGCGAGGGCGACAAGCCAGGAGCCGGCCTTGGCCTGCCGATCGTCGAGGAAATCGCCTCGCTTTTTGGCGGCCGGCTGGAGCTGTTGGCGGGCGCCGACGGGCGCGGGCTCAGGGTACGGGTGGCGTTTGCTGCGGCCACCGAGGGCTGACAGGCTCTCCGAGGGCAGATGTTTGGCGCGCAAGGACAAACAGCGCCAGTCATACAGCCTATTCCGCCCAGTCAGGCTTCCCTGCCCCGTCCATTACCCGCCTTCACTGCGTTCAGGCGCCTTGTCCCACAAGGGGATAGGGAAAGGCGCGGGGTTTAGACGCGAATGAACGTCAAATACGCCGGGGTGCGGTTTTCGCGGATCGCCTTGGCCTCGTAACGCGTCCGCGTCCAGCCCTCATAGGGCGTGTGCCAGTCGGCGGCGTCGGCCGCCTGCCACTCGAAGGCAGGATGGGCCCGGCAATGCTGCAGCGTCCAGTTCACATAGGTGTCGATGTCGGAGGCAAAGCGGAATTTCGCGCCGCTTTTCAGCACGCGGGCAAAGCGGTCGAGATTGACCGGGCTGACGAAGCGGCGCTTCCAGTGCTTCTTCTTGCGCCACGGGTCGGGATAAAGCAGGTCGATGCCGTCGAGCGAGGCCTCAGGCAGCCAGTCGAGCAACTGGGTGGCGTCTTCGTCATAGAGGCGGATGTTGGCGAGCGGCTTTTCGTCGAGCACAGCCGTCATCTTGGCCATGCCATTGACGAAGGGCTCGATGCCGATAAAGCCGTCATCGGGATTGTTCGCGGCGATATGGCGAAGGTGTTCGCCGCCGCCGAAACCGATCTCCAGCCTGACCTTCGAAACCTTAGCTTCGAACATCGAGCGCAGATCGGCGGGAGCGGCCACGCCAAGGTCGATGCCAAGGCGGGCCAGTCCTGACTCAAGCGCCTCCGCCTGATGCGGGCGGATAGCCTTGCCGCGCCGCCGCCCGAAAAAGGCTTCGCTGGTGCGCGTGCGGCGCGGTTCCTGTTCCATCGATATCACGGTCGCCTTAGGCGGCGACCGCATCCTTGATTGCCTTCACCAGATCGGTCTTTTCCCACGAGAAAGAACCGTCGCGACCGGCCTTGCGGCCGAAATGGCCGTAGGACGAGGTCTTGGCGTAGATCGGCTTGTTGAGGTCGAGGTGACGGCGGATGCCCGACGGCGACAGGTCCATGACCAGGCGCAGCGCATCTTCCAGCACCGCCTCGTCGACCTTGCCGGTGCCGTGCAGGTCGACATAGACCGACAGCGGCTGGGCAACGCCGATGGCGTAGGACAGCTGGATGGTGCAGCGGTCAGCAAGCTTCGCCGCAACCACGTTCTTGGCGAGGTAACGCGCGGCATAGGCGGCCGAACGGTCGACCTTGGTGGTGTCCTTGCCGGAGAACGCGCCGCCGCCATGCGGGGCTGCGCCGCCGTAGGTGTCGACGATGATCTTGCGGCCGGTCAGGCCAGCATCGCCGTCAGGACCACCGATGACGAACTTGCCGGTCGGGTTGATGTACCAGTTGCAGTCGTTGGCGATTTCGAGGTCGCCCAGGGCTTCGCGGATGTAGGGCTCGACGACCTTACGGACCTTGCCCGAATCCCAGCTGCCGTCGAGGTGCTGGGTCGACAGCACGATCTGTGTGACCTCGTGGGCCTTGCCATCCTGGTAGCGCACGGTGACCTGGCTCTTAGCGTCAGGACCGAGCTTGCCGGCATCGCCCTTGTTTTCGTGGCGGGCGGTAGCGAGCAGTTCGAGAATCTTGTGGCTGTAGTAGATCGGCGCCGGCATCAAATCAGGCGTCTCGCGGCAGGCATAACCGAACATGATGCCCTGGTCGCCGGCACCTTCCTCGCCCTGGCGGTCGGAAGCGCTGTCGACGCCCTGGCCGATGTCGGGCGACTGGCCATGCAGCAGCACATCGATGCGGGCAGTCTTCCAGTGGAAGCCGGCCTGCTCGTAGCCGATGGCGCGGATGGCCTTGCGAGCCACCGACTTGAACTTGGACGGATTGACGACCGGGTGGCCGGCGGCATCCTTCACGATCTGGCCGTTCTTGTCTTTCTTCAGCAGCGTGTCGGGCACGCGGACTTCGCCGGCGATCACGACGCGGTTGGTGGTTGCCAGAGTTTCACAGGCAACGCGGACCTTCCACGGATCCATGCCGGTCTTTTTGGCTTCACGGTAGACGAGATCGACGATCTCATCGGAAATGCGGTCGCACACCTTGTCGGGGTGACCTTCGGATACGGACTCGGAAGTGAAGAGATAATTCTGCCGCTGCACGGGATGTCCCCTCTGGAAAGCGATCGGCGCGATGCCGATCATTTGGCGCGACACGTGTTAGCGAAGCCTGCCAGACCTCGTCAAGCAGGCTTTCGTCGCGGAACTCTTGTTAATGCAAGGGCGTGGCGACGGCGCATCGCCGCCACCCTCGCGCATCGGCCCGAAAATCGAACTCGATCTTCGAAAACACGATGTGCAATTCAAACACCTAGAGCGCCCTTTGTGCGTCGGTTCGGACGCACGGCGCCCTGGCGTTACTGCTCTTCGTCGTCGGCCAGAACCTTGGCCAATTCGATAACTTTGCGCCGGACCTTGGGGTTGGAAATCCGGGCAAAGGCGCGGTTGAGCTGGAGACCTTCGGCACTCGAGAGAAAATCGACCACGAAAGAGGTGGACGAATCTTCCGACAGGCCTTTTTGCTCGCTGCCGTCAGCACCAGGGGCGTCCTCGAAGAAGAAGGCGACCGGAACGCTCAGGATTTGAGCGATGGCTTGCAAGCGACTCGCTCCAACCCGATTCGTTCCTTTTTCATACTTCTGGATCTGCTGGAAAGTAATCCCCAGGCTCTCCCCAAGTTTTTCTTGGCTCATACCTAGCATATTGCGTCGCAGGCGAATGCGTCCGCCGACGTATACGTCGGTCGGATTTGGTTTTTTCTTGTTCTCTTTTTCCACTGTCTTTCCTCGCCGGATTTTTCCAGCTTATTATTTGGGCAGGTAACCCACTTCAGGGCAGTTTATATCGTCCGCGCGTGGACGTTGATTGGCGCAGCTTCAGGCTGCGCGGCGACATATGAGTTTCTAACAACCGCAGTGTCAATTCGCCCTGAGCCTCTGTCTGAGCTTCAAGCCACTTGCCGCAACGGCAATCAACAACATGATCAGGAAACCGTTAACGCGCGAAGGCAGCGGCGGGGCAGCGCCAATGGCCGCCACCGGAAGCGAGACATCGATGGTGCCGCGAACATTCATCGCAAGTGCATCCACAACTCGTCCGCTTGGGTCGATAATGCCGGAAATTCCTGTGTTGGCCGCGCGCAGGACCGGCAACCCATTCTCGACTGCGCGGACCTGCGATTGCCGGAAATGCTGGTATGGGCCCGGGGTGTCGCCAAACCACGCGTCGTTGGTCACATTCACCATAATCTCAGTTGACGCTGCGTCAACTGCAACCAGACGGGGAAAGATTATTTCGTAGCAGATGAAGGCCGCCGCCTTGAGGCCGCCCGGCAGATCGAGCGGGCGCCGGTTGGCCCCGGCGGAGAAGTTCATCGGCCCGGCCACCAGTTGCGAAAGCCCGATCCGCTCCATCAGCCCGGCGAACGGGATATATTCGCCGAAAGGAACAAGGTGCACCTTGTCGACGGCGTCGACAATCTCGCCCTTGTCGTTGATGCTGACGACGGAATTGTAATAGCGGGCTTCCTCGCCGGCGCCTGATTCGCCCTCGGCACGCACGGTGCCGGCCATCAGCATCTGGCCCTCGGCCAGCATGTCGCCGATCGCCACCAGCGCGTCCGGCCGCTCGGTGAACAGGAACGGCACGGACGTTTCGGGCCAGACAATCAGGTCCGGCTTGCTGGCGCCCGGCTTGGGTGCCGCAGCCGACAGCTGAAGCATGCTGGCAAAGATGCGGTCACGGACGCGGCCATCCCATTTTTCGCTGAGGTCGATGTTGGGCTGGACGACACGGACATTGATCGTGCGGCCGGCAGGCGCGGCAGGTGTCACCAGCCTGACATAACCGTAGGCGGCGTGCGCGGCGACCAGCACCGCCGCCAGCGAAAGGCCAAGCTTGAGATTGCGTCGGTCGGCAAGCAGCGCTGGCATGGCGAAGACGAAAATAGCCAGCACGTTCATGCCGGTGACGCCGATCACCGACACGCTCTGCATGAACAGCGGCGTCGGCATGGCGGCAAAGCCGAGCGGGTTCCATGGGAAACCGGTGAACAGGAAGGTGCGCAGCCATTCGGTCAGACCGAAGGCGAAGGCCAAGGCCGCGATGCGGCCGATGCCGTCGCTCCACAACAGCCGCGCCAATGCCGCGGCGAAGCCGTAGAAGAAGGCCAGGATCAGCGGAATGCCGACAACGGCAAAAGGCAACGCCCAGGCAAAACTCTCGGCCTCGACCAGAAGCGCGCCGCCGACCCACCACAGCCCGGCAAGGAAATAGCCGAAACCGAACCACCAGCCGGTGGCAAAGGCCGGCACGAGCCGACGCAGGAAACCTGCCGGCCTGTCGGCGACGGCACCATCAAGCAGCCAGACAAGAATCGGGAAAGAAACGAAGCAGGCAGCGAAGAAATCGTAGGGTGCCTGGCCCAGGACGGCGAAGGCGCCGGCCACAAAGGCGACCAGCGCCCTTTTCCATCCCCACAGCAGAATTATCCGCCCAGCGTGGCGCTCCATCCGTGCCCCTCTTCGCAGAATCACGGATCGAAGGTGTAGCAGCACCGCAAGGCGGCACCAAATGGCGGACCGCCCGGGCAGGCAAGGCTCACGCCTGTTCAGCCTTGGCGCGACGGCGGCGCTCGCTCTTGACGCTGTGGACGATGCGAACGCGCTTGACCCGGCGTGGGTCGGCGTCAAGCACGTGGAACTCGAAGCCGGGGATCGCCTGCACCACCTCGCCGCGCGCCGGCACGCGGCCGAGCGCGTTGAAGATCATGCCGCCGATGGTGTCGACATATTCGCTGTGTTCGCCGGGCGAGAATTCCTCACCCAGCACCTTGGCGACTTCCTCGATCTCGGCCTTGCCGTCGACGACATAGACGCCGTCTCCCGCCTGGGTGATCATCGGCTCGTCGTCATCATGCTCGTCTTCGATGTCGCCGACGACCATCTCGACGATGTCTTCCAGCGAAACCAGCCCGTCGGTGCCGCCATATTCGTCGATGACCAGCGCCATCTGGGTGCGCGTCGCCTGCATGCGGCTCATCAGGTCGGAGGCCAGCATCGACGGCGGCACGAACAGCACCGTGCGGATGAGGTTCAGTTCGCCGATGTTGCGCTTGAGGTCGACCTGGGCGAGGTCGATCTGCACGTCAGCGGGCTGGGTCTTGCGCGCCCTGCCCTTCTTGACGCGCGCACCACGGGTGATGTGGGCCAGCACGTCGCGGATATGGACCATGCCGCGCGGATCATCGAGGGTTTCGACATAGACCGGCATGCGCGAGTGGCCGGACTGCTCGAACACCGCGAGAAGTTCTCCCAGTGTCGTCGACAGCTCGATCGCCTCGACGTCGGCGCGCGGCACCATGACGTCCTCGACCCTGACTTCGCGGAGCCTAAGGATGTTGTTGAGCATGGCGCGTTCGCCGGGCGAAAACGAATCGGCGTCGCTGCCGGTTTCGGCCAGCGCGTCGACAATTTCCTCACGGATATTGGTGCCGTTGCTGCGGTGACGGAAAAGCCTGGTCAGCCGCTCGATGAAGGATGGCCGGTCGGCCTGGGGGTCGTGCGTCGCTTGTAACGGCGCACTGGTACTAGGTCCGTCCTCGGTCTGGTCGGAGGCCTTTGCCGCGGTTCCCGGATCGGGCGTGGCGGCAGTCTCTGTTTTGTCGTTCATCGTCTTCCGGTCGTTGTTCGTCCCTGTTACGCGTAGGGATCGGGAATGGCAAGCCTCGCCAGCGCCTGGCGCTCCAGGGCCTCCATCTCCTCGGCCTCCTCGTCGGTCTCGTGATCATACCCCAAAAGGTGCAGGAGTCCGTGGATTATGAGGTGGGTGATGTGGTTTTCGAGCGACTTTCCTTCAAGCTCGGCCTCGCGCACCACCGTCTCGTAGGCGAGAACGATGTCGCCGAGCATCGGCGGCAGCGGGTCGCCCGGCGCCATCGGAAAGGCCGGAAAGGACAGCACGTTGGTCGGCTTGTCCTTTTGGCGCCATTCGGCGTTGAGGCTCTGGATGCTGTCGTCGTCGGTGAAAACCAGGCTGAGTTCGACGCCCTCGACGACGTCCACCTCGGCTTCCGCCAAAGCGGCAGGCACGGCGCGGTCGACAAGCGCCCGAAGCGCGTCCTCGCTTGGCCAGCCGCCTTCCTCGATCATCAGATCGATGTCGAGGCCGCCCTCCGCGAAGGAGGACGGCGTTGTCTTCTTGTCAGGCATTGCCAAAACCGTTCCCGATCAACCCTCGGTGCCGAGGCCGCGCGCGACCTTGCCGTCACGGTCATAGGCCCGGACGATCTCGGCGACGAGCGGGTGGCGGACCACGTCGGTGTCGTTGAAGCGCACCGTCACCGCGCCCGGCACACCGTCAAGGATGCGCAAAGCCTCGACAAGGCCCGACTTGGTGTTGGGCGGCAGGTCGATCTGGGTCGGATCGCCTGTGATGATCATGCGCGAATTCTCGCCGAGACGCGTCAGGAACATCTTCATCTGCATCGAGGTGGTGTTCTGCGCCTCGTCGAGGATGACCGCGGCATGGGCCAGCGTGCGGCCGCGCATGAAGGCGAGCGGGGCGATCTCGATGACCTCGGCGGCGATGGCGCGCTCGACCTTGTCGGCCGGCATCATGTCGTAGAGCGCGTCATAGAGCGGGCGCAGGTAGGGATCGACCTTTTCCTTCATGTCGCCGGGCAGGAAGCCCAGGCGTTCGCCCGCCTCGACAGCCGGGCGTGACAGGATGATGCGCTCGACCATGCCGCGTTCGAGCAGCATGGCGGCATGCGCCACCGCGAGATAGGTCTTGCCGGTACCGGCGGGACCGATGCCGAACACCAGTTCCGAACGCTCCAGCGCGCGCATATAGGCGTCCTGGTTGAGCGAACGGGCATAGATCGTACGCTTGCGCGTCGAGATCTGGGCGGCCGCCATCTTGCCCTTGCGCTCCAGCGTCGGCAGCGTCAGCTGGTCGTCAGGGGCAACTGCCATGCGCACGGCACCGTCTACGTCGGACTGGGCCAATTCGCCGCCTTTCTGCAGGATGGCATAAAGATGATCGAGGGCGCGGCGTGCCTGTTCGGCTGATGTGGCGCTGCCCTTGATGGTCAGCTGGTTGCCGCGCGAACGAATGTCGACGCCGAGTTTCTGTTCGAGACGGGCCAGGTTCTCGTCGAACTGGCCGTATAGCGCACTGGCTAGCTTGTTGTTGTCGAAGGTCAGTACGATGTGCGCCATGTCAGACGCCCCGGAGGGCAGGTTCTTGAGTTCAGCAGCGCTCAACCGTCTCTCCTCATCTGCCGTACGGCCGATCAGACCGCTTCGGCGAACAGGCTGTTGGTGCCTGTCTTCGTGATTCGCACATCAACAATGTCACCGATTTCGCCGGCCTTTTCATCAACAATAACCGGCTGCAACCAAGGAGAGCGTCCGACGATCTGTCCGGGCTCGCGGCCGGGCTTTTCGATCAGGGTCGAAATCGTCATGCCGACCAGCCCGTCGGCGAAGGCATGCTGCTGCTGGGTGATCAGCTGCTGCAGCCTCTGCAGGCGAACGTCCTTGATCTTTTCCTCGACATGGCCGTCCATTTCGGCGCCCGGCGTGCCGGGGCGCGGCGAATATTTGAACGTATAGGCCGAGGCGTAATTGGTGGCTCGCACGATCTCCATCGTAGCTTCGAAATCTTCATCCGTCTCGCCCGGAAATCCGACGATGAAGTCGCCCGACATGGCGATATCGGGACGTGCGCCACGGATGCGGTCGATCAGCTTGAGATAATCGGCCGCCGTATGCCGGCGGTTCATCGCCTTCAAGATGCGGTCCGAGCCCGACTGCACCGGCAGATGCAGGTAAGGCATCAACGCTGCGAGGTCGCGATGGGCTGCAATCAGTTCGTCGTCCATGTCACGCGGATGGCTGGTGGTGTAGCGCAGCCTGGCTATGCCGGGGATTTCAGCGAGGCGGTAAAGCAGTCGCCCCAGACCCCATTCCTTGCCGTCGGCACCCTCGCCGTGCCAGGCGTTGACGTTTTGGCCAAGCAGGGTGACTTCGCGCACGCCGGCCTCGGCCAGCCTTTCGGCCTCGGTGACGATCTGGGCGACCGAGCGCGACACTTCCGAGCCCCTGGTATAAGGCACGACACAGAAGGTGCAGAACTTGTCGCAACCTTCCTGCACCGTCAGGAAGGCGGTGACGCCGCGCTTGGCGACCTCGGACTTCCTTGGCTGCGGCAGGTGCTCGAACTTGTCTTCGAGCGCATATTCTGTCTCGACGACCTTCTGACCGCCGCGCGCCCTGCGCACGACCTCCGGCAAGCGATGATAGGTCTGTGGGCCGACGACCAGATCGACGGCCGAGGCGCGGCGAAGGATTTCGCGGCCTTCGGCCTGGGCGACACAGCCGGTGACGCCGACGATCAATTCGCGGCCGTTTTCAGCCCGCTCGGCCTTGAGTTTGCCCAGACGGCCGAGCTGCGAATAGACCTTCTCCGCTGCCTTCTCCCTGATGTGGCAGGTGTTGAGCAAAATGAGGTCGGCTTCTTCGATGGTCTCGGTCGCGGCATAGCCGTCGGCAGCGAGCGCATCGCTCATGCGCTGCGAGTCGTAGACATTCATCTGGCAGCCATAGGTCTTGATGAAGACCTTCTTAGCCGAGCCTGTTGCCGTCGAGGCCAGCTCCGCTGAGCTTGCCGGGACTATGGTAGAGATGTCATCGAGTTCCATGCGGCGCCTATTAGCGCCTTTCCGCAGCAAAAAACAGCCGGTTTAGGCCCAGCGCATCGGCGCCGTTCGGTCAGGCGGCGTTCTACCGCGCCGGCACCGGCTGACCGAGCGACTGCAGCATCATTTCGTGCACGCGCTCTTCCATCAGCCGGGTCGCTTCCTTGCGGCTCGACTTGGCCGAAAAATCGATCGGTTCGCCGAAGCGGATTTCAACGTCGAGCCCGCCTTCGGCCAGCAACTGGCCGACATGCGGCACCAGATCCATGTCGCCGATCCAGCTGGCGATCGGACGATGCTGGCGACCGAGCGGAATGCCGTGGATGCGGGTATAGGCGATCGACACCGGCTGGATGACGACATGCTCGGCTGCCCCTTCGGCAATCGCCATCGAGGCTGCGCCAAACAGCGTGCTCTTGAACGGCAAAAGCAAATTACCGTCGCCGGTGCTGCCTTCGGCAAACAGCACCATCGCATTGCCGGCGGCGAGGCGCCGGGCGATCTCGCTGGCCTGGTCGCCCGACTTGCGCTTGCGTTCGCGCTCGATGAAGACGGTGCGCTGCAGCCGCGACAGGAAACCGAAGATCGGCCAGCCGTTCAGTTCCGACTTGGCGATGAAGGTGACGTCGAACCTGGAACCGAGCGCCATGATGTCGCTCCACGAGATGTGGTTGGACGCGATCATCAGCGGCCGGGTCTTTACCATCTCGCCGACGACGTGCACCCGCATGCCAAGCGCCCTGAGCATGGCGCGGTGCCAGACCTTCAGGATCACGGTTTCCGGCCACCAGCCGGTCTTCATCGAGATGACCTGCAGCGGCACGAGCACCAGCGAGGCCACAACCATCCAAGCGAGCGCGAGCCCTGTGCGGATCTTTCCGATCATGTAGCCCTCAACGCCCCCGAACGGGCCTCTGGCTAGCGAAGATCGAGCCGCATGACAAGCGCGCCTGTCGCGCCTTGCGCCGACTGGTAATAATTCGGGCGTTTGCCGACCTCGTGGAAACCGAACTTGCGGTAGAGCCCGATTGCCGGCGCATTGGTCTCGTCGACCTCGAGGAACAGCGCTTCGGCACGCTGGGCATGCAACTCGCGCAGCACCGCATCCATCAGCCGCCAGCCCAGGCCGTAGCGGCGATGCGCACGCGACACGGCAATGGTCAGGATTTCCGCCTCGCCCGCCGCCAGCCGCGCCAGCACGAAGCCTGCCGGTGCCTCGGCGCCATGGCCGATCTGGCGCACAGCAAAGCCGAACACCGTGTCCTGTGCGAGCAGCGACGAAAACTCGTCGCCCGACCAGGGGACGAACGAAATCCTCGCGATGCAGAGGAGCGATTACCGCGCTGTCGTCGACCGAGAGCGGCTGGAGCGCATAGTCACGGCGCAGCGGCCAGAACGGCAGTTTCATTTCTGTTCCCTCGGCAAGACAAAGCCGGCTTGCGGCTTGGCATCGGGCGCGCGGAGATAGACCGGCCTCGGCCGTTCGCCAGGCTCCTTGCCAGCAGCAATGCGCGCATAGGTGCCGATGTCGGCGGTCGCCAGCCGGGGACCGAAGGCGAACGCCTTGTCGACCGCCACCGCGTCGGCGACCAGCCGCGCAGCGGTTCCGGCCAACGCCATCCGCCCGGAGGCGGCTATCGCGGCAGCCTCAGCCAGCGACAGGACCCCCGGTTGGCGCAGCACCTGTCCTTTTTCGTCATAGACAGCCGCGTGGATTTCCTCACGGCCGGCGTCGAGCGCGGCAAGCACAGTCGTCGGGCCAAGCAGGGCACGCGTTTCCGCAGCCAACGCTTCCAGCGTGGTGACGCCGACCGCCGGGACCTTCAGCGCCAGCGAAAAGCCGCGCGCCGCCGATACAGCGACCCGCACGCCGGTAAACGAGCCTGGACCGGTGGACACCGCAATCCGCCCGAGATCGGCATAAGCGACGCCAGCTTGCGCAAGTGCTTCTCCCACCACCGCCATCAGGTGCTCGGCGTGGCCCTTGCCGAGATCGCGCACGGAACGGCCAAGCTCGCGGCCGGCGTCGGCATCATGGACGCTGGCGGCACAGAGGCTTGCGGCACAGTCGATGGCGAGCAGGATCATGATGCTGGCCCGTATTGCTGATTTTCCCCTTGTGGGGAGTGAGATGCGGTCCACGAAGCGGACGAAAAGCCAATTGCTTGGCTTTTCGAGCATCGAACGCCGGCAGGCCAGAGGGGGGTGCGAAGGAACGCGTACATGCGCATCAATTTATCACGGACTGCGTCGCATTCCGTTTGAAACATCAACCCCGCGCCTGTGCCTTGAGTTCGAGGCGGCGCTTGTGGAGGACCGGTTCGGTGTAGCCATTGGGCTGGGCGCGGCCTTCGAAGACGAGGTCGCAGGCGGCACGGAAGGCGGTCGACTGGTCGAACTCGGGTGCCATCGGTCTGTAGAGCGGATCACCGACATTCTGTCGGTCGACGATCGCTGCCATGCGCTGCAGCGAATCCATCACCTGGATATGCGAGCAGACATCGTGGCGCAGCCAGTTGGCGATGTGCTGGGAGGAAATGCGCAAGGTGGCGCGGTCTTCCATCAGCCCGACGTCGTTGATGTCGGGAACCTTCGAGCAGCCGACGCCCTGGTCGATCCAGCGCACGACATAGCCGAGGATGCCTTGCGCGTTGTTGTCGAGCTCGCGCTGAACCTCGTCAGGCGTCCAGTTGGGACGGACAACGACCGGCACCGACAGGATGTCGTCGAGCCGCGCCTTGGGACGAGACTTCAGCTCGGCCTGGACGGCGTGCACGTCGACCTTGTGGTAGTGGGTGGCATGAAGGGTGGCTGCCGTCGGCGACGGCACCCAGGCGGTGTTGGCGCCGGCCTTGGGGTGGGCGATCTTCTGTTCCAGCATCGCTGCCATCAGATCGGGCATCGCCCACATGCCCTTGCCGATCTGGGCATGGCCCGACAGACCACATTCCAGCCCGGTGTCGACATTCCAGGCTTCATAGGCATTGATCCACGGCGCCTGCTTCATGTCGCCCTTGCGCACCATCGGGCCGGCTTCCATCGAGCTGTGGATCTCGTCGCCGGTGCGGTCGAGGAAGCCGGTGTTGATGAACACCACACGTTCCTTGGCAGCACGGATGCACTCCTTGAGGTTGATCGTGGTGCGCCGCTCCTCGTCCATGATGCCCATCTTGATGGTCTTCCTGGGCATGCCGACCAGGCGCTCGACACGGTCGAAGATCTCGACGGCAAAGGCCACTTCCTCGGGGCCATGCATCTTCGGCTTGACGACATACATCGAGCCCGCGCGGGAGTTCATGCGACGGCCATTGGTGCCGACGTCGTGCAGCGCAATCAAGGCGGTGATCGCCGCATCCATGATGCCTTCGGGCACCTGGTTGCCGTCGCGGTCGATGATCGCTGGATTGGTCATCAGGTGGCCGACATTGCGCACCAGCATCAAAGAGCGGCCGGGCAGCTTGACCACGCCGCCATCGGGAGCGGTGTAGGAACGATCGGCGTTGAGCTTGCGGGTGACCGGCTTGCCGCCCTTGTCGAAGGTCTCGGACAGGTCGCCGCGCATCAGGCCGAGCCAGTTGCGGTAGACCACGACCTTGTCTTCGGCATCGACCGCGGCAACCGAATCCTCGCAGTCCTGGATGGTGGTCAGGGCCGACTCCAGCACCATGTCGGAGATGCCGGCCGGATCGGTCTTGCCGATCGCACTTTCCCTGTTGACCACCACTTCGACATGCAGGCCGTTCTTGGACAGCAGCACGGCGTCGGGATTCTTGGCCTCACCGCGATAGCCGGCGAATTGTCTTGCGTCGCCCAGCGAAACTGCACCGGAAGCAGCGGCAAGCACCAGCTTGCCATCAACAACCGCAAGCCCGCTGACATCGCTCCAGCTACCAGAGGCCAAAGGTGCCGACTGATCGAGGAACGCCTTGGCCCAGGCGATGACCTTTTGGCCACGCTTGGGATTATAGCCCTTGGTCTTTTCGGCACCATCGGCATCGGAGATCGCGTCGGTGCCGTAAAGCGCATCATAGAGCGAACCCCAGCGCGCATTGGCGGCGTTGAGCGCGTAACGCGCATTCATCACCGGCACCACCAGCTGCGGCCCGGCGACGGTGGCGATCTCGGCATCGACATTGTCGGTGGTGACGGCAAAGGCCGGGCCTTCCGCCACGAGATAACCGATCTCGGACAAAAACGCCTTGTAGGCGGCCATGTCGTGCGGCGCGCCATGCTTGCGGTACCAGGCATCGAGCTTGAGCTGGAAGTCGTCGCGCTTTTCCAAAAGCGCCCGGTTCTTCGGGCCAAGATCATGCACGATATCAGCAAACCCCGCCCAGAACGCATCGACCTCGACACCAGTCCCCGGCAAAGCCTCCGCAACAACAAAGTCGTGAAGATCGCGCGCAATCGAAAGGCCGTGAAGATCGACAGTATCGGTCATGAGATGCGCTCCAGAATGCCGGCGCCGCGGGGGCGGTCAAGACAAGGTTTTCGGGCGTTTGGCACGCAAAGCGCGCAGGGTCAATTCGTCCAATGTTGCAAGGCAGTATTTGATTTGGCGCCAGCCGCCGTGCAAATCGATTTAGCCGTCAAACCGCTATCCGAGGCCTGCCGGCGGCAATTGCCACGACATGCGCCTCGATGAACATGCGCTGGCCTTCGACCGTGGAGACGTTGACCTCGGTCGCGATCTCGACTTCGGCCGCATCGGTGCCGGCATCGTTCGCCCGCACGGCGACGATGGCGCGCGCCTCGGCTTCGGCAGCGGCCATCGCCGCGTCCTCGTCGGTGAAGTCTCGCAGGATTTCGCCAACCGACAGCCGGAACAGCCCTTCCTTGGGCTGGCTGACGCGCGCCTCGGCGGTCACGCGCACCTGTCCGACCACGGCGCCAAGTGCGTTGGCAACGTCGGTATCTTCAGGCACCACGCATTCGTTGCCGACCAGTTGTGGCAGGCCGGCATAATGCAGCGGCGCGGAAGCGCCCAGGCCGATCACCGGACGGTCGAGCGCGACAGACAGCCGGGCGATGCCTTCATGGCCATCGACGGCACGCTGCACCAGCGCGTGCGCCACCGTCGCAGCTCCATCGAGCCCGTCTTCGGCAAAGGCAGTTTCGAGGATCACTTCGGCCGAGAGGCGGGTGAGCGTCGCCAGCACGCGTTCGGACAAGGCTTCCGGCGTCGCGGCGATCGGCTGGCCGCGTCCGTCGCGCTTGCGGGCGAACAGCTCAGCACCTAGCCGCGCCGCCGCCTCGTCCCAATTGGCCTGCCTGCCAAGCACATGGGCGGCGTCGGACGGGGTGAAGCCTGAGACATGAACCAGCCCGCGCGACACCAGGCGATTGAGCGTGGCGCTCTGGGCGTTGGAAGTCAGCAGCCGGTCGATAGGTTGCGGCACATCCGTGATCGTGTCGTAGAGCTTGGCTTCGGGCGGCGTCAGCCCGGCGGCCAGATGTTCAGGCACGCCGGTGCGGACAGCGAACCGGCCATCCATGCGGCCTGGATTGGGCGCGCGCAGTTGCCGCTCCAATTCGCTCGTCACCGCCTCGCCATGCATCATGCCGGCGAGCGCCAGCGGCACCAGCCGGCGCGGCCCGAGCGACATTTTGGGCTTCAGCCCGCCCTCCTCCAGCGCCACTTCCGAATCCCCGCCGAGACCGAAGGTGCGCATCGCAACCGCCTCGACCATGGTGCGGAAACCGCCGACGGTGGCGCCCTCGGGATCGAGCCGCGGCCGGCCATGCTCAAGCACGGCAACGTCGGTGGTGGTACCGCCGATATCGGAGACGACGGCATTGTCGAGCCCGGTCATGTGGCGGGCGCCGACAAGGCTGGCGGCAGGACCGGACAGGATGGTCTCGATCGGGCGCTGGCGGGCGAACGCGGCCGAGACCAGCGCACCATCGCCGCGCACCACCATCAGCGGGGCATTGATGCCGCGCATGTCGAGAAAACCCTCGGTGGCGGCGACGAGGCGGTCGATCATCGAGATCAGCCGCGCGTTGAGCAGCGTCGTCAGCGCCCGGCGCGGACCGCCGAGCTTGGCCGAGAGCTCGTGGCTGGCAGTCACCGGCAGGCCGGTCTTTTGCCGGATCAGGTCACGGGCGGCGATCTCATGGGCCGGGTTGCGGGTGGCGAAATAGGCGCAAACGGCGAAACCGGAGACGGATTTTGCAAGGTCGGGCAGTGCCGCCGCAAGCGCAGCGAGATCGAGTGTGCGGGCGTTGCCATGGACATCATGGCCGCCGGAGCAGAGCACCAGCGGGTCGGTGCCGAGCGCGGTCTTCAAGCCGTCGCGGGCGAGGTCGGCCTCGGCAAAGCCGATCATGACAAGTGCGACGCGCCCGCCCTGGCCCTCGACCAACGCGTTGGTGGCAAGCGTCGTCGACATCGACACCAGCTTGATGGCGGCGGGGTTGACGCCCGCTTTGTCCAGCACCGCATCGACAGCCCCCGAAATGCCGACGGCGAGATCGTGGCGGGTGGTCAGCGCCTTGGCCTTGGCCAGCACCTTGCCCTGCGGGCCCGATGCCTCGGACCACAATACGGCATCGGTGTAGGTGCCGCCGGTGTCGATCCCGAGAAAAAGCGGGGCGTGGCGGAGGGGATGGCTGGCGTGCATGCGCAGGAGTTCCGGAGTTCTTAATCTCCGTCCCGCTTAGCCGATATCCCCGACAAAGGAAAATTGGCCAGCTGTCTGAAACGAAGGGGGCAGCTCAGCGCGTCATGCAACGAAGCCGATCTTCTTGTGGGTGTTGTCGCACCAGGGCTTGTTGGCCGACTGGCCGCAGCGGCAGAGCCAGACCTTGGTGGCGCGGTCGACCGTCTTGCCGGTGCCGGTGACGATCTCGACATTGCCCTCGAGCTTGAGGTTGCCATTGGGCTGCGGCGTGACGACGAGCGGGCCATCGCGCGCAGCAAGCGGCAGGGACTCCTTCGGCGGCGGCTCGCCGGTGGCGGCAAAGCCTGTTTTGCTGTGGCTGCCGTCGCAGAACGGCTTATTCTCAGAGGCGCCGCAGCGGCACATAGTGGCGCGGTGGAGGGTCTCGCCGTTGAAGACGATCTCGGCATGCAAGGCGAGCGGCCCGTTCTCGCGGATGCGAACCGTGTTGACCACCGGCGGCGCCTCATCCGGTCCGCCATCCCTGCGGCGATAGGTGATGGCGCCCGAGGGGCAGCTTTCGGCGATCGTCACGATCTGCTCGACCGAGGCTGCGTCGGGGTGGATCCACTCGCCCGGCGCGTTGGGCTCGAAGACATGCGGATTGGCGAGCACGCAATTGCGCGAATGGATGCAGCGGCGACCGGAAAAGCCGACCTCGATCTTCTCGCCCTCGACCATGCCCCTGGACATCTTTTTCGCGGCCTCCGTGGATATGTCAGAAGCTTATCGCTACGGCGGGCGCTGGCAAGGGTAGCTTGCGCAAGGCGCAGATCCTGAGAGCTTGCGTTCCTTCGCCCCCCCTCTGCCCTGCCGGGCATCTCCCCCACAAGGAGGGAGATTAGTCGCGTCGCCGGCGGCGCTCGTCCTGCGAGCCGGTCATAAATCCCCTTGCGACGCGGGTGGTTAGCCGCAGGGCAGATGACAGCGTGATCTCCCTCCTTGTGGGGGCGCAGCGCACGAAAAGCCAATTGCTTGGCTTTTCGAGCATCGAACGCCGGCAGGCCAGAGGGGGTGCGAAGAAATGAACCCGAGCAGGCAAAGCGAAAGACCGTTGCAGGCGTGGAGAAGCTCTCCCCGCTCAGCCCTGCGAAATCTGCTCGTCCTGCTCGACCGTCAGCGGCTTGACGCCTGCCGGCAGCGGCTCCGGCTGCACGGCGGCCGGCGGGGTGGCCACAGGCGCGGGTGGTACCGGCGCGCGGGCAGCGCAGGCGGACAGGGTTGCCAGGGCAAGGAGAGCGGCGAGCAGTTTCATGCAACGGGCGTTAGGGGCAAGGTGTGGCGGGATCGCGGCGGCAGATGAGCCCGCAGCACGGCCAAGGTCAAGCCGCCCCTGACATCTCCTGACAGCAGCCTGTCAGCAGGCATCGGCTATGCTGCGCGAAATCCAGGGGGAGAACGGCATGAGCGGCTTTGATGATTTCGATTTCCTGATCGGCGACTGGACGGTGACCAACGAGCGCCTGCGCCAGCGGCTCGTCGGCTCGACCGAGTGGGAGACGTTTACGGCGTTCTCGCACGTCGAAAAGGTGATGCAGGCACCCGATGGCACCTTCGGCGGCAATCTCGACCAGATGACTGTACCCGAGCGCGGTTTCACCGGCATGACCTTGCGCCTCTACAGTCCGGAAACCGGGCTGTGGTCGATCTACTGGAATGACACCAAAAGCTACCGGCTGTTTCCGCCGACGATCGGGCGGTTCGCGAACGGCCGCGGCGAGTTTTTTGGCGACGATGTCGAAGGTGGTGTGCCGGTGGGCGTGCGGTTCATCTGGACGCCTGGTGCCAGCCCGCGCTGGGAGCAGGCGATGTCCAGGGATGGTGGCGAGACGTGGGAGTTGAACTGGGTGATGCGGTTTGGGAGGTGACGTGCCCGCTTGGAGGAGCTGCCTTGGCAGGTGCCCGCCGCAAGTGCTGCGGCGGGCCTTGTTGCTTAGCTCACAGCTCGATCTTATCCGCCGGCGGGCCGGGGAAGCGCGAAAACTCCGGTGCCCCTTCCGGCGTGCCGAGCAGGTCGCGGATGGCGCGGACGCCCTGGTCGATCGCCGAATGGGCGTAGGCGTAGGCGCCGCTGTCGGCATTGGCGATGGCAATGCGGCCCCATGGCTTGCGCGCGGCTTCGATGGGCAGCGGGCCGTCGGGCCAGAAGCGGTCGCCCGGGCGCATGTATTCGTAAGCGTAGCCGTGCGACCAGCGATTGCAGGTGATGGCCTCGATGTCGCGGGCGGGGTCGAAGCCGCCGCCCGATAGCGCGCGGCCAAGCAGGTCGCGGATCGAGCGCTCCATCTCCTCGAAGCTCAGCACCATCAATGCGCGGCGGCCGGCAAGCGCCTGCTCGCGCGGGGCGAGCCCCGGGCTGGTCATCACCTTGGACAAGTGCAGGACGACCGGATCCCCTGGCTTGTCGGCGAACTTGTAGGCGCCCATCGTGACAGGAAAATCGATGTCGGCGCCGCTCCAGAAATCGCCGCGTGCCCTGAAGCCGTCGATCTTGAGCTTGTCGAAGGCCTCCCAATTGCGGAGCTGGACGTTGGTGTAGATCAGCGGCACCTTCTGCTGGTCGTTGAGGGCAGCTATCTGCTCAGTGCCGAGTTCGTCGGTGAGATAGGGAATGACGCGGTGCCAGCAGGCGAGCACGACGTGACCGGCCTTGACGCCGACCGGCTTGCCGGCAGCGTCGGCATAGGTGACGGTGACCGAGCTGGCGCTGTCGGCTGTGCCATCATGGGCGACCTTGACGACTGTCGAATTCAGCCTGACGCGGACGGGGCTGTCTGCCTTGTCGAGCGCTGTGTAGTCGACAGTTTCGGTGACCAGCTCTTCCATCGTTGAGCCGGCCAAGGCGCCGGGCACCAGCGCACGCACCAGAGCGCGGGCGATGCCGGCGTTGCCGTCGGGGAAATGGTAGATGTAGTCGTCGGGGTCGGTGAAGGCGAGACGGCCAGACGGGCTGTTGTATCTGGACACGGCGTCGCCGAGATCCATGCCGTCGAAACCGGGATTGCCGTTGGCGCGCGCATCGAGCGCGCTGGCGGCATCGATGCCGACGCCGAAATAGCCATTGGTCGAGGTGGCGAAGTAGTCGGCCACTTGAGGGTCGACCTTGGCATGGTCAAGCAGGAAGGCCTTGTAGGTGATCTCCGACAGCTTCTCCAGGCGCTGCTCGGTGGTCAGGCCAGGCAGATAGTCGCCGGGCGCATCGATCAGCGCGATCAGATCGACCTTGGCCTTGTCGCTGAGCGGCGTCTGCGCCACCCATTCAGGCGTCTTGCCGGCGCGGATGACCAGTCTGTCTTCGCCCCACTGCTCCTTGGAAAAGAAGATGGCACCCGAAAGCCCGCGATCCTCGGACCACTTCTGGTCGTAGAAGGTTTCGAAGCGCTTGGGATCGATGCCGATATCGGCGAGCAGCGCATTGACGGCGGGGCTGAAGAAGGTCGGCGTCTGCATCGACTGGCTGCCGCCATAGCCGATGAGCTTTGCACCGTTGGAGGCGGTGAACTCGTTCCGCTTGGCGTGGCCGCCAAAATCCTCGAGCGGATCGACGATCAGCACACGTTTGTCAGCGCCGGCCTGCTTGCGGAACGTGTGGGCAGCGGCAAGGCCCGAAATGCCGGCGCCAACGACCACCAGGTCATAACTCTCGGCGCTATCGGCAACCGGACCGGCGCTGGACCAGAAGGTGCCGTCGCGGACGGAGTGCATGACGTTTTGCGCCGCATCGGTCTGGCCCAGCAGTCCCGTGCCGATCGGCGGATACGCGACAGGCGCGGCTTGCGCATGCGCCGGGGCAGGCCCCATGGCGCGCAACGCCATTGCGCCGCCAATCGCCATCGCAACACCATCCATGAAATCGCGCCTGGATATGGCGCGATCCATACCCAGTTTCTTATCTTTTTCAGTCCAGTTCATGATATTTCCTCTGGCAGAATGCGAGGGGAAGGCTAGCCATCTTCACGGTGTCAGTAAATCGACAGAACAGTCTATGCCGTGTGGCAATGAATAATTCGACGCTGCAATGCAATACAAGTTTGCACTGCAGGAAAACTGTTGACCCGGGCGACAACGCTATGCATCAGGCTGAGTGAGGGAGAAGGCGATGCAGCAGCTCTCATGGTGAGCTTGCCGAACCCAGGCGCAAGTCCGCCCTCATGGACAAATCCCAGGCGTTCCGCTCTACCAAGCGGCCGCGGGCGCGTACCGCATGAGTCGGGCGCGAGCGGCGGTTTCAATCCAGGGGAAAAGCATGCGCATTCGGTCGATGATGATGGGGGCAGCCGCGCTGCTGGCGGTTGGGGCGTTCGCGCAGTACGCGCAGGCCGAAGGGTTCGAAAACATCGTTCTGTCGGCCAGCGAGGACGCGGAAGCGACAGAGACGACGTTTGCGCCTGAAACGGCGAAGATTTTCCTCTCCGCCGACCTGACAGATGCTGTCGCTTCGGGATCGAAGCTTACCGTGAGCTGGATTTCGGTCGATTCAGGCGGCGTTGCGCCGGCGAACTACAAGATCGACGAGGTCAGCTTCGAAATCGGCATGATCGAAAACCACGTCGACGCCTCGATGACCAAGCCGGATGCCGGCTGGCCGGTCGGCACCTATCAGGTGCAGATCGCCGTTGATGGTACGGTGAAGGAAACGGTGGATTTTGCGGTGAAGTGATGGGGTGGGGCGAAAGCCCCCTCACCCGGCCGCTACTCGGCCACTGCCTTCTCGCTGGGAGAGGAAGGTTTGCAGCGTTTGCGCCGCCCCTCATCCGGCCCTGCGGGCCACCGCCCTCCGCTATGGCTCCGGGCGTTCGTCGCTTCAGTCGACAAATCATTGTCGACTGATCGGCCGTTGGCCAAGCACTCCTCACCCCCGTGAACGGGGAGAAGGAAAAAGAGAACGCTAGTTATCGCCCATCTTGAGCGCCTGGATGAAGGCTTCCTGCGGGATGTCGACCTTGCCGAACTGGCGCATGCGCTTCTTGCCCTCTTTCTGCTTCTCGAGCAGCTTGCGCTTGCGGGTGACGTCGCCGCCATAACATTTTGCGGTGACGTCCTTGCGCAGGGCGGAAATCGTTTCGCGGGCAATGACCTTGCCGCCGATCGCCGCCTGGATCGGGATCTTGAACATGTGCTGGGGGATCAGCTCCTTCAACTTCTCGACCATGACGCGGCCGCGCTTTTCGGCGGCCGTGCGGTGGACCAGCATGGAGAGCGCGTCGACCGGCTCCTCATTGACCAGGATCGACATCTTGACGAGGTCGCCTTCCTTGTAGTCGGTGAGGTGGTAGTCGAACGAGGCGTAGCCCTTGGAGATCGACTTCAGCCGATCGTAGAAATCGAACACGACCTCGTTGAGCGGCAGGTCGTAGACAAGCATGGCGCGCTTGCCGACATAAGACAGGTCGGCCTGGATGCCGCGGCGCTCCTGGCACAGCTTGAGGATCGAGCCGAGATAGTCGTCCGGCGTCAGGATGGTGGCGCGGATCCACGGCTCCTCGATCGCAGCAATCTTGACCACGTCAGGCATGTCGGCGGGGTTGTGCAGTTCCTTGACCGAGCCGTCGTTGAGATTCATGCGGTAGACGACTGACGGGGCAGTGGCGATGAGGTCGAGGTTGAACTCGCGCTCGAGCCGCTCCTGGATGATCTCGAGGTGCAGAAGGCCAAGGAAGCCACAGCGGAAGCCGAAACCGAGGGCCGCCGAGGTTTCCATTTCAAACGAGAAACTGGCGTCGTTGAGGCGCAGCTTGCCCATGGCCGCGCGCAGGTCCTCGAAGTCGGCGGCATCGACCGGGAACAGGCCGCAGAACACCACCGGCTGGGCCGGCTTGAAGCCCGGCAGGGCCTTGGCGGTGGGACGCTTGTCCTCGGTGATGGTGTCGCCGACGCGGGTGTCAGCCACTTCCTTGATCGAGCCGGTGAAGAAGCCGAACTCGCCGGGGCCGAGTTCTTCGACCTGGATCATCTTGGGGGTGAAGACGCCGGTGCGCTCGACCAGGTATTTGGCGTTGGTCTCCATCATGCGGATGGTCTGGCCCTTCTTGAGCTTGCCATCGATGATGCGCACCAGCACGATGACGCCGAGATAGGTGTCGTACCAGGAGTTCGACCAGCATCGCCTTGAGCGGCGCGTCGATGTCGCCCTCGCGCGGCGGCGGCAGCTGGTTGACGATCGCTTCCAGAACATCGGGGATGCCGAGGCCTGTCTTGGCCGAGATGTAGACGGCTTGCGAGGCGTCGATGCCAATGACTTCCTCGACCTGTTCCTTGATGCGCTCGGGCTCGGCGGCAGGCAGGTCGATCTTGTTGAGCACCACGACGATCTCGTGGTTGTTGTCGATGGCCTGGTAGACATTGGCGAGCGTCTGCGCCTCGACGCCCTGGGAGGCGTCGACGACGAGCAGCGAACCCTCGCAGGCCGACAGCGAACGCGACACTTCATAGGCGAAGTCGACGTGGCCGGGCGTGTCGATCAGGTTGAGGATGTAGTCCTCGCCATTGTTGGCCTTGTAGTTGAGGCGAACGGTCTGGGCCTTGATGGTGATGCCGCGCTCACGCTCGATGTCCATGTTGTCGAGGACCTGTTCGGTCATCTCGCGCAGTTCCAGCCCGCCGGTGGACTGGATCAGCCGGTCGGCAAGCGTGGATTTGCCATGATCGATATGGGCAACGATGGAGAAATTGCGGATGTGGTCGAGCGGTGTGGTCATGCGCCGCGCTTTAGCAGGGGCGGCAAAGCTTAACAAGCGCGGCTTTGCGGGCCTTTTGCTACCAGCGCAGCACGTAGCGGCCGGCGACAGCGCCGGCGATCGTCAGCATGGCGATGGCGAGCGAATACCAGGTGGCGACGAAGAACGGCGAATCGTCGAAGCAATGGGCGGCGTAGAGCGTGGCGGCGAGGCCCCCGGCGAGCAGTCCGCAGGCAGCGCCGGCGAGCGCGGGCCGCGTTGGCGCGCCCTGGCGCATGGCGGCGAGGAAGACGGCAAGCGGGCCAAGCCCGATCAGCGGGATCAGCGTCAGGCAGACCCGGGCGTTGGTGCCGATGAGCCGGGTCGCCCATTCGGCCGTCGGAATGGTGGCGAGCTCGATCAGGATGGCGCCAAGCAGGATGGCGGGTGCGACGGCGAGCAAAGCGACGCGCAGTCCGACCCGCGCATCAGGACGGGCGAGAGCAAAAGCAAGGGCGCCTGATGTGCCGACAAGCGCCAGGGTGATGACGAACTTGGTGAGGAAGCGCCAGGTTGCGGCGGCGGCGGCGAAATCGGCACGCGGGCCGGCGACAATGGAAAAGACGATCACGCCGATGACGCTGGCCACAACGAAGGCGGCGAGCAGTAGCGTGCCGGGCGAACGCTGGCGGGAAGCCGCATCGCTGGAAATCGCCTTGATCAGATCCTTCGTTTCCATGTCCGTTCCGTTCAGTCCTGTCCGAAGCGACGGGCGATCGCCTTGAGGCCGCGATGCAGTGCCACCCGCACCGCCGTCTCCGTCATTCCAAGTGCATTGGCCGTCTCGCCGATCGAGGCGCCCTCGACCGAAACCGAGGCAACGACGCTGCGCTGCACCGGGGCCAGGCCGTCGAGCGCGCGAGTGATGTCGCGCTCGCCCACTTCGTCCTTTTCGGGCTCGGCGAGCGTTTCGGCGAAGTCCGCGATGTCGACCTCGATGCGCTTGCCGCGGCGGCGGAAGGCGTCGATCAGCTTGTAGCGGGCGATGGCGTAGACCCAAGGCGTCACGGCTTCGTCCTGACGCCAAGTATGGCGTTTCAGGTGAATCGCAAGCAGCACCTCCTGCACGACATCCTCCGGCTCGACACCGCCATGGACAATCCGCCTGCGGCAGTAACCGCGGACCAATTGCGCCACGCCATCCAGAAAAACAGCGTAAGCGCTTTCGTCTCCTGAAATTGCCGCCCCGAAAAGCCGGGCGAGTTCGGCGTCATCCGTCCTCGTCAAGCTTGGCTTCCTCCTGTTCGGCTCAAAAAGCCGTTTGTTACTTCGGTCGACGCAGAAATATTATCACCAACTGCCACCTTACTCATCTGTTCACCAGGAATTTTCCCTGCACATCCAGCCAGTATCCCTATCCGGTGCCGATCCTGATGGCGACACTGGCCGGCATCGGCGAAATCGTGCTGCCTGTCCTGCTGGTGCTGGGCTCGGCATGCGCTTTGCCGCGCTCGGCATCCTCTTGATGACGGCGGTGATCCAGCTGACGGTGCCGGAAGGCTGGGCCACCTTCCATCTGCCCTGGGCGGCGATGGCGCTGGCGCTTGCCATCTATGGCGGCGGGCCATTGGCGCTCGACAGGCTGCTCGGGCTGGGCACACGCAAAAGCTGAGCCGGCGACCGGCGCGAGACACACAGGTCGGCGGTTGACGTCGCCGGCAACGCGCGCTCCTATACCGCCCGCAGCGAGGGGACGCTGTGGACTGGAGAACAGTGTCATGCCCGAGAAGGCTCACAGCGACGAGGGTTTGACTGCCGAGGCGCGGCCCGCCACCAAGGAGGACGCACCCATCCTGGCCAAGCTGGTCAACATGGCCGGCGACGGGCTGCCGCTCTATATCTGGACCAAGATGGCCGAGGGCGGTGACCCCTGGGAGGTCGGGCGCCAGCGGGCACGTCGCGAGGAAGGCAGCTTTTCCTACCGCAATGCAGTGGTGCTGGAGCACGGCAAGGTGATTGCCTGCCTGATCGGCTATCCGATCGTACCTTCGCTGCCCGATCCCGACACCCCTGCCATGTTCGTGCCGTTCAACATGCTCGAGGCCCTGGCCGTCGGCAGCTGGTACGTCAACGTCATGGCGACGCTGCCCGAGGCCCGCGAACGCGGCTATGGTTCGCGGCTTCTGGCCATGGCCGACACCATTGCCGAGGCCACCGGCTGCACCGGCACCAGCCTGATCGTTTCCGACGCCAACACCACCGCCCGCCACCTCTATGACAGCGTCGGATACCGCGCGATCGCGACGGAGCCGATGGTCAAGGAGGGCTGGACCGGCGAAGGCGAAAACTGGGTGCTGATGGTCAAGCCGTAGACGTTTCGACCTGACATGAGCGCGCTCGGGAGCCCTGCCGCATGGACTTTCCCAGATGAAATTCTGGCCCAGATGAAATTCTGCCCCAGATGAAATTCTGCGACGACACAGTCATGGCGTACGACGCGTCGCGCCGGATTTTCAGTCCAGGCGAGGCCCTGACCCTCGACGACGCCTATCGGCTCGCCCACCTGCCGCTGGTGGCACCCGGCCACCCCACGATCATCAGCGCCAAGGACGGGACGGATTATCGCAACGGGACCTACGAGACATCAAGACATTCGCTGGTCGTGCCCGTCGATGCCGGGCAACTGGCCAGATCCGAAACGTTCCGGCAGTTCGAGGCGGAGCTTCGCTCGTTTTCATTCAGCGACAAGATCGCCTGGCAGGTCGGCCGCGAGCGCGTCGGCAAGCTTCATGCGACCGTCGTCGGCGGCCTTTCCGAGCGGGATTTCGCGCGGTGCGCAGATGCCGCCGCCACCACACTCGCACCGCTGGGCGCCATTTCGCTGCGCATCGGCGGGCCATTCCTGGGGCGGATCAACACTGGCAGAATCTATCTGCCTGTTTATCCCGAATGCCGAGATGGCGAGGACGTGTTCGCGCTCGTCCAGAGCGCCTGCGGTGCGCGGCCGACCCGCTTCTACGTGATCGGCTACTACCATTTTGCCGAGCCGTTGACGGTTGCAGAGACGGCTGATCTCGCGGGACTGACGGAGCGGTGGCGCCGGGTCACACTGGCCGAACTGCCGGTGACTTCGCTCGTGGTGCAGGCGACGAACGACGACCTCGCGCTTTCCGGACGGGTCGTTGCGACGATCCCTATAGAAAGACGCCAGCCTGCCACCTGACAGGCTGGATGATGCGCGCCTCTGCACCGATGTTGCCATGCGTGACAGAGACGCCATCAAAGTCGGAAAGGCGTGGCTTGCCACACGCCCACGGCCTGATGTCGCGTGGCGAAAGGCGACGCTGGAATTCGCTCGAACTTTTTCCGTGAACCTTCTTCTCCGACCGGGACACCCATGATCGTGGCGGCCAGCGAGCTGCAAAATCAAAGGTGTCCAAAGGAGAACCTGACATGAGCATGACCAACACGATCATCCGTTCGTCGCTGATCGCGACGCTCGCTCTTTCAATGTCGGCCTTTGCCGGCGCGGCGTCGGCCGCACAGCTCAAGGCCCGCGTGCCGGCACCGCCGCCGCACCAGCTTGGCCTCAAGGCAGCGCCTGGCGGCGGCCAGGCTGAAGGCCACGTCGAGACCTGCAACAACAAGGCGTCGTGCAACCTGATGATCGCCTATTGCGCCGGCCATGGCGGCGACTGGGAAGAGACCGGCACGCCCGGCCCGCAGGGCGAACCGCAGAAGGGCAAGTGTACCTATCCCTGATGGCATCAGGGGCTCCCAAGACTTGAGCCAAGCGCCCTCCCGCCTCACGACGGGAGGGTTTTTGCGCGCCATGGCGCGATAGTGACGAAGCGTGTCGCCGGCCTGCTTGACGCCAAGGCGGCATTCGGAGCAAATCGCCAGGCATTCGTGGGAGCTTGCCTAAAAATGTCCGCCATCGGCCTTTCGCTGCTCGGTTTTTCGACCGTCATCTTCCTGATCGCTGCGATGGTGGCCAAGACCTGGGGCATCGAGCCGACAATCGGCAAGCTGGTGGTGACGCTGATCCTCTATTCGCTCGGCAACCTGATCATGCTGCGGCTGGTGCGCGACTTCGGCATGTCGGTGTCGTTTTCGCTGTCGGCGGTGATCCAGCTGATCGCCGTCAACGCCGTCGCCATCATCTTTTTCGGCGAAAAGCTGAGCGGCATCCAGAGCATCGGCGTGGGGCTCGCGGTCGTCGCTGTGGCGCTGATCACGCTTGGGCCAGCCCTGGCCGGGAAATGAAAACGGCCGCTGATCGCGGCCGTCTTCCTTCATCAATCTGTCGCAGCCATCAGACGGCGATCTTGCCGCCGCCCTGCCTGGTGATGGCGACGACGGCCGGACGCACCGGCATGTCGGGCTTGAAGTCGGGCCAGCGGGTCGACAGGTCCTCGTAGTAGGACGGACGGCCAAAGCCTTCCCAATCCTCGCCGCCGTCGCCGGGATGCTGGACGGCGACGAAGGCGGTCTGGTCGTCGGGCGCAAACAGCGGGCCGCACATTTCAGCACCTACCGGCACGCGGAAGAACAGCTTCGAGGTGGCGCGCGCCTCGCCTTCGGTATCGACCGCCCACAGGCCGTCGGTACGGCCGGTGGCCTTGGGATTGTTGCCGTCGGTGGCGACCCAGAGGCGGCCGGCGGAATCGACGGCGCAGTTGTCGGGCATGCCGAACCAGCCATTCTGCGTGGTCGAGGTCGAGAACGAGGCCCCGACCTCGGCGACCGAGGGATCGCCGCATTTGAGCAGCACTTCCCACTTGCCCTTGGTAGCGGCGAAATCACCTGCGTCTTCGACCAGCTCGATGATGTGGCCGAAGGCGTTTTCGGCGCGCGGGTTGGCGGCGTCGACCTGGTCGGCCTTGCGCTTGGTGTTGTTGGTCAGCATGACATAGACCTTGCCGTTGACGGCATTGGGCTGGATGTCTTCGGGGCGGTCCATCTTGGTGGCGCCGAGCAGGTCGCCGGCGCGGCGGGCCTCGATGACCACGTCGGCCTGGCTGACAAAGCCGTTGTCGGCGGTCAGCGGGCCCTCGCCCTGGACCAGCGGCAACCAGGCGAACGAGCCGTCCTCAGCAAACTTGGCGACGTAGAGCGTGCCTTCGTCGAGCAGGTCGAGATTGGCGGCGCGGTCGTTGGGGTTGAACTTGCCCGCGGTGACGAACTTGTAAACGTAGTCAAAGCGCTCGTCGTCGCCGAGATAGAAGACGACGCGGCCGTCGGCGGCGACGATGGACTCGGCCCCTTCATGCTTGAAGCGGCCAAGTGCAGTGCGCTTCTTCGGCAGCGCGTTCGGATCGTTGACGTCAACCTCGACGATCCAGCCGAAGCGGTTGGGCTCGTTGGGCTCCTTGGAGACGTCGAAGCGGTCGTAGAACTTGAACCACTCATAGGTGCCTTCCGGCACGCCAAGGCGCTTGTAGTTGGCGGCTTCGGGATGGTCGGCCGCAAGCTCGCCGCCGAAATAGCCGTGGAAGTTTTCCTCGGCCATGATGTAGGTGCCCCAGGGCGTGACGCCGCCGGCGCAGTTGTTGAGCGTGCCGAAGACCTTGGTGCCCGAGGCATCGGCATTGGTCTTGAGGCGATCGTGGCCGGCGGCCGGGCCAGTCAGCTGCATCTCGGTGGTCGAGGTGATGCGGCGATTGAGCTTGCCGTCGCGGACGACCTGCCACTTGCCCGCGTCCTTGCGGATCTCGACGATCGAACCACCATGGGCGGCCATCTCGATGTCGACGCGCTTCTGGTCGGCCGGCGCAACGTCGATCTTGCCTTCGACGATCTTGACGATGCCGGGGAACATCAGGTGCTCGTTGGTGTATTCGTGGTTGACGACAAGCAGGCCGTGCTCGGACGAGCCTTCGAGCTCGATGTAGCCGACATAGTCGTTGTTGTAGCCGAACTGCTTGGCCTGCGCTTCCGCCGACTGGTTGGTGGGGTCGAATTCAGGGGCATCGGCAAAGATCGGATCGCCCCAGCGCAGCAGTATGTCGGCATCGTAGCCCGCGGCGACATGGTGCTTGTCGTCGATGCCGGCCTCGATCTCGTCGAAGGCGAAGGCGGATGCCGAGGCGGCGCGGGCATCGTCGGCGAGCAGGATGGCGATCGGGCTGACGGTGGCGGCGATGGCCGAGACGGCGAGCGAGCCCTGGAGGAAGCCGCGGCGGGAGAAGCGCCGGGCGATGATGTCGCCCATGGTGCGGTTGTCGGTCGGGTTGTGGCCGGGACCGTCATTCTCCTCGAGCATCGAGGTGCGGAATTTCTGATCGTGGGGCTGGTTCATGGCGTCGACCTCTGGCTGGGTGTTCGGCTTGGGGTTCGCCGAGACCGCTAGTTGCCGAGCATAACAACAGCATGACAATTTGGTCGAAAATCCACAGCACGCCAAAGCGTGACCGGCGAGGCCGGGCTGCGACCTTTGCATGGACGCCTTTTCTTTGGGAAAGCCATCCCCACCTGTTGCGAACTGGCCCGGAAGCGGCCATCCCAAGGGCGGAACGGCCCCAAGGCTGAACGGAACGGCAGGACGCGATGCAGCAGAAACTGTGGCACAGGATCGAGTTTTCGCTTTTGGCGGCGGGCATCATCATTGCCGGCGGCCTGTGGGGCTTTGTCGAGCTGTCCGAGATCGCCCGCGATGCGGCGCCGCATGCCTTCGACACCGACATATTGCTGTTCTTCCGCGAGGCCGGCAACACGGCTGATCCCATCGGCCCTTCCTGGGTGGAGGAGGCGATGCGCGATATCACCGCGCTCGGCAGTGCCGCGGTGCTGATCTACATCACCGCGATCACCATCATCTTTCTTGGCGTCACCAAGCGCTGGGGCCCGGCGCTGTTCGTGTTCGCCTCGGTGGCCGGCGGCCAGGTGCTGTCGAGCCTGCTCAAGCTCGGCATCGACCGGCCAAGGCCCGACCTCGTGCCGCATCTGGCGCAGGTCCACACAATGAGCTTTCCGAGCGGGCACGCGATGCTGTCGGCGGTGACGTACCTGACGCTCGGCGCATTGTTTGCACGCTTCCTGCCCGGACGGGCGACGACGGTGTTCGTGTTCGGCGTCGCCGTGCTGACGACGCTGATGGTCGGCATCAGCCGTGTCTATCTCGGCGTGCACTGGCCGTCTGACGTGCTCGCCGGCTGGTGCGCCGGCTTTGCCTGGGCGACGCTGTGCTGGCTGGTTAGCCGCGCCTTGATGCGGTCGGATGGCGGCGAGGCATAGAACATGCTCCAAGCATCAATAATGATGCTTGAAACATCACTATGAATGTATGATACATTCATAGTGCGGATCGAGACGGGAACATCTCAGTGATCACAGCCGCACAGATGCGCGCCGCACGAGCGCTGGCAGGCATCGACCAGAAGACGCTCGCCGAACTGGCCGGCGTCTCGGTGCCGACGATCCAGCGCATGGAAGCGAGCGAGGGCGTGGTGCGTGGCGTGGTCGACACGCTGACCAAGGTCGTCCAGGCGATCGAAGATGCCGGGGTGGAACTGATCGGCGAGAACGAGACGGGCGGCCGGGGCGTACGCCTCAAGAAAAAGGCCTGAGGCTTCCGGCAATCCGCATGATGTAGTCGCGACGGCGACCGCCGACAGTATTGCCGACGATCCCGCCCGCGTTTCCAGTGGTACGGATGATGGATGCAGGCGGCAATTCAGGACGGTACCAGTCAGGACAGCACAGGCAACCGACCTTTGCGGAACTGTTCACGCCCAAGCTGGTGACGGTTTTGCGCGAGGGCTATGGCACAAGGCAATTCAAGGCCGACGCGATATCAGGCCTGACGGTGGCAATCGTGGCTCTGCCATTGTCGATGGCAATCGCCATCGCATCGGGCGTGTCGCCTGACAAAGGGCTGTTCACGGCAATCGTCGGCGGCTTCATCGTCTCGGCTTTCGGCGGCAGCCGGTTCCAGATCGGCGGGCCGGCCGGCGCCTTCATCGTGCTGGTGGCAGCAACCGTGGCGCGCGAGGGCGTCGAAGGGGTAATCCTCGCCACGATGATGTCAGGTGTCATCCTGCTCGCCATCGGCTTCCTCAGGCTCGGCACCTATATCAAATTCATTCCCTATCCAGTGACGGTGGGCTTCACCGCAGGCATCGCCGTGATCATCTTCGCCAGCCAAATCAGCGAGATGTTCGGACTGACGCTCGGTGGCAAGGAACCGGGTCCGCTGGTGCCGAAGCTGTTGGCGCTGACGGACGCGATGGGCACGGTCAACACCGCGGCTCTGGCGGTGACACTGCTGACCATCGGCACCATCCTGGTGCTCAAGCGCTGGCGCCCGGGCTGGCCGGGCATGCTGATCGCCGTCGGCGTCGCATCCGTGGCCGTAGCACTACTGGCCCTGCCGGTAGAGACCATCGGCACGCGCTTTGGCGGCATTCCCCGCAGCCTGCCCTGGCCTGCCCTGCCCACCTTCAGCGTAGACAAGGCGATTGCGGTGCTGCCGGACGCACTTGCCTTCGCGCTTCTCGGCGCGATCGAGTCACTGCTGTCCGCCGTCGTCGCCGACGGCATGACCGGCAGGCGGCATCGCTCGAATTGCGAACTGGTGGCACAAGGCTTTGCCAATATCGGTGCCGCGCTGTTTGGAGGCGTCTGCGTGACCGGTACGATTGCCCGAACGGCAACCAATGTGCGGGCGGGCGCGCACGGCCCGGTATCAGGCATGCTGCATTCGGTGTTCTTGCTCGCCTTCATGCTGGTGGCAGCACCGCTTGCCGCCTACATCCCGCTCGCTGCACTGGCCGGCGTACTCGCGGTCGTGGCCTGGAACATGGTTGAAAAACAGGCCTTCGCGACGCTGATCCGCTCGTCATGGGGCGACGCGCTGGTGCTGATGGTCACATTCCTGCTGGTGGTGTTCCGCGACCTGACCGAAGGCATCGTCGTCGGCTTCGCGCTCGGTTCGATCCTGTTCATCGACCGCATGGCAAAAAGCATCGCGGTGGAGAGCGATCAGCCGCTGGTGCAGGAGGATGTCGCCGACGCCACCAATGGCAGCCGCCACGCCTATGAGGCGAGCGATGCGGGCGATGCCGACACCGTCATCTACCGTATCTCGGGGGCGTTCTTCTTCGGCGCGGCCTCGACGGTGGGGGCCGTGCTCGACCGCATCGCCGACCAGCGCAAGAACTTCATCCTCGACTGTTCGGGCGTGCCGTTTCTCGATTCAACGGCGGCGAACGTGCTCGAAGGCGCCGCGCGCAAGGCACGGCAGGCAGGCGTCCGCTTCTTCATCACGGGAGCATCGCCGCAGACGCGGCGGATGCTGATCAACCACGGCGTCAAGTACCCCGCCGTCAGCTACGCCGCCTCGGTGAAGGACGCACTCGACCTGCTCAAGCCCGGGAAGGCCGCCACCCTGGAGCGTTAGGCGAACTTGCGCTGGGCGTCGAGGGCGAGGCCGAGGCCGACCGAGCCGAAGGCGTCGCCCTGGACGATCTGGGCGCCTGACACCAATGCCAGAATGCTCTCGCGTGCCAGCGGGATGGCGGTCGAGCCGCCGGTCAGAAACACTGCTGTGATGTCCTTTGCGCCAACCTGCGCTTCGGCGAGCGTGTCGGCAACGGTCGCGGTGACGCGTTCGACGGCGCCGCGGATGGTGTCTTCGAGACCTTGCCTGGTGAGCGGCGCGGTGAACTTCGCTCCTGGCAGCGCGACGTCGATGGCGGCGTCGGCAGCGTCGGTCAGCTCGATCTTGGCCTTTTCGACCTTGGTCGCCAAGGCGTGGCCGAAACGCTGGTCGACGACCTCGATCAGCCTGTCGATGAGGTCGGGGCGGGCTGCCTCGAAGCGGATCTGGCGCAGGTCGAGCTTGGCCTTGGGCGTGTAAAGCAGGTTGATGCGCTGCCAGGTCGCCAGATCGATGAAATAGCCCGCCGGCAGGTTGCGCTTGCCGTCCTTGGTCTGGGTGAGATAGCCGAGCTCGGGCATGACGTGGGCGATGCTGAGCAGGCGGTCGAAATCGGTACCGCCGATATGGACGCCGCGATTGGCGAGGATGTCGGCCTTGCGGTCGCCGGAGGCGGCACGCTCGGGCGAAACGCGGACGATGGAGAAGTCGGACGTACCACCGCCCATATCGACGATCAGCGCCAGCTCTTCGCGCGTCACCGTGCGCTCGTAGTCGAGGGCGGCGGCGATCGGCTCGAACTGGAAGTCGATATGCTTGAAACCTTGCGCGCGGGCGGCCTTTTCAAGCTCGCTCTGGGCTGCCGCGTCGGCTTCGGGATTGTCGTCGACGAACTGCACCGGGCGGCCGAGCACGACGTTTTCGACCGGGCCGCCGACATGGCCTTCGAGGCGATCCTTGAGGTGGCCGACAAACATGCCGACGATGTCGGTGAAGGCGATGTAGCGCGCCTTGATGCGGGTCTTTTCGTGCACCAGCGATGAACCGAGCACGCTCTTCAGCGCACGCATCAGGCGGCCTTCGGCACCGTCGGTGTATTCGCCGATGGCGCGGCGGCCGAGCGCTGTCTGGTTGTCTTCGAAGTTGAAGAAGATGGCCGATGGCAGCGTGACGCTGTCGCCTTCAAGGGCGACGAGCCGCGGGCGGCCGTTTTCGATCACGCCGACGGTCGAATTGGAAGTGCCGAAGTCTATGCCGCCGAAAGCCGGTCGCATCGTCTCGTCCTGAATTTTCTGCATGAATGGGCGACCCTCGCGTTTCTACCGGGCCGCAATCGGACCGTGCGCCTACACGACGGGCGGAGGAATGTCGATGTCTTCAAGGTATTTTCCGACAAAATGTGATCGCTGGCCCAACCCCCGCGACATTCCAAGCGGACCGCTTTCGTGCGATATCGGCAGCTAACAACTGAGCCGAGAAGCTGCCATGACCCTTGCAGGATTCCTTGCCTATAGCGGCGCGCTCGCGGTCGCTGCCGCCATTCCCGGCCCCGGCGTGACGGCACTCGTCGCACGCGCGCTCGGTTCGGGCTTCCGTTCGTCGCTGGCGATGTCGCTCGGACTGGTGGTCGGCGACCTGACCTATCTCACCGCCGTGGTGCTTGGGCTGGCATTCGTTGCCCAGTCGTTCGGCATGGTGTTTCTGGCGGTCAAGTGGTTCGGCGTCGCCTATCTTGCCTGGCTCGCCTGGAACTTCTGGACCAGCGGCATCACGCCCGAGACGGTCGAGGCGAAGAAGGGCAAGGGCGGGCTTTTGTCGAGCTTCCTCGCCGGGCTAACGGTGACGCTGGGCAATCCCAAGACGATGATCTTCTACCTGGCGATCACGCCGACGGTGGTCGACCTGCATTCGCTGACGCTTGGCGACTACGGCATTCTCGTTGCCATCACGGTCGCCGTGCTGATGGTCGTGCTGGTGCCTTATCTGCTGCTAGCCTCGAAGGCACGCTGGTTTCTCAAGACGCCGCGCGCGCTCAAGCTGCTCAACCGCACGGCCGCCGGCTTCATGGCGGGTGCCGCAGCCGCGATCGCCGTCCGTCAGTAACGACACCAACCTGGAATTTCATTCCTCTGATTTGGCGTTCACGGAAACATGTTTCCGTGAACCAACCCTAATCAGCACGGTACCCACTCGGAATTTGCCCGGCGACACCCTATCTTCGCAGTTCAAATCTCAGGCCTATTTCGGGAGCGAAATCGATGAACAAGCCCGTTACCTCCACGCGCGTGCCCGGTCGTGGACGCATCTATGGCTCGATCACCGAAACCATCGGCGATACCCCGCTGGTGCGGCTCGACAAATTCGCCAGGGAAAAGGGCGTGGTGGCGAACCTCATCGCCAAGCTCGAATTCTTCAACCCGATCGCCAGCGTCAAGGACCGCATCGGCGTCGCCATGGTCGAAGCGCTGGAGGCCGACGGCCGCATCACGCCTGGCAAGAGCACGCTGATCGAACCGACCTCGGGCAACACCGGCATCGCACTTGCCTTCGCCGCCGCCGCCAAGGGCTACAAGCTGATCCTGACCATGCCCGAGACGATGTCGATCGAGCGCCGCAAGATGTTGGCGCTGCTCGGTGCGGAGCTGGTGCTGACCGAAGGCGCCAAAGGCATGAAGGGCGCCATCGCCAAGGCCGAGGAATTGGTGCAGACCATTCCGAACGCCGTCATTCCGCAGCAGTTCGAGAACCCCGCCAATCCCGAGATCCACCGCGCGACTACCGCCGAAGAGATCTGGAACGACACGCAAGGGTCGATCGACATCCTTGTTGCCGGCATCGGCACCGGCGGCACGATCACCGGCGTCGGCCAGGTGATCAAGAAGCGCAAGGCTTCGCTGCAGGTCGTGGCGGTCGAACCTGAGGGATCGCCGGTTCTGTCGGGTGGCCAGCCCGGCCCGCACAAGATCCAGGGCATCGGCGCCGGCTTCGCGCCGAAGGTGCTCGACACCACTATCTATGACGAGATCATCAAGGTTTCGAACGAGGATGCCGTGGCTAACGCCCGCCTCGTTGCGCGCCTCGAGGGCGTGCCGGTCGGCATTTCTTCGGGTGCCGCACTTCAGGCGGCGGTCACTGTCGGTTCACGGCCGGAAAACGCCGGCAAGAACATCGTCATCATCATCCCCTCCTTCGCCGAACGTTATCTCTCGACGGTGCTGTTCGAAGGGCTGGGGGGATAACAATCCGACGCCAAGAGGCAGTCACCGCGCGGCCAGAGCCCGTTTTCGCTTGAGGAAGGCGCGGACGGCCTGGTCGGTCTCAAGGCCGATGGCAAGCTGGTAGGCTTGGTCGGCTTCGGCAAGTTTGCCCGCCAGCGACAGCAGTTCGGCACGTGCCGCCCAATAGGGCTGGTATTCATTGAGCCTCGCGTCATCGATGGCGTCGAGCAGGGTTATGCCCCGTTGCAACGCGCCGGCATAGGCCACCGCGACAGCATGGTTGACGGCAACGACAGGCGAGGCCGAGAGCGTCATCAGGCCGGCATAGAGGGTCGCGATCGCCGTCCAGTCGGTGCGGCCGGCGAAGCGCCGCGCCGCGTGCGCCGACTGGATCGCCGCCTCGATCTGATAGCGGCCGATGCCGTCGAAGGCGCCGGCATGCTGAAGCAATGCGTCCGCCTCGGCGATCAACTCAGCGTCCCACAACAGCGTGTCCTGTTCGCTGAGTGGCACGAAGTTGCCGGCAGGGTCGCGGCGGGCGGCGCGGCGGGCTTCGGCGTGCAGCATCAGCGACAACAGCCCTAATGCTTCCGGCTCTTGCGGCATCAGCTGGACCACCAGCCTGCCGAGCCAGATAGCTTCGCTGGCAAGGTTGCGCCGGCGCGATTCCGTTCCCGCCGGGTCGGTCCAGCCCTCGGAGAAGGCGGCGTAGATCGCCTCCAGCACCGCTGACAGCCTTTCGCCGAGCTCGGCTGTTTCAGGGATGCGGAACGGGATGCCGGCCTGTTTGATGCGCGACTTGGCCCGCACCAGGCGCTGGCCCATGGTCGCAGGTGAAACCAGGAAAGCCGAGGCGATGGTCGCGGCATCGAAGCCGAGGATCGTCTGCAGGATCAGCGGCGCGCGCACGCCAGCTTCGATCGCCGGATGGGCGCAGGCGAAGATCAGGCCGAGCCGGTCGTCGGGAAATTTCTCGCGCGCCATCTCCTGTTCCAGTTCTTCGCCGATCAGCCTGAGATGGGCCTGGCCGGCCTCGCCAGTCAGGCGCCGCCGTCGCTGGTCGATCGAGCGGCGCCGCGCCACCGTCAAAAGCCAGGCTTCGGGACGGTCCGGCACGCCTGTCTCCGGCCATTTGGCCAGCGCCGCGGCAAAGGCATCGGCGAGCGCGTCCTCGGCACCGGCGACATCGCGGGTGCGCGCCGCCAGATAAGCGACGAGCCTGCCATAACTCTGGCGGGCAGCGGCTTCCGCCGCCGCCCGTGCCTGATCAGCGCCCTCCGGCCATGCCTAGCGGGTCGGCCAGATCGGTCGCACTTCGATGGTGCCATAGCTGGCGCTGGGGCAACGCGCCGCCCAGTTGAGTGCGGCATCGAGATCCGGCGCCTCGATGATGTAGAAACCGCCGAGTTGCTCCTTGGTGGTGGCGAAGGGCCCGTCGAGCACCTCGGTCTTGTCGTTGCGCACGCGCACGGTGGTGGCCGTGGAAGGGCCTTGCAGACGCTCGCCCGAAACCATCGCCCCGGCTTTGATCAGCGCTTCGTTGTAGGCCATGTAGGGCGCGCTCATCTTGTCCCGGTCTTGCGGGCTTGCCGCGGCGAACGGCGTGTCGTCGTGGTGAAGCAGAAGCATGTACTGCATTGTCGTCTCCTGTTGTTTGCGGCCGCATCGTTGCGGCTGAACGGACGTCGCGCGGCCGCGCCGGATTTCGACAGGCCAGCAGAATCTTTTTCGGCCCCGAGCCTAACACATGGAAATGGCTGGCTGGACCGGTGAAAATTCAGCTCTGGTGGGCATCCGCCCGGCTTGAGGAACAGGATGGCGGCATGCCATATCCGACCGCCGGGGAGCGGCAGGGGGATAAAAAATGTACAGGCTTTACACGCGCGCCGGCAGCGGCGGCTTCGTCGTCGAGGCGGCATTCGAACTGGCTGGCGTACCGTTCGAGCGCATCGAGGTGGTCAAGGGCGTCGGGCCCGCCGCGGAATTCCACAACATCAGCCCGCTCGGCCAGGTGCCGGCGCTGGTGCTGCCGGATGGCCATGCGATGACCGAATCCGCCGCCATGTGCCAGCTGATCGCCGAGCGCCATCCTTATGCACGGCTGGCACCCGCAGCGGATGCACCCGGGCGCGCCGATTTCCTGCGCTGGCTCACCTTCCTGTCATCGGTGATGTATCCAGCACTGCTGCGCTACTTTTATGCACAGCGCTACACGGCCGACGCGCATGGCATCGAAGCGGTGAAGGTCGCGGCGATCGCCGAGAGCGACCGGGGTTTCGGTGTTCTCGACAAAGCTCTCGAGGGCCGCGACTGGCTTGCCGGCGAGCGCATGTCGGTTGCCGACATCTATCTGCTGATGCTGGTGCACTGGCACCCCGAGGCTGGCAAGGTTGCCGCAACCTGGGCGAATGTCGAGCGCGTCTGCGCGGCACAGCGCGACATCCCCGTCATCAGGGACCTCAACGCCAGCCACGAGATGTGGTGAGGGCGAACCGGCCCGTGGGCCGGGCCGATCGGCAAAGTGCGGCGCCCGCAAGGATGCGGCACGCCAGATCATCATCTTGTCTTGAAGCAGCCGGGCTTGCGCCGCCGGCGAAGCGCGACGGCCTAAAGGCGCGTCGAAGCAAGCGCCCGGCGTTCGCCGCGCAAGGTGGTCGAGCGGTGATCGCTGGTCGGCCGCGCGATGCGGCTTTCGTGACGTCCGGTAACGGTCATGATCAGTGGAACGTCACGCGCGCCTGGAGCGTGCTGGTGCGACGCGCACAGGCAGGTCCCGGACCGCGCATGTAGTGGCGCTCGGGGCGGTAAGTCGGTGCGATGAATTCGCGAAACGCCACAGCGGCGAAAGTAAGGTGGTTCCAGATAGCCATTGTTCTTATCCCTGTCCGCCCGGGGCTCGTCCCGAACGTGAAAGCGATCATAGCCGGCGGATGTGAATCTTCGGTGAACGCGATGTTAATCTTCGTGTGAAAATGCGCCCGATCAGGGCTGAATTGCGTTCTTTTCTGGGCATTTAGGCCTGATCGGGCGGCATTGGTTAAGATGTGTCTTTTGCGCCACGGATGTAACGGCCGATTGCCGCGAAACTATCCACAGGTTTCGAGGCGCGGTTACATCGGCAGAGGCCGATTGAAGGCCGCGGCAACAGATTTGCCGTCAGGCGAGGAAGAGTTTCTCGAATGCCTTGCGTCCCGGCGGGGTGAATTCGATGACGCGGCTGCCTGCCGGGCGACGTGCCCACTTCTCGGCGATGATCTTGTCGAGGATGGCGGTGCCGAGCGATCCCGCAAGATGCGAGCGCCTGACGCTCCAGTCGAGGCAGGCACGGCACATCGGCCGGCGCGATTTGCCAAGGCCCGACGTGTCGATGCCAACGGCGGCAAAGAAGCCCGGCCCTGCCGGCCCGAGCCGGATCGAATCGTCGTCGCGGACGATGATCTCCTCGGCGACGAAGCGGTCGAACATTGCAACGGCATGATCGCCGGCGAGGTGGTCGTAACAGACGCGGGCCTCGCGCATCGACTTGTCGCGCGGCCCTGGCCTGGCGCGTTGCGGGCCGGAATGGGCGGCGACGCCGCTGATCGCCTCGATCATGTTCGCAACCTCGGTGCCTGATAGCGCGTAGTAGCGATGCCGCCCCTGGCTTGCGACCGTCAAAAGCTTGCCGTCCATCAGCTTGGCGAGATGCGAACTTGCCGTGGGCAGGGAAACGCCGGCTTCGAGCGCCAGCTCGCTTGCCGTCAGCGCACCGCCGTCCATCAGTGCGGTCAGCATGTTGGCCCGCGCCGGGTCGCCGACCAGGCTGGCGATGCGGGCGATATCGGGACCTTCCTTCATGACGCAACTACCTCCATGGTTCGATGGTAGTCGAAGCATTCTCGTCAGGCAATGCGTATTCTCCGACCATAGAAAGGGGCATGCCATGACGACGAACACCGAAACCGCCACCGCGCCGAACCGCCCGAAACACGGGGCATTTCGCCGTGTGCTGAGGTTCCTGGCCCGCGGTTATGACCGCCACCTGCAACGGCTCGACCTTTCCGAACTGACCGACGAACAGCTCGACGACATCGGCATCAGCCGCCGCGACGCCAGCCGCGAAAGTGCAAGCCGTTCTGGCGTTAGCCTGCCACGCCATCTCGGCCTGATACTTCGATGCCCGCCTAACCGTCCTCAACGGAGACCAAAATGACCATCACCTGCTTCATCCGCTACGAGATCGACCCGTTCGGCAAGGCGGCGTTCGAGCAATATGCCCGCAGCTGGGGCCAGGCGATCCCGCGCTGCGGTGCTGACCTGATCGGCTATTTCGCCCCGCACGAGGGTTCGGCGACGACCGCCTACGGCGTCTACAACATCGAAAACCTGGCCGCCTACGAGGCCTATCGGGCGCGGCTTGCCGCTGACCCGATGGGCCGGGAGAACTACGAATTCTCCAAGCGCGAGAAGTTCATCCTCAAGGAGGACCGCATCTTCCTGAAGCTGGTTTCGGGACCGCATGCGGCCTTGCATGACCCCGAAAAGTTGCAGACTTTTCGGACAGGGATCATGCAACAGGAATGCGTGAAGCCATGATCGCCGTGATCTTCGAGGTCGAGCCGGCTGAAGGCCTGCGCGAGGCCTATCTCGGCATCGCCTCCGACCTGCGCCCACTGCTCGATGGCATCGACGGCTTCCTGTCGATCGAACGGTTCCAGAGCCTCGCCAACCCTGGTCGGTTGCTGTCCTTGTCATTCTGGCGCGACGAGGAAGCGGTGAAGTCGTGGCGCAACACGGAGGAGCATAGGCAGGCGCAGATGGTCGGGCGTGGTGGGGTGTTTTCAGGCTACCGGCTGCGCATCGCACATGTCATGCGCGACTACGGGCTGACCGAACGCACGGAGGCGCCGGCAGATAGCAGGCGGGTGCATGGGTGAGATGTCAGCGCCGCTCGCGCTCGCCTGCCGCACGTTTTTGACTGCTTCTTTGCCCGGAATGCTCCATTTCTGAGTATTTGGTGAGTACCTTACTTTTTTGTCTGTACTTGAGCATGGGAAAGTAAAGCCCCAGCTATCGGCCATGACGCCGGGCTCGCTGGATGGATCATCCGGCAGACGGCGCTTCAAAGGGGCCGGCCGCTCTTGACGGCGGCACCTCAACGTCGATTGCACCGCGGCAAAGCCGGGTCGAAAGGGGACAGATCATGAGTAGCTACAAGGGCAAGAAGGCCGTAATCGTCGGCGGCACGCATGGCATGGGGCTCGCCGTCGCGCAGGCTCTGGTCGCCGGCGGCGCCGACGTGCTGATCACCGGCCGCACCGAAAAGACGCTCGACGAGGCGCGGCGCGTACTCGGCGACAACGCCTACGTCGTCCGCTCCGACATTGCCGACCTGCGCGAGATCGCCAAGCTTGGCACCGAAGTGAGCGAAAAGCTCGGCCAGATCGACTTCCTGCACATGAATGCCGGCATTTCCGAACTCGAGCCGTACGACCAGGTCACTGAAGCCTCCTTCGACCGCCAGTTCAGCACCAACACCAAAGGCACTTTCTTCACCACACAGCGCCTTGTGCCGCTGATCCGGGAAGGCGGCGCCATCGTTTTCACCTCGTCGGTCGCCGATGATTCCGGCACGCCCGGCATGGTGGTGTATTCCGCCACCAAGGCTGCGGTGCGGTCGTTCAGCAAAGTGCTGGCCGCCGAGCTTCTGCCACGCAAGATCCGGGTCAACGTGGTCAGCCCCGGCTTCATCGACACGCCAACCATGGGCGTCGCCGGCGCGACAGCCGACGAACGTGCCGCCTTCATGGCGATCGGCGACGCAGTGACGCCGATGAAGCGCCACGGCACGCCGGACGAGGTGGCGCGCGCTGTGCTGTTTCTCGGCTTCGACGCGACCTTCACCACCGGTGAGCAGATCAAGGTCGACGGCGGGCTCGGCCAGAACCTGTCGGTTTCGCCGGACTGAGAAGAGCGCCAGCTAGGCGTTGCCGATCAACACCCCCGCCGCAAACACCAGCGCGCCGCCGAGCACCACCTGGAAAGCGGCGCGGAGGAACGGCGTCTGCATGTAGCGGTTCTGGATGTAGGCGATGATCCAGAGCTCGAAGAACACGACGACCGCGGCGACCATCGTGGCGGTCCAGAAATGCGGGATCAGATAGGGCAGCGCATGGCCGAGGCCACCCAGCGTTGTCATCAGGCCGGTGGTGATGCCGCGCTTGACCGGTGAGCCACGCCCCGACAGCTTGCCGTCGTCCGAGGCCACCTCGGTGAAGCCCATTGAGATGCCGGCGCCGATCGACGCTGCGAGGCCGACGAGAAAGGTCTGCCAGGTGTCGTGGGTGGCGAAGGCGGCGGCGAAGATCGGCGCCAGCGTCGACACCGAGCCGTCCATCAGTCCGGCGAGGCCCGGCTGGACATAAGTCAGGATGAACTGGCGGCGTTCGGCCAGCGTTTCCTTTTCGCTGACATGCTCGGGCACGTGCTTCTGCTCGAGCTTCTGGGCGAGCGATTCATGGCTCTGCTCGGCGAGCGCGAGATCGTCGAGCAGCTTGCGGGTCGAGGCGTCGCTCGTGCGCTTGGACGCCTCGACGTAGAAGCGATAGGCCTGCCGCTCCATCTGCTCGGCCTGCTCGCGCACCTTGTCGACGCCGAGCGGCCGCACCAGCCAGTCGGGCTTGCGTTCGTAATAGCCGCGCACATGCTCGCGGCGGATCAGCGGGATGCGTTCGCCAAAGCGCTTGCGGTGCTGTTCGATGAGCTGATCGCGATGGCTATCCTCCTCCTCGGCCATGTCTTCGAACACCTTGGCCGATTGCGGAAACTCGTCGCGCAACCCGTCGGCATAGGCTCGGTAGATGCGACCGTCATCTTCCTCCGATGAAATGGCAAGCGCCAGAATCTCCTGCTCGGACAAGGAATCGAAGGCGCGGCGGCCGAAGCCGAAGACACGGGACAACATCAGCGAATCTTCCAGTTTAGAATAGTTCTAAACTATGCATTTGACGCCTGCCGGTCAATGCGCGCGCTGCGCGTGATCTATTTGCCGCATGTCGAAGAAGGTGCAGCCACGTCCCTTGTTATAGGGCAATGTGTGGCTATATAGCCTAATCTCACCCGATAGAAGGATTGCACAATGGCGGCCAAGCAGCACGCGCATCACATCGACCCCAAGCCCGTGCTCGAGCTGATCGCCAGCATCGAAGCAGATCTTGCCCGCCTCAAGGGCATGCTCGAACCGCAGCCGGAACAGTTCGACCCGGCCAATCCGCACAACAAGACCTGCGACGGCAAGCTGACGCCCGATGGCGTCGAATGCTGCTACCGCCTGTTCGACGAAGGCAAGTCGCGCTACTCGGTGGCCCAGGCGATGAAGATCTCGTTTGCCGCAGCGACCCATCGCTTCAACGCCTGGCGCAAGGCAGGCGGCGAGAAGCGGGTGCGGTCGCTGCTGGGGTGAGGCGTGTTGACCGCAGGCAAGAAATGCCAACGATCTGGCTTTTCTAACGAGGAACGCCCAGAGCCATAGCGGAGGGCCGGAGGGCGTCAAAGCAAAGCCGAAGCGCCCACGCCGCCAATGCCATCGCCGCCAAATCCGCCCTCACCGGCCGCCACGCGGCCACCTCTCCCCCACTTCGTGAGGGAGAGGAAACGCCAATCTCATAGGGACCAACCTCGCAGAACCTGAATTCCTCGCCTCCACAAGAGAGGAGGGAGGCCACTAAGGGTCGGCATGCCCCGACAGCACTTGCGCAGCACCTGATACGGCGTTGCGGAAGGCATCGTCGAAGCCGACGCCACTGATACCCCAGCGCGTAGCAGGTGGCTCGTCGGCAATGCGCCATTCGGCAACCCAGCCGGCCGGCCGATTGTTCCAGACGATGGTGCCGACAAGCGCCCTCTCGCCGCCGGCCATCCGGGCCAAGGTGCCGAGGCGCGCCGGATCGGCTGCCGGCAAAGTCCTGACACTCAAGCCGGACTGCATGATTTGTGCTTGCGACGGCAGGACGAGCGGCAATGCCAGCTTGTCGGCAGCGGCGATGAGCGCGGTACGCATGTCCTGATCGCGCGGGCCAAGGCTGTCACTGGCAAGCATGCTTGCGGCCCCTTTCATGTCGCGAATGCCGATGACAGCAACAAGGCGCGGACGCTTGAGCCATGGCTTGCGGTCGAGCGACTTCAAAAACGCGTTGAGCTTCGCCTCATCGAAAACGCAGGTGAGATCGTGCGGCCGGTCGTAGCTGCCCTGCTCGTCGTGGATCGGCGTGCCGCTCATACGGTCGCGAAATGTGTAGCTGGCGACAAGCTCGCTGGCATGTCGAACCTGTTCGGCAAGGCGCGGCGCGTTGAGCAGCCTGGAGTCGCCCGTGATGCGGACCACGACATCGCGCAGGCAGGTGACAAAGCCGATGTCGCGGCGTTCGGGCGCGGTGCCACTGGTGATTGTGCCGGTCGTGTAGAGCTCGGATGCCAACGCCTGGCCAAGGCATGTGACGACCAGCAGCGCCGCTGCCAGCACGGTCCTCATTCCGCCGCGAAGCATGTGCCGCACCCTCCCTTCGGAGGGTGCAACCTAGCAGAGCAGGCAGCGATGAAAAAGGCGGCGGCACCGGACGTTGCTCGGATGCGCAAAACGATGCTGGCAAGCCGGTACTAGTCCAGCGTGCGGCGGAACCTGAACAGGGCAAGTCCGGCGAAGATGGCGACGAACAGGCCGAGTATGCCGACCTCGGCTGATATGGCCGGGAATTCGGCGCCCTTCAGCATGACGGCGCGGATGATGCGCAGGAAGTGCGTCAGCGGCAGGATTTCGCCCAGCGCCTGGGCCCAGCCGGGCATGCCGCGATAGGGAAACATGAAGCCCGACAGCAGGATCGACGGCAGGAAGAAGAAGAAGGTCAGCTGCATCGCCTGCATCTGGGTGCGGGCGATCGTCGAGATGGTGTAGCCGAGCAGCACCAGCGCCAGCACAAAGACCAGGATCGCCGACAAAAGCAGCGACAGCGAGCCGATGAAGGGGATGGCAAACAACAGCTTCGAGGCGACCAGCACGACCGTCACCTGCACCGCGCCGACGACCAGATAGGGCAAGACCTTGCCGAGCATGATCTCGGCCGGGCTCGCCGGCATGGCGAGCAGGTTTTCCATCGTGCCGCGCTCGGTTTCGCGGGTCAGCGCCATCGAGGTCATCATCACCATGGTCATCTGCAGGATCACGCCGAGCAGGCCAGGCACGATGTTGTATTGCGAGATGCCCTCGGGGTTGTAGCGACGGTGGACGACGACCTCGAGCTGGCCCTTGGCCGTCGCGGCCGCGGCGGCCTGCATGCCTTGCGCCCTCAGCAGCGCCTGGTTGGCGACGGTGCCGAGCGTCGACACAGCACCGCTCGACGCCGAGGGATCGGTGGCGTCGGCCTCGATCAGTATCTGCGGCGTGTCGCCGGCGGCGACCCGGCGGCCGAAATCGGCCGGGATGGTGACGACGAAGGCGACCTCGCCGCTGGCCATCAGTTGTTCCGCCTCGGCTGATGTCTCGGCGATGTGGTCGAAGCGGTAGTAGTTGGTGTTCTGCAGCGCCGAGACCATGGCGCGGGTGTATTGGTCGTTGCTGGTGGCAACGAGTGCCGCCGGCAGGCTCTTGGGGTCGCTGTTGATGGCGAAGCCGAATAGCACCAGCTGCATCAGCGGCACGCCGAGCATCATGGCGAAGGTGATGCGGTCACGCCGCATCTGGATGAATTCCTTGGTCAGCAGCGCACCGAGCCGCGCAAAGGAAAAGAAGCCGTTGGCGGTCATGACATATTGTCCCTGGAAGCGGCCATGAACTGGATGAAGACGTCCTCGAGGCTGGTCTCGCCCGGCTCGACGGTCACGCCTTCGCGGCTGCCGATGTCGGCAAGGGCTGCCTCAAGCTTCTGCCTGTCGGAGCCGACGACATGAAGTGTGGCGCCGAAGGGGGCGACCTGCTCGACGCCGGGCCGGCCTTCGAGCGCTGCGGCGATCTGGTCGAGGCGCGGGCCCGACACCACGAAGGTGGTCAGCCCGGCATTGCGCACGACGTCCTCGACGGTGCCCGACGCCAGCATCTTGCCATAGGAGATGTAGCTGATGCGGTGGCAGCGCTCGGCCTCGTCCATGTAGTGGGTCGACACCAGAACGGTCAGCCCGCCGCGCGCCAGGCGGTGGATCTCGTCCCAGAACTCACGCCGCGCCTTGGGGTCAACACCGGCGGTGGGTTCGTCGAGCAAAAGCAGCTTCGGCTTGTGCATGATGCAGGCGGCGAGCGCCAGGCGCTGTTTCCAGCCACCTGACAGCGTGCCGGCAAGCTGGTTGCGGCGCGTGGTCAGGCCGAGCTCTTCGAGCGTCCGGGCGACATGCTCCTCGACAGGCCTGAGCTTGTAGAGCCGGGCGACGAATTCGAGGTTTTCGCCGATCGTCAGGTCCTCGTAGAACGAGAACTTCTGCGTCATGTAGCCGACTTCGCGCTTGATCTTGAGGCTGTCGGTGCGCAGGTCGTAGCCCAGCACCTGGCCCTCGCCCTCGTCAGGCGTGAGCAGGCCGCACATGATGCGGATCGTTGTGGTTTTGCCCGAGCCGTTGGGCCCGAGGAAACCGACGATCTCGCCCTCGGCGACCGTCATGGTGACGTGATCGACGACGGTCTTGTCGCCGAAGCGCTTGACCAGATTGGTGACTTCAATGGCGTTCATTGGGTGCCGTAGGCAGGGGAGCAGGGGAATGGGGCAATAGGGCAGGGCAGCAACGCACCTGACATTGCCCTACTGCCTTACTCCCCTGCTCCCTTCTGCAGTGCCACATCGACGATCTGGCCCGGCTGCAGCGCCGAGTTGGCATCTTCGGGGCGGGCCTCGACGAGGTAGACGAGCTTCTGCCGGTTCTCGAGCGAATAGATGACCGGCGGGGTGAATTCCGGGTCGGGCGAGACGTAGCTGACCTTGGCTGTCAGCCCATCGGCGCAGCCGTCGCAGCGCACGGCAAGACGGGTGCCGACCCTGACCGAGGAAAAGGCCTTTTCGGGGATGAACAGCGTCAGCTTGACCGCACCGTCCGGCAGCACCGACAGCACCGGCGACGACGGGCCGGCGGTGTCACCGGCATTGCGGATGACATCGTCGATGCGGCCGGCCGCAGGTGCTGTCAGTGTGCGCTTGGACAGCCGCCACTGGGCCTGGCCGAGTGCGGATCGCGCCTGCTCGACCTGCTTGTCGGCGGCCTTGATCGCGTCTTCACGCGCCGGCAGGCCGGCAACGTCAAGGTTGGCTTCGGCAAGGCCGATCGCCGCCTGCGAGACCTCGACCTGCGTCTTTGCCTCATCCATCTGCGCCTGGGTGGCGATGCCGCGCCTGAACAGGTCTTGCGTCCGCACCAGGACGCGGCTCGCCTCGTCCGACTGGGCCTTGGCCGAGCGCACCGTTGCCTCAAGGGCTGCGATCTCTTCCGGGCGCTTGCCGACCTTGAGATCGGCCAGTTGCGCCTCGGCCTGGGCAAGGGCGGCCTCGGCCTGGGTCACTGCGATCCTGGCGTCGCCGCTTTCAAGCGTGACAATCGGCTTGCCGGCTTCGACACGATCGCCGCGGCGCACGGATACGGTTTCAACCTGCGCCACTTCGATCGGCGCAAGTTGGACATAGTCGCCCTCGACATAACCGACAGCGAGCGGCGCCGGGGCGGCGCAGGCCGAAAACAAGGACGCCGCAAAGGGAATCGAACAAAGGATGCTCATTTCTTTCCTGCCTTTCGCGCGGCGATGATGGCCGCGACGTTTTCCTTGGCGACACCGATGACCTTGGCGGCCTCGGCGGGACCGATGTCGGCCCAGTCCATGCGCCGCATGACGGCGGCGCGGGCAATGCGGAAGTAGACGACCTGGCCGATCATCATAAACACGCTGATGCGGGTCTTTTCACTCTCCGCCTCTTCGCCGGTGGCCGCGGCCCAAAGCTGGCACAGCCGGCGATGCACCGGCTCGAAGACGCCGGTGTAGATGCGGTCGAGCGCGTCGGTCGGCGTCGACAGCTCGCGCAGCACGAACTGCACGATCTCGCCGGCTTCGGGACGAGCGACCATGAAGCCAACCATGCGCTCGACCGTTGCGTCGATCTGTGCTTCGGCCTGTTCTGATGTCACCCGCTGGATCTGTGCGGCACCGCCGAAGGCCTGGGCGACAATGGTCCGGATCGTCTCGACGATGTAATCGGCGGCGGCGAGCCGGAGCCCTTCCTTGCCGCCGAAGTGATAGGCGATGGAGCCGATGTTGGCATTGGCCTGAGCCGCGATCTCGCGGGTCGAGGTGCCGTCGAAGCCCTGGCGGCCGAACAGCTGGAGTGCTGCCATCACCAAGGCCATCCGGGTGGCGTCGGCTGCGGAATTTGTTTGTGGGGTCTGTGTCTTGCTCATGCAGCGTATTTAATCAATCGATTGATTAAAGTCAAATGAAATGTTGCGCCGCCTGCCGGGCCGCGCTTTATTGGCGCGATGGCGAAGGAAATCGAGCGCAAGTTCCTGGTGAACGGACAGGAGTGGCGGAGCCTTGTCGAAGACAGGATCCGCATCCGGCAGTTCTATCTCGCATCGAACACCGGCAGGTCCGTGCGGCTTCGCATTTCGGATGGCGAGTTGGCGACGCTGACGCTGAAATTCGGCTCCAGGGGCCGCGAGCGCGACGAATTCGAATATGCGGTGCCCCTCGCCGAGGCCGAGGAGATGATGGATTTCGCCATCGGCCGTGTCATCGAGAAGACACGTCATCATGTTAGCCATCGTGGCCGTCTCTATGAGATCGATGTGTTCGGCGGCGAATTGAGGGGGCTGGTCATCGCAGAGCTCGAGACGCCGGAAGATGTCCCGGCTTCGGAACTGCCAGCATGGATCGGCCGGGAGGTCACCAGCGATCCGCGCTACTACAATGCGTCGCTTGCCCTCAGCGACGTCCCGGAGGCTGTTGCATGAGCTTTCGCATCGATCCGCGCCTGGCGCTTACCGGCGAGGTTCGTCGTATTGCCGGCGAAGAGATCGAAAAGATCGCCGCCTATCTGAACACCGCCCGCGACAATCCCGAAAAGGCCCTGCACAACGCCCGCAAGCGTCTCAAGGCGCTGCGCGCGCTGCTGCATCTCGTCCGACCGGGCGACGAGGCCCTGTGCCGCGCCGAGAACGACCGCTATCGCGCCATCTCGCTATCGATCGCCGGCCCGCGCCAGGCGACCGCGCTGATCGAGACCATCGACCGGCTGGCCGAAGATTTCGCCGAGGACGCAAACGCTGCCGGGCTGGCAGCGATCCGCGCCAGGCTGGTGCGCCATCGCGCGCAAAGTGCTTATGGCGAGGCGGGGGCTTGGCGCGGTGCTCGACGATGCCGTCGCCGAATGCCAGGCGGGATTCGCAGCGCTGCAGGCACTCTCCCTTCCCGACCTGCCCGAGAACGCCGCCGACGTTTTGGCCGATGGCGCGCTGGCGACATTGCGGCGGGCACGCAAGGCGTTGCAGCAGTCGCGCGAGCGCGGCGAAGCCGACGATTTCCACGACCTGCGCAAGGCGGTGAAGCGGCATGCCGCCCACCTGTCGCTGCTGCGCAAACTCTGGCCGGCGCCGGTCAAGCCGCGCCGCGAACGTGTCGAGGCGCTTGGCGAAAGCCTGGGCGAGTTGCACGACGTGTTCGTCATGCGCAGGCTGATCGAGGCCGGCGAAGCGCCGTTCGACGTGCCGGAGCCGAAACATCTGGTGAAGTTGCTCAAACGTTCGGAAAGGGCCTTGCGCAAGCTGTGCCTTGCGGACGCCGCCGAACTGTTCGAGGAAAAGCCCAAGCGCACGGTGCGCAAGCTGGCGAAGAACGTCCGCGACGACCTCAGCGAAAGCATGGCGGATACTGAAGCCGACTAGCATCCGCAGCGCTGGCATCGCCGGCCCGCCTCATGTTACGTCCTGTGCGTCATGACGCAAAAGACCGACACCTTGCTCGATCGCCTCGGCCGCTGGCTCGCCTCCCGGCTGCAGGTCGAATCCTCAGGCTACGAGCCCTACACGCCATCCGATCCGGACACGCTGCGCCGTACGCTGGAACCCGGCGACATCCTGCTGATCGAAGGCAACCAGCGGATTTCGGCCGTCATCAAGTACCTGACCCAGTCGACCTGGTCGCATTCGGCACTTTACATCGGCGATGCGCTGCCGGAGCCCGCAGACGGCTCGGAACGGCCGCGGCTGATCGAGGTCAATCTCGGCGAAGGCTGCGTTGCCGTGCCGCTGTCGAAGTACCGCACCTACAATACCCGCATCTGCCGGGCCAACGGCCTGTCTCCAGAGGATCGCGACCATGTCGTCAGGTTCATGGTCGAGCGGCTCGGCCTGAAATACGACCTCAAGAACATCACCGACATGCTGCGCTTTTTCATCCCGCGGCCACCGGTGCCGGTACGCTGGCGCCGCCGCATGCTGGCCTTCGGCTCGGGCGACCCGACGCGTGCCATCTGCTCGACGATGATCGCCGAAGCCTATGACCAGATCCGCTATCCGATCCTGCCCGAGATCACGCGCGCGCCCGGCCGTGCCTCGGCGCAATCGACCTATATGCGCCAAGAGATCATGCACATCCGCCACCACTCGCTGTACACGCCGCGCGACTTCGACCTGTCGCCCTATTTTCGCATCGTCAAGCCGACGCTGGAATATGGCTTCGACTACAGGCAAGTGACATGGGGAGAGCAGAAGCAGGCTGGCAACGGCGCGTGATCGCCCACAAGCTCATTCGTCCTGTTTGGAGAAGTCGTCGTCGAGGCGCTTTTCCAGATCGACGAGGTCCTTGGGCAGCGGCAAGCCTTGCGCGCGCAACTCGCTCAGCTTCTCGCGCAGTTGCTCCTGCAGTTCGTGGGAATCCTCGGGCTGGTTGACCATCTCCTGGAGCAGGACCGCTATCTGGGCCTTGATCTGTTCGAGCGCCATGGTCCGGTCCTCCGTGGTTTTCAACTTGCCTCAGCATGCGCGAAATCAGCCGCGCCGTACAGTCGACATCGGCAGATGGTCATGACTGAACCAAATCAGGCCAAGCCGCCAAAACGCTGGCGATAGTTTGCCGGCGTGATGCCAACCTGCCTCAGGAAGGCGCGGTGCAAGGAAGCGAGGCTGCCAAAGCCGGGTCCGCTCGGCGACATGCCCAAGCGGCCTTCGAGATGCCGGCTTCGACGAGATCGCGTTCGCCCTGACGGCGGATGCCTGGTCACGAACCTATTGATCGCAAGCCGTCGCCACGAGTTCGCGTAAAGGTGGCCAATTCCCGCCATGGTCCGCGCCTTGCAGCCGACAAGCCGCGCGCTGGCCGACAAATTCTTGCGCCGAACGAATTGCAGGGCAACGCGGCGCTCGACGCCACGCTGGAGGAAATTTCGCACCGCTATGGCCAGCCGACCGCTGACTTTGTCCGGCAGCAGCTCGAATATCCCAGACCGTAGAAGGATAGTGTGCGCCAACTGATGGCGCACAACTCAGCGCAGCATGCGCGAGATCAGCTGCGCCGTATAGTCGACCATCGGCACGATGCGGGCATAGTTGAGCCGCGTCGGGCCGATGACGCCGAGCGCGCCGACGACGCGGGCATCCTTGTCGCGATAGGGCGCAACGACCAGCGACGAGCCGGAGAGCGAAAACAGCCGGTTTTCCGAACCGATGAAGATGCGCACGCCCGAGCCCTCCTCGGCGAGGTCGAGAAGCTGGATCAACCCGTCCTGGGTTTCCATGTCCTCGAACAGGTGCTTGAGCAGTTCGATGTCGGCCTGGGCGGTGACGTTTTCGAGCAGATTGGCGCGGCCACGCACGATCAGCCGCGACGGCAGCCCGCTTTCGGCGCCGGCCCAGACGGCGAGGCCCTTTTCGACAAGATCCTGTGACAGCGTGTCGAGGGCTGCCTTGGTCTCGTCCTTGATGCGGGCGATCTCGATCCGGGCCTCGGCCAAAGTGCGGCCACGGATATGGGCGTTGAGGAAGTTGGACGCCTCATGCAATTGGGAGACGGTGACGCCAATCGGCAGCTCGACGACGCGGTTTTCGACATCGCCGTTCTGCGACACCAGCACGGCGAGCGCCTTGGTCGGTTCGAGCTGGATGAACTCGATGTGCTTGAGCGCGACCTCGTTCTTGGCGGCGAGCACGAGGCCCGCGCCACGCGACATGCCCGACAGCATCTGGCTCGCCTCGGTCAGCATGTGCTCCAGCGTGGCGCCCTCGCCCGAAGCCTTGACCTGAGCCTCGATCACGCGGCGCTCATCGTCCGAGAGATCGCCGAGTTCCATGAAGGCATCGACGAAGAAACGCAGGCCCTTCTGCGTCGGCAGGCGGCCGGCGGAAATGTGCGGGGCGTAGACGAGCCCGAGTTGCTCGAGATCGCTCATGACGTTGCGCACGGTCGCCGGCGACAGCGACGAGGGCAGCATGCGCGACAGGTTGCGCGACCCCACAGGCTCGCCGTCGCGCAGATAAGAATCGACGATGCGCCGGAAGATGTCGCGCGAACGCATGTCGAGCGATTGTAGCGTGGGATCGGGTACCGCTTTGGTCATCTGCTTCATGGTCTCCGTCCAAAATGATATAGACCCCCACAGCGCGAACACAACTGCTGCTGCAGCGGAACCGGTTTTCCTTTGCGCTGGTCCTGCCATGGAGCTACAAGCCGGCAACAATTTCCGATTTCGCTATAGAAAGTAGCCGTATGCGCCCCTCCAAACGCCAATTCGACGAAATGCGCGCCATCTCCTTCGAGCGCAACGTGTCCAAGCACGCTGAAGGTTCCTGCCTGGTGAAGTTCGGCGACACCCATGTCCTGTGCACGGCGAGCCTGGAAGAAAAGGTGCCGGGCTGGATGCGCAATTCCGGCAAGGGCTGGGTGACAGCCGAATACGGCATGCTGCCGCGCTCGACCGGCGAACGCATGCGCCGCGAGGCCTCTTCGGGCAAGCAGGGCGGCCGCACGCTGGAAATCCAGCGCCTGATAGGCCGCAGCTTGCGCGCCGTCGTCGACATGGGCGCGCTCGGCGAACGCCAGATCACCGTCGACTGCGACGTGATCCAGGCCGATGGCGGTACCCGCACGGCCTCGATCACCGGCGCCTGGATCGCGCTTTACGACTGCCTGCGCTGGATGGAGACACGCCAGATGGTCAGCGTCGACAAGGTGCTGAAGGATCATGTCGCGGCAATTTCGTGCGGCATCCATGACGGCCAGCCGGTGATCGACCTCGACTATCTCGAGGATTCCTCGGCCGGCACCGACGCCAATTTTGTCATGACCGGCAAGGGCGGCATCGTCGAGATTCAGGGCACCGCCGAAGGCACCCCGTTCTCGGAAGAAGAGTTCCTGCAGCTGATGGGCCTCGCCCGCAAGGGCATCACCCGGCTGGTCGACCTGCAGAAGATGGCGGTGGGCTGAGGCTTCGCCATGCGGCCCTCGGCGATCCTTGAATCCGCGCTCTACGTCACCAACCTCGACGCCGCAGAGGCGTTCTATGGTGAGGTGATAGGGCTGGAGCGGATCGCCAAGGTGCCAGGGCGGCATGTGTTCTTCCGCTGCGGCCAGGGCGTGCTGTTGTTGTTTTACGCGGAAGCGACACTGCAGCCGCCGAAGCCCGATGCCAGGCTGCCCGTGCCACCGCATGGCACAACGGGTCAGGGGCATCTGTGCTTTGCCGCGACGGCTGAGGGAGTCGAGCAATGGAAGAGGCGGCTCGAAGGCGAAGGCATCGCCATCGAAGCCGATTTCGAATGGCCAAATGGCGGTCGTTCCATCTATTTTCGCGATCCCTCGGGCAACTCGCTTGAAATCGCCGAGCCGAAACTATGGGGTCTTTGATGCGCAAGCTTGCCGACAACGAGATCGTGATCGCCAGCCACAATGCCGGCAAGCTGCGCGAATTCGCCGACCTGATGGCACCATTCGGCATCGGCGCCAAGTCGGCCAAGGAATACGGCCTGCCCGAACCCGACGAGACCGGCACGACCTTCGAGGAAAACGCCTACATCAAGGCGCTGGCCGCCGCGACCGCGACCGGGCTGCCGGCGATGTCGGACGATTCCGGGCTGGTGGTCGACGTGCTCGACGGCGCACCTGGCGTCTACACCGCCAACTGGGCCGAAAGGCCGGACGGCACCCGCGACTTCGCCATGGCGATGCAGCGCACCGAAGACGCCATGCAGGAGCGCGGCGCCAAGGCCAGCGACCAGCGCACCGGCCGTTTCGTTGCCGTCATCTGCCTGGCCTGGCCTGACGGGCATGCCGAATATTTCCGCGGCGAAGCCGAAGGCAATCTGGTGTGGCCACCACGCGGCGAAAAGGGCTTTGGTTACGACCCGGTGTTTTTGCCTGAAGGGTTCGACAAGACCTTCGGCGAGATGAGTGCTGAGGAAAAGCACGGCTGGAAGCCCGGCCAGGCCGACGCGCTGTCGCACCGGGCGCGTGCGTTCCAGAAGTTCGCCCGCGCCATGCTCGGTTCGGCTTGATGGGGGTTACGTCGCTCAGCCGCGACCCCGGCTTCGGCGTCTATGTGCACTGGCCGTTTTGCGCGGCCAAATGCCCTTACTGCGACTTCAACAGCCATGTCCGCCACCAGCCGGTGGACCAGGAGCGTTTTGCCCGCGCCTTCGCCACCGAACTGGCGACGATGCGCGCACGCACCGGTCCGCGCGAGGTGACGAGCGTGTTCCTCGGCGGCGGCACGCCCTCGCTGATGCGGCCAGAGACTGTGGGCGCCGTGCTCGATGCCATCGCCGCCAATTGGACGATTGCGGCCAATGCCGAGATCACGCTGGAGGCGAACCCCTCGTCGGTCGAGGCCGAACGCTTCCGCGGCTATCGCGCGGCGGGCGTCAACCGCGTGTCGCTGGGCGTACAGGCGCTGAACGATGCCGACCTGCGCTTTCTCGGCCGGCTGCACAATGTTCCCGAAGCACTGCATGCCATCGGCCTTGCGCGCGAGATCTTCCCGCGCCTGTCGTTCGACCTGATCTATGCCCGCCCCAGCCAGAAGCCCGACGCCTGGGCCGCCGAGCTTGAACAGGCGATCGGCTATGCCGTCGACCATCTGTCGCTGTACCAGCTGACCATCGAGGAAGGCACCCGCTTCTTCCAGCTCTACAATGCCGGCAAATTCGAGATCCCCGACGGCGAGCACGCCGCTGAACTATATTCGATTACGCAAGAGGTCACGGCGGCCCACGGGCTGCCGGCCTACGAGATTTCCAACCACGCCAGGCCTGGCGCCGAAAGCCGGCACAATTTGACCTACTGGCGTTACGGCGAGTATGTCGGCGTTGGCCCCGGCGCGCACGGCCGTTTTCTCGAAGATGGCACGCGCATCGTCACCATCGCCGAGAAGCTGCCCGAGCGCTGGGCCGAGTTGGTCGAGGAGCGCGGCCACGGCATCACCGGCGGCGAGACGCTGAACCGTTCGGAAGAGGCCGACGAGTTCCTGTTGATGGGCCTGAGGCTCGTCGAGGGCATCGACCTCGCCCGCTACGAGCAGCTTTCCGGCAAGTCGCTGTCGTCGGCGCGGCTGTCGATCCTGCAGGGCGAAGGGCTGGTGGCGCCGATCGGCAACTCACGCCTGCGCGCCACAGCAGAAGGCATGATCGTGCTCGATGCCGTCGTCGCCGATCTGGCGCGCTAGGCGGAAGCTGCGGTGAAGAACGTGCTCTTCGTCTGCAGCCAGAACAAGTTGCGCAGCCCGACCGCCGAACAGGTGTTTGCCGCCCGTCGCGACATCGAGGTCGATTCCGCCGGCACCAACCACGACGCAGAGAACCCGCTGACGGCGGAACTGGTGGCCTGGGCCGACATCATCTTCGTGATGGAGAAGGCCCACCGCGTAAAGCTGCAGAAGAAGTTCGCCAAGGCACTCTCGGCCCGTGTCGTCTGCCTCGACATCCCCGACAACTACGCCTTCATGGACCCGGCACTGATCGCGCTGCTGGAAGAACGGGTCCCGAAGCACCTACGCTGATATCTCCTCGACGTCCGGGTAGCCGCTCAACGTATTGGTTCGCCCGCCAAGGCCGCGGCAAACGACGCGAGCCGCAAGAAAGATCGCGTAACGACTTGAGACCCGGGGCGACGGCCGAGTCTGTTTCAGGCCCTTCGTTGCATCGAAAACACGTTGGTCCCTTCGACATCTTCCTCGATCTTCTGCCAGCCCATGCCTTCGTAGTAGGCAGTCAGGCGTGGCTTGGCGCAGAGATAGACGGTCTCGAAACCCTGCTTGAACGCGGCCTCGGCCCCTGCTCGCGCAAGTGCGGTGCCGACGCCTGACTTGCGTGCGGCTTCGTCGACCCACAACGCGGCTACCCACGGCGAGTATTGCGGGCGCGATTCAAGATCGCTGTCGATCAAGTGGGCGGTGCCCAAGAAGGTGTCGCCTTCATGGGCGACGAGCGCCATGGGCAGCCCTGTCGAGGAAAAGTTCTCGTCCACCAAACCCTGGATGAAGTCGAGCTGGTGGCCGTCGTCGCGCCACCATGCGTTCCAGATACGATCGGCGACGTCGGCCGCGAATTCCGGCCTGTCGCGCAGATCGGAGATGGAATAATGCTGGGCGTTCGTCATCATGCTTGCTGCCAATTCCAAACTTCAAAGATTGGCGAGTGGTACTAGGCGAGCAACCGACTATCCATTGGCCAACAGTTTCATTTCAGGGAGCCAACATGAATTCAGCCGCAGAATCCTGGCAATTCTGGGCCATCCTCTCGGCCACATTCGCGGCGCTGACGGCGATCTTCGCCAAGGTCGGCATCGAAAACATCAATTCCGACTTCGCCACGCTGATCAGGACTGTTGTCATCTTGCTTGTGCTTGGCGCGATCATCGCCGCAACAGGGCAATTCCAGCCGCTCGCCGAAATTTCGCGCAAGACCTATCTGTTCCTGGTGCTTTCGGGGCTGGCCACGGGCGCGTCGTGGCTGTGCTACTTCCGCGCGCTGAAGCTCGGAAATGCGGCGCAGGTGGCGCCAATCGACAAGCTAAGCGTCGTTCTTGTCGCGGTGTTTGGCGTCATTTTCCTTGGCGAGCGACTTAGCACGGCGAACTGGCTCGGCGTCGCGCTGATCGCGGCGGGGGCGGTTCTGGTCGCCACCAGGTCGTGACGGTGGGGCCGCTTTGGTGGCGGCGTCAAGGCGGGAGATGAAGGCGTCGAAACGATGGGGCATGGCCTGTACGATTGCCTCTGTTCACGAATCGCTCTCGTTCCGATCCGCGGCGGCGATTTGTTTCCCGCACTGTGGCAAAGCCATGGCGAAAACGATCACATCCTTTTGCAAGCCAGGCCGGGCCATGCCAATTAGGGGCTAGAGCCTTGCCATTCCGCTTGAAGCGGAATGGGGCTCTATTTTCTTGTTGGAGCATGATCTTATCCGAAAACCGGTTCCCACTTTTCGGGATCATGCTCTAGAAGCGAGGCGGCGTGCAGAACAACGAAAACAAGCGGGTCTATGTCATCGGCCAGACCGAGATCGCTGCGCGGCCGCTTGTGCCGGCGCTGTATCTGGTGGCGACGCCGATCGGCAATCTTGGCGACATCACGCTGCGCGCGCTCGAAACGCTGGCCGGGGCCGACCACGTCGCCTGCGAGGACACGCGGGTGACGCGCGTTTTGCTCGACCGCTACGGCATCCGCCAGCGCCCGACCGCCTATCACGAGCACAATGCCAGCGAAGCCGGGCCACGGCTGATCGAAGCGCTGGAGAACGGCCGCAGCGTAGCGCTGGTCTCCGATGCCGGCACGCCGCTGGTCTCGGACCCAGGCTTCCGCCTCGTAGGGCAGGCACAGGAACGCGGCATCCGTGTCGTGCCGATCCCCGGTGCTTCGGCGGTGCTTGCCGCACTGACCGCCTCGGGCCTGCCGTCGGATGCGTTTTTCTTCGCCGGTTTCCTGCCGGTCAAGGACGGGCAGAAGCGGACGCGGCTCGAAGAGGTCAAGGCCGTGCCGGGCACGCTGATCTTCTTTGAATCGCCGCGCCGGCTGGCCGACACGCTCGGTGCCATGGCCGACGTGCTCGGCCCGCGCCAGGCGGCGATCGGGCGCGAACTGACCAAGACCTTCGAAGAAATCCGCACCGGCACCCTGGCTGAACTGGCCACGCACTATGCCGAAGCCGACACGCCCAAGGGCGAGGTCGTCATCTGCGTCGCCCCACCTGAAGAGCGGACAGAGACAGCCGACGATGTCGACAAGCTGCTGTTGTCACTGGCCAAGGAGATGCCGGCGTCGAAGGCGGCAGCGGAAGCGGCGCGGATGACCGGCGGGCAGAAGCCAGCACTTTACCGCCGCCTGCTGGAACTGCGCGAAGGGACGGATGACTGACCGCCCCGCCCGCCAGTACGCTCAACGCCGCGGCCATCGCGGCGAGTGGCTGGCGGCATTGGCACTGATGCTCAAGGGCTACCGGATCGTTGCCCGGCGCTACAAGACCAAGCTCGGCGAGATCGACCTGATCGCCCGGCGCGGCAATCTTGTGCTGATCGTCGAGGTCAAGGCGCGCAAGACCCTGATCGAGGCGATGGAGGCTGTCGCCTACAGCTCGGAACGGCGCATCGAGGGCGCCGCCGACCTGTGGCTGGCGCGGCAGCCGGACTACGGCAAGCTCTCGGTGCGGTTCGACATGGTGGCGGTGCTGCCAAGGCGCTGGCCGGTGCATGTCGAGAATGCATTCCAGGGACGGAGCTGAGCATGGAGCGGCGCATCGTGCGACGCGATGGGCCTTTACGCCTGCGGCCAATGCCCTTAACAGGCCTCGCAAGCCCGCGTCGCGGGCAATAGAGGTTCGCGCCCGAAGGCGCCCGAGTTACTGGAGATGGCAATGTCCCTTCCCGACCGCCTGAGCAACGACCCGCGCAGCCCGTTTTTCAACGCCGAGGCGCTGCAGGCGGGCGTCGGCATCCTGTTCAACGGCAAAGAGCGCCAGGACGTCAGCGAGTATTGCGTCAGCGAAGGCTGGGTCCGCGTGCCGGCCGGCAAGTCGAAGGACCGCTACGGCGAGCCGATCACCATCAAGCTCAAGGGCACTGTCGAGGCTTTTCCGAAGCCTTGATCCAGTCCGCAGCGTAGGCGATCAGGGCTGAGCCCCTTTGGCTCAGCCGGTAATGTCGAAGCCCGCAGGGACGCCGGTCGCATCGGCCGGTTCCGGCACGACGCTCCTGACGTCAGCGCCTGGCGGGCCCTGCCAGAAAGCTTCCAGCATCGATGCGACCGCTTCGTCCGGGCCCGATATCAGGGCGGTGACGGAACCGTCGCGCTCATTGCGGACCCAGCCGCGCAGGCCGAGGCGGCGTGCCTCGCGTTGCGTCCAGACGCGAAAGCTGACGCCCTGGACATGGCCGGCGATGTGGAGGCGGACGGCTTTCTGGTCGATTGGCATCAGCTATCTCCAGATTCGGTCGGGGCAAGCGCTGCTCCTCATCCGCCTGCCGGCACCTTCTCCTCGCAAACGGGGAGAAGGAAACCTTCATCGCCTGGTCACCCGCATCGGCAGGCCGCCCTGCGGCTGGGTGGTCAGCTTCTGCACCGGCCACGGCTTGGTTTCCGCAGTCGTATCGAAGCGGAAACGCGAAAGCAGGATGGCAAGGGCGATGATCGCCTCCTGCATGGCGAAGCTCATGCCGATGCAGACGCGCGGGCCAGCGCCAAACGGCAAATACTGGTAGCGGTCGATCCTGTCGCGGTTCTCGGGATGGAAACGCTCGGGCATGAAGGCGTTGGGGCGGTCCCACAGCTTGCGGTGGCGGTGTACCGTCCAGGGCATGACCAGCACCTGCGCCTTGCGCGGGATCCTGAAGCCTTTGTATTCGTCTTCAACGATCGGCTCGCGGTTGATCGAGGGTGCCGGCGGATAAAGTCTGAGCGCTTCTTCGAAGACGGCGCGAGTGTAAGGCATGGCATCGAGCCATTTGACCGGGTCGGGCTCGCGCGACAGCACCGCATCGATCTCCTGTTCGACCCTGTCGCGCTCCCAGGTCGCCTCCGCGAGGCAGTAGATGGTCCAGCCGAGTGCCCGCGCCGTGGTCTCGTGGCCGGCGCCGATGAAGGTGATGATGTTGTCTTCGATTTCCTGGCGGGAGAGCCCGTCCGGCCCCTCGGCACGCAGCAGCAGCGTCAAGAAGTCCTCAGGCGCGCCGTCGGGATTGCGGGCCAGTTTTTCGCTGCGCATCGCCACCGTATCGGTGACGATCTTGCGGAAATAGGCCATGGTCTTGCGACCGCGCAGCCGGGTGAGGCGCGGCAGCCACTCCGGCGCGCGCAACAGGTCGAGCGGGTCGACGCGGCCCATGGTTTCGAACAGCCGGTCGATCTCGTGGGCGAAACTGCCGGCTTCGCCTGCGATTTCGCCCGAAAACAGCGTTTCAGCCAAAATTTCGTAGGTCAAAATGGTCATGTCGTGGGCGACATCGACCGAGCCAGTTACGTCTTCGTAGCGTTTGACGAAGTCGAGCGTGCGGGCCAGCATCGGCTGGGCAAAGCCGAAGATGTGGCGCGGGGTGAAGACCGGCGCCATCGCCTTGCGCGAGCGCCTCCAGACATCGCCTTCGGCGGTCAAAAGCCCGTCGCGCAGGATCGGCCTGAGGATCATCTGGCGAACGGTCGCCATCTTGTAGTTTTTGGCGTTGTCGACCAGCACGTGGCGGATGAGGCCGGGATCGTTGGCAATGACCAGTGGGCCGCCAACGCCATTCACCAAAATCCACGGTTCGTTGTAGGACGGCTCGCCCCACAGCTCGAGCGGGTTGCGGTAGACGATCCGCATCATCTCCAGCGTCGAGGGTGGCTTGGTGCGCGGTATCGGTGCTGGAGGAACGAAAGGTTCCGGCCTGGTGTCCATCAGATGTGCCTCATCGGCTGAATGTAGGCGTGGCGAAGCCATGCGTCCATGCGGCGGAGGCGCATGGTGACCCAGATGTGACCTACAGCGCGCGCGTCCCACAGGATGCGCAAAGGGTGCTGTAACTCTTTGAACGAGGCATGAGCCGTCCCGCAAAACGGAAACGATTTTCGGGGCCATGCATTAGTCACCAAAAGGTGCCTTCTTGCCATTGGAGGGTCCCGGCGACTATTTGCTGACAGTCACTATTGGATACCTGCCACCAAGGACTGAAATCTTGAAACACCAGCTCAATATCGTCGTGGCCAGCACCCGCCCCGGCCGCGTCGGACCCGTTTTTGCCCGCTGGCTCGAAGCCTATGCGCGCGAACACGGCAAATTCGAACCCGTTATCACCGACATCGACGCCTTCGGCCTGCCGATCTTCGATGAACCCAAGCACCCCAGGCTTGGCCAGTACGAAAACGAACACACCAAGCAATGGTCGGAGGCAATCAAGCCAGCCGACGCCTTCGTGTTCGTGACGCCGGAATACAACTACTTCGCCGCACCGGCGCTGGTGAACGCCATCGATTACCTCTCCCGCGAGTGGAACTACAAGCCGGCAGGTTTCCTGAGCTATGGCGGCGTTTCGGCCGGCTTGCGCGCGGTGCAGTCGGAAAAGCTGCTGCTGACCTCGGTCAAGATCATGCCTATCCCCGAGGCGATCGCGATCCCCGCCTTCACCCAGCATCTCCAAGAGAATGGCGAGTTCAAGTCGAACGCGCTGATCGACGACAGCGCCAAGACGATGCTCAACGAGCTGTTCCGCTGGAGCGAAGCACTGAAGCCGCTGCGGGCTGGCTGAGCCGCCCGAAACCAAAGCGATCCGCCGTCAAAAACCGCGGATCGCCGCCCTGCCGCCAGGGCTCGTGACGCCGTCGCCCGTCCCCAGCCAAAAGCCCCGTAAAACTTGGAAAAACCACACTTAACGCCTATATCTTGGGTACCAACGGGCGTGCGATTCGGGGCCGATTTTGCCGCGTCCTCCTGCGGCAGTCAGACGAAAGTTTTTCATGAGCGACCAGTCCGAGAACCTTCCCGGCGCAGAAGCCGAGTACGGCGCAGATTCCATCAAGGTTTTGAAGGGGTTGGACGCTGTCCGCAAGCGCCCTGGCATGTATATCGGCGACACCGACGATGGTTCGGGCCTGCACCACATGGTCTACGAGGTCGTCGACAACGCCATCGACGAGGCGCTGGCCGGCCACGCGACGCTGGTGACGGTGTCGCTCAACCCCGATGGTTCGGTGACCGTGACCGACAACGGCCGCGGCATTCCGACCGATATGCACGAAGAGGGCGTGTCGGCGGCCGAGGTCATCATGACGCAGCTGCATGCCGGCGGTAAGTTCGACCAGAATTCCTACAAGGTTTCGGGCGGCCTGCACGGCGTCGGCGTCTCCGTCGTCAACGCGCTGTCGGTGTTCCTCAAGCTGAAAATCCGCCGCAAGGGCAAGATCTTCGAGATGAGCTTCACCCATGGCGTGGCCGACGCGCCACTGCGCGAAACCGGCGATGCGGGCAACGAGACCGGCACCGAAGTCACCTTCATGCCGTCGAGCGAAACCTTCACCATGATCGAGTTCGACTATGGCACGCTGGAGCACCGGCTGCGCGAACTCGCCTTCCTCAATTCGGGCGTGCGCATCGTGCTTTCCGACAAGCGCCATGCCGACATCAAGAGCCAGGAACTGCTCTATGACGGCGGCCTTGTCGAGTTCGTGAAATATCTCGACCGTGCCAAGAAGCCGCTGATCAGCGCGCCGATCGCCATCCGGGCCGAACGCGACGGCATCACCGTCGAAGTGGCGATGTGGTGGAATGACAGCTACCACGAGAACGTGCTGGCCTTCACCAACAACATCCCGCAGCGCGACGGCGGCACCCATCTCGCCGGTTTCCGCGGCGCGCTGACGCGCCAGGTGACCGGCTATGCCGAAACCTCCGGCATCGCCAAGAAGGAAAAGGTCTCGATCACCGGCGACGACAGCCGCGAGGGTCTGACGGCGGTGCTGTCGGTCAAGGTTCCGGATCCGAAATTCTCGTCGCAGACCAAGGACAAGCTGGTTTCGTCGGAAGTCCGCCCGGTGGTCGAAAGCCTGGTCAACGAGGCGCTCGGCACCTGGCTCGAGGAACACCCGGCGGAAGCCAAGACGCTGATCGCCAAGGTGGTGGAAGCCGCAGCCGCACGCGAAGCCGCACGCAAGGCGCGCGAACTGACCCGCCGCAAGGGCGTGCTCGACATCACCTCGCTGCCCGGCAAGCTCGCCGACTGCCAGGAACGCGACCCCGCCAAGTCCGAAATCTTCATCGTCGAGGGTGACTCGGCAGGTGGCTCCGCCAAAAGTGGGCGCTCGCGCCAGAACCAGGCGATCCTGCCGCTGCGCGGCAAGATCCTGAACGTCGAGCGCGCGCGCTTCGACCGCATGCTGTCATCGGAAATGATCGGCACGCTGATCACCGCACTTGGCACGTCGATCGGCAAGGACGAGTTCAACGCCGACAAGCTGCGCTATCACAAGATCATCATCATGACCGACGCCGACGTCGATGGCGCTCACATTCGTACGCTGCTGTTGACGTTCTTCTTCCGCCAGATGCCGGTGTTGATCGAGCGCGGGCACCTCTATATCGCCCAGCCGCCGCTCTACAAGGTGGCGCGTGGCAAGAGCTCGCAATACCTCAAGGACGAAAGCGCCTTCGAGGCGTATCTTGTCGACGTCGGCCTCGACGAGGCGTCGCTGACGCTGTCGTCAGGCGAAGTGCGGACCGGCCAGGATTTGCGCGCAGCGGTGACCGACGCGCTCGGCGTGCGCACGCTGATCGACGGGCTGCACACACGCTATTCGCGCTCAGTGGTCGAGCAGGCGGCAATCGCCGGTGCGCTCAACCCCGACATCTTCAACAATCTCGGCAGCGCCAAGGCAATGGCCGAAACCATCGCCCAGCGCCTCGACCTGATCTCGGAAGATATCGAGCGCGGCTGGACCGGCCATATCTCGACCGACAATGACGGCTCCGGCGGCTACGTCTTCGAACGTACGCTGCGCAGCGTCAAGGAGAGCGTCCATCTCGACATGGCGCTTATCAACTCGGCCGATGCACGCGCGCTCGACCGCTATGCCGGCCGCCTGGGCGAGCTCTATGCCCAGCCGCCGGTGCTGCGCCGCAAGGACGTCTCGGAAAACATCGCCGGACCGATGGCGCTTCTGGCCGCTGTGTTCGCGTCGGGCCGCAAGGGCCTGACGATGCAGCGCTACAAGGGTCTGGGCGAGATGAACGCCGAGCAGTTGTGGGAAACGACGCTCGATCCGAACGTGCGCACGCTGCTGCAGGTCAAGGTGCATGACGCGACCGACGCCGACGCGCTGTTCTCGCGCCTGATGGGCGACGAGGTCGAGCCGCGCCGCGACTTCATCCAGGAAAACGCGCTCAGCGTCGCCAATCTCGACGTCTAGAACCGCGCATTCAGCGCTAGCTTTATCGCCCCCTCCCCATAATCGAGGAGGGGGCGATTGTATTTTCGGGTCCTGCTCCATCGGCGCCTGCGCCTGATCGTGTGCGCGCGTTGCAATGATCAACGACTGATGTCAGCTTGCACCGGACGCCGTTTCTGAAGGGAAAACACTGGCATGCAGCGCGGTCTCGCCTCGATCACCGCAATTGTCGCCTGGGCGGCACTTGCCCTGCAACTTGGCCTGCTCATCGGCGAGATGACCGGTGGTGGCGCGTCGGTGGCCGAAGCGGTGTGGCGGTTCTTCGGTTTCTTCACCATCATCATGAACTTGATGGTGGCGGTCGTTGCCAGCGCCATGAGCCTGCGCCCTGCAAGCGCACTTGCCGCACCAAAGTCGCGACTGGTGACGGCGGCTGCGATCGTGTTCGGCGGGCTGGTCTATTCCGTGTTGCTGCGGGCGATCTGGCAGCCGACGGGCTGGCAGGCCGTCGCCGACCATGCGCTTCATGATGCGACGCCGGTGCTGTTCTTCCTGACCTGGCTGGCCTGGGAGCACGGCGGGCTGCGCTGGCGCGATGCGCTGTGGGCGGCCGCACCACCGCTTGCCTATTGCGTTTATGCCTTCGCCAGAGGTACCGCAGACGGCTGGTACGCCTACTGGTTCCTCAACCCGGAAGCGCTGAACGCAACACAGCTATCGGCCAGCATCGTGTTGCTCACAGCGGCCTTTATCATCGTTGCCATCACCTTGATCGCAATCGACCACTTGCTGGCGCGCAGGCGCAACAGCGCGGTTCGCCCCGCCGGTCAGTCGGCCTCGCGCAGCCTGTAGCCGACGCCGGTTTCGGTGGTGATGTATTGCGGCTCGTCGGGCGTCTTTTCGATCTTCTGGCGCAACTGGCGGACATAGACGCGGAGATATTGCACGTCGGCCGAACCGCCCCAGACATGCTCGAGCAGAAAGCGGTGGGTCAGAACCTTGCCGGCATGCTGCACCAGCACGCGCAGGATATCGTACTCCTTGGGCGACAGCTTCACCTCCTGACCGCCCAGCCTGACGATACGCTTGACCAGATCGACGGAGAGTTCGCCGGTCTGAAACACCGGCTTCTCGCCCTGTTCCTGGAGGCGATGGCGGAGTGCCACGCGGATACGCGCGGCCAATTCGTTCATGCCGAACGGCTTCGACACATAGTCGTCGGCGCCCAACTCCAGCGCCTTGACGATACCGGCTTCGTCGGTGCGGCTCGACAGGATGATGACGGGCGTCTGCATGCCCTCCTGCCGCCAGACGGCGAGCAGATCGTGCCCGGCCATGTCGGGCAGGCCGAGATCGAGCAGGATCAGATCAGGCCTCTCGTCCTTGACCATGACCATTGCCGGCTTGGCCGCCGGCGCCTCGGAGATGGCATAGCCCTGGGTCGAAAGGCCGACACGCAACAGCTTGCGGATGGGCGGCTCGTCATCGACGATCAGTATCTTTACCAACGTGTTGGTCATGCAATTTCGTCCAGGTTTGGTCCGTCGAGATTTGGCCGCTCGGCCGGCACCGGCATGGTGATGGTGAAGACCGCGCCGGGCCGGTCGGCCCGGTTGGAGGCAACGATGGTGCCGCCCATCGCCTCGACAAAACCACGGCAGATCGACAGGCCAAGGCCCGTACCGGCGCGGACATGGTCGCCCTTGCGGACGCGATAGAACGTATCGAAGATACGCTCCAGATCCGCCTGTGGAATACCGGGGCCTTCGTCCATGATCTGGATCACCACCGACGTCCTGTCGGCCCAGCCGCGAATGCGGATCATCGAACCTTCCGGCGCATATTTCGCGGCATTGTCGAGCAGGTTGAACAGCACCTGCTCGAACAGCACCGGGTCAAGCTTCAGCATCGGCAGGTCGGCCGGCATGTCGACTTCGGTCTTGTGCTGGGCGGTGATCTTGGCCGCGCGGCGGAGTGCTGAGCCTACGATGTCGCCAGGATAATGCAGCGCCGAATTGGGCTCCATCGCGCCCGACTCGATCTTGGTCATGTCGAGCAGGTTGGCGATGAAGCGATTGAGCCGTTCGGACTCGTCGAGCACCGTCGAGACCAGTTCCGCCCGGCCCTCCTCGGGCAACGAGACGCCGAACTCGCGCAGCGCACCGGCCGCGCCCATGATGCTGGCGAGCGGGGTCTTGAGGTCATGCGAGATCGAGGTCAGCAGTGCCGAGCGCAACCTGTCGGCCTCGACGGCAAGCTTGGCACGGTCGACATCGGCGACGAGCTGGATGCGCTCGATGGCAACCGCCGCCTGGTCGGCCAGCGCATCGAACAGCCGCTGCTGCTCGGGTGTCAGAAGCGGTCCCTGGCGGTCATTGTCGAGACCGACGACACCCACCGCCATGCGACCGGTACGCAGCGGCAGATAAAGCCGCTTGGCGCCAGGCAAGGTGTCGGCGCCGCGGCCGGCAGCGCGGTTGTGCTCCCAGGCCCATTTGGCGGCGGCAATGTCGGCATCGACGAGCGTGTCGTCGGGCGGATAACCGGCCTTGACGGCAATGGTGCCATCCTCGGGCAGGAGCAGCACGACGCGGACCTTGAGCATCGAGGCGATCTGGAAGGCCGTTGCCCACAAGACATCATCAAGCGTGCCCGTGCCGGCCAGCTTCTTGGAGAAGAGATAGAGGTCCTCTGTCAGGCGGGCGCGGTCGCGGGCAGCGGCGGCCTGGCGCTGGACGCGGCCGGTCAGGTTGGAGGCGATGACCGCGACGATGAGGAAAAACAGCAGCGCGACCACGCTTTCTGGGTCGGAGATGTCGAGCGTGTAGAGCGGCGGCAGGAAGAAGAAATTGTAGGCGGCGGCACTCATCAGCGAGGCAAACAGCGCCGGCCACAAGCCAAGCGTGACCGCTGAACTCAACACCGCCATCAGGAAGACCAGCGCGATGTTGCGGACGTCAAGGAACTGCTGCAGCGCCATGCCGACGACAAGCGCACCGACAACGTGCAGTGCTGCCGTGAGATAAGGCCAGGGATCGAAGCGCCGCCGCGGGGTGGCCGTCTTCACGCCCTGCGAGGCGAGCGCCGCGTCCTGTTCGGTGCCTGAGGTGACATGGACGCTGATGTTGCCGGCCTGGCGGATCAGGTCATGGGTGACCGAGCCCTCGAAATATTCGCGCCAGCGCGACTTGACCGGCTTGCCGACGACGATGTGGGTGAAATTGTGCGTGCCGGCATGGCGGACAATGTCTTCGGCCACAGACTGGCCGGGAATGGTGATCGCCTCGCCGCCCAGTTGCTCGGCCAGCCGCATGGTCGCGGCGAGCCGGTCCTTGTCAGCCTCGGGCAGATTGGCCGAACGCGATGTCTCGACATGGAGCGCGGCCCATGGGCAGCGCAGGCGGTCGGCCTGGCGTCGCGCATAACGGACCAGCGAAGCGCCGCGCGGGTGCTCGTCGACGGCGACAAGCACCCGGTCGCCGGCGGCCCATGGCCCCTCGATGGCGTGCGCCTGCATGTGGGTGAGCAGTTGCTCGTCGACGCGCTGGGCGGTGCGGCGCAGTGCGAGTTCGCGCAGTGCCGTCAGGTTGCCGGGCGAAAAGTAGTTCTCGATGGCCCGGCGTGCCGTGGTCGGCACATAGACCTTGCCCTCGTGCAGGCGCTTGATCAGGTCGTCGGGGGTGAGGTCGATGATCTCGACGTCGTCGGCGCGGTCGATGATCAGGTCCGGCACCGTCTCGCGTACGGTGACGCGGGTGATCTGGGCGACGATGTCGTTGAGGCTCTCGACATGCTGGATGTTGAGCGTGGTGTAGACATCGATGCCCTGGGACAGAAGCTCCTGGACGTCGAGATAACGCTTGGGATGGCGGCTGCCCGGCGCGTTGGTGTGGGCGAGCTCGTCGACAAGCGCCAGTGCGGGCCTGCGCGTGATGATGGCGTCGAGATCCATCTCGTCGAGTGTGCGGCCCTTGTAGTCGACGGCCTTGCGCGGGATGACCTCGAAGCCTTCGACGAGCGCCTGGGTTTCGCGCCGGCCATGGGTCTCGACCACGCCGATGACGACATCAGTGCCGTCGGCGAGCCGGGCTCGGCCCGACATCAGCATTTCATAGGTCTTGCCAACGCCGGGGGCAGCACCGAGGAAGATCTTCAGACGGCCGAGGCCTTCGCGTGCTGCTGCCTCAAGCAGCGCGTCCGGCGAAGGCCTGGTTTCCTTGTCCCTGATATCGTCTGGCATCTAGTCTCTTACAGTCTGAGGCGCCGGAGTTCTTGCAATGCTGGAACTCCGGCGCGACCTTGTCAGGGCGCTATCGCTGCGTCGAGCGCCAAATTCAGCTTCAGCACGTTGACGACAGGCTCGCCCATGAAGCCGAGTTCGCGCGCCTCGACATGGCTGTCGACGAGTTTGCGGATGAAGGCCTCGTCGGCACCACGCGCCTTGGCCACCCGCGCCACCTGATAGTAGGCGGCTTCGGGCGAAAGGTGTGGATCAAGGCCGCTGCCCGAGGCGGTGACCAGTTCCATCGGAACCGGCGCGCCAGGGTTGGCCTGCTTCAGCGTATCAGCTTCGGCCTTGATGCGGTCGATCAGCTTGGCACTGGTCGGCCCGAGGTTGGAGCCGCTGGAAGCGGCTGCGTTGTAGCCATCGCCGGCGGCCGAGGGACGGCCGTGGAAATAGCGCTCGCCGGTGAAGGCCTGGCCGATCAGCTCGGAGCCGATCACCGTGCCGTCCTTGACGATCAGGCTGCCATTGGCCTGGTGCGGGAACAGCGCTTGCGCGATGCCGGTCATGCCGAGCGGATAGATGAGGCCGGTGATGACGGTGAGCGCCGCGATCATGACGAGGGCAGGTCTGATTTGCTTCAACATGATGAAGGTCCTTTACACGAGGCCGATGGCATTGATCGCCATGTCGATGGACTTGATGCCGATGAAGGGCACGATGATGCCGCCAAGGCCGTAGACGAGCAGGTTGCGGCGGAGCAGCGCACCGGCACCGATGGGCCGGTATTTGACGCCTTTCAGCGACAGTGGGATGAGCGCGACGATGATCAGCGCGTTGAAGATGATCGCCGACAGGATGGCGCTCTGCGGGGTCGCAAGACCCATGACGTTGAGTGCGCCGAGCTGCGGGTAGAAGGCCAGGAACATTGCCGGGATGATGGCGAAATACTTGGCGATGTCGTTGGCGATCGAGAAGGTCGTGAGCGCGCCACGCGTCATCAGCAACTGCTTGCCGATCTCGACGATCTCGATGAGCTTGGTCGGGTCGCTGTCGAGATCGACCATGTTGCCGGCCTCACGCGCTGCGACAGTGCCGGTGTTCATGGCGACGCCGACGTCAGCCTGGGCAAGGGCCGGGGCATCGTTGGTGCCGTCGCCGCACATGGCGACCAGCTTGCCCTTGGCCTGCTCCTCGCGGATCAGGCTGAGCTTGTTCTCAGGTGTCGCCTGGGCAAGGAAGTCATCGACGCCGGCCTCGGCGGCAATGGCAGCGGCCGTCATCGGGTTGTCGCCGGTGATCATCACTGTGCGGATGCCCATGCGGCGCAGCTCGGTGAAGCGCTCCTTGATGCCGCCTTTGACGATGTCCTTGAGGTAGATAACGCCGAGCAGGCGGGCATCGCGGACAACAGCAAGCGGGGTGCCGCCGAGCTTGGCGATCTCGTCCGAGATCGCCTGGATGCCGCGAACGGCTTCAGTGTCGACACGCGCGCCCGAGGCCGAGGCGGCACTCGATTTGACGTAGTTGAGCACCGAGTCGACAGCGCCCTTGCGAATGGAGGAGCCGTCGAAGTCGACGCCGCTCATCCGGCTCTGGGCGGTGAAGGGCACGAAGTGCGCATGCAGCGACCCCATGTCGCGGGCACGGATGCCGTAGCGATCCTTGGCCAGAACGACGATCGAGCGGCCTTCCGGGGTTTCGTCGGCGAGTGAGGCGAGTTGGGCGGCGTCAGCCAGTTCCTGCTCGGTGACACCCTTGACCGGGCGGAACTCGGTCGCCTGGCGGTTGCCGAGCGTGATCGTGCCGGTCTTGTCGAGCAGCAGCGTGTCGACGTCGCCGGCGGCCTCGACGGCACGGCCTGACATGGCGAGCACGTTGAAGCGGACAAGACGGTCCATGCCGGCGATGCCGATGGCCGACAGAAGCGCGCCAATGGTTGTCGGGATCAGCGTGACGAACAGTGCGACCAGGACGATGACCGGGATGTAGCCGCCGGCATAGGTGGCGAAGCTCGGGATGGTGGCGACGGCGAGCACGAAGATCAGCGTCATGCCGGCGAGCAGGATGTTGAGCGCGATCTCGTTCGGCGTCTTCTGGCGCTCGGCGCCCTCGACCAGCGAAATCATGCGGTCGAGGAAGGTCGAGCCAGCGGCAGCGGTGATGCGGACGCGGATCCAGTCGGACAGCACCTGGGTGCCGCCGGTGACAGCCGAACGGTCGCCGCCCGACTCGCGAATGACGGGAGCGGATTCACCAGTGATAGCGGCTTCGTTGACAGAAGCGACACCTTCAATGACTTCACCATCGGAAGGGATGATGTCGCCGGCTTCGACCAGAACGATCTGGCCGACCTTCAGCGCCGTGCCCGGCACCATCTTGTAGGTGGTGCGGCTTTCGCCCTCGAGCAGCTTGGCCTGGGTTTCGGTACGCGCCTTGCGCAGCGAGTCGGCCTGGGCCTTGCCGCGGCCTTCGGCGACGGCCTCGGCGAAGTTGGCGAACAGCACGGTGAACCACAGCCACAGGATGATCTGGAACGAGAAGCCGAGGCCGTCCGCACCTGATATCAGATCCTTGACGAACAGCACCGTGGTCAGTGCCGTGACGACGGCGACGACGAACATGACCGGGTTCTTGGCCAGGCTGCGCGGGTCAAGCTTCTTGAACGCGTCGCCCATGGCGGGGAGAATGATGCGAGCGTCGAGCAGGCTCGCAGATTTGTGGGCACTCATGTGAGAGACTCCAATTCCTTGGTTTTGCGGCGCTGCGTCAGAAGGTCTGGCCAACGATCATGGCGAGGTGCTCGACGATCGGGCCGACGGCGAGCGCCGGGAAGAAGGTCAGGCCGCCAACGATCAGGATGACGCCGGCAAGCAGGCCGACGAACAGCGGACTGTCGGTCGGGAAAGTGCCGGCGGAAGCGGGAACCGTCTTCTTCGTCACCAGCGAACCGGCGATTGCGAGTGCGGGGATGATGACCAGGAAGCGGCCCATCAGCATGGCGAGACCAATTGATATGTTGTACCAGGGCGTATTGCCGGTGAGACCGCCAAAGGCCGAGCCATTGTTGGCCGCTCCCGAGGTGTAGGCGTAGAGGATCTCGGAGAAGCCGTGCGGACCTGATGTGCCGACCGAGGCGACGGCACTCGGGATCAGCACCGCAATCGCAGTGAAGCCGAGCATGGCGAGCGGCAGGCAAAGGATGGCGAGCACCGCCATCTTGATCTCCTTGGCCTCGATCTTCTTGCCGAGATATTCGGGCGTGCGCCCGACCATCAGGCCGGCGACGAAGATGGCGATGACCACGAACATCAGGATGCCGTAGAAACCTGCGCCGACACCGCCGACGATGACTTCGCCGAGTTCCATGTTGATCAGCGGGATGAGGCCGCCCAATGCGGTGAACGAGCCATGCATGGCATTGACCGCGCCGCAGGAGGCGGCGGTGGTGATGACGGCGAAGAGCGACGACAAGACGATGCCGAAGCGCACTTCCTTGCCTTCCATGTTGCCGCCGTCGATGCCGAGCGCATGGACGATCGGGTTGCCGGCAGCCTCGGCCCAGTAGGTGACAGCGACGCCGGCGACAAACAGGATGCCCATGGTGGCGAGGATCGCCCAGCCCTGGCGCTGGTTGCCGACCATGCGGCCGAAGACGTTGGTGAGTGCTGCGCCGAGTGCGAAGATCGAGACCATCTGGATGAAATTGGCGATGGCATCGGGGTTTTCGAACGGGTGCGCCGAGTTGGCGTTGAAGAAGCCGCCGCCATTGGTGCCGAGCATCTTGATGGCCAGCTGCGAGGCGACGGGGCCAACCGCGATGGTCTGCTGGGCGCCCTCGACGGTGGTCGCGGCCACGTAGGAGCCGATCGTCTGCGGCACGCCAAGCCAGACATAGGCGAGCGTCAGCACGACGCACAGCGGCAGCAGAACGTAAAGCGTGGAGCGGGTCAGGTCGACCCAGAAATTGCCGATCGACTTGCCCGAGGCGCGGGCGAAGCCGCGGATCAGCGCCATGCCGACGGCAATGCCGGTGGCGGCAGAAACGAAGTTCTGCACCGTCAGGCCAGCCATCTGCACGAGATAGGACATCGTGCTTTCGCCGCCGTAGTTCTGCCAGTTGGTGTTGGTGACAAAGCTGACGGCGGTGTTGAAGGAAAGCTCTGGCGGCACGGCAGCCATGGCGGCCGGGTTGAAGGGCAGCGAGCCCTGGAACCGCTGCATCATGTAGAGCAGCAGGAAGCCGGCGATGTTGAACGACAGCATGGCGGCGGCATAGCCGGTCCAATGCTGGTCCTCGCGTTCACTGGTGCCGGCAAGCCGGTAGAGCACGCGCTCGACGTGGCCGAGCACGGGCGACAAAAGCGTGCGCTCGCCATTGAAGACGCGGGTCATGTAGCCGCCGAGCGGCTTCACGAGCAGAATGATGATCGCGCAGAATGCGGCGATCTGTATCCAGCCATTGATGGTCATTTGAGAAACTTTCCGTGCGAGCGCTGGACGGTCAGAACCGTTCGGGGCGGATGAGCGCGTAGGTCAGATAGGCGAGCAGGAACACGGTCACTGCGCCGCCGAGTATGTATTCGAGCAACATTTGGCGTTCCTTCAGAGGATGTCGCAGGCTTTGACGTAGGCAAAACACAAGGCGAAGAAGACGATGCCTATGGCGAGAACGAAGATGTCCATCTTCGAAAGCTCCTGTTCCGTTGAGACCTTGCACCGAGGGCACAAAGACCATGGCCACGCGCCAAACGACGGCGTCAGCATTGCTGACGACGTTGGCCGGGTCTGGATTTCGAAACGGAATATGGCCCCGGACCACATTAAGGTTCGAGACAGCGGGGCAGGGAAAGAAATAGGAATTGCATAAAGAAAACGGCCCTCAGGCGGATGCCTGAGGGCCGTTTGTCGTGCGAGCTTGGACTGCCGCGTCAGAGACGCGGCAAGCGGATCAGGCCAGGCCTTCGGCGCGCAGAGCCTTCTGCACGGCCGGGCGGGCGGCCACGGTACCGAGATAGCGCTGGATGTTGGCGAAGGAGCTGAGGTCGATGCCGACATGCTTGGCCCAGCCGAGGATCGTCCAGAGATAGGCGTCGGCCGCAGTGAAGGCGTCGCCCATCAGGTAGGCGCGGCCGTCGAGCTTGCCGTCGACATAGGCAAGGCGCCTGGCGAGCAGCTCGCGGTTGATCTCCTTGGTCGCCTCGGGCGTGTTCGGCTTGAAGAACGCACCGAAGACCTTGTGCAGTTCGGTGGCGACGAAGGCCAGCCACTGCTGGACACGGTAGCGTGCCATGTCGCCGGGCTTGGGCATCAGGCCGCTCTCGGGCTTCTGGTCGGCGAGGTACTGGACCAGGACCGAGGATTCGGTCATCAGCTCGCCATCGCCGAGGACAAGAGCCGGCACGTAGCCGTTGGGATTGGTGGCGAGGAAGTCCTGCTGGGTTTCGGTGGTCTTGGTCTTGCCGTCGACCCTGACGAGCTCGAGGTCGATACCGACTTCATTGGCAATGATATGCGGGGCCAGCGAACAGGCGCCGGGCATGTAGAAAAGCTTCATTTCGCGGGAGACTCCGAATGTTGATGCCTCCCCCTCGCACGCGCGGGTGGAGCGGCCAAGCACCCATCCGGTGAACACTCTGTTGCCGATGCCGGACGGCGGTGGCTCAAACGGTGACCGTCTTCAGCTTCTCGGCGATGAGGTTTGCCAACCGTTCGGCGACCTCTTCCTTGGAAAGATCGGGCCATTCATCGACGCCGCTTTTGCTGACGATGCGGACGCGGTTGCGGTCGCCGCCCATGACGCCGCCATCGTGACTGACATCGTTGGCAACGATGAAATCGGCACCTTTCTTGGCCAGCTTGGCCTGGGCGTTCTTGAGCACGTCCTGGGTCTCGGCGGCAAAACCGACGACCAGCCAGGGCCGCTGTTTGTGGTGGCCGATGCCGGCGAGGATATCGGGGTTTTCGACCATCTGCAGCGCGGGCGGCCCCTCGCCCGCCACTTTCTTGATCTTCTCGCCGGCGGCATTGTCGGTGCGCCAGTCGGCGACGGCGGCGACGAAGACCGCCGCATCGGCGGGCAGCAGCTGCTCGACCGCATCGCGCATTTCACGCGCGCTTTCGACATGGACGGTCTTCACGTCAGCGGGGTCGGCAATGGTGACCGGGCCGGAGACGAGGCGGACATCCGCGCCAAGTTTGGCAAGGGCTGCGGCAATGGCATGGCCCTGCTTGCCCGACGAGCGGTTGGCGATATAGCGCACCGGGTCGATGGGTTCGTGCGTCGGGCCTGAGGTGACGATGATCTTCTTGCCCGACAGCGGCTTGGGTCTGGCATCGAGCAGTGCTTCGATGGCTGCAACGATCTCCAGCGGTTCGGCCATGCGGCCTTCGCCCGCCTCGCCGCTCTCAGCCATCTCGCCGCTCTTTGGGCCAACGAAATGGCTGCCGTCCCTTTCCAGCGTCGCGCGGTTGCGGCGGGTTGCCGGATGCGACCACATCTTGGGGTTCATTGCAGGCGCCAGCAGCACCTTCTTGTCGGTGGCAAGCAGCACCGTCGAAGCGAGATCATTGGCGTGGCCGTTGGCGAGCTTGGCCATCAGGTCGGCGGTGGCAGGGGCAACGACCAGGAGATCGGCTTCCCGTGACAGCCTGATGTGGCCGATGTCGTGCTCGTCCTGACGGTCGAAGAGATCGGAGAAAACATGATCGGCGGTCAGCGCGCCGACCGACAGCGGCGTGACAAACTCCTGCGCAGCCGACGTCATGACCGCCCGCACCGACGCGCCGCGTTCGCGCAGGCGCCGGATCAGGTCGAGCGACTTGTAGGCCGCGATGCCGCCGCCGATGATGAGCAGGATGCGCTTGCCGGAAAGGATCATGCCAGGTCCGCCGTCTCGTCAGGCCGGCTTGAGCGCCGGCTCGATGTCGGTATGGAATAAGCGATGAAAGTCCGGCTTTCAATGACAGCTGGCAATACTGTCATTGATATCGTGTCAGACAATCTGCCAGGCGAGGAACACCAGCGTCGCCGCAATGACCCAGAGGGCGACACGGCCGGAGCGGTTATAGCGCGCCTCGGCCTTTCCGATGGCCTTGGCGGTCTCGGCATCGAAGCGCAGGCCGTTTTCGGCCATGGCGTCGATCTGGCGCGACAGGCGTTCGGTGCGGGCGGCGAAATCCGGGGCTTGGCGGACAAGCGACATCAGCGCGCCAAACCCGTCGCGGGCGTCGATGAGCAGGCCTTGCGGGCCAAGATTGCCCGCGATCCAGTGGCCGACCACCGGCTCGGCGGTCTTCCACATGTTGAAGGCCGGATCGAGCGTGCGAGCAACGCCCTCGACCACGACCATTGTCTTTTGCAGCAGCACCAGTTCGGGCCGTGTCTCCATATCGAACAGTTCGGTGACCTCGAACAGCAAAGTCAGAAGCTTGGCCATCGAGATTGTCTCGGCTGGTTGGCCGTGGATCGGCTCGCCGATGGCGCGGATCGCCTGGGCGAAGGCCGCGACATTGTGATGACGCGGCACGTAGCCAGCCTCGAAATGCACTTCGGCGACACGCATGTAGTTGCGGGTGATGAAGCCGTAGAGGATCTCGGCGAGGAAGCGCTGCTCCTTCTTGCCGAGGCGACCGGAAATACCAAGATCGACGGCAACGATGTCGCCCTTGGCGTCGACGAACATGTTGCCGGGGTGCATGTCGGCATGGAAGAAGCCGTCGCGCAGCGTATGCCGCAGGAACGACTGAACCAGCGTCGCGGCAATCGCCTTGAGATCGTAGCCGCCGGCGCGAAGTCCTTCGATGTCGTTGAGCTTGACGCCGTCGATCCACTCCATGGTGAGCACGTCGCGGCCGGTGCGCTCCCAGTCGACTGTCGGCACGCGAAAACCGGGATCATCCTTGGTATTCTCGCCAAGCTCGGAATAGGCAGCCGCCTCGAGGCGAAAATCCATCTCGATCTTGGTGGTCTGGGCCATCGTCTCGGTGATCTCGACCGGGCGCAGCCGGCGGCTCGACGGGACGAAACGCTCCTGCAGCCGGGCGGCGAGGAAGTAGCTTTCGAGATCCTGGAAGAAGCGGCGGCGCACGCCGGGGCGGATGACCTTGACGGCGACCTTGCGCGGCCCATCAGGCGTGTCGACCTCGGCCGGATGGACCTGGGCGATCGAGGCAGCGGCGATCGGCGCATCGATGTTGAGATAGAGATCGGAAACCTTGCGGCCGAGCGAACCTTCGATGGCCTCGACAGCTTCCGACATCGGGAAGGTCGCCATGCTGTCCTGGAGCAATGCCAGGTCGAGCGCGATGTCGTCGCCAACGACGTCGGGACGCGTTGCCAGGAACTGGCCAAGCTTGACGTAAGAGGGGCCGAGGCGCGCCACTGCATTGGCCAAGCGATCGCTGCGCACGCTTTTGCGGGCGCGGCGGCGGGTGAACAGCTTGGCGACACGCCAGCCGAATTTCGGCATGCCGGTCAGCTGATCGCCCGGCAAGGCCGCGACCACACCCTCGCGCACCAGGACCCAGCCCGCGCGCGCGAGCCGGAAAGACGCCCCGAGACTGCTCATCGCGCGCCGTCCGTCAAAGCTTCCAGCCCGAGTGAAGGGCCGCGATGCCGCCAGTGTAATTGCGGAAGGTGACGCGGTCGAAGCCGGCGCGCGTGATCATCGCGGCAAAGTTCTGCTGGTTGGGGAACTTGCGGATCGATTCGACGAGATAGGCATAAGGCTCGCCGTCGCCTGTCACAGCCTGGCCGATGCGCGGGATGGCGTTGAACGACCAGGCTTCGTAGACGCGGTCGAGCAGCGGCATGTCGACCTCGGAGAATTCGAGGCAAAGCAGGCGCCCGCCCGGCTTCAGCACGCGGTAGGCTTCCGACAGCGCCACGTCGATGCGCGGCACGTTACGGATGCCGAAGGCGATCGTATAGGCGTCGAAGGTCTCGTCGGCGAAGGGCAGTTCCTCGGCATTGGCCTCGACGAAGTCGGTCTTGTCGGCAAGGCCGCGCTTTTCAGCCCGCTCACGGCCGACGCCAAGCATCGAGCCGTTGATGTCGAGCACGGTGGCATGCGCGTTGCCATGCGAGGCATCGATGATGCGGAAAGCAACGTCGCCGGTGCCGCCGGCAACATCGAGCACCTTCCAGCCCGGACGCTTCGGCGGATTGAGCCAGGCAACCATGGCGTCTTTCCACACACGGTGCAGCCCGCCCGACATCAGGTCGTTCATCATGTCGTAGCGATTGGCAACCTTGTGGAAGACCTCATTGACGAGGCCCTGCTTGTCGCCCGCGCCGACATTGCGGAAACCGTATGAAGTTTCCATGCCGCCGACAGCTGTCGTCCGTTGTTCTGACATTTTGTTGTCCAATCAAATCCGGCGGGACCATAGCCGATCACACCAGCGGGCGCTATTGTTTGAGGCGCGGTTTTAGGCCGCGCCCGCGCCGACAAGACAAGGAACAACGAATGCCTTTGAAAGCCGAGCTGCACTGCCACATAGAAGGCGCGGCGGCACCCGAACTCGTCATCCGTCAGGCGCAGAAATACGGCAAGGACGTCTCACCCTTCATCCAGAACGGCTCCTTCGTGTGGAACGATTTCACCTCGTTCCTTGCAGCCTACGACTTCGCCGCCGACCTTTTCCGCACCGAAGAGGACTATGCCCGGCTGTCCGAACACTATCTGACCAGCCTCGCCCGCGACGGCGCCATCTATTCCGAGGTGTTCACCTCTCCCGATCATGCCATCAAGGCCGGACTGTCGCCCAAGGCCTACACCGACGCGCTCGGCGAAGGCATGGAGCGAGCCAAGGCCAAGACCGGCATCGAAGGCCGCATGATCGTCACCGGCGTGCGCCATGTCGGCGTCGAATCAATCGAGGCGGCGGCGCGCTTCGCCGCCAAGTGCAATCATCCGCTGGTGACCGGCTTCGGCGTTGCCGGCGACGAGCGCATGGGCGAGTTCGAGGATTATGTGCGCGCCTTCGAGATCGCCCGCGAGGCCGGGCTCGGCATCACCATCCATGCCGGCGAGCTGATGGGCTGGGAGAGCGTGGCGCTGGCGCTCGACCACATCAAGCCGTCGCGTATCGGCCATGGCGTGCGTGCCATCGAAAACCCCGACCTGGTCAAGCGCATCGCCGACGAGGGCGTGGTGCTCGAGATCTGCCCGGGGTCGAACATCGCACTGAAGGTATTCGACAGCTTTGCCGACCACCCGTTCGCGAAATTGCGCGACGCCGGCTGCAAGGTGACGCTGAACTCGGACGATCCGCCCTATTTCTGGACGACGCTGAAGCGCGAATACGACATTGCGTCGGAGCATTTCGGCATGGACGACAAGGCACTGCTGGCAACGACGCGGACGGCGATCGAGGCCGCTTTCGTCGACAAGAAGACCAAAGCTGCCCTGCTTGCCCGTCTCGACGGCCATAAACGCTGAAATTGGCCGACAAAACTGTGGTTCAAGGCCGGCGCGACATTGGTCGACGGCGCGCCAGCCGATAGTATGGCCTGAATTATCCGAGTTCCAGGAGCGTAAGCCATGACCGTGACCGTCGTCGACCATCCGCTTGTGCAGCACAAGCTGACCATCATGCGCGACAAGGAAACCTCGACGGCCGGCTTCCGCCGCCTGCTGCGCGAGATCTCGCTTTTGCTCGGCTATGAGGTGACCCGCGACCTCGAACTGACCACCAAGATGATCGAAACGCCGATCGAGACGATGGAAGCGCCGACGCTGGAAGGCAAGAAGCTGGTGTTTGCTTCGGTGCTGCGCGCCGGCAACGGCCTGCTGGAAGGCCTGCTCGACCTGGTGCCGGCGGCACGCGTCGCCCATGTCGGGCTCTATCGCGACCACGAGACGCTGGAAGCGGTCGAGTATTTCTTCAAGGCGCCGAGCGACCTCGGCGACCGTCTGGTGATCGTCGTCGACCCGATGCTGGCAACCGCCAATTCGGCTATCGCCGCCATCGACAAGCTGAAGGGCCGTGGCGCCACCAATCTGCGCTTTCTCTGCCTTTTGGCTTCGCCCGAAGGCATCGAGCGCTTCACCAAGGCACATCCCGACGTGCCGGTGTTTACCGCCTCGATCGACCGCGAGCTCAACGAGAAGGGCTACATCATCCCGGGCCTCGGCGACGCCGGCGACCGCATGTACGGCACCAAATAGGCCTTAACCCACGGTTTACCGCCTTTGACATTGGGATGGCCGCGTTAAAGCCGCGATCACCTTGTCTGGCCTAGGGTGACGCCTCAATTCAGGGCGTCACATGCTGCGTAAACTCATCATATTCGGCGTCTGCGCCGGTGCATCCGCGTCGGTGCCGATGCTTTGGGACAAGGACGGCGAAAAGTTCAAGGCACTGGTGCAGATGGCGACTGGCGACACAGTGCCCGCACCCCGGCCGATCGAGGTCAGCGCCGCCACTGCCTCCACCGCGGGTCGACGCGTGACAATCGACGCCGACATGCGCGGCCACTTCACAGCAAGCTTCAAGATCAACGGCCGCTCGGTCGACGCCCTGGTCGACACGGGTGCGACACTCGTGGCGATCAACATCTCGACCGCGCGGCGGGCAGGCATAAAGGTTGCGGCCGCTGACTTCACGCAGCAGGTCAACACCGCCAACGGTCCCGCGCGCGCAGCACTTGCCCGCATCGACAGGCTGCAGATCGGCCGGATCAGCGTCGACGACGTGCCAGTGGTGGTGCTCGAAGACAAGGCGCTCGACGGCACGCTGATCGGCATGAGCTTCCTGTCGCGGCTGAAGAAATACCAGGTCGAAAACGGCGCGCTGCTGCTGGTGCAGTAAGCGCTTGAGCTTTCATTGAAGCATGATCTTATCCGAAAACCGGTTCCCACTTTTCGGGATCATGCTTTAGCCTCTCGCATGATCCCCTGCCCTGAAGTGGCCAGGCGGCTGGCCGATGACGCGTTTGAAGGCGCGACTGAAGGCGGCTTCCGAATCGTAGCCAAGCCGGGACGCGACGACCGAAATGCGCAAGCGGTCGCGGACGAGCCATTGCCTTGCCTGATGCATCCTGACCTGGGTGACATAGCGCGCCGGCGTTTCACCGACGATGACCGCAAAGCGGTCGGCGAAACCCGAGCGCGAGGCGCCCATCATCCGGGCCAGCGCCTCGACAGTCCAGTCGCGGCTTGGCTCGAGATGGATCGCGGCCAGCACCTTGCCGATCTTGGGATCCCTGACCGCGGCGATCCAGCCACTCGAATCGCCGCAGCCGCGTTCGACCCATGAACGGATGATGATGGCGGCAAGCACATCGGCGAGGCGCGCGACGATGCCGGCGGAGCCGACGCGCTCGAGCTTGACCTCGCGCGCCATGGTCTCAAGCAGGTGCGTGATGCCAGGATCATAAGCCTCGAGCTCGGTGGTGCGCATGACGTCGGGCATCATGCCGAGCAGCGGGTGCAGACCGTCAAGGTTGAAATACATGCTGCCGCAGAACAGCAGCGTGCCCGGCTTGCAGCCCTCGGTCGACAGGCAAAAGACCTTCTCGCAGATTTGCTTGATCTCGTAGCCGTTGATCGGCGACGACTTGGCGCCTGGCTCGCTGGCCAGCGCATGGGCAACGCCGCGCGGCAAAAGCACGGCATCGCCACATCTGAGCTCCACCCATTCACCGCTGGGCTGGCGCAGCCAGCAGGCTTTCTGGCCGACGAAATAGAAACGCGCCGTGGCCTGGGCCGGGAACTCGATGTTCCACGGCTCCTTCAGTTCCCAGCGACCATACTCGACGCCTTCGAGGCGCAGGCCACGCAGAATGTCGGTCAGCGGATCGCTGGCAATGGGAAGTTTGGACGAATGGGCATTCATGGTGGGGTTTCTAGCATGGAAACGCCAATTGGCCACTCCCATCTTGCATGCATTCAATCGGAGACTTCTCATGACCGAACCCGCAACCGCAGTGTTGGACGGCGCTCTGCTCGATTCCGTGACGCCCAAGGAACGAACCGATCCGGCATGGGGAGCGGTCGTCTCCCTGGCGCTCGGCGTGTTTGGACTGGTCACCGCCGAATTCCTGCCGGCCAGCCTGCTGACGCCGCTGGCGCAGGATCTCGGCATCACCGAAGGCACGGCCGGACAGGCGGTGACGGCGACGGCAGTCGTCGGCGCGATCGCCGCCCCCACAATGTCGATCATCACCAAGCGCATCGACCGCCGGCACGTCATGCTGGGCCTGACGCTCTTGCTGATTGTCTCAAGCGTGCTTGCAGCGACCGCCTGGTCGCTGCCCTCGCTGCTGTTTGCGCGTGTCCTGCTGGGCATAGCGCTCGGCGGGTTCTGGTCGATGTCGGCAGCCCTCGCGATGCGGCTGGTGCCGAGCGACGTCTTCCCGCGCGCCATGTCGATCATCCTCACCGGCGTTTCCGTAGCCACCGTCTGCGCCGCACCGATCGGCGCCTATGTCAGCGAAATCTGGGGATGGCGCACTGCCTTCATGCTCGCCGCCGCAGTCGGGGTTGCGACGCTGATCGTCCAGTTCGCCACCCTGCCCAAGCTGCCGCCGGTGAGCGTGTCCAGCTTCCGCGGCCTGGTTGATGTGTCCAGGAACCCGATGGTCCGGGTCGTGCTGCTCGTCGTCCTGCTGACGGCGTCCGGGCATTTCGCCGGCTTCACCTATGTCAGGGCCTTCCTGGAACAGGTTCCCGTGCTCACCATCGAAAACGTCTCGCTGGTGCTGCTGGCCTTCGGCATTGGCGGCTTCTTCGGCAATTTCGCCGGCGGCTTCCTCGCCGAGCGTAGCCTCAAGGCAGCCGTCGCGCTGGCTCCGCTGCTGATTGCAATCGCCGCTGCCGCGCTGCTGCTGCAGGGTTCGTCGGCGACTGTTTCCGCAATTGCCGTTGCGGCCTGGGGCTTTGCCTTCGGCGCGGTTCCGGTCGGCGTGCAGACGTGGATGGTGCGCGCCGCTCCCGACCAGGCGGAAAGTGCCGGCGGATTGTTGGTCGCGACCTTCCAGGTGGCGATTGCGCTCGGCGCGGTTTTCGGCGGCCTGCTGGTCGACAATTCAGGCGTTGCCAGCGCCTTCGGCTACAGCGCCGTAGCGACCTTGCTCGCAGCACTTGCCGTCTTCCTGCTCGGCCCGAAGCGGCCGGCATAACCGGCTTTATCGAAGCCTTGCCGCGCGGCTGGCCTAGCCGCGCGGCAAAATGCGCCTGATGACAGCCTTGGCTGCCACGGGTTTGGCCTCACCGACACTGTAGGCGGCCTGTACCGCGGCCGCTGCGGCCTCGGCATCCGAAGCGTTGCGGGCATGAACCAGCGCCAGCGGCTCGCCCGCCCGAACTTCCGTGGCGACAGGCAGCAGCCTGGTGATGCCGACGGCATGGTCGACCTTGTCTTGCGGTCGCGTCCGCCCGCCACCAAGGGCGACGACGGCCAGGCCGATGTCGCGCGTTGCGACGCCCGTGACGAAGCCGTTACGCTTAGCCTTTACGGCAAGCTCGACATCCGCCCTGGGCAGATATTTTTCTGGTTTCGACACGAAACCCTTGGGGCCACCCAGCGCAGTGCTCATCCGGCCGAAGATCTCGGCGGCACGGCCATCGTCCAACGCGGCACGCGCCAAACGAAATGCCTGCTGGTTGGACGCAGCGATTCCTGCCGAGACCAGCATCTCGGCAGCGAGCGCCAGCGTCACCTGCTCAAGACGCGGATCGCGAAAGCGACCGGTGAGGAAATCGACCGCGTTGGTGACCTCGACGGCATTGCCGGCGGCGGAGGCCAGCGGCTCGTTCATGCCGGTGATCAGCGCTGTGGTCCTGAGCCCGGCGCCATTGGCGACTTCGACGAGGCTGGTGGCAAGGGCTGCGGCGTCGCGGGCCTTTTCCATGAAGGCGCCGTTGCCGATCTTGACGTCGAGCACCAGCGACTGGAGCCCGGCGGCGAGCTTCTTCGACAGGATCGAGGCGGTGATCAGCGGTACCGATTCGACCGTCGCGGTGACGTCGCGCACGCCGTAGAAACGCTTGTCGGCAGGGGCGAGATCTGATGTCTGGCCGATGATGGCGCAGCCGGCTTCGCGCACCGTGCGCCTGAACAGGGCAAGATCGGGCTGGCTGGCGTAGCCCGGGATCGAATCCATCTTGTCGAGCGTGCCGCCGGTATGGCCAAGGCCACGCCCCGAGATCATCGGCACATAGGCGCCGCAGGCAGCGACGATAGGGGCGAGCATCAGCGAGACATTGTCGCCGACACCGCCGGTGGAATGCTTGTCGGTGACCGGGCCAGGCAGGTCCGACCAGTCGAGCACGTCGCCGGAATCTCGCATGGCCAGCGTCAGCGCCACGGCCTCGTCGCGGCTCATGCCGTTGAAGAACACTGCCATGCCGAAAGCGGCGATCTGACCCTCGGAGACGGTATCAGTGGCGATGCCCTGGACGAAGGCTGCGATCTGGTCGGCGCTGAGCGTCTTGCCGTCGCGCTTGTGGCGGATGATTTCCTGGGGGAGCATCAGAGTGCGCCCGAAATCTGTGAAGGTTGGCACTCGATGTTGCCCCCCTCTGGCCTGCCGGCCATCTCCGCCTCGAGGGGGGAGATCAGCAGCTTTGAGGCTCGCACCCGTTCTGCAGCGTGGACGATTTGCGAAAGTCGATGTGATGGTTGATCTCCCCCCTTGAGGGGGAGATGGCCGGCAGGCCAGAGGGGGGCGCGAGAAAGCTCCATGCTCACTCCGGCCTAAACCTCACCCATTCAGCCCGCCCTTTTCGAACATCTTGCGCAGCACCGTGGCGAGGCGACCGCCGCCGATGGGCGCCATGTCCTTGGTCTCGCGATGCGACAGTTCGGCCCCGGTCATGCCAGCGGCAAGGTTGGTGATGACAGAACAGGCAAGCACCTTGAGGCCGAGGAAACGGGCGATGATCGCTTCGGGCACCGTCGACATGCCGACCGCATTGGCGCCGAACATGCGGGCCATGCGGATTTCGGCCGGGGTTTCGAAGGACGGGCCGGAAAACCACATGTAGACGCCTTTGTGCAGATCGATGCCGGCGGCATCTGCAGCAGCCTCGAACGCGCTGCGCAGGCGTGCGTCATAGGCCTCGGTCATGCCGACGAAGCGACGGTCGGTCGGCTCGCCGAACAAGGGATTGGTGCCGGCGAAATTGATGTGGTCCTCGATCAGCATGATCGAGCCGGGCAGCATCTCGGGATCGACGGAGCCGGCGGCATTGGTCAGCACCAGCTGGGTTATGCCGATGCCGGCCAGTGTTTCCAGCGCCGGACGCATCACCGATGCGTCGCCGTGCTCGTAATAGTGGGCGCGGCCGGCCATCATGATGACGGGCTGGCCACCGAAGAGGCCAGCGACAAGCTCGCCGGCATGACCGGTAACGCCGCTCCTGGGGAAGCCGGGCAAGGCGGCATAAGGAATGCGGACGGCGTTTTCGACCTCGTCGACGAGGCCACCGAGGCCGGAGCCCAGCACCATGGCGGTCGCCGGGGCGAGACCGCCGAGCTGTTCGACGAGACGATCGACGGCTTCCTTCATTTCAGGATCTCGCCTTCAAAACCGTAGGGCAGCATCTGCCCCATGGTCACCGTTTCAACAATGCCGGCATCGTCGCAGAGATACAGCTTGGTATCCGGGCTGGTGAATTCGGCAAGGCGCTGGCGGCAGCCGCCGCAGGGTGTGATGCGGGCCATGCGCTCGGCGACGACCGCGATCTCGGTGATCTTGCCACCGCCGGCCATGATGTAATGGCCAAGGGCTGTGGTCTCGGCGCACCAGCCCTCGGGATAGGAGGCGACCTCGATGTTGGCGCCTGAGAACACGCGGCCATCCTCGGTACGCAGCGCAGCGCCGACCGGGAACTTCGAATAGGGCGCGTAGGCCTTGGCCATTGCGGCGGTCGCCGCCTGGAAGAGATCGTGGGACAAAATTACCGCTCCTTCACATAAGGCACGCCACCGGCACGTGGCGGGATGGCCTTGCCGATGAAGCCGGCGAGCAGGATGACGGTGAGGATGTAAGGCAGTGCCTGCATCAGCTGCACCGGCACCTTGCCGATGATCGGCAGTGGTGTGCCCTGCAGGCGGATCGACAGCGCGTCGAGGAAACCGAACAGCAAGCAGGCGAACATCGCCGGCACCGGCTTCCATTTGGCGAAGATCAGGGCTGCGAGCGCGATGTAGCCGCGTCCGGCGGTCATGTCCTTGACGAAGCCGGCGTTCTGGGCGAGCGCCATATAGGAGCCCGCCAAGCCGGTGAGGATGCCGGTGCAGATGACGGCACGATAGCGCAGCCAGGCAACCGAGATGCCGGCGGTGTCTACGGCAGCCGGGTTTTCGCCGACGGCGCGCAGGCGCAGGCCAAAGCGGGTGCGGAACAGCACCCACCAGGTGAACGGCACGGCGAGGAAGGCGACATAGGTCAAAAGCGAGTGGCCCGACAGCAGGCCAGAATAGAGCTGGCCGATGACGGGCACGTCGCGCAGCGCATCGGCGCCGGGCAGCTTGATCTCGCCGAAGCGGGCTTCCGGCGGCAGCGACGGCGTACGCCCGCCCTGCTGGAACCAGGCCTGGCCGAGGATGATGGTCGAGCCGGCAGCGATGAAGTTGATCGCGACGCCCGACACGATCTGGTTGCCGCGATGGGTGATCGAGGCGAAGCCATGGACCAGCGCCATGCCGACCGAAACCAGGATGGCGACAAGCAGGCCGATCCAGGCCGAGGCGAAGACGGCCGCGGCCGCGGCACCGGCGAAAGCGCCGGCCAGCATCTTGCCTTCAAGCCCGATGTCGAAGACGCCGGCGCGTTCCGAATAGAGGCCGGCCAGGCAGGCGAGCAAAAGCGGCACCGAAACGCGGATCGTCGAGTTCAGGATGTTGATGAGCGTGTCTACGAATTCCATTTCAGGCACGCTCCCCTTTGGTCGCCGATATGCCGACCGATCGTGGACTGACGCTCGCAAAAATGCCCTGGATCGTCGGGCGGAACATGTTCTCCAGTGCGCCGGCGAACAGGATCACCAGGCCCTGGATGATGACGATCATGTCGCGGCTGATGTTGGGCATCTCGAAGGCGAGCTCGGCGCCGCCCTGGTAGAGCATGCCAAACAGGATCGCCGCCGGCACGATGCCGGCAGGGTGCGAGCGGCCCATCAGCGCCACCGCGATGCCGACAAAACCAGCACCGCTGACGAAATCGAGCGGCACGTTGTGCTGGTCGCCCATGATCGGGTTGAGCGCCATCATGCCGGCCAGCGCGCCCGAGATCAGCATGGTGACGATGATGATGCGGGTTTCCGAAATGCCGGCGTAGCGCGCCGCCTTGGAACTGAAGCCATAGGTGCGGATCTCGTAGCCGAGCTTGGTGCGCCAGATCAGCACCCAGACGAGGAAGGCCATGACCAGCGCCAGCAGGAACGAGATGTTGAGCGGCGCCGACGGCCTGACCTTGAGACCGAATTCGGCCAGCAGCCAGCCGAGCTTGGGCAACTGCCCGCCTTCGAGGAACTGGCGCGTCTGCGGCGCCATCGACCCAGCCGGCTTCAGGACGTTGACCAGCATGTAGACCATCACGCTGGCAGCGATGAAGTTGAACATGATTGTGGTGATGACGATGTGCGAGCCGCGCTTGGCCTGGAGATAGGCTGGGATCAGCGCCCACAAGGCACCGAGGAGGGCCGAGGCGATGATCGCCAGCGGAAAGACGAGCCACCAGGGCAGCGTGCTGTCGAAGGTCAGGGCAACGATGCCGATGCCAAGGCCGGCGATATAGGCCTGACCCTCGCCGCCGATGTTGAACAGGCCGCAATGGAAGGCCACAGCCACGGCAAGGCCGGTGAAGATGAAGTTGGTGGCGTAAAACAGCGTGTAGGCGATGCCCTGGCCGCTGCCGAAGGCGCCGTCGACAAGGATGACCGCGGCGCGCAGCGGGTTTTCGCCGACGAGCAGCACGACAAGGCCGGCGACGACGAAGGCGACGAGCAGGTTGATGAGGGGAATGAGCCCATAATCGGCCCAGGCCGGGAGTTTTGCGTAAGGCGTGCTCATTCGGCGGCCTCCTTGTGTTCGACGCCAGCCATCAGCAGGCCGAGCTCGCCTTCGCTGGTTTCAGGGCCGCGCTCGCCGACGACGCGGCCAGCGAACATCACCAGGATGCGGTCGGACAGCGAGCGGATCTCGTCGAGCTCGACGGAGATCAGCAGTACCGCCTTGCCCTGGTCGCGCATGGCGATCAGGCGCTTGTGGATGAATTCGATGGCGCCAACGTCGACGCCGCGGGTCGGCTGACCGACGATCAAAACGCCGGGGTCCTGCTCGATTTCGCGGGCGAGCACGATCTTCTGCTGGTTGCCGCCGGAGAAATTGGCGGTCTTGAGCCGGGGATTGGCCGGGCGGATGTCGTATTTCTCGATCTTTTCCTGCGCGTCCTTCTGGATCGCATCGAGATTGAGGAACGGGCCTTTGAGATATTGCGGCTTGTCGTGATAGCCGAGGATCGAGTTCTCGCTCTCGTCAAAGGCGAGCACCAGCCCGACATGATGCCGGTCTTCCGGCACGTGGGCCAGGCCACGATCGCGCAACTCGCCGGGATCGGCCTGACCGGTCAGGTCGATCGGCGTGCCGTCGAGCATGACGGTACCGGAGACAGCCTTGCGGATGCCGGAGACAGCCTCCATCAGCTCGGACTGGCCATTGCCGGCGACACCGGCGATGCCGACGATCTCGCCGGCACGGATGTCGAAGGAGACGTCGTCGACCATGGTGACGCCGCGTGAATCCTTGACCGTCAGGTTCTTGACCGCAAGCTTGACCGCGCCCGGCTTTGCCTCGCCCTTTTCGACACGCAGCAGCACACGGCGCCCAACCATCAGCTCGGCCAGTTCCTCGACAGTGGTTTCGCTTGTCTTGCGGGTCGCCACCATCGTGCCCTGGCGCATGACCGAGACATTGTCGGTGATCGCCATGATCTCGCGCAGCTTGTGGGTGATCAGCACCACCGTCTTGCCCTGCTCCTTGAGCTGCTCGAGGATGCGGAACAGGTGATCGGCCTCGGCCGGGGTCAAGACCCCCGTCGGCTCGTCGAGGATCAGGATTTCGGCGCCGCGATAGAGCGCCTTGAGGATTTCCACGCGCTGCTGCAGGCCGACCGGCAGCTCTTCGATGAGCGCGTCTGGGTCGACCTCGAGGCCATATTCCTGCTCCAGCCGGCGAAGCTCCGAACGCGCCTTGGAGATGGAGTTCTTGAGCAGGGCCTCGCCTTCGGCGCCGAGGATGATGTTTTCCAGAACCGAGAAATTCTCGACCAGCATGAAGTGCTGGTGGACCATGCCGATGCCGGCGGCGATGGCGTCGTTGGGCGTCTTGATGTTGGTCGGCTTGCCGTTAACGCGGATCTCGCCGCTGTCGGCCTGGTAAAAGCCGTAGAGGATCGACATCAGCGTCGACTTGCCGGCGCCGTTTTCACCGATGATGCCGTGGATGGTGCCGCGCGGTATTTCGAGCGCGATATCGCGGTTGGCGCGGACCGCACCAAAACTCTTGTTGATGCCGATCAGTTCGATAGCAGCTTCCGCCATACGACCGTCCCACCTCAGGTTTCTTATGTTCTTGTTATGGCTTGCCGAAAGAGCTAGCACGCCGATACTGCCCTGCCAATCTGCTCGCCTTGCTGCCCCATGGAATTGGCCGACCCATGACCAATTTCGGCGCACCGACCGAAATGCCGACCCAAGAGGATCGCACCATGACCACGCCCGATGACCGGCTGACGACGCTGGAAATACGCGCCGCCGAACAGGAGCATACGATCGAGGAGCTTTCCGGCCAGATCGCCGAACAATGGAAGACCATCGAGCGGATGCAGAAGAAGCTCGACGCCCTCGCCGAGCGCTTCCTGGTGCTCGAGGAGCAGACGGCACCGGACACGCCGGTGACCAAGCCGCCCCACTGGTGAATCCAGCTTTCCGATCAAGATTGAGGCCGACCAAGATTCGAGCTGACCAAGATTCAGGCCAGACCTGCCGCGTCGGATGGCTGCCACAGCTCGATCGGATTGCCCTCTGGATCGTGGATCCGACAGAACCGACCGACCTCCGAGTCCCATTCCGCTCGCGTTTCCACCGCGATTCCGGCTGCCTTCAGGTCGGACATCGCGGCATCGAGGTCATCGACACGCAGATTGATCAACCATTGCTGCTCCGGGCGGCCGAAGTACTCGGTGTCCTGGCTGAAAGGCGCGAGGATTGTCGGCCCCGCCTGTTGTTTCCAGACCTCACGCGCAATGTCGTAGATGCCGAGGTGCTTTTCGTACCAGGCAGCGAGCGCTTGGGGATCCTTGGCGCGAAAGAAGAAGCCGCCAATTCCGGTCACGGTGAACATTGACTGCCGTTCCAACGACTGGGCCACAATGACCCACGCCGCCGGACGCTGCCCGGCGGCGTGGGTTTCGATCGACCTAACCGATCAATAGGGGCACTTGTCGTCCGAAGTGTAGTCATGCACCTGGACCGTGCCGGCGATGATGTCGGCCTTGGCCTTTTCGACGGCAGCCTTCATCTCGTCGGTGACGAGCGCCTTGTTGTTGTCGTCCATGGCGTAGTCGACGCCACCTTCCTTGAGGCCGAGATTGTTGATGCCGCCTTCGAACTTGTCGTTCTTGGCATCCATGAAGGCGTTGTAAACGGCGACGTCGACGCGCTTGAGCATCGAGGTCAGCACCTTGCCCGGCTGCAGGCCGTTCTGGTTGGAGTCGACGCCGATGCCGAGCTTGCCGCCGTCGGCAGCAGCCTGGAGCACGCCGACACCGGTGCCGCCGGCCGCGGCATAGATGACATCAGCGCCTTGCGAGATCTGGGTCTTGGTGATTTCACCGCCCTTGGTCGGGTCGTTCCAGGCAGCCGGGGTATCGCCGGTCATGTTCTGGATGACTTCGGTCGCACCGGCAGCCTTGGCGCCGCCGACATAACCGCAGCCGAACTTGCGGATCAGCGGAACGTCCATGCCGCCGACGAAGCCGACCTTCTTGGACTTGGAGGCGAGAGCGGCCATGACGCCGACGAGGTAGGAGCCTTCATGTTCCTTGAAGACGATCGACTTGACGTTGGGCTTTTCGACAACCATGTCGATGATGGCGAACTTCAGGTCCGGATAGTCGACCGCTACCTTGGCGAGCGCTTCGGACCAGGCGAAGCCGGCCATGACGATCGGATTGCGGCCATCCTCGGCAAAGCGGCGCAACGCCTGATCGCGCTGCGAGGCATTGGAGACTTCGAACTCGACATAAGGGATGCCGGTCTCGGCCTTGAACTTTTCGGCGCCGTTGAAGGACGCTTCGTTGAACGACTTGTCGAACTTGCCTCCGAGATCATAGAGCAGCGCCGGCTGAACATCAGCAGCGAGCGCCGGAAGGCACATGGCGGTGGCTGCCAAAAGGCCAAGGACAATACGTTTCATGTGATCCACACCCTGTCGGTTGTCTTTTTTGCGATCGCCGCGCGAGCCGTTCCTCCGGCTGCCGCACAGCGTATGGCGGCGATTTCCCCCCGCGCATCGGCATATCTTGCACGGGCCAAGACAAAATTCACGCGGAATCTTGACCTTTTGGAAAAATGCACAGGCGTCGCAAATGGACTGTGAAACGAATGTCTAAACAGTGGCCTTGTCGGGGATCGCGCAAGCAACGCCGGTGCCCTTGAGGCCGCAATAGCCATGGGGATTCTTGGCCAGATACTGCTGATGGTCCTCTTCGGCGAAATAGAACTGAGGCGCTGCCTCGATCTCGGTGGTGATCCTTTCGCGGCCGGCAGCCTTGAGCGCTACCTGATAGACATCACGCGAGGCGATCGCTTCCGCCTGCTGGGCATCGGAGAAGCTATAGATCGCCGAGCGGTAGGTCGTGCCGACGTCGTTGCCCTGGCGCATGCCCTGTGTCGGGTCATGCGCTTCCCAGAATATCGTCAGCAGGTCGGCATAAGAGACTTGTGTCGGATCGAAAACCATCCGCACGACCTCGGCATGGCCGGTGAGCCCGGTGCAAGTCTCCTGGTAAGTTGGATTGGGCGTCAGGCCACCGGCATAACCGACAGCCGTCACCCACACGCCCGGCGTCTGCCAGAACAGCCGCTCGGCACCCCAGAAACAGCCAAGGCCGAACATTGCGGTCTCAAACCCTTCGGGATAAGGCCCCTTGAGCGGGCGTTTCGAGACATGATGTTTCGACGTTGTCGGGATAGCCCGCTCGCGGCCGGGCAACGCCTCGTTGGCAGCGGGCAGCTTGAGCTTCTTGTTCAGCATGTCGCTCAGGAAAAACATTTGGGGCATTCTCCCTCGTCGTTGCGCCGAAACCGTGTCGTGGTCCGGCGTCAGACCTCTGCCGTGAAGCGGCCCGGCCGCCGCCTGTGGCCGATCGCATAGAGCAGGAAGGCAATAACGGCGAAAATCGCGAAGCCCGGCTGATTGAGCACCGGAACGACAAAGCTGTCCCAGAAGGCTGGGCTGGCCTTTTCGCGGACGAATGTTTCGGTCGCGGCAAGGGTGGTCGGCGAGGCCGTCGACCAGCTTGTATCGAGCGGCGTCATGACCAGCCGCGAGACCGCGACAGTGCGCGTGGCGTCGAGCACAGCCATGATGACAGCGACCGAGAGCGCGATTGCGGCGGCGAGACGGAACACGAAGCGGATCATCGGCGGTCCTGGATATCGGTTTCGAAACGAGAAATAGGCCGCGTGACGTTCGGGCGCAATCGCCGACACGGCCAATTTACAGGCGATTAAGGTCAGGCCACCGCCTTCGCCTTGCGGCGGTTGACCCGCCAGACGGCGAAAATGCCGCCGGCGACGGCACCGACCAGCATGCCACCGAGGCCTAGGAAGATAATGAAGTAGCCGCAGGCACCTTCGAAGCAGCTCATGTCGGTGACCTCGGAGAGGACCGTGCCAAAGACCATTGCCAGACCAAAACCGATCGCGGCACCGACGACGACGCCAAGCACGGCAGCTATGACCGAGACCAGCAGCGTCGGGCGTTGGCGCTCATTGCCGATCAAGGCGCGCGACTGGCCCTGTCGGTTGACCAGCCAGATCATGACAAGGCCGATGGCGATCTCGCCGAAATCCCAGGCAAGGCCGACAAAACCGAAGGCGAAGTCGGGCATGACAAGGATATAGATCTGCTTGGCCAAGAGGAAGGCGACGATCGTCCATTGCCAGATGGTGAAGTTGCGCGGGAAGCGGGCAGAGCGATTGTAGACCAGGGCGAGCAGGTAGAAACCCCAGAGGATCGTCACGGCGCCAAAGCCAACCGAGGCGTAGATCAGGACCAACACCGCCGTCGGCATCGAAAAGTCCTGCATGACGGCAATGCTTGCGTCGATGCCACGTGTGCTGAGCGCCATCACGAGGCAGAGCCACGCCACCGGCAGCCAGCCCCAGATGTCCCTCTCGGGTGTTTGGTTGTCGGACGCCATCGAATCCCCCTGCCGCATTGCAGCACTTTGCGGCAAGGCGGCGCGCGCTGGCAAGCAGGCGGCCGCGACCACGACAATTCAATGCCATGTCGGCCGCATGGACACCCTGGAAGCACAAATCGTCGCCATGATCATTTCGCCAGGCAACATTTGCCACCTCAGCGCTTGGCAAGCAGCGCAGGATCGACTAGATGAGCCCCGCGGCCAGATGCTTTTGCGGTGTTCGGCGGCAGGCGATGGGTGTGAGGCAGGTTGGCTGCACCCGAAGACGGCTCGAACGAGCCGACGCCAAGGAGATGCGTGCACTCCCAACCGGCCCGGCTGAACCAGCCGGCGCAAAGCGCGTATGCGGAGAGGTGGCCGAGTGGTTGAAGGCGCACGCCTGGAAAGTGTGTTTACGGGAAACCGTAACGCGGGTTCGAATCCCGCTCTCTCCGCCAGCGATTTTCGCTTGCCCGCCAGCGATTTTTGATCACTACGCCGCTGATTTCACAGTCACGTTCCTCGAGCACATCGTTCGATGTCCAACGGTGGCGGCCAAAATTTGGTCGCCAGGCAACAGCTTCTACATTTGGATCGAAGGACGACCGCTCCACCAGCAGGCGAACGGCGAGACACCTCATCGCGCGGACGGCAGCCTATCAGAACACAACGTCATCCGACGGGGCCTTGCGGGCGGGCGCATCGAGACACAGATTGGGCGAGTTAGCCCTAACGCGAAGATTTTTTGGCGGCCGAGCCGGCGGCAAGCTCGCTGGCTTCCTTTTCCATCCGCAAGGCGCGCAAGCGCAAAGTCTTTTCCTCGCGTTCTTGAACAACCGCGTCCATCTCGGAATTGATGCGATTGCGAGCCAGGGACTGCGACTGCACTTTGCCAAAGGCTGACTCGGCCTGCTCTCGTGCCTTGCTCTGGGATTGGGTCATGTTTGTTCCCTGCGATTTCGAAGTGAGGCCTGAATGCCAAAACAAAAAAGCCAGGCAAACTGCCTGGCTTTTGTAGTTCGCGCCCCCTATGACGGTGCCGGTACATCCGTGGTCACCGAAGGGCACAAAGACCGATCAGGCAGCTTGCAGCTGGCCCGCAGACATCTTGCCCGACTTGTTGTCGCGCTCCATCTCGTAGGCGATCTTCTGGCCTTCGACGATTTCACGCATGCCGGCCCGCTCGACAGCGGAGATATGGACGAACACGTCCGGACCGCCGTTGTCAGGCTGAATGAAGCCGAAGCCCTTGGTGGCATTGAACCATTTCACTGTGCCAGTGGTCATAACAAACCCCTTTTCATGGCAATATTCATCGACCGCCATGCGGCTGCATGGCTGGTTTACATCGCGATTTCATTTGAAGGGATGTTCGTTGGCGCACAGCTTTGTTGCGCAATAACAAAAATCGAACAAGCAAATATCGACAGCTGATAATTATCTTCATCAGGCGCCGATGTCAATTTTATTATTCTGGTCTCTAAAATGAGACGTCCTGCGAATCGAAATTCCACTTTCAACACCTACAGGACCAGCGCGCGTGAGCCGCGCACCGAGACGCAAGCGCAGCCAACGCTGCCAACCATGTCGCCATGACCGTTCCATCGATGAACGCCCCCCCTGACTTCGCGTGGCGGCCAGTCCGCGTTTTCCCCATTTGCTTTTCTTGATTAAATAACTCAACAATGTTAGAGGCCGGCTCACAGGACGAGCCAGGTGACGCGGGCGCCCGCAAAGCTGCCTCGAAATCATTTGAGCTGCGATCGGAGACTGCGGACATGCAAAGCATCTGGGGCATCAAGAGCGCCGGCACGGCTTTTCGATCGCAAGGTCGCGGTCGACCCGTCCATGTCATTGCGGCAGCGCTCTGCATCGCCTTGAGTGCTGGCGCGGCTGTCGCCCAGCAAGCCCCGGCTGCGGTCGAGACTGTCGCACCTGAGGCATCCGTACCGGCGCTGGCTCCGGAAAGCCAGCCGGCGGCAGGCACCGCCACGCCGGCCACGCAGCCTGCGCCGCGGGCAGAACCCGCCGCTTCCGCGCCAGCCGCCAATCCCGCCGCGCCCGCCACCGAGGCCGGACCGGGTACTGCACCCGCTCCGATCGACGCGGTCGGCGCACCTGCCGGCACCGACGTCCCCAAGAGCCTGTTGCCGCACGACCTGTCACCATGGGGCATGTTCATGGCCGCCGACTGGGTGGTCAAGGGCGTGATGATCGGCCTTGCCTTCGCCTCGCTGATCACCTGGACCGTCTGGCTTGCCAAGTCGTTCGAGATCGCCACCAGCAAGGCGCGGCTGAAAAAAGGCGCTGCGCGGCATTCTCCATGCCCGCAAGCTCGCCGACGCGTCACAAGCGCTTGGCGATCGCGCCGGCATCGGCAGCGTTCTTGTTCGCGCCGCCGTCGAGGAGTTCGAGATGTCGGGCCACGAATTCGGCCAAGGCGACGCCTCAGGCATCAAGGAGCGGGTCGAGTCGCGGCTGATGCGCATCCAGGCGCAGGCCGGCCGTCGCCTCAGCCGCGGCACCGGCGTGCTCGCCACCATCGGATCGACGGCACCTTTCGTCGGCCTGTTCGGCACGGTCTGGGGCATCATGAACTCGTTCATCGGCATCTCGGAATCGCAGACGACCAACCTGGCGGTCGTCGCGCCCGGTATCGCCGAAGCGCTCCTGGCGACTGCCGTCGGCCTGATCGCCGCCATCCCGGCGGTGGTCATCTACAACGTCTTCGCTCGCTCGATCACCGGTTACCGCCAGGGCCTAGCTGACGCCGCAGCTGGCGTGCAGCGCCTCGTCAGCCGCGATCTCGACCGCCAGCCGCAGCGCTGCGAGCGTTCGCAACCGGCGAATGAAGCCGTGCGCGGCAACGGGCGCATTGCGCCCGCAGTCGCTGTCTAGGAGACCGAGCCATGGCCGGCGGCATCAGACAGCAGGTTGACGAGGACGACCTCCAGGAAAACCACGAGATCAACGTGACGCCGTTCATCGACGTCATGCTGGTGCTGCTGATCATCTTCATGGTGGCGGCACCCTTGGCGACGGTCGACGTCAATGTCGACCTGCCGGCCTCGACGGCAACCGCGACATCGCGCCCGGAAGAGCCGCTCTACGTGACGCTGAAGGACGACCTCAGCATCTCGATCGGCAAGGACACGGTTGCCCGGACCGCCTTCCAGCAGCAGCTCGACATCGCTGCCAAGGCCGACAAGGAAACCCGCATCTTCCTGCGCGCCGACCGCGGCGTCGACTATGGCGAGCTGATGGAGGTGATGAACCTGATGCGCGGCGCAGGCTATCTCAAAATAGCACTGGTCGGGCTGGAGCAGGTGCAAGCCACCCCACCCGCGACCAATGGGGGTCAGCCGCAATGAGCGCGGCAACGCACGACGCGTTCAGCTTCGGCGGTATCAGCCGCAGCGAGGCCCTGCTCTGGTCGACGGCGGCGGCCGTCATCCTCTCCGTCCATATGGCCGGCGCCTGGTATCTCAACCAGCAGCCGCCGATGATGATGGAAGACATGCAGGCGCAATCCGCCGTGATGATCGACCTCGCGCCGATGGCGATGGCCCCAGAGGCCGTGCAGCAGGACGCGACCGACATGGTCGACAGCGCAGCGGCCGAAAGCGTCGAGGAAATGACCGAGACCATTCCGCCCGATCCCGTCGAGCCGGTGACCGAGCCGGTGCAACCGGTCGAGCAGGTCGCCGAACTGACGCCCGAGCCACTGGAAGAGGTCACCGAGGCCGAGCCGATCGAGGACGTGATCCCCGACCTCGTCGAGGCGCCGCTGCCCGAGGTGGCGATGGCGATCCCCGAACCGCGTCCCGAGATCAAGAAGCCGAAGCCGGTGGAAAAGCCGGTCCGCGAAAACAAGCCGGTGCAGAAGAAACCAGAGCCGGTCAAGGAAGCCAAGGTCGAGAAGAAGCCGGCGCCGAGCGCTCCCGCCGCAAAGAAGTCGGCGCAGAATGCCGACAGCATACGTGCACCCTTGCCCGGCCAGGGCGGCGGCAAGGCGATGTCGCCGGCGCGTTGGCAGTCGCGCGTCTTCGCCCATCTGAACAGGCACAAGCCGCGCAGCGTACGCAACCGGGGCGTTGTCCAGGTGCAGTTCTCGTTCAATGCCAATGGCGACGTGCTGTCGGTCAGGCTGCTCAATTCGTCCGGCGACCCCGCGCTGGACGAAGCCGCCGTCAGTCTGGTGCGCCGTTCGTCGCCGATACCGGCGCCGCCGCCGGCGGTGCCGACGAGCATCGTGGTGCCCATCGATTTCAAGCGCTAGCAGCCGCTTGCCCGGTGGGCACGGGGTAGGTGCAGGCTTCATCGCAATAGTTGCGATTCACAGCCGGGCGGCAGGGCCGGCTGGCGGGGGCCTTTGCTCCTGCAGGCGCCGTGTGTTGTTTCTGCTACACCCGTAAAACTTTCTTGCTGCGACAATCGAAGCGGATCGCCGCTCGGCCGTCGCCGTTATTCCAGCAGAATCAAACACTAAACATGATAAAAATAGGAAGGTTTTAGGTCGGAGCCCGGGCAACGCCTGACATTTCCCTAAAGTGTTGGGGTTGCAGGCATTTTTTTGATGGCCTATCGAACGTCTGTCGCAGCCGCCCCCAGACATGCGCGATCGGAACTGGTGCAAAAACAAGAGTGAGAAAAATGGCACTCACCAGGCTGATGTCCAGCTTTGCTACGTTGCGTCCGCGCATCGAGGCGCTGACGCGCGGCCGCGTCGGCTGCAGCGCGACCGCCGAGGATATCGTTCAGGATACGTGGATTCGACTGTCCCGCGTCCGCCACGACGACGCCATCGACAACCACGCTGCCTTCACCATGCAAGCTGCAAAAAATGCCGCCATCGGGCACTTCCGCAAGCTGCAGCGGCGCAGCGAGATCGATGCCGAGGTCAACGAGCTTCTGTCGGCGTCGGTCGACGAACTCTCGCCCGAACGCATCGTCATGGGCCGCGACATGCTGCGCGCCGTCGACAAGGCACTGCAGACGATGCCGGAAAGAAGCCGGCGTATCTTCCTGATGAACCGCGTCAACGGCATCTCGCACCGCGAGATCGCCCGCCAGCTCGGCATCAGCGACGAGGCCGTTTACTATCATATCCGGCGGGTGGTCGAACGCCTGGCCGAGTTGCGCGATAGCAACGACTGACCTGATCCGGGATTTATTTTCCATGACGCTTAGGCGTGGTGCCATCTCGCGTGTCTATGATAGCAAGATGGTTAGTGTGCCCGAACAGATGGGCACTGCTTGCGTGACTGGCGATGGGCAAAGGGCAACAACGATCCGAGATCGACCGTAGCGTCGCACTGGATGCGCGCGACTGGATCGTGCGACTGACCGCCGGCAATGTCAGCCGGCAGGATCTCGACCGATTCCACGCCTGGCGCGACCAGTCGGCGGAGCATTCGCACGCATTCGCCCGCGAAAAGGAATTCTGGCAGCTGCTGCAGAACGTGAACGGCAGCGACCTGGATGCTGCCCCGGTTGCGGCGCCAAGACAGCGGCAGGCTGTCAGCCGGCGCTCGTTTCTGGTCGGTAGCGCCCTCGCCGCCTCGGCGGCTGCTGTCGCTGCCCCGCGTGTCTACACCTGGATGCGCTCGGACTTCGTCACCGGTACGGGCGAACAGGCAACAGCCACCCTGCCCGACGGCTCGACGATGCTGCTCAATACCAACAGCGCCGTCGACGTCGATTTCCAGCCGGGCTTGCGCCTGGTGAACCTGCTCTCGGGCGAAGTCGAATTCTCCGTCAGGCCGGACACCGCTGCACCGTTCCGGGTCGCAGCACTTGGCGGCAACAGCGATGCCTTTGAAGGCACCTATGCCGTGCGCTCCATCGCCGATGAAGTGGCTGTCACGGCGTCAGCTGGAACCATTGCCGTCACGGGCGGGGACAGGCCTGCCCTGGCCAACACCGTGTCGCTCGCCGCTGGCCAGCAGACGCGCTACCTGAGCGGCGAAGCGCCGGTCGCTGCTGCCAACGTGAACCTTGCAAGCGAACTCGCCTGGCGCGGCGGCCGCGTGGTGTTCGAGGGCAGGCCATTCAGGAGTGCCGTCGGCGAGCTTGGCCGCTATGTTCCCGAACGCCTCGTCATCGCCACGCACACACATGATGCGAGCCCGGTCAGCGCGGTGTTCCTGACGCGCGACGCGCATGACGCGATCGAGGCCCTGGCCCAGACGCAGGGTCTGACCGTGCGCCGGGTTCCGGGCGTCGTCATCGTCATCTCCTGACCCCAACGAACCCGACCCAACCTATTTCAGAAAAATTGCAGCTGGCTCTTTAGGCGGCGGCCTTTGTCACGCGTCACACCATCGAGGGCGCTCGGTGGATGGGGCGCATGACTATTTGGGGACCAGCATGACGAGCAAGAGCAACAAGGACTTTCGCGGCACGGCATCGGGACGCCTGCTGGCACGGCTTCTGGTGGGAACGGCGCTTGGCGCCGGGATGCTGACGGCGGCTGCACCATACAACGTGGCCCATGCCCAGTCGGTCACGCGCGTGCAGAACATCAACCTGCCGGCGCAGCCGCTAGGCCAGTCGCTGAAGCAGCTCGCGGCCCAGACCGGCCTGCAGATTGCCTTCGGCACGGCTGAAATCGGATCGGCCCGCGCACCTGCGGTCTCTGGCAATCTCTCGCCGGAACAGGCGCTGCAAAGCCTGCTCGCCGGCAGCGGGCTCAACTACCGCTTCACCGGGCCCAACACGGTTTCGATCCAGTCAGCCGTCGCGAGTTCCGCGACCGGCGGGCTCAGCGTCTCGGCCAATGGTGCCGTGGTTCTCGACACCATCGACGTGAGCACGCTGGGTTCCGGCGGCAGCGTCAACAATGTCCAGATCACGGCCGAGGACCTGGCGCGGAAGGCCCCCGCCGACCTGCAGGAGGTGTTCACCAACGAGCCGAAGGTCGCTGTCGGCGGCTCGACGTCGACATCGCAGAAGGTTTACGTCCAGGGCATTGAGGAGAACAACCTTGCAGTGACTGTCGACGGCGCGCGGCAGAACAACAAGGTCTTCCACCACAACGCGACAAACCTGATCGACCCGGCGCTGCTCAAGGCCGTCAGCGTCGACGCGGGCGTGGCACCGGCCGATGCCGGTCCCGGCGCACTCGGCGGCTCGATCGCCTACGAGACCAAGGATGCGCGCGACCTGCTCGAGCCGGGCAAGAGTCTCGGCGGGCTGGTCACCGGCACCTACGACTTCAACAGCAAGACCTCGACGGTCGGCCTGTCGGCATATGGCATGAAGGACGGCTTCGAGTTCTTCGGCTACCTGAACTTTGCCAAGGGCGACAACTACACCGGCGGTGATGGCAAAGTTATCGATGGTACCAGCGCCAACCTTTTGAGCGGCATCGGCAAGGTGGCTTACCAGGCTAAAAGCGGTCACCGTTTCGAGCTCAGCCACGAACAGCTGCGTGACGACGCCCCGCGGCCGTTCCGCGCCAATATGGGCTCGATCACGAACCCAAAGCCGGGAGAGGTCCCGATCCGCGACTACACGCTGGACCGCAGCAGTGCAGTTTTCACCTATACCGACGAAACTCCCGAGGGCTGGTGGGATCCGAAGGTAGTGATCGCTTACACGAGTGCCAGAGTGGAGATCCCGATCTATCCTGCCCCCACCTATCCTGGCATTGGCAAGACCGAAAGCTTCAACGGAAAGGCCGAAAATCGCTTCGCCTTTGACATCGGCACCGTCACCGCCGGCTTTGACTTCTACAAGGACAAGGCCCATCTCGACGCAAAGGCGGATACCTCGACAGAGCATGCCAGCAATGTCGGCCTTTATGCCCAGGCACGTCTGGAGCCCTGGGAGCGGACGCGCCTGTCGTTTGGCGCGCGCGGCGACAACCAGTGGTTCGAGGGGACCAAAGGCCAGAAATGGACAAATGCCGGCCTGAGCGGCAACATTTCGGGCGAGTACGATCTCATTCCGGATTTCCTGACCGCCAAGGCGGGCTATTCGCATGTCTGGGCCGGCGTGCCTCTCGCCGAAAACTTCATCTTCAATCCGAACTGGAATTATGGCGCCGGGCCGAAACCGGTGACCTCGGACAACGTCACTGTTGGACTGATAGCCACCTATGAAGGCTTCACTATCGAGGGCGACGTCTTCCGCACCGACATCTACGATGCCCGCACTGCCCGCTACGGCGTCACGCGTGGCATCGAGGCGAAGGACGTGCGCTCGCAGGGCTTCACCATCGCTGGCGGTTACGATTGGGGTGCAGGCAATGTCAGCGTCAAGTACGCCAACATCGACGTCACCATCAACGGCGCGCCTGCCGACTCCGACACAGGCACTTATCTGGCGACGCCGGTTGGCGAGATCATTACCCTTGCGGCTACACACCGCTTTGACGACTGGGGCGTGACCGTCGGTGCCGATGTCGAGATCGCGCTGAAAAGCAACAAGCCGAAGCTCGAAGGGCACGAAGTCGTCAACATCTTCGCTGAGTACCAGCCGGAGTCGAACCCGAACCTGACCTTCCGTGGGGAGGTGAAGAACCTGTTTGACGAGGACTACGCCAGCCGCGCCACATATGGCCAGGAATTCGCCAACGTGAAGCCCCTGCTGGAACCCGGCCGCTCGTTCCGCCTGAGCGCGACGGCCAAGTTCTGAGCTAGATGGCCACGGGTCTTCGCCCGTGGTCCTTCAACTACAACGACGGACAGGGAACGACATCATGTTTCAATCGACGGGACGGTTCGAGACCGAGCATGGCTCCAAGTACCTGACCCAGCTGTGCAAGCATTTTGCCCACAAGATCAAGGTAACCCAAGGCGACGGGCACGGCGAATGCCATTTTCCGTTCGGCCATGCCGTGATGGACGCCGACGCCGCCGCGCTGACCATTGCGGTGGACGCGCCCGACGTCGATCAGCTGGCGCGGACCAAGGCCGTCATCGACGACCATCTCGCCCGCTTCGCCTTCCGCGAGCCGGAACGCACCATCCAGTGGAGTGCCTGAGGCTCGTTAGGCAGCGCCTACGTTCCCGAGAAAATCCGTCAGATACCTAGCTGCTGCAAGGGACTCTATCGGTCAAACCATGTGGTGACGACAGATGAAGTTCACGCTGCGGCAGGTTGCCGAACACGCAACGTTCCAGAATTTCGCCAACTGCTATGTCCGCGAAATCTCGCCCGGCAGGGTGACGCAACACAGGGTCGGCACGGACGACCCCATCGACTGCATCGAACTTGTTCTGGCAGCACAGCAGCTTGTGCTGCGCGCCGAACTTGCTTCGCACTCGCTATGTGGTCCGCACCGCTTCGGACAGGTCTGGCAGCGACGGGCGACGGAAGGTGGTTGGCGCCATGTCGAACCCTTCGCCGCACTGCAGCTGCTGTTGCAGGAGGCTTACAGGCAATTGCACGATGAGCGCGGCGACGCGATGCGCGGCTGCGAACTCGAACTGCTCGGCCGGGCGCTGCAGAGCTACCAGCAGACGCTGCGCTATATCGAGGCGCATTGCCCCGTCGATGACGACGACAGCTTCATTTCAGCCGAGCAGTCACTGGTGTTCGGGCACTCGCTGCACCCGACGCCGAAGAGCCGGCAAGGCATGAGCTCGTGGCAGGAGCCGAGCTACGCGCCGGAGCTGCGCGGCGGCTTCCAGCTTGTCTATTTCGCCGCCGAAGCATCCGTCGTCAGCCACAAGTCGGCCGACAGGCAGTCGGCACCCGAGATCGTCGCATCGCTGGTCGGACCCGGCGGGATCGAAACGCGGCCAGGGGAGATGCTGCTGCCGATGCATCCGCTGCAGGCCGAAGCGCTTTTGCTCGATGAAGGTATTCGCGCACTGCAGGCATCGGGCAAGCTGCGCCTCGTCGGCCCGGCCGGCCCGGCCTTCACCGCAACGTCGTCGGTGCGCACCGTCTACAATCAGGATCTGCCATGGATGCTGAAATTCTCGCTGCCGGTGCGGATTACCAATTCGCTCAGGGTCAACAGCCGCAAGGAGCTGGAGGCAGGGGTTGCCATGGCCAAGCTTGTGCAACGCACGGGCATCGGCAGCGGCGACGGCCGCTTCAAGATCATTTCCGACCCGGCCTACATCACGCTCGACCTGCCCGGCCGCAGTGAAAGCGGCTTCGAGATCATCCTGCGCGAAAACCCCTTCGTTGCCTGCAAGGGTCACGGCAAGATCACCATCGCGGCACTCACCGCCGAACCGCTGCCGGGCGAACAATCGCGGCTCGAACGCATTATCAAGCAGGTGCGCCTCAGGGATGGCACGCATCCCGAACTGGTCTGCCGCTACTGGTTCCAGCGCTATCTCGACTGCGCGCTCGACCCCCTGGTGATGCTGTATGACGACTTCGGCCTGGCGCTCGAAGCGCATCAGCAGAACAGCCTGATCGACGTCAGCCAGGGTTACCCGACCACCGGCTATTATCGCGACAACCAGGGCTTCTACCTGTCGAAACGCCATCGCGCCCGCCTCAGCCAGCATGTGCCGGAGGCCGCGGAGATCGCCTCGCTGTATTATGACGACCACGATATCCAGGACCGCTTCGCCTACTACCTGATCGTCAACCAGATCTTCTCGGTCGTCGCCCGCATGGGGCATGACGGCCTGATCGACGAGGAGGTCCTGCTGCACATGCTGCGCGACCGGCTGGAGGTGCTGTCGCGAACGACGTCGGGCGTCGGCCGCGAATTCGTCCGCAGCGTGCTCGACCGGCCAACAGTGGCGTTCAAGGCCAATTTGATGACGCGGCTGTTCGACGTTGACGAGTTGCAGACCAGCAACGAGCGCTCGCTCTATGCCCGCCAGCCCAATCCGCTCCTCGCCGCCATCGCGGGCCTCTATCACGGAGATGGCAGTGCCCTTGCCTCTTGACCTGCCCGGCCGTCCGGACGAGCGCGTGGTCAGGCAGTTGGTCGAGGCCGCGCTGTATGAGGGGCTCGTCGAGATGACGGTAACCGGCGATGGCGCGCAGCTGACCTTCGCATGGTGGGATGGCGACAAGCGGTTTCGCTGCGAGGGCGTGAAGGGCGCGTTCGGCCGCATCCGCCTTTCGGCCGGCTCGGTCGAGAGCGAGAGCCGCGATGGAGCATGGCAAGCAGCGACGCTCGACGAGCTGGTCGCGAGCCTGCCGGCCTCAGTGGAAGACAAGCGCCGGCTGCTGGGCGAACTGTACAGTACGGTGGCGCATTGCAGCTGGAACGACCGCAATTTGCGGCAAGGGTCGCGCCGCGACCTCGGCTTCGCCGCGCTCGAAGGCGCGCTGCATGAGGGCCATGCCTACCACCCCTGCTTCAAGGCGCGGACGGGGTTCAGCGAAAGCGACCACCGCGATTTCGGCCCCGAAGCCGGCAACAGCTTCCAGCTCGCCTGGCTGCTGGTCAAGCGCAGCGAAGTAAGCCAGCGCCTGCCGGTGGATGAAGCCGCGTTCTGGATTGCCGAGCTTGGCACAGAGGTCTTCGCCCAGCTCGACCGCGAGCGCGCCCGCCTTGGCCTTGCCTGGAACGACTACTGCCTGCTGCCGCTACACCCATGGCAGTGGCAATCGCTGCGGGACACGCTGCTTTCGCCATGGCTTGAGGACGGAACCGCGCATTTCGCCGCCATCGCCGGCGACCGCTACACGGCGAGCCAGTCGATCCGGACGCTGCTCAACGCGGACCGGCCCGAGGCGGCAAACGTCAAGCTATCGATGAACATGAGCAACTCGTCGTCGCTGCGGACGATCGAGCCGCATTCGGTGTGCACGGCACCCGATATCTCGCGCTGGCTCGGCGCCCTCGTCGCCGACGATCCACTGTTCGAGACGACATATCCGCTTGTCGTGCTCGACGAATATGCCGGCATCATCGCCGGGCGCGATGGGCCGCTGGCCGGCCAGCTTGCGGCGATCTGGCGCCGCAGCGTCACCTCGACGCTCGGCGACGGCGAACAGGCCGTGCCGTTCAACGCGCTGATGGCGACCGAACACGACGGACGCCCCTTCATCGATGAGTGGGTGCGCCGCCATGGCTTCCGCAACTGGCTCGGGCAGTTGCTTGGGGTTGCCATCCTGCCAGCCTGGCACCTGCTTGTCGGGCACGGCATCGCCACCGAAGCACATGGCCAGAACATGGTGCTCGTCCATCGCGACGGCTGGCCGGTGCGGCTGGTGCTGCGCGACTTCCACGACAGCGTCGAATACGTGCCCCACTTCTTGCGCGAGCCAGACCAAGCGCCTGATTTCCTGGCGCTCGACCCGGCCTATCGCACAGCACTGCCCGACCAGTATTACTGGATGGAGGATGTCGAGACGCTCGGCGAGCTGGTGACGGACGCGCTGTTCGTCTTCAACCTGGCCGAGGTCTCGCACCTGCTGCAGACGTTCTACGGCCTTGATGAAGCCGACTTCTGGCAAGCCGTCCGACGGATGCTGGCAGACTACGCCGCCACCCACGGCCTTGGCGCGCGCCAGGACCAGCTCGGACTGGCCCGACCGACAATCACGGCCGAAGCCCTGCTCGCCCGCAAGCTGAACACCGGCCGGTCGAGCCACGCCGTTGCCAACCCCCTCTCCACCCCCGACGCCTGAAGGAAAATCGATGCTCCAGATCGACGACAGGTACTATGACCGACAGAAGTTCGAGCAGATGGTGGCGCAGAGCGCCGACGCGGCCGGACTGAACGCCAATGCGCGCTACGCCGTCTGCTTCAGCGACACAGCCGCCTGGCTGGCGCTGTTTTTCGCCATCCGCGACATCGGGGCCAGTGTCTTCCCGATCCACCCGGCAACGCCGCATGCTGCGGCGCGCCGGCTGGCGGTCGCCGCAGGCTGCCACGCTTTGTACTTCAACAGCCTCGATGCGGAGACGCTGTCGAGCGACGTCGGGCCGGGTGCCACCGGCCAGCTGCTGCAGATGAGCTCAGGCACGACGGGCGCGCCGAAATGCATCGCCCGCGGCTGGGCCGAGATCGACGCTGAAGTGGCAAGTTATGTCGCGACCTTCCGCCAGCCGGAGGAGATGACAGCAGTCATCGCCTGCCCGACGACGCATTCCTACGGCCTGATCTGCGGTATCCTCGTCGCGCTCAAGCGCGGCCGTACGCCCGTCATCGTCGATGCCGGCAACCCGAAATACCTGCTCAGGATCCTGCGCGGCATCGAGCGGCCATTGCTCTATTCGTCGCCGGCGGTGCTGCACACGCTGGCCCGGCTGATGCCCGAAGGCGAGAAGCTGTTTGCGGCGATGACCTCAGGCACGGTGCTGCCCGAGCCATGGTTCGCTCGCATCCGGGCGCGGACAACGCATCTGTTCCAGCAATATGGCTGCTCGGAAACCGGCTGCATCGCGGTCAACCCTGATGTCACCGATGCCGCCGACATGGGCTTCGTGCTGCCGCACCACAGCGTCGCCTGCAGCAACAGCGCGGTCGCGCCGGCGGAGATGATTGTCAGCGGTCCGAACGGCGAGGTCGCCACCCGCGACCTCGGCTACTACAGGCCTGATGGCATGCTGGTGTTCGTCTCCCGGCTCGACGACACCATCAATGTCTCCGGCCTCAATGTCTATCCGCGCGAGGTCGAGGATGTGGTGATGTCGATGCCCGCTGTCACCGACGCCGTCGCCTTCCGCAAGGCCGACACACTGGCCGGCGAGCGGGTCGGCTTGCTGTTCAGTGCCACCGAGCAGCTGGAGGGTTCTGCGGTGCGGCAATGGTGCGCGCAGAACCTCGCCAGCCACCAGCTGCCGATGGAGATCGTCCAGGTCGATGCGATACCGCGCCAGTCCAATGGCAAGATCAGCCGCCGCGAGGTCGCGGCACAGCATGCCGCGGGTCAGTTCACGGCATTGGCGAGGGAGGTCGCGTGATGAACACCGAACAGGTGATCGAAGCGATCGGCAGCGTGCTGCGCGATCACATGAACCATGCCCATCTCGACCGTTTCGGCCCCGACGCGCGGCTCAACGAGGACCTCTATCTCGACTCGGTGCTGATTCTCGAAATCTTCCTCAGCCTGGAGCTCGAGTTCGGCCTGCCGGCGCCCGAAGAGGCGATCAACCGCCAGGACATCGAGACGGTGCGTGAGCTGGCGCAGCTGTTCACCGGCGAGGCCGGCACAGCTGCCGCGCGTCCCGAGCCACAAGGCGAGGGCGTGCACGGCGAGGACTATATCGACATCAAGGTGCATTGCTTCGTCAGCAGCGTCTGCGACGCGCTGAAGCGTTGCGGCATCGACCAGCGGCCGTTCTATTTCAGCGTCTGGGACGCCGGCTTTGCCATCAACGAGCGCTGGCAGCTCGCTTATCACGACAAGTCGATCACCCACGATTTCTTCCGCGCCTGGTACCAGCGGCTCTATGGCGTGGGCATGCACTGCTGGTACGACCCGGCGCGGTCGAAGGACCAGAACATCGTCGTCATGCTCGACCTGCTCGAGCGCAAGCGCGACAGCGAATATCTGATGGTAATGCTGGACCTGTTCCACCTGCCGGAGCGGGAAAACAAGTTCAACCAGAACCCGTTCCCGCATTACCTGATGATCGAGAAGACCGACGATCCGAAGATCTGGCAGGTCAACGATCCTGACTTCCGCTGGGAAGGCCAGATCGCCCGCGACAAGGTCATCCACGCCATTCGCCAGCCGACAGTCGGCGGCGGCTACATCTTCGACCGGCTAGAGGCGCGTGTGCCCGCCGCCGCCGACCTGCGCGACTTCTTCCTCGCCTGCTACCAGCCCGACCACAACCCGCTGGTCGACGGCGTGCGTCGCATCGTTTCCGCCCATCTCGAAGGCCGGGATGGCGTCAAGCTCGCCGCTCTCGGCGCCGCCTCGCGCGAAGTGCCGGTCATTTCGATCCGCAAATATGCCTACGAGCACGGCTTTGCCTTCTTCTGGCGCGAGATGAAGCTGGCCAATGCCGATTTCGATCACTGGTGCGACGCGATCGAGCGGGTGATCCAGGACTTCAAGGCGCTGCACTACGCCGTCATGAAGCTGGCCCAGACCGAGGACCGCAGCCTCGCCGACGACGTCTTGCTACGGCTCGACACGCTGGACGGGCTCGAACGGCAGATCAAGGCGAGGCTCGGCGAGGCCTTCCAGGCCTGGTGCGCCACAAAGGGCATCCCCCACACCATCCCCACCGAACTGCTCGGAGCAGCCGAATGAAGATCTCGCTCTGCACCATCACCTTCCGCCATCACCTCGTTTCGCTCGAAGACATCGCCAGATGGGCTGGCGCCAACGACTTCCAGGGCATCGAGCTGTGGGGCTCGCATGCGCGCAACCTGGCCTACCAGCCGCAATACGACGCCGATTGGCTGGCCGAGCAAGGGCTCTATGTGCCGATGGTCAGCGACTACCTGCCGCTCGACGGCGACGCCGAAACGCTGCGCAAGAAGACCATCGACCTGTGCCGCCTCGCCCGGCACTGGCGCGCCGGCAAGATCCGCACCTTTGCCGGCAGCCGCGGCAGCCGCGACACTCCGGCCGAGGTCAGGCGCATCATCACGGCGCGGCTGCATGAGATCTCCGGGATTGCCGGGGATTTCGACCTCGAACTCCTGGCCGAGACGCATCCCGGCACGCTGGCAGATTGCGGCGCCTCGACGCTCAGGCTCGTTGCCGAGGTCGGCCACCCCGCGTTCAAGCTCAATTTCGACACGCTGCATGTCTGGGAGGGCGGCGACGACCCTATCGCTGCGCATGCCGCGATGCGTCCGCATATCCGCCACTACCACCTCAAGAACGTGCGCTCGCGCGCCGATCTCCGGGTATTCGAGCCGGCTAACGTCTATGCGGCGGCGGGAAGCCGCGAAGGCATGACGTCGCTTTTCGACGGCAAGGTCGACTACCGGCGCTTCCTGGCGGAACTGCGCAACGACCCCGGCGTCGAGGCATCACTCGAATGGTTCGGCAACGATTGCTTCAACGTGCTGCGCAGCGACCGCCAAGCAATAAAGCGCTTGAAGGGCCGCGACGAAGTCTTGCTGCGCACCGGCAGCTTCTGATATGCGCAAAAGATGAGTATATCGCGAAGGTTTTAAGCAACCGACGCAAATCCACCAGGACGGAGACAAAAGATGAAGTTTGTTCGGCTGCTGGCCAATCTTGCGGCGACACTGGCAATTGCCACGGCACCCGCCTTCGCCATCGAGATCACCACCGCGACCGGCCCCAAGACCATCGACAAGGTGCCGGCCAAGGTCGCCGTCTATGACATCGCCGCAATCGACACGCTGACCCGCCTCGGCATCCAGCCGGCCGGCATTCCCGACAAGCTGTTCGTGCCGGAACTCGCCGACGTCGCCAAGGGCGCCACAGTTGTCGGCACGCTGTTCGAGCCGGACCTCGAGGCGCTGAATGCGCTCGCCCCCGACCTGGTGATCGTCGGCGGCCGCTCGTCGACGCAGGTCGAGGCGACGTCGCGCGTCGCCCCGACCATCGACATGACCATGGATGGCGACGACCTGGTGGCCCAGGCCAAGGAGCGGCTTGCCGCCTATGGTGAGCTGTTCGCCAAGCCGGACGAGGCCGCCGCCGCCGCCAAGGAGCTGGATGCCGCCGTCGAAGCCGCAAGGCAGGCCGTCAAGGGCAAGGGCAAGGCGCTGATCCTGATGACCAACGGCCCGAAGATCACCGCCTATGGCCCGGGTTCGCGCTTCGGCTGGGTGCATAAGACACTTGACCTCGAGCCGGCTGTCGCCGACGTCGAGGCGGCAACACATGGCGAGGCGATCTCGTTCGAATTCATCAGCAAGACCAACCCGGACTGGCTGCTGGTTCTCGACCGCGCCGCGGCGATCGGCTCGAACGACCAGGGCGCCAAGGCGACGCTGGACAATGAGCTGGTGGCCCAGACGACCGCCTGGAAGAAGGGCCAGGTGATCTTCCTGCCGTCGCCCGACTTCTACATCGCTGCCGGCGGCGTGCAGTCGACGCACCGCGTGCTTTCGGCCATTGAGCAAGCTTTCGCTAAGGCCAAGTGATGACACCGTTGCCCAACGCCCGGCTGCTCGTCGCCGCCGGGCTCGTCGGGCTTTTTGCCGTAAGCCTGTGCATCGGCGTCGATGACCTGCCGATGGGCAGCGTGTTCACCGATGCTGGCGCACTGCAGCTGCTGCTGGTCAGCCGCCTGCCGCGAACGGTCGCCGTGGTGCTGACCGGTGCCGGCCTGGCTATCGCCGGGCTGGTGCTGCAGATCCTGGTGCGCAACCGCTTCGTCGAGCCGATCACCACGGGTACGGGCCAAAGTGCTGCCCTGGGTGTGCTTGCCGTGACCTTGCTGTTTCCAACCGCCTCGATCGCGATGAAGACGCTGGGCGCCAGTGTGACCGCCCTTGCCGGCACATCGATTTTCCTCACCATCGCGCATCGGCTGCCGCCGACGCAGCCATTTCTCATTCCGCTGTTCGGCCTCGTCTATGGCGGTGTCATCGGGGCCGCGGTGACCTTCATCGCCTGGCAGACCGACCTGCTGCAATATGTCGACGTCTGGACCAATGGCGAGTTCTCCGGCGTGCTGCGCGGCCGCTACGAGCTGTTGTGGATCACGGCCGCCATGGTGGCGCTGGCCTGGTGGGTCGCCGACCGGCTGACCATCGCCTCGATGGGTAGAGAGGTCAGCCTCGGGCTCGGCCTCGACTACCAGCGCATCGTCCAGCTCGGCCTGGTCATGGTGGCAGTGATCTCATCGCTGGCCGTCGTCGTCGTCGGCATGATCCCCTTCGTCGGGCTGGTGGTGCCGAACCTCGTGTCCCGGCTGATGGGCGACAATCTGAAAAGCGCCCTGCCCTGGGTGGCGGTGACAGGTGCGGTGCTGCTGCTCGCCTGCGACATCATCGGCCGCCTCATCCGCTACCCCTATGAAATTCCTGTCGGCACGGTGCTCGGTGTCGTCGGTTCGGGGCTGTTCCTGTGGATCCTGTTCGGGCGGACCCAGCGTGCCTGACAAACGTCTCCTGATACTGGCGGCCCTTGCAGTGGTCGTGGCTGTCGCCTTCATGACCGTCGGATTGCGTGGCAATATCGGCTTCGCGCTCGAACTGCGCGCGGTGCGGCTGGTGACTCTGGTCCAGGTCGGTGTCGCGATCGCAATCTCGACGGTGGTATTCCAGACGGTGACGGCGAACCGGGTGCTGACGCCGCAGATCATGGGGCTCGATGCGCTCTATCTGTTCGGACAGATGGCGCTTGTGCTGACGCTCGGCAGTGTTGGCTATGTCGCGCTCGACCCGCGCCTGAAATTCGCCGGCGAGGCCGGCCTGATGATGGTCATGGCGCTGCTACTGTTTCTGCCGATGCTGCGCCGGCGTTTCGACATCGGCCTGCTGCTGCTGACCGGCGTGGTGCTGGGTGTGCTGTTCCGCAGCCTCGCAATGCTGATCGCCCGGCTGATCGACCCGAACGAATTCGCCGTCGTCCAGGGGTCGAGCTTCGCCGATTTCAACACCGTGCGGCCGGACCTCGTCGTCGTCGGCCTGGCGGTGACAACGATTGCCGCCGTCATCATCTGGCGCCTGCGCCGTTTGCTCGACATCGTTGCTCTCGGGGCTGACAGCGCCACCGGGCTCGGCGTCGACTGGACCAAAGCGCTGGCCGGCCTGCTGCTGCTGGTCGCGGCACTGGTTGCGGTGTCGACCGCACTGGTCGGGCCGGTGACCTTCTTTGGGCTGCTGGTCGTGGCGCTGGCCGAGCGCATCGTCAACAGCCGGCGCCACCACCTGCTGTTGCCGGCGGCGATGCTGACGGCAGTCGTCGTGCTGCTCGGCGCCCAGATGTTGCTGCAGCACGTGCTGGGTGGTGCTGCGACGCTCGGCGTCGTCATCGAATTCGTGGGGGGCCTGGTGTTCCTGGTTATGCTGATCACAACGAGCAAACGATGATCGAGATCAACAACGTTTCGCTTCGCCTCGGCGACACGCAGATCCTTGAGAATGTGTCGCTGACCATGCCCAAGGGCGGCGTGACGGCGCTCGTCGGGCCCAACGGCGCCGGCAAGTCGAGCCTGTTGTCGCTGATCGCCCGGCTGCAGCCGCTGCAGAGCGGATCCATTTCGGTCGACGGGCTGCCGGTCGACACGACGCCGAGCCGGCAGCTGGCCAGGACGCTCGCCATCCTGCGTCAGGACCCGGCGGTGGCAAGCCGGCTCAAGGTGCGCGAACTTGTCGGCTTCGGCCGCTTTCCGCACCAGCGCGGGCGCATCAACGCAAATGACCTGAAGCTGATCGAGGCGGCACTGCAGCAGTTCGGCCTGATGGATCTCGCCGACCGCTTTCTCGATAATCTTTCGGGCGGCCAGCGCCAGCGCGCCATGGTCGCCATGGCCTTCTGCCAGGGCACCGACTACATGCTGCTCGACGAGCCGCTGAACAATCTCGACATGCTGTTTGCCCGCCAGTTGATGCGCGACCTGCGCGCGGCAGCTGACGACGACAAGCGTACCGTGATCGTGGTGCTGCACGACATCAACCATGCCGCCGTCTATGCCGACCGCATCGTGGCGATGAAATCAGGACGCATCGTCGCCGACGGATCGCCGGCGGAGGTGTTGCGGCCGGACGTGCTCGCCCAGGTTTTCGGCTACGACATGAACGTCATCGACGTCGGTGGCGCGCCGCTGGTGCTGCACCACCGCTAACGGCACGGCGCATTATGCTTCGACCTCGATGGCCGACAGCGGCTTCGAGCAGCAAGCGAGGATGAAGCCGTCTTCGATCTCGTGATCGAGGATGCCGCCATTGTGGCTCATCTCGACCTCGCCGGAGAGCTTCCTGACCTTGCAGGTGCCACACAGGCCGAACTCGCACGCCGCCGGGATCCGCACGCCCGAGGCGCGTGCCGTCTGCAGCACGGTCTGGCCGGCCAGGCAGTCGGCATCGATGTCCGACAGTGAGAAGCGGACCGGGATGACTTCTTCTGCTTCGAACCCGCCCTCGCCTGGTGTCGGGAAAGGTGCCGGGACCTCCTCGATGATTGGTGCGGCGAAGCTCTCCTGATGGTAGCTGGCCATGTCGAAGCCCGACGCTTCCAGCATGCCGCGCACGGCGCGCATGAAAGGATCGGGGCCGCAGCAGAACACCTCGCGCTCGCGGAAATCGGGCGACAGCAGCGGGAGCCGCACCGCATCGATGCGCCCCATATGGCCGAACCAGCCCTCGCGGCTCGACCGTTCCTCGATCATGAAACCGAGCGACAGGCCGGGCATATGGGTGCCGAGCAGCTCAAGCTCCTTACGGAAGATGATCTCTTCCGGCCGCCTTGCACAATTGACGAAGGAAACGTCCGTCCACGGCGCGCAGTCGTTGAGCCAGCGCAGCATCGACATCATCGGCGTGATGCCGGAGCCGGCGGAGACGAAGAGATATTTGGCGGCCGGATGCTGGTGCAGCGAGAAGTCGCCCGAAGGGCCATAGGCCTTGATGCGGACGCCCGGCCTCAAATGGTCGAACATCCAGCGCGTGCCGACACTGCCCGCCTGCGCCTTGACGGTGACGGCGATGGAGAACGGCCGCGACGGGCTGGACGACAGCGTGTAGGTACGCATGACAGGCACCGGGTCGACCGGCAGCTCGAGCGTCACGAACTGGCCGGGCTTGTAGCGGAACCAGGTCTGGTTGTCGGAGCGGAAGGTGAAGGTCTTGACGTCGGGCGCCTCGTCGGTGACGCCGATGACCTCCAGAACCTGAAGCCTGTCGTTCCAGGGCACCATCTCGTCTAGGTTGCGGTAAAGGCCGAGATCGGACATCGCGTTCATGCCTCCTCCTGCTCAGGCAACGTTGCGCAATGCCGGCTTGCCGTCATCGGCCAGCCGCGGCTCGATGAAATTGGCGTACCATTCGATGAACTGCATGACCCCGCCCTCGTGCTCGACCGAATAGGGCCCGGGCTCGTAGGCCGGCGATTTGATGCCGAAGGCGTTTTCCTCGACGATGCGGCGGTCCTGGTCGTTGGTCTCGGTCCAGACATGGGTCAGTTCGGCAAGATCGTAGTCGACGCCCTCGACGGCATCCTTGTGAACCAGCCACTTGGTGGTGACTGCCGTTTCGGTGGCGCTGATCGGCAGCACGCGGAAGGTGACGGCGTGGTCGCCGAGCACATGGTTCCAGGTCGTCGGATAGTGATAGAGCAGAAGCGTGCCAATCCTGTCGGCCGACACGCTATCTGAGAGATTTCGTTGCACAGCGCGCTTGCCGGACAGGGTGTAGCTCACCGCATCGCGCAACAACGGCGCGCGCGTCGCCCGGTACTGGCCGCCGGCATCGATGCGGAACTTGCTCGGCAGCCCTGCCGCTTCGCACTTTGCCCAGTGCGCCAGCATTTCGGGATCGCTCTCGGCACCGTTGACGCCGGTGACCGTCGGCGCCTCGGGGAAGGTCTTGCACAGCTCGGGATGGTTTGCGGCGCAATGATAGCACTCGCGGTTGTTTTCCCAGACCAGCTTCCAGTTGCCCTTCTCGACGATGGTGCTTTCAAAGGCAACCTTCGCCTCGCGCAGCCGGTGCGGCAGAAGGTAGGGCTCGACCAAAGCCCGCATCGGCGCGAAGTCGGCCGGCTCGTCGGCGAGGCAGATGAAGATGTAGCCGCCAACGGATTCGCAGGCGACCGGCTTCAGGCCGAACTGGCTCTTGTCGAAGCCTTCCGCCATCTGGCGCGCGAACAGCAGCCGGCCGTCGAGCTCATAGGTCCACTGGTGGTAAGGACAGACAAGCTTGGCCGCCGTGCCCTTTTCCGTCGCGCAGACACGGCTGCCGCGGTGGCGGCAGGAATTGTGGAAGGCACGAAGCTCGCCCTTCTGGTCACGGACGAGCACGACGGGATAGTCGCCGATCTGGACGGTGAAGAAGCTGCCCGGTTTGGCCAGTTCGCAGTCATGGCCGACAAACAGCCAGTCGCGATACCAGATCAGCTCCATGTCGACCCGGAAGAAATCCGGATCGGTGTAGAAGGGCTGCTCGAGGCTGAACCCGTCACGGCGTCCGCGCAGCAGCCTCAGCATTTCGTTCTTCGTGTCCATGTCCTGTCCTCATGCCAAGGACTGAACTGGTGGTGATGTCGGGAAGAACGACTGCCTGGCGGACACAAGGTCCGCGCAGCAACGATCCGCCTCTTGACCGCCCACCGCGATCAGTCGAGTTGTTTCAGGTTCAAGGCTGGTTTCCGGGCTCCGGAGCTGTCCTTTCGGACTGTTTCGACACCTTCCCAGGCCTTCAGGCCCAGTGGTCTCCCGTCGAAACAACAAACTCCGCCACCGTTGCGGGGGCAGCGCCGGCATCTCACCGGCTTCCCAATTCTCCGCTTCGTCTCACGCGAAGCAGCACCTTGAACATGTTCTGATCAGACCACGGAAAGCTGGCCGGACACGAGCACGAAAACGACACGGGCTCAGCGCAAAGGCGACAGAGCCCGCGAACGCTATTCGGCCGCCTCGGCGAATGAGGCCGGTATGTAGTTAAGGATCGGCCCGAGCCAGCGTTCGACTTCGGCGATGGTCATGTCCTTGCGCCGGGCATAGTCTTCGACCTGGTCGCGCTCGACCTTGGCGACACCGAAATAGTAGCTCTCGGGATGCGCCAGATAGATACCTGAGACCGAGGAGCCCGGCCACATCGCCATGCTCTCGGTCAGGCTGACACTGGCGTTCTTCTCCGCGTCGAGCAGGCGGAACAGCGTCACCTTTTCGGTATGGTCGGGCTGGGCCGGATAGCCCGGCGCCGGCCGGATACCGCGATATGGCTCGCCGATCAGATCGTCAGGCGCCAGGTTTTCATCCGGCGCATAACCCCAGAACTCCTTGCGCACCTTTTCATGCATGCGCTCGGCGAAGGCCTCGGCGAAACGGTCGGCCAGCGCCTTGACCATGATCGAGGAGTAGTCGTCATTGGCACGTTCGAAACGCTCGGCGATCGCCACTTCCTCGATGCCTGATGTGACGACAAAGCCGCCGAGATAGTCCGGCTTGCCGCTCCCCAGAGGCGCGATGAAATCGGCCAGCGCGACATTGGCCTTGCCGTCGCGCTTGGTCAGCTGCTGGCGCAGGGTGAAGAAGGTGCCAAGTTCCTTTTTACGCGCCTCGTCGGTGAACAGCCTGACGTCGTCGCCGACGGCATTGGCCGGCCAGAAGCCGATGACCGCCTTGGGCGCGAACCACTTCTCGTCGATGATCTTCTTCAGCATTGCCTGCGCGTCCTCGAACAGCTGGCGCGCCGCAGGACCCTGCTTCTCGTCGTCGAGGATCTTGGGGTAACGGCCCTTGAGCTCCCAGGTCTGGAAGAACGGCGTCCAGTCGATGTAGCGGGCAAGCTCGGCCAGATCCCAGCCTTCGAACACCCTGGTACCGAGGAAGGATGGCTTGGGCGGCGTGTAGGACGCCCAGTCGACCTTGTGCGCATTGGCACGCGCCTTGGCCAGCGGCAGCCGTTGCTTGTCGGCCTCCGAGCGGTGATGGGCGTCGGCGACCTTCTGGTATTCAGCCTGAATGGTCTCGACATAGCCGGCCTTGGCCTCCGACGACAACAGGTTGGACACCACGCCGACCGCACGGCTGGCGTCGGTCACGTAGACGGTCTGGCCGCTGTGATAGCGCGGATGGATCTTCACCGCCGTGTGGACGCGGCTGGTGGTGGCACCACCGATCAAAAGCGGAATGTCGAAACCTTCGCGCTCCATTTCAGCAGCGACATGCGCCATCTCGTCGAGTGACGGCGTGATCAGGCCGGAAAGGCCGATGATGTCGACCTTTTCGTCCCTGGCGACCTGCAGGATCTTGGTTGCCGGCACCATGACGCCGAGGTCGATGATCTCGTAATTGTTGCAGGCGAGCACGACGCCGACGATGTTCTTGCCGATGTCGTGGACGTCGCCTTTGACCGTCGCCATCAGGATCTTGCCGGCGGTCTGGCGTTCGCCATTGTCGATGCCGTTGGCGGCGTTGGCGAGCTTCTCCGCCTCCATATGTGGCAGCAAGCCGGCCACCGCCTGCTTCATGACGCGTGCCGACTTGACGACCTGCGGCAGGAACATCTTGCCGGCGCCGAACAGGTCGCCGACGACATTCATGCCGGCCATCAGCGGACCTTCGATGACATGCAGCGGACGCTCCGCCCTCAGCCGCGCCTCGTCGGTGTCGGCATCGATGAACTCGGTGATGCCATTGACCAGCGCGTGGCTGATGCGGCTCTCGACCGGCCAGTCGCGCCAGGCGAGATCACGCTCCTTGGCCTCCTTGCCGGCCGTGCCCTTGTAGCGTTCCGCCAGTTCCAGCAGCCGCTCGGTGGCGGTGCCGCCGGCCTTGGGCGCGCGGTTGAGCACGACGTCCTCGCAGGCCTCGCGCAGCTCCGGATCAATCGATTCATAGACGGCAAGCTGGCCGGCATTGACGATGCCCATGTCCATGCCGACCTGGATGCAGTGGTAGAGGAACACGGCGTGCATGGCTTCGCGCACCGGCTCGATTGCCGCGGAAGGAAAACGACAGGTTGGACACGCCGCCCGAGATGTGGACATGCGGCAGGGTCGCAGTGATCTCGCGGGTCGCCTCGATGAAGTCGACGCCGTAATTGTCGTGCTCCTCGATGCCGGTGGCGACCGCGAAGATGTTGGGGTCGAAGATGATGTCTTCCGGCGCGAAGCCGGCCTGCTCGGTCAGAAGCTTGTAGGCGCGGGTGCATATCTCGACCTTGCGCGCCCTGGTGTCGGCCTGGCCCTGCTCGTCGAAGGCCATGACGACGACGGCGGCGCCATAGGCGCGGCAAAGCCTGGCGTGATGCAGGAAGGCCTCTTCGCCCTCCTTCATCGAGATCGAATTGACGATCGGCTTGCCCTGGACGCATTTCAGCCCGGCCTCGATGACCTCCCATTTGGAGCTGTCGATCATTACGGGCACACGCGCGATGTCGGGTTCGGCGGCGATCAGGTTGAGATACTCGACCATCGCCTTCTTCGAGTCGATCAGGCCCTCATCCATGTTGATGTCGATGATCTGCGCGCCATTGACGACCTGGTCGCGGGCGACGTCGAGCGCTGCGGCGTAATCGCCGGCAGTCACCAGTTTGCGGAACTTGGCCGAACCGGTGACGTTGGTGCGCTCGCCGACATTGACGAAGGGAATCTCGTCGGTAAGCGTGAACGGCTCGAGACCCGACAGGCGCATCTGCGGCTTGAGCTCCGGCACCTGGCGCGGCGGATATTTGGCCACTGCTTCGGCGATGGCGCGGATATGCTCCGGCGTCGAGCCGCAGCAGCCGCCGACGATGTTGATGAAGCCCTCGCGCGCGAACTCCTCGACCTGCGCGGCCATGAATTCCGGGCTCTCGTCATACTGGCCGAAGGCGTTGGGCAGGCCGGCATTGGGATAGGCGCAGATGAAGGTCTCGGCGACATCGGACAGTTCGGCCAGATGCGGGCGCATGGCGGCCGCACCGAGCGCGCAGTTGAGCCCGACCGTAAACGGATCGGCATGGCGGATCGAATTCCAGAAGGCCGACGGCGTCTGGCCGGACAGCGTACGGCCGGACAAGTCGGTGATGGTGCCCGAAATCATCACCGGCAGGCGTACGCCCTTTTCGATGAAGATCTCATCGCAGGCAAAGATCGCCGCCTTGGCGTTGAGCGTATCGAAGATGGTCTCGATCAGGATGATGTCGGCGCCGCCGTCGATCAGGCCGCGCAGCTGTTCGCCATAAGCGATGCGCAGGTCGTCGAAGGTGACTGCGCGGTAGCCGGGATTGTTGACGTCGGGCGAGATCGAGGCGGTGCGGTTGGTCGGCCCGAGCGCGCCGGCAACGAAACGGCGCTTGCCGTCCTCCTGCTGCGCCCGGATGACGGCGCGGCGGACCAGCCGCGCGCCGTCGCGGTTGAGCTCATAGACCATGTCCTCCATGCCGTAATCGGCCTGGGCGATGGAGGTCGACGAAAACGTGTTGGTCTCGATGACGTCGGCGCCGGCGATGGCGTATTTGTAGTGGATCTCCTCGATCGCCTTGGGCTGCGACAGGATCAAAAGGTCGTTGTTGCCCTGCTGGTAGCAGGCGCAACCGGTGAACTTGTCGCCGCGGAAATGATCCTCGTTGAAGCCGAGCCCCTGGATCTGGGTGCCCATCGCGCCATCAAGGATCAGGATGCGTTCGCGCGCCGCAGCTTTCAGCGCCGCAAGCACCTCCGAGCCGTCAGGCTTGGCGGCAACCGACCCAAACAGGGCGTCGAGCGAGGTGGCGTTTTGCGACACTTTTCATCCTTTCGGCGACAAAGCCGTCAGGTCACATAAAGACATCTTTATGTCAATATGTCGAGAGCATCGTTATCGTATTTGCGACCGCGCGTTATGCGCCCAGCCCACGGGCTACTCCTGTTGTTTCAGCAGGTAGGTGTCCATGATCCAGCCATTTCGCTCGCGCGCCTGCTTGCGGATGCGCTCGATGTCGCCGACGACCTCGCGCAATTTGCCCGACACCAGGATTTCATCAGGCGTGCCGACATAGGCACCCCACCAGATATCGAGATCCCCATCGAGACCGGCGAAGGCGCCTTCGCCATCGAGCATGACCACGACGCTGTCGGCATTGTTGGGAAAACCCTCTGCAAGCTTGCGACCGGTGGTGATGGCGATCGACTGGCCGATCTTGTTCAGCGCGACCTTGTGCCGGGCGGCAAGCGCCTGGACGCTGGTGATACCAGGAATGACATCATATTCGAGTTCGAAACCACCCTTGGCCTGCAGTCGATCGAGGATGCGCAAGGTGCTGTCGTAGAGCGTCGGATCGCCCCAGACCAGGAACGCGCCGCACTCGTCTTCCTCGAGTTCCTCCATCAGCAGCTGTTGGTAGACGCCTTCGACAGCGTCGTGCCAATCCGCCACGGCGGTGCCGTAGTCCTCCGCCGCCGGCCGGCGGCGCGGCACGTCGAACGCGACGGTGCGATAGCTCTGGTCGCGGATGAAGCGTTCGCAGATCTCGCGCCTGACACGTGCCAGCCCGTCCTTCTCGATACCCTTGTTGGGGATGAAGAAGACGTTGACGCGGTTGAGGGCATCGACAGCCTGGATCGTGACATAGTCGGGATTGCCCGCACCGATGCCGATGACAAGAATCTTTCGCTTCATGACGGCATGGCCCTGCCGCCCGCCGTGCCACCGCCAAGCTCGGCGGCGAGGTCGAGGAACAATTGCCTGAGCTGCCTTGGACCCGGATGCCCACCCGCATACTCGGCGAGGCGGCTGGCCTGTCGCGATGCGGCCTCGTAAAGATTGCCGCCTTCAGGTTGCGCGACCAGCCACGCCAGGAACACCTGTTCGGGTTCGGGCATGACCGGAGCAACGGTAGGACGGTTCCAGTTCAGTCCCATGCCAGAGCTCCACCGTTCTGGTATTCGATGACGCGGGTTTCGAAGAAGTTTTTCTCCTTCTTGAGGTCCATCGCCTCCGACATCCACGGGAAAGGATTCTCGACTTCGGCGAAGACCGGCTGCAGGCCGAGCTGGGCGCAGCGCCGGTTGGCGATGAAGTGCATGTAAGTTTCGCAAAGCGCTGCATTGAGGCCGAGGAAACCGCGCGGCATCGTATCGCGGCCATAGGAAGCCTCAAGCTCGGCCGCCGTGCGGATCATGCCGCGGATCTCGTCCTGGAACGCCGGCGTCCACAGATGCGGGTTCTCGTGCTTGATTTGGTTGATGACGTCGATGCCGAAGTTGAGATGGATCGACTCGTCGCGCAGGATGTACTGGTATTGTTCGGCTATGCCGACCATCTTGTTGCGCCGGCCCAAGGACAATATCTGGGCGAAACCGGTGTAGAACCACATGCCCTCGAAGATGACGTAGAAGGCGACGAGGTCGCGCAGGAAAGCCTGGTCGGCCTCGGGCGTGCCGGTCCTGAAATCCGGGTCGTCGAGATGCTGGGTGTGCTTCAGCGCCCATGCCGCCTTGTCGGTGATCGAAGGCACCTCGCGGTACATGTTGAACAGCTCGCCCTCGTCCAGGCTGAGGCTCTCCACGATGTACTGGAAGGTGTGGGTGTGCACCGCCTCCTCGAAGGCCTGGCGCAGCAGATATTGCCGGCATTCGGGATTGGTGAGGTGGCGGTAGATGGCCAGCACGATGTTGTTGGCAACCAGGCTCTCCGACGCGGCAAAGAAGCCGAGATTGCGCTTGATCATGCGCCGTTCGTCGTCGGTCAGCCCATCCTTCGACTTCCACAGGGCGATGTCGGCCTGCATCGACACTTCGGTCGGCATCCAGTGATTGTTGCAGCCGGCGAGATATTTCTCCCAGGCCCAGCGGTATTTGAGCGGCAGAAGCTGGTTCACGTCGGCACGGGCGTTGATCATGCGCTTGTCGTCGACGCGGACGCGGCAGCCACCGCGTTCGATCACACCCAGCCCGGTGGCATCGGCAAGCGGGACGTCGCCTGTGAAGGCGGGGTGGATGGTTGCGGCGGCAGCCTTTGGATCAGACCAGTCGAGCATCTTGTTGTTCCTCTTCCTGATCGCCGCTTACTGGCAGGCTTCACATTCGGGATCGTCGATGGCGCAGGCCTTGCCCCATGCGGCATCGGCGTTGACGATGATTGGGGCTGACGCTGCAACAGCGACAGCGGAGACGGAATTGAGCTTGCCGTCGGTGCCCTTCAGCGTCGACTTCTCGACATGCGAGGCCGAGCGCGAGCGCAAATAGTAGGTCGTCTTCAGGCCCTTGTTCCATGCCAGACGGTAGAGCGCGTCGAGCTTCTTGCCGCTCGGATTGGCGATGTAGAGGTTGAGCGACTGGGCCTGGTCGATCCATTTCTGCCGACGCGACGCCGCTTCGATCAGCCAGACACTGTCGATCTCGAAGGCGGTAGCGAAGAGCGCCTTGAGATCGTCGGGGATGCGGTCGATCTGGCCGATCGAGCCGTCGAAATATTTGAGGTCGGAGACCATGACCTCGTCCCAAAGGCCGCGCGCCTTCAGCTCATGCACCAGTGCCGCGTTGACCACGGTGAAGTCGCCGGACATGTTCGATTTGACGAACAGGTTCTGGTAGGCCGGCTCGATCGACTGCGCGACACCGCAAATGTTGGAGATGGTCGCCGTCGGCGCGATGGCCATGGTGTTTGAGTTGCGCATGCCTGTCTTCCTGACGCGCTTGCGCAAGGCATCCCAGTCGAGCGTCAATGCCCGGTCCATGTCGACACCGGGGCGCGCCTTGGCCAGCAGGTCGATGGAATCGATCGGCAGGATGCCCTTCGACCACAGCGAACCGTCAAAACTCGGATAACGCCCGCGCTCGGCAGCAAGGTCGCAAGACGCCGAAATCGCGTTATAGGAGATCGTTTCCATGCTGGCGTCGGCGAAGGCCACCGCCTGATCGGAGGCATAGGGGATCTTCAGCGCCTGCAAGGCATCCTGGAAGCCCATCAGACCGAGGCCGACCGGACGATGCTGCAGGTTGGAGCGCCTCGCTTCGGGGATGGTGTAGAAATTGATGTCGATGACATTGTCGAGCATGCGCATCGCCGTCTTCACGGTGCGGGCGAGACGGTCGAGGTCGAGACCTTCGGCTGCGATGTGATTGGCGAGATTGACCGAACCGAGATTGCAGACGGCGACCTCGTCCTTCGAGGTGTTGAGGGTGATTTCGGTGCAGAGGTTCGACGAATGCACGACGCCGATGTGGCCTTGTGGCGAACGGATATTGCAGGGGTCCTTGAAGGTGATCCATGGATGCCCGGTTTCAAACAGCATGGTTAGCATCTTGCGCCACAGGTCGAGCGCCTTGACCGTGCGGAACACCTTGATGCCACCAGCCAGAGCCTTCACCTCGTAGGCTTCGTAGGCCGCCTTGAATGCCGTGCCATAGAGATCGTGCAGGTCGGGCACCTCGTCGGGCGAAAACAGCGTCCATGCGCCATCGGCCTCGACGCGCTCCATGAACAGGTCCGGCACCCAGTTGGCGGTGTTCATGTCGTGGGTGCGGCGACGGTCGTCGCCGGTGTTCTTCCTGAGGTCGAGGAATTCCTCGATGTCGACATGCCAGGTTTCGAGATAGGCGCAGACAGCACCCTTGCGCTTACCGCCCTGGTTGACGGCAATCGCCGTGTCGTTGGCCACCTTGAGGAACGGCACCACACCCTGGCTCTCGCCATTGGTGCCCTTGATGTGGGCGCCGAGGCCGCGCACCGGGGTCCAGTCGTTGCCGAGCCCACCGGAATATTTGGCGAGCAGCGCATTGTCCTTCACCGCCTTGAAGATGCCGTCGAGGTCGTCGGCGACGGTAGTCAGGAAGCAGGAGGACAATTGCGGGCGCAGCGTGCCGGAATTGAACAGCGTCGGCGTCGAGGCCATGAAATCGAAGGACGACAACAGGTCATAGAACTCGATGGCGCGGCTCTCGCGGTCGATCTCGCGCCCAGCCAGGCCCATCGCCACGCGCATGAAGAAGGCCTGCGGCAGTTCGAAACGCTTGCCCCTGGTGTGCAGGAAATAACGGTCATAAAGCGTCTGCAGGCCAAGATACTGGAACTGCAGGTCGCACTCGGGTTTAAGCGCGGCACTCAGCCTGGCAAGGTCGAAACGGCCAAGTTCGGGGTCGATCAATTCGGCCTTGATGCCGGTGGTGATGAAGGCGGGGAAATAGGAGGCGTAGCGCTCGGTCATTTCGGCCTGGGTGGCCTGCTCCGGCCTGCCGGAGACGAAGCTCAGCGCCTCGCGCCGCAACCGGTCCAGCAAAAGCCGGGCGCTGACGAAGGCGTAGTTCGGCTCGGTCTCGACAAGCGTGCGCGCGGCGAGGATCGGCGCCAGCGAAAGCTCGTCCACGGTGATGCCGTCATAGAGATTGCGCCTGGTCTCGGCCAGGATGGCAGCCGCCGAGACGGCCTCGAGCCCGGCGCAGGCCTCATCGACGATACGGGCTAGGCGCGTCTCGTCCAGCGGAGCCAGGCTGCCGTCATCGGCCTTGACCTGGAGCGCCGGTGCGGCGACCTCGACCGACACAACCTTGGCGGCGGCGCGCTCACGCGCACGTTCCTCGCGGTAGAGCACATAAGCGCGGGCGACCTTGTGGTGCTCCGAGCGCATCAGCGCCAGTTCGACCTGGTCCTGGATTTCTTCGATGTGGAAGGTGCGGCCCGCGTCGGCACGCCGGGTCAGGGCTGAGACGACCTGTGCCGTCATGTCTTCGACCACCTCATGGACGCGGCGCGAACCCGCCGCCACGGAGCCCTCTGTGGCGAGAAACGCCTTGGTCAGCGCCACAGTGATCTTGGTCGCATCGAATGGCGTCACCGAGCCGTTGCGCCGGATGACGCGGAAGCCAGGTTCGGACGCGGCCTTAGGACTCTGGCTGAGCCCGGACGGTATCCTGTCGGTCCCGTTGCTGTGAAATGTAGAGGTCGCCGGCATCATCTTCCCCGATGGTTTGGGGGCGAAGGGCCTCGAGCGGACGCTGCCGGATTTCGACCGGCGCAAGCCGGCAGAACGCAAGCGCACCACCGGACACCCCGCCCGTGGACGTTCAGAATCTATCGCGGCAGGTCTCCTGGCTCACAGGTCATTACCGCTGTCTGGCCTTCCCAGCGCCCATTGGCGCCAGTGGCACTACGCGACAGCAACTCACTGCTTACAGTTGCGGGGGCAGCGCCGGCATTGCGAAATCGCTCACCGGCTTCCCTCTTAGCTCCCGAGCTGGAATCAACTCGGAAGACCACGATGTCTACATGTAGTATGACTGACTGGTGTCGTGTCAACAGGTGGAAAAATCATTTCCACCTGTTCGACCACTCAACGCCGGCGGCCGATCAATCCTGACGTAGTCGCGCCACAGCGCCTGATAGAGCGAGCACTCGGCACTCAGGGGTTCATGGCTGCCAACACCAACGATCCTGCCTTCGTCGAGCACGGATCGTGTCGGCCGAACGCGCCGAAAAGAGATGATGGGTGACGATGATGACGAGGCGGTCGCGGCCGAAGGACAGAAGCTCGCGCTCGAGCGACATCGCCGATGCGGCGTTAAGTCCGGAGGAAGCCCCCCAGAAACGAAAAAAGCGGGCGCCAGCCCGCTTCCCTCTGGGTCCTGAGACTTGCACACCGCCGGTACATTCGTGGTCGGCCAGCCGTCAATCAGGGCAAATTCAACAATCCGCGGCAAAACCCGACATCGTATCTCGACGCGCGTTTCACTCCCGGCGGACTGCCGATGGGGCTCATATGGGGAGGGGCGTCGGATAAGACAATAGGATTGCCGACGGTTGCAAGGCCGGCATCGTCGAACTGACGCCGACCGACTGGCCATCCTGCCTAGCGCATCGGCTCGAAAATCGGAAACAACTTTCGGAAAGCACGATGCGTAGATTTAAAGACTAGAGCGTCGTTTGTGGCAGTCCGGCCAGGCAGGTGCCGCTTGCTACTTTGCAGCGCGGGCTACGCGCTTCTTCTTGGGTTCTACGGGTTTCAGAGCCTCGGCGGCGCGGTCAGCCTCGTCCTTGGCCAAGCGCAATTCCCGCAACTTTGCGGTCTTGATGGCCCGGGCTTTTGCTTCCGACTGATATTCGGCCATGGCGCTGTTGCGCTCCGCTGTCTTCTTCTGTGCCTCGATCGAACGAGACTGAGCTTTTTCCAGAAAATTTTCCATGACTACATCCAATATCTGAAATCCTCTTCGTGCGCGGAAAATAAAAATTCCACTGCGCCTTAAATAAGGTTTCTCAGCCCGGAATTCAAATTTCTCGGCTATTTGTCACTGAATCAGGTTTTTAAGCGCCTCTGGCACCTGTTATTTTTGAATACTCTGGCGCCTGCGGAATAATTTTTGGCACTCCTGTCATTCGAGTGCCAAAGGGCGTACATAGAGGATGCGGTCCCCTATGCGCCGACTGCAGAAAGAATCTTCATGAAATTCCGACCACTTCACGACCGCGTCGTCATCCGGCGCGCCGAAGGCGATATCACATCCAAAGGCGGCATCATCATTCCCGACAATGCCAAGGAAAAGCCCCAGCAAGGCGAAGTCATTGCCGTTGGCCCAGGCACGCGCGACGAAAGCGGTAAGCTGATCCCGCTCGACGTCAAGGCTGGCGACACCGTGCTGTTCGGCAAATGGTCGGGTACCGAAGTCAAGATCGACGGCGCCGATCTCCTGATCATGAAAGAGGGCGACGTCATGGGCATCGTCGACACGAGCGAAGCGGCCAAGAAAGCCGCCTGATCCGGCTCTGCCGCCTCAAGAACGAACTGGACCAAAATCATGTCTGCCAAGGAAATCAAATTTTCGACCGATGCCCGCGACCGCATGTTGCGTGGCGTCGAACTGCTCAACAACGCCGTCAAGGTAACGCTCGGCCCGAAAGGCCGCAATGTCATCATCGACCGCGCCTATGGTGCGCCGCGCATCACCAAGGACGGTGTCACGGTCGCCAAGGAGATCGAGCTTTCTGACAAATTCGAGAATATGGGCGCGCAGATGGTGCGCGAAGTGGCCTCGAAGACCAACGACCTCGCCGGCGACGGCACGACGACAGCAACAGTGCTCGCCGCCTCCATCCTGCGCGAGGGCGCCAAGCTGGTGGCCGCGGGCATGAACCCGATGGACCTCAAGCGCGGCATCGATCTTGCTGTCGCTGCCGTGGTCAAGGACATCCAGGCGCGGGCCAAGAAGGTCAAGTCGTCGGACGAGATCGCCCAGGTCGGCACCATCGCCGCCAATGGCGATGCCACCGTCGGCGACATGATCGCCAAGGCGATGGACAAGGTCGGCAATGAAGGTGTCATCACCGTCGAGGAAGCCAAGACCGCCGAGACCGAACTCGACGTCGTCGAAGGCATGCAGTTCGACCGTGGCTATCTCAGCCCTTACTTCGTCACCAACGCCGACAAGATGCGGGCCGAACTGGAAGATCCCTACATTCTCATCCACGAGAAGAAGCTCGGCAATCTGCAGGCGATGCTGCCGATCCTCGAGGCCGTTGTGCAAAGTGGCAAGCCGCTGCTCATCATCTCGGAAGACGTCGAAGGCGAGGCTTTGGCCACACTCGTCGTCAACAAGCTGCGTGGCGGCCTCAAGGTCGCCGCCGTCAAGGCGCCCGGCTTCGGCGATCGCCGCAAGGCCATGCTCGAGGACATCGCGGTTCTGACCGCCGGCCAGCTGATCTCGGAGGACCTCGGCATCAAGCTTGAGAATGTCACCATCGACATGCTTGGCAGGGCAAAGCGCGTGCTCATCGACAAGGACACGACCACGATCATCGACGGCTCCGGCGACAAGGCCGGCATCGCCGCCCGTATCGCCCAGCTGAAGATGCAGATCGAGGAAACCACCTCGGACTACGACAAGGAAAAGCTGCAGGAGCGCTTGGCCAAGCTCGCCGGTGGCGTTGCCGTCATCCGCGTCGGCGGCGCGACCGAAACCGAGGTCAAGGAAAAGAAGGACCGCATCGACGACGCGCTCAACGCCACCCGTGCGGCCGTCGAAGAAGGCATCGTTGCCGGCGGCGGCGTGGCCCTGCTGCGCGCCAAGGCGGTGCTTGAAACGCTCACCGGTGCGAATGCCGATGTCACCGCCGGCATTTCGATCGTGCTCAAGGCGCTCGAAGCACCGATCCGGCAGATCGCCGAGAATGCCGGTGTCGAAGGTTCCGTCGTCGTCGGCAAGTTGATGGAAGGCAAGGATGCCAATCTGGGCTTCAATGCGCAGACGGAAACCTATGTCGACATGATCAAGGCCGGCATTGTCGACCCCGCCAAGGTCGTTCGCACGGCACTGCAGGATGCTGGCTCGATCGCAGCCCTGCTGATTACCGCCGAAGCCATGATCGCCGACATTCCGGCGAAGGAAGCGTCCAGCGGCGGCAACCCAGCCGGCATGGGTTACTAAGCCACGCCTGAACCGTCCGGCCGCCATGCGGCTGGATGGTGACTGCCCACCCATCAACAAGGAACGTTTCCATGGCTATGCAGAGCAACCAGAAGCAGTCCCTCGCCGCACGTTGGGAGAACTACCAGCCGTCCAAATCAACGCTTGTCTGGACATGCGTCGGCACCGCCGTCGCCACGATGATCATCGGCTTCAGCTGGGGCGGCTGGGTCACCGGCGGCACCTCGCAGACACTTGCGCAGACGGCCGGCGACGTGGCGCGCGGCCAGCTCGCCTCGACCATATGCGTCGAGCGGTTCAACGCAGCACCCGATGCAGCGGCAAAGCTGACCGAACTGAAGGCCAAGTCCGTCGGTTATGACAGGCAGAAGTTCGTCGAGACCGGCGGCTGGGCAACCATGCCGGGAGAGACCGCTCCCGACCGGCGCGCTTCCATCGGCTGCGCCACAGCACTCGCGGCCTAAGATCTGCCGAGACCCGTGACGTCCGCGCCGAAAACGCACACTCGGCGCGGACAGTTTGCACTCTGCGGATTTTCGAACCGGCCTGATTTTCGTCTCGAAAGACTAGTGCTGCCGCCGCCAGGGCATTTCCCGGCGGGCTCCTCGGCTTCAGCAGGATAGGATTTCGCCCATGATCAAATTTTCAAAGAAGACCGATACGCTGCCGAAGCCGGCTGATACCGACGAAAACCGGTTCGATTTCATCCGCAAGACGGCAGCGGCGCAGCACAGGAAATCGAGCGATGCTGCTCAGCAGCGCGATCGGCCAGTGGCCGAAGACGACCAGGTGGAATGAAGTTCCGGGCAGCTAGCCCGCTTGGTGGCCGGCAAAGCTGACATCGCTCGCCGAAGCCACAATCGTTACTTCATCGCCGAGCGACCATTCCGCCGCCCGCGCCGCCATGCGCGCGGGAACACCCGGGGAGCCGCCCGGACCGGGCGGGACATCATAGGTTGCATGGCCGTCATGCGGCAGGATCACGCCGTAGCCGATGGCCATCGCAGTCCGGGCTGTCGCGGCAACGCACATCTCGGAAAGCGTGCCGCAGATGGCAAGGACGCTCGCGCTGGAAGCCGCGAGCAGTTCGTTCAGCCCGGTGCCGTCGAAGCCGTCGTCACCCGTCTTGCGCACCACATGCTCGCCTGGGAGCGGGGCAAAGTGCAGCTCCCATCCCGGCCTGTGCGGTTCGTCGACAGCGCCCGGCATTCCGTCATTCTGGATGAAGATGACCGTCACGCGCGCAAGGCGTGCCTGCTCGAGCAACAGCGCCACCGCTGCCTGAAGCCTTGGATGATCCGGGACCGCTTCAGCGCCGCAGACAAAGGCGCTCTGCACGTCGACAACGACCAACACGTCGGCGGTCGGCACCTCGTCCATGTCAACTCCCCGATCTGCTTGCACCGATGGCCCCTCACCCGAATGAGAGGCATATGGTGACCGGCTCAGACAATGTCATCGAGTGCCTTGCGCTGGCGGTGCATTTCGAGGAACACCCGGTAGTCGCGGTCAAAGCGTGGACGCGCCGATGGATTGGGCTGGCGCGCGCGACCCTCCTGGCGCATCGCGGCACAAGCTTCGGTAAGGCTCGGATAAAGCCCGGCAGCAGAGGCCGCAGCCATGGCCGTCCCCAGCAGCACGGCATCGCCGCCAAGCGGTTCAACGACGGTGCACCCAGTGGCGTCGGCATAGAGCTCCATCAAAAGCGGATTGCGGGTGTGGCCGCCGGTGACGTGCAGCGTGTCGATGCCGTAGCCATTGGCGTTAAGCGCGTCGAGCACATGGCGAAGGCCGAGCGCTATGGCAACGGCTGTGCGCCAGTAGAGCCGGCACAGGCTGTCGAAGGACGAATCGAGCGCCAGCCCGCTGATCACGCCCAGCGCATGCGGGATCGGCCAGCGGCGAGCGGTTGCCATGGAAATCGGGCAGCACATGCAGGCGGCCGGCGAGGTCGAGGCCCTCGGCGCCGCGCAGTTCCATGATGCGCTCGGTGATGCGCCGGTGCATTGCGACATCAGGCTCACCACCGGCGCCGTGCCAGCGGATGATGTGGTCGAGCAGCGCGCCCGTCGCCGACTGGCCGCCTTCACTCAGCCAGAGATCGGGCAGGGCGGCGCCGAAATACGGCCCCCAGACGCCGGCAAATGCCCGCGGCTCGGGCGACATCGCCATGACGCAGCTCGAAGTGCCGGCGATCAGCGCAAGGTGGCGTTCGATGCCGGACAGGCCGCCGATGACGCCGATGGCACCCGCAAAGGCGTCGATCATGCCGGCACCGACACGGCATGCGATGGTCAGGCCGAGCGCTTCGGCGGCAGCCGACGTGAGCGGGCCAAGATCGGCGCCGACAGGGCTTGCGCGATGCGGCAAGGCAGCATGATCGAAGATGTCGCCGAGACCGACCGCAGCGAAGAAATCGTGACGCCAGCCTTCGCGCTCATGGGCGAGATAGGTCCATTTGGCGGTCAGCGTGCATTGCGAGCGGGCGAGCGAACCGCATGCCTTGTGGCCGAGAAAATCAGCGAGATCGAAAAGCTGGCCGGTCCGGGCCCAGCTCTGTGGCAGATGACGCTTGACCCACATCAGCTTGGGCGTCGCCATCTCCGGCGACATCACCCCGCCGGCATAGCCGAGCACCTCGTGGCTGGTATCAGTGCATTCGTCGGCCTCGGCCAATGCGCGATGGTCGAGCCAGACGATGGTGTCCCAACGCTGCTCGCCATTGCTCGAAATGCCGACCTGCTCGCCGGCCCTGCCGCGGAACACCGTCGAGCACGTCGCGTCAAAGCTGATGCCAACGATTTCGGCCGGGTCGACGACGGCCGCCGCACGGGCACTGCGCACAGCCACGCAGACTGCCGACCAGATCTGTTCGGAATCGTGCTCGCATTGGCCGGAGGCCGAACGGTTCATGGCGATGGGGTTTTCGGCGCGTCCGAGCAGTTTGCCCGATGCATCGAAGATGCCGGCGCGTGCGCTGCCGGTGCCGACGTCGACCGCACACAGATAAGCCGCCATCACAACGACGACGCCCCGAACGGCCCGCTTGGACAGCCGTCGCCGGGCCCTGCCGGCGGCGATTTTACCCGTTGCAACAATGCGCTGATCAACACCATGACGCGCAGTCTATATGCGCGCCATGACCAATTCCAGCGGTCAGCAGCGACCTGGATTTGGTTCAGAGGCGATCGCCGAGATAGCGCGTCAATGTCTCCCGCGTGCCCAGCTGCCAGAGCATGTCGAGGCTATCGCCAAAGGCTGTGGCGAAGGGCGCCGACTTGCCGACATCGCCGTAGATGTCTTCCATGGCGAGCCAGCTCTCAGGGGTATCTTTTGCTGTTTTGGCCGCTGCCTGCAACCGGTCCCAGTTTGGGTCGTTGGGCTCGATGATGGCACCGGAGTCGGTGGTGCCGAAACAGTATCGACACCAGAGCGCGGATTCGAGCGCGAGGCCTGTGATGCCGGCGCCTGCCTTGAGCCGATCTGATATCGTCGGGATAATGAATTTCGGCTGCCGGTTGGAACCGTCGAGGCACAGACGCTGCACCGTGTCGCCGATCTTGGGATTGGCGAAGCGGCGCTCGATGAGCTGGCAATACTCCTCCAGCACGACGCCCGGCACTGACGGCACGGTCGGCATGATCTCCTCGCGTTCGAGCTTGGCGAGGAATGCGCGCACAAGCGGGTTCTCCATCGCCTCGTGGACGAAATGGATGTCCATCAGCCCGGCGGGATAGGCAATGGTGGCATGCCCGCCATTGAGGATGCGGATCTTCATCAACTCAAAGGGCGCCACGTCATGCACGAACTGGACGCCGACCTTTTCCAGCGCCGGACGTCCGTCGGTGAAATGGTCCTCCATCACCCATTGCTTGAACGGCTCGCAGAAGACCGGCCAATTGTCCTCGACGCCGAACTCGCTGGCGAGAATGGCACGCTCGCGGTCGGTGGTCGCAGGGGTGATGCGGTCGACCATGCTGTTGGGAAAGGCGACATTTTCGCGAACCCAGTCGGCCAAGGGTTCGTCGACCAGTCGCGCCAGCCCGACCATGGCGTCAGATGTGACGTGGCCATTGCCGGGAATGTTGTCGCAGGACATTACCGTGAACGGCACGATGCCGTCCTGGCGGCGGCGGATGAGGCCGGCGAGGATGATGCCGAACACCGTTCGGGGCGTTGCGATGGCTTGCGCGTCGGCGACGATATCGGGATGGGTCGGGTTGAATAGGCCGGACGCCGGATCGATGAAATAGCCGCCTTCGGTGATGGTCAGCGAGACGACACGGATCGCCGGATCGGCCAAGCGCTCGATGATGGCAGCGCCGTCCCCGGGCAACAGGAAATCGACCATGACAGAGGTGACGCGGGCGCCGATATGACCGCTGTCCTGCTCGACCACTGTCGTCAGCCAGTCTTGCTCGGCCAGCCTGGCACGACCAACCTTTTCGCCATCGAACACGCCGGCACCGACGATCGCCCAGTCATGGCCGACACCCGCATTGAACAGTTCGTCGAGATAGACGGCCTGATGCGAGCGGTGGAAATTGCCAACGCCGAAATGGACGATGCCAGCCTTGAGCGATGCGCGGTCGTAGTGGGGACGCGCGACCTTGGCGGGCAAATTCGGCAGTGTGGCGAGGGAGAGCTTCACGGTCATGGTTCGACGCTTTCTGTTGTTCGGCGCAAGCGCCTCCGATCCCTTCGCCCCGTTTACGGGGAGAAGGTGGCCCGAAGGGCCGGATGAGGGGCAGAGCGAAATCTCGAAGGTTCTCGCTGCCCTCACCTGCCTGCCGGCATCCTCGCCCCGTGAACGGGGAGAGGAGCGTTGAATTCAACTCAGCCAGTTGCCGCCATCGACGTTGTAGGTCTGGGCGACGACGTATTGGCTCTCCGGCCCGGCGAGGAAGATCGCCATGCCCAGGAGATCCTCGGCGGTGCCCATGCGGCCAAAGGGAACGGCCTCACCGACGAGGCGCTTCTTCTCGCCCCGGGGCCGGTTCTCGTAGCGCGCAAACAGCTCGTCGACATGCTCCCAATGCTCGCCCTCGACCACGCCGGGGGCGATGGCATTGACGTTGATGCCATGCTTGATCAGGTCGAGCCCCGCCGACTGGGTCAGGCTGATGACGGCGGCCTTGGTGGCGCAATAGACGGCGACGAGCGCTTCGCCGCGACGCCCGGCCTGGCTCGCCATGTTGATGATCTTGCCGCCCTTGCCACGCTCGATCATCGAGCGGGCGACGGCCTGCATGGTGAACAGCGTGCCGGCGACATTGACCGAAAACAGCTTGTCGTAGCTTGCCCTGGAAATCTCGACGATCGGCGCGAGATCGAACAGGGCGGCGTTGTTGACCAGGATGTCGAGCCCGCCGGTCTTCTGCTCCACGACCTTGATCGCGGCCTCGATTGAGCTCTGCTTGGTGACGTCAAGGCTGACGGCATAGGCCGACGGGCCGATTTCGGCCGCCGTCTTCATCGCGGCGTCGAGATTGATGTCGCCGATGGCAACCACGGCCCCTTCACTGATGTAGGCCTCGGCGAACGCCCTGCCGATGCCGCGCGCGGCACCGGTTATCAGCGCCGACTTGCCCTTCAGCCTGCCGCTCACATGGCCCTCCCATCGGCGCCGAAGCGATGGATCTTGACCGGGCTCGGGGTGAGGAAGATCGTATCGCCATGACGCACGCCGAGTTCACCGTCGGCGCGGACGGTCAGCGGCCCAACGCCATCGGCCTGGACGTGCAGGAAGGTGTCGGAGCCGAGATGCTCGGCGACACCGACGATTGCTTTCCATTCGCCTGCGGTGGTCGAAATGCCGAGATGTTCGGGCCTGACGCCGATTGTCGTTGCGCCGTGCTTGGCCGCCGGCGCGCCATCGATGAGGTTCATCTTGGGCGAACCGATGAAGCCGGCGACAAACAGGTTCTTCGGCGTCTTGTAGAGCTCCATCGGCGAGCCGACCTGCTCGATGTTGCCGGCATTCAGCACCACGATCTTGTCGGCCATGGTCATCGCCTCGACCTGGTCGTGGGTGACGTAGATCATCGTCGTCTTGAGCTGGTGGTGAAGCTCGCTGATCTCGAGGCGCATCGTGCCGCGCAGGGCGGCGTCGAGGTTTGAAAGCGGCTCGTCGAACAGGAAGGCCGAGGGCTGGCGCACGATGGCGCGACCGATGGCGACACGCTGGCGCTGGCCGCCCGAGAGCTGGCCGGGCCGGCGCTCGAGATAGTTGGTCAGGTTGAGGACACGCGCCGCGTCCTTGACCTTCTTGTCGATGGCCGCCGCATCCTCGCCCGCCATCTTCAACGGGAATGCGATGTTCTTGTAGACGGTCATGTGCGGATAGAGCGCGTAGGACTGGAACACCATCGCCAGCCGGCGCTTGGCTGGGGCTTCGCCGGTGACGTCGCGGCCATCGATGTTGATCGTGCCGGCGGAGGTGTCTTCCAGCCCGGCGATCAGCCTGAGCAAGGTCGACTTACCACAACCCGACGGCCCGACGAAGACGACGAACTCGCCGTCTTCGATCTCGAGATCGATCTCCGGGATGATTGTCGTTGCGCCGAAGGACTTCGACACTTTCTTGAGATTGATGTTTCCCATGGTTTCCTCCCGCGGGGTCGACTACTTCACGGCGCCGAAAGTGAGGCCGCGGACGAGTTGGCGCTGGGAGAACCAGCCCATGATCAGGATCGGTGCGATGGCCAGTGTCGAGGCCGCCGAAAGCTTCGCCCAGAACAGGCCCTGCGGACTGGAGAAGGACGCGATGAAGGCGGTCAGCGGCGCCGCGTTGGTGGTGGTCAGGCGGATGGTCCAGAACGCCTCGTTCCATGCCAGGATGATGTTGAGCAGCATTGTCGAGGCGATGCCGGGCACGGCCATCGGCGTCAGCACATAAACGATCTCGCCCCAAAGCGTGGCGCCGTCCATGCGCGCGGCCTCGAGGATCTCGCCCGGGATCTCGCGGAAGTAGGTGTAGAGCATCCACACGACGATCGGCAGGTTGATCAGCATCAGCATGACGGTGAGGCCGATGCGCGTATCGAGCAGATGCGTGTCGCGGAAGATCAGATAGATCGGCACCAGGACCGCCACCGCGGGCATCATCTTGGTGGAGAGCATCCACATCAGGATGTCCTTGGTGCGCTTGGTCGGCGAAAACGCCATCGACCATGCGGCAGGGACAGCGACGACCAGCGCGAGGATTGTCGAGCCAACGGCGATGATCACCGAATTCAGGAAGAACTTGAAATAGTTGCTCTGGGCCTGGACCTCGGCATAGCTCTCCAGCGTGCCTGACGGGATCAGGCTGAAGCCGGCGATCGCCTCGGTTTCAGATTTGAAGCTGGTGATGATGGTGTAGAGGATCGGGAAGAAGATCAGCAGCGCAACCACCCAGGCGGCGACGGTGAAGCCGATCTTGCGTCTTGTCGAAACTGCGCGGGCCATCGGTACCTCCTCACTTGTCCAGGTTCTTGCCAACGGCGCGCATCAGGAAGAAGGCGACGATGTTGGCCAGGATGACCGCGATGATGCCGCCGGCCGAAGCGCCGCCGACGTCGTAGCCGAGCAGTGCCGTGCGGTAGATCAGGAACGGCAGGTTGGTCGAGGCGTAGCCCGGGCCGCCATTGGTGGTGACCAGGATTTCCGCATAGACGCCGAGCAGGAAGATGGTCTGGATCAGGATGACCACTGTGACGGCGCGCGAAATGTGCGGGATCGTCAGGTAGATGAAGCGGCTGACGAAGCCGGCACCATCCATCTCGGCGGCTTCCTTCTGCTCGCCGTCGAGCGATTGCAGCGCGGTGAGCAGGATCAGCGTCGCAAAGGGCAGCCACTGCCAGGCGACGATGATGATGATCGAAAACAGTGGGTATTGCGCGAACCAGTCGACCGGCTGGGCGCCGAAGAATTTGGCGATGTCGGCGAAAACGCCGTAGCCGGGGTGCATGATCATGTTCTTCCACACCAGTGCCGCCACCGGCGGCATGACGAAGAAGGGCGAGATCACCAGGATGCGGACAATGCCCTGGCCGAACATCGGCTGGTCGAGCAAAAGCGCCAGCGCGATGCCGCCAACGACCGTGATCAACAAGACCCCGACCACCAGCACCAACGTGTTCCAGATCGACTGGAAGAAGGCCGGATCGGTGTAGAAGAACTTGTAGTTGAACAGGCCGGCAAAGCTGACATTGGCCGGATTGAGCAAATTGTAGTTCTGGAACGAGAACCACAGGGTCATCGCCAGCGGCACGATCATCCAGATGAAGAGCAGGATCACCGAGGGCGCCATCATCAGGCGCGCCAGCGAGCTGGTCTGTCGAGTAGCCATGGCGATCACCCCGGTTCGGACAGATGAGGTTTCAGGTCACCGAAAGGGGCCGTCCGGACTGGGAGGCCGGACGGCCAGGCAGGGAGGATCTGCCTATTTGATGTAACCGGCGCGGGTCATCTCACGGACCGCTGTGGTTTGAGCCGCGGCCAACGCGTCATCGACGCTCGACTGGCCAGCGAGTGCTGCCGAAAACAGCTGGCCGACGGTCGTGCCCAGCCCCTGGAACTCGGGAATGGCGACGAACTGCACGCCGACATACGGCACCGGCTTGACAGTGGGCTTGGTCGGGTCGGCCGAGTTGATCGAGTCCAGCGTCATCTTGGCGAAGGGCGCGGCCTTCTGGTATTCGGGATTGGCATAAAGCGAGCTGCGCGTTCCCGGGGGAACGTTGGCCCAGCCTTCCTTCGAGGCGACGAGGTCGAGGTAACCTTTGCCGGTAGCCCAAGCGACGAACTTCTGCGCCGCTTCAGCCTTCTGCGTGCCGGCCGGAATGCCGAGCGACCATGCCCACAACCAGTTGCCGCGCTTGCCAAGACCAGTGTCCGGCGCCAGCGCATAACCGACCTTGTCGGCGACGGTCGAGTCCTTCGGATTGGAGACGAAGGAGGCCGCGACCGTGGCGTCGATCCACATGCCGCACTTGCCCTGCTGGAACAGCGCCAGGTTCTCGTTGAAGCCGTTTGAGGAGGCGCCGGACGGGCCGGCATCCTTCATCAGGTCGACGTAGAACTGGAGTGTATTCTTCCATTCGGGCTGGTCGAACTGCGGCTGCCACTTCTCGTCGAACCAGCGCGCGCCAAAGGAGTTGGACATGGCGGTCAGGAAGGCCATGTTCTCGCCCCAGCCGGCCTTGCCGCGCAGGCAGATGCCGTTGATGTCGGCGGCGCGGTCGGTCATCTTGCGGGCCGCGTCGGCGATGAAATCCCAGGTCGGCGCGTCGGGCATGGTCAGCCCCGCCTTTTCCATCAGGTCCTTGCGGTACATGACGAACGAGCTCTCGCCGTAGAAGGGCGCGGCATAGAGCTTGCCGTCAGCCGAAAGGCCACCGGCGATGGCCGGGATGATGTCGGCGGCGTCGTAGTCGGCACCGAGATTGTCGAGCGGCAGCAGCCACTGCTGCTTGGCCCAGATCGGCACTTCATAGGTGCCGATGGTCATGACGTCATACTGACCGCCCTTGGTGGCGATGTCGGTGGTGACGCGCTCGCGCAGCACGTTCTCTTCGAGCGTGACCCACTCGAGCTGGATGTCGGGGTTCTTGGTGGTGAAATCGTCCGTCAGCTTCTGCATGCGGACCATATCGCCATTGTTGACCGTGGCGATGGTGATGGTCTCGGCGTGGGCGGCAAACGCAAGCGCGCTCGCTCCGCACAGCCCCAGAAAGAGCGTGTTCAGTTTCATCAAATTCCTCCCAAAAGCCAAAGTGAGCATTTGCCTCGGCTGTGAGCAATTATTCATCTGATATGATTTATGTCAAGCAGGAATCTCGATGCGACGACGGGGCCCGCCGCGCAGGCGGCAGGCACAGGCCATGAATGCTGGGATTTGAGGGGCGCGCACGACAAGCCCGACGCGGCGGGCGACGGCTTGCTGAAGCTTCAGATCAGCTAGCGAGCAGGCCGGCCGCAGTGCGCTCGTCGGTGATCAGGCCGTTGACGAGGCGACGGGTGATCGCAGCCTGGATGCCGGGCAATTTGCGCTCGCCCATGGCGAGCGCCACCACCAGGGAGCGCTCGCGCGATGGCAGCGGCGCGGAAGCGACGCGGTCATTGGTGATGCCGTCGATCAGCTTGCCGTCGCGGTCGAAGGCCCAGCCGACGATCTCGCCGACCGCGCCGGCTTTCTGCAGCGCCTTGAGTTCGGCTTCGGAGATGAAGCCGTCCTCGTAGAGCGGCGCCTGCGGACCCATGTCGCCGACGCCGACAAAGGTGACGTCGGCCTGTGCGGCGAGCGCCAGCGTCGGCTGGATCAGCGGCTGACTGTGCAGCATGCGGCGCTCTTCCGAAGACGAGGCGATTGCCGGCAAGGGCATGGGAAAGCTGCGCGCCTTGATGGTGTCGGCCATGGTGAAGATGACGTTGTAAAACGCCGCCGAACCATCCGGCGAGATGTTGCCGGTCAGCGAGACCACCTTGTGATGCGGGCACTCCATCGGCGGCAGCTGCTCGATCGCCGCCTTCAGCGTGCGGCCGGTGCCGATCGCCATGACGATCGGCTCTGGCTTGCGCAGCCATTTCTCGATCTCTGCGGCCGCAGCCTGGGCAATGCCGATCGTCGTCGACGACGAATCCGGATCGCTCGGCGTGACCTCGACAAGGTCGAGCGCAAAACGCGAACGCAGCCGCGCCGCAAGGTCGAGACAGCTGGCGATCGGATGGTCGACCCGCACCTTGATCAGGCCTTCGGACATGGCGAGCGAAACCAGCCGCTGCGCCGTCTGGCGTGAGACGCCAAGCTTCGTTGCGATCTGGTCCTGGGTGTTGCCGGCGACATAATAGAGCCAGCCGGCGCGGGCGGCCTCGTCAAGCCTTGGGTTTTCGCTCCGGGAACTCATGCGTCACGCCTCTTCAATCTGCCGAGACAGTTTCGCAGGGTTTTCGGAATTGCGCAATTGCTCGACAAGGCGTCAATTGCTCGCGCACCTGGTCGGGCATCCTGCCGCCTGCAAGACGGCAGCAGGATGAAACGTCAGTTCGTTGCAGCTGAGGTGTCGACGACCTCGAAGTCGTGGGTCAGCACTGCCGACTTGGCGAGCATGGCGGACGCCGAGCAGTATTTCTCGATCGACAGGCTGACGGCACGCTCGACCTTGGCCGGCGCGAGGCCACGGCCCTTGACCACGAAATGCATGTGGATGCGGGTGAACACCTTGGGGTCGGTTTCAGCACGATCGGCGTCGAGCTCGACGGTGCAGTCCTCGATCGCCTCACGCCCCTTCTCCAGAATGTGGACGACGTCATAAGCCGAGCAGCCGCCGGCACCGATCAGCATCAATTCCATCGGGCTTGGACCCGGCGTCTGACCGCCCGGCTCCCTGGACGTTCCAAGCACGATCTTGTGCCCGCTGCCGGACTCGCCAACGAAGGTGCGATCCTCAACCCATTTGATGCGTGCCTTCATGACAGCCATCCTTCCATGCAAAATGTTCCGCGATCGTGCGGTCCAAGTTCATAACCGGATGCAGGCCAAAGCGTCGAGTGCCCAGCCACGCAGGCAAGCTTTTTGAGCCGGAATAATTGTCGCGGGCAGCGGGCCGAAACTTGTTGCCTGCGGCAGCCGTGTGTTCGAGAGGTTGCGTCCAGTGCAGCCGAAAGTTGAGAGAAGAGCCGTGATGCATGCCCATGAAATCGGGCTCCTACCGCGGCAAATCGAAGGCCATGCCGCGCCACAATTCCACGCATGCAAACTAAATGTTCGATCACGACATTCTGTGCGGAACTTTGGCTGTTCAGGGAAGTTGAGAGGAAGGCAAAAGGTCGAAGTGGTGTTACACTCCCAACCGACTTCGGCATTGTGAGGGTGCCATGCAAACACGTGAATCCGACGTCTTCAATCTCTTCTCGGAAATCTACAGCAGCCAAACCACCGAGGAGATGAGCCTACAGCAATATCTGCTCGCCTGCCGCGACCAGCCAGCGATGTACGCGACTGCGGCCGAGCGAATGGTGGACGCCATCGGCGCGCCCACGCTGATCGACACCAGCGCAGACCCCCGCATGGGGCGCATCTTCGCCAACCGAACAATCAAGATTTATCCAGCCTTTGCCGAGTTCTACGGCATGGAAGACACGATCGAGCGGATCGTCGGTTACTTCCGTTACGCCGCGCAAGGGCTCGAGGAACGCAAGCAGATCCTCTATCTGCTCGGCCCCGTCGGCGGCGGCAAGTCGTCGCTCGCCGAGCGGCTGAAGAAGCTGATGGAAGAGCGGCCGATCTATACGCTCAAGGTCGGCGGACAGCTCAGCCCGATTTTCGAATCACCCCTCGGCCTGTTCCATCCAGAACGCATGGCCGACCTGCTCGAAGACAAATATGGCATCGCCCGGCGCCGGCTAACTGGCCTGATTTCGCCCTGGGCCGCCAAGCGGCTCGAAGAAATCGGCGGCGACGTTTCGAAATTCTCCGTCGTCAAGCTGACGCCGTCGCGGCTGCGCCAGATCGGCATCGCCAAGACCGAGCCCGGCGACGAAAACAACCAGGACGTGTCGGCGCTTGTCGGCAAGGTCGACATCCGCAAGCTGGAAAATTTCAGCCAGGCCGACCCTGACGCCTACTCCTACAGCGGCGGCCTCAACCGCACGACCCAAGGCCTTCTCGAATTCGTCGAGATGTTCAAGGCGCCGATCAAGGTGCTGCATCCGCTTTTGACCGCGACCCAGGAAGGCAACTACAACGGCACCGAGAGTTTCGGCGCCTTCCCCTATCAGGGCATCGTGCTGGCGCACTCGAACGAATCCGAGTGGCTGCAGTTCAAGAGCAACCGCAACAACGAGGCCTTCCTCGACCGTATCCTGGTGGTCAAGGTGCCCTACTGCCTGCGTGTCACCGAAGAGCGCCAGATCTACGAAAAGCTATTGCGCGAAAGCGAACTGGTGAGCAATCCATGCGCGCCTGAGGTGCTCGACATATTGAGCCGCTTCACCGTGTCGACACGGTTGAGCGAACATGAGAACTCGCCGCTCTACACCAAGATGCGCGTCTATGACGGCGAGAACCTCAAGGACGTCGACCCCAAGGCCAAGTCGATGCAGGAGTATCGCGATGCCGCCGGCGTCGACGAAGGCATGAATGGCGTCAGCACGCGCTTTGCCTTCAAGGTGCTGTCGGAGACCTTCAACTACGACACCAAGGAGATCGCAGCCGATCCGGTGCACCTGATGTATGTGCTCGAGCAGGCGATCAAGCGCGAGCAGTTCCCGGGCGAGATCGAATCCTCCTATCTCGATTTCATCAAGTCGGAGATCGCTTCCCGCTATGCCGAGTTCATCGGCCACGAGATCCAGAAGGCCTATCTCGAATCCTACAGCGAGTACGGCCAGAACCTGTTCGACCGCTATATCGCCTATGCCGACGCCTGGATCGAGGACCAGGACTACAAGGATCCCGACACCGGCCAAATCCTCAACCGCGGCATTCTCGACTCCGAGCTGTCGCAGATCGAGAAGCCGGCCGGCATCGCCAACCCGAAGGACTTCCGCAACGAGGTGGTCAAGTTCACGCTCAGGGCCCGCGCCAAGAACAATGGCCGCAACCCGTCGTGGACGAGCTACGAGAAGCTGCGCGAGGTGATCGAAAAGCGGATGTTCGGCCAGGTCGAGGACCTGTTGCCGGTGATCAGCTTCGGTGCCAAGCGCGACAGCACCACCGAGAAGCAGCATGCCGAATTCGTCGAACGCATGACCGAGCGCGGCTACACGCAGCGCCAGGTCCGGCGGCTCGTCGATTGGTACATGCGGGTCAACAAGGCAGGCTGACCGGGAGCGAGCGGGGATCCATATGCCGAACTTCATCGATCGGCGCCTCAATCCCAAGGACAAGAGCCTTGGCAACAGGCAGCGTTTTTTGAGGCGCGCCAGGGATGAGCTGAAACGGGCGATCAACGAACGGGTCAGGTCCGGAAAGATCGATGCGGTGGGGGAAGACCAGGTCATCCCGATCCCGCGCAAGGGGATCGGGGAGCCGACATTCCAACGCGCACCACATTCGGGCCGCCGGGAGGAGGTCCTGCCCGGCAACAAGACCTTCGGCACCGGTGACCGCATTCCGCGTCCGGCCGCCGGCAGCGGCAAGGGCTCGGACCCCTCGTCATCGGGAGATGGCGAGGACGATTTCCAGTTCGTGCTGTCTCGTGAAGAGGTCCTCGACCTGTTCTTCGAGGACCTCGAGCTGCCCGACCTGGTCAAGCTCAATCTCAAGGAAGTGGTGACGTTCAGGCCACGCCGGGCCGGCTACACGATGAGCGGCAACCCGACCAGCATCAGTGTCGGGCGCACCATGTTCAACAGCTTCGGCCGGCGCATCGCGCTCAGACGCCCGAAGCAGACCGAGATCGACGCGGTTGCGGTGGAGCTCGCCAAGCTGGAGGGTGAGAGGCGGCCGAGCGCCGCCATTCAGCAACGTATCGTCGCCCTGCGCGAGGAACTTGCAACACTCGCGCGCCGGCGCAAGCTGATCCCCTACATCGACCCCATCGACATCCGCTTCAACCGTTTCGAGCCGCAGCCGGTGCCCAATGCCAATGCGGTGATGTTCTGCCTGATGGACGTCTCGGGTTCGATGGGCGAACGCGAGAAGGACCTCGCCAAGCGCTTCTTCGTGCTGCTGCACCTGTTTCTCAAGCGGCGCTACGCCAAGACCGACATCGTCTTCATCCGCCACACGCATGAAGCGTCCGAGGTCGACGAGGATACGTTCTTCTACAGCACCCAAAGCGGCGGCACCGTCGTTTCCACGGCACTCGACGAGATGCTGCGCGTCATACGCGAGCGCTATCCCGCCAAGGAATGGAACATCTACGCGGCGCAAGCCTCCGATGGCGACAACATCCCCCAACGATTCCGAGCGCTGCGTGTCGATCCTCGACAACACGCTGATGCGGCTGTGCCAGTATTACGCCTATGTCGAGATCATCGATGAGCGCGAAAGCGAGATGTTCCGCCATGCCGACAACGGCACCTCGTTGTGGAACGCCTATCGCGAGGTCAGCGCTGAATGGCCGAACTTCGAGATGACGCGCATCGCCAAGCCGTCCGATATCTATCCCGTCTTTCATGAGCTGTTCGCCAAGGCGCCGGCGCCGGCAAAACGCGGATGAGGATGCACATTGGAAAAGCGTTCAAAAACATTGCCGCTGCTGTTTACGAATTCCGACTGGAACTTTGACGACCTGTCGCGGGCCTATGACGCGATCAAGGAGATCGCGGTCAAAGAGCTTCGTCTCGACTTCTATCCCAACCAGATCGAGGTGATTTCGTCCGAGCAGATGCTCGACGCCTATTCCTCGATCGGCATGCCGCTGATGTACCAGCACTGGTCGTTCGGCAAACATTTTGTCCACGAGTCCAATCTCTATCGCAAAGGCCGCATGGGGCTGGCTTACGAGCTGGTGATCAATTCCAATCCCTGCATCACCTACCTCATGGAAGAAAACACCATGGCGCTGCAGACGCTTGTCATCGCGCACGCGTCGTTCGGCCATAACCACTTCTTCAAGAACAACTATCTGTTCCAGCAATGGACCGATGCGGGGGCGATCCTTGCCTATATGGAGTTCGCCAAGAGCTACATAGCGCGCTGCGAGGAGAGGTATGGCCCGGCAGCCGTGGAAGCCGTTCTCGATGCCGCCCACGCGCTGATGCCGCAAGCCGTGTTCCGCTATCGCCGGCGGCCGAGGCTATCGGTCGAAAGGGAGCAGGCACGCATCCGCGAGCGGCTGGAGCATGAGGAACGTACCTTCAGCGACCTGTGGCGCACCCTGCCGCAGGCAGCCGAAGCCGAAGCACCGCGCGAGGTCGAAACGGATATGTCGGAGCGCCAGTCGGCGATCGAATATCCCGAGGAAAACCTGCTCTACTTCCTGGAAAAATACAGCCCGGTGCTCAAGGCCTGGCAACGCGAGATCCTGCGCATCGTCCGCGTCATCGCGCAGTATTTCTACCCGCAGCGGCAAACCAAGGTGATGAACGAAGGCTGCGCCACCTTCGTCCACTACACCATCATGAACAGCCTTTACGACAAGGGCCAGATCAGCGAAGGCACGATGCTGGAGGTGCTGCAGAACCACTCCAACGTGGTGTTCCAGCCCGGCTTCGACGACCCGCGTTATGGTGGCCTCAATCCCTACACGCTCGGCTTCAACATGATGCGCGACATCCAGCGTATCTGCACGCAGCCGACGGCCGAAGATCGCGACTGGTTCCCGGATTTCGCCGGCAATGGCGATTGGTGCGGCACGCTGCTCGACGCCTGGGCAACACACCGCGACGAGTTCTTTCATCCGGCAGTTCCTGAGCCCAGCCCTGATCCGCGACATGCGGCTGTTTTCGCTGCAGGAAGAAGCCTCCGACCCGTACTACGAGGTGACGGCCATCCACGACGAGCGCGGCTATGAGCGCGTGCGCTCGCGCCTTGCCGACAATTACGATGTCGGCGTGACGCAGCCCGACATCCAGGCCGTCGACGCTGATCTCAAGGGCGATCGCAAGCTGCGTATCAAGCACACCGTGCATCATGGCGTGACGCTGGTGGAAGAGACGCGCAACGAGACCGTGCGCTACATCCAGCGCCTCTGGGGCCACGAGGTCAGCCTGGTCGGCGTGGACGGCACGACCGACAAGACGCTCTACGAATTCTCGTCGAAGGACCTTGCGGAGAAGGTCTAGCCAAGTGCGGTTTTCATTCTCCTGACGATGTCGGCATCGGTGTGCTTCGGTCGTGGCGCGACGAAGCCGAGTTCCAGCGCCTTCAGCTTCGTTGCCTCGACCGCAACCGAGCACGATGAATGGATCTCGTGCAAAGGCAGCCGCGCCTGGATAGCACCCACCGTGTCGAGATTGACGCCCGAGCCAGGCATGATCGCGATGCGGCCGCGCGCGTGATCGAAGCACCGAGCCAGTGCGTCGAGGCCCTTCAGGGCCGTGGTCTCGCCACCCGAAGTCAGGATGCGCTCGAAGCCGAGCTCGACGGCCAGTTCGACTGCCTTCGCAAAGTCCGGACCGGCAAGGTCGAAGGCACGATGCAGCGTCATGCCCAGCCCCTTCGCGTGGCCGGCCAGTCGCGAAAGCACGTCGCGGTCCAGCGAGCCGTCCGGCCTGTTGGCGCCGAGCACGACACCCGCCAGCCCGGCAGCGCCCGCAGCGTCGATGTCGGCCAGCAAGGTCGCCATGTCGGCATCGTCGAAGACGAAATCGCCGGGCCGCGTCCGGATCATCGCATAGACCGGGATCGGCGCCTTGGCGGCAAGCGCCATCAGGCCGGGCGACGGCGTCAAGCCGCCTGTTTCGAGCGCGGCGCAGAGCTCGATGCGATCGGCGCCGCCTTCAATCGCGGCAGCCAGGCTTTGCGGGCTGTCGACGCAGACTTCGAGCAGGATTTTCTCAGACATGGGCTAGCTCCTGGAAACCGACGGCGGCGGCGCCGATCAGGCCCGGCTCTGTGGTCAAGGCCGCCTTGACCAGTAGTGGGCTTTGCGAACGCCGCAACGTGCGGCTGCGCACCTGGTTGTCGAGGGCAGCGATCAGTTCGGGCACGTTCGACAAACCGCCACCGACCGGAACGATGGACGAGCCGATGATGTTCATCGTCAGCGCCAGCGGCACGCCGACCAGTTCGAGGTAGACATCCATCGTGCGGCACGCCTTCGGCTCGCCTTCGCGCCAACGGTCGATGATTTCGGTACTCGACAGCACCTCGTCGCACAGGAAGTGATGCAGCTTTTCCATTCCGCGTGCGCCGCCGATGGTGTCGACGCAGCCGGCCTGGCCGCAGCCGCATGCAAAATGCGGAAGCTCAACCGGTGGCGTGCCCACGCGTGTGGCCAACGCCTGGCCGTGGCCCCACTCGCCGGCGTAACCGCCGGCGCCCCGGACAAGGCGCCCGTCGATGACAAGGCCGCCGCCGACACCGGTGCCCAGGATAATGCCGAAGACATTGGCATGACCACGCCCTGCCCCTTCAGTCGCCTCGGCCATGGCGAAACAATCGGCATCGTTGGCGATCGACACAGGCAGCCCGATCTCGGCTTCGAGATCGGCGGCGATGGTGCGGCCGTTAATGCAAGGAATGTTGGCGCATTTCAGGCTGCCGGTGGCAGGATCGACAACACCGGCGATCGAAATCGAAACGCCTTTGGTACGACCGCGATCCGACGCCACGCGCTCGGCGATGACCGCGGTGAAGGCGCCAAAATCGTCAAGCGGGGTTTTCACCCGGTCGATGATCTCGATTTCGCCGGCCGAGCGCGCACGGGCGCTTTTTATCGTTGAACCGCCAATGTCGAAGCAGGTAAGCATGAAATCAGTTCCCGGATGGATGAATGCTGCGGGACGTCTGGCCACGGCGCCCGAATTTCAAGACGACAACTCGCAAAGGCTTTTATGGACAGTTCGCGCAAACGACGCACCTCGCCGACCATCGCCGATGTCGCCGAGCTGGCCGGCGTGTCGCGCGCGATCGCCTCGCGGGCGCTGTCGAGCGAAAGCCGACCCGTCTCCGCCGACAAACGCGCGCGTGTGCTTGAAGCAGCCAATACGCTTGGCTTCAAGCCCAATCTTCTCGCCCGCAGCCTGACGACCAAGACGGTCAACCTGATCGCAGTGATCGTCAACCACATCCACGACTTCTCCGACCTCGATCTGTTCGATCTCCTGATCAGCGACATCCAGTCGATCGGCAAGCAGGTGATCTTCCTGCGTGTCGGTTCGGTCGAGCGCATCGAAGAATTCCTGCGCAACGGTGTCGCCTACCATGTCGATGCGGCACTGGTGTTTTCCGACTTCGCCGACGCTGAAAGCGTGCGCAAGATGTTCCGCAGCGACGACGTTTTGATGCTCAACGGCATGCATGACGGCTCGTCTCCTTCAGTGGTGCCCAACGAGGCGATCGGCATCGCCGAGGCTGTCGCCGACGCCGCCAGCAAGGGTGTCGCAACCGCAGCGCTGGTAACCGGACGCGTATCCTCGCCGGTCGAGCAACAGCGCATCGCCAACTACAAGTCCGAGATGGAGCGACGCGGCATCCGCCTGGTTGCAGAACTGCGCGGTGACTACTCCTACCAGAGCGGCCGCAGCGTCGCGCAGTCGGCTGACTGGCCGACGACCAACGCGGTGTTCTGCACCTCCGATGCGATGGCCATGGGCATCATGGACGTTCACCGCGATGCCTTTCCCGGCAACCGGCCAGAGTGCTTCCGGCTCTACGGCTTCGACAATTTGTCGCTGACGGATTTCGAGGCCTATCCGATCTCGTCGATCGGCTACGACAAGAAGACCTATGTCGGCGAGATCCTGCGTTTCCTGGCGACACCCGAGCAGTTCGGCAACGGCCAGGCAGAGGTAACGGTGCCGACCTTCTTCGTGCCGCGCGCGACATCCTGACTGCAATAGCGGGCTGAATGCAAAACGGGCAGGCTTGCCGCCTGCCCGTCGCCTCAGCCCTGGCTTACCAGAGCGGGGTCAAAGCCGGCGGGTTGGCGGTCTCGCCCCACCACTTCTTGTAGTTCGTCTGGTAAGCGCCGCTCTGGATGTAGTCGGACACGAACATGTCGATCCAGCGCACGAAGCTCTCGTCGCCCTTGGCGACAGCGATGCCGATCGGGTCGTTGGAGTGCAGGCCCGGCAGCGTCACCAGATTCTCGTTCTTGGTGGCGAGATAGTCGAGCAGCGAAGAGTCCTCGATGGCGGCATCGACACGCTTCTGCTGCAGCAGCAGCACGCCTTCCGGCGAGAAGTTGTCGGTGTAGACGAGCTCGGCCTGCGGTGCCGCCTTCTTGATGAAGGTCTCGCCCGTCGAGCCGCGGCCAACGACGATCTTCTTGCCGGCGAGGCCTTCGAGCGAGGTGATGCCGGCATCCTTCTGGACGATAATGCGCAGGCCGGCGCGGTTGTAGGGGATCGAGAAGTCGACCGACTTGGCGCGCTCGAGCGTTGCCGAGGTGTTGGCAACGGCTATGTCGATCTGGCCGGATACCAGCATCGAGATGCGGGCGTCGCCCGAGACGTCGACGAACTCGACCGGCACGCCGAGCTTTTCGGCAAGCTGGGTGGCGACGTCGACGTCATAGCCGACAGGATTGTTCTGGGCATCGCGGAAGCCGATCGGCTCGCCGCCGAGCGACACGCCGATGCGCACGGTGCCGCGCTCGCGGATTTCGTCGATCTTGCCGGCCTGGGCAGCGCCCGTTGCAGCGAGGCCGATGGCCAGCGCCATGCCTGCCAGTTTCATCAGGTTCTTCATTTTCCCTCTCCCTTAGGTTTCTAGGATGTGAACGGTTCGGCGAAGCGATGCTCCGGTTCGGGCAGGCCGGTGTCCCAGAACCAGTATTTGATCTGCTCTTCGCAATTCAGGCTGACGACCTTGTGGTTGCCCTTGGCGTCCAACGCATGGATGACGACGCCGGCCAGGAAGCCGCTTTTCAGCTCGCGCAGTTCCTCGACGGCAAGTGCGATCGCCGCGTCGAGCGAGTAGCCGAGCCGCATGGCAAGCACGATGGTGCGCGCGGTGCCGCAGCGCATGGTCATCTCGCCGGTATGGGTGCAGGCGGCGGCGCCGAAGCGGCTATCGGCATAAAAACCCGCGCCGGGGATCGGCGAGTCGCCGAGACGGCCGGGATATTTCCAGGCCCAGCCGGAGGTCGAGGTCACCACATTGAGCCCACCAAGACTGTCCTGCGACAAGAACACGGTGGTGTCGCGAACCCGCTCCGGATCGGTGATGGTGCGGCTGAGCGGGGCAAGTGCGATGTCGGGGAATTTCGCCAGCTCTTCCGGCGAAAGCTCCTTTTCCAGCCGCTGCCACCAGACACGCTTGCTCTCTTCATAGAGCGTCTCGTCATGGGGGAAGCCGATCTCGGTGGCAAAGCGGCGGGCGCCGTCGCCGGTGAGCATGACATGCGGCAGGCGCTTCATCACTTCATGGGCAAGAGCGGCGACCGGAATGGTGTCGGGTACGGCACCGACCGAGCCGACTTCGCGGGTCGTGCCGTCCATGACGCCGGCATCAAACTCCATGCGGCCGAGCATGTTCGGCCAGCCACCGAAACCGACCGAGCGGACCTTGACCTCGCGCTCGACCTCGCCGATGCCGGCGACCATGGCATCGATGCCGTGGCGTCCAGCCTTCAGAAGGTCGACGCTTTTGGAGAAGCCCGGCCAGGCCTCGGAATTGGCAAGCAGGATCATTTCAGTCTTTACGCATCTTGGAGAGGAACTGGGCCACGCGCGGCAGGGCCATGCCCGTGGCGGAGAAGAAGTCTTCGGTCGGCAGGTCGGCGATCAGCAAGCCCTTGTCGAGGAAGGCGATGCGCGAGGAAATGGAACGCGCGAACTCGATCTCGTGGGTGACGAAGACCATGGTGGTGCCGGTCTTGGCGAGAGCCGCCAGGATCGACAGCACTTCCGACGTCATCTCGGGATCGAGCGCGCTGGTGACCTCGTCGAGCAGCAGGTAGCTCGGCTTCATCGCCAGCGCCCGGCAGATGCCGACACGCTGGCGCTGGCCGCCGGACAGCTGCGAGGGATAGGCATCGGCGCGCTCCGAAAGCCCGACCGAGTGCAGCAATTCGCGCGCCTCGGCCTCGGCCTGCTTGCGCGGCACCTTCAGCACCTCGATCGGGGCAAGTGCTACGTTCTGCACCGCCGTCATGTGCGGGTAGAGGTTGAAGAGCTGGAATACCGTGCCCGAGCGCTTGCGCGCCTCGCTCAACTCGCGCGGCTTGGAGACGTCGAAGCCGTCGACCGTGATCTTGCCGGCGTCGATCTTCTCCAGCCCGTTGATGCAGCGGATGAGCGTTGACTTGCCCGAGCCGGACGAGCCGAGCACGGACACGACCTCACCCTGGCGGATTTCGAGGTCGACGCCGTTGAGCACTGTGGCAGCACCAAAGGATTTGCGCAGGCCGGTGACGCTGATCATTTACAGACCCTTCCAGGCGGTATGGGCGCGAAGCCGCTTCTCGAAGCGACCTCCGGCGTAGGCGACCAGCTTCGCGGTCAGGTAATAGAGCAAGCCTACGGCAGTCCAGACGAGGAACGGCTTGAGCGTGCGCAGGTTGAGGATGTTGCCGACCTTGGTCAGGTCCATGACGCCGATCACCGAGATCAGCGAGGTGACCTGCAGCTGATTGACCAAAAGGCCAGTGAGCGGGCCTATGGCGAAGGCCGCCGCCTGGGGGGCGATCACCCGGCGTAGGATCTGCCAGCGCGTCAGGCCGAAGACACGCGCGGCCTCGATCTGGTCGCGGCCGACCGACTCGATCGCCGAGACGGCGATGACGTAGATGAAGGCAGCACTGTTGCCGGACAGCGTGATGACGGCGGCTTCGGTCGGCGTGACGTTGATCTTGAGGAACGCCGGCAGGCCGAAGAACACCAAAAACAGCTGCACCAGCACCGGCGAGTTCTTGAGCAGTTCGGCGATGAAGGTGACGATCTGCATCAGCGCTGGCACGCGGTAGAAGCGGATCACCGCCCATGCCGTGCCGATGACGAGGCCGATCAGCGTGGTCGAGACGAACAATGCCAGCGACACGCCGAGGCCCTGCAGCAAAAGCACGATGTCGAACGGCGTGAAATCCCCGTAGCGCATCAGGCCACTCCCTCTTCCTGGTGACGGTTGAGGTAGCGGTGCAGCATGCCAATCAGGATCGCCACGGAATAAGTCAGCGCGGCGTAGGCGACGAGCAGGACGAAATAGACCTCGAACGGGCGGAAGGTGTTCGAGGCCACGATCTTGGCCGAGCCGGTCAGCTCGTTGAGCGTGATCGTCGACAGGATCGACGAGGTCAGGATCAGGTTGATGAAGACCGAGCCCAATGGTCTCACCGAGGCGCGCAGGGCAATCGGCAGAATGATCTTGCGGAAGATGGTGATCTTCCTGAGCCCGCTGACCTGCGCCGCCTCGATGACGCCCGGGTCGATTGCCAGGATGCCCGAGCGGATGACGTCAGAAGTGAAGGCGCCGCCGGCGATCGAAAGCGCGACAACGCCAGTGGTGAAGGCGTCGATGTAGATGCCAATTTCGGGCAGGCCGAAATAGAAGAAAAACAGCTGCACGATGAACGGAATGTTGCGGAAAATATCGATGTAGACGGCAGCCAGCCGGTTGAGCAGCGGCGACGCCGACGTGCGCATCGCGCCGATAACGAGACCCAGAACCAGTGAGCCGACAACGGCAAGGGCGCAGGCCTGCAATGTCAGCCACGCCCCTTCCAGCAGGAAGGGGATATGCTTGGCGAGGATCGATAGGTCGAACTTCAAGCGGCACATTCCCGGAAAGTGAAACCGGTTTCACTCTGCAAAACAGCCAAGGCGATGTCAACGCCTGGAAGGGCTATGCCGTCAGTTTTTCGCGGAAGCAGATGCGCCATCACAGGCGCCCTTGCATCACCCCACGGGTTCAGACCCGTCCAGCAAGACGATCAACCGGGCGTCCACCGAAGCTCCTCGACTGCCTCGGGGTGACCGGACGCCCGGTCAGCGCGCTCCCCCCAAGCAATACACTCACGCCATGACGCCGGCTCAACACTTGCCCGACAGCGGGCTGCGGAACTGGTCCGCTGGTTGATCCCTAGCCGACTGCAACGAGCCTACTTGTTGTGGCCCTGATCGCCTTCGTGGTGGTCATCACTGCCACCATGGTGATCATCGCCGCCACCGCCATGATGATCGTCGCCGCCACCATGGTGGTCATCGCCACCGCCATGGTGGTCGTCGCCACCGCCATGGTGGTCGTCGCCGCCGCCGTGGTGATCGTCGCCGCCGCCATGATGGTCATCGCCGCCGCCATGGTGATCATCGCCGCCGCCATGGTGGTCATCGCCGCCGCCGTGGTGATCGTCGCCACCGCCGTGGTGATCGTCGCCGCCGCCGTGGTGATCGTCGCCACCGCCATGGTGATCGTCGCCGCCGCCATGGTGGTCATCGCCGCCGCCATGGTGGTCATGATCATGGTGATGATCGTGGTGGTGGTCGCCGCCGCCATTATCGCCGCCACCGTTGTCGCCGCCGCCGCTGGTGCCACTATTGTCACCGCCGCCACTGGTCCCGCCCGAAGGACGGTTGCCGTCGTCGCTCGAGCGTTCTTCGTCGCCGGTCTGATTGTTGGCCAGGCCAATAACTGCCGTTGTCAGCGGCGGACATTGATTCAGCTCATAAGGGGTCAGGATCTGGCTTCTATTCAAAGCAATGCAGCAGCTTTGATAGTTTGAACCGGTCAGCGGACTACATTTTGCGGCCGACATCATCGGTCGAACCGCCGCTTGGGCATGCCCCGCCAAATACAGCGAAGAAGTCGACAGCGAAAGTACTACAAACAAAGCTTCAGCTACGGATTTCCGGATTGCAGACATTGCCTGTCTCCATGGGACTGCGCCGCAACCACGGTCATCTAGCCGCTTCAAATGTTATATATTCAAGTTACAATTTGTTAAGCATTTGGACACTTTTCGGCCCCGACATCATTTTAGCAACCGCTCATTAACCGCATTGGCTCATTCTTAGAATCACGCATCGGGGACTATCACTGTGAAACGTTTTGTCGCGCTGATCGCGTTATCGGCGTCGTTTGCCTGCACATTTGCCGCCCAGGCCGGCACGTTGATGACCACCGCCGGACCGGCTTTCGCGCCGCCCGCCTTCTCTCCGTTCTGCGCACGCGAACCTCGCCTGTGCAGCACATCGGGCGGTAAAAAGGTTGTGACCTTGCAACCAGAGCTGAGTGCCGAACTCAAGCAGGTCAACCGCGCCGTCAATTCACGCATCAAGGAACGCAACGACACGGGCGATGACTGGCGCGTGCCTGTCACTTCCGGCGATTGCGAGGATTTTGCGATCCTGAAGAAGCGCGAGTTGCTGAAGCGTGGCTGGCCGGCCTCGGCACTGCTACTGACGGTGGCGCGCTATCGTGGCCAGGGTCACACGGTGCTCACCGTGCGCACCAACGAGGGCGACCTGATCCTCGACAACCTGACCAGCTCGGTCCGCGACTGGTCGAGCACGCCCTACAATTATTTCGCCCGCCAGGCCCAAGGCAATGGCAGAAGCTGGGAGCGGATTGGCGGCGCCAAGCCGATCTTGTCGACCGCCGTGGGCGGCTAGCGCCCTCTCCCGACTTCAGCCTCGGCGCTCAAGCAGGATGGTCGGCTCACCGTGATAGGTGGTTCGACCAACCTCGCGGTAGCCATTCTTCTCGGCGACACGCAGCGAAGCGCCATTGGCCGGATCTATAATGCAGACGGTATGGCCAGCAAAGCGGCTGTCGGCCCAGCGTACGAAAGCGCCGACCGTCTCGCTGGCAATGCCCTTGCCATGCATGTCGGCGGCAAAGCCCCAGCCAGCCTCAGGAATGCCTTCGATCGAAGGTTTGATATCGCGCTTCAGGTCATGGAAGCCGCACTCGCCGATGAAGCGGCCTGTGGCCTTTGCCTCGACGGCCCAGAAACCGTAGCCGATCAGTGACCACGAGCCGGCATGGCGCAGGAAGCGCTGCCAGCTTTCCTCGCGCGTCCGCGGCTTGGCGATGAAGCGCGTGACGACCGGATCGGCCCACATCGCGGCATAGGCCTCGAAGTCGTCGATGCGATGCGGCCGCAAGATGGTGCGCTCGGTCTCGATGACGGGAATGTCGGCAAGGGAAAAGGCGGCCATCGAGATGCTCCGTGAACAATGGAGGCCGGTCTAGCACAGATGTCCGATCAGGCAGCAGGCCAGAACATGGTGACGCTGTCCGCCAGCGCTCTAAACTTGTCGAGCATGATCTTATCCGAAAACTGGTTCCACGTTTCGGGACCATGCTCTAGCCGCGCCAGGCCATCCGCATGTAGACGCCGCCGTGCTCGAGTTCGTCGAGCATCTGGTCGAGCCGCTTGCGGCGGGTCGCCTCCAGCTTGGCGCGATCGATCCAGCCCAGATAATCGTTGCGCTGATAGTCAGGTCGCGCCTCATAGGCATCGAGCAGGTCGCGCGAGACGAGCTCGCCGCGGATCCAGTCCGGCATCGGGTTGATTTGTCGTGTCAGAGCCATAGCCGAAACGTGTGTTCTTCCTGCCTTACGGTCAATTCGACAAGCAGCGGTCAGCTGACATTTCCTGCCAGCTTGCTCCGTCATATGCCTGCCCGAGGTCCATTGCTAAGGTGCCGCGGTCGAGTCGCATGCGAGGTACCGATGATTGACCTTATCCTGACCATCGTTCACCACCTTCTGGCATTCGCGCTCGCGGGCGTGATCGCCGCCGAGGTCATGCTGGTGCGCCCCGGGCTCAGCCGGCGCAACCTCGCTCTGCTCGGGCGCATCGACGCGACCTATGGCGGGCTCGCAGCACTCTTGGTGCTTATCGGAGCGTCACGCGTCTATTTCGGTCTGAAGGGCTGGGAGTTCTACGTCTACAACCCGACCTTCTGGGCCAAGATGGCTGCCTTCGCCGCGGTCGGGCTTTTGTCGATCGTACCGACGATCCGCATTGCGCGCTGGCGCGGCGCCAGCGGTGGCGAGGCTTACGTCGTTCCAGATGCCGAGATCGCCAGGGTGCGCACTTTCCTCAAGGCCGAGATCGCCGTCTTCGCGCTCATCCCGATCCTTGCCGCGGCGATGGCGCGTGGCTACTGAGCCGCCACTTCCGCTTCCGCGACCTCGATCGGATCGATTTCGTCGAGGGGCACCAGCGGAGCCGGTTCGCTCGTCGACTTTTCCGGCGATTTGCAGATGTCGGCGATGACGCAGCGCCAGCAATCGGGCTTGCGCGCCTTGCAGACGTAGCGGCCATGCAGGATCAGCCAGTGATGGGCATGCAGCATGAACTCGTCGGGGATGATCTTGACCAGGATCGCCTCGATCTGCTCCGGCGTCTTGCCAGGTGCGAGCCCGATCCGGTTGCCAATACGCAGGATGTGGGTGTCGACGGCCATGGTGTGCTGGCCGAACGCCATGTTGAGCACGACATTGGCGGTCTTGCGCCCGACGCCCGGCAGCTCGACCAGCAGGTCGCGATCGCCGGGGACCTCGCCGCCATGGTCGCGGATCAGCGCCTCGGACAAAGCGATGACATTCTTGGCCTTGTTGCGCCACAGGCCGATGGTGCGGATGTGCTGGCCGACCGTGTCCTCGCCCAGCGCCAGCATCTTCTCGGGCGTATCGGCGATGGCAAAAAGCGCGCGTGTCGCCTTGTTGACGCCGGCGTCGGTCGCCTGGGCCGACAGCACAACGGCCACCAGGAGTGTGAAGGCATTGACGTGTTCGAGCTCGCCCTTCGGCTCGGGCCGCTGGATCGAGAAACGATGGAAGATCTCGCGCACTTCTGCCGCCGAATAGAGCGGCTTGCTGCGGGCGATGCGGGCACGCGGCTTGGCGCCAGCGCCTGATGTGAGACCTTTCGGCGAGACCTTTGGCTTATCTTTGGGCTTGGGGTTTTTCATCGCCTCTCTATAATTAGTCGTCATGAGCGAGACAAACGCCAGTTTTGTTGCCGACCAGCCCTTCTTCAAGGCGCTCCTGTTGCCGCACCGCTCGCTCGGCCGTACCGGCTTCATGATTCTGATGGGCGCGCTGACATTCGGCTGGATCGTCACCGGGATCATCTTCCTGAGCCAGGGAGCCTGGCCGATCTTCGGTTTCCTCGGCCTTGACGTGATTGCCCTTTATGTCGCCTTCCGGTTCAACTATCGCGCCGCCCGCGCCCGCGAGGAAGTCAGCATTTCCCGCACCAGCTTGGACATCCTGAAGACGACGCCATCGGGCAAATCGGAGCAGTACCACTTCAACCCGTTCTGGGCCAGCTTTGCAGTCTCCCGCCACGACGAGATCGGCATTACCGGCATGGCAGTCGAGACACGCGACAAAAGTGTTCCGATCGGCAGCTTCCTCAATCCCGACGACCGCGAGAGCTTTGCCACGGCCTTTTCACGGGCTCTTGCAACCGCAAGGAGCAGATGAGCAGGAATCGGGTGGGAAATACCCACAGCCCACGCGATATTGGCGTCCAAGGAGATATTGCCATGAACGCCCAGACGCAGACGAAACCCATCGCCACGTTGCAGCACGACATTACGCCGACCGGTTCCGAGTATGAGACGGTGCGGCGGGTGATCGAGAAGATCAGCCTCGACTATCGCGACCAGCCCTCGCTTGAGACCTTGGCCGCCGAAGTCGGCGAGACACCGACCAGCCTGCAGAAGCTGTTCAGCCGCTGGGCCGGCCTGTCGCCCAAAGCCTTCCTGCAGGCGGTGACGCTCGACCATGCCCGCAAATTACTTGACGATGGGCTGCCGCTGCTCGAAACCTCGTTCGAGGTCGGCATGTCGGGACCGGGCCGCCTGCACGACCTGTTCGTCACCCATGAGGCGATGTCGCCGGGCGACTACAAGACGCGCGGCGCCGGGCTCACCATCCGCTACGGCTTCCACATCTCGCCCTTCGGCGTGGCACTCGTCATGGTCACCGACCGCGGCCTCGCCGGCCTGTCGTTCAACGACGCCGGTGAAGAGCGTGCCGCTTTCGCCGACATGTCAGGCCGCTGGCCGAACGCCACCTATGTCGAGGACATGAGTGCGACGGCACCTTATGCCGCGCACATCTTCGACCCGTCCCGCTGGCGCCAGGACCAGCCCTTGCGCGTGGTCATGATCGGCTCCGACTTCCAGGTGCGTGTGTGGGAAGCACTGCTCAAGATCCCGATGGGCCGGGCCTGCAGCTATTCGGCGATCGCTTCGGAAGTCGGCTCGCCCAAGGCAAGCCGCGCCGTCGGCGCGGCCGTCGGCGCCAACCCGCTGTCATTTGTCGTGCCCTGCCACCGGGCGCTCGGCAAGTCCGGCGCGCTGACCGGCTATCACTGGGGCCTGACGCGCAAGCGGGCTATTCTGGGCTGGGAGGCGGGACAGCTGACCGGCGCGGACGAGAAAACAGCCGCGGTCCGAACAGGTTGATGCACAAGCCGGCGATGACAAGGCTGGAAGCACCAAGCTTCCAGCCTTGGAGTGGCTCGCCAAGCAGAACCGCCGAGCCGAGGAAGCCGAACACCGGCACAAGCAAGGTGAAGGGCGCGACCGTCGAGACCGGATAGCGCGCCAGCAGCCCGCTCCAGGCGGCGAAGCCGAACAGCGTGGAGAGATAGACGATATAGGCAATCGAACCGACCGAGACCCTGTCCAGTCCGGCGAAGCTGCTTATGAAATGCTGCGGATCGAGGACCAGTGCTACGGCCAGCAGTGGCGGCAAGGCGAACAGGCTGCCCCAAACGACGAGGCCAAGCACGTTGGGCGCTGCTGCGGCACGCTGCGATATCTGCTTCGAAACGACATTGCCTCCGCCCCATGCAGCAGCCGCCGCGATCAGCAGCAACAGCCCGACCATGGACACGTCACCACCAATATGCAGCGCGACCATGCCGACACCGCTGAAAGCCAGGACAGCCCCAGCCAGCTGCCAGGGTGTCGGCCGCTCGCCGAGCAGGATCATCGACAAGCCGATGGTGAAGAACACCTGCAGCTGAAGGATCAATGACGACAGCCCGGCGCTCATGCCGATCTTCATGCCGGTGAACAGAAAGCCGAACTGCAGCGCAAAGATCAGCAAACCATAGGTGGCGATCATCGACAGCGGCACGTTCGGGCGCTTGATGAAAAACACCCATGGGAAGGCGGCGAGGAAGAACCGCATGACGCCGAGCGCCAGCGGCGACACCTGCCTCAGCCCGAGCTTGATGATGGCGAAATTGACGCCCCAGATCAGCACGATGCTCAAGGCAAGCAGGAGATGGCGCGGGCGCATGGTTCAATTTTCCTGAAGACATCAATCAAATAATTGAATTTATTGACTTTTTTAGTCTATCTGATGGTGGCATGAAGGGAAAGGCCCGTCTTTCGCGCGTCCCGAACGGCCTGGTGCAGCCCTCCTGCAAGTTGCACTGACTGGCGCCCACCGGGGCCTGACACACAAGAGGACCATACTGGGGATCCTGGCAAGTCGGGCTTTGGCCCGGCCGGCGCCAGCTCGGATCGCATAGAGTGATAGACGCCGACGTCTCCATTCAGCACGACATCGCCGAGATTATATCAGCTCTTGATCATGTTTATTTGAATTAGACTGCCCTGGAACTTCGCAGCGCTTAGTCGACAAATGCTTTCTTGTGGCGATGGACCAAAATTGCGACGCATCTGAATCACAATATGCGTGCAGATACCTTGTTGGTCGGCCACTTGTTCCAAGAAAAATCGCCTATCTCGTAAATAATCAGTACAACGTTACTTCAAAATTCTACAACAAAAATGATTGACGCGATGTCGAATATCGCGAATTTGTGTAGAATAAATGCCATGCACACAAATGAGTTTTTTACCTGCATTTGTCGTTAATACCAAATTAACCATACTGGATCACCGTCAACTCCAAGACAGGCGGATATTTCGCAGTTCCAGGAGAGCAGAATGAAGTACTGCATGCTCACGGCCGGGCTTGCCATCGCGGCTTGCTCAATAACCCAGCCGGCGCTTGCGGCCACCGGCAGCGTCACTTTCAACGGCACGGTCGCCGCGATCTGCACATTGGTCGTGACCAATGGCAGCGGCACCATGACCGCGAGCCCAGGCCTGCAGTCGTTGAGCTCGCACAATGCCGGCGGTTCGCCTGGCGTTGTCACGATCACCACGACCGGCAATGTTGCCCTGAGCGTTGGCGCACCGACGGCGATCACCGTTCCGCCGGCGGATGTCACCCCGATAACATGGTCGCCGACCTATTCGGTGGCAGGCGCCCATACGATTGCGGAAACCGGCGCTTCTTCCAACCTGTCGACTCCGGGCGTGGACACCGTGACCGTCCACCTTGCCGGCACCAAGACCGGCTCCGACATTTTTGCCGCCGGCAGCTATTCCGCCACCGTCACGGTCACCTGCCAGTAGCGCGGCGATCGCAGACAAGAACGACAGGGAGAGCTTGATGTTGCGAAGTCTGGCAATTCCATTTCTCGGGATGGCTCTGGCGGCTAGCTCGGCCTACGGCCAATCGATGTCGCCGATGCGCGGCGAGGTGACGAGCTTCACCGACGCCTTCGCCGTCCGCGTCTTTCCGTCCAATCCCTACAACAAGAAGATTCGGATCGATGTCCGCGTCTATGACCAGGACTTCCAGCCGGTCGATGCGAAGGTAGCGCCAGACAGCTTCATGCTGGGCGCCGAGGCTTCGCGACCGGTGCTGGTTGTCGTCCCGTTCGACGGCAGCAATGAGCGTAAAGTGCGTATCTGTACGGAAAGCGTGCCATTTCCAAATGAACAGACGCAGATCAAGGCTCAAATATGCGGAAAATTTCTCGGACAGCGGCGTTTCTGACGCTCACGAGCCTCGCCGCATTGACGCCTTGCGCGTCCTGGGCCGAGGACGTCTACAATCTCAACCAGAACCAGAGTGGCTTTTCCCTGCCGGGCGTGACCTTGCCGCAAGGCCAGGATGAGGTGCGTGCCGCGGACGGAACCACCTGTCGTTCGGCTGTCTCGGGCAGCGGCGCCTATCTCGACGTCGGCGTGATCCAGGGCAACAACCGCGAGAACAACGACATCGCAACCTACGGCCGCGTCGTCATTCCGATCGGCCGCACACCCAAGCGACTCGACTGTTCCAAGCTCTACGAGCTCGAAGTCGCGCGGCTGCAGATGGAGCTGAAACTGCTCAAGATGGGCCTGGGCGCCCCGGGCGGTGGCGACATCACCGGCTCGGTGCAGCATTCCAAGGCCGGCTGGGCAGAAAGCGGCTGGACCGACGGCCAGCCGAAACCGAAATAGGGAGGTGTGGTGGCCATGCGACGTTATCTGCAGGCGGGCATCGTGGTATTGGCCAGCCTTGGGGCGGTGACGCAGCCGCAAGCCGCCATCATCGGCACCTGTACCATCAACGTCCAGACCAACGGCACGCTTTCGCCCAATCCCACCATCAATGTCTTCGGTTCGACCCAGGCCGGCGGCTCGGCTGCCTCGGTCAGCGTCACCACCAGTTCGGTGCTGTGTTCTATCCTCAACCTGCTCGACTGTTACGGCCTGTCGGCGCCTGCACCCGTCAACTTCCTGTCGGCTCCGAGCGGAGGCGATGCCAACGTGACCTTCGCCTCCTCTTACACCGTAGATAGCGTGACCTATGGCGGCAGCACGATCACGCGCGTGTCCAACGGCACCAGGATTGTTCCGGTCAACCTGACGGCCACCAAATCGACCGGCATCTTTCCCGCCGGCTCCTACCAGGCACAGGTCGTGTTCCGCTGCGAATGACACAACGCCATCTGGCAAGCGCACGCGACACAGGGTAGTTTCCGCCCGACTTTTCAGGAGACTGCCGTGATCACCGTTGTCGGTTCCATCAACCTCGACCTCATCGCCACCGTCGGCCGCCTTCCCGGCCCAGGTGAAACCGTTCCCGGCGGCGACTTCAAGTCCGCGCCCGGCGGCAAGGGCGCCAACCAGGCGCTCGCCGCGGCGCGCGCCGGTGCTCTGGTGCGGATGGTCGGCGCGGTCGGCAAGGATGCCTTCGCCGGCGAGGCTGTCGCCTATCTCAAGGGCGGCGGCGTCGACCTTTCCGGCGTTGCGGAAATCCAGGCAGCCACCGGCATCGCGCTGATCCTGGTCGGCGGCGACGGCGAGAACATGATCGCGGTGGTACCTGGCGCCAATGGCTCGGTGGTTCCAGGCGATCTCACCAAGGCCCAGTTCAACAAGGGCGATGTCGTCCTGCTCCAACACGAGATCCCGCTTGCGACGGTGGATGCCGCACTCGAGGCCGCACGCAAGGCAGGCGCTGTAACCATGCTCAACACCGCCCCATTCCGTGCCGAAGCCGCGAGCTTCGTCGGCAAGGCCGATTATGTCGTCGCCAACGAAACCGAATTCGATCTCTACGCCGAGGCACTGTCCCTGCCGGCCGGCGAGCGGCAGGCGCGGATGGGTGCATTCGCCCGCAGCACCGGCGCTACCGTCATCGTCACACTCGGCGGCGATGGCGTGCTCGCCGCCAGGGGCGACGAACTGGTCCATGTCGACGCGCTCAAGATCACGCCGGTCGACACAGTCGGTGCCGGCGACACCTTCTGCGGCTATCTGGCCGCTGGCCTGTCGTCGGGCCTCGACCTGGCCGAAGCGCTTCGCCGTGCTGCCGTCGCCGGCTCGCTCGCTTGCCTGAAGCCCGGCGCCCAGCCGGCCATCCCGCTCGCCGCCGAAGTGGATGCGGCACTCGAGGGTTGAACAGGGGGCCTTCTGGACACGCGTAAAATCTCAGTGCTTAGTGCCGAGTGACCGCTGGAGGAACGGAACATGTCGCTTGAGCTTTACGCCGCCTATGTCGTCGCCTGCATCGTCATCGTGCTGATCCCCGGACCGACAGTCACGCTGATCATCGCCTCGAGCATCAGGCACGGCACGCGCGCCGGGCTCGCCAACGCCGCCGGCACCCAGATCGGCGTCGCCATGATGATCGCCATTGTCGGCATTGGCCTCAACCAGATGATCGAGGCGATGGGCCACTGGTTCGAATGGGTCAGGCTATTGGGCGCTGCCTACCTGATCTGGCTCGGCATCCAGATGTTCCGCTCGGGTGGCGAGCTTGCCGCCGACGGTCTGCCCAAGCGGCCGCGCGGCGGCTTCTTCCTGCAGGGCGTCCTGGTTGCGATCAGCAATCCCAAGACGCTGATTTTCTTTGGCGCCTTCATCCCGCAGTTCATCGACCCGAGCGCCAACTATGCCCAGCAGATCGTCATCATGGGTGTTACCGCCATGGTGTTCGCCGCAATGTCGGACTCCGCCTATGCGATTGCCGCCGGCCGCGCCGGCAAGTTCCTGTCGGCCAAGCGCCTCAAGCTGATGACCCGCATCAGCGGCACGTTCCTTGTCGGCGGCGGCGTGTGGCTGGCCTTTTCGCGGGCGAAATAGGGATTCGCGCAGTCAGGAATGCAAAGGGGCGGCCTCGTGCCGCCCCTTTCTTGTTTGACGCTTGACCTTAAAGCCGGCCGAGGCGCTCGACCAGTAGCGCGAAGAAGCCGTCATGATCGATGTCGCGCATGAAGGTTGCGTTCTTCGGGCGCTTGGTGACACCCCACCAGTCGACAACGGTCATGCCCATGGTCAGCTCGGAGGCCGTCTCGACGGTGACGTTGCAGAGCCGGCCCTGGAACAGTTCGGGCTTGATAAGGTAAGCAATGACGCACGGATCGTGTAGCGGACCGCCGTCAGTGCCGTACTTGCCTTCATCGTAGCGCTCGAAGAATTCAAGCATCTGGGCAGTCGCCAGGCCGACTTTGGTGCCGAGCTTGCGGAAAGCGTCGATGCGTTTGGTCGTGGTCAGCGCCTTGTGGGTGACGTCGAGCGGCATCATGACGATCGGCACGCCCGAGCGGAACACCACGTCTGCGGCATGCGGGTCGACATAAATGTTGAACTCGGCCGACGGCGTGACGTTGCCGCCTTCGAAGAAGCCGCCGCCCATCAACACGATCTCCTTGATGCGCGGGGCGATCCTGGGCTCGCGGATCAGGGCCAGTGCGATGTTGGTCAGCGGGCCGAGCGGGCACAGCGTGACGGTGCCGGCTTCCTCGCGCATCAGCGTCTCGACCAGATAGTCGACGGCATGCTGCTCCTGCAGCTTCATCTTGGGTTCGGGCAGGTCGGGGCCGTTGAGGCCGGTCTTGCCGTGGACTTCCTCGGCGGTGACCAGTTCGCGCATCAGCGGACGAATGGCACCGGAAAAAACCTTGATGTCGGGGCGACCGGCCAGTTCGCAGATCTTGCGGGCATTGTTTTCGGTCAGCTTCAGCGGCACGTTGCCAGCGACGGCGGTAATTCCCAGAATGTCGAGCTCGGGGCTCCCCAGCGCCAATAGTATGGCGACGGCATCGTCCTGACCGGGGTCAGTGTCGATGATAATCTTGCGCGGTACGGGCATTTTCTTTCCTTGTTGGGCAGTTTTTTGCAGTCTTGAAGTTGCCGACGGGGCGGACCATATCAACAACAGACGGGAAAATGCCATCCGGGTTTTTCCGCATTATGTCGCTCTCGGAGGACAAGCTGTAACATGAGCCGTATGACGCCCTTCTCGAGCCCGCTTCTTCTGGGCTTCGACACGATGGAAAAGACGCTGGAGCGCCTTGCCAAGTCGGGCGACAGCTATCCGCCCTACAACATCGAACGCATCAGGGATGCCGACGAACGGGGCGAAAGGCTGCGGATTACGCTTGCGGTGGCAGGTTTCGCCGAAAACGATCTCGAAGTCACCGTCGAGGAGAACCAGCTCATCGTGCGTGGCCGACAGAGCGACGACAAGGAGCGCGAGTTCCTGCATCGCGGTATCGCCTCACGGCAGTTCCAACGCTGCTTCGTGCTTGCCGACGGGATGCGGGTGATCGCGGCCGATCTGAAGAACGGTCTGCTCTCGGTCGATCTCGACCGACCGGAAGCCGAGCGGCTGGTACGGAAAATAAACATATCGGTAGCAGACTAAGCACTGCCGATGGCTCTCATGCGGGATGGCCGAGACGGCATCCTGGCTAGAAGGAGGCTACAATGCCCAATACTGCCCAGAGACACACGATGACCACGGGCGAACTCGCCCATCTCGGCGAAGGCTCCGTTGCCTATCTCAGGAAGGTATCCAGCGACGATCTGCGCGGCCGCTTCCCGGGCCTGACCGAGATCGATCCCGGCCTCGAGCTGTGGGCGCTGTTTGCCGCCACCGGCGAACCTATCCTGTTGTCCGACGCGCGTGACCGCGCCCTTGCGGGTGCGATGGAAAACGACCTGACGACCGTCGCCATCCACTAACCTCAAGCGCTGGCTTCGAGCCGGCGACAGGGTGGCGAAACGGAAAAGGGCCGCGAGATGCGGCCCTTCCCAAGCTTTTCCGAAAAATCGAATCAGGCGGCGTGCGACGCCGGCGTTTCCGACAGCAGAGCGTGGATCGCCGACGAATCGCGCGTGCCGCGAATCTTGGCCACGGTGTCGGCATCGCGCAACACGCGTGCGATGCGCGACAGCGCCTTGAGATGGTCGGCTCCGGCCCCTTCAGGGGCCAGAAGCAGGAAGACGAGATCGACCGGCTGGTCGTCAAGTGCTTCGAAGTCGACGGGCGTTTCCAGGCGCGCAAAGACGCCGGTGATCCGCTTGACGCCTGCGAGCTTTCCATGCGGGATGGCAATGCCATTGCCGACACCCGTCGAGCCAAGTCGCTCGCGCTGAAGGATGGTGTCGAACACCTCCCGCTCGGGGATACCGGAAATCGCTGCGGCCCTTTCGGCGAGAAGTTGCAGAAGCTGCTTCTTCGAGTTCGCCTTCAAGGCCGGCATGATTGCCGGAGCCTCGATCAGATCACTCAGATCCATGCTGAAATTCCCTTGCTGTGCTCACCGCCGCATTGCCCCAAAACCCCACATGCGGTCGGCGGCGACTATCCCTGGGCGACCTTTGCGGTCGAGGGATCTATCCAGCCGATGTTTCCATCGGACCGGCGGTAGACGATGTTGAGGTGCTCGTTGCCAGCATTGCGGAAGACCACAACAGGGCTATCCTTGGTGTCGAGTTCGATGACGGCTGATGCCACCGACATCGTCTTCAGAATCATCGTCGACTCGGCGACGATGGCGGGTGCGAAATCTTCGGGCACATCCTCGTCATCATCGACGAGTGCTGCGACCACCGAATAGGCAACATCGGTCAATTCACCGTTGCCGGCACCCAGATTGTGCGACTTCAGCCGGCGCTTGTAGCGCCTGAGGCGAGTTTCGAGCTTGTCGGCCGCCGCGTCGAACGCGGCAGTCGGTTCCTGAGCCTCACCGGTCGCTTGCAACGACATGCCCGAATCGAGCCGTACCACGCAATCGGCGGTGTAGCGCGAGCCGGCCTTCACGACGTTGACGTGCCCGGAGAAGCCGCGATCGAAGTATTTGCCGATCGCTTCGCCGATACGTCCTTCAATGCGCGTACGAAACGCATCGCCGACGTCCATGTGTTTTCCTGATATGCGCAGGCTCATCTGAAAACTGACCTTTTCTGTTCAGACTTCAAACCGGTCCGAGTTTATACCCGTGGCAGATGCAAACAAGCGTTGGCTCGCTTGTCACACCAATTTTAAGTCCGAACTTGTCGGCTGATCTTGGGCCACCCACCGGCAGCCGCTGGCTCGTGTCGCAAGCCATCCTGTGCCGCATCTTTCCTTGGTGGGCTTAGCCCTCTTCATGCGGGCGGGCTTCTAGACACTTCATTAAGGATTGTCAATCAACGGCCCGGATGGCCGCAAATCCGCGCCTTTCGGCCTAGCTGGCCGTGCCTGCTATCGCACGTTTTTCGCGCCGGCGCTGCACCGATGAAGCGATGTTCATGCCTTCGCGATATTTGGCGACCGTGCGCCTGGCGATGTCGACACCACTTTTCTTCAGGATATCCACAATGGCATCGTCAGACAGCACATCGGCGGCCTGTTCCTCCTCGATCATCTGCCGAATGCGGTCGCGCACGGCCTCCGACGAATGCGCGTCGCCACCCTCGGCCGAGGCGATCGAAGCGGTGAAGAAGTAGCGCAGCTCGAACACGCCACGCGTCGTCAGCATGTATTTGTTGGCGGTGACGCGGCTCACTGTCGACTCATGCATGCCGATGGCGTCGGCCACCGTGCGCAGGTTGAGCGGCCGGAGATGGCGCACGCCGTGGACCAGGAAGGCATCCTGCTGGCGAACGATCTCCGAGGCGACCTTGAGGATGGTCTTGGCGCGCTGGTCGAGGCTGCGGGTCAGCCAGTTGGCGTTCTGCAGGCATTCGCTGAGGAAGTTGCGCTCGGCAGCATCCTTGGTGCGACCAGTCACCTGGGCGAAATAGACCTGGTCGACCAGAACGCGCGGCAGCGTGTCAGGGTTGAGCTCAACCGCCCAGCTGCCATCGGCAGCCTGCCGGACCTCGACGTCGGGCACGATCGTATCGGTGGAACCTCCGCCAAAGCCGCCGCCAGGCCTGGGATCGAGCGCACGAATCTCGGCCAGCATGGCAAGCAGGTCCTCCTCATCGACGCCGCAGAGGCGCTTGAGGCTGTGAAAGTCGCGTTTCGCCAGAAGGTCGAGATTGTCGATCAGTGCGGCCATCGCCGGGTCGAGGCGGTCGCGGCGGACAAGCTGGATACGCAGGCACTCGGCGAGATCGCGGGCAAACAGTCCGGCCGGATCAAAGCCCTGGCAACCGACGAGCACTCTTTGCACAAATGCCTCGTCTACGGCAAAGCGCCCGGCGATCTCATCGGTTTCGCCACGGAAATAGCCAGCTTCGTCGAGCCAGTCAGTCAGCTCGGAGGCAACGAGTCGCTCGGCAGGGTCGACAAAGGCAAAGGAAATTTGCTCGCCGACATGATCGCGCAGGGTGATGGCTGCCGCTGCCATGTCCTCCATGTCGAAGCCTTCGGACGCGCCGCCCGAGCTGGAGCCGGGGGACGCCGACTTCCATTGCATGGCAAGGTCTGGCCCCATGCGCTCGACAGCGCCGGGGTCGTCGGGAAACAGGTTTTCCAGCGAGGTATCGAGCTTCTCGGAGATCGCCTCCGAACTCCAGCCGGCCTCGCCTTCGAACCAATCCTCGCTGGTGGCGGGATTTGCCTCGCCTTGGGTTTCAATTTTCGGAAATTGGTCGGGTGCGTCTTCAGGCGCTTCGATGCGTTCGAGCAGCGGGTTGCGCTCGATCTCGTCGTCGATGAAACGTTCAAGCTCGGTGTGGGTGAACTGTAGCAGCCTGATCGACTGCATCAGCTGTGGCGTCATCACCAGCGATTGCGACTGCCGTAGCTGTAGTTTCGCCGACAGCGCCATAAACTGTTGTGACCCGATCCCGTTCCAAGACTGCCGAAAACCGGCACGCCTGCCAGCCGATAAAACTGGCCCGGCTTTTGCATGTCAAGCAGATTGGGGGTCTGGGCACGCTATTGCCGGCGCATTACCCGGCAATAGCGAATGTAAGCTGCGCATTTCGCCGGCACGTTGCGCTGTAGGCAGCCGTCAGAGCGTGAAGCCCTCGCCGAGATAGAGCCGGCGGACATCGGGATTGGCGACAACCTCGTCGGCGCGGCCGTGGGTCAAAACCTCGCCGGCATGGATGATGTAGGCGCGGTCGATCAGGCCCAGCGTCTCGCGGACGTTGTGGTCGGTGATCAGGACACCGATGCCACGCTTGGTCAGGTGGCGGACAAGTTGCTGGATGTCGGCGACGGCGATCGGATCGATACCGGCAAACGGCTCGTCGAGCAGCATGTAGTTGGGCCGGCTGGCCAGTGCGCGGGCGATTTCAAGACGCCGCCGCTCGCCGCCCGAAAGGGCGATCGCCGGCGCCTTCCTGAGATGGCTGATGTGGAACTCTTCCAGCAACGCATCGAGCGACTTCTCACGCTCCTTGCGGCTCTTTTCGACCACTTCGAGAATCGCGCGGATGTTGTTTTCGACCGACAGGCCACGGAAGATCGAGGCCTCCTGGGGCAGGTAGCCGATGCCGAGACGAGCGCGGCGGTACATCGGCATCGCCGTGACGTCGAAGCCGTCGATCTCGATGGTGCCCTGATCGACCGGCACAAGCCCTGTCACCATGTAGAAGCAGGTCGTCTTGCCAGCACCATTGGGGCCGAGCAGACCAACGGCCTCGCCGGCCCGCACGCCCAGCGTCACGCCTGACACCACCTGCCTGCCCTTGTAGCTCTTGGTCAGGCCCTTGGCGATCAACGTGCCCTTGAACTTACCGTTCTTGGTACTGCCTGTCGTCGCGGGCGCGGCAAGTTTTTGCGCCGAGCCGGGCTTCAGACGCGACAACAGCGAGGATGCCTCAGTCATTTATTTCTTCTGCGAACCCGGTGTGATCGACATCATGACGCGACCATTGCCCTTGGCGCCCTTGTTGCAGCCGTCGACCTGGGCAAGCCCGGTCTTCATCTGCACGGTGAGCTTGCAGCCAACAAGGACATTGTCGCCTTCCGACAGAACGACTTCCTTGCCGGACATCACCAGCACTTCGGTCTTCATGTCGAAGGTGCCGCGGTCGCCGGTGGCAACCTGCTTGTCGGACTTCACATAGACCTTGTCGTCGACCTCAAGCCTGTCGATGTTGGCCGAGCCGGTGGCGGCCGAGCCGCCATCCTTGGCGTAATAGACGGTCATCTTGCCCGACTTCATGACAGTCGGACCCTGGGTGACACTGACATTGCCGGTGAAGATCGCCAGGTTTTCCGATTCGCGGACCTCGAGCTTGTCGCTCTCGATCTGGATAGGTTGGTCGCCGGAAAGCTTGAGGCCCGACAGCCTGCTCTGGCTGTCTTGCGCAAAAGCGCCGGCGGTGCAAAGCACGACGCCCGCGCATGTTAACGCGGCCAATGACCGCCAAGACCTAATTTGCCGCACTCCCGCCTCCGCTGCCATTCTGCGCCGCCTTCATCCGCGCGGGATCGATGTCCACGCGTACCTTTTTCTCGAACACGACAACCTTGCCGTTTTCGAGCATGGACATCGAATCGGACGTGATCCTCGAACCGTCAAGGCTTATTTCGACCGGTTGGTCAGACTTCATCGCGCCACTGCCCATGTCGAGATACGCCGATTTGAGCTTGGCGACCATACCGTCGCTGGTCTTTACGATTACTTGCTCGGTCAGATTGAGCGTATTGCCCTCGCGGTCGTAGACGCCGCGCGCCGCATCGACCTTGGCAATGTTGTCGGCTGAGATCGGCAGGTTGGCGTCGATGCCGAGCAACTCGACGACACCCTGGTTGGCCGGATCCTGCACGGCACGGTCCGCGGTCATCGAATAAGGCAGGTTGTCGCGGGTGAAGCCGCTGAGCTGGGGCTTGGCCATGACCAGCTTGCCTTCGGAGAAGGCGGCACCTTCCGCCTTGACCTGAATGGAAGGCGGCGCGGCAAGATAAGTATAGCCGCCAAACAGCACGGCAAGCACCACTGCCGCCAGCGGCAAAGCGCGCTTGAGGAAGCGGACGCGGCGCGAATGGCGCGCGGCAAGATCGAAAGCATCGGCGCGCGAAGTCGCAAGCGCGATTGCGGTTTCCACCGCAACGCCGCCACCGCCGCCACTCGTCTCGATCGGTCGCGCCAACTGAAATGTCCTTCTGAACTACCTACGCCGCCTGCAGGCGGGCACGGTGAAGCGGATGAAAGCCACGAAAATATGACCATAAGGTCAAAGAGTTGCGGCCGAACGCACTGATGCCCCGCGTCCGGCAGCCGAAATGCAAACCCCAATATGGCTATTTAGCTTACAAATCCCAAGTCCCGCAACGTCAGCTGCGTCAGGAAAGCTGTGGCTCTCGCCAATGCGTTGCTTTAAAAGCGCAAGCCTGCACAGCATGCGAGGCACGCCATGTCCATGAAAGCCGACGATCTGATCGACCGACGCCGCTTGCGGCGCAAGTTGACCTTCTGGCGGGTCGCAGCCTTCCTGATTGCAGCCCTCGCCATCGTCGGCATGTCGACATGGCTTGCCGGCGAGCGAATTCCCGGCGTGACCAGCGACCACATCGCCAAGGTCCGGATCGAAGGCACGATCACCGAGGACGAGGACCTGCTGCGCCGGCTCGACGAAGTCCGCAAGGCGGCCTCCGTCAAGGGCGTGATCCTGTCGATCGATTCGCCCGGCGGCACCACTGCCGGCGGCGAAGCGATCTTCGATGCCGTGCGCAAGCTCGCGGCCGAGAAGCCCGTCGTTGCCCAGGTCGGCACGCTTGCGGCATCCGCCGGCTACATGATCGCCTCGGCGTCGGATCACATCGTGGCGCGCAAGTCGTCCATCGTCGGCTCGATCGGCGTCCTGGTGCAGTTTCCCGACCTGACCGGCCTGATGGACAAGCTCGGCGTCAAGCTCGAGGAGATCAAGTCGTCACCGCTGAAGGCCGAACCCTCGCCATTCAACCCGACGACCGACGAAGAACGCGCCATGATGCGCAACATGATTCTCGACAGCTACGACTGGTTTGTCGGCATCGTCGCCGACCGCCGCTCGCTGTCGAAGGCCGAAGCCACCGCCCTTGCCGACGGCTCGGTGTGGACCGGACGCCAGGCGCTCGCCAACAAGCTGATCGACGAGGTCGGCGGCGAGGATCAGGCCATCGCCTGGCTCGGCACCAAGGGGATCGATGCCAAGCTCGAAGTCATCGAGTGGAAGCCCGCCCGCACAGGCAGCTTCTTCCTGCCGAACGCACTTGCCCAGGCGCTCGGTCGGGCACTCGGCGTTGGCGATTTCTCCTCGGAGCTGATCAAGGAGATGGGCGCCGACCGCTTGTTCCTTGACGGTATGCTGTCGCTCTGGCAGGCTGAAAAAGCTGTGTCAGGCGGCTGAAAAACAAATAAAATCATCACTATCTCGACGGGGACCGAGCACATGATCAAGTCTGAACTGGTGCAAATCATTGCCACACGCAATCCGCATCTGTTCCTGCGGGATGTCGAGAACATCGTCAGCGCCATCTTCGACGAAATCACCGACGCCCTTGCCGATGGCAATCGCGTCGAGCTGCGCGGCTTCGGCGCTTTTTCGGTCAAGAACCGTCCGGCGCGCACCGGCCGCAACCCGCGTACCGGCGAATCCGTCGAGGTCGAGGAAAAGTGGGTGCCGTTCTTCAAGACCGGCAAAGAGCTGCGCGAGCGGCTGAACTCCGCGAAGTAAGCCGCCAGTCGGCTGTGGCGGCGGGGCTTTAAACGGGAATATCCATGTTCAACCGCTTCATGCTCATCGTTGTATTCGTGCCGGTGGCGATCGTGCTGATCGCACTCGCCGTCGCCAACCGCGGCCCGACGGCATTCACGCTCGATCCGTTCAATCCGGGCAACCCGGCGCTGACCATCCAGGCGCCGCTGTTCGTGCTCCTGTTCCTGGCACTGGCGTTCGGGGTGATTCTCGGCGGCGCGGTGACCTGGCTCAAGCAGGGCCGCTTCCGCAAGGTCGCCCGCCAGCGCGGCCTCGAAGCCGAGAGCCTGCGCCAGGCAGCGGCCCAGCGGCCGCCGGTCGCGCAAGGCCCGGCCCTGCCGCGACCCAACTGATCCGCTCCGGCGCGACGACCTTTCAGGGAGAATTCCATGCTGCATTTTTCGGCCGATGACATCGACCGCGCACTGACCTTTCCCGGACTGGTCGAGACACTGCGCTCGGCCTTCCGCGAAGGTGCGGTGCAGCCGGTGCGCCATCATCACACTGTCGAGCGCGCCAAAGGCACCGATTCGACCCTGCTTTTGATGCCGGCCTGGACCGACTTCAAGGCTGCGGGCGCCGGCGCCGACGGGCATATCGGCGTCAAGATCGTCACCGTTTCGCCCGATAACAACGACATCGCCAAGCCGGCGGTCGTCGGGCTCTACCTGCTTCTCGACGGGGTCACCGGCGAGCCGCAGGCGCTGATGGACGGCCCGCGCCTGACCCAATGGCGCACGGCCTGCGCTTCGGCCCTGGCCGCCTCCTATCTGGCGCGCAAGGATGCCTCGAAACTGTTGGTGATCGGTGCTGGCGCGCAGTGCAAATTCCTGGCTCGGGCGCACGCCGCCGTTCGTCCCATCAAGCAGATCCGCGTCTGGAACCGGACGCTCGCCAACGCCGAAACGCTGGCCGCTTCGTTGCGCGGCGAAGGTTTTGAGGCAACCGCCGTCTCCGATCTCGATGCCGAACTCGGCTGGGCCGACATCATCACCGCCGGCACGATCTCGACGACCCCGCTGGTCAAGGGCGCCAAGCTCAAGCCGGGCTGCCATGTCGATCTTGTCGGCGGCTTCACGCCCGGCATGCGCGAGGCCGACGACGCGGCGATCAGCAAGGCGCGCGTCTATGTCGACACCCGCGCCGGTGCGACCAAGGAAGCCGGCGACATCGTCCAGCCGATTGCAGCTGGCGTTCTTAAGGCCGACGACATCGTCGCCGACCTGCATGAGCTCGCTCGCGACCAGAAGCCCGCCCGCCAGTCGGCGGACGAGATCACCCTGTTCAAGTCGGTGGGTGCGGCACTCGAAGACCTCGCCGCCGGCATCGCCGTCTACAAGGCGCTCAAGCGGTAGCCCTGAGACGTATCTCCGCATCCATGGCTTCCCGCGATCAGGCGGAAGTCGTGTTCGCTGAGTGGGCAGAGCCCGAGGCGGAGCTGATAGCCCCAATTGCGGCCGGCGGTGAAATCGAGCCGTCCGAGCAGCATTGCGATCGGCGTCTCGTGAGACGCCGCCCAATCGATATCGCGGCGAAACGGCCGGAAGCCGCCACCCATGTCGAACTGGTAGGGGTCGCCCTTCCGCACCCAACCGATGGCGGTGAAGGACCTCAGGCCATCCTTGCCGCCCATGACCATGGACGGCGAATAATAGATGACGCCATCTCCAGCCTTGATGCGATGCAGGGGGGCTGCCTTGCCATGGCAGACCTGCATGAAGCCGCCGGCCCGACCACGCCTGACATGCTCGGCCGAGGCGACGGCAAGCCAGCAGCCGGTGTTCATGACGGCGCCACCGCGGCTTCATCGAGGCAGTAGACGCGCAGGCGATGATTGTCGGGATCGAGTGCGACAAAGCTGCGGCCAAAATCCATGTCGGTCGGCCCCTGAAGAACCTTTAGCCCGCGACCGACCCATTCCGCATGGGTGGCGTCGACCTCCGCTGGCGTATCGAGGGCAAAGACGATCTCGGCACCGCCACCGGCCGCAGCCGCAGCCGGCTCGACAGTATGGCGCGACCACAGGCCGAGCTTGAAGCCGCCATCGAGCACGAACATGGCGAAGGTCGGCGACGATTCGACTGGCTCACGGCCGAGCAGCTTGCTGTAGAAAGCGCCGCTGGCCTTGGGGCTGTCGACATAGAGGATGATAAAGTTGGGGCTGCGCATCGCTGTTTTCCTTGTTTCGAACAAGGAAGAGCCTAGGCGAAGCCACTGTCAGATTCTGGCAGTAGCGATCAAAGCTTTCTCGTAGCGATCAAAGGTTTCTCGACGAGTCGAGGGTTGCCCGCCACTCCTTGAGCATCACCAGCCGCCGCCTGGGATAGCGCGCGTCGGTCGCTTGGAGATCGGAAATGCGGTCGGCGCGAAAATGTCTGAAATCCTGGCGCATCTCGCACCACGCCACGACCACCCGAACCTTGTCGAAGAAGCCAAGCGCGAACGGCCAAACGGTGCGGCGCGACGCTGTCCCGGATGCATCTTGGTAGTTCATTTCGATCTTGCGCTCGGCGCGGATCGCCTGTCGGATGACGCCAAGGTCGACGCTTTCGTGCGTCGCCCCGACGCTCGGACCGACCAGCAGCGCGGTCGCGTCGAGTTCATCGCGCAGGTCTTCGGGCAGCACGGCGGCGATTTTGGCGAGCGCATCGGTGGCTGCGGCCGACAGGCGCATGTCAGGCTGCTTGGCGACCCAGCGCGAACCGAGCACGATGGCCTCGATCTCCTCGTCGGTGAACATCAGCGGCGGCAGCATGAAACCGGGCTTCAGCACATAACCGATACCCGGCTCGCCCTCGATCGGCGCGCCCTGCCCCTGCAGCGTTGCGATGTCGCGGTAGAGCGTGCGGATCGAGACGTCGAGTTCGCCAGCGAGCACAAGCCCGCTCACCGGTCGACGGTGGCGGCGCAAAATCTGGATGAGATCGAGCAGGCGTTCGGAGCGCGACATGATTCTCGCTGGCATTCGGCCGCACGATAGTCCGATGCCGGAGCAGCCGAAAGACCGGCACGTCCGCGCACGCGACCTCCCGTCAGGTTGCGGAGTTCTGGGCCGTATGCCAAAAGCGGCCAACCGCCCGGAGAACCGATTTCTTGAAGCACCCGCGTGACAAGCGCCGCGACAGCCGGCCTCAGCCGCCCCGCAAGGGGGCTGCCTCAGCGTCCGCGCCTGTGCGTGCCCGTGAGGAGCATCGCCCTGCTCCCAGGCAAGAAACAGCACCTGAACCTAAGTCTGAGCCGCGCAAGCTCGTCCGCCGCGAAGGTGCATTGCCCGCCGAAAAGCTGCCGCTGATCCTCGAGGTCTCGCCCAATGACGACTACGCGCTGCTCGACAGCGGCGCGGGCCTCAAGCTCGAGCAATATGGCCCCTACCGCATCGTGCGGCCCGAGGGCCAGGCGATTTGGCAACGCGCGCTTCCGGCCAAGGAATGGGAGCGCGCCGACGCCGTCTTCACTGGCGATACCGACGAGGAAGGTCTCGGCCGCTGGCGTTTTCCCAAGATGCCGCTCGGCGAAACCTGGCCGATGCGTCATGACGGGCTGCACTATCAAGGCCGCTTCACCTCGTTCCGCCATGTCGGCGTGTTTCCCGAGCAGGCGACGCACTGGGATCACATGGCCCGGCTGATCGTGGATGCCAAGCGCCCGGTCAAGGTGCTCAACCTGTTTGGCTACACCGGACTTGCCTCGCTGGTCGCCGCCCGCGCCGGTGCCGAAGTCACCCATGTCGACGCCTCGAAAAAGGCCATCGGCTGGGCCCGTGAGAACCAGGAGATGGCCGGTCTCGCCAACAAGCCGATCCGCTGGATCTGCGAGGACGCGATGAAGTTCGTCGAGCGCGAGGAGCGCCGCGGCAGCCGCTACGACATCATCCTGTTCGACCCGCCGGCCTATGGCCGCGGGCCCAAGGGCGAGGTCTGGCAGCTGTTCGAGAGCCTGCCTGCCATGACCGACATCTGCCGCTCGATCCTGACACCGAAGCCGCTGGCCGTGGTTCTAACCGCCTATTCGATCCGTGCCTCGTTCTTCGCCATCCATGCCTTGATGCGCGACACCTTCGCCGGCATGGGCGGCACCATTGAGTCGGGCGAGTTGGTCATCCGCGAGAAATCGGCGGGACGCGCGCTTTCGACATCCCTCTTTTCGCGCTGGGTGGCCAAATGAGCGAACACCGCACTGGAGCGCCGGGCCGCGTCAAGGAAGTGACCAGCCTCGCCAACCCGCTGGTCAAGGACATCAAGGCGCTGGCGCAGAAGAAATTCCGCGACCAGCAGAACGCCTTCATGGCCGAAGGCCTGAAGCTGGTGATCGACGCGCTCGATCTCGGCTGGACGATCAAGACGCTGATCTTCGCCAAGTCCGCGCTCGGTAATGCGGCTGTCGAAAAAGTGGCGGCGCGCACCGTCGCATCAGGCGGCGATGTGCTCGAAGTCTCCGAAAAGGTGTTGACGGCAATCACCCGCCGCGACAATCCGCAGGCGGTAGTCGGCGTATTCGGCCAGCGTTTCGTGCCGCTCAAGGATGTCCGCCCGAAGGGCAACGATGTCTGGGTGGCGCTCGACCGCGTGCGCGATCCCGGCAATCTCGGCACTGTCATCCGCACCGTCGATGCTGTTGGCGCCAAGGGCATCATCCTGGTTGGCGAAACGACCGATCCGTTCTCGCTCGAAACCGTGCGCGCCACCATGGGCTCGATCTTCGCGGTGCCCGTTGCCAAGACCAATCCGGAAGCGTTCCTCGCCTGGCGCAAGGATTTTGCCGGTACTGTCGCCGGCACGCATCTCAAGGGTGCTGTCGACTACCGCTCCGTCGACTTCGGCAATCGTCCGGTTGTGCTGATGATGGGCAACGAGCAGCAGGGCCTGCCCGACAATCTGGCCGATGCCTGCGACAAGCTTTTGCGCATCCCGCAGGCCGGCCGTGCCGATTCGCTCAATCTCGCTGTCGCCACCGGCGTCATGCTTTTCGAGATCCGGCGCAACGCGCTGAAGCTTTAGGAGCCCGCGGGTGAAGTCAGCAGCATTCTACGGGATTGTGACGGCGCTCGCCGTGGCGCTCGACCAGTGGATCAAGGTGCTCGTCGAAGCCAATCTCGTCATGCACGAGAAGGTCGACGTGCTGCCGTTCCTGGCGCTCTACCGCACCTACAACACCGGCATCGCCTTTTCGATGTTTTCCAGCGTCGGCGACACCGGGCTCATCGCGCTGACTGCGATCGTCGTTGCCTTCGTCAGCTATCTGGCGATCCGCACCACGCCGGCACAAATCATCTCGCGCTTCGGTTTCGCGCTGATTGTCGGCGGGGCGCTTGGCAACCTCATCGACCGGACCGTCTACGGCCACGTCATCGACTACATATTGTTCCACACTCCGGTGTGGTCGTTTGCCATCTTCAACCTCGCCGACGCCTTCATTTCGGTCGGTGCGGCACTGGTCGTGTTCGACGAGTTCCTGGCCTGGCGACGCGGTCGCAGCGAGCCCAAGGCCGCCGACGAATAGGCGGAATGGCAGCGATCAAGTCACAATACAATTTGTGACGAAGCCGTGAGGTCAACGGCAGCTTACCCACAGACTTCACTAAGCGGTTAAGAATTTTTTCACGAAGGTCGCAATCGGGTCCAAGGTCTGCCACAATCGCTCATCATGGTGCGTTCGGTGGACGGGCCGAAAGGTACCGATTGAACTGTCTGGTGGTCACGCGGCGTAGATTTGCGGGCCGGAACGACAGCTGGGGATGCTCACTATTCCGAGCACTTGGGGCCTGAGTGGAGAGTCGCTAGTGAAAATGCCCTTCGGGTTGGGCGCAGCAAATCAGCCGCGCTCCGCGATGATGTTCACGAAAGCCGAGCCGGCTTCCTGGCGCGAGAACGCGCCGAACCGCGGCTTGGTCTGCGGTGTATTGGCGATGACCGCGCTGATGAGCGTGACCGCCGTTTCTGCCCTGTTCATCCTGCCACATATGGGCCAGCACTCGGCCGACACCGTGCAGGAAGCCGCCGAACCGGCAAAAGAAAAGATCACCACCATCACTGCCGAACCGACCGGTCGCAAGGAACGGGTCGCCGCCGCGCGCAGCTCGATCCTGGTTTCCGACGCTGCGGCAGAGGAAGCCTCCGACATGCCGCTGGCTGCCGATCCGCGCTGGGCGCAGGTCGTGGCAGCAGGCGCGACCCAGCCGCTCGAAGCCATGCCGGCTATCCCGGGCGCCGAAAAAGTTATCGCCAGGGACCCGACCGAGACAGCAACGCTGGCGCTCGCCAAGACCGATCCGGCCGAGACCGCCGCCGTCAAGGCAATCGAAGCGGAGACGAAGCCTGCCGACGAGATCAGCCAGGGCGGCAAGGAAGCCACCATCAAGCGCTCGGTGAACATGCGCGCCACCCCGCAAAAGGGTGGCCAGGTGCTCAGCGTCATCCCGGCCAAGACCGCCGTCGAACTGGTGTCGTGCACGCAATGGTGCGAAATCGTTTTCAACGGCAAGCGCGGTTACGTCTACAAGAGCTACGTCCAGTAATCGTAGTATTCCCGGCAGTCATATTCCCGAAAACGCCGCGACCGCTAAAATTCGATCTATCTGCCAAAATCTTCCCTAAGCTCTCGATGCTAGGCTTCCGCCATGATGACGGAGTCGGGCACAGCTGATGAAAAGACGACGCAAGGCGTGACGATGGTCGACGCCGACACGCAGTCGCTTCGCCGCATCATCACGCCGCCTTCGCTCGCACCGGCATTGCCGAAGGAGCCGCCACGCGGCCTCTATTTCACGATACTCGTCGCCGTGCTGGTGCTTGCTGGCCTGGCGCATCTGACCGGCGCGCCAGCCTTCATCAGCATAAGCCTGTTTGCCATCGGCCTTGCCGGCATGGTGCTACTTTCGCGCAGCCTTGGCGAGCGGGCACGGGCCGCCGAAGCGATCACCGAAAACGCCTCTCGCAATCGCGCCGAGATCGAGACCCTTGCCGACCGGATGTGGGAGCTGCAGGAAAGCGAAGAGCGCTTCCGCGGCCTCATCGACGCGCTTGGCGACCTTGTCGTCCATCGCGATCGCGACGGCCGCATCGTCTATGCCAACAAGGTGTTCGCCGAGCTCATCGGCCAGGATCCACGCGACCTTGCTGGCCGCACCCTGACGGAAATCGGCGTCGATGTCGGCGTGGTGCCCGATGCCGCCTTCGCCGATGGCGAATGCCTGAGCTCCACCGATGTCGGCATCCGCTCCAACGGCGGCGTGCGCTGGTTCTCCTGGATCGAGCTTTCGGTGCGCGACAAGGCCAGCAACGCGGTTTCGCACCGGGCGATTGCCCGCGACATCACTGCCCGCAAACGCGCCGAAGCGGCCCTGATCGGCGCACGCGAGCGCGCCGAGTTCGCCAGCCAGGCGAAGTCGCGGTTCCTGGCGACCGTCAGCCACGAGATCCGCACGCCGATGAACGGCATCATGGGCATGGCCAAGCTGTTGCACGACACCGAGCTGTCGCCCGAGCAACGCACCTATGTCGGCGCCGTCTCGACCTCCGCCAGCGCGCTTCTGGCGCTCATCGAAGACCTTCTCGACTATTCGAAGATCGAGGCTGGCCGCTTCGATCCCGAGCCACAGCCGATGTCGCCGCGCGAAATCGCCGACAATGTCGTCGAACTGCTTGCATCCCGCGCGTTCGGCAAGGGCATCGGGCTGGGCTGCCATGTCGCGCCCAATGTGCCGCAGATGGTCACCGCCGACCCCGGCCGCGTCCGCCAGGTCCTGCTCAACCTGATCGGCAATGCGATCAAGTTCACCGATGCCGGCGGTGTCCGGCTCAATGTCGAGCGCACCGGCGACGGCCATCCCGGCAAGATCCGTTTCACTGTGACCGATACCGGGCCCGGCCTGCGCGCCGAGGACGTGGAGCGTATCTTCGAGGAATTCGAGCAGGCCGACGGCACTTCGACACGCTCGCATGGCGGCGCCGGACTTGGACTGGCCATCTCCAAACGCCTGGTCACCGCGATGGGCGGCACGATCACCGTCATCAGCCAACCCGGCGAGGGCTCGGAATTCGGCTTCGAGCTGCCGGCATATGGCGCGACCGACACGCCGCAGGCCGACGCCGATGCGCTGGCTGGCCGACACGTCGTCATCATGTCGAAAAATACCACCGAAGCAGAAGCGCTTGCCGATACCATTCGTGCTCATGGTGGCCGAGCCGACATCGCCGTGACACCCGAACAGGCTGCCGCCTTCGCTGAGGGGTGCAATGCTCTGCTGGTCGATGCAGCGCTCGAGGAAAATGACGGCCGTATGCTCAAGCAGTTGCGCGAAAACGGCTTCGCTGCCAGCGAAGCGGTGACGCTGATCGCGCCGACCGACCGCGGGCTGCTCGGCGAATTGCGCGCCAGCGGCTACGCGACCTTCCTCGCCCGTCCGGTGCGCGGCGAGACCCTTTTGCGGGTGCTTCTGGCGAATCAGGGTGTCGTGCAGGGCAAGCCCCAGCCCGCCAGCCGCCGCACCGCGGCCAAGCCCGCGAAGCATCCAAATCTTCGTGGCCTGTCGGTGCTGATCGCCGAGGACAACGACATCAATGCCATGCTCGCCCGCGCTGTGCTGGTGAAGGCAGGGCACCGGGTCGATGTCGTCAACAATGGCAAGGCTGCCGTCGAGGCGGTCACCGGGGCCAATCGCAAGCGGCGCTATGATGTCGTGCTGATGGACATGCACATGCCCGTAATGGACGGTTTGGACGCGATTTCGGCCATCCGCAGGCATGAAGAGCAGCACGGGCTCGCTGCTGTGCCGATCATGGTCCTGTCCGCCGACAGCCAGGAAAAGACCCGCCACGCGGTGCTCGCCCATGGTGCCAGCGGCTTTGTCACCAAGCCACTCGACCCCGATGTTCTGATCAATCTTGTCGAACAGCGCGCCGCTGCCTGAACTAATCGAGGCGATTTTCCTAGCCGGCTAGGCGCCGTTGCTTGCCCGCTCAGTCTTGCCGGGACAGGTTGATCACGATACTGTCACAATCCTGTAGCACCGACACCGTATCCCCGCGCCAGGAGGGATGGCTCGAAGGAGAATCACCCGTGCATACAGCCTTGCCGGACAGTGACACTCAGAAAGCCAGCGGCGCCAAGGTGACAGTGCCTTCCAAACCTTTACTGCCAGGTACACCGCTCGGACGGATCGGGACGCTGGAGGTTCGCCTCGCCCGCGACGAGTCGGAAATCGCCGCCGCCCAGGAAGTGCGCTACCGCGTGTTCTTCGACGAACTCGGCGCCAAGAAGCAGGCCCTGCACTCGATCGAACGGCGCGACGCCGATCGATTCGACGACATCTGCGATCATCTGCTGGTCTTCGACACCTCGATATCAGGTCCCGAGCATCGCCGCATCGTCGGCACCTACCGTTTGCTGCGCCAGGAGCGTGCAACGGAAGCCGGCGGCTTTTACTCCGACGACGAATTTGAGTTGAACAAGCTCATCGCCCGCCATCCCGGTCAGCGCTTCCTTGAGCTTGGCCGTTCCTGCGTGCTGCCCGAATACCGCTCGAAGCGGACGATCGAAGCGCTGTGGCAAGGCATCTGGGCCTATCTCAACCGTTACGACATCGACGTCATGACCGGTTGCGCGTCCTTCCACGGCACGGTGCCGGCGGCCCATGCCGAGGCGCTGACCTATCTCGCCCATCATTCCCGCACCAGCGCGGACTGGGACGTGCGGGCGGTCGCCGGGCGCTATTGCGCCATGGATCTGATGCCCATCGAAGCGGTCAACGCCAAGTCCGCGATCGCCGCGATGCCGCCGCTGATCAAAGGTTATCTGCGCGTCGGCGCCAAGATCGGCGACGGCTGCGTCATCGACCATGATTTCGGCACCACCGACGTCTTCATCGTCATGCCGGTGAAGGAAATCGGCGCCCGCTACATCAATTATTACGGCGGGGAAACGCAGCGCTTCGCTGCCTAGTTCCGTGGGCGACGATCTCGCCAGCGCCTTCGACAAGCTGCGCGCAGCAGCCGAAGGCCTGCCGGAGATCGCCGAAGCCACCTCCTACGGTACGCCGTGCCTTCAGGTGCGCAAGAAATTCCTCTGCCGCGTCAAGGATGCCGACACGATCGCCATCATGTGTCCACTCGAAGAAAAGCAGATGCTGATCGAGGCCGCGGCGCAGATTTATTTCGAGACCGCGCATTACCATGGCTGGCCGGTGGTTCTGGTTCGCATCGATGCGATTTCGGCAGACGAGCTGCATCACCGGCTCGAACGCGCCTGGCTGATGCAGGCGCCCAAAAGCCTGGTCAAGGCGCGGCAAGCTGCCGGTTGAGCTGCCGGCCGCGACGTGTGAGGTGGCGACCACCAGCGGGACGAGACGAACCGATTCAGGATCGCGGCTCATCAAGGCCTCGCCCGAAACCATCTACCATGCCCTGCTTGACCCTCAGGCGGTAGCAAGCTGGCGTCCGCCACAGGGCATGCGAGGCGAAGTCCTGGCCTTCGATGCGCGCGAAGGCGGCACCTTCCGCATGGCCTTCATCTACGAGGGCGACGGTGGGCACGGCAAGACCACTGATAATGCCGATGTCTTCGAAGGCCGGTTTGCCGAGCTGGTGCCGGGCCGGCGCGTCGTCGAGCTTGTCGAATTCGAATCGGACGATCCCGCCTTTGCCGGGACGATGCGGATCGTGACGGCGCTGGAACCGGTCGGAAGCGCCACACGGGTCACCGTCAGCTGCGAAAACGTGCCACCTGGTATCAGCGAACGCGACCATCAAAAGGGAATCGCCTCGTCGCTCGAAAACCTCGCGGCCTTCGTCATGGCCTAGACAACGGCTCCTGCCGGATGAGGTGTCCAGATCAACCGCAGGTGTCAGTGGCGAGCGCGTTCAGTCGCTGCTCCGTCAGAGCATCGGCAAGGTTGGGGATCAGTGCCAGGCAGACCAGCACGCAGATGCCGGCGACCAGCAGCCGCAAGGGTTTCCTGAAATGCCTGCCGTTCAGCACGGCACCCGCGCCATAGATGGCAAGTCCCAGCACACCGAAGAACAGCACCGGCCCAGGACTGTCGCAGTCGATGCCGCCCCCGCCCCAGGCCTTGTATTCGTTCGCCGGCATCAGCCCCAGCACAGCGATGGGCAGCGCGACAACAAGTGCCGTGTAGCCAAGGATGGCAGCGAGTTGGCGCGGCCGTTTCCGCTCGATCATGCCAGCCTCGTCTCGGCGAGTTCGATCCGTCATTGACGCCCTGATGGCACTGGCGTGGCGCCAGCCGCAAGGGCTGGCTGCGCGCTTTTCGCCTCTTCGCCAGCCATTACCCCGATCGCATCGATCCGGGCCTCGCCCTGGGTGATCAGCCGGGCGCCGCGCTGGTTGCGGGCGTGAATCCAGAGCCAGTTGATGGCAACGCTGAGCCGCGCCCGCGAACCGATGAGGAAGTAGATGTGGGCGATGCCCCACAGCCACCAGGCCAGGGCGCCGCGCAGCCTGATCCAGCCGAAGTCGATGACCGCGCGGCGCTTGCCGATCTGCGCGAGACTGCCCTGATGGCGGTAGTGGAACGGGCGCGGCGCGGCATTGTCGCGCAGCCGCGCCTTGATGGTGGCCGCGACGTGCTGGCCCTGCTGCTTGGCGGCGGGCGCGATGCCGGGCGCGGGTTTTCCGTTCGGACCGCTCACCGTCACAGTATCGCCGATGGCGAATATCTCGGGGTGACCGGGCACCGTCAGGTCGGGCATGACCTGGAGACGTCCCGCCTTGTCAGCCGGGGCGCCGAGCCACTCGGCGGCGGGCGATGCGCGCACGCCGGCGGCCCAGATGATCGTCTTCGTCGCCAGCCGGACGTCGCCATAAGTGACGCTGTCGGCGGTGCAGTTGGAGACGGCGCGACCGAGTTCGACCTCAATGCCAAGCTTGCGCAACGAGCGCAGCGCATATTCGGAGAGGTCATCGGGGAACCCGCCAAGGACCCGCGGTCCGGCTTCGATCAGCACCACCCGCGCCCTGCCCGTGTCGATGTTGCGGAAATCGCGCGGCAGCGTATCCCGCGCCAGCTCGGCAATCGTCCCGGCCAGTTCCACCCCGGTGGGGCCTGCGCCAACGATGACGAAGGTCAGAAGTGCAGCCTGCTTTTCCGGGTCTGTCTCGCGCTCGGCACGTTCGAACGCCACCAGGATGCGCCGCCGGATCGTCGTCGCATCTTCGAGTGTCTTCAGGCCAAGCGCATAGCGTTCCCATTCGTCATGGCCGAAATAGGCGTGGCGCGCGCCGGTCGCCAGCACCAGGCTGTCATAAGGCACGGTCTCGCCGCCTTCGAGCAGCACAAGGCGCCGTTCGGCATCGACACCGGTGACGTTGGCCAGGATGGTCGTCACCTCCGGCCTGTTCCAGACAAGCGAGCGGATCGGCCAGGCGATCTCTGACGTCGCCAGCGAGGCCGTCGCCACCTGGTAGAGCAGCGGCTGAAACAGGTGGTGATTGCGCCGGTCGACGAAGGTGATGCTGACCGCAGCCCCCGCCAGCCCCTTGACGACCTCCAACCCGCCGAAGCCGGCGCCTACGACCACAACCCGATGCGGCATCGATTCTGTCCTCTGCTTTGTCGGCGCATAGTAAAGCCAGCTTCGCGGACAGGTATAGGGCCAGACATCTCAGGGGATATCTTCGGGGCGGCGGCCCGGACGACTACGATAGGCCGGAAAAGTCCAGCCGAACTTCAACGCGCCGCCGCGGACCATGAAGGCCGCGACAAAGGCGACGACCGTCGACACCTCCGGCGGCAGTTCGGCGATGTCGGCGAGCGTGTAGATGCCCGCCCCCACCATTGCCGCCGAGACATAGATTTCAGGCTTGAGCAGCACCGAGGGCTCGCCGGCGAGAAGATCGCGCAGGATGCCGCCGAAGGTCGCCGTCAAAAGCCCCATGACGATGGCGACCGTTGGCGAACCGGTCGCTGCCAGTCCCTTGGCCGCACCTATGGCGGCATAGGCCGACATGCCGAGTGCATCGAGCCAGAGCAGCAATTTGTAACGGGATTCAACGAGGTGGGCGGTGAGGAAGACAAGCACGGCAACCGCCGCGCAAACCAGCACATAGGCCGGATTGATGACCCAGAACACCGGCAGGCCCAGGATGACGTCACGGACGGTGCCACCGCCGATGCCGGTAAAGCTCGCCAGAAACAGAAACCCGATGACGTCGAGTTGCTTGCGCGAGGCGGCAAGCGCGCCGGTGGCGGCAAACACCGCCACACCAGCATAGTCGAGGTAAAGCAATGGGTTCATGAGGGCGAAGAGGGAGTAGTGAGTAGCGAACAGGAAGACAACATGGCGAATCCCAGCTTTGCAGCTACAATATCCGCCAATTCCCCGTTCGCTACTCCCTATTCCCTATTCGCTATTTCTCAGGCGTCTTTCTCGGCCTGTTCGTTGACCGGGCCGGGCTCGGCCGGGGCCTCGGAGACATGCTTGGGGCCGCCCTTGGCGATGCCGACCATGGCCGGGCGCAGGACGCGGTCGCCAATGGTGTAGCCGGACTGGGCGACATGCACGACCGTGTTGGCGACGACGTCGGGGTTCGGCACTTCGAACATCGCCTGGTGGAAGTTCGGGTCGAACTTCTCGCCGAGGGGATCGAGCTTGCGCACGCCATGGCGTTCGAGCGCCGACAGCATCGAACGCTCCGTCACTTCAACGCCTTCGATCAGGCTGGCAAGGCCCGCACCGCCGGCTGCCTTGGCCTCGTCGGAAACCGCCTCGATGGCGCGACGCAGATTGTCCGACACCGAAAGCATGTCGCGGGCGAAGTTCGCCACCGAGTAGGCGCGGGCATCCTGCACGTCGCGGGCGGTGCGGCGGCGCAGGTTCTCCATCTCGGCAACCGTGCGCAGCGCGCGGTCCTTCAGCTCTTCGTTTTCTTTCAGCAGTCGCACGAGGGCTTCGTAGTCGCCTTCGACGCTGCCTTCGATCTTCTCGGCCTGGGCCTCGGCAGCCGCCACATCGTCGGGCGTGCGTTCGTCTTTTGCCTGGTCGCTCATCGCCAATTCCCGTTGTTTGGATACGTTCTAAGTTGCGCCCGATATCGAGGTTTAGGTGTCAAAAATCAAGGGGCAAGGGCCGCAAGGACGGGATGTCGCGCCTCGTGGCGCCTCGCTCGGCGGTTCGGCAAGCGTCAACAATTCAATATTAATTCAAGCTTTACCATACAGGCCGACCATTGCCACGGCGGGCGATCGATATGGGAACCATATGCATCTGGCAGGAGTTCTCCCCATGAAGAACAGGCCCTCAGTCATGCCCAGCACACGCATCAATAAGACCGCAACCAAGGTGGCGACAAATATCAGGCGCGAACTCGCCACCGAAAGCAATCTACGCGTGCTGGAAGCGCTGCCAGCATTCCAGGCCGACCTACACCTGCCCAAAAAACTCCGCCGCCTGCTCGACAGGCTCGACGCCGCCGAACACGACAAGCCGCTGCGAAAAATGCTCAGCAGAAACTAAAGCGCCAGGCGCTCTCGTCCAGCGTTTCAGTGGTGCTCAGGGGCGCGCGGCGCGGCGCCAGGAATATTTCGCGCCTTCCGAAGGCAACTCGGCCGGCTTGGCGGTCGGCTGGTAATAGAGCGGCAAACCACCCGCCTGGCCTGCTTCGAGCCGCTTCAACAGCACCGGATGCGAGACCTCGAACTCATCGAAGCCGACGCGCAGCATGTGCGGCAACTGGTCGACAAGCACCTGCCCCGTCGCCCTCACAGCACCTTGGAAGCCATGACGGCTGCGCAGCAGCTCGGCTTTCGAGAAGGAACGGCCGTCACTGAAGGCCGGGAAAGCAAGGGCGACCAAAGACAGCTGGTCAAGCGAGTCGACGATTTCCTCGAGTTGGTCGCCAGGCTGGAGCAGGACGCCAAGGCGTTCCTTCGCCGCTTCGCGCTGTTCGGCCGAGAGTTCGAGAAAAGCCTGAAGCGGCAGGATGACCCGGCTGTTGCCGGCCAACGCACTTGCATCCTCGGCATGGGCCCAGCCGTCGTCCCGAAAGCCTTCAGGGGTCCAGAGGCGGATCGCCGGTGTCGCTTCGGTCATAAAGTGAATTCCTAAAGTGATGCGTCAGTCAGCGACTGTTCGAGGCCGGAGAGATGGATGCCACATTCGGTCTTGGCCTGCCCGGCCCAGCGCCCGCTGCGCGCATCCTCGCCCGGCTTGACGATCTGCGTGCAAGGAAAGCAGCCGATCGACAGGTAACCATAGGCGACGAGCCGGTTCTCGCGCAACGCGTGCTTACGCATGTAATCGGCGAGGTCCGACGTGGTCCAGCGCGCCAGCGGGTTGATGCGGAAACGCGGACCGACCTGCTCGAACACCGGAAGTGCAGCACGGGTCGCAGCCTGGAAGCGCTTGCGGCCGGTGAACCAGGCACGAAACGGCTCGACGCCGCGCGCCATCGGCTCGACCTTGCGCACGTCGCAGCAGGCATCGGTGCTGGTCTGGTGCAGATTGCCGGTCGGGTCGATACGCGCCAGGGCCGCATCGTCAGGCGTGATGATGCGGATGTCGGTCAGGCCGAAATCGGCGGCCAGTGCGTCGCGATAGTCGAGCGTCTCGCCGAAATGCTTGCCGGTGTCGAGAAAGATCACCGGCAGCTTGCGGTCGACTTCCGAAATCATGTGCAGCAGCACTGCCGAATCCGCCCCGAAGGACGACACGGCGGCGATTTCGCCGGCAAAGCGTTCGGTGGCCGCGCGCGCGATGATCTCCACGGGCGTCAGATGCCCGTAGAGCGCGTCGAGCGCCGCAGCTTCTGCCAGAACCTGCGCTTCGGTCTCGGCGTCAGGCTGCCTTGGCTTCGCTAGCATAAAGCGCCTCCTTGAACGGCGCTGGGCCGACGCGGCGATAGGCGTCGAGGAACTTTTCCGAACGGTCGAGCCTGATGCCGAGATAGGTCTCGACGATTGTCTCGATGGCATCGGTGATCTCGTCGGGGCCGAAGCCGCGGCCGATGATCTCGCCGACCGAGGTGTGTTCGTCGGCCGAGCCGCCAAGCGTCACCTGGTAAAGCTCGGCGCCCTTCTTCTCGACGCCCAGGATGCCGATGTGGCCGACATGGTGGTGGCCGCAGGCGTTGATGCAGCCGGAGATCTTGAGCTTCAGCTCGCCGATGTCGCGCTGGCGCTCGAGCGAGGCGAAGCGCCTGGAGATTTCCTGCGCCACCGGGATCGAACGGGCATTGGCCAGCGCGCAATAGTCGAGGCCGGGGCAAGCGATGATGTCGCTGATCAGGTTCGAGTTGGCGGTGGCGAGATCGATCGCCACCAGCGCGTCGTAGACCGCCTTGAGATCGGCGCGGGCGACATGCGGCAGGATCAGGTTCTGCTCGTGGCTGACGCGGATTTCATCGAAGCCGAACCTCTCGGCGATGTCGGCGACCGCGTCCATCTGGCTGTCGGTGGCGTCGCCCGGCACCTCGCCGATGCCCTTGAGCGAGATCGTCACGGCAGCGTAGTCGGGATTGCCGTGGGTGAAGACGTTCTGGTCGACCCAGTCGCCGAAGCTCTTGGAATCGAGCCGCGCCAGCTTGACCGCCTCGTCGCCTTTAGGCCGCGCCGTCAGTGCCGGCGGTGCGAAGTAGGACTGGATCGCCGCGACGTCGGCCTCGGGCAGCTCGAGTTCGCCGTCCTTCAGCGCCTGCCACTCATGTTCGACCTGCCGGATGATCTCGTCGACGCCGGTCTCGTGGACCAGGATCTTGATGCGCGCCTTGTACTTGTTGTCGCGGCGGCCGTGCAGGTTGTACACGCGCAGGATCGCCGTTGTGTAGGACAGCAGATGCTGTTCCGGCAGGAAGTCGCGGATCTTCTTGGCGACCATCGGCGTACGGCCCTGACCGCCGCCGATGTAGACGGCAAAGCCGAGTTCGCCCTTGTCGTTCTTCTTCAGATGCAGGCCGATGTCGTGCGTCTGGATCGCGGCGCGGTCTCGCTCGGCACCTGTTACCGCGATCTTGAACTTGCGCGGCAGGTATGAGAACTCCGGATGCACCGACGACCACTGGCGCAAAATCTCGGCGTAAGGCCTGGGATCGGCGACCTCGTCGGCGGCGGCACCGGCGAAATGATCGGCGGTGACATTGCGGATGCAATTGCCCGAGGTCTGGATGGCGTGCATCTCGACCGAAGCGAGGTCGGCCAGGATCGCCGGAATATCGGAAAGTGCCGGCCAGTTGAACTGGATGTTCTGGCGCGTGGTGAAGTGGCCGTAGCCCTTGTCGTACTTGCGGGCGATGTGGCCGAGCATGCGCATCTGCTTCGAGCTCAGCGTGCCATAAGGCACCGCGATGCGCAGCATGTAGGCGTGCAGTTGGAGATAGACGCCGTTCATCAGGCGCAGTGGCCGGAACTGGTCCTCGGTGATCTCGCCGGCAAGGCGTCGTTCGACCTGGTCGCTGAAATCGGCGACGCGGGCCTTTACGAAATCATGGTCGAACTCGTCGTAACGGTACATGGTCGTCTTCCGGTCTGTGTTCAGGCGGCGCCGGCTGCGGGCCGGGCCTGCTTGCCAAGGTCGAGGCGATTGCTGGGGCCGGCGGCGCGGATCACTTCGCGCAGCCTGAGTGGCTGGATCGCGCCATCAACGACGCTGACATCGATCAAGTTGACGTCGACAACCTCGTTGTTGTCGTAGGCGGCCTTGCCGATCGCCTCGAGGCGGGCTTCACCGGCCTTGTCGCCGACGGTTTCGGCGACATCGATGGTCTCGGCCCATGTGCCGTCGGCCGCGAACCACACGGCCTCGCCGTCGGTCAGCCGATTGGCGGTAAGGATCTTCATGCCCTGCTTCCTTCGAGCGCCGCGCGGGCGGCCTGTTCGTGCCTGTGTGCCGCGAGCGGCTCGGAAAGTTCAAAATTGGCGCCGGCGACAGCGTCGCCGATGATGGTCATGACCGGCCCGTCGAGATCGCTGCGCGCTTCGAGCGACGGCAGGTCGGCGAGCGTGCCGTGGAAACGGCGGCGGTTTTTCAGGCTGGCGTTCTCGACCACGGCAACCGCCGTATCGGGCGACAGCCCGGCATCGATCAGGCGCCCAGCCACGTCGGCGGCAACCGAGCGGCCCATATAGACGGCAACCGTCGCACCGGAGATGGCAAGCTTGGCCCAGTCGGGCAGCGAGCCGCCCTTGAGATCGTGGCCGGTGGTGAACACCATCGAGGAGGTGACGCCACGCAGCGTCAGCGGCAGTTCGAAATCGGCAGCGGCGGCGAAGGCAGAGGTGACGCCCGGCACGACCTCGTAGGACACGCCGGCATCGCGCATCGCCTGCATCTCTTCGCCAGCCCGGCCGAACACCAACGGATCGCCCGACTTGAGGCGCACCACGCGCTTGCCAGCCTGCGCCAGCTCGACGAGCAGGTCGTTGATCTTGCTCTGGGTCTTGGAATGGCAGCCCTTGCGCTTGCCCACCGGCAGCCGCTCGGCGTCGCGACGGCCCATCGAGATCACCGCCTCGGGCACCAACGCGTCGTGGACGATGACATCGGCTTCCATCAGCAGGCGATGGGCGCGCAGGGTGAGCAGGTCCTCGGCGCCGGGGCCGGCACCAACGAGCGCAACATGGCCCTTGCTCGCCCCCTTTTGCAGCAGCAGTTCGGTCGCCGCGTCATGCGCCTCGGCAAGCTGGCCGTTGTCGAGCGCCCGCGCCGGCGCGCCTTCGAAAAACTCGCGCCAGAAGCCGCGGCGGACATTGCCCTTGGGCAGCATACGCTCAACGGCGTCGCGGAAGCCGGCGCCAAGCGTCGCAAGCGCGCCGAGTTGCGGCGACAGCATTCGGTCAACGCGGGCGCGGATCATCTGCGCCAGCACCGGCCCTGCCCCTTCGGTGCCGATAGCAACGGCGACAGGCGCACGATTGACCAGCGCAGGGGTGAAGAAATCGCAGAGCTCGGGACGGTCGACGGCATTGACCGGAACGCCCAGCTCGCGGGCATCCTGGGAGATGCGGCGATCGAGCGCCGCGTCGCCGGTCGCGGCGAACACCATGACAGCCCGCTCGATCAGCGATGCATCATAGGCCGCATGGATACGGGTTGCGCCATTGGTGGCGATCCAGTCGCGCAGCTGCGGCTCGGCTTGGTCGGCAATGATGCGGATTTCGGCGCTCGACTGGCTGAGCAGGCGAGCCTTGGCCAGCGCCTCATCGCCACCGCCGACGATGACCACGGCTTCGCCTTCGACCTTGAGGAAGATCGGGAAGGCGTTCAACTTGGCGGCGGCTTGAGTCATGACGCGATGGTTCCGGAATACCCACCATTTCTAGCCGCCATTGCTGCGCTGCAGAAGAAATGCACTCGCGCGCGCCGTTAGGGGAGGCAATCGCTTTTGCCCGACCCAATGCGCCAAGAGAAAATTATTCCAACAGGAGGGCTCGGGCTCATTTCCGGGCCGAGACTTCTGCAAGGACTCGCACTGCCTGGTTTACCGGCGGCAACCCATGAATCGCCCGGATTTGTCGTGTCGCCGGTGTCGCTGTCTTGCTGACGGGACGCGACAAAAGCGCGAGGCCTCTGGACGCGTTTTTCCTAATTTCTACTAACTTAGTAGAATTAAGCTCGATGGCGCTCCGGCCTCGTTTTGCTACCCGTCCGGAACATCCGCGGCTGCCCGACGTTCCCCAACGAGGGGCTAGCAGCAGAAGGAGCACGACATGACGCACATCAATCTGAAACACGGGATCTGGGTGCTCGTGGCGGATGGCGAAAAGGCGCTGTTCCTGAAGAACCGGGGCGACACCAAATATCCGAACCTCGAAGTCGTCCGCGAGATGGAGCAGGACAACCCGCCGACGCGCGAACAAGGCAGCGATCGCCCCGGCCGCTACAGTGACGGCCCGTCGATCCACCGCAGCGCGGTCGACGATACCGACTGGCACCGCGTCGCCAAGGAGCGCTTCGCCGACGAGGTCGCGACACGGCTCTACAAATTCGCCCACGCCGGCGCCTTCCGCGAGATCATCCTGGTGGCGCCGCCACTGGTGCTCGGCGAGTTGCGCAAGAAGCTGCACAAGGAAGTCGACGAGCGTGTCTCGGCCGAAATGGCCAAGACACTGACCAATCACAGCGTTGCCGACATCGAGACCATCCTGATGGCGGCCTGAGCCCAGGCAACAGTTCCAGGCAATCTTCCATTAAGTGCTGGCAGTCGCTGCCAGCACTTTTTTCCACTGGGGGCCAAGTTTCTTGGCTGCCTAGGGTTGCGCATGCGCGCCTGCGTCCACCATATTGGAAATGCAGCGGATTTTACCGCCGCACCCCAAAACAATGCTCATTTCGAAAGGTGCCGCCGGGACAATGCCGCATGACACGCCCCTCATCGCTACTATCGTCGCCGGTCTGGGGCTGGCATTCATCTTCGGCGCGCTCGCCAATCGCTTCAAGGTTCCGCCGCTCGTCGGTTATCTGGTCGCCGGTGTTCTTGTCGGGCCCAACACGCCCGGTTTCGTCGCCGACCAGGAGCTAGCGCTCGAACTCGCCGAGATCGGCGTCATCCTGCTGATGTTTGGCGTTGGCCTGCATTTCTCGCTCAAGGACCTTCTCTCGGTCCGCGCCATCGCCGTGCCCGGCGCCATCGTCCAGATTGCCTTTGCCACGGCACTCGGCGCCGGCCTTGCCTCGATGCTCGGCTGGTCGATCGGGGCCGGCCTGGTCTTCGGCCTGGCGCTGTCGGTTGCCTCGACGGTCGTGCTTTTGCGGGCGCTGCAGGAACGGCGCATGATCGAGACCGAACGTGGCCGCATCGCCGTCGGCTGGCTGATCGTCGAGGACCTGGCGATGGTGCTGGCGCTGGTGCTGCTGCCCGCCCTTGCCGGCGTGCTCGGCGGCGAGGCGCAGACAACCCAGGCGCCCGACATCCTTGCCCTGCGTTTCGACTTCGGCATCTGGGGCGTCATCGGCATCACGCTGGCCAAGGTCGCCGCCTTCGTCGTGGTCATGCTGGTCGTCGGCCGCCGTGTCATCCCCTGGGTGCTGCACTACGTCGCCCATACCGGTTCACGCGAGTTGTTCCGGCTGGCGGTGCTGGCGATCGCGCTCGGCGTCGCCTTCGGCGCGGCCAAGCTGTTCGGCGTCTCGCTGGCGCTCGGCGCCTTCTTCGCCGGCATGATCATGAGCGAGTCCGAGCTCAGCCATCAGGCGGCGGAAGAAACCCTGCCGCTGCGCGACGCGTTTTCGGTGCTGTTCTTCGTCTCGGTCGGCATGCTGTTCGACCCGACAAGCCTGCTCAGCAACACCTGGCCGATCCTCGCCACGCTGTTCATCATCATCATCGGCAAGTCGGTCGCCGCCTTCCTGATCGTCATCGCCTTCGGCTATCCGGTGGCCACCGCACTGATCATTTCGGCCAGCCTGGCGCAGATCGGCGAGTTCTCCTTCATCCTGGCCGAACTCGGCGTCGGGCTCGGCCTTTTGCCGGAAAAGGGCCGCGACCTGATCCTTGCCGGCGCCATCCTGTCGATCGTGCTGAACCCGCTTATCTTTGCCGGTGCGGCGCGGCTGAAACCCTGGCTGGAAAAGCGCTCCGGCAACGCCCCTGACGTTGTCGAGGTGGTTCCGATCGGACCGGCGACGGAGCCCGGCGAAGTCGCGACCACGACGTCCGTGCCGGTCATCGACGACGAAGACGTGCCGCCTCCAACCAAGCTCACCGATCACACCATCCTCATCGGCTACGGCCGCGTCGGTTCGCTCGTCGGCAAATCGCTGCGGGAGGCAGGCTTGCCGTTCCTCGTCATCGAAGACGCCGACAAGACGATTGCCAAGCTCAAGGCCGACGGCATCGAGACGGTCGCCGGCAACGCGGTCAAGGGCGAGGTCTTCGCCGCCGCCAATGCCAATGGCGCCAAGCGGCTGATCCTCGCCATCCCCAATGCCTTCGAGGCTGGCCAGATCATCCTCAAGGCCAAGGCCGCCAATCCGGGGATGCTGATCGTGGCGCGTGCCCATTCCGACGCAGAGGTCGACCATCTCACCGGGCTCGGCGCCGACAAGGTGATCATGGGCGAGCGCGAGATCGCCCGCGGCATCGTCGAGCAGGTGATGGAGTCAGGCCCCACGCCGCCGGTCAGCGGTCCGGACCCCGACGCCCCGCCGGCAGCGGCCTGATCCGGCCGAACCACGATTCTCCAGAAAGCAAAAGGCCGCGCAGTTCACTGCGCGGCCTTTGCTTCAACGACCGGACATAGCTACGACACCGACCTCAAAGGAAGGGAAACGGCATCACGAAATTGGGCTGGTAGGTGTCCATCGTCGCGCCATTGCGATCTTCATCGATCAGCGTGGTGCTGCCAAAGCTGGCGCGCAGCCCGACCATCAGCTTGTGCGAGTCGAAGCTATCCGTACCAGGGCCGCCCTCCGACAACGAGACGTTCTCGTACTGGTAGCGACCGAAAACCGACCATGGAGTGCCGTCGAAGCGGTACGTCGCCTGCAGGGCCGCAGCGATGGTGTCGATGTCGGCCGAATCGCCACCGACGCTCAAATGGGTGCGATGGAAGCCAAGCTCGCCGTCGAAGCGTAGATTGTCCTGGGCGAAGTAGCGAACCACGCCGCGAATGCCCACCAGATCGATATCGACGGGCAAGAGGTCGGCTTCCAGGCCGCCGTAATAGGCCTGGGCGTAAAGCGTCACGTTGCCCAGATAAGCCTGGGCCTCGGGGCCGACCTTCCAGTCCCAAAGATCCGCGTCCGAGCCGCTCGAGAAGCCATAGGTCTTGACCTGGGCGAAACCGCCGAAGGCATAGGAAGCCGGATCGCGCCAGAAGACGTGCGCAACGCCACCGACGCCGTGGATGCTGTTGCCGTCCTGGCCGATGGCATCGACGGTGAAGTCGCCCTGGGCATTCCAGCGCTCGGCAAACGGCACGTTAATGCGGGCCGCGCCACCAGCCGCCCACAACGTCTCATCGGACAGTTCGCTGAGCCAAAGGCCACCACCATAAATCTGGCCGTAACCGGAAAGCTGGCGAACGGTCTCCTCGACAGGTTGCGTCGGATCGGCAGCGAAAGCCGATGTTGCAAGCGTCGCAAACCCGGCAGCAGCGAGCAGTTTCTTCATGGATGGCCCCTCGTCAAAAACGCAATGCAACATTCCATAACGCTAATTTACGCAAGGGAAAGATAACCAGATCCAACCGGGAACAACCCTGACTTGTTTTCCGGCGACAGTGATACATTGCGGCAACAGATAGGCAATGCGTCGGCCCTCACCTCTCGATGCGGGACCGGCCGGCACTGCGGCGCAGATCTTTGCGACGCGAAGTGAGTTCGGTTGACGACTCAGGGCGGACACTCAGGGCGCCCGCTTCCTGGCGGCCTAGTTCGGCAGGAATGGCGTACCCACGACGCGCACATTGCGCGTGGTCGCTGGCGTTGCCCTGGGCGTCTCCGGCACGAACGCTGTGACCGTGCCGTCGAGCACCATCTCGGGTTTGGCCTGAGGCACCGGGATGATCGCCGCGTCCATGTTCTTCGGCGTCACCGTCCGCGCCCGCATCTCGTCGGCGCGGCGATAGTAACGCGGCAGGTCGCAACCCTGGAAATCGGCCTTGTCGCGATAGGCGAAAGCGGATGGCAGATCCTTGTAGGACTGGCGCGTCCTCACCGAGGCCATCTCCTCGGTTTCCCGCCCGATGTCGTCGAGTTCATAGACGTCCATCGCCTTGTCGTTGCAGATGTAGCGGCAGCGATCGAGCGTGTTGTCGTAGTAGCCGGCATTGACGAACTGCGCATTGGGAGCAGGGAAATAATAGCCGTCCGCCAGCCGCACGCAGTACAGCATCGCCTGCCCGGTATATGACAAAGGCCGTTCCGTCCTGCGGCGCTCCGGACGTACGGCCGCCACCTGCGTGCAGCCCATCGCCGACAGGCGCGCCCTGATCGCCGCATTGTTGCCCCGGCCCGACGCGTTTTGAATGTCGCGCTCGACGCTTGCCCGTCGCCCGGCAAGGTCGCGGCAGGGGTCGAAGAACCCGCCACTGCTGCGGCCGCTGCACTGCCGTTGACGCTCAAGCGCCTTGATCGCCTGAAGTTGCCTGGTCAGATACGCGGGAGCCGCATTGCTGCCGCCGAGCTGAGTTCGAAGCGCGCTGCAGGCATCGGCGTTGGCCGGGGAAAGACCGACAAGCAAAGCGAAAACGCACAACGCAAGCCTCGCCACAATATTCCGAACTTCTAATGCAATGAAAGTCAATTGCCCAAGCTCCGCCAGACTTCAGCAAGCTCAAGTCAATATCACGATGGCATTTTACTTCAAAACATCATCCGACAATTATGTTAACGGCAATGAGCGCCATGCCGACTGGCCAACGCCCTCTGTCGGTGACTGTCGAGGCAATTTCTGGGCTAGTTTCCCAACAGCACATCGAGAATGGACGTCTCGCGACGCTGAGGCGGACCGCCGACCTCGCCTGGAGGAACTGGACGGCGGATCGAGGCGGTCGAGGATTGCTCCTGCGGCGCGGTGCCGGCGGCGCCGACCTGTTCGACCGGCCGAGGCTGTTGCTTTCGCGCCGGCTGAGGTGCCGCGGGAAACGTGTTTTCGTCGAGCGGCTGGCTCTCGACTGCTACCTCGGGTGCCGCGCTGCCCGGCGTCCAGGAGCCAGGCAAGGCGGCCATCGGCACGCCCTCGTGGGCCGCCACCATGAATTCGTGCCAGGCGAGTGCCGGCAACGCGCCGCCGGTGACCTTCTTCATTGGCTTGCCGTCGTCATTGCCGAACCACACGCCAGTGGTCAGGTTGGCGGTGAAGCCGACGAACCAGGCATCGCGCGAGTTCTGGCTGGTGCCGGTCTTGCCGGCTGCGGGCCAGGCGAAGGCTGCCTTCTTGGCCGTGCCCTCCTCGACCGCGCCGGTCATCATCGCGTTCATCATGCCAACAACTTCGGGGCTGATGACACGCGGGCCGCCGCCTGCCGTGTTCTCATACAGCACCTTGCCGTCGGTGGTGGTGACGCGGCGGATGATGTGCACCTCGGGCCGGTAGCCGCCATTGGCGAAGGGCACATAGGCGGCGGTGAGTTCGAGCGGCGTCACCTCTGATGTGCCGAGCGAGATCGAGACATTGGGCTGCAACTCGGACTCGATGCCCATGCGATGGGCGGCTTCGACGACCGCGTTCGGCCCGACCTCCATGGCGAGCTGTGCCGCCACCGAGTTCAGCGACTTCGCCAATGCCGTCTTCAGCGTCACCCGGCCATAATATTTGCCGTTGTAGTTTTCCGGCGTCCACTTGCCGATCTTGATCGGCGCGTCGTTGCGCATGCTGTCGGGCGTGCGGCCCTGCTCGAGCGCTGCCATGTAGACGAAGGGCTTGAACGCCGAGCCTGGCTGGCGCCGTGCCTCGGAGGCGCGGTCGAACTGGCTGGTCGAATAATCATAGCCGCCAACCATGGCACGCACCGCACCCGAATTGTCGATCGAGACCAGCGCGCCCTGGCTGACGTTGAGCTTCTGGCCGTTCTCGTCGATCAGCCGGCGGATCGATTTCTCGGCCAGGTCCTGCAATGTCATGTCGACCGTCGTATCAACGACGATGTCGGACTGCACCTCGCCGATGAGCTCGGGAAGCTCCTGCATGACGCGGTCGGCGACGTAGTTTTCCGAACCGGTCCAGAACGAGGCGACACGGGTCGCCGGCGCGATCATGGCGTTGGCCAGTTCCTTCTCGCCGATCATGCCCTGGTCGCGCATGGCCCCCAGTACCAGCTGGGCGCGGTCGCCGGCAGCCTTGGGATCGCGCGCCGGCGACAGCCGCGACGGCGCCTTGAGCAAGCCGGCGAGCAAGGCGGCCTCGGCCAGCGTCACGTCACGCGAGGATTTGCCGAAATAGCGCCGCGAGGCGGCCTCGACGCCGTAGGAACCGGAGCCGAAGAACACCCGGTTGAGGTACATCTCCAGGATCTGGTCCTTGGTGTGCTTCTGCTCCAGCCACATTGCCAGCAGGACTTCCTGGACCTTGCGCTCCAGCGTGCGGTCGGGCTTCAGGAAAAGGTTCTTGGCCAGCTGCTGGGTCAGCGTCGAGCCGCCCTGGGTAAAGCGCCCGTTGAGAAAACGCGTCGACACCGCGCGCGCCAAGCCGATCGGGTCGAAGCCGAAATGCGAATAGAAGCGCTTGTCCTCGATCGCGATCACCGCTTGCGGGATGTAAGGCGACATCTGGTGCAGGCCGACGGCCTCGCCACCGGTCATGCCGCGATTGGCGACAAGCTGGCCGTCGACGCCGACGATCTTGATGTTGGGCGAGCGGTCGGGAATGGCCCAGGTCGTGGCGCTCGGCATCTTGGCGCCGTAGTAAACGACGATGCCGGCGGCGGCGATGCCGCCCCAGATGGCGAGAACGAAGCACCAGTAGACCAGTCGGCCGAAGATGCCGAACAGGCCGCGCTTGGGCTTGCGCGAGCGGCCGCGCGGGGTGGCGCGCGCCTTGGAAGATTTACGCTTGGCCGGGGCTTTGCGGCGGCTGGGCACGACGCGATCCTCCTCGCGCACCGAAAAGTCATCGTCGTCCGCAGCATTACGCGGTCCGTCGAAGCTGGGTTCGATGCGTCTGTCGTTCCGGTTCGCCATACCTGTTTGTCCGGCCCCCATGCCAATGGCGTTCCGGTTGGACAGTAAATGCGGCGATTTAAGGGGGCGTTAAACATCCAGTCCCGCGGGCCTGTGGGCAAAGCACGACGACCGGCCAGGGCAGACCTTGCGACCGACACAGCAAAACCGCCGTCCTTGCGGGCGGCGGCTTGCGGGGTCTCGTCAACTCATTGCGGGATCGGATCATTCGGGCGCGGGTCGTTCGGCTTGTCGGGGCGATCCGGCTTGTCGCTGCCTTTGTGGCAGGGGCTCGACGGATCGTTCCTGTCGCAGCAATTGCTGCTCTGCAGGTAGCGCGGATCCTTCGGCTTCCATTCGCAGCGGCGGATCTCGGTCGACTGGCACGCTGTCACGGCGGAAGCTGCGACAACGGCCAGAATGATGTTACGAAGTGCACTCATGGTTCTCTCCTTTGAAACGAATTTTCCCACCTCACGAGACTGGGTCGTCGCAGGGCGGGGAAAGGTTCAAAGGAGAGTTGAGATTTTTACGCTGTCGTAGCGCGGGGGCCGCAAGTCAGGATATCGGCGCCATAGGAACGGGCTTGACCAATGCCGCGCGGCACGACCGTCATAGGCTTCATCGGAGGATGCTGGGCAATGTTTTTCGTTGTCACGGCCCGATGGTCTTGTTGAGCGCCGCCGAGATGCGCTCGCGCAGGATCTCGGCCATGTCGGTGTCCATATGAAGGCGAACGCGGCCGCCGCGGGCATCGACAAGCGTCACCGCAACACCGTCGAGCGTATCGTCCTTGGCGGCCTCGACAGCCGCCACCATGAACTGATGTTCGTTTCGATCGGGTTTTTCGGCCATGGCTGTTCTCCCAGGCAAGCGACCCGATCATACGCCTATTCTTCCTCGTCGTCGCTGCCGCCTGATTTGGCCCAGGAGTGCGGCGTAATGCGCTTTTGGGTATCGCTGTCGACATAGGCCCACCAGCCTTCGTCGCTTTCGTCCCACTGCCCGCCAGCGGCTTTCAGACGGGCCAGCGACCTGAACTGCGCGACCGATTCATTTTCCTGGCCGTCGCGGTCGGTCCAGTAGACGGTGACCTTCGAGCCATCGGTCGGCGCCGTGGCGATCGGCAGTTTGGCGCTCATGTGGTTCCCCTCGGATTCTGCTCACCAACGATAGACCGCGCGGCCCGGTAAAGCCACGCGGCAGCAAAAGTCATCGACGGGTTAGCAAAGCGGCGAGCAGGCCGAAAACGGCGACGCCGACAAGTGCTGTCGTCATCGGGTTGTCCTGGGCGGTCTTCTGCGCCGCGCGCGCCTGCTTGCGCATCGCCGGCAGGGCCTCGGTAAAGCGGTCGTAGAACCCGTCGTAAAGTTCGGAAGCGCTGTCGCGGCTGTCGGCGAGCGCGGCCGCGCTGCGCTTCGACATCGCCTTGGTCAATGAAGCGACCTGCTTGGTCAGCTGGGAAACCTGGTCTTCAAGCTCGGTCTGGATTTCTTCACGGGTCGTGGCCATTCGGGTACATCCTTTCACTAGATTACGCAGCCCAAACGGCTCAGCCGCCAAGTTCGTTCCCTAAAAAGGCTTTTCCAACGCCGCGTGCCCCGAAAGCCGGTTCCGGCTTTCGGGGAAAAAGATGTGTAAGTTCAATAGGCTGTGAAATCTCAGCTGTGGGCGAAGATGTCTTCTTCGTCCCAGCCCATCAGATCGAGCTTGGCGCGGGCAGGCAGGAAGCGGAAGCAGGCCTCGGCTTCCTTGGCTCGGCCATCGCGCTCCAGCCGGCCGGCCAGCACGTCGCGCAAGCGGTGCAGATAAAGCACGTCGGAGGCGGCATATTCGAGCTGCTCCGGCGACAGCGTCTCGGCGGCCCAGTCGGACGACTGCTGCTGCTTCGACAGGCTGACGCCGAGAAGCTCGTTGCAGATGTCCTTGAGGCCGTGGCGGTCAGTGTAGGTACGGGTCAGACGCGAGGCGATCTTGGTGCAGAACACCGGCTCGGCCATCACGCCGAAGGCGTTGTAGAGCACGGCGATGTCGAAGCGGCCGAAGTGGAACAGCTTCGTTACCTTGCGGTCCTTGAGCAGGCTTACAAGGTTCGGCGCCTTCTTCTGCCCCGGCGCGATCTGGATCACATCGGCGGTGCCGTCGCCGGGCGATATCTGCACGACACAGAGCCGGTCGCGATGCGGATTTCAGCCCCAGCGTCTCGGTGTCGATGGCGACCGCATCGACATCGTAGTGCTGGAGGTCGGGCAGGTCGTTTTTGTGAAAACGGATGGTCATCGTTGTCTCCGATCGCGGCTTGGCTTCTCACTTGCCGCGATCGGAGGAAAAATCAACAGAAACCTTAGCTTCGAGCTCAGCTGCGCTTGGTCAGCGCATCAAGAATGCGTGCCCAGGAGCGCTGGCCCTTGTGGAACGAGCTCAGGTCGTACTTCTCGTTGGGCGAATGGATGCGGTCGTCGGGCAGGCCGAAACCGACCAAAAGCGATTCCATGCCGAGATAGGTCTGGAAGTCGCCGACGATCGGGATCGAGCCCCCCATGGCGATCATCACCGCCTGTTTCGACCACTCGTCCGACAGCGCATCCTTGGCCTTGCCCAGGAAGGGCGAGTCGTAGGACAGCTGGATCGCCGGCCCACCGCCATGTTCGTGGAACTCGACGCTGCAATCGGCCGGGATGCGCGCCCGGACGAACTCGCGGAAGGCGGCGCGGATCTTCTCCGGATCCTGCTTGTGCACGAGGCGGAACGACACCTTGGCCAAGGCTTCCGCCGCGATCACCGTCTTGAAGCCCCTGCCGGTGTAGCCGCCGATGATGCCGTTGAACTCGGCTGTCGGGCGTGCCCAAACCAGTTCGAGCACCGAGCGGCCCTTTTCGCCCGAAGGAATGGACAGGCCGACCTCGCCGAGGAACTTCTCGGCGGTCTCGCCAAGCGTCTCCCACGACTTCAAAATCTGCGAGGGCGTTTCCTCGACGCCGTCATAGAAGCCGGGAATGGTGATGCGGCCATCGTCGTCGTGGATCGCGGCCAACACCTTGGCAAGGATGCGCACCGGATTGGCGGCAGCCCCCCCATATTCGCCCGAATGCAGGTCGCGGTTTGCCGCCTTGACCACGACTTCCTCGCCGACAAGGCCGCGCAGCGCGATCGAGATCGCCGGCGTATCGCGGTCCCACATGCCGGTGTCGCAGACCATGGCGAAATCGGCCTTGAGCTCTTCGGCATTGGCATCGAGGAACGGCTTGAGCGACGGTGAACCGGACTCTTCTTCGCCCTCGAACAAAAGCGTGATCTTGCACGGCAGGCCGCCATGCTCCTCTTTCCAGGCGCGGCAAGCCTCGACGAACAGCATCAGCTGCCCCTTGTCGTCGGACGAACCGCGACCGGTGATGACCTTGCGGCCAGGCTCGATCTCCTTGATCTTGGGATCGAAGGGATCGTCTTCCCATAGGTTCAGCGGATCGACCGGCTGGACGTCGTAGTGGCCGTAAAACAGCACATGCGGCGAGCCGGCCGGGCCGTCATGGTGGGCGACGACCATCGGGTGGCCCGATGTAACGCGCACGCTGGCGTCGAAACCGATGTTCTTGAGGTCGGCGACCAGCCATTCGGCAGCCTTGCGGCAATCGCCTGCAAAGGCCGGGTCGGTGGAGATCGACTTGATGCGAAGCAGGCCGAAAAGGCGCTCCAGGGACTTGTCGAGATTTTTGTCGAGACGGTCGAGAACGGGCGCGAGAGCGGACATTGTGATGCCTTTCGATTCTTCTGGAGCGCAACCTAGTTGGCCAACAGGAAAACGAAAAGCCGGCAAGATTGGGCCAGAAGCCAACGCCGCAGAAGCTTGTCGGAGCGCGGACAAAAAAGTGCCGCCGTGGTGGAGGGGGGAACCACGGCGGCACTTTCTTGAAACGGTGCGGCAGCCCGGAGAGGGGGATGAGGCTGCCGCAGGGTCCGGATAGGCGGGGGACGGGCCTGAGACCGGACTTCGGCAAAAACTGCCGATGCCCATTATTTGTTCCTTTGAACATGGCGATTCAAGGGCACGAAGATTACACTTTTGTAACATGCGCGTGATCGGCGGCTGCGCCGTTTCAACCCTCGCGCAGCCGGCGACGGTACTCGTTTACCGGCATTCCGCCGACGCCCCAGTCTTCCAAATCGACTTCATCTATAACCACTGACGTCGTCGCCGGATCCTTGTCCAGGATATCGACGAGAAGATCGGTGGTGCCCTTGATCAGGGCGGCTTTCTGCTCCGGCGTCACGCCTTCGCGGGTGATCTTGATATTGACGTAAGGCATTCTTCCGCGCTCGTTCCCAGCTGCTCAGTTCGACTGCATGTCGAAGTGAAAGACCTTGGCCATGATCAGCCAGCGGCCATCGAGCTTCACCAGCGTCAGGAAGTCGGTGAAATGCTTCGGACCAATGGCGCAATTGAGCTTCGCGACGGCCGTCACCGGACCGGCGAACTCGATCGAAACGATGCTGTCGACCCTCGGCTCCGATCGGCTGGCCGGCGACGGCCGCTTGTCGACGATCGGGAAGTACTCTTGCATCGTCAGATGCATTAGCTCGCCTTCGGTCGCGCAGGCGTAGATCGCCTGCGGGTGGAAGATCCTGGATAGCCGCTTGGTGTCGCTGAAGTAGAGCCCATCGAAATAGTCCGCGAGCGCGTGGGCGACCTCGGCATAGGCGGCGGCGTGGTCGGCGGCGGTCATGCCAATCCCTCAGCGGCCATGGCAGCTATGACTGACGGGCGCTGACGCACGCGTTCAACGAAGGCAGTCAAGCGCGGCCATTGCGTCAGGCCGATGCCTGTCGGGCCGGTCCAAGTGGCGACAACGAAGAGGTAGGCATCGGCAACCGAGAATCCGTCGCCGAGCAGGTAGGCACGGCCATCGGAAAACTGCTTTTCCAGATGGTCGAGGCGCCGCCCGACATTCGCCGCTGCCGCGTCCCTGGCCTCGCCGGTCGCACCGTGAAACAGTGGCGCGAAAGCCTTGTGCAGCTCCGAAGCGATGAAGTTCAGGTGCTCCTGCAGGCGGGCGCGCGCCAGCGTACCCGGTTCCGGCGCCAGCTGTCGCGCGCCGTTGCTGTCGGCGAGATACTGGACGATTGCCGCACCCTCGGTCAGTACGTCGCCATCGGCGAGCCGCAGCGCCGGCACGTAGCCCTTGGGGTTGATGGCGCGGAAATCGGCCCCGGTTTCCGTCACCTTGGTGGCAACGTCGACGCGTTCGATGTCGAAGTCGTGGCCAAGTTCGCGCAGCACGATATGCGGAGACAGCGAGCAGGCGCCGGGTGAATAATAGAGTTTCATGGAGACGTTTCCTTCGTCACGGTTTGACGCGGCATGGCTAGCAGACCATCGTTACCTTTGGATACCTGCTAACTTGAGGTGATCGACACTTTGAGGTATCCAAGCGGTAACACCGGTTTCCCGGAGGTAACGGAACACAATCATGGCCCTGAAGGTCCGCAAGAACAGAGCCCCCGAGCCGCCGGAGTCATGTCCGCTCAGCGAATGCATGTCGTTGCTCGGCGGTGCCTGGACGCCCAACATCATCTGGTATCTCAGCGCCGGCCCGCGCCGCTTTGGCGAGCTGCGCCACGACATCCCCATGGTGTCGGCCAAGGTGCTGACGGCACGGCTGCGCGACCTCGAACAGAAAGGCGCTGTCTGGCGCCGTGTGATGCCGACGTCGCCGCCTTCGGTCGAATACGGGCTGACCGAGCTGGGGCAGGAGTTCTTGCCGGCAATTTCGACGATCGTCGCTGTCGGTCACAAGCTCAAGCAGCGCAAAGCCGCCCAGGCAGGGGGCCAGTCCGGCAGCATGACGATAGCGGCCTCCTGACATCAGTCCACCACAAGCAGTGGTGGAAATCCCGTCCTTTGCAGAACAGGCGTGGTCCGCCTAGTCTCGAGCAAACCTTGAAAGCCAACAGTGGAATGACCAATCCATGCCTCTGCAAGTCCGACCCGCTCTGCCGCAAGATGCACGCGCAATGGCGCAAATCCTGAACGAAATCATCGAGATCGGCGGGACAACGGCTCACCGCCAGCAATTCGACGAAGAGCGCATCATCACCTACTTCATTTCACCGAAACTCGGAATCAGCTGCTTCGTGGCACTGGAGGGGGAACAGCTGCTCGGGTTCCAGTCACTCGAATGGTCCGACCCGGACTGGCCGGGTGATCGGTTGCCCGCCGATTGGGCCATCGTCGCAACCTTCGTGGACCCACATGCGCACAAGAGAGGCGCTGGACGGGCGTTGTTCGCCAACACGGTGGAAGCTGCGAAAAAGGCCGGCGTCAGCTTCATCGACGCGACCATTCGCAAGGAAAATGCGGGCGGCCAGGCATTCTACCAAGGAATTGGCTTCACCGACTATCGCGACGGAGCCGAGACCATTTCAAAGCGTTTTGCGCCGCTCTGAAAGGCAAAGCCTGCCTTTGCGGAGCTTGAATGTTGCCGATTGCAGCACATCGGCAACCGCCTTTGCGGCGACGCCCGGATCCCCGCAGCATCCGGCGCCTCGGCGCCGGCCTACGCCGCGTCGCAGTGGGCAGAGCGTGTGATTGCGCGAGCGCCAGACGCATACGGCCGCTGCTCGTCAACGACTTGTCAGTAGACGGCGGCAAAGCCCGCTTGACCATGGACAGCCGCGCTGCGCCAAGTTACCCGTATCGCCATGAAAAAAGGCGATCATCTCTTCCTTGTCGACGGCTCCGGCTACATCTTCCGCGCCTATCACGCGCTGCCGCCGCTGACCCGCAAATCGGACGGCCTGCCGGTCGGCGCCGTCTCTGGTTTCTGCAACATGCTGTGGAAGCTGATGCTCGATGCGCGCAACACCGACGCCGGTGTCGTGCCGACCCATTTCGCCGTCATCTTCGACTATTCTTCAAAGACCTTCCGCAACGAGCTGTACCCTGAATACAAGGCCAATCGCTCGGCGCCGCCCGAGGATCTGATCCCGCAGTTCGGCCTGATCCGCCAGGCGACCAAGGCCTTTGAGCTGCCCTGCATCGAGATGGAAGGTTTCGAGGCCGACGATCTGATCGCAACCTACGCCAGACTCGCCTGCGAGGCCGGCGGCGACACCACCATCGTTTCGTCCGACAAGGACCTGATGCAGCTCGTCGGGCCCACCGTGACGATGTACGACCCGATGAAGGACCGCCAGATCAACATTCCCGAGGTCATCGAGAAATGGGGCGTGCCGCCCGAAAAGATGATCGATTTGCAGGCGTTGACCGGCGACTCGGTCGACAACGTGCCGGGTGTTCCCGGCATCGGGCCGAAGACAGCAGCGCAGCTGCTTGAGCAGTTCGGCGACCTTGATGCGCTGCTTGCCCGCGCCTCCGAGATCAAGCAGGACAAAAGGCGCCAGTCGATCATCGACAATGCCGACAAGGCACGCATTTCGCGCGAGCTGGTGCGGCTCAAGATCGACGTGCCGGTGACCGATGCGCTCGAAGACTTCGTGCTGCAGCCACCCAACGGGCCGAAGCTGATCGGCTTCCTCAAGACCATGGAATTCACCTCGCTGACCCGGCGCGTGGCCGAAGCCACGGGCACCGAAGCCGGCGAGATCGAGGCCGTACCGGTTGCCGTGCAATGGGGAGCCGATGCGCATGGCCCGGATGTCGGCTCGGGGACCGCACCGGCGACGGCGACGGCCGCAGCTCCCGCGGCGCGTGCGAACGGCGGCAACGCTGCGGCGGCCGTCCCCTCGTCTGCCCCTGCCGACGGCAACGGCAATGGGCTGGACACACCCACGGCGCTTGCCAACAAGATCGCGGCGGCCGCGGCGGCGCAAAAATTCGACCACGCCGCCTATGTCACCATCCGTGATCTCGCGACGCTGAAGGCCTGGGTGGCCGAAGCTACCGAAGCCGGCGTCATGGCCTTCGACACCGAGACCAATTCGCTTGATCCGATGCAGGCCGAACTGGTCGGCATTTCGTTCGCCACAGCACCCGGGCGTGCCGCCTATGTCCCGCTTGCCCACAAGAGCGGGCGCGGCGATCTTCTCGGTGGCGGGCTCGTTGAGAACCAGATCCCGGTGCGCGACGCCATCGCTGTCCTCAAGCCGCTGCTTGAAGACGCGTCGGTGCTGAAGATCGCGCAGAACCTGAAATACGACCTGGTGGTGATGAACCGCCACGGCGTCGACGTCAGATCCTTCGACGACACGATGCTGCTGTCTTATGTGCTCGATGGCGGCACCAATGGCGGCCACGGCATGGACCCGCTGTCGGAAAAATGGCTCGGCCACACGCCGATCGCCTTCAAGGACGTCGCCGGCTCCGGCAAGAGCTTCGTCGGCTTCGACCAAGTCGACATCGACAAGGCGACAGCTTACGCCGCCGAAGATGCGGACGTCACCTTGCGGCTATGGCACGTGCTCAAGCCGCGCCTCGCCGCCAAAGGCCTGACTTCGGTCTACGAGCGCCTGGAACGCCCGCTGGTGCCGGTGCTGGCCCAGATGGAGCAGCGCGGCATTTCGGTCGACCGCCAGATCTTGTCGCGGCTGTCGGGCGAGCTCGCCCAGGGTGCTGCGCGGCTGGAAGACGAGATCAACAATCTCGCCGGCGAGCGCTTCAACATCGGTTCACCCAAGCAGCTCGGCGACATATTGTTCGGTCGCATGGGCCTGCCCGGTGGCACCAAGACCAAGACCGGCCAGTGGTCGACCTCGGCCCAGGTGCTGGAAGACCTCGCCGCCGAAGGCCACGAGCTGCCGCGCAAGATCGTCGACTGGCGCCAGCTGACCAAGCTGAAATCGACCTACACCGACGCCCTGCCCGGCTTCATCAATCCGGAGACCAAGCGCGTCCACACCTCCTATGCGCTCGCCGCCACCACCACCGGCCGGCTGTCGTCGTCGGACCCGAACCTGCAGAACATCCCGATCCGCACCGCCGAAGGGCGCAAGATCCGCACCGCCTTCATCGCCGACAAGGGCAACAAGCTGATCTCGGCCGACTACAGCCAGATTGAGCTGCGCGTGCTTGCCCATGTCGCCGACATCGGCCAGCTCAAACAGGCCTTCGCCGACGGCGTCGACATCCATGCCATGACCGCATCGGAAATGTTTTCAGTGCCGGTCGAAGGCATGCCGTCGGAAGTACGCCGCCGCGCCAAGGCGATCAATTTCGGCATCATCTATGGCATCTCGGCCTTCGGTCTCGCCAACCAGCTGTCGATCCCGCGCGAAGAGGCCTCCGACTACATCAAGAAGTACTTCGAACGCTTCCCCGGCATCCGCGCCTACATGGACGAGACCAAGGCGTTCTGCCGCGACAACGGCTATGTCGAGACGATCTTCGGCCGTCGCATCCACTACCCGGAAATCCGCTCGTCGAACCCGTCGGTACGCGCCTTCAACGAACGCGCCTCGATCAACGCGCGCCTGCAGGGCACCGCCGCCGACATCATCCGCCGGGCGATGATCCGCATGGACGACGCGCTGGTAGCCGCCAATCTGTCGGCGCGCATGCTGCTGCAGGTGCACGACGAACTGATCTTCGAAACCGTTGAAAGCGAAGTCGAAGCGACGATCCCGGTCGTGCGCCATGTGATGGAAAACGCCGCCATGCCGGCCGCGTCGATGTCGGTGCCGCTGCATGTCGACGCCAACGCCGCCAACAGTTGGGACGAAGCGCACTGATATGGAGCTGGCAACGTCGCCTGACCTGCCGACGTTGCTGTCCTTCGCGCTAACCTCCGTCATCATCGAGCTGACGCCGGGCCCGAACATGACCTATCTAGCGCTGGTGTCGGCCGGCGAAGGCCGCCGCGCCGGCTTCGCCACGGTGGCTGGCATCGCGCTCGGCCTCGCTACTATCGGCGTGGTCGCGGCACTTGGCGTCACCGAATTGATCCAGTCGTCGCGCCTGCTCTACGAGGGCTTGCGATGGGCCGGCGTGCTGTTCCTGCTTTACCTCGCCTATGAAGGCTGGCGCGGTCCGGGCGAAGCGATGCCCGAAGGCAGCTATTCCGACCGGCGCTATTTCACGCGCGGGCTGGTGACCAACCTGCTCAACCCGAAGGCGGCAGTGTTCTATGTCGCGGTGCTGCCAACCTTCATCGTCGCCGACAAGCCGGTGCTGTCGCAGACGCTGACACTGACCGCCATCTATGTCGCGGTCGCGACCATCATTCATGCATTGATCGTGGCACTGGCAGGAACGCTCGAGCCCCTGCTCAACAACCCACGGATTGAGCAGGTCGCGCGAAAGATCTTATCGGCGCTGCTGGCGGCGGTGGCCGTCTGGTTCGCGTTTTCGACAGCGCGATAGGCTGGATCAGGCGGCGATCGCCGCGCATTTGGCGCAGGTGCCGCGGAACTCGATGACCGCCTTCTTGGCGACGAAGCCGGTCGAACCGACCCAGTCGTCGAGTTGCTTGCCGATCGTCTCGTCCGAGATCTCGGTCACCTGGCCGCAGGTGTCGCAGATGGCGAAGGCCGTCATGCGGTGATTGTGATGGCTGTGGTCGTGCGGCTCGGAGCAGGCAACGAAGGCGTTCAGGCTTTCGAGACGGTGGACGAACCCGTCCTTCATCAGCGATTTCAAGGGCACGGTAGACCTGCAAAGGCGCGCGAAACCCCTCATCGCGCAGCTGGTCGAGCAGCGTGTAGGCGCTGAGCGGCCCGGTCGCCACTTCGAGTTTCTCCAGTACCTTCTGCTGGTTCTTCGTCAGCGTAACCCGCGCCGCCATGCTTTCATCCTTCCTTGCCCGACTAGGTGGCCGGACGGAACAATCCATCGCCTAAGATGGCGATAGGACAAGGGTTTTGCTAGCGCGTCCCGCCGGCAAAGACAATCTGCCCCAAAGGCAACCGGCGGGAACTCCCGCCGCCTGCACATCGGGAGCCTTGGCGCTGGATTACTTCTTCTGCCGTGCCGGGCCTTCGCGTTCCGATGAACGGGCCCACAGATTGATGTCGGCCTCGCGGGCGTAGGTGTCGATCTCGGCCAATTCGGCTTCGCTGAAGGCGAGGTTCCTGATCGCGCCGACGCAATCCTCGACCTGCTCGGGGCGGCTGGCGCCGATCAGCGCCGACGTCACGCGGCCACCGCGCAGCACCCAGGCCAGCGCCATCTGCGCCAGCGTCTGGCCGCGCCGCTCGGCAATGGCGTTGAGCGCGCCGATGTTGGCGAGGTTCTTGTCGTTGAGGAAAGCCGGACGCAGCGACTTGCCCTGCGCCGCACGGCTGCCTTCCGGCACGCCACCGAGATACTTGCCGGTCAGCATGCCCTGAGCCAGCGGCGAGAACACGATCGAGCCGATGCCAAGTCCGTCGAGCGCGTCGAGCAGACCGTCATCCTCGACCCAGCGGTTGATCAGCGAATAGCTCGGCTGGTGGATCAGGCAGGGCGTGCCGAGCTGGCGCAGGATATCGGCCGCCTCGCGGGTGCGCTGGGCGTTGTAGGACGAGATGCCGGCATAAAGCGCCTTGCCGGAGCGCACGGCGTGGTCGAGCGCGCCCATCGTTTCTTCCAGCGGCGTGTCAGGATCGAAGCGGTGCGAGTAGAAGATATCGACATAATCGAGGCCCATGCGCTTCAGGCTCTGGTCGAGGCTCGCCAGCACATATTTGCGGCTGCCCCACTCGCCATAGGGCCCCGGCCACATGTCGTAGCCGGCCTTGGTCGAGATGATCATCTCGTCGCGCAGGCCGGCGAAGTCGGTGCGCAGGATGTCGCCGAAGGCGGTCTCGGCCGAGCCGGGCGGCGGGCCGTAATTGTTGGCGAGGTCGAAGTGGGTGATGCCGAGGTCGAACGCCTTCTGGCAGATGGCGCGCTTGGTCTTGTGCGGCGTGTCCTCGCCAAAATTGTGCCACAGGCCGAGCGAGATCGCCGGCAGCTTGAGGCCCGACCTGCCGCAGCGATTGTAGACCATGTTTTCGTAACGGTTCGCAGCCGGCTGCCAGGTCATGATGCTGTCCTCGAACGGAAAGGGGAATCGGCTGATACGCCGTTCCCCTCTCTTAGCCTATTTCGACGGTGCCAGCAGCCCCCTTGCAGCAGCGGGGCCGAGCGGCTCCGGCCGCGCGCAGGTCGTCTGCATCTCGACAAACTTCTTCGTTTCGCCCGACTTCAGGATGCCGGTCATGATGTCGATGACGTGGTTGGCGAGCTCGAGCGAGCAGCGGTGCGGCCGGCCCTGCATGATCGCCAGCGCCATGTCGGCGAGGCCCGCCGTGCGGTAGTTGGCCATCATGCCGTGCGGATGCTTCTCATTGGCGACGGAGAACGGATGATCCCATTTCGGCAGCGCCTTCACCGGCTTCTCGCCCCTGGTGTAGCGCAATTCGCCCCCGAAGAAATTGGGGTCCGGCATGTGGATGGTGCCCTGCTCGCCATAAAGCTCCATCGGCGCATGGCCGCTGTCCCACACGTCCCAGCTGGCGTTGAAGGTGAACACCGCCCCGTTCTCGAACTCCATCAGCGCCAGGATCGTCGTCGGCGTCGCCACTGGGATTTTTTCACCCGCGCGCGGCTTGGACGAGATGGTGCGTTCCCTGGCCGGGATCGAGGCCAATGCTGCCACCCGCGCAACCGGCCCGATCAGCTGGACCAGATTGGCGATGTAATAGGGGCCCAGATCGAGGATCGGCCCGCCACCTGGCTGGAAGAAGAAATCCGGATTGGGGTGCCAGTGCTCCATGCCATGGCTCATCACGTGGCAGGTGCCCGAGGTGATCTTGCCCACCTTGCCCGAGTCGATCAGATGGCGCGCCAGCTGGTGCGAGCCGCCGAGGAAGGTATCGGGGGCAGAGCCGATGCGGACGCCCCTCTTGTCGGCGCGCTTCTTGAGGTCGAGCCCGTCCTTGATGGCGAGCACGAACGGCTTTTCCGAATAGACATGCTTGCCGGCGTCGATTGCCTGCTTCGACACCTCGTAGTGCACCGCCGGAATGGTCAGGTTGACGACGATGTCGATGTCCCTGGCCTTGAGAAGATCATCGACCGTCTCGGCGCGCAGCTTGAACTCCTTTGCCCTGGCCTTGGCCGCATCCATGTTGATGTCGGCGCAGGCGCGCATCTCGATGCCTTTGAACTCCGGCGCGTGCTTGAAATAGGTCTTCGAGATGTTGCCGCAGCCAATCACCCCGACCCCGAGTTTCCTTGCCATGTATTGCCCCCTAGAAGCTCTTTGCGGCTGCGATCGAGCGGCGTGCGAAGCGCTCGAAATCGGCCGGGTTGTCGTGTTCCATGACAAGGTACTTGGCCGGCGTCCTGTTGCGCAAAGCCGTCACCAGCCCGGCCCAGTCGACTGTGCCGTGACCGACATCGGACCAGCCGTCCTCGTCGGTCGCCTGGCCATGCGGCGCGATGTCCTTGACGTGGACGGCCAGGATGCGCGGGCCGAACTCCTCGATCCAGTGCAGCGGGTCGGAGCCGCCGCGGATCACCCAGGCGACGTCGACTTCCCAGCCAATGTCAGGCGCGGCATCGAGGATCAGACGCTGCGGCATCAATGCGCCCGCAACCGGCACGAACTCGAAATCATGGTTGTGCCAGGCGAAATCGAAGCCTGCGTCCTTTGCCTTCGCCCCGACCGCAGCGAGGCGCTTGCCAAACGCCCGCCACCCGTCGGCGTCGGCCGGTCGCTCCGCCGGCTCGAGCCATGGGCAAGCGATCAGCTTCATGCCGAGCGTGCGGGCAATCTCCGCCGCCTTGGCGAAGTCCTGCTCCAGCATGTCGATGCCGAAATGGCCGCTCGGCATCGAAAGTCCGTTCTTGTCGAGCTCGCCGCGAAACGCCTTGGGGTCGTCGTAGACGCCGCCATAGCCTTCGACCTTGGTGTAGCCGAGCCCGGCGAGCACGTTCAGCACCTTGTCCCAGGGCTGGAAGTTGCGGGCGCTGTAGAGTTGAAATGACCAGTCCATGTGCTTTGTCCGGTTTGGTTGATGTCAGATGCGGTTGCCGCTTTGGCCGTCAAACAACGAGGCACGTGCGGGATCGAAGCCGATGCGAAGCCGGTCGCCGCGGCTGATGTGCCGCTCGGCCTCGACGCGGAAGGCGAAGCTCTGGCCGCCGAGCGTTGTCCACACCAGCGTGTCCGAACCCATCGGCTCGACAAGTTCGACGCCTGTTTCGGCCGAGAACGGCATGGCGCCGGCCGCCTCGCCGAGCGCGACATGCTCGGGGCGGATGCCCAGCACGGCCTTGCCGGGGGCTGCGACGTCGTCGAAGCGATAACGGTCGAGCGGGATTTTCGTGCCGGCAATGGCAAAGGCCGGAACGGCACCGCCCTCGACCTCGCCGTCGAGGAAATTCATGCCGGGCGAGCCGAGGAAGCCGGCGACGAAACGGTTGACTGGCTTGTTGTAGATCACCTGCGGTGCATCGAGTTGCTGGATCACGCCGCCCTTCATGACGGCGATGCGATCGGCCAGGGTCATCGCCTCGATCTGGTCGTGGGTGACGTAGATCATCGTGTTGGCGAGCTTCTGGTGCAGCCGCTTGATCTCGACGCGCAGCTCGGAACGCAGCTTGGCGTCGAGGTTGGACAGCGGCTCGTCGAACAGGAACACGTCGACGTCGCGGACCAGCGCCCGGCCGATCGCCACGCGCTGGCGCTGGCCGCCTGACAGCGCCGCCGGCTTGCGCTTGAGCAACGACTCGATCTGCAGGATTTCGGAAGCGCGGGCGACGCGGCGCGCGATCTCGTCGCGGGCCATGCCGGCCGTCTTCAGCCCGAAGGACAGGTTGCCCTCGACAGTCATCTGCGGATAGAGCGCGTAGGACTGGAACACCATGCCGATGCCACGGTCCTTGGGCTCCTCCCAGGTGACGTTCTTGCCCTTGATGAAGATCTGGCCTTGGGAGACGTCGAGCAGGCCGGCAATGCAGTTGAGCAGCGTTGACTTGCCGCAACCGGACGGCCCGAGCAACACCAGGAACTCACCTTCCGGCACGTCGAGGTTGAGCTGCTTGAGTACGTCATAGGCGCCGAAGCTGAGCGAGACATCCTTGACCACGACACTCGTCATCGCCTCATCCCTTCACCGCGCCGGCGGCGATGCCGCGGACGAAAAGCTTGCCGGAAACGAAATAGATCACAAGCGGAACCAGCCCGGTCAGCAGCGTCGCCGCCATGTTGACGTTGTATTCCTTCACGCCCTGCACGGCGTTGACGATGTTGTTGAGCTGGACCGTCATCGGATAGGTGTCTGGCTTGGTGTAGACGACGCCGAACAGGAAATCGTTCCAGATGCCGGTGACCTGCAGGATGACCGCGACGACGAAGATCGGCAGCGACATTGGCAGCATGATCCTGAGGTAGATCGTCCAGAAGCCGGCGCCGTCGACGCGCGCGGCCTTGAACAGCTCTTCCGGCAGCGAGGCGAAATAGTTGCGGAACAACAGCGTCAGGATCGGCATGCCGAAGATGGTGTGCACCAGCACCAGACCCCACAGGCTGCCATAGAGCCCGATCTCGCGCAGCACGATGACAACAGGGTAGAGCATCACCTGGTAGGGAATGAAGGCGCCGACGACCAGCACGGTGAAGAAGATTTCGGCGCCCTTGAAGCGCCAGTTGGCGAGCGCGTAGCCGTTGACCGAGGCAATGGCGATCGACAGGAACACCGACGGCACGGTGATGCGTACCGAGTTCCAGAAACCGCGCGAAAGCCCATCGCAATTGAGGCCTGTGCAGGCGCTCGACCATGCCTTGACCCAAGGCTCGAAGGTGATCTCGACAGGCGGCGAGAAGATGTTGCCGAGCCTGATCTCGGGCATGCCTTTCAGCGACGTCACCACCATGACGTAGAGCGGCAGCAGGTAGTAGATCGCGACAACGAAGAGCGTGCCATAGACGAAGATGTTGCGGCGGGAGAATGTGCGCCGCGGTCTCGGACCACTGGGTCCGACAAGGCCGCCGGCTCTGCTTGCCGCCGGCGCGACCGTCGCCATGTCGGGCACTGCGCGGAAAACCTGCTCAGCCATGGCGCCGCTTGCCCCCGAACTCGAGATAGGCCCAGGGCACGACGACGATGACCACCGACAGCAGCATCATCGTCGAGGCGGCAAAGCCCTGGCCCAGGTTCTGCGCCAGGAACATGTAGTTGTAGACGTATTTCGCCGGCACCTCCGAAGCGATGCCCGGACCGCCGCTGGTCTGGGCGACGACCAGGTCGTAGACCTTGACGATGCCGCTTGCGATGATGACCAGCGTGGTGACAAGCACCGGCCGCATCATCGGAATGACGATGAAGACATAGGTCTTCCAGGTCGGGATGCCGTCGACGCGGGCGGCCTTCCAGATATCGGCATCGATGCCGCGCAGGCCGGCCAGCATCAGGCACATGATCAGCCCCGTGCCCTGCCACAGCCCGGCGATCAGGATGCCGTAGATAACGATGTCGGCATTGTAGAGCGGGTCGAAGGTGAAGCTCGTCCAGCCGAGGTTGCGCACCACCTGCTGGACGCCGAAATTCGGGTTGAGGATCCACTGCCAGGCGAGGCCGGTGACGATGAAGGACAGCGCGAAGGGGTAGAGGAAGATCGAGCGGAAGGTGTTTTCGAAGCGGATCTTCTGGTCCATCAGGGCTGCCAGCACGAAGCCGATGACAAGCGAAAAGACCAGCGTGCAGACGCCGTAGATGGCGAGGTTCTCGACCGCCGTCAGCCAGCGCGGCGTCGCCCACAGGCGCTCATACTGGTCGAGGCCGACGAAGCTTGCGCGCGGCAGCAGCTTGGAATTGGTGAAGGAGTAGAACACCGTCCACCCCGTGCCGCCGACGAAGATGACCACCGCGGTCAGGATCATCGGGATCGAGGCGATCTTGGCATTCAGGTTGCGAAACAACTGGCTCGGTCGGCTCGCTTGCGTCAGGGTCATCGGTCGGCACCCATCCGGATCACCAGGCAGTCTGCCGGTCCCGGGACAGGCCGGGGCCGGCAGAGCGCCGCTGTCATGACTGCAGCATCTCAAGCAGGGCCCGGGTCGGGAAACCCGGATGCCTGCCCTAGTCCGCAGCGGCGATGATTTCGGCAAAACGCTTCTGCGCGTCCGCTGCCGAAAGGCTCTTGTTGGCGAAGAACTCGACAAACAGGTCGTTGACCTGGGTCACGCCATCGGCCGACATCAACTGGTCCGGCGCCGGGATGATGTTGCCCTTGGCGAGGATCTCCAGGCCCTTCTTCATGCAGTCGTTGGCGGCGTTCAGGTCGACATCGCCACGCACCGGCAGCGAGCCCTTCTTGAGGTTGAAGGCAACCTGCGTCGCCGGCGACAGCATCACCGAGGCAAGTGCTTCCTGTGCCTTGGCCTTCTCGGGATCGGTCTGCTTGGGGAAGTAGAAGGCATCGCCGCCGGTCGAGATGATTTCGTTGACGCCGAGGCCAGGCAGGCAGGTGTAGTCCTTGCCGGCAACCTGGCCGGCGACCTGGAACTCGCCCTGGGCCCAGTCGCCCATGATCTGCCCGCCGGCCTTGCCGCTGATCACCATGCTGGTAGCCTGGTTCCATTCCTGGACGTTGGACTTGGCCGACATGTTGCGCGCCTGGTCGGCGGCAGCAAAGACCTTGGCCATTTCGGGGCCGGCGGCCAGGGTTGCGTCCTTGTCGCCGAACACCTTCTGGAACGTTTCCGGACCGGCGAGCGCGACGAGGATGACCTGGAAGGCAAGCGTCGTCTGCCAGGGCTGCTGGCCGATGGCGAGTGGCACGATGCCGGCCTTCTCCAGCGCCGGAGCCGCGGCCACGAACTCATCCCAGTTCTTGGGAACGGCAACGCCGGCGTCGGCGAAGGCCTTGTTGGACAGCCACAGCCACTGCTGCGAGTGGATGTTGACCGGCACGCAATAGATCTTGCCGTCCAGCGTGCAGCCGTCGAGCAGGCTCTTGGGGTGGATGAACTTGGTCCAGCCTTCCTTTTCGGCCAGTTCGGTGAAGTCGCGCATCAGTCCGGCCTGGACCAGTTCTTCCGCCTGGCGGCCATGGTTGAACTGGGTCGCCCCCATCGGATCGCCGCCGGTGATGCGGCTGATCATAATCGGCCGGGCAATGTCGCCGGAACCGGCAATGGCGCCGTCGACCCATTTGTTGCCGGTGGCGTCGAAGGCCTTGGCGAGTTCGCCAACCGCCGCCGCCTCGCCTCCTGAAGTCCACCAGTGCGTCACTTCGAGATCGGTCGCGGAGGCTGAACCTGCAGCCCCAAACACGACGCTTGCTGCAAATGCAGCGGTCGTCAACCTATAACGCATCGTACTCCTCCCTGAATCTGAAACGTTACAGATATGGAGGTTAGGCGAAGTTTTTGGACGCCGCAATGGGTGGGCGACATTTTCTTCGCATCCCGAACTAAAGGCAGGCAGAGGAATTGACATATTTATGCGGGCAAATCGCACCGCAACGCAGCATTTCCAAGCAAAACATGCAGATGAATCAACAGCCGACGGCCATTTTGCAGCGCACGATTGCGTTTGGGTCGACCTCCCTGGCCGCCCTTCGAAAACATCGTGAATTAGCACAATCTGAAACGTTACAGTCCTTGCAGGAAGCGCTTGTCAGGTCCATCATGCAAATGCGATATGCGCCGAGCAGGGACTACGGCGGGGCAACGGCCATGAACGACAAGACACCGCCGGATGAAAATGGTGGCCAGACTGCTGGCGGCGAGGCCAATCCGCCAACGCTGAAGACCATCGCCTTCATGACCGGCCTCGGCGTCACCACGGTGTCGCGCGCGCTCAAGGACGCGCCCGAGATCGGGGCGGCGACTAGGCAGCGCGTGCAACTCGTCGCCCGCCAGATCGGCTATCGGCCCAACCGCGCCGGGGTACGCCTGCGCACCGGCAAGACCAATGTCATCAGCCTCGTGCTCGACACCGAGGAACAGATCGGCGGCTTCGTTTCCGACCTGATCTACGGCATCTCCGAGGCCCTGGCGCAGACGCCCTATCATCTCGTCGTCACGCCCTATTCGCGCAACAACGACCCGCTCGAGCCGGTGCGTTATGTCGTCGAGACCGCCTCTGCCGACGGCGTCATCATCTCGCGCACCGAGCCCGACGACAAACGCGTGCGCTACATGACCGAGCGCGGCATGCCGTTCGCTACCCATGGCCGCACCCATATGGGCATCGACCATCCGTTCCACGATTTCGACAACCATGCTTACGCCGTCGAAGCGGTGAAGAAACTCGCCACCCTCGGGCGCAAGCGGCTGGCATTGCTCGCCCCGCCGTCGAACCTCAGCTACTTCAGGCACATGCGCGACGGCTTCGCCGACGCCTTGATGGATTACGGCCTCAACGAGGTGCCGTTCCCGACGGCGACCGTCGACCACTCGATCGAAGACATCCGTGCGGTCACGTCGGAGCTGATGCGCCGACCGCACCGTCCCGACGGCTTCGTCAGCGGCGCAGGCGCCGGCACGTTTGCACTGGTCGCTGGTGTCGAGGACGCCGGTTTCAGGGTCGGCGAGGACGTCGACATCGTCTCCAAGCAGTCGTCAAAACTGCTGCATCTGCTTCGGCCGCAGCTCTATGTCGTCAACGAAGACGTGCGATTGGCCGGCGCGGAACTGGCCCGCGCTGTGCTCGGCCGCATCGCCGGCCGCGACATCGCTTCGCTGCAGAGTCTCAGCCAGCCGAGCGCTGTCGAAGCCTACGAGGCTTAAGCCGCCCCGCTGCCCCACGGCCCATGATGCGCCCCCGGCGCATCGATGCGCTCGAAGCCATGGGCGCCGAAGAAATCGCGCTGCGCCTGGGTGAGGTCTGTCGAGCCCCGACCCTGGCGATAGCCGTCGAAATAGGCGAGCGCCGACGACAGCGCCGGCACCGGCAGCCCGGCCTCGGCGGCGCGGGCAACGATGCGGCGCAGCGAAGGATGCGCCTTGCCCATCATCTCGACGAAGGCCGGCACCATCAAAAGGTTGGTCGACGGATCGGCCTTGCCGAAGGCTTCGGCGATGGTGTCGAGGAACTGCGAGCGGATGATGCAGCCGGCGCGCCAGATCTTGGCGATCGTCGGCATCGGCAGGTTCCAGCCAAACTCCTTGGAGGCCCCGGCCATCACCGCGAAGCCCTGGGCATAGGCCGCGATCTTGCCGGCAAACAATGCAAGCTCGAGGTCGCCGAGCACCTCGCCCTTGCTGCCGGCGAACTTGAGCGTGTTGGCGCCGTAGGCCTTCTCGGCCGCCAGCCGCTCGTCCTTCATCGACGACAGCACGCGGGCCGCGACCGCTGCCTCGATCGCCGTTGCCGGGATGCCGAGCTGCTGCGCCTCGATGACCGACCACTTGCCGGTGCCCTTCTGCCCGGCCCGGTCGAGGATGATGTCGACCACCGGACGCCCGGTCTTGGGATCGTCAGCTTCGAGTACGTACGCGGTGATCTCGATCAAGTAGGATTCGAGCCGGCCCTTGTTCCAGCCGGCAAACACCGGCGCGATTTCCTTCGGCTTCATGGCGAGTCCATCGCGCAGGATGCCGTAGATCTCGGCAATCATCTGCATGTCGGCGTATTCGATGCCGTTGTGGATGGTCTTGACAAAATGGCCGGCACCATCGGTGCCGAGCCATGCGGCGCAGGGCTCGCCCTTGAATTTGGCCGAGATCGCGGTCAGCACATCCTCGACTCGGGTGTAGGATTCAGGCGTGCCGCCGACCATGATCGAAGGCCCGTGGCGCGCGCCCTCCTCGCCGCCCGAAACGCCCATGCCGATGAAGGTCAGGCCCGATCCTTCGAGCTCCCTGAAACGGCGCATGGTGTCGCGGAAATTGGCGTTGCCGGCGTCGATGATGATGTCGTTGGCCGACATGACACCGTGCAAGGCCGCGATCTGTTCGTCGACCGGGGTTCCCGCCAGCACCATGATGATGACGGGACGCGGTGGCCTGATGGCAGCGGTCAGCTCTTCGATCGAGGCGCAGGGCACCACCATGTCGCGCAGCGCGCCGGCGGATTCGACGAACGCCTGGGTGCGGGCCGGGGTCCGGTTGAAGACGGCGATGCGATGGCCTTTTTCGGCGATGTTGAGCGCCAGGTTCGAGCCCATCGTGCCCAATCCGATCAGTCCGATTTCGGCCTTTTCCATGTCGCCATTCCTGTCTGCTGATTGCGGTCTTCGAAAGACGCGGCATGATTGACCGGGCCCGTGACAAGGTCAACTCGACACCCGGCACGCCTTATTGCCAAGCGATCAACTCGTCGTGGCCTGACCTTGCGTCATCAATCCTTACGGCGGCGGCCGTAAAGCTCCAGCCGGTGATGGACGATGTCATAGCCGAGCTGGCGGGCTATCTCCTGCTGCAGCTGCTCGATGCGGTCGGAGCGGAACTCGATGACGTCGCCGGTGTCCATGTCGATCAGGTGGTCGTGATGGTCGCCGCCGGCCTGCTCGAATCGCGACGGTCCGCCTTCGAAGGCGTGGCGGTGGATCGCGCCCATTTCCTCCAGAAGTTTCATCGTCCGGTAGACCGTCGACAGCGAGATGCTCTTGTCGATCGTCTCGGCACGGCGGAAGATTTCGAGCGCGTCGGGATGGTCTTCCGTCTCGCCCAATATGTTCAGGATGATCTTGCGCGGACGGGTGATGCGGATGCCCGCCTTGCGCAGCGCCTTTTCGTAATCGGGCTTCTTGGAAACAGGCTTTGTCGTGGTCTTCGTCATGGCGCGACTATGTGCCAGATGACACTCAGTTGCAAAAGATTATGTATGCGTTCATCCCCAGATGAGAGCGGGGGGTCTTTGCTCTTCTCCATGCGGGAGATCGGATGCCTGTTCAGCTAGACGCTCTTCCCTCGCCCCGTTTACGGGGAGAGGGTGGCCCGAAGGGTCGGGTGAGGGGCGGCGCCAATTTCTGCGAGTTCGAGCCGCCCCACCGCCACGTCCGCTTTTCGCGTCTGGCCATTGTCAAAGGGGCAATCCCATCTTGGAGATAGTTCGGGAGGCGGGGGCGCAAGGCCATACCTTCCGATAGTGTATGAGTGGCGCTCCTCGGCCCTCCGCTATGGCTCCGGGCGTTCGACATTCGAAAAGCCAAGTCGTTGGCTTTTCGCCGGCCTGCGGCCGTACAGGTCTCACCCCCGCCCGGTGTTCTTGCCTTGCTCAGTCGCCTCGGCTCTTCTGCGCCGCCAGCCGCCGCAGGGCCCGGGATTGGTTCTGCGCCGTGGTTGCAACTCGGTCGTCACGGCATGGATTCCCGACGCTCTCCGCTCGTTTCACTCGCTCACGAGGTCGAGAATGACGGATTGTGGGGAGTGCCTACGATTGGCGGAGACGTCTCGGCAGCCCTTATGGGGAGAGTGTCGGGAATCCATTCCGTAGCTTGTCCCGCCTAGCAAACGGTCACAGATTGCGGCGTATAAAAGGCTCCATCAACCACTAGAATCCGCCGACGCTCCGTGGGCAATCTTGACGCCGCGAGCTCAACCGGGCTTGCCCTCTTCCTCGAACGTCACCGCGACATCGGCGTTGGCCGACAGCCGAACCTTGTTGCCTTCGGTTTCGGCGACCAGAGCCGTCGAAATGTAGTGGTGGTGGCCACGGTGGCTGCCTTCGCCGCTGTCCTTCTTTGTCAGCTTGATGCGGCCGTTTTCGACCTTGTCGACAGTGCCGATGTGAACGCCGTCGGCACCAATCACTTCCATATGCTCGCGAATGTCTGAGGACACGATCGTTCTCCCTGGTTGGGACTGGGTGAGGCTGGAAAGCATGACAACGCGCAAACCGGCGATTGGATGCACGCCAGCCACTCAGATGCGCGAACGCAGCAGCCGAATCGCTACTTGCAAACGATTTGCAATTGCATTGACAATGCCACGACGTGCCATTAGGTAAGGCATCGTATCTGCCGCCCGTTCGGCGCGGCTTCTCGGACGGGATTTCCATGACAGCGCTTCGTTTCACCCTTGCCGCCATCGCCATGCTCGCAGCGATGCTCGGACTATCGGCCTGCTCGCAAGAGAGCGAGGCCGGCGGCAAGATGAAGGTGGTCACCACCTTTACCGTGATTGCCGACATCGCGCGCAACGTCGCCGGCGACGCGGCCGAGGTGGAATCGATCACCAAGCCCAATGCCGAGATCCACAACTACCAGCCGACGCCAGGCGACATCTTGCGTGCCCAGAAGGCCGACTTGGTGCTGTGGAACGGGCTGAACCTCGAATTGTGGTTCGAAAAGTTCTTCGAAAATCTCGATGGCGTGACGCAAGCCGTCGTCTCCGACGGCGTCGTCCCGATGGGCATCGCCGAGGGGCCCTACACCGGCAAGCCCAACCCGCATGCCTGGATGTCGCCCGAGGCGGCCCTGATCTATGTCGAAAACATCCGCAAGGCATTCGCAGCGAAGGACCCCAAGAACGCGGAGGTCTATGCCAAAAACGCCGCGGCCTATTCGGAAAAGATCAAGGCGACCGTGGCGCCAATCCACTCGGCGATCGAGACCATTCCCGAGCAGCGGCGCTGGCTCGCCACCAGCGAAGGCGCATTCTCTTATCTGGCACGCGACTTCGGCCTGAAGGAAGTCTATCTTTGGCCGATCAACGCCGACCAGCAAGGTACGCCCCAGCAGGTGCGCAAGGTGATCGACCTCGTCAAGGCCAACAGCATTCCCGCCGTGTTCAGCGAAAGCACGGTGTCGTCGAAGCCGGCCGAGCAGGTGGCACGAGAGACCGGCGCCAAATATGGCGGCGTGCTCTATGTCGACTCCTTGAGCGACGCCAGCGGCCCGGTGCCGACCTATCTCGACCTGCTGAGCGTCACCACGCAGACCATCGTCAAGGGGCTCGCCCAATGAATGTCCCCTTGAAAGGTCGCCCCGCAACCACAGCGCAGGGCGGCGACGGCCTGCGCGTCGACAACATCTCGGTGACCTACCGCAACGGCCACACTGCGCTGCGCAACGCCTCTTTCGCCATTCCTCGCGGTACCATCACAGCGCTGGTCGGCGTCAATGGCAGCGGCAAGTCGACCCTGTTCAAGTCGATCATGGGCTTCGTGCCGCTCGCCACCGGCAGCGTATCGATCTTCGGCGAGCCGGCGCGTGAGGCGCTGAAGAAGAACCTCGTCGCCTATGTGCCGCAAAGCGAGGATGTCGACTGGAACTTCCCGGTGCTGGTCGAAGACGTCGTCATGATGGGTCGCTACGGCCACATGAATTTTTTTCGCATGACCCGTGCCGTGGACCGCGAGGCGGTGGATGCGGCACTTGAACGCGTCGGCATGGCCGACTTCCGCAAGCGCCAGATCGGCGAGCTGTCGGGCGGGCAGAAGAAGCGTGTCTTCCTCGCCCGCGCGCTGGCCCAGGAAGGCCAGATCATCCTGCTCGACGAGCCTTTCACCGGGGTCGACGTACGCACTGAAGAGGCGATCATCACGCTGCTGCAGGGCCTGCGCGACGAAGGCCGGGTGATGCTGGTGTCGACGCACAATCTCGGTTCGGTGCCGCGCTTCTGCGACCGCGCCGTGCTGGTCAACCGCACCGTTCTCGCCTCCGGGCTGACGGCTGAAACCTTCACCAAGGCCAATCTCGAAAAGGCCTTCGGTGGCGTGTTGCGCCAGTTCATCCTTGGCGGCGCCGAACTGCACCAGGACGCTGCCGACACACGCCAGGTGACTGTCTTGACCGACGACGAGCGCCCCTTCGTCATCTATGGCGACGACGCCGACAAAGACGCTGCCAAGAAGGGCGGGCGCCGCAAATGATCGCCACGCTCAGCGAGCCGTTCGGCTATGGCTACATGCTCAACGCCATGTGGGTGTCCGCACTTGTCGGCGGCGTCTGCGCCTTCCTCTCGGCCTATCTGATGCTCAAAGGCTGGTCGCTGATCGGCGATGCGCTTTCGCACTCGATCGTGCCAGGCGTTGCCGGTGCCTACATGCTCGGCCTGCCCTTCGCGCTCGGCGCGTTCATCTCGGGTGGGCTGGCAGCCGGGGCGATGCTGTTCCTCAACCAGCGCACAAAGCTCAGGGAAGACGCCATCATCGGGCTGATCTTCACCTCGTTCTTCGGGCTTGGCCTGTTCATGATCTCGCTGTCACCGGCTTCGGTGAACATCCAGACCATCGTGCTCGGCAATATCCTGGCGATCACGCCATCCGACACGCTGCAGCTGGTGTTGATCGGCGGCATTTCACTGGCCATCTTGCTTGCCAAATGGAAGGACCTGATGGTCGCTTTCTTCGACGAGAACCATGCCCGTTCGATCGGGCTCAGGCCCGATCTGCTCAAGGTGCTGTTCTTCATGCTGCTGTCGGCCTCGACAGTGGCGGCCTTGCAGACGGTGGGCGCCTTCCTGGTCATCGCCATGGTGGTGACGCCGGGGGCGACGGCCTATCTGCTCACCGACCGCTTTCCGCGACTGATCGTGATCAGCGTCGCCATCGGCTCGATCACCAGCTTTGTCGGTGCCTATGCCAGCTATTTCCTCGATGGCGCCACCGGCGGCATCATCGTTGTGGCGCAAACGCTGATCTTCCTGATCGCTTTCGTCTTCGCGCCCAAACACGGCCTGCTGGCGTCGCGAAAGCGGGCGCGCGAAGCACTGGAGGCAGGGGTATGATGATGGGTCTCATTTCTTCCCACCCCGCTCAGGCCTGCGTGGTGCAGCCATGATCGAAAGCCTTACCCTCCCCTTCGCCTTCCCGTTCATGCAGCAGGCGTTCGTCATCGCCCTGCTGGTGGCCGTGCCGATGGCGTTGCTGTCGTCTTTCCTGGTGCTCAAGGGCTGGTCGCTGATGGGCGACGCCATCAGCCACGCGGTGCTACCCGGCGTGGTGCTGGCCTACATCGCCGGACTGCCGCTGGCGGTGGGTGCCTTCGCCGCCGGCATGACCTGCGCGCTGGCCACCGGCTATCTCAAGCAGAACAGCCGGATCAAGGAAGACACCGTCATGGGCATCGTCTTCTCCGGAATGTTCGGCCTTGGCATCGTGCTCTACACCAAGATCCAGACCGACGTGCATCTCGATCACATCTTGTTCGGTGACATGCTGGGCGTGAGCTGGAGCGATGTCGGCCAGACGGCTGTCATCGCGCTGATCGCCACCGGCGCCATCGGCCTGTTCCGGCGGGATCTCTTGCTGCACGCCTTCGATCCACAACACGCGCAGGCCATCGGCTTGCCGGTCAAGCTTTTGCATTACGGGCTGCTGTCGATCCTGTCGCTGACCATCGTCGGCGCGCTGAAGGCCGTCGGCATCATCATCGCCATCGCCATGCTGATCGCGCCCGGCGCGATCGCCTATCTGCTCACCGACCGCTTCGAGCGCATGCTCCTGGTTTCGGTGCTGGTGGCGGTGCTGTGCTCATTCTTTGGCGTCTATCTCAGCTTCTTCATCGACAGCGCGCCGGCGCCGACAATCGTGCTGTTGATGGGCATGGCTTTCGTTGCCGCTTTCTTCGTCTCGAAGCGCCGGACAGCGCTTCGAGAGCGGCAAGTGATGGCAGAGTGAGTTTACCCCCCCACTTGTGGGGACGGTCGATCCGCGAAGCGGAGCGGGGTGGAGGTGGAGGTGCTGCGTCTTCCGATCCCCCACCCGGCTGTTCGAGCCACCCAGGAGAGGGAAAAGGCGGCCCTTTACGCGGCCGCGGCGGTCAGTCGGCGGCGGGCAAAGGAATGACCCTCGCTGTCGAAGATATGCAGCTCGTCGGGGCTGGCGGCGAGCCGGATCTTTGCCCCGCGCTTGACCTCGACATTGCCCGGCAGCTTCGTCACCAGCGGCTGATCAGCACGGCCGATGTCGACATAGACGAGCTGGACCTCACCGAGCTGCTCGACATAATCGACCAGCCCCTCGAACAGATAGTCGTCGCCGGTCGCGACATAGAGATCCTCGGGCCGTACGCCGAAGCTGACTGCCGTGCCCTGGGCTTCGGCAGGCGTCGCCACTGGCACCGAGGTCTTGTGGCCACCGACATGGCTGACCAGGCTGGTCTCGCCGGCCCTGTCGATGGTGCCGGCGACGATGTTCATTGCCGGCGAGCCGATGAACTGCGCGACAAACAGGTTGCCGGGGTGCTTGTAGAGCTCCATCGGCGTACCAACCTGCTCGATGCGCCCGTCCTTGAGCACGACGATGCGGTCAGCCAGCGTCATCGCCTCAACCTGGTCGTGGGTGACGTAGATCATCGTCGTGTTGGGCATCGACTCCTTGAGCTTGGCGATCTCGATGCGGGTGGCGACACGCAAGGCCGCATCGAGGTTGGATAGCGGCTCGTCGAACAGGAACACCTTCGGATTGCGCACGATGGCCCGACCAATGGCGACGCGCTGGCGCTGGCCGCCCGACATCGCCTTGGGCAGCCGGTCGAGATATTTGGTCAGCTGCAGGATTTCGGCGGCGGCGCGCACGCGCTTGTCGATCTCGGCCTTGCTTTCCTTGGCGATCTTCATGCCGAAAGCCATGTTGTCGTAGACCGTCATGTGCGGATAGAGCGCGTAGGACTGGAACACCATGGCGATGCCGCGCTTGGACGGCGGGATGTCGTTGACCTTCTCGCCGGCAATCTCGAGCGTGCCGCCGGTGATCTCCTCGAGCCCGGCGATCGAGCGCAGCAACGTTGACTTCCCGCAGCCCGAAGGGCCGACGAAGACGATGAACTCGCCCGATTTGATGTCGAGGTCGATGCCGTGGAGAATGTGCAGATTGCCGTAAGATTTCTTGACGTCCCTGAGCGTTAGATCGGCCATGGTTTCCTCCCAAATTCTTTTTCCCTGGAGCGCCGCGCGCCCATTTGGACGCGCAGAGTTCGCTCCAGTATTTACTGGTCTCCGCATCGTGCTTTCCGAAAATCGGTTCCGATTTTCGGGCCGATGCGGTCAGACGAAGCGCCCGAACCAGGCGCCGTAACCACCGAGCCGGACTGCGCCGGCATTTGCATTTCCATCGAGCCCGTGTCCCGACAGGGGCTGCAGGCCTCGACCTCCGAGGTCGACGTTAGCCGCTGTGCTGCCAAGATTGAAGACGCAGACGATCTCCTCATTGCCTTCGCGACGGGTGAAGGCAACGGCGTCGCCATCGGCCTTGAGGAACGAGATATCGCCCTTGGCCAGCGCCGGATGGGCGCGGCGGAAGGCAAGGAAGCGGCGGTAATGTTCGAGCAGCGAAGCGGCGGCGCCTTGCTGCGTGTCGACCGCCTTGGCGAGATGTTCGGCCGGCACCGGCAGCCATGGCTTGGCCGAGGAGAAGCCGCCGTTTTTGGCATCCTTGTTCCAGACCATCGGCGTGCGGCAGCCATCGCGACCCTTGAACTCGGGCCAGAAGCGGATGCCGTAGGGGTCCTGCAGGTCCTCGAAAGCGAGACCGGCCTCGGTCAGGCCAAGTTCCTCGCCCTGGTAGATGCAGACCGAGCCGCGCAGCGACATCATCAGCGCCGAGATCACCTTGAGATAGGCGGTGCCATCGGCCTCGCCCAGGCCCCAGCGCGAGGCGTGGCGGACGACGTCGTGGTTGGAGAAGGCCCAGCACGACCAGCCGTCGCTGGCCGCCTTGCCGAAGTCTTCCAGCACGGTACGGACCTTGGCGGCGGTGATCTTTTCCGGCGCCAGGAAGTCGAAGGCGTAGCACATCTGCACCTTGTCGCCGCCGGCGGTGTAGGAGGCAACGACCTCGAGGCCACGCTGGGAATCGCCGACTTCGCCGACGGCCGCCGCTGCCGGATACTCGTCGAGCACGGCGCGGAAGCGGGCGAGGAATTCGAGGTTCTCAGGCCGGCTCTTGTCGTAGATGTGATCCTGGAAATTGTAGGGGTTCACCGCCGGTGCGGTCTGGTCGTTGCGCTGTTCCGGCGGCAGGGCCGGATTGTCTTCGAGCCCTGCCGAGTGGAAGTAGAAGTTGATGGTGTCGAGGCGGAAGCCGTCGACGCCGCGGTCGAGCCAGAAGCGGGCGACGTCGAGCAGCGCGTCCTGGACGTCGCGGTTGTGAAAGTTGAGGTCGGGCTGCTCGGACAGAAAGTTGTGCAGGTAATACTGCATGCGCCTGGTGTCCCACTGCCAGGCCGAGCCGCCGAAGATCGACAGCCAGTTGTTGGGCGGGCTGCCGTCCGGCTTGGCGTCGGCCCAGACATACCAGTCGGCCTTGGCGTTGTCGCGGCTCGAACGGCTTTCCTTGAACCAGGGGTGCAGGTCTGAGGTGTGCGAGATGACGCCGTCGATCATCACCTTGAGGCCGAGGCGATGCGCTTCTGATATCATCGCGTCGAAGTCGACCAGCGTGCCGAACATCGGGTCGATGTCGAGGTAGTCGGAGATGTCGTAGCCGAAATCCTTCATCGGCGACTTGAAGAAGGGCGAGATCCAGACCGCGTCCGCGCCGAGGTCGGCGATGTGCGGCAGACGCTCGATGATGCCCTGAAGATCGCCGATGCCGTCGCCGTTGGAGTCCTGGTAGCTGCGGGGGTAGATCTGGTAGATCACCGCTCCCCGCCACCAGTCGCGGTCGACTGCGATTTCAGGGTTTTCGATCTTGCGCATTGCGGCTTGCATGGAGCTAGCCTCCCTTGACTGAACCCGCGAGCAGGCCGCGGACGAAATAACGTTGAAGCGAGAAGAACACGATCAGCGGCACGATGATGGTGACGAAGGCCGAGGTGGTGAGGATTTCCCAATCACCGCCGCGCGAACCGAGCAGCGCGTTGAGCTTGCCGGTGAGCACCAGCTGGTCGGAGCCTGAGCCAAGGAACACCATAGCCACCAGAAGGTCGTTCCAGACCCACAGGAACTGGAAGATGGCGAAGGAGGCCAGCACCGGGAAGGACAGCGGCAGCACGATCTTGACGAAGATCTCGAAGTCGCTGGCACCGTCGATGCGCGCCGACTCCATGATCTCGCGCGGCAGGCCGGCGATGTAGCTGCGCAAGAGGTAGATGGCGAAGGGTAGCCCGAAGCCGGTATGCGCCAGCCATATGCCGAGATAGGTCTTGGCCGGCACGCCGAAGAAAAGGCCGACGCCGTTGTAGAGCTTGAGCAGTGGAATCAGCGACATCTGCAGCGGCACAACGAGCAGGCCGATGATGACGGCGATCAGCAGCGCTCGGCCGGGAAAGCGCATCCAGGCGAGCGCGTAGGCGGCATAGGCGGCGATCAGGATCGGGATGATGGTCGCCGGGATCGTGACCGTCAGCGAATTGATGAAGGAGCGACCGATACCCTCCGAAAACAGCACGGTGCGGTAGTTGTCAGTGGTGAAACGCGGCGGCGCCGAGGCCGAAAAATAGACACGCTGGCCACGGGTGATCTCGAATGCCTTGGGCGAGGTCATGACATAGGAGCCGTCGTCATTGACCTGGAGCGTCACACCATCGCCAAGGTCGGCGGCGGTGCCGGCCTCGAACTGCGTCGGCTGCTGCGCCTTGGTGCCGAAGGCGGTGACGGTGCTGGCATCTCCGGCGCCGAACAAATTACCGATGATCAGGAACTTGCCGTCCTTTTCGACCTGCTTGTCGGCGGCGTCGGTGCGGCCGGCTTCGGTCTGCGACGAGGTCGAAAGTGCCGTCCACCAGCCCGAGACGATGAGCTGGTCCTTGTCACGCAGCGAGCTGATCAGGATGCCGAGCGTCGGGATGGTCCAGATGGCGACGAAGACGAGAACCGCGATGTGGACGCCAAAGCGGCCGAGGAAAGACTTTCCACTTGAACTGGCCATGTCAAGTGTCCTCCCCCGCCTTCGCGATTGGCCTGGCGAATGTTCCAGATCATGATCGGAACCACCGCGAGCATAATGATGACTGCGATCGCAGCACCGCGGCCGAAGTCGCCGCCGCCGCGGAACATCCAGTCGAACATCAGATTGGCCAGCACCTGGCTGTTCCACTGGCCATTGGTCATGGTCAAGACGATGTCGAAGACCTTGAGCACCAGGATGGTGATGGTGGTCCAGACAACCGCGATCGTGCCCCAGATCTGCGGCACCATGATCTTCCAGAAGATCTGGAACGGATTGGCGCCATCGATGACAGCCGCCTCGATGGTTTCCTCGGGGATGCCGCGCAGTGCGGACGACAGGATGACCATGGCAAAGCCGGTCTGGATCCAGATCAGGATGACCATCAGGAAGAAGTTGTTCCAGAACGGCGTCGAGATCCACACCTGCGGATTGCCGCCGAGATACTGCACGGCGGCGTTGAGGATGCCGATCTGGGTCTGGCCCTCGGCCCGGTACTCGTAGACGAACTTCCAGATGACGCTGGCGCCGACGAAGGAAATGGCGAGCGGCAAGAAGACCAGGCTTTTGGCGATATTGCCCCACCAGATCTTGTCGGTGAGCACCGCGATGATCAGGCCGAAGAAGGTGCAGGCGGCCGGAACGACGGCGAGCCAGAGCAGGTTGTTGAAGATCGAATTGCGGAACTCGCGGTCGCCGAAGGCCCAGCTGTAGTTGGCAAGGCCAACGAAGTTCTCGCCGGCGCGGTCCATGAAGGAGAGCCTCAGCGTTTCGATCACCGGATAGACGAGATAGACGGTGACGATCAGCATCGCCGGACCGACGAACAGCCACGGCCGGATCAAGCCCTGGCGGCGAAGATTGTCGACAGCGGCAGCACCCGAGACACCGCGCGACGGAAAGACCGCGTCGAGGATCTTGTTGGCGCCCCAGTAGTAGACGACGCAGCCGCCGACGCCGACGATGATGGTGAAAATGGCCGAAAGTATCTGTGCCGTCATGGGATCATCCCCCTGGGATCAGGCTGGCTCAGAATTGGGAATGAAAGGCCGGGCATCCCGACCCGGGCCAACGGCCCGGATCGAAAGCAGTAAAGGAAAGCCCGGCGGGAAGCCGAAGCTACTTGATCGCGTCCCAGCTCTTCTGGATATCGCCGGCAACATCGGCCGCAGGCTTGCCGCCGACAAGGTCGATCATGCCGGTCCAGAAGGCACCAGCGCCGATCTTGCCTGGCATCAGGTCGGAACCGTCGAAGCGGAAGGTCGAAGCGTTGACGAGAATGTCACCCTGCTTCTTCAGCGCGTCGTTGGCATAGGCCTCCTTGTTCGCCGTCTTGAGCGGGGTCAGGAAGCCCGACTGCGCCATCCAGATCTCGTGGGCCAGCGGCATCTTCAGGAAGTCGATGAAGGCACGCGCCGACTTGGAGTCCTTGGCGATGGTGAACAGCGTGCCGCCACCGAGAACCGGGTTGCCGAGTTCAGGCTTGGCAGCAAAGGGCGGCAGGTAGAAGAAGTCGGCACCCTCGCCGAGCTTGGTGCCCTCAGGGAAGAAGGACGAGATGAACGACGCCTGACGGTGCAGGTAGCACTTGGGCGGAACGGCGAAGAGGCCCTTGGGGCTGTCGCGGAAGTCGGTTGCGGACACCGCTGCCTTGCCGCCGTCGACATATTTGTCGTTGGTGGAGATCTTGGCGAAGATGTCGAGCGCATTGACGACGGCCGGATCGTTGAACGGGATCTCGTTCTTGGTCCACTTGTCATAGACGTCGGGCGCCTGGGTGCGCAGCATGATGTCTTCGACCCAGTCGGTAGCCGGCCAGCCGGTGGCGCCGCCGGAGCCCAAGCCGATGCACCACGGCACGCCGCCATCGGCAACGATCTTGTCGGTCAGGGCCTGCATCTCTTCCCAGGTCTTGGGCACTTCATAGCCGGCTTCCTCGAAGTTCTCCGGCACGTACCAGACCAGCGACTTCAGGTCGGCCTTGAAGGGGAAGCCGTAGAAGCCTGGCTTGCCTTCCTTGTCCTTGTAGGTGCCGAGATCGACCCAGGATTGGCCGGCACCGTAATTCTCCTTGACGAAATTGGCGGTGCCCTCGTCGAGCGGGGTGAGCAGGCCCTTGGAAGCCAGATCCTGGATCAGGCCGGGCTGCGGCAGGATGGCGATGTTGGGCGGGCTGCCAGCCTGGGTGTCGATGACGATCTGCTGTTCGTAATTCTCCGACGACGAATAATTGATCGTAGCGCCGGTGGCCTCGCTGAAATCAGTCGAGTACCGAACGCGCCAGCGCTTCGTCCTCGCCGCGCCACGGCCCGAAGATCGAGAGCGTCTCGCCCTTCAGGTCGACCTTCTTGAGTTCGTCGAAATTTGCCCAGGTGAAACGGGCGTCCTCGCCCGGCTTGAACTTCAGCTCCGCCGACGCGGGCGCGCTCAGGGCGACGGCAGCAAAAGCTACGCCCAGCAACAGGGTCTTCCTCATGGTCTTCCTCCCAGTGGATCGAAAACTCCGGACGGAACCTCCATTCCGCCCGCCTGCACCGCCCCGAACTGTGCCCCAGTCTTGCGCAAGCTGCAACTACATCACGCAACGGCATTTCAAAGCGCTTTGGATGCCGACATCACGCCACCGGAATTGTCAGGAGTCAAGAGGTTTGGTCAACTAATCGATTTAAATTTAGCAGGAGCGTGCGCTGCAGCATGCTTTTTGGGCGCCGCAATAGTAGATTTCGCTTCAAAGCAAGCAATCGGACGGGTATTCTTGCCAGCGCGACGCGCCTGCTTCGCTCGACATCAGAGGGAAGCTCAATTGAAAGCGCTTTGGGAATTGGAGTCGAGGTGAACCTCAAGCAGCTGTCGCTGATGCTCGAACTATCGCAGACGACGGTGAGCCGCGCGCTGAACGGCTATCCGGAGGTCAGCGAGGAGACGCGCCGCCGGGTCACGGATGCCGCCAAGCGCCACGGCTACAGGCCGAACCCGAGCGCGCGCAGGCTGGCGACCGGCAAGGCCGGGATGATCGGCTATGTCATGCCGACCGGGGCCTCGGTCGACATCGACCCGCATTTCGTCGAGTTCCTGTCAGGCCTCGGCGACTATGCCCGGGGCCACGAGCTCGACCTGGTGCTGAGCCCGGCGGATGCCCAGGACGAGGAGACGACCTACCGGCGCATCGTCGCCAACAAGCAGGTCGACGCGCTTTACATCTCGGCTCCCTACAGCGCCGACAAACGCGTGGCGCTCGCCCACCAGCTCGGCATCCCCTTCATCGTGCACGGCCGCAGCGAGGGGCTCGATTTCGATTATCCGTTCATCGACATCGACAATGAGGGCGCCTTCCACGATGCGACGCGGCTGCTCATCCAGCTCGGCCACAAGCGGGTGGCGCTGATCAATGGCGACGACACCCAAACCTTCGCCATCTTCCGCGAACGCGGTGTCAGACGGGCGCTGTCGGAAAGCGGGCTGGTGCTGGAGCCGAAAAACACCCGTTCGGAAATCATGACCGAAGAGAACGGCTATCGCGCCGCGCGCCGGCTGCTGGAGAGCTCCGATGCGCCGACGGCGATCGTCTGCTCGAGCCTGCTGATGGCGCTCGGCGTCGTGCGCGCGGCGCGCGACCTCAACCTGGTCATGCCGCGCGACCTGTCGCTGGTGAGCCACGATGACGTTTTTCACTGGCTGAAACCTGAGCATTTTTCGGTGCCGCTGACGACGACACGCTCGTCGATCCGCGCTGCCGGCGCACGCGTGGCGGAGCGGCTGGCGGCCCGGATCTCCGGGCTGGAGGACGGCGCGCGCGGCGAGGTCTGGCCGGTCGACCTGGTGGTGCGCGGGTCGATTTCAGGGGTGAAATAGGAAATCCGCGCGGAGCGCTATTCCTGCGGCATCTCAGCGGCGTTGTAGACGTGGCGGGCGGCAAGCAGGGCAGCGAGTTCGCTGTCGCCGGCAATCACGGCGCGCAGGATGCCGGCATGCTCTTCCCAATTCTGGCGGCCGCGGCGCTTGCTGATCGGGGCGAACAGCATCACGGTTCGGTCACGCAGCGAGCGCACCATGTCCTGCAGCACCGAGTTGGCGGCAACGGTCGCCAGCGCTTCGTGGAACTCGGTGTTCTGGCGCGACAAAAGCACAGGGTCGTCAGTGTCGGCAAGCTTGGCGCCGTCATCGAGGATGCGCTGCAAAGCGGCGATCTGTTCGGGATCGTGGCGCTTGGCTGCCAGCTTGGCGTTAAGTGCCTCGAGCGTGGCGCGGACCTCGACTAGCTCGCGCTTCTGGTCTTCGCTGAACACCGTGACCGAAGCGCCGCGGCGCGGTTCGATGGTGACGATGCCCTCGGCGGCAAGCTCGCGCAGCGCCTCGCGAACTGGCATGCGCGACACGCCCATCTCCTCGGAGAGGCGGCCTTCGACCAGCCTTTCGCCGACGCCGATTTCGCCGCTGACGATGCGCTCGCGCAAGGCGGCGGTGATCAGCTTGGTGAGCGGAGCGTGGATTTCCCCGAGTACGACGGTCATGATCTTACACTTCCTGTGGCAAGGGTCGAATCAACCTGCGGAAGCAACGCCTTGTGCCAGATGATATAGCGTCCGGGCTTTGGAGTACAATATTCAATCCGCGTCATCAATTATGCCCATTGCCGGCCACGAAGCGAGCCGGGCAGCGCCATGAAGCGGCCTAAACAGCATACCGTTGCCGTCGATGGTCATCGCGGCGGAAGCATCGACCGGCAACCCCGGGTTGAGGTGAGGCCAATTGGGCATTGCCGGCGCGCCATCGCGCACGAATGCCGCCCAGGCCGCCATCATGGACCGGGAAAGCGCGTCGGCGGCGTCATCGGCGTCGATCTTGGCGGCGAGATGCGGATGGCGGTGGGTGCCGAAGACGAAAGGCACGCAAGCGGCGTGCGGCGTGCCACCCGTCACCGCGAGCGGCCAGGCGAAATCGTAGAGGAAGACAGGCGAGCCGCGCTGCGCGTGCCGAGCCGCCAGATCGGGGCACGGAAGACGACGTCGCTGTAGATCGCCAGCCAGAGCGCATCATCTCCTGCTTCGGGCATGGCGGCGCGGTAACCGGCGAGGATTGCCACAGGCGTCGGCGCCGGTTCGAACGGATAATGCAGGGCGATCAGCCGCCTCAGTGCTGCTTCGAATGGCGCGCCCGGCCTGGGTGGTGAAAGCGGCGAAAGCCTGACACCGTCGGGCAGAGCGAGGTCGTACCAGAATTTCGCCTCGTCGCGGGTGAAGCCGATCAGCAGCGGCACGTCGGCGAGCACGCCGTCATGCGGCCAGGCATGCACCAGCCTGCCATCGAGCGTTGGCGCCGTGCGCGGACGGGGAAACCGGCTGGCGAAATCGGCGTCGCGCAGCAGCGCGGCTTCGCGGCGGACTAGGTCTGCGCCGTCGAGATCGCGCAAGCCCGCGACCGAGGTGCCAAGGGACGCGGCCACCGCTTCGGTGTATTCGGCGGCGGCGTCGAGGCCGACAAACATTGGCGGCTGGAACAGCGGCGGGCTCTGGGCGATGACGGCGCGGAACAGGCCCCGGCAATCAGGATCCTGCGCGATCAGCACGACGTTGGCGGCACCTGAAGATTGGCCAGCTATCGTCACCTCCCGGGGATCACCGCCGAAAGCTGCGATTGCCTCTTGGACCCAGCGCAGGCTCGCGATCTTGTCTTGCAGACCCCAATTGGCGCTGAAACCAGTGTCGAGGTCGATCAGGTCCGGATGTGCCAGACCGCCCAGCACGCCGAGCCGGTAGTTCACGGTGACAACGACGATGCCGTGCTCGCGGGCGAGGCGAAAACCGTCGCAGGCGGCCGCACCGCCATGGCCGTTGCGTGTCGCCCCACCGTGGAACCAAACAAGGACCGGCGCATCGCGCGCACCGACCGGCGCCCAGATATTCAACGTCAGGCAGTCTTCGTCGATACGGACGATCGGCTCGTTGAGCCAAGTCTGGCTGCCGGCGAGATGCTGCGGCGCGGCCGGGCCGATCCGGTCGGCCTGAAGTATGTAGGTCCAGTTCGGCGCGGGCCTGGGCGAGCGCAGCCGCAGTCCGCCTACAGGTGCCGCCGCATAGGGGATACCGAGAAAATGGTCGACGCCGTCATGCCGTCGCCCGGCGAGGCGGCCGGCCGGCGTTTCGACTGCGATCTCCATGTTGCCCATTGCAGTGCGGCCGCTGTCTGGCGCTATTCGGCCGGCACGAGCGTGTGCTGGAAATTGAAGGCGTCGGCGTAGATGAAGCCAGGGTTGGCGCCGTTTTCGACGAACAGTTTCCTGGCGCTCGAAATCATGTTGGGCGAACCGCACATATAGATCGCGTGCTCGGAAAAATCGCCGATGTCCTCGGCGGCGATCTCCTGGACATAGCCTTGCCGCCCTTGCCAGCCCGGTCCGGGCCGCGACAGCACCGGCACATACTGGAAGTCGCACAGACGCTCGCCCCAGGACTGGATCTCGTCGTGCAGGTAGAGATCCTCCTCCGTCCGCATGCCCCAGTAAAGCGACACTGGAGGACAATCGGGATCGTCCATCAGCGATTCCAAAATGCTCTTGATCGGCGCGAGGCCGGTGCCGGTCGCCACCATGACAAGCGGCCGGAAGTCCTCCTTGCGGCAGCAGAACAGGCCGTGCGGCAGTTCGACGTCGAGCCTGTCGCCGGCGTTGAGCCGCAGCAGCTGTCCGCCGGTAAAGTAGCCGTCGCGGACACGGCGGATGTGCAGGTCGACGGTCTTGCCGTTGGGCACCGACGCCATCGAAAAGCTGCGCTTGTTGCCGTCGGCAAGCAGCAGGTTGAGATATTGCCCGGGCCGGTAGACCAGTTGCTCAGCGCCGGGGATGGCAAGCGTCAGGTGCACGACATCGCCGCCGAGATGGCGGACGGATTCCACGGTCGCGGTATACCGTTCGGGATCGGAGCACGGTTCCATCGGACGCTCGGTCGAGATCAACAGGTCGCTTTGTGGCCGCGCCTGGCAGGCGAGCGCGAAGCCTTCCTCCTCATCCTCCGGTGTCAGCGCCAGCGGATACTCGTCATAACGCACGCAGCCTTCCATCAGCCGCACGCGGCAGGTGCCACAGCCGCCCTCGGTGCAGTCGTGCAGCAGCTGAACGCCCTGGCGGATCGCCGCCATCAGCACGGATTCGTCTGCGGCAACGGTAAACTGGTCCTCGGTTTCGAGGACGCGCACAACATGGTCCATCCATGCCTCCACTACGGTTGGATGCGGCGCTGCCGCTTCGGTCACTTCTTGATGTCGGCCTGGACCATGACCTTGTGCCCCTTGGGCTCCAGCATGGCCTGCAATGCGGCAAGTGCTGCCACGCCGCAGGCGATGTCCTGCTCGCCATTGCCGCCGCTGAGGCCGACGCCGCCGATGACCTCGCCGTCGACGACGACGGGAAAGCCGCCGACGAAGGCGGCGAAGCGGCCCTCGAAGCTGAGCTGGATGCCAAAGGCCTCGTTGCCGGGCAGCGCCGGGCCGTTTGGCGGGGTGGTGAACAGATGCGTCGAGCGCTTGTGGCCGGCAGCGGTGAAGGCCTTGTTCCAGGCGATCTGCGGACCGGTGACACGCGCGCCGTTCATGCGTTCGAGCGCGATCGGATAGCCGCCGTCATCGGCGATGCAGACGGTTTCGGGAACATTGAGTTCCAGCGCCTTGGCAACCGCCGCGGCCACCATCACACGGGCTTCTTCGAGTTCGAGTTTCAGGACCTGTTTCACGTCGTTATCGTCCGGCAATGGTTGGCATTTTGAGCCGCAGAGGGAACGCACGAGGCAAGCCAGCTGCCCCGCACGCTCCCCCACTATGGCGAGGGATCAGGCGGCGAGGAGTTCCTCGAGCGGCAGTTCGGCCGCGACATAATCGTTGTAGAGCGCGGTGGTGTAGAGCAGCCGCATCTGGGCGCCGACCTCGCAGATCTTGAGGCAGCGCTGCTGCATCTCGACAGTGCGGGCGTGCTCCAGCACGATCTGGTAGCCGCGCTCGCCATGGATCTCGTCGGAGACGATGTGCAGGTCGAAGAACTCGACCTCCTCGTCGGTGAAGCCATATTTGTCGCGCAGCGTCGGCGTCTGCTTGCGGTAGATCGACGGCACCTGGGATTCGAGGCCGACGACGAGGCCGGCGACGGCAACGATGGGATCCTCGCGCATCGCCACCGCATAGCACCAACTCTGCAGGGCGCGTGTCGTCGGCGACATGTTGTCGGGGTCGCGCATCCTGTCGCCCGTCGTGCCGCAGGCTTCGCCGAAGCGGACGAGCAGGTCGGTGTGGCGGTCGCCGCCGATCTCTTCCTCGTACATGTTGGCGAGCAAGAAATCCTTGGCCTCGGTGTAGCCCTCCGGCATGCGGGCATAGATGTAGCCGAGGTAATCGGCGAACGGCCCGACATAGTGGTAATGGTTCTCGGCCCAGCGGGCGAGGTGCTCGCGGCTGAGCTTGCCGCTCGCCCAGCCGACGCTGAACGGCGACTTGTTGGCGCTCTTGCCCTTGATGGCGTTTTCCAGCGCCGTGCGGAACTCGTCCGGATTCATTGCAACGGTCATTCACTGCTCCCTTGAGAAATCGTCTGCAGATCATTTTGGAATACTGTATACCAAACTGGCTTGAGTGCAAGGGCCGGTAAAGGATGCCGACAGTGCGGCGGCGCAGCGGACTGGCCATGCCGCGGAAGTTCGGCTAGCTTTCTTTCATCCGAAACATTCCGGTGAACCTTTTTGCGGCCAACAACGACCAAGCAGACAGGAGCCCGGCGGTAGCACCGGCCATGAACATCGCATCAGACCCCATGTCCGATCGTGATCTCGTGAGCCGCGTCGCGAACGGCGACCGCGCCGCTTTGCGGCTCCTGTTCACGCGGCACCACGCACGGGTCTACCGTTTCGTGGCGCGCCAGACGGGGTCGGAAGCGATGGCGGATGACGTAGCCAATGAAGTGTTTCTCGAATTGTGGCGCCAGGCGCCGAAATTCGAAGGCCGCTCGGAAGTCTCGACCTGGCTGCTCGGCATAGCCCGCTTCAAGGCGCTGTCGTCGCTGCGCAAGCGCAAGGAAGAGTGGCTCGACGACGACGATGCGGCGGCGGTGCCCGACGACAACGACACGCCCGAAGTGGCGACGATGAAGACCGACAAGGGTGCTGCCCTGCGCCGCTTCGTCGACGCGCTTGCCGAGGAACATCGCACGGTCATCGATCTCGCCTACTACCATGGCAAGTCGGTCACCGAGATCGGCGAGGTGCTCGACATTCCGGTCGCCACCGTGAAGACGCGGATGTTTTATGCCCGCAAGAAACTCGGCGAAGCCTTGAAGGCCGCCGGATATGACAGGGGCTGGCCATGAGCGCTGCCGAAAAAATGTCGCGCCGCGACGAGATCGAAACGCTGCTGCCCTTCTACCTGAACGGCACGCTCGAAGGGTCCGAACTGGCGACCGTCGAGGACTGGCTCGCCAGCGATCCGGCGGCACCCGCTGCCCTTGAAGCCGCCGAGGCCGAGTTCTCAGGCACGATGGCCTCCAACGAGACGATCCGGCCGCCCGCCGATGCGCTGAGCCGCTTCTCCAAGCTGCTCGATGCCGAAGCCGGGCCGGTGCGCGAGCCGCAGGCGCAATCGCTGCTGTCGCGTATCTGGGAACGGTTCATGGGCCTGCCGGTGGGCGTCGCCTGGGGAGCGGCGGCGGCATTGCTGGCGCTGGTCATGGTCCAGTCGGTGCTCGAACCCGGCGGCCGCAGCAACGACGTCCAGGTCGCTGGAACCGGCGAAGACCAGACCAAGCTGCCCTTCGCCCTAGTGACCTTCAAGCCGGATGCCAGGATGGCCGACATCGCCAACCTGCTCGGCGACAATGGCGCTTCGATCATCGACGGCCCGACGGCAAGCGGCGTCTTCCGCATCGCAATCCCGGCCGAAACCGTCGCCGACTACGATCGCATCGTCGGCGCCATCGCGGCGGCGCCCTTTGCCGACACGGTGACGGCAGGAAGGAAACCGCAGGGATGATGGCGTCGAGGCGATTTGCACGGCTTGTGCTGGCGGCGGCATTGTTCGCCGCCACGCCTGTTTTCGCCCAGACCAACGATCCCAGCCTGACGCCGCAGCAGCTCGACTGCCTCAACCAGACCACGGCAGCCGGCAATGCCAATTGCCTGCAGCCGGGCGGCCAAACGCCTGATAGCACCGCGCCAGCCGGAACAGCATCCGGCAGCGGCGCCCTGCCCGCGCCCGTCAGCCTGCCCGAACTGCTCGTCGACCTGTTTCCCAATCCCGGCGATTTTCCCGGCATCGCTTCGGGCGGCCAGCCGGCGACGCCGCTGCCGACGCCTAACCCGCTACGCGATCCCGCCGGCGGCAATGCCGCTCCTTCCGGCGGCGGCGCGCAGGCCGGGGCGACCCCACCGCAACCACCTGCACCCGACATCGCGCCACCAGGCAGCGCCGTCACCGCACCGCCGCGCGCCATCTCGGGCGCCTTCGTGCCTGACGAAGTGCTGGTGACTGTTGCAGGCGATGCTGCCGACGCCCAGGAATTGGCCGCCGCCTATGGCCTGGAAATTCGCTCGCAGCGCCAGTCGGTCCTGCTCGGCACCAGCCTCGTGCGCTTCGGCATTCCCGACGGCCGGCCGGTTGGCGTGGTGCTGGCGCAACTGGCGGGAGATGGCCGCACCAGCGAGCGCGAGCCCAACCATATCTACGAGCTGCAGCAGGCAGCAGCAGTGCCCAGCTTCGCCTTCCAGCGCATCTCGCTCGACGAGGCGGCGGCCAACGGCGAAAACGTCAATGTCGCGGTCATCGACACGGCCATCGACGAGACCCATCCGGCGCTCAAGGGCGTCATCGTCCAGAGCTTCGACGCCATGCCGGGCGTTGCCGTCACCGCCCGCGACCACGCCACCTCGGTCGCCGGGCTGATATCAGGCACCGGCGCGTTCAAGGGCATGGCGCCGGGTTCGAAGATTTTCCACGCCCGCGCCTTCGAGGGCGGCAAGTCGACGATGGAGATCATCCTCAACGCGCTCGACTGGGCCGCCGAGCAGGACGTCCAGATCGTCAACATGAGTTTTGTCGGCCCCAAGAATGCGCTGCTGGAGCAGGCCAGCCGAGGCGCCCGCGCGCGCGGCATGATCCTCGTTGCCGCCGCCGGCAATAACGGCCCCGGTGCGCCCTATGGCTATCCCGCCGCCTACAAGGGCGTGATCGCGGTGACCGCCACCGACGCCAAGGACGCGATCATGAAGCAGGCCAATCGCGGCCCCTATGTCTACATCTCGGCGCCCGGCGTCGACCTCATGGCGCCCGTCGGCGGCGGCACCGACCTCGTCACCGGCACGTCGTTTGCCGCAGCCGTGGTCAGCGGCGCGATCGCCAACCTGCTGCACAACGAACCGGAGCGCAGTGCCGACTCGATCGAAAAGGCGCTGGCGGCAACCGCCACCGACCTCGGCGACAAGGGCCGCGACACCGACTTTGGCTTCGGCCTGATCAACACCAAGGCGGCGGAAGCGGCCAAGGAGTAAGCGCAGCACCTCGTCGGCACGGCTCACGCGATGGCGGAGAGGTCCGCTGACACTCACCTCGCGCTGAAATGCTTCGCCGGCTTGATCGCATTCCAGTATTTCCGACACCACGCTGACAAAATACTGCGTTCATCATGATCGTCATCACCCGTTGCAGGCGATATTCGAGCTCTGTACATGATTATCGCCATGCGCAACGCTTCTCTTTTCGCAGCAGCCAGCCTGGGATGCTTCATCCTTGCCGCCATTGCCCTGGCGTCGCCACAAGCCTTGGCCGTCAGTTCCTGGCCGCCATTCGAGAAGGTCATGTGTGCCAGCTTGCTCGACAGTTATCGCCACAGCTATACGAAGCCGGCATACGGCACGCCGGAGTACAAGCGCTATGCCGAATGCTATCTAATCGTCTGCGGAACCCCGCTGGGCTGGTGATCACATCGCGCTAACGCAGCCGGGTGCGCCACGGCGCAATCGAGCTCAAAAATCAAAGACACCACTAATACAGAACCCGCTTAACTACGAAATTCGCATGATATTGTCACCTTATGTGGCCAGTTACGCTGCTTTATTTTCAACCGACAGTTGACGAACGCACCTGAGCCGTTGCAGTACGCGATTGTTCTTTTCTTTTGTTTCAATCAAATTTCACATCCGGGCGCACGACATGATCCGTAGGGTAACCTTGCTTGGGCTTCTCGCAATTGTTGCAGGCTGCACGACCATGTCGCAAGGCGAATACAAGACCGCCCAGACCGCACTCAGCGGCAGCCCGTCGCTCAAGCGCGAGATCATGGCGAGTTGCATCAAGGACGAGAACGCACGATCCGCCAAGGACAAGGCCGAGATGGCCGCGGTGTTCAACATCAGCCCGAACAACTACGCGCAAACCTTCTGCAAGCGCATGATCAACGGCATGGCCAGCAACCGCATCACCTACCAGGATTATCGCAACCTCGATTCCACCACTGCCGACAACAGCAAGTTGATCCGCGTGCTGCAGGGGCGCTGAGCGCACGCCAGACAACATGCGCTCGCCGTTACAGGAGATTTGCCCAGCAATGCGCAGGACAGTTCTTACCATCTTGCTGTTGGCGCCTCTTCCCGCGCAAGCGTCATCCAACAACCCAACGCCGGACCAGCTTTGCCACTTGAGGGGGTCCTGGGCGGCAACCATCATGTCTTCGCGACAGGCTGGTATTCCCCTGAGCAGCCAGTTGCACCTGGAGAACGCGCCCGGGGCCGGTACGCGGGACGAAATTCTGGCGGCTTACGAACATCCACGATTTTCGACAGCGCCAATGCAGCAGCGCGCGGTCGAGGACTATCGCAACGAAGTCGAACTGCGCTGTTTCAAGAACCAGTAGAAAGTGAGCCCATCACGCGTGATCGATCCGCTCACTCATGCCTTGAGAGTGCCGCAATCGGAACTATAGCTCCGCCTCATCATGACCTGTTCTTTTGAGTCCCGCTAAAGCCCCGCTTCACGCATCACGTGGACCGGGGCCGTGTTCAGCCAAACCGGTGAGCCTTCGGCTCGCCACGGTGGATGACGCCCGGTGCCTTGGTGCTGGGACTGCGGACTCACAACATCATGAATATTTCGAAGAAGGAGCGCAAAGCGCTCGAAGTGCTGTCGTTTGGCGGCACGATCATCCTTGAAAAAACTCCAGGAACCGACCGCTGGAAGCATCGTTCGTCACCCGGGAGGGCTGGTCGCTCGAGGGCGCCGGCCTCGCCGAGTTCAAGGTGCTGAAGGCAAAGCGGCTGGTGGTTTCCCGCAACGGCGGCAACTACACCATCTCGAGGGAAGGCGTGCTCAGCCTGCAGCAGGCGCGCCAGGCGGCGAAGATGGGATAGGCGGCAGGCCAGGCATAGGATAACCTAAGCAATGAGAGCGGGATTGTGGCTATGACAGATGTCAGTGCGATGGGATTGATGATCGTCGCACCACTGGCAGCAACGCTGGCAACAATCCTGCTCACATCAGGTGGGAAGCACCGTGTCATCTGCGCGGCGCTGACACTGAGTACGCTTCTGGTGTGTGGCTATTTGTTGGTCACCGGCGTGACCAACTCCTGCGAGATCGACGAAAGTGAGTGTGTCGGGTCAACCGCCACCGCCTATATCGTTGCAGTGCTTTGGCTGATGTCTGCCGCTGCATGCTTGTATCGCGTGCGTGCGGTCAGACGACGCTAACTCAAACAGCAGGAACCTTCCCTAGCCGCCGACGATCAGCCTGTAGGCCAACCCGGCCAGTGCAATATCCTGCAAGCCGACGCCGACAGACTTGTAGATGGTGATCTCGTCATCGCCGGTGCGGCCGCGCACCTTGCCGGCGAGGATTTCGCCGAGTTCGACGATCTTTTCCGGCGGCAGGGCTTCGGGGTCGGCGAGCACGAGGTCGCCGGCTTCGCACAGGCTCTGGTCGCGCCACTCGACGGCGACCAGCGCGGCACGCGCCATGGCGCGGTCATCGAGCTCGCGCGTGTTGGACAGGCTCGAACCGACGGCAGCGACGAAGCTGCCAGGCTTGAGCAGGTCGCCCGAAAACAGCGCCGTCGGCGAGCGCGAGGCGGTGACAACGATGTCGGCTTCGGTGGCGGCTTCGACCACCGAGGCTATGCGGGTCGGCACGCCGCAGGCGGCCTCCAGATCGGCGGCCAGGGCGGGATCGCCAGAGCGGCTGACCAGCAGGACGCGCCTGAGCGGGAAGGCTCCGGCCAGTTGCACGGCATGCGCCCGACCGAGCAGGCCAGAGCCGAACACGGCAAGCGTCGAGGACTCCGGGCGGGCAAGATGCTGGGCCGCGATGACCGAGCAGCCGGCGGTCCTGAGCCGGGTGATGGCGCCGGCGTCGAAGGTGGCAAGCGCGCGGCCATCGACCGAAGAAAACAGCAGGATGACGAAGGAGAACTGGCCCTTGATGGTGGTGTAGACCTTGGCGCCAACCACCTCCTGGCCGGGGATGACGGCGCCCAGCGTCGACAGCTTGACGCCGCCGGCCTCGCTGCGGATGCGCGCCTGCATCGCCGCCTCTTGCCTGCCGAAAGACAGAAAGGCATCAGCCAGCACGGCGCGAGCGTCGGCGGCGCTGACGGCGGCTTCGACCATGGCATCGGTGATGTGGATCATGAAACCAGCGTCCTGGCGAGGATGCCAAGCGCACCGAGACCGGACATGGTGAGCAGCAGGACACGCACGCCATGCGGCGAGAAGTACCTGACAAAACGGCCGGAGACGAAGAACCCACCCAACATCAGCGGAAAGAGCAGGATACCGAGCCACAGCTGCGGCAGGGTGAAACGGTCGACATAAGCGAGCATCAGCAACGACAGGATGGCGCCGGCGAAGAAGACGCAGCTGATCGTCGCACGCATCTGGCGTGGCGGCACATATTGCATGACGATGGCGAAGGGCGGCGCGCCCGAAGACGTGATGGTACCCATCAGCCCGGAGGCGAGGCCGGCCAGCGCCATGTTGGGATGCGACGCCTCGACCTTCCAGCCGGCGAAACTCAGGCCGACACCGACGAGGATCAACAAAGCAAAGACGATGGCAAAGGCGTTGGTCGGCAGCGCGGCCAGCGTCGCCCCGGCCAGAAGCGTGCCACCGGCGCGGCCGGCCATCAGCGTGGTCACCGAGGCCCAGTCGACGGCGTCGAAATCGCGCAGCAGGCCGAGAAGGGCGAGCCCCGCGCCAAGCACCAGCAGCGGCCCGGGCGCCATCTCGGGAAAGAACAGCACCGCCAGCGGCGCCGAAACCATGGCAAAACCGAGCCCGCCTATGCCCTGGAGCAATGCCGCGACAAACACCATCGCGCCCATGCCGAACAGATGACTCGGCACGAAAGTGCCAGGCATCGACGTCATCAGGCTCTGGAGCATGTCAGGCCCCAAGATAAATGCTCTTGATGCGGCTGTAGAAGTCCATGACGTTGGCGCCGCCCTGCTCCTTCGCCGCCTGGTTGCTCGAATGCTTGAGGCCGCCAAACGGCGCGTTGAGTGAGACACCTGTGGTCGGGCTGTTGACCTTGACGATGCCGTGCTGGGTCTCGCGGGCGAAGCGCAACACCGCGGCCAAGTCGCCGGTGACGATCGAGACGGCAAGGCCGTATTCGGTGTCGTCGGCGAGCCGGATCGCCTCGTCGAGGCTGTCGATCGGGCGGATGGCGACGACCGGGCCGAAGATCTCCTCGCGCCACAGGCGGCTGGTTTCGGGCAGGTCGGAAACAACCGCCGGGCGGATGAAGTAGCCATGCGCCAGCGCGGCATCGGTCTCGGATAGCGCATCGCCACCGACCACCTTGCCGCCTTCGTCGCGGGCGATGCCGATATAGGCGCGCACCTTGTCATATTGCGCGCGGGTGGCGAGCGGGCCCATCTGCACGCCCTCAGCCGTGCCGGGGCCGACCTTGATGGCAGCGGCGGATTTCTCCAGCCGTGCCACCAGTTCGGCATAGAGCGAACGGGCGACGAGCACGCGGCTGGTGCCGGTGCAGGCCTGGCCGGTGAGGCCGAAGGCGCCGCGCTCTATGGTGGTTACCGCCTTGTCGATGCTGGCATCGGCGAGCACGACGGTGGCGTTCTTGCCGCCCATTTCGAGCTGGACGCGGGTGTCGGTGGAAAGCGACGCGGCGATCTGCTTGCCGACGGCATAAGAGCCGGTGAAGGTCAGCGCGTCGACGCCGGCCTGAGCGGTGATCGCCTGGCCGACCTTGGCACCCTTGCCCTGGACGAGGGCGACGAGCTTCGGCGGCAGGCCGGCATCGAGCAGCACTTCGACCAGGCGCTGGCCCATCAGCGGGGTGATTTCGGACGGCTTGAAGACGACGCCGTTGCCGGCAGCAAGTGCAGGGCCGAGCTTTCGCGCGGCCATCGACAGCGGGAAATTCCACGGCGTGATGACGGCGACGACGCCGACCGGCTGGCGCACGGAAAGCACGAGCTGGCCAGCCTCGCTCGGATAGGTCTCGCCGTTGAGGCGCAGCGCCTCGCCGGCATAGAGGCGGAAGTTGGCGGCGATGCGCCTGGCTTCGTTGCGCGCTTCGTTGAGCGTCTTGCCTTCCTCGCGGGTCAACTCGGCGGCAATCGTGTCGGCGCGCTGCGACATCAGGTCGGCGGCCCGAAACAGCACGTCGGCGCGCACCTCCGGCGACTGTGCCGCCCAGGCCGGCCATGCGGATGCAACCGACGCTACCGCCGCGGCGACATCGGCGGCGTCGGAGTCGGGGAACAGCCCGATCAGGTCGTGCTCGTCGGCGGGATTGTGGTCCTCGAAGGTGGCCCCGCTGCGCGCCGGCTGCCATTCGCCGGCGATGTAGTTGAGATGTCGCTCTGTCATCGGTCCGTTCTGCTTGTTGGAGGCAGCCGCCTCAGCGTGCCTTGGGAACCCAGGAGACGCTGATGTCGCCAAGCACGAAGGTCTGGCAGGCCATGCGGAAGCCGGCGGCAAGATCATCCGGCGTCAGGTGGTTGCGTTCCTTGGGCTTGACCGCATCGGTATTCTCGATGCCGGTCTCGATCCGGCACTTGCAGGTGCCGCACAGCCCGCCACCGCATTTGAACGGGATGCCGCCTTTTTCGCGCAGCGACACGCGCAGCAGATTGCTGTTGTCGGGCGCGGTCGCCTGCTTGCCGTCATTGGTGATGAAGGTGATGGTGATCATCGGCGCATTCGGGGCGTGGGAGATGGTGGAAGGAACGGCGGCCAGACAAGGCCGTCAGACGCGCTTGAGCTGGATGTCCATGCTGCCATAGGTGGTCAGGGTCTTGAGCTCGTGGCGGGCCTCCTCGACGGAGTCGAACTTCTCGAACAGCTTGCACGGCACGTTGTTTTCGATCTGCGGCGGCTCGTCCTCGACGATGCGGATGCGGGTCTGCGCCTGGTCGGTGAGTTTCGCGATGGTGAAGGACGCGCGCTTGCGGCCGTAGAAGATGTAGTCGTAGGTCTCGACCGGCTGCACGCCGGGGCTCATCTCGGTCCGGAACTCACCCGGCTTGGTCGTCAGAACCACATACATTTGTCCACCTCATGCTGATTGCTGTTCACGCGTCAGGCCGCGCCCGAGCGCTGCCGACTGCCATGTTCCGATTTGCCGCGCCGGTCCGGCGCGACGGGAAGCTGGGCGCTAGGCCTGCTCCGTCACCTTTTCCTGGCGAAGCTCGATGTCGTTCTTGATCCACAGCTGGCAGACGAGGCGGAAACCCTCGTCGATCTTGTCGCCGAGCTGCTTCTTTTCCTTCCAGTTGGGCGGCGGCAGATGCTCGGCGCCGGCCAGGATGCGGCTGGCGCAGGTGCCGCATTTTCCCATGCCGCATTTGTAGGCGAGATGCGGATAGGGAAACTGCTTGATGCCGGCGCGGACGACGAGGTTGGTGTCCTCCTTGACCTCGCCGCTATAGGCTTCGCCCTTGCTGTGGATCACGACTGTCGGCATGTGCGTGACTCAGACGCCGCCGATGCCGGCGAGTTCCGGCTCCATCGGCGCCACCCGCCCGAGCTTCACGTCGCCGGCGACGTAGTCGTTGTAGAGGGCCGTGGTGTAGAGCAGGCGCATCTGGGCGCCGACCTCGCAGATCTTGAGGCAGCGCTGCTGCATCTCGACGGTGCGCGCGTGCTCCAAAACGATCTGGTAGCCGCGCTCGCCATGGATCTCGTCGGAGACGATGTGCAGGTCGAAGAACTCGACCTCTTCGTCGGTGAAGCCGTAGCTGTCGCGCAGGGTCGGCGTCTGCTTGCGGTAGATCGACGGGACCTGGGATTCGAGACCGACAACGAGACCGGCGACGGCGACGATGGGATCCTCGCGCATGGCGACCGCATAGCACCAGCTCTGCAGGCCGCGCGTCGTCGGCGACATGTTCTCCTGATCGGTCATGCGCTCGCGGCTGGTGCCGCAGGCTTCGCCGAAGCGGATCAGCAGGTCGGTGTGGCGGTCGCCGCCGATCTCTTCCTCATACATGTTGGCGAGCAGGAAATCCTTGGCCTCGACATACTGCTCGGGCATGCGGGCGTAGATGTAGCCGAGGTAATCGGCGAACGGCCCGACATAATGATAGTGGTTCTCGGCCCAGCGCGAGAGGTGGTCGCGGCTGAGCTTGCCGCTCGCCCAGGCCAGGCTGAAGGGCGACTTGTTGGCGCTCTTGCCCTTGATGGCATCTTCCAGCGCGGTGCGAAATTCATCCGGGTTCATTGCAACAGTCATTCGGTATCCCCTGTCGATTCTCAAACTCGATTTAGAATACTGTATACCAAATTGACATCGACGCAAGCCGCATTCTACTGTCGGGTCAGCCGCCGCCTGTCGCACTGCGCATACAGTATGTTGCGCTGGTGATGATCAGGCGCAAAAGTCCGGGCTCAGGAGACAGGAATGAACAGCTCCGAAACAGATGCCGGCATGGGCGTCCGCAGCACGACGGCGATGGTGGCGACCGGCCACCCGCTGGCGGCGCGCGCGGCGCGCGACATGCTGGCGGCGGGCGGTTCCGCCGTCGATGTGGCGATCGCGGCCGACGCCATCCTCGGCGTGGTCGAGCCGATGGCGACCGGCATAGGCGGCGACCTGCTGGCGATGCTGGTTGACGCAGATGGCCACGCCATCAGCTACAACGGCACCGGGCGCTCGCCGGCGGCACTGTCGGCCGAGATGATCGAGAGGCTGCCGAACCAGCGCATCCCGGAGCGGCACGCTTTGTCGGTCACCGTGCCCGGCGCGGTGCGCGGCTGGTTCGACCTGCACGCCCGCCATGGCCGCCTGCCCTTTCAGCAATTGCTGGCTCCGGCCATCGCGCTCGCCACGGACGGCTTTGCCGTCCTGCCGATAACCGCGCGCGAATGGACGGTGTTCGAGCCGGTGATCAAGCTCGATCCGGCCTGCGCAAGGCTCTACCGCGCTGGCAACACGCCTTTGGCAGGCGAACGCTTTGCCAATCCCGAGTTGGCGACGGTACTGCGGGCAATCGCCGCCGACGGCCCCGAAGTCTTTTACCTCGGCGCCCCGGCGCGGCAGGCGGCAGCCGCGAACCAGGCCAGAGGCGGTGTGCTGTCGGCGCAGGACTTCGCCAGCCATCGTGGCGATTTCGTATTGCCGCTCGAACGCAAGTTCCGCGGCCTGACCGTGCTTGAATGCCCACCCAACACGCATGGTGTCGCGGTACTCGATGCGCTGGAGGAACTCGACGCCTCCCCACTCGACCGCGACGATCCGGCGACCACGCTGGCGATGGTCGAGGCCGTCGGGCGCGCCATGGCGCAAGCCAGGAGGACCGTCGCCGATCCAGCCGGCAATACCGTCTGCACCGTGGTTGTCGACCGCGATGGGCTGGCAGTGACGCTGATGAGCAGCATCTTCAAGCGTTTCGGCTCCGGCATCGCCGTGCCTGATTGCGGCTTCGTGCTACAGAACCGCGGCAGCGGCTTTTCCGAGCCCGGTCACGTCAACGGACCGGCGCCGGCCAAGCGGCCCTACCACACGGTGGTGCCAGGTGCCGCGCAGAAGGATGGCCGCTTCCATGCCGGCTTCGGTGTCGTCGGCGGCGCGATGCAGCCCCAAGGCCATGTCCAGATGCTGGTGCGTCTCGCCGCCTGGGGCGAAAAACTGCAGGCGGCGATCGACGCGCCGCGCTGGCGGCTGGAGGGCGACAAGGCGCTGGCGATCGAGCCGGGCACGCCTGAGGCGATCGTCAAGAGGTTGCGCGATGCCGGCTACCGCGATCCGGAAGGAGCAGGCGAGCTGGCTGGCCGCAGCGATTTCGGCGGTGCGCAATTCGTGCTGCGTGATGACGACGGCAGCCTGCTCGGCGGTTCGGACAAGCGCAAGGACGGCGTGGCCCTAGGCGTCTGAGCCTGTCGCCTGCAAACATCGATCTCAATCACTCGGGGACAAAAACTTGACCAACTCATTCGATCGCATCGTGCTCATCACAGGTGCCGGCAGCGGCATCGGCGCCGAAACGGCGCGTCGGCTGGCCGCACCTGGAACGGGGCTCGTGCTGCACACCCGCAAGAACGCCGACGGATTGAAGGCCGTCGCCGAGACCTGCCAGGCATCGGGAGCGGCGACCGAGATCGTGCTTGGCGACCTCGCCGATCCTGCGGTGCCCGCCGCAATGGTCGCAGCCGCCCGTGCCCGCTTCGGCCGGGTCGACCAGATCGTCAGCAACGCCGCCCAGGCGACACGCTCGACGCTCGGCGAGGTCAAGCCGGAAGATCTTGCCCAGGCGTTCGAGACGATGCCGACGGCGCTGCTGCGCCTTGTCGATGCAGCACTTGCCGACCTCGTCAAATCGGACTGCGGACGCGTCGTCGTTGTCAGTTCCTTCGTCGCCCACATTTTCGGCACCGCCGACATCCATTTCCCGGCGACGTCGGCGGCCAAGGGCGCGCTCGAGGCGCTGGCGAAGTCGATGGCGGTTCAACTCGCGTCGAAGGGCGTGACCGTCAATTGCGTCGTGCCGGGCTTCACCCGCAAGGACCCGACCGGCCATTTCGCGGCGACGACCTCGGCGCTGGAAAAGGCCGTCGCCGTTACCCCGACCGGGCGGTTGACCGAACCGGCCGACGTGGCGGCAGCGATCCTGTTCCTGCTGTCGCGCGACAGCAGGCAGATCACCGGCCAGTCACTGCATGTCGACGGCGGCCTGACGCTGCCGTGACGGCCCTCCGTCGCCTGGAGCCTGTTCCCACTTCTTGGGATCATGCTCTAGCCGCCAAACCGCGCCGGGGCGAAGGCGGCAATCGGTACCGGCGGCCGCTCGCCCTGGATCAGGCTGGCGACAACAGCACCTGTCACCGGGCCGTTGGCGAAGCCGATATGGCCATGGCCGAAGGCGAAGATCAGGCGCGGGTGGCGAGCGGCTCGGCCGATCACCGGCAGGCCATCGGGCGTCGACGGCCGGCTTCCCAGCCAGGGTTTTTCCTCGACCTGCGTGGTGAAGCGCAGCGTCTGGCGCGCGTCGGGCTCGATGGCCTCGATCTGTGCGGTGTTGGCCGGGTCGTCCGGCCGTGCCAGTTCGACACCGGAGAGCAGGCGCACCTTGCCGTTCATCGGCGACAGCACATAGCCGCCGGCGGCATCGTAGACCGGGCGGCGCAGTTCGACGCCGTCGGCAAGCGCGAAATGGCGGTGGTAGCCACGCTCGGCAGCAAGCGGAAAGCGATAGTCGAGCGGCTTGGCCAGCTTTGCCGAATGGGCACCGGCGGCGAGCACGACATGGCGACCTTCGATCCTGCGGCCAGCGACCATGAACGCCATGGCGTCGCCGGCATCAAGGATGGCGTCGGCCTTGCCGGCGATGAAGACCGCGCCTCGACCTTCGGCAGCGATACGATAGAGTTCGACCAGTTCGCCGGGGCTTTCGACCGAACCGGTGTCGGGAAAGAAGATGCCATTGGTGAAGCGGTGGGCGAGATGTGGCTCGAGCTGACGGATCTCGTCTTCGCCGAGGCAATCGATGCGAACGCCGTTTTCTGCCAACACCTCGCGTTCCAGGGCACTGCCGGCGAAGGCCTGCTGGCTGCGGTAGAGCCTGAGCCAACCGTTGCGCTTGATCAGGTGCCGGCCGCCGACAAGATCGGCCATGGCGACATGACGGTCGAAAGCCTCGGCGACCATCGGGTTGAGTGCCGCCGCCGCGCGGCGCCAGGCGCCCTCCTCGGCAGCGAGCAGGAAGCGCATCAGCCAGGGCAGCATGGAAGGCAACGAACGCAGGCGGGCGCGCACGGCAATGTCACGGCCAAGCGCGTAACGCGGCAGGCGCGAACGGATGCCAGGTGCGGCCATCGGAAAGATCGAACCGCGGCTCAGCACGCCGGCATTGCCGTAGGACGCGCGGGCCTCGGCAATGCCGGGATCGACAATGGCAACGGAAAGGCCACGCGACTGCGCTTCGAGCGCCACCGACAGCCCGACGATGCCGCCGCCGACAACCACAACGTCGAACGGCTTTTCATTCTGCTTCACACTGCCCACCTGATGCCCGATCGGTCCCAACTCCGACAGGTTCCAACAATGCATAACAGACGTATACTGATCAATTCCAATTTCTCTGCCGATCAAGAAAGGCGCGCGACGTGACCCCACCCGCCCCGAAACCCCAAGCGATCACGCTGCCAGCCGAGGCGAGCACCAGCGAGGTCGCAGATTTTGCCCGTGGCATCGCCGTGCTCGAACGACTGGCACGGCGCGTTGCCGAACTGGCTCGCGCGCATGAAAACGAGAACAGCCGATGAGCGGACTGGAGAGCCTGCCCATCACCGACCTCGCCGCCGCCGTATCTCGGCGCGAGATCTCGGCCGTTGACGTGACCAGCCATTTCCTCGACCGGATCGCGCGTTTCGACGGCGAGCTTTCCGGCTACGTCCATGTTTCCGAAGAGGCAGCGCTTGCGCAGGCGCGACGGCTGGACCAACGCCTCGCTGCCGGCGAGGCGACGGGGCCGCTCAGCGGCGTGCCGATCTCGGTCAAGGACATCGTCGCGGTCGCCGGCATGCCCAACACCGGCGCCTCGTATTCGCGGCTCGGCCGGAAGCCGGAAAAGGATGCGCCGGTGGTGCGCCGGCTCGCCGAGGCCGGCGCGATCATCCTCGGCAAGGCCAATTGCCATGAGCTGGCCTTCGGCGGGCCATCCTTCGATCTGCCGTTTCCGCCGGCACGCAACCCATGGAATCCGGAGATGTTTCCCGGAGGCTCGTCGAGCGGTTCGGGTGTGTCAGTCGCCGGCGGCCTGTGCCTGGGTTCGGTGGCGACCGACACCGCCGGTTCGATCCGCCTGCCGGCCACCATGTGCGGCATGGTCGGCTTCAAGCCGGGATTTGGCGTCGTTTCGGTGGAAGGCGTCGACACGCTGGCGCATTCGATGGACCATTGCGGCCCGATCGCCGCGCGGGTCGAGGATTGCCGCGAGCTCTATGCCGCGATGTCGGGCATGGTAGCGAAGCGGCCGCCCGCTGCCGAGGTGCCGTCCTTTGCCAGCATGCGCCTTGGCATCTCCCGTTGTGGCTGGGGCCTGGGCGAAAAGCTGCGGCCGGAAATGGCAGCGGCACTGCAAGGCGCGCTCACTTTGTTCACTGACAATGGCGGGACCGTCGTCGAGCTCGACCTGCCGCCGCTCGAAACCTTCCACGCCCCCGGCGCGGTGGTGATGATGGCCGAGATCGCGGCACAGTATGCCGACGAGGTGCGCGGCAATTTTTCCGCTTTCGGCGAAATGTTCCGCGGCCGCGCGCTGGTCGGCGAGGGCCTCGGTGCCGCCGACATCGCTGCGGCACGGACGCTGCGCGACATGCTGCGGCGACAGGTCGACGCCAGCCTCGCTACTGTCGACGCGATCCTGATGCCTGGCGCGCTGGCATCGGCGGGACCGCTCAAGACCGTCGACAAGTTCTATTTCCTCGAAGAGCCGATCCCCAACATCCTGGCCAACCTGACCGGGCATCCGGCACTTGCCTTTCCCTTCGGCAAGGCCGGCAACGGCTTGCCGTCGGGACTGCAGATCGTCGGTGCGGGCGGCGCCGAAGACCGGCTTTTCGACATCGCCGCCATGTTCGAGCGGCTCGACCCCGATCCGCTCAGGCTGCCGCCGCGCTACTTCAGCCGATAGCCGCGGGCGTCGGCGACCACGCCGAGCTCGAAAAGTGCACCGCTGCAGCCAGGTCCGGTTGCCATGCCCGGGGGCAATCACTGTCTGTCGGCATGTCAGTCGGCGGCAGCGTTGCCGAGAAACGCGATAACAGCGCAAGAAAGCACTTCCTTGCCCGCAATGAGTATAAAGCTGCAATTGCGTGTCGCGACCGAGATCAGCCAAACAGGATAAGGCCGCAACCTGCACCAACACGCTGCCGGATTTTGCACTCTTGCGGCTGAACACTGTCATGCCGGTATCTGGAGCGGTGTTGTATTTCCCGGATTCGGTGTCGCCCAGTCAGTCAGGATGTCGATCGCGCCAGCCATTTGGTTGTCATTTTTGGTATACTATATGCAAGAAATTGCCAAGAATTATGACTGAACTAAACAGCAGGGCGCCATTCATGAACGAAATTTCAGCAATCACGTTCTAAATTTTGTGCATTTTCAATAATTTACTTGGCATTTTGGCGATCCGCTCAAATCCGACACGGTATCGCCAGCAAAGTTGATCAACAATCGCTTGACAGTCGATTGCATACAATCCACTCTTCTGGCCGAGGGATGTGGCGGCCCGCATTATCAACGCAGCACAAGACTGCGCGCATCAGGTCGATTTTGTTGTCTTTGGCGAATGGGTGGACCAATGAACTTACTGACGAAACTGGCAAGTAGCGCCGCCGTTGCGGCAATCATGGCACTTTCCCCACTGTCGGCGCAGGCCGCCGACATCACCATCGCGATCGGATCGGAGCCTTCGACGCTCGATCCGCAGGTACGCGACGACGGCGGCGAGCGCGCGATCAACGACAATGTCTATGAGACGTTGATGGCGCGCACGCCGGAAGGCGAGCTGGTCGCCGGGCTGGCGGCAGCGGCGCCGACGCAGGTCGATGCCAAAACCTGGGAATTCAAGCTCAGGCCCGACATCAAGTTCCACAATGGCGAGGCGTTCAATGCCGACGCCGTGGTCAACAGCGTCAAGCGTGTCATCGATCCGGCCCTGAAGTCGGAGCAGGCCGCCTATTTCGGCACCATCACCGGCGCCGAGAAGGTCGACGACCTGACAGTGCGCATCATCACCTCCGGTCCGGATCCGATCCTGCCGTCGCGCATGTACTGGATGAAGATGATCCCCGCGACCTATGCGGCCGACGCGAAGTTCGCCGAGGCACCAGTCGGCACCGGTCCCTACAAGTTCACCAGTTGGAACCGCGGCCAGGACATCGTACTGGAGAAGAATGCGGACTATTGGGGCGATGCCGCGTCGATCGACAAGGTGACCTACCGCTTCGTCGGTGAATCCGGCACGCGCCTTTCCGGCCTGATGGCGGGCGAACTCGACGTCATCACCAACCTGTTGCCGGAGTTCGCCCAGCAGGCGCCGAAATTCGCCGCCGTCAGCGGCCTCGAAACGACCCTCATGATCGTATCGACCGACAATGAGGTGACGAAGGATCCGCGTGTCCGCGAGGCGATGAACATTTCGGTCGACCGCAAGGCGCTGGCCGAGAGCCTGTTCGGGGGCTACGCCACACCGGCCAAGGGGCAGGTCGTCAACCCCAAGGCCTTTGGCTACAACAAGGCGCTGCCCGACTACGTGTTCGACCTCGACAAGGCCAAGGCCCTGATCAAGGAAGCGGGCGCCGAGGGCAAGACCATCAATCTCGTCGGCGAGGCCGGTCGCTGGCTCAAGGACCGCGAACTGATCGAGGCCGTCGGCGCCTACTGGAAGGACGCAGGCCTCAACGTCGACATCAAGATCGAGGACTTCGGCGAATACCTCAACCAGCTGTTCGACAAGAACAAGCGGCCGGATGCGGTCTTCCTCTCCAACTCCAACGAACTGCTCGACGTCGACCGGGAAATGACAGCCGTGCTACAGAGCAAGGCGAGTTCCGCGTCCAACAGCGACCAGGAAATGTCGGACCAGATCAGCGCCGCCAGGACCGAGACCGACATCGAGAAGCGCCAGGCCATGTATGACGCCATCACCAAAAAGTCGTACGACCTGTCTTACCTTGTGCCGCTGCTCAACCAGCAGGATATTTACGGCTTCTCCAAGCGCCTCGAATGGCAGCCGCGCGTCGACTCCAAGCTCCTGGTCAAGGAGATGAAGGTAACGGAGTAACAGGACAATTGCGGGTTCGAACAAAAACATAAGCGAACCGCAACAGTTCTGGAGCCGGCTCAACAAGGTGTAGCCGGCTCCAGCCAATGGAGAGGAATATGGGTGGTTTTCTGCTCCGCCGCATCGGACAAGGTCTCCTTGTCGTCATCGGCGTGACCGTGATTGTTTTTATCGCCACACGCATGGTCGGCGATCCGGTCAAGGTCATGCTGCCGCTTTCGGCTACCGACGAGCAGCGTGCGGCCTTCGCCCAGCAGATCGGCCTCGACCGCCCCATCGGCACGCAGTTCGTCGATTTTGTCGGCGACATGGCCCGGCTCGATTTCGGCGAAAGCCTATGGCAGCGCCGGCCGGCCCTCGACGTCGTGCTCGAACGCCTGCCCAACACGCTGAAGCTGATCGGTGCCGGCCTTGGCCTGGCGATCCTTTTGTCGTTGCCGCTCGGCGCGATTGCGGCCCTGAGACCAGGCGGCTGGGTCGATCGAACGACTGTCTTTGTCGGCCTGTTCGGACTGTCCTTACCACAGTTCTGGTTCGGCCTCTTGATGATCGTATTCTTCGCCGTGACGCTCGGCTGGCTGCCGACATCGGGCATGGGCGGGGCACGCTACTACATCCTGCCGGCGATCACGCTCGCCCTGCCATCGCTGGCGCGGCTGGTGATGCTGGTGCGCTCTTCGATGATCGACGAGCTCAACCAGCAATATGTCCGCACCGCCCGCGCCAAGGGCCTGCACTTCAAGCGCGTCGTGATGGTGCATGCCATGCGCAACACGCTGGTGCCGTTCGTTACGCTGGCCGGCTGGGAGCTGATCAGTGCGCTGGCCGGCTACACGGTGGTGGTCGAGACGGTGTTTGCCTGGCCTGGCCTCGGGCTGACGGCAATGCAGGCGATCCAGAAGAGCGACCTGTTCTTGCTGCAGGCGATCGTCTTCACCGTGGCCGTGCTGATCGTGGTCATCAATGTCGGCCTCGATGTCATCTACAAACTCATCGACCCACGCATAAGGTTGGCTTGATATGGCTATCCCCATGCCTGTGACGACGCCGGTGGCGACCATCCGCAAGGCCTCGCGCCGCCCATCCTTCATGGCAAGGCTCGACGAACTCGGCCGCGAGCTGTGGCAGGACAAACTCGGCACGCTCGGCTTCGCGATCATCGTAGCCCTGCTGTTGATGGCGATCTTCGCACCGCTGATCGCACCTTATGATCCCGCCGCACAGTCGGTCATGTCGCGGCTCAAGCCGCCGGCCTGGCTGCCCAAGGGCTCATGGGAACACCTGCTCGGCACCGACCATCTCGGCCGCGACGTGCTTTCACGCGTCATCTATGGCGCCCGCGCCTCGCTGATCGTCGGTGTGCTGGTGGTGCTCTTCGCCGGCACGTTCGGCGTCGTGCTCGGCCTGTGGTCCGGCTTCAAGGGCGGGCGCACCGACTCGATCATCATGCGCATCGTCGACGTGCAGGTCGCCTTCCCCGGCCTGCTGCTGATCCTTTTGGTCATCTCGGTGATCGGCCCGAGCATGACGACGATGGTCATCGTGCTCGCCGTCACCAACTGGATGGTCTATGCGCGGGTCGTGCGCGGCATCGTGCTGTCGGTCAGGCAGACGCCTTATGTCGAAGCGGCAGAGATGATCGGCTGCAAGACCTCGCGGGTCATCTTCCGCCATATCCTGCCCAACCTGACCTCGCCGTTGCTGACGCTCGGCATCCTTGAATTCACCAACATCGTGCTCGCCGAGGCAGCACTTTCCTTCCTTGGCCTCGGCGTGCAGCCGCCGGCAACGAGCTGGGGCCTCGATGTCGCCAACGGCCGCGACTACATCTTCGTCGCCTGGTGGCTGATCACCTTCCCCGGCCTGTCGATCGCCACAACCGTGCTCGCGGTCAACCTGTTCGCCTCCTGGGTGCGCGTCACCACCGACCCGCAGGAACGCGAGAAACGCTTCGCCTACCAGCGCGCCAAGGCCGCGGCTCGCAGCAAGCGCCGCCAACCTACCTCAGCAGCCCGCAGCCATGGAGGACGGACATGAACATCAGCGCCATGAGCAACAATGAACCACTGCTCGAGATCGACCGTCTCAAGGTCGAGTTCGACACACGGCGCGGACTGGTCCAGGGCCTGCGCGGCGTGACGCTGTCGATCGGCCGCGGCGAAACGCTGGGCGTTGTCGGCGAATCCGGTTCGGGCAAGAGCGTCACAGCACAAGCAGTGATGGGGCTGATCGACATGCCCGGCCGCATCGCCTCCGGCGATATCCGCTGGAAGGGCCGCTCGCTTTTGGGCGCTGACGGCGAGCGTTACGCCCGCGACATCAGAGGCAAGGAAGTGGCGATGGTCTTCCAGGACCCCATGACTTCACTCAATCCGGTGCTCAGGATCGGCACCCAGATCGGCGAGGTGCTCGAACGCCATCTCGGCATGACGCGCAAGCAGGCCCGCACCCGCTCGGAGGAACTGCTCGCCGCCGTCGGCATCAGTGCGCCCGGCCGCCGGCTCGACCAGCATCCGCACGAGTTTTCCGGCGGCATGCGCCAGCGCGTCATGATCGCCATGGCCATCGCCTGCGAACCGCAGCTGCTGATCGCCGACGAACCGACGACCGCACTCGACGTCACCATCCAGGCGCAGATCCTCGAACTGCTCGCCGAGCTGCAGCAGTCGCTCGGACTGTCGATCGTGCTGATCACACACGACCTCGGCGTCGTCGCCGGCCTCTGCCACCGGGTGGCGGTGATGTATGCCGGGCAGATCATCGAAACCGGCCTCGCCGAGGACGTGTTCGAGCGCCCGGCGCATCCGTACACGCAGGGCCTGTTGCGCTCGACGCCACGGCTCGACGAGGTTTCGGACCGCCTGATCTCGATCGACGGCGCGCCGCCCAACCTGGTGACCCCGCCAGACGGCTGTTCGTTCCAGCAGCGCTGCCCACTGTCGGGCGAGGCCTGCAAGAAGGCGCCGCAGCTCGCCCATATCCGGCCCGATGCCGAGGCCGCCTGCTGGCAGCCTTCGACGCCGGCATGGGCGACACCTTTGATGTCGCCTTCGATTTCGCACTAGGAACCCGCGATGCTCAATCCCGTATCAGCCCCGGCGAGCCAAGCCCCACTGCTCAGCGTCCAGGGCTTAGGTGTCACCTACGAGACCGGCGCCCAGGGCTTCTGGGGACGGCCGAAGGCCTTTGACGCGCTGCAGGACATTTCCTTCGACCTCAAGGCGGGCGAGACGCTCGGGCTTGTCGGCGAATCCGGTTCTGGCAAGACAACCACTGGCCGCGCCGTGCTTCGCCGCATCAAGACCTCGGCCGGCAAGATCGTCTTCAAGGGCAACGACATCACCCGGACCGATGGCGAGGCGCTGCGCAAGCTTCGCCGCAACATGCAGCTGGTGTTCCAGGATCCCTATTCCAGCCTCAACCCGCGCATGCGGGTGATCGACATCGTCGCCGAACCTTTGCTGGTCCATGGGCTGATCCGCCATATCGACGAGGCGCGCGACCGCATCACCGAATTGCTGCGCGTCGTTGGCCTGCCCGCCGACGCGCATGACCGTTTCCCGCACGCCTTTTCCGGGGGGCAGCGTCAGCGTATCGGCATCGCCCGGGCGCTGGCGTTGCAGCCCGAGTTCATCGTCGCCGACGAACCGGTGTCGGCGCTCGACGTGTCGGTGCGGGCGCAGGTGGTCAACCTGATGCAGGACCTGCAAAAAGAGCTCGGCCTCGGCTACCTGTTCATCGCCCATGACCTGTCGGTGGTGCGCCACATCTCGCACCGGGTGGCGATCCTCTATGCCGGGCGCATGGTCGAGATCGCCGACCGCGACGATCTCTACGATCACCCGATCCATCCTTACACCGAGGCGCTGTTGTCGGCGGTGCCGGTGCCCGATCCGCGTACCCAGCGCCAGCGCAAGCGCATCGTCTATGGCGGCGAGGTTCCCGACCTCGTCAATCCGCCGCCCGGCTGCCGCTTCTCGACGCGCTGCCCGCTGGCGACCGACCAGTGCCGCAAGGACGCGCCGAAGCTCAGTGAGCGTTCGCCACGCCACCTCGTCGCCTGCTGGAACAGGTAGGCGTCAGTCGCTGAACTTGGAGGTGGCAAGGGCTGCCCGGCCATATTTGTTGTTGGCCTCAAGCAGCTTGAGCAGCGTCGCCAGGAACGCTTCGCGCTCGTCATCGCCAAGTGTCTCGATCAGGCGCTCCTGCGCCCGGCTCATCGCCGGATGCATGGCGGCGACAAGCTTCTCGCCCTCAGCTGTCAGCCGCGCCAGCACCATGCGCTTGTCTTCGGTGCTGCGGGTGCGGTCGACGAGCCCGCGCTGGGCCAGCCGCGTCAACACATCGGCGACATTGGTGCGGTCGATGCCAAGCGCCTGGGCGAGCGAGATCTGGTCGGAATCGGGATTGCCGGAGAGGATGGTGAGCAGCCCATACTGCACCGGCGTGATGCCGAACTCGTGGCACTCCTCGAAGAACAGCGCGTAATGGACCTGATGCAGCCGGCGGATCAGGTAGCCCGGCCGCTTCCATAAAGGCAGTCGCTCGATCAGCTGCTGCAGCTCCGGATTGAGCGTGCCTTCGGCCATAATCTTGGCCTTGCCTGCCTTCTCCGCTTTCGGTGCCTTGGCCAACAAAACCTCCCGCGATTGCCTTGGCAACCTGTCTATCTCCTGCGGCGATAACAAGAAAGGGCGGTGCCACCTCATATTTTTCCGATCCATATCATCCCGCCCGACAGCCGCCCAGGTCGCGCTGGAACGCCAGCCGACCCGCAGAATTCAAGGCCTGCGCGTTGCGAGCCGAATAAAACGATGTATACTGAGCATTATTGGAAACCGACCTCAGAGGAGAGCTCCATGGCCCAGGAACCGCTGGCGACAAAAGGCAACTTCCTGCACATCTACGACTTCCGCGTCGAAGCCGGCCGCGAGGACGAATTCGTCCGCCTGTTCGAGGAATTCGACTATTCCGACGGCAATCCGATGCACAAATCCTGGGCCCAGGTGAAGGACGGCGTGCTGTGCCGCGACACCGAGGACCCGCAGCGCTTTTTCCTCATCGCCGAGTGGTCCGACATCGTCGAGCACGCCAAGATCCGCAAGGTACTGGCCGAAGAGCTCAAGCCGGCTTTCGTCGGCCTCATCGAGGGCCGCAAATTCGTGCCCAAATATGTCGAGGTCGTTTCCTCGACGCCGGAGGAAATCCTCAACGCCGCCGCCCACTAAGGCTCCGCGATGCGCACGCTCTACACCTTCTTCCGCTCGTCGACCTCGTATCGGCTGCGCATCGCACTGGCCTTGAAGGGGCTCGACTGGGGGCCCCGCTTTGTCAGCCTGCCCAACATGGCCCACCGCACGCTCGACTACATGGCGCTCAACCCGCAAGGGCTGGTGCCGGCGCTGGTCGAGGACGGCAAGGTGTTCGCCCAGAGCCTCGCCGTTCTCGAATATCTCGACGAGACACATCCCGAGCCGCCGCTGCTGCCGAAGTCTCCAATCGAGCGTGCCTATGTCAGAGGCCTCAGCCAGATCGTCGGCTGCGACATCCACCCGCTCAACAATGTCAGGGTGCTGAAGTACCTGAAGTCGCGCTGGCAGTTGTCGGACGACGACACCAACGAATGGTATCGCCACTGGATAGAAGAAGGGTTCCGATCCTTCGAGGCAACGCTTGCGGTCGCCGGCAAGCATGGCCGCTACTGCCTCGGTGACACGATCACCATCGCCGACATCTGCCTGGTGCCGCAGGTCGCCAATGCCCGGCGCTTCCTGTGCGACCTGGCCGCCTTTCCGCTGTCGATCGCCATCGCCGACCGCGCCAGCTCCCTGCCGGCCTTCGAAGCCGCCCACCCGAGCTTGCAGGCGGACGCGTTCTAGGGAGGCGGGCTAGCCTGCTGCCAGTGTATGCTTTCGACCCGAACAGACACATGCGCCCCGGGTCCAATTGCTCGAACAGCGGCAAGCCGGGGTTATGGCTCATCCCTGCCTGAGGGCCTCGACATCGCCTTTCTCAATCCCGACCAGAGGCAAATAGCGCGCATCATCGGCTTCTTTGGCTCACTGAAGAGGTCCGCCATGTGAGCCGGGGGAACACCATCTGTTGTTGCACCAGCCAAACAAAGACCCGATGTCGACAGGGCTAAATATCGCCTAGAAGTGGGTTGAGCGTGCGGTTCACCGCGATCTGTTCGGCGTGGACTTCGCCATAGGTCGGATTGTCGGCAAAGAGCCGGCGATGATTGTCCCACCATTCGTTGTCGCGGATTCTCGGAGCCTTTCCCTTGACCGCCGCCGCGAGGCCACGGCGGGTCTTGTCGGCATCGTAGTCGCAGCAATAGGCCGGGGTCAGGGGTTCCTGGCGCCAGGACTCCGCCAGCGACCCGCCATCGACGGGATCAAAGCCGATTTCGTTTATCAGTCTCATGACGATCTGCTTGCCACGCCCATCGTCGCCAGCCACTGGAATTGCGAGACGTCCGTGCTTGCCTTCCGGCTTGCCAAGTTCGGCAAGGGAGTAAGACAAGATGCTGTTGAACGCCTTGAAGATCGGGCGCCCAAGTTGCTGCGACACCCACACACTTTCCGGCATCCCGACATCGATCTCGACTATATGCGGGTCGCGTATCCCGGGAAAATAATTGCTGACATCAATGATGACCACGTCGCCCGCAGCCCGGTTGAACAGATCTTTCGGAAGCGTCGCCGCGGCCGGGAAAGGCAAGGCAAGCAGCACGACTTCCGCGCCCTCGACCGCTCCGTGGATATCGGTCGCCTGAACGCCGACTTCGGTCGCAAATGCCAGCGCCGCCCCTGCGCCGCGCGAATTGGCCACGCTAACGTCATGGCCTTTCTCGCTCCATTTGCGCGCCAAGGTGCCACCCATCTCGCCAATGCCAATAACGCCGATTTTCATTGTCTTGCCTTTTCGTGAGCGGCCGAACATGGGCCTTTTCGGCTCTGGTTAGGATGGGATCTCGGTCGGATGAGCGTTTCGAGACTGGCAACGCCAAGTCTCAGCCGTGAAGGCTTCTTCCTGCGGAACCAGGCCTACATGGCCCAGAGTTTACTGCGGTCGGATCACCAAGTGACTTGAACACCTTGTTGGCTTTCATCGTCCTCACCATTTGCACGAACAGAATATGCAGGCAAATACCTGCATGTCAATGTGCGCTTTTTGTGAAAGCCGTTCGGCCCGTTAGCTTCCGCTCACGGCGCAAGGCGGACTTTGGAGGATGCTATCGGGTTACCGCTCTGGCGCGCGTAGCAACGACCCAGAGCGAAACCAGGAACTCCGCCCCCGAGGGAAACTCACAAGGCAGCGAGCGCAGGCAGACGAGCAGCGCTTCAGGATTCGACCAGGATCACGATCGACTCGGGCACCACGCCATCAAAGGCCATCGCGTCGGCAGCTTCCTTGCCCTGCAACGCTTTCGCCATGGCGTCCATGTCGGGAACGTCCATGAGAATGGCCACCCGGGTCGGATCCTGTGGGTTGACGAATGTTCTGATGTTACTCACCCCCAGTGCTCCGAAGAGCTGCTTGCGCTTCGGCGAGGCGAGCCAGTGGTCCGCGCCCTTTGTGATGTTGTGGTGAGCGATAATCGTCGGCATCGTATCCTCCCTGTCATGAAGCGGAAGTCGTACATCAACCAAGATCCGTCCACGCAATGCCCTATTGGCGAGCCTGTCAAGGCGCCTTACAGCGCGGATAGCCGTAGAGAACCCATGCAGACGGCTTCCCCGATGCGTCGCGGTCGCAGTCGTCTACCGCGTCGTGGCCTCGGCCCGCGCGGTCACGATCCACACCGAAGCCCTAAGCTCCACCGACGTCGGATCGCCCAGGGCAGCCAATGCCTTGCGCAAGCGAGACTCGGCCGTTGCACGCAGCGCGGGGTTTTCGCGCAGGATCCTGCCGAGCGGACCAACCTTCGACAACACTTGGGACATGGCGTCGACATCGCCGCTCGACACCATTTGATCTAGCGGCCAAATGGCGATGTCGCCGAAGCCGGCTGCGGCAAGCGTGCCACGGATGTGGTCCGGGTCGGCGAAGCTGAACGGGGTGTCGGCGGCGGCTGACTCAAATCCGGCGGCGGCCAGCGGAAAGCGGTCGAGCTCGTTCTGCTCGGGCGAGCGCCAGCAGACAAACGCCAGCTTGCCCGCTGGCTTCAGCATCCTCGCGAAATTGGCAAAGGCTGCGACCGGATCGGCAAAACCCATCACGCCGAAGCGGGAGAACACGGCGTCCGCGCTTGTTGACGGGAGGTCGAGGGCCTGCGCGTCCGCATCGAAAAGGCTGACCTGGCCGAGCGTTTGCGTCCTTTGCCGGGCAACGTCGAGAAGCAGCGGCGCGATGTCCACGCCGATCACCTGCCCCCCTGCTCCAACTCGTTCGGCGAGCTGGAGCAGCGTCTGTCCCGTGCCGCAGCCAACGTCGAGTACGATCTCTCCCCGCCCGACACCGAGCGCATCCATGGCTGCCAGCCCGAGCGGCGACAGCTGCAGGTCGATCAACTCGTAGTCCTCCGACCACGCTCTGGCGTGGAGGAGCTTTGGCGAGGCGATGTCTGCTTGGTCGGGCATCGGAGAGGCATAGCAGCCGCGATGGCCTGCGTCTGCATTCCAGCGAGCAAGCCCCTCACGCCCTTCGTCGCTCGGCCACGGTCGCCTTGTCGTAGCCCGCGACCTTCTTGTAGCTGTTCGACAGCGCCGCCAGTTCGTCCTGGCTGATGACGTCGTCGAGGCGCGCGAAGGGCCGGTCGCCGGTGCGCTCATAGACCTCCTTGAGGATGATATCAGGCGGCGTGGTACGGTTGGTGCGAACGACAGTGGCGGTCGCCTCCAGCCGCTTGTCCTCATAGGCCTTGAGCACGCTTGCGACGTCGCCGCCCGATGCAAAACTGTCGGCGAGCGCGCGCGCGTCGAGGATCGCCTGGCCGGCGCCGTTCGAACCGCGCGGATACATCGGATGGGCGGCGTCGCCTAGAAGAGTCAGCCGCCCAAAGCTCCAGCGGGCAAGCGGGTCCTTGTCGACCATCGGATATTCGAGAATCGCCTCAGTGCCACGGATCAGGCCGGGCACATCGAGAAAATCGAAGCTCCAGTCGGCGAAGGCGCCGATGAAATCGTCGATCTGGCCGCGCCGGTTCCAGTCCTGCTGGTGATAGCGCGGCGTCTCGATCTCGGCGACCCAGTTGATCAGCTGCCGGCCCTCGCCGTCGAGCTTGTTGCGGATCGGGTAGATGACCATCTTGCCGTGCGCCAGCCAGCCGGCGCGGACATAGCTCGCGCCGCCGAGATAGGGTTTCCACCAGGTCGTGCCGCGCCACATGTTGACGCCGGAGTAGATCGGGCCGCCATCGTCGGGCACGAGCTTGCGGCGCACGACGGAGTGAATGCCGTCGCAGCCGATGATGGCAGCGCCATGCTGGACGGGCCGGTCCTCGCCGGTGCGGCCGTCGACGAAGCGGGCGGTGGCTGCCGTATCGGACTGCTCGACATTGATGCATTTCCAGCCGGTGACAACGCAATCGGGGCCAGCCCGCTCGACGAGCGCGCGGTGGAGTATCTGCTGCAGGTCGCCGCGATGGATCTGGAACTGCGGGTAATCGTAGCCGGCAAAGGTGCCGACCGGCTCCTTGTAGATCAGCTGGCCGAAGCGGTTGAAGAAGCAGGATTCGCGCGCCGTGACCGCGACCTCGGCCAACGCATCCTGGAGGCCGAGCTCGGTCAGCTCGCGGCTGGCATGCGGCAGGACCGAGATGCCGACGCCGATCGGCCGGATCTCCTGCGCGCTTTCGTAGACGCGGAAGGGAACGCCCGCCTTGTGCAGCATCAGGGCCAAAGTCAGCCCGCCGATGCCTGCCCCGATGATCATCACGTCCATGTGGCTCTCCACCAATAACGGCAGTATACTGATTATTTTCTTGTCCAAAACCGCGAAGGCCACCCGGAAGGCGGCTAGACCGCCTCGCGGAACGGCAGTTCGAACTCCTGGCGCGCGTTGCGGTCGAGGATTTCCTTGGCAAGTGCTGCCGCAACGCCGGTTGGCTCGTTGGCCGCACTGGTCAGGATGAACTCGACCTCTTCGAGCTGCGGCAGCTGCGGGCTTGTCGGCAACACCATCAACCCTGATGAAACCATGCCACGCGGCTGGACCATGACGCCGAGCCCGGCACGCGCCGCCGCCTGCAGCCCGCTCAGGCTGCCGCTGGTACAGACGATGCGCCAGGGAATGCCCTTGCGGTCGAGCGCCTCGATCGCCGCGACACGGGTGATACCGGGGCGCGAAAACAGGATCAGCGGCAGCGGTTTGCCGGCCTCGACCACGGAGGGGTCGCGCGCCGCCCAGACCAGGCGTTCGGTGCGCACGGCGACGCCGCTGCGCGCCTCGCGCTGCTGGTTGAGCCCGACGCGGCGCTTGGCGATGACGAGGTCGAGCGCGCCCTCGTCGAGCAGGTCGAACAGCGTGCTCGACAGCGCCACCGTCAGCTCGAGCTCGACCGACGGATGGCGCTCGGTGAATTTGTGCAGCACGTCGGCGAGCCTTGTGGTGACGAAGTCTTCCGACGCGCCGAAGCGGATGCGGCCGCTCAGCCGCGCGCCCTGGAGGTAGCTGCGGGCGCGTTCATTGGCGTCGAGGATCGAGCGGGCAAAGCCCAGCATCGCCTCGCCGTCGGGCGTCAGCATCACCGAATGGGTGTCGCGAACCAGAAGCCGCCTGCCCACGCTGACCTCGAGCCGACGGATGTGCTGGCTCACTGTCGACTGGCCGAGCCTGAGATGCACCGCAGCCCCGGTGAAGCTGCGCGAGCCGGCGACGGCTACGAAGGTCTGGAGGAGTATCGGATCGAACATGATCCCTCCCTGTGTTCACGAAACGAAATGAGCATCATTTTTGTATGCGCCATTCACAATGCAATCGGCATTTGGCATACTGTATACAAATTTAGCTCGCTGCCAAGGGATCACGCGTTTGTTCGCACGTTTTCGTCCAGACACATTCATCATGCTGATGATCGCCTGCATCGCGCTGGCTTCGCTGCTACCGGCGCAAGGCAGCTTCGCCGGTCATTTCGGCACGGCGACCAATATTGCGATTGCGCTTTTGTTTTTCCTGCACGGGGCACGCCTCTCGCGCGCGACCGTCATCGCCGGCATGACGCACTGGCGGCTGCATCTGCTGGTCTTCTCCTCGACCTTCGCGCTGTTTCCGATCCTCGGGCTGCTGCTCGGCTTGCTGGTGCCGACGGTGCTGCCGGCAGCGCTTTATGCCGGCGTGCTGTTTTTGTGCGTGCTGCCGTCGACGGTGCAGTCATCCATCGCCTTCACCGCCCTTGCCGGCGGCAACGTGCCAGCCGCGGTGTGTTCGGCCTCCGCCTCCAACATCATCGGCATGTTCCTGACCCCGCTTCTGGTCGGGCTGCTGTTTGCCAAGACCGGAGGTGGCGGGGTGTCGCTGTCGGCGATCGAAGGCATCATGCTGCAGCTCTTGGCGCCGTTCATCGCCGGCCAGATTGTCCAGCCCTGGCTCGCCGGCTGGCTCGGCAGGCACAAATGGCTGGTCACCATCGTCGACCGCGGCTCGATCCTGATGGTAATCTATCTCGCCTTCTCCAAGGCGATGGTCGCCGGCCTATGGCAGCAATTGCCGCTGCAGTCGCTGGTGGTGCTTTTGCTGATCGCCGCCTTCCTTTTGTCGACAGTGCTGGCGATCACCATCTTCGCCAGCCGTCTGCTCGGTTTTTCGAAGGCGGACGAGATCACAGTCGCCTTCTGCGGCTCGCACAAGAGCCTGGCCTCGGGCGTGCCGATGGCCAATGTCATCTTCGCCGGCCAGGAGATCGGCGCCATCGTGCTGCCGCTGATGCTCTATCACCAGATGCAGCTGATGGTCTGCGCCTGGATGGCGCGGCGTTATGCTGAACGCGCCGCCGCCGAACGCGCGCCGGTCATCGAGGCCCAAGGCGCGGCACAATAGCCGCGCGACCCGATCTCAGATCTTGGTGGCGCCGCCGTGATTGGCCGGCAATGACCTCGCCCGCAGCGGGGCGACCGAAGCGTGGCGCTGGAAAGTTTCCTCTTCAAGCACTTCGACCTTGTGGTTGGGCAGATCCGACAGCAGGCCCGCGACCCTTGTGAACGACTGCTCGAGCGCGCGCTCCTTGATCTCTCCGGCTTTCAGGCCGGCCGACATGAAGTCGATCATGCGCAGGATGACCTCGGTGTCAGCCCAGTAGGCGCACATGCACAACAGGTCGCAGCCGGCATTGATGATCCGGATCGTCGTCTCCGGTTTGTCGAGGCGGTCGGAAATCGCCTTCATGCCAAGATCGTCGCTGACGACCACGCCTTCGTAACCCAGTTCCTTGCGCAGGATGTCCTGCAGGATCACCTTCGACATCGTCGCCGGAATACCCGGGTCGATCTGCGAGATGACGATATGCGCGGTCATGATCATGCGCGTCTGCGCATCGTTGAAATGGCGGAACGCCTCGAGCTCGCGGCTGCGGAAGGTCCTGGGGTCGACGTCGATAACCGGTAGCGAATAGTGCGAATCGACAGCCGTGTCGCCATGGCCGGGGAAATGCTTCGGGGCAGCCCAGCACGCCTTCCGCCTGCAGCGCGTCGAGGAACTCGCGCGCCGCCGGCACCACGTCCTGCGGCGTCGTGCCAAACGAACGCTGGCCGATGACCGGATTGGCCGGATTGGAATTGACGTCGACGACAGGCGCGAAATTGACGTTGAAGCCGAGCGAGCGCAGCTCGATGCCCATCGCCTTGCCGACGTCGGACGCCTGCTTGGGCCATTCGCGCGCATAGGCAAACGGCGTGATCGGTGCCGGCGGCCGCAACACGCCACCGCCCTCATGGTCGATCGAGATGATGACCTCGTCGCGCTCGATGTATTCGCGCACGTCGGACAGCAGCCGCGCGTGATTGTCGAGCCAGTCCTCGTAAGGCGCGTCGGGCAGGAAGTTGGCGCGGAACAACACCACGCCGGCAGGCTTGAGCAGAGACAGCAGCCGTTTGTCCTTGTCGCCGAGCACATGCCCCGGCTGCAGGCCGATGAGGAACCGATGTCCAAAGGACGCTGGGCCGCGCCCGAGATCGAATGAGAGATCCATGCTTTGCCAACTCCGCCGGCTGTCCGGTGCGACGCACTGTTTGTGATCCAAACACGTCCTTAGTGCATGAGCCGGAAAATCGGAATCGGTTTTCGAGCAGGCTGAAGGCAATTCACGACAGCGCCGCACCTTTCAGCAGGCGCGGCGCTGTCGTGCCAGGTGGCTCCATGTTCAGGGGGCGTGATCCGAAAAGTGGGGGCCATTTTTCGGGAAGGTCACGCTGCAACAAGAACATGGAGCCCCATTCCGGTTTTGTCGGAATGGACCAGGCTCTAGAACTTCACCGTGAGGTCAGCCTTGACGGCATGGTCGCGGGCGTTGCTGGCGATCTGGCCGTTGTAGCCCAGGCCGAATTTGGTGTTGGGCGAAACGGCAACATCGAGCCCGGCCTCCAGCGCCAGCGTGTCTCTGGCGATCGGTGTGCCCCCTATGGTGAAGGCGTTGCCGCCGGCAAGAGCGAGCGCCGAATATGGCGTGACGTCGCCAAAGGCATGGCGCCAGCCGATCATGCCGCGCGCCGTAGCCTCGATGCCGCCGACATGGGCAGCGGCGGCGGCACGCAGGCCAAGCGTGGCGAAGGTGACGTCGTTGGTGGTGGCAACGGAATGGAGGGCCGCCGCCCCGCCCTGTTCGGCAAAGGCATCGTGCCGCACACTGACATGGGCAAGACCGGCAAACGGCTCGAAGTTCGCCACGGCCGTGTCCAGACGATAACCGGCTTCGCCGAACAGCTGGGCAGTGCCGGTATTGTAGTCGGCAGTCAGCCTTTCGGCAAAACCGTCGAATGCCACGGTGCGCGTCGTCGACACGCTGTGCAGGCTGTAGCCGGCGCCGGCGCCGGATACCGAACGCCCCCCAGCGGCCACCGCCATAGAGGCCGAGGTGGTAATTGTCGCTGTCGCCCGACGAGTCGCGCGCATCGACGTCAAAGCTGGTCTTGCTGTAGCCGGCAACCATGCCGGCCCGCCAATGCGTACCGATGGCGGCGTCACCACCGACAAGCAGACCGCCGGTCGAGCGGCTGAATTCGGCGGCATTGCCGTCACTGTCGAACGATCCCCAGGCGCCGAAGCTCCTGCCCCAGCCGGCGAAGCTGTCGGTCGCGGCGGCTGCGATCGCGGCGCCATCGGGACCATAGGCCGTCACCGGCACCGCGACCGCAGCGACATCCTCGAAGGCCGCACGGATGCGATCGGTGGTGGCGTCGCGCATGAAGCGGCTGTCGTCGATCAACGCGCCATTGAGCGAGGCGTGCACTTCGCCGGACAGCCCGTCAAAGGCCTTGCGCGCCGAACCTGCGTCGAGCGGCAAGATCGCGTCATAGACCTTGTTGCCCATGCGCAGGCTTTCGGCACCGGCACCGGTGGCGACCTGGTTGCGAGTGGAACCGATGGCGCTGAAATCGGTATCGTTGCGCGTCAGCTTCAGCGCTACCGAATTTTCATTGTAGCTGAGGGCCGGGTTGAGGAAGGCAAAATTGGAGGAGACAGAACCGAACTTGCCAAAGACGGCCTGACCCGCCGTCAGGATGGTGTAGGTCGAGTTCGGCCGATACTTGCCGCCAGCGCCGATATGAACGACCGAGCCGCCGTTCAACGTCGCGGTACGGCCGACCTTGATCAGATCGGACGCGCTGCCTTGTGGGTCCACTTCGACATCGTAGCGCCCGCCATTGATGGTGAGATCGCCTGCGACCGTCAGCGTGCCGATGCCATTGCCTGGCGCAATCCGTCCGCCTGCGGCAACGACGGTTGAACCGACCGTGCCCGAACCGGCAAGCGTGGCACCGTCCTGGACATCGACCCCGCTGCCGGCGATGGAACCATTGACCCTCAGCGTGCCGGCTCGCACCGTCGTTGCGCCGCCATAGGTGCTGGTTCCTGTCAAGGTGAGTTCGCCAGTACCTTTCTTGACGAGGTTGCCATTGCCCATGATCGCGGCACCAAAGCTGAAGTCGTTGGAGCGATTGAAGGCAAGCGTGCCGTTGTTCAAGACATCGCCGCTGCCGAGCGAACCCGTCGTCCCGCCATTGCCGATTTCGAGCGTCCCCGACCTGATCCTGATGTTGCCGCCATAGCCAGCGTTGTCGCCGGTCAGGGTCAGCGTGGCTGCTCCATCCTTGTTGAAGCCCCCGCCGCTGATCTTGCCAGAAAGCGTCAGGTCCGCATCGGTGAGGAAGGTGCCCCTGCCCTCCGGGTCCACCGTGACGTCGCGGGCGCTCGTAAAGGCTGCAGTGTTCTGTAACGTACCGCTATTGAGAACGATGCCACCCGCCACATCGCCAAGATTGTTGTCGGCTGACACGGATACCGCGCCGCCATAAATTGTCGTGCCGCCGCCATAGGTGTTGGCGCTCGCCAGTACGAGCGTACCATCGCCCTGCTTCACCAAAGTGCCGGGACCGCCCACTTGGCCCGTCAAGGTCAGCGTCGTGCCGTCAGCGGGGTCGAAGCGCCCGTTGCCCACGAGACTGACACTGCGCGCGCTGGTGAAACTCGCCGTGGTGGCGAGCGTGCCGCCGGCAAGCGTCAAGAGAGTATCGGGATGGCCAAGACTTGCATCCGACCCGACCGTCATCCTGCCGGCGATCTTCCATGGCGCGTAGGCCGTTGCCGTGCCTGTCACGGTCCAGTCGGAATTCGCGGCAACCTCGTAGACGCCGAAATAATGATAGGTGCTGCCAATGAGGGAGGCGTCGAAAGTCCCGGCCGCAGTCCCACCGAGTCGGAGGGTGTCTGCGGTGCTGAACGCCGCGACATTGCCGGCTACGCTCGATCCCGCATGAACCTCGAACAGGTTGACGCCGCCGGAAAATATGACGGCCTGGAAGCGGCTGCCATCCGCCGCCAGACCGCCGGCGATCGTTCCACGGTTGATGATGGCAAGATTGGAGCCGAAAATCCCAATGCCGCCCCAACCATTGCTGGCAGGCGGAGCATTGCCGCTGGCGCCGCCCGCGCCGCCATTGCCGCCACGGATCGTGGCGCTGACGGTGATCGTCTTGAGCTGGGTGCCATCGGTGAAATGGAGCCCCCGGCCGCCGGAGCCGCCGCTGCCACCCTGGTGGCTGATGTGGTTGACGACGCTACTGCCTCCATCTCCGCCATTGCCGCCGATGATGTCGTGCGAAATGACGGCATTGACCGCGCTGCCTGTCACAACGGCACCGTAGCCGCCGGCGCCGCCGCCACCACCGCCCCCGGGGTAAATGTGGCCGGCGGCGGGTTTGTACGCATCCCCTCCGCGAAGCCCGTCAGTTCCCGTCACCGCGCCAGACGGCAACCCGGTTCCGACATAGCCATGGTTGCCGCCCGCGCCGCCAGATCCGGTGCCGTGGCCAGCCATCGCCGCGCCGCCGGCGCCGCCGACGACCCCAGCGCCACCACCACCACCGCCCCAACCGTAGATGCCTTCCCCTCCCTGCCCGCCGTGACCGATGGAACCGTCGAATCCCCCGGTGCCGCCGCCATTTCCGCCGTTGCCGCCATCAGCGCTGGCCGGCGTTGCAAACGCAGCCACAAGCACAATCGAGACCGCCGCGGATGCAAGCTTGCTTCTGGAAAAGCCTGCCAGCGCGGTGCCGCGAAGGAGGTATAGGCGGCACCGCGACAGGACGCGCTGCGAGTCGAGCCAAAGCTGATTTCTCATAGGTTTGGGCCCCCCGCCACGCAGCTGCCGGCACGCCGCTATCCGCCGCTAATGGACGTGGCCACCGGTGCGGGACGTCTAGCATGGGGGGTATTCGGCACCGAGAACGATAGCCGGTGATTTCGTCCCAGACTGGCCCGGATTCGTCTCAGGCGCGGGCGCCGGAGGCGGTCAGGCCGTCAAGCCAGGCTTGCAGCCAGTTGCCCTCGGTGTCGACAAGATGGCCTGTGGCCAGTGTCCGCCGGTCGGCTTCCAGCATCGCCTCGCGCGGCGGCATGCCAAAACGCAGGCGGAATGCCCGCGAAAATGCAGCTTCGCTGCTGAAGCCGCAAGCAAAGGCGAGTTTCGAGACACCGCCCCTGCCGGTTCCCGCCGAGGTAAGGCGCAGAAACGCGCGATCGAGGCGACGGTCGCGGATGTATTCGGCGACGCCTCCCAGCGCCTCGAAGGTGCGGTACAATGCCGAGCGCGACAACCCGAAATGCCGCATCACCATCTCTGGCGACAGAGCTTCGTTGTTCAGGTTGCGCTCGATATAGCTCTGGATCGCCTGCAGCGAACCGCCGACGAGATCGGCCCCGGTGGCGTCATTGCCGGAAACGGCTGCCGAAAGGCTTGCCGAGATCAGCGTGCCTGTCACCTCGGCTGCAAGCCTGCTTTCGCTTGCATCGATACGCGGCGCCACCCGCGCCAGCGACATCAGATGCTCGCGCAGGAGCGTGCCGAACGTCGTCTCGCCATCGAGCACCGCACCGTGCAGGGTGTCGAGCGTGCGCGGTGCAAGCCGCACCAGCTCCCTCGGAAGGACGATGCTCACTGTGTCCAGCGTCGACGACCGCGAGCTCATCTGCCGCGACATGTCGAAACAGACGACGTCGCCGGCCTTGCCATGTGAGATGTGACCGTCGGCCTCGAATTCACATTCGCCCGAGACGTAGAGCTGCACCACCAGATGATCGACGCCGACGGCGGAGGCAAGTTGGCGGTCGCGGCGAAACGACTGCGGCGAGGCATGCGAACGGCCGAGCAGAAAGCTGCCGAGATTGTAGGTGGTGAGGTCGGCATGGAACGGCGTCGTGTCAAAATCGGGGCGGAAGCGCTTCAAATACGCTGGCAAGCCCATCGCGCCAGCGCTGGAAATTTTCCTGCGGCGTCAGCAATGCCGAGTTGATCGCCTGGCTTGGAGCATTCTTGTGCGTCATATATCATCCGCTCAAAATACAATGATGAGCGCGTAACCATGCTCGCGCAGACGTTTACATGCCAGCATGTGCCACGAAGTACCAGTGCCTGTATTTCTGCTTCGTCTATATTTCCATTCCTCCTCAGACGTCTTTCGTCGGCATGACCTACCAAACGACGCAATACTCCGACGTGGGCAATCTGACGGGTGCCGTTGTCGGACGGCTGACCTGTCGCCAGCCGTCCGAGCCATCGTCTGTCTGCGTCAGCTAGCAGCCGATCCCATCGGCATTGGTCGCCGAGCTTGCCTGCCTGGCAACGATCGCGGCCTCCCGCAAATCTCAGGCCTGCGCCCTTCAGCCCCTTGCCCGTTCGGCGATCAGCTCGCCTTCGGCGCGGTCCGCCTCGGTCACCGACGTCAGGCGCTTGAGGCGGCGGGCGAACCAGGCGTTGAGGTCGTCCATCGAGGTGAACATGACCGGCACCACGACCAGGCTGAGCAGAGTCGAGGTGACCAGGCCGCCGATTACCGCCACCGCCATCGGCGCGCGGAAGCTGGCGTCCGCACCGATGCCGACCGCCGCCGGCACCATGCCGGCAACCATGGCGATCGTCGTCATGATGATCGGCCGGGCGCGGGTCATGCCGGCCTGCATCAGCGCCTCGCGGCGCTCCATGCCCTGGGCACGGCAGTCGATGGCGTAGTCGACGAGCAGGATCGAGTTCTTGCAGACGATGCCCATCAGCATCAGGATGCCGATTGTCGACGACAGGTCGAGCGCGGCCCCGTAGAGCAGCAAGGCCAGTGCGGCACCACCCAGCGACAATGGCAGGGCAATCAGGATGGTGATCGGCTGCAGGAAATTCCTGAACAGCAGCACCAGCACCGCCATGACCATCAGGATGCCCGCCACCAGCGCCAACGCGAAGCCACGGAACATCTCGCCCATTTCTTCCGAGGCGCCGTATTTGACGTTCGTGACGCTGGCCGGAAGGTTCTTCAGCAACGGCAGCGCCTCGACGGCCTTCATCGCGTCGCCGATCGTCACGCCGTTCAGGTTGGCCTCGACGGCCACCATGCGCTTGCGGTCGAGGCGCTCGACCTTGCCTTCCTCGGCACCGAAGTCGATGTCGGCCACCGACGTCAGCGGCACCACGGCGCCGCCATCGGTGCCGACCCTGAGGTTGCGCAACGTCTCGAGGTCGCCCCGCGCCGACTTGTCGAGCAGCACGCGGATCGGCACCAGCCTGTCGCCGAGGTTGAACTGCGCCGAATTGGCGTCGGTTTCGCCGAGCGTGGCGATGCGGGCCACGGTGCCGAGCGACACCACGGACACCCCGAGGCGGGCCGCCTCGTCCATGCGCGGCCTGACCAGCAGTTCGGGCGCCGTCGGAGCCTGGTTGGACAGGACGTTGGCCAGCTGCGGCAGCTTGCGCATCTCTTCTTCGAGCTGGCGCGCCGCCATATTCAGCTCTTCCGGGTTGTTGCCGGCCAGGAATATCGACAGCTCCTTGCCGCCGGTGTCGGAGGAAAAGCTGAACTGGATATCCGGTATGCCTGCCAGGATCGGCAAGGCCGACAGCTCGAACTCCTTGCGGTTGAGTTCGCGCTCGCCGCGCGGCACGAGCCGGATGACCAGGGTCACCTTGGTGGCGTCGCCAGTGACAGCCAGCACACTTGCCACTTCCTTGCGCTCTTTCAGCTGCTTGACGATCTCGTCGGCAACACGCGCGGTCTCCTCGAGCCTGGTGCCCGGGGGAAGCGTGATGTTGGCCTCCGAAATATTGCTGTCGGTACCGGGAACGAAGCCGGTCGAAAGCTGGGTCAGCAGGAACACCGAGCCGGCAAAAAACGCCGCGACCAGCGCGAACGTCGTCTTGCGGTGGTCGAGCGTCCAGCCGAGCACGGCGAGATAGCGCAGCGACATCCGCGAGGGTTGGGCGGCGTGATGGCCGGCAGGTTTTGGCTGCAGCAGATAGGCCGCCATCAGCGGGGTCAGCAGGCGCGCCACGACCAGCGAGATCATCACGGCGACGGCAACGGTGATGCCGAACTGCCGGAAATACTGGCCGACGGCACCGCCGATGAAGCTGACCGGCGCGAAAACAGCGACGATGGTCAGGGTCGTTGCAACGACCGCCAGGCCGATGGCGTCGGCCGCCTCGATCGAGGCGAGGTATGGTCGCTTGCCCATGTCGACATGGCGCTCGATGTTCTCGATCTCGACGATGGCGTCGTCGACGAGGATGCCGATGACCAGCGTCAGCGCCAGCAGGCTGACGCCGTTCAGCGTGTAGCCAAGCAGATCCATGACAGCGAAGGTGGGCAGGATCGACAGTGGCATGGCGACCGCCGCGATCAATGTGGCGCGCCAGTTGCGCAGGAACAGGAACACCACAAGGACGGTCAGGGCAGCGCCCTCGACCAGTGCGGTTACCGCGGCGTTGTAGCTTTCCAGCGTGTATTCGACGTTGGAGATCACCTCGTTGAAGGCAACGCCTGATGTCCGCGCGGAGATTTCGCCCAAGCGCTTGGTCACCGCGTCGGCAACGGCAGTGTCGCTATAGCCCTTGGCGCGAAAGACGGAGAAGCCGACAACAGCTTCGCCGTTGTAGCGCGCGAAGCCGCGCGCCTCGGTCGGTCCGTCAGTGATCGTGGCGATGTCGCTGAGCTGCACCCAGCGTTTGCCCGGAAGGGACACCGAAAGGCTGAGCAGCTGATCGAACGAGGTGACGCTGCCGAGCGTACGGATCGACTGCTCCCTATCGCCGATCTCACCACGCCCGCCGGGGACGTTGACGTTGATGCCGCGTAGCGCCGTATTGACCTGGTCCGCCGTCACGCCGAGCGCCAGCAACCTGTCGGGGTCGAGCGAGACGGTGATCTCGCGATTGACGCCGCCGAGGCGCTCGATCTTCTGGACGCCGGGCACGGCGAGAAGCTCGCGGCTGACCATGTCTTCGACGAACCATGACGCCTCGAGCACCGACATGTTGGGCGCCTGCATGGTGAAATAGAGGATCGCTCCACCTTCAACATCGACGCGCGAGATGATCGGCTCCTGGATCGACTGCGGCAGGTCGGACCTGATCTGGCCGACAGCCTCGCGGACGTCGTTGGTGGCGCGGTCGGGGTTGACGCCGATCTTGAACTCGACGGTGGTCGTCGACACGCCGTCCTTGATCGTCGAGCGGATGTTCTTGACCCCGGCGAGGCCTGAGATGGATCCCTCGACGCGGCGGGTGATCTGGCTCTCCATCTCGGCGGGCGCAGCACTTGGCTGCGTCACCGCGACGGTTACGATCGGAAATGACAGGCTCGGGTTGGCGTTGACCGGCAGGCGCATGAAGGCTGCGATGCCGGCCAGCGTCACCACCACGAACAGGACGATTGTGGGCACCGGCTTGCGGATCGCCCAGGCGGATATGTTGCTGATCATGGCCTGACACTTCCGGTCTTGGCACCGATGTCGGTGGTGGCGACCTCGTCGCCGTCGCGCAGCGAGGCGCCGGCCTTGGCGACGACGACGTCGCCATCCTTGAGGCCGGCGCGGATTTCCAGCCTGCCATTGTTGCGCATGCCGGTCTGGACCGGGCGCAGGTCGACCTTGCCGTCTTCGACCACAAAGACGGCGGTCTTGTCCTTGCCGCCATAGACCAGTGCCGAATCGGCGATGACAATCGCCTGGCGCTTCGCCACCACGACCACGGCGCGGGCGAAAGCGCCGGGGAACAAGGCGGTATCCGTCTCGAAGGCGATGCGTGCCACGCCGAGACGGGTGTCGCGGTCGATCTTCGGCGAGATCAGCCTGACCTTGCCCGGGATCTTGCCGTCCACGCCCGGCAGGCTGACCGAGGCAGCCTGGCCGACAGCCAGTCGCGGCAGCTCGCGTTCGGGAATCTCGGCGGCGAGTTCGACTTCGCCATCGCGGATCAGCCTGATCAGCGGATCCGACCCGGTCAGCGCGCCGGCATTGGCGTGGCGTTCGGACACGACGCCTGCAACAGGAGCGACGATGACGTTGCGCTCAACCAGCCGGCGGGATTCGGTGAGCTGGGCCTCGGCCTGGTCAACCTCGCCCTGCGCCAGGGCGACACCCTCGCGCTCGACGGCCTCGGTCGATGCACGGTCGGCATAGCCCTGCGCCGACAGCGCGCCCGACTGCTTGAGCGGCGTCGCGCGCTGTAGTGCTGCCAAAGCCTGCGCAGCCTTGGCCTGCTGCTGGGCGAGTGCCGCATTGGCCCGCGCCAGACGGCCTTCGCTCTCGCGCAGCTGGTTGTCGCGCATCGCCGTGTCGAGCCGGACCAGGATCTGGCCGGCCTCGACGCGGTCGCCGACCTCGACATCAACGCTTGATATGCGTTGCTCCTGGAACGGCGCGCCGACGGCGACTTCCTCGCGAGCCGCAAGGATGCCGGTGAACGACAGCGTCCATTCGGTCATGTCGCTGGCAACGACGAAGGTCGACACCAGGCGCTTTGCGGTTTCGGTCTGCACCGCGGCGTTGGCGGCGCCGTCGGCTGCCGCAGGCATGACCGCGCTTGCCAGCAGCGCCACGGCAACGGCCGCGATCCCTGCATGGCGGTGAAGGTAGTGCGTCATTTGTACAAACTTTCCACAGTCAGATGTCTCCGAAGAACGGCGGCCGCCGGCATCCTCCCAGCCAACGTACCATTATTCGATTGATCAATCTAATATTTGGGCCAGACCCGTTTTCATGATCTGCCAAATGACAGGGGACCATTGCAGCAATCTGTCGTGACGCCTGCTGCCGGCCATTTTTGCATCCGCAGCTTGAATTTCCCTTGGCAAGGCTGATCGAAAGGTCATTTGCCGAGTTAGATTTACCCCAGCGCATGCCATGCGCATCACTTCATGACGCGCATGTCCGACTACTTCGACAGGGCTGGACAGATCAGGGTCGATGCGTGGATATAACGAACAGTTCGAGGGCCGATTCTTGGCAATGACTGCGGACGTAATCGCCAGCCACCCCGCGCTGCAGGAGTTCATCCGGCGGCAGTCGCAGGCATTGCTGATGGCCTACGAGGCCGATCCCCGGCAGTCGTCCGTCTTCGCCACCCAGCAACGCTGGCTGATGGGCCATATCGGCTTCGCCCTCTACTTCAACCGGGAAGCCGGCGAGCCAGGGCTGCTGACGTCGCGCTTCCTCGACATGACCCAGGCCCATGCGGTGGCGAGCCGCAACACCGCCGACGCCTTCCTCAAGGAACTGCTCAATTACTGCTATATCGAATATTGCCCCGAGACCGACGACCGCCGGGCACGGCCGGTGCGTCCGTCGCAATCGACGATCGATGCCATACACGGCTGGGTCATGGTGCATCTGGCGACGCTCGACGGCCTCGACGGCGGCCAGCGCCTGGCCACCTACCTGGCGACACCAGACGGCCTTGCCCGCATCGAGCCGCTGATCTGCGACGGGCTGTTGTCCTCGCATGCCATCCGCGAGCCGGCCAACACCTTCTCTCTGTTCACCTGGCTCAACAATGGCGGCATCATCATGGAACGGCTGATCGCCGGGCTGGAAGAAGCCACCACCGATGCCGAGCAGCTGTCGACGAACATCACCTCGATCGCCGAAATGGGCCTGTGGCTGCAGCTTTCGCGCTCGCATCTCGCCCGCAAGTTGCGCGAAGCGGAAGCACTCGGCAGCATCGGCTGGCGCGGCAAGCGCGGCAGCTCAGTGATGTGGGTTTCCAGGGGATTCCTCGACGAAATCGCCGCCGCACAGGCAGCGAAGCTCGCCGTGATCGACGCGGCGTACGAGGCCTCGCTCGCCCCCGAAATCGGCTAAACACCTGCAATAACGGCCGAAATTCCCCCCAATAATAGTCAGTCTCTAACAATTGACCCCTTTTTTTGGCGGGCATAGGGTCCCGCTCATCCCGGCGCTTGGGGTTTTAGGGCGGGCGCCGGAGCTGAACTTAGCAGCCGATGTGAACTGCGCCGACAGCACACCTGTCGCGGCGCCGGCGGAGCCTTGCGCGCCACCGGCTGCCGGTTTGCGTCCGCGATCCGGGGAATATCACGTGAGCAGCATTCGCAGCCGAAATGAAGCAGCACGGCATGACCATGCAACCAGGGATCGCTCCGCGCCGTCCCGGTATGGCATCTACCGCGCCGCGCTTTTGACCTGCACAGCACTCGTGGCGCCGCTGGTGATGACCGCCGCCATAGGCCCGGCTGTTGCCCAGACCACGGGTGCAGACGGCGGCAATGGCGGCAACGGTTCCGGCACCCGAGCCGGAGGTACCGGCATGGGTGCAGTGCTAGCGTCGGGCGGCGGCGGCGGCGGCGGCGGCCAGTCGGGCAACGGACAGCCTTCCGGCACCAATGGCGGCAACGGCGGGACCAACGGCTTCGGCGGCGGCGGCGGCGGCGCTGCCGACAGCGGTGCTGGCGGTGGCGCCGGCTATAACGGCGCTGGCGGCGGCGGTGGTGGTGGCGGCGGCGGCGCGGGGCTGGTGGTCAACTCGGGCAACGTGACCGTCAGTCAGAACTCGGCCGGCGGCAAAGGCGGCAAGGGTGGTTACGGCGGCGTCCAGATTGGCGGCACCTCGATCGCCGGCGGCGGCGGGGGCGGCGGCGGCGGCAGCGGCATTGTCATCGGCGGCACCAGCGGTTCGACAACCGTAACGGTTGGCGCCGGCGTGTTCGTGCGTGGTGGCCTGGGTGGTGAGGGGGAAGCCGGCAACTCCAATGGCGGTCCAGGTGGAACACTGTACCCACGCGATCATGGCGGCGGCGGCAGTGGTGGCCATGGCATCTCGGTCACCGATCCGAATGGCGCAACGATCATCGTCAATGGCGATGTCACAGGTGTCGAAGGCGCCGCCGGCGGCGGCTGGAATGGCAACAGGGCGGCGAGCGGCGCCAGCGGTGTCGGTATCCGCGGCCAGAACCTGAACATCACAATCGGCACCGCGGGCGCGATCAGGCGCACGCTCAGCGGGCAGGACGCGATCTACATCACAGGCGGCACCAACAGCATCAACAGCCTGGGCTCCGCCCCCAACCAGGGCACGGTGCAGGGTGCGATCCATCTCGGCGCCGGCGTCACGACGATCTCGGGCACCTATTCCTACGGCACCAGGCCGACCTGGGTCCTGATCGACGGCGGCGCCGAAATGAAGGTGCAAGGAGCCAGTTCCGCCAACAATGCCAGGTCCATCTACGACCTCAAGAACTATGGCCTCGTCACCGTCGACACGGGCAGGTCACTCAGCCTGGATATGGGCACGAACTTCGCGACGATGAACATCGCCTCGGGTGCAACGCTCGAAACGACAAATGGCGGCTTCGTCAACAACGGCACCATCAATGTCGCCGACACCGGCACTGTCAACGCTGCCGGCGGATGGACGAACGAAACCGGCGCGACGCTGAACTTCAACGGCCGGGGCATGCTGTCGGGCGGCTGGGGCCAGTTCGTCAACCGCGGCACCGTCAACGTCAAGGCCGGCGACGTTACCGCCAGCAACGTCACTTTCGATAACACTGGAGGAAGGCTGTCGCTGTCGGGCGGCAACCTGACCGGCGTCGGCGAACTGACTAACGGCGCGGGCGGCACCATCGACATCAGCGCGGGGCGCACGTTTTCGCTCGCCACCCTGACCTCGACCGGCGGCAGCGCCACTGGTGCCGGCACCATCGATGCGTCAGTTGCCTTCAACTTCAATGCCGGGTCCTACGCGACAAAACTCACCGGCACGGCAGTGCTCAACAAGATCGGCTCAGGTACCGCCACCCTGACCGGTACCAACACCTACACCGGCGGCACCAACCTCTCGGGCGGCACGCTGTCGGTGGCTTCAGACGCCAGCCTCGGCAACGGCGCGCTAAGCTTCACCGGTGGTACGCTGAATGCCACCGCGTCCTTCGCCACCGGCCGCGACGCGACCCTCGGCGCCAGCGGCGGCGGGCTTTCGGCTGACGCCGGCATCACGCTGACCTATAACGGCCTGCTCAGCGGCGCTGGCGCGCTGAGCACATCAGGCGACGGCACCGTGGTGCTCGGCGCCGCCAACACCTATGCCGGCGGCACCGCGGTCAACACCGGCACGCTCAGGCTCGGCACCGGTGGCAGCCTGCTGTTCGGCAAGGATCTTTCCGTCGCCGCGGGCGCCACCTTCGACCTCAACGGCAAGGCCCAGACCATCGGCAGGCTGACCGGCACCGGCGCGGTCGCGCTCGGTACGGGTACCCTGACCGTCGGCCAGGGCGGCGTCACCTCGACCTTCGCGGGCGCAATCTCGGGCAGCGGAGCGCTGGTCAAGACCAGCATTGGCCAGCTCACGCTCGCTGGCGCCAACACGCACAGCGGCGGCACCATCGTGAGCGGCGGAGAATTGCGGATCGGCGACGGCGGCTCGACAGGGTCCCTCGCCGGCAACATCGAGCTGGCAGATTTTACCACACTGACGTTCAACCGTGCCGGCACGCTGACCGTCGACGGCGTCATCTCCGGCACGGGCACGGTGGCGCAGGCTGGTTCGGGCACGACGATCCTCACCGCCGACAACACCTTTACCGGCACCACCGTGATCGGCGTCGGCACGCTCCAGCTCGGCAATGGCGGCACCAGCGGCTCGGTCCTCGGCCCGATCCAGAACAACGGCACGCTGGCCGTCAACCGTTCCGACACCTATGAACTCGCCACCGGCATCTCCGGCAGCGGCGGCTTCAGGCAGAGCGGCACGGGCAAGACGATCCTGACCGGCCTCAATTCCTTCACCGGCGGCATCGCCGTGAATGCCGGTACCCTTGGCGTCCGCAACGCTTCTTCGCTCGGCGGCGCTTCGAACGCCATCGATGTCGCGGCCAACGCCACGCTCGAGATCGACGGCGAAATGATGTTCAAAGCGCGCGCGCTGCGACTCAATGGCACCGGCGCCAACGGCAAGGGCGCCCTGCACACGATTTCCGGCGAAAGCAGTGTCGAGGCCCAAGCCAGCCTGAGCGGCACCGCGCTGGTCCTGACGGAAGCGGACACCGGCTTCATATTCTTCGGCGGCGTCGACGGCAACGGCCACCGGCTGACCATCGACGGCAGCGGCCGAACCGGCATCTGGGGCCTGAGCGGCACCGGCACCGCGCTTGTGAAAACCGGCTCCGGCAGGCTCCTCATGCGCGGGCCCAGCACTTACACAGGCGGCACTTACATCGATGGCGGCACCGTCGAGGTCGACGGAAGCGGCGGGCTCGGCACCGGCACCGTCACCTTCGGCGGCGCAGCAACCCTGCACGGCGCCAACGCCTGGCTCGAGAATGCTTTCGATCTCGATGCCGTGGCCACGTTCGACACCGACACCTACCTGCTGCTCAACGGCGCGATCAGCGGTTCGGGCAGCCTCGTCAAGACCGGGTCGGGCGAGCTGACCCTCGATGGCATCAACAGCTACACCGGCGGAACGACAATCTCGGCGGGCAAGCTTGTCCTCGGCAACGGAGCGCCCGCCACGCTCGGCAGCGGCGCCATCATCAACGACGCGATGCTGGTTCTCAACCGGGAGGGCGACTTCACGCTCGGCAACAGCTTCTCGGGCACGGGCACGCTGGAGAAGCGCGGCAACGGCACCGCGACGCTGTCCGGCGCCAATACAATGTCCGGGACCGCGACCCTGCTCGGTGGAACGCTGCAGATTGGCGATGGCTCCTCAGGCGGCGGCATCGGCAGCAGCTCGGTCGTCGCCCAGAGCGGCACCACGCTCGCCTTCAACAGGTCGAACCAGGTGACCTTCGCAGGTGTCCTGTCGGGCGATGGCGGCCTCGCGCAGAAGGGCAGCGGCACCACGATCCTGTCGGGCGAGAACAGCTATGCCGGCACCACGAAAATCACTGGCGGCACGCTCCAGGTCGGCGATGGCGCCACATCAGGCAAGCTGGGTTCGGGCAACGTACAGAACGCCGGCACCCTTTCCTTCAACCGCACCGACATCGTCACCGTCGCCAACGCCATCTCGGGCACCGGTACGTTCGAGCAGGCCGGCTCCGGCACCACCATTCTCACGGGCACCAGCAGCTACACCGGCGTGACCAGGGTTTCCGCCGGCAAGCTGGTCGTCAACGGCTCGATCGCGTCGTCCTCCAGCGTCACGGTCGATGCCGGCGCGACCATCGGCGGCAGCGGCACCATCGCCGACACCACGATCTACGGCACGCTCTCGGCCGGCAACAGCCCAGGCACGCTGACCGTCGATGGCGACCTCACCCTCGATGGTGGCTCCACCAGCATCTTCGAGCTCGGCACGCCAGGCGTTGTCGGCGGCCCGACCAACGACCTCGTCGTCGTCAATGGCAACCTGACGCTCGGCGGCACGCTGGAGACGCCCGACGCAGTGACCGGCTACTACCGCCTGTTCAACGTCTCGGGCGTGGTCACCGGATCGTTCCCACACGTTGCCAACCGACGCCTTCATCAGCACCGCGGTCGCCAATCAGGTCAACCTGCTCATCCGCAACAACAACCAGCTGCTGCAGTTCTGGGACGGCTCGGATACTGCAGGCAACGGCACGGTCGACGGAGGCACCGGCACCTGGAACGCGTCGAACGGCAACTGGACCGGCGCGCCAGGAGAAGCCACCATCAACGAAGGCTGGCGCGGCGAGGTCGGCGTGTTCGCCGGCACGGCCGGCACGGTCAACGCCTACGGCACGCTGGCCTTCCAGGGCCTGCAATTCTCGACCACCGGCTACCAGCTCGTCGGCGGCATCCTGGCCCTATCGGGCAATCCCTACGGCAACGAGCGGGCAAGCTTCATCAACACCGACAACGGCGTTACGGCGACCATCGGCTCCGTCATCGCCGATGGCGACATGACCGAACTCGACAAGCTCGGCCTCGGCACGCTGATCCTGACCGGCGACAACACCTACACTGGCAAGACCACCATTTCGTCGGGCACCTTGCAGCTCGGCGATGGCGGCTCGTCGGGCTCGGTCGCCGGCGACATCGTCAACAACAGCGTGCTTGCCTTCAACCGCTCCGACGACGCGCTCGTCATCGGTGGCTACATCGGCGGCACCGGACGCGTCGAGCAGAACGGCACCGGCACCACCACCCTGACCGGCGCCAACTATTACACCGGCGGCACCACCATAAACGCCGGCACGCTGCAGCTCGCCAATGGCGGCTCGATCAAGGGCGACGTGCTTAACAACGGCAAGCTGGTCTTCAACAATACGGAGGCCAACGGCGAGTTTACCGGCGACATCACCGGCACCGGCAAGGTGACCCTCACCGGCAACAGCATCGTCCTGATGAGCGGCGACATCAGCCACTCCGGCGGCACCACCATCGACAGCGGCAGCGTCCTGCAGATCGGCAAATCGGAGACGAGCGGCACGCTGTCCGGCAAAGTCAGCAATTCCGGCACGCTTGCCTTCGACAGGTCGGACGACAGCTCCTTCGACGGCGACATGTCAGGCTCGGGCGACTTCAAGAAGTACGGCACAGGCAAGCTTACCCTGTCGGGCGACAGCAGCGGCTATGACGGCATCGTCTACTCGCTTGCCGGAACGTTGCGGCTTGAAAACGGCCTCGCCGCCGGCACCGGCTACATCATGATGTTCGGCGGCGTCCTCGACTACGGCGCCGATATCGAGCTTGCCAACATCATGACCCTGCAGCAGGACAACACCCTGCTGTCGGTCGCATCCGGCACCGCCACGCAGTCGGGCGTCATCCTGGCGGGCGGCGGCGTGCCACGCGCCGTCGAAAAGACCGGCGCCGGCACCCTCATCGTCAAGGGCATGCAGAATGGCATCGAGACCACGGTCAGCGAAGGCACGCTCAAGGCGGGAAATGCGGATGCCTTCGACCTCACGAGCGCGATGACGGTCAAGACCGATGCCACGCTCGACCTCGACGGCTACGACCAGCGGATCGGCTCGCTGGCAGGCGCTGGTTCGGTCACGCTCGGCGTGGCCAGGCCGCTCTGGGGCTCGCCACAAGAAGTCACGCTGACGACGGGCGGAAACGACGCCTCGACCATTTTCTCCGGCTCGATTTCCGGCGCCGGCAACCTGTCCAAGGTCGGCACTGGCGTCTTCACCCTGAGCGGCACCAACAGCTACACCGGCAAGACCTGGCTCGATGGCGGCACCCTCAAGGCCGGTGCCACCAACAGCTTCTCCTCGGCCAGCGCGGTTGAAGTCGCCAGCGGCACGGAACTCGATCTCGACGGCTTCGACCAGGTCATCGGATCTCTCGCCGGTGCGGGCACGGTTTCGCTTGGCGCCGGCACACTGACCACAGGCGGCAACAACGATTGGACCGACTTCTCCGGCGTCATCAACGGCACCGGCGGCCTGACCAAGAAGGGTTCTGGCACCTTCACACTGTCAGGTTCCAACACATACACCGGCGCAACCAAGATCGACGCCGGCACGCTGAAGGCAGGGGTTGCGAACACGATCGCATCGGCCAGCGCCGTCAGCGTCGCCTCAGGCGCCACCTTCGACCTCGACGGCCACAGCCAGACCATCGCCTCGCTGGCCGGCGCCGGCAACGTCAAGCTTGGAGCCGGCACGCTGTCATCGGGCAACGGCGACGACACCGAATTCCTGGGCGTCATGTCGGGCACTGGCGGCTTTACCAAGCAGGGCAACGGCAAGCAGACCATGTCAGGCGAGAGCACCTACACGGGTGCGACCTCGGTCAAGGCAGGCGAGCTCCAGGTCAACGGCAAGCTCGGCAACACCGCCGTCACCGTGGACAGCGGCGCGACGCTGTCCGGCTCGGGCACTGTATCGGGCAGCGTCGAAGTCTCCGACGGCGGCCATATCGCCCCCGGTGCCGGCAAGGGCACGCTGACCGTCGGCTCGCTCAGCCTGTCCAGCGGCGCCAATCTCGACTTCGAACTCGGCGCCCAGAGCGACCGTATCGACGTCAACGGCGACCTCATCCTCGACGGCAAGCTCAATGTCAGCGGCGGCAACGATTTCGGCGCCGGCGTCTATCGCTTGATCAGCTATGGCGGCTCGCTGACCGACAATGGCCTGGTCATCGGCACCGTTCCCGGTGCCTTCCAGGCCAGCGACCTCACCATCCAGACGCAGATTGCCCAACAGATCAACCTGATCAACACCGGTGGTACAGCGCTCGCCTTCTGGGATGGCGGCGCCAGTGGCAATCTCAACAACGGCACCGTCGACGGCGGCGACGGCACATGGAGCGCCGCAAGCGGCAACTGGACCCGACAGGACGGCGCCTTCAACGCGCCAATGGCGCCGCAACCGGGCTATGCCATCTTCCAGGGCACCGCCGGCACGGTGTCCGTCGACGACAGCCATGGCGCCATATCGGTCACCGGCATGCAGTTCGCCACCAGCGGCTACGTCATCAAGGGCGACGCGATTGGTCTTCATGATGCCGCCACCACTATCCGCGTCGGCGACGGCACGGTTTCGAGTGCCGGCACCACGGCGACGATCGAATCCGAGCTCACCGGCTCGGGCGGACTGGTCAAGGACGATTACGGCACGCTCGTGCTGAGCGGCGACAACAGCTACACCGGCGGCACGACCATCAAGGGCGGCACGCTGTCGATCTCCTCGGACGGCAATCTCGGGGCTGCCTCGGGCGGGCTCACCTTCGTTGGCGGCATCCTGACCAACACCGCCGCCATGACCACCGCGCGCGACATCGAGCTGCGTTTGGCGGGCGGCACGTTCGACACCCAGGCGAGCCTCACCGCCTCGGGCACGATCTCCGGCCAGGGCAAGCTAACCAAGACCGGCTCGGAAACGCTGACGTTGACCGGCACCAACAGCTATGTGGGCGGCACCAGGATCAGCGCCGGCACGCTGCAGATCGGCAGCGGCGGCACGGCTGGCTCCATCATCGGCAACGTCGAGAACAATGCCGTGCTTGCCTTCAACCGCTCCGACCTGTTGACCTTCGCCGGCGCGATCTCCGGCAGCGGCGCGGTCAAGCAGATCGGATTGGGCAAGACGGTCCTGGCGGGCACCAACAGCTACACCGGCGGCACGATCATCTCCGCCGGCACGCTCTCCGGCTCGGCCACCAGCTTCGGCAGCGGCGCGATCCTCAACGACGCCGCCCTCATCATCGACCAGGCCACCGACGCCAGCTTCGCCAATGCAATCAACGGCACCGGCAGCTTCACCAAGTCGGGTGCAGGCGCGCTCACCTTGACCGGCACCAGCCTGCTCTCAGGCGACACATCGGTCAGCGCCGGCAAACTCTCAGTGAATGGCTCACTCGCCAAGTCGGCGGTGAGGGTCGCCTCGGGCGCCACCCTCGGCGGCAGCGGCATTATCGGCAAGCTCACGGCGCAGGCGGGTTCGACCGTCAATACAGGCAGTTCGATCGGCACGCTCTCTGTCGCCGGCGACGCCAGCTTCGCCGCCGGCTCGACCTTCCAGGTTGATGTCGACACGACCAAATCGGACAGGCTCTCGGTGGCCGGCAAGGCGACGCTCTCGGGCGGCACCGTCCAGGTGCTGGCTGGCAGCGGCAACTACGCGCCGTCGACGCAGTACACCATCCTGACCGCGGCAACCGGTGTGCTCGGCCAGTTCACTTCCGTCACCAGCAACCTCGCCTTCCTGACCCCGACGCTGACCTACACCAGCAACGCCGTCGGCCTGTCGCTCGACCGCAACGACATCAAGTTCACCGACATCGCCGCGACCCGCAACCAGTTCGCCGCCGGCGGTGCGGCCGACAAGCTGGGCAACAAGCACGCGATCTACAAGGCCATCGTCAATCTCGACAAGGACGCGGCGCGCAAGGCCTTCGACGCGCTGTCGGGCGAGGTCCACGCCTCGGTCAGCGGCATGCTCGTCGAGGACAGCCGCTTCCTCGCCAGTGCCGCCAACGACCGTATCCGCGCGGCCTTCGGCGACATCGGCACTGCAGCCCTGCCCGTCATGGCCTATGGCCCCGACGGTCCCGAGATCGCCGAGGCGACGACCGAGCGTATGGCATTCTGGGGCCAGGCCTATGGCTCCTGGGGCAAGACCGGCAGCGACGGCAACGCGGCAGCGTTCGGCCGCACCACCGGCGGCTTCATCGGCGGTCTCGACGCCGGCATCGGCGACAACCTCCGCGTCGGTACCTTCGCCGGTTACAGCAATGGCAGCTTCGATGCCGACGACCGCGCGTCCTCGGGCAGCAGCAGCGCCTACCATGCCGGCGTATTCGCCGGCGGCCGGTGGGAGGCCTTCAGCCTGCGCGCCGGCGCCGCCTACAGCTGGACCGACATCGAAACCAGCCGCACCGTTGCCTTTGCCAACTTCAAGGACAAGCTGACCGCCAGCTACGACGCCGGCACCACCCAGATATTCGGCGAGGCGAGCTACCGGCTGCAGACGGGCGACGCGATCGTCGAGCCCTTCGCAGCGCTTGCCTACATCAACGTCAAGACCGACGGCTTCACCGAGAAGGGCGGCCAGGCAGCGCTGACGGCCGACGCCTCGACCACCGAGACGACGTTCACGACGCTCGCCGTCAGGGCCAGCACCGACATCGCCATCCGCGGCATGGATGCCACGCTGCACGGCATGGCCGGCTGGCGCCACGCCTTCGGCGACGTCACCCCGCTGACCTCGGTCGCCTTCTCAGGCGGCGGCGCCTTCACGATCGCCGGCGCGCCGGTCGCGAAGGACGTGGCGATCGTCGAAGCCGGCCTCGACCTCGCGCTCACCCCTGATGCCAAGCTCGGCGTCGCCTATACGGGCCAGTTCGGTTCCGGCGTTGTCGACCAGAGCTTCCGGGCCAATCTCGGCGTGCAGTTCTGAACAAAGGGGCGGCGCCACACGCCGCCCTGACTACCGCAAGTTTGTCCATGCTTGAGAAATACCGGCATGACGATGCTGAAGGTTTCATGCTGCGCGCCACCGCTGTGCACAAAGTCGATGGGACCACGATGGCCGTTCGTCAATCGAGCTCGCAATGATCTCCGCGCTGTGTAAGATTTCAACCAATCGCAGGGCAGGAATGAGGAAGCCGAGCGCTACCAGCAATTACTGGACGCGATAGCCCCTTGTTGAGCAATTGCCTTTCGTTGGACGTATGCGGCCAAGACAAACAGGGAGTGTTGCATGGCATTCCAGTGTGCTGATTTTTACGACGCGGAGTTGTCGCGGCATAACCGGCATTTGCTGGCCGCCGCACGATTCGGGATGTTCGACCGCGTGCTCGATGTCGGTTGCGGCGCGGGCCAGACCACCCGCGAGGCCGCCCGTGCCGCGGTGAAGGCGAACGTGGTCGGCGTTGATATTTCCGTCGATATGCTCGAGATCGCGCGGCGTCGTAGCGCCGAAGCAGGGCTGCAGAACGTCACGTTTGAACTGGCCGACGCGCAACACCACAACTTTCCGGCCGCCGGCTTTGATCTATGCATCAGCCGCTTCGGCGTGATGTTTTTTGCCGATCCGGCGGCAGCATTTGCCAATATCGCCCGGGCGATGCGCCCTGGGGCCCGTCTTGCCTGGATGGTGTGGCAGAGCCAGGAGCGGAACATCTGGTCTGGGGCCATCCGGCAGGCGCTGGCTCCGGGAGCAGCTGTTACCGCGGACAGCGGCAAGGCGTTTTCGCTTGGCGATCCCGCCGTCGCCAGAGACCTTCTGAGCACTGCCGGCTTCGCCTCGGTCGACTTTGTCGAGGTGCAGGAGCCGGTCTTCTACGGACCTGATGTCGATGCCGCCTTTGATGCGCTCAGCGGTCTGTATATGGTGAAGGACGCGCTTGCCCGCACCGATGAACCACCTGATCGGCCACTCCAGCGGCTGCATGATTTGCTGGACGCGCATATGACGGCCGAAGGCGTGCTTTTCCAATCGCGTGCATGGATTATCAGCGCCGAGCGAGTGACTGATTAGCTGGGGTTGACGGGCGCTCGCCCCCGGTCCGGCCTAGTCTGCCGAATGCCAAACGGTGTCGGGGCGCAGACTGTGGTGAATAACCATCTCAACGTTCGGCATGTCGTTCCCGGGCCCGTGGCGGCGACCGCCAAATGATCTGCCATATTTGTAATCATATTGAAAAAGTGTGCGTGGATTAGGCAAAATCCATTGTGCATCGCCCAACGTTCCAGCACTGCCTTTTGCGGCGGCTTCGTGAATGGAACTCTATGAGCGAGCTATCCATCTGAATATGCATACCATTTCATCCTCCGGCCTCAGCACCGAGCAACTGGCACGGCGGTTGCTTGGCTTGTTGCAGTGCAATGTAACCACGGGAGACGGAAAGAATGAGGGGACATCTAGCGACTTGGGCCAACACTGTCGTGGCCGGCGCCTTCGCCGCAGGAATAAGTATCGCCATGCCAGCAGCGGCGGCGGACGACACGATCAAGGTCGGTGTGCTGCATTCGCTGTCGGGCACGATGGCGATCTCGGAGACCACGCTGAAAGACACCATGCTGTTCCTGATCGAGGAGCAGAACAAGAAGGGCGGCCTGCTCGGCAAGAAGCTCGAAGCGGTGGTGGTCGACCCGGCTTCCGACTGGCCGCTGTTTGCCGAAAAGGCGCGCCAACTGATCGAGCAGGACAAGGTCGCTGCGGTGTTTGGCTGCTGGACATCGTCGTCGCGCAAATCCGTGCTGCCGGTGTTCGAAGAGCTGAACAGCCTGCTGTTCTACCCCGTCCAGTACGAGGGCGAGGAAAGCCAGCGCAACGTCTTCTACACCGGGGCTGCTCCCAACCAGCAGGCGATACCTGCGGTCGACTATCTGATGAGCGAAGACGGAGGCTCGGTGAAACGCTGGGTGCTGGCTGGCACCGACTACGTCTATCCGCAGACGACCAACAAAATCCTCAAGGCCTATCTGGAATCGAAGGGTGTCGCCGCTGAAGACATCATGGTCAACTACACCCCCTTCGGCCATTCCGATTGGCAGACCATCGTCTCCGACATCAAGAAGTTCGGCTCCGCCGGCAAGAAGACCGCTGTGGTGTCGACCATCAACGGCGATGCCAACGTGCCGTTCTACAAGGAGCTCGGCAACCAGGGTATCAAGGCCGAGGACATTCCCGTCGTGGCGTTTTCGGTCGGTGAAGAAGAGCTCGCCGGGCTCGATACCACCCCGCTGGTCGGGCATCTCGCCGCCTGGAACTATTTCCAATCGGTCGATGCACCCGCCAACGCAGAATTCATCGACGCCTGGAAGGCCTACACCAAGAACGACAAGCGGGTGACCAACGATCCGATGGAAGCCCATGTCATCGGCTTCAACATGTGGATCAAGGCGGTCGAAAAGGCCGCCACCACCGATCCCGACGCGGTCATCGACGCCATCGTCGGCGTTTCGGTTCCCAACCTGACCGGTGGGTTCTCGACGATGATGCCGAACCACCACATCACCAAGCCGGTGCTGATCGGCGAAATCCAGGCCGACGGCCAGTTCGAGACGGTCTGGGAAACGCCAGGCCTGGTTGTGGGCGACGAATGGTCGGACTACCTGCCCGACTCCAAAAGCCTGATCGCCGATTGGCGGGCACCGATGTCCTGCGGCAATTTCAACGTTGCAACAGGCAAATGCGGTGGCAAGGCGGGCACGACGAACTGAGCCTTCTGAGAGATACGTGGTCCCGGGCGGTCTACCTGCCCGGGACCCAGTTAAAGATCCTCCTGAACCGGTGCCTCGACATGGGTCTTCTTCGCAAAATGGTCGCAGCGTGCCTCGTGCTGGCGGCAACACTCGTCTGCGCTGCCGCAGACGAAGCCGGATTGCGCCAGCTTGTCGCCAGGTTCGCGGCGGCCAACAATTTCCAGGCCACCGAGGCTGTGGTGCGTGAACTCGGCGCCACCGGGGCTCCCACCGTTGAAGGGCTTCTCACTGCGCTGTCCAAGGGCGCGCTTTATGTCCGCAAGGCCGACAATGCGATCTTCATCGGCGACGAAGCCGGCCCTGACATCAAGCTGCGCGATCCCTTGAGCGGCGAAGCCGTGGGCGCGGTCGCCAAGGCCGGCCTGACCAAGATCAAGGTCAACAACACGCTGCGTCGTGTCATTCGCGATGCGCTCGGTGGGCTGACACTGGGTTCAGACGAACCGGCCGTGCGGCTCGCGGCGGCGGATACGATGTTCAAGAATCCCGATCCGGCCACCATCGCGGCACTCGACGCCGCGATCGCCGGCGAAGCGGTGGGCAGCGTCAAGGCCCGACTCGAGCAGGCGCGCGCCTCGGCAGTGTTGCTTTCCGACTTTGGCCAAGCCGACAAAATGGCGGCCATCGACATATTGTCCAGCCGCGCCGACCAGGATGCGCTTTCGCAGCTCTCCAGATTCCAGGCAAACGCTGAAGGCAACCTCCGGGAAGCGGCCGGAGCGGCCGTCGCTACAATCGACCAGAGCCTGGCATTGTGGCAGCTCGGCCAGAATGTCTGGTACGGTATCTCGCTCGGCTCGGTGCTCTTGCTAGCAGCCATCGGCCTCGCCATCACCTTCGGCGTCATGGGCGTCATCAACATGGCGCATGGCGAGATGGTGATGCTCGGCGCCTATACCACCTTCGTCGTGCAGCAGGTGATCCGCGACGCTGCGCCTGGCCTGTTCGACTGGTCGCTGGCCATCGCCCTGCCCATGGCCTTCCTGGTTTCAGGCGCCGTCGGCCTTGCCATCGAACGCGGCGTCATCCGGTTCCTCTATGGCCGACCGCTGGAGACGCTGCTGGCCACCTGGGGCGTGTCGCTGATTCTGCAGCAGGCGGTCCGAACGATCTTCGGGCCGACCAACCAGGAAGTCGGCACGCCGACATGGATGTCGGGTTCATTCCAGCTTGGCCAACTCGTCATCACCTGGAACCGGCTGTGCATCGTCGTCTTCTGCCTCGCGGTGTTTGCGCTGCTGCTCTACGTCATGAAGCGCACGCCCTGGGGACTGCAGATGCGGGCCGTCACCCAAAACCGCCGCATGGCCGCCTCGATGGGTATCCGTACCCCCAGGGTCGACGCACTGACGTTTGCGCTCGGCTCCGGCATCGCGGGCATCGCCGGCGTCGCTCTCAGCCAGATAGACAACGTCTCGCCCAATTTCGGTCAGGGCTACATCATCGACAGCTTCATGGTCGTGGTCTTCGGCGGCGTCGGCAATCTCTGGGGCACCTTCGTCGGCGCCATGTCGCTCGGCATCCTGAACAAGTTTCTCGAGCCCTATACCGGGGCGGTCCTCGGCAAGATCATGGTACTGGTGCTGATCATCCTGTTCATCCAGAAGCGCCCGCGCGGCCTGTTCGCGCTCAAAGGCCGGGCGGTGGAAGCATGATCTCGGGACGCTTCTTCGCCGCCGGGGCCGACCGTCGCATCGCCATCACCATTGCGATCCTGTTCGGCGTCGCCGTGATCGTGCCCATCCTCAACATCGCCGTGCCGCCGGACAGCGCGCTCCATGTACCGAGCTACGTCGTAGCCCTGGTGGGCAAGTACCTCTGCTATGCGCTGCTGGCGCTCGCGCTCGATCTGGTCTGGGGCTTTTGCGGCATCCTCTCGCTCGGCCATGGCGCGTTCTTCGCTCTCGGTGGCTATGCGATGGGCATGTATCTGATGCGCCAGATCGGCGATCGCGGCGTCTACGCCAATCCGCTGCTGCCCGATTTCATGGTCTTCCTCAACTGGAAGGAGCTGCCCTGGTTCTGGCACGGCTTCGACCATTTCTGGTTCGCCGCCCTGATGGTGATGTTGGTGCCGGGCCTGCTTGCCTTCGTCTTCGGATGGTTCGCTTTCCGCAGTCGCGTGACCGGCGTCTACCTGTCGATCATCACCCAGGCGATGACCTATGCGCTGCTACTTGCCTTCTTCCGCAATGACATGGGTTTCGGCGGCAACAACGGGCTCACTGATTTCAAGGACATTCTCGGCTTCAACGTCCAGGCCAACACCACGCGCTCGGCCCTGTTTGCCGCAAGTGCCGCGACGCTGGCGCTCGGCGTATTCATCACCTGGCGCATCATTGGCTCCAAATACGGCAAGCTGTTGATGGCAGTGCGCGACGCCGAAAACCGCACGCGCTTCCTCGGCTGGCGGGCAGAGAACGTCAAGCTGTTCGCTTTCACCGTCTCCGCCGTCATGGCCGGCATCGCAGGCGCGCTCTACGTGCCACAGGTCGGCATCATCAATCCCGGCGAGTTCGACCCTGCCAACTCGATCGAAGTCGTGGTCTGGACCGCTGTCGGCGGGCGCGGCACGATCGTCGGGCCCATCATAGGCGCAGTGCTGGTCAATGCCGGCAAGAGCTGGTTCACCGGCGCTCTGCCAGAATTCTGGCTGCTTGCGCTCGGCGGCCTGTTCATTGCCGTCACCCTGTTGCTGCCGAGCGGCATCGTCGGCATGTGGGATAGTTGGCAGGCCAAGCGGAACGGGCGCGAGGCGGCAGCCGACGCGGTCGATGCCGCCGCACCCGAAATGGCCATCGCGCCTGCGGCGATCGTCAGAGGGGAGCGCCCTGCCGCCAGCGGAGCGCCAGAACCGCAGCCGGCGGAGTGAGGCCATGAGCAAGGCAAACACCATCCTCTATCTCGACGGCGTGTCGGTGTCCTTCGACGGCTTTCGCGCCATCAACAACCTGTCTCTTGTGCTCGACAAGGGCGAGATGCGCGCCATCATCGGCCCCAACGGCGCCGGCAAGACAACCATGATGGACATCGTGACCGGCAAGACCCGACCCGATGCCGGCGACGTCTATTTCGACGGCCATATCGACCTCACCCGCCATGACGAGGCCGACATCGCCATGTTGGGCATCGGCCGCAAGTTCCAGAAGCCGACGGTGTTCGAAAACCATACTGTCGAAGACAACCTGCTTTTGTCGCTCAAGGGTCCTCGCTCGATCCTGCCCGCCCTGTTCAGCCGCCGCTCCACCGCGGAGAACAAGCGCATCGACGAGATCTTCGGCATCATCCGTCTGGGCCACCGGCGCGGCGACTTTGCCGCCAGCCTGTCGCACGGCCAGAAGCAATGGCTTGAGATCGGCATGCTGCTTGCCCAGGACCCCAAGCTGCTGCTGGTCGACGAGCCGGTAGCCGGCATGACCGACGCCGAGACCGAAGAGACAGCGCAGCTGCTCAAGCAGATCGCCGAGACCCATTCGGTGATCGTCGTTGAGCACGACATGCATTTCGTCCGCGAGCTCGGCGTCAAGGTGACGTGCCTGCACGAGGGCTCGGTGCTGTCGGAAGGCTCGCTGGATTTCGTGTCCGCCGACGAACGTGTCATCGAAGTGTATCTGGGGCGGTGACGATGTCGTTGCGGATGGACCGACAGGCACTTCAGTGGCGACCACAGCGCCCGGCTGCCCCACCAGTGCCGACCGGCCTTATTTTGAATTTCACCAACCTCCCCTGGCGTTCCGGAAGGGCCGCCACCCCCGCCCCGCTGGCGGGGGCGCGGGGGGCCCAGCCCGTGGAGCCGGACCATGCTTGAGGTCACCGACGCGGTCCTCCACTACGGCGCGGCCGAGGCATTGCGCGGCGTCTCGCTGACTGCTGAGCCTGGCCGGATAACCTGCGTGCTTGGCCGCAACGGGGTCGGCAAGACAAGCCTGATGAAATCGATCATCGGTCACCACAGGCTGACATCGGGAACAGTTGCCTTCGAGGGGAAGGCGCTCGACCGGAGCGCGGCGTATGACCGCGCCCGGTCGGGCATCGCATTCGTACCGCAAGGCAGGGAGATCTTCCCATTGCTGACGGTCAAGGAAAACCTCGAAACTGGCTATGCCCCGCTCAGACGCGCGGATCGCAACGTGCCGGGCCATGTCTTCGAGCTGTTTCCGGTGCTACACCAGATGCTGTCGCGGCGCGGCGGCGATCTCTCCGGCGGCCAACAGCAGCAGCTGGCCATCGGCCGGGCGCTGGTGATGCGGCCGAGACTGCTGGTGCTCGACGAGCCGACGGAAGGTATCCAGCCCTCCATCATCAAGGACATTGGCCGCGCCATTCGTTACCTGCGCGACAGCACCGGCATCGGCGTACTCCTGGTCGAGCAATATCTCGACTTCTGCCGCGACCTCGCCGACGTCGTCTACATCATGGACCGTGGTCAGATCGTGCACCGGGGCCAGGCGGAAGATCTCGACAATTCGGAGGTCCGCAAGCTGATCATGGTGTAGCGCCTGAGCAACGGCAAAAGCGCCCGCTTGGCCAAGCCGGCGTTCTTCCAGCCGTTTCGATCAGGCGTTCCACGGCAGCAATATGTCGAGGCGGAAATCCGGAGTTGGCGGTCGATCAACGAGCGCGGGCATTCTACTAAAACTGCCCAAAACTGACTATTTGATATGTAGGATAAAATTGGCGCACCCGACAGGATTCGAACCTGTGACCTCTGCCTTCGGAGGGCATTGGTAAAGGATTTCCTGGAATTTACTGGCGCTTGCCAACCCTTTCTAACGCAATGAAATTACGAGGCTTTCCACTTTCTGTCAATTGCTGGCGTTTACTCACCTCTTCCCATGTTTCCGATTTTGTGGTGAGTGTGCGGTGAGTTTCCTAAAAGCAGGACAGAATGGCCAAACTGACCAAGTCGGCTGTAGATCGAGCGGAACCGCGGTCGAAGCAATACACCATCTGGGATGGCGAGTTGAAGGGGTTCGGCGTCTACGTCCAGCCATCTGGCAACCGTACTTACTTCGTCGATTACAGGACCGGTGATGGCGGCCGCCGCCGTATGACCATCGGCCGCCATGGCACCATCACAACCGACCAGGCGCGCAAGCTGGCAATCGAAACACTTGGCGGCGTCGTCTTACAAAAAGAAGATCCGCTACTTGAGAGGCGAACGCGGCGAACATCCCTCACCGTCTCCAATCTGTGCGACGACTACATCGCTGCGGTCCAGAAAGGGCTTGTGCTGGGCAAAGGCGGCCGCCCGAAAAAGCCATCTACCCTCGCCACGGACAAAGGCAGGATCGAGCGGCATATCAAGCCGCTGCTCGGGCGCAAGCTGGTGATCGACGTTAAGCAATCGGACATCTCGAAATTCATTCGCGACGTCACGACCGGCAAGACTGCCACTGTCGAAAAGACCGACAAGCTAAGGGGCAAGGCTGTTGTCGAGGGTGGAGCCGGCACGGCTAGCCGGACGGCCGGCCTTCTGGGCGGCATCCTCTCCTATGCGATGTCCGAAGGCATCATCGATGCGAACCCGGCGCGGGGCGTGAAGCGCCCGAATGACGGCCAGCGTCAACGGCGATTGGACGCAGTCGAATACGCCGCCCTCGGCAAAGTGCTACGCGACAGTGAAGAGCCATGGCAGGCCATCGCCAGCGTCAAACTCCTAGCTTTCACCGGGTGCCGCCGTGGCGAGATCGAGGGGCTGAAATGGGCCGAAGTCGACATCGAGGGCAAGGCGCTGCGACTGAGTGATTCCAAGACGGGCGCCTCGGTCCGTCCCCTCAGCCAAGCGGCGATTGACGTGCTTAAGGGCATCAATCGCAAGAGGGGCGTTGACCACGTCATGCCCGGCGTACGGGACGAGAGCAAGCCCTATGGAGGCCTGGCGGGTGCGATGGACCGCATCATGAATGCGGCCAAACTGGAAGGTGTGACGGCCCACACCTTGCGACACAGCTTCGCCTCCGTCGGCGCCGATCTGGATTATTCTGACAGCACCATCGGCGCGTGCTTGGGGCACTCTCGCAGCGGGATCACCAGTCGATACATACATCGCCTGGACAGTGTCCTTGTGGCTGCCGCTGACAAGATTGCCGGCGAGATCGAACGGCAGTACAGGGGCTAGGCCGGCAGCACATCGTTGGCCCGTTCAGGCTAGAGATTCGGCCCCCTAAGCAGCGCAGGGGCCGAAATGCTCTAATGCGCGCGACGTTTGCGCCTCGCCATTTCCGCAACGATGTACCTAAGCGCGGCTCCATCTGCCACCCCATCTTCGGCCGCGTCGGTTTCTCGGTCGTGCTGCTCCTCGTTGGGTTCAGGTTCCAGGTCTGCATCGCCATCGAAATGATCGAGTAGGTCGATCAACGTATCGATGGCGTCTTCCACCCGGCGCCGGGCGATCATTCTTCCTCCCACTGTACCACGAGACTTCCCCCCAGGGCTTTCACAGCCTTGTGCAGATGGATGGGGCCGACAAGCTTCTGTTTCCAGGCGTTCTGGAAAACCTTGTGTCTGCCTAGGGACCTGTCTAGGTCCACCATGCTGATTTTGAGATCAAATGCGCGCCGCCGCACGGCATCGACAAGTGGGTCGCCCAGCATCACTGGCGCACGCTTTGCTATGTGCGTCTTTGTGTATTGGAGGCGGCTAGCGACTTGAAGGGCAGTAAGGCCAAGAGTGTCGGCTATTTCCTTGCGCGTTGCTCCACTCGCAGCCATGCGCTTGAGGGTTCGGTCTTGGCCAGCAGTCCAGATATGTTGGGCCTTGTCGGGGATAAGGCCACAACGTTTCGCCATGTTCCGTATCGCCCGTTCGGTTCGATGAGGCAGCCGCTTCCGAATAACCTCTATTGAGGGCCAAAACTCTTTTAAAACCTCGCTTTCGATGTAGGTCCAGGAATCGTCGCGACGAACGACCCTCATGCGCCGTATTGCCGGTAGTGTTCCATGCATGATGCAAATCTCCACAACAATTGACGTTGCGGATACGGCGCTTGTTAGCCGCCGCTCGAAAGTTCCGTTGGGTTATCTGCATAATATACAGTTAACGCCTGTTAATTTCGGGCGTTGAGAGGAGCCCTGGGTCGGGCGCGCTAGTCGACGGGCGGGACTTGCTTAAATGCATTCATGAACTTCTTCAAGCGCGCGTCATTACCGCCACCAGCTTCTTTGATGACGGTTTCTAATAGATCGAGCAGTCTGGTTTGTAGATCCCAAGATCGGTTTAGGGATTCCACTTGGGCTTGAAGTAGTTCTACCTGCTGTTTCAGCCCATCAATCTCTTGGTCCTTCCGCGCTAGCGCTCCTTCCAACTGTCGCGCCATTCGGACGAGTTCTGGGTGCTCGTCGAGGCGGGCGATGATTTCTGCGTTTAATGACCGGTTATTGTTCCAAGAGGCCTGCTTAAGGCTGTCTCTCATGCCGTCAGGGAACCGAACGACGTATTTGTCCTGGGGCTGTATCGGCTCGGTTGCCATCGTCGTTACTCCACGCTCTGAGGACTTTTCCTCAACAAGGCTAAAAGCCATCATTTGGGGCTTGACGCAACCATAGCTATTAGCCATGGTTAATGGCTACTAGCCATAAAGACGAAAACGGTAAGGAGAAGGATGTGCCGCATAACTCACAGAGCCGAGACGCTGACAAATACATCGTCCGATTCCCGGACGGCATGAGGGATCGCATTCGTGAACGCGCGGCGGCAAATCGACGGTCGATGAATGCTGAGATCGTTCACTACCTCGACTGCGCATTGGATGCACAGGAAGCAAAAGGCCCGGCAGAGGTTGCAGCCTCTCCGAGCCATGTCACCCACCAACTACCGGCTTAATGGAGATTGATAAGATGATGACGGAACATAACACCGCTCAGGCCGAAGGGGCAAGGGCGACCGAAAACCCGGAGATCTGGGTGAAGGTTCGCCGCCTTGCCAGGGAACTGTCCCAAGCTCTTGCCGAATGCGAGGGCGGTCAGTGGATGGCGACGATCCATCCGTATCAAGAGGGACGCCGCCCCATCCTGTTTTCCGATATTGGTGAGACTGCTGAAAATCGGCTCGAATACCACGCCAAGCACTATGCCATCGCTGCCCGCGACCTCGACCCCGATGCGCTCGAACTCGGCATAGGGCGCGCGGTCGGCAGTGAGGCGAACACTCGTTTTTACCTCTCGGTGTCGCGTCAGTTCGCGACCAAAGCGAAGTCGAGGGCTTGAGCTATGGCACATTTCGCAGAGGCTCTTTCCTTCATCCGCAAACGGAAGCCCCGTGGAACCGGCATCGACTATTGGTGCGTCGAGCCATCGGGGTCGTACGGAAGCGACTGCGCGACCGGGGCGCAGCTGGCAACTGAATACCTTGAGTTTATCGGCAAACATCCCACGGTTGGTCACGCTACCCTGCTCAACTGCATTGTGTGCGATATCCATGAGAACGCAGGCCGCAGGGAGTTCAGCGGCATCGAGGTCGGGTTTTTCCGACAGATCAACGAATTCGCGATGGTCGCGGCCCAACTCTGGACAGGCAACCTCCCGAAAGGGGGGGCAGCATGACCCGGTTCATCCCTCACGACGACATGACCGCCGACCAGATCATGCAATGCAGCTACGAAGCTGCGGCTATCATCCGCCTCTGCGAGAGCGCGGCCTGGGCCATCCAGAATGGCGGCGATTCGACCGAGTTATCCGACGCCATTGGTGCCGGACTGCGAGCCGCGCAGGAACTGATTGGCGTCATGCACGAGGCACTCGAAAGCCACGAGGGCCTGAAAGGTGGCGCCCAATGAACGCCGTCCCAGAACCTTTGAACTACACCGATATCGAGGACGAGCTTCATGAGGCAGTGAACATGTCCGAGGTCGCCTGCTCACTCATCGAGCGCGCAGGAGAACAGCGCCCCGGCGGCATCCTCGTGACTGATGGCGAATGGTGCCAGCTGATGTTCGCTGTCTTTCACGCAAACAAACTCTCGCTCACCCTGAAAAGGCGTTGGGAGGAAATCCACGAGAGCAACGTGAAGGCCAAAGGCGGTGCAGCATGACGCGCCCCCACAGTAAACTGACGGGATATCACGGCAATTTCAGCATGGCCGATCCGATACCGAGGAACTTTGGCCAACTAGGGAAGTTGAGATGATGGTGAACCAGCAGGAACGCGATCCCAAGCATTTGGTTCCACCCGCAATCTTTCCCGGAGTTTCGATGACTCTACGCCCCCGACTTCGTCGTAAAGACGTTCCGGCCTATCTGGCCTCTACTCATGGCATCGACATTGCCCTCTCCACATTGAACAAGCTCGCCACAATCGGTGGCGGGCCTGAAATGCAGTATTCAGGCCGCATCCCCCTCTACCACATCGACGCCCTCGATGCCTGGGCTGCTGCCCGCTTGTCTAAGCCTGTCCGATCAACCTCAGAGAGGTCGGCGGCATGAATGACGATCTCGTTCAACAAGCACAGATCGAGGCGTTCGAGGCATACAAGACTGCCAGGGCCAAAGCGGAAGCCTCGCAGGCATTTCACGATGCGATGACCGCTAAGCGCGCGTGGTGGTTCTTCCTGAACCTGGTAGACGGCCCGGCTGCGCCGAATGTTGTTGCCTTCCCAAAACGCTCCCCGGAGCTGGGGGGCGCCGCGTGATGGTAGGGGGAGTGTTCGCCGTATCCAGGCGGCTATTTGACCATCCGTTCTTTGCAAACGAGCCCTTCACCGAGCGTGAGGCTTGGGTGTGGCTTCTCGCCGACGCTGCGTGGAAACCTCGGCAGGTGCGCGGACGTCATGGTGTCGTTGAGTTACAACGAGGTCAGCTCGCGCACTCCACACGCTTCATGGCCGCCAAATGGCAGTGGTCGGAAGCCCGCGTCAGGCGTTTTCTGAAACGACTGAAAAGCGACGCAATGATCGACGCACAAGGTGACGCGCAGACGACGCGCATAACCATCTGTAAATACAACGAATATCAGAAGGTGAGTTTGCCTAGCGACGCGGACAATGACGCGCCAAGCGACGGGCGCTCGACGCGCGCGCGACGCAAAGAAGAAAACATTCAAAGCAGGGAAGAAAAAGAAGAACCTTACGGTTCTTCCAAAAGCGCGGGAATCGCCTTCCGAACGACTGGCAGCTTGCGAAGGATTGGGCTGACTGGGCAGCCGGACAGGGCCTCTCTGAATTCGAGATCAGGCGAGAAGCCGACAAGTTTCGCGACTACTGGCATGGCATCGGAGGTCAGCGGGGCGTCAAGCTCGACTGGCGGGTTACTTGGCAGAACTGGGTGCGAAAGGCCGTTGACACCAGGCAGTCCCGATTTGGTGCCCGGCCGGTGCGCAACGCGCACGGTGACCTGACCAACGCATTCCTCTTCAGCCGAGGTTGACTTGACCGACACCAGCGCTGCCCTTGCCGAGCATGGTATCCGCTTGCGGGACCATAAGACCGGCAATCACAAGACGACGTGTCCGAACTGCTCCAGCACTCGGCGCAAGAAGACCGATCAATGCCTATCCGTGACGATTGAGAATGACGGCCGGGCAGTATGGAACTGCCACCACTGCGGATGGAGCGGTGGCGCCGGGGGCGAAGGCTACCGGCCGATCCGCGAACGGCGGACTTACCGCAAGCCCGAGCGGGTAGAAAACCCGCAACGGCCTGATACCCTGTACGGGTGGTTCACCAAGCGCGCGATTACTCAAGCCGTGGTCGACCAGTTCGGCATCTACAAAACTCGCAAATGGTTTCCCCAAACCAATGCCGAAGAGGATTGCCTAGCGTTTCCCTACGATTGGCAAGGTGAGCTTCGCAACGTCAAATACCGGACTGTCAGCAAGCTTTTCCGGCAGGAGAAAGAGCCCGAGCCGGTCTTTTTCAACGCGGACAGCATTGCGGAGGGCGAAGACCTGATCATCTGCGAAGGCGAGGTCGACGTGATGTCGTTCGCCGTTGCTGGGTTCCAGCATGTCGTGTCGTTGCCCAACGGCGCGCCCTCGAAAGAGGAAGCCAGCGACAAGCGCTACGAGCCGTTCGGGACGCATTGGGAGGATCTTCTCAAGGTCCGCCGCATCCTGATTGCCAGTGACATGGACGAACCAGGCGAAATGCTCGCGCAGGAGATCGCCCGGCGTGTCGGACGTGATCGGTGCTTCCGCGTGCGAATGCCGGCGGGCGGTGATGTCCAATGTAAGGATGCCAATGAGTGCCTTACAGATCACGGCATCGAGGTTCTACGCGAGTGTGTGGCCCAAGCTGAGCCGTGGCCGATTGATGGCCTTCACGACGTCGAGGATTTCGCCGTTGACGTCATGGACCTTTATCACGGCCGGGGGCCTCGGCCGCTCTCAACGGGGTTCTCCGAACTCGACAAGGCGTTCAAATACATTCCCGGCCAGTTCATCGCGGTAACTGGAATCCCCAACCACGGCAAATCACGCGTCATCGACCAGATAGCGGTTCAAACTGCGCGGTTGCGGAATGAAAAGTGGGCGATGTTCTCGCCTGAGACTGGTGAAGCCAACCATGTGGCCGATCTATGCGAGATATGGGCGGGGCAGCCATTCTATGATGGCCCCAACCAACGCATGACAGAAGCCGACTTGTCGTCAGCTATGCTCTGGCTCAACGAGCGCATTTTCCTGCTTGGCGCAGTCGAGCACACGCCGTCAATCGACTGGCTTCTTGAACGGGCGCGGGCGGCGGTGATCCGCTACGGCGTCACAAACATCGTTATCGACCCTTACAACGAAGTTGAGGCATCTCGCCCGGAGAAGCTGACCGAAACCGAGTTCGTTTCTCAGTTGATTTCCAAGTGCAAGCGCTTCGCCAAGCATCACGGTTGCGCCGTGTGGATGGTGATCCACCCCACAAAGATGAAAACCACCGAGGACGGCAAAGACCCGGTTCCGGGGCTATACGACCTCGCCGGCAGTGCTCATTGGCGCAACAAGGCCGATGCGGGTCTGGTCGTCTACCGGGACTACGAGAACGAAACCACCTTTGTCATTTCCAAGAAGATCAGGCGACAGCCGATCTGTGGCAGGCCGGGCTCGGTAAAGTTCGAGTTCATCGGTGCTGACCGACGGTTTCGTGACTACCCCGACAGCTACGCCACGCTTGGCAGTAAGGACGGACAATGAAGAGGAAGCTGAGCCGCAAAGCCAAGAAACAGCAAGCTCGCGCCGCTGCCAAAGCGCCAGGCTGGGTGCGCGATATCGCTGCGGCGAACTTCGACCCGCACGGCAACCGCCGCCATCGAGAACAACAGCTCGGAACATTCGGCCCGGCCTCGCAAGTGCGTCGCATAGATCCCGCCGAATATCTCGCAACGAAGGAAGCCAAATGAAGCAAGCCACCGACACGGTCCGCTGGTATGTGGTTCGCGCTCGTCCGTCGCTCGAACTCAAAGCGGCCGAGGAAATCGCCGGGCTTGGCCAAGTCATCTATGTGCCGCGCTTCCGCAAGGAGTACAAACACGCCCGGCATAAGCGCTGGTCGGTGAAGTATTTCTCCCTGCTGACCGGCTATCTGTTCGTACTGGCGTCCGACCACTGGCCGCGTGTTCTGGACTGCGAGAGCGTCGACTGTGTCTTGCGATCCAGCAACGGCGAGCCGGTGCCTATCCCCGATGCAACTGTGCAGGGCATCCGGTCAAAGCAGGAGACCGGCGAGTATGACGAAATGCGGGTGCATGGCCGCGTCGAGGCTGGCACATCAGTCAAGGTCATCGCTGGCGCACTCGCGGGCCTTCATGGTCCGGTGTCGGCATCTACCGACGCGCACGTCATCATGATGCTGCAGATGTTCGGGCGAGAGGTGGCAGCGAAGGTGCCACTTGAAAAACTGGGCCAAACAGGATAGTTACATTTGCAACTGATTTGGCGAAACGCTTGTCTGTGCGGGGCCTGAGTGTCACCAGCCGAAGCGATGCGGGGCAGATCGCCACCCCGCCACCGGGGAAATGCGCCCGGATTTCCTTCACGTCGGAGTAGAGCGGCCCGGTAGCTCGCCAGCCTCATACGCTGGAGGCCGCGGGTTCAAATCCTGCCTCCGCAACCTTAGCCAGAAATGATGCTGCTGATGGCGTGCCGGTAAATTGTAGTCTCTTTCGGAGGCGTCTGTCGGTTCCCCTCCCATTTGTGGGCCACCACAAGGAGATACCCATCGCCGTTGATGCCTGCGACGATCTCACTGAGCGACTGATTGAGATTGAAGTGCCACTCGGTGCCTTCAAGCGTCTTTAGCCTGTAGTCCGGCATTCGCCCCTCCCAAAGTTGAGGCGCGCATCCTCCCACCACTTTCGCCGACTGTCGAGCGAGTTGCTTAGAGCGTCCTAGCTGAGAACCGCGGCAGCCTCTGTGGCCTCTCCGCTGGTCTATCTCTCGCGGTTACGGTTCATTGAAAGCGTCACTGCGGCAGCGCCATAAGAAAAAGCAATCGGCGCAGCTATGTCCAACAAATCGAATGGCGTCTTGTTAAGCCAGGCCGCGACAGCAGCGAGCAATGCAAACGCGGTCCAAAGATGGGCGCCCCCATAGGGCGATGTCCCGTTGGCCCCGACTACCGCGGCAATGCCGCACGAGATCAACAGCCGCACAACCTGTGATTCGTCCATCCGCCCCTCCGTTGGAGCGAAAGGTATCTCGCAAATGGAAACCAAGCCAGACCCGCATCGGGAAGGCGATGTCTGACCTGACCGCCAAACAAGAGGCATTCGCTCTCGCCTACGTCGAGACAGGCAACGGCTCGGAAGCATACCGGCGCGCGTATGAGGTACGGGCTGACACCAAGCCCGAAACCATCTGGAGCGAGGCAAGCCGGCTGCTGGCCAACCCTACGGTTGCCGCAAGGGTCAAAGAGCTTCAGCAGCAAGCCCGCGACCTCGCCATGGTGTCCATCGGCACGCTGACCGGAGAGCTTGAACTGGCTCGCGTCAAGGCGATGGGAGACGAGAAGGGCGCATCTGCTGCTGTCTCGGCGATCATGGGCAAAGCCAAGCTGCATGGCCTGCTTGTCGAGAAGGCGGAAGTGACGGGCAAGGGTGGCGCGCCCCTTACCTCGACAGTGGATGACCTCTCCAAGAATGACATTGCTCGCCGCGTGGCCTTCCTCCTGGCTCAAGGGCTGAACAGTGCAGCTAAGTGAAGTCCTAGCCGCGCTCGATGCGCTGCCGCCAGAAGCAAGGCAGGAAGTGATTGACGAGGCGCTGAACGCCTCGGCTGGCCGGTACATGATCCCGAACCCCGGCCCACAGACTGACGCATGGTTCTCGCAAGCCGATGAAACCTTCTATGGCGGCGCAGCCGGTGGCGGCAAGACGACGCTGATTTGCGGCCTCGGGCTGGAAGAGTACCAGCCAGCATTGATCCTCCGCAGGCAGGCAACGCAGCTCAAGGGCATCGAGGATGAGCTTGCGCGGATGCTCGGCACCCGTGACGGCTACAACAGCCAGGCGCACGTCTGGCGGCTGCCGAGCGGCGGCAAGATCGAACTGGGCGGCGTGCCCAACGAGGCCGACAAGGAAAAGTATCAGGGTCGCGCGCACCGTCTGAAGGCCTTCGACGAAATCACGCAGTTCACGGAAAGCCAGTATCGCTACATCATCGGTTGGCTTCGCGATGCGCAGGGCCGTCGCTGTCGTGTGGTCTGCACCGGCAACCCGCCGACATCAGCCGAAGGCATGTGGGTTGTCCGGTACTGGTCGCCATGGCTGTCTCGACCGGCCTTGCTGGTATGCTCGGGGCTGGTGTGTCCGAAGTAGCCTTGCAGGCAACTCAGGAGACGCGGCCTCTGAGCGAAAGCGTGCTCGCCGTTGGCGGCGGCGCGGTTCTCGGCGCGCTCCTTGGCTCCGGGGCCGGCGCATTGTTTTCGGCAGCAGAACGCAAGGCGGCACTCTCGACAGTCGACCGTGTCATGGCCGAGGGCGACAATAGCGGCGCGGCGCTGGCAGACTTCCGGGCTGGCCTGACAGAGGGGCAGAGCGCTGGCGCTGCTGCCGTCGAAAAGCCTGTGCTTGAGGACTACAGCATTGCCGGCGGCGCCAAGCTGGTCGGCAAGGCAACCGCGCAACTCAACCCGTTGACCCGTGCCGCGCACAGCCCTTCGGCGGTGCATCGGGCAAACATGGCCGATCTGGCCGAGACTGGCTATTACCTCGAAAAGAACGTGCGCGGCGAAGGCAATCTAGCCGTCGAGAGCGCCGTGAAATACTGGGACCGGGGCGCTCTGACCAAGGGCCTGACGGACATGCGCGGCATCTACAACGAAGCCCGCAAGACGCCTGATTTCAACATGAGCGCCGAAGAGTTCAGGACGGCTGTCAGCAAAGCCATGCGCCGGGGCGACGTCGGCGAGAACGAAGCCGTCAGCAAGGCTGCTTCGTCGTGGCGCGATGCTCTGTTCGAGCCGCTGAAAAAGGCGGCTATCGAGGTCGGCTTGCTGCCCGCAGACGTGAACGTCAAAACCGCCGTCTCCTACCTGACGCGCATATGGAATTCGCCGCGGTTAAATGCCGGCGAAGCTCGTTTCAAGCGCATCGTGGCGCCGTGGATTGACGAGCAGCTTTCACAACTCGAGTTCAAGGCTGACGAGATCAGGATCGGCAATAAGATTGTTGATGCGGACAAGCAGCGCGAAGCACTGACCAAGGCGACCGACAGGCTCGACAGCCTCGAAGACCGACTGAACGAACGGCAGGGCATCCGTCAGCGCAAAAGCGGCCAGTTGGCCGGTCTGCAGCAAACCCGCCTGGACCTGTTGAAAGCTCGGGCGCCGGGCGATCTGGTGAAGCGGCTTCGGAACATGGACGAAAACGCCGTCATGGTGGATGCGGTCAAGGAAGTCCGCAAAGCCGAGCGCTCTGCGGGCCGCAAGCAATCCTATGCCGAGCGCTTCCCGGTCCTGGCGCTGATCAGGAGCAAGGGCGGCGTACGGGTAGGTTCAAAGCTCGACGGCGAACTGCGCGCCATGGACGTTACGCCGAAGACACACCCCGGCCTGTTCAAGGCAAAAGAGGGCATCGGCGATGTCGACAACTTCGTCCAGTCCGAAGATGCCATGTTTGCCCGCCTGGCTGGCGACGGTTCCGATTATGTTGACCCGCGCGCGGTCATGAACGCGATCCGCGACGAACTCGGCGGCTCACCGCTGCGCACTGCCGACGAAGAGGCTGCGGCCGAACTGCTCGACAATCTCGACAAGACGGCGGCGAAGTGGCTGGAAGACGTTGGCCTGTCGCCGAATGCGTCGGTTAAGGAGGTCCGTGACTTCATCGACCGTGTGATGGGAGCGGAAAACAACGTCGAAGGCATGGACAGCCGCATTTCCCGCCTCGAACGCGAACTGGCCGACTTCGACACTGCCGGCGACAAGCTGGTCAATGAGCGTGAAATCTCGGCCATGGAAGCGCGCACGCTGAGCGAGGGCCTGACCAATCTAGAGCTTGAGCTAGACGCGGTGCGCGACCTCGCCAACGCCTCGCCCCGTGTCAGCCTGGTTGTCGACTATGCCACGACCAAGCGCGACCTGTTCAAGGCGAAGCTGTCTGAGCGCTCGCTACGCAAACGGGTCGACGCGCTGAAGCGCATGGAAGCCGAAGGCAAGGCCAACGATGACATGCTCGCTGAGTTGGCCGCGAAGTCGGTCGACCTAGACCGAATGCAGGCCAGCATCGGCGGGCTGAAGGTGAAGGCCGACAAGCTTGAGCCAATGGTGCCCAAGGTCAAACAGGAGATCCCCGAATTTCTCTCGCCTGCAGACCGGGCGGACTATGTGAAGGGCATTGTCGACGACATCTTCTCCCAGCTGACCGGCCGCGCCAATCAGGGCATGCCGTCCTATGACATGGTGATGTCGGCGCGCGGGCCGCTCAAGGAACGAACGTTCAACATTCCCGACCACCTGATCGAAGAGTTCCTAGAGCACGACATCGAACTCATCGCCCGGCGCTACGCCCGCGTGATGGCCGCCGATGTCGAGTTGACGCGCATGGATCAGCGCCTTGGCGGTCCTGGCAAGCCCACACTGCAAGCGCAGCTGAGCCGCCTGCAGGACGATTACCGGTCTCTACGCGAGCAGGTGGAAGCCTCCGACATGGAGCCGGCCGCGAAGGCCAAGGAACTGGACAGGCTCAAGAACCGCGAGAAAAGCGACGTAGAGGACTTCTCCGGGGTCCGCGATCTGCTGCGCGGACAGTACAAGGTCGACAGCCAGCACACGAACTTTGCCCGCATCCTTCGCACAGCCGGCACGTTCAACTTCATCCGCCAGCTTGGCGGTGTGCTGGTGTCGTCGCTCACCGATGCGGTTCGCCCCGCAATGGTTCACGGCTTGGGTCGGTATATGGGCGAAGGCATTGCGCCGCTGATCACCAATCTGGAGGCGGTCAAGCTCTCGGTCGCCGATGCCAAGCTCATGGGCGCGGTGACGGAACGCACTTTGCAGTCGCGCATCGCCACCATGGCCGAACTGGCTGACCCTTATGCCCAGAACAGCCCGTTTGAGCGGCTGATCGACAACATGGGCAGCACTTTCTCTCGCATGACACTGCTGCCGTTCTGGAACGACACGCACAAGGCGATTGCCTCGGTGCTGGTGCAGAACCGTATCCTGAAAAACGCCGCCCTCGGTGACTATGCCAAGCTCACACCGGAAGAGCGCCGATACATGGGCTTCCTCGGTATCGACGAATTCATGGCCGAGCGGATTGCGAAGCAGTTCGACCAGTTCGGCCAGGTCGACGGCAATGTCCACATTCCCGGCATCGAGCGATGGGACGATGAAGGCGCTCGCCGTGCCTTCGCTGGCGGGCTCAACAAGGACGTCGACAGCATCATCGTCACTAAGAGCGTGGCCGATGTGCCCTTGTTCGCTCATTCGCCGGCAGGCCGGGCGCTTCTTCAGTTCAAGACATTCGCCATTGCCTCAAACCAGCGCGTCCTGATGCGCGGTCTTCAGGATGGCCCTGGCTCGATGGTCACCGGCATCGTCGGAATGTCAGCGCTGGGCATGGCCGCCTACTATCTGAAGCAGATGGAGAGCGGCCGACCTCTTTCGAACAACCCCGGCACGTGGATCGCTGAGGGGTTTGAGCGGTCAGGTATTCTGTCCGTTGGCATGGAGATCAACAACACGTGGGAGAAAGTGGGCGGGCCGGGCTTTTTCGCGCTGGCTTCGTCCGCTGGGCAGATGGCCGTCCCCGGGGCTGATGGTCGCCAACCTGCTTCCCGCTATGTCAACCGTGACGCCTTCGGCGCTCTGCTTGGCCCCTCGTTCCAGCTTGGAACCGATGCCGCACAACTACTCGGCATCCCGGCAAGAGGGGTATCCGGTGACCTCGATGTCGCGCCGGCCGACATCAACCGCATGTCGCAAATGGTGCCATTTGCAACTCTGCCCTATTGGCGGTGGATCATCGAAGGTGGTGCCTTCGTCGAAGACTGGAGCGGCTTCAAAGGCGTCGAGCCGACACTGAAGGAGATGGTGGACTAGTTGCAGGTGTCCGCCAGTGTCATCCCGCGCGGACCGCAGTCTCCATCTGGCCCGAACTTTGTCGGGATCACGCCTGTTGCGCCTCCAAGCAGCACCAGAACGAGGATGGCCATGAACGTGCCAAAAAACAACCAGCCCCAAGGCGCCGCATCCTTGAGATGAAGCCAGGCCAATTCGACTTTCCCTGCACTTTTACCCATTGAAAGCCCATCCCGCACCGACCTGAACAGCTCGTCTCGGCGAGCCGCATTCCGTTGAGGATAAGACATGGCGACCGAATTTGACAACTCACTGCATTGGGGTCTCTTCCTCACCGGCCCGACGCTCACCAGCGAGACCGGCAAATATGTGCGCGTGTCTGAGCTGGTGCTGTCCGCGCTGCGGGCGGCTGGTGTCTTCAGCAACATGGTCGACGGCATCGTCGCGCCTGCAACTGACAAGCTCTGGCTCGACAAGAACTTCGACCCTGCTGTCCTGAAGGAATGGGACGCGACCGGGGCTTCATGGGTACCGATGACCTATGGCCGGCTGTTCGGCCGCGCTGCCGTCGACAAGCTCACCATAACAGGCGGGACGGGCAACGCGGTCGTGGTTTCCCAGCCGGTAGGGTTCCAGGCGGATCGGCTCTACCTGATGACGCCCACGGCCGACAACAGCGCCGCGACGACGATCACGGTCTCGGGTGTTGGTACCTATGGCGTGAAATACGGTGACGGCTCCAACATCGAGGCAACCGAATTCAAGACCGGAAGGCAGGCGGTTCTGTTCTTCACCGGGGTTCGCTTCGAGGTGATATTCCCGCTCAAGGAGCTGACGTCCGCTGTTCTGGCTGCACAGGCATCAGCAGGCGCTGCCGCCGCATCCCAGAGTGCTGCGGCCGGATCGGAAAGCGCTGCCGCCACCTCTGCCGGTGCAGCGTCGACCTCGGCCACCAATGCGGCAAACAGCGCGTCTGCAGCGGCCAACTCGGTGGCAGCGCTGCCGTACAACTTCTCGACCACGACAACCGATGCTGACCCCGGCGCCGGCATCTTCCGGCTCAACAATGCGGCTCCCGGCTCGGCAACCGCCGCCTACATCGACAACGTCGACAGTGATGGCGTGGCTGCTACGGGTGTGCTCGACACATGGGACGACAGCACGACTACGGTCCGTGGCGTCCTGACGATCCGATCTAAGACGAATGCCACGATCCGGCACACCTACAATGTCACCGGTTCCGTGGTCGACGGGACCGGCTATCGCAAACTGACGCTGGCCTATGTCGGCGGCTCGGGCACTCTGACGAATGGCGCGGCTCATTGGCTGATCTTCAGCCGAACCGGAGACGCCGGGGAAGTGACATCTGCTCGCCAGATAGCAACAGGTACTGGTCTCACAGGTGGCGGAAACCTCGGTGCTGACCGGACCATTGCAATCGACAAGGCGAGCGCTGCCAACTTGCGTGCCGGCACAGCGGATAAGGTTCTGACGCCAGACATCGCTCTTTCGGCCATGGATTGGGTCGCAATAACCGCTGGCGCGTCACCTGCTGTCGACCATGCTGCTGGTGTCAATAGGACCATCACGCACTCAGCCAATGCAACAATGGGCAATCCGACCAACGCCAAGCTCGGATGGCCTTTGAACATCGACATCACGCCAGGCGCATTCACTACGTCTTGGGGTTCGAACTTCAAGTTCGGCATTGCTGGTGCGCCTTCGATCACAGCGCGTCGTATCGCGCACTTTCTCTGCCGTGACGCGTCCACCTACCTATTTCTCGGTCTGTCGGAGCCAACCTGATGCCGCTTTATCATGAACACGCGCCCAATAACTTTAGGCCCTGGCAGGGCGAACCGATCAACGACGTCACGCATCCGCGCGACATCGAGCAGGTGTGGTCGGTTGCGGAGCTAGCTGCTGTTGGGCTCTTTGCGCCGGCGCCGGCCGAGGCGGTGCCGGAAGGCAAGGTTGCCATATCGATCGCAGTCCAGCGCCTCGCTGGCGTGGTGCGTTACGTCAACGACCTGGCCGACGCGCCACCGCCTCCAGTGCCGAATAGCATCTCGCCCTTACAGGCGAGAAAGGCCCTCCGCGTTGCTGGTTTCAAAGCAGCCGTCGACGCTTATGTGGCAACCCTACCCGAGGCAGACCAAGAGGAGTGGGAATACGCAACGGAGGTTCGGCGCGACAACGCAGTAATCTCAGCCGGTGTTGCCGCAGGGATCATGACCAATGAACAGGTCGATGACCTTTTCAGGCTTGGGGAGACGTTTCGATGATACCGGGGCTGGCCCCGAGCATGGGAGCTCCGAGCACCGATACCTTGGCGGTGATCGACCGTCTCGGCCTCTCAGCCAACCTCAAGATTTGTCTTGATGCCGGCAACCAGGCTTCGTATCCGGGCGGGCAGAAATGGCTTGATCTGTCAGGCAATGGGCATGACTTCTTTCTTGGCAGTAGCGCAACGGTGGCGGCCGACGATCCAACCTTCACCGGAGTGATAGGCCGGAAATCAGGCAATGACTATTTCGCCCACGACGGCGGGGATTACTTTCTCTACGACACGGCGAATGAAGCCTGGATGCAAAACATGCATAAGGCCGGAGCCAGATGCTCAGTTGCGGGCTGGTATCGCTTCGGTGATTTTGCGACGATCAACGGTCTCGCGGGAACATCGCAACCAACGGGGAATGTCGGTTGGCGCTGGAGCATGACCACGACGACACATCAATTCTATGTCGTGAACGGCGGCATTGATGTACTCAACCTCCAAGTTGCGCACGGTTCTGCCTCAGGGCAATGGCTGTTTATGGCTGCTTCAGTTGACGTTCCGAACAACAAGTCGATCATGTGCCAAGGGCCAACACAGACGGTAGGGACTGCAACTTACACATCCCCGTCAGCGGGGAACGCCTCGTTGGTGTTTTCAGTAGCCGCTCGCGGCTCTGGTGATCAGCCATTACGCAATGGCGGGCGATCTTCCAATTTCATGTGCTGGGAAGGCCGCGCGCTAACCGAAGCCGAACTGCGCGCCTTCTACGAAGCAACGCGCAGCAAGTATCTCTGACATCAGGCGAGCAAGGCGGACGCCGCGCCTTTGATGCGGCCTAGGTCGCCTTGAGTTAGCGGAACCGAGCCTCTGTAATACGAAATCAATCTCGTGTTGTCGGGAGCGGGGGTATCCTCGCGCACTACGATGGAATAGTCGGCATCGCGCCCCGTCCAGGACCGCAGCTTCATTTCGTCAACAGGGTCTTGCAGGTGCTGAGCACATGCGCCTTCCGGCCAAAGGTGAGGTACGGATATGAGAACGTTCCGTCCGGATGCAAACAGTTTTTCTGCGAAGCTTTTCGGATCCGGCAGATGCTCAAGAACCTGCAGGCAGAGTACCAAGTCGTAGTACTGCGGCGGTTGGAACTCGAGGAAATCGGCACGGAAACCTTGGACGGAGGCGGAAGCGTAAGGGGCCTCAAGGTCAACAGTTGCCCGATCGGATATCCAATCGAATGCCTCAATAATCGGTGTCCCGTTGGGGCCAACATCGAGTGCACTTCGGGCGCCCTGCTCCGCAATCCTGATGATTTGATCGACTAGCTTTGTGTATCGAAAGTTCTTGCGATGCTCCCAATAAGGGATGTCTGACCAGCGTGGCTTTGGTCGAAGTATACCAGCCCGGCGAAGAAGGTCAGAAAATTTCGACATGCTGAACCTGATATTTTCGAGTGCTGTTGTTGGCGCGGAACCTAGCCGACAGTCGCGGCGCTGAAAACTCCCTTCCAAGATTTTCCGCGCCTCCCACGCTGCTCAATTCTACTCCCAAGCTGAAGGAAAATCCCATGGACCGTAGCAAGTTCTACGCGGCCTTGCGCGCGCGCTCGTCTGGCGTGTTCGGAACGTCGCTCAGCCAAAGCCAGGTCAACGGCACTGAGCAGATACTCGACGAGGCCCAGCGCCGCGGCACGCCATTGCGGCATCTCGCCTACATCCTGTCGACCGCCTACCACGAGACGGCACACACCATGCAGCCGATCCGCGAGATGGGCGGCGAAAAGTACCTTCGCTCCAAGCGCTATTACCCTTGGGTGGGCGAGGGCTTGGTGCAAGTCACCTGGGAAGAGAACCACCGCAAATTCGGCGCTACCGCACCGGGCCAGATGATGACCTGGCCGATTGCCTTGCGCGCCATCTTCGACGGCATGACCAAGGGCATGTTCACCGGCAAGAAGCTGGATGACTACATCGTTGGCGACCGCAGCGACTATGTCGGCGCCCGGCGCATCGTCAACGGCACTGATCGAGACGACGACCTTGCCGGCTATGCCAAGACCTTCGAAACGGCGCTCCGAGCTGCCGGCTACATCGGCCAGGCACCCAAGACGCTCACCATTCCCGAGCCGAAGCCCACCGCCCCGAAGCCGGATGAGACAAGTCCGTCGCCACCTGTCGCCGAACCCGCCAAGGGCTTGGCCTTCTTCCTGCAACTCGCTGCCAAGGCCTTCGCTTGGGCCTTCTCTCGAAAGGATCACTGATCATGTGGACCCGCATCAAACATTTCTTCAAGGATAGCGAAACCATCTTTTGGGCACGCCTGCAGGCCGCTGCGGGCGCCGTGGCAGTGGCGGTCACCTACGTTGACCCGTCTGTGCTCCAGCCTGTTATCCCGTCTGACTGGTTCCCCTGGGTGCTGGTGGCCAACGGCGTAATGACGGAATACCTGCGTCGTCGCCGGGAACCGAGCTTATGAGCATCCTCGGCTTCCTGATCTCAAACCCGACGTTGCTGGCGATCATGGCCGGCATCATCGGGGCGCTAGGATGGGGCTTCAAGCAGCGGCTCACCGGCGCCCGCCTTGAGCGTGAGAAGCAGGCCAAGGCTGAGCAGAAGGCGAGGGACGTCGCTGACGAGGTGCAGTCTGATGTCGGCGCCATGTCAGCCGATCAGGTGCGCGCCGAGCTCGCCAAGAGGACACGGCCATGAAGCCCGCCAACAACGCCCCTATCTACATAGGCGCGTACAAAGAACTGGCCGAGATCGCCCGCGCACATGGTTATGCGATGGCGGTTCATGGCTCTCTTGCACGCGACATGGACCTAATCTGCATCCCATGGATCGATGATGCTGCTGAGCCACAGGCGGTGGTGGATGCGATAACCAGCAAATTCGCATTCAGGGAAACCGACAAGCCGCCGCGCATCCGTGATGCATGGCCGCCTCGTCTATACGCTGCTCGTGTCATTCGGTGGCTGCTTCCTGGACCTGTCATTCACGCCACGTGCGGAAGGAGCCGCCAAATGAAGCGCCGGCTGCTCGACATCATCACGCGGATCCTGCTGCTGATCGTCGTCCTGACGGGCGCCGCGGCCTGCACCACTGCACGCGGGAGCATCTGCCTTGGCCCTGACCTCCGCTATCGGCAACAGGTCTATGACGCCATGAATGCCGAGGAAGCAGCGCGGCACCTCACCATTCTGAAGACACACGAGGAACTGTGCGGGAGGAAGCCATGAGCGACCAAAAGCACTTCGGCATGGATATCGATATGAAGATGAGCCTGGGCAACATGATCACCATCGGCACGTTGCTCGCAACCATCGTCTTCGGTTGGGCAAACTTCCGCTCCGACATCGAGGCCAACAGACTGGCGACCGCGGCGAATACCTCCCGCATTGAGCGCTTGGAAATCCAGAGCGGCGAAATGAAGGACCGACTGACCCGGATGGAGGTCACGCTGCAGAATGTGTCTGTCCAGATAGATCGTGCGGTAAGGCTGCTCGAAAAGGATGTTCCGCAGCCCTAGCCGCGATCCATTGGCGTCCATTACCACCTATTAGCCGCCCCGCGCCGAAAGGTGGCGGGGCTTTTGTGCGTTTCAGAAATCGATTTTCTCAATCCATACAGCCCAGCGGGGCACAAAGCAGGAGGCTGTCGAAAAGCTTCTTACGAAGCAGTCGCCTGTCATCAGATAGCCGTGAGACTTCATGCAGGCCCGCCGGTACTCGCTGGACTTATCTTGCTCGATCGCGTTTTCCATGATGCGCATTTCGCACGTGCCATGGGCCTTGGCCACATTGCTGTGCGTCCAGGCTGCCACCCCGAGAATCGCAACGCCCAATGCGGCTATCGCGCCAGCACCGATAAGTACGAGCTTGAACAACACGGCAACGAAGCGCATTTCCCCTCCCACACTAGCTGGCGGCCCCGCCGCCGAAGGGTCGCGGGGCTATTGTTGAGCCTGTTTTTTCTCGATCTCTGCTAGGAGCGCTCGCAATTGCTCCACGGTGATGATCAGGTTGCAAATCTTGCGATCGCCGCCGGTTGAGTTGCTGTAGGCCCTCATAACGTCGATCTCTATCGGTGTGCCTATTTCGATTGTCGAGGTGCCTAGATCGATGGCCAAGTGGTGAGGGTCGCCCACTCGTAGCCAGCGATCACTCACAATGCAGTTGAGGCTCATTTTGCCGCGTCGGTTCAACTCGCGTTGCGCGTGGTTCACTGGGAACTTCTCGACCTTTGCCATTTTATACCCGTGTTGGCTGGGATCTCGATTTCTTGCACGTACCTACGCATCTGCCAATCGTAGATGAGGCCTGCCGGGCGCACGAAGCGGCGAGAAATCTCCTTGGTGCCCTCGTGCATGGCCTGCTGACGCTTGGCCTTCCTGATCCGGGGGAGGTCTTCCGTATGCGTCTTCACCTGGGCGCAGTCGTAGTGTGCCGGGCCGCAGTTGGTGTTGACGTCCCTGCCGAGCAGGGCCAAGGCGCGCTTGTGCTCGACAATCCAGCGGTCGTCATGGCGGTGGATGATCTGCCCGCAGATGCAGCAGGGGGCAACGTTGTGGCCGGTGCAGTTCTCAGAAAAGATGTGCTGCCGGCGCTTGTCCGACATTCTCCCACGGGGAGTATTGGAGGTCATGGGCCATCTCTTCAACGGTGAGTATTTGGTGAGTTGGCAATTCAGCCGACCCCGAAAAAATCACATAAGGTGTTGAAAAGATTGGCGCACCCGACAGGATTCGAACCTGTGACCTCTGCCTTCGGAGGGCAGCGCTCTATCCAGCTGAGCTACGGGTGCTCGTCGGCGAATTCGCGCCGAACACGCCCGGCGCACCGGACGACGCGCGTTCATAACCGATGCCGCGGCAAGCTTCAACGGGAGAAGTGGCAAATCGCAATGCCTAACCGGACCGATTGCGGCGACGGCCTTGCACGAGCGGCCGGTAGCATCCGCGATCTGCAATCCGGCCGGGTGCCCTCGGCTTTGCCCCGACATGGCGCGCATTGCTGGCTGCGGTAAGCGATGCTCGGCGGGTTTCGGCGGCGATGCTGGCATTGGCTGCGATGCCCTTCCGGGCCTTGGCTGATTTGAGTGACAGCATCGGCCCAGCGAGACGCGATTGACGCCACCTGCCCGGCATTGTCTAACGGCCTTCAGACATGTTCACGCTCGCCCAACCCGAAACCTTCGCCCAGGACATCAAGAAGAGCCGGTTCCTGGCAGCCGCCGGGCCGGTGGCCGACGAGGCGGCGGCCAAGGCGTTCATCGCTGGCCATTCGGATGCCAGTGCCAACCACAATTGCTGGGCCTGGCGCATCGGCCAGAGCTACCGCTTCAGCGACGACGGCGAGCCGAGCGGCACGGCGGGCAAGCCGATCCTGCAGGCGCTCGACGGCCAGTCGCTCGACAATGTCGCCGTGGTGGTCACGCGCTGGTTCGGCGGCATCCTCTTGGGCAGCGGCGGGCTGGTGCGGGCTTATGGCGGCACGGCCGCCGCCTGCCTGCGCGCCGCGGCCAAGACCGAAATCGTCATCTCGGTCGAAGCGAAAATCACCTGCGGCTTCGCCGATCTGGCGATCGTCCAGGCGCGGCTCGCGGCCCAGCCGGGCGTACGCATCGTCGCTGAGACCTTCACCGCGACCGGCGCCGAGCTTGTGGTGGCGCTGCCCGAGGCCGACATTGCTGCGATCGTGCGGATGATCGCCGACCTGACCAGCGGCCGGGCGACTGTCGCCTTGCCGGACTGAGGTTGGCATAATGTGCTAAACAATCGAGGCCAGTTCGACTTTTCGGCGGGGCAAAAGGTATCACTGCGGCTTATGATGATGCCAGGCGCGATCCCAGCCCGACGGCACAAGGAAAATCGCCCGCCAGATCGGGTCATCACCCCTCCGTAGCTTCTTTGGGCACCAAACCGGCAACAGTTTTTAAGCACCAGCGATCATCGTCAGGAGACGAAAATGGACATCAAACGCAGCGGCTCGCGGCCTTCGGCAACGCCCTCGCCTGACTATTTCACCGGATCGGTGCGCCAGGACCCTGTTATCGAGGCCCCGGCGCCGGCCCGGCTGCGCGCCGTCACCGTCACCTTCGAGCCCGGCGCGCGCACGGCCTGGCACACCCACCCGCTCGGCCAGACGCTGGTCATAACCTCCGGCCTCGGCTGGGCCCAGGTCTGGGGCGGAGTTGTCGAAGAGATTCGCAATGGCGACGTGGTCTGGTTCGCGCCAGGGGAAAAGCACTGGCACGGCGCTTCGGCGACCACGGCCATGACCCATATCGCTTTGCAGGAAGCACTCGACGGCCGCGCCGTCGACTGGCTCGAACATGTCACTGATGATCAATACACGGCGCCGACCTGAGCCCGGCGCCGCCTCCAGTCTACTGGATATCGTCCATCGGCACCGGTGCGTCGCCTTGCTGCACGGTCGTGTCGACCGGCATCGGCATGCCTGGCGTGGCCGGCGCCGGCAAGGACGTGGCAAGCGCTGTAGCTGCAGGTGCCGGGGTGAACAGTGACGACGCCAGGCTGCCGCCAGCCGCCTGTGGCATGTAGCGGACGATCATCTCCTCGACCTGGGCGTTGCGCTTGCGCGCCGTGTCGCCGCCCATGACGACGATCACCAGCTTGCGGCCGTCGGCATTGACGGAGGTGACGATGTTGAAGCCCGAGGCCCTGATGTAGCCGGTCTTGATGCCGTCGACGCCATTGACCCGACCAAGCAGGTCGTTGTGGCCGCGGATGCGCTTGCCGCGGAAATTGAAGTCGGTCGCCGAGAAATAATAATAGTTCTGCGGGAAATGCTTGCGCAGCGCCATGCCGAGCACCGCCATGTCGCGCGCGGTGGTGCGCTGCTGCGGATCAGGCAGGCCCGAGGCGTTGCGGAAGACGGTGCTGGTCATGCCGAGCTGGCGCGCCTTTGATGTCATCTGGCGGGCAAAACCCTCCTCCGAACCGCCGAGATATTCGCCGACGGCCACCGCCACGTCATTGGCCGACTTGGTGGCCAGCGCCCGGATCGCCGCTTCGAGCTCGATCTGTTCGCCACGCTTGAAGCCGAGCTTGGAGGGCGGCTGCGAGCGGGCATTCTCCGACACCGGAATGAGCGTGGTCTTGGACAGGCGGCCCTGCTGCACCGCCTCGAAGGTCAGGTACAGCGTCATCATCTTGGTCAGCGAGGCGGGATAGCGCGGTGCCGTCGAGTAGGCCTGGTAAAGCGTCCGCCCGTTGGAAGCGTCGACGACGATGGCGGCAAACTTCTCCGGCGCCGCCTGCGGCGCGACGTTCAGCGTCTCCGTAGTGGCGCAGCCGGCGACAAGGGCGGCCATCGCAACCAGCGTCACAAGATTGCGCAACAGTCCGAGCCACCGAAACCGGGGAAACCTGACAGGCAACGAAGCGGGTTGGATCTGGGCTTGCAAAGAAAAAACCTGTCGGTGGCCGCCAAAATTGGGCTTTGTCACATGCCGGCCGGCAGCAACAGCCGGAGATTTACAGAACGCGCGCCATTCCGTCCATTTGGCCGGACGCACCAGATGCATGTTGCGCTGGCGGTGTTGAATATTGGTTACACCCGCCGGCTTGCGCGGAGGATGCCAAATCGGCTCTGTTGACGCCATGCAGCTGGGGTGATTTGGCGATGACTGTGCACAGCTTCCGGGCAGAGGGAATTTCGGCCGCGCTCGATCTGTCGGTCGGCCATATCGCCGAATTCGTCATCGAAAGCGGCGGGCGGTTGCTGCAGCCGCTGCACCGGGCGCCGTGGATCGAACGCGACGACCTGCCCGAAGGCCTGCCTGAGGGTGTTGTCAGGCTGTCGGGCGATTTCTTGTGCGCGCCGTTTTCGCGCAGCGACGTCGAGGCGGCACCTTTGCATGGCTGGCCGGCCAACAGCGCCTGGGATCTCATTGCCGACGAAGCCATTTCGGGCGGCCGCCGCGTCAGCTTCCGGCTGCAGCACAAGGTGATGGGCGCCACCGTCGAAAAGACGCTTATCCTGCGCGACGGCCACCCGTTCCTGTACCAGGAGCACACCTTCACCGGCGGGTCGGGTGCGATCTCGGTTGCCCAGCACCCGATGACCGAGATGGCCGAAGGCGGGCGGCTGGCCTTTTCGCCAAAGCGGCTGGCGGCGACCCCACCCGATGTCACCGAACCGGACCCGGCGCGCGGCGCCCATCTGCTCGCTTACCCTGCCCGCAGCAGCGACCTCACCCGCTTTCCGGCGGCGGACGGCGGGCAAACCGATCTCACCGACTACGATGCTGCGCGCCGGCACGAGGATTTTGTCACCCTCGTCGAGGCAAAGCACGGCGGCATGGGCTGGACGGCGGTGGCGCGCAAGGCCGAGGCCGATGTCGTATTGGTGCTGAAGAACCCGGCCGAGCTGCCGGTGACGATGCTGTGGATCAGCAATGGCGGCCGCTTTTATGCGCCATGGAACGGCCGGCACGGCGTGCTCGGCATCGAGGACGGGCGCTCGGCTATCGGCCACGCAGCGTCGCTCGGCGACAACTGGCTGAAGCAGGAAGGTGTCGAGACAGCCTTTACGCTCGGCGGCAGCATTGCCTTCCGCCAGATTGTCGGCGCGATGCAGCTGGAAGGCGGCGATCCGCCGTCGCAGGTCGAAACCCTGCCGGGCCGGCTGCGGCTGATCTTCACCGATGGCAGCCAGCGCGAGGTGCCGTTCGACGAAACCTTCCTGCGGATCGGCGAGCCGGACTTGAAGTGATGCAGCCGCCGCCTCATTTTTGACGGGTGCGGCGGCAGAATGTCATCGAAACCATCGGGGAGATCCATGTCCGAAATCGCCCACATCGCCGCAACCCTGTTCAAGCGCGCCCACCATGCCGAGCGCTTCGTCATCGGCATCGCCGGACCGCCCGGATCGGGCAAGTCGACGCTGTCCGCCGCCCTGCACGACGTCCTGCCTGAAGGTTCGGCCGCGGTGGTGCCGATGGATGGCTTTCATTTCGACGATGCCGTGCTGGAAAAGCGGGGCCTGAGGGCACGCAAGGGCGCGCCCGAGACTTTCGACTTCGCCGGCTTCGAAGTGCTGCTCAAGCGCCTGCGCGCCGCCGAACCCGACATCGCCATCCCGGTCTTCGACCGCAGCATCGAGCTGTCGCGGGCGGCAGCCGACATCGTCAGCGCCGACGTCAAGTTCATCCTCGTCGAGGGCAACTACCTGTTGCTCGACGAGGAGCCCTGGCAACGGCTGCATCCGCTTTTCGACTTCACCATCTTCGTCGACGTGCCGCGCGAGGAACTGGAGCGGCGGCTGGTCGAGCGCTGGCGCGAGCATGGCCGCTCGGATGCCGACGCGCGCAACTGGATCGACAGCAACGACATGCCCAATATCGATCGCGTGCTCGCGGCGCGGCGCAAGGCCGATCTGGTGATCTGACCACAAGCGGAACCGAACCGCGGCATGCCCGTTGTCTCGCAGCGGACGATTCGCAAATGCGCGTCCAGCAATTCACGAAACAGCGAGGCGACAGCAATGGCGACCAAGGCGAAGAAAGCTGCCCCGAAGACGGGCAAGGCACTTCAATCGAAGGCGGGCGCCGGCCCGGCGTTGGCCGAACGGTCCAAGGACGCAGCTAAGCCGGCATTCGGCAAGAGCGCGCCAAAGAAGGTGACGCCTGCGGCTGAAAAACCGGTCAAGGCCGCAAGTCCGAAAAAGGCCACGGCCGAGAAGCGGCCGTCGGTGGCCACTCGGATGATACGCAAGGTCAAGGGTGTAGCAACCGGCGTCGCCGGCTTTGCCGCCTCCGTCGTGACGCGCGACGGCGCCAAGGCGAAAGCCAAGGCCAGCACCAAGTAACTTGACCCTGGCTTGTTGGTTACGAACGCGCCGGAATGTTCAACCCAGCCTGCACCGCCGGACGCGCCAGGCCGCGCTCCAGCCATGCCGCGACATTCTCGAAGCTCTTGAAGCCGACGAGATCACCGGCGTCGTAGAAGCCTATCAGGTTACGCACCCAGCCAAGCAGCGAGATGTCGGCAATGGTGTAGTCGTCGTCCATGATCCACTTGCGGCCCTCGAGCCGCTTGTCGAGCACGCCAAGCAGGCGGCGCGACTCGTCGCGGTAACGCTCCAGCGGACGCTTGTCCGCGATCTCGCGGCCGGCGAATTTGTGGAAGAAGCCGAGCTGGCCGAACATCGGGCCGACCGACGCCATCTGGAAGAACACCCACTGCACGGTCTCGTAATGACGGGCGCGGTCGGCGGGGATCAGGCGGCCGGTCTTTTCGGCGAGATAGATCAGGATGGCACCCGACTCGAACAGCGCCAGCGGCTTGCCGCCGGGGCCGTTGGGATCGATGATCGCCGGGATCTTGCCATTCGGGTTCAGCGCCAGGAATTCCGGCGTCCAGCTTTCGTTCTTGCCGATGTTGATGGCGTGCGCCTCGTAAGGCAGGTCGAGCTCTTCCAGCGCGATCGACACCTTCACGCCGTTTGGCGTCGGGAAGGAATAGAGCTGGATGCGGTCGGGGTGCTGCGCCGGCCAGCGGGCAGCAATCGGAAATGGAGTGAGATCGCTCATCGTCGGTTCCTCGTGGGGTGGCCCGGCGTGAAGCGCACTGGCCAGAATGGTGGGGGCACGCAAGAGTTAGTCATGCAGACGCGCCGCATCAATATGCATGCGCGCTGTTTTATCCCGATGACAATTTAAGCCGAAGCCGGCGCGGTCAGACCGCCTTCACCGCAACGACCGCATTGGTGCCGCCAAAGGCAAAGCCGTTGCTGATCGCCACGCGCACCGGGCGCTGCCTGGCGACATTGGGGGTGATGTCGAGATCGCAATCGGCGTCGGCCTCGCGATAGTTGGCGGTCGGCGGCACCAGGCCTTCGCGCACGGCGTTGACGCAGGCGATCATCTCGAGCGCGCCCGAGGCGCCGAGGCAATGGGCGTGCATCGACTTTGTCGACGACACCGACAGCTTGTCGGCATGGGCGCCAAAGACGCGGCGGATGGCGGCGGTCTCGATCTGGTCGTTGGCCTTGGTGCCGGTGCCGTGCGCGTTGATGTAGTCGACCTCTTCCGGCGCCAGCCCGGCATCGGCAAGGCAGGCGCGCATCGCCGCGGTCGGGCCTTCGACGGTCGGCGCCACGATGTCGGAGGCGTCGCCGGACATGCCGGTTCCGGCAAGCTCCGCCAGGATCGTCGCGCCACGCGCTGTGGCGTGTTCCCAGGTTTCGAGCACGACCATACCCGCACCCTCGCCGAGCACGAGCCCCTGACGATCGGCGGAGAACGGACGGCAGGTGTCGGGCGCAACGACGCGCAAGGCTTCCCAGCCCTTGATCACGCCCCACACCAGTGGCGCATCGGTGCCGCCGGCAACGATCGCGTCGGCGCGGCCGAGCAGCAGCTGGTCCATGGCGGTTGCAAAGGCGTGGTTTGACGACGAGCAGGCGGAAGTGACGCCGAACACCGGGCCGCGCAGGCCAAGGCTCATGCTGACCTGGCCGGCGGCAGCACCGGGCATGACCTTCGGCACGGTGAAGATGCCGGCGCGGTTCTTGCCTTCCAGCAGGATGGCGCGATAGTTTTCCTCGATCGCGTCCCAGCCGCAAACACCGACGCCGACGATGGTGCCGACCCGGTGGGTGTTTTTGTCATCGACGACCAGGCCGGACTGCCGCACCGCTTCCTTGGCCGCGATCACGGCGAGAAGGCTGAAGCGGTCCATCGAAACGAGTTGCTTGCGCTCGATGCCATGTTCGGGAAGCTGCTTGATCTCGGCGCCAATGCGAATCTTGAGATCGTGCAGTTCGCCATTGGTCAGTGGCCCGATGGCCGGACGGCCGGCGCGCATGGCGTCCCAGATGGCCGGAGCGTCGGTGCCGAGCCCGCACAGCCCGCCGATTCCGGTAATGACGATGCGGGGACGCTTCATCTCAGGCAGATTTTGCAATCAGGACGCGCACGGCTTCAACCATGTCGCTGACATTCTTGAGGCTGCTCCAGGCGTCGACGGTGTTCATCTCGATCTCGATGCCGTACTCTTCCTCGAGGTCGAAGATGATCTCGGTGAGTTCGAGCGAGTGGATGCCAAGCGAGGTCAGCTCGGTGTCGAGCGTGATCTCTTCGCCGCTTTCCTCAGCATGCGCCTTGATCTTGGCGATGATGTCCGTTGCCAACTGGTCGGCCATAAGTACCCTTCCCCAGAACTCTCAAATTTGTCACGCCCGTGCCGCGCAGTTCCTGCGCCGGGCGCGAGCCAGACCTTTTAGACGATATCGCCCCCGAATTGAGCCAAAAAGGCATCCCTGTATAGAAACCGAAACGTCAGGAGGCAACAAGCTTGTATATCGACAAAAGCGCCAGTGTGGCTAACCCTTGGGCACCATGACATCAGGCACATCATCGTCCGCTCAGGCGGATGCGGCAGCGATTTCCTCGCAACGCGTCGCGGCACGCGCCCGCATCGAGGTCGAGCGCCGTGCCGGCCGCAGCCGCCTCGCCCGCCTCTACCAGGATGGCGCGGCCAAGATCAGGCTGCCCGACACCGACGCCGATCCGCTGGAAGCGGTGCTGATCAACATGGCCGGCGGGCTGACCGGCGGCGACAGGCTTGGCTGGGAGGTCTCCGTCGGCGAGGGCGCGCGCGCGGTCATCACGACCCAAGCCTGCGAGAAGGTCTATCGCGCGCTTTCTGGCCATGCCGAAGTCGACGTTCGCCTGTCGGTCGGTGGCGGTGGCTGGCTCGGCTGGCTGCCGCAGGAAACCATCGTTTACGACCGTTCGGCCTTTTCACGCACGCTCGACGCCGACCTCGCAGCGGGCGCCGAAGCACTGATCGTCGAAGCCACCGTCTTTGGCCGCAGCGCCATGGGCGAACGCGTGGAAAACGGCACGTTCCGCGACCGCTGGCGCGTCAGGCGCGAGGGCCGACTGGTCCATGGCGAGGATTTCGCCGTTGGCCCCGACATCGAAGCGACACTCGCCAGAGCGGCATCGGCGGGCGGCCGGGTCGCCATGGCGACGCTGCTGCTGGTTTCCGACCGCGGCGAAACTCTGCTGAAGCCGGCGCGCAAGATCATCGGCGACGATGGCGGCGCCAGCCTGTGGACGGTCGCCGGAACTGGCAAGCTTCTTGCGAGGCTCCATGCCGAGGACGGCTATTCGCTGCGCAAACGACTCGCCCCGCTGGTCGAACTGCTCAACGGGCAGGCAGGCCTGCCCAGACTTTGGTCACTCTAGGATTTTTGGTACCGGCATGAACCTGACGCCACGGGAAAAAGACAAGCTTTTGATAGCCATGGCGGCGATGGTGGCGCGCAAGCGGCTCGACCGCGGCGTCAGGCTCAACCATCCCGAGGCAATCGCGCTGATCTCCGACTTCATCGTCGAGGGCGCGCGCGATGGTCGCCCCGTTGCCGAGCTGATGGAGGCTGGCGCACATGTCGTTACCCGCGCCCACGTCATGGACGGCATCGCCGAGATGATCCACGACGTCCAGGTCGAGGCCACTTTCCCCGACGGCACCAAGCTTGTCACCGTGCACGAACCGATCCGCTGAGGCTTTGCCCATGCTCGAACTGCGCCCGAACTGCGAATGCTGCGACCGCGACCTGCCGCCTGAGGCGACCAACGCCGTGATCTGCACCTTCGAATGCACCTTCTGCACCGACTGCGCGACAGGCGTGCTCGCCGGCACCTGCCCCAATTGCGGCGGCAATTTTTCCACCCGGCCGATCCGGCCGGCGGCGATGCTTTTGAAGTATCCAGCCTCGACCAGGCGCGTGCTGAAAGCCGAAGGCTGCGCACCGAAGTCCGCCGCCTGATTGTCTCAAACCGAAGGTATCCGCAAATGCTCAAGCGTCTCGCCCTCGCCGTCTCCTTGCTGTCGCTCTCGGTTGCACCAGCCTTGGCCCATCTCAATCCGGAAGAGCATGGCTCGCTGCTCGCCGGCGTGTCGCACCCGCTGTTTGGCGCCGACCACATCCTCGCCATGGTCGCGGTCGGCCTGTGGGCCGCACTGCTTGGCGGCCGCGCGCTGTGGCAGGTGCCTGGCGCCTTCGTTGCCACCATGACGGTCGGCTTTGCTGCAGCCCTTTTCGGTGCCCCGCTGCCCTTCGTCGAACCGGTGATCCTCGCTTCAGTGGTGGTGATCGGCCTCGCCGCCGCGGTTGCGCTCAAGGTGCCGACCTGGGCCGGCATGGTCATGGTGGGCTTCTTTGCCTTCTTCCACGGCCACGCCCATGGCGGTGAGCTCGGTTCCGCCGGAGCGCTGTCCTTCGGCATCGGCTTTGCCCTGTCGACGGCGCTGCTGCATGCCACAGGCGTCGGCCTCGGTCTCGGCATTGGCAAGGTCTTCGGCGGCGACACCGGCCGGCTGGTGACGCGCATCGCCGGCGGTGCGACAGCGCTCGGCGGCCTGTGGCTGGCGCTCGGAGCGTGAGACCCGTGATCCCCGGCGAATTCATCACCGCCCATGGCTCGATCGAGCTCAACAAGGGCCAGCCGACCGTCACGCTCAAGGTCGCCAACATTGGCGACCGGCCGATCCAGGTCGGCAGCCACTATCATTTCTACGAGACCAACAGCGGCCTTCGCTTCGACCGCGAACAGGCGCGCGGCATGCGGCTCGACATCGCCGCCGGCACAGCCGTGCGTTTCGAGCCAGGCCAGGAGCGCGACGTGACGCTGGTGCCCTATGGCGGCAAGCGCGAGGTCTACGGCTTCCAGAAAAAGGTGATGGGAAAACTCTGATGCCGGCACAAATCTCCCGCGCCGCCTATGCCAGGATGTTCGGCCCGACGGTCGGCGACAAGGTTCGGCTTGCCGACACCGAGCTGTTCATCGAGGTCGAGAACGACTTCACCTGTTATGGCGAAGAGGTGAAGTTCGGCGGCGGCAAAGTCATCCGCGACGGCATGGGCCAGAGCCAGCTCAGCCGCGCCCAAGGTTCCATGGACTGCGTCATCACCAATGCGCTGGTTCTCGATCACACCGGCATTTACAAGGCCGATGTCGGTCTCAGGGACGGGCGCATCGCTGCCATCGGCAAGGCAGGCAATCCGGACACCCAGCCCGGCGTCACCGTCGTCATCGGTCCTGGCACCGAAATCATCGCCGGCGAAGGCAAGATCCTGACCGCCGGCGGCATCGACACGCATATCCACTTCATCTCGCCGCAGCAGGTCGACGCGGCGCTGAATTCGGGCGTCACCTGCATGGTCGGCGGCGGTACCGGCCCGGCGCACGGCACGCTCGCCACCACGTGTACGCCCGGACCGTGGAACATCGCCCGCATCATCCAGGCCTTCGATGGCCTGCCCATGAACGTCGGCGTGTCCGGCAAGGGCAACGCCTCGCTGCCGGGCGCGCTGGAGGAGCAGGTGCTGGCCGGCGCCTGCGTGCTCAAGCTGCATGAAGACTGGGGCACGACGCCGGCGGCCATCGACACCTGCCTGTCGGTCGCCGACGCCTACGACGTCCAGGTGGCTCTTCACTCCGATACGCTCAACGAAGGCGGCTTCGTCGAGGACACGGTCGCTGCTTTCAGCGGCCGCACCGTCCACTCCTTCCACACCGAAGGTGCCGGCGGCGGCCATGCCCCTGATATCATCAAGATCTGCCAGTATCCGAACGTCATCCCGGGCTCGACCAATCCGACGCGGCCCTACACGGTCAACACCGTCGCCGAGCACCTCGACATGCTGATGGTCTGCCATCATCTGTCGCCGTCGATCCCCGAGGACATCGCCTTTGCCGAAAGCCGCATCCGCAAGGAGACGATCGCCGCCGAGGACATCCTGCACGACCTCGGCGCGTTCTCGGTGATTTCGTCCGACAGCCAGGCCATGGGCCGCGTCGGCGAGATGATCATCCGAACATGGCAGACCGCCGACAAGATGAAGCGCCAGCGCGGCGCCCTGGCTGCTGAAACAGGCGACAACGATAATTTCCGCGCCCGCCGCTACATCGCCAAATACACCATCAACCCAGCCATTGCGCATGGCATGTCGCGCGAGATCGGCTCGATCGAAATCGGCAAGCGCGCTGACCTCGTTTTGTGGAACCCGGCCTTCTTCGGCGTGAAGCCCGACATGGTATTGCTCGGCGGCTGGATAGCCACCGCCCCCATGGGCGACCCCAACGGCTCGATCCCGACGCCGCAGCCGAGCCATTTCAGGCCGATGTTTGGTTCATTCGGCAAGGCACTGACCAACAGCTCGATCACCTTCGTCTCGAGGGCCGGGCTGGAGAGCAGCCTGCGCGAACGCATCGGCGTAGACAAGCAGATGGTGGCCGTCGAAAACACCCGTGGCGGCATCGGCAAGCGCTCGATGATCCTCAACGACGCCATGCCTGAGATGGAGGTCGACCCGGAGACCTACGAAGTGCGCGCCGACGGCGAGCTTCTGACCTGCGAGCCGGCGACGGTTCTGCCGATGGCGCAGCGCTACTTCCTGTTTTGACCGCGACCTGATGCCACGCCGGCAACGCTGGAACCGCTCCCGGCCAATTGTTATCTAGCCCCTGCTAGCAAAAATATCCGGCAGGACTCCCGAGCCCAAGATCGGGGGCTCCCGCTATCTTGGAAATGGAGTTCTACATGTTCGGGAAAAAAGTTCCTGCCGTCACCTTCCGCACCCGCGTGCGCGACGAAGCCGTTGGCGGCCCCAATCCCTTCCGCTGGGAAGACAAGACCTCGGCCGATTATTTCGACGGCAAGCGCGTCGTGCTGTTTTCGCTGCCGGGCGCCTTCACCCCGACCTGCTCGACCTACCAGCTGCCCGATTTCGAGAAGCTGTTCGGCGAATTCCAGGCTGAGGGTATCGACGAGATCTACTGCGTGTCGGTCAACGACGCCTTCGTCATGAACGCCTGGGGCAAGTCGCAGAACCTCGACAAGGTCAAGTTGATCCCGGATGGTTCGGGCGAGTTCACCCGCAAGATGGGCATGCTGGTTGCCAAGGACAATGTCGGCTTCGGCATGCGCTCGTGGCGCTACGCTGCCGTCATCAACAACGGCCGCATCGAAAAGTGGTTCGAGGAAGAAGGCTTCGCCGACAATTGCGACAGCGATCCCTACGGTGTCTCCTCGCCGCAGAACATTCTTGAAGCGCTCAAGAACGACGACGTCGCCGAAGCCGCGTAAGGCTCGCGCACCTTCGCCAAATCGAAGCCCCGGCCGCATCCGCGCGCCGGGGTTTTTTGTACCCCAGGCCATACACGGCCTGCTCACGGCAAATTCTATTGGCTCGAAATCCCTTTCAGCGCAGGATGCCCGCCTAGCATCCGCCATCTCGAATTTCTCCCGGAACAGCCGACCATGCCCGCATGTGATCTCAGGGGCGCCCGATGACGCCCGAACCGGCGGCTGCCGAAATCTTCCCGCATATCCGCATCGTCATGGGCATGATCATCGGCCTGGGCATGGCTCGGCTTTTGTCCGGCGTGGCCCGCATCGTCCAGCATCCCGACCAGTACAGGCTCTATCCGGTGCACCTCGCCTGGGTGGCGTCGCTGCTTTTGACGCTGGTGCATTTCTGGTGGTGGGAGTTTGGCCTCTATGCCGTCGAGAGCTGGACCTTCGGCACCTACCTGTTCATCCTCGGCTATGCGATCACGCTGTTTTTGCTGTGCGCCCTGCTCTTCCCCGACTCGATGCAGGACTACAAAAGCTACGAGGATTTCTTCTATTCGCGCCGCGCCTGGTTCTTCGGCCTTCTGGCCATGACCTATCTGCTCGACATCATCGACACATTGATCAAGGGCGAGGCGCATTTTGCCCATTTCGGCGGCGAGTACTTGATCCGCACACCGATCCTGGTGGCACTTTGCCTCATCGCCATCGCCACCGCCTCGAAGCGATTTCATCTGGCCTTTGTCAGTGCGACTCTGCTCTATCAGGTGTCGTGGATCTGGAGGCTGTTCGATACAATCGTCTGACGGATCAAACCCCATCGCCTGCTCGCAAAGGAAGAGCCCCAATGCTGCGCGCCACCGATTTCATCCGCGCCGAAACCGCTTCGACCAGCGCGCGGCCCTTCGATGTCGCCGTTCTCGCCCATGACGAACGCCATGTCAGGCGCCGCACCATCGAGCTGTCGCAAGGCGAGCGCGTTCTCGTCGACCTGCCCGAACCGGTGGTGCTCGAAACCGGCGATCTCCTTGCTCTCGACGATGGCCGCCACGCCGGCATCGTCGCCGCCGAGGAAGCGCTCTACGATATTCGCGCCCGCGACGCAGTCCACCTGACGCAGCTTGCCTGGCACATCGGCAATCGCCACCTTGCGGCAGCGGTCGAAGCCGGGCGCATCCTGATCTTGCGTGACCACGTCATCAAGGCAATGCTGGAGGGGCTTGGCGCCACCGTCACCGACATTCTTGCACCCTTCGAGCCGGTGCGCGGCGCCTATTCCGGTCAGGGCCACGACCACGGACATGGCCATTCTCATGGTCGTCACGGCCACCATGACCATCATCACGACGGTCACCACCATCACCATGACTGAGTCGGCACCGGGAAACGCCTCGCTGCTGCGCCTGATGGCCTGGCTGTCGCCGGCCTTCCCGGTCGGCGGCTTCTCCTACAGCCACGGCCTCGAACGCGCGGTGCATGACGGGCTCGTCGCCAGCCGCGACGATGTTGCCGGCTGGTTGGCAACGCTGGCCGTGTCAGGCTCCGGCTGGAACGACGCGGTGCTGTTTGCCGAGGCATGGCGGCGCGCCCGCGATGGTGGCGACCTCGCCGAGACCGCCGAACTTGCCGAGGCACTGGCCGGCTCGCGCGAACGCCACATGGAAACGATGCTGCAGGGACAGGCCTTCCTTGCCGCCGCAGCCGCCTGGCCGCATCCGGTGCTGGAACGACTTCCGCCCGACTGCCCCTATTGTATCGCCGTTGGAGCTGCCGCCGGCGCGCATGGCATTCCCCTTGAAGATGCGCTTGCGGCTTACCTGCAGGCCTTTGCCAGCAACCTGATCCAGGCAGCGATCCGGCTTGGCGTCATCGGCCAGACCGCCGCTACCGGCATCGTCGCGGCATTCGAGCACACCGCCCTTTCGACCGCCGTGCGTGCGGCAGTATCGACACTCGACGATCTGGGGTCCGCCGCCCTAACCTCCGACATCATGGCGATGCGCCACGAGACCCAACATACGAGACTGTTCCGCTCATGACCGTGCTCGCCTTCGCCCTCGCCGCCGTGCTTTATCTCATTGCCTCGATCCATGCCTATTGGGGCCTCGGCGGCGTCTGGCCGGGCACCGACGAGGCATCCTGCGCCCGCGCCGTCGTCGGCGCGCGCGGCATCGAGACAATGCCCACGCCCTTCGCCAGCTTCGCCGTCACCGCCTGTCTTATCGTTGCGACGCTGTGGCCGCTGGCGCTTGTCGGCGTCTTTGCCACGCCATTCCCCAGGGCGGGCCTGGCCGCCTCGGCACTGATGGTCGCGCTGGTGTTCCTCGGGCGCGGCATTGCCGGCTTTACCCCTGCATGGCGCCGGCTGACGCCCGAGATGCCCTTTGCCAGGCTCGACCGCCAGTATTATTCGCCGCTGTGCCTGCTCATCGGCACGGGTTTCGTCATCCTCGCCATCTCAGGATTCCAGTCATGACCTCGAAAAACGGCCCGCTTCGCATTGGCATCGGCGGCCCGGTCGGCTCGGGCAAGACGACGCTGACCGAAAAGCTGTGCAAGGCACTGCGCGAGGAATTCTCCATCGCTGTGGTCACCAACGACATCTACACCAAGGAAGACGCGATGATGCTGGCGCGCCTGCAGGCGCTGCCGGAAGAACGCATCATGGGCGTGGAAACCGGCGGCTGCCCGCATACCGCCATCCGCGAGGATGCCTCGATCAATCTCCAGGCGATCGCCGAGATGAACAGGAAGTTCCCGGACCTCGACATCGTCTTCATCGAATCGGGCGGCGACAATCTCGCAGCGACCTTCTCGCCCGACCTCGCCGACCTGACGCTCTACGTCATCTCCGTCTGCCAGGGCGAGGAAATCCCGCGCAAGGGCGGGCCCGGCATCACCCGCTCCGACTTCCTGGTCATCAACAAGAGCGACCTCGCACCTTATGTGAACGTCAATCTCGAGGTCATGGAAGGCGACGCCGCCCGCCAGCGCGGCAAGCGTCCGTTCGGCTTCACCGATCTTTCGCGCGGCAAGGGGCTGGAAGCGGTCATCGACTTCATCGTCGACAATGGCGGGCTGGTCGCGTCTCGTCCGACCGCGTAAATCAGCGTTGTAGCCCCGGCAGACGTGGCCCTAGCCAAATGTAAGCGATGCGAAAAGTCGCGCCGAAAGCCGCTCCAAGTGCTGCCCCGAAAGCCGGCCAGATCCACCCTACTACTCCCGGCGGGGAAAAGTAGTCGTCACCGTGGTCGAGCCAGACCATCAACAAGGTTGATCCCGTCGCACCGAGCAGCGCATAGATCGTGACATCCCTGATCGCAGGCAGCTTCGGCCCATAGCGGGCATGATAAATGGCTGTCGCAGCAGCCGCAGGCGCTATGACCACCAAACTCACAGTGTAGAATATCATGAAGTCCAAAACGCCGAAGCTTCTGCCCATTGCCATGCCGGCGATACAAAAAACCAACGTAAGCACGACCGGAAACACAGCTATATTGGAAAACATCAGGATAGGGCCGGATAATCTTCTCATTCGCTCATAAGATGCAATTTCCAGGGACCATTCAAGAATAATCGAGATAACTCCTGAGTGGCTTTGCGGCCGAGGTTGCAGCGCGGAACGACACGCGGCATTCTCCCTCCAGCCAGCGCGGGAGGAACAACATGGCCGTCACCCAGCTCAAGCAGACCAACCTCCCGTTCTACGAAGAGCGCGTCGACCTCGCCTGTGCCTTCCGCTGGACGGCCAGGCTCAACATGCATGAGGCGGTGGCCAACCATTTCTCGCTTGCCGTCAACGACGACGGCTCGAAGTTCCTGATGAACCCCAACCAGGTGCATTTCTCGCGCATCAAGGCGAGCGACCTGCTTTTGATCGACGCCAACGACCCCGAGACGATGAGCGGCCCCAACGCGCCCGACCCCACGGCCTGGGGCCTGCACAGTGCGGTGCACCGCAACTGCGCCCATGCGCGCTGCGTCATGCATGTCCATTCGATCCACGCCACGGTGCTGGCCTCGCTGGCCGATTCCACCCTGCCGCCGATCGACCAGAACACGGCGATCTTCTTCCGCCGCCATGTCGTCGACGGCCATTATGGCGGGCTCGCCTTCGAGGAAGAGGGCGAACGCTGCTCGCAGTTGCTCGCCGACCCCAAGGTCAAGGTGATGATCATGGGCAATCACGGCGTCATGGTCATCGGCGACAGCGTCGCCGACACCTTCAACCGGCTCTATTATTTCGAGCGCGCCTGCGAGACTTACATCAAGGCTCTGTGGACCCGCCGTCCTCTGCGCACGCTATCCGACGAGATCGCCGAAAAGGCAGCGCTCGAGCAGGAAGACTATCCCGGCCAGGCCGAGCGCCATCTCGCCGAGCTCAAGGCGATCCTCGACGAGCAGGAACCAGCGTACCGGAACTGACGTACCGCCTTACCAGCAAGTAGCCCCTCATCCGCCTGCCGGCACCTTCTCCCCGTAACGACGGGGGAGAAGGACGAAGCTTCAACGTCGACGCCCCCGGGGTAAGGGTGAGGGGCAATCTTCGGGAAAGGCGTCTCAGTCCAGCCCGAGCAGCGCCCGCACTTCCTCTGCACTATGCGCCACCAGCGCGCCGGCAGGACCCTCGATCTTGTCCTGCGGCCAGAAGATGGTGCGCATGCCGGCGGCAACGCCGGCGGCAGCACCGGTCACGCTATCCTCCATCACCATGGTGTCGGCGGGGGCGATGCCGGTCAAATAAGCGGCGCGCAGATAGGGTTCGGGATCGGGCTTGCCGAGACGCACGTCGTTGCGGCTGATCGTTTTCATCGTCGGCTCGTGCACGCCGACGGCCTGCAGATTGGCCTCGACCACCATGCGGTCCGAATTGGAGACGATCGCCTGGACCACACCCTTTGCCTTCAGGTCGCGAAAAATCTCCATCGCGCCCTCGCGCGGAAGGAGATCCGGCGCACGGCCCATATAGTGATCGTATTTGAGGGCGATCCAGTCGTCGAATTCGAGGGCGAGACCGAATTGGTCACGCAGCACTTCATAGACCGGCCGCGCCGCCTGGCCGACGACACGCGCATGCAGATCGGCGGGCGGCTCGATGCCGACGCTGCGCAGCGCCGAAACAAGCGATTCCTCGTGCAGCGGCTCGCTGTCGATCAGCGTGCCGTCCATGTCCCAATACACTGCCTTCGGCGTCATATGACCGGTCCCTGTTCACCCCATTGCTCATAGGAGCTTTGGCAGCGGAAATGAACCGTTGATATGACAGCAGGGAACACATGCGCGTGCGGAGGCTCAAACCCGCCGGCCGCAAGGGTCCTTGCCGTCGATGTAGCCGACGTCGCGCTGGAGGTGATCCGGCAGGTCGCGGAAGTCCAGTACGCGTTTGCGCGAACGCAGCCCGAAGGCTGCAGCCAGACGTGCGGTCCAGCCGATCTGCTCGCAATGGAAAAGGCTTGCCTGTGCCGTGGCCATGATCGTCATCCTTTTGAGATGCTTGAAATGTGCTGATGTCTTGACCTAGATATTGGTCTGGAATGATTGACTTTTCCAATTGAACGTCGATCACGACCCATTAAATGGCCTTATGTATCGGAGTGCGTGAAATGCCGCTTCAGCTTCCTCCTTTGACCGCAATCAGGGTGTTCGAAGCCGCCGCCCGGCAGGGCAGTTTCACCAAGGCCGCGGCCGAGCTCGGCATGACCCAGGCCGCCGTCAGCTACCAGATCAAGCTGCTGGAAGAGCGCGTCGGTGCACCACTGTTCCTGCGCAAACCGCGCCAGGTTGTGCTGACCGAGGTCGGCAGCCGCATGGTGCCGATGGTGACTGAGGCATTCGGCCTGTTGAGCGAGGCCTATCAGGTGGCGCGTGCCGGCTCCGGCGGCACGCTCGGCATTTCGACGGTCCACACCTTCGCGTCGAACTGGCTGGCCCCCCGCATCGGCTCGTTCCAGCTGCGCCACCCCAACATCGCCGTCCGCCTCGACACCTCGAGCTACCTCGTCGATTTCTCGCGCGAGGAGATGGATATCGGCATCCGCTCCGGCTCAGGCAAATGGCCCGGGCTTGCCACCCATTTTTTGCTGCGCTCGCAATTTTCGCCCATGCTCAGCCCGCGCCTTGCCGAAAGCATCGGCGGGATCAAGGAGCCGGCGGACCTGCTCAAGCTCAGAATCCTCAACCCCGCCGACATCTGGTGGAAGGACTGGTTCGCAAAGGCCAATGTGCCGGCGGACGCACTCGACAGGATGCCCGATACCAGCCTGGGTTCGCAGGCCGCCGAGGCCAATGCCGCCATAGCCGGCCAGGGCGTGACGGTTCTGACCACGGCGCTGTTCACCGCGGAACTGGCCGAGGGCCGGCTGATCCAGCCGTTCGAACTCACCGCCCATGGCGGCGACTACTGGCTGGTCTATCCCGAGGGGCGCCGCAACGTGCCCAAGATCCGGGCTTTCCGCGAATGGATCATGGCCGAGCTCGAATTGCCCCACGGATGCGACAGGCGACTGACAGCACAGGCCAGCCCGCCTCTGCTGGCATAATCCTTGGTCTTCGTGACAGCTTGCCACAACTGACACTTTCGGTCACAAACGGCGCCACGACGCGCCAAAAGGGCGGATTCCGTCGTCAAAACTTGCGATATCGACGCCAATGAGCCGCGATATCGCCACCGAAAGACGAAAACCATGTCTGCGATCGCAACCGGCGCGCAATCACCGGCCACTCCTTGGCGCGACGAACTTCGCGCCATGCTGGCGCTTGCCTGGCCGATGATCCTCACCAATCTCGCCCAGACGGCGATGACGGCGACCGACGTGATGATGCTCGGCCGGCTGGGTCCCGATGCGCTTGCCGCCGGCGCGCTCGGCTCCAACCTCTATTTCGCGCCGCTGATCTTCGGCCTCGGCCTGATGTATGCAACCTCGCCGATGATGGCGGCCGAGCTTGGCCGCAAGCGCCATTCGGTGCGCGACGTCCGCCGCACCGTGCGCCAGGGCCTGTGGCTCGCCGTCCTCATCTCGATCCCGATCTGGACCCTGTTGTGGTACGCCGAGGACATCCTGCTCGCCATGGGCCAGGAACCCAAGCTCGCCGAGCAGGCCGGCATCTACGTCCACCACCTGCAATGGGCGGCCTTGCCGTTCTTCGGCTACATCGTGCTGCGCTCGTTCATCTCGGCGCTGGAGCGCCCCGGCTGGGCGCTCGTCATCATGGCGATCGCGGTGGCGGCCAACGCGCTCGGCAACTGGCTTCTGGTGTTCGGTAAATGGGGCTTCCCCGAGATGGGCATCGCCGGCTCCGGCCTTGCCACCAGCATCGCCAGCGGCATGATGTTCGTCGGCATGGCGGCCGTCGTGATGATGGAAAAGAAGTTCCGCCGCTACCACCTGTTCGGTCGCTTCTGGCGCGCCGACTGGCCGCGCTTCAGGGCGCTGCTCAAGCTCGGCTTGCCGATCTCCGGCATCCTCGCCTTCGAGGTGACGATCTTCAACGCCGCGGCATTCCTGATGGGGCTGATCAGCTCGTCCTCACTCGCCGCGCACGCCATCGCACTGCAGATCTGCTCGGTCACCTTCATGATCCCGCTCGGTCTCGGCCAAGCGGTCACTGTGCGCGTCGGGCTGGCTTACGGCGCCAAGGACCGCGACGGCATCACGCGTGCCGGCTGGACGGCCTATGTACTCGGCGTCGGCTTCATGGCGTTGATGGCGCTGGTGATGGTGTTCTGGCCGCATCTGCTGATCTCGGCCTTCATCGACACAAGCGACCCGGCGAACGCGCAGGTGATCGGTCTTGCGGTCAGTTTCCTGGTCTTCGCAGCACTGTTCCAGGTCGTCGACGGCGCCCAGGCGGTGTCGGCCGGCCAGCTGCGCGGGCTGCAGGATACGAAGGTGCCGATGATCCTCGCTGCCATCGGCTACTGGGGCATCGGCCTGCCGCTTGGCGTGCTGCTCGCCTTCCACTTCGGCTTCGAGGGCCGTGGCATCTGGATCGGCCTGTTCTCCGGCCTCGCCGTGGTGTCTGTGCTGCTGCTGTGGCGCTGGCTAAGGCGCGACAGGCTCGGCCTGATGGACAAGCCAGTGATGTGACGAAAAGGGCCGCGTTTCTGCGGCCCTTTTTTACGTCAGCTTTCCGAGGACATCGCCCCGAGCAGCCGCCTGATGTCGCCGAACCTAGCGATCAGCCCAAACACCAGGGCCGCCACCGCAACGAAGAACACCGACACCGAGGCCATTGTTGGCGTGTAGCCGTAGCGCAAGGCGTTGAAGATCTTGATCGGCAGCGTTTCGAGCGTGAAGCCGATCGTCATGTAGGCGACGATGTATTCGTTGAGCGACAGCACGAAGGCAAAGGCATAGCCCGAAACGAGGTAGGGCCGGATCAGCGGCAGCACCACCGTCTTCAGCACCGTGCGGTCGTCCGCACCCATCGTCGCCGCCGCCTCGACCAGCGAACGGTCGATGGAGGCAAAGCCGAGCGACAGCGTTACCAGCGGCAAGGTGACGAAGAAGATCGCGTGGCTGATGACAGCCGTCCAGGGTTGGCCGTAGAAACCTGTCGTCGCCCAGAAGGTCAGCATGCCGAGCGCGGTGATGACGGGCGGCAGGATAAAGGGTGCGAGGCCGAGGATCTGGAACACGTTGGCCCAAGGCGCGATGCGCCGCCACAGGAACCAGGCCAGTGGCAGCGCGATCGCGACAGCAAGGGCGGCGGCGGTGACGGCCAGCGACAGCGAGGCGATCAGCGCCTTGCGCCATTCCGGATCGGCGAAGATCTGTGCGTACCAGGCGAGCGAAAAGCCTTTCGGCGGAAAGGCCAGGTCCTGCTTTTCGTTGACCGAAACGCCGGCAACGACGATCAGGGGTGCTGCGAGGAACAGGGCTACGGCTGCGAAATAGAGCCGGCGAAGGAATGTCTGTTTCACAGCGCGTTCTCCCTGCGTCCGACGAGCAACGTAAGCCCCACCAACGCCAGCGACATCAGCACCAAAAACACCGCCATCGCCGCGGCAAATGGCATGTTGGACTGGTAGATGGCCTGGTCGGTGATCAGCACCGACAATGTCCAATGCGACGGCCGGCCAAGGATCTGCGGCAACAGATACGAGCCGAGCGCGAAGACGAAGACCATGATCAGCGTCGCAACGATGGTGTTGCGCAACGCCGGCACGACGACGTTCATGAACGCCCTGACCGGCGAGGCGCCCAGCGTGCGGGCTGCTTCAAGAAGCGTCGGGTCGAGGCGGACCAAAGCGGGATAAAGCACTAGGATGGTATAGGGCAGCGCCTGGTAGACCATGCCGGTCAGCACCGCCCAGAAGCTCGGCAACAGCGCCACCGGTTCCTTCATCAGGCCAATCGCCACCAACAAATTGGTGATGCCGGCAGTGCGCGAAAACAGCGTCGACCAGGCAAAGCCGATGATGACCTCAGACAGCGACAGCACCGACAGCAGGCAGACAAGCCAGATGGTCTGCACCTTGCGCGGCCGCTTGGTCAGAAGGAAGGTAAAAGGGAAGGCGATGACGACGCAGCAGATCGCCACCATCACCGCCAGCATCAGTGAGAAGCCGAGTACCTTGGCGAAAAACAGGCTGAGGAAACGGGCATAATTGTCGAAGACGAAGTCGGGCGTATAGAAGCCCGAGGGATCACGCTGGAAGAAGCTGACGGCGATCATCGTCGAGAACGGCACGACGAAAAAGACGATCAGCATCAGCCCGGGAAAAAACAGCGGGCTGTAATCGGCAAGCGATTTCGGTACCTCGCGTTTCATGACTTGAGCACCACGCAGGCTTCCGCCGGCAGGATCACGCCGACCTGCTGGCCGGCCACGACCTCGGGGCGTTCACGCGGCGTGGCGACAGCGACGATCGTCTTGCCGCCGGCCTCGACGAAGGTCTCGATAGTGCCGCCAAGATCGCGCACGAAAGTCACCGTGCCTGATATCGCGTCGCCGCCGACAGGGCCGAGATGCACGTCCTCGGGACGGATCGAAACGGAGGCCTTGGTCAGGCCTTCGGGCATCGTCAGATTGGGAATGGCCTGGCCGAGCACCGAGACGCGGCCAAGCCGGTCGGCGGTCGCGTCGAGCAGGTTGGTCATGCCGATGAAGTCGGCGACGAAGGCGTCGGCCGGCTTGCGGTAGATTTCGATCGGCGGTGCGGCCTGCAGGATCTTGCCGTTGCCCATGACGACAACGAGGTCGGCCATGGTCATCGCTTCGCGCTGGTCGTGGGTGACGACGAAGGTGGTGATGCCGAGGCGCTGCTGCAGCTGGCGCAACTCGACCTGCATCGCCTCGCGCAGCTTGGCGTCGAGTGCTGAAAGCGGCTCGTCGAGCAGGAACAGTTTTGGCGACAGGGCCAATGCGCGGGCGATGGCGACGCGCTGGCGCTGGCCGCCGGAAAGCTTGGCCACGGGGCGGTCGGAAAAACCCTGCAAATGGATCAGCTTGAGCAGCTCGTCCGAGCGCTTCTTCTGGTCCTCGCGCGAGGCGCCGCGAATGCGCAGCGGATAGGCGATGTTGTCGCCGACCGACAGATGCGGAAACAGGGCGAGCGACTGGAACACCATGCCGAGATTGCGCTTGTGCGTCGGCATCGGCGTGATGTCAGTGCCGTCGAGCAGAATCTGCCCGCTGGTCGGGTCCTCGAGCCCGGCGATCATGCGCAGAAGTGTTGTCTTGCCACATCCGGACGGGCCGAGCAGGCAGACGAACTTGCCATGCGGCACCGACAGATTGGCTGTGTCGACAGCCATGAAATTGCCGAATGACTTGGTGATGTCCTTAAGCACGAGTCCGGACATGCGAGGTCCTCAGAAGTGTTGTCGGGACTGTCGGGGTTTGGCCGGGCAGTCGCCAGTTGGAAAGTGGAGCGGCGCTGCGGAAGCCTCTCTTCTCCCCGTTTACGGGGAGAAGATGCCGGCAGGCAGATGAGGGGCGGCGCAATGTTCGAAAGTGGGCGTTGCCCCTCATCCGGCCGAGCTTCGCTTGGCCACCTTCTCCCCGCGAGCGGGGAGAAGGAAAAAGGCAGATCAGCCGACGATCAGCTCGGTCCATTTCTGGTTAATCCAGTCGGCCTTGGTGGTGTAGAGGTCGTAGCGCGGGATGATCGGCGGGATGTCGGACGACACGCCGGCGAACTGTTCCGGCGTCAGGTCGAGCAGCTCGCGCTTGACCGTCGGCGCGGTCCCGACCTTGCGTGACATCAACGACTGCACGGCGGGCTGGCACATGTGGTCGATGAAGGCATGCGCCTCCTCGGTCTTCTTCGAGGCGCGCGACAGCACCCATGAACCAGAATCCTGGATGCCGCCTTCCTTCGGGAAGGTCGAGCGCACCGGCTGGCCTTCGGCGGCGGCAAGGCCGGTGACGTCGTGGTAGTACTGGCCCATCGGGATTTCGCCCGACTTCAGCGCCTGTTCGAACTGCGCCTCGTCGCGATACCACAGCCGGACATTCGGCTTGACCTCGGCGAGCTTCTCCAGTGCCTTCTGGATGCCCTCTTCGGTATCGAGCGCCTTGGTGCCGCCCATGAAGGTGGTAGCCGTCACCTCAAGCAGGAACGAGTTGGAGGCGAGCGCCAAAAGGCCGAGCTTGTCGGCGTTGGCCGGATCCCAGAACGCCGCCCAGCTGTCGGGTGCGGTCGGGAAGACGTTGGTGTTGGTGACCAGCGTGATGTACCAGGCCACCGCGCCAATGCCGGCGACGCGGCCATCCGGGTACTTGTTGACGAAGTGGTCGATCAGGTTCGCGCTGTTCTTGATCTTGGCGAGGTCGAGTGGCGCCCACAACTCGGTCGACTGGCCCTTCAGCATCGAAGTCTGCGACATCATCGAAAGGTCGGCCGGGGCCTGGCCAGCCTTGGCCGCCTGTTCGAGCTGCACCAGCCAGGCTTCGCCAGTCGGCTCGGCGACCGATTCCACCGCTATGCCGGTCGACTTGGTGAATTCGGGGAAGATGTGCTCGTCGAACGACTTCTTGAAGTAGCCGCCATAGACGCCGATCTTGATCGACTTGTCCTGGGCGCGCAGGATCGACGGCATGGCGAGCAGGCTCGCCGACGCGACGCCGGCACCCAGCACGGCGCGCCGGCTGATCGGATGGTTCAGGATCTTGGTCATTGTCATTCTCCTCATTTATTGCCGGCTTTGTGCCGGCTGTTCCCTTGGATTTTTATGACGGAGTGTCGTTCAGCGTGCTGCGGCGCGGGCCTCCAATGAACGGGAATATTGGGTCAGCGGGTAACAGAGCACGAAGAAGATCAGCGCCACCAGCCCGTAGACGGTGAACGGTTCGAACGTCGCGTTGTTGATGGCGTTCGAGGTCCTGAGCAGCTCCTCGAAGCCAATGATCGAGGTCAGTGCGGTTGCCTTGATCAGCTGGACGAGGAAGCCGACGACCGGCGCACGGGTGATGGCGAAGGCCTGCGGCAGGATGATCAGGCGCAGCTCCTGGACATAGTGCAGGCCAAGGCTGGCACCGGCATCCCACTGGCCGCGCGGCAAGGCATCGACGCCACTGCGCCATATCTCGGCAAGATAGGCGCTGGCAAAGAAGGTCAGGCCGAGCACTGCGGCCGTCCACGGCTCGATGCGGAAACCGAGCATCGGCAGGCCGAAAAACATCAAGAAAAGCTGCATCAGCAAGGGCGTGCCCTGGAACAGCGCGATGTAGCCACTGGCGAAGCGGCGTGCCCACTTGGCCTTGGAGATGCGCAAAAACAGGATGGCAATGCCGACGACGCCACCGCCGACGAAGGCCGCGATCGACAACAGCACGGTCCAGCGCGTCGCGAAGATCAGGTTGCGCAGGATATCCCAGAAGGTGAACTCGATCATGACACACCCGCCGAAAGCGTGCGGCGACCAATGCCGACGAGAAGACGGCGCAGAATGATCGACAGGCCGAGATAGATCATCGCCACGACGAAATAGGTCTCGAACGGACGGAAGGTCCGCGCCTGCAGCATATCGGCTTCGTAGGTGAGTTCACTCACTGCGATCTGCGACACGACTGAAGACTCGAGCATCATGATCACGATCTGGCTGGTCAGCGCCGGGAAGATGACCTTCAGCGCCTGCGGCAAGACGATCTTGACGAAGACCTGGCGTGGCCGCAAGCCCAAAGCAAAGGCAGCTTCGCGCTGGCCTCTCGGCACCGCGTCGAGACCGGCGCCAACGATCTCGGTGGTGTAGGCGGCCATGTTGAGCGTCATCGCCAAGATAGCGGCGACGATCGGGTCGAGCCGGATGCCCAGGCTCGGCAGGCCGAAGAAGATGAAGAACAGCTGCACCAGGAACGGCGTATTCCTGATCACCTCGACATAGACCGTGATCGCACGCTTCAGCCATGGCGGGCCATTACGGCGTCCAGCGGCGGCCAGCACGGAGATCACCGTGCCGGCAATCGTCGTGATGACGATCAACAAGACCGTCATGGCGGCACCGCGGGCAATCGCGCCCGCAGCCCCTTCAAGCCAGCCGAAGTCGAGGCTGTAGCTCACCGCCTAGTCCTTGAGGTTTTCGGGGTTAAGCGGAACCTTGAGCCATGCCTCGGACGATTTGCTGAGACGGCCGTCGGAGAGCATCGCCGCCACCGTGTCGTTGATGACCTTCTTGAGGCCGTCCTCGTTCTTGTTGAGGCCGATATGCGACGGCGAGGTCAAAAGCTGGAACTTTTGCTCCGGCTTCAGCGCTTCCTGGCGTGCCAGCACCTGGGCGCCAACGTCGTTGCCGACAACCATCAGCTGGGTCTGGCCCGAGATGAAGGCCTGGATGACCGCGTTGTAGTTGTCGAAGCGCTTGATGTCGGCGCCGTCGCCTACGGCCTCGCTCAGCGAGGTGTCTTCGAGCGTGCCACGATTGACCGCGATCGACTTGTCGGCGAGGTCTTCCTTGCCGGTGACCTTGAGTTCGGCGGGGCCGATCACTGCGATGTAGTAAGGTGCATAAGCGGCGGCGAAGTCGATGACCTGCTCGCGCTCCTTGGAGTAGCCGACGCTCATCAGCAGATCGACGCGATGATCGGTCAGGTAGGGAATGCGGTTCTGGCCGGTTACCGGCACCGGGTTGAGCTTGACCTTGAGCGCGTCGGCGATCGCCTGCGCCACGTCCATGTCATAACCCTTGAGGCTCATGTCGGCGCTGGCCGAGGAGAAGGGCGGGAAATCGGCGAAGACGCCGACATTGATCTGGCCGGCCTTGGCGATGTCTTCGAGCGCGTCGGCATTGGCCGGCTGCACCGCGAAGATGGCGGTGCCTGCGACGAGCAGGGCCGCTGCCGTCGATTGCAGGAGCGTCTTGATGTTCATGTCGGTTCCCTCTGGAATGTTTGTTGTTGAACAGTCGCGTTAGCATCTGGCCGCCGCTTCCCAAACAGCGGCCAGTCGAAATTGCTGTTGGTTAAGCACCCTTGTTGGTGACGAAGGGGCTGAACAGCATCAGGCTCAGGATCTCGAACAGCACCTGGGCGCCGGCATGTGCCGTGTTGGTGGTCGAATCATATTGGGGCGCGACCTCGACGACGTCGCCACCGACAAGGTTGAGGCCCTTGAGGCCGCGCACGATCTCCAGCACCTCGCGCGTCGTCAGCCCGCCCACTTCGGGCGTGCCGGTGCCGGGCGCGAAGGACGGGTCGAGGCTGTCGATGTCGAAAGACAGATAGGTCGGGCCGTCGCCGACGATCTTCCTGGCCTTTTCGATGACGGCCGGGATGCCCATGCCACTGACCTCTTCGGCGTGGATGATGGTCATGCCGGATTCGTAGGAGAACTCCCACAGATATTCGGCCGAGCCACGGATGCCGATCTGGATGACGCGGCTGGGGTCGAGCACGCCGTCGAGCACCGCGTTGCGGAACGGGCCGCCATGGTGGAACTTGGTCAGGTCGTAGGCGCCGCCGGTGTCGCAATGCGCGTCGATGTGGATCATGCCGACCGGGCGGTTCTTGCCGACCGCCTTGAGGATCGGATGGGTGATCGAGTGGTCGCCGCCGACCGACAGCGGCACCACGCCGGCATCGACGATCTGGCCGATGCGGCGCTCGATGTCCTCATGGCTGAGCTCGAGCCGGTAGCGGCTGCGGAACGGCACGTCGCCGATGTCGGCCACGCGCAGCTCCTGCACCGGGGCGCAATCGAGCACGTGGTTGTAGGGTCCGATGCGCTCGATGGTGCGCAGCGCACGCGGGCCGAAGCGCGAGCCCGGACGGTTGGTGACGCCGAGATCCATCGGCACGCCGATCATTGCCACCTGCAAATCGCCGAAATCGGGATTGTCGTTGTCGACCTCGCGGTAAGGCGCCGTCAGGAAGGTCGGGATGCCCGAATAGGGCGCGAGGCGGGTGCCGGCCTTGTTGAAGATCTTGTCGGCGACACGACGAAACTTCGGGTCGAACAGATCGCCGCCATGGCCCTCGCCATATTTCTTGCGTAGCTCGTCGAGCTTTTTGACGTCGAAACCCATGGTGTCCTCCTGTGGTCCGAGATGGCAATGCGGGACGATCGCCTGCGGCCGTCCGCTCCCGGCGGCCAGCCTGATACCTCGTGTTCCCCGCATGCTTTTTGGTTGTTATGGGGCAAGTTTCCGGCAGCACCGTTGAAATAGCAATTGATAATGTTAAGGTCTGTGCTGTGAGAATTTCTCACAGTCGAGCTCTCTCCCAGGCGGAGTTTCCATGTCCCGGCGCCTGCCCCCGCTCAACCCGTTGCGCGCCTTCGAGGCGACCGCCCGCCATGGTTCGCTGACCAAGGCGGCGGGCGAGCTCAATGTCACCCATGGCGCCATCAGCCACCAGATCCGGGCGCTTGAAGCCACATTGAAGGTCAAGCTGCTGGAGCGCAGTGGCTCACGCTTGAAGCTCACCCCGCAAGGCGCCGAGCTGCTGCCGGCGGTGACAGGCGCCTTCGAAAGCATCGCCGCGGCCACAGCGCGCATGACGCGGCCGACCAGTTCGGGCAAGCTCACCGTCAGCTGCGTCCCAGCACTGCTGTCCTTGTGGCTGGTGCCGCGCATCGGCGGCTTCACCGCGCAATATCCCGGCATCAGCCTCAGCCTCAACGCCTCCAACGACCCGCGCGACATCCACGCGCCCGACGTCGATGTCTGCATGCTCTATGGCGACGGCAGCTGGACCGATTGCTGGCTGAAGAAGTGGTCGACCCTGGAGCTGTTTCCCGTGGTCAGCCCGACGCTCATCAACAACCGGCCGATCCGCAGTGTGCGCGACCTGTCCGACCACATCCTTTTGCACGCCGACGATGGCCGCGAATGGCACACCTGGCTTGCCGCCGCCGACGCGCTCGACGTCAGGCCGGTGCAGCAGCATCGCATGTCAGGCGCTAGCCTGACCACCGAAGCCGCGGTCCACGGCCACGGGCTGGCGCTGGGCGACAGCGTCACCGCGTCGGGCATGCTCGCCAAGGGCCAGCTGGTCACACCGTTCAACCTGTCGGTGCCGGCGGTCGACGCCTTCTACATCGTCTGCCGCAACGAGGTGAAATCGGCGCCCATCGCCCAGGTCTTCATCGACTGGCTGTTTGCCGAGCGCGAGGAGCTTCCCGCCCGCACCGAACAGGCCGTCACCGGCCAGATCAGCATCCGCAAGCGCCGCAGCCAGAAAGCGGCCGCCACCGGCTAGTCTTCGTGCCTACCTTGTTTAGCCGATGCAACCATAGGGCCAGGGTTGCTTTTTTCGCGTCTTAAGCTTGATCGCCCGGGCGCTATATCCCAATGCTGTCAACGTGGGTGCGTCCGGCGGCGGCACGCCAGGGAGGAATGAAGCGGCATGGCCAGGACCGACATTGCACGGCGGGTGTACAACCACACCTGGAAGCTCGATCCGATCGTGCGGTCGCTGCTCGACACGGACTTCTACAAGCTTTTGATGCTGCAGATGATCTGGGGCATGCACCCCAAGGTCGACGCCACCTTCTCGCTGATCAACCGCGCCACCTCGGTCAAGCTCGCCGAAGAGATCGACGAGGGCGAATTGCGCGAGCAGCTCGACCATGCCCGCACGCTGCGCTTCTCCAAAAAGGAAATGATCTGGCTTGGCGGCAACAATTTCTATGGTCGCAAGCAGATTTTCGAGCCGGAGTTCCTGGCCTGGCTCGAGAATTTCCAGCTGCCGCCCTATCACCTGGAAAAGCGCGACGGCCAGTACGAGCTGACCTTTGCCGGACCGTGGGTGCTGACCTCGATGTGGGAAATCCCCGCGCTCGCCATCATCAACGAGCTGCGCTCGCGCTCGGCGATGAAGGTGTTCGGCCCGTTCGCGCTTGACGTGCTCTACGCACGCGCCAAGGCCAAGATGTGGGACAAGACCGAGCGGCTGAAGATGCTGCCCGACATCAAGATCTCCGATTTCGGCACCCGCCGCCGCCACTCCTTCCTGTGGCAGCGCTGGTGCGTCGAAGCACTCAAGGAAGGCATCGGCGACGCCTTCACCGGCACCTCCAACGTGCTTCTGGCCATGGACACCGATCTCGAAGCGCTCGGCACCAACGCGCATGAGCTGCCGATGGTCTATGCGGCACTCGCCAACAGCGAGGACGAACTCAAGCAGTCGCCCTACAAGGTGCTGCGCGACTGGCAGCGCTATTATGGCGGCAACCTGCTGATCGTCCTGCCCGATGCCTTCGGCACCGCCGCATTCCTGCGCGACGCGCCCGACTGGGTCGCCGACTGGACCGGCTTCCGCCCCGACAGCGCCCCGCCAATCGAGGGCGGCGAGCGCATCATCGAGTGGTGGCGCAAGAAGGGCCAGGACCCCAGGTCCAAGCTGCTGATCTTCTCCGATGGCCTCGACGTCGACACCATCATCGAGACCTACCGGCATTTCGAAGGCAAGGTGCGCATGTCGTTCGGCTGGGGCACCAATTTGACCAACGACTTCGAGGGCTGCGCGCCCATCGAGAACGACCGGCTCAACGCCATTTCGCTCGTCTGCAAGGTCACCGAGACCAATGGCCGCCCGGCGGTCAAGCTTTCGGACAACCCGGCCAAGGCCACCGGCGACAAAAAGGAGATCGCGCGTTACCTCCGCATCTTCGGCGAAAAGGACCGCGTCGAGCAGTTGGTGAAGGTGTAGGGCGGCTGCGGGCTGAGGAATGGTCCATGCAGCGTGGAAAAGGTTTTCCGCGCCTTGGCGTTACCCTGTGGCATTTTCCCTGTTGAGCGAAAGCCGCAGGGGTTCTCGTAGAATCTCGTCGGTCGCGATCCTTCGCACCCCCCTCTGGCCTGCCGGCCATCTCCCCCACAAGGAGGGAGATTAGTCACGTCGCCGGCGGCGAACGTCCTGTAGAATTGCAGCGATTATCCTTGAGCATCAGTGGTTGTGCGAGGCCGATGAAGGCGTGATCTCCCTCCTTTTGGGGGAGATGGCCGGCAGGCCAGAGGGGGTGTGAAGGATCGCGAAGTTGAAAGTCGGCTTTGCAGCGACGCCGGCGCCTACACCGGGAAGCGGGGTGCGCGCCCACTTCCCGCAACCTCAACCATATGGCACACCGAAAGCGTGATACGGGGACATCGAACCAGCACAGCCAGAACCATCTTGCGCGCCGCGGCGACAGTGCTTGCCGCATGCAGCGCAACCGCATGGCAAACACTGCCCGCTTTCGCCCACGCCTCCGACCGCGGCCATGTCCTGCTTCTCCCAACCGGCCATTACATAGCCGGCGCGGCAATGGCCGTAGCCGCAAGTTTCCTGGTGCTTGCTATCCTGCCGCCAGAGCGGCTGGTCTCCTTGTGGCGCACGCGTTTGCCGCTCGGTTCGATCCCCGATCTGCGGCTACCTGTCAGCCTCGCGTCTTTCGCCGCCTTCGCCGCCCTAATCCCCGCCGGTTTCATCGGCTCGCGCGATCCGCTGTCCAACCCGCTGCCGCTGACGGTCTGGACGCTGCTCTGGGTCGGGCTGACCCTGGCCCAGGGCCTGTTCGGCAATCTCTGGGCATGGCTCAACCCATGGTACGGACCTTGTCGCCTGGTCAGCCGCGCCCTCGGCTCGAAGGCGGATGGCAATGGCCCGCTGCGCCTGCCCGAATGGGTCGGCTACTGGCCCGCCCTCATCCTGTTCCTCGCCTTCGCCTGGTTCGAGCTGATCGACCCGGCTCCCGACGATCCGGCACGGCTCGCCATCGCCGCCGGCACCTATTGGCTGTTTTCGTTCGTTGCCATGCTGGCATTCGGCTTCGAGCGCTGGAGCCGGCAGGGTGAATTCCTGTCGGCATTCTTCGCCATGATCGGGCGCTTCGGTGTTGTCGAGGGCGAACGACAGGGCAATAGGCTGAAGCTGGCCTTGTGCTGGCCCGGCGCCAAGCTCAGCGACGTCGAGCCGCCGCCACCGTCGGGGGCGCTGTTTCTGCTCGCGACACTCGCTTCGGTCTCGTTCGACGGCTTTTCGAAAACCTTCTTCTGGCTTGGCCTCAACGGCATCAATCCGCTTGAACTGCCCGGGCGCACCGCGCTGATCGGCACCAACAGCCTCGGCCTGATGGCGGTTTTCGCAGCGCTCGCCGCCGTCGGACTGTTCGCGGTCCTGATCGGCCAAAGGCTGGTCCGCAGCACCGTGCCGCTGACAAAGGCCGCCGGACTGTTCGTCTGGTCGATCGTGCCAATCGCGCTTGCCTATCACTTCTCACACTACCTCACGGCATTGCTGGTCAACGGCCAATACGCGCTGGTGGCGCTGTCGGACCCGTTCGCCAGGGGCTGGAACCTGTTCGGCACTGCCCACATGCCGGTCGAGGCCGGCATCGCCATGGGCGCAGAATCTGCCTGGCTGATCTGGAACCTGCAGGCGGCGGCCATCGTCGGCGGGCACGTGCTGGCGGTGCTTGTCGCCCACCTGCTCGCCTGGCGGCTGCACCCCAGTGCTGCCAGCGCCTCACTCAGCCAGTTGCCGCTCACCGTGCTGATGATCGGCTACACCGTTTTCGGCCTCTGGCTGCTCTCGACAGCCACGGCGGGATAGTGCAAATGCAGCTGGATTTGACCTTGCGGAAGCAACTATTGCCACCTCCAGGGATTGGTGATCTAGTTTGTATACATGCAATTTTTCGCCATTTCTTGAGTTCCGGGCGGAACAGCCGCCAATCCGCACCACAGCTGGTCAAAAGGCACGGCAAGGGGACAGGGCATGACTGACAGCAAACGTTTCTTCGACCTCGGCAAATCAGGCCTCAGCCGCCGCACGGCGCTCAAGGGCATTGCCGCTGGTGCAGGCCTGATGGCCGCGCCCGGCTTCGTGCGCTATTCGCAAGCGCAGTCGTCGGCACCGATCAAGATCGGTTTCCAGGCCCACCGCACCGGCATCGGTGCTGCCTATGGCCGCTGGTATGAAAAGACCACCAACGCCGCGGTCAAGCTGATCAACGATGCCGGCGGCATCAACGGTCGCCCGGTCGAGATTGTCGTCGAGGACGATGGCACCGATCCCAAGCGTGGCGCCGAGGTGGTTGCCAAGTTCGCCTCCCAGCACAAGACCGACATCGTCTTCGGCACGCTGTTTTCCCATGTCGTCGTCGGCTCGGCCCCGACCGCCGGCGAGCTCAAGATCCCCTACTACGTCGTCAGCGAGGGCTATCACGTCGCCTCGGGCAAGCTGAACCGCTGGGTCTTCCAACCCGGCATCACCGACGTGCGTTCGCAGGTCACCTCGGTCGCGCCATGGGTCGCGGCCAACCTCGGCAAGAAGGTGACGATGATCTATCCCGACTACGCGTTCGGCTACGATCATCGTGACTATTTCGCACCCGCCATCAAGGCGCAGGGCGGCGAAGTGGTGGCACAGATCCCGATCCCGCCGACCGAAAGCTCGTTCACCAAATACCTGCCCCAGATCCCGGCCGATACCGAGGTGCTGTACCACGTCATGGTCGGCCCCGGCGTTCTCACCTTCGTCAAGGAACTCGGCGAGTTCTATGGTTCGAAAAAGCCGCAGCTGTTTGGCTTCATCGACTCGCTCGAAGCCGTCGACATCAACAGCCCGGGCCTCGAATTCCTCGACGGCAGCCATTTCTGGGAAGGTTCGCCGCGCTACGCCCAAGCCAATGACAGCGAGGCCCAGAAGGCCTACCGCACTGCCGTCGGCATCGACGACAACGGCGCTTCGACAACGGATGCCAAGGACGTCTCGACCGCGGCCCACATGTTCGGCTGCTGGGAAACGCTCTACGTCATCAAGAAGGCGATGGAGGATTCAGGCTACAAGGGTCCGGAGGACCGCGCCAAGCTTGTCGAGGCGACCGAGGCGCTGACCGAGTTCAAGGAAGGCCCCGAGCACCCGCAGGGCGACAAGACGTTCAACGGCAAGATCCACCAGGTCTTCGGCCACCAAAACATCTCCAAGGTCGAAGGCGGCAAGCTCAACGTCGTCCACCGGACCTCGATCGAGGACGGCATGTACGAGCCTGAAGCGGACTACACAACGCAGCCGCTGTGAGGGTACGGCGATAGACTGGCCTGTAATGCGCTTGACGTTGCCCCCCTCTGGCCGGCAGGCCCGAGGGGGGTGGGACAGAGCACAACTGGGGTGGCCTTTTTTAGTGGCCTTTTTCCCGCATCTCTTGCTCGCCACGCTCGAAGGGCTGGTCACCTCTGCGGTGCTGGCGCTGACGGCACTCGGGCTGTCGCTGGTGTTCGGCGTCATGCGCATCGTCAATGTCGCGCATGGCGAGTTTTTCATGCTGGGTGCGGTGCTTGCCTGGGCGATCACCACCACACTGAGCGGCCATCCGGCGCTCGGCTTCGCCGTCGCTTTGGTGCTGTCGCCGCTGATCGTCGGCGCCATTGCCTGGATCGCCGAACGGCTGGTGCTGCGCCGCATCGAATACAACCCGGAAGCGACAATCGTCGCCACCATCGGCCTGCTCTACATCATCCAGCAACTGGCGCTGACCTTCTACGGCCCCGAGGCGCGGCCGGTCACGCCGCCGTTCAACTACCGCATCCAGCTGCCGTGGTTTGGCTACTCCGGCTACAAGCTGTCGATCATCGCGGCCTCGGCGCTCCTGCTGCTCGCCACCTGGTTCGTGCTGACCCGCACCCGGATCGGGCTGATCATGCGGGCAACGCAATATGACCGCGAGACAGCACTTGCCTTCGGCATCCCGGTCGGGCGCGTCTATGGCGCGGTCTTCGCGCTCGGCGCCATGCTTGCTGCCATCGCCGCCGTGCTGATCGTACCGATCCAGCAAGCGCACTATCTGATGGGGCTCGACCCGCTGCTGCTGTCGTTCATCGTCGTCATCATCGGCGGGCTCGGCTCTCTGCGCGGCACGGTCATCGCGGCCCTTCTGATCGGCGTCTCCGACGGCATCATCTCGGTGTTCTTCTCGCCGACACTGGCCAAGATCATCGCCACGCTCGTCGTTGCCATGGTGCTGGTGTTCCGGCCGCAGGGCCTGTTCGGGACGGCGTCGAAATGAGCGGCGACGGGACGACGGCAAAGGTCTACGCGCTGCATGGGGCGGTCATAGCCCTGCTCGTGGTGCTCAACTTCATCCTGCCCGAATACCATCACGGCGTGCTGGCGCGGGTGCTGGTGCTCGCCGTCTTCGCCATGGGTTACAATTTGCTGTTCGGTTATGTCGGCCTGCTCAGCCTCGGTCACGCCATGTTCTTCTCAGCTGGGCTCTATGGCGCTGGCCTGCCGCTCTATCATCTCGGCTGGGGCGTCGTGCCGGCCTTTGCCGGAGGTATTGGCGCCGGCTTCGCCGTGTCACTGGTCATCGGCCTTCTGGCTCTGCGCACATCGGGCGTTGCCTTCATGATCGTGACCATGATGTTCGCCCAGGTGTTTTACCTGACCACGCTCTATTTCGGTGAATGGACACGCGGCGATGAAGGGCTGGTGCTGCAGCAGCAAGCGCGGCAGATCGCGCTGGGCACGGGGACGCTCGATCTGACCAACCCGGCGACGCGCTATTTGCTGGCGGTGGCACTTTTTGCGGCAACACTCTTCGCCACGCTCGCCATCGTCCGCTCGCGCCACGGCCGCGTGCTCGTCGCGATCCGCGAAAACGAGGAGCGGACGAAGATGCTCGGCTACGACACCTTCGCCAACAAGCTGGTGGCGGTGGTGACGTCGGGCGTCATCTGTGCTGCTGCCGGGGCGGCTTATGCCTTGCTGTTCGGCTATGTCGGCTCGACCTTTGCCTCGGTGCAGTATTCGATCCTGCCGCTGCTGTGGGTGTTGCTCGGCGGTGCCGCGACCACGCTCGGGCCGCTGCTCGGCACGCTGTTCATGTATTACGTCGTCGACATCACCAGCGGCTACACCTCGGCCTACATGCTGGTGGTCGGCGCCATGCTGATCCTTTTGGTGCTCTGGTTCCGCAAAGGTGTGCTCGGCACGGTGCGCGAGCGCTGGTTCAGGTGGCTGCCATGACGGCGCTTTTGACCACCAAACGCCTGTCGCGTCATTTCGGCGGCCTGCGCGCCGTCGACGATGTCGATTTCTCGCTCGAGCCGGGCGAGATCCGGGCGGTGATTGGCCCCAATGGCGCTGGCAAGACGACTTTCGTCAGCCTTGTCTGCGGCCGCTACGCGCCAAGCTCGGGCAACATCGTCTTCGACGGCGAGGACATCACCGACATGCCGGCGCATCTCCGCGTCAGGCGCGGCATTGCCTACACGTTCCAGATCACCAGCGTCTTTGCCAACCTCAGCGCCTACGAAAACGTCGCCCTGCCGGTGCAGCGTACCTTGACCGATGGGCGTTCGCGCGGGGCCGTGCGGCAGGGCGCGATGGCGGCGCTGGAGCGTGTCGGGCTCGCCAGCCGGGCGCATGAACAGGCCGGTGCCCTGGCCTACGGCCACCAGCGGCTGCTCGAGGTAGCAATGGGACTGGCACTCAAGCCGCGACTGCTGATCCTCGACGAGCCGACACAGGGCCTCTCGGACGGCGAAATCGAAAACTTCATCACCCTGGTGCGCGAGATCGTCCGGGACGCAACAGTGCTGCTGATCGAGCACAACATGCCTGTCGTCATGGAACTGGCCCAGCGCATCACCGTGTTGAATGCCGGCAAGATCCTGGCAGAGGGCAGCCCGACCGATATCCGCGCCAACGCCGCCGTGCAGCAAGCCTATCTCGGCACCGCGCAGGAGGCTGGCGCATGAGTGTCGCGCTGGCAATCAACGGCCTCGACTGCTTTTACGGCGAAGTGCAGGTCCTGCATGGCCTGGAGCTTGAGCTGCGCAAGGGCGAGGTTCTTTGCCTGCTCGGCCGCAACGGCGCCGGCAAGACCACCACGCTGAAGGCGATCATGGGGCTGGTGCCGGCCCGCGCCGGCTCGATCAAGCTGGGCACGCGTGAATTGACCGAACTGCCAGCGCATGAGGTGCCAAGGGCGGGCGTCGCCTATGTGCCGCAGGGCCGCCGGTTGTTTGCAGAACTGACCGTCGCCGAAAACATCGAGATCGGCCTGATGACACGCAACAAGGGCAAGGCGATGCGGGAAAGCGTGCTCGACCTGTTCCCGTTGCTGCGCGACCGGCTGAAGCAGCGCTCCGGCACGTTGTCGGGCGGCGAGCAGCAGATGCTGGCCATGGCGCGTGCGTTATGCGTCGAACCGGAAGTCTTGCTGCTCGACGAGCCGACCGAAGGCTTGATGCCGTCGATGATCGCGAAAATCCGCGCGACCGTGGCAGGCTTACGCGAACGCGGGGTTTCGACCATCCTAGTCGAACAGCGCGTCGATGCCGTTCTCTCGGTCGCCGACCGCGTTGCCTTCATCGAGAACGGCCGCAACCGTGAAACCGTCGACGTCGCGCGACTGCGCGAAGACCCCGCGCTGGTCAGGCGCTATGTCGGCGTGGGCTAGCCGAAGAAGACAAAGCCCGCGATCAGGAAGGTCGGGATCAACACCGCGCCCGACCACAGCATGTAGCCGAAGAAACCGGGCATCCTGACCCCGCTCTCGCGAGCGATAGCATAGACCATGAAGTTGGGTGCGTTGCCGATGTAGGTGTTGGCGCCCATGAACACGGCACCTGCCGAGATCGCCACTAGCGTCGTGGCAAAACTCGTCATCAGCGCCTGCGGGTCGCCGCCGGCCAGTTCGAAGAACACCAGATAGGTCGGCGCATTGTCGAGGAACGACGACAGCGCCCCGGTGAGCCAGAAATAGGCAAGATCGTTGGGTGCGCCGTCAGGCCCGGTGACCAGCGCGACCAGGGGCGCAAAAGCGCCGTCGAGGCCGGCGCGCAGGATGGCGATGACCGGCACGATGCAGATGAAGATGCCGGCAAACAGCTTTGCCACCTCAACGATCGGACCCCAGGAAAAGCCGTTGGCAGCACGGTATTCCTTGCGCGTAACAGCCAGCGAGACGAAGGCCAGCACCAGAATGATGGCGTCGCGGACGAGGTTCTGCAGCTCGACCGCCACGCCCTGGATGGTGAAGGTGACACCTGGCTTCCACGACGCCGACAGCAGGATAGCAGCGATGACGCCAGCCAGAAGGGCGATGTTGGCGACGCCGCGAATGCGAACCTTGGAATGCGGCGTCGGGTCCTTGACCTTGGGTTGTCCCTGCTCGCGACTGTGAAAATGCCAGTCGACTGCAAGGAAGGCGGCAAGCACGAGACCACCGACAAAAAACGCCTCGCGCCACAGATTGGCGGTGGTCCAGAAAAATTCGACGCCGCGCAGGAAACCGACGAACAGTGGTGGATCGCCCAACGGGGTCAGCGATCCCCCGATGTTGGACACCAGGAAGATGAAGAAGACAACGACATGAGCGTTGAACGGCCGGTTGTCGTTGGCGCGGATCACTGGCCGGATCATGATCATCGAGGCCCCGGTGGTGCCGACGACCGAGGCGAGCAGGGCGCCGATCAGCAAAAGCCCGGCATTCACCAGCGGCGTGCCCTGGATGTTGCCGGCCACCAGCAGGCCGCCTGATATGGTGAACAGCCCGAACAGCAGGATGATGAAGGACATGTATTCGAGCAGCAGCGTGTGCAGCACGGCGCCCGACGAGACATCCGGGCCGAAGAACATGGCCATCGGCACGATGACCAGCGCCGCCCAGCCGCCAGCGATCTTGCCGTAATGATGTTCCCAGACATGTGGATAGAGCAGCGGCCCGGTGGCTATCGACAGCAGCAAGCCGGCAAAGGGCAGTGCCCACCACAGCGACATGGCCGCACCGGGCAACTCATGCGCCTCAGTGGCCATGGCCGAACCGCTCAGCAACACACCCGCCAGCGCCACAGGCACTGCCGCAAGACCCGACACGTTCATTCCGCCCCCTTCACACCGGCGCCGAAGCGACAATTCAGCCGTTGATTGCCGTTCAGACCAGCTTCACGCCGGCGTCGCGCATCTTGGAGATCATTACGTCGAGCGAGCCGCCCAGGTCTATCGCGCGGCACGCATCGAGGCGCACCGTGGTGGCGAAACCATGCTTGACCGCGTCGAGCGCCGAATAGGCGACGCAAAAATCGGTGGCGAGGCCGACAAGGGTGATGGAGGCGACATCGCGTTCGCGCAGGTATCCGGCAAGACCTGTCGGGGTGAAGCGGTCGTTCTCGAAGAACGCCGAATAGCTGTCGATGTGCGGGCGAAAGCCCTTGCGGATGACGAGTTCGGCCTTGGACCAGGCAAGCCCGGAGTGGAAATCGGCCCCCCGGCTGCCCTGGATGCAATGATCCGGCCACAGTGTCTGTGGGCCATAGGACATGCGGACGCTTTCGAACGGCTGCTTGCCGGGATGGCTGGAGGCAAAGCTCGAATGACCGGCCGGGTGCCAGTCCTGGGTCAGCATGACGTGCTCGGCGTTGCGGATGAGGTCGTTGACCAGCGGAATGATCCCGTCGCCGCCATTCACGGCAAGCGCGCCGCCTGGGCAGAAGTCGTTTTGCAGATCGACGACGACGAGCGCGTCCGTGGCCATGGTGCCCCCATGCTGGTTTCGGTACCGCCTCGGTGGCGGGCCGCCGAAATTCGTCCAGAAGGCGCCTTGCGTCAACCATCAACTTGGCAAGGCGCCATCCCCACCGGGAAGTGATCCGACGAAGTAAAGCCAGGCTTTGACAAAAGATCGCGGCAGGTTATCACTTGTGTACGAATGAAAATGTCCGGCTGCTGCCGGGAGGCATTGCGTGACCCGTTACGCGAAACCCAAGTCGCTCGACGAAGCGCTGGCGCTGCTCAGCGAAGGTTCGTGGCGAATTCTGGCGGGCGCAACCGACTTCTATCCCGCCCTAGGCAACCGCCCGTTGCAGCACGATGTAATCGATATCAATGGTATCGACGCCCTGCGCGGCATGACCGAAAGCGATAGCCATTTCGTCATCGGGGCGCGGACAAGCTGGACCGAGGTGCTGAAAGCACCACTGCCATCAGCCTTCGACGCGCTGAAGCAGGCGGCGCGCGAGGTCGGCTCGCTCCAGATCCAGAACGTCGCGTCGGTAGCCGGCAACATATGCAATGCGTCGCCGGCGGCGGATGGCGTGCCGGCCCTGATGGTCGTCGATGCCGAAGTGGAGCTGCGGGCGCGGCACGGGGTGCGGATACTGCCGCTCAGTGAATTCATCGTCGGCAACCGCCATACAAAGCTGCACCAAGATGAACTGGTGACGGCGCTGCGCATTCCCAAGACGTCGGCTGTCGGGGGGTCGGCCTTCGTCAAACTGGGCGCACGGCGTTACCTCGTCATCTCGATCGCCATGGCGGCGGCGCGGATCGTGCTCGACGGCCAAGGGCGGATCGCCAGCGCGGCGATTTCAGTGGGTTCCTGCTCCGCGGTGGCGCAACGGCTGCGTGCATTGGAGGCCGCGCTTGCCGGCCAGCGGCCGGAAGCGATCACGGAGATCGTCCAATCCGCCGAACTGGGCGAGTTGTCGCCGATCGACGACGTGCGCGGCAGTGGCGGATACAGGCGAAGTGCGGCACGAGAGATCGTTGAGCGCGCGTTGCTGCAGGCGGCCGGCGGCTCGCAGAAACGGGCGGCGGCATGAAAACCGACCGGGCGCCGATCAGCTTCACAGTCAACGGCGCCAATGTGTCGGTAACCGCCGCACCGATGCGGCGCCTGTCGTCTGTCCTGCGCGACGAGCTGGCATTGACCGGCACCAAAGTCGGCTGTGACGCCGGCGACTGCGGTGCCTGCACCGTTCTGCTTGACGGCGAGCCGGTCTGCGCCTGCCTGCTGCCGATGGCGTCGGCCGAAGGCGCTTCGGTCCGCACCGTGGAGGGATTGGGAAACGGCGGCCTTTCAGCGCTGCAAGCCTCGTTCCTGGCGCATGGCGCAGCGCAATGCGGTTTCTGCACGCCGGGGCTACTGGTGACCGCTACAGCTCTGCTGGAGCGCAGCCCGCAACCAAGCGAACAGCAGGTGCAGGACGCGCTCGGCGGGGTTTTGTGCCGCTGCACCGGCTATCGCAAGATTATCGAAGCCGTTGTGGAGGCGTGGCGCTGGAACGAGGGCGCCGCCACCGCCCATCCGCCTGCCGGCACCTTCTCCCGCACGCGGGGAGAAGCGAGATGGCCGGAACGCTGACGCCTCCCTCGCCCCGTTTACGGGGAGAGGGTAAGGGTGAGGGGCAATTCACGCTGCCCCCCTCAGGTGCCGCCGTAGGCAGTTCGCCCGTCAGGCTCGACGGCATGCCGAAGGTGACAGGCGCCGAAAGATTCGGCGGCGATTCATTTCCTGCTGACGCCTTGTCGGTGCTGGTGATCCGCGCGCCGCATCATCGCGCAGCATTTTCGTTCGGCGATCTCGACGGATTTGCTGCGGATAACGCCGGGGTGGTTGCAGTCTTCACCGCCAAGGACATACCGGGCATCAACAGCTTCGGTGTGATCCCGCCTTTTGCCGACCAGCCGGCGCTGGCCGAAAGCGAGGTACGCTTTCGTGGCGAGGCAGTTGCGCTTGTTGCCTGTGAAGGCTTGGCGGCACGTGACCTGGATATCGCGGCATTCCCCATCACATGGCGGGAACTGCCGGCAACGCTGGAACCAGTCGACGCCCAGGCGGAAGAGGCGGCACTCGTCCATGCCAACCGGCCCGGCAATCTTCTGGTGCGAGGACTGGTCGAGTGCGGCGAGCCGGAAAGCGCCTTGGCACAGGCCGCTTGCCAGGTCTCTGGCAGCCTGCAAACCTCCTATGTCGAGCACGCCTATATCGAACCGGAAGCCGGCTATGCATTTGTCGACGGCGACACGCTGACGATTGCCGCCTGCACCCAGGCGCCGCACATGGATCGCGACGATACCGCCCGCATCCTCGCGCTCGCACCGGACAAGGTGCGCATCGTGCCGACAGCAACCGGCGGCGGTTTCGGCTCGAAGATCGACATTTCGCTGCAGCCGCTGATCGGCCTGGTGGCATTGAAGACCGGGCGCCCGGCGGCACTTGCTTACAGCCGCACGGAATCGATGGCCTCGACCACCAAGCGCCATCCCGCATCGATGCAGGCGACGATCGGCGCCGATGCCGACGGGACCATCCGCGGCATGGTATTCTCAGGCGAGTTCAACACCGGCGCCTATGCCAGCTTCGGCCCGACCGTCGCCAACCGGGTGCCGGTGCACGCCTCGGGTCCTTATGTCACGCCGAACTACCGCGCCATCGCCCGCGCCATCCACACCAACGGTCCAGTTTCAGGCGCCTTCCGAGGTTTCGGCGTGCCACAGGCGACGCTGATGCAGGAAACGCTGTTCGATGAGCTGGCCAACAAGCTCGGCATCGACCGGCTACAGATACGCTTGCGCAATGCACTTCGGAACGGCTCCGAAACAGTAACCGGACAGCGGCTCGAAAAGGGCGTTGGCATCAGCACGTGCCTTGAGGCGCTGAATTCGCACTGGACGCGCGCGCTGGCCGAAGCGGATGCCTTCAACATGGCCAACTCCAAGGCGAAGCGCGGGGTCGGCATCGCTTCGTGCTGGTATGGCTGCGGCAACACCTCGCTGCCCAACCCGTCGACCATCAAGCTGGGCATCTCGCCTGAAGGCAAGGTGGTTCTGCACCAGGGCGCGGTCGACATCGGCCAGGGCTCGAACACGGTCATCGCCCAGATCGCCGCCGATGCGCTCGGCTTGCCGCTCGGCGATTTCGTGCTGAAAGGCGCCGACACCGCAATCACCCCCGACGCCGGCAAGACCTCGGCATCACGCCAGACCTTTGTCTCGGGAAAGGCAGCGGAAAAGGCGGCAAGGGCACTGCGCGACAAAATCCTGCGCTTCGCCAACGTCTCGAGCGAGGCATCGCTGCAATTGCTGCAAGGCGGCTTGCTGCTCGTACATGAGGGCGGCGAGCGGCGGCGCATCGACCTGACGCTGCTTGAGCCTGACAATGAGGGCCTCGTCTTTGCGACCGAGGAAAGTTACGACCCGCCGACCACGCCGCTCGACGCCAAGGGCCAAGGCAAACCCTACGCGGTCTATGGCTACGGCGCCCAGATCGCTGAACTCGAAGTCGATCTTTCGCTCGGCACAGTGAGATTGATCAAGATCACCGCAGCGCACGACGTCGGCAAGGCGATCAACCCGCTTCTCGCCGAGGGCCAGATCGAAGGCGGCATCGCCCAGGGCATCGGCATGGCGCTGATGGAGGAATACATCCCCGGCCGGACGGAGAACCTGCACGACTACCTGATCCCGACGATCGGCGACGTGCCGCCGATCGAAACCATCCTGATTGAGGTTCCGGACCCGGAAGGACCCTTTGGCGCCAAGGGCCTGGGCGAACATGTACTGATCCCGACGGCACCGGCGATCCTCAATGCCATCCGTCATGCCACCGGCGTGCTGGTGACCAAGGTGCCGGCGACGCCGTCGCGGATACTGGCGGCAATCGAGGGGGCACGTCGATGAACGAGCTTTCCGAACGCTTCGAGACGCATCAAGCCGGCGACAGGCAAACGGGCGAAAAGCTGCGCTGCGACGCCTGTCCTGTCATGTGCTACATCGCCGAGGGCCGCACCGGCGCCTGCGACCGCTACGGCAATTTCGGCGGCAGGATCGTGCGGGCAGATCCTGTCCGCGTGCTCGATTTTGCTGTCGAAAGTGGCGCCGCCGTGGTGCCTTTCGGCGGCGAAGCGTGGGACGGCGCGCTGGTCAATACCGGCCGGCGCTTCGTCACCGCGATCGGTGCCGGCACGACCTATCCCGACTACAAGCCGGCACCGTTCATCGTCAGCCAAGAGGTCGAAGGCGTCGCCTTGGTCACCGTCGTCACCGAGGGCATCTTCTCCTACTGCGGCGTCAAGGTGAAGATCGACACCGACCGCCACCTCGGCCCGGAGACGGCGACCGTGCGCGCCCAGGGCGAGGCGGTTGGCCATGTGACGACGGGCGAATATGGCTCGCAGATGCTGTCACTCGGCGGCGTGCATCACCTGACCGGAGGCTCCAAGTCGGAAGGCCGGGTGACGTGCGCAGCACTGCTCGAGCTGTGCAATCGCAAGCCGGTCGAGCTCGCCATCGACGGCGGCGCAACCGTCATCGTCGAGGCCGGCAAGCCGCCGGTCATCGACGGCACTGTTGAACATCGGATGCGTGTCGGTTGCGGCTCGGCGACAATCGGCATGTTCGCCACGCAATGGCGCGGGCTGGTCGACGAGGTGGTGGTGGTCGACGACCACATCACCGGCGTCGTTTCCGAACACCAGGCCGGCAAGGTGCTGGGCTGGAAGGATACCGGGATCAAGATTCTCGGCCGGCGTTCGACGCCGGGTCGCTATTTCAAGGTTTCGGAGCCCGGCCTTGGCTGGGGCGGCACCAGCATCTCCGATCCGCTTGCGATCCTCGGCGAGTGGAATGCCAAGAAAGGAGCCCGGCCAGGTCTCTCGCTGCTGATGGTTTCGACCACCGGCGAGCAGTTCGCCTATTACGAACTGGACGACGATCTGAAGCCGGTCGAAAAGCCGTTTCCCGAGCGGCTGCGCAAATCGGTCGGGCTGATCGAGGAGAATTGTGAGCCGGCTTTGTGTACTGTGCTGTTCGTCGGCGGCGCCGGCGGCAGTTTGCGGGCCGGCGTAACCGAGAACCCGGTCAACCTGACCCGCTCGGTGCAGGGCCTGAGAACCTACGTGACGGTAGGCGGCGCGCCGGTCTATGTCTGGCCCGGTGGCGGCATCACGCTGATGGTCGACGTCACCCGCGTACCTGACAACGCCTTTGGCTATGTGCCGACGCCGGCGCTGGTGGCGCCGATCGAATTCACGCTACGCCGCGACGATTATCTGGCGCTCGGCGGCTACGAGGCCGAGATCAGGAGCATCGACGACGTGCTGCAGCGCGGCGGTGAATATTTCAACGAGCGCGCGACTGCGACGGCCAGCGCAGACAATCCCTGGCCACCCTTGGCGCAATTGCGCCTGATGGCGCCGGGCGGGTTGCCATGAATGGACCGCAGGCAAGCTGGCTGCCCGACGGGCGCCGCCTCCACCTCAACCACGGCCCGATCGACCTGATCGTCGAGGCCTTCGGCGAGACCGATGAGGTACGCACCGCCTACGGCCAGGCGACAGAGCGCTTCCGGACCATCCTTGGCGAACTCGTCGAAGAGCTTGTCGAGCTGCGCCGCCCGGCGTCGCCAACGCTCCGAGACTTCGTAGGGTCGACAGCGCGACGCATGGAGGCTGCCGTCGCGCCGCTGTCCCGGGAATTCATCACGCCGATGGCGGCCGTCGCCGGTTCGGTCGCCGACGAGATGATGGCGGCTATGGTCGCCGGGCGCAGGCTCGAGCGCGCCTATGTCAACAATGGCGGCGACATTGCGCTGCACATCGCGCCGGGCCAACAGCTTTCCGTGGCAATTGCCGGCACCGGCCACGGTTTGACCGACCGGCTGACGATCCGGGCGGACGACACGGTTCGCGGCATCGCCACCAGCGGCTGGCGCGGGCGCAGCTTTTCGCTCGGCATCGCCGATGCGGCGACGGTGCTCGCCTCAAGCAGTGCGGCGGCCGACGCAGCAGCGACACTGATCGCCAACGCCGTCGACCTGCCCGGGCATCCGGCAATCCAACGCAAGGCGGCACGCGAACTGGCTCCCGACAGCGACCTTGGCGACCGTCTGGTCACCACCAGCGTTGGCCCGCTTGCCCCAGCCGAGATCGAGATGGCGCTCGACGCGGGCCGCGAAGTCGCCGACGCGTTGCGGCGGCAAGGGTCAATCCAGACTGCAGCTCTATACCTAGGAGGCCGAAACCGCATAAGCGGCACGCATGAGCTTGCCGTAACCGGTGGTGTGACAAGGGGGGTTCCTGTCCATGCCTAATTTTCCGATCCGCAAGATTGCCGTAACAGTCGAGGAGATCCTTCACGACGGCGGGCCACCCGCGCAGAACCCGCGACGGCGCGCAGCAGCGCTTGCGGTGGTGAACAACCCGTTCGCCGGCCGCTATGTCGAAGATCTGCAAAGCGCGATGGAGGACCTGAAGCCGCTCGGGCTGATGTTGTCCGACCGGCTGATTGCGGCGCTGGGCGGCGACGCAAAGGCTATCGACGGCTATGGCAAGGGCGCGATCGTCGGCAGTGCCGGAGAGCTCGAACACGGAGCGCTGTGGCACGTGCCGGGCGGCTACGCCATGCGTGAACGTCTCGGCGAAGCCAAGGCGATAGTGCCCTCGGCCAAGAAGCTTGGCGCCTTCGGCGCGCGGCTCGACGTACCGATCGGACACGTCAACGCTGCCTATGTGCGCAGCCATTTCGACGCCATGGAGGTCGGCATGCCGGACGGACCGCGCCCCGACGAAATCGTCTTTGCGCTGGTCATGACTTGCGGGCCACGCGTCCACGACCGCATGGGTGGATTGAAGGCCTCGGACATCGAGGCCTGGGACGGCCTGCGATGAGCCCGGCCCCAGCTGAAAGCGACTATCAGGTCCAGGGACAGATCGGTTTTGTCCTGCGCAAGGCGAACCAGCGCCATGTCGCGATCTTCGCCGCACATATCGCCGACCTGACGCCGCCGCAATTCGCGGCACTCGCCAAGCTCCGCGATGTCGGCGAGACCTCGCAGAACCAGCTTGGCGGACTGATCGCCATGGATGCGGCGACGGTCAAGGGCGTGATCGACAGGCTGCACGCGCGCGGGCTGGTGCAACTGGCCAAGCACGAGGTCGACAAGCGGCGCCTCATGGTCAAACTGACCGATGAGGGCCGACACGCGATAGAGCAGCTTTTGCCACTGGCGCGGACGATCACCGAGGAAACTTTGTCGCCGCTGTCGGCGAAGGACGCCGAAACGCTGCTGCAACTGCTGACGAAGATAAGTTAGGGCAGTAGGAGAGTAGGGCAGTAGAAAAGCATACTGCCTTATTCTCCTACTGCCCTAATCCCTTACTGCCTCAATCCCCGTATGGGACCCATACGTTCTTGACCTCGATGGCGCGGCGGAGGAAGGGCTCGCCCTGGGCGGTCGGCCAGTCGAGGCTGCGGCCGTGGCCGGTCCAGACGCGCTTGAGATTGCCCGTCGATTCAGCTTCCGCCTTGGCGCAGATGTCAGCCTCGGCGACGACCCAGAGACCGTCGACGTCGTCGTGCTTGGCGAGCACCGCAGTGAGTTCGGCGGTGTGGCCGGTGACGATGTTGATCGCCCCTGCCGGAACGTCGGAATATTCGATCACCTGGTAGAGATCGGTGGCGACCAGCGGCGCAGTCGTGGACGGCACCAGCACCACGGTGTTGCCCATGGCAAGTGCCGGGGCGATCAGCGAGACCAGTCCGAGCAGCGGGGCCTCGTCAGGAGCGATGATGCCGATGACACCGACAGGTTCGTGCAGCGCAAGCGTGACCGCACGTGCCGGCGGCTGGTGTACCCGGCCCTCGAACTTGTCGGCCATGCCGGCATAATAGAACAGCCGCTCGATCGAGGCTTCCACCTCGGCTTTGGCAGCCTTGTGGCTCGCGCCGGTCAGCTCGACGATGCGGGCAGCGAACTCCTCAGTGCGGCCCGACAGGTTCTCGGCGAGGTAATAGAGCACCTGGGCGCGGTTGTAGGCGGTGGCTTCGGGCCAGGCCTTGCAGGCGCGCGCCGCCGAGACCGCATCGCGGATATCCTTGCGGCTGCCCAGACCGATCTCGCCCACAAGCTTGCCCTTGGGTGCGAGAACAGGGAGCGAATAGTTGCCGTCGGGGCGGACCTGCTTGCCTGCGATGAACAGCTTGGCGGTGCGGTCGATGCCGTGGCTCTCGCCATTGTCACGCACGGCTGCCTTGGGTGCCGAAGCCTGTTTGATGACAGGGCCATGTGGCTCGCTTGGCGCCAGATATTCCTCCAGCCCTTCCCTGCCACCCTCGCGGCCGAAGCCACTCTCGCGGTAGCCGCCGAAGCCGCAAGATGCGTCAAACATGTTGGTGCCGTTGACCCAGACCACGCCGGCCTTGAGCTGCGGGGCGACATGCAGCGCCAGATTGACGTTTTCGCTCCACACCGAGGCGGCAAGGCCATAACGGGTGTTGTTGGCGAGTTCGACCGCTTCTTCGGTATTGCGGAAACTCATGGTGGCGAGCACCGGGCCGAACACCTCCTCCTGGGCGAGGATGTTGGCGGGTGCCACACCCGTGGCCAGCGTCGGCAGGTGATAATAGCCGGTCTCAGGCACGTCCTGGTCGGGCTGCCAGCACGTGGCGCCTTGCCTGGCGCCCTCCTCGACCAGTCGCCTGACACGGTCGAGCTGGCTGCGGTCGACGAGCGGGCCGATGTCGGTGTTCTTGTCCAGAGGAGAACCGACCCGCAGCCGGCTCATCCGTGTCTTGACCTTGGCGATGAAGGCGTCGGCGACGCTCTCCTGCACCAGCAGCCGCGAGCCGGCGCAACAGACCTGACCCTGGTTGAACCAGATGCCGTCGACAAGCCCTTCGACGGCACTGTCGAGATCGGCGTCCTCGAAGACGATGAAGGCCGACTTGCCACCAAGTTCCAGCGACAGCTTCTTGCCCGAGCCGGCGGTCGCCTTGCGGATGATCTTGCCGACCTCGGACGAGCCGGTGAAGGCGATCTTGTCGATGCCGGGATGGTTGACGATCGCAGCCCCTGCCTCGGGTCCGCCCTGGACGATGTTGACCACGCCCCTGGGCACGCCGGCGCGTTCGCAGATCTCGGCAAACAGGATCGCCGTCAGCGGCGTGAACTCGGCCGGCTTCAAGACCACCGTGCAGCCGGTGGCCAGAGCAGGTGCGATCTTCCAGGCCAGCATCAAAAGCGGAAAGTTCCACGGGATGATCTGGCCGACGATACCGGCTGGCTTGCGGCCGGGAAACTCACGGTCGAGCGACTGGGCCCAGCCGGCATGATGGATGAAGTGGCGGATCGCCAGCGGCACATCGATGTCGCGGCTCTCACGGATCGGCTTGCCGTTGTCGAGGCTTTCCAGCACCGCAAACAGGCGCTGATGGCGCTGCATGGCGCGGCCGATGGCATAAAGCACTTTGGCGCGCTCGTAGCCTGAGGCAGTGCTCCACTTGGGCAGCGCCTTGCGTGCGGCGGCCACCGCCGTCTCGATGTCGGCGGCAGAGGCATCGGAGACCTTGGCGAGCAGCTTGCCGGTCGACGGATCTTCAGTGTCGAAGGTCTTGTCACCGACAGCGGCGCGCCAGTCGCCTGATATGAACAGCGACCTGGAGAAATCGCGGGCGGCAAGCCAGGCATCGGCCTCGCTGCGGGCCTCGGGGGCTGGGGCGTAATCCATGGCGTGGTATCGTTCGAGGATGTTCATGAGAGGCTCCGGACTTTGCGGCGCGAGGATCGGGTGGGGAGCACTCTCCGTCGCCAAATTGAGATGCTGTCGGTTCAGAATAATCAGAGTCGGTGCTGCCGAAAGGCCGCCGGTCGCCGATCTGCCGATCTCCCCCCTTGTGGGGGAGATGGCCGGCAGGCCAGAGGGGGGCGCGAAGGAACGCGGCATGGCCAGGTCTCGCCCCTCACGCCATGGCGTGACGGTGGTTGGCCGAGTAGCGGCCACTGACATGATGCTCGAGCTGGCGTTCGATGTCGGTCAAAAGGCTCGATGCGCCGAAGCGGAACAGCTCCGGTTCGAGCCAGGGCCGGCCGAGCTCTTCCTTCATCAGCACCAGCCAGTCGAGCGAGACCTTGGCCGTCGAGATGCCGCCCGCCGGCTTGAAGCCGATGAGGTAACCGGTCTGCTCGTGATAGGCGCGGATCGCGCGCACCATGGCGAGGCCGACCGGCAGCGTCGCGTTGACGCTTTCCTTGCCGGTCGAGGTCTTGATGAAGTCGGCACCAGCCATCATCGCCACCATCGAGGCCAGCGTAACGTTGCGCAGCGTGGCGAGATCGCCGGTGCCCAGGATGACCTTGAGATGGGCCTCGCCGCAGGCAGCGCGAAACGCCTTGATCTCGTCATAGAGCTCCTGCCACCTGGCACCAAACACCAGCCCGCGCGGAATGACGACGTCGATCTCGTCGGCACCGTCGGCAACCGACGCCTCGATCTCGGCAAGGCGCGTCGCAAGCGGCGCCAAGCCGTGCGGGAAAGCTGTCGATACCGCAGCGACATGGATGCCCGAACCCTTCACAGCCTCGACGGCAGTGGCAACAAACGGATGGTAGACGCAGACCGCTGCCGGGCGGATCACCGTCTCGCCGAGGCCGAGCGCTTCGACCAGGTCGCGCCGCAGCGGGTTCAGCGCCTTGGCGCAGAGCCGGCGCACACGCTCGTCGGTGTCGTTGGAGTTGAGCGTCGTCAGGTCCATCAGCGAGATCGACCGCAACAGCCATGCCGCCTGGTTGTCGGCCTTGATCGAGCGGCGCTTGGTCAGCGTGCCGACCCGGCGCTCAAGTGCCGAGCGGTTGACGCTGCGCATCGATTCGACAAAGCCAAGGTCCAGCGCCATGCCGGGGTTGCGCACGATACCATGGCCCTCCGCTGCATTCGCAGCCAGGCGCGAAGGCAATGGCATAACCGTGGCTGAGGGGTGCATTTCGGCTTCGCGCAGCTTGCCGCTCATCTGACTGCCTTTCCTCCGGACGCCTTGTATTCGGCGCGATATCTCAGGAGCCGTCGAGGAAGCAGTGCGCTTTCACCACGGCACAAACAAGAATAGCCCGTGTAGCTATGCTCCACGAGTCCTCGAAGACGGAAGATAGACGAAAATTAAAATCGGCGAAGCGTTATTTTGACCGGATGGTCAAAACGCCGGACCGATGGGCGATCCGGCGCAATCAGGAGGCGTCAGCCGACGAAGGCGCGCTCGACGACGAAGGTGCCCGGCTCGTGCAGCGAGCCCTCGACGAAGCCAAGGCTCTCGGCGAGTTCCTTGACGTCCTTGAGCATGTGCATCGAGCCGCAGATCATGATGCGGTCGGTTTCCGGATCGAGCTTGTCGATGCCGAGATCGCTGTAGAATTTGCCCGACGAGATGAGCGCGGTGATGCGGCCCATGCGCTCGGATTCCTCACGCGTCGTCGAATTGTAGAGCGTGACGCGGCCATGGGTCAGCTCACCGATCAGCGGATCGCTTTCGAGGTTGGCGACCAGTTCCTGGCCGTAGGTCAGCTCGGCGACGTCGCGGCAAGTGTGGGTCAGCACGACGTGTTCGTAGCGCTCATAGGTGTCGGGATCGCGCAGCAGGCTGGCGAAAGGCGCGATGCCGGTGCCGGTCGAGATCATGAACAGGCGCTTGCCCGGGGTCAGCGCGTCGAGCACCAGCGTGCCGGTCGACTTCTGGCGCATCAGCACGGTATCGCCGGGTTCGATCTTCTGCAGCTCGGAGGTCAGCGGACCATCCGGCACCTTGATCGAGAAGAACTCGATCTCGTCGTCCCAGGACGGGCTCGCCACCGAATAGGCGCGGTAGACCGGCTTTTCGGCATTGGGCAGGCCGATCATGACGAACTCGCCCGAACGGAAGCGCAGCGACTGCGGCCGGGTGATGCGGAAGGCAAAAAGACAATCCGTATAATGCTTCACCGAAACCACTGTTTCGGCGTAGACATTGGCAGGGATTGGGAACTGAAGCGGCTTGGCTTCGGCCGTCTTCAGCGCTGCTGCGGTGTTCATCAATCAAACCTCTCGCCCGGCGCGGGCGGCATTTCGAAACCGGCGCGCTGCGGAAATACAGGCAAATAGTGGGGCCTTGTTCGGGTTATTAATTAGTATACAAATGATATCAGCGTCAAGATTGTGGCATAAAACGCCTTTCTAAACTGGCACAGGAACGTAGTCCGGGCTTTTCGGGATTAGTCCATGGACGAGAATATTCCCGCAGAGGCGGGAAATGTCGTGGCAGGAATCGATGTCGGCGGGACCTTCACCGACCTGCTGCTGATCGACGGCAAGGATGGCGGGACGGTCCGCATCGCCAAGACGCCGACGACGGTCGAAAACCAGGCGCATGGCGTAATCGCAGCGCTCGCCGAAACCGGGTTCCCCATCGCCGAGATCGACCTCATCGTCCACGGCACGACGACCACCACCAATGCCGTGCTGGAGCGGCGACTGGCCAGAACCGGTATGATCACCACGCGCGGCTTTCGTGACGTGATCGAGCTCGGCCGGCGGACCCGGCCGCAGCCCTACGGCATGACCGGTGTGTTCGTGCCCGTCATTCCGCGTAATCTCAGGCTGGAAGTCACCGAGCGGGTCGAGGCCTCGGGCCAGGTGCGCGAGCCGCTCGACGAGGACGGCATGCGGGCTGCGGTGGCCGAGCTTGTCGCGGCAGATTGCGAGGCTCTGGTGATCCATTTCCTGCATTCCTACGCCAACCCCTGGCATGAGCGCCGTGCCGCCGAGATCGCCGCCGAGACATGGCCGAACGGGCACATCACGACAGGTCATTCGCTGTTGTCGGAAGCGCGCGAATTCGAGCGCGGGGTGACGGCCTCGGTCAATGCCGCGGTACAGCCGATCCTCGAACGCTACGTGGCAAGGCTGCGCGATGAGCTCGCCACGCGCGGCTACCGCAGCGACTTCCTGATCATGAACGGCAATGGCGGCATGATCTCGGCCCGCTTCGTCACCCGGGAGGCGGCAAAAACCGTCATGTCGGGCCCGGCCTCGGGCGTCATCGCCGCCGCCTATACCGGTCGGCGCGCCGGCTTCGAGAACCTCGTCACCTACGACATGGGCGGCACCTCGACAGACGTGGCGCTGATCCTCAACGCCGAACCGGCGGTTTCGAACGAGATCGAGATCGAATATGCGATGCCGATCCATGTGCCGATGGTCGCCGTGCATACGGTGGGCGCCGGTGGCGGCTCGATCGCCCGCGTCGATGCTTCCGGGCTGATCCAGGTCGGGCCGGAAAGTGCCGGCGCCAATCCTGGGCCGATCTGTTATGGCCGTGGCGGCACCGAGCCGACGATCACCGACGCCAACCTAGTGCTCGGCCGGCTCGACCCCAAGAAACTGCTCGCGGTCGACAATCCTGTGACCGTCGAGGCCGTGCGGAAAATCTTTGAAGACAGGATCGGCAAGGCGACCGGCCTCGACGGCGTCGCCGCCGCAGGTGCCGTGCTACGGCTTGGCAACATCAAGATGGCGGGTGCCATCCGCATGGTGTCAGTGTCGCGCGGCCATGACCCACGGGACTTCACATTGTTTGCCTTCGGCGGCGCCGGGCCGCTGCATGCCTCGGCGCTGGCCCGCGAACTCGGCCTGCCCAGGGTGCTGGTGCCGGCGCGGCCGGGCATCACCAATGCGCTCGGCTGCGTCGTCGCCGACCTCCGCCACGACTTCGTCAACACGATCAACCAGCCGGTGGCGATGCTCGACGAGCAGCGCGTCCGCGACGTGCTGGCGCGCCACCGGGCCGAGGGCGAGGCGCTGATCGCCAAGGAGGCGGTCCGGCCCCAGAGCATCCGCGTCAGCCATTCCGCCGACATGCAGTTTGTCGGGCAGACGCATCTCGTCAACGTGCCGCTGCCGTCGGCGCACGTTGACCGCCCCACGCTGCAGGGGCTGTTCGAAAAAGCCTATTTCGCCCGCTTCCAGGTCGAGTTGCCGGAGATCAGGGCCAATCTCGTCAATCTCAACACCTCGGTGACGGGCGTTCGGCCAGACATCGACCTCAGCCGGCTGATCGATCCGGCCGGGCGCATGGCGACGCTGGAAGGCGCGCTGCGCGAAGTAAGACCGGTGTGGTTCGACGGCGGCTGGCGCGACACTGCTGTCTACGAGCGGGAAAGGCTGCCGCTCGATGCCGCCATCGAAGGCCCGGCAATCCTTGAGCAAATGGACGCGACGACGGTGCTGGAACCGGGCGACCGGGCTCGATCGGACCGCGATGGCAATATGATCGTTGAGGTGGGAGCGCCATGACCCTCGACGCCATCACGCTTTCCGTCATCCAGGCAGCACTGCAGCAGACCTGCGACGAGATGGACCTGACGTTTTCGCGCGCGGCTTTCTCGCCCGTCATCGCCGAAGCCAACGACCGCTCCGACGGCATCTATTCGGCCGTTGACGGTGCGCTGATCGCGCAGGGCTCGCAGGGCCTGCCGGTGTTCGTCGGCATCATGCAGCACTCGACCAAGACCATCATCGAGATGATATCGGACGGACGCGTCCTGCCGCCCGAACAAGGCGACATCTACATCGTCAACGACCCCTATCTCGGCGGCACACATTTGATGGATGTGCGTTTCGCCATGCCGGTGTGGCGTCGAGGCAAGATCTTCTGCTGGCTGTCGAACACCGGCCACTGGCCCGACATCGGCGGCTCGGTGCCCGGCGGCTTTTCGGCTTCCGCGACGGCGGTGGAACAGGAAGGCCTGCGGCTGCCGCCGGTCAAGCTGTTCAAGAAAGGGGTGATGGACCGCGAGATCTACGCCATCATCTGCTCCAACATCCGCGTCGCCGACCAGCGTATCGGCGACATCCGCGCGCAGGCGGCAGCGCTTCACATAGGGCGGGACCGGCTGTTTACGATCCTCGATCGTTACGGCGACGAAACCGTTGTCGCGGCGATCGCCGAGTTGCGCCGGCGCGCCGCGGAGCAGATGCGGGCGCATATCGCGGCCCTGCCCGATGGTATCTACACATCGAAGGCGTTCGTCGATTCCGACGGCGTTGTCGATGCGCCGCTGACGATTGCGCTGTCGGTCGAAAAGGCAGGCAGCACCCTGACCTTCGACTTTTCCGGCTCGTCGGCGCCCTGTGCGGGACCGATGAACAGCGTGCTGGCGACGACCTTGTCGTCGGTCTATCTCGCCATGCGCCACATCTTTCCAGACGTGCCGATCAGCGCCGGCGCCTTCGAACCGCTTGACATCAAGCGGCCGGAAGGCACATTCCTCGATGCGAAATACCCGCGCCCCGTTTCGGGCTGCGCGGCAGAGGTGTCGCAGCGCATCGCGGAAGCCGTCTTCGCCGCCATGGTGCAGGCCGCACCTGAGAAGGTGACGGCGTCACCAGCCGGATCGAGCGGCAATTTCGCGCTTGGCGGCAACGATCCGGCGCGCGGCCGCGACTATGTCATGTACCAGATCTCGGGCGGCGGCTATGGCGGCAACTCAGGCCATGACGGGCTGTCGAACGGCTGCTCGACCATCGGCATTTCGAAATCGCCGCCGGTCGAGATCATGGAACAGGCCTATCCGGTGCTCTACCGGCAATACGCCTTGCGTGAGGGTTCCGGCGGCGCCGGCAAACAGCGTGGCGGCTTCGGCCTCGCCTACGAGATCGAACTGTTGCGAGGCGAGGCGCGCGCATCCTTCGTCATGGACCATGGCCGGTTTGGCCCGCAGGGCGCGCTTGGCGGCAAGGATGGCGCGGTGAATACCGTCACCGTGTTTCGCGACGGGCAGGCGCATGTGCCAAAGCATCTGTCGAAAGAGCAGGACATTCCACTGAAAGCCGGCGACCGGGTGTCGGTCGGCACGCCGGGCGGCGGCGGTTATGGCGATCCGCTCGAGCGTGATCCCGCACTGGTGCTGCGCGATGTCGGACTCGGCTACTATTCACGCGAGCAGGCGGCCGAGATGTTCGGCGTGGTAATTGGGGATGGCGGTGTGGATGCCGCGGCGACGGAGCCCCTGAGGCGGCGTTGAAATTGCCCCCTCACCCTTATCCTCTCCCCGCGCGCGGGGAGAGGGAGGGGTCAACGTTGAAGCTGCATCCTTCTCCCCGCCTGCGAGGAGAAGGTCCCGGCAGGGGGATGAGGGGCGGCAAGCCCGCTGTCAGCCGATCGCCTTGCCGTCAGCGTCGAAGCGATAGGTCCGGGCCGGGTCGGGCGTGGCATAAAGCGTGGCACCGGGACCGGTCTGATATTCGCCGAACAGGCGAATGGTGATGAGGCCGGCCTTTTCCGTTTCAAGGAAGACGTTGGTGTCGGCGCCGAGATGCTCGGCGTGGATGACGGTGCCCTTCCAGATGCCAGCGGTGTCGCTGACGGCGATATGCTCGGGACGGACGCCAACGGTCTTGGCGGTTTCACCGAGGCGAGCGCCATCGATGAAGTTCATCTTGGGCGAGCCGATGAAGCCGGCGACAAACAGGTTGGCCGGCTTGTTGTAGAGTTCCATCGGCGCACCGACCTGCTCGACACGGCCGGCGTTGAGCACCACGATGCGGTCGGCCAGCGTCATGGCCTCGACCTGGTCGTGGGTGACGTAGACCATCGTCGCCTTGAGCCGGTTGTGCAGCTGGGCGATCTCGAGACGGGTGTTGACGCGAAGTGCCGCATCGAGGTTCGACAGCGGCTCGTCGAAAAGGAACAGTTTCGGCTCGCGCACCAGGGCGCGGCCAATGGCAACACGCTGGCGCTGGCCACCGGACAGTTCGGCCGGGCGGCGCTTGAGGTAGGGTTCGAGCGACAGCATCGCCGAGGACGCCGCGATGCGCTGGTCGATCTCGGCGGTAGGTGTTCCCGCCTGCTTGAGGCCGAGGCTCATATTGTCGCGCACGGTGAGGTGCGGATAAAGCGCGTAGGTCTGGAACACCATGGCGATGCCGCGCTTGGACGGCGGCGCATTGGTGACCTTGGCGCCGTCGATCAGCACGTCGCCCGACGTCGCATCCTCAAGGCCGGCGATGATGCGCAACAGCGTCGACTTTCCGCAGCCCGACGGGCCGACGAAAACGACGAACTCGCCGTCCTTGACTTCGAGGTCGATGCCTTTCAGCACGTCGACCGGACCGAAGGACTTCTTGACGTTTTCGATCTTGAGAGATCCCACGAACTCTTCCTCTCGTTTTCCTGACGCAAAACCTGTCCGAAAAATCAGCGACTTTTCGGGGTCATGCTCCTAAAGCTTGACGGCGAGACCGGTGCGGACGCTTTCGTCCGCGGCCAGGCACACGCGCAGTGATTTGACGGCGTCGTCCATGTGACGGGTAAGGTCGATGTTCTCGCGGATGGCTTTCAGCACGAAGGCCTGCTCGCGATCGCAAAGTCCCTGGTGGCCGGGCTCATCCTTCATCGACAGGTCCTCGTCGGCATGAAGGAAGTTGCCATCGGCGCCGAGATCGGCGCGGTGAACGCGGATCATGCTGGTCTTGGTGTGGGAATCGACGTCGTCGGACTTGGTGGTGGCTTCGTTGACGACGATCGAGACGCTGCCCTTGGGCGAAATCACGTCCTTCACGAAAAAGGCCGTCTCCGACATCATCGGGCCCCAGCCGGCTTCGTACCAGCCGACCGAACCGTCGGCGAACAGCACCTGGAGATGACCGTAATTGTACATCGCCGGATCGATCTCGTCGGTCATGCGCAGGCCCATGCCGCGCACCTCGACCGGGTCGGCGTCGGTGATCTGGCACATGACGTCGAGATAGTGCACGCCGCAGTCGACGATCGGCGAGGTCGTCTTCATCAGCTGCTTGTGGGTGTCCCACTTGTGGGCTGAAGACTGCTGGTTGAGATTCATGCGGAAGACATAGGGACCGCCGAGCGCGCGCGCCTCGCCGATCAGCCGCATCCATGACGGATGATGGCGCAGGATGTAGCCGATCACCAGCTTGCGGCCGTTGGCCTTGGCGCATGCTACGACGCGCTCGGCGTCGGCGACTGTGGTTGCCAGCGGCTTTTCCAGGAACACGTGGCAGCCCGCCTCGAGCGCCATGACGGCATAGTCGGCATGGCTGTCGGAGTAGGTGTTGATCGAGGCGACGTCAGGCTTGTGCTCGCGGAGCGCACCTTCGAAGGAGCGCTGGATGCCGTAGCCTTCCATGCCCGCCGGCAGCGGCACGTCGGAACGGTTGACCAGCGAGGCGATCTCGAAGCCGGGGTTGTTGTGATAGGCGAGCGCGTGGCTGCGGCCCATATTGCCGAGGCCGGCGACGACGACGCGAAGGGGCTTTTCTGTAGTCACTTGACGGCTCCGGAAGTGATGCCGCGGATCAGCTGCCGCGAGAAGAAGAAGTAGAGGATCAGCACCGGCAGGATGGCGAGCGAGAGCGCTGCCAAAACGGCGTTCCAGTTGGTGACGAACTGGCCAATGAACACCTGGGCGCCAAGCGTGACGGTCTTGGTCGCTTCCGATGGCGCCAGGATCAGCGGGAACCATAGGTCGTTCCAGATCGGGATCATGGTGAAGACGGCGACCGTCGCCATCGCCGGGCGAACCAGCGGCAGCACCAGGCGGAAGAAGATGCGGTATTCCGAAAGCCCGTCGATGCGGCCGGCGTTTTTCAGATCGTCCGACACCTGCTTCATGAACTCGGACAGGATGAAGACGGCGAGCGGCAGGCCCTGTGCGGTGTAGACCAGGACAAGCGCTGTCAGCGTGTTGACCAGCCCGCTCGCCACCATCAACTGCAGGATGGCGACCGTGCCAAGGCGGATCGGGATCATGATGCCGAGGGCGAGATACAGGCCCATCATGGTGTTGCCCTTGAAGCGGTATTCCGACAGGGCGAACGCCGCCATGGCGCCAAACAGCAGCACGAAAAACAGTGACGCGACGGTGACGGTGAGGCTGTTCTGGAAATACTGGACGAAATCACCCTGGGCCATCACGGTCTGGTAGCCGATCAGGTCGAAGGTTTCCGATGTCGGCAGCGACAGCGGCGAACGGAAGATGGCATTGCGCGACTTGAACGAGTTGACGACGATGACCAGCACCGGAAACAGCGCAATGACCGTATAGGTCAGCAGCACCGCATGCGCGCCGATGCTGCGTGGCAGGGATGTGGCAGCCTTGCTCATGACGCCCTCAGAACTGGTAGCGGCGCAGCCGCGTCTGGATAAGGAACAGGTACAGGCACACGCCGGCGAGGATGATGAAGAACATCATCGAGGCGATGGTGGCGCCCATGTTCGGATCGCCGATCTGCAGCTGGAAGCCGAAGAAGGTGCGGTAGAGGAATGTGCCCAGGATGTCGGTGGCGTAGTTCGGCCCGGCTAGCGCGCCCTGTGCCGAATAGATCAGGTCGAAGGCGTTGAAATTGCCGACAAAGGTGAGGATCGAGATGATGCCGATGGAGGGCAGGATCAACGGCAGCTTGATCTTCCAGAACTGCGAGAAGCCGGTGACGCCGTCGCATTCGGCCGCTTCGATCACCTCTTCGGGGATCGACAGCATGGCGGCATAGATCAGCATCATCGGGATGCCGACGAACTGCCACACCGAGATCAGGCTAAGCGTGGTCAGCGCGTATTCTTCCTTGCCGAGCCACGGCACGAACAGGCTCTTGAGGCCGACAAGGTCGAGCAGATTGGGCGCCACACCCCACAGCGGACTGAGGATCAGCTTCCAGGCGAAACCGACGATGACGAAGGACAGGATCGTCGGGATGAAGATCGCCGTGCGGTAGAAGGCGGAAAAGCGCAGCTTGGGGCTCGACAGCAGGGCGGCGAGCACGACACCGATCGGGTTCTGCACCAGCATATGGATGATGAAGAACCAGGTGTTGTTGCCGAGCGCGTTCCAGAACGACGCCGACCAGCGCGGATCGCCGAACAATGTGCGGAAATTGTCGAAGCCGGTGAACACCTGCGCATTGTCGATGCTGCGGAACAATGACAACTGCAAGGTGCCGAACAGCGGCAGGATCATCACCGCGGTGTAGACCAGCAGCGCCGGCGCCAGAAAAACGGCGATGTGCCAGCGCGTCGGTCTCTTGTCTTGGCTATGCTCTAGGCTTTGCTCCGACATCTCAAAAGTCCTTGGTCCGGCCGCGTGGGGCCGTTGTTCATAACAGCGAGGATGGACCTCTGCGGGCTTCCCGCCAATGGCTGTCGGAAGCAGTAGCGCATCTTTGCGCGCCAGCGTTCAACCCCTCATTTCGATTCCGCGAGGTTCGAATTCGCCGAGGGGACGGAGAGCGCCGCCAAGGCGCCGCCCTCCTGAGCGAGCATCAAGCCCGCCGCATTTTACTTTGCCGGCTTGTACCAGCTGTCGAGGCCCTTCTGCAGTTCGGCAGAAGCGGCTTCCGGGGTCTCGGTGCCATTGATGACGTTGGCCGACTTGACCCAGGTCTCGTTTTCGAGGTTCGGCGTGCCGCGCGACAGAATCTGATAGGTCGAGCGGATCGTCGGCTTGCACTTCTCGCGCCAGGAAACGAACTCCTGGGCGAGCGGGTCTTCCATCTTCACCGGCGCCGAGTTCAGGCTGAAGAAGCCCGGCAGCGCGTTGGCATAGATGGTCGCGAACTCCGGCGACGCCACCCAGGTCAGGAAGGTCTTGGCGGCATCGGCGTTCGGGCTCTTGGGGTTCAGACCCAGGCCGATATCGGTGTGGTCGGAGATGTAGCAGGTGTCGCCAGCCTTCTGGACCGGCGGCGGGAAGGCGCCCATCTTGAACTGAGCCTGGGTGTTGAAGGTCGAGATCTCCCACGAGCCGGCCGGATAGATGGCGGCGCGGCCGAGCGTGAAGAGGTTCTGGCTGTCCGGATAGGTCTGGGCTTCGAAGCCGTCACCGAGATAAGGCTTCCACTTGGCGAGCGTCGCATAAGGCGCGACCCAGTCGGCATCGGTCAGCTTCTGTTCACCCTTGATCAGCGCCAGACGGCCTTCTTCGCCCTTCCAGTAATTCGGGCCGATGTTCTGGTAGCCCATGGTCGCGGCTTCCCATAGATCCTTGGTGCCCATCGCCATCGGGATGTAGGTGCCGTCGGCCTTGATCTTTTCGAGAGCGGCGAAGAACTCTTCCTCGGTCGCCGGCACGGCAATGCCGAGCTTCTCGAACGCGTCCTTGTTGTAGATGAAGCCGTGGATGACGGAGGCCATCGGCACGCAGAAGGTCGCCTTGCCGTCGTCAGTCTGCCAGGCGGACTTGGCGACGTCGGCGAAGTTCTCCATGCCGGGCAGCGCAGTCAGGTCGGAGAGTTGACCCTTGGTATAGAGGTCGAGCGACGTGAACGGGCGGCAGGTGATGAGATCGCCGGCCGAGCCCGCGTCAAGCTTGGCGTTGAGAGCGGCGTTGTACTCGGTCGGAGCCGACGGCGAGAAGGTGACCTTGATGCCGGGATTGGCTTTCTCGAAGGCCGGGATCAGCTTTTCCTGCCAGATGGCGAGGTCGTCGTTACGCCAGCTTTCGATGGTCAGCGTCTTGTCCTGGGCGAACGCGATCCCGGCGGAGCCGAGGATGCTGGACGCCATCAGAAGTCCAGTAAGCAACCTGTTTGTCATTTCCATTCTCCCTGTTTTTACTTTCTCTCGGGCCTCTACTGATGAGAGCCTCTGCTCCCCTCGAGCTTCGACAGCGCGGACCGGAGTTTCTGGTCCGCCCCATCCAGAAGTTGGTTTGCCGCCTCCAGGCTTGATGCGCCCGAGGCCAAAAGGATCGCGACCTTGACCGAACCACCGCTCCTTTCGAGCAAGGCTTTCGCGGTCGCGGTATCGCAGCCGGAAATGGCCGAAACGATGCGCGCGGCGCGCTCGTGCAGCTTCAGATTATCGGCAACGAGATTGACCATGTAGCCGTCATGAACATGACCGAGATGGACCGCGGCAAGCGTCGACATCATGTTGAGCGCGATCTTCTGCGACGTACCCGCACCCATGCGGGTCGAACCGGCAACGACTTCCGGCGGCGTGGCAAGCAGGATCGCAATCTCGGCGAGATCGAACATCGGCGCGCCGGCATTGTTGGCGATGGCAATGGTCGCAGCACCGCGGCGCTTCGCCTCTTTCAGCGCACCAACGGCGAACGGCGTCGAGCCACTGGCTGAAACAGCAATGAGGCAGTCGCCGGCATCGAGCCCGGCTGCGGCGAGTTCGCTTATCGCCTGATCGGCGTCGTCTTCGGGCGCACCGGTGAGATTGACGAGGCTGTCGGTGCCGCCGGCAAGCAGGACGACGACGCGGTCGCGCGGAATGCCAAATGTGCCGGGAAGCTCGAGCGCATCGGCCAGCGCCATCAGGCCGGAACTGCCGGCCGCGGCATAGACAAGACGTCCGCCGGACGCGAGGCGGTCAGCAATCCTGGCGGCAGCTGCAGCGATTGCGGGGATGGCAGCATGAACGGCACCGGCGGCCTCGACCTGCGCTGAGGCAAGCAGGCCAAGAATGGATTCAGGTGCCTGGGCATCAATGCCCCCGGCATCTTTATGCACCGCTTCGGTACGCGTTGGCGCCATTCTGTCTCTCCCTTTCAACGACAATACCAAAAAAATACCACTTGTCCAGCGGCGTTAACAAATTCCTTTGCTGCAGCGCAAGGCAGATCGAAAAATCCATAAAATTCAATCAAATGAGGATTGCTTCTCGTGCCTCGGAATTTAAGGCTTGGCTATTGGTATTTTATTGGTATTATCCAGTCCGAGGAGAAAACGCCGTGGATCTTGTGCTCGGGATAGATGGTGGCGGCACCGGCTGCCGGGCCGCGCTGGCCACCGCAAGCGGCGACATTTTGGGTCGCGGGCGTGGCGGACCGGCCAATATCCGCACCGATCTTGCCGGCGCCTGTGAGAATATCGTCGAAGCCGCCCGCCTGGCATTCATCGATGCCGGCCGCGATCCGGCCTTGATCTCCTCGACACCTGCGGTGCTTGGCCTCGCCGGCGCCAATGTCGGCGACTACAAGCAACGGCTGATCGCCATCTTGCCGTTCAGCCAAAGCGATGTCGAAAACGACTCGCTGATCTCGCTGGAGGGCGCGCTCGGCGAACACGACGGCGCGATCGCGGCACTCGGAACCGGCACCGTTTATCTGGCACGCCAGCAAGGACAACTGCGCCCCGTTGGCGGCTGGGGTTTCCAGATCGGCGATCTCGGCAGCGGCGCGCGCATCGGCCGCGACCTGCTGCAGGAAACGCTGCTGGTCTATGACAACATCCATGCCGGTTCGACGCTCACAACCATCATGCTTGAGCGTTTCAACGGCGACCCCAGCGACATCGTCGAATTCACCACCAATGCCAAACCCGGAGACTACGGCGCGTTTGCACCGATGGTGTTCGAACACGCCGGAAAAGGCGACGCCGTCGGCCAGAAGCTTGTCGAGCGCGCAGTTTCCGACGTCGAGGAAACGCTTGCCGTCTTCGACCTGGCGCAAACCGAGCGGCTGTGCCTGCTCGGCGGGCTCGCCGGTCTCTATGCGCCGCTGCTTTCAAAGCGCTATCGCGCGATCATCCATCCGCCGCTGCAGGATGCGCTCGGTGGTGCCGTAATGATGGCGGCCAAGAGATTTGGCAATGCGGGAGGCAGCCATGGATGATACTGCCGAGCGTATCTTCGCGGCCCTGCGCGACGTCAGCCAGAGTGGCGCGCCGCTCTATCTCCAGCTCAAGAAGAACATCGAAGAGGCGGTCAAGCGTGGCCTGATCGGCCCCGGCGACGCCCTGCCTTCGGAACGCGATATCGCCGCCCAGGCCGACATTTCGCGCGTCACGGTGCGCAAGGCGGTGCAGGACCTGGTCAAGTCAGGCGTGCTGGTGCAGCGCCATGGCTCGGGCACGTTCGTTGCCCCGCGCATGGAGCGTGTCGAGCAATCGCTGTCGCGCCTGACCTCGTTCACCGAAGACATGGCTCGGCGTGGCATGGCAGCCCGTTCGCAATGGCTCGACCGCGGCGTCTACCCGCCCTCGCCCGACGAGATGATGGTGCTTGGGCTGTCAGCCAGCGAACTGGTGTCGCGGCTGAGCCGCCTGCGCATCGCCGACGAAACGCCGCTGGCGATCGAGCGTGCGGCCATTTCGGCTTCCGTACTGGCCGACCCTCGCGAAGTCACATCTTCGCTCTATATGGCACTGGGCAAGACTGGCCACCGGCCGGTGCGTGCCGTACAGCGCATCTCGGCAGTCAATCTCGGCGAGGCCGAGGCCAAGCTGCTGCTGGTGCCAGCAGGCTCGGCCTGCCTGCAGATTGAGCGCATCTCATACCTTGCCAGCGGCAAGGTGATCGAGTTCACCAAGTCGATCTATCGTGGCGACGCCTATGATTTCGTCGCCGAACTAAGGCTACCCGGCCCGGATGGGCAAGAAGGAGACACCGCTTGAACGCGACTACGCATATGCGGCGCGAAATCGCCGAAATCCCCGAGGCCACCGCGCGCCTGCTCGAAGGTTCCGCCAAGGAGCTCGCCGAAACCGGCCTGCACCTCAAGCGTGCGGCGCCACGCTTCGTCACCACTGTCGCACGCGGCTCGTCCGACCACGCGGCCTCCTTCCTCAAATACGCCATCGAACTGACCGCCGGCCTTCCTGTCGCTTCGATCGGCCCGTCGATTTCGTCGATCTATGGCGCCAAGCTCAAGCTTGCCGACTCGGCCTGCCTTGCCATTTCGCAGTCTGGCAAAAGCCCCGACATCGTTGCGATGGCCGAAGGCGCTCGCGCCGGCGGCGCGCTGACGATTGCCCTGACCAACACCGCCGGCTCGCCGCTGGCCGAAGCCTCCGATCATGCCATCGACATCCGCGCCGGCGTCGAAAAGAGCGTGGCTGCAACCAAGACCTTCGTCAATTCGGCTGTCGCCGGCCTCGCCGTGCTCGGCCACTGGACCGGCGACGACAAGCTGCTCGACGCACTTGCGGCACTGCCCGAACATTTCGCCAAGGCGGTCGACTGCGACTGGATGGGCATCGCCAACGCGCTGACCGACGGCAATTCGCTGTTTATCCTCGGCCGCGGTCCGTCCTTCGCGATCGCCAACGAAGCGGCGCTGAAGTTCAAGGAAACCTGCGCCATGCACGCCGAGTCCTACAGTGCCGCCGAAGTGATGCACGGTCCGCTGGCGCTGGTACGTCCCGGCTTCCCGGTGCTGGCGCTGGCCGCCCGTGACGCCTCCGAGCCGTCAATCGCGGACGCCGCCGACGGCCTCGCCGAGCGCGGTGCCGCCATCCACATCACGTCGTCGCTGGCCAAGAAGGCGCTTGTGCTGCCGCATGTCGCCACCGGCCACCCGCTGACCGATCCGCTAATGCTGATCGCTTCGTTCTACGGTTTCGTCGAGGCCTTCGCCCGCCATCGCGGCCTCAACCCCGACGCTCCGCCCAATCTCCGGAAAGTGACCGAAACGATATGACCAGTCGTTTTGCCCTAGCTGCACAACGCATCTTCGACGGAGAGGCGTGGCATGAAGATGCCGCGCTGATCGTCGCCGGCGGGCTGATCGAAGGCATCGTCAAACGCGATGCCGTGCCGGCCGGCGTTGCGGTTACGGATGGCGGCAGCATTCTGGCCCCCGGTTTCATTGACCTGCAGGTCAATGGCGGCGGCGGCCTGATGCTCAACGACAAGCCCGATGTCGACACGCTCGACATCATCTGCAAGGCGCAGATGCCGTTCGGCACAACAGCCGTGCTGCCGACGCTGATCACCGACACGCCCGAGATCACCCGCGCCACCATCGCAGCCGGCGCGGAAGCCGCGACGCGCAAGGTGCCCGGTTTCCTCGGCCTGCATCTCGAAGGGCCGCACCTGTCGCTCGCCCGCAAGGGCGCGCACGATCCCCAGCTGATCCGGCCGATGGACGACGCGGATGAAAGGGCGCTGATCGCGGCGCGCAACACCATGCCGGTGCTGCTGACAACCATCGCTCCGGAATCGGTCAAGGCAGGCCAGGTCAAGGCGCTGGCAGCTGCCGGCGTCGTCGTCAGCCTCGGCCACACCGACACCAGCTACCGCACGGCGAAAGAATACGCCGAAGCTGGCGCTTCGATGGCGACGCATCTGTTCAACGCGATGAGCCAGATCGGCAACCGCGAGCCCGGCCTTGCTGGCGCCGCGGTCGACATTTCGACCTTCTCGGCCGGACTGATCGCCGATGGTATCCATGTCGACCCGGCGACGATGAAAATCGCGCTCAAGGCCAAGAACGGCCCGGCGCGCATCTTCCTCGTCACTGACGCGATGGCAACCATCGGTACCGATCTCAAGTCGTTCACGTTGAACGGGCGCACGATCAAGCGCGAGAACGGCCGCCTGACACTGGAAGACGGCACGCTTGCGGGCGCCGATCTCGACATGATTTCGGCGGTGCGCTTCATGCACGAAAAGATCGGCGAAGAGCTCGACGAAGCGATCCGCATGGCCTCGCTCTATCCGGCGGAAGCTGTCGGTCAGGACCATCGTCTCGGGCGGCTGGCCAAGGGCTATGCCGCCAATGCCGTCCAGCTCACCGACACACTCGACGTGTCGGCCACCTGGATCGACGGCAACAAGGTGTTTTCCGCTTAGGCGCGAAACGAGGGGCGACGCCCCCGCACCGGCCGGTGCGGGGGCTTAACAGCTAGCCCGCCCGTCAATTCAGCTCAGATCGCCGCCTTGTCCGCAGCTGTCCGGATCGCCTCGATGTTTGCGGCATAGGCCGAGGGCCCACCCTTGAACACGGCATTGCCAGCGACCAGCACGTTGGCGCCGGCGGCGGTGACCAGCGGTGCGGTCTCTGATGTGACGCCGCCATCGATCTCGATGTCGATCGGACGGTTGCCGATCATCGCCTTGACGCGCCTGACCTTGTCGATGACCGCCGGAATGAAGGCCTGGCCGCCGAAGCCCGGATTGACCGTCATCAACAGCACCAGGTCGAGCCGGTCGAGCACGTATTCGATGACCGATTCAGGCGTCGACGGATTGAGCGACACGCCGGCCTTCTTGCCAAGATTGCGGATCGTCTGCAGCGAGCGGTCGAGATGCGGGCCAGCCTCGGCATGGACCGTGATGATGTCGCAGCCGGCGTCGGCGAACGCCGCGAGATAAGGGTCGGCCGGGGTGATCATCAGATGGCAATCGAACACCTTGTCGGTGCGGTTGCGGATTGCCTTGATGACCGGCGGGCCGAAGGTGATGTTGGGAACGAAATGGCCGTCCATGACGTCGAGATGGATCCAGTCGGCGCCGGCTGCGACGATGGCCTCGACCTCGTCGCCGAGTTTGGAGAAGTCCGACGACAGCACCGACGGGGCGATCAGGGTTTTGTTGCTCACGTTCAGGCCTTTTTGAAAGCGCGATGTTGCGGCCTGCCTAATATCCGACGCCGAGAATGTCGAGACACAAGCGGCTGAGTGGTCATCTTTGCCAATGAAAAGGCCCCGCCAGCAAGCCGGCGGGGCCCATTCTCGTTGTCGATCAGTCGATCACTGCGGAATGATGTTGTTGGTCTTCGGCTGTTGCTGGTCCCTCCTTTGAGGGATCAGGCCGCGGAACACATCCGGGTTGATCGGCATGATCTCGAGCGCCGGGCGCTGGCGGATCGGACGGCAGTTCGGATACTGGCCGACCGTGCCACGCGGGCACTCACGCTCGATGGTCATGCACTGGCCGTTGATCAGCACCTCGCCACGACGGCAGATGGTGTCCTGGCGGTCAGGCACGCAGCGGCCGCGAACAAGCGAAGTACCCTTCGGGCACTCGACCTGGACCTTGCGGCATGCACCCCTGACCAGTTCGGTACCACGCGGGCAGATGCAGCGCCCGTCCTTGGTCCGGATCTGGCCAGGCAACAGCGTGCACTGGCGCTGAGGCGGCACATCCTTGACGCAGCGACCGTTCCTCAGCTCGGTGCCGCGTGGGCAGATGCAACGTCCGTCCTGCGTCCGGATCTGGCCCGGCAGCAGCGTGCACTGGCGCACCGGCGGCACGTTCTTGACGCAACGGCCGTTCGACAGTTCCGTGCCACGCGGACAGATGCAGCTTCCGTCCTGCGTCCGGATCTGGCCGGGCAGCAGCGTGCACTGGCGTTCCGGCGGCTGCTCCGGCCGCACGCACTTGCCGTTCTTGAGGTCCGTGCCGCGCGGGCAGACGCAGCGCCCGTCCTCGGTGCGGATCTGTCCCGGCAGCAGACGGCATTGCGGCTTGACCGGCGGAACCGGCGTCACCGTGCCGCCAGCGGGCACGCATTGACCGTTGCGGAACGTCGTACCCTCGGGGCAGACGCAGCGGCCGGCCTGGTTGAGCACGAAACCTTCCGAGCACTGCTGCTTGACCTCATGGTCGATCAGGAAGCGGTGGCAGGCATAAGGATTGCCAGCACCGAGACCACCCGGAAGCGATGTAGCGCCGGCCAGGTCGAGCCCGCGAACCGGCGTGTCGGGCGGAAGCACGGCAACGCAGTTCTGCGCCGGCACCGGCCGGTTCAGGTTGGCGAAGCGGCCATCTTCAGGGATCACCACCGTCACCCTGTGAACGCGGCTTTCGCCGGCGCCGAGGCTGATGTTGGCGACACAGGACAACGGCAGCGTTGCCGGTTCCGGCGAGCAGCCGAAGGGCGGTTCGACCGAAGTGATCGCAACGCCTTCCAGCCGGCCGAGACCATCCACGCCGATCGCATCGCCGATGCGGACCGAGCCGTTGAACGGGCCGGTGCCGCTGTTGGTGATGGTGATCTCGAACGTGCAAGGCTGGCCCGTCTCGCACTGGCGGTCGCCGGTCTTGGCGACAGTCAGGCGTGGCCGTCCCGGATGCGGGATGCGCATGGTGGCGCAGGCCTTGTTGTTGGCCAGCACCGTCTCGCCCGGGATCGCCCGCACCTCGCCGCAGTTGCGGATCATGTCGGACGGGTAGTCGGCCGGCACGATGGCGACCACGGAAAGCGGCACCGACGCACCCGGCACCAGTGCCACGCCCGGGTGATCGCAGCGGAACTGGCCGGGACCGGCCGGGCCGCAAGCCCAGGGCGGGGTCGGGCCGAAGGTCGAGGACGACGGCGCTCCGGTGGGATAGTCGTCGATGACGGTCAGCGGGCCGACATAGTTTTCGGTGCCGTTGTTATAGACACGGATCAGGAAGCTGCAGACGCCATCGGCACTGCAGGCGACCGAACGCGGGTCCTTGGTGATGCGCAGGTCGACCTTCTTTTCCACCGGCGGACGGCAATCGGGATCGCCGCGCTTGCAGATCGGAATGGTGGCGCACGCCTTGTCGTTGTCGGTCCGGCCGAACACGTCGGGCTTTTCGCTCGCCGTGTAGTCGTACTCGGCGCAGTTGCGGATGAACCGCGCCTCCCAGCCGGGTCCGGGCTTGAAGCCGATCTTGAGATCGACAAACTCGCCGGGATCAAGCGTGGTCGCCGGATGCTCGCAGCTCATCGGGCTGGTTGCCGGCAGACAGGTCCAGGGCGCGTTGGGCCCGGAATCTATCGTCGCGTTGCCGGGCAAGGTCACCTCGTCGAGCACGATCTTGCCGTTGTAGGGGCCGTCGCCGACATTGGTGACGCGGATGGTGAAGTTGCAGCCGCCAAGCACCGTGCAGCGGGCGACGTCGGCACGTTTCTCAACCTTGATGTCCGGTTGCTTGTCAGGCGGGCAGCGGAGATCGGGCGGAATGACGATGTCGACGGTCTGGGTGCAGCACAGGCCGACGCCCTCTTCCGGACCGGCATAGGTTTCGATGCCGGTGACGATCAGATGGACGACATCGCCGGGGCCAGCGCCCTCGATCTCCCAGTGCAGCACGCCGCCACCGGGCGGAACCAGCTGCAGCGGCGGATCGATGGTGATGCCGGGCATGGTGGTGCGAAGCTGCACCCAGCGGCCAGCCATCTCGGGTCCGACAGACATATTGTAGATATAGGCGCCGCCGCCGGGCACGCAGTCGACATCACCACGTTCGACCTTGAAGCACGGCTCGCCGCCCGGAGGCGGTGGCGGAGGCGGCTCGCAGTCGGTGACGTCGATGCGGATCGACGTTTTCTCGCCGGTGCGGAAATCGCCGTCGTCAGGCTTGGACGGATCATGCGAGGGAATCTCGATCGAACCGGGGCCTACCGACAGCTTGACGAAGCCCTGGTTGTCGACCACCGCGGGTGCCGGGAAGGCGGCGTGGTCGATCAGGGCGGTGATGCGGATGTCGATGTAGCGCTCGTTGGGCGCACCCACCCCATCGAGATCGGTCGCCGACAGCCGGAAGTCGGAAATGCCAGCCGTATCGTTGGGGTTGGCGGTGGTGCCGATGGTGGCCGCCGGCAGCGGACCGCCGACGGCATCGGTGCCATCGCCGGATGCCTGGACGTTGACGATCGTCAAACCCGCGGCGAGCTGGTCGCGGAAATCCATGCGCAACGTCTTGAGGCCGTTGGCGAAGGCCGGGTCGAAGAACTTCTCCGGATTGCCGCGGGCGCCGAAGCGCAGGTTATAGACGACATAGTCGCAGTTGCGCTGGGCACCCTTCTTGGTGAAGAACGGCACGACGTCGTCATGGCCCGGATGCGGGATGACGCGGTCGAGCCTCAGCTCTGGCACGATATCGGGCAGCGGCTGGGCGACTGCCGGCGACAGGGGCATGGCGGCGAGCGCGATCCCTGCCGCCACCAGCCAGCGCGCGCCGCGCCTGGCGAATGACAGGGGTTTCATGATCGTCTCCATGACGGTTTGGTTGCTCTGCATGGCGAGCGGGACGGGATTGTGAATGGTCATCTCTCCCTCCCTCACGGTTCGCAGCTGACTTGGGGCGTGGCAAGCGGCACCACCACTTTGCAGCAAGGGTAGTAGCCGCCCTTGTCGGCGTCGGACTGCTTGTAGAAGCACAGGCCGACATTGACCGTGTCGCCGGGGAAGTGGCCGGTCAACCCGATGGTGAACGGCGCGCCCGGAGCCTTGGTCTGCTGCAGCGGTGAGACACTGACGCCCGGCGTCCTGGAATCGGCCTTGACGGAATCGCCGCCGATGCCTGCAACGTCACGGACATAGAGATCGGCCTCGAGCCCGGCCGGGGTGCAGAAATACTCGACCGCCTCGACGTCGAGGCAGGGCGGGATGTTGCCGGGCGGCGGAAAATCCGGCGGCCACAGCGGCGTCGGATAGTCGCCCGGATAGGGGATCTGCTCGTAATAGCCGGCGCGGCCTTCGCATGGCCGCCAGATCTCAACGTCGCCGACATGGCCCTCGACTTCGGGGTCCTCATAGAAGCTGTCGAAGTCGACGAACCATGAACCGAAAGGCGGAACGTTCGCCGGCTTCACAAGCGACGTCGAGGTGATCTGCACGCCGTGGACGGCGAGCGGACCGCCTGCGGCAAGCTGCTCGGCCAGCGCCGGATTGTCCCTCAGCTTGTCACCTGTTTTCACGATGGTGTCGGTGCATGCATTGGGGTTGATGAAGCCCTGCGCGTCGTAGCCATATTGCAGGTCGATGCCGCCGGCCGACTGGCGATTGCCTTGAGGGAAACCGACGGCATATTCCTGTGGTACCGGCACCCAGATGCTTTCCGTCGCCGGATCATCAGGGCTTTCGCGCCAGTAGCGAATGACCTCGCCGTCGCCTGAATCGGCGAACTGGCTGTAGTCGTAGCGGTTTTCGATCTCACCGCGCTGGGCCAGATACAGGAAGCCCTTGTTGTCGAAGGCGATATCGGTAATCGGCAGGTCCTTGTCGGCCGTAACCGTCAGCTCCCAGCGCGGGTCGCCGGCGAATTTGCCGTCGCGGGCAATGCCAACCGACCAGATCTCGGCCTCGTCGCCGACCGCGTAGTAGACGCGGCCGCCATGGACGGCGACGCCCCAGACACGGCGCTCGTCCTGGGTGTATCCCCAGGTGCCGGGGTCCTCGCTGTCGAAGGCGGCACCAGCGATGTCCATGACAGCGCCGTCGTCGGCAGCGGGCGCCAAGCCGCGCACCGGCCGCCCGGAAACGCCGTGATCGAAGGTGTCGACCAAAGCGCCCGTGGCGTCGATACGATGGATCAGGCCGGTGTCGAGATCGGAGGCGAAGAACTGGCGATGGGCCTTGTCGAAGGCGACGTCGCCAATGCCGGGACCGCTGTTGGTATCGATGTCGGCGAACTTGCTGACGGCACCGGAGATGCCGTCGATCCGCCAGATGGTGCCGGGTCCGCCGCCATTCTCCTCGCCGAACTGGCCGGCCATGAAGGTGGCGCCGGCGGTGCCGCGACGCTCACGCTCGGGGCGGCCGTCGGCATCGGCGTCAGGCGTGACGATGCGGATGCCGTGCAGCGAGGTCGCGCCCGCGTAGAGATCGGGCACATCAGACGGGGTGCCGTCGCGGACACCGTCGTCATAGGTCAGCGCGAAGACCTGGCCGATCTGGCTGGCCAGGACCTCGAAGGGCAACGGCGTGTTGACGAGCTGGCCGGCCGGCGGGCCACCGAGGGCCGAAACGTCAAAAACGCGCAAGGTTGCGCGCTCGGTGTCGATGAAGGTTTCGTCGACCGGATCGACGCCGGGCGGCAGGCCTTCCTCGAAGCCGGGAATGACGGTGCCGGAAAAGCCGGTGACCGCCATCGATCCGGGATTGATGATCTGGGTTTCCTGAGCCTGGGCGAAGGGCGCGAGCCAGAGATTGGCGGCAAGCGCCAGGGCCATCATGCCGGCGTTGAACGCGAGTGCTTTCAGGCGGGTGCCTGACGGTTCGGCAGATTGCGCGCGCGCAGCGATACCATCACGAAAGCACGGCATGACACCTCTCCCGAGTTGTGTGGAAGAAGGTGCTGGAGCGCAAGCAAAAGCAAAGCGCTGATACCCGGCACTTTCCTCCCTTGCAATCCTGCGAATGTCCCTCGGCTCGACGATACGCCGGGGCTTACCTAGGGTCAATGGAACAAGCCCGAATCCCAACGCGTCCACCCTCTCCCTGAGGCGGTGGTCGCGCCGTGCTCCGGGTGCTCGCGGTGACCCGCAACACCTAGTGTCTGTGGTCATTGGGTTTTCCTTTCATGACACCGCATCATGCGGCGCCTGGACGTTGGTCGCTCCGACCTGGGGAAAGGTTCACCACGGCGGGCATGTCGGCGGCCGCGCGCCGAAACGCGCTGACGTGTCGAAAACCCCATGAAAATGCCGATTGAAATCGATTACATTTTCAGCTTATGATCCCTTGCAGCAGTTTTTTGCATCGGGAGGAGTTCATGAGGAAATTTTCAGTACTGGCGCTCACCACTGTCGCGGCACTGGCCGTGTCGGCGTTCTCGACCCAGGCAGCCGACTTCAAGATCGGCCTGTCCAATGGCTGGGTCGGCTCGGAGTGGCGCACGCAGATGATCGAGGAAGCCCAGGCCGCAGCAGCAGCCTGGAAGGACAAGGGCGTCAATGTCGAGGTCGTGGTGCAGAGCGCCAATGTCGACGTGCCCGGCCAGATCGCGCATGTCCGCAACTTCATCAGCGAAGGCGTCAACGCCATCATCATCAACCCGAATAGCCCGACGGCGTTCGACCCGGTCTTCGCCCAGGCCAAGGAAGCCGGCATCCTGGTGATCTCGACCGACGCCGAAGTGTCGTCGCCTGACGCCACCTATGTCGGCATCGACCAGAAAGCCTGGGGCGCGGCAGGCGCCAAGTGGCTCGCCGAAACGCTCGGCGGCAAGGGCAATGTCGTTGCCATCAACGGTGTCGCCGGCCACCCGGCCAACGAGATGCGCGTCGCCGGCTACAAGGAAGTGTTCGGCCAGTATCCCGACATCAAGATCGTCAACGAAGTGAATGCCAACTGGGATCAGGCCCAGGGCCAGCAGGCGATGCAGAACCTGCTCGCCACCTACCCCGACATCAACGGCGTCTGGGTACAGGACGGCATGGCGGCAGGTGCCTGGAAGTCGATCATCGATGCCAAGAAGGAGTCGTCGATCGCTGCCACCGGTGAGATCCGCAAGGACTTCATCGACCTGTGGACCAAGGACAAGCTGAACTCGGGCGCGTCGGTGAACCCGCCCGGCGTCATGGCCTCGGCACTCAACGTCGCCGTGCTGATGCTGCAGGGCAAGGAACTGAAGGAGCCGGCAACGGCTGGCCAGTACAAGAACGCCATGTACCTGCCGATCCCTTTCATCGACAGCAAGAACCTCGCTGACGCAGCGAAGGCGGTCGACGGCAAGCCTGGCTACTACTCGTACACCAGCCAGCTTTCGATCGCAGACGCCGAGGCGCTGTTCAAGTAAGCTTCCTCCCAAGACGGGGGACGCGCGCCTGCGTGCAGGCTCGCGTCCCCGCGACCGAGGAAGCACCGGGAAGCCACCACCATGTCGAAACTCATCATGCGCGGCGTAAGCAAGGCTTACGGCGCCACTCTTGCCTTGCGCCGCGGCGACCTCACCGTCGAAGCCGGCGAAGTGCATGTGCTGATCGGCTCGAACGGCTCGGGCAAGAGCACCTTGTGCAAGGTGCTGGCCGGCAGCGTGCGCCCCGACAGCGGCGAAATCCTGATCGATGGCAAGCCAGTCACGATCACCGGCCCGCATGCAGCTCGTGCGTCTGGCATCGGCATCTTCTACCAGGAGCTCAGCCTGGCCGGACACCGCACGGTGGCGGAAAACATCTGCCTGCCCGACATGCCGGGCGGCATCTTCGTCGACCGCGCGGCGCTGGAGAGCCGGGCCGCGCGCTACATCGCCCTGTTCGACACCGTTTCGGGCGAGGGCTTTTCGGCTGAAACCGTGGTCGAGAACCTGCGCGCCGATCAGCGACAGCTCGTCGAGATCATGAAGGCGCTGGCGACCGAAGCCCCCATCACCATCTTCGACGAACCGACCTCGGCACTCGACCGAGCCCAGGTCGACCGTTTCTTCGACATCCTGCGCGGCCTGAAGGCTGAGGGGCGCAGCATCATCTTCATCTCGCACCGCATGGACGAGATCTTCGCCATCGGCGACCGAGTCACCGTCATCCGCGACGGCGAGACTGTCGGCACCGAGAAGATTCCCGACACCAACCCTGGCGCGGTGATCCGGCTGATGGTCGGCAGCCAGGACGAACTGGCCCCGGGCGCCAGCGCGCCACCTGCCGAAGCCGCCGACCGCAAGGCATCGGTGCTGACTGTCACGAACTTCTCCGGCAAGGGTTTCGCCAACATCGGCTTCGAGGTCGCCAAGGGCGAGATCCTCGGCTTCGGCGGCCTGCATGGCCAAGGCCAGTCGGCGGTTCTGCGCGCCATCTTCGGCGCCAATCCGTCAACCGGCGGCACGCTCTCGCTTTCAGGTTCAACGTTTACCCCGTCCGATCCACGCGTCGCGATCCGGCGCGGCCTCGCCTATGTCTCGGGCGACCGCGGCCGTGACGGTGTCATCTCGGGCCGGCCGATCCTCGAGAACGTGACGCCGATCCACTATCTCCGCCAGAAGCTTTTCCTCGCCCGGCCCTCGGTGCTGGCCGAGCGGGTCAAGCCGGCGCTCGAGGCGCTGCACACCAAATTCGCCGGGCTGTCTCACCCGATCAATTCACTGTCGGGCGGCAACCAGCAGAAGATCGTCATCGCGCGCTGGCTGATCGACCGGCCCGACGTGCTGTTGCTCGACGATCCGACCAAAGGCATTGACCTGTCGGCCAAGGCAGACCTGTTCGCGCTGATCCGCAAGCTCGCCGCCGAGGGCATGGGCATCGTGCTCTACTCGTCGGAAGACGCCGAACTGCTCAACAATGCCGACCGTATCCTCGTCTTCAACGGCGGCCAGGTGCGGCGCGAACTCACCGGCGCGGATAGAACGCGCTACAATCTCTACCAGGCAGCTTACGAGGCCGCGTGATGACGACCGCGACCCTATCAACCCAAAAGCCCGGCGGGTTGAAGCGCCTCATCGAGCGCTATCCATTCCTGCCGGCGCTACTCATCGCGCTCGTGCTGCTCGGCCTCAACGGCATCTACCAGCCGCGCAGTGTCAGCTTCATCGGCATCACCGGGTTGGTGAAGACCTACCTGGCGCTCATCATGCTCGCCATTGCCCAGACCTACGTCGTCTACGCCGGCGACATCGACCTGTCGGTCGGCGCCATCGTGTCGCTGGTCAACGTCGTCATCGTCGTGATGATGGAGAAGATGGGCGGCACCGGCTTCTCGGTGGTGGCGGCGCTCGGCACCGGCCTGCTCGTCGGCCTCGCCTGCGGCATCGTCAACGGCATCGTCGTCGCCGCACTGAGACTGCAGGCGATCGTTGCGACCTTCGCCACCAGCATATTCTTCACCGGCCTCGCGCTCTATGTCATGCCGGTGGCGGGAACGCCCGCGCCGGCCACGTTCTGGCGCACCTATGGCGGCCGGTTCTTCGAGATCCCGTTCGTGTTCTACGCGGCGGTGGTGCTGGCGATCGTGATCTACGTGCTTGCCCGCACGAGGCTTGCGACACAGTTGCTCGCGGTCGGCGACGACGCGCAGGCAGCATACCAGAGCGGCTTGCCGGTGACGGCAATCCGCATCAAGGGCTATGCGCTGTGCGGCCTGTTCGCCGCGCTTGCCGCCTTCTGCATCACCGGCGACACCGCCAGCGGCGACCCGCTTGTCGGCGGCAAGATGACCCTGTTTTCGGTGGCCGCGGTGGTTCTCGGCGGCAGCGCACTGTCGGGCGGCTTCGGCACCGTCGTCGGCTCGATCGTCGGGGCGCTGATCATCGGCCTGATCAACTCGCTGGTGTTCTTCGTCGGCACCCCGTCCGAATGGCAGAACCTGGTCCAGGGCCTCGCCATCCTTGTCGCACTGATGGCCGGCATCCTCGTTGGCCGGAGAGCACGCGCATGACCGCGACCACGCAAACGCACGCGCCCTCGCCGGTGCTGACCTTCCTCAAGCAGCCACTGGTGGTGGCGCTGATCCTGATCGCCGCCCTGCTGCTGCTCGGCGAGGCGCTGTCGCCGGGTTTCGCTTCGGGCCAGCAGATCCTCAGGCTGCTCATCGTCGCGGCACTTCTCGGCATCGTCGCCGCCGGCCAGAACCTGGTCATTCTTGGTGGCCGCGAAGGCATCGACCTGTCGGTCGGCGGCGTCGTTTCGCTCAGCGCCATCATCGGTGGCAACCTGATGAACGGCGCTGATGCCGGCATCGCACCCGCGATCCTCGGCTGCATCGCCGCCGGTGCTGTGATCGGCCTGTTCAACGGCCTCGGCGTGACGCTGCTGCGCATCCCGCCGCTGGTGATGACGCTCGGCATGCTCGGCGTGCTGCAGGGCCTGCTGGTGGTGATCCGCAACGGCATCCCCTCGGGCCGGGCCGCACCCGGTCTGTCGCAGTTCGTCACCCAACCCTTCCTGCTCGGCCTGCCCGGCATCATCTGGCTGTGGGTGGTCATCGGCCTTCTCCTGGCCTTCATGCTCGGGCGAACCGTGTTCGGCCACCGCATCTATGCCATCGGCTCGAACGAGCAGGCGGCCTTCATGGCCGGCGTGCCGGTCAAGCGCACGCGCATCGCCCTGTTCATGCTGTCGGGTGTGTTCGCGGCCATCGCCGGCATGTGCCTGATCGGCTATTCCGGCTCGTCCTTCGCCAATGTCGGCGAACAATACATGCTGCCCTCGATCATCGCGGTGGTGTTCGGCGGCACGCCGCTGTCGGGTGGCAAGGGCGGCTATACCGGCACGATGGCGGGAGCGGTACTTCTGGTCATCCTGCAAAGTATCCTGACGACAGTGCATATCGACGAATCCGGACGGCAGATGGTGTTCGGCGCGACATTGCTGATCCTGATGCTGTTTTACGGTCGTGGCAGGGCAATGCGCGCATGAACGAGCGACCGAAGATCAAGGACATCGCCGAGCGGCTGGGTGTTTCCGCCGCCACCGTGTCGCGCGCGCTCTCCGACAGCGGGCTGGTAGCGGAGCCGACGCTGAGCCGCATCCGCGAAGTGGCGCGCGAGATGAACTACCGGCCCAATGTCAGCGCCCGCAACCTGCGCACCCAACGGGCGATGGCGGTGCTGATGGTGGTGCGCGACGTCGGCAACCCGTTCTATCTCGAGATCCTGAAAGGCGTCGAAGCCACCGCGCGCGCCGCCGGCTACTCGGTGCTGATGGGCAACACCGAAAACGACTCCGACCGCGAAATCGAATATTTCGACATGCTGCGCGACGGCCATGCCGACGGCATGATCCTGATGACCGGAAAGCTGCCGGAGCGCGAAGGCTTCCTCTCCGGCATCGCCAACGCGCCGATCGTGGTGGCGCTGGAGGAGATCGAGGACGCCGGCTTTCCGCACGTCCTGATCGATAATGAAGGGGCTGCGCGCAACGCCGTCGAGCACCTGATCGGCCTTGGCCACAGGCGCATCGCCCATGTTTCCGGCCCGGTGCCCGAGATCATGAGCATCCATCGCCGCAACGGCTACCGCACGGCGATGGCCGTTGCCGGCCTGCCGGTCCCCGATGGCTACGAACCGGTCGGCGACTATCTGCTGCACACCGGCCAACGGCTGTGCCGCGGACTTTTCGACCTGCCTGAGCCACCGACGGCGATCTTCGTGGCCAATGACGAGATGGCCTTCGGCGTGATCCACGAGTTGCGCAAGCTCGGGCTCGACGTGCCTGGCGATGTCTCGGTCGTCGGCTTCGACGATCTGTTCCTGAGCGAGGCCTTCTATCCGCCGCTGACCACCGTCAGCCAGCCACGCACCGACATCGGCCGGACAGCCATGACCATGCTGCTCGACATGCTGTCGGGCGGGCTGACGCCACGCAAGCCAGCGGTGCTGCCGACAACGCTGAAGATACGCGGCACCACCGCGCCAGCGCCGAAATGATCGAGATAGCAGGAATGAGGAACCTACCATGACCGGATTGCCCAAACAGCGGCTGCGCGTCGGCTTCGTCGGAAGCGGCTTCATCGCGGAATTCCACCTCAAGGGCATGCTCGGCGTGCGCAATGTCGACGTGACTGGCGTGTTCAGCCGCAAGGCCGAGAACCGTGCCCGCTTCGCCAACCGCGTCGCTGAGCTCGGCCTCGGCGACTGCACCAGCCACGACAGCCTGGAATCGCTGGTCAATGCCGACAATGTCGACGCGATCTGGATCCTGTCGCCCAACTACACCCGCCTCGACGTGATGCGCACGCTGCATGCCGAGGTGAAGGCCGGGCGCAGCAAGGTGTTTGCGGTCGCCTGCGAAAAGCCGCTGGCCCGCACCATCGCCGAAGCGCGCGAGATGCTGCGCCTAGCCGAAGACGCCGGCCTCAACCACGGCTATCTCGAAAACCAGGTGTTCTGCACGCCTGTTATCCGCGGCAAGGACATCATCTGGCGCCGCGCCGCCTCGGCCACTGGCCGGCCCTATCTGGCGCGCGCCGCGGAAGAGCATTCCGGTCCGCACGAGCCCTGGTTCTGGCAGGGCGACAAGCAGGGCGGCGGCGTTTTGTCCGACATGATGTGCCACAGCGTCGAGGTCGCCCGCCATCTGCTGACCAAGCCGGGTGCGGCGCGCAAATCGCTGACAATCAAGCAGGTCAGCGGCACCGTCGCCAATCTCAAATGGACGCGGCCCAACTATGCCGACCAGCTCCGCAAGCGCTTTGGCAATGAGGTCGACTACCGCAACCGCCCGTCGGAGGATTTCGCCCGCGGCACCATTCTTCTCGAGGACGAAGACGGCAACGAGCTGGTGATCGAGGCGACGACCTCCTGGGCCTATGTCGGGGCTGGCCTGCGCATCCAGCTCGAACTGCTCGGGCCCGAATATGCGATGGAGTTCAACTCGCTCAACACCGGGCTCAAGATCTTCATGTCGCGCGAGGTCAAGGGCGAGGAAGGCGAGGATCTGGTCGAAAAGCAGAACGCCGAACAGGGCCTGATGCCGGTGCTCGAGGACGAGGCCGGCGTCTATGGCTATACCGACGAGAACCGCCACATGGTCGAGTGCTTCCGCAAGGGCGAGACGCCGATGGAAACCTTCCATGACGGGCTCGCAGTGGTCGAGATCCTGATGGGGCTCTACCGCTCGGCTGAGATCGCCGGTTCGGTCAGCTTCCCCGCGCCGGAGCTCGAAAACTATGTCCCGGTGGTCGCCCGCACGGGCGCCTGACCGGACCAGCCGGCGGCCTGATCATGGAGCGCCGTTCCGGTCCGCCGGCGACAGGCAAGGTCACTCATTTCGGTGACCTTCCCTGAGCCCCCGAGACGCGTTCGGCAGGGTCGTCAAATCACTCGAAACACGTTATGATTTGGCATGGTGAAGGTCGCGGTTTGGCGTGGCCACTCATGCCAAGCGCGAGCCGCGACCCACCCTAACGGAGGAGTGGTCATGGCAAGTTTCCATGTGTACGCAGGCGCCACCAATACGGTCGAGCATCCCGCCATCCGCCGGATAACGGTCGCGGATGTGTTTGACGCGCTACGACGTGGCTTCGACGACTTTTGGGACAAGCCTTCGCATTACGTTTTCCTGTGCTTGATCTACCCGATCGTCGGGGTGTTCCTGATCACATGGACATCAGGCGGCAACGCCCTGCAGCTCATTTTCCCGCTGATGTCGGGCTTTGCCTTGCTCGGCCCCTTCTTCGGAATCGGCCTCTACGAGATCAGCCGAAGGCGCGAGCAAAACCTCGACACCTCCTGGAGGCATGCCTTCGATGTCAGGCATTCGCCGGCCATTCCTGCAATGGTGGCCATCGGCATCATGCTGCTCGTGCTTTTCGTCGCATGGCTGCTGGTCGCGCAGGGCCTCTACACTTGGCTTTACGGAGCGGGCGCGCCACAGTCGATGGCAGCTTTCTTCGGCGATCTCTTCACCACCCAGCGCGGCTGGACGCTGGCTATCCTGGGTAATCTGATCGGGTTCGTGTTCGCCCTTGTGGTGCTCTGCACCACTGTCGTCGCCTTTCCGCTGCTGCTCGACTGCGATGTCGGTGCCTATGCAGCGATCGAGACTTCGGTGCGGGCGGTGCGGAGCAATCCGGTGCCGATGCTGCTGTGGGGCCTGATCGTCGCGGTCGCGCTGCTGATCGGTTCTTTGCCGTTCCTGGCGGGCCTCGCCATCGTCATCCCGGTGCTCGGCCACGCGACGTGGCACCTCTATCGCAAGGTCGTGGAAGTCCCGTCCGACAAGAAGACGCCTCTGCCACCTGCTCCCGACAAAGGGCAGGATGAACACTTCCCCTATTGGCTTCGCGGATAGTCGACGTAGCCAAATCTGATGTAAACTTTCTACCCGCAATCGGGGAGAAGGCGGCCTGCCATGATCGGTCGAAGTCGCGGCTCACGGCACCGACATCGCCGCGTGGCCAACTTCGACCTTTCCGCGCGGCTACTGCAGTTGACGGCTTGGGGCGTTCGCCTTCACCGATACCGGTGGGGGCGTGGAAAGCCGGTCGAGATGCATGCGGATATGGGCCGCTTCGGCGGCGGTATTGGCCAACGCGATCGCCCGGTCGAAGGCTTCACGCGCCTCGTCGGTACGGCCAAGCTGCATCAGCAGGCCGCCCTTGACGCCGAAGAAGTGGAAATAGCCCGACAGCTTCGGCGCCAGCGGCTCGATAAGCTTGAGCGCCGCCTCGGGACCGCGCAGCTTGGCGAAGGCAACCGCGCGGTTGAGCGTGACGACAGGTGACGGCGTCATCGATTCCAGCACCGAATAGAGCAGGTCGATCTCGGCCCAGTCGGTGTCCTCGGGACGGGCGGCGCGGGCATGAAGTGCCGCGATCGCCGCCTGGATCTGGTACGGCCCCGAGCGGCGGTGGCGCATCGCCTTGTCGATCAGCGCCAGGCCCTCGTCGATCAGTCCCTTGTTCCACAGCGTGCGATCCTGATCGTCCATCAGCACCAGCTCGCCCTCGGCATTGAAACGGGCAGCAGCGCGGGCGTGCTGGAGCAGCAGCAGGGCTGTCAGGCCCATCACTTCGGGCTCGGTCTGGAACAGGCGCAGCAGCAGCCGCGCCAGCCTGATCGCCTCTTCGCACAGCGGCGCACGATTGGCAATTTCAGTGGCGCCGGCCGAATAGCCTTCATTGAAGACGAGATAGACCATGGCCAGCACGGCCGCGACGCGTTCGGAGCGCTCGACCGGACCGGGCGCCTCGAACGGCACATCGGCATTGGCGATGCGCGCCTTGGCGCGGGTGATGCGCTGTTCCATGGCGCTTTCGCCGACAAGGAAGGCGCGAGCAATCTGCTTGACCGACAGGCCCGAGACGATGCGCAAGGCCAGCGCCACCTGCTGCGTCGCCGGCAGATCGGGATGGCAGCAGATGAACAGCAGGCGCAAGATATCGTCGCGGTAGTGCTGGCCGTCGAGCCGCTCGGCGATGTTGGCTTCAGCGTCCTCGAGATCGGACACCAGCTCTTCCGGCGGCAGTGGCGCCTGCTTGCTCTGGCGGCGGGCGGCATCGATGCCGGAATTGCGGCCGACGAAGATCAGCCAGGCGGCAGGATCACGCGGCGGCCCCTTCTCCGGCCAGCTGCGCAACGCACGCAGGCAGGCCTCCTGGAACGCTTCTTCCGCGGTGTCGAGATTGCGGAAGTAACGCAGCAGGGCTGCCACGGCCTGCGGCCGGGCAGAAGAAAGTGCCGTGTTGATCCAGGCCGGGTCGGTCATGCTGCCTCTTTTCCGGGGAAAAATGCGCCGATCGGGCGCAACTCGTAAGATCCGCCGCCGGGATTGGCATCTGCCAGGTCCCTGGCAACATCGACGGCATCGTCGAGCGTCTCGCATTCGACCACGTAGAAGCCAAGGAACTGTTCCTTGGTTTCAGCGAATGGACCGTCGATGACCAGCGGCTCATCCTTGGCCTTGCGCAAGGTGGTGGCCGCCGTCGTTGGCATCAGCCGTGCAACCGGGCCAAGCCGGCCCTGATCGCGCAGCTTGCCGGTGACGACCTGAAGGCGCGCCATCACCTCGTCGTCCTGCTCCTTGGACCAGGCGCAGACGACGTCTTCGTTGTTGTAGCAAAGGATGGCGTAGAGCATCTTTTCAGTTCCTTCATGACTAGGACGCGCGAGTATGCGCAATTCCGACAGAGCATCAGCAATTTTTTTGCCGTTCGCGAGGACCAATGCCTTCGGCCATCGTGACGGCTTGTGAAAAACCAGGAGAGGTGCAGATATGGCGCCGGTTTGGCGCCCGCAAGGTGCCCGCGAGGTTGGAGGACCACCGATGAAAAACGCCGAAATCTCACAGCGCAAGATGCAGACCATCGCCCGCGGCGTCGGCATGACGACGCAGGTCTATGCCGACCGTGCCGAAAACTCGGAAATCTGGGACGTCGAAGGCCGCCGCTACATCGACTTCTCGTCCGGCATCGCCGTGGTCAACACCGGCCACCGCCACCCGCGTGTCATCGAAGCGGTCAAGACGCAGCTCGACCGCTTCACCCACACCTGCCACCAGGTCGTGCCTTATGAGAGCTATGTCAGGCTCGGCGAAAGGCTGAACGCGATCGCCCCGATGAAGGGCGACAAACGCACCATCTTCGTCACCACCGGCGCGGAAGCCGTCGAAAACGCCATCAAGATCGCCCGCAACGCCACCGGCCGCCAGGCGGTGATCGCCTTTGCCGGCGGCTTCCATGGCCGCACCTTCATGGGCATGGCGCTGACCGGCAAGGTGCAGCCCTACAAAGCGGGCTTCGGCGCCATGCCGGGCGACGTGTTCCACGCGCCCTTCCCCGTGCCGCTGCATGGCGTAACGACGGTCGACGCGCTGGCCGCCCTCGATCGGCTGTTCAAGGCCGACGTCGACCCGGCGCGCGTCGCCGCCATCATCATCGAGCCCGTGCAGGGCGAAGGCGGCTTCTACGAGGTGCCGCGCGACTTCATGACGGCGCTGCGCAAGATCTGCGACCAGCACGGCATGCTTTTGATCGCCGACGAGGTGCAGACGGGTTTCGCCCGCACTGGCAAGATGTTCGCCATGGACCATCACGACGTCGCACCCGATTTGATGACCATGGCCAAGAGCCTCGCCGGCGGCTTCCCGCTCGCCGCCGTCACCGGCCGGGCCGAGCTGATGGACGCGCCCAATCCCGGTGGCCTCGGCGGCACCTATGGCGGCAGCCCGATCGGCGTCGCCGCGGCACACGCCGTGCTCGACGTCATCGCAGACGAGAAGCTATGCGACCGCGCCAACCAACTCGGCGCCCGTCTCAAGCAGCGGCTGGAATCCTTGCGCGACGACGTGCCCGAGATCGTGGACATTCGCGGCCCCGGCTTCATGAACGCGGTCGAGTTCAACGACGTAAAGACCAGGACGCCCTCGGCGGAGTTCGCCAATGCGGTCCGGCTCAAGGCACTGGAAAAGGGCTTGATCCTGCTGACCTGCGGCGTCCACGGCAACGTCATCCGCTTCCTGGCGCCGATCACCATTCAGGACGAGGTGATGACCGAGGCGCTCGACATCCTCGAGGCCTCGATCCGGGAAAGCCGGACGGCCTGACACTGCCCTCTCCCGTAGGTTAACGCCGCCCCTCACCCCCTCCCCGTGGAGAACGGGGAGGGGGGGCGTCAACGTTGCGGCCAGCTTTTTTCGGAAACGGCGGCGGCCTTATCTTTGGCAACTAAACGCAGCATGGCGCAGGCGGAGAAGCTTCGTCCTGCTCCCCGTCATTACGGGGAGAAGGCGCCGGCAGGCGGATGAGGGGCGGCGCAAACGCGCGAAGCAACTACCCCGCCGGCAGCGCGGCCAGCGCCGCCTTCAGCGCGTCCGTGCCGCCTGCAACCTGCTCCGGCGTCGGCGAGAAGCCGAGGCCGAGCATCTTGCGGCCGAGCATGTGGTCGGCCGGGCGGTTGACGGATTCGATGGCGGTCAGGCGGTCGCCGGCGAAGTGAAACACGGAAAAGCGGTTCTCGGCCGGCTCGCCCGACAGGATCTGGCGGTCGCTGCCTGCAGTCAGACCGACCATTTGCAGCTTCATGTCGCCAATGTCGGACCAGAACCACGGTACGGCTGCGTAGTCACTGGGGTGGCCGACGATGGTGCGCGCGGCGAGCTTGGCCTGGTCGGTGGCGTTCTGCACCGATTCGAGCCGCACATCGCCGCCGGTCTGCCAGTGGCGGTAGCTTGCGTTGTCGCCGATGGCGAGGATGTCAGGAACCGAACTGCGCATCGCCTGGTCGACACGGATGCCGTTGGCGATCGCCAGGCCGGCCGTCTCGGCGAGCTCGACATTGGGCACGACGCCGATGCCTGTGATCACCATCTTCGCCGGCAGCTGTTCGCCCGAAGAGGTCAGCACGCCTGAAACGTGGCCACCCTCGCCCTCGATGCGTTCGATGGTGGTCTTGAGCAGGATGCGAATGCCCGCAGCCTGCAGACGCTTGCGCACATGCTCGGCAATCAGCGGGGCAACGGCGCGGCCAAGCAGGCGATCGAGCGCCTCGATCACCGTGACCTTGCGGCCGCCGGCGGCGAGCGTGGCTGCGATTTCCAGGCCGATAAAGCCGCCACCGATGACGACGACCTCCTCGCAGGCAGCACTTTGGTCGCGGATCAGCCGGGCATCGGCCACCGAGCGCAGCGACAGCACGCCGGCAAGATCGGCACCCGCAAGCGGCAGGACGCGCGGACGTGAGCCGGTGGCGAGGATCAGGTGGTCGTAAGCCAAGCGGCCGCCGCCGGCGAGTTCGAGCCGGCGCGCAGCGGCATCGACGCGCTCGACCGGCGTTCCGGGGCGCAATTCGATGGTGTGGCCGGTGTAGAAGGCTTCGCCGCGCAGGGGCTGCGGCTGGGCCGCGGCATCCTTGATGAAGGTCTTGGACAGCGGCGGCTTGTGATAGGGCAGTTCCGTCTCGTCGCCGACCAGCAGAACCGGACCGTCATAACCCTCTTCGCGCAGGCTGGCAGCCGCCTGGACCCCGGCATGGCCTGAACCGACAATAACGACACCGTTCTTCATGCCCGCCTCGCTGTTGGGGATCAACCGGGGAAATGGCCGCTGGCCCGCTCGGCCACAAGGGGCCAAGGGCAGGTTTTTGGGTGACAGCCCGCTACCGGCCTGTCAAGCACGCAGGCGCGCAATTGCCGGACCGAGGCGTGCCGCTACGCGTTGTCGCAGGAGACGTGAACAGGCACGTCACGAGGTCCAGTGGCTATCTCGACAAATCAACGGCTTGGCAGTTTCGCATATAGCACAAACTGGACAAAACCAGTTTAGAATAATTCTAAACTATTGATCCCGCTTGGCTTTTGGCTGAAATGGCGTTGACTTTTGAAGCCACTCCGCTTTTATGAAGCCGTGCTTTACAGCGCCTGTCTTTGATGTCTGGGCCTTTAACCCTTTCGATTGGAGCTATTCGGGTGCCTGCCTTCGTCGAACCGCGCCATGGTGCGGGTGTTTGCAGCATGGTCGAGCTGCGCCCAAATCGGGCCTCGAACCACGCGCATGTCCGAAGCGGGATGACCCCTGAGCTTTCATTCGAGTCCATACCGCCGACGCAGCAAAGTGCTGACGGCACACGATCTTTCGGCGCTTGCCAGCGCCAACTGGTTCACTGAGGAGAGACCATGCCTGCATCCATCTCGCGCAACCGTCATTACGGCAGGCTCGCCGCCATCGCCGCGACGACGGCGCTGACCGCCGCGATCTTCGTGCTGCCGGCGAAGGCCGCGCCAGACAGCAAGGCGGTTCTCACCACCTATTCCGACATCGCGCTTGCCAAGTACGAAGACTCGCTGACCACGGCCAAGGCGCTCGACACCGCCATCGAAGCGCTGATCGCCAAGCCGTCGGAAGAGACGCTGAAGGCCGCACGCGAAGCCTGGAAGGCGGCCCGCATCCCCTACCAGCAGACCGAAGTCTACCGTTTCGGCAACGCAATCGTCGATGATTGGGAGGGCCGTGTGAACGCCTGGCCGCTCGACGAAGGCCTGATCGACTATGTCGACAAGAGCTACGGCACCGAATCCGACGAGAACAAGCTCTACACAGCCAATGTGATCGCCAATCCGTCGATCGAGATCAATGGCCAGAAGGTCGACGCCTCGAAGATCACGCCCGAGTTCCTCTCCGGCACGCTGCAGGAAGCAGGCGACATCGAAGCCAACGTGGCCAGCGGCTACCACGCCATTGAATTCCTGCTCTGGGGCCAGGACCTCAACGGCACCGGTCCCGGCGCCGGCAACCGTCCTTTCACCGACTACGACACCGCCAACTGCACCGGCGGCAATTGCGACCGTCGCGGCCAGTATCTCAATGCGGCCTCCGACCTGCTGGTCGCCGATCTCGAAGAAATGGTCGGCAACTGGAAGGCCGACGGTGCGGCCCGCAAGGCGCTGCTCGACGGCGACGCCAAGGCCGGCATCGCCACCATCCTGACCGGCATGGGCTCGCTGTCATACGGCGAACTGGCCGGCGAGCGCATGAAGCTCGGCCTCTTGCTGCACGATCCGGAAGAGGAGCATGACTGCTTCTCCGACAACACCCACATCTCGCACCTCTATGACGCCGTCGGCATCCGCAACGCCTATCACGGCAGCTACAAGCGCATCGACGGCTCGACCGTCGATGGCCCGTCGGTCTCCGATATGGTCAAGGAAGCGGACGCGGCCCTCGACACCGAGCTTTCGGGCAAGCTGGACACCACCGTCACCAAGATGGAAGCGATCCAGGCGCGCGCAGTTGGCGGCGAGGCCTATGACCAGCAGATCGGCGAAGGCAATGCCGAAGGCAACGCCACGGTGCAGGCGGCCATCGACGCACTGGTCGACCAGACCAAGTCGATCGAGCGCGCCGTTGGCGTACTCAAGCTCGACGCCATCGCCTTCGAGGGTTCGGACAGCCTGGATTCGCCAGACAAGGTCTTCCAGTGAGGGGCCACAACGCCTAAATTTCTCTAGCCAAGCGGCGCGCCAAAGGGAGCGCGCCGTCAGCCACGGTCATTCGAAACCATGCTCATCTGCCATTGCAATCTCATCACCCAAAAGGAGATCGAAGACACAATCGTCGAACTTTTGGACCGGGACCCGTGGACACTGATCGTGCCCGCGAAGGTCTATCATACGCTGCAAAAACGAGGACGTTGTTGCGGCTGCTTTCCAAATGTGGTCGAAACGATAATTCGGGTCACCGAAGCCTATCACGCTCGTTCTGAATCGGGCGAGATGGATATCGTTTCACACCTGGACCGCGTCAGGGAGTTGCGCGTTCAATTTGGGAGCAAGGCCAATGAAGGGCGAAAAACAGGTCATCGAGCGGCTTAACGAAGCGCTGTTCCTCGAACTCGGCGCAGTCAACCAGTACTGGGTGCACTTCCGCCTGCTTGAGGATTGGGGCTACGGCAAGCTCGCCAAGAAGGAGCGTGCGGAATCGATCGAGGAGATGCACCACGCCGACAAACTTGTGGCGCGCATCATTTTCCTCGAAGGCCACCCCAATCTGCAGTCGGTGTCGCCACTGCGCATCGGCCAGAACGTCAAGGAAGTGCTCGAGAGCGATCTTGCCGGCGAATATGACGCCCGCACCTCCTACAAGAAATCCCGGGACATCTGCTCCCAGCATGGCGACTACGTATCGATGAAGCTCTTCGAGGAACTGCTTGCCGACGAGGAAGGTCACATCGACTTCCTTGAGACACAGCTGCAGTTGCTCGCCGAGATTGGCGAAGAGAAGTACGGCCAGCTCAACGCCGAGACAGCTGACAAGGCCGAATAGGACATGCCGGAATGCGGCGCAATTTTCTGACCACGCGCCGCGCGATTACCGGCAAATTTCCCAACAGCCCCATGCAAGGACAGCGAAGCGCGAACGCGCTTCGCGCACTGCTGCTGGCAAATCTGATCCTGGCTTTGCCAACGAACGTGGCGATTTCGGGCGAGGCGGTTCCTGCTGGCCTCGCCACCGAACGCACCGACCTGATCCCCAAGGACAAGGCGCGCGTCGAAAAAATCGTCCGGCCGACCACCGATTTCAGCAAACCCGAGCCGTTCGAGCGCATGCAGGGCGGCGCCGGAACCTCGGAAAAACGCGTCAACCAGGATGCGTTCTCGCAATCCTCCGCCAACATCACCTTCGAGGAAGAAGGCACCTTCAAGCTCGGCAACGGCATGTTCCGCAAGCTGTGGGTGTCGTCGCCGTCATCGACCCAGGCGTCCGACGGACTGGGGCCGCTGTTCAACGCACGTGCCTGCCAGAGCTGCCACCTCAAGGACGGGCGCGGCCATCCGCCGGAAGGCGGCACTGACGCGACCTCGATGTTCCTCAGGCTAGCCCGCACGGCTGAGACATCGGAAGAAAAGGCCGCGATCGCCGACCGCAAGGTGCTGAACTTCCCCGATCCGGTCTATGGCGGCCAATTCCAGGACCTCGCCGTACCCGGCCTCAAGGGCGAAGGCCGGATGGTCATTTCCTACCAGCAGTTTCCGGTCCAGCTTTCCGGCGACACCAAGACGGCGCTGCGCTGGCCGATCTATTCCGTGACCGATCTCGGCTATGGTCCGATGGATTCCAAGACAACGCTGTCGCCACGCGTCACGCCGCCGATGATCGGCCTCGGACTTGTCGAGCAGATCCATCCCGCCGACATCCTCGCCAATGCCGACCCCGACGACAAGAACGGCGACGGCATCTCCGGCAAGCCCTCGATCGTGCGCGATCACAAATCAGGCGAACTGACGCTGGGCCGCTTCGGCTGGAAGGCGTCGGCACCGTCGATCCGCCAGCAGTCGGCCGATGCCTTTGCCGGCGACATCGGTATCTCGACACCTGATGTAGCCAAACACTGGGGCGATTGCACCGAGGCACAGACCGCATGCCGCGCCATGCCCAATGGCGTGCAGGAGCGGCTCGGAACCACCGAGGCGCCCGATCCGATCATGGATCTGGTGACGTTCTATTCGCAGAACCTTGCGGTGCCGGCGCGGCGTGACATCGACGACACGGAAGTGCTGCGCGGCAAGCAGATGTTCTATGAGGCCGGCTGCGCCTCCTGCCACACGCCGAAATTCGTCACCCGCCGCGATGCGCCGAACAAGGCACAGAAATTCCAGCTGATCTGGCCCTATTCCGATTTCCTGCTGCACGACATGGGCGACGAGCTCGGCGACGGCCAGCAGGTCGGCGACGCCACCGGCAACGAATGGCGCACGCCACCGCTATGGGGCATCGGCCTGACCAAGACTGTCAACGGCCATACCTTCTTCCTGCATGACGGCCGCGCCCGCAACCTGGCCGAGGCGATCCTGTGGCATGGCGGCGAAGGCCAGGCGGCGCGGGACCGCTTCGCCGCGCTGCCGGCACAAGACCGCGATGCCCTGATCAAATTCCTGGAGTCGCTCTGATGGCTGGACGTTCTCTGGCGGCTGCCCTCGCCTTCTGCCTGTTCCTGCCTTCGACCGCCGCCTATGCCAGCGAGGCGTCCAGCAAGGTCATCACTGATGCCATCGACGGCTTCATCCGCCCGGCCTATGGCCGGCTGGTGGAAACGACAGCCGATCTCAGTAAGTCGATGGTTACGCTATGTGCGACCCCGTCGGGCGACAACCTCGCGACAGCACGCGCGGCATTCGCCAGGACCACCGCCAGCTGGTCGGAAGTCGAGATCATCCGCTTTGGCCCTGTTACCGAGCAGAACCGGCTCGAGCGCCTGCTGTTCTGGCCCGATCGCAAGGGAACCGGGCTGAAGCAGGTGCAGGCCGCTCTCGCCGACCAGGATGCCACCGCCACCGACGCCGCCACGCTGGGCCAGAAAAGCGTTGCCATGCAAGGTCTCGGCGCGCTGGAATTCGTGCTGTACGGCACCGGCGCCGACGAGCTCGCCGGCACATCGGCCGCCTATCGCTGCGCCTATGGCAAGGCAATAGCGGGCAACATCAGCGCTATCGCCTCCGACGTTGACGCCGCCTGGCGCGACGACAGGGGCTTTGCCAGCCAATGGAAGAACCCCGGTGCAGCCAATCCGCTCTACCGCAACGACAACGAAGCGCTGACCGAATTGCTCGAAGTCTATGTCAACGGGCTGGAACTGGTGCGCGACGTGCGCGTCAACGGCTTCTTCGGCAAGGATGCCGCGTCCGACAAGCCCAAGCAGGCGCTCTATTGGCGCTCGCAAGGCACCGGCGCCTCGCTTGCCGGCAACATATCAGGCATGGAGGCGCTTTTCGCGGCTTCGAAATTCGGCGAAATGGTACCGGCCGACGAGCGCTGGGTGGCGGAATCGATCGGCTTCGAGTTCACCAATGCGCAGGCAGCAGCGGCCGCTGTCACCGGGCCGATCGATGCGGCGCTTGCCGATGCCGCCAAACGCGAAAAGCTCGGCTATTTCGCGCTGGTCACGTCGAGCCTGTCGGAACAGTTCGGCACCAGGCTGTCGGGTGCGCTCGGCCTGACCGCCGGCTTCTCGTCGCTCGACGGCGACTGAGCACCCGGCCAAGGCAAGCCGGCGAAGGAGACGACCATGCTCAATTCCGGGAAGCGCACGCCGCTGTTCGACCGCCGCGATTTCCTCAAGGCGGCCGGAGCGACCTTCCTGTTGTCGCTGACCCCGGTCAAACGCGCGCTCGCGCTCGACAGCGACGCCATGTTCGCCACGGCTTACCAGGCACGCTCGGGCGAATATGGCGTGGCCATCCTGTCGGAAGCCGGCAAGATCCTGCACAGCGTGACGCTGCCGGAGCGCGGCCATGACGTCACCTTTGATCCGATCTCGCGCAAGTCGGTGGTCTTCGCGCGCCAGCCCGGCACCTTCATGCTGGTCTTCGATCACACCGGCAAGGACGCGCCGCTGACCATTCCGAGCATCGCTGGCCGCCATTATTACGGCCACGGCGTGTTCTCGCCCGACGGCGCCCTGCTCTATGTGACCGAGAACGACTTCGACAACGCCGCCGGCATGGTCGGCGTCTACGATGCCCGTGACGGCTTCCGCCGCCTCAGCGAATTCCCTACCCATGGCGTTGGCCCGCACGAGCTGATCCTGCTCGGCGACGGAAGCACGCTCGCCATCTGCAATGGCGGCATCGAGACCCATCCGGATTTCGGCCGCGCCAAGCTCAACATTCCGACGATGAAGCCGTCCTTCGTGCTCGTCGACCGCATTTCAGGCGATCTGCTCGAAAAGCACGAACTGCCCGAAAAGCTTCACCAGTTGTCGATCCGGCACATGGACATCGACTCCCAGGGAACGGTCTGGTTCGGCTGCCAGCACGAGGGACCGGCGACGGAAAGGCCGCTGCTTGTCGGCCGCGCCGCGCGCGGTGAGGAGCTCGCCATGCTGGAGATGCCGGAAGACATTCTCGGCGGCTTCCGCAACTACATCGGCTCGGTCGCCGCCAACCGCGACGCCGGCCTTGTCGCGGTGTCATCGCCGCAAGGCAACGCCTGGGCGATGATCGAAGCCAAGACCGGCAAGGTCGTCGCCAGGAACGACCTGGTCGAGGTCTGCGGCCTGGCGCCCGACCATGACGGCTTCCTGGCAACCACGGGTGCCGGCCTCATCGTCGAGCCCGACGGCAAGCAGACCGACGATCCCGAGCATGTCTGGGACAATCACATGCTGCGCATCGACCTGCACAATACGTAAGCTATTACTTACCTAGATAAGCCCCGACACATCAGAGAAGGCGACCGCCTTGCGCAACACGGCAAGGAAACGCTCGCCGGCGATTTCAGCCGAACCGCTGTTGTCGATGGCGACGTAGCCCGGACCGCTGAGATCGTGCGGCGCGGTACGCGCCAGCCGCGCCAGCACTTCGCCGCGAGATTCACGGCCGCGCGCGGCAAGCCGTCCGGCCAGGATTTCAGGCGATGCGGAAATTTCGACCACCGCGACATTGGCGTAGCGCTGGCGCAGCGCCGGGATGACCCCACGCGAAGTATTGGCCACAACAACGTGGCCGACCGAAATCGCATCATCAACCGACGACGGGATGCCGTAGCGCAGGCCGTGTGCTTCCCAAGACAGCGCAAAGGCGCCCGATGCTTCGGCTTCGATGAAGGCCGCGTCGGCCAGCGTGTCGTGGTCTTCGGTGGCGCCGTCGCTGGTACGCGTGATGACGCGGCGGGCGAATTCGACGTGATCCTCGTCGGTCAGGCGCTCGCGGACATAGGCAATCAGCGTGTCCTTGCCAGCACCACTGGGGCCGACGACGGCGACAAACACGCCGTTGCGGACGGGCGAGCCTACCCGGGTCAATTCACGCTCGATCAAAGCTGAAACCATCATGCGACGTCATTTCCTCCGGGCCAGAGCCCCCGCCCTGGCAGCGCCGGCCCCTTGTCTGGTGGCTCGGCGCATTGAACATCTCCAGTGCCGGCCTGTCACGCACCATGGCTTGGACCACGGGCGGGCGGCGGCACTGCGATGCCATTAGGCGATTTGCATGACGGAATGACGAAACGGAAATGGCGGAGCGGCAATTGGGCTCCGCCATTCGGGATCAGGCGACCTTGTCGCGGACCTGATAGTCCTTGATCGCGGCAAAGCGGATCATCTTCCAGCGCTCGGCCTCGTAGTTGAGCGAGAACTCGTGCTGGGCGAGGAAGACCGGGTCATTGTCGAGGTCGCGGGCGATGTCGCCGCGATGGCTTTCGATGAAGCGGTGCAGGTCGGCCTTGTCGTCGGCGTCGATCCAGCGGCAGACCGAAAAACGCGCCATCTCGAAATCGACCGGCAGCGTGTATTCGACCGACAGGCGCTCCTTGAGCACGTCGATCTGCAGCGCACCGACGACGCCGACGATGGCCGGCGAGCCGTCCTCGGGCTGGAACAGCTGGACCACGCCTTCTTCGGCCATCTGGTGCAGCGCTTCCTTGAGCTTCTTGGCCTTCATCGCGTCGCCGAGGCGGACGCGGCGCAGGATCTCAGGCGCGAAATTGGGCACGCCACGGAACAGGATGTCCTCGCCCTCGGTCAGCGTGTCGCCGATGCGCAACGTGCCGTGGTTGGGGATGCCGACGACGTCGCCGGCATAGGCTTCGTCGGCGGTGATGCGCGAACGCGCGAAGAAGAACTGCGGCGCCGACAGGCTCATCTGCTTGCCGGTGCGGACCAGCTTGGCCTTCATGCCGCGCTTGAGCTCGCCTGAGCAGACGCGGACGAAGGCGATGCGGTCGCGGTGGTTGGGGTCCATGTTGGCCTGGATCTTGAAGACGAAGGAGGTCATCTTCTCTTCCGTCGCCTCGACCTTGCGCGTGTCGGCCTCCTGGGCGCGTGGTGCCGGGCCAAAGTCGCCAAGTGCCTCGATCAGGTCGCGGACACCGAAATTGCGCAGTGCCGAGCCGAAATAGACCGGCGTCAGATGGCCTTCGCGGAAAGCCTGCAGGTCGAACGGCCGACAGGCCTCGCGGGCAAGTTCCAGTTCCTCGATGAAGGCCGGACGCTCATTGTCCGGCAAAAGGCCGGCGGCGCGGTTGGAATCGGGACCATGCACCGGCGTGCGCTCAGCCTCGGCATCGCCGCGGCGCACTGCGTTCTGGGCGAGATGGTAGGTGCCGGAGAACGTCTTGCCCTGGCCGATCGGCCAGGTGATCGGCGCGGTGTCGAGCGCCAGCTTCTCTTCGATCTCGTCAAGGATCTCGAAGGTGTTGCGTGCCTCGCGGTCCATCTTGTTGACGAAAGTGATGATCGGAATGTCGCGCAGGCGGCAGACCTCGAACAGCTTCAGCGTGCGCGGCTCGATACCTTTGGCGGCGTCGATGACCATGACGGCCGAGTCGACCGCCGACAGCGTGCGATAGGTGTCGTCGGCGAAGTCCTCGTGGCCGGGCGTATCAAGCAGGTTGAAGACGTTGTCGCCATATTCGAAGGTCATGACCGAGGTAACGACCGAGATGCCGCGCTCGCGCTCGATCTTCATCCAGTCCGAGCGGGTCTGGATCTTGTCCTTCTTGGCCTTGACCTCGCCGGCGAGCTGGATCGCGCCGCCGAACAACAGCAGCTTTTCGGTCAGCGTCGTCTTGCCGGCGTCAGGGTGCGCGATGATCGCGAAGGTGCGGCGGCGCGCCACCGCCTTTTCGATGTCTTCAGCCATCGGGGATTCCTATTGTGCAGTCGGGAGACAGCCAGTTTCCCGGCCCGAAAGCCAAGCCGCCGCGGATCACCGCAACCGGCAGGATACGGGCCGTCCGCCACTATTCCTTGCGCGGGCTTCTAGCAGCGGGACCGGCGGCTGTCGAGGAATTGGCGCAGATCACCCCTTCAGCTCGAACCCGCCTTCGGCAACCGTCTCGCCATTGACGATCAGTTCGATCAGGTGATGGCCGGGATAGTGCTTGCGCGTGGTGAAGTCGCGCACCGCCTGGCTGATCGAAAGTTCCTTCTGGCCGCCCGGCGCGAGGTTGATTTGCTTGAGCTTGAACACCTTCTTCGAGCTGCCGCCGCTCTTCTTGACGTAGTGCACGGCATAATCGACCACCAGCTGCTGGGCCGTCCCGGCGGTCGAGGCGATGTTGGCCTTGAGCGTGATGCGGCCGCCGAGCAGGATCGCCGCCGGCTGGACCGCGAAGATCTCGACACGCACCATCGGCTTGCCCGTCGTGCCTATCGCGCCCAGAGCGCGCGGATCGCCCTTCTTGATCATCGTGCGCAGCGCATGCTTGACGATCCAGGCGGTGTTCCTGTCGTCCATGTCCCACGCCGAGACGCGGTCGATCACCCGGTCGGGATGATCCTTGGAAATGTCGTTGAGGTGGTTGGCCACCGACTTGCGCACATAAAGGCTGGGGTCGCTGCGCAGCGCCTCGAGGATCGGTGCCGTCGGCGACGGATCCTTGATCAGTTGCTTGAGCTGAAACGACCACGGCAGCCGCGGGCGCGAACCCTCGCTGGCGAGCCTTCGCACATGTTCGTTGTCGTCGAGCGCCCAGCCCCGCATCACCTGAAGCGTCCTGTCGAAGTCCTTGGCCAGGAAATGACGGATGGCAAACTCGGCCGAGCCGAAGCGGGTGAAATAGCTCAGCGCCTGCATCGACAGATCGAAGTGGCTCTTGCCGTAGAGCGCGACAAATTCCGACAGGACGATCGCAGCGAAACCATGCTGGATGCGCGGCGCCAGTTCGTGCAGCACCCCGACAGCGTGCTCGAAGCTCTCAGGCAGGGCGCCGTGCAGGCTGGTCGCCGTTTGACGCAGGCGCTGCATGATGCCGAGATCGTCGAGATTGGCGGTCGCCAGGGTCATGAAACGCTCGCCGTCGAAAACAGGCGAAATGGCTGCTGTCTCAGTCGCGATGTGGCGAAGGCGGTCGCGATCGAAAATTTCCTTGAGTGCCGGGGCGGCTAGCGTCTGGTCTTCCGTCATCGATTTTCGTCCTGCATGGCGCCCCCGCGCCGGCCCTTGTGCATCCATCCGGATGCCGGGCTTGCTGCGCAGATACGAAGCGATGCTCGAATCTACAACCTCTCTCCTGCCAAGGGGCTGTCAGGAGATTGCCGGCTGCGGCATTTGCAGGGCAGTGCGCTGCCGTTGACGACCGGCCCGGACAGGCGGAAAATATTGCCGAAGCGCGCGACATGTCGCGCCATTCCAGGAAGTCGCCATGACCATCCACCAGGAAGTGCACATCAAGGGTTCGCCCAAAAACATCTACGAGTTGCTGCTCGATTCCGCTCGTTTCCAGGCGATGACGGGCGGGCGCGCGGCCCATATTTCGACGCATGAAGGCGGTGAGGTGTCGATGTTCGGCGGCGACATCGAAGCCCGCAATGTCGAGCTGGTGCCCAACCGCCGCATCGTCCAGGCATGGCGTGCGCGTGCCTGGCCCGAGGGCACCTATTCGATCGTGCGCTTCGAGTTGCAGGCCGACGGCACCGGCACGCGGCTGACCTTCGATCAGGCCGGCTACCCCCGCTCGGCGCATGCGACGCTCGATGAGGGCTGGCAGAAAATGTACTGGGAGCCGATGAACCGCGCGCTGACGCATCACTGAGTGTGGCAGCTGAGCGGCCAGCGCCGCACCTCTCAGGCGTGCGCGGCCTGGCGCGCCAGCTCGACATACGCAGCCACATGCCGGCTCTGGATGTCCGAAACCGAAAAGAGCTTGATGTGGCGGCGCAGCTTGCCTTGTCCCAAAAGCATGCCGTGCCGATCCGGTAAAGCTGCACCTGCGCTAAACTCCAGCGTGACGTGACCGGCATAGGAGAAGATGCCGCAAAACGGCGCCCGCGTCGAAAACAGGATACCGCCGTATTTGATCTCCTCGGAGATGGCCGGACCGGCCTGCAGCACGATCTCGCGTACCCGCGACACGATCGCGAAGTGGTCCGCACGATGATCGCGCATCTCGTTGAGGAACGCTTGAACGCGATTACCGGTGGTCATGGCCAACTCGTGGTGCGTAGAACTGCCTGAACTCGGCAGATGGCTCCCTGTTGGAATAGATGTAGAGCGTGATGCCGTTGAGGTCCTGGATCGCGAAGCCACGGTCACCCCACGGATGATCCTCGATCGGCATGACAGGCACCAGCCCGGCCGCCGTCATCGACCGATAGTCGTCATCGACATCGTCGACGCAGAAATTGTAGGTCAGCCCTGCGGTATTGCACAAAGGCTGCTCACCCTGCGGCTCCATGAACTGCAGCGAAAGCCCTGTCTCAAACTCAAGGCTGACAAACCAGCCACAGTCGAACGTCGGTCGCGCGCCGAAGTATCTGACGTAGAAGTCGCGTGTCTCAGCGACCAGTTTCGTTGTGATGCAGGGAGAGGCAGTTGTCGGGCGCATCTATGAGCTCGCTGTGCAACGTGAGGCTGATGGTTTCAAACTTGCCAGATGAGCGTCAGTCCGGCATCGCCGAGGCAATCTCGACGAGGCAACCGTTGAGATCGCGGACATAGCCGACGATCTGCCCCCAAGGCTTGTTCTCCGGCGGCTTCACCGGGCTGGCGCCTGCGGCAACCGCCTTGCGATAGGCATCGTGAGGGTCGGGAAAGACCAAAGCGAGTTCGAAGCCCGCCGCCAGGTCGCCCTTGCGGTTGGCGCGAATGGCCAGCCCGTTCATCTCCGCCATCGCTTCGCCGGCAAAGGACAGCGTCGTCGGGCCGGTGTCCATTTCGGCATAGAGATTGCTCTCATGGATGAATTTGCGTCGCAGGCCGAATGCGGCTTCGTAAAAAGACACGGTCGCCTCGACATCGGCAACATACAGGATCGTATAGCCAAGGCGCACTGTCATCGAAGATCTCCAGGCAAGGGACCAGGCAGGCGGCTGCGCGCCAAATCCGGCGCGCAAGCAGGGAAGCCCATCCGGCTCATGGGTGGATCATCGCGCCTCGTTCCGATTCGATCTTGAACAAATCGGACATCAGTCGTGCAAGCTGACGAGGGTGACATCGGGAAGACGCGCCGGCGAGAAGCCGCCCATGCGCCTGATGACGCGGCTCATATGGGCCTGATCCGAAAAGCCCGCCTCAAGCGCTGCGGCTGCCGGGCCCAGACGGTGATCCCGCAGCAGCCGCAAGGCGCGGTGGAACTGGAGAACAGCCGCAAAGGCCTTTGGCGTAAGCCCCGTGGCCTTGACCACAAGGCGCTGCACGGTCCGCTCGGAAATGTCGTGCATCTCCGCCACCTCACTGACGCGCAGGCGTCCGCCGGAAGCGTGAAAGGCGCTGATCACGCTGCGTCCCAAAGGCGCCGGCCTGAAACGGCTAGCGGCGGCGCGCTGACGAACGAAGGCCGTCAGCCGCGTGACGAGTTCCGTTTCGTCGCGCGCCGGCGCGCTGAGCGCTTCAAGCTCGGGACATGCCGAAACAGCGTCGGGGCCGATCAAATTGGCATTCGCCAGATCCGTCGGTTCAAATCCGAGCACCCTCTCGAAACAGCCCGGTCGAAGGCGAATGCCGACAAAGCCCATGCCGGGTTGGATGGCAACGTCGTAGAAGCGCGTCACCGGGCCGGTGACGACGACAGTCGCGTCGGTGATCGGATTTTGTCCGGCATCGAACCTGACGATGATATCGCAACGACCGTCCGGCAAGACACGGTAGCTTCCGGCGCGATCGCTGACCGACGTCCACACGGCCTCGACCTCGTCACTTAGGTCGGCGGCCAGGCCCAATTCGGAGTAACGAGCCGACAAGGTCATTTCTCGAACCAGCTCGATCCGTTTGCGCGAAACATGGTGATTGCCGGTTCAACTCGGCCAAACTGTCTCCAGCAGATAGCAGACTTCAGCCGGCCAGTGCCAGTTGGGCCAATGACGGCTGGAACGGGCGGACCGTCATGTCATCGCGCGTCATGGTGACAAAGCTCGATGGCGGCACCGCCTGCCAGCTCTGGCCCTCGCGGTCGAAGGGCTCGGAGACGATGCAACGCCCCGTTTCGCCGTCGCGGGTGTAGAGCGTCGGCGCATGTGCGTCGGTGGCATAACGCACCGCAAACAGGTTCCGGCCGTCGCTGAAGGCAGCTGTCAGCTTCAGCTGCGGGTCGACGCCAGCACTCCGTGCTGCCTCGACGACACGGCTGGTGGCGCGCGCGACGGCACCTTGCGGGTCGGCGTCGAGCCCTTCCTCCAGCATCAGCAGGAAAAACAGCTCGGAATCCGTGGTGCCCTGGCGCTGCTCGTAAAGGTCGTCATTGATGCTGGCTTCGAGCCGCCGGCGAATCTTTTCAAAGCCCGAGATCTGGCCGTTATGCATGAAGCTCCAGCGACCCGAAACGAACGGGTGGCAGTTGGCGCGGCTGGTGGCGCCACCGGTCGATGCCCTGACATGGGCGAGAAACAGGCCTGATTTGATCTGCCGGCACAGGCTCTTGAGATCGGGGTCCGACCAGGCCGGCAGGATGTCGCGATAGAGGCCGGGCTCGGGCCGCTCGCCATACCAGGCGAGACCGAAACCGTCACCATTCGTCGGCGACTTGGCTTCCTGGGCGCAGTGGCTCTGGGTGATCAGCGAATGGCAGGGCGCTGTCACGATGTCTTCGAGGAAGACCTCTTCACCGATATAGGCTGCCCACCGGCACATGCGCTTCAGTGTCCCCGATTGTGCGTCCGCTCGTAGAGCCGGCGGATGATCGCGCTTGCTGTAGATTCAAACAGGAAGGGTAACAAAGCGTGAATGAGTGCTGCGCCTGCGGCGAGAAACAGCTGGCCGGCGAACCAGCCGGCAAAACGCATGTGCTCGAAATAGGTCTCGTCGACCGCATCGGGGTGAGCGGTGAACAGTCTTGCGATACGTGCGGACATCGAAACCTCCCTAGCTGATATGAGTATCGTCTCACGGGGAAGAGGTTCAAAGATCCCAATTTGTCCTTGTCTTTTGCCATTTCCTGGGACAATCATCCCAAATGTCTGGAGAACTCGATACGATCGATCGAAGAATCCTCGCCGAGCTGCAGCGCGACGGCACGCTTTCGGTCGATCAGCTGTCGGAACGTGTCGGCCTGTCGCGCAATGCCTGCTGGCGCCGGGTCAAGCGCCTCGATGACGAGCGCTTCATCACCGGCCGCGTCGCGCTTGTCGACGCCGACAAACTCGGCCTTGGCCTGTCGGTGTTCATCCTGGTGCGCACGTCGAGCCACGATCCCGAGTGGCTGGCCAAATTCCGCGCCGGCGTGACTTCGTTTCCCGAGATTACCGGCGTCTATCGCATGTCGGGTGACCTCGACTATGTCTTGCGTGCCCGCGTTGCCGATGTGAAGGCGTATGATCGCCTCTACCAGCGCCTCATCGCCAAGGTGCCGCTGTCGGACGTCTCGGCCTCCTTCGTGATGGAGGAGATCCGCGAAACGACTGTCGTGCCGGTGGAAATTCGCTGAGTGCGACCTGTTGTGAATTGACCTGCCCTGGACGCTGTCTCATAGGATCGCCGCCATGACATCGACCGCCGCAACCTCATCCGCCCCCGTCATCGGGATCGTCCGTTTGCCGCATGCAAGCGATCTGCCCCTGCCGTCCTACGAGACGTCGGGTGCCGCCGGCATGGATTTGCGCGCCGCCGTGCCTGATGATCGGCCGCTGCTGATCCTGCCCGGCAAGCGCGCTTTGGTGCCGACCGGCCTGATCTTCGAAATCCCCGAAGGTTTCGAAGGCCAAATTCGGCCGCGCTCGGGCCTCGCCTTCAAGCACGGCATCACCTGCCTCAACACGCCAGGCACCATCGACAGCGACTATCGCGGCGAGGTCAAGGTGCTGCTGATCAACCACGGCGACGAGGACTTCTACATCGAGCGCGGCATGCGCATCGCCCAGATGGTGATCGCCTCGGTGACCCGTGCCTCGATCGAGGAACGCGACCTCGCCGCCGCAACGACGCGCGGCGCCGGCGGCTTCGGCTCGACCGGAACGGCATGAGCACACCCAAGCTCGTCATCTTCGACTGCGACGGCGTGCTCGTCGACACCGAGCCGCTGGCCAACCAGCGGCTGTCGGCGTGGCTGAGCGAAGCGGGCTATCCCGTCAGCTACGAACAATGCCGCCGCCAATTCGTCGGGCGCAGCCTGGTGTCGGTGCAAAAAGAGGTCGAAGCGACAGGCGTCAGCCTTGGCGCTGACTTCGTCGAGCGCTGGTATCGCGAATTGCCGGAGCTGTTCAAGACGGGCGTGCAGGCGATCCCGCACATCGAGAGCTTCGTCGAGGCGGTCAAGAGCGCCGGCATCGCCTATTGCGTGGCGTCGTCGGCGCGCATCAACAAGATGCACATGACGCTCGGCCAGACCGGGCTGCTGAGCCATTTCCGCGACGTGCTGTTTTCCGCCACCATGGTCGAGCGCGGCAAGCCGTTTCCCGACCTTTTCCTCCATGCCGCCGGCACGATGGGTTATGAGCCCGCCGACTGCATCGTCATCGAAGACAGCGTTGCGGGTGCCCAGGCCGGCCGTGCTGCCGGCATGCGGGTGTTTGGCTACCACGGCGATCCGCATTCCGACCGCGACGGCCTGGTGGCGAGTGGTGCCGTACCGTTCGACGACATGCGCAAGCTGGCAGGATTGATTCCGATCGCCTGAAACAGCGTTTGAGCCCTTGCCGGCTCCGGTCTAGAATTGCCTTTTTCCGAACAGTCGAGGCAAGACGATGGACAAGGGCGCGGTCTTCCGGAAATTGCACGAGGCGCCGGGCGCCTTCATCATCCCCAACCCCTGGGACATCGGCACGGCCAAGCTTTTGGCTTCCTTCGGCTTCGAGGCGCTGGCAACGACGAGTGCGGGCTTTGCCTTCTCGCGCGGCCTGCCCGACGGCGGCGTCGGCTTCGAGACGATGATCCACCATTGCCGCGACCTGGCGCATGCGACCGGACTGCCTGTGTCGGCCGATCTCGAGAAGGGCAAGGGTGACAGCCCCGAAAGCGCTGGCGAGACCGTCTTTGCCGCCGAAGCAGCCGGACTTGCCGGTTGTTCGCTGGAGGACCACACCGGCGATGCCTACAAGCCGATCTACGAATTCTCGCAAGCGGTCGAACGCGTGACGGCTGCTGCGGAAGCGGCGCGGGCGCTGAAGCACGATTTCGTGCTGACGGCGCGCTCGGAGAATTTCCTGTGGGGCCGGCCGGATCTCGACGACACGATCAAGCGGCTGCAGGCGTTCGAGAAGGCCGGCGCCGACGTGCTCTACGCGCCCGGCATCACCGATCTCGACATGATCCGCACGCTGTGCGGTTCGGTCTCAAAGCCGGTCAACGTGCTGGCCGTGCCGGGTTTCTCGGTCGCGGTGCTGGCCGAAGCCGGCGCCAAGCGCATTTCGCTCGGCTCCAAGCTCACGGCCTACGCCTTCGGCATGATGGAGCAGGCGTCGCGTGAAATGCTCGGCCAGGGCACGTTCGAATTCGCCCGCGACGGCATCGCCTATGCCAAGCTGCAGGCACTGTTCGGCCGCGACGGCTGAGCGCGCCGAACCGTCAGGCCCGCGCCATGGCAGGCCGGCGCTCGGCCGCTGAAACGCTCTTGTGCAGATGTACCATCATCGCCGCGGCGAAGAGCGGGGTCAAAAGGTTGAGAATCGGCACGGCGAGGAAGGCTGATATGACCAGGCCAGCCAAGAACACCGTGCCGGTGTTGCGGCGGCGCAAATCCTTGGCCTCCTGCTCGGAGCGGAAGCGCATGGCGGCGAATTCGAAGAACTCGCGGCCGAGCAGATAGCCGTTGACCAGGAAGAAGGCGCCGATGTTGACGAGGGGGATGAACATCAAAAGCAGCGCCAGCAGATTGCCCAGGATGACGATGCCAAAAAACTTGATCGCCAGAACAAGCGCGCGTAGCGCCGGCACCGGCTGCCCGGGGCGGTCCTGGGGGTAGTTGGTCTTTTCGACGACCTCGGCAACGTCGTCCAAAAACAGGCCGGCGACGATCGCCGTTACCGGCGCGATCAGCAGGGCAAGGCCCAGCGCCAGGCCGATGCCGGCGATGATGGCGGCGATCAGGCCGAGCCAGCCGGTCCAGGCCGGCAGGCCGGGCAACATGGCGTCGATCCACGGCCAGGCGAGCCAGTCGAAGAGCTCGCGGATGCCGAACCACAGAGCGACCAGCGTAAGCAACGTCAGTCCCAGCGTCTTCAAAAACACCGTGCGGAATTCCGCTGTGAAGAGCTGGCTTGCAGCAGTGCGGGCGGCATCGAGGATCATGTCTTTGTGGTCGCTCCCTGTTTACGTCCTGAGATAAGGTGCCGCATAGCCAGCCTCAAGCGCTCGCCAGCCAAATTGCCGGGTAGGCAAACGTGCTGCGAGCCGCTAAACGCAATCCGTTTTGCCGACCTGTCGGCCCCTGTTACGGCGAACGCGCCGCGGAGACCCTGATGAGCCAATATGACGTGCTGTGCATCGGCAACGCCATCGTCGACATCATCGCGCAATGCGATGAGGCCTTCTTGACCGACAACGGCATCATCAAGGGCGCGATGAACCTGATCGACGCCGAGCGCGCCGAGCTGTTGTACCAGCGCATGGGTCCGGCAATCGAGGCCTCGGGCGGCTCGGCCGGCAACACGGCGGCCGGCATTGCCAGCTTCGGCGGCCGCGCGGCCTATTTCGGCAAGGTCGCAAAAGATTCTCTCGGCGAAATCTTCAGCCACGACATCCACGCCCAAGGCGTCGCCTTCGACACCAAACCTCTCGACGGCACGCCGCCGACGGCACGCTCGATGATCTTCGTCACCCCCGACGGCGAGCGCTCGATGAACACCTATCTCGGCGCCTGCGTCGAGCTCGGGCCCGACGACGTCGAAGCCGACAAGGCAAGCGGGGCCAAGGTCACCTATTTCGAAGGCTACCTGTGGGACCCGCCGTTGGCCAAGGAAGCGATCCGCATGACCGCGGCACACGCCCATGCCGCCGGCCGCGAAGTGTCGATGACGCTGTCGGATTCGTTCTGCGTCGATCGCTACCGCGGCGAGTTCCTCGAGCTGATGCGCTCGGGCACCGTCGACATCGTCTTTGCCAACTCCCACGAGATCAAGTCACTCTACGAAACCTCGTCCTTCGATGAGGCGCTCGCCCATATCCGCAAGGATTGCAAGATCGCCGCCGTTACCCGCTCGGAGAAGGGCTCGGTCATCGTGCGCGGCGACGAGACGGTGGTGATTAAGGCAACCGAAATCCGCGAGCTTGTCGACACGACAGGTGCCGGCGACCTCTATGCCGCCGGCTTCCTCTATGGCTACACGCAAGGCCGCTCGCTCAAGGATTGCGGCGACCTCGGCTCGCTCGCCGCCGGCCTGGTAATCCAGCAGATCGGCCCGCGCCCAAGACAGAATTTGAAGCGCGAGGCCGAGCAGGCGGGCTTGCTGTAGGGGTTGCTGCGTTGGCGATGATTTTTCCGGCCGCGCCCTACGTCGCCCCCCTCTGGCCTGCCGGCCATCTCCCCCACAGGTGGGGAGATCAGCTGTCATCACGACCTTCGCCAACCTTTTACCTCGCAAGGTGAGCGAGACGGGCGACGCTGCCAATCTCCCCACCTGTGGGGGAGATGGCCGGCAGGCCAGAGGGGGGCGCGAAGGAATGCGGCCTTCCAACATTTCGCACCTCTCCTTCGCCACGCCCCTTTTCCGGTCTGGCCATTGCTGATGAAAGTCGGGAAGCGGGGCCGTGCCTGCCGAAATGTAAGAATGTGGCGCGAACCCGCGCTCCGCCGGCGATTTCCGTTCCCGCCCGTTCCGCTTCCGGGGCAACGGGCATTAACGCCCCTGCCCCGCTAGCGCATCGTCCAGCGCACCCGGGCCGCATTACCCGGAGGGGAACCTTTGGACGAAACCTCCCCGGGCAACAGGCAACGTTGGCCCGCTGCCGGAGGCGCCGGCTCCTCCCCGCATGCCACCGTCGCGACCAGCGTTCCCGCGAGAGAAACTGAAGGGATTGTACGGGAGGTTTGGGAGGGCGTGGAAAAACGGGGGCGGACTATCCACGGTGGTTGCTGACAGATGGTAACAAAGACACCAAAACCAGGCACCGCGTGACTCTAACCCCAATACCTGGCGCCCGAGCAGCGAACAACATGGCCATGAAATTCGCGGTCGATTGCCTCGATCCACTTCGACACCTGGCCAAAATATCTTGCTACATCAGTATCGGTCACACTTGGTGGACTTTCATGGGCGAGCGCATTTCTTACGTCCATAAAAGCTCGAATCCCCAGCTCAACGTCAGATCTTGTCCTTCTAGATAGGTTAACGAATACCCTCGGCAAACCCAACCTTTTGAAAATTGCATCTATGTTGCGAACCGACGGAATTTTTTATCTTTCACAAGTCTATTTTGAAAATCGATACGAGGTATTGCTCTATCTTCCACGAATATTCCAAATATTTCTGCCTGCTGCTCCGTTCGCGACGCCAAGTCAACTTCGTCGCCAGAGGCCATAAATCTTTTGAATGATTCTTCTTGCATTTTTGCGGCAAATAATGCCCTCGTAGAGATTGGAATTGCAGAGTTGCTGGCTCCTGAAGCAAGAAGATTTGTAAACCATCGCGTTGTTAGCTCCCAAAGGTAATCCTCCAGTAGCGCCGAAAGCTGAAATACACAGTTCTGGAATATTGAGTCGCGAACAAAAGTCGGAAGCTTCTTGGTCCTAACCTTCGCATAGGTGAACGAATACTTTAGCTGACGCATTCGCGTCGATGCAGTTGCCCGCGCACTCGATCGAACGTAAGGCATGCTCAGACTGGAACTATCTCTTGAACCAAGGATCGGAACAATTCTATTCTAGTATGAACTAGCGGCCTATCACTAGTCGAAGCTGACACTGCACGCACATACTCCCTATCTGTTTGGAGGGCGACATACCTAGGCAAGAACTCCGCCCCTAACTCTTTGCTGATGTTTTTTGGTGATCTGCCAGACAATGCAAATCCTACCATCTGCGCATCGAACACAGCAGAATTGAAATTGTTATCTGGCTTACCGTCTGCATCTAGTAGCCTGAATGCCTTCGATCCAAGAAGCGCTTTCATCCCATCTACCGACTTTTTAAAGGCGTTCTCAAATTCGTCGTCTTTTCCGACGTCTCTATTACCTTGAGCGAACTTGTTCAAAAATGTCGCAAGTGGTTTTTCGTACTCGTCGAGCTTGAAACGAAGCGCCAGGAACCTGAGTATCAACTCAGCTCCGCGCATACGCTTGTCATCCTTGATGCCACTCAGCTCTTGCCACGGCTCATACTCACCAAGCTCATCCAACTTCTCCATCAAAGAGCCATGATAGAGCCCATGCCTAAGCTCCTGCGGGTTAAGTTGCACCGCACCGGTGTTCAAGCGCTCGAAAACATCAAACTTGATCTGAGGGTGCGTCTCTTTCAGGATGGTTATGCATCGAATAGTTCTATTTTCGATATGGGTACGGAATCGCGGATCCAATTCCCTAAAGAGGAAACCATTTAGGTCAGGAAACGCGCGAAGCCCCTTCAATCTAAAACCATTCTCAAAGAATAGACGAATACTCATCAATCTTTGATTTCCGTCAATAACTTTTAGAGTACCGTCGTCCTCCTGATCTAGATATATGACAGGTATAGGGCACTGAATAATAATAGATTCTATCAGGCGAGACGCTTGATTTCTATTCCATACATACTTTCTTTGAAATTCAGGTACGACAATTTTTTCCTCTCGGAGGAGATTCGCAATTGTCAATATAGTAAAATCATATGTTTCTGTCTGGAGACGCCTCTCGTGTAACGGGACGTTTAGTATCCCATCTTCCTCTTCACCACGAGCGGCTCGAACAGGAAAAAGTAGATCCGCAAGTTGTTTTTGCGCAGCTTTTGCTAGTTGAGCCATCATTCCCCTGCCTAGGCACTACCTTCTTGGTGCACACTTGCAGATCGACAGGGCTACCTCAAGTCCCCACGTTTTGCGCTGCGATTACCGACATGCTGGAGACCTTTTTTCGGGAGGATCTTGGCATGCCGCATAGAGTCCGGCGAACAGCCGATGACGGTGGCACCGCCGCATTCCTGCGACATCTCGGTCGAGATCAAGGCTGCGCCGCTATGACATGCATGTTGCCGGCAGAGTGGATGCGGAGACGCCGCGATCCTTCGCCCCCCTCTGCCCTGCCGGGCATCTCCCCCACAAGGAGGGAGATTGGCAGCTTTGGCGTCTCGCCCAATCGGCTAGCCGCGCAAGGCAGGCGGCAGTGCCATGCCCTTGGCTATGGCTGCGGACCTTGAGTCGCTTCAATCGACAAATCGTTGTCGATTGATCGGCCCTTCGCTACCGCTCAGGGCCGACCGCTTCTCAAGTCCCCGCGTTATACGCCGCGATCGCCGCCATGTTGACGATGTCGGAGTCCTTGGCATTCAGCGAGACGATCTGCACCGGCTTGTTGAGGCCGACGAGCAGCGGGCCGATGACGGTGGAGCCGCCGAGTTCCTGCAGCATCTTGGTCGAGATGGCAGCCGAGTGGAACGCCGGCATGACCAGAACGTTGGCAGCACCCGACAGGCGGCAGAAGGGATATTGCTGCTGCATCAGGCGGTGGTTGAGGGCGACGTCGGCGGCCATTTCGCCGTCATATTCGAAATCGACGCGGCGCTTGTCGAGGATCTTGACCGCTTCCTGGACACGCTCGGAACGCTCGCCGGCCGGATGGCCGAAGGTCGAGTAGGCGAGCATGGCGACGCGCGGTTCATAACCCATCCTGCGCGCGAAATGGGCGGCCTCCTCGGCGATGTCGGCGATCTGCTCGGCATTGGGCATGTCGTGGACGGCGGTGTCGGCGACAATCACGGTGCGGCCCCGCGCCAGAACGATCGACACGCCAATGACGCGGTGGCCGGGCTTGGCGTCGATGACGCGGCGGACGTCTTCGAGCACGGTCGAGTAGTTGCGGGTGACGCCTGTGACCACGCCGTCGGCATCGCCGAGCGCCACCATGCAAGCAGCGAAGTGGTTGCGGTCGTTGTTGATCAGGCGCTGGCAGTCGCGCAAGAGGTAGCCCTTGCGCTGCATGCGCTCGTAGAGGAAGTCGGCATAGATGCCGTTGCGGCGTGACAGGCGGGCATTGATGATCTCGAGACCCGGCTTGTTGAGATCGATGCCGGCCTGCCTGGCGTTTTCCTTGATGATGTCGTCACGGCCCAAAAGGATAGCGGTGCCGAGCTTCTGGTTGACGTAGGACACGGCGGCCCGCATCACCTGCTCCTCCTCGCCCTCGGCGAAGACAATGCGCTTGGGCTGGCGGCGGACGCGGTCGTAGATGCGCTGCAAGGTCGAGGCGATCGGGTCGCGGCGGGCGGAGAGTTCGTTGGCGTATTTGTCGAGATCGAGGATCGGCCGGCCGGCGACGCCCGATTCCATCGCCGCCTTGGCGACAGCGATCGGGATCGCCGAGATCAGGCGCGGGTCGAACGGCACCGGGATGATGTAGTTGGGACCGAATTTCGGCCGGTTGCCCTGATAGGCGGCGGCGACGTCGTCGGGCACGTCCTGGCGGGCGAGTTCGGCCAGCGCGTTGGCGGCGGCGACCTTCATGGCGTCGTTGATGGTGGTGGCGCGGACATCGAGCGCGCCGCGGAAAATATAGGGGAAGCCGAGCACGTTGTTGACCTGGTTCGGATAGTCCGAACGGCCGGTCGCCATGATGGCGTCGGTGCGGATCTCGGCGACTTCTTCGGGCGTGATCTCCGGATCGGGATTGGCCATGGCGAAGATGATTGGGTTCTTGGCCATGGACTGGATCATGGCGGGCGTCAGCGCGCCCTTGGCCGAGAGGCCGAAGACGATGTCGGCGCCGTCCATGGCATCGGCCAGCGAACGCGCCTCGGTCTTGACCGCGTGCGCCGACTTCCACTGGTTCATGCCTTCGGTGCGGCCCTGGTAGACCACGCCCTTGGTGTCGCACAAAATGACGTTGTCAGGCGTGAAGCCCATCGACTTGATCAGCTCGATGCAGGCGATGCCGGCGGAACCGGCACCATTGCAGACGAGCTTCGACGTCTTCATGTCGCGGCCGGTGATCGCAAGCGCGTTGATCAGGCCGGCAGCGGCGATGATCGCGGTGCCGTGCTGGTCGTCGTGGAAGACGGGGATGTCCATCAGCTCGCGCAGGCGCTGCTCGATGATGAAGCACTCGGGCGCCTTGATGTCTTCGAGGTTGATGCCGCCGAAGGACGGCCCCAGGAAACGCACGCAGTTGATGAATTCCTCGGCGTCTTCGGTGTCGACCTCGAGGTCGATGGAATCGACGTCGGCAAAGCGCTTGAACAGCACCGCCTTGCCTTCCATGACCGGCTTGGAGGCAAGCGCGCCGAGATTGCCCAAGCCCAGGATCGCCGTGCCGTTGGAGATGACGGCGACCATGTTGCCCCGGGTCGTGTAGTCGTAGGCGCGCGAGGGATCCTCGGCGATGGCCTTCACCGGAACAGCGACGCCGGGCGAATAGGCAAGCGACAGGTCGCGCTGGGTCGCCATCGGCTTGGTCGGCACGACCTCCAGCTTGCCGGGCCGGCCCATGGCGTGGAACTCGAGCGCCTCCTCTGATGAAACGGAGGGACCGGAATTGTCGGGTTTCCTGGTAGTTGCCATGGCGAGAAGCGTTCCTGTCCCTTAAATTTCTTTTTGTGGAGCGTTTTGGATTAAGGCTACACATCGGCGCTGTAAACCGCCAAGCAGGGTGGGGAATTTCCTTTTTCTGAAGGTTCAGGCGTGAACGATCGACCGATCATATCTGCTGACGCTGACTTTGCGGAAGCCGGGACGGAAACCCGAGCCGAGGCCCAGGTGCATGCCGCGCCGACGCCGATGATGGAGCAGTATATCGAGATCAAGGCGGCGAACCCGGACTCGCTGCTGTTTTACCGCATGGGCGATTTCTACGAGCTGTTCTTTGACGACGCAGAGAAGGCGTCGCGCGCGCTCGGCATCGTGCTGACCAAGCGCGGCAAGCACCAGGGCCAGGACATCCCGATGTGCGGGGTGCCGATCCATGCCGCCGACGACTATCTGCAGAAGCTGATCGGCCAGGGTTTCCGCGTTGCGGTGTGCGAGCAGATCGAGGATCCAGCGGAGGCCAAGAAGCGCGGTTCGAAGTCGGTGGTGAAGCGCGACGTGGTGCGGCTGGTCACACCTGGCACGATCACCGAAGACAAGCTTTTGGCGCCGCAGGAATCGAATTTCCTGATGGCGCTGGGGCGGGTCAAGGGTGCGGGCGAAGCGAGCCTCGCGCTCGCCTGGATCGAGATCTCGACGGGGGTGTTTCGCGTTGCGGAGACGACGCCGGAGAGGCTCGCCGCCGACATCTTCCGCATCGACCCGCGCGAGTTGATCGTCGCCGAGCCGGCGTTCCATGACGAGGAGTTGAGGCCGACGTTCGACCTGGTCGGGCGGATCGCCAACCCGCAGCCGCCTTCCCTGTTCGACTCGACCTCGGCGCCGGGACGCATCGCGCGTTTCTACGAGGTGGCGACGCCTGATAGTTTCGGCGCGTTTTCACGTGCCGAGTTGTCGGCGATCTCGGGCGTCATCGCCTATGTCGAAAAGACCCAGAAGGCCGAGCGGCCGCCGCTGTCGCACCCCGAGCGCGAGCAGGAAGGCTCGACCCTGTTCATCGATCCGGCGACGCGCGCCAATCTCGAACTTTTGCGCACGCTTTCGGGCGGCCGCGACGGCTCGCTATTCCGCGCCATCGACCGCACGGTAACCGGCGGTGGTGCGCGCCTGCTCGCCGACCGGCTGATGTCGCCGCTGACCGATCCGGGGGCCATCGGCGCCAGGCTCGACGCGGTGTCGTTCTTCATCGGCGAGACAAGGCTGGCCGAGGCGCTGCGGCTCAGCCTCAAGGGCGTTGCCGACATGCCGCGCGCGCTGTCGAGGCTTGCGCTCAACCGCGGCGGCCCGCGCGATCTCGGGGCACTGCGCTCGGGTTTTTCGGCGGCGCAGACAATCGCCGGCCTGTTTGTCAACATGGCGGTGCCGCATGAGCTCGGCACAGCGCTCGAGGCGATATCAGCCCTGCCCGCGGCGTTTGCCGGACATCTCGACGCCGCCCTTGGCGACGAGCTGCCGCTGCTCAAGCGCGACGGCGGTTTTGTCCGCGCCAGCTACCACGCCGAGCTCGACGAGATGCGGGCGCTGCGCGACCAGTCGCGGCGGGTGATCGCCGGCATGGAGCGCGACCTGATCGAAGAGACGGGCATCCGCTCGCTCAAGATCCGCCACAACAACGTGCTCGGCTACTACATCGAGGTGACGGCCAACAACCAGGCAGCACTCAACGGCACCGACGAGGCCAAGGCACGCTTCATCCATCGCCAGACCATGGCGAGCGCGATGCGCTTCACCACCACCGAGCTGGCCGGGCTGGAGACCAAGATCGCCAACGCCGCCGACCGGGCGCTGACCATCGAGCTCGCCGCCTTCGACGCACTCGTCGAGGAGGCTGTCACTCATGCCGATGCGATCCGTGCGGGTGCCAACGCGCTGTCGGTGCTCGACGTCTCCACAGGCCTTGCCGCGCTTGCGGCGGGCGAAGCCTGGTGCCGGCCGCAGGTCGACCAGAGCCTGGCCTTCGACGTCGCGGGCGGCCGCCATCCTGTCGTCGAGCAGTCGCTCAGGCGCGCCGCGGCAGCCCCCTTCGTTGCCAATGACTGCGACCTGTCGCCGGCGCAGAATGGCCGCAACGGCGCGATCTGGCTTCTGACCGGCCCGAACATGGGCGGCAAGTCGACCTTCCTGCGCCAGAACGCGCTGATTGCCATTCTCGCCCCAGATGGGCTCGTTCGTGCCGGCGGAACGTGCCCATGTCGGTGTCGTCGACCGGCTGTTCTCCCGCGTCGGCGCCTCCGACGACCTGGCGCGCGGACGCTCGACCTTCATGGTCGAGATGGTCGAAACCGCCGCCATCCTCAACCAGGCGAGCGAGCGCTCGCTCGTCATCCTCGACGAGATCGGTCGTGGCACCGCGACCTTCGACGGCCTGTCGATCGCCTGGGCGGCGGTCGAATATCTGCACGAGAAGAACCGCTGCCGCGCCGTCTTCGCTACCCATTTCCACGAGCTGACCGCACTTTCGGGCAAGCTCGAGCGCCTGCACAATGTGACGATGCGGGTCAAGGAATGGGAGGGCGAAGTGGTGTTCCTGCACGAGGTCGGCAAGGGTGCCGCCGACCGCTCCTACGGCGTGCAGGTCGCCCGCCTCGCCGGTCTGCCCGACGCAGTGGTGGCGCGCGCCAGGGAAGTGCTGCACCAGCTCGAGGAAGGTGAAACCTCTGGCAAAGCCAACCGGCTTGTCGATGACCTGCCGCTGTTTTCGGTCGCAGTGAAGCGCGAGGCGGCCAAGCCCGTCGCCAACGACGCGCTGAGCAAGGCGCTGGAAGGGCTGAGCCCCGACGAGATGACGCCGCGCGAGGCGCTGGACGCGCTGTACAAGCTCAAGGGGCTGGCAGGCCGCTAGCCGAGGGCGTCGGGCCTGCATTGGCGTTCCGCGCGCATGCTTCACCATATCTCGTTAGGTGTCTCTGATATCGAGCGCTCGGCTGCATTCTACGACGCAGCCCTTGCCGCGCTCGGATATGTCCGCGTCTGGGAAGACATCGCGCGAGCAGCTGCCTCCTCATGGTCGTGAAGGCGTTGTCGCCGGCCAGCCCGTCAGCCCTCTACGCGCGCGCCAAGCCCCTTGACAGTATGGTGCGGAGACTGTCTCGCCGAGCGCACCCCGGCGAGACGAATGGCGTCATTGACTGAGTCGGTTGTATTTCTTGAGAACTTCCTTCAGACGATCGTGCGGAATGGCGAAGGAGACATTGTCATCACGCCCCTTCATGGTTTCCGCAGCGACCATGGCATTGATGATTGCTTCCTCGGTACCATCAACGGTTGCGTGAAAGAGCGGCCCAATCTTGTCATTGGAGACCATCTCCACTTTGGTGTTGGTCTCCTGGTTGAAGGCCTCTGGGTTTGCCGTCGAGAAGGCGATGAAGATGTCGCCGCTGCCATTGCCGCCATAACCACCCGTCTTGGCGAGGCCGAGCGGAATTCGGCGCGCTATACGTTTGAGTTGATGTGGCAACAAGGGGGCGTCTGTAGCCACGACGACGATGATCGAGCCGCCCTCACCACGTTTCCATGAGACGTCAGGCAGCAAATCGGCGATCTCCTTACCTACCGGAGCTCCGGCGATAGTAAGGTCGGCCCGGGATCCAAAATTACCTTGAACGAGTACGCCCACCGTATAGCCACCCTCTTCGGCGGTAAGCTTGCGGGAGGCAGTGCCGGTGCCGCCTTTGAAATTGAACAGATTCATGCCTGTACCGCCACCGACATTACCTTCCTCGATCGGGCCGCTCTTAGCACCATCGAGTGCAGCATAGACATGCTCTTCCTTCACATGCATGCCATTGATATCATTTAAGATTCCGTCCCATGTTTCGGCCACAACCGGCAGGCGCCAATAGAGATCTCGGAAGTGAGGGCCGACTAGATCGTTCTCCGCCTCCCACGAGATAACCGCGTCACGTACAACACCAACACTGTGCGTATTGGTGATCATGACGGGCCCTTCCAGGAAACCACTCTCGTCGATCCAGGTCGTGCCGGTCATCTCGCCATTGCCGTTCAGCGTATACCAGCCCGCAAAACTCGGTCCGAATTTCTTACCTCGCGGAAGTATAGCCGTCACACCGGTTCGCACTGGGCCTTTGCCAACTTCGATCTTGCCACTACCCTCAATGATGGTCGAATAGCCAACTGTGACACCGGCGACGTCGGTAATAGCGTTGTTCGGTCCGGGTGTGCCCACGAACGGGATTCCGAGGTCGCGGGCACGTTCTTTGGCCGCTGCGGGGGCACTGTCAACCGAAACGACAGTAGTGCAGCCCAACAGAGCTACAGCAATGATGCTGCTCATTCTATTCATTTTCAGCCTCCTCCTTGGCAAGTATTCGCTTCTATGACGTCCGTAATGTATTATTTTGCGCAATTTTCATATTTTGAAGAATTTTGACGTGATAATATCTGAATAAGTCAATAAAGTCGCGATACAATTTATAACAAATAGTCGGAGATAATTACTATCTTGGCAGTTATTTTTGCCGTTGTGCATCCGTTTTCTCTATCCGTTCCTTCTCGTCGTCTCTTCGGCGGATGACTTGGAAATAATGGTATTCAGATATCCATTTTATACAAGAGTTATTTTTGTAACATTTTAGGGGAAGCTTCTCTTCACGGGCCGAACCGTGCCGCCACGGCGACGGGCAATCTTCGTGCGGTTCAGATCCTGCTCGGCCATACCAAGGTCGAGAACACGGTGCGATATCTTGGTGTCGATGTGGAAGATGCGTTGAAGCTAGCATGAGCAGCGGGCAGCTGGCACATCGAGCGCGATCAAGCTGGTCAGATTGCCGATGTCCAGCCACATACGCCTTGGCCGAGTGTGAAGCCACAATGCTGGGCAGCTCCGGTCCGAGCCAAGCGCGACGTAAGTAGAAAAACGCAATAGCCAGAATGACCGCTTTTAGCTAGTTCATCCCATAACCGGACGGTCCGGTATCGGCCCCATATCGGTCGTTGAGGCGACCGCTGCTATTGCTTGAAAGCAGACATTCTTGGCGATCACGTCCGGACATCGCGGTAGCGCCAACCCCCGACATTCACGACGTAGCTCAGAGCAGACTCTCAGAGTATTCGCGGGGTCGCTTCCGTGAGGACTTTGCTCGTCGAAGTGAGATTTGGTCAAGAACTCTTTCGCAACTTCCCCCCGTGCCGCCATGCATCGCCAACCAAAGGCTAAGCACGACGGCGAGCAACTGTGCACGCGGCGTGCGAATGGAGGAGTTTTCTGAAATTAATCAGACTATCTTGAAAGACGTGCGCCCCAGAATGTGAGCTTATCCCCATTTATGAATCAACCGGGTGGTATGCGTCTGGGTATCGATGCGCCGTTGGAAGCTGCGGAATTCCAACGAGATACTCTGGGCACCCTGCATCCCTCCCCGGATGGTTGTTATTGCGAGGGGGTATTCATGCTCGGTGCGGTCAGGTCGCAGCGTTCAACGCTGGTCTATGTCACTTGTGAACAACTGACTGAGTGGTTCGCTGCTGTGTCTCGGACGCAGTGAGCAGCGCGGAGGCGGATCGCCTCTGCAGAGCGCATCTCTATCGTTGATTTGGGTGGGCTTTTTCTGGTCGGTCGGCGCTGCGATTCCCTGTCGGGATTTGCGCTCGCCTGGCTTGGCAATCCGACATCGGCAGCGAGCGCTCATCCGCCACGCAGGGATATCGCGGCCAGGACGGTCGCCGCTTGGGACGGATTTTGAGAAGGGATTTGGGGTACATGCACGACGTCTCGACGGCCCACGCTCCAACGACAACACGGCAGTCGAACGTATCGTCGGCGACATCGCAAGGCGCGTCTGCATGGCAGCGCGTGATGCGTGGCGGGCGCATGACCAAGTGGAAGGGACAGGCCGCAAGCTTTGCACCAAATGTCGCGGAAATAGTGAGCTTGATCTCGGCCCGCGCGCTCCCTCTCTCGATTGCATCGGTCTTGGCGGTCGGCACGGCGACAGCAGCGGTCGACCGCTACTGGGACCCCAACGGCACTTCGGTCGGACGCGGCGGTACGGGAACCTGGAACGCGACATCTTCGTTCTGGAGCCCGAGCGGCGACGGCGTCTCCGGCCCCTATTCGATGTGGAACAACGGCACGCTCGACACCGCGATCTTCGGTGGCACCGCCGGCACGGTGACGCTGGGCTCGACGATCACGGTCGGTGGGGTGACGTTCGAAACCAATGGCTATGTGCTCAACGGCAGCACGCTGACCCTTGGCGGCGTCACACCGACCATTACGACAAATACCAGCGTTACGGCGACGATAAGTTCCATCATTGCTGGAACGGCTGGATTTACAAAGAACGGAGCCGGCACGCTCGCGCTCAATGGAGCGAACACGTTCACCGGCAATGTCATTCTCGCTGCCGGCTCGCTGAGCGTCGGCAGCGACGCGGCGCTCGGGGCGGCGTCGAACCGTGTGGTGACATCGGGCGGCGCGGCGCTTCTGGCGTCAGGTGATCTGGCATCGAACCGTGTCGTTGAATTGACGGGTGGCGTGACCAGCATCGGCGGCGCAGGCGTCGGCTCGGCCCTGTTTACCGGTGCGGGGGGGCTGCGTATCGTCCAGGACGTAGTGCTGAACAACGACGCGAACGACTTCACCGGCCAAGCCAGCTTTTCGGTGAATGGGGCTGCCTACTTCACGTCGGTTGGCAACGTCGGCGAGGCCAGTTCGCTGGGCGCGGGCGGGACGATCCGCTTCACGGCCACCAATCAGTATCAGGATTGGCTATATTATATTGGCAGCGGCAACAGTTCGAACCGCAACTGGGAGTTTGCAACCAGTGGCGGCACCTCGGGGTCTGTCTTCGTCAACAACGGCACCGGCACGCTGACGCTGACCGGCAACATTGCGGCTATTGGTGCTACGGGCACCGGTATGTCTTTCATGGCCTCAAAAGCGGATTTGGAGCTGCTGGGGGTGATTAGCAGCCCCGCCAATCGCAACTTCGTTTTCCGCGGTGGTGGCGTTGAACGCACCATCACCTTGGGCAATGCCAATACCTATGTTGGAGCAACGGGTATCGGCTCCGGCGGTGCCGTCACGGTGCGCGCGGGTTCACTGGCCGACACTGGCGTCGTCAGTTCGTTCGGCACGGGTACGGCGGGCGGCATCGAAATCTATTCGGACAGCGTCCTGAGCTATACCGGATCAGGTTCGAGCAGCAACCGGGCCTGGACGATCGGCCCTGGCGTGGTCACAGGCGGCATGGGCGGCACGATATCGAATGACGGTACCGGGGCGCTTGCGCTCAGCGGTGCGGTGGAACTTGCCGGAGGAGCGAACGGCGGCCTCAGGCTGGGGGGCAGCTATACGGGCGTGAATACGTTGTCCGGTGTCATTTCCGGAAATGGCACGCTGGGAAGCAGAGGATCGGGCACCTGGCTGCTGACGGGCGCCAACACGCGCACCGGTGCTATCGCCGTGGATGGTGGCACGCTGCGTGCCGGCAGCGCTGCGGCGTTCGGCACGACCACCGGCATCACGGTCAATGGCGGTACGCTCGACCTCAACAGCTTCGATCTTGCGGCATCGACCCTTGCCGGCACTGGCGGCGTCGTCGAACTTGGCAGCGCGACGCTGTCCCTGGGCAGCGCAACCAGCACTGCCTTCGCCGGCAGCATTTCAGGCAGCGGCGGGCTGACAAAGACGGGCTCGGGTGTCCTGACCCTCAGCGGCGCGAACACCTATAGCGGCGACACGACGCTCAATGGCGGCGGCCTGACGCTCGACTTCTCCCAGTCGGGCGCACCCGCTAGCAACATCATTTCGGCCACTTCGACCTTGAACCTGGCCGGCAGTTCGGTGCGGATCGTGGGTGGCGCTGGCGCCGCCAACAGCCAGACCTTCGACGGCCTGAACATTTCTGCGGGCAGCAACCGGATCGTGGCGACCACCGGGGCCGGCGGCAGCGTCACTGTGAACCTCGGCGCAGTCAATCGCACCGGCGGCCTGGTCGACTTTGCGATACCGTCAGGCGCCATCTTCACGACCAGCAGCCTGGCATTGGGCGGCTGGGCGACGGTGAACAATTCCGACTATGCCAAGGTCGACGGTGGGGTCATCACCGCCTTCGAAGAGACGGACTACGTTCACGAGGATAATGCGGCGAACTGGCAGAACGGCAATATCATCTCGGATACGACCGGCTTCTACGGCACTGTCGGCGCCAGCAGGCAACTCGGCGGCCTGCGATACACCCAGCCGGTCGCCACGACGGTGACGATCGCCAGCGGCCAGACGCTCGGCACCGACGGCACGATCATCGTCGCCCCGAGTGTCCTTAACAACAACCAGCTCATCGCCGGCGGTGCGTTGACGGGCAGCCTCGGCGGCGGCGTTCTCGGCCTTCAGCAGAACAGCGCCGGCAACTTCACCATCGCCTCCACGATCACTGACAATGGCGGCGCCATCGGCTTCACCAAGGGCGGAAACGGGCTCGCGACACTGACCGGCGCCAACACCTATACCGGCGCCACGACGCTGAGCGGCGGCATCCTGGCGATCAATACCGTTGCCAATGGTGGGCAGGCGAGCAGCCTGGGCAAATCGAGCGCGGCTTCCTCCAACCTTGTCCTTGAAAGCGGCACGCTGCGCTATACCGGAGCCAACGGCTCCACCGACCGGGGATTCACGCTCGTCAATGGCGGTCCATCGCGCACGATCGACATCGTCAACGGCGCGGCGAACGTCGTCTTCAGCGGTCTTGTCACCAGCCCGGACGATTCCGGGTTCACCAAGACGGGCAGCGGCACGCTGACGCTGGCAAATGGCGCCAACGACTATGTCGGCGTTACCACCGTAAATGGCGGCGTGCTGGCGGTGACGACTCTCACGGATGGCGGCTTGGTCAGCAGCATAGGCATGTCGAGCAGCGACGCAGCCAATCTTGTTCTGGCAGGGGGCACGCTGAACTATCTCGGCGCGACCACCATCAGCAATCGCGGCCTCACCCTTGGGACGGGCAGTGGCGGCATCGGCGTCAATGAAGCCGGTTCGACACTCACCTTGAGCGGAACGGTGATAGGGTCGGGCGGCTTGCGCAAGGAGGGTGCCGGAACGCTGGTGCTCACCGGCGCCAACACCTATGCGGGCGACACTGTCGTAAACACGGGCACCCTGCAGGCCGGTTCGGCCCAGGCCTTCGGCAGCCCGTCCGGCTTCATGACCGTCAACAATGGTGCCAAACTGGAGCTTGGCGGCTACAACGTAACCGTTGCCGGGCTGCTCGGCGGCGGTACGGTCAACCTCGGCAACAACACGCTGACGTCGAGCGGCGGTTCCGCTCACGGTTTCACTGGCAAGATCACCGGTACCGGGGGCTTTACCCGTACCGGCGATTGGACCCAGACCCTGAGCGGCTGCAGCAACGACTATACCGGCAAGACGACGATCTCCGGCGGCAGCGCACTCGCCGTCGATTGCATCGCCAATGGCGGCGTGGCCAGCGGTATCGGCGCTTCCAGCAACGCCTCGGCCAATCTGGTCTTCAACAACGGCACGCTTGGCTATTCCGGTGGCACCGTTACCACCAACCGTGGCTTCACTCTCCAGGGCGGAGTCGGCGCCATCGGTGTCATGAACGCCGCAACGACCCTCACATTCACCGGTCAGGTCGTCGGCGCAGGGACCCTGCGCAAGGACGGCGCAGGCACGTTGGTGTTGTCGGGAGCCAACACCTATACTGGTGCAACACAGATCAATGGCGGCATTCTGCGTGCCAATTCGAGCAGCGCCTTCGGTGCTCCCGCGGCGATGATCCTCGCCAATGTCGCCGGCGCGGAACTCGACCTCAACGGCTTCGACACAAGCGTGACCGATCTGCAACAGGGCGGCGCGCTAGGCGGCAACATCACACTCGGCGGCGCCGACCTGACGATTGCAACCGGCAACAATTCCGCGACCTCCTACTTTGCGGGTGCCATCAACGGCACCGGCAGCCTGATCAAGAACGGCGCCGCAACCCAGAGGCTGACCGGCTGCAGCAGCAGCTACACTGGAAGCACGACCATCAATGGCGGTGTTCTGGCGGTTGCCTGCCTGACCGATGGCGGCACAGCCAGCTCGATCGGCATTTCGAGCGCGGCGGCAAGCAATCTGGTGATCAACGGCGGCACGTTGCGCTATATCGGCACCGGCGGCAGCACGGATCGCCGCTTTACGCTGGGCGCCAGCGGCGGGAACGCGCTCGACGCCTCGGGCACCGGCGCGATCAATTTCACCAGCAATGCGCCGGCCACATTCGCCGCGGCCAACACCGCGCAGACCTTGACGCTGACGGGCACCAACACCGGTGACAACAAGCTGGCCACGCGGCTGACCAACAACGGCACCGGTGTGACATCGCTCGCCAAGACCGGCACCGGCACCTGGATCCTCACCAATCCGGCCAGCACCTATACGGGCGTCACCACTATCAGCGGCGGCGTGCTCGGCGTCGACAAGCTTGCCAATGGCGGGCTGGCGAGCAGCCTTGGTGCATCTTCGGCAGCCGCATCGAACCTGATCATCGGCAACGGCTCGACGCTGCGCTACACCGGAGCGGGCGATACCACCAATCGCCTGTTCACGCTTTCGGCGGGTGTAACCTTCATCGAATCCTCCGGCACGGGTGCAATCGTCTTCACTGACACCGGACCGGTGACACTTGCAGGCGCCAACCAGAACCGCACCATTGCGCTGGGCGGCACGAATACCGGCAACAACACGCTCGCCGGCTCGATCGGCGATGCCGGCACGGGCAAGACCATTCTCGCCAAGAACGATAGCGGCACCTGGGTGCTGACCGGCAACAACACCTTTACCGGCAACACCGTCGTCAACGCCGGCACGCTGGTGCTGGGCAACGGCGGCACAAAGGGCTCGGTTGTCAGCGACGTCATTGTTGCCGGCGGTGCGCTCGCCTTCAACCGCTCCGATAGCTACAGCTACGGCGGTCTGATCTCGGGTGCCGGCGGCATCAGCCAGATCGGTTCGGGGACGACCATCCTGACCGGCAACAACAGCTATACCGGGGCGACGAACGTCAATTCCGGCACCTTGCTGGTCAATGGCAACCAGTCTGCCGCAAATGGCGTCACGACAGTCCGCGCCAGCGCGACGCTGGGCGGAACCGGCATCGTCGGCGGCAACGTGGTCGTCGCCGGCGGCACGCTCGCGCCGGGCAGCAACGGCGCCGGCACGCTCACCATCAACGGCAACCTTTCGCTCGATGCGGCGTCAACGCTTGCCATGCAGTTCGGGCAGGCCAGCACGGTCGGTGGGGCGCTCAATGATCTGATCGACGTCAAGGGCAACTTGACGCTAGACGGCACGCTGAATGTCTCCGCAACGGTGGGCGGCACCTTTGGCCCCGGCATCTACCGCATCATCAGCTACACCGGCACCCTGACCGACCACGGCCTCGACATCGGCGCCCTGCCAAGCGGCACCGGCGTGATCCAGACCTCGGTGGCGGGACAGGTCAATCTTCTGGCCGGCGGGAACAGTTTCAGCTTCTGGGACGGCGACGCCGGCCCGAAGTTCAACGGTGCCGTCAATGGCGGCAATGGCACCTGGCAGAACGGCACCGGCAACGACAACTGGACGGATTCAAGCGGCGTGCTCAACGCCGCCTACAGCGACGGCACCTACGCCATTTTCGCTGGCGCGGCGGGACCCGTCACTGTCGACAACGGCCTTGGCCAAGTGACGGCCGAGGGCATGCAGTTTGCGACGAACGGCTACCGTATCCAGGGCGGCGTTCTCCAACTCGTCGGCCCGCAATCGACCATCCGGGTCGGTGACGGCACGGGGGCGGGTGCCGGCATGACGGCCACCATCGACTCCGTGCTCGCCGGCAACACTCAACTGGTCAAGACCGATGCCGGCACGCTGGTGCTGACCGGCAGCAATACCTATACCGGCGGCACGGCGATCAATGGCGGCACGGTCAGGATCGCCAGCGACGCCAATCTCGGTGCCGCCGCGGGCGGCCTGAGCTTTGGTGGCGGAACGCTCAACACCACTGCGAACATCACGACCGGCAGAGCCGTGACACTGGCGGGCGCGGGAACATTGCTCACCGATGCCGGCACGACACTGACGCTGTCCGGGGCGATGACCGGCATCGGCGCGCTTACCAAGAGCGGTACGGGCACGCTGCTGCTGACCGGCAATGCCACGCATAGCGGCGGCACGACGATCGCAGCGGGTACGCTGCAAATAGGTAATGGCGGGACGACCGGCAGCATCGCTGGCAACATCGTCAACAACGGCGCGCTGATCTTCAACCGTTCGAATGCGCTCCTCTATGCCGGTTCCGTTTCCGGCACCGGTACGCTGACGCAGAACGGCACCGGCACGACGACCATGACCGGGACCAGCACTTATACGGGCACGACCTCGGTCGATGCGGGCAAGCTCGTGCTGCAATCCGGCGGCCAGATCAACGGAACATCCAACTTCAATGTTGCCACCGTTGCGGGCGTCAGCGCAGAAGCGGTCGTCGACGGCCCCGGTTCGCGCATCGTAGCAGGCTTGGGCATTTCCTCCGTTGGAAACAGCGGAACGGGCACCTTGACGGTGCAAAATGGCGGGTCGGCGTCCTTCGGCACCCTGGTTGTCGGTGCCAATGCCGGCAGCGACGGCACGCTCAGCATTGTCGGGCAAAATTCCCTGGTCATCACGACGGGAGGGGCCACGCAAGCGATCGGCTTCGGCGGCACGGCCACGCTCAGCATCCTGGACGGCGGTAAGATGGTCGCTGGCGGTTCCGATGGAATCAAAGTCGGCGTTAGCGCCGACAGCACGGGCACGATCACGGTTTCGGGTGCGCGATCACAGTGGGATGTGACGGCTGCATTGGATGCGCGTCGCGGCTCGGTCACCGTGTCCAACGGCGGCCTTGTGATGGCCGGCTCGGCCAGTTTCGCGGGAGTTGCCAATGGTTTGGCGGACCTGATCGTTACCGGCGCAGGGTCCCGCTTCGAGACGACTGGCGCGCTCACCATCGCAAGCAACGCAACCGCAACCGGCAGCGTCACGATCACCGACGGTGGTGTGGTCGAGGTGGGCACGCTTGCCATGGGCGCTGGCAATGCGGTGCTGAATATCGGCGGGGCGGAAGGCAGTGCGGCCGCTCATGCGGGTAAGCTGGAAGCGGCGGCGGTCACGATGGCCGCGGCCGGCAATCGCATCAACTTTAACCATGACGACAGCAACTATGAATTCGAAGCCGCGATCTCGGGAGCAGGGTTCGTCAACCACAACGGTCCCGGCGCGACGGTGCTGTCCGGTGCCAGCAGCTATGCTGGCGCAACGACGATCAATGCCGGCAGCCTCTATATCAATGGCGACCAGTCGGCGGCGCAGGGGCTCACCACCGTCAATTCCAGCGGCACGCTCGGCGGCATCGGCATCATCGGCGGCGACGTCCTGATTGCCAACGGCGCTGCGATCAATCCGGGTGGTCCTGGCGTCGCGCCGGGAACGCTGACGATCAACGGCAACCTTTCGCTCGCTAGCGGCTCGAAGCTGAATTACAGCTTCGGCCAGGCAAATGTCGCCGGCGGTCCGCTCAACGACCTGATCGATGTCGGCGGCAACCTGGTCTTGGACGGCACCCTCGATGTCGCGACCTCTGGTGGCGGCAGCTTCGATCCCGGCGTCTACAGGGTCATCAATTATGCCGGTACGCTGACCGGCAACGGGCTCACTATCGGCACGATCCCGTCGCCGGACTTCTACCTGCAGACATCGGTCGACCATCAGGTCAACCTGGTCAACACCGGAGGCTTGACGCTGCGCTACTGGGATGGTGCGGCGATGGCCAACAAGAACAACGACACGATCGATGGCGGAAACGGCATCTGGCAAAACGTCGCCGGCAACGACAACTGGACCGAGGATACCGGCGCTGCCAACGCGCCCTTCCAGGACGCGGCCTTCGCCGTGTTCATGGGGGCTTCCGGCACCGTCACCGTCAACAACGGCCTCGGCTCCGTCAACGCCGCTGGCATGCAGTTCGTCACCGACGGCTATGTCATCGACGGCGGTGGCATCAACCTTGCCGGCGCGCCTTCTTCGGTGATCCGTGTCGGTGACGGCACGACCGGAGGCGCGGGGATCACCGCCACCATCGCGTCCGTACTTGGAGGCGCAACCCAACTCGTCAAGTCCGATCTCGGCACGCTGGTCCTCACGGGCAACAACACTTATACAGGGGGCACCGCCGTCAAGGGCGGTACGCTTCTGGTCAACGGCGATCATACGGCGGCCGGCGGCCCGACCGAGGTTGCAGGCGGAACGCTCGGCGGCACCGGCATCATCGGCGGCGACGTTATAGTGGCCGGCGGCACGATCGCGCCGGGCAGCAACGGCGTCGGCACGCTGACGATCAAGGGCAATATGACGCTCGGCGCGGGTTCGACGCTGGCGATGGAATTCGGCGAGGCGGACGCGGTTGGTGGCGCGCTCAACGACTTGATCGATGTCGACGGCGACCTCGTCCTCGACGGCACGCTCCATGTCTCCGAATCTGCGGGCGGCGGCTTCGGCGCCGGCATCTACCGCGTCATCAACTATGGCGGCACGCTGACCGACAATGGGTTGAACCTCGGCACTATGCCGGTGGGCAGCAAGGCCGTGGTACAGACCTCAGTGTCCGGCCAGGTCAACCTGATCAACACCGGCGGCCTGTACCTCAGCTTCTGGGACGGCGCTGCCGGACCCAAATTCGACGGCGTAGTCAGCGGCGGCGACGGCGTCTGGCAGAACAGCAGCGGCAACGACAACTGGACCGATGGTGCCGGCGCGCTCAATGCGCAGTACGACGACGGCGGCTATGCGGTGTTCGCAGGCACGGCCGGTACTGTCACCATCGACAACGGCCTTGGCCAGATCACCGCATCCGGCATGCAGATAGCGAGCAATGGCTATCTGATCACGGGCGGTACGCTGGACCTCGTCGGTCCGCAGGCGGTCATCCGTGTCGGCGACGGGACGACGGCGGGCAGCGCCATTGTCGCGACGATCGCCTCGGAGCTTTCCGGCGCGAGCCAGTTGGTCAAGACCGACCTCGGCACGCTCGTGCTTACCGGAAACAACAGCTACACGGGCGGTACGGCCATCAATGGCGGCACGCTCGAGATCGCGGCCGACGTCAATCTCGGCGCCGCTGCCGGCGATGTCAGCTTCGACGGCGGCATCCTGCATACGACCGCAGACCTGGACAGCGACCGATCAGTCACGCTTGCGGGCAATGGCACGATCGCGACCGATGCGGGAACGACGTTCACGCTGAACGGCCTGCTTTCGGGCACCGGCGTGCTAACCAAGGGCGGGGTGGGCACGCTGCTGCTCACGGGCGACAGCAGCGCCTACCTTGCCACCAGCAAGGTTGCGGGGGGCACGCTCGCCGTCAATGGCATTCTCGGCGGCAAGGTGAATGTCGCAAGCGGCGGCCGGCTCGAGGGCGACGGACATGTCGGTGGCGTCACCAATGCGGGTGTTGTCGGGGCTGGCCACGAGGGCATCGGCACCCTGACCATCGACGGCGACTATGTCGGCTCGGGCGGCTTCCTCGAGATCGAGACAACCCTTGGAGGCGATGCTTCCCCGACCGACCTGCTGGTCGTCAACGGGGCCACCTCCGGATCTACGACGGTCAATGTCATCAACCGCAACGGGCTGGGCGCCCAGACGCTGAACGGCATCAAGATCATCGATATCACCGGCGTTTCCAACGGCACGTTCACGCTCAAAGGCGACTATCTGTTCGAGGGCGATCAGGCGGTCGTGGCGGGAGCCTTCGGCTATCGTCTCTACAAGAACGGCATTGCCGATCCGGTCGACGGCGACTGGTACCTGCGCTCCTCCCTCCTCGATCCCTCGGGGCCGGGTGAGCTCTACCAGCCGGGCGTGCCGATCTATGAAAGCTATGCCGGCTTGCTCCAGCAGCTCAACAAGCTCGGCACGTTGCAGCAGCGTGTCGGCAACAGGGCATGGGGAACCCGCACCGATGGTGCTCGTCTGACCACCGAGGGGCAGACCGCAGCCGACAGCAACGGCATCTGGGCGCGCATCGAAGCGGCCCATGCCGAGTTCGAACCGGAGGTCTCGACGAGCGGCGCCGACTATGACGCCACCACCTGGAAGCTGCAGACCGGGATCGACGGGCTGCTCATGGAAACCGAGGCCGGACGCCTCATCGGCGGCCTGTACGCACAATACGGCACCGCCTCGTCCAGTGTCTGGTCGCGCTTTGGTGTCGGTGGCATCGACTCCACTGGCGTCGGCCTGGGGGCGACGCTGACCTGGTACGGCGAAAACGGGTTCTACCTGGACGGGCAGGCGCAAGTCACGTGGTACGACAGCGATCTGCAATCGGCGACGGCCGGGCGCAGCCTGGTCGAGGGGAACGACGGCGTGGGCTACGGCCTCAGCATCGAGGCGGGACGGCGCATCGCCCTCTCCGGCAACTGGTCGCTGACGCCGCAGGCTCAGCTGGCCTATTCCTCGGTCCGGTTCGACGACTTCACCGATACGTTCGGGGCCGATGTGTCGCTTGGCAGCAGCCGCAGCCTCGTCGCTCGCCTTGGTATCGCTGCCAACCATGATGTCGAATGGCGAGACGGAGATGGGCGCATCAACCGCGCGCAACTCTACGGCATTGCCAATTTGTATTACGACTTGCTGGGCAGGTCAGAGATCGATGTCGCCGGCATGGCTTTCGCAAGCCGAGACGATCGCCTGCGCGGCGGCCTCGGAGTCGGCGGTTCCTACAACTGGGCCGGCGACAAATATTCGGTCTATGGCGAGGCGCATGTGAACACGAGCCTGGAGAACATCGGCGGCAGCAATGCCATTGGTGGCACCGTCGGCTTCCGGATGAGCTGGTAGCACCCACTAGCTATAGAGCCATACGCGTCAGGGGCGCTGTGGCAACTAACCCTCGATCGCGATGGGTCACGCTCGTAACGGCGTGGCCCACCGATGCCAAACTCACCAGAACGAGTGCAAGAACACCATGAAGACCTCCAGATTTGCTGCCCGGCATTTTTTGCTCGCATTGAGCGCCGCGACGTTGACGACCGCCGCCATGGCCCAGACGGCCGAGGGCGTGCAGGCGCCGAGCACATTGTCCGAAACCTACGAGGCCTGGACCGTGCAATGCGCCAATCGAGCGGAAGGAGAACAAATCCAGCGCACCTGCCAGATGAGCCAGGAACTGTTGCAGCAAGGTACCGGCCAGCGCGTACTCATGGTTGCAATCGGCAACGCCGATCAGGGCGGCGCCAAGGGGACGATGGTGCTGCCGTTCGGCCTGCGTCTGTCGGACGGCGTCAGCGTCAACATCGCCGAGGAAGAAGTCCTGCGCGGTGCCTACCGCACCTGCCTGCCAGCCGGATGTGTCTCTGAGATCGACTTGTCCGAGGAGCTACTCGGGAAGCTCGCGAATGCCGAGGCCGCCAGCGTGCTGATGACTGCCGACAACGGCCAGCCAGTGAAAACCGACGTCTCGTTGAAGGGTTTCAAGCCGGCCTATCAGCGATTAGTCGTGTTGGCAGGTTCAGGTAAGTGACTCCCTGAAACAGGTTGAGGGTCAGAGACATGAAGATCATTCCTTTTCGAACATAGTCTAGGATCTCAGAGTAGCAGCAGACAGCACCGCGATTCGCCTCCATGAACATTGCACGAACGGCTCTCGACTTCATTCCAGACAAGGATCGCAGCCTGATCGTAACGTTAAGTGGCGGGGCTACCCATTCTATCCGGTCCGCCACCTCGCTCTCCTTCATTGCCGAGAGCCACTATGCGACGGTCTTTTTTGCACCGGCGCGAAAGGTGAGAGCAGCAATCGATAGCAGCACCATGCAGGAGTTCGATGTGCCGGCAGGCGCCCTTGGCATCGTGCCCGCCGGAAGCGAGGCCGCAACGGTCTGGCCTTCGCGAAAGGAAAGCGTTTCAGTGGTAATCACGCCAGCTGCGCTGGCAGCCCTTTCGGAAGGGGAATATGACGGCAAGACTTTCGCACCGCGCCCGACGATGGCCACCACAATTGACTTGAACGCCTTGCATTTGGCCAGCCTGCTTAGATCGGAGCTTACGGAGCGACCCGCCGCGAACGAACTGTATGTCGATTCGATCGTCACCTTGTTCGGCATACATCTTCTGAGAAACTATTCTCAGGCCGAGCATCAGGCGACCGCGGCCCGCGGGGCGTTGTCACCACGCAATGTACGGCGCATCAGGGAGTACCTCGCCGAGAATTTCACCAGCAAACTGCTTGTGGCCGATCTGGCCGCGGTTTGTGAATTGTCACCGCGCCATTTCATTCAGGCCTTCACCAGGTCCTTCGGCAGGCAGCCACATCAGTATCTGATGGGTTTGCGATTGGATTTCGCCGAACGCCTGCTGGTCGAAGGGAAGCTGACGGCCACGGAAGTTGCCCTGCTCAGCGGCTTTGCCAGCCAAAGTCACCTTACCTATACGCTCAAGAAGCACCGGGGACTGACACCGGTCCAGGTCCGGCAGGGGTAGCCAGCCAGCAGTGTTGAGGAAAGCTTGTAGGGCAAGGATGGACGGGCAGAGAAAGCCCCCCAACGCCGTTACCGGCAAGAAATCGGTGGCGGAACGTCCGCGCTGGTCAGATCGCGTCGATGCGCTCAAAGAGGCTGAATATGCGCTTCTGACAATATTGGCCTCGAAGCCGCCAGTCCGCTCCCGACCCCCTAAGCTACCGGGCAGCGACGAGCCCATCTTGGACACCCACACCGACTTCGTCGGCGATCAAGAGCAGACATCGCGAGTGCCGGTGTCATAGGCGAGTTTTGCGCTAGAAATGGACATGACGCTCGCGCCGCATCGCTTGCTCTATATCCGACCATCAGCTTTTCGGCATGAGCTCGACCACCTTATCGATTGAGAAGCGAGCGACCTTGCCGCGGGGGATGCCCCTAACCGCTCATCCAAGGCATCTCAATCGCCCCGAGCGATACAGCGATGCCGAGGCCCACAAGCGCAAGGCCCAAAGCACCTTCGAAGCGGCGGCCACGCGGCAGCAGCTTCTCGATGAAGACGACCAGCGTCAGAAGCAGCATCCAGGCGACGCTCATGACGCCGGCCGCAACCAGCACGGCAAACAGCGCCCAGCAGCACCCAAAGCAATAGACGCCGTGGCGCAGCCCCATCTCAAGCGCGCCAACCCGGCCGTCGCGCCAGTGCTGCGCAACGAACGCGAGCGGCGAACGGCAATGGCTCAGGCAAATGTGCTTGAGGGTCGTGAACTGGTAGAGCCCGGCGACGCCAAGCGTGGCACCGAGCGCGAGCGGCGCCCATTTCGATCGCTGAGGCGGATCGAGGCTCGCCGCAAATTCGCTGCCGACCTGGACCAGGACATACACGAGAAGGCCTGCCGCCGCCCACACGAGCATGTAGCCCGCGACAAAGATCCATGTCGGGATGGCCATGTGCTGTTCGCGTCTCGCCTGTGCCGTCGCGAACATAAAGATCATGGGCGCTGCGGCGGGCAGCATCATAGCTGCCATCATCACAGTCCACACAGCGAGAAAGGCGGCGGCGCCGGTAACTGACCAGCCGGCGGCGGCGATTCCGGCCATAGCCATGCCGGCCATACCTTCCATACCCTCCATCCCGCCGCGCACGGCGATGCCCATGGGCATGTCCATGCTGAAGGCCTGGTAGAGGGTGAGCGCCCATGCCGCCGCTGTCAGCACAGCGAGCGATGCAAAGAGACCCAGCGGCACGCCACGGAGATTCCGAGTGAAACGCCACCATTTCCTGGGGAACGCGTCAGGCAACGGCTCGCCGCCCTAGTTGGGGCCGGTCCAGTCGAACGGAATGTGCTTGCTCGAGCGGGCGGTGCCCGTCCAGTCGAGCCCGAAACCCTTGGTGCTTACTTCTACGGAGCGCCCCCAGGTGGCAACCTGGCCCGGGCCAACCTCCGAGCCCGGCGGGTTGATCGTCTGCACCCGCTTGCCGGGCGGTGTGGTTGGACCGGAAAGTGCTTCTGCGCGCCCGACGACGCGGCCGGGAATTTCAACCCGCCAAGTGGCGAGGTCGCCCGCTACCTCAAAACTGATCGGCACGAACTCGATGCCACGCATCTCGCCGATATTGGCCGCAAAACCCGCCGGCCAGCCGCCGGCCTGGCCGCCGAAGATCGCCTGCAGGGCTTCGCGCTGCCGCTCGTTCGCCTTCTCGTCGATGTACATGCCCATCACGGCCTTTGCCTCGCCAGCCCAGAGATTGCCTTCGAACTCGCCGAGTGCGACGAGCGTCAGGCCGTCTAGCTTCACGCCGCCATATTGACCCTCGCGCACATGCCAAGCGAGCACGCCTTGGCAGTGATTACCCGTTGGCCGCTGTGCGAACTCGCAAGGGCAAGGGATGTCGCAGCTGCAGATGTCGAACCAATCGCCTGCGAGAACTCCATTGGGGCACTGCATTCATAGCCGTCCCTCCCGGAAAATTCAGGACCAGACTATACGTCGATGCCGGGTCACAATCCAGCAGTTCGTGCGTCGTTCGCTGATAGACTGGCCGTTCGGCCACAAGTCACCGCTTGTGCGCAGCAACTGCACCCAGAACCAAGCCGCCACATGCCAGCATCGCTTTTCTGACAGAGCCGTTGGGTCAGGCGTTCGGCCGCCGAAGATGGCTCAAAAGTTCGTATTTCCGACGTCCGCCTTGCGCCTCCAAAGCAGCATGTTTCCGCCCATCGACACCTGCTGGGTCGTCGCCGAAAGCGGGTGACGCAGACATTTCGTCTCCGGCCTGAAAAGTAGTTTTCGGGCGCTCGTCTGCCGAGCTGCCTGCGTGGCTCGGGCCGGCCAGCCCTCCTACCTGGGTGCCATTGCGTCTCCCGGCAAATCTGGCGAGACTGGGCTTGCGGGGAGACTGGCGACCGAGATGCATGAGGTCACGAAACTGGAGGGCTGGTCGTCGCCGCATGTCGAACAGGTGACGCACACCAGGTTCGCCACCGGGGGCAGCATGAAGATGCAGCCGGATGGCTGCTGGGACGTGGTCATTTTCAGGAATGCGGACGCGACGACCGTGCTGCGCACCGGCCTGACCACCACTGCCGTCACCCATGACTATGCCGCCGGCGACGAGATTCTCGCCATAACCTTCAAGCCGAGCAGCTTCATGCCGCTGATGCCGGGCGAGTTGATGCGCGACCAGGGTGTCGTGCTGCCTCTGATCGGCAAGGACCGCTTCCGGCTCGGGGCGGATGTGCTCGAAATTCCGACGTTCAACTCGGTCGACGGCTTTGTCGGCAGACTGGTGCGCAGCAGCATCGTCGAGGACAACAGGGTCGTTGCGTCGATCGTCTCGGGCCATCCCATGGCGATGTCGGAGCGGACCTTGCAGCGCCATTTCCTGAAGACAACAGGCGTCACCTACAAGACCTTCACGCAGATCGAACGCGCCCAGAAGGCGCTGGCGCTGCTGCAGCAGGGCCGGCCGGCGGCGGACGTCGCCTTTGCGCTCGGCTATGCCGATCAGCCGCACATGATCCGCTCGGTCAAGGCGATCATGGGCGTCACCCCCGGCCAGATCGCCCGCAGCTGAAACTGTCGGAAATCTTCAATCCCGTAGGCCGTCCGGTGGCTAGAAAGGATGCACTTTCAACCCCGTGCATGACCCCTGAAATCGGAACCGATTTCGAATGGGACCATGCACAAATTCAAAGTGGACACGCGGCAATGTCTGACATCACCCCCTTCAAGATCGCTATCCCCCAGGCGCAGCTGGCCGACCTGCGGGCGCGCCTGGCCAACACGCGCCTCGCCAACGAGATTTCAGGCGCGGGCTGGAGCTACGGCATGTCCAGCGATTTCGTCACCCGCGCGATCGAGCGGCTGTTGAACGGCTTCGACTGGCGCGCTGAGGAGGCAACGATCAACAGCCATCCGCAGTTCGTCACCGAGATCGACGGCCAGACAATCCATTTCCTGCACGTCAAGTCACAGGCCGCCAATGCCGTGCCGCTGCTTCTGCTGCATGGCTGGCCGAGCTCGTTTGTCGAGTTCCTCGGCACGATTGCACCGCTCACCGAGGCCGGCTTCGATCTCGTCATCCCTTCGCTGCCCGGCTTTGGCTTCTCCGGCCCGACGCGCGAAGCCGGCTGGAACGACGGCCGCATCGCCAACGCCATGCTCGAGCTGATGTCCCGCCTCGGCTATCGGCGCTTCGGCGTGCAGGGCGGCGACGCCGGCGCGATCATCGCGCCTGCCATCGGTCGCGCGGCGCCGGATCGTGTCATCGGCGTCCATGTGAATGCGGCGACCATGGGCTTCATTCCGCTCGGCCCGATCGATCCGAGCGAGATCGCCTCGTTCAGCGACGCCGAGAAGAGCCGGCTTCAACGGCTGCAGCAGTTCATGGCTGAGCGCTTCGGCTTCAACGCGCTGCAGTCGAGCCGGCCGCAGACGCTGGCCTATGGCATCACCGACTCGCCGGCCGGTCTCATCGCCTGGCTGGGCGACATGTTTGCCGGCTTCGGCGACAGCCCTGATGCCGTCGAGCTGGACCGGTTCCTGACCAATGTGCTGGTCTACTGGTTCACCGGCACCGCGGCCTCGTCGATCCGGCTCTATTATGAAAACGCGCATGATCCCGAGGCCTGGTCGCCGAAGCCGAATTCGGGCGTGCCGACAGGCGTTGCCGTGTTCGCGCGCGACGAGGTCGCCATCCGCCGCCACGGCGAAGGAGGCAACACCATCGTGCGCTGGACCGAGCTCACCAGCGGCGGCCACTTCGCCGCGATGGAGGTGCCAGAGGTCTGGGCAGGTGAGGTCGCGGCCTTCTTTGCCGGTCTGAAGCGCTAGCTGCCCAATTGCGGGAACGCGACAGCGCGCGGCCAAAGAAATGGCCGCGCGCTGTCGGCATCTGTCGTTCCCATGCGTCCTCGGTTCAGGACCGCAACGAGGAGACGGCGATGAGAGAGCTGGTGTTGAAGATGTCGATGTCGGTCGACGGCTTCGTCAGCGACATGGACGGGCGAAACGGCTGGATGTTCGGCACCGACCGGGAGGCCAAGGCGTGGAGCGTGGAGTTCCTGTGGAACGCCAGCCTGCATGTCATGGGCAGCCGCACTTTCCATGACATGGCCGCCTGGTGGCCTGCGTCCACCGACCAGTTCGCAGCACCGATGAACCAGATCCCCAAGGCGGTGTTCTCGCGGCAGGGGCCGGCGATGCCGACGAAAGCGAACGCCGAAGCGGCGACCACGCGGGCCGCGCCGCAAGCCGGCGCGGAAAGCTGGGCGGAGGCCTATGTGGCGAGCGGTGACCTCAGGGCGGAAATCGCAAAGCTGAAGGCCCAGGAGGGCAAGCCGATCATCGCCCATGGCGGGGTCAGCTTTGCGCGCAGCCTCGTCGCCGGTGGGCTGGTCGACCGCTTCGCGCTGCTGGTAGCCCCGGTGGGGCTGGGCCGGGGCCTGCCGCTGTTTTCCGAACTCGTCGCGCCTGTCCCTCTCGATCTGGTGAGCTCAAGAGCCTTTCCAGGGGGCGCCGTGGCGCAGGTCTATCGCACGGCGTGACGATGTCGGCCCGCTCAGGCGGCGGCCTGGGCCCGGTTCTGCTCGCGCCAGGAGGCCGGGCTGAGTGCAGTGACGCGCCGGAACTCACGGTTAAAATTGGACTTGGTCTGGAAGCCGGAGTCGAGCATGGCCGCGGTGACCGACATGTCGGTGTCCCTGAGCAGGCGGCAGGCTTCCGATATCCTGATGTCGTTGATGTATTGCGAGACGTTCTTGCCGGCGAGGCGGTTGACGGCGCCCGAGATCTGCCGCGCCGGCACGCACGCACGCCGCGCCAGCCGTGACAGGGTCAAATTGTCGTCGCGATAGAGTTTCTGGTCGACCAGCAAGCGCTGGACCTGGTCGAAGACCTCGCGGTCCTGCTCGGACGGCGACGGCTCGGGTGGACTGGGCTGGGTCGGCGCGGAGGGATGGGCCCGCGAGGCGACGAAGGCGGTCAGGCCGATGAAGAACAGGCCAAGCAGATTGGCGTTGCTGGCGATGACGGCGGCGTTTTCGCCCTGCAACCTTTCGAAGGCGAGCAGCACGCCGAGGTCGAACAGGGCCGAGACGCAGAGTGCCACTGCGGCGATGACAAGCGCGCGATGGGCGGCGACCGCACTGTCGAGGCGCGCCTCGACCAAGGCGTCCGGGCCGCTGCGTCCGAGGCTCAGCACGGCGATCGCATAGCCGACGAACAGCACGATAAGCGCCGCATCGATGAGGGCAGGCGCGAACAGCACGATGGCGGTCATCACCACCGGCGGCAAGGCGTGAAGCCAGCGCAGGCGGCCGTCCTCGAAATCGTCGCGCTGGAGCAAGGTGCGGAAACTGAACAGCACCAAAGGCGGCAGGCAGCTTGCCAGGATCGGCTGGATGTAGCGCGCCGCCTCGACATGATAGCCCCAGCGCAGACCGACGACGACCGACTGCAGGGCGCAGAGAGCGACAAGAAAGAGGAATGCCGTGTTGCCGCCGGTGGTTTCGCGGGCACGCAAAGCTGCGACGAGCAGGATGACCAGCAACAGGGCGGCGACGAAGGACAAGGGCACGAAGATCAAGGCTTAACCCACCGGAGGAATGAAGGCCGATCATGGCCTGCATCGCGATCGAGCACGACCTGAATCACGATCGAGGACGCTCATGATGGCCGATTTCGCCATCGCTTGCTCGTCTTGTTTCGCAAACAGAGCGAGGTTCCCGTGCTCCAGCTACTCACCACCATTCCCGCCCTCATCGGCTTCGTGTCCGCCTGCTTCGCCTCCGAAGTGGGCGTGCGCGAGCTGTCGGTCGCCCAGCCCGGCCGCGACCTAACCGTCACCGTCTGGTATCCGGCCGGCCCCGGCGGCAAGCCGACTGTCGTCGGCGACAACAAGGTGTTCCAAGGCGCGGCAGCCAGCGTCGATGCGCCTGTCGCGCCGGGGCGCCATCCGCTGGTGCTACTGTCGCATGGATCGGGCAGCCGCGTGCAGGCGATGGGCTGGCTCGCCACCCAGCTTGCCAAGGCAGGCTTCGTCGTTGCCGGTCCCAACCATCCGGGCACGACCAGCGGTTTTTCCACCCCGGCCGAAACGCCGAAGCTGTGGCAGCGCACAGGCGATCTTTCGACCATCATCGACGAGTTGGCCAAGAATCCGGCCTGGAGCAGCGTCATCGATGCCGACAGGATCGGCGTCGTCGGCTTCTCGCTCGGCGGGGCCACCGCCATGGAGCTTTCGGGCGCGCGCGCCAATCTCGAGGCCTATGCCAGCTATTGCGACGGCTACAAGAAGTGGGACTGCGCCTGGTTTACAAGCGGCACAGGCTACGTCAATGACGAGAAGGTGGACGTGGAAAAGCTCGACCTCAGGAGCATCGATCGGGCGCGCTTCGAGCAGTCGAACCTCGATCGCCGCATCAAGACGGCGGTGCTGGCCGATCCCGGCCTCGCCCAGGCCTATGACGCCGCGAGCCTGAAGCAGATCGCGATCCCGATGCACTTCATCAATCTCGGCGAGGGCGACACCATTCCGCTGGCGGTCATTTCCGACCGGCTGGCGCAGCTGACGCCCAAGGGCAGCTACGCCACGGTGGCAGGCGCGACGCATTTCAGTTTCCTGCCGGAATGCAAGGAAGGTGCTGCCGAGCTGCTCAAGTCGTTTGGCGAGTTCGATCCGATCTGCTCGGACGAGGCCAGCCGGCCACGCGCCGAGTTGCATGCCGAGCTGATTGGGCTGGTGAAGGATGTGCTGGTGCGCGACCTGATGGTATCAGGGCAATGAGCCCTGCCCGGCGCCGGCTACCAGGCCGGCGCCGGGACCTAGGCATGATGCCTGGCGCGCGGCCCGAAGGCAGCGAGGAAAATGCGCACGCTTTCAGCGGCATGGCCGCGGCAGGCCTCGGCGGGCAGGATGGCGCCGTCGCCCAGAAGCATGGCGTCGTTGACCGGGCCACCCATGACCAGCCAGTTGAAGAACGAGGCCGCGGCCTCGAGGTCGTCGGCCTCAATCTGGCCCAGCCTGCGGTAGCGCTCGAACGAGCGCGACAGGCGATTGATCGAGCGTTGCGGCCCGAGTGCATGCAGCGCCCTGCCGAGTTCCGGAAAACGCTCGACCTCGCCGATGACCAGCCGCCGCAGCTGCATCAGCTTCGGCGTCATGACGATGGTCAGCTGGAGTTCGGCGAATTCCTGGAGGTAGTCGGCGATCGGGCGATCGTCCAGCGGCTCGGCGACCTGTTCCTGGTGGACGTCGCCGGCAACGCCGGTCAGGCCCCTGACGACGTCGAGAAACAATGCCTCCTTGCTGTGGAAATGGGCATAGACCGTCTGCTTGGAGACGTCGGCCACCGCTGCGATCTCGTCCATATTGGCGCCAAGGAAGCCGTTGCGGAGAAACAACCCGGCGGCGGCACCGAGGATTGTGTCGCGTGTCCGTTCCTGGCGCGTTTTCGCAGCTTTCATCGATGCACTTTCCCCTGTGTCCCTGGCCGCATTCAGGAGGATAGACCGAAGCCGTTGACAAATCAAACTAGACGGTACAGTCTAGTTTCAAGTTCAAAGGACGAGGTGATGACATGGCTGACAAGGACATGCGACGGGTCGCCTGCAGGTGCGGACAGGTAGCGTTCGAGGCGAGCGGCGCGCCAATCGTCGGCGCGATCTGCTATTGCTCGAGCTGCCAGAAGGCGGGCGGGATTTTCGCCGCGCTGCCCGGCGGCACACCGGTGCTCGAGAGCGATGGCGGCACGAATTACACACTCTACCGCAAGGACCGGATCCGCTGCGTGCATGGCGCTGAGCTTTTGCGCGAACATCGGCTGAGCCCAACGGCGCCGACCCGGCGCGTGGTGGCCACATGCTGCAATTCGCCTGTTTTCCTCGAATTCAAGGGCGGCCACTGGTTGTCGGTCTATCGCGAGCGCATCGACCCCGCCGAGCGGCCGCCGGCCGAGATGCGCACGATGACCGCCGACCGCCGGCCCGGCGTCGAATTTTCGGACGGCTTGCCCAGCTATGCCAAGCATTCCGGCCGCTTCATGTGGCGGCTTTTGACGGCCTGGGCGGCGATGGGTTTTCGCGCCCCCAAGGTGGCATACGTAAAGGGAGAGCTCGATGTCCAAGGCGGCTGAGAAGATCGAGATCCGCAACATCGTCTCGCCCAACCATGTCGTGCGCGTCGACAAGGCCAAATACACGGCGATGCGGCACGCGCTGCTCCAGGTGCTGCCGGTAACGAGCCCGGGCCTGACGGTGGCGGAGGCCAAGGCGGCACTGCTACCGATCCTGTCTGAGGAGTTGTTTCCCGGCGGCGACAAGGCCGGCTGGTGGCTGAAGGCAGCGCAGCTCGACCTCGAAGCACAGGGCGTCATCCAGCGCGAAGCGACCAAGCCGCTCAGACTTCACCGGGCTTAGGGAGCACGTACCAGTTCAGCGGCGCGTACCGGCCCTGGTGACAGCTTCGGCGGCTGATCTGAGCTGGCCGAGGTCGACCCCCATCGCCCGCAATGCACGGGCTGAAACGCCGTGCGGCATGCCGGCAACGATGGCGACGACATGCGCGCCGAGCAGCGGGCCGTGCTGGCCACGGCTCGCCGCCAGCGCCTGCATGACCTCTTGACCGGAGGCTGACGCGTTGAATGCGCCAGGCCGGGCGACCAGTTGCGCCTGCCCGGCCGCAGCCTCGGACGGCGAACCGACGTCCAGCCCGATGGCGGCAAGGGCATTACCATACTGGCGGGCGATGGCATCCTTCAGTGCCGCAGGGTCCGCGCCGACGTCTGCGAAGGCGCGGCGCGCCGTACCGTCGGGCAGGTCGAGCGCAGCAAGCAGGAAGTGCTCAGCGCCCGGCTCGCGCTGCTGATCCCGCAGAGCGTGTTGCTCCGCTCCGGTGCATAGCGTGCCGATCGTGCCCATGTCGCTGAAGCGCGCCTTGATGCGGCTGAACATTCTTGTCTCCTAGCTCTCTGGCCCATCGCCGATGTCGGACAGCCGCTTGTGGGCGGCCTGCTTGCTGACGCCGAGCGCTTGGGGCGATCCGCGCCCATGACCATCCCTGGCCGAGCGCGGACCTGACGGCGCGCCGTTCGAGCGCGTCGGCCAGCCGCCGCAAGGCAACCACCGCGGCCAGCGCTTCGTCTGGATCATCGGGCAAGTGCAGAGCGCTCAGGTCAACCATGCGTCAACGTTAGTTGACGCAAGCGTGCCCGTCAACCAATGTTGACGAAAAACACAAGCGGCAGGGCGAAAGCATCTTTTGGATTGACGGGGCAGTCTTGGCAAACTAATGATACAGACCTGTCTCACCTCTGCGGTGAAAGGTCCGCAAATGCCCGCACCCTACGGCAATCGCGAGAAGCGCCAGCACATCCTGGAAACGGCCTATGGGCTGTTCAAGCGCGACGGCTTCCACGCCACCGGCATCGACAGGATCATTGCCGAGGCTGATGTGGCCAAGATGACGATGTACCGTCATTTTCCCAGCAAGGACGGCCTCATTGTCGAAGTGATCGACTGGCGGATGGAGCGCTTCGAGCACCAGCTTGACCAACTCGCAGAGGCCGGCGGCACGCCTGAAGCCAAGATCGAAAAGATCTTCGACTGGTATGGAAGCTGGTTCCAAAGCCCCGATTTTCACGGCTGCCTGTTTGCTCACGCGCTGGCGGAATATGGCGACCCGACGCATGCGGTGTTCAAGGCCGCGACCGATCAGAAGAACAGCCTGAGACGCCGCATCCGCGAGATTGTCGACGATGCGTTGCCCCAGGAACGAGCCGAGGGCGTTGCGACCGTACTGCTCATGCTGATTGAAGGCGCAACGCTTCTGGCACAAATGGGACAAGGTGAAACCGCTATCCGCGATGCCCGGAAAGCGGCGCTGGGCCTTTTCGCCCAGTCGACATCGCCGTCATGAGCGCGGTCGTCGTCGGCCTCGCCCTTTTCGCTGCGATCCTGCACGCGACCTGGAACGCCTTCTTGCGCACCGGCACAGACAGGCTTTGGACCATTACGGTGATGAGCTTTGCCGGCACTGTTATCGCGCTGCCGTTTGCCCTTGCCCATCCCATGCCGGCGTCTTCGGCGTGGCTCTACATCGTGCTCTCGGCCTGCCTCCAGGTCGGCTACAGCGTCTTTCTTGTCGCTGCCTACAGATATGGCGAACTCGGGCAGGTCTACCCCATCGTCCGAGGCTCGGTGCCGTTGCTGGTGACCCTTGGCGGGTTGTTGCTCGCCGGCGAGCGCCTCAGCGTCTCGCAGACGCTAGGTGTCGTGCTTGTGGCCACGGGCATCATCAGCCTGTCGTTCGGAAAAGGCAGAGCCGGCGCATCGTCGATCGTGTTTGCTCTGGCAACGGGTGCGATCATCGCCAGCTATGCGACGATTGATGCGATCGGCGTGCGTGTTGCCGGCCATAGCGGGGCCTACACCGCCTGGGTGGTGCTGCTCTACGGCCTGCTGCTGCCCCTAACCTTCATGCTGATGCGCGGCAGGCTGGTGGTCGATGTCAGGTCGCCGGAAACATGGAAAGCATTGGCAGGCGGGATCGTCGCGCTCGTTGCCTATGCCGTCGTGGTGGCGGCATTCGCGCTTGGACCTGCCGGCCCGATCAGCGCATTGCGCGAGACCAGCGTTGTGTTTGCCGTGCTGATCGGATGGCTGTTCCTTGGAGAGACGCTGACAATGCGGCGTATCATCGCCTGCGCCGTCGTTGCCGCCGGTGCCATCTGCCTCGGCTATTGATCGATGGACTGCCGCGGCTGCGGCCAATCAACCTTCCGTAGCGTCACTATTCTGAATTCTACTTTGATCCTTACCGGGAAAGGAATCTTAAAGCTTGCTCATATAGGTATTGCAAATATTCGCGCCGGAAACGCGAAGGAGAACAAGATGGGGGGCGAGTTCATTTCGCCGAACATGTGACGAGGCAACGCGACATCAGATCACGGTTTCAGCTCTTCGGGCTGCTGTGGCCCTTCATTGCCGTTGTCCTGATCCAGACCGTCATTGCCGGCGCCAGTCTTTACACGCTTTCCGCCGTACGCGCCTATGCCGCCGGCGAAAGCGCCTGGTCGAAGGGCCACAAGGACGCGATCTATTACCTGACGCTCTACGCCAACACAGGCGAAGCGCAGTATTACGAACGGTTCCGGCAGTCGATTGCGGTACCGCTGGCCGATCGCGACGCGCGGCTGGCGATGGAAAAGCCGCTTTTGGACTATGACGCGGCGCTCAACGGCTTCAGCCGCGGAGGCAACCATCCGAGCGACAATCCCGGCCTGATCTGGCTGTTCCAGAACTTCCGCCACGTGCCCTACCTCTCCAACGCTGTCGACCGCTGGGTCGACGCCGATCCGAAGATCCTGGAGATCGCGGCACTCGGCGAAGCCATGCATGCCGACATTTCGACCAACCATGCGACGCAGCACGAGCTCGCGGCGTGGAAGCGCAACATCCACCGCCTGCACGAGGAGACGGCGCCGCTGGCGGAGGCCTTCTCGGTTTCGCTGGGACGCGGGTCGCGCGACATCACGACACTGCTGCTCGGCGTCAATGTGGTGACGGCAGCGGCGCTGATCCTGCTGGCGATGCGGCGCACCGGCAATCTGCTGGAACAGCGCCGGGCCTTCGAAAGCGCGCTGAACGCCGAGCGCGAACGTGCGCAGATTACCCTTGCCTCGATCGGCCAGGCGGTGGTGGCGACCGACGCCGACGGCCGGCTCGACTACATGAACGAGGCGGCTGAGATCATGCTGGACTGGCACGGCGCCAGCGCCAAGGGCAAGCCGCTCGACCAGCTGTTCCGGCTGGTCAGCGAAGACAGCGACGAAGAAGAAAATGGCTTCATCGCGCGCGTGCTTTCAGGCGAGGCGATCGGCGGCAGCGGCGTGCCACAGCAGCTGATGCGGCCTGACCTTTCGAGCGTCGCGGTGTCGCTGGTGGCAGCCCCGCTCTATGTCGACGAAAAGGTGGCGGGCGCGGTGCTGGTGTTCCACGACCGCACCAAGGAACAGGAATTCATGGCGCAGCTGTCGTGGCAGGCGACCCATGACACGTTGACGTCGCTTGCCAACCGGCGCGAATTCGAGGCGCGGCTGAATGCGTCGCTCGCCGCTTTGGCCAAGCGCCCGGCGGTGCACGCGCTGATGTATCTCGACCTCGACCAGTTCAAGATCGTCAACGACACCTGCGGCCATGCCGCCGGCGACGAGCTGCTGCGCAAGGTGTCGGCAGCTTTGCGCAGCCAGCTGCGCCCCGGCGACCTGCTGGCGCGGCTGGGCGGCGACGAGTTCGGCATCCTGATGGAGAACTGCCCCGAAGAGCTTGCCGCCAGCACGGCGGAAGGGCTGCGCAAGGCGGTCGACGAGCTGCATTTCGTCTGGGCCGGGCGAGCCTTCAACACCAGCGTCAGCATCGGCGTCGTCGGCATGTCGGATGCCAGCATGTCGCTGGAAGAGACGCTGCGCAGCGTCGACGTCGCCTGCTACATGGCCAAGGAGCGCGGCCGCAACCGCATCCAGATCCAGCAGATCGGCGACATGGAGGTGGAGCAGCGCCTCAGCGAGATGGCATGGGTCCAGCGCCTGCGTGAGGCGCTGGAGCAAAACCGGTTCCGCATTTATGCGCAAGAGATCGTGCCGCTGCATGGCGATGGCGCGGCAGGCGCCCATGTCGAGTTGCTGATCCGGCTGGCCGACGCCGAGGGCAAGCTGATCGCGCCCGGCGTCTTCATTCCGGCAGCCGAACGCTACGGACTGATGCCGCTGATCGACCGCTGGATGGTCCGCTCTGCCTTCGACATCCTGTCCAGGCAGACAGCTGATGCAACGCCGATCAGCACCTGCGCCATCAACCTGTCGGGCGCGAGCTTCGGCGACGACAGCTTCGCCGACTTCGTGCTGGAGCAATTCGCCCGCAGCGGTATTTCGCCCGCCACGATCTGCTTTGAGATCACCGAGACCAGCGCGATCGCCGACCTCGACCGGGCGGCGCACTTCATCACCACCCTGCAGGCGCATGGCTGCCGCTTCTCGCTCGACGATTTCGGCTCGGGCATGTCCTCGTTCAGCTATCTCAAGGCCCTGCCGGTCGACTATCTCAAGATCGACGGCGGCTTCGTAAAAGACATGCTCGTCGACCGCATCGACCGCGCCATGGTCGAGATGATCCAGCATATCGGCGAGGTGACCGGCAAACGCACGATCGCCGAATTCGTCGAAAACGACGATATCGCCAGGGTGTTGCGCGACATCGGCGTCGACTATGCCCAAGGCTACTGCATCGCCAAGCCGCGGCCGTTCGGCGAGTGTTATGTCGGGATCAAGAGCCGCAGCTTCGAGGCCAGGACCGAGGCGCCCGACGTGGCGCTGGCGAGTTGAGGCTCAGATCATCTCCAGCGGTCGCTTGCGGGCCGGCGGCGGGAACAGCCGGTCGAGTTCTGCCAAGTCCTCAGGCGTGAGGCGGATGTCGCGCGCGGCGGCGTTCTGCCTGACGTGTTCGAGGCGCGTTGCCTTGGGGATGGCGATGACACCGGCCTGCGCCATGACCCAGGCAAGCGCTAGCTGAGCGGCCGTTGCATCGTGGCGGGCAGCGATGGCGGCAAGGCCCTTGTTGTCGGCCAACGCGCCCTGTTCGACCGGCGAATAGGCCATGACAGGCACGCCACCTTCCCGGCACCATGGCAAAAGGTCGAACTCGATGCCGCGTCGCGTCAGGTTGTAGAGCACCTGGTTGGTCTGGGCGCCCTTGCCTGCACGCAGGCGGCCCATTTCTTCCATGTCGTCGGTGTCGAAATTGCTGACGCCCCAATGACGGATCTTGCCTGACTGGCGCAGTTCCTCGAACACGGCGATGGTTTCCGACAACGGCACGCCGCCGCGCCAGTGCAACAGATAGAGATCGATGCGGTCGGTATGCATGCGCTTGAGGCTCGCCTCGCAGGCGCGGACGACGCCGTTGCGCGAGGCGTTGGACGGCAGCACCTTGGAGACCAGGAACACCTCGTCGCGGCGCCCGGCGATGGCCTCGCCCACCACCTTTTCCGCACCACCGCTGCCATACATCTCGGCGGTGTCGATCAAAGTGACGCCAAGATCGAGCCCGAGCCGGAGTGCGGCGATTTCGTCGGCGGCGCGATTGCGGTCCTCGCCCATCATCCAGGTACCCTGGCCGAGTACGGGAACGGCTTCGCCCGAAGGCAGTGTCGTGGTCGTGGATGGTGAAGGCATGGCGGTCTCCTCGGCGGTTTCCGCCAGCTTACTGCACCATTTGGCGTTGGCTACCGTGGCGACACCGGAAGTGTTTGCGACTCACTTCGCCGGGTTGGCGGCGAGCCAGGCGTCCATCTGCCTGATTTCGGCCTCCTGGGCTGTGATGACCTCTTCGGCGAGCTTGCGCATCTCGGGATTGTTGCCGTGTTCGAGCACCACCTTGGCCATGTCGATGGCCGCCTGGTGATGCGGGATCATGCCACGGGCGAAATCGACGTCGGCATCGCCGGAATATTCGACGGCCATCATCGCCGCATGCATCTTGTCCATCGCCGCCTTGTAGGCCTCGGTGGCGGCGCTGTTGGTGGCGGGCGCGGCGATGTCCATGGCGTGACCGCTATGGTCGGTCTGCGCCGGAGCGGTTTCGAGCAGCACGGCTACCAGCATGCCAGCCGCCATCAGGGCCAGCACGATCTTCTTCATCAGGTTCATCCACGATCTCCTTGGTGGTGGCTAGAGCTTGAGCGCCCTGAGCCGCAGCGCATTGGCAACGACCGACACCGACGACAGGCTCATCGCGGCGGCGGCAATCATCGGCGACAACAGCGTGCCGAGGACCGGATATAGGACGCCGGCGGCCACGGGAACACCCAGCACGTTATAGATGAAGGCGAAGAACAGGTTCTGCTTGATGTTGCCGATGGTCGCCTGGGCCAGCTTGCGCGCCCGCACGATGCCGCCCAAATCGCCCTTGACCAGGGTAATGCCGGCACTTTCCATGGCAACGTCCGCGCCCGTGCCCATGGCGATGCCGACATCGGCGGCGGCAAGAGCGGGCGCATCGTTGACGCCGTCGCCGGCCATGGCAACGCCCTGCCCCTTGGCGCGAAGTTCGTCGACCAGCGCCTTCTTGCTCTCGGGCAGCATGTCGGCGCGGACCTCGTCGATGCCAAGCTTCTGGGCGACGGCTCGGGCGGTACGCTCGTTGTCGCCGGTCGCCATGATGATCCTGAGGCCGAGAGCGTGAAGCGCGCGGATGGCTGCGGCAGCGGTTGCCTTGATCGGGTCGGCGACAGCGACGATACCCGTCGCCTTGCCGTCGATGGCAACGAACATCGCCGTCTTGCCATCCATGCGCAGGGCATCGGCCCGAGCCGACAGATCGCCCAATTGCAGACCGAGATCGGCCATCATCGCGGCATTTCCGAGCGCCACCTTGCGGCCAGAAACGGTGCCAGACACACCCTTGCCGGTGATGGATTCGAAATCCTGGGCGTCAGGCACTGCCACGCCACGCCTGGCCGCGCCGTCGACGATGGCTTCGGCGAGCGGGTGCTCGGAGCCCTTTTCAAGCCCGGCGGCGAGCGACAGCAGCTCTTCTTCCGAGATGCCGCCCGTGGCGACCACGTCGGTCAGTTGCGGCCGACCCTCGGTCAGCGTACCGGTCTTGTCGACGATCAGCGTGGCGACACTGGAGAACCGCTCCAGCGCCTCGGCATCCTTGATCAGCACGCCGGCCTGGGCACCACGGCCGGTCGCCGTCATCACCGACATCGGCGTGGCTAGGCCAAGGGCACAGGGACAGGCGATGATCAGCACCGACACCGCCGAGACGATGGCGTAAACCATGCTCGGCTCAGGGCCGAACATCGCCCAGACGGCGAAGGCAACGATGGCGATCAGCACCACCGCCGGCACGAAATAGAACGAGACGCGATCGGCGAGCCCCTGGATCGGCGCGCGGCTGCGCTGGGCCTTGGCGACCATCTCGACGATCTGCGACAGCACCGTGTCGGCACCGACTTTGTCGGCGCGCATGATCAGCGAGCCGTTCTTGTTGAGCGTCCCGCCGGTGACCCTTTCGCCCTCGACCTTTTCGACCGGGACCGGTTCGCCCGTAATCATCGATTCGTCGACCGAAGAGCGGCCTTCCAGCACGATGCCATCGACCGGAACGGCGTCGCCGGGACGGATGCGCAAACGGTCGCCGCTGACGACCTCCTCCAGCGGCACCTCGGTTTCCGAACCGTCGTCGGCGATGCGGCGCGCCGTCTTGGGGGCGAGATCGAGCAGCGCACGGATGGCCGAGCCGGTGCGCTCGCGCGCCCTCAGCTCCAGCACTTGGCCGAGGAAAACCAGCGCAACGATGACCGCCGCCGCCTCGAAATAGACCGGCACCGAGCCACCATGGCCACGGAACTGGTGTGGGAACAGATCAGGGAAGAGTGTGGCGACGACCGAATAGAGATAGGCGGCGCCGACACCAAGTGAGATCAGCGTCCACATGTTGGGGCTGCGGTTGACGACCGAGTCCCAGCCGCGATGGAAGAATGGCAGCGCCGCCCAAAGCACGACGGGCGTTGCCAGGATGAGCTCGAGCCAGGAGGCCAGCGGCTCGCCGATCCAGTCGCGCACCGGCAGGCCGAGCATCGGACCCATGGCGATGACAAGCAGCGGAATGGAGAGCGCAGCGCTAACCCAGAAGCGCCTGGTGAAATCGACCAGTTCAGGGTTGGGACCGTCGTCGGCGCTTGGCATCATCGGCTCCAGCGCCATGCCGCAGATCGGGCAGGAGCCGGGCTTGTCGCGGAGGATCTCGGGGTGCATCGGGCAGGTGTATTGCGAGCCTTTGGGCGCGGGCGCGGCAGCCGGCTTGCCCGAGAGGTACTTTGCCGGCTCGGCGGTGAACTTGCCCTCGCAGCCCGACGAACAGAAATAGTAGCCGGCGCCTTCGTGCTTGAGGAAGTGCCTTGCGCTGTCGCGGGCAACGTCCATGCCGCAGACCGGGTCTTTGGCGGTCACATACTTGTCCGTTGCCGCCTGGAACTTGTCGCGACACGAGGCACTGCAGAAATGAAACAGGTGGCCCTGATGTTCGAGCGACGGCTTGCCAACTGCAGGATCGACGGTCATGCCGCAGACCGGGTCGCGGACCACCGTTTCGGGTGGGGCTTCGCGGCCGTGGCCATGATGGGCGTGTCCGGCGTGATCTTCGGTATGTTTCATCTGAAAAAATCCAGTATATGCAGCGGCATGAACCAGTAAGGTAGATGTTCCACCTGCTGGAAGGTCAAGGCTTCCATGGGATGGAATGTCGTCCGAGCATAGCGGCGCTGGGATGGCTTACGCGAGTACAGATGCAAGATGACGGGCGCAGCCGAAACCAACGAGACTTCCCTTCCCGACCAAGCCGTGGTGAAAGTCCATGCCTGCCATTTCTGGCAGCAAATGGAACCGCACATGGCGGTCGAGATTTATGTCGCGCCATGGGCTCGGGCGTGCGGCGTGGCGACCGCACCCTGTGACGACATCGGACAGGCCGACCTCGTGCTGATGGGACCGTTTGCACCCAAGAACCAGAATGTGGGCCGCACACGCATGCCCAACGTGGCCGCTGGCGACTATGAGCGTGTGTTCCTGACGGGCGAGAACGCGACGCCGCTGATGGACTATTGCGAGTGGGCGCTGGGCTTCGACTACGAAGCCGACATCGGCCACGAAGGCTACATGCGCTATCCGCTCTATGTCTGGGGTAACGGCGGTGGGTCGATCCTGCACAGGCTGGCCGCAAGGCAGCCCGAGACACCAGCCGAGCGCCAGGCCCGGCCGCATTTCTGCGCCTTCATCTATGGCAACAAGCGCGCCAAGCTGCGCCGTTGGCTGTTTCGCGTGCTATCGCTGTACCGCAAGGTCGACGCGCCCGGCAGGGTGCAGCGCAACTGTGCGCCGATCGGCAGCTCGCTCGATGACAAGCTGGCGTTCCTGAAAGACAGGCGCTTCACCATCGCCTTCGAAAACAGCAGCGCCTCGGGCTACACGACGGAGAAGATCGTTGATGCGATGCTGGCCGGCAGCGTGCCGATCTACTGGGGTAACCCGCGCGTCGCCGAAGACTTCGACGAGCGTTGCTTCATCAACTGGCACGCACATGAAGAGCGCATCTGCCGTTCGCTGGCATTTGGCTGGCAGCCGCTGGCGCGGTCGCGCCTGATGCGCAAGCTGGCGACGCCGCTGACGCTGATTTCGGTTGCCCGGCGAACGATCAATGCGGACCGGGACGCCGCGACCTACGAGGCATTCTTCGCGCAAAGCCCGCTGACCGAGCATTCGCGCCAGTTCCTGGACGAGCAAGCCATCGCCAAACGCTGGGCAGCGATCCTGCTGAAAGCGCAAGCGCGGGCCTTGGCCAAGCTCGGCACAATCGCCAGCTGACACTTCGAAGGTCGGCCATACCCATGGCAAAAAATTCGCGCTATAGACGCCGCCACAAGGGCGAGGCCAGCCGAGGCAGATGAACAAAGTTCCGCTCAAACTCGAACAGCTGATAGACGCGGACGAACTGCGCCGCGAACTGACAGCGCAGACCAGCGACGGCGATGGCACCGACCCCGCCGTGCGGGCCAAGGCGCTGCAGTTGTTCAAGGAGCGCATTGCCGCCGGGAAAAGCGTCGCCGAAAAGCTGCTGATGGAAGACAGCGGCGGCACGAGTTGCGCCGTGCGGATTTCGCATCTGATGGACGAGAGCATCCGCGTCCTCTACGACTTCGCCGTCACCCATGTTTACCGGGCCAAGAACCCGTCCTCGGCCGAGCGCATGGCGGTTGTCGCTGTCGGCGGCTACGGACGCGGCACGCTTGCCCCGGGATCCGACATCGACCTGTTGTTCCTGCTGCCCTACAAGCAGACGCCGTGGGGCGAGCAGATCGTCGAATACATGCTCTACATGCTGTGGGACATGGGGCTGAAGGTCGGCCACGCCACCCGCAACATCGATGAGTGCCTGCGGCTTTCGCGCAGCGACATCACCATTCGCACGGCGATTCTCGAAGCCCGCTTTGTCTGGGGCGAAAAGCCGCTTTGTGACGAGCTGATCGACCGCTTCGACAAGGAGCTGGTGAAAGACACCGGGCCTGAATACGTCCAGGCCAAGCTTGCCGAGCGCGACGCGCGCCACGCCAAGGCAGGCGAGAGCCGCTATCTTGTCGAGCCCAACATCAAGGACGGCAAGGGCGGCCTGCGCGACCTGCACACGCTGTTTTGGATCGCCAAATATTATTACCGCGTGCGCACCGGCGCCGAGCTGATCGACAAGGGCGTGTTCACCGAAGGCGAATATGGCCAGTTCGTCGAGGCCGAGGACTTCCTGTGGGCGGTGCGTTGCCACATGCATTTCCTGACCGGCAAGCCGGAGGAGCGGCTGCATTTCGACATCCAGCGCGAGATTGCCGAGCGACTCGGCTACACCACGCATCCCGGGTTGTCGGCTGTCGAACGTTTCATGAAGGACTACTTCCTCGTCGCCAAGGAAGTCGGCGACCTGACGCGCATCTTCTGTGCTGCGCTCGAAGAGGAGCAGGCCAAGGACGTACCGGGCTTCAACCGCTTCCTGCAGGGCTTTTCGCGGCGGCGGCGCAAACTGGCCGGCACCAGCGACTTCATCATCGACAATCATCGCATCACTGTCGCCGACGACAAGGTGTTCGAGCGCGACCCGGTCAACATGGTGCGCTTCTTCTGGTTCGCTGACCGGCACGGACTGGAGCTGCACCCCAACGCGCTCAAGCTGCTGACACGCTCGCTCGGGCTTGTCGACAAGACGCTGCGCCGCAACGTCGAGGCCAACCGGCTGTTTCTCGATGTGCTGACCTCGGACCGCAATCCCGAGCTCAACCTCAGGCGGATGAATGAGGCAGGGCTGCTTGGCCGGCTGATCCCCGACTTCGGCAAGATCGTCGCGATGATGCAGTTTTCGATGTACCACCACTACACCGTCGACGAGCACCTGCTCCGCTGCATTGGCGTTCTGTCGGAGATCGAGCATGGCGACGGCGCCAAGATCCATCCGCTCAGCCATTCGCTGATCGGCGGACTGAAGAAGCAGCGTGAAGTGCTCTATGTCGCGGTGCTGCTGCACGACATCGCCAAGGGCCGGCCCGAGGATCATTCCGAGGCCGGCGGCAAGATCGCCCGCCGCATCTGTCCGCATATGGGGCTGTCGCCGGCCGACACCGAAACCGTCGCCTGGCTGGTCGAAAACCACCTCGTGATGTCGATGACGGCGCAGACGCGCGACCTCAACGACCGCAAGACGATCGACGACTTCGCCGATGTGGTGCAGTCGGTCGAGCGGCTCAAGCTTCTGCTGATCCTGACTGTCTGCGACATTCGCGGCGTCGGGCCTGGCGTGTGGAACGGCTGGAAGGGCCAGCTCCTGCGCACGCTGTACTACGAGACCGAGCTTTTGCTGACCGGCGGCTTTTCCGAACTGTCGCGGGCCGAACGCACGGCCGCAGCGCGCGAGACGCTGGCCACGGCGCTGTCTAACTGGACCGAAAAGGCGCGGCAGAAATACGTCAAGCTGCATTATGACGACTACCTTTTGACCGTCGATCTGGAGGACCAGAAGCGTCACGCCGAATTCATCCACGGCGCCGACGAGGCCGGCAAGCAGCTGTCGACGATGGTGCGGACGCACGAATTCGAGGCGGTCACCGAGATCACCATTCTGGCGCAGGATCATCCGCGCCTGCTGTCGGTGATCGCAGGTGCCTGTGCTGCTGCCGGAGGCAACATCGTCGACGCGCAGATCTTCACCACCGCCGACGGGCGCGCGCTCGACATCATCTTGATTTCGCGCGAGTTCGACCGCGACGAGGACGAGCGCAGGCGCGCCGAACGCGTCGGCCAGCTGATCGAGGACGTGCTGTCGGGCAAGAGCTGGTTGCCGGAGATGATCGCCAGGCGGGCCAAGCCCAAGCGCGGCCAGAAGACCTTCCGCATCCAGCCGCGTGCCGAGATCCGCAACGCCCTGTCGAACCGCTTTTCGGTGATTGAGGTCGAAGGCCTCGATCGTCCAGGCTTCCTGTCGGAGATCACCGGTGCGCTGTCCGACCTGTCGCTCGACATCGCTTCGGCGCACATCACCACCTTTGGCGAAAAGGTGATCGACACATTCTACGTCACCGACCTGACCGGCCAGAAGATCGACAATCCGACGCGGCTCGAAAACATCCGTACCCGCCTGATCGCCACGCTGGAAGGTCCGAACGCCGAGCGCAGCAAGGCCAAGGCGGCGGCGGAATGATCTGTCCCGATCCGAAGACCATCGTCCCGCCCGAATCCCCAAGGCATCGTCGCACCCCATGTCACTGATCAAAAAATTCGCGACGGTCGCCTCGGGCACGCTGATGAGCCGGGTGCTGGGGTTTGCGCGCGAGATGCTGATGGCGGCGGCACTCGGCACCGGACCGGTGGCCGACGCCTTCTACGCCGCCTTCCAGTTTCCCAACACCTTCCGCCGACTGTTTGCCGAGGGCGCCTTCAACGCTGCCTTCGTGCCACTGTTCGCCAAGGAGATCGAAGCCAACGGCGTCGAGGGCGCCAAGCGCTTTTCGGAGGAAGTGTTCGGCGTGCTGTTTTCGGCACTTTTGGTGCTGACCATCGCCATGGAACTGGCGATGCCGCTGATCGTGCGCTTTGTCGTGGCGCCAGGTTTCGCCGACAACCCGGAGAAATACGACCTGACGGTGGCGCTGGCGACCATCATGTTCCCCTACCTGATCTGCATGTCGCTGGCGGCGATGATGAGCGGCATGCTCAATTCGCTGCGCCGCTATTTCGCCGCGGCGATCGCGCCCGTATTCCTCAATATCATCCTTGTCGGCGTACTGGCCAATGCCTGGTATCGCGGCCATGACGGGCTGACAGTCGGCTATGCGCTCGCCTGGGGCGTGCTGGCGGCTGGGCTTGTGCAGTTGATCATCGTCTGGATCGCGGTGCGCCATGCCGGCATTGCCATCGGCTTCCGTCGGCCCAAGCTGACGCCCAACGTCAAGCGCCTTTTATGGCTGGCGCTGCCTGCGGCGATCACTGGCGGCATCACCCAGATCAACACGCTGATCGGGACGGCCATCGCCTCCGGCCAGGATAGTGCTGTGTCGTCGCTGAACCTCGCCGACCGGGTCTACCAGTTGCCGCTCGGCGTCGTCGGCGTTGCGGTTGCCATCGTGCTGTTGCCCGAGCTGTCGCGGGCGCTGAAGTCCGGCAACCTCATCGAGGCCGCCAACCTGCAAAACCGCTCTGTCGAGTTCACGCTGTTCCTGACCTTGCCTGCGGCAGCGGCATTGCTCGTCATTTCCGAGCCGATCGTGCGCGTGCTCTACGAGCGCGGCGCGTTCGCGGCGACCAATAGCACGCCCGTGGTGTCAGCGATCCTGGCCATATTCGGCCTTGGCCTGCCGGCCTTCGTGCTGATCAAGGCCTTTACGCCGGGCTTCTTCGCCCGCGAGGACACACGCACGCCGATGTATTTCGCCGCTGTGTCGGTGGCGGTCAACATTTCGGTGGCGCTGACGCTGTTTCCCTCCTGGGGGGCACCCGGGATCGCCGCGGCTTCGGCGGTCGCCGGCTGGGTCAACGCGGCAATGCTGCTTGGAACCTTGATCTGGCGCGGCCAGTGGGACCGCGATGCGGCGCTGCTGAAGCGTGTCCCGCGCCTTGTTGTCGCCTCGGCCGTCATGGCAGCTGGGCTTTGGTTCGCCGCCCGCGAAGCCGATCAATGGCTCGGGTCGGAAGCACCGGTCTACACCCAGGCGACGGCACTCGCCGTGCTGGTGGCAGGTGCGATGACCGTCTATTTCGCCATTGCCTTCGCCATCGGTGGCGCCGATGCCGGGATGATCAGGCGCAACATCAAGCGCAATCGCGCGAACCCCGCCCCCACCGCCGTCGAACCCGACTGACAAAATTACCGCCCACCTTGGCTGGTTTCTTAAGTTTTCACGGGCAATACATCAGGCGGGCGCAATATCGATCTATGAACGACTTCGCTCGTCCATAGTGCAGCGAGATGGGGGCTAGGGCCCGATGCAACAAAGCATGAGACTTCACTATATCGACTGGCTGCGGGTCTCAGCCTTTGCCATCCTGATTCTGTATCATTCTTCGATCGCCTTCTTCCCCGACCTTTCCTGGCTGATCAGCAGCCCGGAACACAGCCCGAACCTGTCGCTGGTGATGATGTTCCCGCGCGTCTGGCGGCTGGCGCTGCTGTTTTTCGTTTCGGGCATGGGCACGTGGTTTGCCTTCCGTTCGGAAACCGGGCTCGCCTTCCTGCGCGGTCGCTTCACCAGGCTGTTTTTGCCGCTGATCTTCGCCATGTGCGTGATCATCGTGCCGCAGGTCTGGTACGAGCGCCTGCTCGACGGCCGCTTCGACGGCTCACTGATGGAATTCTGGGTGCTGAACTACTTCACCGAAGGGCGCTACCCCACAGGCAATTTCTCCTGGGCGCATATGTGGTTCGTCGCCTATCTGCTGGTCATGACAGTGGTCTGCTATCCGGTCTTTCTGGCTATGATCGACCCGCGGATGCGGCCAGTGACCGACTGGTTCGAGCGCACGGCGCGTTCGCCCGCCATCTATCTGCTCGTGCTGATGCCGCTTGTGCTCCATCTCGCGCTGTCGCCGATTTTCCCACGCCAGACCAATGTGCTCTACAATGACGGTGCCTGGTTTGCTGCTTACGCGAGCTGGTTCGGGCTTGGCTTTCTCGTCGCCAAGCACCATCAGGCGGTGATCGGCGGAATCATCGGCAGGCGCTGGTGGAGTGCCGCTATCGCCGCCGTGCTGACCGCGAGCCTCTACCGCTTTGCCTGGGTGGACGAGGTACATGGCATCGGCGGTGCCCATGGCGGCATGAACGAGGTGGTTTACAAGACGCTGTCGTTCACGCTGGCCTGGTGCGTGATCCTGGCTGCTGTCGGTTTTGCCGCGCTCTACGTCAACCGCCCGAGCAAGGCGCTGACCTGGCTCAACGCCAAGATCTTCCCGCTCTACATCGCACACCAGACATTTGTCGTCATGGCACTTTATTACGTCCTGCCGCTCGGCCAGCCATTGATGGTCAAATACGCGCTCGTCGTTGCCATCACTACCTTCTGGTCGCTGACGTTTGCCATGCTCGCCGATCGACTGCCCGCACCCTACCGGACACTGGTCGGCCTGCCGGACAGGAAGGTTGCCCGCACCGCGCGCAGCAAAGCTGTATCATCGCGGACCTAGGACCACGCTCGTTCCCCATAGCCGTCGTCTCTTTTGGCGTTGCCTTTGACAGCGACTGGACAGATATAAGGGACGGGGAAGCTACCTGCACTGCTGCCGGACTGGTTGGGACGTGCCTGGTTTTGGGGAGAAGGCTAATTGGAAAAGCTCAGACTTACGGATTTCGTCGACGACCAGCCGTGGAACGACGACATTCCGTTTTTGGATGACGTCCCAGTCAATGATCAGATCGAGGGCGTGCGGCTCCAGCGGTTAAGCACGCGCGCAGACAAGCGCGGCGACCTCACGGTACTTTTGTCGGCATTGAAAGAGCCCATCGTGTCGCCTCCCCATATCTACCTGGTGTCGGCGGAACCGGGGTCGATCAGGGCGTGGGTCTATCACAAGCGGCAATCCGACCGCCTCGCCTACACAAACGGCGAGATAAGGGTTGTCCTCTACGACCTGCGTGCGGACAGCCCGACATACCAAAAGCTCAACGTCCTTGATGTCGGCGCCGCAAACAAGGTGCTTCTGACGATCCCGCCCTATGTCGTCCACGGCGTCCAAAACAGGGGTACGGTCGCGGCAACGTTCGTCAACATGCCGACGAACGCCTACGATCCTGCGAACCCGGACAAGTCACGGGTGCGCTACGATCATCCGGACATCCCCTACACATTCGTCTGACAGTGCCAACGCTGTCTGTCGTCATCGTGACTTACTGTCGGGGCAGGTACAGCACGAGGATGCCGGAATGAGCAGCAAACCTTTCGCCACCGTGCTGATGCCGACGCACAACCATGCGCACCTGATCGGCTATGCGATCCGGAGCATCCAGGATCAGACCTTCGCCGATTTCGAGCTGTTCGTGGTCGGCGACGGCGCATCGGCGGAAACGCGCGATATCGTCGAGGAGTTTGCCCGCAACGACCCGCGCGTCCGCTATTTCGATTTCCCCAAAGGCCAGCGCCATGGCGAGGCCCACAGGCATATCGTCCTGCAGGAAGCGCGCGGCGAGATCGTCGCCTATTGCGGCGACGACGATCTTTGGCTGCGCGGGCATCTTGCCAGCCTGGTCAAGCTGCTGAAGCAATATGACTTCGGCCACATGGTGCAGATCAACGTGCATGGCCCGGAGGAATTCGTCGTCTACGGTGGAAGCTTGGCCGAACCAGGATGCTGGCGCAAAGTGCGCGACGGCCAAGCGGCATTCTTCGGCCTGACCGTCGGCGGTCACCGGATGAGCGCCTATCGCGCCTTGCCTCTGGGATGGAGCCCGGCGCCGCCCGAAATCTACACCGACCAGTTCATGTGGCGTAAATTCTTGCGCCAGCCGGGCTTGCGCTTCGCCTCCTGCATCGAAGCGAGTTCGATCCATATCATTTCGCCATTGCGGACGGACTGGACCGCGGAACAACGGGTGGCGGAACTGAGTGACCTGTTCGAACGTCGCGACAGTGCCGAACTTCGGACCAAACTCGATACAGCGATCCGCAAGGCTCACAAAGGATGGACGGCGCCCAGTGATCCCTTGTCGAAGCGCCTTGCCGGCGGAGCGAAACGGCTCGGCCTGCGTATCGAGAGACAGGTTCGAAGCTGGCGTCCCTCTTGATCGGCTGAGCGCCATCGTCCATAAGCGCCACTCGAATTTCGCCGCGCGCGAAACGGCCCTCCACAAGCCACGGGATCCATCATGACCGCCTTCAAACCGCTGATCTTCTCCGGCGTCCAGCCGACCGGCAATCTGCACCTCGGCAACTATCTCGGCGCCATCCGCAAGTTCGTCGCCCTGCAGGAAACCAACGAATGCATCTATTGCGTCGTTGACCTGCACTCGCTGACGGCCCAGCTCGTCCATGACGACCTCCAGGGACAGACACGCTCGATCACCGCGGCGTTCCTGGCTTCCGGCATCGACCCGAAGAAGCACATCGTCTTCAACCAAGCCCGCGTGCTGCAGCATGCCGAACTGGCATGGATCTTCAATTGCGTGGCGCGCATCGGTTGGATGAACCGGATGACGCAGTTCAAGGACAAGGCCGGCAAGGATCGCGAGAACGCGTCGCTGGGCCTGCTTGCCTATCCGAGCCTGATGGCTGCCGACATCCTGGTCTACCGCGCCACCCATGTGCCGGTCGGCGACGACCAGAAGCAGCATCTCGAACTGACGCGCGACATCGCCCAGAAGTTCAACAACGACTTCTCCGCCCGCATCGCCGATCTCGGCATCGGTGTGGAGATGCAGGTGGGCGAAGAGACGGTCAACGGCTACTTCCCGATCACCGAGCCGATCATCGGCGGGCCGGCGGCGCGCATCATGTCGCTGCGTGACGGTTCGAAGAAGATGTCGAAGTCGGACCCGTCCGACCTATCGCGTATCAACCTGACCGACGATGCCGACACGATCTCGAAGAAGATCCGCAAGGCCAAGACCGACCCGGCGCCGTTGCCGAGCGAACTCGATGAACTCAAGGAACGCCCGGAGGCGGAAAACCTCGTCGGCATCTATGCCGGCCTGGCCGACACGACCAAGGAAGAGGTGCTGCGCCAGTTTGCCGGCCAGCAGTTCTCGGTGTTCAAGCCGGCCCTTGCCGACCTCGCGGTCGACAAGCTGGCGCCGATCGCCGACGAGATGCGCCGCCTGATGGCGGATCCCGGCCATATCGATGCCGTGCTGCGTGACGGCGCAGACCGCGCGCGTGTCATCGCCGAAGGCACCATGAAGGACGTGCGCAACATCATCGGCCTGCTCGGCGACTGAAACAACATCGGCGCTGGCTGCTTGCGGGCAGCCGGCGCCGGTGGCAGATTGCCGATCAGAGCCTGTTCCATTCCGACTTTGTCGGAATGGGCTCTATCTTATTGCTGGAGCATGATCTTATCCGAAAACCGGTTACCGCTTTTCGGGATCATGCTCTAAAACGCGGCGCAACACGGGTAGGAAATGGTCTCCAAACGCCTCAGCAAGGAAGCCGGCCACCGGCGCAAGTTCCTGGCCATCATCGACGACACGCCGGAATGCGAGCGCGCCGTTGCCTATGCTTCCAAGCGCGCCAGGAGCACGAGCGGCGTGCTGGTGCTGCTCTATGTCATCGAGCCCGACGACTTCCAGCACTGGCTGGGCGTCGAAAAGATCATGCGCGAGGAAGCGACCGCTACTGCCAACGCAGCGCTCGACGGCCATGCCGCGAAGGTGCGCGAGACGCTCGGCATCGAGCCGGAACTGGTGGTGCGCGAAGGCCGGCCGGCCGACGAGATTCACAAGCTGATTGAAGACGACCAGGATATCGCTATCCTGGTGCTGGCGGCAGGTGCCGGCAAAGAAGGCCCCGGGCCGCTTGTCGCCTCGATCGCCGGCAAGGGCGCAGCTTTCCCGATCCCGGTGACGGTGGTGCCGCAGAACCTGTCCGACGAGGACATCGACAGCCTGGCTTAATCGACCCCTGGCCTAATGGACTGGGCGCAACATATTGGCGCGGAGGCGCGCCAGCCGCTTGAATGTCGGCCGTGTAAAGCCTAATTAGAACTATTCCAAACTGAGATCCCGCGCGCGCGGGCACGGAGACACGTCCATGTTCATCCAGACCGAAGCGACCCCCAATCCGGCGACGCTGAAGTTCCTGCCGGGCAAGGAAGTTTTGCTCGAAGGCACGGCCGATTTCCGTGATGCCGAAAGCGCCCGTGCGGCTTCGCCGCTGGCCGGCCGGCTGTTCGACATTGCCGGCGTGACCGGCGTGTTCTTCGGCTACGACTTCATCACCGTGACCAAGGACGGCCCGGACTGGCAGCATCTGAAGCCGGCGATCCTCGGTTCGATCATGGAACATTTCATGTCGGGCGTGCCTGTCATGGCCGGCCAGGCTGCCGGTGGCGGCGGCCATCATGACGACCAGAACGAATTCTTTGACCAGGCCGACGCCGAGATCGTGGTGACGATCAAGGAACTGCTCGACACGCGCGTGCGTCCGGCGGTCGCCCAGGACGGCGGCGACATCACCTTCCGCGGCTACGAGAACGGCACGGTGTTCCTGCACATGAAGGGCGCTTGCGCTGGCTGTCCGTCGTCGACGGCGACGCTGAAGCACGGCATCCAGAACCTTCTGCGCCATTTCGTGCCTGAGGTGCAGCAGGTCGAGCAGATCTCCTGAGACCCAAAAGTCTCGCACCAGACAACAAAAAACCGGGCCAAAGAGCCCGGTTTTTCATTTGGACGTCCGTGTTGCCTGGACGGTCCGCAGCTATTTCACGATGACCTTGGCGCCGACTTCGACGCGATTGTAGAGGTCGATAATGTCCTGGTTCATCAGGCGGATGCAGCCCGACGACATGGCCTTGCCGATGGAACTCCACTCCGGCGTGCCATGCAGGCGGTAGCCTGAGTCGCCACCCTTGTTGAAGAGATACAGCGCACGCGCGCCGAGCGCGTTCTTGGGGCCGCCCGGCATGCCGCCCGACCATTTGGCGAGTTCGGGCTGGCGCTTGATCATTGCGGGCGGCGGCGTCCACACCGGCCATTCACGCTTCACCGCGATGCGGGCGGTACCTTGCCACTCGAAACCTTCGCGTCCGACGCCGATGCCGTAGCGCACCGCTTTGCCATCTGGCTGGACGAGGTAGAGGAACTTCTGTCCCGTATCGACGACGATGGTGCCAGGCTGCTCATCGGTTTCGTAGCGCACGATCTGGCGATGGAACTGGCGCGGAACCCTGCTGATCGGAATTGTCGGCAGCTGGTAGCCGGCATCGACGCGGCCACCGTAGTCGTTGGAGAACATGCGCGAGACGCCGTCGGTCGAACAGCCCGCGAGTGCGGTGGTCAGCGCCAGGGCGGCGACAATGGCAAGAGACTTCAATCGCATGTAGGGGTTCCCAAGCAAGAGCGGATCCGGACCGATTCGGCCTCATTTTTGCCACCATTCTTACCGGGCAGGCGTTTTGCTTGCCAAGGGGCGCAGGCCAGCAAAGCCGCGCCCGCCGCAACGTAAGCTTCGGGTTATGGCATTTCGGCAACACGCATCGCGGGAAAAGCCAGCAGATTCAACGATAGGCGGCAATGGCGGATTTTGCCGAGATGCCGAAGCGGTTGGCGGGAGCGCGTCTGGAATAATCCAGCGAACGGGTTCAAAACGTGAACAAATGATGCGATGATTGGTCCATGCCGATCATTTCACCTGTCATATCCAATCCGCTCGTCGACGGTCGCCAGTCCGACCGCGCCATGATGGTACGCCGCGGCGTGCAGCGCCTGCTGATGCAGATGGGCGCGCATGTGTTGCCCGAGATTTCGCTGGCGACGGGGCGGCGCGCCGACCTTTTGGCGCTGACGCGTCAGGGCGACATCTGGATCATCGAGATCAAGTCGTCGATTGAGGATTTCCGCGTCGATCGCAAATGGCACGACTACCGGCTGCATTCCGACCGCTTCTTCTTCGCCACCCATCCCGAGGTTCCGGCCGAGATCTTCCCGCAGGAATGCGGCTTCATCCTGTCGGACGGCTACGGCGCGGAGATCATGCGCGACGCACCCGAGCACCGCATGGCGGCGGCGACACGCAAGGCGCTGATGCTGCGCATCGCCCGCGCGGGTGCTGCCCGCCTGCTTGCCGCCGAACTCGCCGGCGTTTCGGTGCCGGCGCTGGAGGGGGAGAGTGAGTAGGGGAGTAGGGGAATAGGGCAGTAAGGCAGGCTAATCAGCCGCCCCTATTGCCTTACTGCCCTATTCCCCTAATGCCTTGCTTACCGCGGCGCCCGCTTGGCGAGGATGCGCTGTAGCGTGCGGCGGTGCATGTTGAGCCGGCGCGCGGTTTCCGAAACGTTGCGCTCGCACATCTCGTAGACGCGCTGGATATGCTCCCAGCGGACACGATCGGCCGACATCGGATTTTCCGGCGGCGCGGCGCGTTCGCCCGAGGAATTGGTGAGCGCGGCATAGACGTCGTCGGCATCGGCCGGCTTGGACAAATAGTCGATGGCGCCGAGCTTCACCGCGGTGACGGCAGTGGCGATGTTGCCGTAGCCGGTGAGGATGACGGTACGAGTGTCTTCGCGGCGCTCGCGGATGGCCGACACCACGTCGAGGCCATTGCCATCGCCAAGCCGCATGTCGACCACGGCGTAGGCAGGGGGATTGGCGCGCACCTTGGCGACCGCTTCCTCGACGCTCTCGGCGGTGTCGACGGCAAAGCCGCGGCTTTCCATGGCTCGCGCCAGGCGCGTCAGGAACGGCTTGTCGTCATCGACAAGCAACAATGAGTGGTCTTCGCCCGGCAACCCGGCCGCAATGTCCTGGGCGGTCATCGCCTTTGATCCTTTTTGTCGTTGATCCCAGTCGTTCTTATGTTTTTCCAAGCAGATATAGGTGCAAAGCCGCGATGTCCAATGGCTGGCCGCACCCTGCGACCATCGGCAACCGGTTTGCCGGCAGGACGCCAGCCGAATTTGGCGAGTGGCATAGCTTTTCAGACTTGGCGTTCATGCCGTGTCGAACATCGTCGAGCCGGCAGGCAGCCGGCTGAGGAAGGCGGCGCGCGGCCAGGAGATCTCGACGACGGCGCCCTCACCCGGACCGCTCGAATTGGTGAAGCTGATTTCGGCGCCCGAACGCTCGAGCAAGGTCTTGGCGATGAACAGGCCAAGGCCGAGGCCGCCGCCGGGTTCAGCACCCTGGCGGGTCGACATGTAAGGTTCGCCGATACGGTCGATGATATCGGGCGGGAATCCAGGGCCGTCGTCGAGGATGACGAAACTGACGTCCTCGTCGTCCCATCTCCATCTTATTGTCACGCGGCTGCGGGCGAAATCGACGGCGTTTTCGACAAGATTGCCGAGGCCATAGATGACGCCCGGGTTGCGATGGCCGACCGGCTCGGGGCCGACGCGCTCGCCGGGATCGAGCTTGATCGAGATACCGAAATCGCGATGCGGGGCGATGACCTCCTCGACCAGCGAGGTCAAAGGCAGGCGGGCGAGGTGCTCCTCGCCCTCCGACGACAGGCTGGTGAGGCGCTTGAGGATCTCGCGGCAACGCTCGCTCTGGCTACGCAGCAGGACGACGTCCTCGCCGAATTTGGGATCGTTGCCGAGCGCCCGCTCCATCTCCTTGGCGACAAGCGTGATGGTGGCAAGCGGCGTGCCGAGCTCATGGGCGGCAGCCGCGGCAAGGCCATCGAGCGCCGACAGATGCTGCTCGCGCTGCAGCACCAGCTCGGTGGCGGCAAGCGCGTTGGCAAGCAGACGCGCCTCGTCGGCGACGCGGAAGGCATACATGGCGGTGAAGGCGATCGAGCAGCACACCGCAATCCAGATGCCCGAGGTGTAGATGAAGGGCATGGCCAGAACGATGCCGTCGTACCACGGCAGCGGCAGATGGAAGAAGGCGAGCAGGCTGACGAAGATGATGACCAGCACGGCCAGCATGGCGGTCAGCCGCAGCGGCAGCGACGTCGCCGAGATGACCACGGGCACGGTCATCAGCAGCGAGAACGGGTTGGTCAGGCCGCCGGTCATGAACAGCAGGCCGGCAAGCTGCAGGCTGTCGAAGCTCAGGATGCCGAAGGCGGCGAACGGATTGAGCCGGTGGGTCGCCGGATAGCGGAAGGCCAGGAACAGGTTGAGCCAGGCGGAACTGGCAATGAGCGCGAAACACAGGCTGACCGGCAGCGGGAATTCGAGCCAGTAAGCGACCACAACGACAGTGAAGCTCTGGCCGACGATGGCGAGCCAGCGCAGCCGGATCAGCGTGTTGAGCCTGAGCCGATGGCTCTGCTGGAGGTCGGGGGCGCGCATCAAAGAGTTCATGTCAGCTATATGCGCTGCAAGGCGCATCCGCGCCAAGCCCCAGAGCCCGTTCCACCCCGATAGAATCGGGATGAGGCTCTGTTCTTTTGATTAAGCACGATCTTTTCCGAACACGCCTCCACCTTTCGCTACGCGGACCTTCGGTTCGGGATCATGCCCTAGGTACCGCGCGGCTTGGCGCGAGCGGTTGCCTGGGCTTCCAGCGGATTGTCGGGCCAGACGTGCCTGGGATAGCGGCCGCGCATGTCGGAGCGCACGTCGGCCCATGAGCCGCGCCAGAAGCCGGGCAAGTCGCGCGTCGTCTGGATCGGGCGATGCGCCGGCGACAAAAGTTCGAGCGTCAGCGGCACGGTGCCGCCGGCGATCGAAGGGTGCTTGTCCATGCCGAACAGTTCCTGCACGCGCACCGCCAGCACCGGCCATTCGCCATCGTAGCGGATCGGCACATGGCTGCCCGAGGGCGCACTGAAGTGGGTCGGCGCAAGCGAGGTAATCTTGCGCTGGAGATCGGGCGGAACGAGCGACAGCAGGGCATCGTGGAGAACGCCGGAACCGATGCGGGCGAAGGACGCCTCACCACGCAGGAAGGGCAACAGCCAGTCCTCGAGGTGGTCGAGCAGCGCCTCGTCGGACATGTCGGGCCAGGGATCGCCGAGGCCGCGATGCAGCCAGGACAGGCGCTGGCGCAGCGTCTCGGCCTCCTTGCCCCAGTCGAGCAGGTCGAGACCGTGAGTACGCAGCGCTTCGAGAATGGCGCGGTCGGCTTCCTCACCTTTCGGCGCTGGCAACATGCGTTCGGACAGGGTGACCGCGCCGATGCGGACGGTCTCGCGGACACGGACCGAGCGTTTGTCCTTGTCGAAACTGGCTTCGGTTCTGCGCTCCAGATGGCTCGCAAGAATGTCCCGAATGTCGGCCTCGCTCACGGCCGCGGCGGACGAGATGCGGGCGTTCTGGGCCTTGCCCTGCAGGTCAGCGACGACCAGGTACTGCTCACCGGCGAGTGGATCGGCGGCGTCGACAGCGGCACCACTGCCATTGGCGAGCACGAAACGGCCGCGCTCGCCACGCGCCCTGGCGACACGATCGGGCCAGGCAAGAAGCAAGAGGGCGCCGACGCTTCCACCCTCCCCCTTGTGGGGAGGGTCGGACCGCAGGTCCGGGGTGGGGGTCGACTTTCCGCGCTCACCCCCACCCCGCCCCGCTTCGCGGGTCAACCCTCCCCACAAGGGGGAGGGTGAAGCCTGCCGCGCCAGCCGTTCCGCCAGTTGCCGGGCGGCGTTGGCGCGCGGCGAGCGCTCGGAGCGGAAACGCTGCAAGCGCCGTTCGAGATCGGCACTGTCGCCACCAAGACCGCGCTCGGTCATCAGCACGGCGAGTTGTGCCGCCTCAAGCGCCGCACCCTTGTGCGCCGCTTCGGCGACCATGTGGGCAAGACGGACAGGCAGAGCGAGCTTTCTCATGGCCTGGCCGGAGGGCGTCAGGCGACCGTCAGCGTCGATGGCGTCGAGCTCGGTCAGAAGCGCCCTCGCCTCAGCCAATGCGGGCGTTGGCGGCGGGTCGAGGAAGGCAAGTGTTGACGGGTCGGCGACACCGAAGGCGGCACAGTCGAGCAGGAAGCCGGACAGGTCGGCCTCCAATATCTCGGGTGGCGAGAAGGCCGGCAGTGCGGCGGTCTGCTCGGCGCGCCAGAGGCGGACGGCGACGCCGGGGCTGGTGCGGCCGGCACGTCCGGCGCGCTGGTCGGCGGCGGCGCGCGAGGCACGCACGGTTTCGAGCCGGGTCAGGCCATTCGCCGGTTCGTATTTCGGCAGGCGCGACAGGCCGGAATCGATGACCACACGCACGCCGTCGATGGTGATCGAGGTCTCGGCGATAGCCGTGGCGAGCACCACCTTGCGGCGGCCCAACGGCGCCGGCTTGATCGCGGCATCCTGCGCCTTGCCGTCGAGCATGCCATAGAGCGGCACGATGTCGGTGTCAGTGCCGACGCGGCCAGCGAGGCGTTCGGCGGTGCGCTCGATCTCGCGCTGGCCGGGCAGGAAGGCAAGCACGCTGCCCGGCTCGTCGGCAAGCGCATCGCGGATCGCCTTGGCCATGGCGTCCTCGATGGCAACGCCAGCAGGACGCTCGTGATAGCGGATGTCGACGGGGAAGCTGCGACCCTGGCTTTCGACGACCGCGGCACCGTCGAGCAGTCTTGAGACACGGGCGCCGTCGAGCGTCGCCGACATCACCACCAGCCTGAGGTCAGGCCGCAACGCGCCTTGCACGTCGAGCGCCAGCGCCAGGCCGAAATCGCCATCGAGCGAGCGCTCGTGGAACTCGTCAAACAGCACGGCGGCGACGCCGGGCAACTCGGGATCGTCGAGGATCATGCGAGCCAGCACGCCCTCGGTGACGACGAGGATTTTCGTCCTGGCGCTGACCTTGTTTTCCATGCGCATGGCGTAGCCGACTGTTGCACCTGGCTCCTCGCCGAGCAGCGAAGCCATGCGGCGGGCGGCGGCGCGGGCGGCCAGCCGGCGCGGTTCGAGCAGGATGATCCTGCCGTCGCCGCGCCAAGGCGCATCAAGCAGCGCCAACGGCACCAGCGTGGTCTTGCCGGCGCCGGGCGGCGCGACCAGCACGGCGCTGTTGCCTGAAGCAAGCGCGTCGGCAAGTTGCGGCAGGACCGCCGTCACCGGCAGGTCGGGGAGCTTGATCATCGGTTCCGTTCCGGGCAGCCGCACGGGCGGCAAGGCCGCAATATCAGCGGAAGCGGGCACGAAGCAACACGGACGACGCCGGAACCGCGTGCGCCAGCAACGGCTGAGGCTCGGCCCTATCTGCCGGCCGCGCATTCTTACGGTCGGTTGCGAGGATTGATTAAAACGGCGACCGGCAGCCCTTTCCCTGCCCGAAACGAGGCTCATGTGACGTTTACCTGACAGTTTTGCGACAGGAGAGGCCCATGGCGCAGGTTATCGGCACGGTAGCGCATGACGCTCCGGCGAACATGGCGCAACGTGGCCGGCTGCTGGCATGCGCGATAGCTGTGGTGAGTGCGGTTACGCTCACCGCTGCAGTCGTGGCTGTCTTCGCCCCGGGCATACGCTCCCTGCTGCTGCAAGAGGACGGCATCATCGAGATGGGCACCGCGCTCTTGCTGGCGGTGGCCGTGCTGGGAGCGGGCACTGCGACAGCGCTTGGGGGGCTGCGCCTGCCGCCGGCACTGGCGGGGCTGATCGGGTTCGCCGAATTGCTTGATGAAACCAGCTTCGGTTCGCGGCTGTTCGGGTTCGAGCCGCTGCCGCTTTATGGTGGCGGGCAGCTCGACGGATTCCACGACCTGCTGATCCTGGCATTTCGGCTACTGCAGGGCGTCAGCCAGAATCTCGGCTGGCTGCTGGTTGGCCTGATGCTCGTGCTATCAGCCGGGCTTGTTTTCTTTGCGCTGCGCCAGATCGTGCGAAACATGGCGGGGTCAACGACATGGCTCTCCGGCCACGTGCTGCTGGTGCTGCATGTCGGCCTGATCGGCCTGGCGCAGGTCATCGACATCGCAGCTTCGTCGCGCGCGTTCGCCGCTGTCGAAGAGGTGCTTGAACTCAACGCCGCGATATTGCTGGCGTTTTATGTGATGCAGGTGGGATGGGCGGGCCGGGCTCCCCTGAAACCCTCATGGTAAGCCTGCCGATCCATGAGTTTTGGGGTAGGCAGGACATGGCGCCCAGCGCCCGCGTGTTTCGACAAGCTCACCATGAGGGCTACTGAAGCCCTTGCCTGCCCCCTACCTCACCTTCACCCACTTCTGCTCGGCGAACGACTGCGCCATCGCATGCACGGTGCGTTCGATCTCCAGGCCGTCGTCGAAGTCGATGACGCGCGCCGGCTCTCCGGCAATGCGGGCGAGCAGTTCGCGGCATTCGATGGTCTTCAGATCGTTGAAGCCGAGGCCGTGGCCGGGCGCGGGGATGAACTTGCCGTAGGGCGCGTGGGCGGGGGCTGCGAGAATGGTGCGGTAGCCCTGCTCGGTCGCACGGTCGGAGGTGACGTAGAGCTGGATCTCGTTAAAGCGCTCCTGGTCGAAGACGATCGAGCCCTTGGAGCCGAAGATCTGGACCTGGATGCGGCCCTTGCGGCCCCAGGCCGAGCGGTTGACCAACAGCGTGCCGGAGACGCCGTTTTCGAGATGGATCAGGCTCGAGGCGATGTCATAGGTCTCGACAGCACGGCGGCCGCCGCCTGTCATCTGCCGGTCGGGATAGGGTTTCGCCATGTCGCACATGACCGAACCGACCCGGCCGAACAGCGCCGAAATCAGCGACAGCGGATGGACGGCGAAATCGTCGAGCGCGCCATAGCCTGATGTCGCCTCGTGCTTCCAGAAGAACGGGGCGTCGGGATCGGCCATGAAGTCCTCATCCATCTCGACGCGGAGATGGTTGACGTCGCCGATGAGCTTTTCGTCGAGCAGCTGGCGGATGTGGCGGATGGCTGGGCTCTGGATGTAGTTGTAGCCGAGCACCGCCACCTTGCCCGACTTGCGCGCGGCGGCAGCCATAGCCTCGGCCTCGGCGAGTGTCGGCGCCATCGGCTTCTCGCACCACAGATGCTTGCCGGCTTCGAGGATGGCGATCGCCATCTCAGGGTGGAACTGGTTGGGCGTGGTCAGCGAGACGATCTCGACCTCGGGATCGGCGATGACGGCGCGCCAATCACCCGAGGATTTCTCGAAACCGAGCTCGGACGCGCGGCTGGCAGCGAGATCGGCATTGGCCTCGCCGAGATGGACGAGCCTGGGCTTTTCGACGTCGCCGAACACCGTGCGCACCGAATTCCACGCCAGCGCATGGCACTTGCCCATGAAGCCGGTTCCGATAAGACCAATACCTGTCACTTCACGCTCTCCCGGTTTATAGAGCTCGCATTCCAAAGCGTCGGAACTGGGCTCAAACTTTTTGCCGGAGCATGATTTTATCCAAAAACCGGTTCTCACTTTTTGGGATCATGCTCATGGCGGATTGAATAGTCGAATTTTGTCGAAAATGGAACATACGGTTCATTTTATTTGGACAGCCGGTCGACCCGGCGCTATGGTGGAATAGGCGGAGGCGGAATGGACGATATGGCGGACACGATTTCGGAGGCACTGCCGCGCGACTTCGAGGCGCTGAGGGCGCTGATCCTCGACCGCCGCGAGAGCCTGCCCAAGCGCATTGCGCAAGTGGCGGCCTATGCGCTCGACAATCCCGACGAAATCGCCTTCGGCACCGCCGCCAGCATCGCCACGTCGGCCGGTGTGCAGCCCTCGACGCTGATCCGCTTTGCCCAGCACCTCGGCTATGACGGCTTCACCTCCCTGCAGCAGGTTTTCCGCGAAAGGCTGCGTGAGCGCACGACCTCCTATGAAGAGCGGCTGACGGTGGTGCGCGGCGACGCCGATGAAGGCACGTCCAATCGCCGCATCGTCGACGGCTTCCTGGCCGCCGCCAGCAAGTCGCTCGACGTGATGTCGCGCAATCTCGACGACGATACGCTCGACCGCGCCATCGACATCCTCAACGGTGCCGAGACGATCTACATCCTTGCCCGCCGCCGCTCCTATCCTGTCGCCAGCTACATCGCCTATGCGCTGGGCAAGCTCGGCGTGCGCAGCCAGTTGATCGAATCCGCTTCGGGCCTCAGCCCCGAGATCATCTCGTTTGCCAGTTCCAGGGATGCCGTGATCGCCATCAGCTTCTCGCCCTATGCCTCGGCGACGGTGGAGGAGGCGCGCATTCTCTCGGCCAACAACGTGCCGGTCATCGCCATCACCGACAGCGCGTTTTCGCCCCTGGCGCAGTTCGCCAGGGTCTGGTTCGAAGTCGCCGAGGCGGATTTTGGCGGCTTCCGCTCGCTCGCCGCGACGATGGCGCTGGCGATGGGCCTGACTGTCGGCGTCGCCGAGCTGAGGCGCGGCCGCAAGGGCAAAAAATCGACCATTTCCAAGGGCTGAGCCGGCTCTGTGCTGCGCTGGGCGCATGGCAGCCGCCCGCAAACGGCATGCCAGGGCGCGCGCGGGACGAAAAATAGTTGACGCAGGGGCGATAGTGGCTCAATCCCAAGCTTAGCCATCTATTGTATGAGAGAGCCCCATGCCTGCTTATCGTTCGCGCACCACCACCCACGGCCGCAACATGGCGGGCGCGCGTGGTCTATGGCGCGCCACCGGCATGAAGGACACCGATTTCGGCAAGCCGATCATCGCCGTGGTCAACTCCTTCACCCAGTTCGTGCCGGGGCACGTCCATCTCAAGGATCTCGGCCAGCTCGTCGCCCGCGAGATCGAGGCTGCCGGCGGCGTGGCCAAGGAGTTCAACACCATTGCCGTCGACGACGGCATCGCCATGGGCCATGACGGCATGCTCTATTCGCTGCCGAGCCGCGAGATCATCGCCGACAGCGTCGAATACATGGTCAACGCGCATTGCGCCGACGCCATGGTCTGCATCTCCAATTGCGACAAGATCACGCCAGGCATGCTGATGGCCGCGATGCGCCTCAACATCCCCGCCGTATTCGTTTCCGGCGGACCGATGGAAGCCGGCAAGGTGGTTCTCGGTGGCAAGAACGTCGCGCTCGACCTGGTCGACGCCATGGTGGCGGCTGCCGACGACAAGGTTTCGGACGAGGACGTCAAAATCATCGAACGCTCGGCCTGCCCGACCTGCGGTTCGTGCTCGGGCATGTTCACCGCCAATTCGATGAACTGCCTGACCGAAGCGCTCGGCTTGTCGCTGCCCGGCAACGGCTCGACGCTGGCAACACACGCCGACCGCAAGCGGCTGTTTGTCGAGGCCGGCCACCTGATCGTCGACCTCGCACAGCGTTATTACGAGCAAGACGACGAAAGCGTTCTGCCGCGCCGTATTGCCTCCAAAGGCGCGTTCGAAAACGCCATGGCGCTCGACATCGCCATGGGCGGGTCGACCAACACCGTGCTGCACATCCTGGCCACGGCGCATGAAGGCGAGATCGACTTCGACCAGGACGATATCGACGCGCTGTCGCGCAAGGTGCCGGTGCTGTGCAAGGTCGCGCCGGCCAAGGCCGACGTGCACATGGAAGACGTCCATCGCGCCGGCGGCATTTTCGCCATCCTCGGCCAGCTCGACAAGGCCGGACTGCTCAACCGCGACCTGCCGACCGTGCACACGGCGACGATCGGCGAAGCCATCGACCATTGGGACACATCGCGAACCAAGAGCCAGGCGGTGCGCGACTTCTACCTCGCCGCGCCTGGTGGTGTGCCGACACAGACAGCCTTCAGCCAGGACCGGCGCTGGGACGAGCTCGACCTCGACCGCGAAAAGGGCGTTATCCGCTCGGCCGAACATGCCTTCTCCAAGGACGGCGGCCTTGCCATACTCAAGGGCAACATCGCGCGCGACGGCTGCGTGGTGAAGACCGCCGGCGTCGACGAGTCGATCCTGAAATTCTCCGGGCCGGCGCGCGTGTTCGAGAGCCAGGACGCCTCGGTCAAGGCAATCCTCGCCAATGAGGTCGTGGCCGGCGACGTGGTGGTGATCCGCTACGAGGGCCCGAAGGGCGGCCCCGGCATGCAGGAAATGCTCTACCCGACCAGCTACCTCAAGTCGAAAGGCCTGGGCAAAGCCTGCGCGCTGCTCACCGACGGCCGCTTCTCGGGCGGCACCTCCGGCCTGTCGATCGGCCATGTATCGCCTGAGGCGGCGAATGGCGGCACGATCGGGCTGGTGCGCGAGGGCGACATCATCGACATCGACATCCCCAACCGCACCATCAACCTGCGCGTCGATGAAGCCACACTCGCCACCCGCCGCGGCGAGCAGGACGCCAAGGGCTGGAAGCCGGTCGAAGTGCGCAAGCGCAAGGTGACCAAGGCGCTGAAAGCCTATGCCGCCTTCGCCACCTCGGCCGACCGCGGCGCTGTGCGCGACCTCGGCGACTTCGAGTGAGGTTGAGTCACGCTGAATGACCAAGGGCCCGCAATGCGGGCCCTTTTCGTTTGACGCGGTTTTCGCCGGTTCAGAGCAGCCCGGTCATGGCGGCGTTGATCCAGCTCCATTCCTCGCTGATCTTGTCGGGCTGGCGTTCGCCGCGCAGGATGCGCAGCAGCTCGTAGTAGCGCGCCGAGCGCGAATGGTACTTGCGATACTGGTCGTTGTGCCAGTCCAGGAACGCCTTGTCGGGCGCCTTGTTCATCGCTTTGGCCGAGCGCTCCAGCCATTCCCGGGCGATCGCCTTGCCGGCTTCCGACTCCGGCTTCGCACCCTGATCAATCGCCTCCCTGACGCGGGCGAAAGTGGCGTTCGAGGCTTCAGCATAGGCGGCAGGGTCGAACTCGCCGTTCCACATCGTCGACATGCTGTTGCGCAGTTCGGCGACATACTCCCTGTCCGAAACGAAGGCCATGATCTCAGTCCAGGCGTCGACCTGTTCGGGTGTGGGATCGTCCGGGAGATCAGGCGTCGAGGCGTCGATCATCTGCTTCTTCCATTCCGGCGACATCTTGGCGTCGGCGGCAACGTCTTCGAAGAAGCTCTCGATGGCAGCGCGGAATTCACTCTGGGATAGTTTTGTCACGGTCCATATTCTCCTGAGGTCTGCAAGTGTCGGGTCGGGAACCCGAATGGCCGCCCTGAGGGCAGCGGCGACGCGGCGCTTGGACTTGATTTCCGCCTCGAGCGCCTTGAGGCGCAGTTCGAGAACCGAGCCGATGGCGAGGCGTTTCGACAGGATCCTGGCGATTTCGGCGAGGCTGACCCCGGCATCGCGAAGCGCCAGGATGAGACCCAGCCGTTCGAGATCGGCCGCCGAATACATCCGGTAGCCGCTCTCGGCCCGAGCCGTTGGTGGCAACAGCCCCTTGTCGGAGTAGAAACGGAGCTTGCGAACCGAGATGCCGCTCAGCTTCGAAAGCTCGCCGATGGTGTAGATCCTGCCGTCCATGACTGCCCTTCTAGGTGCTCCACCAAGTGGAGAGTCAACAATACCCGCAAAGAGAAATGTATTGCCCGCAAGCGGAACTAAACGTGGCGCGTGAGAATTTCCTTCTCAAGCTTTCGCAGTAAACGAAAAGCCCTGCCTTTGTTCGGATGAGGCGGCACCGGTAAATGCGCCAGATGGCCGCGCGGCCGCGTGAAGCTTCCGGGCGGCTGGTGTCCGCCCGCCTGACATGGGATATTCCAATGAACCTGCCTGCTGAGGGAGACGCTGCCATGAGCCGTTTGAACCCGCCCTTCAGGTCCGTGCTCGATTTGATCGGCGAAACGCCTGTCGTCGAGCTGACGCGCTTCGACACCGGCCTGTGCCGGCTGTTCATCAAGCTGGAAAGCCAGAACCCCGGTGGTTCGATCAAGGATCGCATCGCGCTGTCGATGATCGCGACAGCCGAGCGCGAGGGCAAGCTCAAGCGCGGCGGCACCATCGTCGAGGCGACAGCCGGCAACACCGGACTGGGGCTGGCCCAGGTCGGCATCCCCAAGGGCTACCGCATCATCCTCGTGGTGCCCGACAAGATGAGCCGCGAGAAGATCCAGCACCTGCGCGCGCTCGGCGCCGAGGTCCGGCTGACGCGCTCCGACGTCGGCAAGGGTCACGCCGAATATTACCAGGACATGGCCGAGAAGATTGCCGCCGACATCCCTGGCTCATTTTACGTCAACCAGTTCGCCAACCCGGCCAACCCGCTGGCGCATGAGACGACGACCGGTCCGGAAATCTGGGAGCAGCTTGAAGGCGACGTCGATGCGGTTGTTGTCGGCGTCGGCTCGGGCGGTACGCTGACCGGGCTCGGACGCTACTTCGCCAAGGTCTCGCCCAAGACCGAGATGGTGCTGGCCGACCCCGTCGGTTCGGTGCTGGCGCCGCTGGTCAAGACCGGCAAGATGGAGGAAGCTGGCAGCTGGACCGTCGAAGGCATCGGCGAGGACTTCGTGCCGCCGAACTGCGACCTGTCGCTGGTCAAGAAGGCCTATTCGGTCAACGACAAGGCGAGCATGCTGGCGGTGCGCGACCTGCTCGCCAAGGAGGGCATCCTCGCCGGCTCATCCTCGGGCACGCTTTTGTCGGCGGCGCTGCGCTACTGCCGCGAGCAGAAGACGCCGAAACGGGTGGTGACCTTCGTCTGCGACAGCGGCAACAAATACCTGTCCAAGGTGTTCGACGACTTCTGGCTGGCCGAACAGGGGCTGGACGAGCGCGAGCAGCATGGCGACCTCAGCGACCTCGTGGCACGTTCGCACCGCGAGGGCGGCACGGTGTTCGTCGGCCCCGGCGACAGCCTGTTGACCGCCTATGGCCGGATGCGGCGCGGAGACGTGTCGCAGCTGCCGGTGCTGGAAAACGGCAAGCTTGTCGGCATCGTCGACGAGGGCGATATCCTCGCCGTGGTCGAAGGCCCCTATGACAGCCGCTGGAACCGTTTCAACGCGCCGGTTTCGACCGCCATGGCCAAGGACCTGCACACGCTTCAGGCCAACCAGACGCTCGACGCGCTGCTGCCGATCTTCGACCGCAACGAAGTGGCGATCATCTTCGACGGCGAAGAATTTGTCGGGCTGATCACCCGGGTCGACCTCATCAACCATCTCAGGCGAGCAAAATGACGACGCACAAGAACCGGCTGGCATTTTCGACGCGCACCATCCATGGCGGCCAGAGCCACGACCCGACGACGGGCGCTGTCATGGTGCCGATCTACGCCACCTCGACCTATGGCCAGCAGAGCCCGGGCGTGCACAAGGGTTTTGAATACGCCCGCAGCCAGAACCCGACGCGCTTTGCCTTCGAGCGCGCCATCGCCGACCTCGAAAGTGGTTCCGCCGGCTTCGCCTTCGCCTCTGGATTGGCGGCCATCGCCACCGTGTTCGAACTGCTCGATACGGGCGCGCATATCGTTGCTACCGACGACATCTATGGCGGCACCTTCCGGCTGCTCGAGCGGGTGCGCAAGCGTTCGGCCGGGCTGCAGGTCAGCTTCGTCGACTTCACCGACCTCGCCGCAGTCGAGGCGGCGATCCGGCCGGAAACCAAGATGCTGTGGGTCGAGACGCCGACCAACCCGCTGCTGCGCGTCGTCGACCTCGAAGGCATCGCGGCACTCGCCAAGCGCAAGGGCGTGCTTTCGGTCGCCGACAACACCTTCTGCAGCCCCTATCTGCAGCGGCCGCTGGAACTCGGCATCGACCTCGTCGTGCATTCGACGACCAAATATCTCAACGGCCACTCCGACATGGTCGGCGGCTGCGTGGTGGTGGGCGACAACAAGGAACTGCGCGACCAGCTGAAGTTTTTGCAGAACGCCATCGGCGCGATCTCCGGGCCGTTCGACAGTTTCCTGGCGCTGCGCGGCATCAAGACGCTGGCGCTGCGCATGGAACGCCATTCGCAGAACGGCGCCAAGATCGCGCGCTGGCTGGAGGCCCGCAAGGATGTGCGCCGGGTGATTTATCCCGGTCTTGAAAGCCATCCCCAACATGCCATCGCCAAGGCACAGATGTATCATTTCGGCGGCATGATATCGGTCGAGCTCGACCGCGATCTGGCCGCGACCAAACGTTTCCTCGAACGGACGCAGCTGTTCACGCTGGCCGAAAGCCTGGGCGGCGTCGAAAGCCTGATCGAACACCCGGCGCTGATGACGCATGGCTCGATCCCGGTGGAGAAGCGCGCCGAGATCGGCATCTCGGATTCGCTGGTCAGGCTATCGGCGGGCATCGAGGACGGCGACGACCTGATCGCCGACCTGGAGCAGGCACTGGCGGGGTGAGGTTCACGCCAGCGACTCTCTCAAGAAGTTCGCCCCTCACCCTTATCCTCTCCCCGTGAAGAACGGGGCGAGGGGGACGTCGGCGTGGAACCTCACTCTGCTTCTGCGAACCGGAGGACGGCCGACGCCGGAGCGTCATTCCTGCGCCTGACTACCATTGCTTATCGCGAGACGCCTGTTCGCGTCACGAAATGCGTCACGGCTAGCCCCTTCTCCCCGTCCTTACGGGAGAAGGTCCCGGCAGGGGGATGAGGGGCAGCGCTGCGGCTAGTGCCCCTACCCCCGCCTCACGCGCTCTCGAACCCGATCAAAAACTTGCTGAGCAGCGTGTCGAGCGCCGCTCGCTCCTGCTTGGTCAACATCGAGACGATGCGCGTCTGCGTCGCGACATGGTCGGTGACGGCGGCATCGATGGTGGCGAAACCCTTTTCGGTCAACGAGACGATGAAGCTGCGGCGGTCGTCGGGATTGAGCCGCCGTTCGACAAGGCCTGCTTTTTCCAGCTGGTCGACGCGGTTGGTCATGGTGCCCGAGGTGATCATCATTGTCGCCGAGAGGTCGCCGGGAGACAGCGCATAAGGCGGGCCCGAACGGCGCAGCGTCGCCAGAACGTCGAAGCTGGCGAAATTCAGCCCGTGCGCAGCGAAGGTCTTTTCCATCTCGCGGCCGAGATGCTGCGACACCCTGTTGGCGCGGCCGATAAGCCCCATCGGCGCGACGTCGAGGTCGGGCCGTTCGCGGTTCCACTGGGCAAGAATGTCGTCAACCTGATCCATGGCTCACCATCCCGAAGATTTATCTTGACGTCAAGAGAATACGGATTATCTTGAGATCAAGATACTCGACGTAGAGAGATATGGCTATGACGACGCGCAACACCGACCTGCTGCTGACGGCAATCGCCCCCGCGATCTGGGGCAGCACCTATATCGTGACGACTGAGTTTCTGCCCGCCGGCTACCCGCTGACGGTTGCCATGCTGCGGGCGCTTCCAGCCGGCCTGCTGCTTTTGCTGCTCGTCCGGCAGCTGCCGCAGGGCATCTGGTGGGCTCGCGTGCTGGTGCTCGGCGCGCTGAACTTCTCCGTCTTCTGGTGGCTGCTGTTTGTTGCCGCCTATCGCCTGCCGGGCGGCGTGGCGGCAACCGTCGGCGCGATCCAGCCGCTGATCGTCATCCTGCTCGCCCGCGCCTTGCTCGGCTCGCCGATCCGCCCGCTTTCGATCGTGGCTGCCCTTGCCGGCATGGCCGGCGTGGCGCTCCTGATCCTGACGCCGCATGCGGCACTCGACCCCATCGGCATCGCTGCCGGCCTCGCCGGCGCCGTCTCGATGGCCGCAGGCACGGTGCTGAGCCGGCGCTGGCAGCCGCCCGTGTCGCCGCTGACCTTCACCGCCTGGCAGCTGACCGCAGGTGGTGTGCTGCTGCTGCCGATCGCCCTGCTGCAAGAGCCGGCGCTGCCTGCACTGACGACAGCGAACCTGCTCGGCCTCGCCTGGCTCGGTCTGCTCGGTGCGGCACTGACCTACATTCTGTGGTTCCGTGGCATCGCCCGGCTGGAACCGTCCGTCGTGTCGCCACTCGGCTTCCTCAGCCCGATGACCGCCGTGATCCTCGGCTGGTCGGTGCTCGGCCAGTCGCTCAGCGCTGCACAGATCTTCGGCATGGTGGTGGTGCTCGGCAGCGTCTGGCTCAGCCAGCGTGCCCAGCAAGCAAAGCCTGCCCCGGCCAAGCTCGCCACCGCCTGAACAACTGAGCCGCTTCCGGGCGGCACGTCCTCCCACAATCGAAACCTGCATCGCTTCCGGCTCAAGCCGGCAGAAGGAGATTCCCATGCCCAAGATCCTGGTTCTTTATTACTCCGCCTACGGCCACATCGGCACCATGGCCGAAGCCATTGCCCAAGGGGCGCGCGAGGCCGGCGCCACCGTCACGCTCCGCCGCGTTCCCGAGCTGATGGACGAAGCAACGATGCTCAAGGCAGGTATCCGGCACGACGACACGCCCTTGGCCACGCCAAGGGAACTCGCCGACTATGACGCCATCGTCTTCGGCACGCCGACACGCTTCGGCAACATGGCTTCGCAGATGAAGAACTTCATCGACCAGCTCGGTGGGCTGTGGCTGCAGAACGCGCTGGTCGGCAAGGTGGCGAGCGTGTTCACCTCCAGCGAGAGCCAGCATGGCGGGCAGGAGCATACGCTGCTGTCGATGCACGCGACGCTGATGCATCTCGGCATGGTGACCGTCGGCCTGCCCTACACCTTCCGGGGCCAGACGCGCATGGATGAGATAACAGGCGGTTCGCCCTATGGCGCAACGACGCTTGCCATCAACGTCGATGGCAGATCAAGGGCTCCCAGCGCCAATGAACTGGCCGGCGCCCGCCACCAGGGTCGTTATGTCGCCGAGATCGCCGGGCCGCTGGCCGAACGGCGCCTGGAGGTGTCTCGCCAGCCCGTGGAATTGGCAGCATAGGTTTGGCCACGCCATTGACCACGGCAGCGATAACGACCGCCGGGCTTGTTGCGACGCCGCCTGCAGTGCCGGCGATCTCCGACTAGGCCGGCAGCGGCTGCGCCGTCCTCAGCGGACGCGGCTTGAGATGGCCCAAAAGCGCATCGAGGAAAACCCGCGTCTTGCGCGGCATCAGTTGCCTGCTCGGAAAGACGGCGCGCACCATGGCCGGGGCAAGACTCCATGCTGGCAGGATGCGGACGAGTTCGCCGCTTGCCAGGTAAGGCCGCGCGAAAAGATCGGGCATCGCCGTAATGCCGGCGCCAGAGCGCGCCAGGCGGAACAGCAGCTCGTAAGAATTCGCGCAGACCCGCCGTCCCGACATGTCGGCGGGAACCGACTGGGCGTCCTTGTTCAGAACCCAGTTGACCGGAACGCCGTCGGCGAGCAGCACCAGCACGTCATGCTGTGCAAGCGCCTCGGGCGCATCGGGCTGGCCGGCGCGATCCCTGTACTGCGGCGAGGCATAAAGTCCGATGCCGAGGTCGACCAGATGCCGGGTGGTCAACCGCAGGTCCTGCGCTTCGCCACCGATCCGTATGGCGAGATCGAAACCGTCGGCAATGACGTCGACATAACGAGGCGACAGATCCAGTTCGAGCTGGATCTCACTATATGCCTTGCTGAATTCAGCCAGCATCGGAGCGAGCGAGATTGCGGCGAGGTCGCCGGGAACGGAGACACGCAGCCGTCCCGAAGGGGTCACCTGCCGGTGTTCGGCGACCGCCATGACGGCATCCACCTCGTGGATGATCTGTTCGGCGGGGATGAGAATACGCTGGCCCATCTCGGTCAGGAAATTGCGCCGCGTGCTGCGCTGGAGCAGACGTTCTCCCAACTGGGCTTCGAGGACGGTGATACGCCGGGACACTGTCGACTTCGGCAGACCAAGCCGTTCGGCCGCAGCGCTGAAGCTTCCCGTTTCCGCAACGCGCGCAAAGATCATCAGGTCGAATGGATCGGGCGTTGTCGGCATGACTGGGCCTTGATTGGTTCAAGTATGAAACAATCAAACCCATTCCCGCCAATAGCGCAACGACGAGATTGCCGATTAGCTGACCGCTTGGACTTCATTGCTCAGCGGGTGCAGACGACGTGACTGTTTCAGCCAACAACCTCATCGCCAAGGCTGTCGTCTGGGAAAGTGCCGTTGGCTGGACTCCCGAATGTCTCGATGAAGGACCTGACATGCTGGTCCGCTATCGCGACGCGGGGTTTTCCTTCCTCTCGCTCACAATCGGCGCCGACTGGGACCGACCGGAGCCGACGTTCCGGCATCTCTCCCAACAGAGGCGCTGGTTCGAGCAACGCGCCCACGATTACCAGCTCATCGAAACCGTGGCCGACATCCGCGCCGCCAAGCAGTCGGGCAAGATGGCGATCGGCCTGCATCTGCAAGGTGCCGGCCCGGCCGCACATGAGCCGGCGATGATCGACAGCTGGTACCGGCTTGGAATCCGCTGGATGATCGTGGCCTACAACACCCGCAACCCGCTTGGCGACGGCTGCCACGAGCCCTCGGATGCCGGGCTTTCCATGCTGGGCCGTGCCTTCGTGGCCGAGGCCAACCGCGTCGGCATGATGCTCGACGCAAGCCACGCCGGCATCAACACGTCGCTCGACATCATCGAGCTGTCGGAAAAGCCGGTGGTGTTTTCGCATTCGAGCGTGCGCGCGCTGAAGAACCATGAGCGCAATATCGACGACGTCCAGATCAAGGCGCTCGCCCGGCGCGGCGGCGTGGTCGGCATCAACTCCATCGGCGCATTCCTGACCGACGACAACCGTTCCGACGTTCCGGCGCTGATGCGCCATATCGATTACGTCGCCCAGCTCGTCGGGCCCGAACATGTCGGCCTCGGCCTCGACACCGTTTTCTACCAGCCCTTCATGACCAAGCTCTACGACTCCGGACCGATGATGGCGTTGCGCGGCTATCCGCGTCCGCCCTGGGCCGATGTCAAACCCGAAGTCCTGCCCGAACTGGTCGAAGCGCTGGAACGCCATGGCTATTCGGAGACGGCCATACTTGGCGTGCTGGGCGAGAATTTCCTGCGGGTCGCCGAACAGAACTGGCGCCCCTCCATCGTGTAATCCCAACCTTAGGAGCGTGTCGTGAAATTGATGAAGTGGCTGCTCGCTGCAGCCTTGCTCACCGCCGCGAATGGCGCAGCCCTGGCTGACCCTAAACTGGTCGAAATCGCCAGCTTCGGCGAACACCCGGCGCTCAACCAGGTCGCCGAAGGCTTCAAGGCCCGGATGAGCGAATTGGGCTACGTCGAAGGCAAGGACGTCACCTACGGCTTCCAGCACGCCAATTTCGACCGCAGCCTCGTTCCCCAGATCCTGCAGCAGGTGGAGGCCAAGCATCCGGCGCTGATCCTCGCCATCACCACCGGGCTCAACCAGGCGGCGGTGCGCGGCATCACTGACAAGTCGATTCCGGTCGTGTTCGGCGCGGTCGTTGACCCGGTCGTGGCGGGCATCGTGCCGGATTGGCAGCACGGCTCGGCCTGGAGCACCGGCGCGTCCATGCTGCCCGATTTCGATGCGTCCTTCGACTACCTCAAGAAGGTGTTGCCCGAGGTCAAGAAGGTCGGGACCCTGTTCAATCCGGGCGAAGACAACGACACCTCCAATATGGAGCTGATCCACAAGGCGGCCGCCAAGGCCGGGATCGAAATCGTCGGCGTGCCGGTCGACAATCCCAACGACCTGCCCCAGCGTGTCCAGACCTTCGCCGGACAGGTGGACGCCATCTTCCTCATCCAGTCCAACGTGGTGCAGACCTCGGTGCCGGTCGTCGCTCAGGTGGCACAGCGGATCAAGCTGCCGCTGTTCAACTCGGTCTACGCCCCCGACCTCAAGGACCAGCTCGCCGGTTTCCACGCCATCTCCTACCGCAAGAATGGCGAGCATGCTGCCGATATCGCCGACCGGATCCTCAAGGGCGAGAAGCCGGCCGACATCGCGCCCTATGTTCCCAAGGGCGAAGACTTCGACGCCTATGTCAGCCCCAAGGGCCTCGCAGCCGTCGGCCTGACGGTTCCGGAAGCGCTCAAGGACAGCCCATGGCTGCTCAAGTGACAGCGGTGGGCATGCCCCTGCTCGTCTGCGCGGACTTGCGCAAAACCTTCAATGCCGGCCTTGCCGGGGCGCGGCCGGCGTTGAACGGGGTGGATCTGGCGCTCAATCACGGCGACTTCGTCGTGATCATCGGCTCCAACGGCGCCGGCAAATCGACGCTGCTCAACACGATCGCGGGCGCGATCGAGCCGGATGGCGGCTCGATCGCGCTGGACGGCCAGGACATCACCCGCCTTGCGGCACATCGCCGGGCGGGCATGATCGCGCGGGTGTTCCAGGACCCGATGATTGGTACCGCAGCGGCCATGACCATCGAGGAAAACCTGGCCCTGGCCGAACAGCGCGGGCAACGCAGAGGTTTTGCGCGCCATCTCGACCGTGCCAAGCGCGACCGCTACCGGGCGCTGCTCGCCGGCCTGGCGCTCGGCATGGAAGACCGGCTGTCGACGCCGGTAGCCCAGCTCTCCGGCGGGCAACGTCAGGCCTTGTCCCTGATCATGGCATCGTTGTCGCGCCCCTCGCTGCTGTTGCTCGATGAGCATACGGCAGCATTGGACCCGCGCACCGCCGACCTGATCATGGCGACGACCTTGCGGATCGTCGCCGAGCAGTCGCTGACCACGCTGATGGTCACCCATAACATGCGCCAGGCGATCGAGACCGGTAACCGGCTCGTCATGATGGACGCCGGCCGCATCCGCGACGACATCGGCGGCACCGAGAAAGCAACGCTCACGTCTGCCGATCTCGTCGCGAAGTTCAGAATCGAAAACGACCGCATGCTGCTCGGAACCTGACCAATGGACGTGATCCACGCCTATCTCAATCTCGTGCCGGTGACGCTGTCGCAAAGCCTCATCTATTCGTTCCTGGTGCTCGGCATCATGATCCCGTTCCGGTTGCTGAGCTTTCCGGACCTGACCAGCGAAGGTGCGTTTCCGCTTGGCGGCTGCGTCTGCGCCACACTTTTGCTGGCGGGGTATTCGCCGCTCTTGGCAACCGTTGTCGCGATGCTCGCCGGTGTCGGAGCCGGCGCGGCAACCGCGCTGGTGCATCTGCGTTTTCGCATCAATTCGCTGCTGGCCGGCATCCTGGTCTTCACAGCACTCTACAGCGTGAACATGCGCGTTCTCGGCCGCTCGAACATCGCCTTGTTCAACACCGACAACATCTTCATCCAGATCAACCCGGCCATCCTGACCGACGTCCGGCTGCAGGTCGCCACATTCGCCGTGCTGATCGTCGTGGCCCTGGTCGCCTTGCGCTGGTATCTGGCCACGCAAGCGGGAGCGGCGCTGCGCGTCATCGGTATCAACCCGGAGTTGGCGCCATCGCTCGGCATCAGCATCTGGACATACACGATCGTCGGATTGGGTGTTGCCTCTGGCCTGACCGCGCTTGGCGGCGCGCTCATCGTGCAGTTGCAGGGCTATGCCGATGTCGGCATGGGCACCGGCATCCTGATCAACGGCCTCGCCTCGCTGGTTATCGGCGAAACGATCACCGGACGGCAGACCGTCACCCGGCAATTGCTGGCGCCTGTCGTCGGTGCAATGGTCTATTATCAGCTCGTGTCGCTGGCACTGTCGCTCGGGCTGCAGCCAAGCGACCTCAAGGTTGTGACGGCCGGCTTCGTGCTGGTGACGTTGGGCCTTCCCATGCTGCGCGGTCGCAGCACCATGCGCGAAACCATGCGGGCATAAGCGCTGGGCCGCAGCCTCGGCCGACCGCTACGCGCGGCCGGCCCAGGGCACCAGCCTGCGCTCGACAAAGCGCAGGCTGAATTCGAGCACGAAGGCCACCGCCGCGATGACGAAGATGCCCATCACGACGACGTCGGTGACGAGGAACTGCGCCGCCGACTGGATCATGAAGCCGAGGCCCCTTGTGGCGGCGACAAGCTCGGCAGCGACCAAAGTGGTCCAGCCAGCGCCGAGCGCGATGCGCAGGCCGGTGAGGATCGACGGCAGCGCGCTGGGCAGGACGACGAAGCGGATGACCTGCCGACGTGTCGCACCGAGCGAGCGGGCAGCGTTGAGACGATCCTGCTGGACACCACGCACGCCAGACGCCGTCGACAGCGCGATCGGCGCCACCATGGCAATCGCGATGACCAGTACCTTGGCCGACTCGCCGATACCGAACCAGATGATAACAAGCGGCAGATAGGCGAGCGGCGGGATCGGCCGCAGGAACTCGAGCACGGGGTCGAAGATGCCGCGGCCGATGCGGCTGGTGCCGATGGCGAGGCCGACCGGGATGCCGACGAGCGTGGCCGCTACGAGTGCGGCGAAGACGCGTCCGAGCGACGCGAGCAGATGCTGGGCAAGGGTCGCGTCGACGAAACCCTGCGAGGCGACCGTCCAGAACTTGGCGAGCACGTCCTGCGGCGGCGGCAGGAACAGCGGCGCGACCAGCCCGAGCCTGGTGACGAGGGTCCAGGCGATCAGCGCAATCAGGATCGTGATGGCGCTGATGCTGCGCGACGACAGCTCGCGGCGGGGGTGTTTCGCTGCGCGGCGCGCGCACCGTCGAAATCTCGGGTTCAGCCAGTTCGCGGCGGCCGCGCTCGGCATGAAGCAGGGTCATGCCGGCTCTCCCTCGAAGATGGCATCGGCAAGTTCGGCCCGCGCTGCGGCGAAAGCCGGGTCGGCCTTGATCGATCGGACCGGCTCACCGGCGGCATAACGGCGGCTGAAGCCGGCATCGAACGAGTGGGCGATGCGGCCGGGATCAGGCGCCATGACGACTACGCGCGTGCCGAGCAGGAGCCCCTCCTCGATGCCGTGGGTGACCATCAGCACGCCGAGATTGCCCGGCGCCCAGATATCGAGCAGCAGCGTCTGCATGCGCTCGCGGGTCAGCGCATCGAGCGCGCCGAGCGGCTCGTCCATCAGCAGGAAGTCGGGTTCGGCGGCGAGCGCGCGGGCAAGGCCGACACGCTGGCGCATGCCGCCGGACATTTCCCACACCGGCTTGTCGCCGAGGCCGTCGAGCCGGACACGCCTAAGCAGTTCGTTGGCAAGGGCGTGGCGCTGCCTTTCGCCGATGCCGCGCAGCCTGAGCGCGAAGGCGACGTTGTCGCGAGCCGAAAACCATGGAAACAGCGCGTCGCTCTGGAAGACCACGGCGCGGTCGGCGCCCGGTCCCTCGATCGGCCGGCCATCGGCCGAGGCCTCGCCGCGCTCGGGCAGAACCAGGCCGGCCGCCACGTTGAGCAAGGTCGACTTGCCGCAACCGGAACGGCCGGTCAATACGACGAACTCGCCATGGCCGACCGACAGCGATGCGCCCTCGACGGCGGGTCGGGCCTGCCCGGTGTAGCGCACGGCGATATTGCTGAGCAAAAGCGTCGACATGAATGGATCTCCTGGAAAATGGGATGCCCCGGCCGGGAGGAGCCGGCCGGGGCTTCGTGCCCGCGCGGGAGGTCGCGGGTCGCTTGCGCCTCAGTTGGAGGCGAGCGCCTCGGTGACGTATTTCGACGTCACATATTTCGAATAGTCCGGCTGAACGGCGTCGATCTTGCCTTGCTCCTTGAGGAAGGCTGAGGTCGCCGCCACCGCCTTGACGGTGTCGCCACCGAGGAACTTCGCCGACGCCTGCTCTTCCAAGGTCGGGAAGACATAGCCCTTGAGCAGGGCCGGCACTTCCTCGACCTTGGCACCGGTGAGCCGGGCGATCTTGTCGGCCTGTGGCGAGCCCTTGGCCCAGGCTTCAGGTTTGGCGAGGAACTCGGCATAGGCAGCGCCGGTGACCTTGACGAAGTCGCGCACGGCGGCCGGGTTCTTTGCGGCGAAGTCGGTGCGCACAATCCAGGCGTCAAAGGTCGGTGCACCCCATTCGGCGACCTTGGCCGAGTCGAGCACGACCTTGCCGGAGGTCTTGATCTGGCCAAGCGCCGGATCCCAGACATAGGCCGCGTCAATGTCACCGCGCTGCCAGGCGGCCGCTATCTCAGGCGGACGCAGATTGAGGATTTCGACCGCCTTGGGATCGACGCCCTCGTGCTTGAGGGCGGCGAGCAGGCTGTAATGCGTCGTTGAGACGAAGGGAACGGCGACCTTCTTGCCGGCGAGATCGGCGGCCTTTTCGATACCGGCGCCATCGCGGGCGACAAGTGCTTCGGATTCGCCGATCAGGCCGACAACGAAGATGGTTTCGATCGGCAGCTCGCGGCTCGCGGCAGCGGCGAGCGGGCTCGAGCCGACATAGCCGATGTCGACCGCACCGGAAGCGATGGCTGCGATGACATCGGCACCGGAATCGAACTTGCGCCAGTCGATGCTGGCCTTGGTGGCAGCCTCATAGGTGCCGTCGGCCTGTGGCACTTTCGAGGGCTCGACAACTGTCTGGTAGCCGATGGTGATCTTGAGGTCCTCGGCCTGGACCGCACCGATGGAAGGCGCAAGCGACAGGGCGGCGACGGTGGCGAGCAAGGCACGGCGCGTGAAATCTGACATGGGCTTCCCCCTTGGGGTTGAAATGTGATGCCCATTCAGGATGTTTAATTCTACAAACTCTGTAGAGTTAATTTATTCCGGCAAAGCCGGGCGTCGGTAAAATGTCCTGCCCCATTTTGCCGGCAACGGGATTTGTGCCGGTCGCCAGGCAGCTCAGACCCGGATGCCGATCTCGTCGGCGGCGGCGATGAAGGCCCGCTTGGCCGCCTCGCGCGTGCGGGTGCCGGCAAGGGCTGCGGATACGCATTCCACCGCCTCGCGGTAAAGCGGGCCGCTGCGCTTGGCATGCGGCCAGTCGACCAGCGCTTCATAGGCGCCCTTGACGGTCGTCACCTCGCGCTGGGTGCTTTCCGCCCCGATGCGGATCTGTACAGGGCTATCGAAGAGCATGCGATCCATGGCGGTCCTCCGAGGTTGATTGCGTCCAACAACGCTCTGAATTGGCTCGGGTTCCCTGGCCACGGGCTGCCCGCACCACTTCTTCGCCCCACAGCGTTCCGGCGCTGGCGGGCCGCGCAAGGCGTTGCCGGATCGCCTGTTGCATCGTAGCTTGTTGGCAAAGCGATTTGGGGGTGCACATGCGATCCACGAACCCAATCACCGCAGGCATGCCGGGCAAGACGCCAGCATGCGCCCCTCCCAAACGACACCTCACCGCCCTCGCCCTTTGTCTGCTGTTGCCTGTTTCCGCCTGCCAGAAGCAGGAAACGGCGGAACGGCAGCCCATCGTCGTGCGCTCCGTCGAAGTGAAGCTGTCCGACTATGCACCGTCGACGTCACTGACCGGCGTCATTGCCGCCAGGACGCTGAACAATCTGTCGTTCCAGGTCGGCGGTCGGGTCGCCGAGCGCAGCGTCGACATCGGCCAGCGCGTCACCAAGGGCCAGGTGCTGGCCAGGCTCGACCCGCAGGAGCAGCAGTCGGACGTGCGGGCGGCGCAGGCCAGCCTCTATGCCGCGCAAGCGCAGCTCAGGCAGGCCGCCGCCGCATTCGACCGGCAGAAGACGCTGCTTGCCCAAGGGTTCACGACCCGGCGCGACTACGACCAGGCCGATCAGGCGCAACGCGTCGCCCAAAGCGGTGTGGAATCGGCGCAGAGCCAGATGAGCAACGCCGAGGACCGGCTGACCTATACCGAGCTGAAAGCCAGCGCCGACGGCGTGGTGACGGCACGGACGATCGAGGTCGGCCAGGTGGTGCAGGCGGCGCAGACGGTTTTCACCGTCGCCGAGGACGGCGACCGCGACGCGGTGTTCAATGTCGACGAGGCGCTGGTGGCGCGCAACCCGGTGGCGCCCGACGTGATGATCGCGCTGATTTCGGATCCGCGCATCAAGGCCCCGGGACAGGTGCGCGAGGTGTCGCCGGCGGTCGATCCGGCATCCGGCTCGATCCGGGTCAAGGTGATGGTGCCGAACACGCCGATCGAGATGCCACTGGGCGCGGCGATCACAGGCACGATCGTATCGAAGCCTCAGCCGGCAATCGTGCTGCCCTGGCAAGCGCTGATGTCGGATGCGGGCAAGCCGGCGGTCTGGACCATCGACCCCGCGACCAAGGCGGTGGCGCTGGCGACGATCGAGGTGCAGTCCTTCGCCTCGGGCGTCGTTGTCGTCGCCAAGGGACTGGAGGTCGGACAATCGGTCGTCGCCCAGGGCGGCCAGTTGCTCAGTCCCGGCCAGGTGGTGGAGGTGGCTCCATGAGGCCCAAGACAAGCATGCTCGCCCTCGTCTCCCTGCTTGCGCTTGCGGCCTGCAGCGAAGCCGAAGCGCCGGCGCCCGAAGTCATCCGGCCGGTGCTATCGACGGTTGTCGAGCCGCATGGCCAGGCCGCGCAAGGATTTGCCGGAACGATCCAGCCCGAATTCTCCGCCGACCTCGCCTTCCGCCTGCTCGGGCGGCTGGTGGCGCGCGACGTCGGCGTCGGCGACATGGTCGCCAAGGGCGAGACGCTCGCCGCGATCGACCCGCTGGCACTCGAGCTGGCAGCGCAGGCGGCGCGCGCCGACCTGACGACGGCCGAAGCACAGTTCGCCAATGCCGCCGCCAGCGAGGAGCGGCAGCGCAGCCTGCTGGCCGAATCCAACACCTCGCAGGCTGTGTACGATTCGGCCAAGCAGGCGCTGGATTCCGCGGCGGCCAATGTCGAGCGGACGCGCGCCGCACTGGCCAAGTCGGAGGAGCAACTCGGCTATGCCCGGCTGTTTTCCGATTTCGACGGCATCGTCACCGCGGTCGGCGCGGAGGTTGGCCAGACCGTGTCGCCCGGACAGATGGTGGTGACGGTGGCGCGCTCGGACGCCCGAGAGGCCGTCGTCGACGTTCCTGACCAGATGGCGATCAGTCTCCGCAACGGCGACGAATTCGAGGTGGCGTTGCAGATGCTGCCCTCGCTGCGGGCCAAGGCGCATGTCCGCGAGATCGCGCCGCAGGCAGATGCTGCGACGCGCACGCGGCGGGTGCGGCTGGCGCTGGCAGACCCGCCGACGGCGTTCCGGCTCGGCTCGACGGTGACGGCGACACAGTTGTCGAAGGCCGACGAAGCGATCGACCTGCCGCTGACGGCGCTGCTCGAAAGGGACGGCAAGAGCTTCGTCTGGGTTGTCGATCCCGGTGCGTCGACCGTCAACCTGCAGGCCATCGAGGTCAGGGCAAAGGACGGCGCCAGCTTCATCGCAGACGGCATCAAGGCGGGCACGCGCGTGGTGACAGCGGGCGTGAACAGCCTTGCAGAAGGCCAGAAGGTCAGAATTCCAGAGGGGGCGTAGCGTGAAGGGTTTCAATCTTTCCGACTGGGCGCTGAACCACCGTTCCCTGGTCTGGTATTTCATGCTGATCTTCACCGTCGCCGGCGTTTTCGCCTATCTCAATCTCGGCCGTGAGGAAGACCCGAGCTTCACCATCAAGACGATGCTGGTCCAGGCCAACTGGCCGGGCGCCTCGGTCGACGAGACGACACGGCAGGTGACCGACAGGATCGAAAAGAAGCTCGAGGAGTTGGAGAGCCTCGACTTCAGCCGCAGCGTGACGACAGCCGGCCAGACGATCATCTTCGTCAATCTCAAGCCGACCACCAAGGCGCGCGACGTGGCCCCGACCTGGGTGCAGGTCCGCAACATGGTCAACGACCTCAGGCCGAACTTCCCGCAAGGGGTGCAAGGACCGTTCTTCAACGACCGCTTCGGCGACGTGTTCGGCAACATCTATGCCTTCACCGCCGACGGGCTGTCGATGCGCCAGCTGCGCGACTATGTCGAGATGGTGCGCACGCGCATCCTGACCATTCCCAATGCCGGCAAGGTCGAACTGATCGGCGCGCAGGACGAGGTCATCTATCTCGAATTCTCAACGCGCCAGATCGCGGCACTCGGCCTCAACCAGCAAGCCGTGGTCGCCAGCCTGCAGGCGCAGAATGCGATTGCGCCGTCGGGTGTCATCCAGGCTGGACCGGAGCGCATCGCCGTGCGTGTCGGCGGCCAGTTCGCCTCGGAAGAGAGCCTCAAGGCGATCAACCTCAGGGTCAACGACCGCTTCTTCCGGCTGAGCGACGTCGCCACCATCAGCCGTGGTTATGTCGACCCGCCGACATCTTTGTTTCGCGTCAATGGCGAGCCGGCGATCGGGCTCGCCATCGGCATGAAGCCGAATGCCAACCTGCTGGAGTTCGGCGACGCGCTGAAGACGCTGATGGGGCAGGTAACCGGCGAATTGCCGGTCGGCGTCGGCGTGCACCAGGTCGCCGACCAGCCGGTCATCGTCGAGCACGCAGTGTCAGGCTTCACCCGCGCGCTGTTCGAGGCCGTCGCCATCGTGCTCGCTGTCTCCTTCATCAGCCTCGGCATGCGTGCCGGCTTCGTGGTGGCGCTGTCGATCCCGCTGGTGCTGGCGATCACCTTCCTGGTCATGGCCTATATGGGCATTTCGCTGCAGCGCATCTCGCTGGGCGCGCTGATCATCGCGCTCGGGCTGCTGGTCGACGACGCCATGATCGCCGTCGAGATGATGGTGGCCCGGCTCGAGGTCGGCGACTCGCTCAGAAAGGCCGCCACCTATGTCTACACCTCGACCGCCTTTCCGATGCTGACCGGCACGCTGGTGACGGTCGCCGGCTTCGTCCCGATCGGCCTCAACACCAGCCAGGCCGGCGAATACACCTACACGCTGTTCGTGGTCATCGCCGTGTCGCTGCTCCTGTCATGGATCGTGGCGGTGCTGTTTGCGCCGTTGCTCGGCGTGACGCTGCTGCCGGCGACGATGAAGAAACATGACGAGCGGCCGGGCCGCTTTGCAGCGGGCTTCTCGCGCCTGCTGCGCCTTGCCGTGCGCCGCTACTGGCTGACCATCATCGCCACCGTCGTCGCCTTCGTGCTGTCGGTGGTGGGGCTGACCTTCGTCCAGCAGCAGTTCTTCCCGCCGTCCGACCGGCCCGAGCTGATCGTCGACTGGAACCTGCCGCAAAACAGTTCGATCGCCGAGACACGTGCCCAGATCGAGCGCTTCGAAGAGATCGCGCTGAAGGGCAATGCCGATATCGACCACTGGAGCTCCTATATCGGCCAAGGCGCGGTGCGCTTCGTGCTGGCTTATGACGTGCAACCGGCCAACCCCTATTTCGGCCAGACCGTGATCGTGACCAAGGATCTCGAAGCACGGCACAGGGTGCAACCGGCGATCGAAAAGATCCTGCGCGAGCAGTTCGTGGGCACCGATACCTATGTCAAGACACTGGAGCTCGGCCCGCCAGTCGGCCGGCCGGTGCAGTATCGCATCAGCGGCCCCGAAGTGCAGACCGTGCGGGCGCTGTCGCAGCAGCTCGCCGGGGTCATTTCGGCCAATCCCAAGCTGCAGGCGCCTGGTTTCGACTGGAACGAACCGGAGCGCGTGCTGAAGGTCGAGGTGCTGCAGGACAAGGCGCGCCAGCTCGGCATCACCTCCGAAGACATCGCAAGCGCCATGAACAGCGTTGTCGGCGGCGTGGCGATCACCCAGGTGCGCGACGCCACCTACCTGATCAATGTCGTGGTGCGGGCGCAGGACGCCGAGCGCGGCTCGATCGAAACGCTGCGCAACCTGCAGATCCCGACCGGCAACGGCGAATCCATCCCGCTGGCGACGGTGGCCGACTTCCACTACGAGATCGAGCAGCCGACGGTCTGGCGCCGCAGCCGCCTGCCCACCATCACCGTCAAGGCGGGCATGGTCGGCAGCACCCTGCCCGACACTGTGGTCGCCGAACTCAAGCCCTCCATCGAGGCCTTCGCAGCCAAGCTGCCCGACGGCTACACCGTCGTAACAGGCGGTTCGGTCGAGGAAAGCGCCAACAGCCAGGGACCGATCATCGCGGTGGTGCCGCTGATGCTGTTCATCATGGCAACGGTGCTGATGCTCCAGCTGCAGAGCTTCCAGCGGCTGTTTTTGGTGGTGGCTGTCGCACCGCTCGGCCTGATCGGCGTGGTGGCAGCGCTGCTGCCGACGGGCCAGCCGCTCGGTTTCGTTGCAATCCTCGGCGTTCTGGCGCTGGTCGGCATCCTGATCCGCAACTCGGTGATCCTGATCGTCCAGATCGAGGAGCTGATCGCCACAGGGACAGACAGGTGGCACGCGGTGATCGAGGCGTCGGAACACCGCATGCGGCCGATCGCCTTGACCGCAGCAGCCGCCAGCCTGGCGCTGATCCCGATCGCGCGCGAAGTGTTCTGGGCGCCGATGGCCTATGCGATGATGGGCGGCATCCTGGCCGGCACGGCAATCACCCTGCTGTTTTTGCCGGCGCTGTATGTCGCCTGGTTCAGGCTCAAGGAGCCTGATGAAGACGGCAACGCCAGAACCAAGGCAATGGAGCCGCCTGCGGCATAGTGGCCGCTGGAGCCGTGCATCGCGATCGGGTCACTCGAGCGGAAGCCGGGCCTCGAAGCGCTTGATCAGAGCGGTGAGCTCATCCGGCTTTTCGACGCAGGGGATATGGCCGGCGCCGTCGATGATCTTGAAGCGCGAACCGGGGATGAGGTCGGCCAGCGCGCGCACCAGCGCCGGTGGCGTCGAGCCGTCCTGATCGCCGACGACGCAGAGCGTCGGTACCGCGATCGCCTTCGCCGCCTCGGTGTAGTCGGCATCGCGCAGGGCAGCACAGGTGCCGGCATAGCCAGCCACCGGCTGGCGCGTCAGCATGTTTCGATAACCTGTCAGGTCGTCCTTGCGCTGCTTATGGAACTCGGGCGTGAACCACAGCTTCAGCACGGTGTCGACTATGGAGGCGATACCATTTTTCTCGACCGCGGCGATGCGCGTGTTCCAGCTGTCGTCGGTGCCGATCTTGTGGGCGGTGTCGCACAGCACCAACGCGCGCACCAGGTCTGGCCGCCTGGCGTAGAGCCCCTGGGCGATCATCCCGCCGACAGAGAGACCGCAGATGATGGCATCCTTGACGTTGAGATGGTCGAGCAGGCCTTCGAGGTCGCCGATGTGGTCGTCCATCCGATACGGCGCCGTGCCGACATCGGAGAGGCCGTGTCCGCGCTTGTCGTAGGTGACGATCGGAAAGTCGCTGGCGAGGCGCACGATGACGTCGCGCCAGATGCGGAAATCGGTGCCGAGCGAATTGACGAAGACGAAGACCGGCTTGTTGGCAGGCCCGCCGATCAGCTGGTGGTGCAGCGTGACGCCGCCAATGTTGGTAAACTGCACTCGAAGGCTCCTCGTGGCGAGGTCATGGACATGGGGCCTAGAAGTCGCCCGTCAGGCCGGCGCGGTCAAGCCGCGAAGCCGGTGGCGAGCGCGGCTGAACGCCGCCATCGGTCGCGCCCCCTCGCAATGGCAAGGTGCATCCGCTACATACGCTGTGAGCTTGAAATGAGGATGTGATGGCCGAAACCACCGAAGGGCGAAAGACGATCGTTTTGACCGGAGCCAGCCGCGGCATCGGCCATGCGACGGTGAAGCGCTTTTCGCGCGAGGGCTGGCGCGTCATCACCTGCTCGCGCCAGGCGTTCTCCGAGAATTGCCCGTGGCCGCAAGGGCCCGAGGATCACATCAAGGTCGATCTCGCCGACCAGGGCGATGTCGGCAGCGCGGTTTCGGAAATCCGCCAGCGCCTGGAAAAGGAAGGCGGCCTGCTGCACGCGCTGGTCAACAATGCCGGCATCTCGCCCAAGCACAAGGGTGGCGGCCGGATGAACTCGATCGACACGCCGATGCATGTCTGGCGCGACGTGTTCCAGGTCAATTTCCTCGCCCCGATCATGCTGGCACGCGGCCTGTTCAAGGAACTGGCGGCGGCCAAGGGTTCGGTGGTCAACGTGACCTCGATCGCCGGCACGCGCGTCCACCCCTTTGCCGGCACCGCCTATGCGACGTCAAAGGCGGCACTTGGTGCACTGACGCGCGAGATGTCGGCCGACTTCGGCCCGCACGGCATCCGCGTCAACGCGATTGCGCCGGGCGAGATCGACACCGCGATCCTGTCGCCGGGTACGGACAAGATCGTCGAGACGATCCCGCTGCGCCGCCTCGGCCTGACATCGGAAGTCGCCGACATCATCTACTTCCTGTGCTCGGAGCAAGCGTCCTACGTCACCGGCTCCGAAATCCACATCAATGGCGGCCAGCACGTGTGAGCTTTCCTCTTCCTTCTCCCCTGCGGGAGAAGGAATGGCGCTATCCCCGAACGAAAAAGCCCGCCAGTTGGCGGGCTTTTGTTTGATCGGACGCGCTGGGATCAGGCCTTGACCTGCTTCGCCGCCTCGTCGAGCGACTTCTCGACCGCGTCGAAGATCTCGTCGACCTGCTTGTCGTTGATGATCAGCGGCGGGCAGAAGGCCAGCGCGTCGCCCATGTTGCGGGAGATGATGCCGTTCTGCTGCAAGATGCCGTTGACGAGGCCACCAAGCGCGCCGACAGAACCCCATGGCCCCTTGGTCGCCTTGTCGGCAACCAGTTCCATGGCGCCGATCAGTGCCACACCGCGGACCTCGCCGACGAGATCGTGCGAGACGAGCTTGGCCAGGCGCTTCTGCATGTGGGCGCCGACCTCGCGGGCATTGGCGACCAGGTTGCGCTCCTCGATGATCTTGAGGTTTTCGAGCGCGACAGCGGCAGCGACGGGATGGCCGCCGGCGGTGAAGCCGTGGCCGAAGGTGCCGATGCGGTTGCTTTCATCGGCAATCGGCTCGAACACCTTGTCGTTGATCATCAGCGCCGAGATCGGCAGGTAGGACGACGAGATCTGCTTCGACATCACCATGATGTCGGGCCTCATCGCATAGGTCTCGCTGCCGAACATGTTGCCGGTGCGGCCGAAGCCGCAGATGACCTCATCGGCGACGAGCAGGATGTCGTACTTCTTGAGCACGGCCTGGATCTTCTCCCAGTAGCCGGCCGGCGGCACGACGACGCCGCCCGCGCCCATGACCGGCTCGCCGAACATGGCAGCGATGGTCTCAGGGCCCTCGGCCAGGATCAGCTTTTCCAAATCGTCGGCCAGGCGCGTCGAGAACTCCTGCTCGGTCTCGCCGGGCAGCGCCTCGCGCCAGTGATGCGGCGACGAGGTGTGCAACACATTGGCGATCGGCAGGTCGAAGGACAAATGATTGTTGGGCAGGCCGGTGAGGCTGGCCGAGGCGATGGTGACGCCATGATAGGCGCGCTTGCGCGAGATGATCTTCTTGCGCTGCGGCTGACCGAGGGCATTGGAGCGGAACCAGATCATTTTCATGGCCGTGTCGTTGGCCTCGGATCCGGAATTGGTGAAGAACGCCTTGCTCATCGGCACCGGCGCCATGGAGACCAGCTTCTCAGCGAGGTCGATCAGCGGCGAATGCCCCTTGTGGGTAAAGCTGTGGTAGTAGGGCAGCTTGGACATCTGCCTGGTCGCAGCATCGACAAGGCGCTTCTCGGAGAAGCCGACGCCGACGCTCCACAGGCCGGCCATCGCCTCGATGTAGCGCTTGCCCGAGATGTCCTCGACATAGATGCCATCGCCCTTTTCGATGATCAGCGGCCCGACCTCCTGGTGCCGGCGGGCATTGGTGTAGGCGTGCATATGGTATTTCTTGTCGCGCGCCTCGGGCGAATTAGGCTGGCAGTCCATGGTCGTTCCTCACTGGATGGAATGTCGCCGGCAGGGCGACGATGTCGTCGATCTTGCGTTCGCAGTCAGCGACCGCTTGCAAAATTCGCAAATTGTTGTTTGATGCATCATGTTTTTCATGTGGACCAATGTCAAGGGCCAGAGGGGCGGCAGCGGCAGGCCAGATAAGGCAAGGCCGCCGCACATGCCCAGTACCGACAAAGGGGCACGCAGCCGCCTGGAACCAGGCGGCAAGCGAGACCGGACAATGAACCAATGAACGAGGGTTTCAGTTTGCAGATGGTTGAGCACGACAATCTCGGCGAGATTGTCTACGGCCAGCTGTCGGACGCGCTGATCAAGGGACGCTTCGCACCGGATGCGCGGCTGACCATCCGCGACCTGGCGCAGTCTCTGGGCACATCGGTGACGCCGGTGCGCGACGCCATCCTGCGCCTCATCCAGGACGAGGCGCTGGTGCAGAAGTCGGCACGCGAGGTACGCGTGCCCGTCATGACGCTGGATCGCTATCTCGAGATCCGCCAGATCAGGATGAAACTCGAAGGGTTGGCCGCACGCGAGGCGGCGCTGAAGGCCGAAGCCAAGGATATAGCGCGGTTGCGCGATCTCATCGCACGTAACGAACAGGCAATCGCGTCAGGGGATCGGCCGACGGCACTCGAACTCAATCAGACCTTCCACTTCGCCCTGGCCGAGATCGCCGGCATGACCGTGCTGCGTGGCATCCTCAACCGGCTGTGGTTGCAGATGGGGCCGATGATCGCAGCGTCCTACCAGCATGGCGGCCGGGCGATGATCGACCACCACCACGTCATCCTTGCCGCCATCGAAGCCCGCGACGCCGACAGGGCCGAACGCGCCATCGTCGACGACATCAGGGGCGCAAGCTCGGTCATCATCGAGCAACTCGCGGCGCTGAAGCCGGCGGGGGGCACTGCCTGATCATGGAGACGGTCGACTGCATCATCGCCGGCGCCGGCGTCATCGGCCTTGCCGTGGCGCGCGAGCTTAGCCGACTTGGCATGGAGACGATCGTTCTGGAAGCCGCCGACGCCGTCGGCACAGAGACCAGTTCGCGCAATTCGGAAGTGATCCACGCCGGCATCTACTATCCTCGGGGCAGCCTGAAGGCGGAGCTTTGCGTCGCCGGCCGCGACAAGCTCTACGCCTACGCCGCCGAGCGCAACATTCCGCACAAGCGCTGCGGCAAGCTGATCGTGGCGACGCTGCCGGAACAGGTGCCAACGCTGGCCGGCATCATCGACAAGGCACGGGCCAACGGTGTCGACGACCTCGTGATGCTTGACGCCGCCGCGGCACAGGCGATGGAGCCGTCGCTTGCCTGCCACGCCGCAGTGCTGTCACCGTCGACCGGCATCATCGACAGCCATGCGCTGATGCTGTCGCTGCTTGGCGGGGCCGAGGCGCATGGCGCCTATCTCAGCCTCAACACCGAGATCGTATCAGGGCGCATCGAAACGGACCATTTCGTGCTGCAGACGCGGGACACGTCGAGCGGCGCGAGCTACGAGATCGCCGCCCGCCATTTCGTCAATGCCGCCGGTCTTGGTGCCAATGCCTTGGCGGCCAATCTCGATGGCCTTGACCAGCAATTCGTGCCAACACTTCTGATGGCGCGCGGCAACTACTTCTCGGTCACCGGCAAGCCGGCGTTCTCCAGGCTGATCTACCCGGTGCCGGAGCCAGGCGGGCTCGGCGTGCACCTGACGCTCGATCTCAATGGCGGCATGCGCTTCGGCCCCGATGTCGAGTGGATCGAGGCCAAGGATTATTCGGTCGATCCACGACGGGCCGACCATTTCTATGGCGAGATCCGCAAATACTGGCCTGCCCTTGCCGACGGCAGCCTGAGCCCGACCTATAGCGGCATACGCCCCAAACTTTCCCGGCCCGGCGAGCCGGCGGCCGACTTCGTCATCCAGGGCCCGGAGGTCCATGGCGTTGCCGGACTGGTCAACCTGTTCGGCATCGAAAGCCCAGGGCTGACCTCGTCGCTGGCGATCGCCGAGCTTGTGGCGCGGAGGCTTCGCCAGACCTATGTGTAGCTCGACAATTCCAGCGCCCCGCACCATTCGGCGACAACGCTGACCAACGCCCTCACCCGTTTACGACCGACCCAGCAAGGACACCCAATGTATCCCGAAGTTAAACTGTTCATCGACGGCAAATGGACGGCTGCCGAAGGCGGCAAGACCATCGACGTCTACAACCCCGCTACCAACGAGGTGATCGGCAAGGTCGCCTCAGCTAGCAAGGGCGATCTCGACCGGGCGCTCGCCGCCGCCGACCGTGGCTTCAAGGTCTGGCGCAAGGTGTCGCCTTACGACCGCTCCAAGGTGCTGCGCCGCGCCGCCGACCTATTGCGCGAACGCGCCGATGCGATCGCCGCGCTCTTGACGCAGGAACAGGGCAAGCCCGTCGGCGAAGCCAAGATGGAGGTCCTGTCCTCGGCCGACCTGTTCGACTGGTTCGCCGAAGAAGGCCGCCGCACCTATGGCCGCGTCATTCCGGCCCGTGCGCCTGGCATCCAGCAGATCGTCGTCAAGGAACCGGTCGGCCCGGTGGCGGCGTTTACGCCGTGGAATTTCCCGATATCGCAGGCGGCGCGCAAGATCGGCGCAGCCCTTGCCACCGGCTGCTCGATCATCGTCAAGCCGCCGGAAGAGACGCCGGCGTCACCGGCCTGCCTCGCCGACGTCTTCAAGGATGCCGGCCTGCCTGACGGCGTGCTCAACCTGGTCTATGGCAACCCGCCTGAAATCTCCGGCTATCTCGTGCCGCATCCGGTCATCCGCAAAGTGTCGTTCACCGGTTCGGTGCCGGTCGGCAAGCATCTGGCGGCACTCGCCGGCACCCACATGAAGCGCGCGACGATGGAGCTCGGCGGCCATGCGCCGGCGATGGTGTTCGACGACGCCGACATCGACCAGGCAGCTGCAACGCTAGCTGCGTCGAAGTTCCGCAATGGCGGCCAGGTCTGCGTGTCGCCGACCCGCTTCCTGATCCAGGAGGGGGCCTACGACCGCTTCCTCGGCAAGTTCGTCGATCATGCCAAAGGCGTGAAGGTCGGCGACGGCCTGGAGGCAAGCAGCCGCATGGGCCCGCTGGTCAATGAACGCCGCCTTGAAGCCGTCGAGAAGCTGATCAACGAAGCGGTGGCCGACGGCGCCAAGCTCGAGACCGGCGGCAAGCGCATCGGCAACAAGGGCTCCTATTTCGAACCGACGGTGCTGTCGGGCGTGCGCACAGACATGCGCATCATGAACGAGGAGCCGTTCGGCCCGGTGGCACTGGTGATGCCGTTCAAGACGTTCGAGGATGTCGTCACCGAGGCCAACCGCCTGCCTTACGGGCTTGCGGCCTATGCCTTCACCAAGTCGAACAAGACCGTGACCAATCTCAGCGCCGAGATCGAAACCGGCATGCTGACGATCAACCATCTTGGCCTTGCATTGCCGGAGACGCCGTTCGGCGGCGTCAAGGACAGCGGCTACGGCTCGGAAGGCGGCACGGAAGCGCTCGAGGCCTATCTGGTCACCAAATTCGTGACCCAGTCAGCTGCCTGACACTGACCACAGAGCCGGCGTACCATTTGGGCGCCGGCTTTTCTTCAAGATGTCTTCGGCCTCTTCGACTGCAGGACGTTGCGGATCGAGAAGCTCGAATGGATGCGGGCGAGGCCCGGCAGCGCCGACAGGATCTCCTTGTGCACGCGCTCGAAATCGCCGGCGCTGGCCACCTCGACGCGCAGGAAATAATCGGAGTCGCCGGTCATCAAATAGCACTCCTTGATCTCGGGGTAGCGCCGCACCGCAAGCTCGAAGCGGTTGAAATACTCCTCGGTCTGCCGCTCCAGCGTGATCTGGACGATGACGGCGATGCCCTCGTCGGAAGCGGCATTGCCGATGATCGCGGTGTAGCCGCGGATCACCCCTTCCTGCTCCAGCAACTGCACCCGCCTGAGGCACGCCGACGGCGACAGGCCGACCTCGGCCGCCAGGCTGGCATTGCTGACGCGCGCATTGGCGCGCAACGCCCTGATGATGCCGCGGTCGATCGCGTCCAGAGAGGGCATCGCAGTTCCTTTCAAGATTCCGCCGAAAATTGCGCAACTTGCCAGCAGTTCGCACGATCGTCGTCACATTGGCAAGATTTTCGCCGATCATTGCGGTATTCTTGGGATCAGGCGAGGACAGTTCCCTGATATGACAATGGACGTGCAAAGCGACATCGAAGGCCGTGCGGCTTGCGGCGTGCTGACCATCGATCTCGGCGCGCTGGTGGAGAACTACCGGCAGCTGAGCCAGCGCAATGCGCCCGAGAAGACCGCGGCCGTGGTCAAGGCGGATGCCTATGGCCTCGGCGTGGCCGAGGTCGCGCCAGTACTCTACGACGCCGGCTGCCGCGATTTCTTCGTCGCCCATTTCATCGAGGCGGTCAGGCTCAAGCCGCATCTCGCCGCCGACGCGCGCATCCTGGTGCTCAACGGCCTGATGCCGGGCAGCGAGCCCGACTGCGCCGACCTCGGCGTGGTACCGGTGCTGAATTCGCTCGAACAGGTCGCCAACTGGTCGGCGACGGCCAAGTCGCGCGGTACTATTCTGCCAGCAGCGCTCCAGGCCGACACCGGCATGTCGCGGCTCGGGCTCGAGCCGCGTGAACTGGAAACGCTGATTGCCGAAGCGCACCGTCTCGACGGCGTCCACATCGATATCGTGATGAGCCACCTCGCCTGTGGCGACGAGCCGGCGCATGACGCCAACGCCCGCCAGCTCGAGCGCATGCGGGCGGTGCGCGCCCGCTTCCCTGACGCCAAACTTTCCTTCGCCAATTCGGCTGGCATCTTCCTCGGAGACGACTTTCGCGGCGACGTGGCCCGCCCCGGCATCGCGCTCTACGGCGGCGCGCCACTGGCCGGCCACGACAACCCGATGCGCCAGGTGGTGCGGCTCGACGTCGGCGTCGTGCAGACCCGCACCGTGAATGCAGGCGCCGAGGTCGGCTACGGCGCGAGCTTCGTCGCCAGGTCGGAAATGCGGCTTGCCACCATCGCCGCCGGTTATGCCGACGGCCTGCCGCGCCATCTCAGCAACGCGGGTGCCGCCTATCTTGGCAACATCCGCCTGCCGATCGTCGGGCGCGTGTCGATGGACAGCATCATCCTCGATATCACCGCCTTGCCGGCCGGAACACTGAAGCTCGGCGACACGGTCGAACTGATCGGCCCGCACCAGACACTCGAAATGATCGCGTCGGATGCCGGCACCATTTCCTACGAAATCCTGACCAGCCTGGGCCGGCGCTACAGACGCCGCTACCTCAGCCCGGCAGCGCGCTAAACCACAGGGGCAATCATGCGCATAGTTATTCTCGGTGCCGGTGTCATCGGCGTCACCTCCGCCTACTACCTGGCCAAGGCAGGTCACAAGGTGACGGTGCTTGACCGCCAGGCCGGCCCGGCGCTGGAAACCAGCTTTGCCAATGCCGGCGAGATTTCGCCCGGCTACGCCTCGCCCTGGGCCGCCCCCGGCATTCCGCAGAAGGCGATGAAGTGGCTGTTCATGAAGCACGCGCCGCTGATCATCCAGCCGATGCTCGACGTCTCGACCTGGCGCTGGGTGACGGCAATGCTGCGCAATTGCACCTCGGCCCGCTACGCCCTCAACAAGAGCCGCATGGTGCGGCTTGCCGAATACAGCCGCGACCAGCTGATTTCGCTGCGCGACGACACCGGCATCCAGTACGATCACCGCACCCAGGGCACGCTGCAGCTGTTCCGCTACCAGAAGCAGCTCGACGGCATGGCCAAGGACATCGAGGTGCTGCAGAGCGACGGGGTGCCTTACGAAGTGCTCGATCCCGCCGGCTGTATCGGTGCCGAGCCGGGCCTGGCGCCGGTGCGCGAAAAGATCGCCGGCGGCCTGCGCCTGCCCAATGACGAGACCGGCGACTGCTTCAAGTTCACCAACGAACTGGCCAAGCTCGCCGAAAGCCTCGGCGTCGAGTTCCGCTACAATGTGAAGCTCGAAAGCCTGCGCCTGGAAGGCAAGCGTATCGTTGCCGTCCGTACCTCCGAGGGCGAGATCGAGGCCGACACGTTCGTCGGCGCGCTCGGCAGCTTCACGCCGTCCTTCGTCAAGCCGCTCGGCCTCACCGTGCCGGTCTATCCGGTCAAGGGCTACTCGATCACCGTGCCGATCGTCGACGAAAGCAAGGCACCGGTGTCGACCATCATGGACGACACGTACAAGATCGCCATCACCCGCCTCGGCGACCGCATCCGCGTCGGCGGCATGGCCGAGATCGCCGGTTTCAACACCGACCTGTCGCCGTCACGCAAGGCGACGCTGCAGTTCTCGGTCGAGGACTTGTTCGGCGGTGCCGCCGACCAGAGCCGCGCCACCTTCTGGAGCGGGCTCAGGCCGATGACGCCGGATGGTACGCCTGTCATCGGGCGCACCAAGTTCGACAACTTCTACCTCAACACCGGCCACGGCACGCTGGGCTGGACCATGGCCTGCGGCTCGGGTCGCGTGCTCGCGGACATGATCGGCGGCGTCCGTCCCGAAATCGACGTGTCGGACCTGGCGCTGTCGCGCTACGCCTGAGGCGTAGCCGGCGTTGCGTCAGCCCGCACCGGCTGACGCTCGCCAGGCATCCGCATAGGAACGCCATTCCGGCGGCAGTTCGACGCCACCGGCACTTTCGACCTGGAGCACGGCGGATGCCCCGCCGGCCAACAACGCGGCGCCGATGCTGGTGCCGGTGGCCTGGCCGGCCTGCGGCAGGACTTGCCGGTCGGTCGCAGCCTTTAACATGTCGCAATAGTGCTGGTTCGCAGCGAACGGCCCTTCAACCACGATTGGCCCCTCCGCCCCGATGAGATCGAGACAGGTCGCGGTCATCAAGGCGAGATAGAAGGCAGCGACGACGGTGCGTTCGGATTGCGACGGCTCGCCCACCCAGCGCGCCACAGCAGTCGGGAACGGGCCTGATCCCTGCTGCACCGACGGCAGCAGCATGATCCCCTGCGCCAGCACAGCCGCTACCAAAGCGTCGTCCCATTTGCCGTCAGCGTTCGCCGTCAAAAGCGCGAATTCGCGGCCGCCCATGAAGCGTGCGGAACAAACCGGATCGCCAAGCGCGTTGACGTTGATCAGCGTGTCGCGGGTCGGATCGAGCGTCACCTTGTGCCCACCTATCGCCATCGACACGACCCATGTGCCGGTCGAGACGACCGCGAAAGGAGCCCTTCGCGCCAACAGGTGTGGCAGCAAAGAGGCGTTCGAATCGTGGATACCGCAGAGCACGGTCGTAGCCGCGTCGAGCCCTACGCGAGCAGCGATATCGGGGCGAAGGCTGCCCAATGACGCGCTGGCCGGAAGCAGCGGTGGGAACAGCTTGCGCCAGCCCATGCGGTCGACCAGTGAAGAAAAGTTCCCGGCCCGCGGGTCCCACAGGTCCGTGTGGCAGCCGAGCGACGTCACCTCGCTTGCCGCAACGCCGGTCAACCGACAAGCCCAGTATTGCGGATAGGTCAGGATCGTAGCAGTGCGCGCGAAGGCATCCGGGAATGCCTGGCTCTGCCAGTAGAGCTGTGCACCGAGGTTCAGGCCTTGCGGCAACGGCGGCGAGCCGGTCTTATCGAAGCTCGGACGCACAGCCTCGTATTGTGCCCGCAGCGAGTCGGGCCCGCCATCCTCGTAGTCGAGCACCGGCAGCGCGAGCTTGCCCTCGGCATCGAGCAATGCTGCGGTGGCGCCGTGGGTCGTCACCGATATGGCGTCTACCTGCCGTTCCCCGCCAAACGCCGCAAGGCTTTCAAGAATGAAGCCCCAGATCGCCTCGACGTCATGGTGCCGGTATGGTCCATCGGTCAGCGGACGGTTCGCGATCTTGCGGACGGCGATTTCCGACAACGTTGCGAGATCGACAAGCGCCACCTTGGCGTTGGTCTTGCCGATGTCGATGACGGCGACGCAACGAAGCTCGGTCATTTCATATGAAAGACGGTTTGCAGCGGCACAACGACCGGCTCGTTATCCGCATTGGTTGCCATGATGTCGGCCATGTGTAGCCACCAGCGTTTCATGACGGGATGGTCTGGCAGCGCGTCCATGGTGTGGTCCGCGCGGCGCCACAACACACCGAACAGCGTGTTGGTCTCGTCATCGAGATGGATCGAATAGTCGGAAACGCCGGCATCCCTAAGCAGCGTCACCAGTTCCGGCCAGATCTCGCTATGGCGCTTGATATACTCGGCCTTCATTCCGGGATTGAGCCTCATCTTGAAGGCGAATTTTTCAGCACTCATGCCAGACGTCTCCTGCTGAAGCGACCCCACAGGATCGGCAGCGCGATGACAAGGATCAACAGCAACCCGATGAAGATCGACATGACGATGCCTGGCACGTTGAGCAGCCCAAGGCCAAAAGTGACGAGCCCCATGATCAGCGCTGCCAGCACCACGCCCAGGATGGAACCGGCTCCACCGAGGATGCTGACCCCGCCAAGCACCACCATGGTGATGACTTCGAGCTCATAGCCCTGCGCGATGGACGGCCGCGTCGAGCCAAGGCGCGAGGTGATCAGCACGGCAGCGATGCCCGACATCAGACCGGTGAGGCAAAACAGGATGAACTTGATCCGCCCGACGCGCACGCCGGAAAACTGCGCCGCAACCGCATTGTTGCCGATGGCGAAGATGCGGCGGCCAAAACTCGTCCGATGCAACACGAACCAGTAAACGGCAGCTGCAAGCGCAAACAGCGCCAATTCGAACGAGAACACCCACCAGACATAACCCTGGCCGAAAAAGGCAAAGGAGGCGGGATAGCCCTTGTAGGCCTGGTCGCCAAGGATGATGAAAGCCGTGCCGCGAAACAGGCTCATCGTGCCGATGGTGACAACGATGGACGGCAGGCCAAGACCGGTCACCAAAAGACCGTTGAAGGCGCCGCAGACGAACCCGACGCCAACGCCGATCAGCACGAGGCCCGGCGTATCAACGCCGACTTGCGCCGCCATGCCCATCAGCGTCGAGGCCAGTGCGATGATCGCCGCCACGGACAGATCGATCTCGCCCGATATGATGAGCAGCGCCATCGCGAGCGCGATCAGGCCCTTTTCGGTGAAGTTGAAGGTCAGGTCGGAGAGCGACCACACATCGAGGAAATAGGGCGAGGCAAAGCTGTTGACGATGAAGATCGCAACCACGACCGTTACCAGCAGCGCCTCCCAAGAGAAGATCGCCGAGCGCAGCGGCTTGTCGAGCCGGTTGGGAATGTGGCGCCGGGCGGGAGTGGTGTCGGTCGCGCTCATGCCACTTCCGCCTTCCTCAGGATGATACGACCCTGCTTGCGTTCGCCGCGTGCGTTGAGCACCACGGCAAGCAGGATGGCGCTGCCCGAGATCGCCATCTGCCAGAAGGGCGAGACGTTGATGACGGGAAGTGCCGTCGAGATGATGCCGAGAAACAGTGCGCCGAGGACCGCACCCGCGACCGAACCGATGCCGCCGGCGATCGAAATGCCGCCTATGACACAGGCCGCGATGATGTTGAGCTCGTAGCCATTGGCGACCTCGACCGAGGCAATGACGTAGCGCGAAATCCAGAGGTAGCCGCACAGGCCAGCAACCGCGCCCGAGATGCAGAAGGCGAGGAACTTGCTGCGGCCAACGTCAATGCCGGCATAGACCGATGCCGTTGGATTGACACCGATGGCATAAAGCGAGCGGCCGACCGAGGTCCTGGTCATCAGCACGAAGAACAGGCCGATGACAGCGATGGCGATCCACGACAGAACCGGCACGCCGAGCAGTTGCATGCGCTGCAGCCCAACAAAGGCCGGGCTCATCTGGTCGGCATTGACCCAGGCGCCGCCCGAAATCAGGAAGGTAGCGCCGCGATAGATGGTCAGTGTGCCGAGGGTCACGACAATCGATGGGATGCCGAGCTTCCAGACCAGCAGGCCGTTCAGCGCGCCGAGCAACAGCCCGACGCCGATGGCGACCAGCATCAGCAGCGGGATCGGAAACGCCGGGAATGCGGCATTGATCATCGCCACGACCATGCCTGTGAAAGCGAGGTTCGAGGCCATGGAAAGGTCGATCGAACGCGTCAGGATGACGACCATCTGGCCGAGCGCCAGGATCATCAGGATCGAGGTGTCGTTGAACACCGTCGCCAGATTGCCTGGACGGGCAAAGCCGGGAAAGCGTATCGAGATCGCCACGACGAGGGCGGCGATGGCAGCGAGCAACCAGATTTCGCGATATTTCGTCAGCATCTTCATGCGGCGATCCCCGCGGCGGTCTGGACCAGCGTCACGGCGTCGAGCTCCTTGTTGTCATAGACAGCAGCGACGCGGCCTTCGCGCATGACCACAACCCGGTCGGACATGCCGAGGATTTCCGGCAGTTCGGACGACACCATGATGACGGAGAGCCCCTGCGCCACCAGCTCGGCCATGAAGGCGTGCACGGCTGCCTTGGAACCGATGTCGATGCCCTTTGTCGGCTCGTCGAGGATGATCACCTTGGGATCGGTGGCAAGCCACTTGGCGATGACCACCTTCTGCTGGTTGCCGCCCGACAAAGTGCCGACATCCTGACTGAGCGAGGAAGCGCGCAGGTCGAGCCGCTCGGTGTATTTGCGCGCCAGGGCGAATTCTTCCTTCAACTGCAGCACGCCGGATTTCGAGGTGCGCTTCAGCGACGGCAGCGAGACGTTCTTGAAGATCGGCATGCCGATGACCACGCCCTGCTTGCCGCGTTCTTCCGGCACATAGACGACGCCAGCCTCGATGGCTTCGGCGGCGGAGCGCGGCGCGACAGGCGCGCCGTCCAGCGTCATGGTGCCCCGACTCGTCCTGGTAATGCCGAAGATCGCATGCATGAGCTCGCTGCGGCCGGCACCGACAAGGCCGTAGAAGCCAAGTATCTCGCCCTTGTGCAGCTCGAAGCTGATGCCGTCGAATTCGGTCGGATGCGACAGGTCGGAAACGCTCAGGACGGGCGCGCCGATCTGCGGCGTCCGCTCGGGGAAGATGTGATCAACGGCGCGGCCGACCATCATCTTGACGATCTCGTTCTGGCTTGTATCGGCAAGCAGCCCTTCGCCCACCATCTCGCCATCGCGGAAGACAGTGTAGCGCTCGGCGATGCGGTAGATCTCATCGAACTTGTGACTGATGAACAGGATCGCCTTGCCCTCGCGCTTGAGCAACTCGATCAGCTCGAACAGATCCTCGATCTCCTTGGCTGACAAAGCAGCCGTCGGCTCGTCCATGATGACGATCTGTGCGTCGATCGACATCGCACGAGCGACCGCCACCAGATGCTTGTTGGCGATGCCGAGATCTTTGAGCCGCGCATCGGGATCGATATGGGCAGCACCCATGACCTTCAGCACCTCGCTTGCCCGACTGCGCATGGCGCGCCAGTCGATAGTGCCGAAGCGGGTGCGCGGCGCGTGCCCCAGAAAGATGTTTTCCGCCACCGACAGGTCGTCGAACAGCACTGTTTCCTGGTGGATCGCGGTGATGCCCTGCTCAAAGGCGTCATGCGCGCTGGTCAGCGAAACCTGCCTGCCATCCACGGTGATGGAGCCGGCGTCGGGTCGGTAGATGCCGGTCAAGATCTTGACCAGCGTCGACTTGCCGGCACCGTTTTCGCCGATCAGCGCGGTCACTTGTCCAGGATAAAGCGACAGCCCGACATTGTGCAGCGCGCGCACACCCGGGAAAGTCTTGGTCACGCCTGCGAGCGTCAGTCGCGGCGTTGCCGGATGATCCCGCATGGGCGTCTGTGTTGTGTGGGCTTTCGTATCCATATCCGTCTCAGGCCCTGCGGCAGGTCCGGGGAAAGGCGCGGCGGGACAACAGCCCCGCCGGCCATGGCGTTCCGAAATCAGTAGATCTTCGAGAACTCTTCGATGTTCTTCTTGTCGAAGGTGAAGGGCGCTGCCATCGGCGCTGAGTTGGTGTCGTCGAGCGTGACTTCGCCGACGCGGCCGATCGAAAGCTTGGCGCCCGGCTTGGCTTCCATCTTCTTCACCGCCAGATCATGGGCGAGGTAGACGGCGGAGTAGCCGAGGTCGATCGGGTTCCACAAAGCGACCGCCTGCGAAGCACCGTTGTCGATGAACTTCTTGAACTCGGACGGCAGCGCAAGGCCGGTGACGTTGACCTTGCCGATCAGGTTCGCGTCGGTCACGACCTGGGCGGCGGCGACGACGCCGACGGTGGTCGGCGCGATGATCGCCTTGAGGTTCGGATAGGACTTGAGCAGGCCCTTGGCTTCATCGGTGCTCTTGGCCGAGTCGTCATCGCCATAGACGGTGGCGACAAGATTGATCTTGGGGAACTTCTCCGGTAGCGCCTTCTTGGCCGCTTCGATCCAGGCGTTCTGGTTGGTCGCGGTCGAGGATGCCGACAAGATGGCGACGTCGCCACCTTCAGGCAGATAGTCGGCGGCCAGCTTGATGATGGTCTCGCCGATCAGGTTGGTGTCGGACGGGTTGAGATGGACCTGGCGGCCTTCGGGAGCGACGCCTGAATCCCAGGAGATGACAGTGATGCCACGCTCCATCGCCTTCTTCAGCGCCGGCACCAGCGCGTCGGCGTCATTGGCGGAAATCGCGATGGCGTTGACCTTCTGGGCGATCAGCGCGTTGACCACTTCGATCTGTGCTTCTGCTGTAGCCTTGGTCGGGCCGGTGTAGATCACCTCGACATCGCCGAGTTCCTTGGCCGCTTCCTGCGCACCCTTGTTGGCGGCATCGAAGAAGCCGTTGCCGAGCGACTTCACCACCAGGGCGATCTTGACGTTTTCGGCATGCGCGGCAGTTGCGAACATGGCGGCCGACAGTGCTGCGGCAACCATCAGTTTCCTCAGAATGCTCATCGTTTCCTCCCTAGAGCGTTGCATTCCATCAGCACTGCGGCGCGGGGCCATCCCTCATGCCTGCAGCGAAGATTCCTCGGTATTCCTCGCCTGGCTCTTGGCGACGACCAGCGTCACACCGGCACTCTCAAGCATGGTGGCCTCGCGGTCCTCGATGCCCTCGTCGGTGATGACGGTGGCGATCCGCGCCAGCCCGCACAGGATCAGGCTCGACCGCTGCTTGAACTTCGAGGAGTCGACGAGAACGACGAGTTCATCGGCCTGGTCGATCAACTTCTGTTCGGCCTGGATGAGCAGCGGGTCGCCTTCCATCAGGCCGAGCGGTCCGAGCCCCTGCGCCCCCATGAACATGCGCCGAGCATAGAAGTTGCGCGTCACGTCATTGTCGAAGGGCGACAGGATGATGTTCTGCTCGCGATAGATCGTGCCGCCGGACAGCATCACCGTGTTCTTGGAGTGCTTGAGCAGGTGCTCGGCAATCGGAAATGAATTGGTGAAGATCGGCATGCGCCGGTTGGTCAGGAAGTGCACCATCTGGAAGGTGGTGGTGCCGCCATTGATGATGATCGGCTCGCCGTCCTTGCACAGCTCCACCGCCTCGCGGGCAATGGCCCGCTTCTTGGAGGCGTTGAGGGTCTCGTTGACGCTGAAAGGGCGGCCGGCAAGACCGACGAACTGCGGCGGCGTGATTGCTTCGGCGCCACCGCGCACCCGGCGCAGGCGCTTCTGGACATGAAGGGCTGCGATGTCGCGCCGGATCGTCGCCTCTGACGACGAGGTCAGGTCGACCAGTTCCTGCACCGTCACCACAGGCTTTTCCTGGACGGCGGATAGAATGATCCGATGGCGTTCTTTTTCGTGCATGGTTCCTCCCTGCATGGTCATTAACTCACCGCAACCGCGCAGTGTCAATCATTTCCAATCATATATTTTCATTGTGCAGTGCATCATGATCGATATTGATCGTTTCTGATTGACACGTCGCGGCTGGTCGTGTGATTTTGACACCTATCACAGCACCGCCGTCTCGTGTGCACTGGGAGGATCCGACATGTCAGAAACGCGCCCAAGCTCGCGCCTCGCCAATCTCTGGGATGACGCGAAGGCCGCCGCCATGAGCGAGCCGCAGCGTCTGCTCTATCGCTCCAATCTGCTCGGATCGGACAAGCGCATCACCAATTTTGGCGGCGGCAACACCTCGGCCAAGGTGATGGAGAAGGACCCGTTGACCGGGGGCATGGCCGAAGTGCTGTGGGTCAAGGGCTCGGGCGGCGACGTCGGCACGATCAAGCTCGACGGCTTCTCGACGCTCTACCAGGACAAGCTCAACGGCCTGAAGCAGCTCTATCGCGGCGTCGAATTCGAAGACGAGATGGTCGGCTACCTGCCGCATTGCACCTTCAACCTCAATCCGCGCGCCGCCTCGATCGACACGCCGCTGCACGCCTATGTGCCGAAGAAGCATGTCGACCACATGCATCCCGACGCGATCATCGCCATCGCCGCTTCGAAGAACAGCCGCGAACTGACCAAGGACATCTTCGGCGGCGAGATCGGCTGGCTGCCATGGAAGAAGCCGGGTTATGAGCTCGGCCTGTGGCTCGAAAAATTCTGTCTCGAAAATCCAGATGCCACGGGCGTCGTGCTCGAAAGCCACGGCCTGTTCACCTGGGGCGATACGGCCAAGGACAGCTACGAAACCACGATCCGCATCATCAACCGCGCTATCGAGTGGTTCGAGCAGAACACCGCCGGCAAAACCATCTTCGGCGGCGTGGCCCGGCCGACGCTGTCAGTCGCCGATCGGCGAGCGGTCGCCGCAAAGCTGATGCCAGCGATCCGCGGCCTGATCTCGTCGTCGGAGCCGAAAGTCGGCCATTTCGACGACCAGAACGCAGTGCTGGAATTCGTCGGTTCGAATGAACTCGAAAGCCTTGCGGCACTGGGCACCAGCTGCCCCGATCACTTCCTGCGCACTAAGATTCGCCCGCTGGTTGTCGATTTCGACCCGGCCAAGCCCGACATCGACAAGACCCTCGCCGAGCTGGCCGAGGCCATTGAAGAATACCGCAAGGGCTATGCCGCCTATTACGAGCGCTGCAAGCGCGCCGACTCGCCCGCTATCCGCGACCCCAATGCGGTGGTCTATCTCGTGCCCGGCGTCGGCATGATCACCTTTGCCAAGGACAAGGCGACGGCGCGCATATCGGGCGAGTTCTATGTCAACGCCATCAATGTCATGCGCGGCGCCTCGACGGTGTCGACCTATGTCGGCCTGCCCGAGCAGGAAGCCTTCGACATCGAGTATTGGCTGCTCGAAGAGGCCAAGCTGCAGCGCATGCCGAAGCCGAAATCGCTGGCTGGCCGCGTCGCACTTGTCACTGGCGGCGCCGGCGGCATCGGCAAGGCGACGGCCGCAAAGCTGCTGCGCGAAGGCGCCTGCGTGGTGCTCGCCGACATCGACCCGACCGCCCTCGATAATGCCGACCAGGAGCTGTCCAAGGCGTTCGGCAAGGACTTGGTCCGCCCCGTCCAGATCGACGTGACCAGCGAGGAACAGGTCATCGCTGGCTTCACCGACACGGCGATCGAGTTCGGCGGCATCGACATTTTGGTGTCCAATGCCGGCCTCGCCTCGTCCGCTCCGATCGAGGAGACAACGCTGGCCCTGTGGAACAAGAACATGGACATTTTGGCCACCGGCTATTTCCTGGTGTCGCGCGAGGCGTTCAAGCTGTTCCGCACCCAAAAGATTGGCGGCAACGTGGTCTTCGTCGCCTCCAAGAACGGGCTTGCCGCCTCGCCCAATGCCGCAGCCTATTGCACCGCCAAGGCCGCGGAGATCCACCTCGCGCGTTGCCTGGCGCTGGAAGGTGCGGGCGAACAGATCCGCGTCAACGTCGTCAACCCGGACGCTGTGCTGCGCGGTTCGAAGATCTGGACTGGCGAATGGAAGGAACAGCGCGCGGCGGCCTACAACATGTCGACCGATGAGTTGGAAGAGCATTATCGTTCCCGCTCGATGTTGAAGCGCTCGGTATTCCCGGAGGATATCGCCGAGGCGATCTACTTCTTCGCCTCCGACATGTCGTCCAAATCGACAGGTAACATCATCAATGTCGACGCGGGCAACGCGCAGAGTTTTACGCGCTAACAAATTCGGGACGGGGAGGAACGGCCGATGGAACATGTGATCGACAAGACCGTCGTCGAAAAAGACAACGCTGCGCGTGAAAACAACCTGCAGCGCGATTACGACACGCTTGGCGAGCAGCTCGAGCGGCGCGGCATCAAGATCGACGCGATCCGCGACAAGGTCCAGAATTTCGGTGTCGCCATCCCCTCCTGGGGCGTCGGCACTGGCGGCACACGTTTCGCCCGGTTCCCGGGTGCTGGCGAGCCGCGCGACATCTTCGACAAGATCGAGGACTGCGCCGTCATCAACGAACTGACCAGGGCGACGCCGACCGTGTCGCTGCATATCCCCTGGGACAAGGCCGACGCCAACCGGCTGAAACAGGCGGCGAGCCGCTTCGGCCTCGGCTTCGACGCGATGAACTCCAATACCTTTTCGGACGCCAAGGACCAGGAGCGTTCCTACAAATACGGCTCGCTGTCGCATGCCGATACCGGCACGCGGCAGCAGGCCATCGAGCACAATCTCGAATGCATCGAGATCGGTAAGACGATCGGCTCCAAGGCGCTGACGGTGTGGATCGGCGATGGCTCGAATTTCCCTGGCCAGGTCAATTTCGCCAAGGCATTCGAGCGCTATCTTGACTCCATGCGCGCGATCTACACCGCCCTGCCGGACGACTGGCGGCTGTTCTCCGAGCACAAGATGTACGAGCCGGCGTTCTATTCGACCGTCGTGCAGGACTGGGGTACCAATTACATCATAGCCAAGGAGCTGGGGCCGAAGGCGTTCTGCCTCGTCGACCTTGGCCACCATGCACCCAACGTCAATATCGAGATGATCGTTTCCCGGCTGATCCAGTTCAAAAAGCTCGGCGGCTTCCATTTCAACGATTCGAAATATGGCGACGACGATCTCGATGCCGGCTCGATCGACCCGTACCGGCTGTTCCTCGTCTTCAACGAACTTGTCGATGCCGAGCTGAACCAGGCCGAGGGTTTCTATCCGGCCCACATGCTCGACCAGAGCCACAATGTCACCGATCCGATCGAGAGCCTGATGCTGTCGGCTGTCGAGGTACAGCGCGCCTATGCGACAGCCCTTCTGGTCGACCGCACGGCGCTCGAGGGTTACCAGGATGCCAATGACGCGCTGATGGCGACACAGACGCTGAAGGCGGCCTACCGAACCAACGTCGAGCCGATCCTTGCCATGGCGCGGCTTAGCTCAGGCGGCGCCATCGATCCCGTCGCCGCGTACCGCGCCGCGGGCTACCGCGCCAAGGTGGCGGTGGAGCGGCCGGCAGTGGTCGGCGGCAGCAGCGGAATCGTCTAGCACCGCGCCCCGCATCGTCTGGCCGAACAGAGACCGCGCCCGCATTAGGCGCAGCGCGCCTGCCTGTCCATGCGGCGGCGCTCGTGCGCAACCCAACCGCTTGATTTCATGCACTTTCGCTCAGGTACTAACGCGCCAGCCAACGCGCGGAACCGGTACTCAGTAATGGCTGTTTCGTCGCGGTTTTCGGGCGGCTGGACGCTGCTCGCACCTCGCGGCAGGCATGACGCAGGCGACCGCTGCTGAAAACTCCTGACATTTCCGATTGACAGCACGCGTCAGCCTATGCAGAAATTGGTCCGACCATTGTACCAATTGGAAATACTGGCGTGTTCGACCTGCCTCCCATTCAAGCCACGGCGCGCGACGATGCGGTGCTCAATGTGCTGGCGGATTTCGTCATGCAGGAGGAGCTCAAGCCTGGCGACCGACTGCCGACCGAGCGTGTCCTTTCGGAACGGCTCAAGGTCAGCCGCACCACCGTGCGCGAGGCGCTGACGCGGTGGGAGGGGCTCGGCCTTGTCGAGCGCCGCCAGGGCAGCGGCACCTATCTCAAGGCGGCGGTGTCGCGCGACATGCTGCACCTGCCGCTGACATTCGCCTCGGGCAACGACTTCGAAAGCCTGATGCACACGCTGGAAATCCGCCGCGGGCTCGAGGCGGAGGCTGCAGCTCTGTGCGCCTTGCGTGCCGGTCCGGCGGAACTGGAAATCATCCGACAGAAGCTTGAGACCATGGAAGAAGCCTTCCACAGCCGCGCCGGCATGTCCTCGGACGAGGATTGGGATTTCCACCAGGCGATCTACCGGGTGTCGGGCAATCCCCTGTTCGAGCAGATCATCTCGGCCATGCACGAACTGTTCCACCGCTTCTGGGAGCATCCGCTTGGCGTGCGCGATTTCGGCCACGCCAGCTTTCCCTACCACCGCACGATCTACGAGCGGATCGCAGCGCGCGATGCCGAGGGCGCGCGAGGCGAAGCCCTGAAGCTGATCGCCACCGTCGAGGCCGACCTCAGGCGCGGTGATGCCAATCTCAAACGTGCAGGCACCAAATGAGCAACGATTTCGAGCGGGATTTCATTGCCGAGGCAGCAACCTTGCTTGCCCATGACGAGCCATTTCCTGGCGGCGCCGTCGTTCCGCCGATCTACCAGACGTCGCTGTTCACCTTCGACAGCTATGCCGACATGGCCGACGTCTTTGCCGGTCGCAGCACCAAGCCGATCTATTCGCGCGGCAACAACCCCACCGTCATGGAGTTCGAAAGCAAGATCGCGGCGCTCGAAGGAGCAGAGGCCGCGCGCGGTTTCTCCAGCGGCATGGCGGCAATCAGCTCGACGGTGCTGGCCTTTGTCGGCGCGGGCGAACGCATCGTCGCTGTCCGCAACTGCTATGGCGACGCCTATCGCCTGTTCGAGCGGCTTTTGCCACATCTCGGTATCAAGGTCGATTATGTCGACGGCTCCGACCCAGACGCGGTTGCCGCGGCACTTCCGGGTGCTGCCATGCTCTATCTCGAAAGCCCGACCTCGATGATGTTCGAGCTGCAGGATCTCGAGCTTTTGACTGGCATGGCGCACGAGCGCGGCATCGTCAGCGTCATCGACAATTCCTGGGCGACGCCGCTGTTCCAGAAGCCGATCCTGCATGGCATTGACCTCGTCATGCATTCGGCCTCGAAATATCTCGGCGGCCACAGCGATACTGTCGCTGGCGTTGTCGCCGGATCAGCCGAGCACATCCGCCGCATCAACGAGCGCACCTATCCCTATCTTGGCGCCAAGCTGTCGCCCTTCGAGGCCTGGCTTTTGCTGCGCGGCCTGCGCACGCTGCCGCTCAGGCTGCCGCACCACATGAAGAGCGGGCTTGCCATCGCCGAGCGGGTCAAGGGCCACGCCCATGTCGAGCGCGTCAACCATCCGGCCTTCTCCAACCATCCGGGCAAGAAGACGCTCGCGGGCTATTCCGGCCTGTTTTCCTTCGAGGTGACCGACGACGTCGACGTGCCGGCCTTCACCGACGCGCTGAAGCTGTTTCGTATCGGCGTCAGCTGGGGCGGCCATGAAAGCCTTGTCGTGCCGGCGCTGGCCTCGCTGCAGCAAACGCCGGATGCCAATTCCATAGGCCGGTTCGGGGTCAGCCCGCGGACCATCAGGCTGAATGTCGGGCTGGAAAATGTGGAGGATCTCTGGGCCGACGTCAGTCGAGCCTTCGAGGAAGCAAAAAGAAAATAACTTCAAATCCAAGAATGGGAGTGACTGGAATGAAGAAGTACAAAGTGTTGTTCGCAACGGCCCTGGGCCTCGCATTGACGGCCGGATCGGCACTGGCCGACTCGACCATCAAGATGGTCGAGGTCATCACCAGCCCGCCGCGCACCGAATTCCTGAAGAAGCAGATCGCCGAGTTCGAAACGGCAAACCCGGGCGTCAAGGTCGAGCTGGTCTCGCTGCCCTGGGGCCAGGCCTTCGAAAAATTCCTGACCATGGTCCAGGCCGGCGACACGCCTGACATCGTCGAGATGCCCGAGCGCTGGCTCGCGCTTTATGGCGCCAACGGCCAGCTCGAGGACCTCGGCCCCTACATGGCGAAATGGAAGGATGCCGCGACGCTGGGCGAACGCGCCAAGGAGTTCGGCTCGGTCGTCGGCGGCAAGCAATACACCATCCCCTACGGCTACTATCTGAAGGCGATGTTCTGGAACAAGAAGCTGTTCAAGGAAGCAGGCATCGACCACGCGCCGGCAACGCTGGACGAGTTCGTCGAGTCAGCCAAAAAAATCTCCGCCATTCCCGGCAAATACGGCTACTGCCTGCGCGGCGGGCCCGGTGCGATCTTCGGCATGAACATGTTCATGAACATCGCCAACGGCAAGGGCGGCTACTTCAACGCCGATGGCACCGCGACCATCAACGAGCCGGGCTCGGTGAAGGGCCTGGAGACGCTGGCCGAGATCTACAAGAACGGCTACGCGCCGAAGGACAGTGTCGGCTGGGGCTTCAACGAGACCGTGACCGGCTTCTATTCCGGCACCTGCGCCATGCTCGACCAGGACCCGGATGCGCTGATCGGCATCGCCGAAAAGATGAAGGCGGAAGACTTCGCGGTGGCACCGGTTCCGGCCGGACCCAACGGCAAGTCCTACCCGACGCTCGGCTATTCCGGCTGGTCGATGTTCGCCAATTCCGACGTCAAGGATGACAGCTGGAAGCTGATGGAAACGCTGCTGTCGCCGCAGGGCAACCTCGAATGGGCCAAGATGGTCGGCGTGCTGCCGATCCACAATGGTTCGGACCAGGATGCCTACTTCAAGACCGAGCAGTTCAAGGGCTGGTTCGACGAGTTGAACGGCGGCGACAAGTACGAATTCGTGACGCCGCCGACCCATCTCGAAAATCTCGGCAACTTCGTCGACCAGATCGCCATCAAGGGCTTCCAGGAAGTGTTGCTCGGCAAACGCCCGGCCAAGGAAGTTGCCGATGAGTGGGCTGCCTACCTGACCAAGGAGCAGCAAGACTGGATGGCCAAAAACAAGAAGTAGACGGCCATGGCGGGGCAGCATTGCTCCGCCAACCCCGTCCCCCATTCAGGGCTCCCTTGCTGCCCCCTTGCCGACCGCTCCGCGGTCATGCCGGCGTCGCCGCCAAGCCCTTTCTCCCCTTGGAGGCGAGGTCGCGCGCGAGGGGGCGATTTTTTTGCCATGTCGAAAGCAATCGCCATGACCACAGCAGTCACCGAATTGAGAACACCCAAGGAGGCGCGGCGGAGAGGTTCGTCGCTGCCCGGGCTGGAACCCTGGCTCTATCTCGGGCCGGCGCTGATCCTGCTTGTCACCGTGCTGCTGGTGCCGCTGATCGTCGGCATCAGCTATTCGTTCCGCAAGTTCTCCGCCTTCAAGTCCGAATTCGTCGGTCTTGGCCAATATCAGGCGATGCTGTCCGACGCTTTGCTCGGCCAGGCGCTCATCAACACGCTGTGGTGGACAGTTGGCAGCCTGTTCTTCCAATTCTTCCTCGGTCTCGGGCTGGCGCTGCTGCTCGACCGGCCGTTCTTCGGACGCAAGGTGGTGCAGGCGGTGGTGTTCCTGCCCTGGGCGGTGCCATCGTTCCTGTCCGGCCTGACCTGGGCCTGGCTGTTCAACCCCATCGTCGGGCCATTGCCGCACTGGCTCTATGCGCTCGGGCTGCAGGCGGAACCGACAAGCATCCTCTCCGACCCGGCCACTGCAATGTGGGGACCAATCATCGCCAATGTCTGGTTCGGTGTGCCGTTTTTCGCCATCACGCTGCTTGCGGCGCTGAAGTCGATACCGTCCGAACTGCATGAGGCGGCGGCGATCGACGGCGCCTCGCCATGGCAGCGCTTTTCCAAGGTGACGCTGCCGTTCCTGGCGCCGACGATTGCGATCACCGTGATGTTGCGCACCATCTGGATCGCCACCTTCGCCGACCTGATCTTCGTCATGACCGCAGGCGGCCCTGCCGGCGCCACCAACACGGTCGCCACCTACATCTATGTCAGCGCCTTCAAGTCGCTGGACAAGGGCTACGCCTCGGCTGTCGCCGTGCTGCTTCTGGTGCTGCTCATCCTTTATGCGGTCGTGCTCATCGGCATCCGCCGCTCGCTTGCGAGGAATTCGTGATGATTGCCGGACGTTCGACTTCCGCACGCCTGCTTGGCGGCATCGGCCTTTATGGTGCGATCGGTGCCTATGTCGTGTTCGCGCTGTTTCCGATCTACTGGACGCTGAAGATCTCGGTGACGCCGCAGTCGCTGCTCTATTCCGAAGGCATCACGCTGTGGCCTTCGGCGACCACCTTCGAAAACTATGTCACCGTGCTCAAGGCGAGCGACTTTCCACTCTATTTCTTCAACAGCGTGCTGGTTTCGGTGACCACCGCCTTCCTGGTGACGGTCATCGCCTCGGGCGCCGGCTATGCCATGTCGCGCTTTTCCTTCCGCGGCAAGACAACGGTGGCGATAGCTCTGCTTTTAACCCAGACCTTCCCACTGGTGATGGTCATACCGCCGATCTACCGCATCATGGGCGAACTCGGCCTGACCAACAGCCTGACCGGGCTGATCATCATCTACACCGCCTTCAACACCGCGTTTGCGACCTTCCTGATGCAGTCCTTCTTCGATGGCATCCCGAAGGATCTCGAGGAAGCAGCGATGATCGACGGCTGCACCCGCTTCGAGGCGCTGCGCCGCATCATCATTCCACTGACACTGCCCGGCATGGGCGCGACGCTCGGCTTCGTCTTCACTGCGGCATGGAGCGAACTGCTGTTTGCGCTGATGCTGATCTCCAGCGAAGGCCAGAAGACATTTGCCGTCGGCCTGCTCACCTTCATCGGCAAGTTCGCCGTCGACTGGGGGCAGATGATGGCGGCGTCGATCCTTGCGCTCATCCCGGTCTGCATCTTCTTCGCATTCCTGCAACGCTATCTCGTGACCGGCCTGACCGCCGGCGCCGTCAAAGGGTAGGACCATGGCTTCGGTAACGCTCAACAAGGTCCAGAAGGACTACGGCTCGCTCAACGTGCTTCAGGCCGTCGACCTGGAGATATCAGATGGCGAGTTCGTGGTGCTTGTCGGCCCGTCCGGCTGCGGCAAGTCGACGTTGCTCAGGATGATCGCCGGGCTGGAGGAAGTATCGGCAGGCGAGATCCGCATCGGCGACCGCGTCGTCAACGACGTCGCGCCCAAGGATCGCGACATCGCCATGGTGTTCCAGTCCTATGCGCTCTACCCGCATATGAACGTCGCGGCGAATATGGGCTTCAGCCTGACACTCAGGAAAGCCGAGAAGAACGCGATCGATGCCAGGGTCAATGGCGCAGCAAGCCGGCTTGGCCTCGACAAACTGCTCGCACGCCTGCCGCGCCAGCTCTCCGGCGGCCAGCGCCAGCGTGTCGCCATGGGCCGGGCCATCGTGCGCGATCCAAAAGTGTTCCTGTTCGACGAGCCGCTGTCCAATCTCGACGCCAAGCTCAGAGTGCATATGCGCACCGAAATCAAGGCGCTGCACCAGCAGCTCAAGACGACGTCGGTCTATGTCACCCATGATCAGGTCGAGGCGATGACAATGGCCGACCGCATCGTCGTCATGCATGACGGTGTCGTCCAGCAGGTCGGTGCGCCGCTCGACCTCTATGACCGGCCGGCCAATGCGTTCGTTGCCGGCTTCATCGGTTCACCGGGCATGAATTTCCTGCCGGCAATGATCAGGCGAGCCGGCGATGATGCGGCCGCCGTCCTGGCCGACGGCCAGCATTTGCCCATACTGGCGAGCCTGCCGCTCGTCGATGGCGACGAGGTGACAATCGGGCTGCGGCCGGAGCATATGCGCGTCGCTGCCGACGGTGACATCTCCGCCGAGGTCGAAGTCGTCGAACCCCTGGGCTTGTCGACGCAGTTCTACGCCAAGCTAGCTGGCCAGCAGGTGTGCGTGTTTGCCATGGGGCGGGTCTCGGTGAAGCCGGGCGATATAGTTCGGCTGTCGGCGAGCGCCGCTGACCTGCATGTTTTCGACCCGAAAAGCGGCCAGCGTATCGGGTAAGGTGACTGCGGCGGGCGCCATGAGCGCCCAGCTGGAGAAGGCGTCGGCGTGGCCGGCGCCTTTTTCATTTGTGCACAAACCTTCTGTGGCTGCCGATGGCAGCACGCATTGCAACTAAACAGGAAGTAAAACTCGACGAGATTCAACCACGAGCAGAGGGCCTGCATCAAGGCCTCCGCACCATGATTCCCCTTGTTCGGCGAATTTCAAAACCAGCTCACAACCGGCGCGCGCAGACACCGCAACAGGTCGCCTGACTCAAGGTCAACTTGGCCACCATGCCGCAAAAAAATTTACATGACTCAGCGGAAATTCGCGGCACATCGCCCTCTGAACTCTAACAAGCTCACCGCTGCGCCCGGCAAGAATCAGCCCGTTACCTCGCGGCCTTTCCGTTGAGTCATCGGGCAGCAACCGTTCGACAACGCCAGCAAGGCAGCAGGCTCGACTATTGATTGCGGGTCAAATGGAACGGCGGGGACTAGGACTCAGCCCGATTCAATTGATGAATGATCTTGCAGATGTACTGGATCGTCTTGGGACGATCATCCTCAATACCGGAAGTTTAACTTCCCAGCATTGCTTCGGCATCGCCCGAACTGCTTGCCGTACAAGTACTGAAGACTCAAAACCTAGGCAGCATTGCCGTCATTTACACTTGAGTAATTTCTTCTGAATACGTCGAGTCAACGAGATTGCTAAATTTTTAAGCACAGGGAGGGGTTCCTGTCGGCGCTCTCGGGGAATGGAATACGCAGGCAAAGCATGAGCACTTTCTAATAAGCTACGTTTGAAAAACCTCCTTTAGATCTCCTCCTTTTTCGAAGAATTCACGCGCTGGCGACGCCGCCGGCGCGGTCACCCACGTCACATTCTGCATGTCTCCTGGCGGCGCGAAGCAAAAAAGCTTCTCGCTGGACGGCCATACTTTGCCGACAAAGAAGACCTGCGGCCAGGCAACCACATTCGCTATCTCTACGGCAAGGAAACGCCCAATGAGTTCCACATTCGACCAGACATCCACCCACTACGGCGCGCCGCCGCAGAGACGGGGCTTCTCAACGGCCAATCTCAGCATCACGCGCAAGCTGATGCTCGCTTTCTCGGCGATCGTTGTCGTCAGCCTCGTCGTCGGGATGATGATGATGCGCGCCCTTAGCCAGCTCGAGGCTGCCAGCGCAGAACTTCAGGTGGCAAGCAGCGTGCTCAACACCCTCGGCAAGGCCGAAGCTCTGCACCTCGACCGCGCCAACATCGCCCGCACCTATGTGCTGAGCCTGCGCGAGGACGTTGCAAAGCGCTATCACGACACGTCCGCGAAGGTCGACAAAACGATCGCCGACGCCAAGACCCGGCCAATCCCGGACAAGGACGTGATCACAGCGATCGACAATTTCGAGACGGCGGCCAACAACTGGCGCACCGAAATCGGTGACCCGATCGTGCAGCTCGCCAGCAAGCCCGAAACCTTTGACCGCGGTCGCGAGCTTGCTGGCTCGACCCGCGCGTCAGAGGTGCAGACCACCGTCCGCAAGGCGGTTGCTGACATGCAGATCGAGATCACCAAGTGGGAGGACGAGACTGCAATCGTCAAGAACGACGCCATTGCAACCGCACAATACCTGCAGCTCGGCAGCGCAGGCTTGACCATCGCCATCCTGGTGGCGATCGCGCTGTGGCTGTCGAGCCAGATCGCAACGCCGGTCAACAGCATGACGCAGGCGATGCGCAGCCTGGCCGCCGGAGACCTCAAGGTCATCGTTCCGGCCATCGGTCGCGAGGACGAGGTCGGCCAGATGGCATCTGCCGTGCAGACCTTCAAGGAGGCCGCGATCGAAAAGGTGCGCCTCGAAGCCGAAGCGGCTGAAACGCGCCGTCGCGTCGAAGAAGACAACGCAGCACGCGCAGCGCAGAAGGCCGAAGAAGATCGCCAGGATCACGTCGCCATCGTTGCACTGGGCAATGGTCTCGACGCCCTGTCGAAGGGCGACCTGATGCACCGCATCGACGCGCCGTTCCCCGACAAGCTGGTCAAGCTGCGCTCGGACTTCAATGACTCCGTCGAGAAGCTGCAGCAGACGATGCTCAGCATCACCTCGAGCGTGAAGGCGATCCACGCCGGCACCGGCGAGATCTACACCGCTGCCGACGACCTGTCGCGCCGCACCGAACAGCAGGCTGCAAGCCTCGAAGAGACCGCTGCGGCGCTCGACGAGATCACCGCGACCGTCAAGAAGACGGCTGAAGGTGCAGTGCATGCTCGTGACGTCGTCTCCACGGCCAAGTCGGACGCGGAAACCAGCGGCATCGTGGTGCGCAAGGCAATCGATGCCATGGGCACGATCGAAAAGTCGTCCGAGCAGATCAGCCGCATCATCGGCGTGATCGACGAGATCGCCTTCCAGACCAACCTGCTGGCGCTCAACGCCGGTGTCGAAGCGGCACGGGCCGGCGATGCTGGACGCGGCTTCGCCGTGGTTGCCTCCGAAGTTCGTGCACTGGCCCAGCGCTCCGCCGAAGCGGCTCGCGAGATCAAGAGCCTGATCTCGGCATCGACGACCCAGGTCGGCGAAGGCGTCAAGCTTGTCGCGGAAACCGGCAGGGCGCTGGAACGCATCGTGCTTCAGGTGGCCGAGATCAACTCGGTGGTCACCAACATCGCTGCCAGCGCGCATGAGCAGTCGACTGGTCTCGACCAGGTCAATTCGGCGGTCAACCAGATGGATCAGGTCACCCAGCAGAACGCTGCAATGGTCGAGGAATCAACCGCCGCAAGTCACTCGCTGTCCCAGGAAACCGAAGAGCTGTCGCGTCAGATCAGCACCTTCAGGCTTGGCAAGCCCATGGCGGTCGAAACAAGCCGTCCGGCAAGCCACAAGGCCGCAATCCGCGCGCCCAGGCCTGAACTGAAGGTTGCCGTTGCCAGCTACGGGTCCAACGCCGCTCGCGCGATCGCTCCGGCGGCCGACGACTGGCAGGAATTCTGAGGCACCCATGACGACCGTTACCGATCCATCGCAGCGGATACTCGAGCTGGCTGCAGTTTTGGACTTCAGGGCGGCGACGCCCTTGGCCGAAGGCTTGCTCGCACTGCGCGGAACCGCGCTGACCATCGATACCTCGCGTGTGGAGCGGATCGGCGGCCAATGCCTTCAGGTTCTCCTGTCGGCCAAACAAACCTGGAGCGCGGATGACACCGCGCTCTCCTTCACCAACCTGACGCCCACCTTCATCGAAGGCTTGCGGCTGCTGGGAATTGCGGAAGCGGATTTCACAAGGGAGGAAATGTCGGAATGAGCGCGACCATTTTGACCGTCGATGATTCTCGCACCATGCGCGAGATGTTGAAACTGGCGCTGTCGCAAGCCGGCTACCGAGTCATTCAGGCCGAGGACGGAGTACATGGCCTCGAAGTGCTGAAGGGCGAGTCTCCGCAAGTCATCGTGACCGACATCAACATGCCCAGGCTGGATGGCTTCGGCTTCATCGAGCAGGTGCGCAGTGACGAGACCTATCGGGGCATTCCAATCTTGGTTCTGACCACCGAAAGCGATGCCGAAAAGAAGGATCGCGCGCGGCGTGCCGGGGCGACCGGCTGGATCGTCAAGCCCTTCGACCCGGCCAAATTGATCGATGCCATCCGCCGCGTGGCGGCGTGAACTGACTAGGGAACATGTCCGTGGACGCAATGGCAACGGTCAAACAGACTTTCTTCCAGGAATGCGAGGAGCAACTCGCTGAACTGGAAGCAGGCCTCCTCGCAATGGAACGCGGGGAAGCCGAATCCGACACCGTCAACGCGGTGTTCCGCGCGGTGCATTCCATCAAGGGCGGCGCGGGCGCCTTCAGCCTCGAAGACCTGGTGCGTTTCGCCCATGTTTTCGAAACCACCCTCGACCATCTGCGAACCGGCGCGCTTGCGCCGTCAGCCGATGTGTTGATGGTCATGCTCCGCGCCGCCGATCTTCTGGCCGATCTGGTAGCTGCGGCACGCGACGGCGTCTCCGTGGACAGCGAGCGCAGCGAAGTGCTGGTCAACGAGTTGAACGCCTTTGCACCCGGCGGCGTGATAGCGTCGGAGCAAGGCGATGACGGCGACGACATGGAAGACTTTGTCTTCAACCCCGTCGCGGTCTCTTTCGACTTTCTCGACGGCGCGGCCGACGCGCCAGCCGGGCGCAGCTTCACCATCAGCTTCAAGCCCAAGCCCGAGCTCTATGCCAAAGGCAACGAGACAGCACTGGTGCTGCGCGAACTGGAGCGTCTGGGTCAGATGGACGTCATCTGCGACGCAGGCGAACTGCCACCGCTGGGCGAACTCGATCCGGAAGGCGCCTATCTCGACTGGACGATCAAGCTGACAACGGAAAAGGGTGAGAACGATATCCGCGAAGTCTTCGAATTCGTGGAATGGGATTGCAGCCTGAGCATTCGGGCCGACGATGCCGAGACTGGTTCGACGGACGACGCGCTTGCCGCACTACTGCGCTCGATCCAGACCGAAGAAGACATCATTCCGATCATCGTGCCGAAAGCTCCACCGGCTCCAGCGGTCGAGGAAGCCGAGGCCGTGGCTGATCCGGCAACGGCTTCGGCCAAGACCGGCGCGGCGCGCAACGAGGCGGGTGCCGCAGCACCCCAGACAATCCGCGCCGATCTCGAGCGCGTCGACCGCCTGATCGATCTGGTTGGCGAACTGGTCATCAACCAGGCGATGCTGTCGCAGCGTGTCATCGAGGCGGGGCATGTGCCAGGTTCGGCGGTTGCCATCGGCCTCGACGAACTCGAACAGCTGACGCGCGAAATCCAGGAATGCGTCATGGCGATCCGCGCTCAAGCGGTGAAGTCGGTGTTCCAGCGCATGCCGCGCCTGGTGCGCGAAGTCGCAGGCATGACCGGCAAGTCGGTCCGCCTGATCACCGACGGCGAGGGTACCGAAGTCGACAAGACGGTGATCGACCGGCTGACCGACCCGCTGACCCACATGATCCGCAATGCCATCGACCATGGGCTGGAAAAGCCCGAGATACGCGTTGCCGCCGGCAAGCCGGCGGAAGGCGTTGTCCGCCTCTCGGCAATGCACCGCTCCGGCCGCATCGTCATCGAGGTCGCCGACGACGGCGCCGGCATCAACCGCAGCAGGGTCAAGGCGATCGCCGCCGAAAAGGGGCTTATCCCGGTCGATGCGGCGCTCTCCGACGAGGAGATCGACAATTTGATCTTCTTGCCGGGGTTCTCCACGGCGTCCGAGGTGTCGAACATCTCCGGCCGTGGCGTCGGCATGGATGTGGTCAAGCGTTCGATCCAGGGCCTGGGCGGTCGTCTGTCGATCACGTCGCGGCCCGGCAAAGGCTCGACCTTCACCATGAGCCTGCCGCTGACCCTCGCAGTGCTCGATGGCATGGTGGTGACCGTCGCCGGCCAGACACTGGTCGTTCCGCTGACCGCGATCATCGAAACCTTGCAGCCCAAGGCTCCCGACGTTCATGGCCTTGGCGGCGGCGCGCGCGTCATAGCGATCCGTGACGCCTTCACGCCGCTGATCGACATCGGCCGCGAACTCAGTTTCCGCAGCCAGGCCACCGATCCGCTGGCGGCTGTCGCTATCCTTGTGGAAACCGAAGGCGGGCGCCGCAGCGCATTGCTCGTCGACACCATCCAGGGCCAGCGCCAAGTGGTCATCAAGAGCCTTGAATCGAACTACAGGCACGTGCCGGGCATCGCCGCCGCCACCATTCTGGGCGACGGCCGTGTCGCCCTGATCCTCGATGTCGATGCGGTGATCGCCAACTCGCAGTCCGACGTGACCATTCTTGAACCCGTTCTTGCAGCAGCAGGGTGATGCCATGACCGAGACCAACAAACACGACAACTCGACGCGCGAGCTCATCGCGTTCCGCATCGGCGACCAGGAATTCTGCGTCGACATCATGTCGGTGCGCGAAATCAGAGGCTGGGCTCCGGCAACAGTACTGCCTAAATCGCCGGCCTTCGTGCGCGGCGTCATCAACCTGCGCGGCGCCATCCTGCCGATCGTCGACCTCGCGGCCCGCCTCGGCTTTCAGCCGCCGGAGCCCACCGTGCGCCATGTCATCATGGTCGCCCAGGTCGGTCCGCAGGTGGTGGGCCTTCTGGTCGACGCGGTTTCCGACATCCTGTCGGTAACCGACGACGCGATCCAGCCGACGCCGGATGTCGCCTCCGACATGGCCAAGACCTTCGTGCGCGGCGTGCTGGCCATCGAAGGCCGTATGATCAGCCTGATCGCGCTCGACAATGTCCTGCCGACGCTCGAGCCGATCGCGGCATGAGCAACGTCCAAAACATCGACGCGCCGCGCCACCAGCGCCAGAGCCTGGTGGCGGGTGAGTTCGTGCTCACCGGCGAGGACATGCGGCAGATCGCGGCGATGCTTCACGCCGATGCCGGCATCCATCTGACCGAGGCGAAGGCCTCGCTCGTCTACTCCCGGCTGTCCAAGCGCTTGCGCGCGCTGGGGCTCGAAAGCTTCCGCGACTATTGCGCGCTCATCGCCTCGCGCGACGGGCTCGACGAGCGGCAGAAGATGCTTGCGGCGCTGACCACCAACGTCACCAACTTCTACCGCGAGCCGCATCATTTCGAGCATCTGGCAAAGCAGGTGTTGCCACCCCTGCTCGATGCGGCGCGCCGTGGCGGCCGCGTCAGAATCTGGTCGGCGGCATGCTCCAATGGCGCCGAGCCCTATTCGATCGCGCTGACCATCCTGTCTTTGATGCCCGAAGCCGCCAGCTACGACATCAGGGTTCTGGCGACCGACATCGATCCCAACATGATCGCGATGGGCCGCGAGGGCGTCTATAGCGAGGCTGCGTTGCGCCCGGTGCCACCGGATCTGCGCCGGCGCTGGTTCACACCGATACGCTCGGGCGAAGGCAATGCGTTCGGCGCCACCGAAGAGATGCGCACCATCGTCGCCTTCCGCGAACTCAACCTCATCGGCGCCTGGCCGATGAAGGGCCGTTTCCAGGCGATCTTCTGCCGCAACGTCGTCATCTACTTCGAAGAAGCGACGCAATCGCGCGTCTGGAGCCGTTTCGTACCGCTTTTGACCTCCGGAGGCCACCTCTACATCGGCCACTCCGAACGGGTATCGGGGCCGGCGATGGCGGATTTTCAGCCCGAGGGCATCACCACCTATCGGCTACGCGAGGCAACCGCCTCATGAAGCAGGTCCGCGTACTGATTGTTGACGATTCAGCTACCATGCGCAGCCTGCTTTCGGCGGTGCTGCGTCTTGATCCGGCCATCGAGGTCGTCGGCCATGCCGCCGACCCGCTGGAGGCACGTGAGAAGATCAAGGCCCTCAACCCTGATGTCATCACGCTCGATGTCGAAATGCCGAACATGAACGGCCTCGAGTTCCTCGAAAAGATCATGCGGCTGAGGCCAATGCCGGTGATCATGGTGTCGAGCCTGACCAGCCGCGACGCCACGGCCACGATCACCGCACTGGAGATCGGCGCCTTCGACTGCATCTCCAAGGCATCATTCAGCGATGACAGGGCCTTCGGCGCGTTGCAGGCGACGGTGAAGGCGGCAGCGCGTGCCCAGATTCGCCCGTTGGCGGGGAACATGCACCAGGCCAGCGGACATCGCGAGCAGCCTGCCGGCAATGCCGACTACGTGCCCAATGGCAAGATCGTTGCGATCGGCTCGTCGACCGGCGGCGTCGAGGCGTTGATCGCTGTGTTGTCGCAGTTTCCCGAAAACTGCCCGCCTACCGTCATCACCCAGCACATGCCGGGCGCCTTCACCAAGAGTTTTGCCGAGCGCCTCAACCGGATGTCGAGGCCGCGCGTCAGCGAGGCCGTCGATGGCGCACCGCTCAGCACGGGGCATGTCTATCTCGCCCCCGGCGGCGCCACGCATCTCGAGATCTCGGGCCCGGGACAGTTGCGCTGCCGGCTGCGCAGCACCGATCCGGTCAACGGTCACCGGCCATCGGTCGATGTGCTGTTTGCGTCAGTCGCCAAGGCGACGGGTTCCAAGGCCGTCGGCGTGATCCTCACCGGCATGGGCCGTGATGGCGCAGCGGGACTTATGCAAATGCGCCAAGCGGGCGCTTCCACGCTCGGGCAAGACGAAGCGACCAGCCTTGTCTACGGCATGCCGAGAGTCGCCTTCGAACTCGGCGCGGTCGAGCGGCAGGCGCCGCTGGACAAGATCGCCTCCCACATCCTCGCGCTGACGCGCTCGAATTCCAACGGAGTCAAAAATGTCCTTCCTCGAACACTTTAAGGTCCTTGTCGTCGACGATACGACGACCAGCCGCATGCTCATCACCGATGCGCTGCAGGACATGGGCATTCGCAAGATCGCCATCGCCAAGGACGGCGAGCAGGCCCTGCGCATGATGATGGAGCAGCCCTCCCATATGGTCATCTCCGACTTCAACATGCCGAAGCTCGACGGACTGCAGTTGCTGAAGGCGATCCGCTCCTACGGCCCTACCCGCGCGACCCCATTCATCCTGCTGACCGGCAAGGGCGATCGCCAGCTGCTGGAAGCTGCTGTCGCGCTCGGCGTCAACAACTTCCTGACCAAGCCGTTCACCATACCGGCGCTCAAGAAGGCCATCGAAGCGATCGTTGGAGTCCTTAAGTGACCCTGGTCACCAAAAGCCACCGCATCACGGTGATGCGCGGCGAATACCATGTGGTCCATGAGGGGGACGTCGTGCTGACGACCATTCTCGGGTCCTGTGTCGCCGCCTGTATTCGAGATCCCTTTGCTCAGACCGGCGGCATGAACCATTTCCTGCTGCCCGGCAACAACGGCCGCTCGTCGCTCGATGCCCAAAGTTATGGCGTTCACCTGATGGAGCTTCTCGTCAACGGCCTGCTGCAGCGTGGCGCGCATCGCCACCGGCTTGAGGCCAAACTGTTCGGCGGGGCGCGGACCATCGAGGGCCTTTCGGATATTGGCGCGATGAATGCCGAGTTTGCCGAGACGTTCCTGCGCAACGAAGGCATCAGCATCGTTGGCGGCGACCTCGGCGGAGATCGCGGCCGCCGTGTCGAGTACTGGCCGCTGTCCGGCCGCGCCCGCCAGGTCATGCTCTCCGGCGACAAGGGTTTCGTCGCCCCGGTTCCCAAGCAGCAGCCGGTCGCGCCCTCGGGCGGTTCCGTCGAGTTCTTCTGATTTTTTGAAAGGCCTTCCGTCATGCCATCGCGTGCCAGTGCACTTTGCCATGAGCCCCATACGCCGGTGTCCGAGCTGCTCGGGCGGGTCAGCATCGAGTTGGTTGACATCGCGGCGCAAGTGGAACGGTTGCATCCGCTGGTTTCCGCACAGAGCGGGCAGCTCGCCGCCGGCGACCCGCATTATGCGCAGGCGCTGCAGAGCTTCGATCACATCGAACAGAAATTGCGATGCTTAGCCAGCTATCTTAATGATCTCGGCGCGGCCGCAGCCCCAGGCTGGCGCCTCGAACCTCATGCGGCACTGGCCGCGATCACGCTTTCGGACCTGGCATCACGCTTGGCCGGCCAGAACTCCGAGCCACTGCGCAGTGCATCGCCGGGCGATTTCGAGCTGTTCTAGCCAGCCGCGAACACGTGCAAGGCGCCATCAGCCTCCTCGTCCACGGCACAAGAAGTTGGTTGTTCGACCGTCTGGATCAGACAATCTTCTCTTTCCGGCGCTCGTGCTGATACGGTCGCATTGATGCGCCGCGCGCTGTCGGAAGGGCGCCGCTTGCACGGAGCGCGTATCGCATGTCAAAGGGCGAATAGATGACGACAAGGCCGCAGCGACTCTTCCAGATCATGATCACCAACGGCGACCAGCCATCCGCGGCAACCACCGACACCTTCGCCCGCAACGTCGACTCGTTCAGGTCTACTTACCCCGGCGCCGAATACCAGCGTTATGGCAATGACGAGCTGGTCGCCTTTCTCACCGAGAACTATCCCGAACCGGTGCTGCAGGCCTACCGGGCACTGACACCCTACGCGTTCAAGGCCGATCTCGCGCGCTACTGCCTGCTTCATACCTATGGCGGGCTCTATTCCGACCTGTCCTATCTCCACCTGCGCCCGATCGAGATCGGCGGCCGCTGCGAGATGGTGGTGTTCCGCGATATTGCAGGCCATCCGTCCTGGGCCGTGAGCAATGCCATCATCTATGCCGAAGCCGGAAGCCCCGTGCTCGAGCGCGCCATCGCCCGTGTCATCGAACATTTCAACGCCCGCTTTTACGGCCATTCATCGCTGGAGCCGACCGGCCCCTATATGTTCGGGCGCGTTCTGGCCGAAACGTCCGACTGGACCTCGATCACCTTCGGCGACTCGCCGCGCCTTAACATCGATCGAACCGGCAGGGTCAACATCGTCAAGATGATGCCGTCGGGCGAAATCGTCGCCATTCGCAACAAGACAGCGGAAGGCGAGTTCAGCGATCTGGTACCGTCAGGGGGAAACAACTACAACAGCCTGTGGGGCGAAAGGCGGATCTGGGGCGAGCCCGATACACGCGGTGTGCTTGACCGGCTGCGCTCCAATCTCAAGGCGACACGGGCGCGCAAGCGCCGCTCCCAATGACAGGGCGGGGAATGGATTTGCATGGATCTGAAACTGACCAGCCAGTGCCTGGAGCACGGCTTTTGCGTTCTGCCGTCAGTCTTCGACAAAGCCGAAATCGAGACGTTTCGCACCACTACTGTCGACAATCTCGGCAGCATGGGGCAGACGCGCGACGTCGCGCATTCATACCATCTTGCCGGATTTCACCGTTTTCCGTCCGTGGCGGCGATCCATGCCAGGATCGTCGCTGACGACACGATCAACCGGTTCCTGGCTGCCTATTACGGCGGCAGGCCGTATTTTGCCCTTGGCCTGAACGACATTACCGTCAACCGCTCCCAGCACTGGCACACCGATCTGCTGCGCGGCCGCTACAGCGAGTTCCTCAAGGGCTGTGATCCCTGGGACGAGGCCGTGGGGAGCCTCAAGGCGCTGGTTTACCTGCAGGACGGTGCCAGCTTGCGGATCTTGCCATGCTCTCACCTCTCGCCAACGCCACTGGATGACGCCTTGCTCGAGGCGCTTGCCGAGGCCGCCCGGGACGTCGTTCGCGTCGACGTCAAGGCCGGCGACGTGGTGATGATGGATATCCGCGCGCTGCACCGCGGCTCGACCGACGCGGACATGCAGAGCCCCGCACTCGCGCAAATGCAGAAGATCCTGGTGTCGACCGTCTTCGGTCCGGTCGATTCAGCCTTTGCCCGGGCGATGCAGGTGGGCAACGCCTATCGCATGGCCGACTGGGACAGACGGTTCCTGGCCTGAGCCAAGGCCTTCAGCTTATGAGCCTGACGGGCGTGGCGGACCAGCGAATGTTCCGGGACGTTCGCCGCAGCCCCCTTCTTATGGTGGGCTAGCTGTACGTCCTTTGCATTCTGCGAGCTGTCTGCCGTCTAGCGGTTTTCCTGCGGTTGCCGCCTTGTCTTTGGCTATGTCTTGAAAACAAAATAGCCCGTCGGTTTAGTGCCTGACGGGCTGTTTTGTTTGTTGGTTTTGGTTTCAGGCTTTGGCTTTTTTGTCCCGCTTGGTCGGCTGTCGCCTGCTTGCGGGCCCCTGATGCAGGTTCAACTCGGCCGTGCCGTGCATCTAAATACACAAAAGCCCAGACAAGCTGGGCTGTTTTGTTATTTGGTTGCGGGGACACGCAACTACCGATTCCGACATTTGCTTCAGATCGCAGTTTGACAGAGATAGCCCCAAAAACTTTCGAAGCTCAGCGACATCAGGCGGCAGGAGTTGCGGCGCGCGGCAATGACCGTAATGCAGCGCGAAGGCGCTGCGGCGACCACGCTCAAAAAGGTGGCGACTGAGGCGGGTGCCTCCGAGCCGACACGTCCGAGGCTGAACCAATATGGTCTGAATTCCTTCGCCGCTGGCCGGAGCGTCCTGCGCGGGATCAAGGCTCAGCGTCTCCTCGACGTCCATGAAGATCAACGCCTGTCACTAGGTGCTCTGCATTTGCCACAGGGTCCATCACGAGACAGTCGCGATGGACCCATAGACAAGCCGCAACGGTTCAAGCAAATGCGATCGCTAAGGTCATTTCGTGAGTGCACCCGACTTCTTCGCCGTCCAGGTGGCGATGTAGTCCATCAATCCAGGCGACAGGCAGTCATAAGGCTCGAGGCCGAGTTCCTTCAGCCGGCCACGCACGCCGTCCATCTCCGCGGGATCGACGCCCGCCTCGATGATCGACGACACGAAAGCGGCAAAGCCGGGCTCGGCCCAGCCGGCTTCCTCGAAGCGCTCGGGATGGATGAAGTCGAGGCCCTTGAGGCGTGGTCGCGCTCGACCGGGCCGTACATGTGCACGCCGCAGGCCTTGCAGGCATGGCGCAGGATGAGTGCTGAAGGATCGACGACGGCAAGCTTGTCGCCATTCTCCAGCACCGTCACGTTTTCATGCGCGGTGACAGCCACGACCGAAAACTTGGCGCCTTCCGGCTTCCAGCATTTGGTGCAGCCGCAGGCGTGGTTGTGGGCGACCTGGCCCTTGATCGCCACCTTCACCGGCCGGTCGGCGCAGGCACAGACAAGCGTGCCACCAGTGAAACTGGCACTGCCGGGCCTGACCCCGCCGTCGAGTGCTGGATGTATTGAAGCCATGTCCTGTTCCTCCATGTGATGACAATTCGAGATATGCGAACTCTGACAATGGGGCGCTAGTAAACGACGACGCTGCGGATGCTTTCGCCTGAATGCATCAGGTCGAAGCCCTTGTTGATGTCTTCGAGCTTGAGGGTGTGCGTGATCATCGGGTCGATCAGGATCTTGCCCTCCATGTACCAGTCGACGATCTTCGGCACGTCGGTGCGGCCACGCGCGCCGCCGAAGGCCGTGCCCTTCCAGGTCCGGCCGGTGACCAGCTGGAACGGCCGCGTTGCGATCTCCTGGCCGGCACCGGCGACACCGATGACGATGCTTTCGCCCCAGCCGCGATGCGATGCTTCGAGCGCCTGGCGCATCACCTTGACGTTGCCGGTGCAGTCGAAGGTGTAGTCGGCACCGCCGATCTGGTCGGTCCCACGCTTGGTCAGGTTGACGAGGTAAGGCACGATGTCGCCCTCGACCTCCTTCGGGTTGACGAAATGCGTCATGCCGAACTTTTCGCCCCAGGCCTTGCGCTCATTGTTGATGTCGACGCCGATGATCATGTCGGCACCGGCCAGGCGCAGGCCCTGCAGCACGTTGAGGCCGATGCCGCCGAGCCCGAAGACGATCGCCGTCGAACCGATCTCGACCTTGGCGGTGTTGATCACCGCACCAATGCCTGTCGTCACGCCGCAGCCGATGTAGCAGATCTTGTCGAACGGAGCGTCGGGGTTGACCTTGGCCAGTGCGATCTCGGGCAGCACGGTGAAGTTCGAGAAGGTCGAGCAGCCCATGTAGTGGAAGATCTTGTCCTTGCCGATCGAGAAGCGCGACGAGCCATCGGGCATCACGCCCTGCCCTTGCGTCGAGCGGATCGCGGTGCAGAGGTTGGTTTTCCGCGACAAACAGGACGGGCACGAACGGCATTCCGGCGTGTAGAGCGGAATGACGTGGTCGCCCTTCTTGAGCGAGGTGACACCCTTGCCGACATCGACGACGACACCGGCACCCTCATGGCCGAGAATGGCAGGAAAGATGCCTTCGGGATCGGCACCCGACAGAGTGAACTCGTCGGTGTGGCAGATGCCTGTCGCCTTGATTTCGACCAGTACCTCGCCCTCGCGCGGACCTTCGAGGTCGACCTCCATGATCTCGAGCGGCTTTCCAGCTCCTACGGCAACGGCGGCGCGGGTTTTCATGGATATACTCCGATTATTGTGGTAAAATTATCAGGTTTTGGTAGTTGTAGCTCCAAGATGTTATGAGGCGAATTGATTCATTGTGTTGTGGATGCCGCCTGCCTTGACCGCTGTGTCACCAGCGAAATATTCCTTATGGTCATCGCCAAGGTCGGAGCCGGCCATATTCTGGTGCCTGACGCAGGCAATGGCTTGCCGAATTTCCTGACGCTGGACGTTGGCTACGTATCCTAACATTGCCTGCTCGCCGAAGTATTCTTTGGCGAGATTGTCAGTCGACAATGCCGCAGTGTGATAAGTTGGCAAGGTGATGAGATGATGGAAGATGCCCGCGCGCGCTGCTGAATCGCGCTGGAAGGTTCGGATTTTCTCATCTGCTTCTTGACCAAGTTCCGAACTGTCATATTCCCCGCTCATCAACATCGCGCGGTCATAGCCGGTCAGGTCTTTGCCGGAGGAAAGCCATGCATCAAAGACCTGCTGTCTGAAATTAAGCGTCCAGTTGAAAGACGGCGAGTTGTTATAGACCAATTTCGCATTGGGGATGACTTGGCGGATGCGGTCGACCATGCCGGCGATCTGATCGATATGTGGCTTCTCGGTCTCGATCCAAAGCAGATCTGCACCGTTTTGCAGCGCGTTGACGCAGTCCAGAACGCACCTGTCCTCGCCAGTGCCTTCACGGAACTGGAAGAGGTTCGACCGCAGCCGTTTTGGCCGGAGGACCTTCGGGCCCCGCTTGATGAGGACATCCCCGTTTGCGAAATCGCCTTCCGCAACCTCTTCGCAATCGAGGAAGGAATTGTAGACGTCACCGTCGTCGCCTTCAGCGGCGCTGAATGCGATCTGCTTGGTCAGGCCTGCACCGAGCGAGTCAGTGCGCGCAACAATGATCCCGTCATTGACCCCAAGCTCAAGAAATGCGTAGCGACAAGCGCGGATCTTGGCAACGAAATCCTCGTGCGGAACTGTGACCTTGCCGTCCTGATGCCCGCATTGCTTTTCATCTGATACCTGGTTTTCGATCTGAAGGGCGCACGCACCGGCCTCAATCATCTTCTTGGCCAGAAGGTACGTGGCTTCAGCGTTACCGAAACCGGCATCGATGTCGGCGATTATGGGAACGACATGGGTTTGATAGTTGTCTATCGCATTAAGCGATTGCTGCTCGAGGGAGACGTCTCCGCTCTCTCTGGCCCGGTCCGCTTCGCGGAACATCATGCCAAGTTCACGAGCATCAGCTTGGCGCAGAAAAGTGTAAAGCTCAGCGATTAGTGAGGGAACGCTGGTTTTTTCGTGCATGGACTGATCCGGCAGTGGCCCAAACTCCGAGCGGAGCGCTGCAACCATCCAGCCAGACAAATATATATAGCGACGCTCGGTTGTTCCAAAATGCTTCTTGATAGAGATGACCTTTTGCTGACCGATGAAGCCGTGCCAGCAACCGAGAGATTGAGTATACTTGCTAGCGTCCTGATCGTAGGCAGCCATGTCATTACGTATGATTTTTGCTGTGTACTTGGCGATGTCGACGCCGGTGCGAAATCTATTCTGCAGTCGCATCCGAGCAACCGCCTCGGCGGATATGCCCGTCCAGTTTTTGTTGGCGTTAATTGTATTGCTCGCTTCGTCAGTGATAGCGCGGTATGACATTGTCTCTCCAGGTCCGAAAGCGGATTTCATCGCCCAGCTAGCCTCACGAGCCGAGCATGGCCAGACCCCGCAGTGTCACGTTGTAAAACTTTACAAGCCATTGGTGTAATGCTGTAATGATGTCATGGAGAGAAATGGTGTTTACCTTGGTCCGCGGCTGCGGCGCCTTCGCAAGGACCTCGGCCTGACACAGGCGACCATGGCCGCCGACATCGGCATTTCTCCCTCTTACATTGCGTTGATGGAGAGAAATCAGCGCCCGGTGACAGCCGAGGTGCTGATCCGTTTGGCAAGGGCCTACTCGATCGATGTGTCGAGTTTGACGGAAGACAACGGGGCAGGTCTGATAAGTCGGCTACAAGCCGCAATGAGGGATCCGATATTCGCCGATATCGAGGTTTCACCGATTGAACTGGGGGATGTTCTCAGCAACTTTCCAGGTTTCACCGAGGCGATGCTTCGTCTGTATACTGCCTACAAGAGCGATCAGTTTGCCTTGGCTGACCAGCAACAGCTCGCCGTCAGTCCTGCAATGGCAGACGTTGCCCTCGATCCGGTCGCCTCTGTTCGAGCATTTCTGGCTGCGCGGCGGAACTGCTTCCCTGAACTGGATGCGGCTGCAGAAACCACGGCATCGCACATCAACAATGCGGGCGGACTGATAGCTTTTCTCAAACAGCGTCACGGGCTCAACGTCAGACGGTTGCCCCAGGACGTAATGATGGGCTCGGTTAGAAGGCTTGACCGTCATCGGAGAGAGATCCTGCTGGATGATTGTCTTGACCTCGCGAGTCAGAATTTCCAATTGGCCCAGCAGCTTGCCTATCTGGAAGTCGACGGCGAAATTCGGAAAACTGTCGAAGCGGGTAATCTGTCCTCTGAGAACGCCCGCCACTTGGCCCATCGGGCTTTGGCTGGGTATTTTGCAGCTGCAGTGCTTATGCCCTATGCACAGTTCGCAAATTCTGCCGAAGGCAAGCGATATGATGTCGAGGCAATTGCGCGTCAGTTTAACACAAGCTTCGAGCAAACTTCGCATCGCCTTACCACGCTGCAAAGGCCGGGCCAGGAGTGTGTTCCCTTCTTCTTCATCCGTGTGGACGGCGCGGGCAATGTTTCTAAGAGACTGGACAGCGCTAACTTCCCCTTTGCGCGGCATGGGGGGGGATGCCCGTTGTGGAGTTTACATCAGGTATTCACTTCGCCGAGGGTCGTAGTCACGCAGTGGCTGGAATTGCCAGATGGTCAAAGATTCTTCTCGATTGCTCGTACCGTTAGTTCGGGAAGAGGGGCATATCCGACAGCACGCGTAACTCGTGCCGTTGCATTGGTCTGCGAGGCGCACCACGCCGAGCGGATGATTTACAATGATCGAAATAGTCCCCCCCACTTCACCCCGATAGGCATCTCCTGTCGACTCTGCCACAGATCCACCTGCACGTCCCGATCAGCACCACCGATTAGCCGCAGCATATTGGCTGATGACTACAGGCGCACTGAAGCCCCATTCGGCTTCTCCGATTGATAGGTCGATTGGTGAAGCGAAGTCGAAGGATCGATTCCCACCACCCCCACAAGACCAAGTATAAAACCTACGGGGCGCCAGAAAGGAGCGTCGAGTGGTATAGCCAACGCGGTTGGCGCTGCGGAGAAGCATCTGCAGCAAGTTGGGTGCTGGCTGACGCACCTTGTCGAGCCGTTCCCAAGGGTCTTCGGTCAGGAAGCGCATCGCAACGTCGAAGTTGCCCCCCAGCATCCGAGCGACAAGAGCTGTGGCAGCGCGCGGGCAAGTCCCCGCATCTTGGCGATGTCGTGGGTGCGCACGCGCGTCGCAAGCGGCGACTGTGGCATCGAGCTTCTTGATAGGGTTACGTTCAAAGCCAGGGACTGTCGCAACAATGAGCCACTTTGTCTGGCTGTCAGTCGTCTCTGCGAAGAAATTGCCAGCAAAGGGAAGGCCTTCGAACGGCCGACCGAGGATTCTATGTCGCCGCCAAAGACAAGCGGCGCCTGCGCTTGCCGCTTTTCGTACATCGCAGCGGCCAGCTCTTCTAAATCGTCACCTTCGTAGCGCCCGGACACGATGCAGGTCAGCAAGGGGTCAGTGGAGCCGATCACCCGACCATCGACCCTGCGGACGCCAATGATAGCAACGGGGCCGATCAGGCAGCAGCGAAACGCCTACCGTGAATCTGTGTCGCAATAATGCACAGGGCCTGTTTTCCTCTGAAAGTACGAGACCGAAAGACTGGAATCCTTACGGTACCAATGACCTCTAATGGAGGCACGACGATAAATTCAAGAAAGTTGGCTCTTGATACCCCACGCGGACACAGGTCGAAGATGTGCGACTTGCCGTCCCAGGCATCAGCTGAATCCCGCAGAGTTCGCTCGATCACGGATGGGCGTTGCGTAGCATGATGCCCCATGGAGACGAGGATCATGGCCTGTGAGATATCGATGCGCTGTTCGTACCGCCACCAGGCGTCGCTCCCGGATCATCCATCCGAACGTCCGTTCGACGGCCCAGCGACGCGGCAGAACCCTAAAGCCTTTCAGGCCCTTGGTGCGGGACGATCACAACGATGAAGTCGAGATCGCAGGTCTCATCTATATGCTTGAGCCCGTGATAGGCCACATGCGCAAACGGAATCCCTAAAATCCGATTATCCAAACAGCTTCTAAGCTACGGGATGGCCGTAGCAAGGGGAGCCAGCGGCCGCCATTCAACGAACACGCGATCGTAAACGGCGGCGCGCGCGAATCAACATCGCAGGAAGGCGGCGGCGTTGCTTGGGAGGTTGAGGTCGTGCCGGTCACGCGATCAGGGTCCCCGTAGGCCACGAAGAGCGAGGAATCGAACATAGCGCGATCACCGATATTGCCGTCCACGCCAGCAGTTTGGCTCAGGTCGCTATTCGCCGTACCGGCGCTCCAGCGCGTCGGCAATTCGCTCGCAAAGCAATTCTGAGGTCACGACCGTGAGGTGGAGACGAAGACGAACTCCGTGTGTATCAACTAGGGTAGTGACAATACCGCGGTCAGAGTACTCGGCGAGGTCGAGAACATCGTTGATGATAAAGTCTGGTCTTTCGCGAAGGCTCTTTCGGGCGCACCGGGTTCTCCTCCCAAATTGGTGGCTTTCCAGGCATGCCGAGCCGAACACGCTGGAATTCGGCGTAACTCTCTGCAACGGCTTGAGTGTCGAATAAATGCCGAGTTACTTTGCCATTTTCGACGACCTGGACAATCCATTGGCTGTCGACAGTTTTCAGTCGCACGTCATTCGGTTCTCCGGCAACCATCTCCGTCATCCGTTTCAGCAATCAACATGACATTCAAATCCAGATTTTCTGACAGCACGTCGTCGCTACACGACGGCAATCCTTCGATTCAGTCAGATTCGACGATCTAGATAACGCCGGTGACCATGGCGACGCATGCAACAGCAACAAGGGCCCTGCACCAGGGTTTCGCCACGCGGAGCGGGGCGAAGAAGCCAACCAGCGCCATGCTGCGGCAACCATGGCCCTAAAGCCAAGCGCGACTGCGGTTCCGCGTATAGATCGACAGGCCGATGCTAAGTTACCGGGGTGCCCGCGAAACCGACGGCGCCGCCAAAGGTCATACCGAAACGAGGTAGCCGGCACCAGTGCCCGCCCGTCCAACTGGGCGGCGAACAGACCGACCATGACCCTGGCGAGCATATGGTCGACCCCGCCGCGAGCATGGCCATATCGGTCAATGCGGTAATCGGAGTTCTTTTCATCTTTATTCTCCTTGCATTCGCGTTGTCGTCTTTGATCATGACCGTCGCCTCTTCTTTCGGCGTGGTGTCGGCGGCCGGAGAGCGCAAACAGGCGTTCGGCAAGGGCTCGCGCCGTTGAGGGATTAACTGGTTCGATTAAATGTCTGAATCCGTCCATACGTTCTTGAACGAATGCCAATTCTGCCGTGGGTTCCGGAAGCCCTTGACCCGCGGATGATAGCAGACTGAACCGCGCCGCAAAGTCAGCATCGGGAGGACTGGCAGTTCATTCATGATCAATGAATGCGCATCCCGATACAGTCGGCAACGTTGCTTGTCGTTTGTGGTTTGTCGTGCTTCGTCCAGCAGCCGATCTACATCTGGATTGGAGTAATATCCCGCATTAAAGCCCCGGGGCGAGCTGTTCATAGAATGCAACACCTGCTGTAACCACATATCACATGACATTCCCCAGCTCATCTGTGACATACCTGCGCCCTCCGGCAAACCAGATCGCCACTCGTTGCAGTAGGAAACCCAGTCTTCTGTCCGGACGATCTCGGCTCGCAGCCCGACCGCCTCGAGATTTTCCGCCAGATGCTCGCAGATCCGGACGGGCACGAGCTGACCGGATCCGGCGTTGGCCGTCACAATGCGCAATCGCCACTCCGTAGGGACGCCGGCTTCCGTCAACAGCTGCCGAGCACGATTGGGATCGTATTGGTAGGGGAAACTGTACTCCTCGTCGAAGGCTGGTGAAGCTGGCGGCAGCATTCCAGACGCGACAGCTGTGTGTCCGCGGAAAATGTCGTGGCTTAGCCTGTCGCGGTCAACCGCATGCGCGATCGCGTGACGCACTCGGATGTCGCTCAGGACCGGATCCCGCATGTTGAAAATGAAATACCAGACATAAGGCGCCTGGCCTTCGAGGACGACGAAGCCGCGCCGCACCAATTCGTCGAGATCGCTCCCCTCAAGGCCATAGGCGAGATCCGCTTCACCATCTACCAACGCCCGATAGCGATCTTCAAGGTTTGGATACGGCTTGAACTCAATGGCCTTGAGTTTGGCGCGCCCACCCCAGTAATCCTCGTTCCGACGTAGCCGAACGCCACTGCCAAATGGCGTCGAAAAGCGACTGTCGAAACGAAATGGACCTGTGCCCGGTGCGTGGTCCGCGATGCCTGAACTACCAAGCTTTGTCAGGGCCTCTGGGCTGATGAAGACATGAGCGCCCGGTGCATCCTCCTGCGTCATGTAGCGGAGGAACTCGGGAAAGGGCTCCTTCAGGGTGAGCAGGATCGCCAGCGGCCCTACCACCTCCACAGACTTGAGCGTTTCGAGACCGATCCGGTTGTAATCCGCTGCTAAAGGCGAATATTGCGGCGCATCAGGTTTCCACATTCGCTCTATATTAAACCGCACGGCCTCCGCATCGAACCGAGTTCCATCATGAAACCTCACATCCTCTCGCAATCGAAACAGATACTGAAGTCCGTCGTCGGAGATATCGACCGAAGTGGCAAGCGCGGGTACAAGCCGCGTCGGACTGGCTACTTCATCCTCCAGATCGTCCTCATATAGGCTCTCGAATATCTGCTGGACAACTCTACCTGTATTCCAACCTCCAAACGAGGCCGGCGGATCGATCGCATCTACCTCCCAGTCAAGGGCGACGCGAAGTACAGAGTCGTTGGCGCGTTGAGATGTAATCATAATGCTTCCTTCGGGTTAATTTGAAAATTTGGATCGCTCAACTCGGACCCGCAGGCCAAAACCTGGTCGGCGATTTTGGTCATCGATGCGCGGCCTTCAAGAGACCAGCGCCGGATGCATTGATACGCATTTTCCTCGCTGATCGATCGCTCCGCGGCGAGATGCCGGACCGCGTTGTTCACGACCCGACGCGACCGCAAGGTCTCTTCCAGCTTCGCGATCTTACTGTTCTGCCGCTGTTCGAACCGGGAACGGGAACTAGCAACCGCCAACGTTGACAATATACCGAAAGCGCGGATGGGTTTGCCGATGATGGCCTGCACGTCCGCTTCAAGAAGTTCGCGGACGATCGTGGGGCTCTCATATTCGACGATGCCAATGAGGGTCCCATCGCGACCTCCCGTCAGCGCGCTCATATCGAGCGATGGGTGGCCGCCGAAGATGCAGAAGACGACATCGGCATGAGCCGGCCAACGATCAGGAGCTGGCCACAAAGTGTCGACTTGGCATCCGATCCGTTTCAAATGTCGGACAAGTTCATCACAGGCCGAATCCGGCGGATGGATCACACACGCCCGAAGTTTCCGCAATTCCCGGATCAACGCCTCACCGGACATTGTCCATTTCCTCCTGTCCGTGATCCCGGTCGATGCGGCCGAGGCCCACATAGTTCACAAGGTAAGGGTCCGGTTTCATCGATTTCTTGAATTCGGCTACGACCTCAAATTTCCGCCCAGCTACCGTCTTGCCAATTCTCGGCCAGAGATAAGTATGGCTATTGTCCGGATCCACCATGACAACGCCTTGGGGAGCGGAGACCTCGAGACCCAGTACCTGTGCGCGAAGCCATTCCGGGTCTAGCGTCCCAGCTCGTTCCAGCGCCCGAGCAAAGAGTAGCACGGTAAAATATGCAGCCTCCGCACATGCATCGGCCGGGCGCTTGGCACCAAAACGTTGGTGATAATTGGCGACAAAACTGTTATTTCGCGGCGATTGGACCGTTTCAAAGTAAGGCGCGGAGACGATATGGCCCGGCCGGGGCTCGAACCACATTTCCTGAAGGTGCGCCTCGTTAGTCGTAAGAGAGGCGATCGGCATAACGGCTGGATCGAGTTTCTCGACCGCGTAGGCATCGTAAAGTGCTGCTATTCCCGGCCCCACCACCGTCGAGAAGATTACATCGGCACCGAGCAATCGCGCTTCCTTGATCGCATCCAGAAAGGCATCCCTTTGAGCGCCGAACGGCAGATAATATTCGCCGACGATGCTGCCGCCGATTTCAGAAAGAAGATCGCGCATGATCCTGTTGGATTCGCGCGGGAAGAGATAGTCCGTGCCGACGCACATCAGCTTTCGTCCGTAGCGTGGGAATAGATATTCAGCGAGCGGAAGGTGCAGCTGGTTCGGAGCGGGGCCGGTGTAGATGACGTTCGAGGAATATTCGAACCCCTCGTAGCCGATCGAGTACCATAGCAAGCCTCCGCGATGCTCGACGACCGGAACCACCGCCTTTCGGCTGTAGGACGCCGAACAGCCGAATATGTTAGTCACGCCGCGGTCCATTAAAAGCGAACTGGCGAGCTGGGTGTAGCGCTGCGGATCGGACGCCGGATCAAGGATCAAGGGAGAAATCGGCTTACCCAGCACGCCGCCTGCGTCATTTATCTCCGAAATTGCGAGCAAGGTCCCTTGCAGCTGGGAAATCTCTGCAATCGCCGTGATTCCGCTTCTCGAGTATAGCACACCCACCGGCCATGTACCCTCCGAACGATAGGACTCATGCAGTGCGCCAATGCCGGACATCCTCGTGCCTTCCTGCTATGTTGCAAACAGACGCAGTGGATTACGTTGAAGCTGCAGCATCGCAATTTCCAATTCGAGCGTGGTCGAACTCATGTCGTCCAGATCCAAGGCCAGGGCCTTTTCTGCAGCCTGAACAATGATCGGGACACATTGGCAGAGATGAACCTGCGCTTCGGCCGATCCCATCCGGCCGAGCCGTACGGCTGCCGAAAAGAGACTGCTTGCCGTGCCGCGCAACTCCGCCAGGAGCGTGTTCTCAATGCCCATTCCCCGGGAGGCCGACACCGCTGCTGCCACGACGGCGAGATTTCCGGCCTCGCGCAGTTGCACTTCATGGCAGAATGAACCCAGCACTTGGTGCGGCCAGACCTGAAGGGCAAGTTTCGCCAGCTGGCGACCACACGAGGTCGATGCGTTCCGGGCCGGAACCGACAACTTTGTGGCGAGAAGACGCTCATCTACATAATGCAATTGGTCGAGATCGCCGACCGAAAACATCCGATGTGCGTGAGCGGCAGCAACGGCGTCGCAGCGGCCCGCGCCGTGGAGCAGGACCGCTTTCACGACTTCCGCGATTTGAGCTGAATTCTTAGGAAGCTCCTCTAGAATGCCTTCCAATCCGCTGGAGTGAACATAACGCCCGATCGGCAGCGAACTGTCAGCCAACTGAAGGGCCATTAGAAAACTCGCGTCTATCGCCCTTCCCGCCAACGTTTCATTCATGAGCGTGCTCTGTTTTAAAAAGGGGACGGGAGGCGCCCAGCCGGACGTAGTCGAAACGCAGCGACAGTTCGCCAAGTTTGAGATCTCGAACCGTCTTCGTCATGAGGTCCTCACTCGACAGCATCGGCACGTGGATGGAGCAGGCGTTCACCTCGACCGGTACATGCTGGTTGCCGAATGCGTGGCCGATGAGCGCAGCCTGCCGAATAATATCCGGAACCGAGTTGGTTTGGCTGAGGTCGACAACGAGGGCGAGTTCCTCCGGCCTGCACACGACCACCGTGTGTTCTTCGTTGTTAAATAGAACCGCGCCGTGAAAAAGGTACTGGCTATGCTGCATCGATACCGCAAAATCGAGACCGCGCTTTGTGCGCTGCCGAAGCCGCCGCTTGCCGGCCTCAGTCCAAGAAATGTCGATAAAATCCAATGTGGCGGCGCTGTGAACCACGTCGTCCAAGGCGCCAACTATTCCATTCGAGACAAGCATGGGACCTATTTCCTCCTAGACGGCGCTGGCGCCCCAATCATCTGCATTCGAATCCGTGACCACGCGTCGTCGATGAGCCGCGTCATTGTTGATGACGACAGGGCGAGCACGCGCACGATGATGCCGACAGCCCCGGGCAGGGCCCCTACACCCAATCGAAAATCTTCGCCCGTCATGTCGAGGGACGAAGCAGCATCGTAAACGCCCTTTGCGTTGCCGCCTGGAACGAGTGCCAGCAGCGTTCCCGAATAGAGAAAAGTGCCGAGAGCGCCTCTCATATTGATCGGAATCGTCGTCGGCTCCATGAGCATGCGCTCTGTGAAGAGCGTGCTTCCGTCGACGCTAATCCGAGTTGCAAGTTTGAGGCGGGTGAAAGCGAAAATCTCGCCGCGGGCCAACCGGCCCGGCGCGATGATTTCGCTCGCAATGAGCATGGACCCCCGATCGATATCTATCGTCGTCTCTTGGTCGTAGGAGGATTGCGCCTGCGGTATGATCTGGTCCGGCAGGTATTCAATGTACGACCCCTGCTTTGCCTCCAAATGCACCTTTTGATACGCTGATCCGTCGAGCATCCGGTGGAGCTTTGTCGCAGATGTGCTCGTGACATGAAGTTTTCCGCCGTTCCGCGCAACAATCCGCAGTTCCAGCTTGTCACCGCTAAACACTGCACCCGAGGGATTCAGTACATAGACGAAAGCCATGCCAGGCTGACTTTCGTCCAGAAAAAGGGGTGTGGTGAAATGCAAGGGAAACCTTTGAACCCGCTGCATGAGGTGTGTTTTCCCCAGGCAGTCAGCCGCAAACTCCAGGTTGAGAAGGCCAGACGCGTGCGTCATACTTGGTCACTTTTCCGCACAGCTGAACAAGGCATCCCTTTTTATGGTCGCAAAGACCTCTGCTGCACCCTCCGGCGAACGCAAATTCGTGTAAATGGTAGCCTTTTGAGGGCGGTTGACCAGAACGTCGTGACGGATACGGTCCAGGTCAGCGCCCACATGCGGAGCGAGGTCAATCTTGTTGACAACGAGAAGATCAGCTTGAAGCATTCCAAGTCCCCGTTTGCGCGGGATGTCATCACCGGCGGCGCAGTCAATCACGAAGATCCAATAGTCAACGAGTTCCGAGGAGAATGTCGCCGCCAAATTATCTCCACCGCTCTCAATCAGGATGAGATCGAGCGGATTGTCGCGCTCCAGCGCGTCAGCAGCCTGTATGTTCACCGAAGGATCCTCGCGGATCGCGGTATGAGGGCACGCTCCGGTTTCTACGCCGATGACCAGAGTCTCTTCTATGAGGCCGCTCGCCTTGAGCCGGATGGCGTCCTCCAGAGTCACGAGATCATTGGTGATAACCGCGGGTTTCAATCCCGCCTCATGGATAAGAGGCAGGAGGCGCTCAATTAATCTCGTCTTACCGGAGCCCACCGGACCACCGATGCCGATACGAATGGCCTTAGCGGACATGAAATTCTCCTATTTCAACGTATAAAGGGCGCCCAGCGGCACCTTGCTGGACGGAAGCGACGTGCAATGCTCCCCGTCGACTTCCACTCTGTATGTTTCCGGATCCACCGTTACTTTGGGAACCTTGTCGTTCCAAAGCATGTCTTGCTTGGAGAGTTTTCGTGTTCCAGACACGGGCACGCAACGCGCTCGCAATTCCAGCTTTCCAGCGACGTCGCGGTCGATGGCCATTTGGGACATGAAGCGCAACGAAAGTGACGGAGCAGCGCGTCCGAACCAGCCCCATTGCGGCCGGTAGCGCAGGGGCTCGCAGCAGTAGAGAGAGGCGTTCGCTTCGCCCATCACGGCCATCACCGGGAAGCCTGACTTGAAAACGGCCTCCGGCTTGACGCCAAACATCCCAGGTTTCCATAGCACGAGATCGGCCAGCTTGCCCGGCTCGAGCGAGCCGACATATTTCTCTACGCCGAATATGCGTGCCGGATTGATGGTGTATTTGGCGATGAACCGCTTAATTCTAGTGTTGTCATTGTCGCGACCGGCGTCTTCGGCGAGTGCGCCACGCTGCGCCTTCATGCATGACGCGGTCTGCCAGGTACGACTGATAGTTTCGGCAATGCGACCCATCCCCTGGGAGTCCGATCCTATAGCGCTAATGGCGCCGATATCGTGCAGCACACCTTCGGCCGAAATGGTCTCATGGCGGATCCGGGATTCGGCAAAGGCGATATCCTCCGGCAGTCTTGGATTGAGATGATGGCTGACCATTGCCATGTCAAAATGCTCGTCGAACGTATTAACCGAGTAAGGATTGGTCGGATTGGTCGACGAAGGCAGGACGTTCCCGTACCCACACACCTTGATAATGTCTGGGGCATGGCCCCCGCCGGCGCCTTCGACGTGGTAGGCGTGAATGGTACGGCCGTCGATTGCCTTCAAGGTTCGCTCGAGAAACCCAAACTCATTCAGCGTGTCGGTGTGCAATTGGATTTGCACGTCCGCCTCGTCAGCAGCCACCAGTGCTGAATGGATCGCGGCAGTTGTGGCACCCCAATCCTCATGAATTTTTAGCCCTGCGGCGCCTGCCTCGAGCTGCTCGATCAGGGGCTTATGATTATCCGAGGCCGCCTTTCCCAAAAAGCCGAAATTGAGCGGGAACGCTTCCGCTGCCTGAAGCATATGTCCGAGGTTCACTGTGCCGGTGGAGGCGATCGGAACGGTGGTGGCCCCAAGACCACCGCCGAACAGGGTAGTGATGCCACTGGCCAGGGCCTCTTCGCACTGGCCCGGATCGATGAAATGGACGTGGCAGTCTAGGCCACCGGCCGTAACGATCAGGCCCTCCGCTGCGCGAACGTCGGTGTTGGTACCGACGATCAGTTTAGGGTCAACCCCGTCCATGATCCGGGGGTCGCCAGCCTTGCCGATCCCGGCGATCAGGCCATCCTTGATCCCTATATCGGCCTTGATGATGCCGAGGACCGGATCGATGATCGTGGCATTCGTTATCACCAGATCGAGCGCACCGTCTGCCGCAGTGATATGGCCATGACAGCCGGTGCCCACTCTAAGGGTTTTTCCCGCCCCGAAGACGAGTTCGTCACCCGGAACAAGCAGATCCCGCTCGACCTCCGCCCAGAGACACGTGTCCCCGAGACGGACCCGGTCTCCCGTCGTCGGCCCATACAGCTCAACATATTGACGTCGCGACAGCACCTTAGCCATGGTGAGCTCCCCTGAATCCTTCGGCTGCTGCTCGTGTAACCGCCCTGCGCTTGACTTCCGGGTTGTCCAGGTCACCATCGGTGAGGTTGTTAAGCCCCTCGACCCGCCTTTCGCCACCGATGGCGACAAGGTCGACGGTTTTTTCATCCCCTGGCTCAAACCGGACCGTGGTTCCCGCTGGTATGTCGAGACGAAAGCCGAACGCTGCGGCCCGGTCAAAATCCAGCTCGGCGTTCACCTCAAAGAAGTGGAAATGAGAGCCGATCTGAACGGGGCGGTCGCCAAAGTTGCGAACTATCACACGCGTCGTCGCACGACCGACATTGATCTCTATCCCTTCTTTCGCCAGGCGATAGCCGCCTGGCTCGTCCTCTTCCTCGCTTTCATGGGGCCGACCGAGGGGATCGTGGACACAAACGAGCTTTTGACCGTCCGGAAACATCGGCTCGACCATCAACATTTCCAGAAGCGGCACGACACCCGGCTGAACTTCCTCAGGCTGCAATACGGTGCGGCCCAAAGCCATCAATTCTGAGACCGAGCTACCTCGTCTGGCCCCTTCGTGGATCGCATCGGCTATTACTGCTCTGGCCTCCGGCAAGTTCAGCCGTATGCCTTCTGCGCGGCGGCGCTGAGCCATCCTGGCCGCTGTGAAAACAAGAAGTCTGTCGCGTTCCCTGTTGGTCAGATACACGAGATGCCCTCGCCCATTTTGAAGTCGTTTCAGGATGATCAGAGGCTTATGTGGGCCGCGATCTTGTCATGCGTATCCGGGTCACGCGTGTTTCCGAACCCCGATATTTCACCCTTGTCCAGGAGAACGTATCTGTCAGAAACGGCACGGGTGAACGGAATGTTCTGTTCAACCAAAAGAACGCCGAGCCCAGAACGATCCCTCTCCCTCTTGATGATTTCCACCAGGTTGGTGATAACTGACGGCTGCATGCCTTCGGTTATCTCATCGATCAGGAGTACCTTGGCGCCGACGGAGAGAGAGCGTGCGATCAAAAGCATTTTCTGTTCGCCGCCACTGAGCGTGCCGGCTTTTTGCTGCAACCGCTTGAGGAGGAACGGGAAGCAACGGCGGATCGTCGCCTCCGCCTCGTTCCAGCTAACCGAGCCACGCAGCGCCAAGCGAATGTTTTCCTCGACCGTAAGGTCCTGAAATAACGCCTTTTCCTGCGGCACATAAGCCACGCCAAGCCTAGCAATCTGATGGGGACGACTTTCGCTGATTGCATGCTGCGCCATCGATACGGAGCCTGAAAACTTCGGCAAATACCCCATGATCGACTTGAGCAGCGTACTCTTGCCCATACCGTTCTTGCCCACCACGGCGACGATTTCGCCGTGGGCGATCTTCAAATCCAGGTTCCGTATTACGGTGGCCTGTCCATATCCGCTGCTGAGACCATTCACAGCGAGCACTGCTTCTGTCATGAGTTCATCCTCTCAGTGCCCCGAACCAGCATAGACCGACTTAACGAGTTCGGAATTCACGACCTCATCAACCGACCCGTTAAGAACAATCCGACCTTGATGTAGAACGATGACTCGCGAAGAAATTTCGCGGACGAAGTCTAGATCGTGCTCCACGAGCAGAATGCACAGTTGCTCCGCTTTGGTCAGTTCCACCAGGATCGTTCCGATCAGCGTGCGCTCGGCTTTTGTGAGACCAGCCGTGGGTTCGTCCAAGAGGATCACCTTGGGCTCGAGAGCCAACACCATTGCCAATTCGAGCGCCTGCTTTTTTCCGTGCGACAGCACTTGTGCGGGCAAATGCAGCTCGGTGTGAAGACCGGTGGCCCTGACAACGTGCATGGCAGAAGGCGGCAGGCTGCAGACACCGGATTTCTGCCATTTGGACAAAGGATCTAGGCGCGCCCGAGCAATCTGGAGGCACTCACCTACCGTCAAGGTGTCGAAAACGTTGGCCATTTGGAACTTGCGGCCCACACCGAGACCTACGCACTCTTCAGGCGGACGATGGCCGATGTCCTGGCCAGCGACCGAAATCGTGCCACCGCTACGCTTTGAGCCGTCGGCGATGCAGGTCATGAGGGTCGTCTTGCCGGCACCGTTTGGCCCCACGAGACTAACGATCTCGCCATAGGTGGCTTCGAAATCGATGCCGGACAGAACTTCCAGACTACCATATCGCTTTTCCACCCCGCTCACTATAAGCGCGGGTCCGCTGGACTCGGCCGCAATGATGTTGCGCTCGCTCCTGCTTGCCTTGTGCAGCTGGAGCTGGGCGTATTGCTGAGGCTGAGCTTTTCCGGTGCGAACGCGTAACCAGTTGGCGGCATGCGAAACCAAGGGCAGGATACCGCGCGGCAGGGCGACGATGACCGAAACGAAGACTATTCCGATGACAAGCTTCCACACGAAGGGAAAATCGCCCTGCAGCTGCGCACTGGCATAGTCGATAATAATCGTTCCGATCACTGGGCCAAACAGCGTACCACGCCCGCCCAATGCAACCCAGATCAGAAGCTCGGTTCCGAACGTGAAGCCAGCGATTTCGGGGGCGACCACCATCGTGTAGTTAGCGTACATCCAGCCTGCAATCGCGCCGATTGCTGCACAGATCAGAAAGATCACTGCCTTAATGTTTGAGGTGTTTAAGCCGAGATACTTGCAACGTTGCTCATTTTCCCGGATCGCGATCAGAAGCCGCCCGGCGTCGCTGCGCGTGTACATCCAAGCCGCTGACGTCAGTACGACTAGCCAGACTCCGACAGCCCAGAACCACGCCTCAGAGCTGAGCGGGATTGTTTCGAAGCCGGTCAGGCCGCTGCTTGAGCCCGTGTAGGTTCCGCCGGAAAATAGAACCTGCGTGACGATGATCGGCAGGACGAGGGTGATCACGGACGCATAGAGCGACGAAGCGCCATGCCAGAAGGCAAGGAATGCCACCAACCCGGCGAGGGCGACTGCGACTGCGATGCCGATCAAGACGGCGGCCAAGGCATTTCCGGCCGAAAAGCCGCCATAGGTAAAGACCAATGCCGTTGCGTAGGCGCCGGCCGCGAAGAATGCCGACTGACCGAAAGTCAGAACTCCGAGGTAGCCCCACAGAATGTCGACCGAGAGCGCGATTGATGCATAAATCATCGACCTTACGAGGACGTTCACGGAATAGGCGTCCATGAAGAAGGGCGCGGCGCCAACCCCGATCAGACAGATCGCGGCGATGACCACCATCCTTGTCAGCGGGGCGATCTGCGGTCGTTGAATGGAAGCGCTTCCAAGTTCCTTCACGTTTGCGTCACTCATAAGAAAACCCCTGCGGACGGATGCGAAGTATGACAGCGGCCAGCGCAGCAATCGTCATGCCGCCGAGGACCGAACCGAAATAATTGCTCACAATGACTTGGGCGCCCCCCAGGACAACGCTCGCGACAGCCAGGCTATAGAGGGAGGAGCCCGAAACGAGCACGAGCATGAAAGCGCTGATCAGCCAGGCAACGCCCATGTTTGGATCGACGCTGGACAGTGGAGTTATCAGAGCTCCGGCCACCGCCGCCAAACCGGAGCCGAGCGTAAATGTGATGGAGCGAACTAAGCCGCTGTTGATGCCGAGCCCGCGCGCGAGGTCCTCGTTCATAATGACCGCGCGTGTGGAGAGGCCCAGTGAGGTGCCCCGAAGCGCCATCGTCAAGCCGACGCCGAGCAGCAGCGCAACGGCTGTCAGGATCAACCGATAGGTTGAGTAAGGCTCACCCAAGATACTGATCACGCCTCTGATCGGAGGCTCAGCGAAATGGACACCGCGATCGAAGACCAGGGTAATAACCTGCCCAATGATAATGCTCAGGCCCCACGTCGCCAGAATGGCATCGAGGGGGCGATCATAGAGCGAGCGCACGACGACACGTTCCATTCCGAGACCGACAATTCCGCCGAAAATCGCCGCCAGGGGTATACCGATCCAAGGATTCATCCCCATCGCGGTGGCGATGACGGCGGCATAGCCCCCAAGCGTCATCAATCCGCCGTGTGCGAAGTTTATGAGCTTCATGACGCCGAACACAAGCAGCAATCCCGAAGATACGATGTATAAGATTGCTGCAGTCGTTATGATATCAAGTAGTACCGGAACCATCTAAGTCTCCGAAGTTTCCTCTGTAGCGAGCTGTATTGAACTTCCGAGTGATCGATGACGAAAGATGGGTTCGTACATCGCCGCGTCTGAGGGTCAACACAGCATCGCCATATTTGGTCAGCAGTCAGACGGCAGAAAGCGCCGCCTGTCCGGTCACAGATTGGGGCACTGCTCGCCCGGATCTACATTGGGATAGGACTTGATGATGGTTGTGTCGCCCTTTGCATCGACCTGCGCGAGATACATCGTCAGCGGAGCATGACGCTGTTTCGACATCAGCACCGAACCGCGAGGGCCGTCGAAAGTCACTTCGCTTAGCGCCTTTACGACCGCATCCGTATCCGTTGTCCCGGCCTTCTTGACCGCCAAGGCGTAGAGATGCACAGCATCGTATTGCGGCACGGACAGCTCATTCGGCGTTTCAGTCTTTTCCCCGAACTTGGCTTTCAGCGCTTTCAAGAACCGGGCGTTTTTCTCCGAGGCGATACCGGTGTAGTAGGTACCGCCGAGATAGATCCCCTCGGCATCAGGCCCAAGGGTCTTTGCCGTACCTTCATCAAGCGCGTAATTACCGTATTTGGCAGTGATGCCTGCCGATCGCAATTGCTTCGTGAAGGTGACGTTCGGCGCACCAGCGGCTGTGGAAGTAATGATGGCGTCCGGGTTGGTCGCGCGGATCTTACTGACGATTGCCGTCCAATCCGTAGCATCCATCGGATTGTATTCTTCTCCTACAACGGTTCCGCCCTTCTCGGCGATGTACTTGTTAGTATCACCAAGAAGACCCCGACCGAACGCGTAGTCGCTGCCAACCAGGAAAAATTTCTTCGCGCCATGATCCGACATGAAATAATCAACCATGAGGGAAACCATCTGTTGTGGCACCCAGGCGTTGATGTGCTGATACTTATTGCAGGAGGCGCCTTCATAGAAGGAGGTGTAGATGTACGGAATTTGCCCCCGCGTGATGATCGGCAGGCCGGCGTTGCGAGCCGCCGTCGTTTCCATTGCCACGATGGCGTCGACTTCCTTTTGAAAGACAAGGGAATCGTAGGCCTTCTGAGCCCCGGCGGCGCCGGACGCATCGTCGGCGACTTCAATGACCAGCTTTCTGTTCAGCAACCCGCCCGCCTCATTGATTTCGGAGACAGCGAGTTCGGTCGCCTGAATCACGGACGGTGCCACGACGCTGTTTGCCCCGCTTAGGCCAACGGGAATCCCCAACACGATCGGTTCCTCTTCCGCAACTGCGCTCCCGGTCCACAGGACAGTTACGGCAAGCAACACGGAAATCTTCTGCATTGTTGTTTTCATTTGCGTTCCCCTTGTTTTTGTTGACTGCTCAAAGCGCCAGCTGACATCGGTTCCGTTGAGCAAACGGCAGTCGTCGGCTTCGCGAAAAGATGTCGGCAATTTTGAGATGAAGGTGGACCACAACTGCTAGCCGGCAGGATTTATCCTGAGGGGCGGCGCGTGGTACCAAAAGGTGACTATCCCGCCACCTGATTGAATGCTTGCACAGATGCAAAGCGACGTCAATATTAAAAGACGGTTAGGCGTCGTTATCAGGATTCATGCTAAGTTGGTTCTTCCGATCGACAATGACAAATCGAAGGTCGTTAACGGTCCTGACATCCCAGGGGGCGCCTCGCCCTGTTGATTAAGCTCGGCTTGCCGCGCGCGAACGCTGCCTGGCAGCCGTCTGGAGGCTTATTGTTTCGTATCCATGACAAACAGCGCCACCGCCATTGCCCGATTGCGGACGCCGAGCTTGTCATACAGATTCTTCAAATGGTACTTGACTGTGTTCTCCGAAATACCGGTCCTGGTGGCAATCTGCAAATTGGTCCAGCCATTGGCGAGCACAGCGAGCAATTCCAATTCGCGCGGCGTCAGGCGTGATAAGGGCGTCTCATTGATTTTGGAGACCTCTATAAAGGGAATGCAAATACGGCCGTTTGCGACCGCAGCAAGCGTGCCGAACAGGACGCTGGGATCATCGAACTGATAGCAAAAGCCGTGCGCGCCAAGGCGTACGCACTGCTTCAGAATGCCTGGGTCATGATCGTTGCTGAAAATAACCACGCGCATCGCGAGCTGCCGGCGATGAAGCTCGATTAGCAGTTCGGAGGCGTTCATGTCGGATAGTTTCCAGCCCACGATTGCCACGTCGAAGGCCGTCTTCGTTTCTTCCACGGCCTCCAGAAACGCCTTACCGCTATTGATGCCGGCAGCGAAGTCGAAACGTTCGTCGCGGCTGATCATGTCGCGCAACGCTGCGATAACCAGCTGATTTCGCTCTACAATCAGTAGCCTTGGGCGGTATCGGCTTCTTTCTGAGGCCTCCATGCACCGGTCAACTGTAAGCGTCGAAGTCAAACGCCTGACCTGCCGCGCGGAAGGCCGAGGTGACCGTATTGGCCATCAAAAGTGCGATCGTCATCGGGCCGACGCCGCCCGGCACCGGGGTGATGGCGCCAGCCTGTTCTGCCGCACTGGCATAGTCGACATCGCCGACGAGCTTCGATTTGCCGTTGGCGTCTGCGCTGAGGCGGTTGATGCCAACATCGATGACCGTTGCGCCCGGCTTGACCCAGTCGCCCTTGATCATTTCAGGACGGCCGACCGCTGCCACCAGGATGTCGGCGCTGCGGCACAAGGCCGGCAGGTCTTTGGTGCGGCTGTGGGCGATGGTGACAGTGGCATTGGCATTGAGCAGCAGATTGGCCATCGGCTTGCCGACGATGTTGGAGCGCCCGACAACGACTGCATTGAGGCCCGACAGGTCGCGGCCAAGCGCACGCTCGATCAGCAGCATCGAGCCGGCCGGCGTGCAGGGCACGAAGGCGGTATCGAGTTCGCCGGTACCGAGCTTGCCGACATTGGTGAAATGGAAGCCGTCGACATCCTTGTCGGCCGAGATCGTCTGGATGATCTTGCCGGCGTCGACATGGTCGGGCAGGGGCAACTGGACGAGGATGCCGTGGATCTTGGGGTCGGCGTTGAGTTTCTGCACCAGCGCGACCAGATCAGCTTCAGAGGTGTCGGACGGCAGCGCATGTTCGATGGAATGAAAACCGCATTCCTTGGCTTTCTTGCCCTTGGAAGCGACATAGACCTGGCTTGCCGGGTCATGGCCGACGATGACCACCGCGATGCCTGGAACAACACCGGTCTCGGCGATCAGCTTTTCGGCTGCGATCCGGACCTTGGCGACTACATCGGCCGCCACCGCTTTCCCGTCGATAATGATTGACACGTATTTCTAATCCTTATGTTAAGACGCGTTCGCCTTAGAACAGACCTTCGATCTGGCCTTGTTCGTTGAGGAAGATCTTTTCCGACGACGGTGCCTTGGGCAGGCCGGGCATGGTCATGATCTCACCGCAGATGGCGACGATGAAGCCGGCACCGGCGGCAAGCCTGACCTCGCGCACCGGCACGACATGGTCGACAGGGGCGCCACGCAGGTTGGGATCGGTCGAGAACGAATACTGCGTCTTGGCCATGCACACCGGCAAATGGCCGTAGCCCGCCTGTTCCCATTGATGCAACTGGTCGCGCACCGACTTGTCGGCGATCGCCTCCGAGCCGCGGTAGATGCGCTTGACGATGGTGTCGATCTTGTCGAACAGCTTCATCTCGTCGGGATAGAGCGGCGAGAACTGCGAAGCACCCGATTCAGCGAGCTGCACCACCTTGTGGGCGAGCTCCTCAATGCCGGCCGAACCCTTGGCCCAGTGCTTGCACAGGATTGCCTCGGCACCCATCGAGGCGACATAGTCCTTCATCGCCGCGATCTCGGCGTCGGTGTCGGAGACGAAGTGGTTCATCGCCACCACCACCGGCACGCCGAACTGCTTCACATTCTCGATGTGGCGGCCAAGATTGGCGCAGCCCTTCTTCACCGCATCGACATTTTCCTTGCCGAGCTCTTCCTTCTTGACGCCGCCATTCATCTTCATCGCGCGGACTGTCGCCACGATGACCGCAGCGGCAGGCTTGAGGCCAGCCTTGCGGCACTTGATGTCGAAGAACTTCTCGGCACCCAGATCAGCGCCGAAGCCGGCTTCGGTGACGACATAGTCGGCGAGCTTGAGCGCGGTGGTGGTCGCGACCACCGAGTTGCAGCCATGGGCGATGTTGGCGAACGGGCCGCCATGGACGAAGGCGGGGTTGTTTTCCAGCGTCTGCACCAGGTTGGGCTGGACGGCATCCTTGAGCAGCACCGCCATCGCGCCGTCGGCTTTGAGGTCACGGGCATAGACTGCCGTCTTGTCGCGGCGATAGGCAACGATGATGTCGCCCAGACGCTTTTCGAGATCCTTGAGGTCGGTCGCCAGGCACAGGATCGCCATGACTTCGGAGGCAACGGTGATGTCGAAGCCGGCCTCACGCGGAAAACCGTTGGCAACGCCGCCGAGCGAGCAGTTGATCTCGCGGAGCGCCCGGTCGTTCATGTCCATCACCCGGCGCCACACGACGCGGCGGGTGTCGATGCCGAGCTCGTTGCCCCAGTAGATGTGGTTGTCGATCAGCGCCGACAAAAGATTGTGCGCGGTGGTGATGGCGTGGAAGTCGCCGGTGAAGTGGAGGTTCATGTCCTCCATCGGCACGACCTGGGCATAACCGCCACCGGCAGCACCGCCCTTGACGCCGAAGTTGGGTCCAAGCGAGGCTTCGCGGATACACACGATCGCCTTCTTGCCGATGCGGTTCAAACCATCGCCGAGACCGACTGTCGTCGTGGTCTTGCCTTCGCCGGCCGGTGTCGGGTTGATCGCGGTGACCAAGATCAGCTTGCCGTCCTTGTTCTTGCGCACATTGCCGATGAACTCGGCCGAGATCTTCGCCTTGTCGTGGCCATAAGGCAGCAGATGTTCGCTCGGAATGCCGATCTTGGCACCGACCTCCTGGATCTGCTTCTTCTTCGCCGCACGCGCGATCTCGATGTCGGTCTTGAATTCGGCCATGACTCTCTTCCCTTGAGTTTGGTTCGATTTCCGCGGAGCCTCAGGCTCCCAGATTAAAAACGAGGTGCTGACTGGCCTGCCGCACGGCAGGCGGAGGCCGCCCTATTCGCCCTCAACAGCGCGATAGTCATCGGCTGTCGCGCGGCGCTGAACATAAGCGGACCGGGTCTTTTGAACGCTGTTCGACTGCTTTGACGAAGCAAAATTACGGCCGATATCGCTCGCCCTGCGGTTGCGATCAGATGAGACCGGCCAAAATACCCAGCCCTAAACCGGTCACAGCCCCACCTGTCAGCCTGACAAGCGGCGAGCCACCGATTGCTGCAACTCCGGCGCCAAGCGCCGCGCCTGCGGCATGAAGCAGTGCGGTCGTCAACACAAAACCCAGTGCGTAGCTCGTGGCGCTGCCATCCAATGGCATTTCGGCTACATGAGCGTGACCATGGAAAACGGCAAAGAACCCGGTCATCGCGAGTGCAACTGAGCCGGGAACGTTAGGTGCGATTAAAATCAAGGCTCCGATTATAATAACCGAGAGTACAATCGCAGCCTCCACTGCCGGTAGAGTGATGCCGCTGACGCTGACCGCGCCACCCAAGACCATCATACCTAGGAATGCAGCCGGCAGCAGCCAACGAAAGCAACCGCCGAGTAGGTATCCCAGCAGGCCCACGGCCGCCATAGCTAGGACATGGTCCAAACCGCCAAGCGGATGAGAAAGACCGGCGGCAATCCCATGTGCGTGGCCGGTTCCGGGATGAGCCTGGGCCGCCGCGGTTGCAAGTGAGAACCCAGTCGTCAGAAAGAATCTGTTCATAAAGGCTGCTCCGATCGGGAACAAAGGAAAACCATGCCGGTTGAAGCCTCCCCCTAGGAGGAAGCTTCAACTCTAATGGATTAGGCGAAGTTCTTGGTGCGGGTGTCTCCGGGGTCATATAGCGGCATAACCGACAGCTTCGCATTCGATCGCGTGCCATTGTCCAGCAGGACCGTAACGTCCAGGCTCGGGACGGCGTGGGCGGGGTTTACAAAAGCCATGGCAGTTCCGCGCTTTCTGGTCGGCGAGAAGGATCCGCTGGTTACCGTTCCGATTTCGCGGTCACCGACAAATATCTTGTCGCCGGTTTCAGCTACGTCGCCGGAGAGAATGTCGAGCCACACCATCCGGCGGGTTACCCCCTCGCGGACGATTCGCTGCAAGGCAGCCTTACCGATGAAATTCTCTTTTCCAAACTTCACGGCAAACCCGATACCAGCTTCGAAGGGATTGGTACTGCGGTCGTGGTCCTTGCCGACCAAAAGATATCCGGCTTCCTGACGAAGGCTCTCCAGAGCGGCCTGGGCACATGGAACAATGTCGTAGGCCTGGCCAGCCTTCATGACCAGGTTCCAGATGGTCGGTCCTTCAGTCGACGCGAAATGGAGCTCGAAACCGGCTTCACCCGTGTAGCCCATGCGCGCAATGATGCACTCGATACCGGAAATCTTTGCCGGCCTGAACCGATAGTAGCCTATGGTCGAGAGGTCGATGTCGACCAGTGGCTGCAGCACGCGATTGGCCTTCGGTCCCTGCAGTGCAAGCGTTGTGTGCTTATCGGTCACGTTTGTAGTGGCCACGTCGTACGGCTTCGCCTGCTTGGAAATCCAGGCGTAATCGTCTTCTGAACCGCTGATGATCATATACTTGTTCTTGTCCATGACCCAGATCGTGCAGTCGTCGATCATCCGACCGTCTTCGTCACACATCGCGGTATATTGCACGGAGCCGATATTCTTCTTGGAATAGTCGTTCGTCGCGAGCATCTGAACCAACGGAAGTGCATCGGGTCCTTCGATCACAAATTCGGCCATGTAATCCAGATCACACAGTGAAACGCTCTCACGTGTTGCCAAATGTTCCCGCGAATGTCCGGCGCTATATTCCACTGGCAGCCAATAGCCGAACAGCTCGGCCATTTTGGCCCCATATTCAAGGCCACTGTCGTAAAACGGAGTCTTCTTCATGGCGCGTATCTCCTCCTAGTGCGCAAAACAAAAAGGCCCCCGACGGCGCTATCGCGCCAGTCGGGGGCCTTCAAATACCCCAATTCCGATGCAGCTATCCCGCTGCAGTACCTTTCTTATTTTCTTTTCGCGATTTCTGTCAAGACATTTGTCGCCCGCCGACAAATGAGCCGTTCTTACGCGAGATCTTTGTAAGCGATTGCTTGGTCGAGTTGCCTCCTCAACTAGGCTTCGGGGACAAAGCACGACGCTCGACTCGGCGTTCAATTCAACGGTGTCTTTTGGAGGCGGCGCTAGGCGATCGGATCGGGGTTGCGGACGAGGAATGGGGTTTGATCGGGCTGCGGCTGCCCCTGAGGAGGGCGCGGATGCCGACCGGCACAGGACAACCGGCTCTATTCGAGAGCATAATGTGGATGGCGCGGGCCGGGTCGCAGTGGCGACGCCTGCCCGACGAATATCGCAAGTGGAACAGGGTGTTCCGCCGCTACCGACGAAGGGTCGTGACCGGCGTGTTCGATTCCACTCGAAACGCTGTGAGATGGTCGAGAGAATTGTGCAGTCGGCATAAAAAGGGAGTCACGAATCGAGGCGCTTGGCCCATCGCGTCGCGGCTTCCCTACTAAACTCCATGCACGATGCGATGCCAGGGGTCGACCGCTAGGCTTCGTGCTGACGCGGGGACAAGCGCACGACACCCAAGGCTTTGGCCCTTTGTTCCGTATGCTTGCCGACCGGATCGAGGCATTGCTCGCCATCGGCAACGAGATCGCCTGCGCCGGCGTCGAAGCTGTAATCCCCTCCTAGACCAACCGCAAAAAGTCCTGCTCCGCACGACCGGCAAAAATACCGTTGGCGCAATCTCGTCAGCGCCTGTTGTTCAACGAAAACTGGCCGCCACCGCTAGGACAAAACAAAGATTCCTACCTCGGCTTCATAGCACTCGCCTATCGCGCGAACGCTCGTCTGCTCCTTTAGGCCGTGCGAGCAGCGCCAGGCTTGAGCGTCGGCACCTTGCCTGCCGTGGAGAGCGGCTACGGCGGACATGTATCTTGTTCTTCGGGGCGTATTTTTTTCGCCTGAACAATCGTCAATATGTCCCGAGGGGATCGCGCTGAAGCACGCGAACGTCAATGCCGCCATCGTTCGAGCCGGGGCCAATCTCACACGTAAAGCCTTGGTTTTGAAAGATTCTAAATAGCAAGATTTCGAACTCGCGCCATGTGAGCCGATGCTCTGGCCGCTTGGCGAAGTGCGAATACACGCGAGGAACGCGGCCATCGAATTGATCTCGTTTGAAGGATCTTCTTCCCCTCCGCTTCACCGCCTTCGTTCTCTTCGGCCTCGGGTTCGTTCGCCGCAACATGGGGAGCAGCAATCGCTCGACGTTGCCCTCGACGAGCACGGCGCCATCCGAGAAAAACAAATCGCAGTGGCTGAGCCTCAGATCCCTTTGCAGAAAATCGCGATGCTCTGTTTCCTGCGCGTAGAACGCGGAGAGGTTGAGCATTTCGGTGACCTGATCGTTTCCAACTAAGTCGTGCCGGAAGTAGCGGATCGGCTGAAAGCCGCGCTCGTAAAGGATGTGCGGCGAGTGCATCGTAATAATCGCCTGGCCGGCGAATGATCCCCCGACCTCACCCGGCATGACTAGCAAATCGAGAATGTTGCGAATGAACACCTGCTGGAGTTGCGCATGAAGGTGCGCCTCGGGCTCCTCGATGAAAATGAGATGGAGGGGAGCGCGCTTGTCCTCTTCGGCCTTCCAGCGTTCCTGAAGGTCGAGCACTTCGACCACCATATAAATCAGGTTTTTGAAGCCGAGTCCGTTGTAGGTGTCAGGCAGCATGATCGTCTGCGCGCCTTCGCCCACGATATAGTGGACGCGCGCGTCCTGCGTCATGATGGACGCGGGGTTTAGCGCCGACTTGATTTCGAGCTGTGGGTTATTGAGGCCGGGATAATCCAAGCGCCCCAATCGCTCCAACGTGTCCTTAAAAACTTCCGCAAGATGCTTGTCGAGGCCGACCTCAGACTCGAACAGCGCCTTAAGCGCCTGATGGTCGTCCTGACGCTGATCAAGATTGCGCTATAGTGGCTGGTATCCTTCCTTCGCCTGAAACTTCGCATCAAACTGCGTGTGATCGAGGACGAAGTAGCGCAGTTCGTACTCGCGTCTCAGTTCCCCAAGCAGGTAAGCCGACAGCGATTTCGGCCATGGCACATAGTCGCCCGCGCCATGGTCCAGCGCGGCCGCCTTCGCCCGGCCATCATCACGAGCAGCGCGGTAACGCTCGATCAATTCGGCGATTTTCTTCGGCCCGAGTTCTACACGGGCGCCGACGAGCGTTCCGGCCCAATCGGTCGAAGGCAGGATAAAGGTAACGAGATAGAGGTCTTCCGCTCCTAACCTCGAACCAAAGGTCGAGCGAGACGGTAGGAAACTCGAACTCGGCGATCTCGTCCTCTCGTTCGCCGATCTCGTCCAGCAACGGCCAGACATGCGTGCTGAAATCATACAGCGAGAAGGCATCTTTACCGCCCGAGAGAAACATCTGCATCGCCTGCGTGGCAGATGTTTTTCCGCTGTTGTTTCGCCCCAACGAAAATGGAGATGTCAGATGCAAGCTCAACGTGCACGTCCCGAAGCCGCCGGAAATTCCGCAGTCGATAGGAATGTAGATGCATCGTGTCCCCCGGGGGATGGAGACTACCGGCTAACGACCGCGTGGGAATCTTAAACACACACACACACGGATTCGGCCGTTTAATCTGGGGATGCGGGCTGTCCCTAGTGTCGTCGGTTTCCGATACAGCTCATGAGCGTCGCTTTCAGAACCCGAATCGCCGAGGCTGAATGTCCGAGATAAGGCAAAGCCTTCGTTCAGTAGGGGTGGCGAAAGCGACTGCTTCGAATGGGATCGGCCATACCGTACCGCTGAACCTCTGTGCGTGACCGGAGGGAGCACAGTCCCGACCTGAACGTCCCAACACGCAACCCTTTTCAAGAGGCGTTAGATCTGCTGGCCGATCTGCAGCTCAAGCGCTTGTGCATGTCCCCGATCTCCCACCTTATGCGAGGCTGCCGGCTGCCGGCTGCCGGAGCAACTATCATGTGCATGCGAAGGTACTGAAATCTCCCATAAAAACCGGGCAGTATGCCCGCGACCGATCGTCATGCACCGGAAAACGCAAGCCATGCCAATGGCTTAACGCGTTTCGGGCATGCGCTTTTATCTCGCCGTCCTTCTGTCGTTTCGTAAGCGTCCGGTCCTGACACCTCATTGGCGTAGTGCAAAATCGCTGCATGTGGGGTTCCTTCGTAGCGTGGAGGATCTCCGGCGAATTTGAGACATTTCGAGAACACGGCACGGCAGTCCTTCTCGTGGTTCACGTCAAAGCATGGCGTCAGAGCGGGTTGGCGCGCACAACCTATTGCCGCCATCACTATCTCAACCGGCGTACGTTCGAGCGCTGGCTTGGCTACCTGATGGGCAAGGAGGCGGCGCGTAAACATGCGGAATCGTAGGCACAAGTGCGCCGTGAGCGGTGGCAGATAGGGCGGGAGAAGAAGCCGCGGCGGCGCCAAAAACAGCGCTTTGGCGCGAGCACGGATGTGCGCAATCGTGCGCTCCCGGCGTTCTGGGCGATGCATGTCGAGGCGATGAACTGGAGCGTGGTGGGTGTTCGCGAATACGCCGCGGCGCTGCATCTTTCGCCCTATGGACTGCGCCGTTGGCGCGACCGCCTGGACGACAGCGAGGTGGAGGTCGACTGGCGCACGCATCTTCATCCCTCCGCCCGCCCGGCCGTTAGCACTAGTGCTAACGAGACGAGGCCCGAAGGCGGCTTGACAGTTGCCGCAACGGATGGGCCGACGCCCCGACAACCTGCCCGGCGCTTCTTCAGCGACGCGAATAAACGTGCCATCGTGCTGGAGAATGACCAGCCGGGCGGAGCGTTTCGGCTGTTGCGCGCAAGCACGGGATCGTCACGGAGATGCTGTTCCGCTGGCGCGTGCAGTTCGACGTGGTGCAAAGGAAGCGCGCAAAACTCGTATCCGTGGCGCTACCTGACGACACGCCGGCGGCGCTGGCATTGCAGAGGCTCATGCAGCCATCTGACGGGACGATGGCAATCGAACTGCCGGACGGTCGGCGTGTTTTTGCACCTGCAGGCAGTGATCCTGCTGATCCCGATCAGTTGGCGCTCGCACTAGAAAACCTCGATGCGACATCGCCGCATCCGGGAAAGCATACCGAGCATCCAGACTCCCCCATCGGGGCGGCCAGCCCACCGCAAGCCGTGCCCGATCGTCTGCCGCGCGAGGACGTGCGGCTCGACATGGGCGAGGCGACTTATCCGTGCTGTGGTGGCGCGCTCCATGCTATCGGCGAGAGCGTCAGCGAGGTGCTCGACTGGTTCCGGCCCAGCTTCGCGTGGCGATCCCGGCGCTTTTGGCGCAGGTACTTGTCTCCAAATATAGCGACCACACGCCGCTCTACAGGCAGTCGCAGATATTCGCCCGGCACGGTGTCGATCTCGCGTGCTCGACGCTCGAATGGTCGAGCTGCCGGTAAAGACACGAGAGCTCCTTGGGCGCAATTCTTGATCGTGACTTCGATGCTGCATTCGTGGTTCGCAGGGGTCAAGTCCCTCGATCCGCCGGCGGACGCTCGCCCGCAGACTTGTCTTACTGGTCATGCTGACATCTTCTTTCCACATGACTGATTCTGATCGTGATAACGCCTGCAATTTCCTCGATAGCCTGCGCCGGAATGATCTGTCGGCGCTGCTTTCCATGGCACGCATCGAATACGGTGTCGCTGGCCGTCACCAAACCGTTGTTGTAGTCCGCGCTCCACAGCCTTTCTCGGAGGCGCTGTCATCTCTGCCGCCGCGGGACCGCAAGCGGATAGCGGAAGCTATCCTAAGCCGGAGACCCGACCTGGCCGTTCCTGACGACATCATAGTGAAGCAAGCGGGCGATCCAATGGACGGCCCGGCAACACTGCTTCCCGATCTCGTGATCCACCGCCAAATGATGATTGCAGTGGCGACTGGAGATAAATCGATCCAAGACGTGGACGACTACTACGGCGCGCGGCAAGCCAGGCTGGTGGAAGGCTGCTCCGGCGCAGGAATCAAATACGAAAATCCGCACGAGAGCTTGTGGGATTGGTTCCGTTTTTGGAAGGCGCAGGGCTTCGATACCTACGCGGATCGCCGCGACTACATCCGGAAGCTGTTTACCGGACCAGTGGCGGCCGCCGTGGGGCGAGTGCACCATCCGAGTCCTGTCGCCGAGCGCGAGCCTACTGGTTGGGAGCGTGTAGACCGCTCCCTTGCGAAGGCCCGAGCGCAGTTTACCTCTGCTTCGGCGGAGGAGGACTGGCAATCGGTCGGCCTTGTTTGCCGAGAGGTCCTGATTTCGCTCGGCCAGGCTGTCTACGATCCGGCAATCCATGTAGCGGTGGACGAGGCTGGGACGAAGATTGGCTCGACGGATGCGAAGCGGCAACTGAATGCGTGGCTGCACAATGAGATGCCAGGAGGCGACAACAAGGAGATACGGGCGCACATCAAAGCCTCAATCGAGCTCGCCGTGCACCTACAACACCGTAGAACGGCTACGCGCAAACTGACGGCCCTCTGCCTGGAAGCCACGTCGTCCGCCGTTGCTGTCGTAGCAATTATTGCTGGCCGAAATTTGTAAGCTGCCGCTGCTCTGCAGGATGCGGCCCTATTTCAACACCTTGGCGGAGGGGAGCAATGCGAGCACGTTTGGCAGCTTCTCTTCCCGGACCAGAAACGGCATTTCCTTTGCACCGTAATGGTGCGCCAGATGGTAACGATGCATTCCGCCTTCAATATGTATCTGTGCCCCATAATCACAGATCAGAGGCGGCGTGACTGGTCGTCCGTTCACCCAACGATAAGCGGTATTGCAACTACTGCTTTTGTACTGCCGATGCCATGGATCTTTATCTCTGCCAGATATGTACGTCAGCTTGGGGTGGACATCGAGTAACTCCGCTTGGATAACTGAGAAATCATCGGGGTTGTGATCCTTTGGGTCGTCACCATCGAATACCAAGTAAAACCTGCTCGGTTCGAGGTCCCAAAGAGCCTCAAGTGCTACCGGGATATTCTTCCTTCCTCGGCACCACGTATGGACTTTCTTGCGCTCTTGCGCCTGGTCAACCTCGAAGGTCTCATCGAGCTTTCCCTTCAGCACGTCTTCTGCGGTCGTATAGCACAAACCCAACCGGATGAGGCGATTGAATTCCTCGATCGACATCAGGCCCCTCCCCTCTCGCTCCCATGACTATGTACTGGTCGCTGGCGGCCGGAAACAAGGATCCGAGAGAAGATTTCTTGCCCGTAAAAGAGCGGCTGATATGGTCTCGGCAACCGGGGGTGGGCATGGGAATAAATCTGACTACGATTCAAAGACGATTGGCCATGGGCGCGGCGGCCGTCGTCGCCGTCCTGCTGTGGATGCAAGCAGACAGTGTCGGGCTGGACGAGACACCATGGCTCATCGGTATTCTGGTTATTCTTGCTCTGCTGTTCTTGGCATTCGCACCTAAGCGCGAAACCGGAAAGACATTTCCGGCCAGTTCCACCGTATCCGCCAACGCCAAAAACATCGTCCCTGCCAGTGCATTCCGTGCTGCCTACGAGATTGTCGAGGCGGAGTTCATGCCTGTCTTCGAAGCTGCCCAGCTTGGCTTAGAAAAGAACACAGTCACAATCATGATGGCAGACAACGTACGTCTGCACGCGGCCAAGCTCGCCTGGATCGCGACCGCCCTGGCGTTGGAGAAGGTATATCCTGGCTTCCGGAAGGGCCACAGATTTGAGTTCCCTCGGACTCATCGCCGGGGTCGAGTTCCGGAAACACCTCAGGAGCGTGCCTGCCATGGAAGGCCCCGAAGCGAAGGCTAAGCTTCTCACGATGGCCGCGAAGGAAACGGCTGAATGCACCGTCGCGCTTGATCAGACCATGGCCAGAGTCTCGGCCAATCAGCCGATCCCGATGTCTCCGGTCTTCCAGAGGGTCGAGGCAGGCTTCCCTTTTGCTGCGATGACACGGCAGCAGCTAGCCGCGAACGATGCTCGCCTCGAAGCAGCATATGGGCCCGTTTTCCGGAAAGCAGTGCTGGCAGCAAGCGCAGGATAGTCAGGGGGAATGGACATGGCTTGGGTCGCGGCCGCGATGTTCGGTGTAGCAGTCATCTACTTCGCAATTCACTATCCGGGCTTCAGGAAAGTGGTTCTCTGGTGCCTCGCCGGAATCGTCGCTCTGGGAGCTGTCGGTGGCGCATATGCGTACTGGGACTCGGTACGGCAGGCCAAGCGAACGGCTTATGCAAAAACGCTCATCAACGAGCGAGACGTCGACTTCTACGATTTGACAATGGGATCGAACGGTCTCGGTGGCCACACGGTGAAGGGCACCGTCAGGAACCGCAGCAGCCACATTCTCCGGTCATTTAAGCTGCGGATCATCGTCCAGGATTGTCCCGCAGGGAAATGCGAAACGATCGGAGAGAACGAACTCTGGGAGACCTACATCAACGTCCCACCCGGGCAAGTCCGAGCCTTTGATACCTACGTATCCTTCTACAACATGCCTGCGCCGAAGGCCCAACGATGGAACTATGGCGTGATGGAACTCGAGGCAAAGTTGGATTGATGACGGACTGGCAGACGATTCTTCTAACAGCACTCGTGACTACAGTCGGAACGGGCCTGGTCACGTACCTTGGGCACCGCCTTACAGTCCGAAGAGATAGCGAAGTCGAACGCCTGAGGCACGCCACCTTTCTCGCCGTCCGCGTTTCCGCTGTACTTCATCCCTTTGTGATGAGCTGCGTGGAGGTGGTCGCTGATCGCGGGTATCGTGATCAGCAGGGAGAACTCTTTCCCGACTCGGTGCCGCCAACACTCGAATTGCCCCAGGACGTAGACTGGCGATCGATCGACCCGCTTCTAATGGACCGAGTTCTCTCTTTGCCAAACGAAATTGCGTCAGCCGAGAAAACGATATCGTTTGTTGCCGAGGTGCAATCCGGACCTCCAGATCACGAGGAGTGGTTTGAGGAACGGCGGTTTGCATGGGCAGGATTAGGCCTTTTGGCACTCGATATCGCGAGGGACCTGAGGGATCGATACGAGCTCCCTCAGCTCGATTATAGCCGTTATGATCCGAGAGACGCACTTGAGGCCGCGTTCCGGAAGCAAGACGAGATGCGGATGACTGGAGCCGAGAACGCCAATCGAATCGTTAAGAAGTTCAAGGCGAAGAAAGCTGGGACGACGGGCTGACAGCATGAAGAACTGGACTGACCAACTCCCGCTTTATGGCTGCCTCATCGGGATCGAGCTGCCTGACAGCGGGTTTGAAGTCACCCCCGGAGTTTCACTTCGCAGCGTCTTCGTAGACATGTTCGGCACCTCGCTGTTAGCCTTCGCTCCGCCTCCGACCCCCAAAGCGCCGCACCCCGGACCGTGGGTTCCTATCAACGGCGGCTACACGTTCAAGAGCCGGGTTCAGGTTTCTATCACCGACGTGTCGTCCTTCGACGGCCTGTCGCCTTCCGCAGTCGCGTGGCTGGTTGCAGCGATATTGCGCCTACAGCTGTCCTCACCCGTCAGGATGGCCGTGCTCGCCGCTATGCCTTTCGACAAAAAGGAGGTCACGCATGAGCCTTGGCCCATGACGTTTGAGAGCGCGACGCATCAGGTCGGGCCATATCGCACCCCCAGCACGGTTGCGAGCGAAGAGGATTTGCTATGGCTGCGCACAGCGCTCCCAGTCACATCCCGCCTTTACCACGAGGAGCGCTTCTTCAGGGCCTTCTCGGTCTACGACCAGGCGCAATGGAGTCCGACGCTTGAAATAGGGACCGTCCTTGTTTGGACGGCGATCGAAGCACTATTCGACCTAGGAGGCGAGCGGGAGAAGACCAAGGCCATCTGCCGGGCGCTGGCCGACTACGTGAGCGACGGCCCCTCCGACAGGGACCGTGCCTTTCAAGTCATCCGCGACATGTATGGCAAGCGCGGAAGCGTAGTCCACCATGGGGCCCGTGTGGCACCAGAGGACGCGATCCAGTCTTACCGGCTCGCCAAGGTGGCCTTCCGGCGGTGCATCATCGACGGGAAGCTGCCACCCTCTCCACAGGCTGCAGTAGGTCATTCAACGAAACCAAGTTCCGACAACGCGCCATAGAGAGGCAGACTGGCAAGTTATTGATTTTCTTGTACACTCTTGGCGCGCCAACGTGGACGAAGCTGAGAACTACGTTTCCGCTGGAGTGCTATGATACTCGATCCTTCGGCCTGCGAAGGCCGCCGCCGGCATCCGAACGACGCCAGCGTGAAGAGCAGCGGCGGAAGGCGGCACAGAGGCATCTGCTTTCAGGTGTGATACGATGCTCGCGGGCAAGAGTTCGAGGCGGCGGTACTGGCCACCCGTACCCTGGCGAGGCCGGGCACGCGTCATCGGGCGGGGTGACTATCATGGGCATCCACCTCAGAGTTCAGCGAAATGGAGTCGACATCCCGGAGTGGGACTGGGCTCGGCATGCGGGCGACCGGGAGTTCTGCGAGCTATCACTGCCCCAGCGACAACACCCATCGGCCGCGCGTGAGGACTGGATTTGGCGACCGATTGAGTTCGACCTTTGGAGACAGGCCGCCTCAGAGCTTCCGAACCCCGAACGGTTTGTGCTGCTGCTCGACTTGCTCGAGGCCGACAGCGATCTTTGGATAGCAGTTTCAATTTAAGTCAGGGTGGAGCAGCCCCGTAGCTCGCCAACCTCATAAGCTGGAGGACGCAGGTTCGAATCCTGCCCCCGCAACCACTTCCAACATAAATCGCTAGCCGTCTCGATTTGATCGAGGCGGCTTTTTGTTTGTGATTGGTAGTGAGAGCGAAGGCCCGTTTCCGTTACGCTCGCTTTCGAGCTTCTTCCGCGGCCCTCAAACCGAAGGCTCGTAAAGATGGGTCAAGATATGGCCGGAGCATACTGGGTCGATCCTGTTCGCCTCTGCGAGCGCCCATTGTCGCCAGGCTTCGAGGGCCGAAGAGTCAACTCCGGCAGAACCTTCTCCAATCGCCTGCCCAACTCGTTCAACCAACATGCGGATATCTTGGGCCTGGCGCAAAAGCTCCCCGCTCATGCGCAGGTTTTCCAAGCGCCGCTGATTGAGCTGTTCTAGCCGTTCCTGGCCGTTTTTCCTGCTCGATCTGCTCCTGCTTCGCGCGCTCCTCTGCTTCTCGTAGTGTCTGCCTGAACTTCTTCTCGCCCGCCACGATGATCCCGGCGGCGATCTCAGCGATCTTTGCCTCCAGTGCACCGTCGCCGTCATCCTGCCAAGCCACGGCCGCATTGCGATCAAAGCCTGGAACGAGCCGCAGAACGAGTGGCGTCGCCGCTGGGAGATCGGGCGCCGGCCGCTGGTAGCCGTGTTGACGCTCGGTTCGGTGCTTGCCCACAATTGCAAAATCTAGGCCCAGATAGGTGTCGCCTATCATCGCGCGCGCATGAATCTCGCCATCATGTTCGTAGGCGTCGCCCTCATGTCCGCGCCTATCCAGCGTCAGAAATATCGCATTGAGGAGTTTCAGGCGCCGCCTGCCAAGCGGCGTGTCGAACTTCGGCTGTTCCCAGGCCCAGTCGCGCCCTGCCGCTTTCTCTCGGCGACTTTGCTCTTTCTCCAGCAACTGCACGAGCCCTCTGTGCGGCTTATCCAGCGTCCTCGGAACTGAAGCGTTGCTGATCGCTTTCAGCTCCTGTGCGTAGAGATCGTCGAGGTTCTCCGGAACCAGAACGGAAGCAAAAGGACCGCCGGATGGAAGCGATGTCGCTGGTGTTAGGATCTTGGCAAAACGGGCGTCGACGCGCAAACGGCCGATTTCTCCCGGTCGGCGAGGCTGTGCTTTGGGGCGCACCGGCACCGCTTTTCCGGCGCGTACTTTGTTCCAGTATCCTTGAGGTGGGGGAGTTACACCGCATCTCGCGAGGAGTTTCCTCAATCCGACGTCGGATAGGTCAAGTTTGACAGCCAAGTCACGCATGGGTGCAGACCACGCGAAGGCAATCAGATCGTCTGGCAGTACAAGGATGTCATTTCGCCACACACTGTTAATCCTTTCATCGCTCAGCTAATAAGGCTGTGGCTGGGCAACACGCTGGAGACAGCACTCGCCGCCGTGGCGATCCTCGACAAGCGTCCATCAATAAACTCATTCTGGACGAGAAGATCGGATCACCGCAATCACCGCCGGGTGGAAGAACTGCGAAGCCGGAAAGGCATGCCGAGCACCTAGGGATACGTCGGTATTTGAGATTTTCTTCACCGTATCCAATCTACGGAAACATAATTTTTTGTTTACAAGTGCCCATTGGGGGCACTACCCCCTCTGGTAAAGCCAGATCGACACCACAGGGGGAATGCAATGCCTTTTTGGCTTTCAACTGGTCCAGATGCGCCACCACTGGACCGCGAGCAGATATCAGAGATCTATGATCGGACGCATGAGATGATGTCCTACGTGGCTCGTAAGTGCGAGGGGCTGACGGATCAGGCACTTTGGGCGTGCGAGGACAAATACCGCGACCGTTTCCATATGTGGGAGCGGATCCAGTCATGGGCCAGCACAGCCATTTGGTTCGTGCTGATCCTAGTGCTGGTGGTTCTAGCCTATCACTACCGCAAGCAGATCGAGAATGCAGTGATCGACGGCATAGCAGGCGCAATTCGTGGCAAACGACGCATGGCTAGCCACATGAGCGACGTAAGCGAGCGGATCAAACAGAAAGCAGACGAATAATCCATGTGTACGACCAAAAGACATCAAGCAGCGAAAACGATATGAGCAATTGGTTAGGCATTCCCGATGAGCCGCTTTACGATGAACTTGTGGTGAAATGCCGAGATATCATTCTTCCGGAGATCAACAAAAAGAGTGGTGTGACGGTCATTAAGGACTACCAACTGCAAGCGTGCGTAAAGAGGGAATACGGCTACCATAACAGTGCGGTCGAAGCGCAATGGGAGAAGATCGACAATGCAATAGCGTTGGCATCGGTTGTTATACCGATACTCCTAATCATGATATTTCATAAGCAGGCTCTTCGACTGTTGAAATTCGTATTGCGCGGAACGGATAAAGCGATAGTTGGCATGACCTACGCGGGGAACAAAGGCAAAGAACGATTGGCCGCATACACCGACGATGTAAAACGGCGCGCAGATGAGATTGATCGAAAATACGATTAATTGTTTTGCCTTGTTGGCTGCTAGCTGCATGCGGTTCACCGACCGCAAGGAAGCTATCGCATCGCTTTACGCCAGCCGGCTTGCCTAGCTTCCGCTTCGGAACAAAACCAGCGCTCGCCTTTGTTCTCCGAAATCTTGGTTTGGCGGTAAAACTTCTGACCAGGCACGTGATAGATGCGTTCGCCCCTGGAGCTGATGTTGCCTTTGATGTCGCATGAGGAAGAGCCCAGCAGTGTGAGGCTCGGGCTTGGCGCCACAGGGGTTGGGGCCATGTCTTCAGTTCGGCCGGTCCGCCACTCCCACGGCTCCTGAAACTGCCCTTGCCAGATGCCTCGCTTTGCCCCCTTCGCTGCAGCCTGATGCTCTGCGTAGGTGCCGTTCGAATACCGCGGCCAGTCGAGTGCATGGCCATTCTCAACGAGCCAGCCGGCCACGGATTTGCCGTCAGCACGAAAGCAGTTGCCGACGAAGCGCCCATATTGATCCCACTCGACAAATGAGCACTTCACCGGCCGAGATGCTGCCAGGAATTCGTCGAGTGCCTGTGCTGCCTTCTGACCGCAAGGATATTCGAAACCCTTCGCATCTTCGCAATACTGCGAACTCTCAGGGGCATCGATCCCATCGAAGCGGACGCGCTGACCAGCGACCTCGATGGTGTCGCCGTCGACCACCGAGGCACGGCCTTCGATGGTTTCCGTCGCAGGGCGAGGGGTGCTCAAACCAAGGGTGTCGAACATCGGGCGGTCCATCGGCGCGCCGTTTCTATCGACCGCCTGGAAAGCCCAGATTCCCGCAATGATCGCAGCAGGCACAACCGCTTTCCGCACGGCATAGGACAGCCGCCTGCGCCGTCTAAATCGCTTGTTCTGCCAGCCTGTGGGCGGTCGTTGTCCCCGGGGCCTCAAGGATTCCCGCCTCCTGGACGTCTTTCCGCCGATCTGTCGCCGCACTCTATCCCAGCGGCGTCTTTTTGATCTGCAAAGTCGCAAGGAGGCTCGCCACCCCCATTCTTCACATTGACGGTTACTGACGGCCCGGTCGATGTCGCCGGCGGACCCTGGTAGCGCTCCATTACCAAGGCGGTTCGCTTCCCGCTTGTGGGGATGCGGTTCTCACGGGCTGACGGATTGAACGGCTCTGCAGCCTGCAGAAGCATGTTGTGTTTTTGGGAGTTGCCAGCAGCCAGCGTCACCGTGTCATGGCGACTTAGGTAATCAGCGCAGCTGGATAACCCCCACGCCAGCAATGCGATAAGAATAGCTTGCCCCCGCATAGCCCTATCCCCAGAACAAGGATGCCACGGGCGGATAGATTGCGCAAATGTTAGGCGCCCATGATGATGAGTACGAGGGCGAGGGCCACCGTAATCGGCGGGCCCCGCCAAATCTGCGTCGGGAATCCAGCCGCGAGCAAATCCGACGTTGCCGAGCGCGCCCACGTCAACGATCGCCGTCTTCTGGGAGCGCATCGCTGAGCGGAAGATGGACAGTCGAAATGCAGCGCGTCCGCGGGATGAGGATCGCGATTTAGGTTCAGAGATCCGCTTCAGGCGGATGAGGACTGATGTAGACCAGGACAACGGGAACCACGATCTCGCCTGCGGCTCCGCCGATCCCAAGCCGGCCGGACCGCGCTCGAGTGCGTGTGATCTTGCCCGTGGATCCGATGGCCAAATGCACCGTGACGGCTGACGCGCTGCTGTTCGATCACAGCCCGAAAGCTTCGTCCCTGAGCGCGCAGGAGTGCACGGTGCATCAGGACTCGACATCAAGAGACGGCAGCGTGTCTGAGAGTGCAATTTAGTATACTATCGCATCTGAAAGAATAATGGACGATGGCTACAAAGTCGATCAAAATATAATAGCATAATAGCGAGTGACGGCTAGATAAAAGCGCATGCCCAGAACGCTCTAAGCCACTGACATGGCTTGCGTTTTCCTTGGCATGTCAATCGGTCGTGTGCATACTGCACAATTTATCTGAGAAATTTCAATGTCCCCATATGCACATGGCAGCTGCCCTGTGGACGGCAGCCTCGCATGAGGTTGGACGTCATCAGGCTCCCTCCAATATGAGCTGGAAGCGGGGCAGGTGAGTCTCGGCACACTCAGCCGCCGCAACGTGGCCGACGGCATACGCGCTTTCGCCGACCGCTCTGCTATCCCCACGTCAGAAAGCCTCGCGTCGTTCGACGAATACGCGAAGGCAAGTATTCCCGACGACGTGTGGAGAAACTGCGCAAGAAACCGTAGCTGGGTAAGCCGCTGAACGTCGCTATATGGCGCTTGCCGCGAATTGCCATGTCAGGCCTGCGGAGCGCCGTCTAAGCAGCTTTACCATCCGCGGTCGCTCGCCTTGGGCGAGGGATGTGCCTCAAGGCTCCTCACACCACGGTGATCCGCTCTGCTTTCTGTATCCCGAACAGTTTCATCGGCTTGGACGGCGAACCTAGGAAGCAAACTGGGGAAGGACACAGGCCGAAATGGCTTTGAAAGTTGCTGACGAAATCAACACTGCCTAGATTAAGTCAGCTATATGCGGGTGGAGGGTAGTATGGAGCTCGTTTCCTTTCGAGTGACGAATTTTCGTTCGATCAATGACAGCGGGGATATTAACGTAAGCAGGATCACCTCCCTGCTCGGAAGAAACGAGAGCGGAAAATCAAACCTTCTATTGGCCCTTCGAAGTCTCAATCCGGCTGAAGGCTTCAAGGAGCTGAAGCCGATAAAAGATTTTCCAAGGCACCGCCGACTGGAGGAATGTACCTCCGAAACCTCAGTGGTTTCGACGACCTGGAAACTCAGTGCGTCAGACCAAGTTATCCTGATGAAACTGCTACCGCGAGCGAAGGGTATCACACACGTAAACATCGGTCGATACTACGAGGCGAAACGCTGGGTTGAATTCAACAATCTTGGAGCGCTGGATTACGATAGCGACTCGATCAATGCAAAGTTACGCAAGGTAGCACCCGCGGTGAAGGCCGCCGCCGCGAAGCTCGAAGATGCGGCAAAAACAGTGCTCGAAGCCGCGGTCGACAAGTTCGAAGAAGATTGTGAAGCAGGAACCGACGCGAAGGTTTGGGCCCCGCATGCCCATACAGCTTGCCAGGCATTGCGCACAGCTCTCGCCACCGCCGATGCCGAACTGTCCGAAAAGCAAGAAGCTGTACTGAATGAAATCGAAGTGCAGGCAAAAGCAATTGCGGGCGATGACTCTGCGCATGCCGCAGCGCGCGAGTGGGTGGTCACGAAGCTTCCGATATTCATGTACCTCGATGATTATCCTTCGCTCAGCGGCCACCAGGACATTGCGCAGTATCTTCAGCGGAAGAACGACGGCACATTGACCGACGCCGACACGCATTTCGAGAAGCTCTGTAAGGTAGCCGGCCTCGATGCGGCAAAGCTGCAGCAGCTGATTGGGCAGCAGGACTCTGAAACCCGCAATCAGCTGGCCAACCGTGCAAGTGCAGTAGTCACCACAGAGATTCGACGACTGTGGAAGGATCGAGCTCTTAAGGTTCGGTTCAATCTCGATGCGTCACACCTCGACACCTTCATTTCCGATCCAAACGCCACCTACGAGGTTGAGGTCAATCTCGACGAGCGCAGCCGTGGCTTCCAATGGTTCTTCTCCTTTTACATCACCTTTGCAGCGGACACCGACGGCGGAAAAGCAGCAAACGCGATCCTGCTGTTGGACGAACCGGGCTTGTACCTCCACGCGCGATCCCAGACCGATCTGCTGAGGCACTTCGACAAGGATTTCTACAATACGATCCTCTACACCACGCATTCGCCCTTCATGGTTCCGACCGAGAACTTGGACCGGGTCCGCACGGTCAACATCCACGAAACTGAAGGAACGACGGTCAGCAACGACCCGAGCGGCGACGCTCGCACGCTGTTCCCACTGCAGGCGGCACTTGGTTACGACTTGGCGCAAAGCCTGTTCGTCGGACCGCACAATCTTGTCGTAGAGGGTGTGACCGACTTCTGGATGCTCTCGTCGATCGGGGCATATCTGCGCGATAGCGGTAAGAAAGCTCTCCCCGCAGACGTGGCCATCACACCGGCCGGCGGTGCGCAGAAGGTCTCCTACATGGTCGCGCTGCTGTCGTCCGAAGACCTCAACGTCCTGCTGCTACTGGATGATGAAAAAGCATCTCGTGCGACGAAGGACGACCTCGTGCGGTCCAAACTGATCCGTGAGCAGAATGTGATCTTCGTCTCGGAAGCGCTGGGTAGTGCGCAGGAGGCGGACATCGAAGACCTGCTTGAGCCGGATACGTATGAGGCGTTGGTTCGTGAGGCGTATGCAAAGGAGCTGAAGGGGAAGAAGCTGACCATCAACACCAGCATCCCCCGAATGGCGAAACGGCTTGAAGCGGCGTTGGCGGACGTGGGGATTGAATTCCATAAGACGCGACCAATGCGTCTGCTCCTAACGAAGATGGCGAGTGAGCCTGAGAAGATCGTGACGGCCGCCGTGGCAAAGCGCTTCGAGACGCTCTTCAAATTGGTCGGCGAGCGGCTGGAAAAGCACGTTAGGCGGGCGGCAGCGCCGTTTCAATGAGTCCAAGGGCCCGAGCTTCCTCAAGAGTTTCTCGCATCGCTCCAATGTCGCCTTGACCATGATGGCGCTCTTCGTCACGACGCGCCCTGGTTCCTGAGAGCCCAGCTTGGCAGCTTCCCGAAGCTTGTTCTTAGTTTCCTAGGTGACGCGGATGTGGACGTATTCAAATTTCAACTTTCTCACTGTCTGCTGATTGCGCCTCGGCGTCGTTGCACAGGGTCTATGGTGCGGGTTACCGAACTGACAGCGATAAGAGATCAGGCCAGGTCGGATGCCGAACGGGCCGTCAGCGCCATCGAACGCATCGGGTCGTCCATCACCAAGGACAAACTCGGCCAGCTGGCCACGGCTGCGCGCAGGAAGCTCAGGAAGCTCAGGAAGCTCAGGAAGGCCGATGGCGGCTATCGGCGCGATTATCTACGAGCCATGGCGCAGTGCGTGGAAGTCGTCAGCAAGACCGAGATCCGCATCGTCGGCAACAGGACCGACCTTCTCATGGACCCTGGCTTCTGCATCGGGCGAAAAATCGGCGGGAATAGCGGTTCGCAGTTTTGAACCGAAGTGGCGCGCCCGACGGGATTCGAACCAACGGGCCTCTGCCTTCGGAGTACAGAGCCAGACATACGCTGCCCACCGTTATGTCGCAGTGTTGGCACGGATCAATGCCTACATAAGAACCTTCTCCGGGCTTTAGGTGCTCTTCGGTTCTGAGTTTCGAGCCAGCCGTACGCCCGAGCCGCCACCATTTTCCGGAATGAACTCGATTCCGACAGCCTCGAAAGCAGCTCGTAGACGATCGACAGTCGCTTCCTTGAGCACCTCTCCTCGTTCAAAGCGCACGATCGTTTGGGTGGACACTGCCGCTTCTCGCGCCAAATCCAAAACGCCCCACTCCAGCGCGGCTCTAGCCATGCGGCACTGCGCTGGGTTCATAAAATCACCATATTATGCTGATTCTTGTTGCCCATATACCCCACAAGATGTACCTTTATTTGCATCAACGGCCAGACACAGTGTTCCAGCACCGCATCTGGCCTAACCACAACCTAAGCTGTTGGGAGCTCGGATCATGGCTGATTCCGACCATAGCATGAGTTTTGGGTGCGTCACGCGGCGGCTGGCGCTTGGCGGCTTGTTTGTTGTCAGCGGTGGGCTGGCCTTTGGCGGGAATGCGCTGGCCCGCGCGACAGCGGCGACGGACGTTGTGCCCGCTCCAGCACCGGATCCTGCGATGGAACTGTGGCGCGATTGGAATGCTGCATATGAGCAAGCTATGTGGCGCTGTGACCGGCTGCAGGAACTCGAGGCAGCACTTGCCGAACGAGTCGATGCACTGTGGACGGTTGTGAGCATCCCTGGCGGCGAGGAGACCATCGTTTGCTCGAAGATGGCGCTGGACCGGATCATCGGCGAGCGGACCGACATGGCGGAGATCCGCGCCAGGGCCGAAGCTGAACTCGATGCGCGACAAGCACATTTCGAGGAGGTGGCGACGGAGATCGGCTATTTCGCAGGACTGAGGGCTGAGCAGGCAGGCTTTGCAAAGGTCGCAGCGCTGCTGGAGGCGCTTTCCGGGACGCCCGCCGTCTCGCTTGCAGGCGTTGTGGGCAAGCTCGATGCGGTGTTGCGCAACGGCGCGGACTGGGAGGATCGTTCGGGCTTCCCCTGGCCACAGATCCGCTCGGCACATGCGGACCTGACCCGGATGGCGCACCGACTGAACCCGCACGCTTTCCCGGGCGGATAGGCGATGAGGCTTGCCTCTCCCTGCCCTGCCGGACAATTCGCCGGGTGGCCTCACTGCATGTGGCTTCACGGCGGAGCCGGTCAAGGTCAAGGCGGGTTGGCGCCAAGGCCTTGATCGGCGCTACCAGCGTCGCGGCAGTCGGCATCCTGCGTCTGCTTAGGAGAGGGCGCCGAATGCAGGTCATTGCGCGCCACGTTGCTACGACCGCATTTTCCCCCTTCCCGGCCAGCATATCTGGCAGCTTCATCCCCGCTTCGACACCACGAAGCGAGGAAGCCTATGGCAGAAGACAACATGACGGCCGCCGACGCGCGGCACTTTTCGGGCACCGACAGGCCCAAAACCCATCCGGCGATCCTGGCTCTCGCCTGGCTGATCGGCCGCGGCATGGCACGCGAGCGCTTTGCAAATGCAACGGACGCCAATGCCGGCCCCAACTCTCACGCGGCCAAGGCAGAACCACCGGGCGAAAGAGCCGGCGACGGCAATTCCGACACCAGCTAGACCGAGAGAGAACCGCTCATGACCATGCGCGTAGCACTTTATGCCCGCTACTCTTCCGACCAACAGCGGGCAGCCTCGATCGAGGACCAGTTCCGGCTCTGCCGCGAACATGCGGCGCGCGAAGACTGGGAGATCGCCGGCACCTACCAGGATGCCGGCATCTCCGGCGCAAGCCAGATCCTGCGGCCCGGTATCCAGAAGCTGGTCCGCGACGCCCAATGCGGGTTGTTCCAGCTGGTGCTGGCCGAGGCCCTTGACCGCATTTCTCGCGACCAGGCCGACATCGCAACACTCTACAAACATTTGAAGTTCGCCGGCGTGCCGATCGTCACTCTCGCAGAGGGCGCGATCTCCGAACTGCATGTCGGCCTCAAGGGCACCATGAACGCCCTGTTTCTCGGGGACCTCGCCATGAGGACCCGGCGCGGATTGCGCGGCCGCGTAGAACTCGGCAAGTCCGGCGGCGGGCTGTGTTACGGCTATCGTGTCGTAAGGCGTGTCGACGAGCGCGGCGAACAGATCAAGGGCGACCGCGAGATCGACACCGATCAGGCCGATGTCATCCGCCGCATCTTCCGGGAGTTTGCCACAGGCATCAGTCCGCGCACGATCGCCAAGAACCTGAACGACCTGGGCATAACCGGCCCCGCAGGCAAGCTGTGGAACGACACGACGATCCGCGGTCACATAAAGCGGGGACGGGCATCATCAACAACGAACTCTATGTCGGTCGACTGGTGTGGAACCGCCAGCGCTATGTGAAGGATCCCGCAACCGGCAAGCGCGTCTCCCGCCTCAATCCGGAGAGCGAATGGATCGTCACCGATGTGCCGGAGTTGCGCATCGTAAGCGATGAACTCTGGCAAGCGGCCAAGGCACGCCAGAACGAGATCGCCGACAGGTCCGTCAACCTGACCACGGCTGTCCGCGCTCACCACATGCGCAACCGGCTGAGCAGCGCCCGCCGGCCGAAGTCGCTGCTGTCGGGACTTGTCTTTTGCGGGAGCTGCGAGGGCCCCTATTCCTTGCGCAGCGTCGACCGCTTCGCCTGCTCCAGCCACACCAGCAATGGCTCATGCCCGAACAAGCGCACCATAGCGCGGAGCGAACTGGAACAGCGGGTGCTAGCCGGCCTGAAGAACAGGATGATGGCGCCTGAGGCAGCCGCGGTTGCGATGAGAGCCTACGCCGAGGAGACGAACCGTCTCAACCGCGAGCGCCGCGCCAATGCCGATGGCTGGAACGCAGAACTGGTGAAGGTCGAGAAGCAGATCCGCAGCATCATCGAGGCGATCAAGGCCGGCATGTTTCAGGTGAGCATGAAGGCCGAGATGGACGCGCTCGAGCTGCGCAAAGCCGATCTCACGAACCAGCTTGCCGCCGCACCCCAGGACAAGCCGGACCTGCTGCCGAGCATATCGTCACTTTATGCGCGGAAGGTGGCGCATCTGACCGAGGCGCTCAACCATCCGGACGACCGGCCGCAGGCCGCGCAAGCGCTGCGATCGTTGATCGAGAAGATCGTTCTGACACCTGGCGCCAAGCGCGGCGAGATCGAAGCTACGCTGTACGGAGAACTGGGCACGATCCTGAACTGGACCGAGCGGCAGGCTGTTGGGTCTGCAAACAAAAACACTCCCGGAGCAGGGCTCACGGGAGTGTCGTTATCAATGGTTGC